>CAXXLJ010000003.1:0-61070 GCA_963662995.2 Candidatus Nitrosopumilus sp. | reverse complement strand
AGATGGTATCTTCTATTGCCTGCCCTACCACATCCGGTTTTTTCCTTGCAAACGCCTTTCTTACCCACTCATCGGTGGACAATATGCTGTTTGATGTGGTATACAAGCTTGCAGCACACCCGCCTACCGATGCCGTGCATGCAGATGCAGGCATCATTATGTCTATCATATTCCGTATTGAGTGTCTGGCATTGGATCCGTGAGGCATGATGTCACATCTTTCCACAAATTCTGACAAGGCAGATGCGATATTTTCATATGTGAGTGAATCCCTCAATATGTTGCACCTCTTGTGGTTTTTGGTTTAGGCATTAAAAATCTGAGAGGTTGCACTAATTGATTTGCTTGCACTGAATTTTGTTGATTTTTAGCATAAAATTATGATTCCAATTCCATCGGTGGGTTAACTGACAACACAGAAAGGATTAATGCTGCCATAGGATATGTGTCGCGGTCGAGTTTACAGCACAATGGGAGATGACGCATAAATGACGCAGGTTGTATGTAAAATCATGCCACAAAAAGTAACATTTTGTGGAACACACTCCAATTTGGTGGGGACCCAGCTAGAATAGGAACGCTTGCATTCATACATCTTAAGTCAGATAACCGGAGAAATACACTATGAAAACCAAGTTTACACCCGATCAAAAGATCCACATCGTACTAGAATCAATCAAGACCAATATCGGCACAGCAGAACTGTGCCGGAAGCATAATGTTCACCCCCAGACGTTTAATGCCTGGAGGCAAAAATTCATGAATGCCGGAAAGTTCAGCCTAGGTACTCATGGCAAATCCAATCCAGTCAAAGCAGTAAAAAAGGAAAATGAGAACCTCAAGAGAATCATAGGAGAGCTCACTTTTGCCAACGATGTTTTAAAAAAAACCTTGGAGGACGACAAAGATTGACAGTAGCCAAACAGCTGTACAAACAGTTGAGCCTGCGCAAGTCATTAGAGTATGCAGGTACTTCAAGATGTGTCTGGTACTATACCCCAAAAGGGAGGCCAGACAAGGATGATGAGAAAATAATTGCTGCAATACATGACATTGCAAAGACCAGGCCAACATATGGTACACGTCGCATGGTAGCCCAAATATCACGCAATACCGGCATTGCCGTGAATCGCAAGCAAATACAGCGAATATATCGTAAAATAGGCTGGATTGAACCACAAAAGACCAAAAATGACGTAATTCGTACCAGACGCAAGCTCTTCAAACCCGAGGCTCCAAACCAATTATGGGAATTGGACATCACATACGCCAAGTGCGGAGTGGATGGCTGGTGCTATAGTTTTAACGTAATTGACTGCTACACCCGTGAATGGATATCATACGCGTTTGATGTAAATGCAACAAGAGATGTGGCAATTGACTCGCTAACAGATGCAGTTGCCAAGGCAAAGCCTGACTGCTCAAAACTGCGCATACGAACAGACAATGGCGTTCAATATACCAGTCATGACTTTAGAAAGGCAGTATCTGCACTTGGAATCGGCAAACATGAATTCATCTGGAAGAACACCCCGGAGCAAAACGGCCATGTCGAGTCATTTCACAAGACCCTCAAAAAGGAGTACATCTGGCCGCATGAATTTGAAAACTATCAAGCAGCAGAACCTGTTCTGACAGCAGCTTTTGATGATTACAACACGGCAAGGATTCACTCAGCTCTGAAATATCTCACTCCGACAGAGTTTGCATCACAATGGAGGGAGACAAATAAATGAGTCAGACTGTATGTATTATCATGCAAAAAACGATCCTATTTGATGGGGTCCACTCCAAATTTCATACTTGTTTTATGTGAATTAATGCCTGATTTTTCCACATATTAAAAAGAGATTTCATTTAGTTAGCTCGCTAACTACGCAATCAAATCATGTGGATCCTAATCTTGATCAAGTGCCGCTTGTGATTTGACATCACCCCATCTTGGTTCTTTTGTTAACATATAAACTATTTGTAATACACGTAATGAGTGAATAAAAATGAGACTACGCGTATGTTTTATAACTCATATCAGGGTGTGAATTGTGGGGCAAGAGGGATCCACTGCCCACAAGACTTAAACCAATTATCATACATACATCACACATAGTTTTGTCAGACAATGAAGAGATCATAATGATTATTGAGACTCTGTTTAATGCAGGAGTTACAAAGGATACATCATTGCTCAGGCACATACATCTCAACGATCCAAGGTTTTCAAGTTTTAGTGATCTACCGCCGTACGATCTAAAGGATTACCAGACCACGATAGAGTTGGAGGAATTGAGGTTTATCAGCATCTCAGACTATAGTTATGAGATTAGAAATCCAAAGATCAGTGTATTTGGGAATGCCGCGGTTGTGGCAATTGAGCTTGTCCAGAAGGGTATGCTAGTAGACAACAAGGCATACACTGGTGAAAGCATGAAGATCAGTGGAAGGGGAACCTTTGTTCTTACAAAACAGCAGAACTCGTGGAAGATTGTGCACATACACCTCTCAAGGACTGATTAAGACTCCACTACAGAAGCGCCTGTATGGCATCTGCGCAATAGATTTTGCAACCAGCATACCCATGCAGGACAACATATACACACGCCATGGATTCAGACTGTGTGTATGCTGCAAGCATCAAGCGTGCTTGTACATCCACCTTGATCTTAATGGGAATGGGCATGTGCTAGCCATGGTCTGGGAATCACATGTTGTTACGATTGTAAAATGGGTAATCCATACTGCACATCATTGTTTGGAGGGTAACATGTTTAGAATCTTAGTAGGATATTGCAGCCTTGCAGGCATCAGTTTTTTGTGGCATTTGTATATTTGTTGGCATTGTTGCGTTGCGGGCTGGAAGTATTTTGCTTTGTGGGTCTGTTTGTGTGTTTGTTGGTACTCAGTTAACCCACCGATGGAATTGGGATCATAATTTTATGCTCAAAATCAACAAAATTCAATGCAAACAAATCAATTAGTGCAACCTCTTAGATTTTTAATGTTCAGACCAAAAACCACAAGAGGTGCAACATATTGAGTGACTCACTCACATATGAAAATATCGCATCTGCCCTGTCAGAATTTGTGGAAAGATGTGACATCATGCCTCACGGATCCAATGCCAGACACTCAATACAGAATATGATAGACATAATGATGCCTGCCTCTACATGCACGGCATCGGTAGGCGGGTATGCTGCAAGCTTGTATACCACATCAAACAGCATATTGCCCACCGATGAGTGGGTAAGAAAGGCGTTTGCAAGGACAAAACCGGATGTGGTAGAGCAGGCAATGGAGGATACCATCTCAGGCCAGATTGTAAAACTCCAAAAATCAGGCGTCATGAAAAAATCAATTCATGTGGCCATCGACAAGCACCTCATACCAAGATATGATAAAAACCCTGGACCTGAACTGTTACGCTCCAAATCCAAAAACGGTACATGGAAGTTTGAGGGATACATTACTGCCCAGTGTGTTGATAAAGGGCGCAGACTCACTCTTGCCGTATTTCCTGTAGGGATGGGCCATTCCACGGCTGATTTTGTGCGTAAAATCATCCAAATATGCAACAGGTATGGCATTATGGTCAAGTGTTTTTTTATGGACAGGGAGTTCTTTTCAGTTTCAGTGTTGAAAGCAATGAACAGTCACGGTAGTGGATTTGTCATACCGTGTAAAAATACGTACAATGTAGTGGTAGCCCTTGACGAATTTGACAAAAAGATACGCGATGCTACATCAGATGTAATACTTGAGAACACCGATTCGTCTGTAAAATACATCATGGTAATACAGAAACGCACTACACACAAAGACAAGAGTCCGGATGCGCCGGCACATGAAAGGTACATTGGATTTACCGCCAACTCCAATGAGATAGATGTTGCAGCCTACCACAAAAGATGGGGGATAGAAACTGCATACAGGCAGATAGAGGGAATCAGACTCAGGACACGCAGTACAAACCATGCCGCAAGATTTCTGTGCTTTGCGGCATCTGTGATACTGTTCAACCAATGGGTGGTTATCAATGCATATTGTGGATTTGGAAGTGACGGTAAATGGCAGAGAATTATGTTTACTGTTCTTACATTCAAGGCAGTGATGGTATCAAGGTGGCAGATACGACCAGAACCGCCCCCTGTTATAGTACCGTGACGGGATTGTCAGGCCATCGGTGGGTTAACTGGTACTAGTGCTGCCACCACCACCACCACCACTAGCAAGCTTTGTCTGAGTGGGAGCATCATTCTTCTTTTTGTTGCCGGGGTCGTCTCTTACAAGCTTTTTGTATAGATCGTATGCTTGCTCTACATCCGAGTGCCCATAAACTATGGAACGCACTGCTCTGATCATGGCCACGGGGTGGTCCGACTGCCAGATGTTTCGGCCCATGTCTACGCCAACCGCCCCACCCTTGATTGAATTGTATGTAAGTTCAAGTGCCTTACGTTCTGCAATCTTTTTGCCGCCTGCTACAATTATTGGGATAGGGCATGATCTTACAACTTTCTCAAACCCGTCGCAATAGTATGTCTTTACTACATGCGCCCCTTGCTCGGCAGCCATTCTGCACGCCAAGGACAGATACCTTGCATCCTTTCCAAGATCTTTTCCCACGGCGGTAACAGCTAATACAGGAATTCCATACTGTTCTGCTTCGCTTACCAGCTTGCCCAGATTCACTATTGTCTGATACTCATATTTTGAACCCACAAAGATCGACATTGCAATGGCACTCGCATTGAGCCGTATTGCATCAGAGATGGATACCGTAATGTCCTCACGCGATAGATCTTCACCTATGATACTAGAACCACCGGATACACGCAGTACTATGGGCGTGTCAGTGGAGGCAGAGACGGATGTGCGAAGAATTCCCCTAGTAAGCATCAAGGAGTCACAGTATTTCAAAAGCGGTCTTATAACAGCGCCCGGTTCCTCTAGTCTCTCGGTGGGCCCCAGAAAGTAACCGTGATCTATTGCAAGCATGAGCGCACGATTGTGCGGCGGTTTTATGATCCTAGCCAGTCTGTTTTGTAGTCCCCAATCCATGGTATTTTGGACATAACGTGAATAGAAATACGTTTCCAATTATGTGGGTGTGTTCTACAGGTATATGCCGCTACCGATACGATGTGGTTCCGGAAGATTCTGTGGGCATTTTGCTCGTCGTATTTCATGCCCATATCAGAAAACAGCTCGCCCTACGCCTTGGCTAGCTAGTCGCGTATGGTGCTATGCGCCTTGCAGAATCTCTCTGCGATTGTACGCAGCGATTTGCCGCGCTTGCGGGCAATGCATGCGAGCAACCGTTGCCTGGCCTTTGCTTCCCCCTCATTCTTGTACTGTGCCCTGATCTTGCCATTAGAGTTTATGATTAATCGACCGGAAAAAATTTTCTGAAAAAAATATAGACATCATGTGTGGTGTGGTTCAAGTCTAACACAGGTAAAGTCAAAAAGTTGTGCGCAGTCATGTGCATTTGGAATTTTCATCCATGTGTCAACTTAACAGTATAGTAAAGGGGCAGGAGCTATATCCTGCTCTTTATTTTATTCTTCCAGTATTGGTAGGTGCCGTCCTGCCACATCTTTCGCTTGTTGTACATGCCACATATGCCGTTGAATTCTATATTGAACTCTTCGGCCGTACCGTCGTATCGTCCGGATATTCGTTTCCAGTTTTTCACATGTGCAAAGACGTTCTCGACAGGAACACGCCTTTTGTTGTGTGCCTTGTTTTGTGCCTTTTTGGTGGCGGTAAGCTTTTTACCCTTGGGCTTTTTGTGTGGGATCTTTGCGGTTACCCCACGAAGATAGTTTTGGATTCCCGTGTATCCTCTGTCCAAATTCAGGCGTATGCGGCTATCCGATGGTATGCGCTTGCCGGTCACCATGCGATCAGTCCATTTGCCAAAGTCTGGCAGTCCTTGGTTCAACACCGTCAGGTCATGGCAGCTTCCCTCTCTAGAGTCGCTTATTGCGAGGATATAGTTTTGTTTGTTTATCATCATGGCTGTGTTTATTGCAAACATCTTGCCCTTTCCAGAATACTGTTTCTTTTGCTCTTCCTTGTCTTCTGGACGCGTGGTCTCTACAAGTGTGCCATCTATTGTAATCTCACCTCCATCTCTTCCGGGTACAATTTCCTTGAATTCCTCTTTTGACTTTATCGTGGAGATGTACTTTGTCATGTTGTGCGGTGTTACTGCATATAGCTCATCATCGTATTTGGTTGCAAGCTTGAGATAGTTTGATACCGTACTCTGATCTATTCCAAAAAATGTACCCAGTGATTCCTGCCCACAATCTTGTGCTTTTCTTACCTGGGTCATGAACAGAAAGTGCCGGATATACAGCTTGCACTGGTTTCCGGATTCTTCTTTTCTGTCCTGGTCGTCGCGAAAGTGTGGCGAATCATTGGATTTTTTGATTATCTGTAACAAATCCTCAAGTGTGTTATCAAATATTTCCTTGGTGCTTCTTGTAAGTGCCTTTATCAACTTCTCATTTGAAATGATATACTCTAACATTTCATGTGTGTGAAGCAGTCTTGTGGGTAGTACAGAAGAGTGTCTCTTCTGTCCAAGATCCGTATTCCACAGCGAGTCCTCCTTTGCCAGCATCGTCTTGAGCCCCAAATTTTCTTTTTCTAACCTCGAGTTTTCTTTGGCATGTTTTGCCTTTAGCCTTTGATTCTCCTTTTCCTTCCTCGAGATCTCCTTTTCCTTTCTCAGGTTTTCTTTGGCATGTTTTGCCTTTAGCCTTTGATTCTCCTTTTCCTTCCTCGAGATCTCCTTTTCCTTTCTCAGGTTTTCTTTGGCATGTTTTGCCTTTAGCCTTTGATTCTCCTTTTCCTTCCTCAGGTTTTCTTTCTCTAACTTTGCTAATCTGGTCTCTAGTTTAGTTTGAGTTTGTTTGCTCATTATCATATACTTACAAGAGAAGGATTTAGCGATACTGGTTTAGATTAATAGAAAATTTGGCAAATTTTTCTGATCTTGTTTTTCGGCCGATTGATCATAAACTCTATTGTCTATGTTTGGGAGGAATTTGTGTCCTATGGGTAATTCTTTTTTCATGTGTAATGGTGTCGGGTTTTGTACTTGACTGCCAATGTCAATTTCTATAGACAATTCGGCACAAATTGGTTAGATTGAGCTGATGACTACTCATGTGCTCTGTTATCTGGCTCGTTGATTACGTACGTTCTTCTCACAATGTAGGCACAGTCCATCTTTACAGATGAGAGCAGCGCATACTCTATTACCAACATTTTGCCAGATTTAGTATTGATCCGGCACGTATCCGGCCGCACCACCACCACGATGCCTACGGCATCTATGGGATGATTTTTGTATATGGATCTGGATGCAGGACAAAATGTAATGATAACCTTTACAAACTCTGGTATACTGCCTTCACCCATAGACACACTGAATACCTCTACATTCTCTGATACATATAGTGACGTCAGAAAGTCTTTGCAATCGGGGTTCTGAACAAATATTTTTCAATGTCTGTATTGAATTTTGTATTGTTTAGGAATTTCATTGCCTTTGCTGCACGGTCGCTGATATGCTCGTGATACTCGTACATGAAGGACTGAATTTTTAATTGATGCCAGCGCTCCTCGATTTCATTATGCTCTGGAGTTCCTGTAAGAAAATATCTTACACGCAGTCTTTTGCTGTTATCTTTGATAAATTTTTTAAAGGCCTTTGTATTGTGCTGGGGTGCGGCATCCAGCAGGATTGCCACCTTGTCTCTTCTTTTCAAAAGATGTTTCATGAATTGAAGAAACGTAGAACCATTGAATTTTCTTCGGCGCAAAAAATATTGATAATTCTCAGAGATCGCACCATAGATTACGCGCTTTTGGTGATCACCAAAATAAACACGGTGTATCTTTTGACCCTTGGGCGACCAAGGGCCGCTCTTTAGTTTGCCGTCTTGTTCCAGCCAGACCTCGTCCTGTACAAACAGCTCAAAACCGTCACGTTTTACGCACGAAATCCATGGTTTTAGCTCTTTTTGCCATTGTTCTATCTCTGAAATGGTTGCCTTTCTTTTGTGGATTGCATCTGGAACTTTTGGAGTAAAGCTTCTACGACGCAGCATGTCACGTATTCCGGATTCTGTGTATCGTACTTTTTCCTTCTTTTTTATGTCACGTGCCAATACCTTTGGGAAAATACCGTCTAGCTTGTCTGCAAGATATTCTGTAATTTTATGGTTGGATATTTTTGGACGGCGTCCAGATCTTGGTTTTTCAGATAATACATCAATTCTATTTTCGTCAAATCGTCTTATCCAGTTCTTGATAGAATTGTATGCCTTGCGAAAGAATCTGGAGACCGTTGGGATTGCTTCCCCATGTACTAGAACATTTATCACTGCAAGCATTCGTTCTTTTGTTTTTGGATTGGATTCTTTTTTGTATGCTGCAAGTAATTCTTCATATTGTTGTTCCACGAGACCCCCTAGATTTTCCAAGCTATAAATGTTTCAATGGTTTTTTGAAAATTGCAAAGACTTTCTGACGTCACTATACATAGACCTCATATGGCAAGAACTTGACATGTCTCAGCTCCCATATAATGATGCAGACGATCGTATAATTGGCTACAAGATCGAGGTAGAGTCACCTCCCGGCATGGATTTGTCCCCGTCACATACAACACAGAGACCATCTGGACATGGCACTACCACACCGGACTGACGCCCGACACCGAGTACAACTATCACATCTCACCAATGACCGATGCCAGCACAAGCTCCGTCTCAAAAGTTGCTACCGCCTCGCGAGCTTGCAAACTAACATACCTGCTACTCTAGTCATTCTTTAGCACCTGCTCTTCTGAAATCTCTCAACTAACGCCATCCTGTCCATCTTTTTGTATGACTAGTCCATGCATTCTAGATACCTCTCTGTGTCTGTTGTGGAATTTGTCTTCTCAAGTAGTTGGTGATCATGCCAACATTGACTTGTATGTGTTGTTATGGTGCTGCTGATCTCGGTTTGATGTATGCATGCACGATACATACTACCAACTAAACATTCACAATAACTTACAACTATAATTTATATAGAAAAATTCAATACATTGCACCATACATTCATGACTGATTCTACTCTAAACGGCAATCTTACAGCATACAAGATCCACATAAGGCCCACCGCACATAGATTGTATGGATACTCTGTAAGGATGAGCAACCTCTCACAACACCGACAGAACATTCATCAGCTGCTGAGGATTCTGTTTGTTAACGGCACATGCACAACATGGGACATGGCAAAGACCCGTTATCGTGGTGTAAAATCTATACGGAATCAGGAAAAGATATTCAGAAGGCTGTTGATCGGCAGGGTGGACAGAGGGAAACGAACAGACGGTGTTTTGGATGTGGGGCTTGTAACAAGGGAGGCTGGTAAGACCAAGCCATACGCAAAGTATCAACTTTCGTTGTATGGCATATTGTATTGCCTTGACGCGCTTGATCCAAGCAAGAAGGATATAGACAACATGGTATCAAAATATGAGGCATACCTTCCAAAGATATTTGGAAAGTGGAAGTTTCTAAAGCGAAATTTGGGAAAGGACGCATACAATCTGAGGATTCTTGCTAGGGGACTCTACCTGGATAACCTGACTGCCATACGCACAGACAATCCAATATATGAGATAATGTCATTTATCCACATAAAATACAGACGAAACTTTGAATCCATATCCAAACATGATCTTGCAGAGCAGATATCGTACTGGTTCTATACCTTTCTGCTCTATCAGGATCATGGAAAAAGTATAAACAAGATACTCTCCCAAGACAAGGAGATTCTAGAATGGTACACTGACTTTTTCAGGCAGACAGAAAAATATTACAAAGAGAGGCTCAGGACAATTAAAACCTCAAACATATCAAAAATTCTATATCCATAGATGGTAGATGAAATCCTCTCAATCCGCCATAATTCTGATACAAAAAAAAGAAGATCGAATTTACTGATTTGACATGCTTGGGTCTTTTTTGAACTTCATTATGTATTGAATCACTGTTGATTCAAGCACCAGACACATGCAAGTTGCAAAATATGTCCACATCTCTGATTGTCCGTATATCTTTTGGTAGTTCATTTGATGTATACAGTTAAGCGAAATGTACTTGCGAATCAGACTGTTTACATGATGCCTGATTCGCACATGTTATGGGGGCTGTTCGGGGTCAGGGAGTACGGCCTGTATGCAACATGACTGGAAGGTAAGCTGTGTCATGGCACTCTGCCTCTCTGTACCATCCGATAGCATGACCCTAACAATCATCCATTCGTTGTATGCCAGCAGGGAATAGTAAAAGCAGAGCATGCGAGCCGCCATGTCCTGTATTCTGGTCTTTGCCCGCATCGTTTCCACCAATCTGTATCCTGTCTCAACACCCCAACGTTTTGTGTATTTTTTTACGTCAATTGTCGGGGCGTTTGTGGCAAACCCTATGAATTTTTGCTCGGGCATCGTTGCGTCTTTGTTGTTCTTGCGCTTCTCTATTCTCATGGTAAAATCCACCATGCCAGTATGTCCCTGTAGCGTGGCCTGAGATGTTGCATTCCTTGTATTTTTGTCATATTCCCGCAGTGCGGCGATGACCCCGCTGGAATTCCTGCACGGCATCAGGTATGTCACATTATTGTTGAGTAGCGCAATTATTGTATCCACTGAGAAAAATTCCCTGTCCAAAAGGACCAACCTTATCTTGGCACCTGTCTTTTTGACGGATTTCAGGATTCTGTCCACAAAATCAGGCACGGAATCACCCATTTCCAGGTATTGCGCACCCAGATGTATCTTCAGTGATTTGTCCACACACTGGGCAGTCATGTATCGCTCAAATAATTTGGTGCCGTTCTTGTAGCGGGATCGTGTGAGCTCTTTGCCGGGCTTTTTGTCATACCTTGGGATAAGGTGCATGTCAATTGCAATTGTTAACCCCTCCTTTGGAACCATTCCGAGGCGTACCATTTTTTTAAACTGTTGCGTCACCTGCATGTCAAACACATTCTGGACCTCTGCCACAACCGGGCTTTTGAGCATGCTTGCAAACCACCTGTCCGAGGGCTCTTTCCTGCCTCCTAGGCTCTTTCTTGCATTGGCACATCCGCCTACAGATGAATCCTGAATTGCCGCATTTATGATCCCTGCATTAAGCGTGTTGATATCAAAGATGGTATTATGATGTCCGGGCATTGTTGTACACGACAACATGGGACACAGGCCCGTCACAACATCTTGATATAGACGTTTGTTGTTTACCATATTACGGATCTGGTTTGTTTTTTGTTTGGACAACGTTAAACTACTGGATCCGTCACATTTAGCTTTTTTGGTTGGAATATACTTCCGGTATGGGATAACTCAGTTTAGTTAACCTACATTTCGCTTAACTGGTATAGTACAAAAGGATAATTGAGATGGTATCTGCACGTCATGCAAGCGGGACTATGAATACTTGTTACAAAAAAACCCGTGCTGATGCCTGTGGACTATTTTTTTTACATCCGCCATAGAGTGGAGTAGGTATTGCATTTAGTACGATCTGCAGGTACTCCATGGCACATTCTACATCTGATGATCTGTATAAACAGACAGCCTAGGGTTCATACATGTGAAGGCAAACACTTCTTGCCATCAGGAGCGGCCATCGCATACTGACATGGTGCCGTCGATACGCACCATTCTCACTTGTACATACATCACATCAGGCACTATCATACCAATTACACTATTTTGCATACTGTTTAATCAACTTGCGCAGCCTAAAGCGTTCGATTGGCTTGTCAATGAATGCCGCAATCGAACTCTTGGTGGCTTCTGCATACTTTGCATCATCAAGCATGTATGTAGATATGAATATAATGCGGGCGTCACGGTCATTGTTCTTGATGCACAGAAATGTCTCATAACCGTTAATTCCGGGCATCTTGATATCTAAAAATACAATATCCGGCCTGAATTCGTTGTACTTTGTAATGCCCTCCTCACCATTGGAGACAGGAAGTACGTCATGTCCGTCATTTGCAAGCATCAGGTGCAAAGATTCAAGAAAGTCATAATCATCATCAATTATGAGGATTTTTTTGGACTTTTTGTCTATTCCATTTCCCCTTGCAACAGACATTGTATGTATGGGTTGATACGTATAGTAAAAATGTTGTTAGTTAGTTAACCCACCGATGGCATGACAATCCCGTCACGGTGCTATAACAGGGGGTGGTTCTGGTCGTATCTGCCACCTTGATACCATCACTGTCTTGAATGTAAGAACAGTAAACATAATTTTCTGCCATTTACCGTCACTTCCAAATCCACAATATGCATTGATAACCACCCATTGGTTGAACAGTATCACAGATGCCGCAAAGCACAGAAATCTTGCGGCATGGTTTGTACTGCGTGTCCTGAGTCTGATTCCCTCTATCTGCCTGTATGCAGTCTCTATCCCCCATCTTTTGTGGTAGGCTGCAACATCTATCTCATTGGAGTTGGCGGTAAATCCAATGTACCTTTCATGTGCCGGCGCATCCGGACTCTTGTCTTTGCGTGTAGTGCGTTTCTGTATTACCATGATGTATTTTACAGACGAATCGGTGTTCTCAAGTATTACATCTGATGTAGCATCGCGTATCTTTTTATCAAATTCGTCAAGGGCTACCACTACATTATACGTATTTTTACACGGTATGACAAATCCACTACCGTGACTGTTCATTGCTTTCAACACTGAAACTGAAAAGAACTCCCTGTCCATAAAAAAACACTTGACCATAATGCCATACCTGTTGCATATTTGGATGATTTTACGCACAAAATCAGCCGTGGAATGGCCCATCCCTACAGGAAATACGGCAAGAGTGAGTCTGCGCCCTTTATCAACACACTGGGTAGTAATGTATCCCTCAAACTTCCATGTACCGTTTTTGGATTTGGAGCGTAACAGTTCAGGTCCAAGATTTTTATCATATCTTGGTATGAGGTGCTTGTCGATGGCCACATGAATTGATTTTTTCATGACGCCTGATTTTTGGAGTTTTGCAATCTGGCCTGAGATGGTATCCTCCATTGCCTGCTCTACCACATCCGGTTTTGTCCTTGCAAACGCCTTTCTTACCCACTCATCAGTGGGTAATGTGCTGTTTGATGTGGTATGCAAGCTTGCAGCATACCCGCCTACCGATGCCGTGCATGTAGAGGCAGGCATCATTATGTCTATCATATTCCGTATTGAGTGTCTAGCATTGGATCCGTGAGGCATGATGTCACATCTTTCCACAAATTCTGACAGGGCAGATGCGATATTTTCATATGTGAGTGAGTCACTCAATATGTTGCACCTCTTGTGGTTTTTGGTTTAGTCATTAAAAATCTGAGAGGTTGCACTAATTGATTTGTTTGCATTGAATTTTGTTGATTTTGGGCATAAAATTATGATCCCAATTCCATCGGTGGGTTAACTGTCTGTATTTATGAAAAATTACAACAGGCACAGATGATTCTGATGGAATTTGATTTGTAATATTTATTGGTACGTGGTCAGGTTGTCTGGGAAGATTTTTTGATTCAGGCACGGATCTAGGGTCTTTTGATAGTATTACACATCATTCTGGGCACGACCTGATCACGTACGTTAATTGCTTCTACGGAATCGTTGGTAACTTCCAAGGCCAGTATCTTCATGGTCTCCGTGTCGACCAACACATGCATCTTTACAAAGCCGCGCCTCACCTTCCACTTGGCCCTCATCCACTCGCCCCTGTTGTGCTGCTTGAGCCCACTGGCGTCAAGCGCCAATATCCTTGTTCTCTTCTTGTCCGATACGGTCACCACGCCGTCTGGATCCCGGTTGATGTCCGCGCCAAGCCTGCTGATTCGCTTGTACAGCTGGCTGAATACGGGGGTGTTGGATTCGCCCACCATCCTGCCGACCATTTCCTGGAGCTGTCTGTACCGGACCCCCGGCGCGACCCTAGAGCCGGTTGTCATCATTACGAGCGTGTCTGCGTACATGTACGGGGAACCCACCTTGCCCTCGTTTGCGCGCCTCACATCGTCCTCCCACTCCAGAT
Source organism: Candidatus Nitrosopumilus sp. (assembly GCA_963662995.2). Classification (GTDB taxonomy): domain Archaea; phylum Thermoproteota; class Nitrososphaeria; order Nitrososphaerales; family Nitrosopumilaceae; genus Nitrosopumilus. The sequence goes on along the minus strand of CAXXLJ010000003.1, from coordinate 46,943 downwards.
CATGTTCTATGACCATGTCTGCGCCGCGCCTGACGTACTTTTCGTTGTCAGCCTTCATGGCTGCACCGCGCCGGCTCAGGCTCATGGGTAGCACCTCCATTACTGCATCCTCTACAGGTGAGCCGCTGCACCGCGCCGCGGTACGCATCTGAGAAAAAAGCCGGATCATGATTAAATACCAATATTGTGAGCCTACATTGGCGTCTGTTTAGGTACACTAACGTTGTGTTCATCGTATCTATCTTTCGCCATATGCATTTCAAGGCACGCATGAATATTTCTTGTCCGTTTGGTCAGATTTTATTGATCAAATTAGAGCCTGCACCGGCGCGAGTCCATAGGGCCGGGTGCTCACGGGCAGAATTAGGAAACAAAGTTTGTAATTGGATTTGTTTCAAATCTGTAGGCACTTGGTGATCGATCTTTAAAAAATTACACACAAAAAGATTGATAAATCTTGCAACTATGATCATGTCATGGGGACACGACTGGGAGTCATGGATCTGAGAATTCTAAGCATGGCCATGGATGGGAGGGGTACATTCAACGAGAATGACATGGCCAACTCTGATGTGAGCAAGTTTGGTACTGGTGAGGTACTGGACTGTCTTGCATCACTTCGGGAAAGAAAGATCCTGTCATTAAACCCGGATGGCTCCTTTAGTGTCACAGACCTTGCAAGAAATATCCTCTGGTGTGACGATGTCCCGGGATGGGTCAGAATACTGCGTCTTCTCCAGACAAGATCGTGCAGTACTGATGATATGTCGACGATCCTGCACATACATCATGACAAGATCCTAGATAGTATCCATGTACTGAGGCAGAAGCACCTAGTCATGATGTCTCCACAGAGGCAGCACGACAAGGTAGTAAGGGTATATGAGATACTCTCAGAAGGGACAAAAGAGCTAGACAGGATGGAAGCAGAAGGGTATGATGTGATGGGTCCTGGAGGATCTGGACGCGAACAAGAGATTATGGATTTGATAGACGAGGTAATGCTGGATATAAACCGGATGAGCGTGGACGACAAGGAGAAGGGGTCTATCATGCACAATATGTCCAGATTAAAGGACCTTTTGGGAATTTAACGGCCTGGTTCTGACCTTGTCTTGGATCTGTGCTAGGATCAGATCCGCCTTGCTCTTGTCTTCATAACTCTCAAAAGACTCATCCATGATGGCGTCAATCTCATAGCTCTTATCTACTAGTATATCTGCAACATGATCGTCAAGGGTGCCACTACCAATCAAATAGTATGCAAATACAGCGTTCTTTTGGCCAATTCTGTGGAGTCTGTCTTCTGCTTGCCGGTGTATTGCAGGACTCCAGTCCAGTTCTGCAAATATGACATACTTTGCGCGGGTCAGGCTGATCCCAACATTTCCTGCACGCAGACCTGCAATCATCAGCTTTGATTCACCTCTCTGGAACTTATCTATCTGATCCTGCCTGACGGTATCTAATTGTCCGCCAACGATCGAGACCGGCGAAAACTCTACAAGGGCATCGTTGAGCAACTTATGCATCACCTTGTGATGACAAAAGACCACTACACTCTCTTCAATCTCCATTATATTCCTTACAAAATTAATAACGTACGAGAGCTTTGCAATGCCTGCCACTTGTCGTTCACTCTGGATGGCCCTCCTGTACGATGCAGATTTTGTGAATTGTGTATCGGCTGCCACCTGCTCTTCCTCAAGTCTCTTCCATATCTTGTCGAGTTCTTCAAGGTAGTAGTTGGTGTCTGCCTCTATGACCTCCTTGTATCTGACCTTGTCCTTGAGCTCCTTGAGTACGTCGGACTTTTTTCTGCGCAACATTACGTGCTTTTGCAGCTCATTGCGCAGCGATGCGCGTTTGTTCTCCAGTACTATTGCCTTGCCCTTTTCATTTACATAACAAAAGTATTCACAAAACTCCTTAAAACTTCCAAGAAGGCCTGGCCGTATAATATCTATTATGGGCCATATCTCAGATCCCCTATTGTATATGGGTGTGCCTGAGAGTCCTATCCTGTACAGCACTGTGGGCAGACCTGCAAGTTTTTTTATCGCCTTGTACTTTTGTGTCGTCTTTGAGCGGAGATTGTGCACCTCGTCACACACTATTGTTCTGATTCCAGTCTTTGCCAAGTCGCTGCGCCTCTTGAAGAGCAGTTCATAGTTGATCAGATAGATGTCTGCCTTTTCCAGCTCGGCTGATTTGCCCGTGCGTATAATGGATACGCTGGGAGAATCTGACTCCACAATCCTCCCATTGCGGCTCTTTTGCTTGAGAAACTTTCCAACCTCGCGCTCCCAGTTGGTCAACGTAACTAGAGGCGCCACCACCAACATTGGAAACGTATGCTTCTCTGTGGCAACATATGCAAGCGTCTGAACAGTCTTGCCAAGACCCATCTCATCGGCGAGTAGCGCGTTGCCGGAAGACTTTAGTAAAAAGTCCAGGCCCTCCTTTTGAAAGTTGAGCAGCTTTCCACGAAACTGTTCTCCTGCCTTTGCACGCTCGAGCTTGTGCTTTATGGGGGGTAGGGTGGGTTTGGACGGCGCAAAGGTCTTGATGACCTTTCTCTGCCATGTTGATTTTGAAAGGATTTTGAGGGGGTATCTATCTATGATGAGCTTGATGTGCTTTATGCTGCTGGGGCTATCGGGAAGAATCACCTCGTCTGCGGTCTCACCATACCATGCCTCTGAGACAAGCCTTGATATCATGTTTACCGCACGCTCACCAGTAATCTTCCAGCTCCAAGTCTTAGAGTACCTGTCCAGCACATACTCTAGCGTGCCAATAATCTCCACTTTGGCTTCCATAATTTGTGGGTTTAATGCAGTTTGTTTTATTAATCTTGGTATGTGTTGGCATAATATCTAAATTTGACAAAAATGTCTACTTTTACCCATCAGTTACAACAAATGCCAGATGATATGATGTTATTTACAAAGTCGGCAGTAAACTACAAAAATTCTACATCATAAGAAATGTTTGTCTGGCTACAAATGGATCTTTTTTGGAGGCCGTGTGTGTATGTCAGGATGCATACATGATACACTTGCTGGATTCAAAGGTGGTATGTGGTCAGGTCGTGCCCAGAATGATGTGTAATACTATCAAAAGACCCTAGATCCGTGCCTGAATCAAAAAATCTTCCCAGACAACCTGACCACGTACCAAAGGTGATATGCAACCATACCGTAGCAGGATGTGTTGATTACAGATCTTGCGTGAAAGATCATCCATTACAACCACACGTGCCCTGCTTTACACAACCCCATTTATGACAATTTTGTGTACCATCACACATACCCTCAATCTACACCACATGTGGTTGCTTTTTACACTACTCTGCATTGGACGTATCATCATACCGGCACAAATGATTCCTCGTGCTCCTGTCCTGCATTCCTACGGTAAAATCCAATCTGGTGCGACTCTACGTTTGCAGGACAACTGCGTAGAGGCATATGTTTAAAATTCACCATCAAGCAGAAAGACAGTGCAGTTTGTACAAGATATGGAGCCGGATGTAGAAAAACCAATCATGGTGGCTGCAATGCAAGACATGGGGAACATTGGCGGCATAGTGATTGACTTCATAAACGATTCCCAGCAGACAAGAAGATTCAGGACAGCAAAGGTGTCATACCCGACATATGTGGTGGATAGTGGTGGATACATTGACCTGCCCGATGAAAAGTGGGAGTATAGATTCACCAAGAACATGATGGTGTTTGGGGGAGGAAGAGGGCAGCCACAGAGCCCCAACGATCTCAATGATCTATGCATGGATGTTATAGATGTGGCAAGAAGATACTCTGTAAAATTCATCTACACCCTAGGAGGCTTTCACACCAACAAGATCTTGGAGGGTAACCCCAAGACATTCATCACCACCACATCTGAGGAACTGACCGAGCATATGCACGAGCTTGACATAAACACCACCCCACAAAAGTCCATAATCACTGGGTTCAACGGACTGATTCTGGGGTTTGCAAAGATGCATGGCATTCATGGGATAGGGATGTATGGGCAGCTCAATGAGCCTGAGATACCACAATACGGGACGGCCATCAGCATCATCGAGACTCTTGAAAAGCTGACATACAGACAGCTGGGCGATACCAGCAAACTGGAATCGCTGGCAAGAGAGATTGAACGAAAGTTCCACAACTAGTGGTGGTGCGAACTCCCTATTGGGTGGGGTTTTGTATTCTCATCATGACAGTCACACGTACACAGACATGTCTCGTGGTTGTTCATACAGTCAATGCATTCAAAATGCTTTCTTGCTTCACACGCTGCGCAGATCATAACCTTAGATATGATATGTACTTGAATTATTTGAGTTTTTTCCAACACCCAGTTAAACGAAATGTAGGTTAGCTAAACTGGGTTATCCCATACCGGAAGTATATTCCAACCAAAAAAGCTAAATGTGACGGATCCAGTAGTTTAACGTTGTCCAAACAAAAAACAAACCAGATCCGTAATATGGTAAACAACAAACGTCTATATCAAGATGTTGTGACGAGCTTGTGTCCCATGTTGTCGTGTACAACAATGCCCGGACATCATAATACCATCTTTGATATCAACACGCTTAATGCAGGGATCATAAATGTGGCAATTCGGGATTCATCTGTAGGCGGATGTGCCAATGTAAGAAAGAGCCTAGGAGGCAGGAAAGAGCCCTCGGACAGGTGGTTTGCAAGCATGCTCAAAAGCCCGGTTGCGGCAGAGGTCCAGAATGTGTTTGACATGCAGGTGACGCAACAGTTTAAAAAAATGGTACGCCTCGGAATGGTTCCAAAGAAGGGGATAACAATTGCAATTGACATACACCTTATCCCAAGGTATGACAAAAAGCCCGGCAAAGAGCTCACACGATCCCGCTACAAGAACGGCACCAAATTATTTGAGCGATACATGACTGCCCAGTGTGTGGACAAATCACTGAAGATACATCTGGGTGCGCAATACCTGGAAATGGGTGATTCCGTGCCTGATTTTGTGGACAGGATCCTGAAATCCGTTAAAAAGACAGGTGCCAAGATAAGGTTGGTCCTTTTGGACAGGGAATTTTTCTCAGTGGATACAATAATTGCACTACTCAACAATAATGTGACATACCTGATGCCGTGCAGGAATTCCAGCGGGGTCATCGCCGCACTGCGGGAATATGACAAAAATACAAGGAATGCAACATCTCAGGCCACGCTACAGGGACATACTGGCATGGTGGATTTTACCATGAGAATAGAGAAGCGCAAGAACAACAAAGACGCAACGATACCCGAGCAAAAATTCATAGGGTTTGCCACAAACGCCCCGACAATTGACGTAAAAAAATACACAAAACGTTGGGGTGTTGAGACAGGATACAGATTGGTGGAAACGATGCGGGCAAAGACCAGAATACAGGACATGGCGGCTCGCATGCTCTACTTTTACTATTCCCTGCTGGCATACAACGAATGGATGATTGTTAGGGTCATGCTATCGGATGGTACAGAGAGGCAGAATGCCATGACGCAGCTTACCTTCCAGTCATGTTGCATACAGGCCGTACTCCCTGATCCCGAACAGCCCCCATAACATATGCGAATCAGGCATCATGTAAACAGTCTGATTCGCAAGTACATTTCGCTTAACTGGTATTTCAATTAACCCACCGATGGCCTGACAATCCCGTCACGGTGCTATAACAGGGGGTGGTTCTGGTCGTATCTGCCACCTTGATACCATCACTGTCTTGAATGTAAGAACAGTAAACATAATTTTCTGCCATTTACCGTCACTTCCAAATCCACAATATGCATTGATAACCACCCATTGGTTGAACAGTATCACAGATGCCGCAAAGCACAGAAATCTTGCGGCATGGTTTGTACTGCGTGTCCTGAGTCTGATTCCCTCTATCTGCCTGTATGCAGTCTCTATCCCCCATCTTTTGTGGTAGGCTGCAACATCTATCTCATTGGAGTTGGCGGTAAATCCAATGTACCTTTCATGTGCCGGCGCATCCGGACTCTTGTCTTTGCGTGTAGTGCGTTTCTGTATTACCATGATGTATTTTACAGACGAATCGGTGTTCTCAAGTATTACATCTGATGTAGCATCGCGTATCTTTTTATCAAATTCGTCAAGGGCTACCACTACATTATACGTATTTTTACACGGTATGACAAATCCACTACCGTGACTGTTCATTGCTTTCAACACTGAAACTGAAAAGAACTCCCTGTCCATAAAAAAACACTTGACCATAATGCCATACCTGTTGCATATTTGGATGATTTTACGCACAAAATCAGCCGTGGAATGGCCCATCCCTACAGGAAATACGGCAAGAGTGAGTCTGCGCCCTTTATCAACACACTGGGTAGTAATGTATCCCTCAAACTTCCATGTACCGTTTTTGGATTTGGAGCGTAACAGTTCAGGTCCAAGATTTTTATCATATCTTGGTATGAGGTGCTTGTCGATGGCCACATGAATTGATTTTTTCATGACGCCTGATTTTTGGAGTTTTGCAATCTGGCCTGAGATGGTATCCTCCATTGCCTGCTCTACCACATCCGGTTTTGTCCTTGCAAACGCCTTTCTTACCCACTCATCAGTGGGTAATGTGCTGTTTGATGTGGTATGCAAGCTTGCAGCATACCCGCCTACCGATGCCGTGCATGTAGAGGCAGGCATCATTATGTCTATCATATTCCGTATTGAGTGTCTAGCATTGGATCCGTGAGGCATGATGTCACATCTTTCCACAAATTCTGACAGGGCAGATGCGATATTTTCATATGTGAGTGAGTCACTCAATATGTTGCACCTCTTGTGGTTTTTGGTTTTGACATTAAAAATCTGAGAGGTTGCACTAATTGATTTGTTTGCATTGAATTTTGTTGATTTTGAGCATAAAATTATGATCCCAATTCCATCGGTGGGTTAACTGGTATTCAGCTAAGCGAAATGTCTCCCAAGTCTGATGTCAGGATGGCGTTTTTGATTCACGCATAAAAATTGAACACATCTGCGCCTTGAATGTGAGTATGGGCTTTTTGTGTATGTATGACTACAGAGCGCCTGATTTTTTATCATTAGCAAAAGCTGTAATGTTTCCACCCTTTGAAAGCCGCAAAGAAGATCATTTGGTACGATCGACTGCAGCGGCAGGTACTGGCAGGCCGTAACACCAGCCAGGTTTTTAAACGGGATCTACAAACATGCCTCCCACCGTATCAAATAGTTTGCACAACAAGTATGGAGACCATGTTGTAAACGTATGTGGTCAGGTCGTGCCTAGAATGATGTGTAATACTATCAAAAGACTCTAGATCCGTAGAGGAAATTAGTAATTAGAAAATTTTGACCTCCAAAGTAAAAAAAGCTCACATACCACTCGAAAAACGGGCATGTGGTATATGATGTATGGAGATATATCATGATTTGATCAAAAATGCCACGAGATTCAAAAGGGTCACGGGCATGACCATCGAGGAATTCGATTCTTTGTATACCGAGGTGGCCAAAAAACATCCCAAGATGGAGGAGAAGAGGCTCGACCGGCCAGACCGCAAGCGCGCTATAGGCGCGGGACGCCGGCACGTCCTCAACCTGAAGGATCGTCTGGTGCTCTGTCTCTTCTACATCAAGACATATGCCACGCAGGAGGTAGTGGGAATGTTCTTCAAACTGTCGCAGGGGACCGTATCCAACACGGTTAGCAACATGTCCTTGGTCATCAAGGACAGTCTGCCCACGCCCAAGAAGATCTACGCGAAGGTCGGAAGGATCAAGACTATTGGGGAGCTCGAGAAGATGTTCCGGGGTCTGACGTGCCTGACTGACGCCTCGGAGCAGCCCATCCAGAAGCCGAAGCGCAGGGACATGGAAAAGTCACACTACTCCGGCAAGGCACATACCCACACCGCAAAGGTGCAGTACACCATGAACTGCGACGGGCTGATAGTGCACAAGACTGCGCACTCGCCCGGGAGCGTAAACGACATCACCATCTTCAAGAAGAAGCACCCGTCATTTCCGGAAATCTGTTCTCCCGATGGAGACAACAGCGTGGCCGTGAGGCTGCGCAATCTCATGGACAAGGGGTACATGGGGGCCCAGAAGATCGAAAACGGCACAAGGGTGATCCTTCCCATACGCAAGCGCCCGGGAAAAAAGCTCAGCGAGGAGGAAAAGTCGTACAACAACTGTCACTCCTCCATACGAATTTACGTCGAGAACGGCATACGCAGGCTCAAGGTGTTCCGCATCATGGGCGACAAGTACCGTAACCCGCTCAAAAAGTACGACATGATAAACTCCATAGTCTGCGGGCTGGTCAACCTGCGAATCCTGGCAAAAATGGCGGCGTCAGCCTGACCGGCAACATCGTGTAACTGCGGAAGGGCACGGACTGAATCTAATTGTTAATTTCTTCTCGTGCCTGAATCAAAAAATCTTCCCAGACAACCTGACCACGTACTTGTAAACAATAGCTATAATTCAGATCGTTTATGCAAGATGTACAGACTGCAAGCCTGTAAGATCCGTACATTGTGTGTATTTCAGCCTCTCGTACATGACTTGATTGTGTGGGTTTTTGGGTTTAGGCATAATTTGTGTAACACCGGACCAAGTACGATACCAGAGTATGACAGATAGTAATGATGGGTGAAGAGAACAGCATGTATAGATCCATGAATCCAAGCGGTAGTATATGTGCGAATCAATGCTAAAAGACTGGTGTGACAATGCACGGGCATCACACCATGCCTGTTACGCAGTATGTGGGTGGGTCATAACATGGTCCATAGGTGGTTGATTGGCTTTTGGCCGTGTCAGGCAGGTTTGGTTGTTGGGAAAGGTTGATTTAGGCAAGGCATCCACATCCAAGCATGGGAGAAATCAATACACAAAAACAGATCTATCTCTTCCTTCATGGACGAATGGATCTCAAGGACAAGGCCGTCGATGCCCTGACTGCAAAGGGATTTGCCCAAGACAGAATAGTTATGGCAAAATCAGACGAGGTAGGAGAGGTAGGCGAGTACATGGCGATGTTGTGGATGCCTCCAAATCCAGACCACATAAAGATACAGCAGATCACAGCGATTCAATCTATCCCCGAGCCAGACGGTGTAGTGGGCAGATGGAAAGGCGTCTCAAAGGACGATATAGATACCATCACATTATAATCCAGATATCAGTACATGATTGGGTGTGCCTGAAAATAACGTACGTGGTCAGGTCGTGCCTAGAATGATGTGTAATACTATCAAAAGACCCTAGATCCGTGCCTGAATCAAAAAATCTTTCCAGACAACCTGACCACGTACAAAATAACAAACAACCAATACACTCTTGTGAATAGGTTTGATCAATCTATTGGCAAGGATCCCCTTCACCCCGGTGGCATCATAGTATTGATGGTGGTTGGCAATCACCTGATCATCCAGATTCATTACAAGTCAGATATCAACCCGAGAAGAAAGTCACGATACTCTTCATCAGAGAAGATAATAATCTCTATCTGATCATTCTCCCTTGCAATAGATGCCGACTCTAGATGGTAGCACACAGGCCTCTCTTTGTTGCCTGCTTGCAGGGTGCCAAAGAAAAATCCCCTGCACGAGCAGTAGCTGCCATCAGGTGAAATCCAGTGCTCGTCACCCCTACCAACAACAGTCCAGATCTCCCTCATGCTTGGCTCAAAGACGTGTAGTTTTACACTATTTTTAGATGCAAGTGACTTTGCTTTCTCTGAATCTTCCTTCACAAGGATTTAATCTCAAGCCTGTGGTATAACCTTGATGGCATTGGCATGGAAACGTAACAGCACCATAATGTCCCACAGGGATCAATATAGAAGGGGGATCCGTAGTCAACGAACCAGATAACTGAATATACGAGCAGTCATCGGCTCAATCTAACCAATTTGTACCGAATTGTCTATAGAAATTGACACTGGCAGTCAAGTACAAAACCCGACACTATTACACATGAAGAAAGAATCACCTACAAGACACAAATTTCTCCCAAACATAAACAATGGCAGGCTCAGGGCACGGTACAAGAATGAGAAGGATCCAAGTGCCAAGGAACGCTACATGCATGGTCCGCAAGCGCGGCGAATCGCTGCGTACAATTGCAGAGAGATTCTGCAAGGCGCACAGCACCATACACGACTGGCTGCCAGAGCGGAGGGCGGGCTGGACAATCTCCACGATGTAAAGAGGTCCGGCCCCAAGTGCAAGCTGACCGCAGAACAGCTTGTCGAACTCAAAGAGGATCTGCAGTGACCAGTAGGCGCACGGCTTTGAGAACAACGTGGTCCGGCATGGCCGTAGTGGAACACGTCTTTAAAAAGTACAATGTCCAGCACGTGCCGCGAACCATGCAGGAGCTGCTACAGGATATGGGATTCAGGCACGTCAAGCCCAGACCCAGGCATCCAAAAGCCGCCACCGAAGAAGAGATGAAGAGGTTTAAAAAAAAGCTAGACATCTGACCACATACTACCACAACAGTGGCTACGAGATCCTGTCAGGCGACGGAGCATCCTTCATGCTGGGCTGGAGCCTTCAGCGCGGATAGTACTACAAGGACGCGCACGCAGTAACGCCCGTGACACTCTCCCGCGAGAGGCTTCACTGCATCGGGGTGCTGGGCACCGATACAATGACTGCCGGTTCTACGAAAAGGTCGACACGGCAAGCTTTATCGACTTTCTGACGCATGTATACGAAAAGTACGGCAAGTTGTGATATTTCTGGACAACGCGGCGATCCACAAGTCCAAGGCGCTCAAAAAGTTTCTGGCGGTGATGGGCAAACAGATCAGGGTGTACCACTTTACCACGTACACGCCAGAGTTGTACCCTGCCGAGCTGATAAGTAGGTCGTTTAGAAAGACAGCCGGAAACCGTCTGTACGAGGACGCTGAAGAGATGCAAAAATCCATCAGTATTATGGCCGGAAACAAGATTCGTACCGTCAAGACGTTTGCATATCTGACCTGCTGACGTGGCGTTCGGCAGGGCAGTATGAGACGTACCAACGCGGTCTGGCGGGTCAGTAGACCGGCCGCCTGTGCATGTACCTGTGCAGCGCATACAATACTCTGTTTTGGTGCACGTCGGCCTCCACACTGCATGACTGCCGCCCACCAACGGCTAAAAATCGTAGAGGAAATTAGTAATTAGAAAATTTTGACCTCCAAAGTAAAAAAAGCTCACATACCACTCGAAAAACGGGCATGTGGTATATGATGTATGGAGATATATGTAACATGTCACCTCCCTCTCTCAAGTCACATGTATGGGCATGTCTGCCATACAAAATCATTCAGATGATGTGATAAGATTTGGAATATGATGACAATAACTGCCCTACGCCATGGCAAGCATGTCATGTAATTATTTATTTCATAATGATAAACACAATTCCAAAATGATGTGCGCAGCCGTGTGCGTCCTTACGGGCATGATGTTTTCCCACGGCCCTGCCACATGCAGGGATGTAAGTCACGTTCCAAACAGCCGCTCAAACTCTGTCTGGGCGTTACTGCCATGCAGCTTCCATGTTTCAAGTATACTTGCTATTGTACAGTACATCTGTGCCCCGCGCAATGTTGCAAAACGGTACATCACCTTGCGCCGTATTACAAACCTGCGCAGCATACGCTCGGCAAGGTTGTTTGTAAGCGACATTTCAGGATTTGTAACTGCAGTAAAGAGGTAGGGTGCGCAGTTACAGACGTAGGTTCCCGCCTTGATGCCCTCCTGTAGTAGAAGCCTGCCTATCTCAGTCGTTTCAAGTACGAGGCGGTCTATCTTTTGTTCCGGCGTGTCAGGAGGCAGGCCCTTGGCATGCTGGTATATGCTCATGAGCCTGTGGTAGAGATACCATCCCGTTTCAGTATCGCTTTTGGTGACTGCGTTTTCCACCTTTGTCTTTACATGTGCCCAGCACAATTGTCGTGTCTTGAAATGATTGTGTGCCGCATATGCATCGCAGGTCATTTTGATGTCCGGGTATGGAAAATTCTTCTCAATGACTGATTTGCGCCGTAGAGGAAATTAGTAATTAGAAAATTTTGACCTCCAAAGGTACGTGGTCAGGTTGTCTGGGAAGATTTTTTGATTCAGGCACGGATCTAGGGTCTTTTGATAGTATTACACATCATTCTAGGCACGACCTGACCACGTAGAGGAAATTAGTAATTAGAAAATTTTGACCTCCAAAGTAAAAAAAGCTCACATACCACTCGAAAAACGGGCATGTGGTATATGATGTATGGAGATATATCATGATTTGATCAAAAATGCCACGAGATTCAAAAGGGTCACGGGCATGACCATCGAGGAATTCGATTCTTTGTATACCGAGGTGGCCGAAAAACACCCCAAGATGGAGGAGAAGAGGCTCGACCGGCCAGACCGCAAGCGCGCCATAGGCGCGGGACGCCGGCACGTCCTCAACCTGAAGGATCGTCTGGTGCTCTGTCTCTTCTACATCAAGACATATGCAACGCAGGAGGTAGTGGGAATGTTCTTCAAACTGTCGCAGGGGACCGTATCCAACACGGTTAGCAACATGTCCTTGGTCATCAAGGACAGTCTGCCCACGCCTAAGAAGATCTACGCGAAGGTCGGGAGGATCAAGACTATTGGGGAGCTCGAGAAGATGTTCCGGGGTCTGACGTGCCTGACTGACGCCTCGGAGCAGCCCATCCAGAAGCCGAAGCGCAGAGACATGGAAAAGTCACACTACTCCGGCAAGGCACATACCCACACCGCAAAGGTGCAGTACACCATGAACTGCGACGGGCTGATAGTGCACAAGACTGCGCACTCGCCCGGGAGCGTAAACGACATCACCATCTTCAAGAAGAAGCACCCGTCATTTCCGGAAATCTGTTCTCCCGATGGAGACAACAGCGTGTCCGTGAGGTTGCGCAATCTCATGGACAAGGGGTACATGGGCCCAGAAGATCGAAAACGGCACAAGGGTGATCCTTCCCATACGCAAGCGCCCGGGAAAAAAGCTCAGCGAGGAGGAAAAGTCATACAACAACTGTCACTCCTCCATACGAATCTACGTCGAGAACGGCATACGCAGGATCAAGGTGTTCCGCGTCATGGGCGACAAGTACAGTAACCCGCTCAAAAAGTACGACATGATAAACTCCATAGTCTGCGGGCTGGTCAACCTGCGAATCCTGGCAAAAATGGCGGCGTCAGCCTGACCGGCAACATCGTGTAACTGCGGAAGGGCACGGACTGAATCTAATTGTTAATTTCTTCTCGGGGGCGACATAACGATAGATGGTACGCACTGTCCGGTCCAGCGCCCGTCAGAAAAGACTGTCAGGCGCGTGAGGCACTCTGGAAAGAAGAAACGGTTCACCAACGACAACAGCACCAACGTCTGCATCAACTACGGGGGGCAATAATCGCAATATCCAAGAGTGTGATGGGATCCACACACGACATTACGCTACTCAAGGAAAGTCCCATGCCGTTTGGCAAGTGGACTGAATCCATGAAAGACGCCTCCACTCCAGAGGAGGACAGGATCTGCTACTGGGCAGATAAGGGCTACCAGGCAATGGCCAAAGAGCTGCCCTGCACCACCACCACCACCATGACTCCCTACAAAAGATCAAAAGAACACCCCACACTGACGGCCGAACCAAAGGGGCATAATTGCAAGGTCAGCACTACCAGGATGCCAGTAGAGCATGTCATCGGGAGGCTTAAGAGATACGATCGTCTTGTGGATCCGTACGACGGGACCATAAGCGAGTTCAACGACAAGTTCAACGTGATCACGGATCTTGCCAACTTGGACCTACTCTGAGACAAGATAGCCGGGGTCCGCTGCCACAGAGCAGATGGGAGACAGTCATTGATTGAAACATGTCTGTCTCACCTGCAGGCAGCTCTGCGTTCTGACTGGATTCGGGGCATGATGTTGTGGTGCAAGGATGGTGCGCATGAATTATTACAAATCCATACAAAATGGGTTCAACACAGCGCATCCAGATGAAAAATTAAGCCATAAAATGTACAATAATTCAGGCGTGCTGCCTAGGATTAAAAATTATTGTGGGAACACGCATATCTTCTATCATAGGAAACTAATCCATCATGGGCAGTATGGTGGGACATGTTGGCATGGCTGCACACACATGTTAAACTACGGTACAGTAGCCAGTAAAGTATTGTCAACTGGCGCAAAAGTTGGTGCTAGCACTGGCGCATCATTTATGTCCAACAAAAGGATTGCAGTCCCAGAGTGTCCAAGATGGGTGGAAGGCAAGCTTATTGAAAAAGTAATATGGAGCAACAATGTAGTAATGATGAAAGATATAGGTGATATGAGATAATAACAATACTGGCAGGAGGTACGGGTTCAGTAAAGCTGGTCAGGGGGCTTGCAGCGCAAAAGTCCGAGATCAACATAATAAGCAATGTTGGAGACAACTATTGGCTCTATGGCATGTACATATGCCCCGATATAGACACCATCATCTACGGGCTGGCCGACCTGCTTGATCATGAGAGGGGGTGGGGCATCAAAAAGGACACCTTTAACTTTTTACGACAGATGGAGATATTCGGCGAGGAAGCATGGTTTAGGATAGGAGACAGGGATGCTGCAATGCACCTAATCAGGACAAACATGTTAAAGAACGGCAAGAACCTCACTGAGATCATAAAATGGATGTGTGAAAAGTTTGCAGTAAGCGCAAATATCATACCTGTCACAGACAACAATGTGGAGACCAGAATAATAACCGACAAGGGGGAGTTGCACCTGCAAGAGTACTGGGTAAAGCACCGTGGAAGGGATCCTGTCGAGGGAATCCAGTACATAGGGGCCGACAAGGCGCGGCCAAACCCAGAAGCAGTAAACGCCATACATGATGCAGAGAGGGTAATCTTGGCACCCGGCAACCCGCTGACATCTATAGGCCCGATGCTTCAGATCAAAGGCATAAGAAAAGAACTGTCAAAGAAAAAGAAAAAGGTGGTGTCAATTAGTCCATTCATAGGCGATAAAGCAATCAGCGGGCCTGCTGCCAAATACATGAAAGCAGCAGGCATTGAAACCAATGCGTACGGACTAGCAAAGATGTATTCGGATGTATGCTCCAACATCGTAATTGACAGCAAGGACAGGTTGTTGACAAAAAAGATCCAAAACTTAGACATGAAAGTCTTTGAGACAAAGATCATGATGAAGAACAAAGCGGCAGAAGAGAGATTAGCAAACTTTATCCTAAAACAAGTGCATTTGTGATTTGAGAATAGCAGTAACCATACCAGTAAAGACATTCAGTAAGGCAAAGACGCGCATGGGCCTTGCTCCTGCACAGACAGAGGATCTGTGTAAGTTTATGCTAGAAAAGATCCTGCACACCATATCAATATCACCACGCATAGAAGAGACCATCATGGTCACCAGAGACAAGGATGCCATCAGAATAGGAGAAGAGTTTGGCGCCACCATCGTGGTGGATCATGTGGAGCGCGGAGTCAATAATGCAGTATCACTTGCCGACAAATACCTGCTAGAGAAGGGATTTGACGCGTCGATAGTACTGCCCCAGGACATCCCATGCATCAGAACCCAAGACATTGACTTTATGCTAAACTACATAGCCCCGCCCAACTTTGCAATCATCGTGCCATCAAGAAAGTTTGACGGTACAAACGCCCTTGTAAGGATGCCGATTGATCTGATGGGGACACATTACGATGTGGGTGTTGATTGTAATGGCAACCATAATGATAATAATGATGATGGTAGTGTTGATGGCATCAACTGTATTGATGGTGATGAGCACATCCGTCACCACAACAAGGGTATCAGTAATGAACGAACCAGGAATGTAAACGATAGCCACAGTAGTAACAACAACAACAGTTACAGAATGCACATGGCAGCTGCCAAAGAATGTACATCAAATGCAGCAATGGTTTTTGTAAAGAGGATTATGTGGGACATTGACGACATGGGTGATCTAAGATTCTTGATGCAGCATGGACATGAAGATCCAAGTATTGCAGAAAGGATTGTAGATATTGTAGGAGACATACCACAAGATGTAGGCCATGTGTAGGCATCAAATGGTAGATAGCCAATCAGATTGATTGAAAACCAACAAACTAGTCTGTTTCCTAATTAGCCAAGAATCCTATGCTCACATCACTACGACTCTGATCCGTCGTATCTGATCTTAACTCATCTTTACTGCATGTTCAACTTTGTTTCCTAATTCTGCCCGTGGGCACCTGACCCTATGGACACGCGGCGGTGCAGGCTCTAATTTGATCAATAAAATCTAACCAAACGGACAAGAAATATTCATACATGTCTTGAAATGTATATGACGAAAGATAGGTATGATGAATACAACATTAGTGTACCTATACAGACGCCAATGTGGGTTAGTAATGCCGATATTTAATAATCATGATCCGGTTTTTTTCTCAGATGCGTGCCGCAGTGTGGTGGGGCGGCTCGCCCGGAGGTGAGGCAATAGCGGAGGGTGCTGCCTGTGAGCTTGGTCCGGAGTGGTGCGGCCGGCAAGACTGACAACGAAAAGTACGTCAGGCGCGGCGCAGACTTGGTCATAGAACATGATCCGGAGTGGGAGGACGAAGTGAGGCGCGCAAACGAGGGCAAGGTGGGCACCCCGTACATGTACGCAGACACGTTCGTAATGATGGCCGCCGGCCTCAGGGTTGCGCTAGGGGTCCGGTACAGGCAGCTCCAAGGAATGGTCGGGAGGATGGTGGGCGAATCCAACACCCCCGTATTCAGCCAGCTGTACAAGCGGATCAACAGGCTTGGCGCTGATATCAACCAGGATCCGGGCGGAGTGGTTACTGTATCGGACAAGAAGAGATCAAGAATATTGGCGCTTGACGCCAGTGGGCTCAAGCAGCACAACAGGGGCGAGTGGATGAGGGCCAAGTGGAAGGTGAGGCGCGGCTTTGTAAAGATGCACGTGCTGGTCGACACGGAGACCATGAAGATACTGGCCTTGGAGGTCACCGACGATTCCATGGGAGATTCGTCCATGTTCTGCAAGCTGCTCGGACAGGTTGTGGGCGCGGAGCGGCCCAAAGCCAGCGGCAACAACAGCAGCATCACGGAATACGAAAACCTTCTCGCGTCCGGTGTCCCGCCACTCGCGTCGATTTGTTCCGGCGCTTCCGGCGTCCGAGCCGCACCTGATTTACTTCTTGGTGACGCCGCGTATGGTTCGAGGCAGAACATGGCCGCGTGTGCGCGGGCCGGGGTGGCCCCGGGCATCATGCACAAAATCAACGTGATTGCGCGCGGCAGGGATCAGGCGACGCGTGGGGCGCGTCAGTAATGGATCAGCTGGACGGAAGCCCCGACGCGACGCGCCTAGACCTGATGGACAAAGAAGAGAAGAGAGAACCAGGCATACTGGAAGGCCCTGATAGGTTACGGCCACAGGTGGATCGTGGAGAGTGTGTTTTCAGCGTTCAAGCGCCTGTTCGGTGAGCACCTGATGGCCCTCAAGTGGGACAACATCATACAGGAGGTAAGGCTCAAGGTGGCATTGTACAACAGGTGGAGGGACGAGTCGATAGCATGGGAGGCAGGAAGCAGGATATCGTGACGGCATAATTACCATGCCACCGCCCGACGGAAGCACGACCGGCGTGTGCGAGGAGAATTAGGAAACAAAGTTCAACAAACGGGTGTGTCCTACAGGTATATACCCCCATATGCCAAATTCGCCCGCTGTGTCACACAAGATTGTCTACATAATTTGACACACAACGTTGATTTTTTTTGGGTATGCGCATCATTAGATGAAATATCCAATATACGTCAATGACAGAGACCAAAAAAAGAGACCAACGATCATTTGACCTGGTCCAGAGATACCTACCTAGCCTGATTCTGGCCACAGTGGTCAGGATCGTCAACGGGATGGACGAACCGTACACCCTCAATCCGGGGGTGGGTGGCAAGAATGGATACCTGCCCAGAACCATGGCCATAGTATGCATTATGCTGGAGGCCGAGCGCAGGACGTACCGCAAGATGGTGGGATATCTACACGCAGACCGGGAGGCGGCGCGCAAGATGGGATTGACAGGCAACATACCCTCCAAGAGCACGATATGCAGCTCGTATTCACTGATCCCAGAGTCCTACCTCAGGGAGGTGCATGCACGTGTTATCGAGGGGCTGCAGGGTTCGGGTTCTATTGCTGGCGACAGCACGGGTTACTCTGTGAGCAGGTTTGAAAAGTGGGTGGATTTCAGGACCGACAGGATCAGAAATAAGCACGGCTGGATCAAAATGCATGCCATCATAGACGTGGGAACTAAGGTCGTACTTACATATTTGGTGACTACAAGCCACACGGCCGACATAAAGGGACTATATGACATGCTGGATGACCTGCTACACGGCCCGTGCAGCATGAAGGGGAGGGACTTTTGCCTAGACGCAGCGTACCTGTCGCGGGACATATGCAACAGGCTGGCTGGGATGGGCATGACGCCTTTGATCAAGCCCAAGTCCAACACTGTACACAATGCCAACGGCAGCCAAGCATGGCGCAAGATGGTGGATATGTACCACGACGACCTGCCCGCATTCAATGCTAGGTACCACCAGCGCAGTGTCATAGAGGCGGTGTTTGGGGCCATCAAGAAGATGTACGGCAGCTATGTCAGGTGCCGCAGGCCCGACAACCAACGACGCGAGATCCCAATGCGCTTAATTTGCTACAACATAGAGCTGATCGCACGGTCACAAGTAGAAAGTGGCAGGCTCACACGCCAGTCACTTGAGGCCATTACGGCATAACGGCGCACCGAAACTGATTGATACAATGGTGCGTTGACAGCGGAGCCTGCGCACGATATCTCCGGCACAGAGGAATTTGACGCTTTTGGTGAGCTGTTTCCAGATGTGGGCATGAAATATGACGCGCAAAATGCCTGCAGAATCTTCTGGAACCACATCGTATCAGTAGCAGTATATGCCTGTAGGACACACCCTCAACAAACGACAGACTTATAAGTAATGAATTAGTAAATGTTATATATTATTACAGAAGGGTTGTGAGAAAAAGATATGGTAAAGACAGCAAATCTAAAGGACAAGTGTCCAAGATGTGGACAGGGTACGCTGGTGACAGATGCTAACACGGGTGAGAACTTTTGTGGCAAGTGCGGGTATGTAATTATGGACAAGGTCGAAGAGTCTGGTCCCGAGTGGAGATCATTCTCAAACGAGGGTGAAAACAAGAGTAGGGCAGGAGTGCCCACATCACTTGCCATGCACGACATGGGACTGGCAACGGTGATAAATCCACAAAACAGGGATGCAACAGGAAAACCACTTACTGCCTCAATGAAGAGCACCATAGAGAGGCTCAGGACATGGGATAGTAGGAGTCAGGTTCACGAGCCTGTGGATAGAAATTTCAGACAGGCTTTCAGTGAGCTGGATAGGCTCAAGGACAAGCTGGCAGTAGGCGACGCCGTAATCGAGAAGGCTGCATACATATACAGAAAGGCACTTGAGAAGGGACTGGTCAGAGGCCGTTCGATCTCTGCATTGATTGCATCTGCCCTGTATGCTGCGTGTAGGGATACAGAGACTCCAAGGACGCTCAAGGATATTGGACAGGCAAGCAACATAAAACGCAAGGATATTGCCAGATGCTACCGCCTGCTGTTGCGAGAGCTGAATCTAAAGATGCCAGTGGTCGACTCTATCAAGTGTATCTCAAGAATTGCAAGTAAGGCAGGCCTCTCAGAAAAGACAAAGAGAAAGGCAACCAAGATACTACAGACTGCAGAAGAAAACAAGATCTCTGCAGGAAAGGATCCCATGGGGCTTGCGGCAGCTGCTCTCTATGTCGCATGCGTAACCAATGGAGAGAACAAGACACAAAGGGACGTGGCAGAGGCTGCAGGAGTTACAGAGGTAACTATCCGAAACAGGTACAAGGGACTCAAGATAGCACTAAACCTATAACTGTAAATCCACATATTGCTTATCACGCCATAGCGTCAAAAGATACATGGATTGGGTTTTTGTAACATGTGTGAATTCAATGTATTTTTGTGCACTAGACTTTCCATGATGTGGCATGTCCATTGTATGTGAGTTGTCATATCAGCTAGACTTGTACGTCCCGTATCTTATTTGGCTCGGTTGTACGACCTGACAGGCCTATGATCAACATCATGGCAACGCATAGCACTCCTGATACGAGCAGTAACAGTTCCACCAGCATCATCAAGGGATGGGCAAATGCATCATGGATGGGGATCATGTTGGATTGTGATATGAGGTTTGCGTACGAGAATACGAAATAGTTTGTAGCCCAGTGAATGAGTAGTGATGCTACAAAGCCATATCGAATATAGACCCATCCAAGAATCACACCAGCAATGGTGGCCTGAGCAAACTTTCCTTCACTCCAGGGGTCGCCAAGTGCAATGTGTGCAAATCCAAAAAAGATGCCAACAATACTTACCAGTATGATAGCCTTTGTGTAGCTGGCGCAGCCATTCTCTTGAGGCATGTCAATGAAGGGTTCATTGCTATCAACATCATTATCAACATCATTATCAACATCATTATCAACATCATTATCAACATCATTATCAGCAATACAACGTCGCACTTTTGCAGGTAACGAAAGCGACAGTGACGAAGATGGATGCCACATGCACTCAAAAAGGCGCCTCAGTGAGAATCTCTCAGAGTATAACATGAACAATGGAATTCCAATCAGCAGTATACGAAATGCAAACTCTTCGGTTACTGGCGCAAGAGTCACGTAAAAAAAGTGGATCAGATCATTGGTTGCGGGTGGCGCAACAATCTTGAACCCAAATAAGCCCTCCTGTACTGCATTGATGAGTGTTGATGCAAGTACCAGTATTGAGAACCATTTGATTATGCCCACCATATAGTTGCCAGATGAGATCAGATCATGTTTGCTTACAGAGATTATGCGCAGCAACGAGTCTAAAAACCCTCGTCGTGGACCAAGTGCCGCAATAACAAAGAGTATGGCATACAGCGCCCACAAGACGATAAAGATATCCCCTACACTGACATCCACAGGAGCGCGGTATATTGGGGTGTCTTGGAACAGATCCAGATGTGTCACAGGATATTCGTAGTTGATGTCGCCACCAATCTGACTTTCAAACACTACAAAGACGCCGACTGGAAAAGATACAACAAGCAGGCCAAACACCACGCTCAGTAGTGTTGCTACGGACATTCCAAGGATGCGTGTAGTCCTGTGAGAGTCTTGCAATGCCTAGTGCAGCTCTATGCTGTCTTTTGAGAAGCCTAGTGCAATCAGGGCATCCTTGATGGTATCGCGGTGATCGCCCTGTAAAAATACGTAACCTTCCTTTGCGGTTCCCCCACAGGCATACTTGTTTTTGAGTTCCTTGGCCACATTCTCCAAGTTGTTTAGTTTTGGATCCATACCCTCTATCATAGTACCCTTCTTCTTGAACCGCCTAGTCTCTAGTCTGATGATGATTTTGGTACTATCTTTGGCAAGCTCCCCACAAGCACACAAGTCTTCTGGAAGACCACAAGTATTACAAATTACTGCCATTCGTACAATGATAAGCCGATCAGCATACTATTAAGTTATTTGGACACATCTTGATGTCCTTGTAATAAACACAGTATGTATAATCCATTACCAAGCCAGTTTAAAATTATTCAAAAAATATGATATGTGTATCACTAGTCGATCCCAGACCATAATGCCATGTATGGTATAGCGATGGTCACAAGTCTATACTCATCTCAGATCTGCAAGAGGCATAGGATTGTCCTTACACACTGTTCTGCGTGACGCTAAAGTCTACCAAATGCTCAAAGGAGAATAAAAAATGCCTGTTTGTTCTATTGCAACAGGTTTTGGTACTTTATACGTGTGTAACAAAATTAACATGCGGCAAGAGCCGTCATGGTATAATGACTATTTACATGGACTGGGTTTTTTTGTACTGCCTACCTGCAGTGCACGTATGGATTCATCTGGCTTGCCTTCTGAGCGTACAAGCGGCACCATTACCCCGTTTGGTGGCCGTCGCCTCCAGAACTTTTCAAAACTATAATCAAACTTGTGGGTACGGATAAACGAATACACTGCACTGAGATGGGTGTTCTTGTCTGCGTATCGTATTGAATTATTCATGGTGCGTTTGAGCACGCTCCATACCTCCTCCACAGGATTGAGGTACGGATGTCCCACAGGATACCATATTATTATGATATCACGCTTTTTGAAGAATTCTTTAGCCTCCGCAGAATCATGCCATGGTGCCCTGTCTAGGAATAATACCATCTTGCCTACTTTCTCATATACAGAATCAATATGCTCAAGAAAACTCTCAGTGTTTACCGTGCTGCAATGGTTGAAGAACGTCTTACCATCTGATGTCATGCTGCACAACATGGAGAATCTGTGATGTCCTCCTGACCACGGCATGAGTATCTACGTTCCACTTTTGCCCAGTATCTTACGGAAAGCATTGCGTCCTTAAAGTGGGACTCGTCCTGCGTGACTATCGTATATCCCTGATATATGTATAGCAAAATTTTTTGCAACATGTTGCGCCTCCAGTTTTTCACGGATTTCATAGAGGTAGATTTTATGTGTATAGGAGATGTCTTTTTGTTGGAATTTCCCCAACTTTTGCAATAGCGTCTTATCTGGCGCATGCTTAGTCGAACTTTGGATATTTTTTCAAGATAGTCACACAGCTCAAAAGATGTAAACGCCTTGTTATCACACCACGATTTTGCCTTGTCTAATAGTTTCTTGTCTATCTTTGTTGGACTCTATTGTACCGAAATCATTTCGCCTACACTTGAGGAGGTTTACAAAGGATTACTTGAGACTATACCGATCAGCAAAACATATGAAGAAATCCCTTACACAAAAGCAGATCAAATATGCCATAGACCAGTACCAGAAGCTAAAACGTACAGCAGACATTGCAGTAGAGCTTGGCGTGACGCAAAGGCGCATACAACAGATTTTGGCAGAGTTTCGCAAGACTGGAAAGCACCATGTTCAGGGCAAGCCTGGACGAGGACACATTTTACCCACAGCAGCAGAGACACAGGCAGTGCTAGAGGCACATAAACAAGAACCCGTAGGCGTCATACGTACGGTCCAAAATATACAGACTAATCACAATATAAGCTACAGACGCATATACAAAATCATGAAGAGTCACGGCCTAGTAACCGCAAGTGAGAAGAAATCAAAAAAGCGCAAATATGTGCGCTTTGAGTGTAAATATTCTAACGCAATGTGGCATGTAGACTGGCATGAGATGAAAGATCCGCGCTTTGCAGGCATGAATCTAGTCACGTATATTGATGATTCTTCAAGATGTATAATGGCGGCACGTCTATTCACACATGCCACATCTGAGAATGCAATCCTGACCCTCAGTGATGCGATAAAACAGTTCAAAGTTCCAGCTACAATCCTGTCTGATAACGGCTCGTGTTTTGTTGGTGCCAGCGGCAGGAGAAAGTCTGTTCCAAAATCATGGATACCTACTGCCTTTGAGGCAGAATTGCTAGATAGAGGAATAGAACTGATAAACTCCAGACCGTACCACCCACAGACAAACGGCAAGCTGGAACGCTTTCACCGCAGTATCGAGGAAGAGTTATGGCATTATGAGAGTCTGTCCGAATACATACAATACTATAACGAACGCAGATTGCATTTTTCACTAGATATGAAGAATCGTCAGACGCCCCTAAGGGCATTTTCTGACAGAAAGGCAACTGAAGAGATCAGGAAAAACAATCCCAGATGGATGGAGGAAGATGCAGATGACTAGGCGAAATGATTTCGGTATACTACACTATCTTTGTTGGACGTCCCCCTCTTGGCCTGTCAGAGAGTGCTTTGTGTATTGCATCGGGTGAATCCCCGCATCCAGACAGTCTGTTATTCCACAGAGAAATGGTGCGTCTATTACAAGAGAATTTAGAGGCAGCAGAAGTGATGTGTATGCTGTTTAAAAATACAATGAGCATATCGAGTCTGCGCATAACCAGCCTTGATTTTTCTGTTTTGCGCATTTGACATAACAGCTCGACATTTGGCATACACTATACAAAGCGGAACAAATTTTTGACTTTTCCTATTGGTATAGGCATGCGAAGCATGCCGCGCCGGATATGGTATGTTTTGAGTTGCCAAAAACAGACAAAATGATGGGTTTGATCATCATGTGACTTTGCTGTCCACTCATCATGACAACCAGATTCACTACATAATGTTGAATTAGAATTCACACCAAGGAATTTTTTGTGTATGGACTTATGACCGGCGCTATAGAGATGTTGTGAATGGACATGCATGATGGTGAAAGTAGAACTACCTGCATGCACACAACTGATTTGGAGATAGATGTGAGGGTCTGGCAAATATTACTTTAATATCATCATCATCATGATGCCAATAACACAATGCTCACATGACAGGATTGGTCAATCACTATCAGCGTTTCTTTATCTTTTCTAATGCATCCAGCAATGAGTTTAGTGAATTAAGAATGTCTTGTTGTCGTTTGTGATCCGTTTCCTTTTCCAGCTCCTTTGAGAGTGACTGTACCTTCTTGTCCAGCACATCCTTGAGTAGTTCTTTTGAATTAGGAGGCACGGTTGTATTTTGTGGTATGTCTGTACGCTTTTTGGGTTCGCGTCCACAATTCACACACAAGGCTTGGCCATCCTTGAGCACACGCACGCCTGTGCAATACGGGCATGGCTGACTAAGCAGCGTAGCGCCGCCCAACAACATATCTGCAGCCCGTCTTATGAGATCCTCGGCCATCAACATCCATCCAAACCATCTTACCTAAAAATCTGATTGTTCTACAGTCCTGCTCTTGGCAATCCCAATTACGCTAATGGGATACTGATGACAATCTGTAGTATACCGAAATCATTTCGCCTAGTCATCTGCATCTTCCTCCATCCATCTGGGATTGTTTTTCCTGATCTCTTCAGTTGCCTCTCTGTCAGAAAATGCCCTTAGGGGCGTCTGACGATTCTTCATGTCTAGTGAAAAATGCAATCTGCGTTCGTTATAGTATTGTATGTATTCGGACAGACTCTCATAATGCCATAACTCTTCCTCGATACTGCGGTGAAAGCGTTCCAGCTTGCCGTTTGTCTGTGGGTGGTACGGTCTGGAGTTTATCAGTTCTATTCCTCTATCTAGCAATTCTGCCTCAAAGGCAGTAGGTATCCATGATTTTGGAACAGACTTTCTCCTGCCGCTGGCACCAACAAAACACGAGCCGTTATCAGACAGGATTGTAGCTGGAACTTTGAACTGTTTTATCGCATCACTGAGGGTCAGGATTGCATTCTCAGATGTGGCATGTGTGAATAGACGTGCCGCCATTATACATCTTGAAGAATCATCAATATACGTGACTAGATTCATGCCTGCAAAGCGCGGATCTTTCATCTCATGCCAGTCTACATGCCACATTGCGTTAGAATATTTACACTCAAAGCGCACATATTTGCGCTTTTTTGATTTCTTCTCACTTGCGGTTACTAGGCCGTGACTCTTCATGATTTTGTATATGCGTCTGTAGCTTATATTGTGATTGGCCTGTATATTTTGGACCGTACGTATGACGCCTACGGGTTCTTGTTTATGTGCCTCTAGCACTGCCTGTGTCTCTGCTGCTGTGGGTAAAATGTGTCCTCGTCCAGGCTTGCCCTGAACATGGTGCTTTCCAGTCTTGCGAAACTCTGCCAAAATCTGTTGTATGCGCCTTTGCGTCACGCCAAGCTCTACTGCAATGTCTGCTGTACGTTTTAGCTTCTGGTACTGGTCTATGGCATATTTGATCTGCTTTTGTGTAAGGGATTTCTTCATATGTTTTGCTGATCGGTATAGTCTCAAGTAATCCTTTGTAAACCTCCTCAAGTGTAGGCGAAATGATTTCGGTACAATAGAGATACTGATGACGTACGTGGTCAGGTCATGCCTAAAAATATCCAGTAAGTAATTGGTTTTTTTTGACATACCACTACAAATACTCTTTCTAAGAGACATTTTCAGTTGAAGAAAAATCAAGACTACAAAAAAATGTACAAGCAATCACAGCGCGATCTTATGCAATCCAGAGTAAATGCCACAAGACTGGAGGCCAACATGGAGGCGCTCAGGGAACAGTTGGAGGCGCATAAGGAACAGTTGGAGGCAGCACAAGCAAAGATCCGCGATCTCGAAAGGCGCGACGCGTACCATGACGGCCCCAACGTGCCGCCGTCAAAGGACACGATAACCTGCAAGGTCAACAGGAAGAGAAGGGCGCAAAACAGGATCAGGTCGGGAAAAAAGCCCGGCGCACAGAAGGGCCATACAGGGCGCACCAACAAGCCCAAGCCAGACAGTTATGAAACCCACACGGCGCCCACGTGCCCCAATTGCTCTGGATCGGATCTGAAAGTCACGTCCTCGGAGATCCGTTCTATTACTGAAATCCCACCACCACCATCACCTCACACCACCCGGCACACGATCAACACGTGTCAATGCACGGGGTGCGGGCGCAACAACATAATGCCAGACATATCACACCTGCCAAGGCGCGGCGAGCTTGGAAAGCGCATCATATCACGGGTGTTTGAAAACTTTCTTGACCGCATGCCAAACAGACTCAATGCGCGCAGTATAACAAAACACTGCAGGCACGTGTCTTCGGGCACCATCCACAACATCCTGTCAGGCGTGGGAATGAACCTAGGGCAGCCAGCAGAGGCCATAGCGCTCCTGCTGCTCAATGCAGGAATCCTCAACATAGACGAGACATCAATCCGCCTCAAAGGAAAGCTGGTCTGGGTGTGGATATTCTATGATCCCATGACCGGCGATTGCCTGTACGTGTTGCGCGCAAGCCGAGGCAGGGACGTGCTACATGAGATACTAGGGGCTGGATGGGGTGGAACAGTCGTGTGTGATGGGTGGTCGGCGTACGGCAC
This sequence comes from Candidatus Nitrosopumilus sp., assembly GCA_963662995.2. Classification (GTDB taxonomy): domain Archaea; phylum Thermoproteota; class Nitrososphaeria; order Nitrososphaerales; family Nitrosopumilaceae; genus Nitrosopumilus. The sequence goes on along the minus strand of CAXXLJ010000003.1, from coordinate 19,833 downwards.
ATTCACGGTGCAGCGGTGCTGGGCGCATATAATACGCGAGATGAAAGATCTGTCTGAAAAGAACAAGGACAGCACCGAGGTATGCCGCGTATACGACACTTTGTGCCGCATATACGATGACGCATGCGACGCCAAAAGCAGGAAGCACAGCAAGTGGCGACTTGCCGCCCGGCAAAGGCTTGAGGCGCGCGTATCGCGCATGATCCACAAATACGGCAACGATCCCGTCGTGGGAAAGTTTATCAAAAAGATCGCGCGCGCCAAAAAGGATCTGTTTAGATTCGTGCTGGATCCCAATATCCCATCCACCAACAACGACGCCGAGCGCGGTCTGCGGGAGATCGTGGTGCATAGGAAGATTCGTGGATGCATTAGATCAAATAAAACCATGGAGTGGCTGGGCAACCTGTTCTCATGCGTTACGACATGGAAGAACAGGAATCTTGATCGTATGGCAGAGCTCATGCACTACATATGACGGCTAAACTACCTGACCACGTACCTGATGACAATCAACAAAGTTTTTATGTTAAAATCCTCGCCTTTGGATTATAATGAGTAGTAAAAAGAAGGCAGCGCCGCTCCCGGCATCAAGTGGGGGGCTCATGAGGTTCTTTGAGGATGAGACCAAGGGCTTCAAGATAGATCCAAAGATTGTGGTATCAATTCCAATTGGCTTAATTGTTGTTTCGTGGGCTATAGACAAATTCTTTGCTACGTGAAAACCATGGAAAAGTCGCCAGACAGTGTTTCAAACATACACAATAGGTTCTCCCTAACGCTGGTCAATCCAGCGTCGCACTATTTTTCACTGGTAATATCATTGGTGGTAGCAGCAGTCATTTCGCTTACCGCGCTGATGACATATTTGGTAGAACATACTGATCCCGCCGAGACATGGTATAGAACAATCATGGTTCTAGCGGTACTAGTGCTGACACAGCTGCTGGACACTAGATTTACCAAAAAGAAAGAGTATTCAAAGTCTCTGCATTCATCTCTGTTTGCAAATATGTTGTGGGCGGCCACGTTGCTGATGGGACTGCTCTCAAGCATGGTGCTGGCCAAGGAAGAGCTGTCACTGTTCTTTGTGACGTTTGGAATGCTGCTCTTTGCAAGTTTCAGAATAGGCATCTATACCACCACGCTGGGAGTCAGCATACGTAAGGCATGGGCCATATGCTTGGTACAGCCGCTGGCAATGTTCTTGGTGCTTGTACCACAGGAGATGTGGATAGAGTTGCTCAGTGATCCCATAGCCCTGATGTATGGTACGCTGTTTATGATAATTGCAAGTGTGTGGTCTATCCTTACCGACAGGGCAGGAAGACCAGGCATGGAGAGCACGCACAGGACCATCCAAGCATATTTGGCGTCGCAGGGCAACGACTTTCAAGAGGCCGAAGAGATTATGGAACAGCGCTCAAACAAGGCACAGGTGGCCACTTCACAGATAAGGCTCTCATCACATGATGGCGACTCGGAGTTTAGGATGGTGCTACCAGAGATACATCCGGGACCGTACCATCCCGTGGGCGGCAGCAACATACCATATTTAATCTACAAAAACATGTCATCGTCGGCGATGGTAATGCATAGCATATCGGATCACGCCTTAAACCTGCCTTCAAGAAATGAGGTAGAGTATTATCTAAGAAGACTCGATGACAGCAAGGTCAAGGAGGAGGGCCTGCAGTGTACAGAGCCCGTGACAGTGCAGATAAACAAGGCAAGGGCGACAGGCCTGTTGTTTGGAAATAACCCTCTGCTGTTGCTATCACTGTCCCCCCACGGCATGGAGGACATTCCAAGTTACATAAAGACCGAGATTGAGCAGTATGCAACGAACCGCAACTACTCCAAGGCCATGATCGTAGACTGCCACAACGCCATGGGAAAAGAGATCTCAAGGGAGGATGGGGAGGACATGCTAAAGGCGGCAAAGTCATGCCTAGACACCCTGATTACAAAGGGGAGTTATCCAATAGAGTTTGGTTATGCAAATTCAGACAACATGGACGTGTGGACCGAGGATCTGGGAATGGGAGGACTAGGAATGCTGTGCCTTGAGATCAACTCTAAAAAGTACTTTCTGGGATGGGCCGATGCCAACAACATGGAGAATGGTGTAAGGGAGAAGATAATAGACAATTTTGCAAAGAGGGACTGCCATCTATTGGAGATATGCACGTCCGATACCCACTATGCCCCCGTCAAGGCAAGAAACAGGAATGGATACTACCAGTTGGGACTCATCACCGGCGCCGACAAGCTCTCAAAGTGGTTTTTGTATATTGCAAGGGCAGCCGAGTCACGCACCATGTCTGCAAAGTTTGAGATTCTAGAAAACATTGCAGATGTGATGGTAATGGGCCAGGGCATATATGCAGACTATTCCAAGGCACTTGACAACTCTCTAAAGATAACAAAGTGTTTTGTGGTTGGCGGGGTGACACTATTTGCAACTAGCCTGTTTCTATAGTCTTCATCTGTTCTATGTTGCCATAAAGATCTTCAATGAATGACGAAAACTGGAAGATTGGTACTATGGGAACATTGTCAATAAAGCCCACCTTGTCATGGTATAGTGTGACTATGACAGGTACTGCAATGGCGCCTGGCGTCTTTGCAACATAGTGCTTGGCTCTCTCTACCTGCTTGTTGACGGCCTTTGTCAATGATGACGTGGGGTACCTCTTCCAGTGCTTGCAGTCGATCAGGATGGCTATGCCTAACCTTATGGCCACTATGTCAATCTCCATCCTAGGCTTTGTGAGGATCAAATTCTTAATCACTGCAAAGCCCTGCGAGGATAGTATCTCGGCCGTCAGCCCCTCAAAGTTCTTCCAGTCCAAGGCATCTGCAATGCCATCAATTGCAAATCCTTTTTCAAGTAGTGCAATGGCCACCCTTAGACGGTCGCTGTTTTGGAAATAGTACAGGGTACCATTAGTGTCATGTGTAGAGGCATCATCATCATAATTGCTTGGAACGGTATCATTGTTGTTGTTGTTTTTGGGTGTCGTTGTTATACTGCCCCTGTGATCATCAGCAGTGGAAGGAATATCATTGCCTGCATGTATGTCAATGTGTTGATCTACATCATTACTGCCGTCCTGCATGCTGCCTATACCGCATGCAACAAACTCGTTAAGGATCTTTTTGGAGTCCTCTGTGCTGATGCCCGTGACAATCTCAAAGTCGTATACGGAGACGCCCCCAGGAATCATGCCATGAAGTCCCGCAAGCATGTTGTGGTGGATATTCAACTGCGCACCATGAATGTATAAGTGATATAGGTTTTATTGCATTGGTGGCGGATTCCATTACATGCAAAGGCTGCCATCTATGACCATGTCAACGATGCTGTTTGGTACCATGCTGTTGGTACTGATGTTTGTGTCAGTATCATCGGAGATGTCATCGGAGATGTCATCGCATGCGCCATTGCTGCAGGTCAGAATAGCAGAAGCAACAGAAGAGAGTAGTGAAGGTACAAAAGAGATGGTGGGCCAGAGTGCAGTGGATGGCCACAAACAGGGGCCTGCTACAGGCTCGGATTATTTTGACGCCATAAAATTTATCCAGTATCTTGACGAAAATACCGCACTCGAAGAGGTGCGTAATGGAAACTTAGACATATACTACTATAAGATCCCCTCGGACAGGCTTGAAGGCATCCAGGCAAGGGAAGGGCTGCAGGTGTTTGATTCGGCAGGAGGATCATACAGCATACTTGCCAATCCTGCAGAGTCTGACAGATTCAACCCGTTCTCATACAGGGAGATTAGGTTTGCCCTAAACTACCTGGTGGACAGGGGGCTGATTGTAAACGAGCTGATGGGGGGGTATGGATACCCCATCACGTCATATTATGGTCCCTCAGATCCAGAGTATCTCACGGTCATAGAACAGTTAGAGGAGTATGGGTTTGTGTATAATCCTGCACTAGCAGAGAGGATCATCTCAAAGGCCATGACAGACAAGGTAGGCGCCATCAAGATGGACGGGGTATGGCATGTGAGAGGCGAGCCGGTAAAGATTACAATATTTATCAGGAGTGATGATCCCGTCAGAAAATCGATAGGCGAGATACTGGCATCTGACCTCAAGGAGATGGGGTTTGTCATAAGCAAGGACTTTGGGGATCTCAACAAGGCATTTGTGGTGGTGTATGGGTCTGATCCCGCCGACATGAGATGGAATCTGTATACGGAAGGGTGGGGCCGCTCTGCGTTTGTCAGGTATGACTCTACGGGGCTAGGCCAGATGTACGCACCATGGTTCTCCAGCATGCCGGGGTTTAATGACCCAACATATTGGAACTATCAAAACGATCTGCTAGACGAGCTGACACAGAGAATCTATACGGGAAATTTTACAACACAGCAAGAGAGAGCATCATTGATCCGAGAGGCTGTAAAGGAAGGCGTCAATGAGGCAGTCAGGGTGTTCTTGGCAAGCAATGTTGATCAGTATGTGGCACACGAGGACATAGAGGGAATAGTCAACGACCTGGGGGCAGGTGTGCCAAGCAGGTTCACCCCTATCAATGCCAAGGGACAGGACAGCGAGCTTGTCATAGGGGTCAAGCAAATCTATCAGGGGGCATGGAATCCCGTAATGGGACTGGCTGACAGTTATAGCAGGCACATCTGGGGAGCGGTGGCGGACCCAGGAGTCTTCAAGCATCCGTTTACTGGCGAGACATTTCCGGTAAGGACCGACTGGCAGATACATACGGCAGGACCCAATGATACCATAAGTTTGTCACCAGAGGCCGTCACATGGAACCCATACTCGCAAGAGTGGGATGGTGTGCCAGACAATGCCACGGCCACAAGCAGGGTGACATTTGATCTCGTGTTTGGAAGATGGCACAATGGACAGATGATGGACATCAATGACATTATGTATTCGCTGTACTTTGTGATGGAGTGGGGGACGCGGACAGACGAATCTGACAAGACGTTTGATACAGAATTTACTCCAAGAGCGGCGCAGAGCATCCAGAGCATAAAGGGGGTCAATATCATAGACGAGGACACCATAGAGGTCTATGTGGATTATTGGCATTTTGATCAGGGAGAGATTGCAGAGTGGGCATCCATGTGGAGTCAGGTGCCGTGGGAGATTACGGCAGCCATGGAGGGCGCAGTGGTTGATGGCAAGGTCGCATTCTCAAGATCCGGAGCCACCGCCAAGAACGTAAACTGGCTGTCATTGATAGTGCCAAATGATGCGCAGATCATCAGACAGTATCTGCAAGAGTTTAAAGAGTCAGAATACGTTCCAGTCCCTCTGCAAAATATGCCCCTGCCTCCAGACGTGGATGTACCACCACATACGGACGATATCCAAGACTCTGTGAGTGGAGGGCCTGACAACGGCAGGTATTACACGGACAGGTATGATGCAACCATGGACTGGATAGATGCAAATGCCCATGCAGTGATTAGTAATGGACCATTCTACCTAAAGTCATACTCACCAGAGGCGCGTACCATCACACTTGGCGCGTTTAGTCATGTGGGAATGGCAGAGGACAACCAGGATTCCCCCATGCAAGAGTGGAGTACTGACACACCAGACTTGTCTGGCGCGGTTGGTAGTGACGGCGACTGGGACGGTACTACATACCCATTTGGAAGGGAGATGTGGTCAGGGTTTGGAAGTGTGGAATTTCCGGTGATCACCAGGGTAGACATGGAGGATCATGTACAGAGAGGAGAGCAGATGCAGATAGCAGTGCATACGGATTATTCTAACAGGATACTATACTTTCTGGCAGGCAGTGATGGAAGCATAGTTACATCAGACATACTCGACATACAAAGGGATGGCGACGGGGGAGTCGCGCTCATAACAATGTCTGCTGATGCCACCAGCGAGCTAGGTACTGGAGCAAGCACCATCAAGATATTTGCGGTATCAGATACAGTGCTAAAGCCCGACATGTACGTGTCTAGCTTTTTTGTTGCAGACACCGATGCCCCCATACAGGCAGCTGCACCAGATACCACTGAGCCGCAGAAAGATGATCCCACATGGTACATGGTGTTGATAGTATCTGGCATAGTGGTTGTGGGCATGATAATCTACCTCAGCAAGAGGAGAAAGTAATGGCAATGATGATAACAATGATGACAACTAGAGGACATGTATGTCAGACGTGTAGCAAACCAAACACACACACAAATAACACAATCACAACAGGTTATAGTCGCGCAAGATTTGTTGTATCTGCCCCTCATCGTTTAATTTGGAATAGTCATAAAGTAGGTTTCTGTTTAGATCGTAAAAGGTATGGCCCCACTTGAACCTCTCAAGCAGTTGTCGTGCTTGTCCTTCAAAACCCATTATGAACAGCGCCGCAGATATTGCCTCTGCCGTGGTAAGCTTGTCCAGCTTTGCATAGTTTATCGGGTTGCCAGCAAGCAGGGGGGGCAATCGTCTCTTGATCCCGCCAAGCCTCCCAAAGAGGTTTCTGTCTGCAAGATTCCATGAACAGTCCACGCCAACCACTGTACGGACAGAGGATCTCTCCTTTGGTAGTAGAAACCTATTAGAGAAGGGCGATAGTACCAGTCCACTAGGGCTCGGTCTGCTGACACTCTTGGCAAGCCCCAGGCGGACCATCCGCGCAGCAGTACATTTTTTCGGATCGTCCTGATAATACATCAGTACCTGTAACCTCATGAACCTATTTTGTATGGGCGGTATTTTGTACTTGTCTCATGTATGGTGGAGGGGGCGTGTATGGATGGTACGACTACGACATGGCAGAGTAATATGGCAGGATAGAATAGTACTGACAGATGGCTGCATGATGCAATGGATGACTTTACACATATACAAACAGCGGTGTGTGTGAGAGAGCCTCTCAAGATCAAATTCCAGTCAACAGTTGCGTGTCTTGCCAACCCACACCCGTGCAATCATCACAGATGTCCGTCACAAAAGGGATGGCAGGGATTTGTATACATGCAAACAAGCACATGGCTTGCTACCAGTCATGCTGCGGTACAATACTATTTACGCTAGATCACATCCGAAACAATGAGTCATGGCAGTCGCCGCACAAGAGCACCACAGAACACGCTGCTTGTACAGGCAGCACATCACATCACACCCAGCAGATGCCAGAAGTGGTTATGATACAAGTGCGCCCTTGTTTGGCGCCATACTTGGCAGGAGGCGCCAAATATGATGAACATGCCTGACATCAATGTAATCAAGGACAACGTCACGGCTTGTACAAGATGTGATTTATGCAAGACGAGAACAAACGCAGTGCCAGGCAAAGGAGATGCCCATGCTGACGTGATGTTTGTAGGTGAAGCACCAGGGAGAAATGAGGACAGAGCAGGGGAGCCGTTCGTGGGTGCGGCAGGAAGCAGGCTCTCGGCGGCCCTAAAGAATGCAGGCATATCTAGGGATCATGTGTATATAACCAATGTTGTAAAATGCAGGCCTCCGGACAACAGGGTACCAAATGCAGGCGAGAGAGATGCCTGCAGGCAGTATCTGGACCAGGAAATTGTGGTGATCAAACCAAGGATCATATGCATTCTTGGCAACACGGCATTTGGCTCCATACTGGGAGGAACAAACATTACAAAGTTCAGGGGAAAGACAGTGCGCAGGGGAAGTCTTGTATACTTTTTGACCATCCATCCCGCTGCCACAATCTACAACAGTGATCTGATAAGTGTGTTGGAGTGCGACATGCAAAAGCTGTTTAGTATTGTGGACGAGCTAAAAACCAATAAGGAGATCAAGGCAGACATTGAGTATGACCCAGACCAGCCCCTTCCCGGCCCCCATCCCTAGAGGGTTTTATCTGCGTGACACAAGTACGGTGGCAAGGGAACTTTTGGGGAAAAGAATAGTGCGCAAGACCGCCGGAAGGCGGCGCATGTCGGGAATCATAACAGAGACTGAGGCATACGGGCATGCAGATGATCCCGCAAGTCATGCCTTCAACGGCGCCACAAAGAGAAACAGGGTGATGTTTGGAAAGGTTGGAATCGCATACATCTACTTTACCTATGGGATGCACTACTGCTTCAATGTGGTGGCAAAGCATCCTGAAACACAGGCAGGGGCCGTCCTAATACGTGGCATAGAGCCAGAGTATGGAATAGAGATTATGCAAAAGAACCGTGCCAGTGTACGCGCGAACGATCTTACCAACGGCCCTGCAAAACTTGCACAGGCCATGCAAATCACTAAAGAGCAGTATGGAGTTGATCTGACATTAAAGGGATCAGAGATATTCATAACAGAGGGTTCTGGAGGCAGTAACAAAGAGATTACTACGTCTGCCAGAGTAGGGATAAGAAAGGCAATTGAAAAGCCTTGGAACTTTAAGATGGAGTAATTACGGTGTGGTAGTGGTAGTGGTAGTAACTAGTCGTCTCTGTCTTTTCTGTTCCTGTTGTTGTTTGTGTTTTTGTTTATGTCATGGCCATTGTCGTCCTCATCATCATCGTGTAAACCTGCGCGTCTGTCCTTGTCAAAATAGGCATCATCATAGTTACAGCCACTTGCATGGACATTGTTGTCACCACTACTATAACCGTCATGTATGTCAACACCCTCAGATCTATCCACATCCTTTTTCTGTTCTTCATCACTATCATCTAGAGTCCATGGCGCAAACCGTCCAAGTATCCTAGTCCAATCAAGCCTAAGCAGCATGATTACAATTACAGTCATGGCCGCCCCAAATGTGATAATTCCAATGTAGATGGGCGTGGCATTATCTATGTTTTCAAGTATGGGCTCAATCAAAGAGAGGCCTGTGTAGTGGGATATGACTACTATAATGTAGCTTAGAACGATCTTTCCAGAAAGGGTTGCTATAAAGAATCTCCTTGGGTTGTATCTTGCCAACCCCAGTGGGACATATACCAGATCGTCAGGAATGGGAGTGGCGGCAGCAAAAAATGCCGCCGCCGCACCATACTTTTTTACCAACCGCTCAAACGGGAGCATCCTCTTCCTAGCCTTCGTGCCGATTATCTTTCTTCCCCCATAGCTGATGTAGAATATGATCTGCTTGGCCACTGTTGCGCTGACTGCAGAGAGCAGTGCAAGTACGTGCAGATCAAACTTGTCCCCCACAGACATCGTGGCCAAGAGCAGGAAACCCGGCAGTGGAACAAATGGAATGAGAGAACCAATAAAGTTAACCAGTGCTAGACTGAGATAACCAACCTCAGGTGCAAATGGAAATAGATCTGCAAAATCCACAGATGAAAATACCACAAGGCGTTATTTAATGATCGTATGGTTTGGTATACAGTATTGTGCAACATACACATACAATTTACCACACGCTTGCCATAATGGTAGCACCCCACACAACAACACAATTGATCAAGTGGATCTTGGTGCAAATGCAAGATATTTTCTTTGTTATGCATCATTAAAGGCGCTTTGAGATGGGATGTCTTGCCCACCCTACCAAGACACCATCCAACACGGACAACATTGTTTTCTGTTGGTGCCCCACTATGTTTTTGTTTTGTGTACTTGACTGCTTGTTATTGTGATCCGGCGTGTCTTGCATTACATGTATTGACAGTATTGTTTGGAGGCATTTAGAGATACAAGCAGTACGCTGGTATGCACAGCGATTCCTGCCATCATCACTTTGTGTTTCGTCTAGGCCTATTCCAGTATGGCGACTGACATTTTGGGCATTTGATAGGAAGTTGGAGGGGATCAGATTCATCAGCAACAAGCCGTGGTGTCCAGCGATAGTTACATCTCTCGCATTCATACCCCATGACACTGATTATTGCCAATGTGTATAGTTGAACTAACATACATTAAAGTACATTGTTCAAAGTATATCTTAAATAGCGTCGAGCCTATACATAATCACAGAAACAGGCCAAGGCCGGACCAACAATGATGTGGCTACATTGATCACAACGGCGTTCTAGGATCTGGAATGCCTGATAACAAAGTACAGATGGTAATACGTGCAAAAGCAACGAACACCAACCCACCATGTAATACCCAGATCCATATGTGGGAATGTCATGGATGGGAGGTAGTGTAGGCCCGCCGGTAATATGCCCAAGGCACAAACTTGATGGGTCACACAAAAACTGCACTACAAGTGTATAGAGGGGAGAAAAATACTCTAGGCCAACTCTTCCTTTCAGCCATGTTGCAAAGAACCGCTGTTATCCGTATCATTCATGCCAGATACAGCCTTGACCAGGATCAGATGGCATACATGCACAAAACCTGTGCAGATATCATTTGTTGGGCGTATGTCTTTTTTACAATCAAACCACGATGGTTGGCATCAACCCCCGTGCCTAGATGCAGGCATAGTTGATGGTTTTGAACACACCCCATCTTGTCTTGTGTGGGCCACATCTTTGGAAGGTGTGCAGTGGTGATTGGTATATTTTGAAGACACGGGGCAAGGTTCAATCTTGGCCTCTGTTGTACAGCCACATATCAAACCAGGCCATGGTCTCTTTTGTTGACAACTGCAACTATTCTGACAGGGGTCGGGAATGAATAGATGTATGTATCGTTTATGTCACGTGTGGTGGGCGCTGGAAAGACAGGAAACAGTCATGAATCATTAAAATAATACACACATGACAATACATCTACAAATGTCAAAAAAAGCACATGAAAAGATTTGTGATGAAGTGATTGCCATAAGTCCGGTCATCAGGTTTGTAGGCGTGATAGGTAATGCAGGCAATCTGATTGCATACCAGAGGAGACAGGGGCTGGTGCCGCTGCTTAATGCCAAGAACACACAATATCAATTCTCACACATAGCAATGAAGACAGATCTAGAGGGATTCTTTGACAAGAGCCTAGGCAAGATTGAGTTTGTGTGGGAGGAGAGAAAAAAGATTCAGACCATATCCTTTGCCATCAAGGAGTCAAGGGTATGGATATCAGTAGACAAAAAGGTGATTAGGACCGAGATATTGAGGATTATAGATTCGTGCCTTCCCATTGTTAAAAAATACTCAAAATAGCAATGATGCACCAACAGTGCTGATACCAATGATAATGTCGCAACATAATAGTAATTTAGGTAATACATGATGACGGGGTTTTGCAGATGCCAAACATCCCAAGCATATCCGAATCACAATCCGCACAGGAGTGGGCATATCATGTATGGAAACTAATCTAGTTGCCCGTAACGGTGTGGGTATGTGCCTTGCCGGAGTAGTGTGACTTTTCCATGTCCCTGCGCTTCGGCTTCTGGATGGGCTGCTCCGAGGCGTCAGTCAGGCACGTCAGACCCCGGAACATCTTCTCGAGCTCCCCAATAGTCTTGATCCTTCCGACCTTCGCGTAGATCTTCTTAGGCGTGGGCAGACTGTCCTTGATGACCAAGGACATGTTGCTAACCGTGTTGGATACGGTCCCCTGCGACAGTTTGAAGAACATTCCCACTACCTCCTGCGTGGCATATGTCTTGATGTAGAAGAGACAGAGCACCAGACGATCCTTCAGGTTGAGGACGTGCCGGCGTCCCGCGCCTATAGCGCGCTTGCGGTCTGGCCGGTCGAGCCTCTTCTCCTCCATCTTGGGATGTTTTTTGGCCACCTCGGTATACAAAGAATCGAATTCCTCGATGGTCATGCCCGTGACCCTTTTGAATCTCGTGGCATTTTTGATCAAATCATGATATATCTCCATACATCATATACCACATGCCCGTTTTTCGAGTGGTATGTGAGCTTTTTTTACTTTGGAGGTCAAAATTTTCTAATTACTAATTTCCTCTACGGGGCAAGGTTCAATCTTGGCCTCTGTTGTACAGCCACATATCAAACCAGGCCATGGTCTCTTTTGTTGACAACTGCAACTATTCTGACAGGGGTTGGGAATGAATAGATGTATGTATCGTTTATGTCACGTGTGGTGGGCGCTGGAAAGACAGGAAACAGTCATGAATCATTAAAATAATACACACATGACAATACATCTACAAATGTCAAAAAAAGCACATGAAAAGATTTGTGATGAAGTGATTGCCATAAGTCCGGTCATCAGGTTTGTAGGCGTGATAGGTAATGCAGGCAATCTGATTGCATACCAGAGGAGACAGGGGCTGGTGCCGCTGCTTAATGCCAAGAACACACAATATCAATTCTCACACATAGCAATGAAGACAGATCTAGAGGGATTCTTTGACAAGAGCCTAGGCAAGATTGAGTTTGTGTGGGAGGAGAGAAAAAAGATTCAGACCATATCCTTTGCCATCAAGGAGTCAAGGGTATGGATATCAGTAGACAAAAAGGTGATTAGGACCGAGATATTGAGGATTATAGATTCGTGCCTTCCCATTGTTAAAAAATACTCAAAATAGCAATGATGCACCAACAGTGCTGATACCAATGATAATGTCGCAACATAATAGTAATTTAGGTAATACATGATGACGGGGTTTTGCAGATGCCAAACATCCCAAGCATATCCGAATCACAATCCGCACAGGAGTGGGCATATCATGTATGGAAACTAATCTAGTTTACAATGTACCATACAATTCCAGAGTATAGAATCACTGCCAATTTGATCAAGTATGTCAGGTTGCTGCAGGCAGGAGTACAGATGTGTGTTATACACGTATGAAAAAAGACGACTCCCATCTGCCCCACATCAGATTGTATGGTAGAGTGGTTGAGAGTGTGTGTTGTGTGATGATGGCAGATCATGTGGCGCTGAGTCATACTCGTGAGAGTGTGAAGGCGTATGAACTTATGCAGATGTCAGGTATCGTGCTTGTTAGCAGGTGCAGTCGAGTCTTCAGTCATATCAGGGCCAGATGTAGCACCGTCTTCATACAACCAGCACCTGACATAACCCGTCGCTGTCTGTATCTTGGGGGGCACTTGCCTGCACTTGTCTACTGCAAGCGGGCACCTGTCTATGAACCTGCACTGAGTAGGCGCATCAAGCAGACTAGGAGGGGAACCCGTGATGTATGTTGGAGTGACGCTACCCGTAAGCGTGGGAATGGACTCCAAGAGGCCTCGCGTGTAGGGGTGTTTGGGGTTAGTATAGATCTCTTTTGAGGTTCCAAACTCCACTATCTGGCCCCCATACATTATGCCAATCTTGTCGGCAATCTCTGATAGTACCGCCATATCATGTGTGATCAGCATGATTAACATACCGTTGTTTTTGAGGGATTTTAACAGGTTTATGATCTGCGCTTGGATCAAGACGTCAAGCGCAGTAGTGGGTTCGTCGGCAATAACGAGAGTGGGTTTTAAAAGCAGGGCCATGGCTATGATTACTCTCTGCTTCATTCCGCCGCTTAGCTCATGGGGATACTTGTCTAGTACATTCCCATCAAGACTTACCGAGCGGACGGCATCAAGGATGGCCTGGTCATGGCAGTCGCGATACTCTTTGGGATCGTGCCGGCTTAGAATCTCCTCAAACTGTTGCCTGACGGTAAATACTGGGTCAAGGGAGTTCATGGCACCCTGAAAGATCATAGAGATACGCTTCCAACGATACTTTTCATCAAAGTCTGATTCTGGCATATCTAGGATGGAGTTGTCTCCAAAGAGTATCCTGCCATGTATCTTGGCAGTGCCGGCGGTCCTGGTAAGCATCCTCATGATGGAGAGACCTAGCGTGCTCTTTCCACATGCACTCTCGCCTGCTATCCCCACAGACTCGTTGTCTTGTACAAGTAGATCCACATCATCGGCAGCATAGACAGACCCCGCATGAGATTGGTACTCTACACACAATCCATCAATCTCCAACACTACCATATCACTACCATGCTCTGCCAGAATTTTTGTCTTGTTGTTGTTGGATGTGGACAGATTGCACAAGCAGATACACAACAATTCAGTATGGTGTTTGTGGGATAGGGTAGGAGGATGGTGGTGCGTAGTGTTGTTGAATGCTTTTTGGAGGCCTAATTTTCAAAACACGCTGCAGACTAACGGATATAAACATCTTAACAAAAACCATAGTGTAGATTCAGATGAAGCTGCCAATTTGTGATGATGATGCGAAAAACGCTTGTCTCTGTCCTAGATGTGAGGGAAAGATCAACGTAGGTGAAATTTGCCAGGCAGATGTGGACGCATCAGTAATACTTGCAGATGTTGCAAGATCCGACAGGCACGTCAGAAAGTTCACACTCTTCTCGTGCAGAGAGTTTGACGGGGATTATCTCTTGCTGCTTGCAAGGGATGATATTGCAGTGATCAGGCGCAGCCGCACGTTATACACTGCACTCCAAAACAAGTTTGGGTCTAGGATCTGGCTGGTGGAGGAAGGCCAATCCGACATGGGATTCATAGAGGACTTGTTCTTTCCTGTCAAGATACTGACCGTCAACACGGTTTGGGCTCCAGGAGGATGTAAAAAGGCAAGGGTGGTCATAACAGGCAAGTGGTCGCCAAAGTTTCCGGTAAGTATTGAAGGCGCGATAAAGGTGGTAAAGGGCGTGCTAAACCTAGACATTGAGATAGAGTTTGAGTATGGCAGGATGAAGGTGTGGGAGAAGACGATATGAGACATCATACTATTATTATGGTATCCTGGATACCGGTCATGCAAGATAGTGATGGCATCATGGTGTGTGTCGCGCAACAAGCAGGGTGCAAGTTTGTTGGGTGACATACAAGATATTGCAAGTGTTGACCCCGCGCAGCACATGAGAAACCAGGTAGTATTGTGTGGCTGGATAGAAGATCTCAGAAAGATGGGCAAGATGACATTTATCACACTCCGTGACGTGACAGGAATCACCCAAGTCATAGTCAAGGGAGAACTAAATGACAGTCTAGGTGAGATTAACCGCCAAAGCGTTGTGAGGATTACCGGTGTTGTGCAGGAAACCAGAGCCAGGGACTTTGACTTTGAGGTGAGCGCCGAGATGATAGATGTGCTGGCAAAGGCAATCCATCCATTGCCGGTTGATCCCATAGGCAGGCTGGAGAGCAACATCGACACTAGGCTAAACCACAGGGCGCTAGACATGAGGAATCAAAGGACCGCGTCCATATTCAAGATCAGGCATGCGGTGTTGCAGTCGTTGCGCAGGACGCTTGTAGAAGACAGTGGGTTCATAGAGATTACAACCCCCAAGATCATCGGCAGTGCAAGTGAGGGTGGTGCAAACCTGTTCTCACTGGAGTACTTTGGCAAGACAGCTTATCTGGCCCAGAGTCCACAACTGTACAAGGAGCAGATGACCATAGGGCTGCAGAGGGTCTTTGAGATATCTAACTTTTACAGGGCGGAAAAATCCCATACTGGCAGGCACCTGACAGAGTTTACAAGTGTCGACATTGAGGCGGCGTTTATGGACTATGGTGATGTCATGAATGTCCTGGAGGAGTTGGTGGTAAAGACATACAAGGATGTGGCAGAGGGGCGCCGAGTAGAGCAGAAGGCTATAGGCCATGTGATAGAAGTACCACCATATCCATTTGAGAGGATCACACATGCACAGTGTGTGGAGGAGTTGTGTAAGGCGGGACAGGATGTCAAACCAGAGGATGACCTGCTTGACTCGCATCTGAGAATCATAGGAAAGAATCATCCGGGATTCTATTTTTTGACGGACTGGCCCACAAAGCTAAAGCCATTTTACATAAAGAGTAAAGATGATGATCCATCCCTATCGCGCTCATTTGACCTGCAGTATGGCCATCTGGAGCTCTCATCCGGAGGAACTAGGCTGCATGATCCAAGTATGCTACGTGACAGGTTGTGTGAGCAGGGGCTAGACCCCGCGCAGTTTGAAGATCACCTCAAGGCCTTTGACTGGGGCATGCCGCCACATTCCGGATGGGGGATGGGCCTAGACAGGCTGATGGCCGCAATGACGGGAATGGATAATGTGCGCGAGGTAGTGTTGTATCCTAGGGATCCCAACAGACTCTCTCCGTAAACTGCACAAATCCAAGACTGGTGTGTACGAGTCTTTACATGGTTCAGAATTAGTCATTGTATTGTGTACGTGGTACTTTTTTTTCAGGCAATAGTAGTGACACAGCATGCATTCAAACTTGGACAAGCCTGCAATGGTGTGTGGCGTAACGAGTTATGGTGGGGTACGAGTTGGTTGCAAGCTCTTGAGCGTACGTTGAGTCATTGGAATGGAAATAGCATTCCATAACAAGGCGTATTGCGCCTCATTAATGAGTAGTACGTGGTCAGGTTGTCTGGGAAGATTTTTTGATTCAGGCACGAATCTAAGGTCTTTTGATAGTATTGCGCATCATTCTGGGCACGACCTGACCACGTACAATGAGTAAAAGGTGTCACAAGATGAGCCACATTGGGGTGGCGGTGCAGGCAACCACATCATGTCATGGAGAGGTGAACAAGATGGTATACATATGTCCACCATGTATTGGCATGTATGAACATGTGCTGATGAACACAATTACAAATAAAGGATGACCAATCTTGTTTTGACGTGCGGGTATGAAAAAATGCCAAATTTTTATTGTACAGCATGACACCACACCATAATGATAGAGAAGGATGATGCCAAAAAGGTGCTAGAGACATTAGGGAATAACCTGATCGGCGTATCGCATGATTCAAGCAGCTTTCAAAAGTTGCCAGACTCTTTCTGGGGATACTTTGCAAGGGGCCATGACAAAAAGGGAACGTTCGGTGTCATCATGACATACTCCGAGAATGGGAGTGATGTAGATGAGTTGATCAGCATGTATGAGCAATGGGTCAAAAAGAACAAGACTGCAGATATTCCAAACAATCCTAATAATGAGGGTGCGCTCAATGAGAGTCTAAAAAAAGAGTAGAGATAAATCCAAAGGAGGTCCATGCACGGTATTGCTAGAATGCGACTATTGTAGATCGCCGTTCGGAGACATTATATGCTATTTTTGTGACACTAGATGCTGCACATCATGTATGTCAGACGACAAGACACGCTGCAAGCAATGTCATACAAGCAGCTGCAAGCTGGGATGCAAGAAGCTGCTAAAAAAGAACAAGTGGATTGTAGTGTTTGTTGCCTTTTTGTGGCTTTATGCAGTGTTTCCAGACCCGTTCATGCCTAGGCTTGATCCCACATTCTATACAATTTCCATAGTAGCAGCCGTGCTGATTATAATACCAGTGGGGCCTGGAATGAATGGTGCTGGAATGAATGGTGCTGGAATGAATGGTGCTGGAATGAATGGTGCTGGAATGAATGGTGCTGGAATGAATGGTGCTGGAATGCATGGTGCTGGAATGAATGGTGCTGGAATGAATGGTGCTGGAATGAATGGTGCTGGAATGAATGGTGCTGGAATGAATGGTGCTGGAATGAATGGTGCTGGAATGAATGGTGCTGGAATGAATGGTGCTGGAATGAATGGTGCTGGAATGAATGGTGCTGGAATGAATGGTGCTGGAATGAATGGTGCTGGAATGAATGGTGCTGGGGTGTGAGTCAAATGATGGGAGTGCAAGACATGGAGACGCCACAAAGAGTCAAATATTACACACGAGGAGATCATGTATGACAAAAAGAATTAGTTGCGCAGATGTTGGCTCAGAATGTAAATGGTCGGCCAGAGCAGAGACCGAAGAGGATCTGATGGACATGGTAGCAGAGCACGTAAAGGAAGACCACAAGGACATCAAGATGACACCCAAGGCAGTGGCAAACATAAAGGCACACATAATACATTCATGAGTAGGCTGTAACTTCCTCCTCCTCTATGCAAAGATCATAGGCACAGGTAGCCAATATAATCTATAAAAGCAAATGTCATTGATTCGTCATAATTAGAGTTTATGATTAATCGACCGGAAAAAATTTTCTGAAAAAATATGGATATCATATGTGGTGTTGTTCAAGTCTAACACAGGTAAAGTCAAAAAGTCGTGCGCAGTCATATGCATTTGGAATTTTCATCTATGTGTCAACTTGACAGCATAGCAAACGGGCAGGAGTTATATCCTGCTCTTTATTTTATTCTTCCAGTATTGGTAGGTGCCGTCCTGCCACATCTTTCGCTTGTTGTGCATGCCGCATATGCCGTTGAATTCAATATTGAACTCTTCGGCCGTACCGTCGTATCGTCCGGATATTGGTTTCCAATTTTTCACATGTGCAAAGACGTTCTCGACAGGAACGCGCCTTTTGTTGTGTGCCTTGTTTTGTGCCTTTTTGGTGGCGGTAAGCTTTTTGCCCTTGGGTTTTTTGTGCGGGATCTTTGCGTTTACCCCACGAAGATAGTTTTGGATTCGCGTGTATCCTCTGTCCAAATTCAGGCGTATGCGGCTATCTGATGGTATGCGCTTGCAGGTCATCATGCGATCAGTCCATTTGCCAAATTCAGGCAGGCCTTGAATCAACACCGTCAGGTCATGGCAGCTTCCCTCTCTAGAGTAGCTTATTGCGAGGATATAGTTTTGTTTGTTTATCATCATGGCTGTGTTTATTGCAAACATCTTGCCCTTTCCAGAGTACTGTTTGTTTTGCTCTTCCTTGTCCTCTGGACACGTGGTCTCTACAAGTGTGCCATCTATTGTAATCTCGCCTCCATCTCTTCCGGGTACAATTTCCTTGAATTCCTCTTTTGACTTTATCGTGGAGATGTACTTTGTCATGTTGTGCGGCTGCATATAGCTCATCATCGTATTTGTTTGCAAGCTTGAGATAGTTTGATACCGTACTCTGATCGTATGTGGTCAGGTCGTGCCCAGAATGATGTGTAATACTATCAAAAGACCCTAGATCCGTGTCTGAATCAAAAAATCTTCCCAGACAACCTGACCACGTACCTCTGATCTATCCCAAAAAATGCACCCAGTGATTCCTGCCCCCAATCTTGTGCTTTTCTTACCTGGATCATAAGCAGAAAGTGCCGGATATACAGCTTGTACTGGTTTCCGGACTCTTCCTTTCTGTTTTGGTCGTCGCGAAAGTGTGGTGAATCGTTGGATTTTTTGATTATCTGCGGTAAATCCCCAAGTGTGTTATCAAATATTTCCTTGATGTTTCTTGTAAGTGCCTTTATCATCCTCTCATCTGAGATGATATACTCTAACATTTCATGTGTGTGAAGCAGTCTTGTGGGTAGTACAGAAGAGTGCCTCTTCTGTCCAAGCTCCGTATTCCACAACGAGTCCTCCTTTGCCAGCATCGTCTTGAATCTCAAATTCGTCTCTGCCAGCATCGTCTTGAATCTCAAATTCGTCTCTGCCAGCATCGTCTTGAATCTCAAATTCGTCTCTGCCAGCATCGTCTTGAATCTCAAATTCGTCTCTGCCAGCATCGTCTTGAATCTCAAATTCGTCTCTGCCAGCATCGTCTTGAATCTCAAATTCGTCTCTGCCAGCATCGTCTTGAATCTCAAATTCTCTTTTTCTAACCTCGAGTTTTCTTTGGCCTGTTTTGCCTTTAGCCTTTGATTCTCCTTTTCCTTCCTTTGGTTTTCTTTCTCTAACTTTGTTAATCTGGTCTCTAGTTTAGTTTGAGTTTGTTTGCTCATTATCATATACTTACAAGAGGTAGATTTAGTGATGCTGGTTTAGGTTAATAGAAAATTTGGTAAATTTTTCTGATCTTGTTTTTCGGCCGATTGATCATAAACTCCATTCTAGGCATAATCAGGACGCATCACAGCGATCATATCAGACTTGATGATGAGTATGTGGCACTCGGGGTTTCTTGGTAAGGTTTGATGCACTACTACGCTGCTAAAAGATCAAGACTCGGATGCAGAGAGGTTTACAGCCTTGATTGATCCATAAAATAGATCACCAACCAAATCTTTGAGATAAGTATAGACGTAACACATCGCCATTATGAAGTGGAAT
>CAXXLJ010000002.1:0-2492297 GCA_963662995.2 Candidatus Nitrosopumilus sp. | reverse complement strand
TATGGCAAACATGTCAGGCGACACGGAGATGGCAGATGCACACACGAACGCAATGGATGTGGTGAGTGGCGTCTATGATACAAAATGCTAAACATGTACGCTTGTGTCATGCCCTGACAAACTTGAATTACTATCGTCTTGCAATACCCATCTACAAAGATCAGTTACAATGCATCAGACCATATCATAATGAATCATACCATCACTCCCCTAAACCATTCATGGTAACAAACCCCCCACAACAGTTCAATCAGCCTCTTGCAAATCTATTTGGGCGACTATGACATGTCTTGCAAAACAATAACAGCAGACAATCCAGTCAATTAATCATACATTCTCTCTTGAGGGCCCTTGCGGTGGTGAAATATGTCACAACCAACAACAATACCGCTCCGATTCTGATCGGGATTTCATAGTATGTGAGAAATGCGCTTGCCGCCGCACCTGCAGAGCCAAACAGTGAGATTATGGCAAACCCTGCAGGCCCACAACTGCAAGCACCAGCTACAACACCCACGACCGAACCCGTAATTCCTTTACCCATCTCACTCCCGCCTTTTTTTCGAATTCCTGTTCTCCTCATAATGATTATACGAAAGATACTCATTGGAATGACCAGCGCCGAGAGTGCCGAGAGTATTATGATTAGTATCGTGCCTATCTCGCTGCCGGGCGGAATATGGCTGGTCAAATATGGCTCTAAAAAGACATGACCTGAGAGGATCAGCAGCCCCATTATCATGGGGACAAATATGATCACTGCCATTCCTATGAATCTCTTGTCTGCAAAGACTTGAGATATTACATGAACCATTTACATCATAGAGTCCATCGCCTGCTTGAAGGTTGTATATGGTTGAGCTCCCACGATCCTTTGCTGAACATCTCCACTCACTATAAAGAATGTGGGCGTTCCATTGATACCATTGTCCCTTGCCTGCTGTGTATTAAACAGCACACGCTTTACATGCTTGCCAGAGTCAAAGCATTCGTTAAACACCTCCATATCAAGATCCAATCCAAATGCAATTGCCATTAGCCGCTCAGTATTGGCCCAACCCCCATCGATCTCTGGATCCTGCAGGTTGTAAAGCATGTCGTGGTACTGCCAGTACATTCCCTGGTCGTCTGCACAGTGTGATGCCTGTGCCGCCTTGGGAGAGTCGCGTCCAAGGAATGCCATGTCTACAAAGATCAGGTTTGCCTTGCCTGTCTCTATGTAGTTGCTGGCTATTGCAGGTTTTGTATTATGAAACCAGTTGTAGCATTGATGACATTGATAGTCTCCAAACTCCACGATGGTGATGGGCGCTGATGGATCACCCATTATGGGGGATCCCATTGCTGTGTCTATGGTGCCGTAGATTCTCTCCATGCCGTCTGGTGTGTCTCCTGCCAAGGATGGCGCGGATGGTGCAGACGAGGATGCCATGATCACGCCCACAATACCTACAACTATGGCAGCCGATACAGCTGCCACTACCACACTCTTTGTCTTCACGATATGTGTTCAACGGACATATTGTGTTAAAAAAACCTATCTAAATGGTGACGGCATACCATGATGAATCTGCGTCAAAAAGACAATCATGATATGCCGATGATCCTCAGTTGATGCCTGCCACTGGTGTAATGATGTGGTGCCTGTTGTGGTTGTGTGATACTTGCGCCATACTTATTCCTGCATACATGTGCTGCGTGCAGATATCATACCAACGTCATGATATTAGATTTTGTGCATGCAGGCAAATATTTCTGATGGCATCATGACCCCACATACATCACACATCGCAACCCAATTTACCATCTTACCTTCTACATACACTAATGGGATAGCTCTTGGCATGACGCGCATATACACCACCATCATCATTATGACTTGATGATTCTCTTACTCTATGTCGTCACTACCATGTTTTTTAGGCCTGAAAAAGCTCACAAGCCTGGCAATGGCAGCATCTATGGGGCATGTCTCACAGACTATAGAGTCAGTGGAATTTGAAGAATGCCTGCCAACATGCTGTTCAAACTTTTGGCGTGATTCAAAGATCAGATCGCATTTTGTACAGTACACCTTGGCAACATTGCTGCCCACGGCCCTGTCGGCCCTACTACCATCCTCTGAACCCTCTTTTACCATGTTGGCCTTGCACGGCTGATGCTTATAAAGAGTCTTGCGTATCAACTTTGTTTCCTAATTCTCTTCATGCACGCTGGCCTAGTCTCCGTCGGGCGGCGGCATGGCAATTATGCCGTCACGATGATGCCTAGCCTCCCATCTCCCGCGCTATCAAGTCGTCCCTCCACCTGTTGTACAAGGGCGCCTTGAGCTTTACCTCCTGCAGGTTGTTGTCCCACTTGAGAGTCATCAAGTGCTCGCCGAACAGGCGCTTGAATGCCGAAAATACACTCTCCACGATCCACCTGTGGCCGTAACCTATCCGGGCCTTCTAGTATACATGGTTCTCCTTTTTCTCTTTCCTGTCCATCAAGTCTAGGCGCGTTGCGTCGCAGATTCTGCACATCTGGTTGCTTACGGATGCACCCCTACAGGGTCGAGTACCCACGGACAGAATTAGAAAACAAAGTTGTAATATGAATCCCTCTTTATATTATTTTTTCACAAGGCCTATAGATTTTTCCAGCTATAAACATTTCAATTATTTTTCATATGTACAAAGACTTACTGACATCACTATATACAAGTCCAGACATCAGATATGAATTAATTCTTGAAGATCCTAACAAAATTACTTGTAGAAATCATCATCTAGTACCATATAGCCGTGCAACCTGGCGTTTTCATAGTGTTGGGGTATTATAGTCTCAAATCCAGAGTCAAGCCGGCTCAGTGACTTTTGCATCTCTAGTACTGTCATGTTGTGATTATAGTTGCGCTTGATCAACTTTGTTATGAATTTTGAGGGGGGCAGTGTACCTAGCTTTTTACAATTACATCTTTGGCAAGCCAAAACCAAGTTCCATATGTCATCTTCGGCTATATAGTCAAACGGAATGACATGTTCCACATGTATGTTATTTGTATCGAGATGTACATGACAATAAAAACACTGGTTGCATATGGGTTCTAGTACCTTTTTGAATTTCTTCAGATTGGTTCTCTTTATCTCTCCGCCTTCTGTTTTGAGTATAAGTTTTGGAAGTCCGATGTTTAATTTCTCAAGGAATTTGGCCCATTCCAATATTACTGATTTTGAGAGAATGGCGTTGTATTTTTTAAAGAATTTTATCGCATCAGTATTGAGGTTTATTCCATAATCCAAATCCACGTATTTTAAGTTGGCGTGTTTTGTTTTGGATATTTTGTAATCAAAGAATATTTTTGATTCTACTGCCTTACCTGCTTTAATTCTTTGAAACCTCCACGTTACATTGTGAAAGCATTTTTTTACTATTCTGTCTATGCACCTTTGGATCTTTGCTTGTTCTTTTTTTGTGATCTCCTTGTAGGTCTGCGGATAGTATGGTTTTGGGAACTCTTTTTCTATTATCTTAACAATCTGCGGCTTTTTCTTTATTTGTGGGGCGTGCTTCATCTTTAATTTGCATATCTGAGGCCAATAATATCCCACAAAGTATTTTGCAATGGTTGCAAAATCTACATGTGTTTCATCTATATCATGTTCTCTACTATAGTCTATTAGGAATCTGGCCATGGCAAACTTGTACGTATTGTCCTTTGAGCCAAGAGATATGATGTTGAGAAATACCCTGTTCATCTCCTCTTTGGTTGTAATGTCAAACTCCAATGGCTAAACAATGACCTTACAGGAAATATGTGTTTTTGAGAATACATGCATGACATCAGAGAAAAAACTTTGTTTCCTAATTCTGCCCATGAGCACCCGACACTGCGGACAACCCGGCTCTTGGCCCACCTATGATTCCTAACGCCATTAGATCTCCAAGACTCTGATAATCACACATCCGAGAGTGGTGTGTGGTGTCTGCGCCATCCATAATATACTGTCCTTTTAGAAGTAGTGGATCCTCATGTGTATCTCCAACTCGATCTTATACCTTGTTACAAACCCACAGTGTGTACATGACAGCATCTCCTGGCCTGGCATGCTTGTGCCAGATGCTTCTCTGTCTATGGTCTTGCCAGAGATCGATGTAATGTTTACCTTGTCACCATTGGATATGACTGCAAAATTATGCCCCTCACCAATTGAGTCTAAAAACTCCTTGATTGCAGTGATGACGGTACCCGTATCTATGACCTCATTCTCATCGTCATCGTCTAGTGTGGACAGTGTAAACTGGTGGTTCTTTAGGGTGGGGATGGCAGCTACTTGGTCGGACACATACACGACCAGCTCGTTTTTTATGGCCGGTACGTCCCTGCAATCTATCGTAAGCATGATGGAGTGATGCCAGATCAATATTTTAGTATTAACATTGATCGTTGGATTTACCATGTTTGCAGCAGCATAACCTCTCTACAACTATGTGTGCCCATTATGGTGTGGTCTTGGTTCTTGTTTTAAGATGGGAGATTGGGGAATTTATTGACATGCGGCCATTCTTTCAAACTGGTTTGTCCTGCCCATACTTGGTACCATGTCTTGCCTCCTGTCACAAATGATTATTATGGTTGGATACGTTATGCAACCGACATATGATGGACTCTGAGACCTTTGGTGTAGAGAAGGGATACGGACAGCAGGTTGTTGAATGGCTCAACAAACACTCCAAAGCCCAAAACATAAAGCTGGAGGCTAGGCTGTACGGGCATACCGTCTCTACAAAGAATTTCGGGGATTTTGAGATGTTTTCATGGATGGGGGATGTCCATATCGCCAGAAAGATGACAATCAAAGCAAGCAAGCGATTCAAGGTGCGGGTCATAGAGGGCGGATACAAGCCAAAGGACAGGCTGTTTAGCATCAAAAGGTTTGATTTTGCCAAGGTCAAAAAAGGTGACAAGACGATAGGACAGATAAAGTTTGTATCCACGATGCTTGGAAACAGCCAATGGGAGATCCAAGAAGAGGAACGCCACTAGCATGCGGGGGCCGATGGCGACTACCTGATGGCAGGCTGGCATCTTGATGTTTTGGTGTAATGTGTGATCGGCCAAGCCAATGCTACACGGCGCCGCACCATACATCATCCGAGCAGATCCTTGAGGCAAATTTTAAAGATGCCCTGCGCCACTATGATGCAATGTTGTGTGATATACATCACAAGGATCAATGCGCCATGCCGCGCACAATATCTGGAGACAAGTGCATATGACTAGGGTTGGAATAATCGGCCTTGGGATGCTGGGAGACGCCGTTGCTCTAAATCTGCTAGAATGTGGAGTAGATCTCACCGTGTACAACAGGACACCCCAAAAGATGCTGCACTCACAGCAGATGGGTGCCAAGGTGGCCGCATCGCCCAAGGACGTTGCAGCCAACTCTGACATGCTAATCACAGTGGTAAAGGACGCAAGCGCCGTCAGCGCTCTCTCATTTGGCAATGATGGAATCATACATGGGGCGCACCATGGGTTGGTCGTTGCAGACATGAGCACCATTGACCCGTCAGAGTCTAGTGAGATGACTCAAAGATTTGCAGTCCACGATATTGCAAAGATCGATATTCCGGTAATGGGAGGGCCCAACGTTGCCATAAGCGGGGATCTAACCATGATGGTATCGGGCAACAAAATGATCTATGACCGGTGCCGGCCTGTCCTTGCAATGATTGCCAAAAAGATACACTTTCTGGGCGAAGGGCCTGGAACCGCGCACTTGGTAAAGCTTGCCATGAACATGCAGATTACCATGCTTGCATTGGGATTGTCAGAAGCCATCACACTACTGCAAAAGGCAGGCGCTGATCCCGAACTATTTCTAAACGTCCTCAACTCTACATACTTTAAGACGGGCATGAGCCAGGGAAAGGCACACAACATGGCGGCCGGATACCAACAACAACAACGGTGGCACGATGCCAACAGC
This sequence comes from Candidatus Nitrosopumilus sp., assembly GCA_963662995.2. Taxonomy (GTDB): domain Archaea; phylum Thermoproteota; class Nitrososphaeria; order Nitrososphaerales; family Nitrosopumilaceae; genus Nitrosopumilus. Next base: position 2,486,322 of record CAXXLJ010000002.1, on the reverse strand, counting down.
AACAACAACAACAACAACAACGATCATGACTCCCGTGACGCAGCGCATGATGGTAAGGATTCATATCCGGTGACATTCACGCTTGCCAACCTGCAAAAGGACATCAGTACCATGATTCGCACGGCAGAATCTCTGGGGATCAGCCTGCCCATAATAAAGAAGGCAGGCGATGTATACACCGATGCTGCAAGGCATGGGTTTGGAGATCTAGACTATACCGGAATAATAGAGTACATAAAAGAGATCAACGATCCTGTTGGACATGATACCTAGGATGTTATTTCCACATTTTCAGTGATGGTGTGGGTCTTGGTTTGTGTCACATACCTGTACAGCTAGTCTGTTTTCTAATTAGCCAAGGCACCCATACCAACATCACCATCATTCTTATCGGCATTCAACATATAGTTACGTCAGAAAGTCTTTGCAATTTTCAAAAAACAACGGAAACGTTTATAGCTTGAAAAATCTAGGGGGTCTTGTGAAACAACAACATGAAAAATTACTCACAGCATACAAAAAAGGTACGTGGTCAGGTTGTCTGGGAAGATTTTTTGATTCAGGCACGGATCTAGTGTCTTTTGATAGTATTACACATCATTCTGGGCATGACCTGACCACGTACTACCGTAAAATAGGATATTGAGCCGCAAAAGACGAAAAACGACATAATCAGAACGAAACACAAGCTCTTCAAGCCAAAAGCTCCAAACCAGCTATGGGAAATGGACATTACATACATTAATTGTGGAATAGACAAATACTGTTATTCATTTAACGTCATTACTGTTTTACACACAAGTGGATAGCATATTCCTTTGATATCGATGCAACAAGGCATGTTGCGATACATTCCATTACAGATGCAGTTGCTACAGAAAAACCCTACTGCTCAAAGATGCCCCTGCGAATCGACAATGGCGTTCAATACACCAGTCATTACTTTAGAAAGGCAGTCAAGGCTCTAGATATTGGCAAACACGAGTTCATTTGGAAGAATACGCCAGAGCAGAACGGCCATGTGGAGTCATTTCACAAGACCCTCAAAAAAGAGTATGTTTAGTCACACGAATTCAAAAACTACCAAGAAGCAGAAAAGGTTCTGTCAGCTGCATTTGCAGACTATAACAACGAAAGGATTCATTCTTCTATCAAGTACATGACACCAACTGAATTTGCCACACACTGGGAGATGACAAATAAATGAGGGTTGGGATCATTCGGAATTTGATGCAAAAAGTGGTACCAAAACGAGGGGTCCACTCCAGTACCTGTCTATGCCGTTGGATCTGACAGCTTGCCCATGAACAGGATTGCGCCGCTCTCGTCGTCTTGTATGATGAATAGGAACGGGTGGTCTGCGATGAAGTATGGCTTTGGTGGGGGCAAACTGACGCTCCCAATCATGATGGTCGTGACCGCCGCAGCTTCTGTTCCCTCTTCGTTTACATTCACGAACGCGTCCTGGGTAGCCTTGGTCACCCACACTCTGGGCGGCATATCTGTAATTCCATCAAGGTTTGAAGAAGACTCTTCAAAGACATCGGTGATTCCAAGTGCCTGCAACGGTCCTTTCAGGTCGTAATTGGTGGACATGTTGAACTTTGGCATGTGCACTAGCACAATTTCGCTTGGACGCAGCTCCTGTCTCCACTGCTGTATCATGTCGACTGAAAGGGACTCTTCAAGCGCGCCTATTGTGTCCCGGCCCTCGGGCAGTATGACTAGCATGGACAGCCTATCGCCCTCGTACGGCATCTTGAGCACCTGCGCGCCGTTTGAGTGGGCATAGTCAAATGTCTCCCCTCCCACATTCATAAAGTCGGCGTCGACGCTTTCGGCGCCGTTCTTCCAAAAGTCGGACTCGGCCGTGTCGTTTGCCGGGAACTGCGTGATCCACGTCCCCTTGAAGTAGATGGCGTTGTTGATGACCATCACGGTATCCGTATCAACGTCACCCTCGGATATCACCTTTTTTATCTTGCCGTTGGTGTTGTTGGAGGCCCAGTTGTTTATCTTGGTTGCGGTCTCCTCTACACCATCTTTGCCAAAGTTGACAGTCTCTATGTCTGCAAGGTATATCTGCCGCGCTATGTCTTGATACGACTCGTACACGGGAATTCGATCAGACAACCACAGTGCGTTTGCCATCTTAAGGGTAGCATAAGGGTCGTCACGGTTCAACGATGCCATGGCGTGCGCCGTGGCGTTGTACCGTGCCGCTGCGTCAGGCTCAAACCCAAACGCGTCTTGAATCTGCACTGCCGTGTTCCCATCAGCGCCCTCGTACAGGATGGAAAACGCAACGTACACGCTGGCAGGCGAGAAGAACTCGTTGTCGTCGTCACCCGCCGAGACTTTTTTGTAAAAGTCTATGGCAAATGCGTTGTTTGTATCGACGATGTATGCGGGGATCATAGGCGATTCGACGTGTGGAATCGTGATGGCGCCATCGCCACCACCGTGCTGCGCTGTTGGCTCTGCCGTGTATGATGGGTCGGTGATGGTCATCATCATTATTATCACCACTGTTATTGTCACAACAGACGCGGCGATAACAGCTGCCGCCCAGATCGATCTCTTCATGGCGTGACTACCCCATATTGTCTGCAGATGCAGCGACGGTTGTTGTTGTTGTTTACGCCAGATACCTCAGACCAGACAACAAAGTGTGCGCGTTTCTGGTATGGCAGTATCATCTCAGTCCCACCTCGACTGTGGTAGTACTGTTGGGGGTGACGTCTACATATTCATAACCTTTGTTTATAGTGGTGATGTTGGTAAACCCGGCAGGTAGTACTGCAGTATTTATCTGCGCCAAGACCGTGTCGGGGATCAATCCCGTATGTATGGTGATGCCGTTCTGGTCTGTAGTCTGTACGTGAGAGACTGCTGTGAGTAACTCGTACGTAAATACTGTTGCGTCAGCTACTCCTACCTCGTCTGAATTCTTTACACCGTCACTGTTCGTGTCGTTGAAGACGTTTATGATGATGGTGCCCTTTTGAGAGTCATCTACGGGGTGCAGTGCAAAATCTATTGTGCTCGTGGTGTCGTCTGTCAGAGGTATAGTGTCATGTGTGTCAAAGCCGTCAGATGGCAAGAATCCGGCGGGGATCGGCCAAGCCTGGACCAGCGCCAGGAATGGTATTATACCTCCGGCGCTGTAGATGCCCGTAGAGTTGTCAGTTGTGGCCACAGTCTGTTTGAGTTTAAGATAGTCTACAACCGTGATGTTGACTCCGCCGAGTCCCTGCTCATTGCTGTCAAACGTTCCGTCTCCGTCCGTGTCATTAAATACCCTGCCCTGCACGGTGGCAGTTGCAGTTATGTCTGCATGAGCGTACGTGAGACTGACTCCCCACCCATGCAGTGTGCCAGCATCGCCTGCGTCATGGTCAGTGACCGACAGTGTCCAATCTCCCCTGATACCGGATCCGTTGAGGGTACCGAGTCCCGGGTGTGATGAGGAGTCGTATGTGGTAATGATATAGTCCAAGGTTCCGTCGGTCCTGTTGTACAGTGTGATATTCGTACCGTCAGGCGAGGTCAAGACTAGGCTCAGGTCGCCGACGTAGGTATGGGTGACATGGACGGGAATCGAGACTGACCGTAACGTGCCGTTTACTGGCATGAATAGTGTGCTGCTTGTCTCCCCGGGGTCTGGTATTGCGCTGCCGGGACTCGTCGTGATAGAGTACGTTTGGTATTCGGGGCACGGGGTGGTGCATGAGTTTTTGACGTACCCGGCAAACATCCGGACGTCCAATGCGGTGTTGGTGTTGGTATTGTTGTACGCGGCTTCCTCGTCAAGGCCATCTGCTGACAGCGTCATGTTTTGTATAGTAATCGGCGGGGAGAATCCTATCATCCTCGTGCCGTTTGCCGGTATCCACATGGTGTAGATGTCGTCAGGTGTAGTAAATGTAGCATCGACGCCCTGCATGTGCGTGGCGCCCACGTGCATTGCAGACACGTTATAGTGTATAGTATCAAATGATTCCAAGTATCGCGTCTGGGTAAATCCGGTAGTCACTTCGTGTGTGTCCCAGTCCATTATGCTATCTGATGTGGGGGGCGTGTCAATGGATCCCGGTGGCAGCGACTCGGCATCAATTGTTACCAGCACGGGGGTACCGGTATCAAGGCCGTCCTGCGGGGTGATGTAAAACGAGTCAGTGGAGGTAAACGTCGAATCCGTGGTGTATAGGATCCGCGACACATTGTTGGTGATAAACTCTGGCGTGGTCACAATGCCGTGGTGCGGGCCGACCGAGACACTAAAGGACAGCGCGTCGCCGTCTTGGTCATAACCGTGCAGCAGTATCGTTGTGGGTTCTGCCGAGTTTGGGTTGACTATTACCGTGTCTGTGTATGCCACTGGCAGTGTGTTTGTGGCAGATATGGAGGACAGCAAAGACAACGAGAGTGTGCTTGCAAGGGCAAAGTTCTGGACAGGTTTGTTCAGTGAGCCGAGGTCAGAGCCTGAGACGGTTATGGTGTGTATGCCCGTCTGACCGGGGTAGAACACTACAAACTCGTTTGTCTGGTCAGCAGACTCTGCGCGCTGCACTATGGTGCCGGCAGGTGAGGATACTATAAAGTCTAGGTCAGCTACTGTTACGGTGATGTTGGTGCGGTCGGACTGGTCCGTGATGCCGCCGTGCGGATGCACAAACCACGTCAGTATGACCTTTACGGGCTCTGTTGTGTCAGTCACATTGAATGTGTACTGCTTGCTGTCGTTGTCCGTGTCAAGATGGTCCCTGAGGACATGGTTGTACGTGGCATTCCTCTGATACGCGTACTCTAACGTCTGTGCCGTGTCAAGGATGCCAAACCCCACATTGTTGAGCCTGCCAAGAGAGGCAGCGTCGTTTGCCGTTGCAAAGGTACGATCCTGCATCGCATAAGAGCAATTGTCCATGGAATTGTTCATTTCATACTGCGTTGACGTACAGGGTATGGGGCCCTGCCAGGCGGCGCCGAGAAGGAGGGCCGCCTTTACCTCCACTGGAGTCATGTCGGGTTTTACCTGGAGCAGCATCGCGGCAGTCGCGCTTACCTGCGGGGCGGCATAACTAGTGCCGCTCCCTGGAGCCGTCATGCTGGTTGTTGTAGAGTTGAGTAATTGTATGTTTACTGCCGGGGCCACCAAGTCAGGTTTCATCCTGATGGTACCGTCGCCATCGGTAGGGCCACGGCTTGAATTAGTAAACATAGTTATAGTATCAGCGGCGCGGTCATTTATCCCGCCCACGGTGATCACATTATGTGCGCATCCGGGATTGGTTATTGATTCATAATTGGTAGTGTTATTATAATTCCCACGATTTCCAGCAGCACTTACTGCGATCATTCCCTTGTCTACTGCCTCGTTTACGATCAGAGAGTGTGTCGCGGTAGGCTCGCCTATGTTGCCACATCTACCTATACCAAAGCTCATATTTACTATATCGGCCCCGTTTCGGAGAGACCAGTCAAGCGCGTGGGCTACAATAGATGCACTACTTTGGTGTGTGCGGTACCTTGTATATTGTGCATCCAAGAGTTCAACACCTGGAGCAATCCCATTGTGTGCATCAAGTCCAGATGCGGCAAGCACCTGAGCTACCCGTGTGCCGTGGGATGTATCCCAATACATGGTTGGATATACATCTGCCGTACTGGAAGCGACGCATTGGATATCACTACACACAACGCGGTTTGACACCTTGGGGTTCAACGCGGTCTCGTGGTTGATTCCGCTATCCACTACGCTGACGACCACTCCAGACCCGTTAAGGGACATGCCGACTGCGGTAGTCACGTTGCTGTCAGTTGCACGTATGGTCTGTCGTGCGGTGTCCACCTCCATGGTGACAGGCATCTGGCCGTCGCCCATTTGGTACACCTCCTCATGCAGTGAGAACCCATGCACATCGGCCACCGGAATCGATGCTGTCACAAACGACAGGGACCCTGCGGCCGTGATGTCGCGCGCGCCGAGCAGTTCTAGCCTCTTTACAACCGCGGCTTTGTTCTCCTCTGCTGTTGCGTCCGAATCCCTGCCATCCCCATCATCTCTACTTACCACCATGATGACATTGTAATACAGCTTACCATCATACACCCCAAGATCCCCCTCCCGCGGCTCCTCCAGCATGAGACCCTGGATCTTCTGGTAAAAGCCCGGGTCAAACTTGTGCCCTACATCCACGTTTCCTACCGGGCCGACAGGGCCGTCGCCCGGGTCTATACCTCCAAGAATATCCGATGTGCCGGTGCCGTCCCCGGCAGTCTGCGACATGGATCCAAGGGGATAGGCTAGTAAGATTAGGGAAATGGTGGTCATGAAAAACAACAGAACCTGCACATAAACTATGATTTTATCAACACATATTACTTAAGTGATCGGCGACAAGGGGGTGTGTCCTACAGGCATATACTGCTACTGATACGATGTGGTCCGGAAGATTCTGCAGGAATTTTGCGCGTTGTATTTTATGCCCACATCAGGAAACAGCACGCCAAAAGTATCAAATTCCCCCGTGCCGGAGACATCGTGCGCAGGCTCCGCTGTCAACGCACCATGATGATATCAATCAGTTTCGGTGCGCCGTTATGCCGTAATGGCCTCAAGTGACTGGCGTGTGAGCCTGCCACTTTCTACTTGTGACCGTGCGATCAGCTCTATGTTGTAGCAAATTAAGCGCATTGGGATCTCGCGTCGTTGGTTGTCGGGCCTGCGGCACCTGACATAGCTGCCGTACATCTTCTTGATGGCCGCAAACACTGCCTCTATGACGCTGCGCTGGTGGTACCTAGCATTGAATGCGGGCAGGTCGTCGTGGTACATATCCACCATCTTGCGCCATGCTTGGCTGCCGTTGGCATTGTGTACAGTGTTGGACTTGGGCTTGATCAAAGGCGTCATGCCCATCCCAGCCAGCCTGTTGCATGCGTCCCGCGACAGGTACGCTGCATCTAGGCAAAAGTCCCTCCCCTTCATGCTGCACGGGCCGTGTAGCAGGTCATCCAGCATGTCATATAGTCCCTTTATGTCGGCCATGTGGCTTGTAGTCACCAGATATGTAAGTACTACCTTGGTTCCCACGTCGATGATGGCATGCATTTTGATCCAGCCGTGCTTATTTCTGATCCTGTCGGTCCTGAAATCCACCCACTTTTCAAACCTGCTCACAGAGTAACCCGTGCTGTCGCCAGCAATAGAACCCGAACACTGCAGCCCCTCGATAACACGTGCATGCACCTCCCTGAGGTAGGACTCTGGGATCAGTGAATACGAGTTGCATATCGTGCTCTTGGAGGGTATGTTGCCTGTCAATCCCATCTTGCGCGCCGCCTCCTGGTCTGCGTGTAGATATCCCACCATCTTGCGGTACGTCCTGCGCTCGGCCTCCAGCATAATGCATACTATGGCCATGGTTCTGGGCAGGTATCCATTCTTGCCACCCACCCCCGGATTTAGGGTGTATGGTTCGTCCATCCCGTTGACGATCCTGACCACTGTGGCCAGAATCAGGCTAGGTAGGTATCTCTGGACCAGGTCAAATGATCGTTGGTCTCTTTTTTTGGTCTCTGTCATTGACGTATATTGGATATTTCATCTAATGATGCGCATACCCAAAAAAATCAACGTTGTGTGTCAAATTATGTAGACAATCCTGTGCGGCACGGTGGGCGAATTTGGCATATGGGGGTATATACCTGTAGGACACACCCGCGACAAGGGGGTGTGTCCTACAGGCATATACTGCTACTGATTGGTGAGGACCCCGCTAGAGTGAGACCGATCAAAACCGAATACTTTTGGATACAGGAGGCAGTAGCAAGGACATGAGTAAAAGGCGTAGCCCACAAGAAAAGGCCAGCATTGTGGTGGAGTTTTTTAATACCAGCATATCTGCTGCCGAGTTGTGTCGCAAACACAATGTATCTCCTGCAACTTTTCAGGACTGGAAGGACAAGTTCTTGCAGGGTGGCAAACAAGCTCTTGCAGACCGAGGAGATGCAGCAAAAAACCAGGTCAAAGAAATAGAGAATCTTAAACGAATCATTGGTGAGATAACTATTGCCAACGACATTTTAAAAAAAACCTTAGAGGGAACAAAAAGATGAAAACAAAGGCAGTATCTGAGATGATGACCCACATGAGCTTCAACAAGTCCCTGGCTTATTGCGGCATGTCCAAACATGCTTGGTATTATACCGAGCATCCAAGAGACATGCCGATAAATCCTGATGTCGTAGATATGGTCAAAGATATTGCATCTAGACGACCCACATACGGCACAAGGCGCATGGCCGCTCAGATAAAACGTGAAACAGGCATTGTCGTAAATCGCAAACAGCTGCAGCGAATATGCCGAAAAATAGGATACATTGAGCCACAAAAGACGAAAAACGACATAATCAGAACGAAACACAAGCTCTTCAAGCCAAAAGCGCCAAATCAGTTATGGGAGACAGACATCACATACATCGATTGTGGAATAGACGGATACTGCTATTCATTTAACGTCATTGACTGTTTTACACGCAAGTGGATAGCATACTCCTTTGATGTAAATGCAACAAGGGATGTAGCAATCGATTCTATTACAAATGCAGTTGCTACAGAAAAGCCCGATTGCCCAAGACTGCGCCTGCGAACCGACAATGGTACCCAATATACTAGTCATGACTTTAGAAAGGCAACCAGGGCTTTGGGTATTGGCAAGCATGAGTTCATCTGGAAGAATACACCAGAGCAGAACGGCCATGTGGAATCATTCCACAAGACCCTCAAAAAGGAATACATCTGGCCACATGAATTCAAAAACTACCAAGACGCAGAAAAGGTTCTGTCAGCTGCATTTGCAGACTATAACAACGAAAGGATTCATTCTTCTATCAAGTACATGACACCAACTGAATTTGCCACACACTGGGAGATGACAAATAAATGAGGGTTTGGATCATTCGGAATTTGATGCAAAAAATGGTACCAAAACGAGGGGTCCACTCCAATACTATACACAACAAAAATTCTATAAGTAACAACACTCATACTATAACATGCGACTCGACGGCAAGGTGTCTATAGTTACAGGCGCATCCAGTGACATTGGCAAGGGAATAGCAAAGCGGTTCGCAGAGGAGGGATCCCAGGTGATCCTAGTTGCAAGGGATATTGCAAAACTCGAACAGGTCAGAGAGGAGATGCCCAAGGATCTATCAGCGTCTGTCTCGTGCGATCTGACTGATGATGCACAGGCGCTTCACACAGTCAACCAGATCATGGATACATATGGCAGGATCGATGTGCTAGTCAACAACGCGGGCACGATAAACGATCCAATACACTTTCACAAGATGTCTGGAGATGACATGAAGAATTTAATCGACGTAAACATACTGGGTGTATTCCAGATTACAAAGCACGTGCTTGCAAAGATGTCAGATGCAAAGCGTGGTACAATAGTCAACATTGGTTCGATCTCAAGTGAGAGGGCAGTGCCGCGCGTACATTTTGCGGCATACGCTGCGACAAAGGCCGCAATCTGCATGTTCACAAAGGCGATTGCAGTAGAGTATGCCCGTAGAAACATCAGATGCAACTGCGTAAATCCAGGCATCATAAACTCTGGCATGATAAAGCCATACCTTGATGATCCCCAGGCAAGGAAGATACTAGAGGATAGTCTGCCGCTTGCCAGGATAGGGGAACCGGCGGATGTTGCAAATGCAGCCCTCTATCTTGCGTCTGATGAGGCAAACTGGGTTACAGGCGCCATACTAAACGTTGACGGCGGCAAGACTGCATCAGAGTAATGCACAGGACAAGTGATGAATTGCCATCCACTACACGATGTTCCTACTAGTGGAACTGATGTATTTTGGTTGTCCATCTAGTATGTGCAGGGTGCTTTTGCAGTACGAGTGACTGTCCATACACTGTCATGTTACGTGGTGCGCCCCAAAAGTCAGCAGGCGCCTAATCGTGATCGGTTTAAATAATTCACATTTTTTTCCAGATCCGATGCTGATTGTTGGTAATTTTTGATGTAGAAGGCGTCCTGTATGACGAAGAGTATCTTCCCATTCTTGCAGAAAAACTCAACAAAGAGTATGAGATATGGGAGATCACCAAGCAAGGAATTCAAGGTAGGATAAACTGGGAGGACGGCCTGCGAACAAGGATTGCTGCCCTCAAGGGTCTCGACGAGAATGTGTGCCGCGAGGTCTCAGATTCACTACCAATCATGACCGGCGCCAAGGAGGTGTGCAGGATACTAAAGGCCGCAGGCTGGAAACTCATGGCTGTCTCGGGAGGCTTTGGCATTATGATGGACAGGCTCAAAAAGGAGCTGGGGCTGGATTATATCTACTCCAACGAACTAGTATTCAAGGATGGCAAGCTTGACGATGTGCAGATTAACGTAGATTCTGACAAGTCCAAGTCAGCGCGCATAAAGATAGCCGAGTGGGGTGAGAAGAAGGAGGACATTGTATGTGTGGTGGATGGCGCCAACGACGTAAAACTCTTTGACATATGCGGTCTGGGCATTGCCTTCAGGGCACAGGATCTGGTAAAGGATCTGGCCACCACTACTCTGGACGAAAAGGATCTCTCCAAGATTCTGGACATAATCAACAAACACTACAAGATTGACCTGTGACGTGTGTCCGTCCAGCGATGCCTTGTGGCATGGACATTATTATTGCATTAATTCCATGTTAGAGTGGGACTTGCATGGACTAGACTGTGGCGTGTATACAAAACAGGTGACATTCCCACACAAGACAAACAATTTTTTAACACCACGTCCATACATAACCAATTGCAGATCATTCCAGTGTGCATCAACCAAGAGGTGGGACCGTCAGACGACCTTGCTGCCCTGATCCTCAAGTCGCAGGAGATACACGATGGCGACATCCTGATAGTTACACAAAAGGTGATCTCAAAGCAGGAGGGTAGGGTCGTAGCACTTTCTGATGTGAGGACCACATTCCTATCTGATGGAATAGGTTCACAGTATGGACGCGATCCCAGAATAGTAGAGCTTGTTCTATCTGAGACCAAGCGCATCGTGAGGATGCGCGATGGTATAATCATATCTGAGACGCATTCTGGGCTGATCTGTGCAAACGCAGGCGTTGATGAGAGCAACGTACGTGACGGATACGCAGTACTCCTTCCCAGGGATCCCGACTCATCGGCACAGGGGATTCGCACGAGGATAATGAGTCTTACTGGATGCAACGTGGCAGTTGTAATCTCGGACACGTTTGGACGTCCGTTCCGCATGGGCCAGACGGACTGCGCCATAGGCGTCTCTGGACTGAATCCCATTCTTGACTACTCTGGCACGTTTGACTCTTTTGGAAAGATACTCCGTGTCACTGCCATAGCCGTGGCCGACGAGATATCATCTGCTGCAGAGCTGGTGATGAGAAAGACGCTGATGTGTCCTGTTGCAATAGTGCGCAATCACGACATAATGGTGGATTGTGTCAGTCCTGACCCACAAGGCGCACGCGATGCACCAAAGGATGCAGTATGCACGGGTGCCTCTGCACTGATCCGCCCCGAGGACAAGGATCTCTTTAGGTAATGCCGTGCCACACGTCGCACCACCTGCTGGAAGTTTCAATAGGGTTATAATCCAACAACCATACCTATGTATCAGATACACATGCTGAAAACGGAGCTTCACTGTCACAACTCTTTTTCAAACTTTCATGTGGGTGATGATGAGCCACCATACGACTGTAATGTCTCCATAAGGGATCAACTGGACAGATCATACAGCTTGGGCCTAGATGTGGTGTTTGTCACCAACCACAACACCTTGGACGGCTACAATCAACTACTTGAGTACAGAAATTCCCATGAGCGGTTTGCAGGCATCAGCGTCTTTCCTGCAGAGGAGGCCACTACGGACACGGGGGCTCACATGCTTGCATATGGATTACATGAGCCGATCCCTGCAGGACTCCCCATCGGTGAGATCATAGACGAGGTTCGCAGGCAGGATGGGGTGTCATCAGCCCCGCACCCGTTCAGCCTGATTGATGCACTCCGTGAGGATGCAGCATGCTGTGACATGATTGAAACGTTCAACAGCAACAACGTTGACGTCCTCTCCAACGTACGTGCGACCGAGTTTGCCATTGAACACAACATGCCTGGGGTGGCTGGCAGTGATTCACACGTATTGTCTACGTTTGGCAGATGCGTCAACATGGTGGATTCAGAGAACAGGCTTGATGACGTGTTGCAGGCAATCAAGCATGGCAAGGTGACCATCTCACAGACAGGTTATGCCCAGCAGAGTGAGGCGCTTGACCACATCCAATACAAGATCAACAACTCTCGAGAGTACATAATGGAGTATCTCTCCGAGCATTATCCACACTCCAAATGGCTTTTGCGGTTCCTGCTACGCATATACGATCGCAACCCCAACAGCCACTTGTGGGGGTTACTATACAAGACATCCGTATACCTGATGAGGAGGATCTCACAAAAGGTCAATTTTGGGGATCTAGATCCCGGCTTTATGAGGGACAGGGACATTGTCACTATGCTGAAAATGTCGATATGATTCATAATGGATACGCGCCGACACGTACATTTGATTCGCAGATACTGCCTTGATTTCTTGCCATACCATCCCATCCCAAGTATGGCATAATCCCACGAGTCCAAGACGGATTCAGAGTATCTTTTTACCATGTCTTGCCGTTTGAGCCTTGCTTCCTGCTTGCCCCATTATTCTCTGATTTTGTGTTTACAATTCGCTCAAGATATTGGCATTCATACCTTTCAAATTCAGTATCAGATACCATCTACTATCCCATCACATCTGTCATTGATTTAACAATAATATGCGATTAGGTATCAAGGTAGATTTTAATATGCCAGACCGCATCTTGGAATCATTCCATGTCAGAATCTGAGCAAAAGATACTTGATGCCACGGGCCTGTTCTGCCCCGAACCCGTGTTCAGGACAAAGATTGAGATCGAGAGGATGCAGGTGGGCCAGAGCCTGCTGGTGCGTGCAGACGATCCTGCTGCAGAAGAAGACATATCGAGATGGGTCTCAAGGAGCGGTCATGAGATGTTGGATATATCCAAGGATGGCAGCACCATCTCATTTCAGATTAAAAAGGTGAAATAATGGCGGCGATGGCTGCTACTGCTACTGATGATGCCAAATCTATACTGGCTCGCGTGGGCAATACCCCGCTTGTGGTTCTGGACTCAATGTCCCGCAAGGGTGCATCATACCATGCAAAGCTTGAAGGACACAACCCATTTGGATCCGTAAAGGACAGGGCCGCTTATTGGATGATTAAGGATGGTGAGCGCAAGGGTATTCTGACAAGGGGCAAGAGCATAATAATAGAGCCTACCTCTGGCAATACCGGAATAGCCCTAACGGGGATCGCCGCCCTTTTAGGCTACAAGGTGGAGATTGTGATTCCAGAGAGGGTGAGCAGCGAGACCAAAGAGATAATACGCGGACTTGGTGCAAAGGTGTTTGAGACCAGTGATGATCTGTGCCCAAAGGTGGGTGCAGGCACCGACCAGAGCATAGCACTTGCAACATCAATTGCATCTTCCAGGCCTGACACATACTACTCCCCCAACCAATATTCCAACGAGGCAAACTTTATGGGACATTACTCAGGTACGGGACCTGAGATCTGGAACCAGACACAGGGCAGGGTGACCCACCTCTTTACGGGAGTTGGTACCGGAGGCACCATCACCGGTATTGGTGCATTCCTCAAGGAGAAAAACCCCGACATCCAGATAATAGGGTGCCAGCCACAAAAAAATCATGCAATCCAAGGCTGGCGCAATTTTGAAGAGTCTGCAAAACCAGACCTTTTTTTAAAAAGAGAGTCTGTAGTGGATGACTGGGTGCACGTCAGTGATGACGAGACGTTTTCTGTAGTTGGGACGATATTTGAAAAAGACAAGCTGCTTGTCAGTCCCTCATCTGCAGCCGTTTATGCCTGCATGCAAAAACACCCCGTTACGTCAGATGGGAGGGACGCCTGCATAGTGGGAATCTTTGCTGATGATGGGCGCAAGTTCAAGAGCGTGTATGCTGAGCAAGGCGTCATGAATCAAGAAGAGTTTGACACGTGCCTTACACAAGCAAGACACGTCTCCAAGCTGTCGTACTAACGTCTTGTGTCTGGCAGGCCACACCCTGTAATGCGGGCGTCTATGGAATCTTTTTTTTTCAAACCTGCCTGTACGGGGCTTGTATTATTTTTGCCGGTTTACTGCACTACCACATCATACATCTTACTTAGATTCAGCATGGATGTGATGAATATCTAATGATGTAATATGAACACGTTGGGCACTGACCTCCGGCATGCCTATTCTTTGGTGGGCTACTCTGTGAGATACTTGTCCACATCTATGGCTGCCATGCAGCCGAATCCTGCGGCCGTGACTGCCTGCCTGTACGTTCTGTCATGCACGTCGCCTGCTGCAAATACTCCTTTTGCACTGGTGCATGTCTTGTCATGCAGTATTATGTATCCATTATCATCAAGATCTATCTGCCCTTTGAACAGGCTGGTGTTTGGCTCGTGGCCTATTGCCACAAAGAGTCCACCAATCTCTAGCGTGGATTGTTTACCCGTCTTTATGTTTTCTAAAACTATGTTTTTGACCTTTTGATCTCCCATGATCTTTGTTACCTGTGAGTCCCAGTGGAACTTGATCTTAGAATTGCTCAATGCCCTCTCCTGCATGACCTTGCTTGCACGCAGCTTGTCTCTTCTGTGTACCAAGTGAACGGTAGTGCCAAATTTTGTAAGAAATGTGGCCTCCTCTATTGCAGAGTCGCCTCCACCAACCACCATGATCTCCTGATTCTTAAAGAAGGGCCCATCACACGTGGCGCAGTATGACACCCCTCTACCCCCGAATGTCTGCTCTTCTTGCAGTCCCAGCTTTCTGGGGTTTGCTCCGGTTGCAATAATGACCGCGCGCCCCTCATACTCTTCGGTCGCGGTCAGTACCTTGAATGGACTCCTCCTAAGATCCACATCTATTACCTCATCATCTATAATCGTGGCACCCATTCTATCTGTCTGTTTTCTCATATCCATCATGAGATCAGGCCCCATGATCCCCTTTTCAAATCCGGGATAGTTTTCTACGTCCGTAGTGTTTATCAGCTGTCCTCCCGGTAGTATCCCTGAGAGGATCAACACGTCGTGGCCTGCCCTGGAACAGTAAATTCCAGCGGTATACCCTGCAGGGCCTGCGCCTATAATAACCACATCAAACGCCGTCTTTTTCTTGTTTACAAGCCTTGGAGCATCTGCGCCATCGGGCTTTTTTGCCACCAACTCTGCGCTTGGTTCTGCTGCCATCATGATAATCTGTAATCTGATTTCAATAATTTAAGTGAATCCTGTGTTTGTATGCTTCATAATTCTCTCAAGCGTGTCTAGATGGTACGTGGTCAGGTTGTCTGGGAAGATTTTTTGATTCAGGCACGGATCTAGGGTCTTTTGATAGTATTACACATCATTCTGGGCATGACCTGACCACGTACGTGATAGTGATAGTGATAGTGATAGTAGTACTACCATAATCATAGATATGTGAAAACACGAGTTTTCCATAAAATGTCTTTTACCTTGCATTGACCACGTATATCATACCACAACACTACAACAATATGACATCATCACACATGTGATCTCCATCCCAGAAAGTCAGAGCTGCCGGCGTGGGATACAACTGCAAAAAATGATGATGATGATGATGATGATGATGATGATGATGATGATGATGATGATGATGATGATGATGATGATGATGATGATGATGATGATGATGATGATGATGATGATGATGATGATGATGATGATGTCTTACAATTCACCAAGTCTTGTCATGTAATGTATGTCACACCGTGCAACTCCTGCATTTGCAGTGTTTGTATCGGCATTTACCATGTTATATATTTGGAGTATCATTCCACGTGTGATCACTACTGGATTATGGTGAGACTGCTGCAGAAAAGAAAGATTATTGGATTGACAATGTTTGCGGGGCTTGGTACTGCCATCCTCGTACTGGCGGTATTTTTTTCAACCATCCCGCTCACAGATTCCCTGCCTGACAACCATGACAATAACAACAACAAAAATGATACCATGCCATCTGACACCCATGCAAATACCGTCCAAGACGCTGATGCCTACATAATTATGCCCGTCAAGGTATCGCGACCAGGCTGTGAGCAGACTGACAGATGTTATGTGCCTCCGGTGGTTACCATCAAGAAGGGTGATACCGTCACTTGGAAGAACGAGGATTCTGCATTTCACAGTGTGACCTCTGGCACTTATGGTGCACCCACTGGCATGTTTGACAGCGGGTATATGGATCCATACGAGCAGTACAGCCTGACTTTTTACGAATTTGAGACTATAGAGTACTTTTGCACTTTACACCCCTGGATGCAGGGGGTAGTCATTGTTGGTGAGTGACACGCTGTTGGATGCATGTTTCTTACTCTCCGGCTAGTGGCGTTCCATGACGATTGTATGGCGTGTTGAAAAAATATTATTGTCATGATGATGATGATGATGATGATGATGATGATGATGATGATGATGATGATGATGATGATGATGTCTTTATGGTGTGGGTGCAATAATGGTGTGATGGCCATGACGTGATGGTGCAATGCTGTCATGATAACAGCGAGGACACCATGTTGTCAACAACCACAAACCCTGCCATGATGCAATCCCTACACAAATCACCATCACCATCATCTGAAAAATCATGATGATAATTTCATACATACATTGTACTGCGTCAAATCCCTGCTAGATTCAGGCGCACGAATGCACCCCGTCTATGCGTTGGATAACGTATGTTGGAGTCAGATAATGTAAAAATTATCTATCTAGTTCTTTGATCTTTGCGGCAGTAATCTCTGCTGCCTTCTTTCCAGAGTACAACATGGAGCCAAACGTCGGTCCCATTCTTGCCAAACCATGGGTCTCGGTCACGGACATTCCTGCCACCACCAATCCTGGAAATAGCTCATCGGTCTTGTCCACCACGTGCTCTTCTCCCTCGTTTACATACATTGGGTTCATTCCCTTCCACTTTACCAAGCCCCTGTCCACCAGCCTCTTTACGGCTACAGAGTCGTGGCCGGACGCATCTATGATCATCTTGGCCTCTAGTGCTATTGGATCCACACATGTGATGTTTCGTGGCAGTGCCGAGACCGGCATCCAATTGACTACAATTCCTGCAACCCTGGAATTCTTCATAACCAAATCATCAAACTTTGTCAGGTTGAGAAACTTTACTCCCGCATCACATGCACCTGCAATGAGCTTGGATACTGCGTGTGGGCCTGGTGTCAGGTACAGGCCGTCTGCAACCTTTTTGTATGGTATTCCAAGCTCGTCCCAGATCTTTTGGGCAGGCTCCCTTACCGTAACAGGATTCATCATGTATCCTCCCAGCCAATAACCGCCTCCCAAGTAGTTGTTTTGCTCTATAACCAGCACCTTAAATCCCCTGTTGGAGAGCTCCCTGCTTGCAGTCAGCCCTGCAGGTCCAGCACCAATAATAATCACATCAGAATATGCCCTGTCTACCAGAACCTCATGAAACTCGTTTGCAATGGCACGCGTAATCTCTACCTCGCTTACGTCTGCAAATATTTTGGTAGGAGCTTCTATGACTGTTGCCTCTTGCATATTGACTATAACCCAAATCATAATTAATACTTTGTCACACAATTAAAAATAGGAAAATTATGCATTACACCTGATAAACTCATACCGAAATACACAGGTCTCAAAAACTTATAACCAAATCACAAACAGTATCCATATTGACAGTATGTGGCGATGGCAGTTGTGCCTCTACCACTGATGCCGTGGCTGGTATCCCAGATGCGCCGGAACTTGGAATTGACTGGGCGCTCATGGAAGAGGCAGACAATTTTGCCAAGACAGTAAAGCTCTTTCGGCAAGGTTGGTACGACCATGACAGCTTTAGGAGGTTCCGGCTCCAGCATGGTGCATACGGCACTAGGATGACGAGCGACTATGCTATGGTAAGGGTAAAGCTGCCTGCAGGCGAGGTATACCCACACCATCTTAAAAAGCTGTCACAGCTTAGCGAACAATACTCTATAGGAAGCGCACACTTTTCGACTAGGGAGAATATCCAGCTGCACTGGGTCGTCCTTGAGGATGTCTCGGAGATCATGCGGGGACTCGCAGAGGTGGGTCTGACATCAAGGGAGGCATGCGGCAATACCGTGCGTAACGTAATGTGCAGTCCATTGTCAGGGGTCTGTACCAACGAGGCATTTGACGCCACACCATATGCACTTGCCACTGCAAAGTTCTTTCTTAGAAACCCCATGGCACAGAACCTTCCGCGCAAGTTCAAGTTTAACTTTACATGCTGCGAGCAGCATGGCATGGCAAGGATGGTTGATGTGGGACTGATTCCACACGTCATGTATGATGATGATGATGATGATAATGATAACACCAACGACCCCGCACAAGGTGTATCGCCTCCTGCCAACAGCACGCCACCCACACGCAAGGCTAGGCGCGGTTTTAAGGTCTTTTTGGGCGGCGGATTGGGAAACAAGTCCTATGTGGGACACCAGCTTGAAGAGTTTACTCCAGAAGAGGATCTATTGTACACATCCATTGCCGTAATGAGGATATTTGACAGGCTTGGGGACCGCAAGAACATGGCAAGAAACCGCATGCGTTATCTGGTCCACGAGATGGGATGGGAAAAGTTTCAAAATTTGGTGCTCAAGGAGCGCGCAATAGTCAGGGCCACGCAGTCCGTACTGGCCACCCTTGATACAGAATCAATAAAGACACACAACACCTTGGCGAATAGAAACAGTGATGGCAGCATATCACAGGACACGCGGCCCATCATGGTCTCTTCTGTTACCAACACAGATGGCACCAGTGCTGCCCCAGGTTACGCCAAGTGGCTAAAGACTAACACCATCCCCCAGAGGCAGCCCGACGAGCATGCAGTCTTTATCACGCTTGAGGCCGGCGACATAACGTCTGGACAACTCTCTTCGCTTGCAGGCATTGTCAGGGACTTTTCAGCAGAGGGTAAAGCACGAACAGGATTTGAACAGAATGTGGCGCTGCGCTATGTGCACAGTGACGACCTGCCAGCACTATACACCATGCTACTGTGGGCAGGACTGGCAAAGTCTGGCGCGCTTACCATGGCGGCGCCCATAGGCTGCTCCGGCACTACATCGTGCAACCTTGCACTCACAAACTCACACAGGCTGGCAAAGGAGATCCAGAGGACGTTCCTTGAGATGGGCCTCGACCAGGACGATGATCTGCGCGACTCTTCGATCAAGATCAGCGGCTGCCCAAACTCGTGCGGCCAGCACGGGATTGCCACGATTGGCTTCTTCGGAGGCGGTGCGCGCATGGGCAAAGACATGTATGCAAACTATCAGATGTCGCTTGGCGGCCGCTCCGACGGGCAGACGATGCTCGGACAGATCTGCATGCGCATCCCCGCAAAGAGGGTTATCCCAGTAATACTCAAGATCATTGACATCTTCAAGAGCAACAAGAAGCAGGACGATACACTAAAGTCGTGGATTCACAGGATTACAACACATGGCGATCCAGGCTCTGAGATTGGCTCGTTGCAAGACATAAAACATATACTTGAACCTCTGGTGGTGCCACCGTCCAAGGATGACGACCCCGACTTTTATCTTGATTATGGCAGTGATACAAGCTATCACACAAAGACTGGAAAAGGCGAGTGCGCCGCATGAGCGGCAGTTAGAGGGTTGCACATGGACACGGTAACTACTGATGTGCATTCACTACGCTCAGAGATAAGCGACTCTAGCGTAAGGGTCATTGATGTCAGGCGCGAAGACGACTACAACCAAGATCACATTCCAACTGCGGTAAACCTCCCCTTGGCCACACTTCTCTCCGATGACAGCCCTGAACGCGCCCTGCGCCTTGCATGCTCGCTGGGAGTAGGCGACGAGACTCCTGTGGTGGTATACGATGACACGTTTGGCGCGCTAGCATCAAGAGTGGCGTGGACGCTTGAACACCTTGGCCACAAAGACGTAACCCTGCTTGACAGCACATACTCGGTCTGGAAGTTTCAGGGACTTGAGATTGATTCTGATACGCCCGACCTACCTGCCGCCAAACACTCTATGAATCTGCAGCCTGACATCCTTGCAACATCTGACTATCTGGAGGATGCCATTACAAACGATGACATTGTCCTAATCGACAACCGTGAGAGACTCAACTTTCTTGAACAGCACATCCCAGGAGCCATAAACATTCCATACCGCACCCTTGCAACACACTACAACATACTCCGCCCGCACAACGAGATGTTGAGGCTGCTTGAAAACCGTGGCGTTACTCCCTCTTCTAAAATCGTCACGTATTGTGGCAGCGTTGGGACGCTGTCGGGCCTTGCCTACTATGCACTAAAATCAGTAGGCATCCCGGACGTGCGCCTGTATGTCCGCTCCTTCAAAGAGTGGAAGAGCCTTGAAAAGCCCACAATGCGCCAGGATGATGCAAACTATTGGGATCTATCTGCCGAGTAACTTTGCACATGACTGCATATCAGTCAGCTAACCAACTAACCAGCTAACAAGATGGAACTACCTACTACTACTCCACCACACATACAGTCTTGATCAGGATATCTCGTTTCGAAGCTTTTTTGTGATCGTTACTTCAATATTGTCAAGCAAAACCAGCATCTTCTCCTTGTTCTCTTCAAGATAGTCCCTGCCCCTGTCCTTGAGCCTGATCTTCCAGAGCCTCATCTCCCTGTGTTCCTCGAAAAAGTTTTCAATCATCTGTTCGCCAGACTTTGTGGGATCTATAAACTCGTCAAATATCTTGCTGGTCTTTTCTACATCTCCATCCTCTATGGCCTCCCTCGTTGTCTGGATTGCTTGGCTTAGGTGCTTTAGGTTCTTTACGGGCTTGGGTAGAGTCTTTTTGGTAATGCCAAACAGCCCTTTCTTCTCTTTACCCATCCTGTCTGCAACGTTTGGGGCAAGATCATACACAGGAATCTTGCTCAGGCCGTCGCGCTTTATGTTTTTTATCAACAATCCCTTGTTCAGCAGCTTTAGCAGCGCACTCTCTGCATCAACCCTGTCCATGAGTGTGGTCCACACTATGGCTCCCAGTGTATGGTACCCCTGTCTGATGGATTCGAGCACCACCACCTCTTGAATCCTCTTGAATCCCTCTTCTATCCTGACATTTACAAAGTCCTTGTCCCTGATGGACTTTCTGGCATTCTTTACATCTATCTCTATTGAGCGCTTTAGCGCCTCTAGCGCCTCGGGCACTTGATTTAGCAGCGACAAAAAACAGGCCTTGTTGTACCACGCCATCCCGTATGTGGGGTCAGACTCTATGGCCTTCTCTACTGAGTCTAGCGCCTTTGAATATCTTTTCTGCTCGTAATGGACCAGCCCCTTGAGGTTCCATGCCTCCGGATTGGTGACATCTATGTCCAGCACCCTGTCGTACACGCGCAGCGCCTCATGATGGTCGTCTAGATGAAACCTTGCATATCCAAGCTTTAGCATTGTCTCCACACTGTCGGGATCTATCCTTAGCGCCTGCTCAAACAACACGATCGCATCCTCAAGCTTTTCGTCTGCCATCAGGTTAATCCCTTTCTTGAACAGCTTTCTGCGGTTATAGTCTGGACTGACAAGGCTTGTGTTGTTCTTGTCGTCGTGCTTGCCGTCGTTCTTGTTGTCGGTTACTTTTTTTACGTCAGGCTTTGGTGCTGCTGGCTCTTTGCCCTTGTCCTTTCTTCCAAATAGCCGTTTCAACTATGTAAAATACACCATAATCTAGATAAATACTATCCCTATTGCCATTCTTTGTGCAATTGCCTGGCATATGGGCTACTCTTCCATTTCATGCTTGGGTGTCTGTTCACTCATCGGCTCATCTACTCATCCATAATGGTGCCATCCCATCCTCACTGATACCATGCCCACTAAAACGCCAGACTGTGTAGGATAGTACAGTCTGGTGCAGGTTGCTTTTTTGCACGATACATTGCAAACTAAATGTAAAAATACTTGACATTCGATAAACGTGTGTGTCTTACATACCGCACATTGAAATACGTGGGCCATCCCCATTCAAGCAGTCTGGTGTATATGAGGTCCAGCTGGCAATAACCCGCAAAAAGCCCACAGATGACGCAATCAATTCAGATGACTTTCCTGCACTTTGGAAGTCAAACTTTCATCTCAAGGTAAAGGATGGTATGTTTTCAGAGTCTGTTGCAGGCTCACCCGACAACCCGTTGCCCAAGGACCTTGGTACTGGACAGGTCTGGATAGTGGTAAAGGACCTCTTCTCCTCACTGCATTCTGTATTCGATATTACCCTACAACCCCCCGGAAAAAAGGATGATCCCAAACAACAAAGACAGCCCGACAAACCACCTGCTACAAAGGCCGATGACCAGAGCCGCGCACCATCAACATCAACACCCACACCCCAGACACCGGTAGAGTCACGCACTACAAAGCAGCAGGTGCCGCCGCCTCCATCTACACCAAAACCACAACCACCGCGATCATCATCATCATCATCATCCCCCAAACCTTCGGCACAACAGCCACCAAAACAAACCCCATCGCCTTCATCCGCCTCACCAAAACTACAACCACCGCGATCATCATCATCATCATCATCCCCCAAACCTTCGGCACAACAGCCACCAAAACAAACCCCATCGCCTTCATCCGCCTCACCAAAACCACAACCACCGCGATCATCATCATCATCATCATCATCCCCCAAACCTTCGGCACAACAGCCACCAAAACAAACCCCATCGCCTTCATCCGCCTCACCAAAACCCCAACCACCGCGATCATCATCAATACAACCAAAGAGCGCAGAGCCTCCACATTCCCAGCCTGCCTCACAGGGCTTGCTGGGTGACAAGGGACCCACAGGAGTGCAAGGTTCTACGGGTGACAAGGGCCCACGCGGTTATGCTGGACCACCAGGAGACAAGGGATCACAAGGTCCATCAGGCCCTTCAGGTGACAAGGGCTTGCAAGGTTCTACTGGCGACAAGGGTGACAAAGGTCAGCAAGGCCCACCCGGCGACAAGGGCGACAAGGGACTCACCGGCGACAAGGGCGACAAAGGTCAGCAAGGCCCACCCGGCGACAAGGGACTCACCGGCGACAAGGGCGACAAGGGACTCACCGGCGACAAGGGCGACAAAGGTCAGCAAGGTACTACTGGTGACAAGGGACTCACCGGCGACAAGGGACTCACCGGCGACAAGGGCGACAAAGGTCAGCAAGGTCCTACTGGTGACAAAGGTGACAAGGGCCTCACTGGCCCTATGGGCGAAAAAGGTGTTACTGGATTCAAGGGGGCGCCGGGTGACAAGGGCGACAAGGGCCTCACCGGCTCCGTAGGCGACAAGGGCCCCATAGGCCAGCGTGGCCTGACCGGAGACAAGGGTCCTACAGGTCCCATTGGCATTCAGGGCGACAAGGGACTACAAGGTCACATCGGATTGCCAGGCGACAAGGGCCTCACCGGCTCCGTAGGCGACAAGGGCCCCATAGGCCAGCGTGGCCTGACCGGAGACAAGGGTCCTACAGGTCCCATTGGCATTCAGGGCGACAAGGGTCCCATTGGCCTAAGGGGCGCTGCCGGCGAAAAGGGCGACAAGGGCCCTGAGGGGCACATAGGTGACAAGGGCCCGCAAGGCCCGCAAGGCCTTGCAGGTGCAAAGGGTATCACCGGGATTACAGGCCACACCGGCGACAGAGGTGACAAGGGACCGGCAGGCGACAAGGGCGACAAGGGACCGGCAGGTCCGTCTGGCTCACCAGGTGACAAGGGCCCGCAAGGCCCGCAAGGCCCAGTAGGTGCAAAGGGTATCACCGGGGTTACAGGCCCCACCGGCGACAAGGGCGACAAGGGACCGGCAGGCGACAAGGGCGACAAGGGACCGGCAGGTCCGTCTGGCTCACCAGGAGACAAGGGCCCGCAAGGCCCGCAAGGACTTGCTGGCCCAAAAGGCCTTACAGGTGTTCCAGGTCCACAGGGTGAAAAAGGCGAAAAGGGCCCAACAGGCCCGCTCGGAGAAAAGGGCCCAATTGGCCCTACGGGACCACTTGGGGAGACAGGTCCGCAAGGTCCGCAAGGTCCTCAGGGTTCTGCAGGCCCCAAGGGGATCACCGGAGTCACAGGCCCCATAGGCGACAAGGGTGAGAAGGGCCCAACAGGCCCCACAGGCGAAAAAGGCCCAACGGGCCCAACAGGCCCCACAGGCGACAAGGGCCCTCAAGGCCCCCAAGGCCCGCGCGGGGAGCTTGGAATAACAGGCTTGCCTGGAGAGGCCGGCCCGCAAGGCCCAATAGGGGTTCAGGGTGTGCGTGGAAAAGAGGGCCCTCTAGGCCCTGCAGGCCCAGTAGGAGAACATGGTCCGCACGGTCCGCAAGGACCCGTTGGCCCGCAAGGTCCGCGCGGCCCGCCAGGTCCGCCAGGCGAGAAGGGGTCATCAAGCAGTTTATCCTCTGAACAAAAGCAACTGTTCAAGGAACTCTTGGAGATCCTCACAAACAAGAATATCATAACCACCGAAGAACAGATACGGCTCATGAGCCATCTGTACTGATTATTACACACTGCAACTACACTGCTGCTACTAATCCTACCTACCTACCTACCTACCTACCGTCATTATACATACTGGCCACACATTGCAGATTCTCTTGCAATGCTTGGCAGCTGATTAATAGGATTTTATTTGAATGCTATACTTTGGTGTATGAATTAGGTTGGGAATTCCTGAAAAGATCAAGGCCATCCAGGATGAGATGGCGCGCACCCAGATAAACAAGGCAACTGAACACCATCTGGGCTTGCTAAAGGCCAAGATTGCAAAGCTCAAGAGGGAGCAGGAAGACAATGTTGCCAAAAAATCCGGAGTCAAGACTGACGGCTTTGACGTGCGCAGGACCGGCGACGCCACTGTGGTGTTTATAGGACTACCAAGCGTGGGAAAGTCCACACTGCTCAACAGGATGACAGGAGCAAAGTCTGCAGTTGGGGCCTTTCAGTTTACAACACTTACTGTCGTTCCGGGCATGATGGAGTACAGGGGCGCCAAGATCCAAATCTTGGATCTTCCTGGAATCATAAAGGGCGCGTCCACCGGCAAGGGGCTGGGCCGTAGAATCCTCTCTGTTGCAAGAAGCGCCGATCTGGTACTGCTCATCCTTGATGTGTTCCAGCCATACCATGAACAAGTGCTGATAAACGAGCTGGGCAACATTGGCATAAGGCTCAACCACCTCCCACCCAACATAACCATAGAAAAGGCATCCATGGGAGGCATTGCAGTGGCGCAGCAGGTAAAACTCACAAAGATCACAGAAAAGCACCTTAAGGACATACTGCACCTGTACGGACTCGTCAGCGCCAGGGTAGTGATCCGCGAAGACATCACATCTGAACAACTCGCCGACCACATTGCAGGCAACATCAGCTACTCAAAGGCACTCACAGTCCTCAACAAGATAGATCTGGTGGATACAAAGTTTCTAGGCAACCTCAAAAACAACATAAAGTCTGACGTAATCGAGGTCTCTGCAAACTCTGACATCAACATAAAACTCTTGCAGGAACAAATCTATGAAAAACTCAAATTCATTAGGATATACATGCGGCCAAAGGGCGGTGAGACGGACTTTGAAGAGCCACTCATAGCGCGTGAGGGGGACACCGTCGAGGACATATGCAACAAACTACACCGCAGGATGAAACGTGAATTTAGGTACGGTCTGGTATGGGGAAAGAGCGTAAAGTTTGGCGGGCAGCGCGTGGGACTGGCCCATATATTGCAGGATGAGGACGTGCTGACGATAATCAAGATGCGCTGATTACCCGCCTCAAAGATTTGCGTTTTACGTACGCTTCACTTGCGCCTCCGCCACTCCACCATACAACCTTACACACGCGATACCATCGTCAACTCGGGCTGCCCACCATCTATCATGCATGCGCTGTGTGCCATCACACACACAAACACCAAACCAAACAATACACCAACTATGAATCTGATACCTCGTCTGCTAGGTCACGCCCATCACACAAGCCTGATCCAATCCCTGCATGTCACCACATAACTGCCCACCACTCTCTACAACACACTGCACCGTCCACCCCTTGAATTTGGATTGACCATGCCTGCACACATGCTTCTAGGCAGAGATAAATAATCTAGCCCGATACTCATCATACATCATGCCGATAAAGCTTGGTTTAATCGGAAAGACCAACACCGGCAAGACCACGTTCTTCAACTCTGCAACACTCTCCTCCAACGATATCTCATCATACCCGTTTACCACCAAGTCGCATGCATCCGGCACTGCACACGCGATCACACTGTGCGTCCATAACGAGTTTCGGCTACAGGACAACCCCCACAACTCTAGATGCGTGGACGGCTGGCGGTACATTCCGATAGACCTCATCGATCTGCCCGGACTCATAAAGGGTGCATGGCAGGGAAAGGGACTCGGAAACCAGTTTATATCCATTGCCGCACAGTCCGATGCCCTGCTGCATGTAGTCGATACATCCGGCGGCATAGACTCCACCGGAAGGATAAGCAGCACTGGAACTGGAGATCCTGTATCGGACTTTGCAGACATTGAAGAAGAGCTTGTCATGTGGTACCATAAAATACTAGAGGGCAACAGGGACAAGATCTCAAAGCTGATAGCAGGCGGCACGGATCTCCCCGACGCCATAACCTACCTCTATGCCAGCATAGGCGTAAAAAAGGCACATGTCTTGGATGCCATCAGGGCAGCAGGCATTGCAGACATGA
Organism: Candidatus Nitrosopumilus sp.; assembly: GCA_963662995.2. Taxonomy (GTDB): domain Archaea; phylum Thermoproteota; class Nitrososphaeria; order Nitrososphaerales; family Nitrosopumilaceae; genus Nitrosopumilus. Next base: position 2,459,331 of record CAXXLJ010000002.1, on the reverse strand, counting down.
CACTTGATGAGATTGACACCGCCCATGCCAGACGATTCGTATCACACTTGCGCAAGATATCAAAGCCCACACTGATAGTCGCAAACAAGATGGATGTAGATGGGGCCACCAAGAACTTTGAGAGGCTGCAAAAGCGATACAGCGATTTTATGGTGATTCCGGTAAGCGGCGACAGCGAGCTTAGCTTGAGGCGCGCAGAGCAGAAGGGACTCATAAAATACCCGCTGGGCTCCGAGCAGTTTAATGTGCTAAAGCCTGATGATCTGACCCACAAGCAGGCAGATGCACTGGATCTAATCCGCGATGGCATCATGAGCCAATACATGAGGACGGGCGTACAGTTTGCAATCAATGTGGCAGTGTTCAAACTGCTCAAGATGAACTCCATATATCCAGTAGCTGATGAAAAGCGCCTGGCAGACAAGAAGGGCAGGGTGCTGCCTGACCTGATCCTGCTCCGTGACGGGGCCACCATAAGCGATCTCGCAAAGGAGATACATACCGATCTGACCAAGGGGCTACTCTATGGTAAGGATCTCAGGTACAACCTGCGCCTCCCCACGGATTATTGCCTCCGTGACAGGGATGTGATATCGCTAGTCAGCGCCGCAAAAAAATAACCACTACATGACGCGTCTGTCTGCGATTATCTACTACCTAGGCATCACACTGGTGTAATATACACAATTTTTGGATGTCAGGATTGGTACGCATATTGCATACCATTCATGTATGATGAGCAGTGATGCGGGCAAATTATTTAGGGTACGTTATTATCTTGAATCCTCTAGTGGGGGTTCCTCTATCCCATACAATCTGTGTCCCACAGGGCATTGGAATATTTGCGCTTGTAACATACCTGCCTCTGTCTCCTTGACTTGACCACTCATGGAACTACAAGAACGGTATCCTTCATTATGTGATGGACTTTTTTTTGTTGTAGATTATTTGCATACCTTCTCTGCGTAGAACTATTGCTGTGCGCATAACTCCAGTAGGACGTTGTTTGTGTAATTTGAGCACCATGTCCGTGTCTGATTGGTTCTGCACTGTCTTTGCCCGTCCAAGACTGCGGTATTGGTACACTGCCAGTCCCTAGATACTTGCACCACAACCTCCGCACATGTCTGACTTATCTTCATCTGGATTACTATCTCTGATATCTTGATGCCTTTCTCACATTGTCTTACCATATTCTACTTTGCTTTCTTTCAATCTTCTTACTATGGACTTTCTTGATTTGTACAGACCAAAATAATCACCGATCGTCTTCTTAAGATTAGGGTAATCTAATTTATGTACAATAGGACGCCCATTTTTTTTGACAATCCATACCAATATCATACTCTGCGATCAGGCAGATTAATAGGATCATTGCTGCCTCTTGATCTTATGCGCATGACATCCTCGCAAGAGATCAGAGAGTCAATGCTGGCAGAATGGCACGAGCAGCTCTCTAGGAACCACGTCACATCCCGCGTGGACTCTGTCAGCGGCTCAAGCCCTCCATCGGTTTTTGTGGGGTCGTACGGCTATCCCAAGGTGGCAGTGGGCCCCCTAGTGCCGCCTGTTCATGGCGACACGAGAATATTTGATGCCCCCGAACACTGGAAGACAACATCCCTTGAGCAGATCATCAAGTACAGGATGAACTTGATCCGTGGGGTGCAAAACGTCCCCGTCAGGGATACGGCCACCAGATACATCGAGGATCTCCAAGAGGTTGCAATGTCGTCCAACCCAATAGATTCTGATCTGACCTTTCAAGGACCGGTCACACCGAACACAATGCGCCTAGATGATCACAGCACCCCATCTGGACCCATTGGCAGGATAAGCTCTGTGAAATTCTCCGGCTCCTCACCTATACGGCACGTTGAGAGGACATTTTATGACACCGACCAGGGCGCGCGCGATGCTGTCGTGGATCTATACCATTCAGGAGTCGAGGTATCCACCATCCAAAAGTGCTTGAGCATAGCAATGCTGGGACGCAGGAGGGTACTTGTCCCTACAAAGTGGAGCATAACTGCTACGGACAGCATGATATCTGAGCATCTTGTCACTGACACCATACTGGGCAGCAGCCTAATAGACTCGTACCGAGTCTTTTCATACAATCATCTTGGAAACGTCTTTGCAGTTGTATTGTTTCCGCATACGTGGCTGTACGAGCTGACCGAGGCCTGGCACACAAACAACGTGCTGGGGTTTGGCTCGGACTGCGAGGGCATCAAGGGCATTGATCACTCTCCGGTCACGGCCGGCGCATACTTTGCTGCAAAGCTTGCAGTCGCCGAATACCTCTCACGCCGGCATGTGCAGGCAGGCGTGCTGGTACTCCGTGAGATCAGGCCAGAGTATTCTATTCCAGTGGGGGTATGGCAGGTCAGGCAGGGGGTCCGCGAGGCGATGCTTCAGACTCCCAAATTGGCACACAGCTTTGATGAGGCACTGGACATTGCTACAAAAAACACAAACATCTCAAAGTCCCAGTGGCTCTCACACATAAAGATCACCGATATGCTAAAGCAAAAGACCCTGTCTGAGTATTTTGGCACCACTTCCTAGCCATGAGTCATGTTGTATCTATACCACACCACTGTCGGAGGTTTTTTCTGTATTGGTATGAGCCTGCGACGAATGGTGTTGCAGCACGAGTCTTTCTTACACGCTTCTTATATGTCTGGACCGTAGCGTTCATCATGTGTATAGTCGGCCCTGTGAAGTCAGTTGCATACGGTGTTGGGAGGCCTGCAGGTATTTTTTACAATCGTCTACATTGAATCACCATTCTTTCTGGCAATCCATACAAGCGCCATCTCCCTAATCTTGGAATCGGCCTATTGTTTGTAAAATGCCCTTGGTAGATCAGTCTTTATGTATGGGGGACAGTCCTTACCGTGGGTATTTGCCCTGCCAATATGATCATGATGCCACAACTTGTATTTGATTGCCCATGCCTGTCAAACCAACACATGATGCATGGGCATACCATGTTGGGGACGTCTTGCAGGCAGAAATAAAAGCCATTACTACTCCACAACTAATGCGCCACAGTGCTGGACAGTACAACCATGGCCTTTGCTGAAGCTGTTCGTGTCATACACACAACCATCAGATCAATCTTGCTCTGAGCCGCAATACCAACGGCAGTTCTCACACTACCCATGCTAGCTTATCTATCCTCGGCACTGATCTTTTCTGCATTCACCCAGATCGTCTCCTTTTTGTGATCGATCAGTCTGACATTGTCCATCTCAAGCTTGTCTCTGATCTTGTCTGATTCGTCAAACCTTCCCTGCATCTTGTAATGCTGTCTGTCTGCAATCATGGATTCTATATGGCGCACGCGCCTCTCGTCGGTTGCCTGCACCCCCAGTCCCAGAATATCTAGCATTCTGTCCATGGATTTTTTAGCCACAGGCGCATCATGGCTTGCCATCTCTTCTCTTGCCGCCATGGTGTTTATCCTCTTCACTAGACCAAATACGGCAGCCAGCGCCATGTGGGTATTGAAGTTATTATCTAGGGCTTTGTCAAAGTCTGCCTCGAATTTACATACATTACTCCCATCATTACTCCCATCATTACTCCCATCATTACTCCCATCATTACCATCACCTGAATCTTCTCTGCTTCTGCCCTCCACATCCTCATTCTGGCGGCGCCTACCTGCCTGCATTAGTTCATGGTAGCATATCTCGATCTGCCTCCATTGGGTCAGGTTCTCACTGAGCAGCTTTTCTGAATAGTCTATGGGTTTTGAATAATGCCCTGACAAGCAGAACAGTCTGGCCACGTTGGGCCCCCACTCTTGGAGTATCTTGCGCACCCTTCTAATGTTACCCTGTGATTTTGACATCTTTTCGCCGTTAATTGTGACCATTCCCACATGCATCCATATGCGAGCCAGCTGCTTGCGCGAAGACGATGGCCCTGCCATACATGACTCTGACTGTGCAATCTCATTCTCATGATGAGGAAAGATCAGATCCATCCCGCCCCCGTGTATATCGATCTCACTTCCAAGATACTTTGCACCCATGGCAGAACACTCTATGTGCCATCCGGGCCTCCCTCTCCCCCAGAGGCTCTCCCATGCAGGCTCTGTATCTGCAAACTTCCAGACGGCAAAGTCCAGGGGATCCCTCTTTGCCTCATCTATCTTTATCCTTGCACCAGACTCTAGATCACCGGTCTTCTTTTTTGAGAGCTTTCCATATCCTGCAAATCCAGACACATCAAAATAAACACCGTTCTTTGTGGCATATGCCATGCCATTGTCCTGCAACTTCTTTACAAAATCTATGATCTCTTTGATGTGGTCGGTTGCCTTTGGATGGTACGTGGCGCGCATGACGTTTAACGCATCAAAGTCCTCAAAGTAACTCTTGATATACTTGGCACTGATCTCTTTTGCTGTAACCTCTTCTCTACGTGCGCGTTCTATTATCTTGTCATCTATATCAGTAAAGTTTTGCACAAACTCTACACCCACTCCCTTTCCTTGCAGATACCTCCTGAGCACATCAAACACTATTATGGTTCTAGCGTGGCCAATGTGGGACTCGTCATATACGGTCACGCCGCACAGGTATATTCTGATCGGCACCATACCGGTATGGCAGAGCAGCTCCTTCTTGGTACCCGTAAGGGTGTCGTGCAGTCTCATCCTATGACATACTTCCTTCCTTCTCTGGCAATTGCCTTTTGTGCCTGCTGTTTATGTAAAGCTCCCTGATCTTCTCTACTACATGCTCATCTGCGCCTACCAGACGCGCAGTCTCTGAGACTGTGTGCTTTTCTTCAAACATGCAGTACAGGATGGGGTCAATCTGTTCGTATGTTGCTCCTAGCTCGTCTTCTGCACCGTGGTCACTCCACAGGTACGGACTACTCTTCTTTGCAATGACCCAGTCTGGCACACCCAGTTGTCTTGCAAGCTGCCTTACCTGCAGCTTGTACAGGGTGACGATGGGCAAAAGATCAGCCGCCCCGTCCCCAAACTTTGTAAAGTATCCAGTCAGATACTCACTCTTGTCACTTGATCCCAGCACGAGGCAGTCTTTGAGATTTGCATAATAGTACATGATGTCTGCTCTGACCCTTGCTCGGAGGTTGCCCCTGGCCCTCTCGTCGGGTTCTAGATACATAGAGTACTCTTTGACAATCGGGGCAATATCAACAAGCTTGTAGTCGATTCCAGTAAGCGATATCATCTTGATTGCATCCTGCGTCTCAGAGTCTGGTGTGACTGTGGTGTCTGGCATGACCAGCGCTAGGGTGCGGCCCTTTAGGCCGTGATTGTATGATTCACCCCCATCAGCGCAGATGTATGCCAGTACGGCCGAATCAACTCCGCCGCTCAGCCCCAGTATTACTCCTGATGTATTACTCTTCTCCAACCTATCTGCAATGAATCTTCTGATGGATGCAGCTATCTCAGGATAGTCTTGCCTGATGATCTGTTTTGTGATGTTGTCTTTGTTGTCATTCTTGTAGTTGTCGTCATTCTTGTAGTTGTTGTTGTTGCTACTACTACCACTACCACCACCACTATGCTCCAATAGCATCTAGTATTCACCCCGTCTGGGAATAAAAATTATCTCAAACAAAAGGATCATCATGTCCATGCCATTACTTGTAATGTGCTAGATATCGACATAGATGCCGTCATCTCTTGCCTGGACTGGATATGTATTCATCTTTACGCCCTTTAGATAATCCACAAGATCTCCAGTCTTGATGTTGTAGTGCCAAAAGTGCAGCGGACACTCTACAATGTCACCATCCACTTTGCCGCCTGCAAGTGAGCCGTCTTGGTGCACACAAATGTCATCCATGGCATTATACCCATTCTGGTTAAACAAGGCAATCTGTTTGTCATCTATCTTGAATGCCTTGTTTTTTCCGGCCGGAACCTCGTCTCTTTCTGCAATCTTTTTCCAAGCCATGTCTACACGACATGTAACTGACATTTATTTGCACTTGTGTGGGTGGGTATGGCATATCCCTCTGCCATGTTCTCACCGGCGCTGGCCTGTATGTGTCAGGAAATCAGTCCTGTACCCCCTATGCTTCTGGGCATTGCCATGACAGAGGATTTAAAATGTCGTTAAACGTCATGCATTTGATGAAGAGTACAAAGACATTGCAGTCACCATCCACGCGCAGCATCAAGATCTTGGTTGCAAAACTGGGCCTTGATGGTCATGACAGGGGCGCCCTTGTACTGTGCAGGGCGTTCAGGGATGCGGGAATGGAGGTCATCTACTCTGGGTTGTTTGCCACACCTGAACGGGTGGCACAGATTGCTGAGGATGAGGATGTGGATGCTGTAGCGATGAGCCTGCTTAATGGTGCCCATGGTACACTCTTTCCCAGAGTGGTTAAGATACTAAAAAAGAAGGGAATCAAGGACGTCCTAGTGGTTGGAGGTGGAGTAATCCCTGAAATTGATCACAAGGATCTGACACGCGCAGGAATAGATCATGTGTTTGGACCTGGTACCTCGCTGCCCACCATAATCCAACACATAACAAGTGGTGTCTCTAAATTACGAAAGATATAACCACACATGTTATCAAAGGAGTGCCTCCATTACATCTGGCATACAATAACATCACACAAAATATAATCATCAGTCAAACTCGTAACACATCGACTTCTTGAAGTTCCTTAAATACTCAAACGGTGAAATAGATTGATCATGTGTGGTGAACCAAAATGAACATGCCAATATCTGAACTTGTGGAAATAAACTGAAAGAATCCTGATGTCAACAAGCTTTTTGAAATTCTCAGTAAGCAGTTTGACAAAATAGATCAAAAGATGAAGAGATTGGAAAGAGAAAATCAAAAACTGGTTGTAGAGAATCAAAAAATGATAACAGAGAACAACAAGATGAGGGCACAGATTGACGAGCTGACAAAAACCATAGAGGATATGAAAAAGAAAAAGGGCAGATCCAAAAACGTACGCAGCTACCATATGCATTTCAAGACACGTATGAATATTTCTTGTCCGTTTGACCAGATTTTATTGATCAAATTAGAGCCTGCACCGCCGCGAGTCCATAGGGTCAGGTGCCCACGGACAGAATTAGGAAACAAAGTTCAAATGACCAACTCCTAAAATGCAATGGTGATGGTATGAGACGATGATGGTGCGACATGATGATTATGTAACGTGAATATGCTATCATACTGTGCCTGGTACTAACGTTGTCGCATTGCCTTATTCGGTAGAGTCTGGCCACATCATCTTGCGCATTTGCTTGCCCACTTTCTCGATCTGATGCTCGTCATTCTGCCTCATGTACTTGTCAAATGCCTCGGTACCACTCTTTTGGTACTCTGCAACCCACTCTTTGTTGAATGTACCATCCTGAATCATCCCAAGTACCTTCTTCATACTGGATTTGGTTGCTGCATCCATTACAACAGGTCCGCGTGTCAGTCCGCCATACCTTGCAGTCTCGCTGACGCGCCTCCACATTCCGTTGATTCCATACCTCTGTATCATGTCCACGATAAGTTTGAGCTCGTGGAGTACCTCAAAGTATGCAATCTCTGGCTGATAGCCTGCCTCGACAAGTGTCTCAAATGCGTTTGTAACCATGCTTGCCGCCCCACCACACAGGTCTGCTTGTTCACCAAACCAGTCCGTCTCCACTTCCTCTTTGAACGTGGTCTGTATGAGGCCCGCCCTTGCGCTGCCTATGGCCTTTGCTATACTCAGCGTCCGGTCCCATGCACTACCAGTAAAGTCTTGCTCCACTGCAACGATCGAAGGAGTTCCAAAGCCTGCAAGGTATGTTTCCCTTACCTTTGAGCCTGGCCCCTTTGGTGCCACCATTACAATATCAACATTGTCGGGCGCCTGAATCCATTTCCAGTATATTGCAGCCGCATGTGAAAATGACAGTGCCTTGCCTTCTGAGAGGTTTGGGCCTATTTCGTCTGCATATGTTTTGGCCTGTACCATGTCTGGAATTAACACGTGAACAATATCTGCTTGCTTTGTGGCCTCTGCCACTGACATGACCTTGTGGCCATCTGATTTTGCCTTCTCCCAACTATTCCCGCCTGACCTTAGTCCGACCACAACATCTAGTCCAGAGTCTTTCATGTTGTTGGCTTGCGCATCTCCCTGTATCCCATACCCGAGAACTGCAACGGTCTGATCCTTTATCTTGTCTAAATTAATATCTGCATCCTTCCATGTCTTGGCCATCGTAATCTATTGTACTTTAAGCAATATTAATCATATAGATCATGACTCCTACATCCAAAAAAGCATTTTACCATAATCGCAAATCACAACCAGTTCATTTCAAGTAGAGTCATATTCGTAATGAATTATACAACAACAATACTCATAAGCACTTTAACGTTACTCTCAGTGATGGCATCTGCAACACGCACGGCCTGCAAAATCAGAATATCACTAATCATTACAATTACGCGCATTATATCTTCTGCTCGTGTGCACCCTTGCCACCTCCACAAGTCCAGAATACGCGATCAATGACAGGACTTGTAGTAAAGACAGGCCACAAATAATAAAGGAATTTTTATCTATTGGAGTCTCCATATTTACAACAAAACCAGATCGTGGCATCGTGCCGTGATTGGGCCCCTAGAATATCGACTCGGTCTTTATGTGATGTTGTTGTTGTGGATATGCATCAAGACGTGCTTGCCAGCTAACCCCTCCTAGACTCCGGCCTTGAAGAGAGCATAGATCAGATTCTGATTACCCTACCACACAGGCGGCACTTCACCGTAACAGTGTTGGTATCATCCCCCTTGTCACCGCCCTGGCGCATCCTTACAAACCTCTTGGTTCCGCATTGCGGGCAGACGGGGCAGGCGCGTACAGGCTCCATGCACACATCAGTGCTCCGTGGGGTTTGTATCAGACTCTGCTATTGCAACAAGCCTGTCTCTTGCATTTATCCTGTCCAGTATCACTCCTACTGCCTCTGGTACTATCTTCCTCCAGCCTTCATTGTCCCCTGACACTATCATGTTTCGTATCCTTGTGGCGTTGTACATGTCCCTGTCAAGCAATGCAGGCCTTACCACTTGCACTCCAGAGTCTGCTAGAAGCATTTCCACGTACTGATTCCCGCTGTACACCCTGTCAAAACTGGGCAGGATGCTTCTAAGGTATGCAAACCATGTTGCAATGTTGAACTGGTTCTGGATGGGTATAATCATACATCGGTTGGAGTCTAGGTGCCGTGCCTCTAGCAGCGAGTCATGAATCATCTCCACCCTTTCGCCTGCGGTAAATGGATCCTTTTTGAGATAGTTAAACTGCGAGCTCGTGACTGCTATTATAACCTCCTGACACTCGTCAAGAACCTGCTTTATCATGTCCATGTGCCCCATGTGGGGGGGCTGGAACCTTCCCATCATCAGTCCGCGCTTGGCCTTTGTCTGTACCATGACTGTTATTGGTGTGGTCTTTGATTTAATTAAATTAGTCGCATGATGACATTATACCTTACAACAAACGAGATTGCAATACCATTGCTCATATTTTTTATATATTGTTACTATAGATCCTATATGTAATCCCTACTTTGAACGATACGTTTAGTTCGGCCATGATCGCGCTACACAGTAAATACAGAATTCGTCAGATCAAACCATACACAAACTGGAACAAGAAAATAAAAAGCTAAAAGAAATCCTAACACAAAATGACGAGAAATTGTAACACATCGCCATTATGAAGTGGTTTTTTGAGGCCAAAATCAGCTCACCAAGAGAAGGCAAATCCCAATGCGCGTGCAGTCGTGACGGCCGCCACGGCTCAGATATGGGTGTGGTGGATGCAGATGCGGATGTGGTGGATGCAGATGTGTAAAATGTTGCACGAACCGCCTCAGGCGGCCATGGTTGTGATGGTTGTCGCGGCGCGAGTTATGCGTTTCTTCGGAATGTCGTCTATCCTTCCGGCTAAATAGTCGCGGACAAACTCGTAAAAGTTGACACCGCGCTTCTTACATGTCTCGTAAATGCTCATGGTCACGGCAGTCCTCTTGGCGCCCTTTTCTGTCCTGCTCCCGTACAGTACCTTGCGGGCCTCTGCAAACCTGCGCAGCGCCTGCTCGCTGACGTTGTTGTGATAGTCCACACCCGCATGCTCTATGAACGTAAAGAGCGAGTCGACCTCCCTCTTTAGGCGCTTTGCATACCTCTTGCAGTCCTTGTCCGTATGGTCCTTGTTTATCAGCCGGTGCACCCTACTCTTGAGCTTCTGCACAGACTGTTTCTGATCCTCTGCAGAGTCTCTGCAGTCGGTCTTTCTGGGTTCTATGGCATCCTTGAGTATTTTGTACAACGTTCTGAAGAATCTGACAAATTTTTTGCTCTTGTTCTTCTCGAGTGTCCTGTACATGTCGCGCAAGTAGTGCAGCAGGCACTTTTGGTGCTTGCTACCCACGTAGTTCCACGGGCCCCACGAGTCACTCACGATGATTCCTGTGAATCCTTTCAACACATCCATGGGTACGGTCCTGCCTCTTGACTTGTTTATGACGAATATGCTCGACATGCTGTTGACAAACACCCAGACCCACCTGCGTATGCCGTTGACAAACCAGCTCGTCTCGTCGCCGTAAATCTCCCTGTACCTTTTGAGCGCCTTTTTGAGCTTGTCGTACAGCGGCTCAAGCTCACGGGCGACCACGTCGCAAAAGTGGTTCAGCGTGGATGTGGAGATGCTGATACCATAAAACATGTGGAGCATGTCTCTGATCTTACCAAATGACACGTTAGAACACTTCATGGTTATCACCATGGCCATGATGTTTGTCCCGAAATGCTCCCCTGCAAGCACGCCGTCAAGGTACGGGGTGACCTGCTTGTTGCAGCCCCTGCAGAACCTTCTTGAGACACACCATTTGGTGACCGTCCACTTGAACTCGATCAGGTCCTCGGACAGTCGCTCGTATTCTCCGGTGGGCTTCGAGAGCTCCGCGCCGCAGTTGGGGCACTTGGTCTGGTCGGCCTGCCTGGTGTCGTTTACGGTGGGCGGGATCCTGTGTGACGGCCGCTTCGTGCCGTCGTTCTTGTCGACGCTCCTAATCTGTGGATACCCCTTCATCTCCCTCACGTTGTAGCTTCTGTGGTTGTGCCCGCGTCCGGAGCCGTGCTTTTTTTCCTTCCCGGCTACTGCCTGCTTGTTGTCCTCGCGCAGCTGCTCAATTTCCTTATGCATCGCCTCATTCTCCTCGCGCAGTTGCCTGTTTTCCTCCAACACTTGTTCCATCATCTCCCGCGTCTGCTCACTCTCTTTGTCTCTGGCATTTGTCGCCTCTTCAAAGCACTTGAGAAGGTATTTCACGCTGGGATGGTTCCAGTCCACCTTTGAGGGATCCATGACATATACTCTATCCAGGAAATAAAATACATACATATCTACAAAAGAACACCAAATGCTCAAAAACATTAACTACAACTCTCTGCGTTGTTTCTGCCACCCGCTCGTGTTTACTGTGATGGTGTAGTTGGAAGTTCGGTGGGCCCTAATGCCCCAAATTCCACTTCATAATGGCGATGTGTTACGAGAAATTTAACAAAATGCTCAGGAAAAAAGACAAGTAGCTAGTGCAAAAAGACAAGGAGCTAGACATTGAGCGCCACTTGTGGAAGAACAGGGTGGCAGACTGAGATCCTGGTGACAGCACGGACCTGCACAGAATCGAGGTGTTTGACGACATCATATCAGATGAGTCCAGTCTGTACTACACACCCCTGAACTAAGGAAAAATTTCAACATATTTGAAGCGTGCAGGGGAGTACGTAACAGCCAGCGACAAGACGAGATGGTGGTGCGCATGAATTATTACAAATCCATACAAAATGGGTTCAACACAGCACATCCCGGTGAAAAATTAAACCATAAAATGCACAATAATTCAAGCGTGCTGCCTCGGATTAAAAATTACGGGGGAAGGGGAAGAGGAAGGGGAAGAATACGTATATCTTCTTATGTTTGCCAGCCTGTTTGCATACTGTTTGCTACCTCTTCTGCACTCTGACAGAGTGTGGCACCTGCAAAGTGCATCTTTTTATCACATCCTATACAAAACATACGCGCCACCATCATACTATCATACCGTACATGATTGACGGGTATGATTGACAGACATGCTTGCCTACCTACCTACCTACCTACCTACCTACCTGCCTACCATGAACCGATCAGCAATTCCCTACACGCGCGCTAATCTGCCACATGCTTGGTTACAACACCACTTCCGATAATTCTTGTGGTGGCCGATTCCGGCTTTAGAATCACTGCAATGTCATCAAGCCTGTACGCTACAGGCTTTTCAAAGACTAGTCTGAGCGCAACTAGTGGTGAGGACTGACCCTCCGCGTCGCCCACCGAGGCAACCTTTGCAGCCCTTGTCTGCAGTCCAATATTCACCAGACATCCCTGGTTGGCCGCAATCACATCCTTGTAAAATACACTCTTTTGAAAATTAATTTCAATTTCTGTTCCCACCAGTATGGTGCCGTCATCGGTGCCTATCATGTCGCCCCTGTTAATCTCATCAAACCTTGCCCCCTTGACTGCAAGCCCCACTCTTGCAGGCACGGCAGCCTCTGGCACCGGCTCGTCATGCATTTGAATTGACTTGACGAGTATCTCCGACCCGCCTGGGAACAGTCTCAGGGTGTCATACTGCCTTATCATACCTGACACCATCTTTCCCAGTACCACGGTCCCAACTCCCTTGACATCAAAGCTGTGATCAACTACAACTATGGGCGAATCCCCTCTCTGACTGCCGTCATCACCATCCAACTCCTTGACATGATGCATGCCTTGGCAGAGTTTGTCTGCCTCATGCCTGATTACATCTTGTTCAGCTTTGGCATACTCTTCCACTACGGTCCCTCTTACCATGGAGCCAAGCAATGCCTCGTCAACATCAAATGTATATGACAATATGCCACTCTTCTTTTTGAGCATGTCTAGTGCTATAATCTGCTCGCCTGTGAACTTGTCAAGCTTGTCTACATAAAATATCACATGCTCTGCAAGGTTGATTGCTGCTAGCAGCGGCTGAATCTTGTCGGGAAACCCGCTTGGTGTCACATATGTCATAATCATACCAGACTCTTTTCTGTCATACAGTGTGATGTCGGTGCTGGTGCCTTTTTTGCCAAGATCTGCTGCAACATCCTGCTTGCCGAGTATTGCAAAATTTACAGATCCCACCATTATCTACATTCTCTGCAGGTGCGTCTTATGAAGTTTCGAGTTAATGGTAACTATAGTCTACCACACGCCACGTTGGCAGTCGGCCTCATAATTCTCTCAAATGTGTCTTGATGTTTGTTGAATGATCCTCCTGTACATGTGATTTGGGATTACGAAACAGACTACATGTTAGGCACATTTTATAGAGTAAGTTGTCCATGCTATTCCCATAACTTAGTACAAAAAGTAGTTGCCCCTCCACCAAAGGGGGGTTGAGACTGCGCATTAACATTCATGGTGCAGGCAGGTGTATGTGCATGGACCAAGAGATTACGCCGATACGTAGATCTGGACCGAGACCAAACAACATGAAACTGAATACAAAAAAAAAGTACAATGGATAGTTGCAAAAAGAAAAAGAACAAACTTCCAAACCACCAAATTGCTTACTGTGAATGTGTCAGTCAGATGAACTCAATATCCATGACCAGGCACAGGTACGCAAAAGTAGGACGTGAATACCTCAAAACACATGGGCAAGCCTGTCAATTAATACCACCATTACACATCTTTTGCTCTTCACCCATCTTGTATGATCTAAGCAACATATTGTCATATTGTCAGGTTTTCTATAGCCTATTCAGGGCACACCACTACGATCTTCTTACCCCCAATTACAAATCAGAGTACCCTAGAGTCTCCAAACAAGATTTGACGCATCACAACCCTATCAAAAAAAAAAAATCAAAATTCAGACACACCCCACCAATCTTGACAAACTAACATCATGTCCCATCAACTGTTTTTTCTAAAATCTACTGTTTATGGAAATGATCTCAGTGTCTTGATATAACTTGCAAACCTGTGATTCTCTGGCCTGACCCGTCTCTGTCTGTACTTGGCAAATGGCCTAGATCCTCCTCCTCTGATACCATACAGCCCTAGGGGCTCCCCTACACGCTGTGTCCCATCTGCCCATGAGAGTACCTCATCGGTGGGTGCGTAATGATTATTCACTCTACCCCTCACAATCCTCTGCAACATTTCCCCCGACTTTTCAGCAGATAGTTCATCGGCATGCACAGATGCCCCAAACAGATCAATACTGTCTATGACGTCGTGATTTTGCTGTATTCTTGCAATGCGCCGTACTGCACTTAGTATGACCTGTGAGCCAAGCGAGTGGCCCATCAGCCGGATTTTGGTGCTTGGGCTATCCTTCACAAAATCCCCTATGAACCTTGCAAGGCTGGGGCCATTCTTTTTTGCAATGCTGATTGCTATTGCAAGCGCGCGTCTGGTCTGCCCTGCTATGTGAGCTCCTATTACGTTGGAGTCATAACTAAACCCCACCACCGGATACACATACCCAATCTCACGCAGCCTGTCGTGTGCAAGCACTACTTTGTCTAGCGCCCCGGCATTGCCATTTCTCATTCCATGTACCATTATCACCATCTCGTCGCAGCCTTTCAACACATCTTCAAAATACCGCTTTGGATACAGGCGATACTGGCCCATACCGGCACTACCATCCTTTGGCATGCCTGTCCTGAGGTCATAATGGCCGCGCGTCGATATTCGTGCAATGCGCTGCCCCTGCACACCTCTTTGCATCCCTACCATTCTACCATCATCAATCTACTTAGCACCGTCCATGCCGGTATCATTTCTAACACCATCATATCCGTCTCCAGCTCTTTGGGGCGGTGACAGACTATAGATGGCGTCCATGCAGGCATCATTGCCAACACCACATCCCTCCACACCGCCTATCTCCCCAGCCTTCTCTTAAACTCCTCAATGTCTGATCCTTCCACCTTTGCAAACATGGGCGAGATCTCGCCCAGCATGTGACCAGGCGGCACGCCCAGCACTGATATTTCATCCCATGATACAGACTGGGCAATATCCTGGCTTGCGAACCCCAGCTGATCCCACATCTTTTGCGCCGCGTCAGGCATAAATGGCATGATGGCTATTGCCAGACTCTTGACTGCATTAATGGAATAGTATATACAGCTTGCAGCACTGCTCTTTTGATCTGCCGCCTTGTCCTTCCATGGCTCTTTGTGTTGAAAGTATTGGTTAAAGTATGAAGAGAACCCCAGTATCTTTTTGAGTGCCCTGTCAAGATGGTTCTGCTCCATCAGTACGCGCACGTCATTTGCAAGCGCGTCAATCCTTTCCTTGGCCTGCACATCCATCTGGTCAGGTTCGCCATGCTCCGGTACCCTGCCTCCAAACACCTTGCTTGCAAACCCCAGACAACGGTTTACAAAGTTTCCTAGGTTACCTATCAACTCAGAGTTGATCCTGGTTGCAAAGTCATCCCAGTCAAAGTTGAGATCGTCCTGGGAGTATGGGTTGATTGACACCAGATAAAACCGCAGATAGTCGGCAGGATATGCCTCCAAAAACTCTTTGAGCCCTATATACCAGTCCCTGCTCTTTGAGATCTTTCTTGACTGCAGGGTCAAATGCCCGCGTGTAGGTATGTAATCTGGCAGCTTGTACTCTCCATCCATTCCCATCCTCATGGCAGGCAGAAACAGATAGTGATGATATACAATATCCTTTCCTATAAAATGATAAATGTCAGCCGAGTTCCAAAACTGCTTTCCGTCAATCCCCTTATCTTCTAGAAACTTTACCGCTGTGGATATATACGCCAGATGGTTGTCAAACCATCCATAAAAGACCTTACCATGTGCATCATCTAGCGGTACGGGCACCCCCCATGATATGTCACGTGTAATGTCCCAGTCCTTGAGGCCTGCATCAATCCAGTTGCTGACATACTTTTTTACATCTTTTTGCAGGTTTTTGTTGCCGTCCAGCCATGCAGAGAGCGCGCTGCCAAAACTGCCTAGCTTGAAAAAGTAGTGCCTTGTCTTTTCCATGGTGGGTGGTCTTCCACACAGTGAGCACTTTGGCTCTGATATCTTTTCGGGTATCCTCCCACAACTCTCGCACAGGTCCGAATACTGATCCTCTGCGCCGCAGTATGGGCACGTACCCTTGACGTATCTGTCTGGCAGAAACTTTTTGTCATGCGCACAGTAAAACTGTATAATCTCCTGCTCGTATATATGACCTGCCTCATTTAACCTCCTAAAGACATCCTGTACAAACGCAATGTTTTCAGGCGAACTGGTCTTGTAAAAATAGTCAAACCCTATCCTAAGTGCCGCAAAATCCTCACAGTCGCGCCTGTTCCAGTGCGCCGCATACTGCTGAGGAGTCTTGTTCTCCCTTTCTGATTGGATCAGTATAGGAGTTCCAAAGTCGTCGGACGCGCACACATAGTATGCCTCCACACCTGTAATCTTTAGAAACCTAGTGGTGACATCAGCTGGAAGATACGTTGATGCCACATGTCCTAGGTGGATCTCGCCATTGGCGTATGGTAACGCGCTGGTAATGATTGCCCTTCTAGTATTGGCCACTATCCCATAATCTGCACTTTGGGTTAAGTAGTTTCTTTTTACCAGCTCTTGGCATACTTTGCCTGCTTGCGGGTCAGCTTGTCCATCTTTACCTGCATGGCATCTAACGCGTCATATGCCACCTGTCTGTCTATAACCTTGGGTACCGGCAGCAATTTTTTGTCCATCGATTGGTGGTTTTCCAGTATGTACATGATCGAGTGCATCTGGTTTGAGAAAGACTGTGCCATGACCTCCGGCGGGTGGCCCTCTGCGGCAACTAGGTTTGCAAGCCTGCCTTCGCCTATCAGGTATACCTTTCTGCCGTCATCCAGTACATACTCATCAAGGTTGGGCCTGACCTGCCCTGTATGCTTTGTATTGCCTGCTAGAAATTCTTTGTCAATCTCTACATCAAAATGGCCCACATTGCCCATCACTGCGCCGTCCATCATCTTTGTAATGTGCTCTGCGCGTATGACATCTGTCATTCCCGTACACGTAATGAATATCTCTCCTTGCCTTGCTGCTTGAGCCATAGGCATTACATCAAAGCCGTCCATGTGCGCCTCGAGTGCCTTGATGGGATCCACCTCGGTTACGATCACCCTAGCTCCCATGCCCCTGCATCGTGATGCCACGCCTCGTCCAACCCATCCATACCCTGCTACCACCACGCGCTTTGATGCTAGCAGCAGGTTCATGGCCCTGAGGTATCCGTCTATGGTGCTCTGCCCCGTACCATACCTGTTGTCAAACATGTTTTTGGTGTATGCATTATTGACAACTATTATGGGGTAACGCAGCTTGCCCTCACTCTCTACAGCCTGCATCCTGGTAACACCTGCCGTGGTCTCTTCTGTTGCACCTAGTATCTTCATGCCTTGGAACCGCTTGTCAAAGTGCACCATCACATTCATGTCTGCGCCATCATCTACTAGTATGGACGGCTTGTGTTTGAGTACCTGCTCCATGCACCATGCATACTCTTTTGTTGACTGGCCGTTCCATGCATACACGTTGATCCCCTTTGATGAGAGGAACGCAGCCACATCATCCTGAGTGGTCAGCGGGTTTCCAGCACAACATGCCACCGTGGCTCCAAGCTCCTTTGCACCCATGAGCAGTACTGATGTCTCTTTTGTAATGTGCAGGCAGAATCCAAGCGTCACGCCTCTGAGCGGCTTTGATCTCTTGAACCGATTAATGGTATTGTCTAGAATCTTCATGTGAGCGCGGGCCCATTGATAGGCTAGCCTACCCTCCCCTATGGTCTTTGGGTTGCTCCTCTTGACCTTACTCAACGCCAAACCTCGCAGGGTGTGCTATAAAATCCTATCAGGGTTGTGTCTGTATACCTCCCCAAAATTCATAGTTGTGGACACGCTCGTCTTTGGTTCTTCAGAGTTGATATGATTCCAAACCACACACTACACATCCTTCAAACATGAGAGAGTTACAAAAACAGGCCAGCCAAAAATCAAGTTTGTAATGTATCATGATTATGCCAAATAGATTGATTGATTGTTATGATTGCTAATATGTGGGAGGGAATATTCCCCAAGAGCACCAAACAATGTGGCCTGATAAATCACGTAATGATTTTGAGTGTCGTGGATGTGATATATCTGTCGTACGTGGTCAGGTCGTGCCTAGAATGATGTGTAATACTATCAAAAGACCCTAGATCCGTGCCTGAATCAAAAAATCTTCCCAGACAACCTGACCACGTACCATCTGTCTATATGCCGTGTACACACAATAATCTCACCCAATCTACCGTGTCCTGAGGTTAAAGTAGGCAAGAAGCAGATCATTTCAGATTTCCGCGGCGAAACGTTGACACCATATCCAACTATACAGACATTTACTGGCGACCGGCATAAAGTGCCTAATTTTGTAATATTGGAGAATACAAACTGCTCGTCAATCCTATCAGCAACAAGGGTGTAGGCGTGCACCGCTTTGATACCACTACGGACCCAACATGCACTCCCCAAATAACCCTGATGATCGTACACTGCCCGGCCCGGGATCATACCAGATGCATAATAATGTGCACTTGAGATACAAATTTGACCCCGGTCACACATCTTACATAGAATAACCAAGATCATACATCTACATACTGCGCTACGTCCATGTTTTACCAACAACCAATTGCACTATTTCTCACCCCTAAACTTTTCAATATCAATGGTGGCCTCTGGCATCTGGGGATTCATATCCTCTAGTGTGTTTGTAATGATATTTGCCACTACCCAGTTGCGGTACCATTTTCTGTTGGCGGGTATGACATACCATGGGGCCCAAGGCTTGTTGCATTTCTCCATCATTACTTCGTGCGCCTTTACATATTTGCCCCAGTGTTTTCTCTCCTCAAAGTCTGCCTCGTCAACCTTCCAGTGTTTGAGCGGATCGTTAAGCCTCTTATCCAGCCTCTTCTTCTGCTCGTCCTTGCTTATGTGCAGGAAGAATTTTAGGATTCTTATTCCCTCGTCTGTGAGCATCTTTTCAAAGTCGTTGATGTGATCATACCTCTTTGACCACTGCTTGGGAGGTACCAGATTGTGAACCCTCACTACCAGTATGTCCCCATAGTGCGAGCGGTTAAAGATTCCAATCTCGCCCTTTGAGGGAACCATCTTGTGCGCGCGCCACAAATAATCGTGCCCTATCTCAACATCTGTAGGTGCCCGAAACGACGTGACCTTGCAGCCTTGCGGGTTAAACCCATACATGACATCACGTATGGTGCCGTCCTTGCCGCCTGCATCCATGGCCTGCAACACTATTAGCAGCGCCTGTTTTTTTTCTGCATGAAGTTTGTACTGCAGATTTGTCATCTTTTGATGAAGATCGTCAAGCTCCAGATTTGCCTGGCTCTTCTTTAGTGGTCCATCATAACTGGTATCAAACTTTTCGAGCTTTACATCTTTATTCGGTTTTACCATGAACCTGCCCATATTTCGGCCCAACAATCACACGTTCCACTGCTGCTACATATTACTTACTATCATCATATTCTCTAGAAAATTCAGTTGACGTGGCATTCCATGGATTTTTCATGAGTTGTATTGCTGTTCTCTGCACACAAATTCTGTATTTTTAATGCCATGATGGAGCAGTCCAAGTATCTAAACCATTGATGCAAGAGTCTGAACAAAGATGATGGTGATAAAGTTAGCTAGTTAGTTAGTTAGTTAGTTAGTTAGTTAGTTAGTTTATTCCCACACATCAAAACCAATTCTCAACAGGCTTGGAAGCACCAAGGGCCTCAGGTTTGCCATTAAAGATGACAAGATTGTAGTGACGCATCATGATTAGAGTAGGAGACGCACATCAACTGAATTTTCTGAATCCTAATTACACAACGTGTAATATCTTGTAAATAAGATAGATAGATGATGCGAGGCTTGCAACACTTTTGATGCCAATCATCATAGGTGCAGTACTGCCCACAAGTCCTTACAACTGATGTTACCCTTGCTGAATTTACAATTCTGCCACCATACCTACTATATCACCATACCTGCCACCCCACCATACCTGCCACCCCACCATACCTGCCACCCCACCATACCTGCCACCCCACACCGTGCCCCACACCATCATAGATAATCTACTTAAGGCGCATCGTCCAAATCACGATCCATTATGAAAGACGTCACAACACCAATCAACTACACTCTTGTATTTGAGCCAGACCTTGATGGGGCTACATTCCATGGCAGCGAGTCGATACAAGTGCAGTGTAGTAAATCAACCGACACCATAGTATTGGACTGCGCCGAGCTTGACGTTACATCATGTATAGTAGAGCACAATGGTACTAGTAATGACAAACATGACACATTACCACCCGACATAATAATTGGATGCACAACCGAGACTGATCCAAAAAAAGAAGAGCTGCGTATACTCTTGGACAAAAAGATCCGCGGGCATGCCACAATCCGTCTAGAATTTGACGGCACCCTAAACGACCGCCTGCTGGGTTTCTACCGCAGCCAGTACAAACATGATGGCAAGACCAAATACCTTGCCACTACCCAGTTTGAGGCGGCCGATGCTAGGCGGGCGTTTCCCTGCTGGGACAGGCCAGACGCCAAGGCCACATTTGAGATAACCATAATTACCGATAACCACTTCACTGCAATTTCAAACATGCCTACCATCTCAAGGCGCAACAGGGGTGCCAAGACCGTCTACAAGTTTGCAAAGACACCGATAGTCTCTACATACCTGATCTATCTGGGGGTTGGAGAGTTTGAATACCTGACTGCAAGGACGTCCCCCGGACAGACCCGCATAAGGGTAGTGACCACTCCTGGTAACAAGTCAAAGGGCAGGTTTGCCATGGATCTGGGACGCAAGCTGCTAGGCATGTATGAGCAATATTTTGATATAAAGTACCCGCTTCCAAAGCTTGACCTGATTGCCGTGCCCGACTTTGCGGCCGGCGCCATGGAGAACTGGGGCGCCATAACATTCAGGGAGACCATACTCCTGTACGACCCCAAGACATCATCAACACGCACCAAGCAGTTTATCGCAGAGGTGATCTCCCACGAGATTGCACACCAGTGGTTTGGCAACTTGGTTACCATGAAGTGGTGGAACGACCTGTGGCTCAACGAGAGCTTTGCCACGTTCATGGCGACAAAGTTTGTTCACCAACTATACCCAGAATGGGACATGTGGGAGCAGTTTGTCCAGGATGCCATGAATACGGCGATGGGACTAGACTCCCTAAAGACCACACACCCCATAGATGTCAAGGTGGAATCTCCTGCCGAGATCAGGGAGATATTTGATGCCATATCATACGACAAGGGCGGCTGTGTCCTGCGCATGCTAGAAGATTATGTGGGCGAGCCCAACTTTCAAAAGGGCTTGCGACAGTATCTCTCCAAGTTCAAATATGACAATGCCACAGGCCAGGATCTCTGGGACGCGATAGGCAAGGCATCGGCGATGCCCGTTAAGAGAGTAGTCAACACGTGGCTCAGGCAGCCCGGATTCCCCTTGGTAAGCATCAGACAAAAGGGCTCTACCATCAGGCTTGAGCAGCAGAGGTACCTGCGTGAGCCAGAGTCCGTAAAACAGGAGCAAGGTGCAGCCAAAAAGACATCTCCCAATACACAACCCATGCTCTGGCCCATCCCCATATCAATAGAACTTGGAGGTGCACAAGGCACCTCATCCACAAGGCAGGCTCCCAGTAGAAAGCTCTTCTCTACCAAGACCACGTCACTCAGGCTGCCCAAGGCAACAGTAGGATTCGTGGCAAACCATGGCAGGAAGGGATTTTACCGGGTAAAGTATGATGATGCAATACTCCTTGATCTCAAGATGCTCATCGATACCAAGCGCATAGCGCCTATCGACCGCTGGGCCGTCCAAAACGACCTCTTTTCACTATGCATATCCACTGATACTAGCGTCCACAACTATCTAGACTTTTCAGACGCCTACCTTGAGGAAGAAAACTATTTGGTATCCTCTGATGTGGCAGGCAACCTCTATACTCTATACCTGCACTCATTTGGCGAGGGGTTTGCAGGTGAGATGGCAGGACATGCCGCCAAATTCTTTCATACCATAATGGCCCGCCTAGGGTGGAAGCAGCGCCGCTCCCACAAGCACACTGATGCAATGCTGCGCGCCCAAGCCGTTTCGTGCCTGGGCCACCTAAATGACAAGCAGACTACTGCAGAGGCACTAGACCGGTATGCCACATTTCTTGATTCACATGACAGCCTGCCCCCTGATCTGGTGTCCCCTGTCTGTTCCATAGCTGCATGGAATGGGGGCAAAAAGATCCGCGATGAACTGTTGTCACTATACCGTGATGCGCCAACCATGGAGGAGAAGCTGCGTTTTCTGGGCGCCATGTCACATTTCCAAGACAAAAAACTATTGATAAAATCACTCGACTTCTCCCTGACTTCTGAGGTGAGATCCCAGAACCTGCAGCTGCCTATCATGCGGGTGGCCTCAAACCCATACGCCATGACACACATGGATATCTTGTGGCCCTGGCTAAAGAAAAATTGGAAGACCATATTTGCAAAGGCAGGCCATGGTAATCCACTGCTCAACAGGATAGTTGCAAGCATCGCCTCTGTTACTGACGATTCTATGCAGGATGATATCTGTGACTTTTTTCAAAGACATCCTACTCCTGGCACAGAACGCACTCAGGCGCAGACGCTTGAGCGAATACGTATAAGCTCTCGGTTTGCCAGGATGATGCATAGAGAGTTTGGGGTGGATGTGATGACGCCATGAAGATATTACCACTAATAATTATTATTTACCATGATGCTGACGACGTTGCTGGTAATAATGATGCTGACACAATGATATGATTATGATGATGATGATGCCAATGATGATGATGATGCCAATGATGATGATGATGGTGACACGATAACATGATGACGATGCCAATGATGATGATGATGATGGTGACACGATAACATGATGACGATGCCAATGATGATGACGATGATGATGATGATGGTGACACGATAACATGATGACGATGCCAATGATGATGACGATGATGATGATGATGATGACGATGATGATGATGATGGTGACACGATAACATGATGACGATGCCAATGATGATGACGATGATGCCAATGATGATGATGGTGACACGATAACATGATGACGATGCCAATGATGATGACGATGATGCCAATGATGATGACGATGATGCCAATGATGATGATGATGCCAATGATGATGATGATGGTGACACGATAACATGATGATGACATGCACCCATTCCCCATCCATAACGACGCCTGTGATTACAACCATGCCTTCCTCAACAATACCATTCGTGCACTGTCCTGTGATGAATATCTACGGGCAGTTCGAGGCCATAGCATCATCACCACCACCAATACCCACCATAACATACTGCGGCGGTCATACACATGGCTAAACCCAGGCTGACTGCACCCCTACTGCTTGGAGTAGTGACTGTATTTGCATTAATACTGCTTACAAGCGGCGATCGTGAAAAAGAGGCAGCAATTGAGTCCATGCGCCAGACATTTCATGTCGAAGCCATCTACTATCCTAACTCAGAACAGATAGAGGTCTCCTACCTTGACAGATCAGCGCAGACCGATTCCGTGGTGCTGGAAGTCCTTGGAATGGTGCAGCCATACCAGAAAGAGTTTTCCGGCTCACAGTTCATTGAGATGGTTGAATTTGGCAACCCGCCGCAAAACGGATGGAAGGCACACCCCATCGTATTCAAGGCTACCCACTCTGAGTTTGGCAACATCCAGATAAAGACAGAGGTACACCTGCCTGGAGAGGCTGCTCCGCCCGTGATATACACAATTACATAACACATGTGCGGGCAGGATCATTTTTGCCTATTTTGCTGGCTTTGTGTATAATTGTGACTTGATCCCATCTTCACATCACTCCACCACGACAAGGCCCTCCTCCACTACATACGAGATTGCTGCTAGGGCTACTCCATCATCAATCACACCATCTCTGACCCACCAACCTACAACGGTCTTTAGCCATTCGGGCATGCGCTGCTCGCCTGATACTTCTGCAATCGTTATCATCTTTGGCAACAACTCGCGGTCTGACAGGACTACCATAATCTCATACATGGCTGCATCTCCTATCTCTCCCTCCACCCACATACGAAGATCATCCCTCATGTAGTCTGGTATGATTGCAGACAGCAGAGGTCCCTGCTCAAACCCAGTTATCATTATGACATCTTGTGACTGTGCACGTATCTCAAACGCTAGGTGCCACAATCCCATCTCGTCGATGCTCTGTGTATGTTTGATCTGCTCGTCATTCCTCAATACATCAAAGTCCTCTGCCCTCGTGACGGCGGGTATCTCTAGGTTGGCATATGTCTCAAACGGATAGCTGTTTGTACTGTTCATGGTGACGCTGCTGCCATCCTCCGAGAATACTGCCTTGTACAGCCATGCGCCTGCCTCATACCTCATGTTATACTCTTGATCTCCACGCTTGACATACAGGGGCACTACAGAGTCGTTGGTAGGCGCAAAGCAACTATAATAGGACACACCAGTTATGACCGGATCCGGATGCATCTCAAAGGCAACTGTCTGGTTAGGCCCTATTGTCCCGAGAGAAGCGCTGCGGGCCACGTCAAGCACACTGTCATTCTCGTCGTGAACCACGGCCCACAGCACTATGTCATGCAATGTAGTGTTGCCTGCGTTGACTGCCGTCCCCCTCATGCTGCCATTGTTTGGATAAACGATCAGGGTATGATCATACATTACTAGCAGACCTGCATTGCGTGCTAAGCTCCCTTGCATGAACTCTGGTGCTTTTGTTGCAGATAGCTGGTGGGATTCAAGTGTGGCATTACGCGATGCACCGGGCACCTTTGCCTTGAATGGAAGCTCGCCTCCGGCTGGTATGATGTTGTATGGTATCTCTATGGCATACATCATGACATCATTATTACCACCATCTTGCACATGCAAGACCAGCTTTGGCATGACTGCCCATTGGTGGTTATTCTTTACGTTGCCTGCTATGGTGTACATGCCGTTTGCATCTATGTATGTGACCATGCCCTGCATTACAATCTCTGATTCTGCGTATGCATCTGCACCAATGCTTACCACTCCAAGTAACACCACAAACATGACACAAAACCCCTTGCCTTGCATGTGGCGTATCTGATATGATGTACACATTTTACATCACATGACCATTCTATAATTTATAGAGTTGTGCACTTGTAGTTGGTGCCTTGAAATGCTGCCATGATTACACCATTATTGATTACACCACTAGTATGGATGATGGCACTAGTGTTTTTACACGACTTGATACACCATGGGTTTTATCAGGATGTCATGATGACAAAAATATTATCATTTGGTATGGCTAACCATTTGACTTTAGTTCAAGTAATCTTTGTCTGGGTTGGACCATTCCCTGACACAAATTCATCCATGCCAGTCTTTTTGGGTGTCCAGTCTTTTGGCTCAAACTCTGGTGGCAGTTCTGATACAAGCTTGTCTGATCTCACTCCCACATAGATCAATCGCTCTACTAGTGGTATGATGTCTATACCTGCCGTGGCATCGTTTACAATCCCACTGGCCTTATCTATACTACTCTTGTATCTGTCTATCGCCCACTCTAGCGGCGTGCGTCCATTGACACTGTAATTTGTCTGGGGTATATTAGAGTTTATGATTAATCGACCAGAAAAAATTTTCTGAAAAAAATATGGATATCATATGTGGTGTGGTTCAAGTCTAACACAGGTAAAGCCAAAAAGTTGTGCGCAATCGTGTGCATTTGGAATTTTCATCCATGTGTCAACTTAACAGTATAGTAAAGGGGCAGGAGCTATATCCTGCTCTTTATTTTATTCTTCCAGTATTGGTAGGTGCCGTCCTGCCACATCTTTCGCTTGTTGTACATGCCACATATGCCGTTGAATTCTATATTGAACTCTTCGGCCGTACCGTCGTATCGTCCGGATATTCGTTTCCAGTTTTTCACATGTGCAAAGACGTTCTCGACAGGAACACGCCTTTTGTTGTGTGCCTTGTTTTGTGCCTTTTTGGTGGCGGTAAGCTTTTTACCCTTGGGCTTTTTGTGTGGGATCTTTGCGGTTACCCCACGAAGATAGTTTTGGATTCCCGTGTATCCTCTGTCCAAATTCAGGCGTATGCGGCTATCCGATGGTATGCGCTTGCCGGTCACCATGCGATCAGTCCATTTGCCAAAGTCTGGCAGTCCTTGGTTCAACACCGTCAGGTCATGGCAGCTTCCCTCTCTAGAGTCGCTTATTGCGAGGATATAGTTTTGTTTGTTTATCATCATGGCTGTGTTTATTGCAAACATCTTGCCCTTTCCAGAATACTGTTTCTTTTGCTCTTCCTTGTCTTCTGGACGCGTGGTCTCTACAAGTGTGCCATCTATTGTAATCTCGCCTCCATCTCTTCCGGGTACAATTTCCTTGAATTCTTCTTTTGACTTTATCGTGGAGATGTACTTTGTCATGTTGTGCGGTGTTACTGCATATAGCTCATCATCGTATTTGTTTGCAAGCTTGAGATAGTTTGATACCGTACTCTGATCTATCCCAAAAACTACACCCAGTGATTCCTGCCCCCAATCTTGTGATTTTCTTACCTGGGTCATGAACAGAAAGTGCCGGATATACAGCTTGCACTGGTTTCCGGACTCTTCCTTTCTGTCCTGGTCGTCGCGAAAGTGTGGCGAATCATTGGATTTTTTGATTATCTGTAACAAATCCTCAAGTGTGTTATCAAATATTTCCTTGGTGCTTCTTGTAAGTGCCTTTATCAACTTCTCATTTGAAATGATATACTCTAACATTTCATGTGTGTGAAGCAGTCTTGTGGGTAGTACAGAAGAGTGTCTCTTCTGTCCAAGATCCGTATTCCACAGCGAGTCCTCCTTTACCAGCATCGTCTTGAGCCCCAAATTTTCTTTTTCTAACCTCGAGTTTTCTTTGGCATGTTTTGCCTTTAGCCTCGAGATCTCCTTTTCCTTTCTCAGGTTTTCTTTGGTCTGTTTTGCCTTTAGCCTCGAGATCTCCTTTTCCTTCCTCGAGATCTCCTTTTCCTTCCTCAGGTTTTCTTTCTCTAACTTTGCTAATCTGGTCTCTAGTTTAGTTTGAGTTTGTTTGCTCATTATCATATACTTACAAGAGAAGGATTTAGCGATACTGGTTTAGATTAATAGAAAATTTGGCAAATTTTTCTGATCTTGTTTTTCGGCCGATTGATCATAAACTCTATTATCAAAGACGGTAATCTTGTTTATCTTTAGGACTGATTTATCTTGAACCAGCCTACCATCTTTCTTGATCTTCCCATAGGCCATCTTTTCATACTTTCCAAATTCAGCCATCGGTTTGCCTAGGTCGTATCTAGGACATGTCTCCCAAGAGAGGTGCAGGTCTGCAAGCTCTCTTCCAATCTTGGAAAACGCCCAAAAGTTTGGAGCCATTGGAATGTGAGGGAGTTCACGAGTCAGATTGTTTGCAAATTTCTTTTTGTAGCCTGTGTGATGAAGAAGCCCATAGATGTAGTAGAATATGGCCTCTTTGGTGATTGTGTCATCTTTGTAGTGTGTTTTGTATTCCTCAAGGGCATAATCTGTAATGTTGTCCTTCATTGTTCCATCACCTTCATCGGGAATACTTGTCCGTGATGGACTACCTCTAGATCCGGGGTTATGTCCGTTATGAATACCGAGAACTCTCTCTGTATCTTGTATGGAACTATTATGCACAGATTGTGGCTGGCGCGTCTCTCTCTCTCTCTCTCTCACATTAGCCTTCTTAATTTTAAGTGGAAAACATTGACCATTTTTATTAATTTGTATATCTGGAACTTTGTCTGTCATTATAGCAGAAAATTTTACATTTGCATGATATGGTACAGCGATTGCCAAATTCTCCGAGTCGTTTTCGGGAAAGAATTTTGGGATTAAAACCGTTGTTTCTACAAATGTTTTGTCAAAATAAAGATATTGTTTAAAGAATGGTCTATATAGACTATTTCTAATCTTGTTTTTCGTAAATTTGTGATTTTCAGATCTTTTTAAAAAGGAAGATAGATTTGGTGTCCATTTCGCTTGTTTGGGGTCCATTACTGGATTATCCAAGTCTTGTGAATTGCAATAATCAATATGTCGCTTCATGTTTTTTGCCAGTTCCTTTTCTGACGAGTTGTATGCCCATACATCCCGACTTGTTCCAACCCCTCTAGAATAAATCCTAAAAATAGCATTCCCCTTTCCAGCCTTTGCATCCTTGCTGCCCAAGGGGAGGTATTCTGTAAAGTTGTCTTTCCTCTGGTCTATCCAATCATGGTGTTTGTCAGGTTTTATGGTCTGCCAGGATTTTATACCTGCAATGGATTCTACAGTCTTTATGATGTCTAGTTTCTTCTCCCTGGAATGATAGTCACCAATGTCATGATAATGTATGGTACACGGAATAGTCTTGTCGGGGTTTTTGACTAGGATTGTTATTGCCACGGGGGTTCGAGAGCCTCCACCAAAAACCTTACCGCCTTCTTTTCGCGATATTTCGCCTTGTGTTCGTTGATTGCCCCTCAAATCAAACACCCACACATCGGTAAACTCCTCCTGAAAGCAGGCACGTAATCCGGCTGCAGTTTCGGATTTTATGAAACTGGCATTTGTCACAAAGCCGATGACCCCGGACTTGCCTATCCTGTCAGATGCCCAGCGAATGGAGCGAATGTAGGAATCACGAAGGCCTGCTTTTCCTGCCGCACCTATGTGGTTTACATATGTAGCATATGTGTCTTGAATTCTTCGGTCAATTTCTGGATAACCAACGTTCTGGTTCTGATCGTTGTAATTGGACTGGCCTGCTGAATATGGTGGATTTCCCACTATAACATTGAGGTTTGTCTTGCGCTGCTTTTGTCTTCGTTCCCATATATCTACAAACTCTTTGTCCAGCGTTGTTGCTTCCTGGCTATGATGCCCGCCCTTTAGATATTGTGGGTCTATCATGAACGTATCTGTATAATTTATTCCCTTAAATGCGATGTAATCATCATCTGCATTTGTAATGTTGGCGTGCGCAGACTCCATATTTACGGTGGCAATATAAAATGCAAGTAAAAGAAGCTCGTTTGCAAACATATCTTCTTTATATTTTGGAGTGATGTTGTCGCCCAGCATGCCAGAACCCAGCAGCCTTGCAAGAAATGTACCGGTTCCAGTGAATGGATCCAATATCTTGACTGAACGGTCTGCAAAGTCTGTATCAAATTCTGTTTTTAATACATGTTGTACACTATACAGTATAAAATCTACTATCTCTATCGGGGTATACACAATCCCGTCCCGGGTTGCCCTTTTTGGATCAAACTTTTGATAGAATGTCCCATAGATATTTCTGATAAACTCTTGCCTGGACTCGTTGTCGGTTATGGATTCGGCCACAATTTTGATATCACCATAGTCGATCACATCATCTGGAATCTTCAACGTGTCGCGGAGACGTTCTAGTTCTTGAGCTATGCTGTTTGTACGGTAAAAGTCATAGTCATAGACCATTGCAAATATTCTGGCAGTCACTACATGCTGGATTAACATGTTTGTCACACTGGATTGATTTATAGTATCATTGAGGATCTCTTTGCAGACGGTAACAAACTTGGCAGATTCTGCACCATACTTTTTATTTTTTGATATTCTTTGTATAATTAGATCCTTGGTATCCTGTATTACATCTTCGAGATTCTCTGCAAACTTTTTGATTGCTTCGTCATACTTTGAAAAGTCATCAAATGCCTTTTGTACACGTTCATCAATGGTGATATAATCATCTTCTTGAGATGACTTTATCTTTTTTACAAATTCACAAAGACCATACTTTTCAGAGTCGGGCTGTATCACCACATGTCGTACTCTTGGGTTCTTGCCAATCTTGCCCTTGATTGTAGTCATGATGAGATAGTCTGCATGCCTAGTAATCACAAGGCATGGTGAGTCTTGTGCCTCTGCGACGCCTCTGGCTACCTTTCTCCACTCTGATTCTGCCTCAAGGTACAGTATGTGGTACTGGTCGTTGCGTGCTATCACCTCACAATCTATGACATCTCCAGAAATGCGTTCCACGTCTATGGGCTCGCGCAGCGTGTGGTATCCTGATCTTCCAAGCATGCGCTGTATTGGAGTAAGACCGTCAGAGAATGTCAATTTATCACCAAACTATACAATATCCTAGGCTTGCTTATCTCCTTGCGGAACTCGTATGGTTTACGGTATATGGATTCGAGTTGTTGGACCATCTTGAAATCATCTACACCCTCACGATCTATCCTCCTTCGAAGATCATTGAGGCTGCGGTATGGCTGCTTGTTTGTGACAATCATCTTTTTTATTTTAGGTATCAGGGTCTTTGCACGTCTGCCCAGATTGGGATCATCTGCAAGCGATGTCAACTTGCGCTCAAAGTATTCCTGAATCTTTACTGTCTGTCTTCTTGCCTGTTCGTTTCTCACATCCCTTGAGAACTGTTTCCATGTCTTTACCAACATGTCTGTATGTCCAGATGGTACGGGTACGGGTGGACTGTCGGCATTTTTTCCCATCTGCTTGAGAAATGACGATGCAGTTATTCTTTTTATGGCACCTGCCGTGACTTTATAATGTCTCCTAAACAGCTTTTCTGTTTCAGTGTTTCCATCAAGAACAATTCTCTCTTTTGCTTCACAGGCTACAAGCATCTCTTCTGTCCCTGCTGCACTGCGTATGCCAAGCGGCAGGGACTCGATCTTTTCTCGCAGGGTGTCATCACCACGTATGCGGTCAGCATCAAGCTCGGCCGTTGTCTGGATTATATCTAATAATCCATCAGACTCTTCATCGAGTATCGCATCGTTGCATGAATAGATGTCCATTACGGCCTCTTTGTCTACTATCTCTGACTCTTCTAGAATCTTTTGATCATGACCGATTATTCTGCGTATGGTATCTATCTTGTTTGCGACCTTTTCCTTCAGGCGTAGATGAGACTCTATCTGGGTGGTGGGCAAAAAGTTGATCACATCTATCATGTCATGCTCTGATCCTATCCTGTCTATCCTACCAACCCTTTGGATCAACCGTACTGGATTCCAATGAAAGTCATAATTGATTACGGCCTTTCCTGCCTGCAGGTTGACGCCTTCTGATAGTACATCGGTGCTTACCAGTATGTCAAGCTGCTGTTCTGGCGCAACATCTGCATTATTATTTATGGGATCGAATCGCCGGATCATCTCATTTTTCTCCCTTGTGGACTTTTTAGAGTCAATCTGCGCAGATCTGATATCTGGGAGATGTTTTCTGATATAATCGTGAATATACTCTGCTGTGACCAGTGATTCGGTGAACAGCAGAATCTTTTGAGCCTTTCTCTCCTTTAGTATATCAAGCAGTGTATGGATCTTGTCGTCATGTTTGGTAAAGTCCTTGGTGTCTGGAAGTAGACGCCGTATGTTGTCAAACGTACTGATGTCATGGTTGATGTCTTTCTTCCAAGACACGATGTCAAACGCATCAATGTCATATTCAGATGCACCAAGCTCGTCTTCGGCATCATACTTGTCATCATCATACATTAGGCTCTTGTAGATGGCATCCCGATAGTCCTTGCCTATGGGAACCACTCCTTTTTTGAGAAAGTCCATAAACTTGCTGGATCCTTTTGCATAATTGTCTACGCTTGATGCAAACGCGGCTATACTTGACTCCATTCTCTTGAGAAGCACCGTCCTGACTATTCCCAATAGTGACATCATGCTTGTGGTAAGATCGTTGTACTTTTTGTATTCGGGATGGGTCGTCTTTTTATACTCTTCTTTGATGTATCGGCTAGGCGAGTATCGGGCAAGTTTTAGGCTTTCGATATATTCCTGTATGGTCTCAAAAGTGTCTTGGTATGTCTTGTTGATGTCATACTCGTGTGGGTTGTCAAGACTCCTTCTTGGAAAGTACTTTCTGCCAGCTTCTGATTCCAGATAGTACCTGTCCCCGTCCTTTTTTGCAAAGTTGTCCTGTATCTGCTTTCTTGTACGACGAATAAGGATGTGGCGGAGTAAATCGCGTATCTTGTTCTTACCATCAGGACTCAGCCGGCGATCTTGTTCTACCCCCTTGAAATACTCGTCAAGTGTCGTATTTCCAAGCGGCTGTATGTTTGATAAGCGGCCTGCTGGAAACAGCTTTAGCTGATTTTTGAGGTCGTTTACACTGTTGGATATGGGTGTGGCAGTAAGCATGATTATGCACGAATCGTCCGGCTGCTGCTCCATAAACGAGTATAGTGCCTCGTAGGCATTGTTTTTGTTTCTAAAGTTGTGGCTCTCATCTACCAGCACAACATCACAGTTTGTGTAACGGCTCAGTATGTTGTCTTCCATTCCTATCTTGTACCTTGATATGACCTCTGCATGGACGTCAAACTTTTCCATATAATCCTCCCACATGTCAATGAGGTGGGGAGGGCATATTATCAGCGGCTTTGAGCGGTTCTTTTCTTTGAGGTACTTTAGTATCATACCTCCAATGTAGGACTTTCCAGTTCCCACCACATCGGCAACTATCACTCCACCATACTCGTTGATCTTTTGTATTGCGTGTGATACTGCCATCTTTTGGAAATCAAACAGCTTTATCTCACCCACATCGGCGATATCAATATCCTCAAGGGTTCCATGCTCGTGGAGTGCCGCCTTGTAGTAGATGTCCTTGGGAGTTCTCTCCTTTATCCAAGAGTCGCTGATAATCTCTACAATCTCTTGTGTAAACTCTTCGGATTCTTCCCAGTGGCGCTCAAACCACTCTAGCAGCTTTTCAGAGTCATTGTCTATGTTGGTGCGCAAGTTTAGTTCTGTGTGTTCCCTTATGCCAGACATTGAGAGGTTGCTAGAGCCCACAATGGACATTCGGGGCAGCTGTGGGTTATCAAGCTCAAATATGTATGCCTTGGCATGCAGCCGTTCCTTTGTGTACACTCGAATCTGCAGCTTCTTTTTGTGTATCAACTCTGTGAGCTTTGTTATTACTTTTTGATCCTTGGTGGTCTGTGGCATGTGTCCTAGTGAGTTGCGTACTTGTTCTACTACAGTTTGCTTGCCATTGACATAACTTGTAGATGTCTTGCGCTGCACATCATCAAATGACTCGTTTTGTGCAAGTAGCGCCTCGGCGGTGGGCCTGTCTGTAACAGGTGATATGAGAATGCGTATGATGTGGTCTGGGTTGCTGCTTGATTCAATCTTTGAAAAGCTGTCCATTATGGCGGCAAACCCTGATATGAAGAAATACCCCACTGCAATACTTGCACGCTGCGTATCAGGCAGGACGTTTTTGAGCTGATCCAAAAGAGTCACATTCTCATTATCTATGACACTCTCGTTTGACAATGCCGTGAGTGGCTGATGATTCTTTATCTTTGTTTGTGTAGATTGGAACCCATTCTAGCATGGCGTATGGGCAAAGACGTTTGGACATACTTTAACGGATTGCCTAGGCTGGTGTTGCTGACATGGTGTTGCTGATATGGTGTTGCTGACATGGGTGCTACAATCACACAAGCATGCATCTTTAATGGGATAATTATCTGTCAAACTACACATATCCTCAATTACCATAGATTAGATACCGGCCATGTCCTACCTGTACATTTATTCACATCGCACAAGCCCTGCAGGCACAATTTGCACCACAAACGTCACATGTACATGGTCATCAAGGTTTTATTGCACTTGACCCTCACCACACATCATGCTGGATCAACTCACACGCGACCTCAAAAAGGCAAAGCGCGGTGCCATTGCACGTGCCATCACCCTAGTAGAAAATGATCCAAAAGGTGCAAGAGATCTGCTAGGTAGAATCTTCAAGGATACGGGTCATGCAACAGTAATAGGCATAACTGGTCCCGCAGGTGCAGGCAAGAGCTCGCTGATAAACATGACTGCCGTGGCCATGAGGGCCATGAGAACAAAACCTGCCGTCCTAGCAGTGGACCCCACCAGTCATCTCACCGGCGGAGCCATACTAGGTGACAGGGTAAGGATGACTGAATCAACAGACTCTGGTATATACATCAGGAGTATAGCATCACGGGGCGCCACCGGCGCTGTCTCTTATTCACTGCGCAACTGCATCCGTGTCCTGGAATATGCAGGGTTTGACCCCATTATAGTAGAGAGCGTGGGTGCGGGCCAGACCGAGATCGGAATATCTGCAATATCTGACGTTACCATTGTAGTGTTTAGCCCCAACACCGGCGATAGCATCCAGGCGATCAAGGCGGGCCTGACCGAGATAGGCGACATGTATGTGGTCAACAAGAGTGACCTCCGCGGAACAAACCAGTTGTTTGATGCTGTACGTGACTACATCGCAGACTCTGAGCGCAAACCACTCATTCTAAAGACATCCACAAAAAAAGCCTCTGGCATATCAGAGCTTGCAGAGGAGCTTGCCACACTAGTAAAGAAAAAGAGATCCTCCAAACTTGACAACGACAAGTACCGTACCCGCCTAAAGGCAGAACTTAGGGATATTGTTTTAAATAACATTCACAAAAGAATCGATGAGATGTCCGAATCCGACAGGCTATTTCAGCGCTGCCTTGACAAGATGCAGGCAGGCCAAATGAACCCATTTGAGGCGGGCTCCAAAGTGACTAAATCCATCTTCAAAGCAGAAAAGCAAGTGTGATACCATGGCAAAAAAACCTCCCACAAAACCCAATCCAGACATCTTTACAGACTCCAACATTGCAGTAAAGCGGATATACAATCCCAAGCGTACAACAAAGACTAGTAGAGAGGATGCGGGCTCTTATCCGTTTACTAGGGGAATCCACCCAGGAATGTTTCGCGACAGGCTGTGGACCATGCGGCAATACTCTGGGTTTGGCGATGCAAAGCTCACAAACCAGCGGTTCAAGTTTATGCTAGACAAGGGCCAGACAGGCCTAAGCATGGCCTTTGACCTCCCCACCCAGATCGGCTACGACTCTGATTCTCCGCAGGCCGAAGGCGAGGTGGGCAAGGTGGGCGTCTCCATCACATCCATCAATGATATGATGACCGCGTTTGACGGCATTCCCTTGGGCAAGGTCAGCACATCCATGACGATAAACTCTACTGCATCAACACTGCTTGCCTACTATATCGCGGTGGGCGAGTCCCAGGGGTTCAAGAGCGCACAGCTGCGCGGCACCACTCAAAATGACATCCTAAAAGAGTACATTGCACGCAACACCTACATCTATCCGCCCCAGCCCTCGATGCGGCTGATAGGAGATATGATCAGCTACTGCGCCAAAGAGGTACCCTCGTGGTATCCAGTATCTATATCCGGATATCATATGAGAGAGGCAGGATGTACCGCAACACAAGAGATAGCATTCACCCTTGCAAACGCCATAGCATACATCCAGACCTGTCTTGACCGCGGTCTGCACATTGATGACTTTGCCCCGCGGCTCTCATTCTTTTTTTGTTGTACTATAGAGTTCTTTGAGGAGGTTGCAAAGTTTAGGGTTGCCCGACGCGTATATGCAAAGATCCTCAAGGAGATGTTTCATGCAAAGAATCCGCGCTCCCTACAGCTAAAGTTCCACACACAGACCAGCGGCGAGTCACTGACAGCACAACAACCAGACAACAACATCGTGCGCGTGGCCATCCAGACCATGGCAGCAGTGGCGGGAGGCACCCAGTCACTTCACACAAACTCGCGCGACGAGGCCATGGCGCTGCCCACCCAAGAATCTGCAAAGATTGCGCTCCGCACGCAGCAGATTGTGGCACACGAGAGCGGCATCACAAAGACAGTGGACCCGCTAGCAGGCTCTTACTATCTTGAGAGCCTCTGTGATGAGATAGAAGACAAGGTATGGAAGTACCTCAAGAGGATTCAAAAGATGGGTGGCTCTGTAAAGGCAATCGAAAAGGGTTTCTTTCAGTCAGAGATCAGACAAAATGCATACCGCCTCAAAAAAGAAGCAGACGAGGGCAGCAGGATCCTGGTGGGCGTCAACAAGTACGTCGACGAAGACGAGCAGCAGCCTGACTTGCTGCGCATAGGAGGCAAGGTCGAATTACAGCAGAGAAAGGCGCTCAAAAAACTCCGCTCCTCGCGCAATACATCACGCTGCCAAAAGGCACTCGACGCGCTAGGCAGTGCTGCAGATACACAAGATAACCTTATGCCGCTTATAATCACCGCAGTCAAGGCCCATGCCACTACTGGTGAGATCAGTAACACGCTGCGCGAAGTGTTTGGTGAGTATCGTCCAAGAGAGGTATTCTAGGCATAGCTGGTGTAATGGTATCAACTACCTGATCATCTACAGTTATGCCTATATTCAACCATAATGATATCACGCCAGTATGATGAGAATAGATCACATTGCAATAGCAGTAAATAACCTCAAAGAGTCTGCCGAGACGTACCGCAAGGCGCTTGGCGCAGATGACATTGAGTTTGAGGATGTACCCAGTGAGGGTGTGCGAGTTGGTATAATACATCTTGAGAACGGCCGCATTGAGCTCATGGAGCCCACAAACGATGAGAGCCCCATCAAAAAGTTCCTAGACAAGAGGGGGCAGGGACTCCATCACATGGCACTAGAGACTGACGAGATCGAGGGCGAGGTCGAACGCATGAACGGATGCGGAATCAAGTTTCTAGGAAAGATCCGTCCAGGCTCTGCTGGAACACGTGTCACATTCATCCACCCAAAGTCGCTTCACGGTGTACTAGCAGAGTTGTGCTCACACCCCAAACAATGATCCTCTTGATACATAATAATGGGCAGGGCACTATGTTATGATGTGCCTTTGAATGTTTTCATACGTGACTAATCAAAGCAAATCATAAACATGGATCTTGTGTAACACATCGCCATTATGAAGTGGTTTTTTTGAGGCCAAAATCAGCTCACCAAGAGAAGGCAAATCCCGATGCGCGTGCAGTCGTGACGGCCGCCATGGCTCAGATATGGGTGTGGTGGATGCAGATGCGGGTGTGGTGGATGCAGATGCGGGTGTGGTGGATGCAGATGTATAAAATGTTGCACGAACCGCCTCAGGCGGCCATGGTTGTGATGGTCGTCGCAGCGCGATTTATGCGTTTCTTCGGAATGTCATCTATCCTTCCGGCTAAATAGTCGCGGACAAACTCGTAAAAGTTGACGCCGCGCTTCTTGCATGTCTCGTGGATGCTCATGGTCACGGCAGTCCTCTTGGCGCCCTTTTCTGTCCTGCTCCCGTACAGTACCTTGCGGGCCTCTGCAAACCTGCGCAGCGCCTGCTCGCTGACGTTGTTGTGATAGTCCACACCCTCATGCTCTATGAACGTAAAGAGTGAATCGACCTCCCTCTTTAGGCGCTTTGTGTATCTCTTGCAGTCCTTGTCCGTATGGTCCTTGTTTATCAGCCGGTGCACCCTACTCTTGAGTCTCTGCACAGACTGTTTCTGATCCTCTGTAGAGTCCCTGCAGTCAGTCTTTCTGGGCTCTATGGCATCCTTGAGTATTTTATACAACGTCCTGAAGAATCTGACAAACTTTTTGCTCTTGTTCTTCTCGAGTGTCCTGTACATGTCGCGCAAGTAGTGCAGCAGGCACTTTTGGTGCTTGCTACCCACGTAGTTCCACGGGCCCCACGAGTCACTCACGATGGTTCCTGTGAATCCTTTCAGCACATCCATGGGTACGGTCCTGCCTCTTGACTTGTCTATGACGAATATGCTCGACATGCTGCTGACAAACACCCAGACCCACCTGCGTATGCCGTTGACAAACCAGCTCGTCTCGTCGCCGTAAATCTCCCTGTACCTTTTGAGCGCCTTTTTGAGCTTGTCGTACAGCGGTTCAAGCTCACGGGCTACCACGTCGCAAAAGTGGTTCAGCGTGGATGTGGAGATGCTGATACCATAAAACATGTGGAGCATGTCTCTGATCTTGCCAAATGACACGTTAGAACACTTCATGGTTATCACCATGGCCATGATGTTTGTCCCGAAATGCTCCCCGGTAAGCACGCCGTCAAGGTACGGGGTAACCTGCTTGTTGCAGCCCCTGCAGAACCTTCTTGAGACACACCATTTGGTGACCGTCCACTTGAACTCGATCAGGTCCTCGGACAGCCGCTCGTATTCTCCGGTGGGCTTCGAGAGCTCCGCGCCGCAGTTGGGGCACTTGGTCTGGTCGGCCTGCCTGATGTCGTTTACGGTGGGTGGGATCCTATGCGACGGCCGCTTCGTGCCGTCGTTCTTGTCGACGCTCCTAATCTGTGGATACCCCTTCATCTCCCTCACGTTGTAGCTTCTGTGGTTGTGCCCGCGTCCGGAGCCGTGCTTTTTTTCCTTTCCAGCTACTACCTGCTTGTTGTCCCCGCGCAGCTGCTCGAGCTCCTTGTGCATCGCCTCATTCTCCTCGCGCAGCTGCTCGAGCTCTTCGCGCAGTTGCCTGTTTTCCTCCAACACTTGTTCCATCATCTCCCGCGTCTGCTCACTCTCTTTGTCTCTGACATTTGTCGCCTCTTCAAAGCACTTGAGAAGGTATTTCACGCTGGGATGGTTCCAGTCCACCTTTGAGGGATCCATGGCATATACTCTATCCAGGAAATAAAATACACACATGTCTACAAAAGAACACCAAATGCTCAAAAACATTAACTACAACTCTCTGCGTTGTTTCTGCCACCCGCTCGTGTTTACTGTGATGATGTAGTTGGAAGTTCGGTGGGCCCTAATGCCCCAAATTCCACTTCATAATGGCGATGTGTTACGATCTTGTTTACAATTATCACATCTAGAGTCTGCCCATCGTAAGGTGGTTGGGAGGAAGAGTTCAAGAGATTGTACGTTCACACTTGATCATGTTTGAGGGCATCTGTTTTTCGTATTGGACCAACTGTAATTGTTGGCGCCATCCTACTACTCTTGTCGGTGGATTTGGCCCACCTGTACATTGATGAACAGTATGGCACATTATCTTTACTAATCACATTATTCAATTACGCATATGCGCAATTGTATTTTTTTCTGGCGTTAAAACACAAACATACTTGCGTATTTTACAGTCGATGCAGAAAACAAACTATATGTTTTCATTCTGATCATCCAACCCCACCACGCGGGAATCGGTGCCTGACATTTGGAGGTATTGAGGTGTGTGTGAACGGTTGCAGAAGGTTCTGCCTATCTTCATGGCTATGTATTTATGTACGTGGTCAGGTTGTCTGCGTAGATTTTTTGATTCAGGCACAGATCTAGAGTCTTTTGATAGTATTACACATCATTCTAGGCACGACCTGACCACGTACGTATTTATTATAAGACTAGACACGCGCCGCATTGCGACATTTCTCACTTTTACTCATCATGGCTTTTGCAGCTGTATTGGTGTTGCCTACTACCATACTATCACAAGCCGATGATATTCGTAGCACTATTGATGATCACCTTCCTGGCAACGTTACGGGCCCTGTTGGAAATGTAGATGGATCATACAAATTCGATGATGGGTTTTATGACAAGATTCAGAGTATGATAAACACAAAACCACAGAATGGCGCACCAAACGTATATGATGACTATACATATCACGATGTTATATTTGTGATTTCGCAAGATGATGGCGATCAGAGAGACTCTGACGAAGTGGCAACAGAAAACAAGAACGCCCTTACTAAAAGACTCGATAATGTGGGGGCTCACAATATCCGACAGGGCGAAATACTCTCATTTGTGACAGCCTCGGTTCCTGTTACCGAATTACCGGGTCTTTCTTTGCATGATGAGATATCTGGAATCGGCGACGGCGCGCTTGCAGTGGTCTCCGAAGTAGACAAGGCGCGTGTGACTATAAACGCAACGCCTGATGAGCTAACCACTAGTTCTGGAACTATTCTAAACGGCTCTGGTGTTGTGGTGGCAGTCATAGATAGTGGAATAAACCATCCGATCTCCCTCAATGACAAAGTCATGAAAAGAGTAGTGTGTGGTAATGCTGGATGCAGCCCTTCTTTAGATACTAATGTACGCGACGACGATGCAGCCACAGATCGTAATATATCCCATGGTACTAAAGTAGCACAAGTTCTTGCTGCTTCAAATCTTCCAGCCCATAACGGAATTGCACCTGGGGTGAAATTACTTGACGTACATAGAGGTACTACAGCTACAAGCGTTGCCCACGCATTGGATTGGTCTCTTAAAAACGGTGCAGATATTAAACTTTGTTTCCTAATTCTGCCCGTGGGTACCTGACCCTATGGACTCGCGGCGGTGCAGGCTCTAATTTGCTCAATAAAATCTGACCAAACGGACAAGAAATGTTCATACGTGTCTTGAAATGCATATGACGAAAGATAGGTATGATGAATACAACATTAGTGTACCTATACAGACGCCAATGTGGGTTAGTAATGCCGATATTTAATAATCATGAACCGGTTTTTTTCTCAGATGCGTACCGCAGTGTGGTGGCGCAGCTCGCCCGGAGGGGAGGCAATAGTGGAGGGTGCTGCCTGTGAGCTTGGTCCGGAGTGGTGCGGCCGGCAAGACTGACAACGAAAAGTACGTCAGGCGCGGCGCAGACTTGGTCATAGAACATGATCCGGAGTGGGAGGACGAAGTGAGGCGCGCAAACGAGGGCAAGGTGGGCACCCCGTACATGTACGCAGACACGTTCGTAATGATGGCCGCCGGCATCAGGGTCGCGCTAGGGGTCCGGTACAGGCAGCTCCAGGGAATGGTCGGTAGGATGGTGGGCGAATCCAACACCCCCGTATTCAGCCAGCTGTACAAGCGGATCAGCAGACTTGGCGCTGATATCAACCAGGATCCGGGCGGCGTGGTTACTGTATCAGACAAGAAGAGATCAAGAATATTGGCGCTTGACGCCAGTGGGCTCAAGCAGTACAACAGGGGTGAGTGAATGAGGGCCAAGTGGAAGGTGAGGCGCGGCTTTGTAAAGATGCACGTGCTGGTCGACACGGAGACCATGAAGATACTGGCCTTGGAGGTCACCGACGATTCCGTGGGAGATTCGTCCATGTTCTGCAAGCTGCTCGGACAGGTTGTGGGCGCGGAGCGGCCCAAAGCCAGCGGCAACAACAGCAGCATCACGGAATACGAAAACCTTCTCGCGTCCGGTGTCCCGCCACTCGCGTCGATTTGTTCCGGCGCTTCCGGCGTCCGAGCCGCACCTGATTTACTTCTTGGTGACGCCGCGTATGGTTCGAGGCAGAACATGGCCGCGTGTGCGCGGGCCGGGGTGACCCCGGGCATCATGCACAAAATCAACGCGACCGCACGCGGCAAGGGATCAGGCGACGCGTGGGGCGCGTCCGTAAGGGACCAGATGGGCGGAAGCCCCGACGCGACGCGCCTAGACCTGATGGATAGAGAAGAGAAAAGAGAGAACCAGGCATACTGGAAGGCCCGGATAGGTTACGGCCACAGGTGGATCGTGGAGAGTGTGTTTTCAGCGTTCAAGCGCTTGTTCGGTGAACACCTGATGGCCCTCAAGTGGGACAACATCATACAGGAGGTAAGGCTCAAGGTGGCATTGTACAACAGGTGGAGGGACGAATCGATAGCATGGGAGGCAAGAAGCAGGATATCGTGACGGCATAATTACCATGCCACCGCCCGACGGAAGCACGGCCGGCGTGTGCGAGGAGAATTAGGAAACAAAGTTAGATATTACAAATCTGAGTTTTGGCATAATTGAATTTTTGAATAAAGTTTGTGCAGTATTTGATTCTACAACACATAACCGGATACTCAATGAAGCTGTTGACAAGGGAATGGTGGCAGTCAAATCTGCGGGAAATAGTGGCTTTGGATATAAGACAATAACCCAGCCCGGCTGCGCACACAATGTGATAACTGTGGGAGGAATAAACGATCGTTTTAACACTATTAACATGTATGTGTACTCAAGTAGAGGTCCTGTAACAGACGACAAACCTAGACTAAAACCGGATCTTGTTGCGCCTGCAAATCATATACACGTACTCGCTAACTTCACTGGTGCTGATTTCTACCAAGCATCTGGAACTAGTCTAGCTGCACCTCAAGTGAGCG
This sequence comes from Candidatus Nitrosopumilus sp., assembly GCA_963662995.2. GTDB lineage: Archaea > Thermoproteota > Nitrososphaeria > Nitrososphaerales > Nitrosopumilaceae > Nitrosopumilus. Next base: position 2,416,987 of record CAXXLJ010000002.1, on the reverse strand, counting down.
CGACTGCGGCAATGCTACTTCAGGCAAAGCCGGATCTCACTCCTGTTGAGATAAAGGCGGCAATCCTACTTGGCGCCAACTGGACTGCCCCTATTCCGTGCACATCTCCGCAGTTTGAAACCAACAACCCAAATGACAATTGCTCCTACAAGACGCAACCATCAAACAGAGCAGAGGCAAACAACGCGGCTTCACTTGGAATACTCAACAATGTGGGATTTGGCATACTGAATGTCAACCAGACTCTGGAGTATGCTTCAAAAAGGACGCCATCGCACAACCATGTCATGGGTGACTATCTTGATCCCTCCACACCAAGTAAAAAATACACGTTCACTGTTGGGGACAAATCTGAGCCTGTCAAAGTCATTTTAACATGGTTTGTACATCCCCATGGCAGCATATATGAACAAGCCACGCGCGGTGACACAATATCTATGGCCAACCTAGGCTTTACCATACTGTCTCCAACTGGTACAACCATTAATGCAGATTCTAAACACCAGACAAACGAGTTTGCTGTGTTTAACCCGTCTTCCAATGGCACGTATACAGTTACGGTTACTGGCACAAACCTTGACAAGATAAACAAGCCCGTCCAAAACTATGCCATTGCAAGCACCCATTCACTCGCCCCACTTCCGACATCACCTGCAAACACTGCTCCTGTGGCCCACGCAAAGATGGTAGTAATTGACCCACATTCACAGGATCCGGCCATAGTGAGGCTGACAGGCACGGATCGTAATGGGGATTCGTTATCATTTAGCGTGTCGCGTGATCCTGTGCACGGTATTGCATCTGTCGATGAGCAGATAACAAAGACTACGTCTAGAATGTTTTACAATGCAAGCTCTAGTTTTGTTACAAGCGACTCCTTTGAGGTCACGCCGCAGGACGGGTTTAGTACCGGGCGGCCTGTCACGATAACTGTTCGTGCAGAATCTCTGCCTTCAAACTCAAAGAATGTTGCAGCCGACTCTTCAAAGGTCAAAAAATGGGATACGCTGGAGGTGACTCGGGGGTATTCGCATACAGAATACTCAAAGACGTTCCCCGGCCCCGTCTATCCTACTTCTGCAATATATCTGGGCTCTGTGAACATGGAGGCAGTGGATGCGCGGATTGTTACCACGGGAGGCACGTACACTGTGGCCATACCCTCTAGCGGCGACCGAATGATACAGTTTGCATCACCAATTACAATCAAAACACTGACACTGTCAGCGGATGGTATAGACGAGGAGGCCTCACATGACAACAAAGAGTTAGAGTCGCCCCCTCCCAGAACGAAAATTGTATTCTCCCCGTTCATATATGATGATGTGCGCATGTTTGCAGGATATATTCCATCTTCATGCACCGGTATATCTGGGTCACAAGGCACAAACTCATGCCCTGCATACACCACATATGACGCGTTATCAAGCCCCGCGCTTGATATTGCAGACAATTCTAGGGTGCAGGCAGCGGCAGACATCATACGTGTTCCAGTGAATGGAACTTTGAGATCTGCATCTGTGTCTGTGGATATAACACACACATACACAGGAGACCTCAAGGTTAACCTTTCATCACCTGATGGAAAGATTGTAACGCTGCACAACAAAATAGGCGGAGGCTCTAATGACATTAAAAAAACATACGACGCCACCGTACTCAAGCCACTGTCAGGATCACACGTGGCAGGCAACTGGACTTTGAGCATAGGCGACTACACCAGGGGTGATGTGGGCATGCTCAACTCGTGGTCGTTGTCCGTGCAATACGAGCCGGCACCTGTTGTACTCGACAGGTATAACTCATCTTCTGCTACTGGCACTGTCACCATGTTCTCTGACAACTTTGAATCCGGAAGTCTGGCAAAGTGGATCCAATCAGGGGAGTCTGACTGGACCATATCTACATCCACGGCGCACTCTGTGCCTACGCTTCCTGACAGGCCGCGCACCAACATGGTGCTGCATGCAGACGACTGTGATACGGCATGTACGATAACCACCAAAGATGCTATAGACCTCTCAGGGTATACTGGTGCCACACTGTCGTTTTGGAGGTTTATCGACTATGGGCTTGATCGTGACGAGTATCTTAGGGTCGACATATCCGACGGCTCTGTCTGGAAGACTGCGTTTCACTGGTCGCCCAACATAAACAGGGGCGATGACAACACATGGCACAGCGAATCATATAACATGTCATCATATGCAGGCAAGTCCTCTGTTGCTATCAGGTTTATAACGCAGCAGAGCTCTCCATTAGAAGACGTGCAGATAGACGATATAGTTGTAAATGCAACTACCGTCACAAAAAAGACGGATCATAATAATACCGGACCTGTCACGCCTCTGCCACCTACCACAGATTATTCAATATACGTTGCAGACACCGACGATTACGAGATACTGGCATACTCGGCCACAGGTACGTACCAGGGAGACATAGTGCCGTACAAGTCAGGCGGCTTGGGCAAGCCGTTTGATGCCGCATTCGGTCCTGATGGGCACCTGTATGTCTCAGACAACACATACAAAAAGATACGCAAGTACAACGGCGCCACCGGCGCATCGCTGGGAACAACAAGCACGAACGCCGAGTGGGCATCGACTGTCGGGATTCCAAACGGCATGGTCTGGAATGGCAACGTGCTTTATGTGGCTACTTTACGCGGAGTAGAGAAAATATCTGCATCCGGCTCCAACCTGGGATACTTTGGCGACGCATCAAGAACCCCGTCTACGACCGGCGCCCCCGTACTGGTGTCACCGTATGATGTGACGTTCTGCCCGGACGGGCACATGTACGTGGCAGATCGCTCACTTGACAAAATAATATACTATGACAAGACAACCGGCAAGTACAAAGGAACCATATCAAACACCCCGCAGTCCACCCAGCCGGATACAGACGAGGCGGCCGGTTTAAAGTGCGGCCCCGCAATAGCTGGCGCCAGCGGCACGACCAGTCTGTTTCAGAGCGGAGAGGATGCCGGATGGGTAAACGAGATAAACTATTCTACAAAAAAACTGGTGCACCAGTTTATCACTCTTGTAAATGAGCCGTACGGCATGGACTCTGATGCTGCAGGAAACCTGTATGTGGCAAACAAGGACGATGACAACATCATACGGATATCGACTACGGATACCTCCACGGTGTTTGCAACCGGTTCCATGGATGATCCGCGCAGTGTAATAATAGGGCCAAAATATGTCGCACCATACACGGCAGAAAGTGACGCATTCAGACCAGCCCCACAGGACAATGACGGCCCAGAACCCGTACTGCAAAACGGCACTTCTGTCGTATCATCGCGGATTATAATCGCAGCGGGCCTGAACATGACACTTGGTGTTGTTGCAACGGATCCTGAAGGGGATCCTGTCACGCTTGATATGATCCCGTATGCAATACCATCCAAGGTGGTATCAATCACAGACTACAAGAACAGCACCGGTATGATATCAATAGACACATCGGGTGTGGCATCGGGCACGTACGCCTTTATGATTACTGCGCATGACGGTCAGAACTTGGAACGAGTTATCTATACAGTGGTGGTTAATGAATCGTAAGATCTTAGGACTCATTGTGGTAGTGGTAATAGCCGCTCCAGCGATGCTCCTGTCATATTATGCCATGTCACAACAATACGCGGGCCCGCCTATTCCTGCGCATATCTCTACATCCAGCACCGATTTTGCAGTGGATATGTATGGCCAGATCGCAGCCGATCCCGGCCACAAGGACACGAACATTTTCTTTTCACCCTTTAGCATATACACGGCCTTTGCATTTTTGTATGAGGGCGCGGGGGGGCAGACGGCCTCGCAGATGCAAGATGTATTTGAATTTGCCACAGACGAGCAGACTCGTCATGAACAGATGTCTCAGACAATGAAGTCGATAAACCGCAACGATCCACAAGCCACCTTGGTGATTGCTAACGCGTTATGGCTTGACAAGAGATTTGAGCCCTACCTGCTTGCCGGATATGCTGACATTGTGCGCGACACATACACAGCCGACATCGACACACTTGACTTTAAAGATTCTGTAAACAGTGCAAAGCGCATAAACGATTGGGCAAGTGACAGTACTAGTGGCAAGATAAAGGAGGTAGTAGATCCAACCACTGTCATGGGTGCGGCTGCAATCCTCAACAACGCCATATACTTCAAGGGCACATGGGTGATGCAGTTTGATCCTGATGAAACTTACAAGGATTCATTTTGGCGCCAGCCTGAGGATCCAGTAAGATCGAACTTTATGCGCACTGAGGCCAGCTTTAATTATACAGAATCAGACGGAATACAGATACTCAGAATGCCATACAATGGAGACAGGCTTTCTATGCTTGTCTTTCTACCCTCCGAAGATGTGGGAATCGACGGGCTTGAGAAGATGTTGTCTACACACAAGATAGATGAGTGGAGGCAGGATATGCAAGATGTACGGGTTACAGCCATAATTCCAAAGTTTACCACAAACACACATTATGAACTTAATAATTACTTTGGACTGCTTGGAATGCAAGATGCCTTTAATCCTGAAATGGCAGATTTTTCTGGCATGGCAGATCTTGAAAAACTGAAATATTTACTATATGTATCCAATGCCACGCAGGATGCTTTTGTTGACGTAAATGAAGAAGGGACAGAAGCGGCTGCTGTTACAACTATTGTCTTGGTGGCCGAAACAGGTCCTGATATTAAATTGTTTAATGCCAATCGCCCGTTCATCTTTGCCATACAGGATGATGAGAGTGGCACCATACTCTTCATGGGGCGGCTCTCAGATCCAACTGCGTGATATTTTATAATAGATTCGTACGTGGTCAGGTTATCTGGGAAGATTTTTTGATTCAGGCACGGATCTAGGGTCTTTTGATAGTATTACACATCATTCTAGGCACGACCTGACCACGTACAATTATTACAACCCACACAAAATGGGTTCAACACCACACATCCCGGCGAAAAATCAAGTCATAAAATGCACAATAATTCAGATGTGCTACCTCGGATTAAAAATTATAGGAGATAATATACATATCTTCTATTGATACTATGTCAATCACGTGGGGCTATTCCATCATCTTTAGCGTGTCTGAAGCAGTAATGATTCCAACGATCTTTGAGTTTTTTGATACCATGATGCATTTTGAGTATCTGATCAGCGGAACAAGCACGTTTGCAGGAGTGTCATGGTCCACTATGGGTGGCGCAGGCTCCATGGTATCTTCTAGCCTTGCACTCTTTAGCTCCGCCTCGCCTCCGTCAGACAGGTGCTTTACAATACCATCTTCTGTAACAACCCCCACAATCTCTTGGCTGCTAAAGACCGGAATCTGACTGATCGACATCTTGTGCATCTCTTTGATTGCGTCATGTAAGGTGTCGGACGTCTTTAGCTTTACAATGTCGCTGCTGCAAAAGTCACCTGCCGTGTGCGAGAACGTCTGGCCCTCCAGCTTTGCCAAGCTGTCAAAGATGTTCCTTGCAGTCTCGTAGCTTGGCTTGCTCCGGCCCGACTCTATCTGGTTTATCATGGATGTACTCACACCCGACATTGAGGCAAGCTCTTTTTGTGTAGTACCAATCTTTTGCCTGATCTGCTTTATGGATTCTATTCTGGGCAGCATTACAATGGTGTCATGGTGCTGTTAAATGTGTGTTATTCTGTATGGCATGCAAAGTGCCCAAAAATTTATCGTACCTGACTCTGCCTGATCGCAGCCTGTGCTGCTGCAATTATGGCTACGGGAATTCTGTGCGGTGATGCGCTGACATAGCTTATCCCGACATCATGGCAAAACCAGATCGACTCTGGATCCCCGCCATGCTCTCCACAAATACCAATCTCCAGATATGGGTTGACATCGTGGCCTTGCTGTATTCCGGTCTTTATCAGACTGCCCACTCCATTAACATCAATGGACTGGAACGGACTCTTTTGGAGTATCTCCTTTTCAATATACTCTACAAGAAACTTGCCCTCTACGTCCTCCCTGCTAAAGCTAAACGTGCCCTGCGTCAGGTCGTTGGTGCCAAAGCTGAAAAATTCAGCAGTCTTTGCAATCTCGCCTGCGGTCAGTGCAGCCCTTACCACCTCAATCATGGTACCAAAGTTGACACTGAGTTTCATCTTATATTTTGCCTCAGACTCTGCTTTTATGGAATCAAAGATCTTTTTTATGACATTCAACTCCGCCACACTGCTAATCTGCGGTATCATGATCTGCGGGTATGCCCTTACCCCTCTCTTTGTAGTGTCTGCGAGCGCCTCAAATACTGCCCTTATCTGCATCTCGTATATCTCTGGGTATGTTATGCCTAGCCTGACGCCCCTGTGACCCATCATGGGGTTGACCTCTGCAAGCTCCCTTGCCCTCTCTAGTACGGTCTTTGCATGTTGGATCTCGTCTTTTGTAGCTACTGTACTGCGCGTACCCCTTTTCTTTGAGCTCCTACTACTACTCTTCATGGTATGAATCTTGCCTGCCAGCTCTTCGGGGTTTGGTAAAAATTCGTGCAGCGGGGGATCTAGCAGCCTTATGGTCACCTTGTACCTGGACATGGCCTCAAATATTTTTACAAAGTCCCTCTTTTGCAGCTTTTCAAGCTTTTTTAACGTCTTGTTGCGCGTCTTGGTATCCTCTGCCATTATCATCTCTACAAACAGGTTGATCCTGTCCTTGCCATTGAACATCCTTTCTGTCCTGCACAGGCCAATTCCGCGCCCGCCCAGCTGCCTTGCAAGCTTTGCAGCATCAGGAGTGTCTGCATTTGCCCTGACCCCCACTTTTTCGTCTTTTTGGCCCACTTTAAAACGCGATCAAAGTCCGTGGTAATCTCAGGCTCAATTGTGGGGACATCGCCCTCATACACAATTCCTGAAGCCCCGTCAATGGTGATCTGATCGCCCTCGCGTATGGTGATATTTGAGCCTGATACCACGTCAACCCTGCAGACATTCTTTTGATAGTCTATCTTGATGTTGGAACATCCCACTATGCACGGCTTTCCCATCCCCCTTGCAACGACTGCTGCATGCGACGTCTTGCCTCCCCTGCTTGTAAGTATGCCTGCTGATTCAAAGAATGCAGGAACATCTTCGGGCTTTGTCTCCTCCCTGACCAGGATCACCTTAACTCCAGACTCACCCATCTGTGTGGCTGTCTTTACATCAAACACTGCCATGCCGCTTGCGGCACCTGGTGAAGCTGCTATGCCCGTGGCAATCTTTGTGTGGTTCTTTATCTCCTTTGGGTTGATGGTTCTGTGCAACAGCTGCTCAATATGGTCTGCATGCAGGCGCATGAGTGCCATGTCCTTGTCTATCAGCCCCTCTTTTACCATATCCACTGACGTCTTTATCATTGCCATTGCGTTCATCTTTGCATTCCTGGTCTGAAGAAGGTAGAACGTACCCTGCTCTATGGTAAATTCAATGTCCTGCGGCTCCTTGTAGTGTTTTTCTAGCTTTTTACACGTGTCAACTAACTGCTTGTATGATTTTGGAAGTTCCTTTGCCATGAGATCCACACGCTTTCCCGTCCTGACGCCGGCCACGACATCCTCGCCCTGTGCGTTTGTAAGATACTCTCCGTATATCTGCCTGGTGCCGTTGGCAGGATTTCTTGTAAAGACCACGCCGGTGGCGCTGTCCTCGCCCATATTCCCAAACACCATGGCCAGTATGTTTACGGCAGTCCCGTCTGCAATGTCGCGTGTTATACTATTCTTTTCCCTGTACACTATGGCCCTCTCGCCCATCCAGCTCTCAAAGACAGCCCTTATGGCAAGCTCTACTTGCTCCATGGGCTCCTCTGGAAAGTCTTTTTTTGTGTGTGTCTTGCATATTCTCTTGTATGCCTGCACCACTTTGCGCAGCGACTCTTGGTCCAGCTCGCTGTCGGCGGTGACGCCCTGCTGCTTCTTTGCATCCTCTAGAATATGATCAAACTTTTTATCATCAATACCAAATACCACCTTTCCAAACAGCTGGATGAACCTCCTGTACGAGTCCCATGCGAACCTTGGATTACTACTCTCCTCTGCAAGGCCCATCACCGTCTGGTCGTTGAGGCCTAGGTTGAGTATGGTGTCCATCATACCTGGCATGGATATGGCAGCGCCTGACCTGACTGATACCAGCAGGGGCCTCTTTGCAGAACCAAACTTTTTTCTTGTCCTAGATTCAATCTTTGCAATGTTTCTCTTGACGGTTGGCATGAGGCTCTTTGGCAGGATACTGCCGTTTGCATAATAATTTTTACAGACGTTTGTGGTTATTGTAAATCCTGGAGGGACTGGCAGTTTCAGGCTGGTCATCTCGCAGAGGCCTGCGCCCTTGCCGCCCAAGAGTTTTTTGTTGCTACCGTCACCTTCGTCATAAAAGTAGACTTGATTCATTATTCTGCGATCATTTACCTAGATAGGGGCTATTAAACCATTTAGTTGGATTACTGGATTGGGTTTTTTGTGTTGGGTTGTTGACCATTTTGTGTTGGTTTTGTTGTCGGCATGTCTTCGTATACCCAACATACTTTGTAAGGGTACCACATCTGCAAGCTATCATGGCGCGCTATTAGTCATGCTGTTAGTCATGTTGTGTCATCATTTCAAACCACCCGCAACATGAGCAGTTGCTGGTAATGGGCCTGTGATGGTGTGTGCCATGCCACCTATGACATGTATCGTCTTGTATGATGCATCATCATTATCATCGTAATCATCATTATCATCATCATACATGTGTGCCATCCTCGGACACCATGGCCTTTGCAAACTCTGCCATGACCTTACTCCAGTCATCGGCCTTGACTATTCCACTTGCCACCAGGATTCCATTGGAGCCCAGCTGCAGGGCCTTTGTAACGTCCTGTCCTGACACAATGCCTGCACCACACAGCAGCCCCGTATCGCCACCACTTGCATTGCGTACGGCATGCGCAGCCTTTTGAATCAGGTCTGGCCTCTCTTTTGATATGGCCCTCCCCGTTCCAATAAGCTCCGGAGGCTCTATTGCTATGTAGTCTGGGTTTAGTGTCGAATACCTGTGCGCCTCTACAACATCCCTCACACAAACTATTGATGTCATGTCTAGGCTCTTGAGCGTCTTTACAGATTCATGAATCTGTTTGGCTGGGATTCTGTGTTCGCTGTGATTGACCAATGCGCCTGCCACTCCTACCTTCTTTAGCAGCTCTGCCACCACAAATCCTGTGGTGTTGCCAGGCCCTGCACCGTCTATGTGCTGGGCAAACACTGATACCCTGCGGCCACCGTGCCATGTTTCTCTTGTCTTGCTTGCTTGTATGGCGCCTAGCCCCGCCATATGTTGGGGAGGACAGATTATGATCTCTATTCCGTACGTGCTTGCAATCTCATCGGCATCATGGATCAGGTGTGTGACGTCATTTGCGCCTGCCACCTGCTTGTAGTTTTTGCAGTTAATCACAAACATAGCGATACTGTTTGATAAATCATGCCACTTATCCTTTATGATGTCTGGTTCTCGAGTGTAGTATACCGAAATCATTTCGCCTAGTCATCTACATCTTCCTCCATCCATCTGGGATTGTTTTTCCTGATCTCTTCAGTTGCCTCTCTGTCAGAAAATGCCCTTAGGGGCGTCTGACGATTCTTCATGTCTAGTGAAAAATGCAATCTGCGTTCGTTATAGTATTGTATGTATTCGGACAGACTCTCATAATACCATAACTCTTCCTCGATACTGCGGTGAAAGCGTTCCAGCTTGCCGTTTGTCTGTGGGTGGTACGGTCTGGAGTTTATCAGTTCTATTCCTCTATCTAACAATTCTGCCTCAAAGGCAGTAGGCATCCATGATTTTGGAACAGACTTTCTCCTGCCGCTGGCACCAACAAAACAAACTTTGTTTCCTAATTCTGCCCGTGGGTACCTGACCCTATGGACTCGCGGCGGTGCAGGCTCTAATTTGCTCAATAAAATCTGACCAAACGGACAAGAAATGTTCATACGTGTCTTGAAATGCATATGACGAAAGATAGGTATGATGAATACAACATTAGTGTACCTATACAGACGCCAATGTGGGTTCGCGATGCCGGTATTTAATAATCATGAACCGGTTTTTTTCTCAGATGCGTACCGCAGTGTGGTGGCGCAGCTCGCCCGGAGGGGAGACGATAGTGGAGGGTGCTGCCTGTGAGCCTGGTCCGGAGTGGTGCGGCCGGCAAGACTGACAACGAAAAGTACGTCAGGCGCGGCGCAGACCTAGTCATAGAACATGATCCGGAGTGGGAGGACGAGGTGAGGCGCGCAAATGAGGGCAAGGTGGGCGCCCCGTACATGTACTCAGACACACTCGTAATGATGGCCGCCGGCATCAGGGTCGCGCTAGGGGTCCGGTACAGGCAGCTCCAGGGAATGGTCGGTAGGATGGTGGGCGAATCCAACACTCCTGTATTCAGCCAGCTGTACAAGCGGATCAGCAGACTTGGCGCTGATATCAACCAGGATCCGGGCGGCGTGGTTACTGTATCAGACAAGAAGAGGTCGAGGATACTAGCGCTTGACGCCAGTGGGCTCAAGCAGCACAACAGGGGCGAGTGGATGAGGGCCAAGTGGAAGGTGAGGCGCGGCTTTGTAAAGATGCACGTGCTGGTCGACACGGAGACCATGAAGATACTGGCCTTGGAGGTCACCGACGATTCCGTGGGAGATTCGTCCATGTTCTGCAAGCTGCTCGGACAGGTTGTGGGCGCGGAGCGGCCCAAAGCCAGCGGCAACAACAGCAGCATCACGGAATACGAAAACCTTCTCGCGTCCGGTGTCCCGCCACTCGCGTCGATTTGTTCCGGCGCTTCCGGCGTCCGAGCCGCACCTGATTTACTTCTTGGTGACGCCGCGTATGGTTCGAGGCAGAACATGGCCGCGTGTGCGCGGGCCGGGGTGACCCCGGGCATCATGCACAAAATCAACGCGACCGCACGCAGTAAGGGATCAGGCGACGCGTGGGGCGCGTCCGTAAGGGACCAGATGGGCGGAAGCCCCGACGCGACGCGCCTAGACCTGATGGACAGAGAAGAGAAAAGAGAGAACCAGGCATACTGGAAGGCCCGGATAGGTTACGGCCACAGGTGGATCGTGGAGAGTGTGTTTTCAGCGTTCAAGCGCCTGTTCGGTGAGCACCTGATGGCCCTCAATTGGGACAACATCATACAGGAGGTAAGGCTCAAGGTGGCATTGTACAACAGGTGGAGGGACGAATCGATAGCATGGGAGGCAAGAAGCAGGATATCGTGACGGCATAATTACCATGCCACCGCCCGACGGAAGCACGGCCGGCGTGTGCGAGGAGAATTAGGAAACAAAGTTACAAAACACGAGCCGTTATCAGACAGGATTGTAGCTGGAACTTTGAACTGTTTTATCGCATCACTGAGGGTCAGGATTGCATTCTCAGATGTGGCGTGTGTGAATAGTCGTGCCGCCATTATACATCTTGAAGAATCATCAATATACGTGACTAGATTCATGCCTGCAAAGCGCGGATCTTTCATCTCATGCCAGTCTACATGCCACATTGCGTTAGAATATTTACGCTCAAAGCGCACATATTTGCGCTTTTTTGATTTCTTCTCACTTGCGGTTACTAGGCCGTGACTCTTCATGATTTTGTATATGCGTCTGTAGCTTATATTGTGATTGGCCTGTATATTCTGGACCGTACGTATGACGCCTACGGGTTCTTGTTTATGTGCCTCTAGCACTGCCTGTGTCTCTGCTGCTGCTGTGGGTAAAATGTGTCCTCGTCCAGGCTTGCCCTGAACATGGTGCTTTCCAGTCTTGCGAAACTCTGCCAAAATCTGTTGTATGCGCCTTTGCGTCACGCCAAGCTCTACTGCAATGTCTGCTGTACGTTTTAGCTTCTGGTACTGGTCTATGGCATATTTGATCTGCTTTTGTGTAAGGGATTTCTTCATATGTTTTGCTGATCGGTATAGTCTCAAGTAATCCTTTAGAGTTTATGATCAATCGGCCGAAAAACAAGATCAGAAAAATTTGCCAAATTTTCTATTAATCTAAACCAGTATCACTAAATCCTTCTCTTGTAAGTATATGATAATGAGCAAACAAACTCAAACTAAACTAGAGACCAGATTAGCAAAGTTAGAGAAAGAAAACCTGAGGAAGGAAAAGGAGAATCAAAGGCTAAAGGCAAAACAGACCAAAGAAAACTCGAGGTTAGAAAAAGAGAATCAAAGGCTAAAGGCAAAACAGACCAAAGAAAACCTGAGAAAGGAAAAGGAGATCTCGAGGCTAAAGGCAAAACATGCCAAAGAAAACTCGAGGTTAGAAAAAGAAAATTTGGGGCTCAAGACGATACTGGCAAAGGAGGACTCGCTGTGGAATACGGAGCTTGGACAGAAGAGACACTCTTCTGTACTACCCACAAGACTGCTTCACACACATGAAATGTTAGAGTATATCATTTCAAATGAGAAGTTGATAAAGGCACTTACAAGAAGCACCAAGGAAATATTTGATAACACACTTGAGGATTTGTTACAGATAATCAAAAAATCCAATGATTCGCCACACTTTCGCGACGACCAGGACAGAAAGGAAGAGTCCGGAAACCAGTGCAAGCTGTATATCCGACACTTTCTGCTCATGACCCAGGTAAGAAAAGCACAAGATTGTGGGCAGGAATCACTGGGTACATTTTTTGGAATAGATCAGAGTACGGTATCAAACTATCTCAAGCTTGCAACCAAATACGATGATGAGCTATATGCAGTAACACCATACAACATGACAAAGTACATCTCCACGATAAAGTCAAAAGAGGAATTCAAGGAAATTGTACCCGGAAGAGATGGAGGCGAGATTACAATAGATGGCACACTTGTAGAGACCACGCGTCCAGAAGACAAGGAAGAGCAAAAGAAACAGTATTCTGGAAAGGGCAAGATGTTTGCAATAAACACAGCCATGATGATAAACAAACAAAACTATATCCTCGCAATAAGCGACTCTAGAGAGGGAAGCTGCCATGACCTGACGGTGTTGAACCAAGGACTGCCTGAGTTTGGCAAATGGACTGATCGCATGGTGACCGGCAAGCGCATACCATCGGATAGCCGCATACGCCTGAATTTGGACAGAGGATACACGGGAATCCAAAACTATCTTCGTGGGGTAACCGCAAAGATCCCACACAAAAAGCCCAAGGGTAAAAAGCTTACCGCCACCAAAAAGGCACAAAACAAGGCACACAACAAAAGGCGTGTTCCTGTCGAGAACGTCTTTGCACATGTGAAAAACTGGAAACGAATATCCGGACGATACGACGGTACGGCCGAAGAGTTCAATATAGAATTCAACGGCATATGTGGCATGTACAACAAGCGAAAGATGTGGCAGGACTGCACCTACCAATACTGGAAGAATAAAATAAAGAGCAGGATATAGCTCCTGCCCCTTTACTATACTGTTAAGTTGACACATGGATGAAAATTCCAAATGCACACGACTGCGCACAACTTTTTGACTTTACCTGTGTTAGACTTGAGAACCACACCACATATGATATCCATATTTTTTTCAGAAAATTTTTTCTGGTCGATTAATCATAAACTCTTTTGTGAACCTCCTCAAGTGTAAGCGAAATGATTTCGGTACAATAGAATTACGTGACATGTTACATAAAATTTATTAGTGTGTTTATATATTGTATTTTGTGACAAAAACAAAGAGTAAACCTGTAGCTTCGGTAGAGATTATTTATAATTCTAGAGAGGCACCAATAGGAAAACAACCCAAGAAAACCCTTCCTCCAAAAACAAAATGAACTTTATAGAATGGGATTTTACAGTAAATGTAGCTACACTTGTTCCATTAATAGTAGCACCTGTAGCTTATTTTTATCAAGAGATTTCTTGAAAAAAAATCACACGACAAACTTGTATCACGAAATCTACTTGGTGAGTTACAAGACGGGTTGAATGCATTGACTAAACATATTCAAACACGTAGGAATTACAATAATCAGGAATATGAATTTGTGGCAGCATATCTTAATCATGACATTTATGACTCGTTGATCAATTCAGGGCAGATCAACTTTTTGGATTATAATATGCAACAAAAGATTCAGAACGTTTTCACAAAGATTAAAGATCATAACACATATCTAAACAAACTGATTACTTTGGAAGAAGAAATAGAAAAAAATGAATTCACGTATGAGGAAGTCCCTCCAATTATAAACAAATATTGCAGTTTCCTAATCAAATTTGAAAATGACATTAAAAAAACAATTCCGATAATTACAGATGAATTAGAATCAAAATTCAATATTCTGTAAGACTTTAATCGTATGTGCTGCGATCAAAGAAATTAGAAAATAAGATAACACACTGACTTCTTAAAGTTCCTTAAATGCTCAAACGGTGAAATAGATTGATCATGTGTGGTGAGCCAAAATGAACAAGCCAATATCTGAACTTGGGGAAATAAACTGGAAGATTCCTGATGTCAACAAGCTTTTTGAAATTCTCAGTAAGCAGTTTGACAAAATGGATCAAAAGATGAAGAGATTGGAAAGATAGAATCAAAAGCTGGTTGTAGAGAATCAAAAAGTGATAACAGAGAACAACAAGATGAGGACACAGATTGACGAGCTGACAAAAACCATAGAGAAGATGAAAAAGAAAAAGGGCAGATCCAAAAACGTACGCAGCTACAACACTAGGGAGTTCAAGGGGTACCCGCATGTGCAAAACCCAGCACGACCCCAAAGTATGCACAGCAGAACCACCCGACAGTATCCAGAACCCTAGACAGTAAATTCTGCACCAAATGTGGTAGCCGGCTTGCAGAATCCTCACACAACTATCCAAGATGCGGCGAGACCATAGTGGCTGGCAGGTGGACAAATGTCGACATGACCATACAGGGACGATACTGCAAAAAATGTCGCGCCGTGCAGTATGCCCAGCCTGCTGACTTTATGCTCAAGGAGCATTTTGGCATCGACATCATGGCACAAGTGTCTACAATGCGGCACCTGACAATATCATACGGTAAGATTCAAAAGATCTTCCGGATGTTTTATGGCAGGGACATTGCCATGTCCACGCTGGAGGATCTTGACTATCGCGTGTCCATGCACATGGATCCGCTCTATTACGGCCTGCTTGAGGAGCTTGTCACTGCCAGAATAGTGGGTGGTGATGAGACAGGATGGTACTTCAACGGTAAACTGTGCTGGGCGTGGGTGTTTCTGTCAGATACGTGTACCATATACCACATATCCCACTCACGAAGCAAGCTGGTGTCAGAGACATTTCTGAGTGACTTTGAGGGCATACTTGTGGGCGACTCCCACCCCGGATGGAGTGTGACCGGAATACTCCAAAAATGCCTGTTGCATTATTTCAGGGATATGTACCGCACGCTTGATAAAAACGCCGACAAGGAATTCAAGGCGTTCTTTGACGAATTATACAAGATATTGAAATCTGCATTAAAACTGCGCAAAAAATACGTCAGTATAAAGGACATCCCAAAGCGGTCCGTACAAAAACTGCAAAACTGCATAGACGCGCTTACAGCAGACACATACGACAATGCGGACTGTAACAGATATGTAAAGCGCCTCAAAAGGGAGGGCAAATCCCTGCTGACGTTTCTCAGACACGAGGGTGTCCCGTACCACAATAATGCAAGCGAGCAGGCAATGCGCACATTTGCCATAATGAGAAAAATATTCTATGGTAGCCGCTCAGAGCGTGGACTCAAGACAACGGAAATCCGCGAGACCATATTTGCAACGTGTGAGAAGCGCGGCATAAACCCGTACCAATTCATCATGGATTATCTTGGCGGCAAGGTAGCTGAGATTCCGGCGCCAAAAGAAGTCATGCCAGTACCTGTTGCCGTTTGATGCAAAAAAAACCACTGCCAAAAACACCGTACACCACATTCACACCAAAAAATCATGCACTGTCGCATTTGTATGCCGGGACATCTCCCCATTACACCGCAATGATCCTGCAACAGATTACAGGATCTAGCGATCCGATTGCACTTTAGAAAATCGGTGTGTTACAAAAAAAGAGACTAGGGCACAGCAACCTTAGACAAAGAAGTATTGGTATCAGATGTATCTAACATATGATTCCAAGTATTTACAACGTAGACAGTTCACCAGAATATGATTTAGTGGTTGTGCTATGACATCCTACAATACTCCAACTTAGACAATCACTGACAAAATCTGCCATGGCAGCATCCTCCTCCTCCTCCCACACTATGGTGACCCTTTGTCCTCATTCACATGCGACACCTTGCCCTGCCTTTTATCACTGCTAGCGTGGAGTGTCTTCAAACACGATGGACAAACATTCACATCCGACACCTTGCCCTGCCTTTTGCCATCTACTATACCTGCACCGGGATGCCTTTCATGTATCAGGCCATCATACCTGTGCTTCATGTACAGCACCATCATCATCAGTACTATTGCAGCAATGTTTGTACCAATGATAAACACATCCCACACCACAATCCCATACACCAGCCACAGGACGGCGCCTGCCGATATGAATATCATCAGAAACTTTGAGACATCCTTGAGGCTCTTTGATGTGTATCCCTTGTAGATCTGCTTTACCCATCCAGTCAGAATGAGAATGCCTGCTGCCACGCCGAGCATGGTGAGAGGCAGGCCGTCGGCCTCCAACGTCATGGGTATAACATCCAACATATCCTACACTGCCTGCAGCTTGACTCCATTATAATGCTCGCAGTACGTGCTAACCCCAAAAGAACTCGTCAAGTCCAGTCTGTTTTGGCTTTCCTAGGACCTCATCAAAGTCAAGGTCCATAGATGATGTAATCTGCTCCAGGGTGGACTCCATGGACTCCATGTATTTTTTGATGTCAACGTCTTCCTTTTTTGCAATGTCTATGGGCTTTACTCCCGGCTTGGCCCATGTCTTGATAAATGATATCCTGTCGCCCTTTTTGATCTCTCTGATCCCCTCAAGCTGTCTTGCAGCCCTGATGTGCTGCGGGATGGTCTTGTTGTAGTCTGATGGATCCTTGCTTAACATCATGTTAAATGTCATCTCCTCTAGCGGTATCTGCCCTGCCTCAATCTTTTCCCCACACACCTTGATCTCTTTTGAGATTCTCTTTTTTGCATTCTCAAAGTCGTCTATATTTTGCACCTCGGAGAGTATCTCAAGCAGCCTCTTGAAGAGATCCCTGATGAAGGGCGGCGTATGCGACTTTTTGCCGGTCATCCCCTTTACATCCACCTTGCCCTGCTTTGTCACGCCCAGATAGTTCTTCTTTCTGTTGCTCAACACGCAGTACCTGTACACTTTGTCTATCTCCAGATCGACACCGTGCTCATGCTTTGCTTGGTCTATCATCCCTTGGATCTGCTCATCCGTGGGATCATTTACAAACAGCGAGTCCGTATCCCCATACAGCACCTTTATCCCTGTGGACTCACACCACTTTATGGTCTCTTGTATGGTGTGCCTGCCTATGGCCGTGGTGGCCTCGGCCGCCGGAAGATAGTACAGCGGGAATATCTCGGCTCCCATCACCCCATAACTTGCATTGAGTATGACCTTGAGCGCCTGCGTCACCACCGTATACTGCTGCCTCTGTTCGTCGGTTAGTGTCTGTTTTTTTGAGAGGCTCTTGTAATAGTTTACCCTCAGATCCCTAAGCGAGCCAATGATTACTGCTGTCATTCCGTTCTTCTTTGAGCATGCCCAGTGGTTGGTCTGAGGGATTATGCTCTTTTTGCATTCTGTGTGCAGACACCTGACGGTCTCGTAGGAGATGTTTCTGACCTTGATTATGCTTGGATACAGGCTTGCAAAGTCCATCACCACCACGTTAAAGTGGATTCCCTCTGTAGGGTCCACCACCAGTCCGCCCCTGTACTTTTTGTCCTTGATCACAGCATCACTCATCACCCCCTGGGATCTCTTTTCAAGCTCACTCCTCCTGGGAATCAGGCAGTTGGTCCTCTTGTGCTCATAATACAACAAGCTCCTGATCCACTGCGACACACCTATACGTGCAATGTCATCTATGGGCATCCTTGCTATCCTTGCAATGATTACTAGCAGGTTCATCAGCAGATCACTGTTAAAGCTTGTAAGTTCGTACGTCAAGAGTGCATCATGAAAACAGTACTTTGCAGTCTGGTACAGCGTCATCTGATCAAAGCTTAGTCCATAGTCTAACTTTTGCTTGCCTAGCAGCGCCTTTGAGACGCTGTTGAGTGAAAAGTCTGTATATTTCTGACTAAACGCGTATATCTGAAATGAACGGTTTGACAGCGTCCTGTACAGGTCAATATGCACACCATGCTTGAGGGTTGCAGAGTCCCTCATCATGCGCAAGGGTGTGTCCCCATACTTTATTCCCAGCCTCTTTGCCCTGTTGTACAGGTATGGCAGGTCAAATTCGTCGCCGTTGTACGTCACCACAAATGGGGCGTTGTTGATAATCTCAAACGCGTCTTGTATCATCTCCTTCTCCTTGTCTGCATCATACAGCACCACCTTGATGCTCTCATCCACCTCATTGACTCCCTCGCTGGTCCCTTCTGTCCTAAGCACAAAGACTTTGTCATCTCCCTCCGAGTCCTTTATGCCTATGGCAGTAACCATCCCCTCTGCTATCTTGGCATCAGGAATCCTCCCAATCTCGGCCTCTACCTCAATGTCTATGCTCACTCTTCTTATCTTGGGGATGGGCTGGTTGAGCAGATCCGCCCACTCTGAGATAAACTCTTTAAACTGTTCCGGGTCCACCATGCTCTTGCTGTCCACCTTGTCCCACAGGAGGCTCTTGAGTGCCAGCTTTACCTCATGGGCGATCTTCATGTCGTGGGGCACTATCTGCCCATCGACAATCTCATAGTACTTGCCCACTATAATCTGCCTGTCATACAGATAGTTTTCATAGTACTTTATGTCCGACTCCCAAGTCTCTATGGTATTTTTGACGCTGTCGTCGGACGTTCCTCCTATCGTAAGTGGGTCGACTGCAACAATCTTTGAGACGGTTATCTGTCTGTCCTGTATCATGTCATACCTGTCCACACTCTCTATGCGCACAATGTCGTCTCTGTCAGTCATGCTGTCTAGATCGTCTCTTTCCAGCTTGGAGTAACAGTAGGGCAGATGGCCGGTATCATCTGCATACATGATGATCTTTTGTGACTCTGACTCGTAAAACTTTAGCATCACTCTCTTTGAGGGTCCGTCATATGTGGCAGAGACCAGCATGGACGGGGGCATTGACTCGATCTTTTGCGGGAGATCCTCTACTGGTGCATCTGTGTCGTTAGTGGCGCCCTGCATCTTTTCACACAGAACCTGTATTGTCTCTGTTGGTGTAATTGTTGGTATCTATACTGTCTATATCATTATCATCCTTGTTGCAGCCACAGTTGCCACTACCATCATCGCCATCATTACTGCAACTATCCCTATCACCACAACACTTGCTGTCGTTGGGATCCATCTCGTATCCTCTTAGCAGGCGTTTTGCCCACACGTTGATTTTATCCCTGTCCATTCTAATCATCTCCACACCTGCATCCTTTAGCAGGTTTGTGTCAGTCTCTGGGTATGTCTCTAGATAGACAAACCTCTTGATTCCCACAGTTACTGCCATCTTTGTGCATTCCATACATGGCACCAAAGTGGTGTATAGTGTGGCCCCCTTTGTTCCATTACCAATACCAAGTATGGCACAGTGCATTATGGCATTGGCCTCTGCATGATTACACAGACACCTGTTTAGTGCGTCGCCAGATTTTATCTTGTTGCGTACGCGATCTTGGCACCTAGTACAACCTCCCTCATAACAGTTTTTTATCCCAGGAGGGGTTCCATTGTATCCGGTTGCAATCTGTCTGTTGTTTAAGACTATTGCCGCTCCTACCTGTCTTGCAACGCAGTTTGAGCGAAGCTTGGCAAGCTCTGCCTGCAGCATAAAGTACTCATCCCAGCTGGGCCTCACAAAGGTCTTGTACGAATCATCAGCATAATACCCCACACGCTCACTGCCTGTCTGTTCCATATATTGATCGCGTCATATCGCATAATCTCTGCGGTTGATTTGATACCCAATAGTAATTTGAATAAAATCCGGGTATTCGTACGTGGTCAGGTTGTCTGGAAAGATTTTTTGATTCAGGCACGGATCTAGGGTCTTTTGATAGTATTACACATCATTCTGGGTACGACCTGACCACGTACCAGAAATGCAGCATGACCTGTTAAAATAATGCCCAGAACCCACATCTTACCCAAGTACCATCGTTATACCATTAAGGTTTACGTCAGTCTGGAGAATTCAGATTCTGATACTTTGTATAGTAATTTCTACAATAAAAATACTCAGATTTCGGAACTTTGTTTTCTAATTCTCCTCGCACACCGGCCGTGTTTCCGTCGGGTGGTAGCATGGTAATTATACCGTCACGATATCCTGCTTCTTGCCTCCCATACTATCGACTCGTCCCTCCACCTGTTGTACAGTGCCACCTTGAGCCTTACCTCCTGCACGATGTTGTCCCACTGAGGACCATCAGGTGCTCACCGAACAGGCGCTTGAACGCTGAAAACACACTCTCCACGATCCACCTGTGACCGTAACCTATCCGGGCCTTCCAGTATGCCTGATTCTCTCTTTTCTCTTCTCTGTCCATCAGGTCTAGGCGCGTCGCGTCGGGGCTTGCGCCCAGCTGATCCCTTACGGACGCGCCCCACGCGTCGCTTGATCCCTTGCCGCGTGCGGTCGCGTTGATTTTGTGCATGATGCCCAGGGTCACCCCGGCCCGCGCACACGCGGCCATATTCTGCTTCGAACCATACGCGGCGTCGCCAAAAAGTAAATCAGGTGCGGCTCGGACGCCGGAAGCGCCGGAACAAATCGATGCGAGTGGCGGGACGCCGGACGCAAGAAGGTTTTCATATTCCGTGATGCTGCTATTGTTGCCGCTGGCTTTGGGCCGCTCCGCGCCCACAACCTGTCCTAGCAACTGGCTGAACATGGACGAATCTCCCACGGAATCGTTGGTGACCTCCAAGGCCAGTATCTTCATGGTCTCCGTGTCGACTAGCACGTGCATCTTTACAAAGCCGCGCCTCGCCTTCCACTTGGCCCTCATTCACTCACCCCTGTTGTACTGCTTGAGCCCACTGGCGTCAAGCGCCAATATTCTTGATCTCTTCTTGTCCGATACGGTCACCACGCCGTCTGGATCCCGGTTGATATCCGCGCCAAGCCTGCTGATCCGCTTGTGCAACTGGCTGAATACGGAGGTGTTGGATTGCCCACCATCCTGCCGACCATTACCTGGATCTGCCTGTACCGGACCCCTAGCGCGACCCTAAGGCCGGCGGCCATCATTACGAGTGTGTCTGAGTACATGTATGGGGCGCCCATCTTGCCCTCATTTGCGCGCCTCACCTCGTCCTCTCACTCCGGATCATGTTCTATGACTAGGTCTGCACCGCGCCTGACGTACTTTTCGTTGTCAGTCTTGCCGGCCGCTCCGCGCCCCCACTACCGCCTTCTCTCAGGGCGAGCCGCGCCCCCACGCTGCGGCACGCATCTGAGAAAAAACCGGATCATGATTATTAAATACCGACATTGCAAACCCACATTGGTGTCTGTATAGGTACACTAATGTTGTATTCCTCATACCTATCTTTCGCCATATGCATTTCAAGGCACGCATGAATATTTCTTGTCCGTTTGGTCAGATTTTATTGATCAAATTAGAGCCTGCACCGCCGCGAGTCCATAGGGTTAGGTGCCCACGGACAGAATTAGGAAACAAAGTTCTACCAACAAAAACTTCATTAATTTGCACCACAATCACCAATCAATGACAACTTACACAGCGCAGGTGAATGCAATTCACAAAGAGTTCAAGAGTGCCATAAAAAAGGCAAAGACAAGACAGTCTCTCAATCAGGCATTCAGCGCTCACAGGAAAGAGCATCAGAAACTACTCAAAGAGCATCTAAGTGAAGAGAGCGATCTGATCAACGAAGCAAAGAAAAAACTAGGATAAACCCACCATTATTTTTTCCCTCCTTTTTTTAAAACCTACTAGGCAATACCTCCAAAAACCCATGATGCATGCATCTGATGTCCTGCCTTCATCCTACACAAAGATTCCTTTTTCATTGCGGCGGGGCAATACTCAGCTTGAAATCGGGAACCAATCCTTTGCCGCTTGCCATCTCAAAGATCTTTCTTATCGACTGCTCTCCCGCATCCCCCATGTCCACTGTCACATCATTTACATACATCTTTACAAACTTGTCAATCAGATCCCGTGGCTTCTGCCTAGAATACTTCATGGCATAGTCTAGCGCCTCACGCTGATGCCCACGACCATACTCAATGGAGTCACGGAGATGCCTGTCAAACTTTGTTATATTTTCAAGTCCGAGATCCGTCTTCATCACATTGATTCCCAGCGGCACGGGCAGGCCGCCGGTCTGTTCATTCCACCACTCCCCCACATCAAGTATCTTGATGTTACCCTCTTGCTGGTATGATAACTGCGTCTCATGTATTACTAGTCCTGCATCAACATCACCTGCCCTGACTGCATCTGGAATGTCGCTGAACTTCATCTCTACATAATCAAATTTCCCAATAACTAACTGCAGCAACAAAAACGCCGACGTCATCTTTCCAGGTATGGCGATCCTGCACTCTTTTAGCTGATCCATTGACATCTCTTGTCTTGCGGTCACTATGGGGCCATATCCTATTCCAAAACTGCCCCCACTTCTCAGTATTGTATACCCTGGAATGTATGCACACACATGCACAGAGACTGCAGTGACATCAAGCCTAGAATTGATCGCATCACGATTGAGCTCTTCAATATCACCAATCACATGCTTCACATCAAAATCCTTGGACGGTATCCTACCTGTCAACATTGCATAAAACATGAATGCATCATCAGAGTCCGGAGTATGCCCTACGGAGATCTGCATACATGATTCTTGCAATGTCGTAATAAAAATCGTATATGTCATATGTGGTGGTGCAATGTGTTCTCAAGTAGGAAATGTTATGCTGTGTTGTGCTGATGATGATGATATAGTGAAACTACCACTGCCATGTCCACATGCACCACAACTCCAACACATGACACACTTGTGATCATTACCCCTTATACCATTGCATCAACAGGCTACACAAAATCGATCTCCTTATTTACAATTTGATGGGTGCCAAACACGTCATACCTCTCACATACATTGCTGCATTCTCCCACCTTATATCATCGCATTATACATCTGCCCTACCTGCAAGCCTTGCTCCGCATACGCATAATCTGCCAAGTCTTTTAACTTGGCACGATCCTGATCACTTGTGAATACGATTGATGCATATGAACAAGATATCCACATGCAGCCGGACTTTGTGGGATCATTTGAGCCCTCTGGGGTATCATTCAAACCATCTGTGCAAGAGCACATGATATTTTCAGGTAGTGGAGACTCGCTTGCATCTGCAATGCTTGCCGAGTCTTATTCTTACGGCAGAGTAAGGGCGGCTGACCCGCTTGATCTATACACAATACCGCCACTGACAAGATCAAGGCGCATATGCCCGGTCTCTGTGTCAGGCAATACGCTGGCAGGCATCAGGGCAGTCAGGACAGCAGGTAGTGTGGGCGCAGTTATAACGTCCAACATACACAGCAGGCTGGCACGTGCAGCCGTGGACGCGGATCCCTCATGCAGGCTTGTACGACTGTGTCATCCAAGCAGCAAGATGTTCACGGCAGGTAGCATATCATTTCTGGATAGTGCACTGACTTGCATCTCGTTGGTAGTTCCCTCGTTTACTATCCCTGACAGTTACCCAATATTGTTTGCAAAGGCAGAAGATGATGCTATTCAATTCCTAAAAGTGGCAAACGCTGCCATATCTGAGGGCGGAAGGATATTTGTACTCGGCAACATGTTTACGTACCCGCTTGCAATGTATTGCGCCGCAAAGTTTTATGAGGTTTTGGGGTATGATGTCAGGTACTGTAGGCTGGAACAATTCTCACACATGGAACTATTCTCAGCAAAAAGGGGTGATTGTGTCGTCATCTTTGGGCGGAAAAACCAATACAATCACTTGCTTGCAGAAGGGCTCAGGTTGGTGGGAATTGAGGTGGTATGTCCAGACTGCCTTGCACCTGTGGAGCTGAGCTTGGATGATGACTATGATGCTTTTGATGACAATACCATGTCTGATGACATTGGCGACAAGGACAATGCCGGCACCACCAATGATTGGCATGCCCGGCAGGTGCAATGGTGTTCAAGTATGCTGCAGCAGACGTTATACTATACATTCTTTTCACAGTTTGTCACACTACATGCGGCCCGTCAAAAAGGCGTATGCAACTGCCACTTTGTCACCGCAGAAAAGATTCGCACAGTCAGCAACACCATGATCTACTAGATGATAATATCTTGATGGACACTTTATACTTTGTTTGTATTTGTAATGGTATACTGCACATGCTCTCAGAAATTTGAGCATGATTGTGACAATGGTCGCGTATGATACTTGAGGCGCCATACATCATACTGACATGACACGTGCCCCAGAAATTAGTAACGCGTCTTGACGCCAAGCAGTTGTTTCTATGTTTTGATCTTTAAGTAGAAAGTTCAATATCATACAGATCAATACAGTGGTTGTCTCAAGGGATCAGAGCAGTGAGGCAGATACCACTAGCATGAAGCATGAAGAGTCGTACAACCAACTATGGTGAGGCTAAGGTTTATAGATTGAAGATCATGGTCTGCGGATATGGTAAAATTCAAGTCTACCGGCGATGTCCTCAAGATCATAAAAAACAAGGATCAGATCAGAAACTTTGGCGTCATTGCGCACGTGGACCACGGCAAGACTACCATGAGTGACAGCCTCCTTGCATACTCTGGAATCATAGCTCCGTCTGCAGCAGGCAAGGCGCTTGCAATGGACTTTGACAAGGAGGAGCAGCAGCGCGGAATCACCATATACCAGGCAAACGTCACTCTGCACTTTTCACAAAATGACAAGGAATATGTAATTAACATGATAGACACGCCAGGCCACGTTGACTTTAGTGGCAGGGTGATTCGTAGCCTCCGAGCTATAGATGGTGCCGTAGTGGTGTGTGATGCTGTAGAAGGTATAATGACACAGACCGAGACCGTCACCAGAATGGCGCTAGAAGAGAGGGTAAAGCCGGTCCTGTTCATAAACAAGGTAGACAGGCTGATCAAGGAGCTGCGCCTCACACCTGAAAAGATGCAGCAGCAGCTAGCAGATGTAGTATCCAACTTTAACCAGCTCATTGACACATATGCCGAACCAGAATACAAGTCCCAATGGAAGGTCTCCATCCAGGACGCAAGTGTTACGTTTGGTTCTGCAAAGGACAGGTGGGCAATCAACATTGACCTTATGAAGAGCAGGGGCATCACGTTCAAGGATGTCATTGACGCATACGAAAATGACGCCGTGACGGATCTGGTGGCAAAAGCTCCATTGGCAGATGCCGTACTGGGTATGGTTGTAAAACATCATCCGGCCCCACACGAGGCCGTAAAGTATAGGATCCCACAGATATGGAAGGGCGACTTGGACTCGGATGTTGGCAAGGCACTGCTTGGATGCAGCGATGATGGCCCCACCATAATGATGATTGTAAACATGGTTTTGGATCCTGCCGCGGGCCCCGTTGCCATAGGCCGTCTCTTCTCCGGCACCATAAAGGATGGCCAGACCATCAACATTATAGATGAAAAGCGCGAGGGAAGGATACAGTCTGTAAACTTTTTCATGGGAAACCAGCGAGAGCAGGTAGGCGAACTTGGTGCTGGAAACATACCTGCGCTACTAGGATTAACCGAAGCAAGAGCTGGAAATACCATATCATCTGTCAAGGGCATACCGATGTTTGAAGGAGTAAAGTATGTCTCTGAGCCCGTTGTGCAGATTGCAGTAGAACCAAAACACCCCAAGGACTTGCCCAACCTTGTAGAAGTACTCAAGCAGCTCACCATCGAGGATCCAAACTTGATAGTAAAGATCGACGAGGAGAGCGGTGAGACGATCGTCTCAGGCATGGGTGTTTTGCACCTTGACGTGGCAACGCACAGGATCCAAGACGCAAAGGTCGACATTGTAACGTCCGAGCCCCTGATCAACTATAGGGAGACGGTAAAGGGTGGCTGTGATGCCGTCATGGCAAAGTCCCCAAACAGACACAACAAGATCTTCATGAAGGTGGAGCCACTTGAGCCTGAAATCGCAAACATGCTGCGCACGGGCGAGATTAGCGACATGAAAGACAAAAAGATAGTATCTGACCTGCTAAAGGGCGCCGGCTGGGACACTGATACAATCAAGAGGGTGATGAGGCTTGACTCGCGCGGCAACGTCCTGATAAACGGCACAAAGGGCGTGCAGTTTGTCCAAGAGTCTACAGACTCTATAAACTCTGGCTTTGATGATGTGATGAGGGAGGGGCCACTGTGCAGGGAGCAGATGCGAGACTGCAAGTTTACATTTACACACTTTGTTCCACACGAAGATACTGCCCACCGTGGCCTCTCACAACTTGGACCTGCATCACGCAGGGCATGCATGGGAGCGCTCCTGACTGCCGGCACCGCCGTTCTAGAGCCCACGCTGGCAATAGAGGCTAGGGTGCCCACCGATCTCGTGGGTAATGTGGCAACAGTCCTTTCAGGCAAGCGCGGCAAGGTCCTTGACATGGTCCAAAAGGGTGCATCTAGCATAGTCACAGGCGAGCTGCCCGCATCAGAAACATTCAATCTATCCGAAGAGATGAGGGGCCAGACGGCAGGAAGGGCAACTTGGAACACTTCATTTAAAGAATGGACAGAGGTTCCAAAGTCAATGTTGGCAACGGCCGTCTCTGACATCCGCAAGAGAAAGGGACTCTCACCAGATCCGCCGGTGGCAAGCGAGTTTATAGACAAAGAATAATTATTAGTACGTGGTCAGGTCGTGCCTAGAATGATGTGTAATACTATCAAAAGACTCTAGATCCGTGCCTGAATCAAAAAATCTTCCCAGACAACCTGACCACGTACAATTATTATTATCTAATGACGGCCATTGGGGTGCGCCCTAGGTATATGCCCATATAAAATCCACCCGCAGTGCCACACCATACACGATTGCCTGCATAATTTGACACGCAACGCCAATTTTTTTGGCATGCGCGTCATTAGATGAAATATTCGACATACGTCCAAACACGGGTGTGTCCTACAGGTATATACCCCCATATGCCAAATTCGCCCGCTGTGTCACACAAGATTGTCTACATAATTTGACACACAACGTTGATTTTTTTGGGTATGCGCATCATTAGATGAAATATCCAATATACGTCAATGACAGAGACCAAAAAAAGAGACCAACGATCATTTGATCTGGTCCAGAGATACCTACCTAGCCTGATTCTGGCCACAGTGGTCAGGATCGTCAACGGGATGGACGAACCATACACCCTAAATCCGGGGGTGGGTGGCAAGAATGGATACCTGCCCAGAACCATGGCCATAGTATGCATTATGCTGGAGGCCGAGCGCAGGACGTACCGCAAGATGGTGGGATATCTACACGCAGACCAGGAGGCGGCGCGCAAGATGGGATTGACAGGCAACATACCCTCCAAGAGCACGATATGCAACTCGTATTCACTGATCCCAGAGTCCTACCTCAGGGAGGTGCATGCACGCGTCATCGAGGGGCTGCAGGGTTCGGGTTCTATTGCTGGCGACAGCACGGGTTACTCTGTGAGCAGGTTTGAAAAGTGGGTGGATTTCAGGACCGACAGGATCAGAAATAAGCACGGCTGGATCAAGATGCACGCCATCATCGACGTGGGAACCAAGGTAGTACTTACATATCTGGTGACTACAAGCCACATGGCCGACATAAAGGGACTATATGACATGCTGGATGACCTGCTACACGGCCCGTGCAGCATGAAGGGGAGGGACTTTTGCCTAGACGCAGCGTACCTGTCGCGGGACATATGCAACAGGCTGGCTGGGATGGGCATGACGCCTTTGATCAAGCCCAAGTCCAACACTGTACACAATGCCAACGGCAGCCAAGCATGGCGCAAGATGGTGGATATGTACCACGACGACCTGCCCGCATTCAATGCTAGGTACCACCAGCGCAGCGTCATAGAGGCAGTGTTTGCGGCCATCAAGAAGATGTACGGCAGCTATGTCAGGTGCCGCAGGCCCGACAACCAACGACGCGAGATCCCAATGCGCTTAATTTGCTACAACATAGAGCTGATCGCACGGTCACAAGTAGAAAGTGGCAGGCTCACACGCCAGTCACTTGAGGCCATTACGGCATAACGGCGCACCGAAATTGATTGATACGATGGTGCGTTGACAGCGGAGCCTGCGCACGATATCTCCGGCACAGAGGAATTTGACGCTTTTGGTGAGCTGTTTCCAGATGTGGGCATGAAATACGACGCGCAAAATGCCTGCAGAATCTTCTGGAACCACATCGTATCAGTAGCAGTATATGCCTGTAGGACACACCCTCCAAACACCAAATTGTTAAATAACATCATCTCGTTATTCTATATAGATGTGCGGCCTTGAGATCTTTGACAACTCCATCACAGAGCAGATAGAGCTGCGAATGATAAGGCCGTCAAAATTTCCCATACGCTATGACGATTCAAAGACGTCTGCAGAGTTTGTCAGCCTCAAAGCCAGCATCAAGGAGCATGGACTGCTGCAGCCCATCGTGGTCAGACCGCTAGAGTACGGGTTTGAGATTGTTGCTGGCCATAGGCGCTTTTCTGCCTGCAGGAGCCTCAGATGGAGGTTCATTACCTGCAAGATCAGAGAATTCACAGACAGGCAGGCATATGAAGTCCAACTCACAGAGAACATACAGCGCAAGTCCATGGACGTCCTTGAGGAGGCTGAGGCATACCAAAAGTATGTAGTAGATCATGGCTGGGGTGGGGTGAGTGATCTTGCACAAAGGATAGGCAAGAGTGCCGAGCACGTGTCACACCGCATGAATCTGCTAAAGCTGCCAAAAGGGATCCAGGAAAAGATTGCATCCGGCAACTTGGGTGTAAGCCAGGCGCTAGAGATAACCACCACAGACTCTTCACTACAAAAAGAGATTGCAGGCGAAATTATCGACAACAACATGACCGTACAGCAGATTCGCAGCATGAAGCGCAAGATGTCACAAAAATCAGAACCAGAGGGCTTTCAAAAGGAGCGCAGATCCAAACAACTCAACATAGTACGAAAAGCAACACTTGCACTACAGGTGGCCCTCTCAAGGATTGATGATCTGGTTGATGATGCCCACAAGGTAGCGCCGTCAGAGCGTGCTGAATTACTTACTCATCTGATGAACATGAGAAGGGAGATTCACTCCATGATAGATGAAAACATTCACTACAAAAAGACACACACAAAGTGATTGTACTTTTCTGAGACTTGGTTTAGGGTTTGACATGATATGTTTAATCCAACATCCTGTTTATTGGTTCGTGGTAGGTAAACCAAACGTGTGTGCGATTACCACTGCGCACAGCAGCGCCTGTAACCCTTGCTTCCTGCTATAGTTACGTCAGAAAGTCTTTGCAATTTTCAAAAAACCATTGAAACATTTATAGCTGGGAAAATCTAGGGGGTCTCGCGAAACAACAACACGAAAAATTACTCGCAGCATACAAAAAAGGTACGTGGTCAGGTCGTGCTTAGAATGATGTGTAATACTATCAAAAGACCCTAGATCCGTGCCTAAATCAAAAAATCTTCCCAGACAACCTGACCACGTACGATATTTTCTTACAGGAATCCCAGAGCATCATGGAATCGAAGAGTGCTGGCATCAATTAAAAATCCAGTCCTTCATGTACGAGTATCACAAACATATCAGCGACCGTGCAGTAAAGGCAATGAGATTTCTAAACAGTGCAAAATTCAATATGGATGTTGAAAAATACTTGTTCAGAAGTAACACATCGACTTCTTGAAGTTCCTTAAATACTCAAACGGTGAAATAGATTGTTCATGTGTGGTGAACCAAAATGAACATGCCAATATCTGAACTTGGGGAAATAAACTGGAAGAATCCTGATGTCAACAAGCTTTTTGAAATTCTCAGTAAGCAGTTTAACAAAATGGATCAAAAGATGAAGAGATTGGAAAGAGAGAATCAAAAGCTGATTGTAGAGAACCAAAAAGTGAAAACAGAGAACAACAAGATGAGGGCACAGATTGACGAGCTGACAAAAACCATAGAGGATATGAAAAAGAAAAAGGGCAGATCCAAAAACGTGCGCAGCTACAACACTAGGGAGTTCAAGGGGTACTCGCATGTGCAAAAACCCAGCACGACCCCAAAGTATACACAACAGAACCGCCCGACAGTATCCAGAACCCTAGACAGTAAATTCTGCACCAAATGCGGCAGCAGGCTTGCAGAATCCTCACACAACTATCCAAGATGCGGCGAGACTATAGTGGATGGCAGGTGGACAAATGCCAACATGACCATACAGGGACGATACTGCAAAAAATGTCGCGCCGTGCAGTATGCCTAGCCTGCTGACTTTATACCCAAGGAGCATTTTGGCATTGACATCATGGCACAAGTGTCTGCAATGCGGCACCTGACAATATCATACGGTAAGATTCAAAAGATATTCGGGATGTTTTATGGCAGGGCATTACCATCTCCACGCTGGAGGATCTTGACTATCGCGTGTCCATGCACATGGAGCCACTCCATTACGGCCTGCTTGAGGAGCTTGTCACTGTCAGAATATAGCGCCGGTCATAAGTCCATACACAAAAAATTCCTTGATGTGAATTCTAATTCAACATTATGTAGTGAATCTGGTTGTCATGATGAGTGGACAGCAAAGTCACATGATGATCAAACCCATCATTTTGTCTGTTTTTGGCAAGTCAAAACACACCATATCCAGTAGTTGGAAATGTGCTCACTAACCATAGCCTCCAGGATCGTACGGAAACTCTATCAGTTTACCGATGCCAATCATGGCAGACAATGATGCCATAAGCTTTAGCGTCAGTATTCCGTATGATGTGTACTCTTGCCTTTCTGCGGTCCATAAATTGTAGAATAACAATGCCGTGTAAAACAGCATCATTCTAAACACATCATCTCTGCTTGTGGTTCTTGGCCGAATCTCTTCTATTTGCCTGTATCCTGTCTCGATTCCCCATCTCTTTCTGTATTCTTCTGGGAGTGTAGTGATCTCCTTGAGGGCACGCCCCATCGTAAGGTTTGTCGCAAATGCATGATACCATTCTGTTATGTTTGCCTTGAGATCCCCATGCTTTTTGGATTTGGTGATGATCAGTGTAAAGGACATACTTCTTTGGAACTTGTTTGTTATGGTGTGTTTGGATGCCATATCTCTTGTACCTGCATGGTATTCTAGAATCGCTTTTTTTGTGGTAGAGTTTTTTATTGCAGGCATTAGAAATTTAGTTGATGTGATATTCAACGAATTTCTTGAGAGATTGCTTGGGTTCAACACACAAATTCTGCTCTTTGAGTTGAAACATACCAAATCCTGCTTTGAAACTACTAATGTCTCAAGGCTAACCATCAAGAATAGTAAGATTATGTCTACACGTTGATTAGGTCCAGAAAACACTCATCAACTAATTTTTCTAGAGAACTTGTATCGCTATTTCCCAATGAACGGAGGTATCCATTCTTTGAGGAACTTTTTATATTCTGCCTCCGTGTATGTCAATCCGTTAAGGGAAGCAGCCGTCTGGGGGATAAAGTCATACACCTCGTACACCCTGATTATATCTCCAAAGAGATTCCTATAGATGTCGCTCTCTTCGTAGGCCATCTCGTTGGAGAGGAACGATTTTACCGTAATCCAGTCATATCCTCCGCTTGTACGGCCTGAAAACATTACAAATGGGGCATCCTTGAGATACTTTTTTAGCCCTTCAAGCCTCTTTGGGAGCGCCTGTGATGTCCTGAATGTAACTAGGTCCACGCGTATCACCCTGCCTGGAATCTTTTTTGAATCTACTGCAATGGTATAGTTTTTGATTACCCCGTCGTCTTCAAGTGCTGATATCCTGGACTCGATCTCTTCCTGTGGTATGTTGTGACCAAAGCTCTTCAAAAAGTCCCACATCTCAAAGGTACTCTGCTTTGAATTGTGGCTCAATTCTGATATTATCAGCTCATCGATCCTATCTATCATACGTCACTATAGTTGTACAAGTATTAATAGTCAACGCCCTTTTGCGCAAACTGGGGGCGGATTTACTATCCTACAGCTGGCATTTTCTTACACATACGATAAGAGCAAGCACCAGCATGATGTGTGGCTGTAGAACCGCAGGCTCACACTTGGTTTATGCAAGATAACTTCTCACATATCAGCAATTTTAATACTATACAGTGGTTGTAGAATAATTATGGAGCCAATATTGCACCAGAACATAGGGTATTTGGTCCTCATAGGTGTGGGACTGATCCTGGCATTGGCCGTCACCATGATGGTAAAGGCAGAGACCAAGTGGTTGGGAACGCGCAAGACTTTCGAGTGGTTTTACACCGCCGGCAGGACCATCAAGACCGGACTCATTGCATCATCAATAGTATCTGCCTGGACATGGGCGGCCACACTATTACAGTCATCTACAGTCACCTTTGAGTTTGGTATAGGTGGCTCCTTTTGGTATGCGGCAGGCGCAAGCATCCAAGTGATCTTGTTTTCAATCCTTGCAATAGAGCTCAAACGAAAGGCACCCATGACCCACACGTTCCCAGAGCTTCTTTACACAAGGTTTGGCAAGCACCCACACAAGGTGTTTTTATTCTTTGGACTAATGACAAACACCATAGTAACAGCGATGCTGGTGCTGGGAGGCGCTGCCGTGGTCAACTCACTTACGGGTGTCGATATTACCATTGCAGCATTTCTGATACCATTGGGCATCATAACATACACCGTATTTGGTGGACTCAAGGCGACATTCTTTGCCGAGTATCTTAATGCCGCGTTTATCTTTGTGGTGGTCTTGATCTTTGTTACCGTCATTTACTTTCTTAGCCCGGATATCGGGGGCATTGCAGGAATGTATGACAAGCTCATGCAGGCATCAATACTCAACCCCGTGGAGGGCAACAAGCTTGGAATGTACCTCACGTTTGCATCCGTAGGGGCATTGATATTTGGCATAATCAATATCGTTGGAAACTTTGGAACCATATTTGTGGACCAATCGTACTGGCAGCGTGCAATTGCAGCAAGGCCCAAGGCCGCTATGGGCGGCTTTATCATGGGGGGCCTTGCATGGTTTGCCATCCCGTTCACGCTTGCCACCACGCTGGGCCTGGCAGCAGTTGCCACTGGTGTAACCCTGACAGAAGATCAGATAGGACTGGGACTGGTGGCCCCCACGGCTGCAGCAGAGATCATGGGGGATTTGGGAGCCATCCTGATCCTGACCATAGTGTTTACGGCAGTAGTAGCTGCAGGTTCGTCACAGCTGGTAAGTGTATCATCACTGGTCACCTATGACGTGTTTCGTACATACCTCAAACCGTCTGCGTCAGGCAGGGAGCTGATGCGGATATCAAAGTTTACCGTCATCGGGTTTGGACTGGGTATGGGACTCTTGGCGTCGGTACTGTTTCAGTTTGGTGTGAGCTTGCAGTATGTGTACCTTACAATGGGAATTCTGATAGGCTCGGCTGTTGCGCCCATCTCGCTTGCCATACTGTGGAAAAAGACAAACAGGATAGCAGCTACGGGCGGCGCCATAGTGGGACTGGCATCAGGGCTAGTAACATGGTTTGTTACCGCATACCTGATACATGGCCAGATTACAATCGACTCTACCGGCGACATCATCCCACTCCTTGCAGGTAACATCATATCCATAACATCGGGCCTGGCAATCACCGTAATTGGCAGCCTACTGGTTCCTGAAAACTTTGACTTTCGCATACTCAAGCAAAAGATCCTTGTGGTGGATTCGAGGATCCGCTCCATGATAAAGCGTGACACCGACGAAAAGATACTCTCTGAGATGTCTGCATTCTGTAAGCGCGTGGGGGTTGGAGTTTCGCTGTTTCTTGTGGTGGTGTGGCCTCTCTCAATGTACGTTACGGGCTCTGTCATGACATTGGAGTCTTTTAGCATCTGGGTATCTCTTGCAATCCTATGGGCTTTATGCGCCGCAGGCATCACCATTATACTGCCACTGATCGAGGCGCGTGCAAGCATACATGAGATCATCCAGCAGGCAAGCATGCAGGATGACACGGATTCATTAGAAGCAGACCAGGATGATGCCCGCGATGAGATGCCTGTGATGAAGATTCTGGTGCCGGTGGACGGTTCAATGCAGTCGTTGCAGGCCCTCAACAGTGCAAGCCACCTTTTCCACGATTACAACCGCGTCAGGATATATCTGCTGTATGTCATAGAGTGGTCAGACGACGATGACGAGGTAGCAGAGAATATGGACCAAGATCTTGCCTCACAGATGCAGGAAGAGGGAAGGCTGGTCCTAAGAAGCGTGGTGGTGCCAAAGCACCTACACGACTATGTCAGGATCGTAAAGCTGGGAATCCCACCCAAAAAGATTGTAGATGTCGCACGCAGTATGAATACGGATGTAATAGTGATGGCAAAGACGGGGCTTGGAAGATCCAATGAAGGGCTGGGTCACGTCTCCAAGCAGGTGCTGGAAAACTCTACTATCCCCGTTACATTTATCTGACTGTCTTGATTATGCGTGGTGCCTTTACCTGTACCATACACTGCCCTCCGCGTTTGCATCCTCCTATGACTTTCTGATTCTCTCAAACGGCACACCAATCACCACCTCCCTTAGAATCCTCACCATCTCTAGGATGGCATCCTTGACATGCTCGGTATTTTCACCTAGTATCCTTGCAAGCAGTCCAGTATCATCTTTTATGACCGTCACCCCCCCAAAGATCTCCTTGTTGGATGCAATGGCTGCGCTGATCTGCCTGTACAGCTCAGATACGTGCCGTGTCTCTGTGAGGATGTATGCACTTCCCATCACCTTGTACCTTCCCTGCATACCAAACGATGACACGTCATGTATCTTCGGTGTGATGCTGGCAATGTCTGCAAGCCTGTAATTGCCGTTGTGGTCAGTTGCTACTGTCTTGAGGTGGCACGCATCATACACGAATGACTCGCCCATCGCAACCCTGCCTGGCATGATCGTCTCTGCATAGATCATCGTAGCATTGCTGTGCACGTTGAGTGATGCCTCCTGATAAAACCTTGAGTTGCGATAGGGTATGATCTGATCTGGCACAAACTCCAGATACCCGCCATCCTCCACTGTTATGTTTAGCATCTGCGTGGCATAGTTTGAGTTCATGCTGTATATCCTTGTGGCACCCTGCGTGGTGAGATGTACCCTAGCTGACTTGCCCACATTGATGTCGATTCTGTACCTGTCACCCTGCAGTATGCCGCCAGATGTGGACATGATGTAAAGGTATGCGGGACTTGAGATGTCTTGTTCATCATCGCTACTACTACTACTACCACCACCACCACCACCACAACTACTACTATTCCCCACACCATGATTATCATCCCCATCATACTGCAACACCCTCTGTACAAGCAGTGGAGCTTGTGAATACATCTTTTTTATCACCGTCCTGCCCATGTGCCCCCTTTGAAACTCCAGCTCCAGCAGGCCTGTCTTTCCTACCTTTCCTATGCCCAACTGCTTTGGGTCCGCATCAAATGCCCTGATATACGCGGGTATCTCCGCCGGGGTGCTGTCCTGCCGTGAAATCCCTGACATGCTCTCACTTTGTGGCCTGTGCCTTTGGGGGCTCATCAAACAGCACGTCACGTATGATGGACTGGGCCACCTCGTCTACCCCCTGGTCCGTCATGCAGTTTGTAAATACAAATGGCTTCTCCCCTCTGATCCTTGCAGCATCACCATACATCGTATCAAGGCTGGCCCCCACATGCGGCGCCAGGTCGGTTTTGTTTATCACTAAAAGATCACAGCTCTCTATTCCCAGCCCACCCTTTCTGGGATACTTGTCACCGCCTGCCACATCAATGATGTACATGAAATAGTCTGCAAGCAGGGGACTAAAAGTGGTCGTGATGTTGTCACCCCCGCTCTCTATAATGATCAGGTCAAGCTCTCCATGCTTGTCCTGCATCTCCTCTATAACTGACATGTTCATAGAGGGATCCTCCCTTACAGCTGTATGCGGGCATCCCCCTGTGGCAATTCCCACCACCAGGTCTTCCGGTAGCAGCCCACGCTTAGTGGCTAGGTTGGCCCTCATCCTGTCTGCATCCTCCTTTGAGATTACATCATTTGATATTATGCTCACCGCGTAGCCCTTGCGCGCCAGAATGGGCACCACTCTCTCAATCAACATACTCTTTCCAGAACCTACCGGCCCACCTATGCCGACCCTTGGTATCTTTGTCATGGTGTATGCTTCCTCCTACTCCTCCTCCTCCTCATGTCACAAACATCTTTGTCTCCAATGCTTCGTGATGCATCTGAAATATGTCAAGCTGTGGCGTAAATTGCCATGCCTCTGATGCATTCTTATCTTGAACCTCTGATATGGTCTTGCTTATCTGCGGCTTTAGATTGTGTATTATTTTTTGACCCTCAAAGTGGTGTATTATCCCCATGCGCAGCGCCGCCCCAACACAACTCACAACTGTACCATACAACAGTATGCTCAGCGCCCCTGATTTGCTTGTCTGCATCGCACTACAGCACAACCCTAGTGCCACGGGGTACACGCCTGACACCTTTTTTGTACCCAATGACTTTGAATACCAATTTATGGTTGGATGATCTCCTTCTAGGAACTCCATGACACACCTGACCACTTGACTTCCTGATCTTGTTGATGCCTGCCTGGATTCCTTGTTTGTGCGCATCGCACAGTACATAGAGTCGAGATCTGCTATGGCATCATGTTTTGCCTGTTTTGCATGGCTATACGCGTTTGCTGCCACCACCCCCTCGCAGGGGCCGACCTGCTGGCTTATCAAGACCTTGCAAAACCCCAAGAGTCCCTGCATGGTGGTTATCTCTTTTTGCAGGAATATGGACTCAAGCCCTCCTGATGTTGCAAACAACCCTGCAGGAAAGAACGAGTCTGAGAGCTGCATCACATGCAGATACTCTGCCACTACTCCTTCACTGGTGGCCATGCACATCTGCTCCTGTATGCGGGATAAATACCCGGCAGTCCGTACCCATCTTGATGCGTCCCCCTACCCCGGCAAGCAGCTTCCCAAACGTCTCAAGCTCCGTATCTGCCTGAATCGGAAACGATACAACTCCATCCCCAACCGATATGGGCCTGTGCCTGTTTCCAATCACATGTCCAATCATAACCATCACATCTGGCCTGTCTTGGCATTCTTGAATGTCTATGGTGATCACCTTTTCTGGTGTCTGCTGCACCATGATGGTCTTTTGTCCCACCTGCAGCAGATCACCGTTGCGCAGGATGGTGCCAGACTCTATGTCTAGTCCTACATCGGTGCCGCTAGTGGTCTCTTTGCGGAGCCTAGTCTTCTGCATCTCGATCCTGGTTACCATTAGGATCTCTGTTTGCTCATCTACCTTTTCAGG
This sequence comes from Candidatus Nitrosopumilus sp., assembly GCA_963662995.2. GTDB lineage: Archaea > Thermoproteota > Nitrososphaeria > Nitrososphaerales > Nitrosopumilaceae > Nitrosopumilus. The sequence goes on along the minus strand of CAXXLJ010000002.1, from coordinate 2,379,180 downwards.
ACAGCTGCAGGCGTTACCTGAGACTCTTGTTATCTTTAGCATGATGCTGAATTGATAGTCATACAAGATATAGTTTTTTTATGTACGTGGTCAGGTCGTGCTCAGAATGATGTGTAATACTATCAAAAGACCCTAGATCCATACCTGAACCAAAAATCTTCCCAGACAACCTGACCAAACTTTGTTTCCTAATTCTCCTCACACACGCCGGCCGTGCTTCCGTCGGGCGGTGGCATGGTAATTATGCCGTCACGATATCCTGCTTCTTGCCTCCCATGCTATCGACTCGTCCCTCCACCTGTTGTACAATACCACCTTGAACCTTACCTCCTGCAGGATGTTGTCCCGCTCGAGGGCCATCAGGTGCTCACCGAACAGGCGCTTGAACGCTGAAAACACACTCTCCACGATCCACCTGTGACCGTAACCTATCCGGGCCTTCCAGTATGCCTGGTTCTCTCTTCTCTTCTTTGTCCATCAGGTCTAGGCGCGTCGCGTCGGGGCTTCCGTCCAGCTGATCCATTACTGACGCGCCCCACGCGTCGCCTGACCCCTTGCCGCGCGCAATCACGTTGATTTTGTGCATGATGCCCGAGAAGCAATTAACAATTGCCAGACTTTCGCCCTAACAGGAGTAAATGATCGTATATGTGTAAACTACACCTGTATCAATACACATGTTATATTTTGTTGTGTTGAGGATGAACATTTGGCAATTGTTAATTGCTTCTCCGGATTGAGGGGGTATGGTTCATCCATCCCGTTGACGATCCTGACTACCGTCGTGGACAGAATCAGGCTGGACAGATCCTTGGGCCAGGTCAAATGATCGTTGGACTCTTTTTTGGTCTCTGTCATTGACGTATGTTGGACATTTCATTTAATGACGCGCATGCCAAAAAAAAAAATCGACGTTGCTTGTCAAATTATGTAGACAACCTTGTGTGGCATGGCGGGCGGATTTGCCATGTGGAGGTATATGCCTGTAGAGCACAGCTGATTAATTCAATAAATTAAAAAATAAAATGTGTATGGTTCTAAGAATCTTGTTCTAGTTTACGTATTTCTTCTACAACTGGAATCCATTTAGTACAATCGTATTTGTCAGCAATTGTGAATGCTTTGTGATATCATAATTGGTGTTGTGTGTGGTCACCTGTGTGCAGCTAGTGCTGGTGACCATCTTTCTAGATGTTCTGAGCATTCTAGTCCGCGTGGATCATTTCTATCATCGTTGTACCATTATACCATGTCTATGTATCTTTGAACTGTTTCAATCAGTTTGAGATTTATGGAGTTGGTATTGTTACTTCGTTTTGTACCGGTTATGGTTATGACTGTAGTTATGGTTGAGCATCTGCAGCTTCTAATATCAAAAGCTGCTCATACACAGGAGTCCATCTATTAGGATCATACTTTTTTGTGTTGGACTTGGCTTCTGCTGCTGTCATTGGATCATTATGATCAACAACTCCAAAGGCAGCTAGTACTCTAGTCCATTTTTCAACATGAGCTGCTCCGTGTTGCCTTTCGTCAGCATATCTTTGCACTTTGGCAATCAATGTAGGATCTGTTGTTGTTGGTCCAGGTGTTGGATCTGGTTGCTGTGGTGTTTATTGATCAGCAGCAGCCTGTTCTAGTCTCAGAATCTCTTCTGCGACTGGTATCCATTTGACAGGGTCGAAATCTTTGGCGTTTTGGAATGCTTTCTCTGATGTCATTGGTTCATAGTCCGTATAATTTCCTGTTAATGCAGCTAATGCAGGTAGCCATCTTGGCAGGTGATTAGGCCATTCTATCCCACGTGGATCGTTTGGATCGTCATTGTAATACGCTTTGACTAGGTAGCCTTTCACTGCTTGAATTAGTGCAGGATCAGCCGTTGTTGGTGAGTTTTGTGATTGTACTGGTTGTTGTGGTTGTGTATCTGGTACGGCAGGGGCTTGTTGTGGCTGTTGTTGTGGTGCTTGTTGTGGCTGAGCCTCTGCAGCTTCTAATATCAAAAGTTGCTCATACACAGGAGTCCATCTATTAGGATCATACTTTTTTGTGTTGGCCTTGGCTTCTGCTGCTGTCATTGGATCATTATGATCAACAACTCCAAAGGCAGCTAGTACCCTAGTCCATTTTTCAACATGAGCTGCTCCGTGTTGCCTTTCATCAGCATAACTTTGCACTTTGGCAATTAGTGCTGGATCTGCTGTTGGTGTGTTTTGTGATTGTACTGGTTGTGGCTGTTGTTGTGGTGCTTGTTGTGGCTGTTGTTGTGGTGCTTGTTGTGGCTGTTGTTGTGGTGCTTGTTGTGGCTGTTGTTGTGGTGCTTGTTGTGGCTGTTGTTGTGGTGCTTGTTGTGGCTGTTGTTGTGGTGTTGGATCTGGTTGTTGTGCAGCTAGTCTTACCAGTTCGTCATAGACTGGAGTCCATCTGTTGGGATCGTATTTCTTTGTGTTGGCCAATGCCTCGTCTACCGTCATTGGGTTGCTATGATTTACAACTCCAAAGGCAGCTAGTACTCTAGTCCATTTTTCAACATGAGCTGCTCCGTGTTGCGTTTCATCAGCATAGCTTTGCACTTTGGCAATTAGTGCTGGATCTGCTGTTGGTGTGTTTTGTGATTGTACAGAACCGTATTGTTGTTGTTGTGGTGGTGATGATTGTGGTGATGATTGTGGTGATGATTGTGGTGATGTAGATGGTTGTGCTTCTACTCGACATTCTCTGCTGTCTGGTGCGATTGATTGTAGTGATGCTGTACCTAATGGTAATCCTTCGTCTTTATACCATTTCTCTATTCTCAAAAGTTCCTCTAATGCTGGGGCATATACGGGAGTAAATTGGCGTTGATTTGCATTATTTTGTGTTGAGCCTTCTGCGGATGTTTTCCCTATGTTTTGTACTAATCTAACTCTATCTTCTCTTTCCGCAAGGGTTTTTCCTCTATCATAGTCATTCCTCGCAGTGTTTAGTTCATTATACGTCATCGGCGCAACATCAAAAAGGCATTTTGTAGCTGCTTTTGTGGGACTTTGATTTTCGTATGTTATGGTGTATCCAGCTTTCCATGCGAGATATCTATCAACTCCATAAGATACCAATATTCTTTCCCATCTTTCTACATATTCTGCTGTTACCCTGTCCCAATCTTGAGAGGGGGTATTACCCAGATGATCACAATAAGTAATCTGGTTGACACCATTGTTTCTATATGGACAATCATCTGGTATTCTATTTGCCTCTTGTTTTGCAACAGCAATTAGTTGGCCGGGTGTTGTTGGTGGTGGGTCATCTGTCAACCTGACATTCAGAAATGAAACCAATGGCCCTCTCGTGGTTGAGGCATCATTAGTTAAAAAAAATGTCATAGAGGGAAGTACGGTGTCATCAGGATCATCAAACCAACCTGTTGCCTTGAAGGTTATTGATATTGTACCATCGTCATTAATTGGAATGTTATGTACGTTTCTAATTGGTTGTACAGATGTTGTAATAGTATAGTCGCTAGATCTCAAGGTCGAACTAGAGAATAACACGTAGACATTGCCCTGTTCTATTATTTCATTTGGCAAATTATGTATGACATATGTTCTTTCGTGATTAAAGTCAAGATTGGTGTTTGTGTGTGTTCCTGTCAGGACAATATTATATGTATCAGCTGTTTGTGCGTATACTGCTGGCAATGCAACAAATGAAGCAAGTGCTGCTAATGACACAATTGTAAAAAGTAAGGTTTTCATTAAAGTGAAGGGGGGGGGGGGGGTGGCTAATAAAGTTTTTGGTAAACTAACTTTGTTTCCTAATTCTCCTCGCACACGCCGGTCGTGCTTCCGTCGGGCGGTGGCATGGTAATTATGCCGTCACGATATCCTGCTTCCTGCCTCCCATGCTATCGACTCGTCCCTCCACCTGTTGTACAATACCACCTTGAACCTTACCTCCTGCACGATGTTGTCCCACTTGAGGGCCATCAGGTGCTCACCGAACAGGCTCTTGAACGCTGAAAACACACTCTCCACGATCCACCTGTGACCGTAACCTATCAGGGCCTTCCAGTATGCCTGGTTCTCTCTTTTCTCTTCTCTGTCCATCAGGTCTAGGCGCGTCGCGTCGGGGCTTCCACCCAGCTGATCCATTACTGACGCGCCCCACGCGTCGCCTGACCCCTTGCCGCGCGCAGTCACGTTGATTTTGTGCATGATGCCCGGGGTCACCCCGGCCCGCGCACACGCGGCCATGTTCTGCCTCGAGCCGTACGCAGCGTCACCAAGAAGTAAATCAGGTGCGGCTCGGACGCCGGAAGCGCCGGAACAAATCGACGCGAGTGGTGTGGCGCCGGACGTGAGAAGGTTTTCGTATTCTGTGATGCTGCTGCTATTGCCGCTGGCTTTGGGCCGCTCCGCGACCACAACCTGTCCGAGCAGCTTGCAGAACATGGACGAATCTCCCACGGAATCGTCGGTGACCTCCAAGGCCAGTATCTTCATGGTCTCCGTGTCGACCAGCACGTGCATCTTTACAAAGCCGCGCTTCACCTTCCACTTGGCCCTCATCCACTCGCCCCTGTTGTGCTGCTTGAGCCCACTGGCGTCAAGCGCCAATATCCTTGATCTCTTCTTGTCCGGTACAGTAACCACTCCGCCCGGATCCTGGTTGATATCCGCGCCAAGCCTGTTGATCTGCTTGTACAGCTGGCTGAATACGGGGGTGTTGGATTCGCCCACCATCCTACCGACCATTCCCTGGAGCTGCCTGTACCGGACCCCTAGCGCGACCCTAAGGCCGGAGAAGTAATTAACAATTGTCAAATGTTCACCCTCAACACGACAAAATATAACATGTGTATTGATACAGGTGTAGTTTACACATATACGATCATTTACACCTGTTAGGGCGAAAGTCTGGCAATTGTTAATTGCTTCTCGGCGGCCATCATTACGAGCGTGTCTGCGTACATGTACGAGAAGAAATTAACAATTAGATTCAGTCCGTACCCTTCCGCAGTTACACGATGTTGCCGGTCAGGCTGACGCCGCCATTTTTGCCAGGATTCGCAGGTTGACCAGCCCGCAGACTATTGAGTTTATCATGTCGTACTTTTTGAGCGGGTTACGGTACTTGTCGCCCATGATGCGGAACACCTTGATCCTGCGTATACCGTTCTCGACGTAGATTCGTATGGAGGAGTGACAGTTGTTGTACGACTTTTCCTCCTCGCTGAGCTTTTTTCCCGGGCGCTTGCGTATGGGAAGGATCACCCTTGTGCCGTTTTCGATCTTCTGGGCCCCCATGTACCCCTTGTCCATGAGATTGCGCAGCCTCACGGCCACGCTGTTGTCTCCATCGGGAGAACAGATTTCCGGAAATGACGGGTGCTTCTTCTTGAAGATGGTGATGTCGTTTACGCTCCCGGGCGAGTGCGCAGTCTTGTGCACTATCAGCCCGTCGCAGTTCATGGTGTACTGCACCTTTGCGGTGTGGGTATGTGCCTTGCCGGAGTAGTGTGACTTTTCCATGTCTCTGCGCTTCGGCTTCTGGATGGGCTGCTCCGAGGCGTCAGTCAGGCACGTCAGACCCCGGAACATCTTCTCGAGCTCCCCAATAGTCTTGATCCTCCCGACCTTCGCGTAGATCTTCTTAGGCGTGGGCAGACTGTCCTTGATGACCAAGGACATGTTGCTAACCGTGTTGGATACGGTCCCCTGCGACAGTTTGAAGAACATTCCCACTACCTCCTGCGTTGCATATGTCTTGATGTAGAAGAGACAGAGCACCAGACGATCCTTCAGGTTGAGGACGTGCCGGCGTCCCGCGCCTATGGCGCGCTTGCGGTCTGGCCGGTCGAGCCTCTTCTCCTCCATCTTGGGGTGTTTTTCGGCCACCTCGGTATACAAAGAATCGAATTCCTCGATGGTCATGCCCGTGACCCTTTTGAATCTCGTGGCATTTTTGATCAAATCATGATATATCTCCATACATCATATACCACATGCCCGTTTTTCGAGTGGTATGTGAGCTTTTTTTACTTTGGAGGTCAAAATTTTCTAATTACTAATTTCCTCTACGGGGCGCCCACCTTGCCCTCATTTGCGCGCCTCACCCCGTTCTCCCACTCCGGATCATGTTCTATGACTAGGTCTGCACCGCTCCTGACGTACTTTTCGTTGTCAGCCTTGCCGGCCGCACCACTCCGGACTAGGCTCACAGCCAGCACCCTCCGCTATCGCCTCCCCTCCGGGCGAGCCGCGCCACCACGCTGCGGCACGCATCTGAGAAAAAAGACGGATCATGATTAAATACAGATATTGTGAGTCTACATTGGCGTCTGTATAGATACACTAACGTTGTGTTCATCGTATCTATCTTTCGCCATATACATTTCAAGACACGCATGAATATTTCTTGTCCGTTTGTTCAGATTTTATTGATTAAATTAGTGCCTGCACCGCCGCGAGTCCATAGGGCTAGGTGCCCACGGGCAGAATTAGGAAACAAAGTTTCACAAAAGTAATAGATAAATACATGTCTTGATCTCGTGATTTCATGATTACTTTAAGCTATGGATGTGGAATTATTGATGCATACATTATTCCAACACCTATTGTAAAATGTGCAAGCCTTTTGGATTGTCCCATGACAAAAATGATGACAAGAGGGACGATTACATATTATGACTAGTCTTACAAACCATTATTCCAAGATTGCAGGTTCTGCAATTGTAATGCTTGCGCTGATTGCAGTAGGGGCATCATCATCATACACAATACTGATGAGTGATGCCGATGCGGCGTACGCAATCACCCACGATGTACGACTTGAATCAACCGTGCTGATCGATGGCGATCTGCTTGATGATCGCGTTGCAGAATCTGACGCTAGTTTTGGCAGATCTTTTGATGTGCTTGGCGACCTTGACGGTGACGGCACAAGAGACTTTGCAGTTGGAGTCCCAGGAGCTTTTTCATGTCACTGCTCCGGCGAGGTATATGTACTGTTTATGAACGATGATGGTACAATAAGAGACACAGCCCTAATTAATGCCGATACTCCCAACGGCCCCTCTGTGCAAGAAGGCGATAGGTTTGGAGTATCTCTTAGTGCTCTTGGAGACATTGCTGGTGACGGCACCATAGCTATTGCAGTGGGTTCATCAGGACATATCACAGATGACGTTGCATCAGGCGACGTTTACATCATATTCCTAAACCCTGATGGTACCATAAAACAGACCACAGAGATCAATGCAAGTACTCCCAACGGCCCCGATCTTGGGATTGGTGACCAGTTTGGTGCGTCAATAGCCAATCTAGGTGACCTTGACGGTGATGGGGTGGTTGATATCGCAGCTGGCGCCCCAGGCCACGTTCTGCATTCAGTACACACTGGCGACGTATATGTTATGTTTATGAATTCAAATGGTACCGTAAAACAGACCACAGAGATCAATTCTGACACTCCCAATGGTCCTTCAGTGTTGCATCAAGATGATGAATTTGGTATATCTATGTCTACTATTGGTGACCTTGACGGGAATGGAGTTGACGAGATTGCCATAGGTGCGGCAGGTTCTCCGGTAGCTGATATCCACGAGGGCTCTTTGTACATTTTGTTTATGAATTCTGACAACACTATAATTTCTACATCAGTGATTGGGCCAGATACCCCCAATGGCCCTAATCTGATGAATGGCGATGCTTTTGGAGAGGCTGTAGCTGGAATCGGTGACATTGACGGGGACGGGGTTCCAGATATTGCCGTAGGTGCTCCAGGTCAATTCGCAACTACAAACGCCGGCGAATTACACATACTAATGATGAATTCAAACGGAACCATAAAGAGTACCACCACCATCACATCCGGTACCCCCAACGGCCCCATGCTGGAAACAGGCGATCACTTTGCTATCAGTATACGCAACATGGGCGACCTTGATGGTGACAACATTAATGATATAATGGTGGGCACGCGCGGCGATGACACCATATACTTTATACAGCTCAGCGCAGACGGCACGCCAAAAGCAACGACAGAACTGCATGGCAGAGATGTGATTCCGACATTGTACGCGCCAAGTGATCACTTTGGCTGGTCTGTAGCAAATATTGGCGACCTTGATAATGACGGCACGCCAGATGTTGTGGTGGGATCACCAGGTACACGTGCGGGCGGTGCACCTACAGGATATGTAGAAATTTTGCTTATGAATTCTGACGGCACTGTAAAGTCTGCAACCTTGATAAATGGTGATACCCCCAATGGTCCTGCCTTGGCGGTAGGGGACCGTTTCGGCGCGTCTGTTAGCGGCATAGGCGATCTTGACGGCAACGGTGCCGTGGATATTGCAGTGGGTGCACCAGGCCACTTTGAAAACAGTGAGAGTACTGGCGATGCATACATTCTGTTTATGAATAATGATGCCACGATAAAGAGCACCGTGGATTTAGGTGCTAGTAACACTACCACCAACGGTCCTGTACTTGTAGCAAATGACCGGTTTGGAGAATCCGTGTCTGCTATAGGCGACCTTGATAATGACGGCATCACAGAGATTATTGTGGGCGCACCAGGCCATGCTGTACGTGGCGTTGCTACAGGCGACGCCTATATCCTATTCTTAAACGCTGACGGCACTCCAAAGAGCACCGTGGAAATTGGCGTCGACACTCCTAATGGTCCGGCCATTGCAGTAGGTGACCGCTTTGGATGGTCAGCTACAGGAATTGGCGACCTTGATGGTGACGGCACACCAGATATTGCAGTGGGCGCACCAGGGCGAATTATAGGCAGTACTGTCGCCGGCACCATACACATCATACTACTAACCCCAGATGGTACACCAAAAACATCAATTGCCATCAACGACAACACCGTCAACGGACCATCCATGTTAGGAGTAGGCGATCGCTTCGGGTCATCGATAGGAACAATCAGCGATCTTGATGATGACGGCATCGCAGAGATCGCAGTCGGTGCACTTGGCGATCTAGTTGTCGGTACTGGCAAAGTACACATACTATTCCCCAACTCTGATGGCACACTCAAAGACTCTGCAGTGATTGACACAGAGACGCCCAACGGACCAACACTGGCGCCTGGTGACCACTTTGGCGCATCAGTGGCTGGACTCGGTGACCTTGATGGCAACGGCGCCCCCGAGATTATAGTGGGTACATCAGATACTGATACCCTGCATGTAATGTTTACATCTACAACCCAGGCCCCACTTGACACGGTGCAGATAGGTGCCATCCTACCATTGACGAATAATGATACACCCTATGCATCCGGCACACACTGGGAGTTTGCAGTACATGAGGCAGTATCTGACTTTAACGACTATCTTGCAGGCACCGATGCATCGTGGAGGATCTCAGTGGATGTACGTGACAGCAAAGGACTTCCGTCTTCTGCCCTGAGTCAAGCAATAGACCTACACTCCAACAATGACATCAACTTTATCGTGGGCCCCTCGTTCTCTAGTAATGTGGGCACAATTCTTACCCAATACATAAACCCCAACAACATATCTGATCTTGCACTGGTCTCCCCAAGCTCTACCTCTCCAAAGTGGGCACTGGATGACAATATATTCCGCTTGGCCCTAGCCGATGACAAGGCCGGCCCTCTCATTGCAAATCACTTGTACCAGGATGGCAAGAGAGTTATAATTCCAGTCTGGGTCAATGATCCATTTGGGATTGGACTGGCAAAATCCACAGTAGATGAGTTTCGTGAGATTGGTGGAATGACAATCTACTCTGACGATCCTGACTCTGCTGAGATCATAAGGACATATGACAGGTGCAGCGACACATACACCACATGCATTGAGGATCAATTCCCAGACATGGCAGCTGAGCTTGCCAGCACCACTGCAGAGTATATCAAGATGTATGGCAGCGACAGGGTGGCCATCGTATTCGTGGGATTTGAGCTACCAGACTTTATTGCAGAAGTTGCAGAGAACCATCCAATCCTGCGTACGGTCCAATGGGTGGGCTCGGATGCAGACGTACTGGATCCACTGCTGGCCATAGATGGCTCTGATGTTAAACAGTTTATGCTTGATGTAGGATTTATGGCATATGTCTTTGCAGGCTCTCCTGAATCTGCACGCCACATGTCCCTGACTGAGAGCATTACACAGGCATTCCCCAACAACACATTCTCAACATACACATACTCTTCATACGATACGGTCTGGGCTGTGGGCCTTGCTATTGAGGCTGCAGGAGGTCCTAGCAGCAGCTTTGATGAGCAGGTAGCACAGATAAAGCCTGCAGTAGACAACAACGACCAGGGTGCACTAGGCGACATTACACTCAACGAGTTTGGTGACATAGAGTCTGGCGATTATGCCATCTGGTCAATAAAGTCGACGGGATGGGAGTTGCTCGGAAAATACACCTCATACAATGCATTTCTCACCTCTAACACATATGATCCCGCCCCAACCCACCGCGTGGGGGCACTACTAAACCTAGATCCCACCGGCGTCTCATTCCTAGATGACGAGTATGCACTGGTCATGGCACTTGCCAAACTCGACTACAACAATGCCAACCCTGACGGGACGCAGATTGACATACGCACCATTGATACTAGGTATGGTCCGCTGCCTGCATTAAACAAGATCAACAACGGTACATACGACGATTTCTACTATCCACAAATCAAGCAGGTCATTGATGATACAATTGCTGTATATGACACTCATGGCAGCTTTGATCCAATCAATGATTCAGTCGTTTCAGGCCTGTATCCATTCACCATTAATTCGGCAGGAATAATCGCCCACCATGGTTCTGACTCTAGACTGATAGGCCAATATTCTCTTGATCTAATATATGACAATGACAGGCCGTTAAGCGACTTTAGGCTGTTTACCGACTCTGATGATCCGCCCTCTGAACTATGGTTGCAGTACTCCTTTACAAACCCCGCCACTGGCGATGTGGGCATAAAGCGCTCATTAATCACATACCATGAGCCCTCTGGACTACTTGTTGGGGCAGGCTACTATCCTGTCGTGGGCGGTGATTCGGCATACGAACCAGTACTAGATGCCATAATATCTGATGCCGTACAGCTCGTATCAAACAACAACAACAACAACAACAACAACAATTATGACATAACCTCCCTGCAGGGCACCTATGACGGTGTCTCATCACCATTTTATGCATTTGTACTAGACACATCAGGTGACGTGGTGGCCAACAGCCTGCAGGCGGCAACATCTGTGGGAGTGACCAATATTGCTTCACTCAAGGATATAGACAAGAGTATACAGCAGATCAACGAGCTATTGGTATCTGACGGAGACACTACATGGCTTGGATACACCTTTTACAACCCTGCAACTGGAATGGAGGATCCAAAGCGGGCATTGCTAAAACTAGTCATACTAGATGATGGGCAAGAATTTATCTTTGGATCAGGGTATTATCCACCAATACCGATAACCAGCTTTGTAGGACCTACCACTAGCCAGCACGTCAATGAGGTCATAGATTACATAAACAACGATAGCATGGCTGATTATGTCCTGATATCTCCCTCATCCACGGCAGACTCTTTGGCCATAAATGACAATATATTCAGGCTAAAGGCAGTAAACAGCGCCCAAATTTCACCCCTCGTAGACATGATGACCGCAGAAGCCAAGTCACACATTGTTATAGTGGCCAGTGATGATGTCTGGGCACAGGATCTCACTAATCTTGTTATAAATGATGGCTCCTTTGAGGAGTATGTGGTGCTAGAACCCACAATTCCAATCATACACCCAGAAAGCGTCAACTATACCAGTGTTGTAACACAGCTAGAGTCACAGATATCTGCCTCCACAAGTGCTGCAGGTGGCGATCCAGACTCTGTAGGTGTGTTGTATGTGCTGTTTGCAAGCCAGACTGCCCCTCTCTTTGATACAATAGACATGCTGGACCGCAGCAGCCCAATCTTTGCAGTTGATGGATACGTTCCAGACAGCGTGTTGGATCATCCAGATTCGCTCAACGACATAATTGCTTCTAGGGTTGCAGCAGAGATGAACCTGATATCACCATTTTATGCAGTTGATCCAAATCCCGTCAATGAGATGCTAAATGACAGGCTTGCCCCACTAGGCGTGATACAAAGCCCAACTCACAGCTCCATGTATGACACCATCACCGTACTTGCCTCCTCTGTTGCATCATCTACGGACCAATATTCGGTGCGTGACATTTTAGCTGATAACTATGATAATGATAACAATAACAATAACAACAACAATACAAATATCCCAGACTCTGCAAGTATATTCCCATTCATAGGAGCACTAGACAGTGATACTGGCATAACCCTAAACTCTGCAGGCGACCTTGTGGCTGTTGCATCTGACTATCCTCCATACCGTGTTTCGCCATCTAGTATTGATACCGGAACCGATTATGTCTGGCAAGCAGTAGTTCCAGGAACCGTCTTTGGTACTGTGTATGCTGACATTAACAACAACGCGCGGATAGACCACATCGAGCCCGGAATCGCAGGAGTTGACGTCGTACTACCCCTGCATGACTCAATGACTGACACTACTGATAGTGACGGCAGCTTTACATTTTATGATCTAGATTCAGGCCCACTATTGGTACAACTTGCCAGCATCCCAGAACTGCACAAGCCATCAGACGACTCGTTGAGCTACCAATATGATACAGTATCTTCTGTACGTAGCATACTAGCAGACTTTGCACTATACCCAATCACACCATCATCAACTGCCACGATCACAGGCAAGGTGTACAGTGACATGGATGACAATATAATATTTGACGGCCAGGACATGGGGTTGCCTGAACAGACTGTATATGTTGCGGACTTTCTTACAATGACGTCCAAAACGTCCTTGACTGACCAGAATGGTGATTACATGATATCTGGAATCCTTCCTGATGCTGTCCTTGTGCAACTGTTATCCGTACCTGCAGGGCACCTAAAGTCAACAGGATCCAATACATACCATTACATGGATCTCAATGAGGGAAGCACCACCTCTGTGGACTTTGCACTAACACCGGTCCCAGAATCTGACACGGCATCAATCCAGGGCGTGGTATACCAAGACAATAATTCCAACGGCATCCAGGATGCAGGCGAGCCTGGCATCCCAGACTCGATAGTGTTTGTATTTGAGCTGCTCACCGCACAACAGCAGACCATCTTTACTGATACAGACGGCATGTACTCCTTTGCAGGTATACTGCCAGATACTGTACTGCTCCAGCACATCGCAAGCCACCCATCCACAATGCCTACTGCCCCACAGGGAGGATACACATACCTAGACTTGGACGCAGGCCAAAACATAGTGGTAAACTTTGCAAACTCTGGCATACTGTCTTCACCCGTTGATACATTACAGGCCACTACATCCTCTGACACCCGCATAGACCTTACATGGACCGAGCCTGCCATGTCTCCACTTGCTGATGATGACACCATTATCGGCTACAAGATTGAGGTAGAATCCCCACCTGGCACAGGATTTGGACCAGTCACATACAATACAGAGACCACCCAGACATGGTACTACCACACTGGCCTGCAGCCTGATACCCAATACAATTATCGCGTCTCACCAATCACCGAGGCAGGAGCAAGTTCTGTATCAAACGTGGCTACTGCCACCACGCAGCCTGCTTCCTAAGTGTCCCTACACGTACTAGTCTTTGTGCCTGCCTTGAGCGCACATGTTGCCTAGCTGCTGTGGCACCAACAGGATGCATGAATAGATGATGATGATGATGATGATGATGATGAACGACGGCGATGACGATATTCTTTGTACTACCACGAACCTTTTTTCCTTCTACTATTACATGCTGCCTGCCTGTGATGGGATGTATGATGCTGCCTGCCCACATACTGTCTTTACATCTCTCCCCCACAAGCATGTGCGGTGTACCATGCAGGTAGGTGGTTGTGGTTATGGTTGTATGCCATGCCACCATCACCACCTTGATACCATCATAATACGCCTCAACCATTCTGCCACTCACATAATCTACATCTGCCTCTGACTTCATGCGGTGCTGTACTGATTACAAACCCATTGTGCATGCTGCTTGTGTCATATATTACAGCTCATGACATTCTGCGCCCATGATAATTGCCGTCCGTTTGCCAAAGATATGATTCATCTGATGATAACACAATTACAACCAACAAACCTTCCATCTATCCCACATTTGTCGGATATGCGCAAGAATATATTTAGGCAAAACATACAATGTTCATGCCATTAAAGCGCGCAAGCAGGGGCAGAACAAAGGGTGGCAAGGGCTCCTCTGGAGTAGTACAATGTACCAACTGCGGTCAGACGGTTCCCAAGGACAAGGCAAAAAAGGTTACCTCAAAGCTAAACTTGGTGGAACATACACTTGCAAAAGAGCTGCGCGCTCAGGGAGCATACATTGCATCACCTACAGTTCTGAAATGGTACTGCATATCATGTGCAATCCACTTTAAGATTCTCAAGATTAGATCGGCCGACAATCGAAGAAAGCGCGGCAAGCTTCGATGATCTATCTACGCGTCTTACAATTTGTTAATCTTTGATGGCTTTTGCAGTATGTATCATTCTCTGGATCAGAGTAATGCCTGCAATCACTGCAACAATAATCACTGCAACATCCATAAATCCTACCATCCCTATTATGGCTACTACCAGCAGCCTCTCTGCCCTCTCTCCTATGCCTATTCCCTGTAGTTTTATGCCGATGGCATCAGATTTTGCCCTTGCATAGCTTACCAGCAGCGAGAGTGTTATGGCGATCAATACCATGTATGGCTCTGCATACCCTCCAATCATGATTCCCAGAAATATTGCGCACTCGGCAATCTTGTCGGACATTGAATCAAGGTATGAGCCTCTTTTTGTGGTCTTGTTGGTGACTCGCGCCACCTGTCCGTCAACTATGTCAAAGAACCCCGAGACTAGCAGCAAGACGCCGCCTATGATGAGCGCATTCTCTATTGCTGACTGACTATACACGGCAGCAGAGGCCAGTGCAAGCACCATGCCTACCATGGTCCAGACGTTTGGAGACAGCCCGGTGGCGGCAAACACCCTGCCTATCCTTTCAAGTGCGGGCCGCATGGTAGCCCTTAGGTTGTTTAACACGTGAATCAATATTATTTGGAATGTGCCAATAAAAGTATCATCCTCATGGTTTTTGATGAATGGTGTGTCAGTTGGTGTCATGCAATGCTGTACATGCTGAGACTGGTTCTTTGTGATGATTATGGTGTGATTGTGGCGGCGTGGTGATTGTGTCCTGGCGATGCAATGTACTATGACAATGATGACTGACAATGATGACTGACAATGATGACTGACAATGATGACTGACATGAATGCCCCACGTAAATACACCCATGTACATATATTATCCATCACACGTTTACATAGTATCCATAGCCAGTTTTAGTTTGGATTGTTTTTGACGCGTTCATAACGTGAGACATTCATGGCAATGAACGTGGACATTATCTTGGCCGCCAATGATGCAGTGGCACCGTTATCATGATATGGGTTCATCTCTACAATGTCTACACACCTTACATTGCTGTCTACAAAAGAGTGTACCATGTCCAACATCTCCCTTGATGTAATGCCTGCCGCCTCCGGATTGCCCACGCCTGGTGCAAACGCGGGATCCATTATGTCAAGGTCCACACTGGCATATACAGAATCAAACGTGGTGAGGTGATCCTTTAGGATCTTTGGGGCATTACCATCCCTGATCTCCCTGTCTGTGATGGTGGCAATACCATTCTCCTTGAGAAACTCCAACTCCTCACTTACAAACGCCCTTGCCCCTACGTGTAGTATCTTGTCAGAATCCATTTCGTCTACAATCCTTCTAAGGTATGATGCATGCCCCCACTTGGTACCCTCAAACTCGTCTCGCAGGTCGTAATGTGCATCAAACACCACATATCCGGTCTCCTTTGCATGGCCTGTATAGGCCCCATACGTAAGCGAGTGCTCACCACCCAGTATGAACAATTGCCTCTCCTTACAGGACAGCTCGACGGTGATCTTTTTTACCATCTCTATCATCTCTGATACCGCTACCGTGTGGTGTATATTTCCCAGATCCTTGATATGGTCTGCCTCTAGATCTGTCTGCAGCTCGGGATGAAATATCTCGATATTGTTAAATGCACTGCGAATGGCATCGGGACCAAACCTGCAACCTGGCTTGTAAGAGTGGGTACTATCAAAAGGTACACCAAAGACTGCCGCCACAGGCGAGGAGACATCCTTCTTACTGCTTCCAACAACATCATCATCACCAGGATCTGATGCAGTAATCATTGGATTATTACTCATATACAAGTCTGTGTAACTCAAACCAATCACACCATCAACGTGGGCCTCTTTGAGAGGTGCATGGGCATGTTTAGACCAGATGAAGGCTTTCCTGCCGTCTGGCTGGTAATCTCTGCAAGCAACTCGTCTGTGGTGATCCTCCTGATGCTGCCTGCCTCCTCCCTTGGTACTGTCCTGTCGCGGACGCTGAGTGCCTCGCCTGATACTGCCTCCTTCTCCCCGATAACCACAATATACCTGATCCATTCCTTCTCTGCTTCGCGTATGCGCTTTGCAATACTCTCGTTCCGGTCATCAATATCCACACGGGCGCCGCCCTCTGAAAGCTTGCCTGCCAGCCCTTCACAAAACCCTACAAATTCTTCCTTGAGCGGGATCACCCTAGCTTGCGTAGGCGCAAGCCACAATGGCAGCTGCGGCTTTCTTCCCTGCCTAGAGTCCTTTGCCGCCTTTTCTAGCAGGGCATAAATTATCCTCTCCACTGCACCACTGGGAGAGTTGTGCAGTATTATGGGGTACTGCAAAGCGTTGTTTTCGTCAACAAACTGTATGTTATACCTCTCACCATTCTCAACATCGATCTGATCGGTGGCAAGGGCTGCTGCCTTTTTGAGGTTGTCGATAAAATTAAACTCCCACTTTAACACAAAATAAAAGAATTTTTCCTTCCACATCTCTACTAGTACTGGCCTTGCATGCCTCTTGACCAACTCTTCTACTGTCTGCCTGTTTTGTGCATAGAAATCCTCTGTAAACCTTATTGCCATTTCATAGTCTGTATCGTCCACGCCAAGCTCAGAGAGTACATCGCGTGAGAGATCAAAGCGCACCTTGATCTCTTCTACGGCCTGCTCCATGTCCCTGCAGAACGCATGGCAGTCTGGCATGGTGAATGCCCTCAGCCGCCTAAGCCCCACAAGCTCACCTGACTGTTCTCTTCTAAAGCTGTACCGCGCCAGCTCGTACAACCTGTAGGGGAGGCTCTTGTAGGACAGCTGGAACTGGTTGGCCATAAGAAACTGTCCAAAACACGCGGCAAACCTCAAAAAGAGGCTCTTGCCGTCCGAGTCTATACTGTACTGCCTGGCTGGAAATCTGTTAAAGTAGCTGACCATGCTCGGGTGCTGAGAATCATACATTATGGGCGTCTCTACCTCGCAGCCACCATACTGCCTTACTCTCTCGCCTACGTACCGTTCTATCAGGGACTTTATCAGGCGGCCGTTGGGAAAGAATCTCATGTTGCCTGGGTCAGACGCCGGCTCATAGTCTGCTATGGCCATCTTTTTCATCAGCACGACATGCGGTGGTTGGTCTGCCTGCCTCTGTTTTGCTGATTCGTACTTTGCCAGAATCTCAAGGTTCTTGTGGCCTGCAAAGTTGTACTTTTCCACGTCCGTCATTGTGCCATCCGGCGACATTATCATCCAATGTGACTTGATCCCAGACTCTTTGCTGAGTGCTGTGGATGTAGTGGCATTTGTTGTGTGGGTGGATGCAGGTGATGTGGCGGTGGTATCATCATTATCGCCACCCTCGCGTTTGTCCCCATGTCCATACACGTCTGATCCTTCTTTAGTTTTGAGCACGTCTGCAACAGTGACTACTTTTGAGCTCTCTGCAAGCGGATGGCCCTTTACTGACACATTATATGACTTGGTCCATCCAAACGGGGATTTGAAGACGTCTTGTATGCCTGCCTCTATAGCCGTCTCTTGCATCTTGCCCATAACTGACATTGCATCAGCCGGCCTTGCAAGATCTGCACTGAGGTGTGCGTATGGGTACAGCAACAGCCTCTTACATCCCATCTTCTCCATTGATCCTACCACCTGTAACGTGGCGTTATGGCCCACTGTAGCGTTGTCGCCCCTTTCAACTGCCACAAACGCCACCATAATCTCGTCTAGCCTGACCGTGCTCTTGTCATCTACCTGGTCTGCGGTCACAATCTCTTTTTTTATCGGGGTATACTCTATGTAGTTGCAATGCAGCTGTAAGATGCGCATGATTTGGGACAAATTGGTAATGGAATAAATGTTTTGTATGGGTATGATCCTCTGATGACGTGAGCAAAGACAATTCTACTTTAGATACCAGTAAATTCATACGCGTGGGTGGCGAGATCAAAAAACACTGTTTGCAAAAAGAGATGACACAAGACTTTTGGTAACAAAGATTAATTTTGGATAGTAGATACCATTCCAGATATTTCCCATCCTAAACATAATGTGGTGGAATGCACAGGTTTCATACTTGATCCGGTTTTGTGCAAATTACACACAACCTCCAAATCTCATACAACATTAGAGAACGTGCGGCAGCCTGCACAATGTTTGGCCATGCAGTCATTACAACATCATTCTCTACCCACTGCAGAATTAGTACGTGGTCAGGTTGTCTGGGAAGATTTTTTGATTTAGGCACGGATCTAGAGTCTTTTGATAGTATTACACATCATTCTAGGCACGACCTGACCACGTACCAGAATTATACCTTGTTGAGTACCCCTAGCAATTCAGCGTGCCATAGCTTGGGCACGCAACACAAGCTAGATGTGGATGGCCATCGGCAACTACACGGGCAATTAACATGGGTGTTTGCGTATTGTGTTTGTCACATATGATGGCTGCCATGCGTCATACCCACAATCAATTACCTGCACCGCGCAAGGCGATTATTGAGCGCAAGATGAGGCCTGCAAGGCCGATGTTGGATACAAGCAGCTCTGCTGCCTGCTGGAGGGGCTTATCGCCGCGCAATCCCTCATCGTACACCATCTCTACTGATCCCTTGTCGGTCTCAACAAAGGCAGTAATCAGGGAGTATGGTCCACTCCCTCTCCTGACTCCCTCGTTGTACAGACGCAACTCCACTCCTGAGATCCTAAATTCATGCTGAACAATCTCATCTGCATAACCTTGAGCAGAGAACAGTATCCTGTTCTGATCAGGTTTTCTGGCGACCCGCCGCGGATCATGCATGTCAATTAGTGTCATACTGTTTCATCACTCCACACCATGATAACAAACACAACTTTTTCAACCATGTCATGTGGTGCCACAACTGACCCATATCTCTTGTTGGCGATGGTATTGCACTATGTACATACTTGTGACATGGGTGTACGACTGCCACCCTTCTGTCTGATTATACCAGCACAATGCCTACTAGCCGTGGAAATATTGTCAAACTATGCCTGATGAAAAGCTCGACAACAATCACATTTGGGCAAACTGATTCGTATGAATACCACACATTGTGCCATCCAATGACATGCCCTTTGATACAATTATAATTCTTGAATGTCTCTGCACCATCTACATTGTATTCCTACTGCCAAACATGATGCAGACATTGCTGCGCATGGACAACTGGTAAGATCAACGGGATAGAATTAATTACTTATACAATCCATCGTGGTGTACGGTGGATCCACACAAATTTCATGGCAGAGACATACCACACATACAACTGGATCCAAATATGACCATTGAGGATCTGGTGGGCGTATTTGCCAGCTCTGGATTCAATGCAAGACAACTGGGCGATGCTGCAATACTCTATGCCAAGATGATAAAAGAGGGTGCAACTATCTGTCTTGCAGTATCAGGTGCCATGACACCCGTTGGGTTTGGCGGTATTATCAAGACGCTTATTGAGCGCGGCTTTGTGGACTGGATAGTGACCACAGGCGCCAACATATACCATGAGGATCACTTTGCATGGGGACTGCCCGTAAAACAAGGCGACTTTAACGTTGATGACATGAAACTATACGAAAACGAGATTGTCAGGATAAGGGATGTCTACATAAAGTACTATGAGACGCTAGAGGCCGAGGATCAAATCATACAAAAGATGTTTAGGGACAAGCTCACCGACAAGGCATTTACCACCGCCGAGTTTTGCAACCTAATGGGCAGGCTCAGTCATGAGCGCTCAAAGCATCCAGAGAGAAGCTTTGTTACTACTGCATACGAGTATGACGTCCCAGTGTACATATCCACCATAAAAGATTCGTCACTTGCGCTCAACCTTGCCATATATAGGCTAGAGGACAAGATGTACAGTCTGGACTTTGTAAGGGAGATAATAGAACAGGCGGCAATCCTATATGGCTCTGAAAAGTCGGGAGTGGTGGAACTTGGAGGGGGTGTACCAAAGAATACCGCCCAACAGACAGGCCCCCTGTTAGATCAGATACTGCGCAGGGACAACGGGGGGCATGATTATATCATCCAGATTACGGATGCAAGGCCTGACACGGGCGGCCTGTCGGGGGCGACGCTGCAGGAAGGCAAGAGCTGGGGAAAGATCCAGGATTCACACCACGGTATCATTACCGTCTATGCTGATGCCACCATTGCATTTCCAATCCTTGCATTATATGCACTAAGCAACCAACAATCGCGAAAACCAAAACGGCTCTATACAAAGCTGGGCAGCCTGTATGATAAACTGCGCAGGGACTATCTTGCCACATCACCATGATGTGTGCCCCTTTTTGCACACCTGCATGGTATTGTTTGGGATGGTTAGGTTATGGCACAAAGATGCCCTAGCAGTTTAGATGCTTGAGAATTATCTGGTTGTTACGTGTATGTGGGACTGTTACTGCCATGTGGCTCATACTACAACCCATTCGGCCAATATATCATATACTACACTCTGGCACCAGAATTTAACCAGAGTGAGTTGTTACGCACCAAACCTCATGGCCTTGTTTGGACCATCCAATTCTATTGACCCCTCACCAGGGATGGTACGATCGTAGCACCATGCCATGACTATAGCGATGGTCACAAGTCTATACTCATCTCAGATCTGCAAGAGGCATAGGATTGTCCTTACACACTGTTCTGTATGAGCTAAAGTCTACCAAATGCTCAAAGGAGAATAAAAAATGCCTGTTAGTTCTGTTACAACAGGTTTTGGTACTTTATACGTGTGTAACAAAATTAACGTACGACAGGAACCGTCATGGTATAATGACTATTTACATGGACTGGGTTTTTTTGTACTGCCTACCTGCTGTGCACGTATGGATTCATCTGGCTTGTCTTCTGAGCGTACAAGCGGCACCATTACCCCGTTTGGTGGCCGTCGCCTCCAGAACTTTTCAAAACTATAATCAAACTTGTGGGTACGGATAAACGAATACACTGCACTGAGATGGGTGTTCTTGTCTGCGTATCGTATTGAATTATTCATGGTGCGTTTGAGCACACTCCATACTTCCTCCACAGGATTGAGATACGGATGTCCCACAGGGTACCATATTATTATGATATCGCGCTTTTTGAAGAATTCTTTAGCCTCTGCAGAATCATGCCATGGTGCCCTGTCCAGGAATAATACCATCTTGCCTACTTTCTCATATACAGAATCAATATGCTCAAGAAAACTCTCAGTGTTTACCGTGCTGCAATGGTTGAAGAACGTCTTACCATCTGATGTCATGCTGCACAACATAGAGAATCTGTGATGTCCTCCTGACCACGGCATGAGTATCTACGTTCCATTTTTGCCCAGTATCTTACGGAAAGCTTTGCGTCCTTAAAGTGGGACTCGTCCTGCGTGACTATCGTATATCCCAGATATATGTATGGCAAAATTTTTCGCAACATGTTGCGCCTCCAGTTTTTCACGGATTTTATAGAGGTAGATTTTATGTGTATAGGAGATGTCTTTTTGTTGGAATTTCCCCAACTTTTGGAATAGCGTCTTATCTGGCGCATGCTTAGTCGAACTTTGGATATTTTTTCAAGATAGTCACTCAGCTCAAAAGATGTAAACGCCTTGTTATCACACCACGATTTTGCCTTGTCTAATAGTTCCCGGTCTATCTTTGTTGGACGTCCCCTTCTTGGCCTGTCAGAGAGTGCTTTGCGTATTGCATCGGGTGAATCCCCACATCCAGACAGTCTGTTATTCCATAGAGAAATGGTGCGTCTATTACAAGAGAATTTAGAGGCAGCAGAAGTGATATGTATGCTGTTCAAAAATACAATGAGCATATCGAGTCTGCGCATAACCAGCCTTGATTTTTCTGTTTTGCGCATTTGACATAACAGCTCGACATTTGGCATACACTATACAAAGCGAAACAAATTTTTGACTTTTCCTATTGGTATAGACATGCGAAGCATGCCGCGCCGGATATGGTATGTTTTGAGTTGCCAAAAACAGACAAAATGATGGGTTTGATCATCATGTGACTTTGCTGTCCACTCATCATGACAATCAGATTCACTACATAATGTTGAATTAGAATTCACATCAAGGAATTTTTTGTGTATGGACTTATGACCGGCGCTATATATCCAAAACATAACCAATTTCGTGATACCCATTTCTCATGTATGGGATGTATTGAAATGAATCAAACACAACCATTATGCTGTGTGTTTATTGCTTTGGTGATTATTCCGTCAGATGTTTGGCGTGTTGCTAAAACTTGTCAAACCTAGCACGCTCAAGATCCCTGTCTTCCTTGGACTCTTTCTTCCATTCCTTATAGTGTTCCTTGCACAGGATAGTCTTGTTGCCGGCAGAATCAACACGGAGGCCTGCATTCTCTACTTTTGCTGTATTGATGGAGCGGGCACCGCTTTGATCACACCCATCCACGTTACATTTTGCGCCCTTTGAAACTAATCCCATACCATCCAATGCAATACTTCTTATTTATATTTACAAGCATTCTCACTCTGTAAAATTCGATGGATGGGTATTTTCTAACATAAACAGGACGCGTCACCACAATCCAGCTACCCAATGATAAACCTGTGGCCATGCAGGTTGCCACAACCACACTACAACCACAACCACAACTACAATCATACTACAACTACAACTATTCATCTTTGCTCATACTCTCTCATACGTCCTAGATGTCCAAACTAACCAATCCCCAAAAATCCAGAATTCGAGTGTTGAGGGATACACCACCTAAAAAATTTATGGAATACCTTAACTTAATTTGAGACATACTGGCGTTTAGTACCAAGCCTATGACTCAAATCCATCGTTTATAAAAGGAATATCAAACTCTACTGTCATGGGAGGCGCAAAAAAGCCCACAGCTGCCAACAAGGAAAAGTCCGCTGGTTCCAAGGACTCCAAGCGCTCAAAGAAAGACAAAGGTAGCGAAGGTGGTGCAAAAAGGGCAGAGATTACAGTAATGGTAAACAAGCCACAGGCGGCCAAGATCATCAAAAACTCCAAAGTGATTACGGCACCAGAGCTTGCCAAACAACTGGGAGTAAAGATATCTGCCACAAACAAATTCTTGCACGAGTCTGTCCAGGATGGCACCGTAAAACTGGTTGGTGGATACTCTGGACACTGGCTGTATCAGCCTGTCTCTTCTAGCTCTTCGTAGAGTCGCATTACAGAGCCCTGCTTTACATCTCCAAGTGCCTCAACCACCTTGTCATTATCCTCCAGCACCCCAATGGGCGTCATGATCTTAGAGGATGATGTGTCGTGTACAAAGAAGCAGATGCTGCCTGCTGAGGGAAGAAATGCAATATCTCCCTTTTTAAACTCCGTTCTCTTTCTTTCAGTACCAGAGTCGATTGGTGCCTCAAAATACACGATTCCCTTGCCCATCGTGTGGGCGTGCCCTTCTAGGGGCAGGGATCTCATTATGATTCCCACCGTACGGGGCGCCAGATGGCGCTTCAGCGAGCATTGAACCTTTGTCTGTGTACCAATCTTGAGTATGAGGCGCCTCTTTGAGACAGAAGATATGCTGCTACTAGTGGTGGTAGTGGCACTATTCAATTCCTGTTGTGCCACGAGTCGATTATTTAACGCTTTGAACATCCATCCTCACAAAAACTCTGCTGTTGTCATATTCTGTAGATTTGTCCATGTGTGGGTATGATGATAAATTTTGACTTTAGGGTTTGATGCCTCAATTACTATACGCATGTGGCAAAGCCACTCAGTGATGCGGCAAACATCACAGTGCACTTGACTGCAATCCTGCAGGACAAGTGGGGCACAATATCTGAAGCATATTCTGTATATAGAGCCAAGAGCCTGGCCTAGTACCTTTCACATCTTCTTCCCAAAATGTGGTCATGGAATGTGTTTGAGTCCCAATGGCTGTGTTGTTTGCCATACAATCGTCTACAAAACCATGCACAGGTGAATTTTACACGTCATTTGGGCAAGTGTGGTATAGACACCAGCAATTATATAACGTTTTACAAAAGCCCCGTTACTTGTCAGATGCCAAAGATACAGATACGTTAGTAGCTGCCGGCACTTATCTGGAGGCTAATATAGCACAAAAAAAAGAGCCCGATGATAACGTTGGATTAAACAAGGCATTGGATACATACCGAAAACTCATTGAGAGAAAGAATGGCGAGGATACAACACTCACGGATCAAGAACTAGATGATCTGGAAAAGAAGATCCAAGAGATCCACGACAGGGAGATAATTGAGACGGTAGAAGAGCACGAGGCAGTAGAGATTCCATGTGAAAAAAACAAGATCACGATAGGTCCCCCCACGCTTACTAGGTTTGAGAAGGCCAGAATCATGGGGGCAAGGGCGCTACAGCTGTCACAAGGCGCACCGCCCTTCATTCCAATCCCCAAGACTGCAAGGATATCACTAGACATAGCAATGGAAGAACTTGACCAGAGGGTCATTCCAATTACAATAAGGCGCGTTCTTCCAAACGGTGACTATCAAAACATTCCCATAGGCTACTTTGAAAAGTCCCAATAGTGGACCAGTCACCATCTACAACTTTGTTTCCTAGTTTTCCTTGTACACGCCGGCCGAGACTCCGTCGGGCGGCGGCATGGCCGTCACGATGTCACACCTCCCGCCTCCTGCACTACCATCTACTTGTCGTACGTGGTCAGGTTGTCTGAGAAGATTTTTTGATTCAGGCACAGATCTAGGGTCTTTTGATAGTATTACACATCATTCTAGGCACGACCTGACCACGTACTACTTGTCTAATCACCTGTTGTACAGGACCACCTTGATATTACCTACCGCAGGACGTTGTCCCACTTGAGGATCATCAGGTGCTAGCCTAACAGGCGCTTAAACGCCGAAAACACACTTTATACGATCCACCTGTGGCCTATCCGGATCTTCCAGCATGCCTGGTTCTCCTTTTTCTCTTATTTTGTTAACTGGTTTATGCACATCTGTATCGGAATCTAGCTTCCATCTGCAAAAAATGGATAAATGGTAGATAAAACTTAAAAGAATACAAACTCGCTGTTTGTTGAACGATGCTTGTAGAAAATACGGATGATTCGTGCAGTAGCGCACACACAACACAGCGACCACCAGACGACACAATTATGATCATAGGCAATGAATCCGTCATGCAATCCGCAGTGGAGGTACTCTCAGAACTTGCAAGCAATGACCGGATCCTACTCAGGGCCAAAGGCACCTCTATCCCAAACGCAGTGGCAGTGGCAAACATCATTACTGAAAAGTTGTCAAAGACCTCAAAGATTCACAACATCCATCTAGATACAGAGTCATCTGCTGGGATCGGCAGGATGACATCCACCATAGAGATTACACTAGGCAAGCAAGTTGCAGCAGACAAAAAGTAACATGCCTGATAGATGTTGCCTAGGCCTGGGCCTGTGCAACTCGGCAGGTTCTTGATATGCAGACAAAAGGTAGTGCACCTAGTAGATGTTGCCTGGCCCCTTTAGCAACATACTCTCGCATTCCTTGCAGACCTGCTCATCAATGTTTGACTCTAGGTTGTGGTGTATCTCACAGATCAGCAGGCTAGATTTGATATAGTTGCAGAGTCCTATGAACTTAGACAGGCTTGACGGGGTATATGCCACATCTGACGCGAGATTGCCGCTGAGATCATCTATCATCTCTGCTACTTGTTCTTCTGAGAGTAGCTTTGCAATCAGGGATGGATCGCCGCGTGTTCCACGAATGTAATTGCTAACTGCAGCCTGTGTCACACCCAACATCTTGGATATCTGATCCTCTCTGATGTTGTGGTCTTCTGCGAGTTTTTTGGCAAGTATCGCCCGCAGGGCAGGGATCAGTGTTCTGGATTCAATCTCTGCTGGAAGCAACATGTGTACAGCGAGTCTTGTAGCGAATTTAAAGTTTGCAATATGATGTGGTGTACAAAGATCGATCATGCTGGGAGCCTTTCTTACAGCTGAATACATGTGATTTTTTAAGACGCTCAAGGCATCTATGTTTGACAACGCTGTTTCATTCAACCAACCCCTTGACTCATGGGACATCTCTTATGTAACTTACATGTCGAAGATGTTTTCGTATACAACCATGTTTGACCAACCCCTTGACTCATGGGACGTCTCTTCTGTAACTTACATGTCATTCATGTTTATCTTTTGAGAATCTTTCAATCAGTCCATCGGATCCTGGAACCTATCGTCTGCCACCTACATGACGCAACTACTCATATTTGCAGACTCTTTTGAGCAAAACCTTGGAGGATGATACATCATATCTGGTGATACCATGCCGGAGCGCGGCAGCACAGAGGTCACCACAATCAGGACACAAAATTCATACCTTGATGTCCATACCCCCACATACAGCGTGGCGTCTGTATGCGACGGCAGCCTGTTTGAGATGCAGGGCAACACACTGGTATTCACCGACTCCAAACACACAAAGTCTTCATACTCGATCACCATACTCTCTTCAGGCGAGTTTGATCAACCAAACTCTAGGGATCTTACCACCACTCTTGTGGATGATAATACAAAACTCTATGCATTAGCCATGATTAAACTCTTATCGGTAATACATGCAATGTCTAGCCATTATGAAGAGAAGGTGCGCGTGGTCCAAGGGCCCATTATACATCAAATACCATGACGATGAGTGGGGCAGGCCTCTACACGATGACTTGAAGCTATTTGAGTTTCTGATACTAGAGGGAGCCCAAGCAGGACTCTCGTGGCTTACCATACTCAAACGCAGACAAGGATACAGGCAGGCATTTTCTGGTTTTGATGCATCCAAAGTATCACAATATGGCCACAAGGACGTAGAGAGACTACTTGCCGACTCTTCCATCATAAGGAACAAGCTAAAGATAGAATCTGCCATTAATAATGCAAGGCGATTTCTTGAGGTGCAGCAGGAGTTTGGTTCCTTTGATGAGTATCTGTGGCAGTTTGTAGATTACAAGCCAATCCATAACCGGTTCCAGAGGCACTCTGATCTGCCTGCATCAACTGCCCTCTCAAAGAGGCTGAGCAAGGATCTAAAAGGGCGGGGATTCAGCTTTGTTGGGCCCACGATATGTTATGCACTAATGCAGGCAGTAGGGATGGTCAACGATCATACCGCAGAGTGTTTTTTATACTGAGATGTTATGCATGTGTGCTGTCTGGGGGAGGAAGAGGAGGTATAAGAAACATTTTACAAATTTGGGTTGGTGTTGTGGATGTGGCTGGTATATGTCGCTACGTTGATACGATCTTTGATGATCCTAGATGGTGACTCGGTCTTGGATCAAGACATGCTCTTTACACTAGATGATGCCTTGGGACTCTGATCTGTCTTATGCGGTTGATGTCATGGACTTGAATGTGGTTGGACAAAAGTTCAGAGAGAGATAGTTAGGAGTCAAAATTCTGTTGCTACTATACGACAGCGCACATTGAGGAAAAAATGTCGCAACACACATTTCAGCCAAGCAGTTTAAACCAATCCCACAATACATATTCATAATGGTAAGATTTACTCATTTGTAGATATTGATATAGGTTTGAAAAGTATCCATACATTACAAAAACATCCACATGAGGCCGAACATTGAATCTCTAATGTATAAATACAATTCCCAAGTGAAGAGTCTGTGCCAACTGATCCCGTGTGCGGAATAGAACTCGACAAGGAACTAGCCCTGCTCCACGAGCATAACGGCAAGGAGTTTTATTTTTGCTGTAATGGATGCCGGCGAATCTTTGTAAAAAAGCCGCGCAAATACAAAAACAACTCTTAGTGTATCGGAAACGCCCCGCACATCCTACAGAATCTTGAGCCATGCACCTCGTGTCCGCAGTATGGGCATGCATCGTGCGCCTGCTCATTGACTGGTGAACCAAACAGCTTGTTATAGATTTCATAATAGTGCATGGACTCTTTACTCCTGATGGTCACACCGTCACACCTCTTTACATTATTGCTCTTTTCAGCAAATGACTCGTCAGTAATTACAGACTCAAACATGCCCGTCAGGCCTGATGTTCCTGCCCCATCTTGCATGGGAGACTTTTGCCTCCACACTATGGAGTCTAGCATGAGCCCGTCAAAGATGTGGCGCAGTATCAGCTTGCCGTACCTGGCCCCTTTCGCATCCCCTGTTTTCTGGTCTGGGGGAATCTGTCTTGCCAACTCTACGACCCTACCATCAAGAAAAGGCGACTCTACTACAACCCCCAATGACTCACCGATCTTTTGTGCAGGAAAGTGCATCGTAGAGTAGATTCTATCCAACTCTTTTTGTAATTGATCTCCTGACTTGTCACGCAAAAAACTATACCCTGCAAACAACTCGTCTGCCCCGTCTCCTGTAATGATTGATCCCGCCCCATTGTCTTTTGCCCACTTTATGGCCATGTACATGACCACGCTGTTACGTATCTCAATGTCGTTAAAGTTGCCAAGTATCCGTATGGTCTCCTCCACACCATCTAGAATCGTAGCCATGCCTGCATTATGTATGGACAGGGGCAGGCGCAGCTCTTTTGCCACCATCTGGCAGTAAGTCAGGTCCGTGGATACAAAATCTTCTGCAACAACTGCAACAGCCGTATCCTGCTTGCCGTTCTTGGCGCGCATATATGCTATGATGGAGCTGTCCAGCCCCCCCGACAGTGATACAAGATTGGAGGTGCAATCACCACAGGCGCGCTCCACCTCTTTGTACAGGCGATCCCTTGTGTCATCGCTGTTATGTGTGCCCAACTACCCATTGTATGTTATTGACAAGTCTAAAATGCTTGTTTTTCTGTACGTGGTCAGGTCGTGCCTAGAATGATGTGTGATACTATCAAAAGACTCTAGATCCGTAGAGGAAATTAGTAATTAGAAAATTTTGACCTCCAAAGGTAACACATCGACTTTCTGAAGTTAGTTTTACCTAGAAAACAGAAAAGCTTAAAGATCACGGAACATGTTGACATGCATGATTCCTCATTTTGATATTCCGGGCATAGACTGGTCCAATCCACACGTTCTACAAGTCTTTGAGTTTTTCAGTGAAAAATATGAGTTGAAAAACAAGCAGAATATAGGATTGAACAAACTGGTTGTAGAACTGAAAGATGAGAATATAGGATTGAACAAACTGGTTGTAGAACTGAAAGATGAGAATAAGGAACTGAAAGAACGAATTCTGCAAATAGAGGGAAAAGTCACACAAATACAGGAAACAAAATCTGACAGTAACAAGAAGAATGTGCGGAGCTACAACGCCCGTAATTTCAAGGATTATCCAAGGACAAAAAGAGCATCAACATACAAAACATACATTCCATATGAGAACGAATGCGCCACCAGTAATACTGTCACCGTTTCAAAGATTGCAGATCTGAAATTCTGTCCCGTACACGGCACGCCTCTCTCAGAATACTCCAATAGTTATTCCAGAACAACAGAAGATGTAACACATCGCCATTATGAAGTGGTTTTTTGAGGCCAAAATCAGCTCACCAAGAGAAGGCAAATCTCGATGCGCGTGTAGTCGTGACGGTCGCCACGGTTCAGATATGGGTGTGGTGGATGTAGATATGGGTGTGGTGGATGCAGATGTATAAAATGTTGCACGAACCGCCTCAGGCGGCCATAGTTGTGATGGTAGTTGTGGCATGAGCTATACGTTTCTTCGGAATGTCGTCTATCCTTCCGGCTAAATAGTCGCGGACAAACTCGTAAAAGTTGACGCCGCGCTTCTTGCATGTCTCGTGGATGCTCATGGTCACGGCAGTCCTCTTGGCGCCCTTTTCTGTCCTGCTCCCGTACAGTACCTTGCGGGCCTCTGCAAACCTGCGCAGCGCCTGCTCGCTGACGTTGTTGTGATAGTCCACACCCTCATGCTCTATGAACGTAAAGAGTGAATCGACTTCCCTCTTTAGGCGCTTTGCGTATCTCTTGCAGTCTTTGTCCGTATGGTCCTTGTTTATCAGCCGGTGCACCCTACTCTTGAGCTTCTGCACAGACTGTTTCTGATCCTCTGCAGAGTCCCTGCAGTCTGTCTTTCTGGGCTCTATGGCATCCTTGAGTATTTTATACAACGTCCTGAAGAATATGACAAACTTTTTGCTCTTGTTCTTCTCGAGTGTCCTGTACATGTCGCGCAAGTAGTGCAGCAGGCACTTTTGGTGCTTGCTACCCACGTAGTTCCACGGGCCCCACGAGTCACTCACGATGGTTCCTGTGAATCCTTTCAGCACATCCATGGGTACGGTCCTGCCTCTTGACTTGTCTATGACGAATATGCTCGACATGCTGCTGACAAACACCCAGACCCACCTGCGCATGCCGTTGACAAACCAGCTCGTCTCGTCGCCGTAAATCTCCATGTACCTTTTGAGCGCCTTTTTTAGCTTGTCGTACAGCGGCTCAAGCTCACGGGCGACCACGTCGCAAAAGTGGTTCAGCGTGGATGTGGAGATGCTGATGCCATAAAACATGTGGAGCATGTCTCTGATCTTGCCAAATGACACGTTAGAACACTTCATGGTCATCACCATGGCCATGATGTTTGTCCCGAAATGCTCCCCGGCAAGCACGCCGTCAAGGTACGGGGTAACCTGCTTGTTGCAGCCCCTGCAGAACCTTCTTGAAACACACCATTTGGTGACCGTCCACTTGAACTCGATCAGGTCCTCGGACAGCCGCTCGTATTCTCCGGTGGGCTTCGAGAGCTCCGCGCCGCAGTTGGGGCACTTGGTCTGGTCGGCCTGTCTGATGTCGTTTACGGTGGGTGGAATCCTGTGTGACGGCCGCTTCGTGCCGTCGTTCTTGTCGACGCTCCTAATCTGTGGATACCCCTTCATCTCCCTCACGTTGTAGCTTCTGTGGTTGTGCCCGCGTCCGGAGCCGTGCTTTTTTTCCTTTCCAGCTACTACCTGCTTGTTGTCCCCGCGCAGCTGCTCGAGCTCCTTGTGCATCGCCTCATTCTCCTTGTGCATCGCCTCATTCTCCTTGTGCATCGCCTCATTCTCCTTGTGCATCGCCTCATTCTCCTTGTGCATCGCCTCATTCTCCTTGTGCATCGCCTCATTCTCCTTGTGCATCGCCTCATTCTCCTTGTGCATCGCCTCATTCTCCTTGTGCATCGCCTCATTCTCCTCGCGCAGTTGCCTGTTTTCCTCCAACACTCGTTCCATCATCTCCCGCGTCTGCTCACTCTCTTTGTCTCTGACATTTGTCGCCTCTTCAAAGCACTTGAGAAGGTATTTCACGCTGGGATGGTTCCAGTCTACCTTTGAGGGATCCATGGCATATACTCTATCCAGGAAATAAAATACATACATGTCTACAAAAGAACACCAAATGCCCAAAAACATTAACTACAACTCTCTGCGTTGTTTCTGCCACCCGCTCGTGTTTACTGTGATGGTGTAGTTGGAAGTTCGGTGGGCCCTAATGCTCCAAATTCCACTTCATAATGGCGATGTGTTACCAAAGAGACTGTTTGCAACTACAACAAATGGACGGCCACGGTCATAAAAGAGCGAGAAAAACTATTTACACAATATGCAGACGAGATCTGGAAGTTGCATGTTTAGATGGCAGGTCACATTCCAAGCGATTACTCAGCTAAAATTCCATGATTCATCAAATGACAGCCCCATAAACACCAATGCCATAAACTAGTCTGCCCCATATGTGCATGGGCGCATCAGGACGCAAGAAGGTATGCGGTCAGGTCGTACCTAGAATGATGTGTAATACTATCAAAAGACCCTAGATCCGTGCCTGAATCAAAAAATCTTCCCAGACAACCTGACCACGTACCTCTAGTATTCCATACTGTGCATTGTACCTTTCAGAGAATGCAATGCTGGCAGTGGCAAACAGGCCAGATAAGATATTAAACACCCTGTCTCCAATCTCACTTTGTACTTGCTTGCCTTTTTGTTTCGACACTTTAAGGTAAGTAGGTACAATATCTTATAGGCTATTTGATCAAAAAATTTCAATACTTTGATTAGATGGTTTTAGGCTTGTCTCTAAGGGGGCATATTTCCATCTACTGTACATGCCAGTGTTGGGATGCATGGGGCAAAGATACAGGCCATGGCCTAGAACCACAAGGATGCACTACTCCATCCCGACTCATTAAATATGGTCTGATGTCAGTATGGCTGTGAAGGTTGGGGTGGTGGTCTTTCCTGGCAGCAACTGCGATCGTGACACATATCACGTCCTGACTGATGTACTCGGCCTTGATGCACAGTACTGCTGGCATGAAAAACCACTCCCAGAAGGCATGGATGCTGTGATATTACCAGGGGGATTTTCATATGGAGATAGACTTCGTGCAGGGGCCATCGCGGCGCACAGTCCCATAATATCTGACGTGCGCAAGGCAGCAGACAGGGGCGTTCCAATACTGGGTGTATGCAACGGATTTCAGATACTTGTAGAAGCAGGACTACTCCCAGGCGCACTGCTCATGAACAACTCACTTGACTTTATGTGCAGGTGGACATCGCTTGTCGTACATAACAACAAGACACCATTTACAAACAAACTTGACACATCCCAGAGAATCCCAATCCCGGTGGCAAACGGGCAGGGCAGATACTATGCAGACGATGACACCCTGCAACGACTCAAAAAGAATAACCAAATAGTATTCAGGTACACACAGGATGATTCCAATTCATACAACCATCTCAAACATCAACATAATGGTATGGATGTACCTGATCATGACACTTCTACTACACCCTCCAAATATCCGCCTTTTAGGCCAATACCCACACACATAATGAATGGCTCCACTGACAACATTGCAGGGGTATGCAACGAGCAAGGCAACATTGTAGGGATGATGCCGCACCCAGAGAGGGCTGCAGAGCCTGAGATAAACCCCACAAGCCACGTTCCATCACTACTCATATTCCAATCTATGATTGCATCAGCCTCAGGTGGGGCGGCAGAAGAAGAGGTGCATACACACTGAGCCTAGAGCCGCGTGAACTCTGCGAGCTGAGATCCAAGATAGGCCGTGACCCCACCCCTACAGAGATACAGATAGTGGCAGCCGAGTGGTCTGAGCACTGCTCGTACAAGTCATCAAAGAAGCATCTGCGGATTCTGCCCATGGACGGGGATGCCGTGATAAATGCCAAAGGTTACGATTCAGGCGTCCTGGATGTGGGCGATGGATACGTGGTGACGGCGCACATTGAGAGCCACAACCATCCTTCGGCAGTCGAGCCATATGGGGGGGCGGCTACAGGGGTAGGCGGAGTCATCCGTGACATACTCTCTACTGGAACCCGGCCCATTGCCATCCTTGATGGACTGCGGTTTGGAGATGTAGAAAATGACCCACATGCCAGGTGGCTGTTGAGAAATGCCGTATCGGGAATAGCAGATTACGGCAACTGCCTTGGGATACCCACCATAGGAGGCGAGGTGGAGTTTGATGAGTGCTATACGGGCTATGCGTTGGTGGACGTGGCGGCCATTGGATTTGGCAAGAAGGAGCGGCTGATACGCAACCATGCCGAGCCTGGCGATCTGGTCGTACTGATGGGAGGCCCCACTGGCCGTGATGGAATAGGCGGCTCGCAGTTTGCCTCGGATTCACTGGATGGATCAGGGGACAGGTCAGCAGTGCAGATACCGGACCCATTCATTGAGAAACTCATCATAGAGGCATTTCTGGAGGCAAGAGACAATGGTCTCATACATGCAGTAAAGGATCTAGGTGGGGGCGGACTATCTTGCGCACTCTCTGAGACCGCCGATGCGCTCGGAGTGGGGATGGACGCGGACGTGGCCAAGGTACATACGCGCGAGCCCGGCATGTCGCCTGATGAGATCATGATATCCGAATCACAAGAGAGGATGCTGCTCATTATTGGCGGCAATGACCTACCACATCTCAAAGAGATCTGCAGCAAGTTCCGCATAGGGTGTTCGGTCATAGGCGAGGTGCGATCAGGTGGCATGGGTGGTGCTGATAACCCTGATGCTGCATCCGGTACCTTGCGCATCACGCATGGCCCCGAGGTGTTTGCAGAACTGCCCGTTGATGTGGTGGCAAACCCCACCTTGCTTGAGCTGCCATCAAAAAGACCTCAATACTTGGACCAAGCAAGTAAACCTGCCGACATTGATCCTCTTCCTGCAGACTATACCTGTACATTACAAAAACTGCTCTTGTCGCCAAACATCTCAAGCAGGAGGTGGGTGTATGAGCAGTATGATCACGAGGTCGGGATCAGGACCGTGGTGAGGCCTGGGAGAGATGCATCGGTACTGCGCTTGGACAATGGACGGTACTTGTCTATATCCATTGACGCAAACCCCAAGCACTGCCATGTCAACCCCAGGCAGGGTGCAATGGGCTGCTTTGAGGAGGCATGCAGGAATGTGGTGTGTACAGGTGCCAAGCCGGCGGCAATGCTGGATCACCTGCAGTTTGGAGATCCAACCAACCCTGAAGTCTTTTGGACGTTTCTGGAATCACTGCGCGGCATAGCAGATCTCGCCACACATCTAAACATCCCATGCATAGGAGGCAAGGTCAGCTTGTACAACGAGACCGACAAGGGCCCGATAAAGCCCACACCTGTGATCGGGGTGCTGGGGCTGACCTCCAAGAAGCCATTCATCGCACAAAACATCACTTCTGGTGACAACCTAGTGCTGGTGGGAAGTACAGGTGATGAGATGGGAGGCTCTGAGTATATAGAATACATTCATGGTATAAAGGGTGGAGGCAAGTGCCCTGCAGTCGATCCTGCCACATCTGCTGCCAACGCAGGTGCGGTGCTTGGGGCCATTGATGCTGGCTTGGTGCGGTGCGCCCACGATTGCTCCAAGGGTGGTTTAGCCGTGGCCATATCTGAGATGTGCCTGGCAGGCAATGTGGGATGCAGCATATCCGTAAAGGCAGCACCCGTTTCCCCTGAAACAAAAGATCTTGCAATCGACAAGGTGCTCTTCTCTGAGAGCCATTGTCGTTACCTCTTGGCAGTACACTCATCGTACCTGGCAGGGACGCAAGATCTGCTGCAGGATGCAGGCGTGCCATTTGCAGTGCTTGGTACATTTGGCGGCGATAACATCACATTCCAAGATTATGCCCATACCAAACACAACAATCCTGGTTCGCCTGTCATAGACCTAAGA
Source organism: Candidatus Nitrosopumilus sp. (assembly GCA_963662995.2). GTDB lineage: Archaea > Thermoproteota > Nitrososphaeria > Nitrososphaerales > Nitrosopumilaceae > Nitrosopumilus. Next base: position 2,343,408 of record CAXXLJ010000002.1, on the reverse strand, counting down.
GTTGATAAGACACGTGAGAGATGGCTCAACAAGTTGAAGGAACTGTGCACATAATGGACGCTAGGGAAAACTGCGGCGTCGTAGGCGTGTACAGCAGACGTGGAACTAACGTAATTCCCATGGCAATAGATGCTCTCAGGGCACTACAGCACAGGGGCCAAGAGGCCTGGGGTATAGCCATCCCAAAAAAGGCACCACTCAAGAGGCTGGGATTGGTGTCTGCTTCATCTTCAGAGTTTAAATTAATCACAAAAGAGTACGAGTCTCCCGCGGTGATAGGCCATGTCCGATACTCCACAATGGGGCGCAGCTCCCTTGAGAACGCGCAACCACTCAAAGTCAAGGACTTGTGTGTTGCGCACAACGGCACCATAGCAAACGCGCAAGAGATGTCAAATATGGTGGGAGGCTGTTCATTCACGCCGCAAAACGCAAGCGATACTCTCGTGGCGGCGCAGAGGCTTGTGACACTGATATCTGAGAATGGGGCAATGGGAAAGGCACTATCCGTCCTCAAAAATGAGATTGTGGGATCGTACTGTTTTACATTCATCTCCGATGATGAATCCGTATATGCCGCACGCGATCCCAAGGGGTTTCGTCCCATGGTGCTTGGACACAAGCAAGAAGACGACACATTCATAGTGGCATCCGAGTCCTCGGCACTCTCTGCGGTGGGCGCTAAACTGCAGAGGAGTGTGACGCCTGGTGAGCTTATACGGCTGGGCAAGAATGGACTTGAGTCTGAGATGTTTTCAAAAGACGAGTCGCGTGCATACTGCTCGTTTGAGTATACCTACTTTGCCCATCCATCAAGCAGCATGGAGGGGACCAACATATACGTGGCAAGAAAGAGGATTGGCAAGTTTCTCGCAAAAAAGTTTCCCATACATGATGCGGATCTGGTCATTCCAGTACCAGATTCTGCAAGGCCTGCCGCACTGGGATACGCGCAAGAGCTCGGCATTCCGTTTGATGAAGGGTTGCTCAAGGACAGATACAGCAAAAAGGGGCCGCTGCGCAGCTTTATAGAGCCGCACCATACCGATCGCATGGAGATCAACCACTGGATAATACCCATCAGGGAGATTATCGATGGAAAACATGTAGTGGTGATAGACGATAGTCTGGTCAGGGGGACCAGCTCAAAGGCCATAGTCAAGGCGCTTAGACGTGCAGGTGCCAAAAAGATCAGCATGGTAATTACATATCCGCCCATCATGTATCCGTGTTATGCAGGAATAGACTTTCCATCACAGGAAGAGCTTGCCACCTTTTCAGCGGGACCAAAAACCAATACTGATCCCAATACCATCATTGAGAGGGTGCGCAAAGCCATAGGGGTGGATCGCCTCATATACAATGATGCAGAGAGCCTTGCTGCTGCAGTTGGAATCCCAGAGGACTCTATGTGCTTTACATGCTCTACTGGTAATTATTCTTCGCTTGGCATCGTGCCTGAGTTTAAGAGCAGGGCTGAGATGAAGGGAAGTGAAGGGCCTGTAACACCAACTGATTTCTCTATACCTTCTAGTAATAATGACAAAAGTGATACCAATCACAAAAGTGATACCAATCACAACAACTGCTAAACTGTCCCACTACCATTTGATATCAACCCCCAACAAAATGGGCAGGCAAGACTGATACCCAACCCGATGTAATAACGGTGTGTATGCCTGATCTTTGGAATATGGTCCTGGCAGGTAATTGAGGAATTCATCTTATACCACCATCATAATGGCTTTGCAACGTATGTTCCCTTGTCTCAACTTCATTTTATTATCCCTGCAAGGTATGTCTCTCCTATTCATACTGCACGGGCCGTGTAGCAGGTCATCCAGCATGCCATATTCAGTAGTTGGAAATGTGCTCACTAACCATAGCCTCCAGGATCGTACGGAAACTCTATCAGTTTACCGATGCCAATCATGGCAGACAATGATGCCATAAGCTTTAGCGTCAGTATTCCGTATGATGTGTACTCTTGCCTTTCTGCGGTCCATAAATTGTAGAATAACAATGCCGTGTAAAACAACATCATTCTAAACACATCATCTCTGCTTGTGGTTCTTGGCCGAATCTCTTCTATTTGCCTGTATCCTGTCTCGATTCCCCATCTCTTTCTGTATTCTTCTGGGAGTGTAGTGATCTCCTTGAGGGCACGCCCCATCGTAAGGTTTGTCGCAAATGCATGATACCATTCTGTTATGTTTGCCTTGAGATCCCCATGCTTTTTGGATTTGGTGATGATCAGTGTAAAGGACATACTTCTTTGGAACTTGTTTGTTATGGTGTGTTTGGATGCCATATCTCTTGTACCTGCATGGTATTCTAGAATCGCTTTTTTTGTGGTAGAGTTTTTTATTGCAGGCATTAGAAATTTATTTTTTGATTGTAATACTGCCTCCATTACATCGACAGAGTAAAACTCTCGATCAAGTAGAATAAGGCGTGCTCGTATCTTGTTTTCTTTGAGAATTTGGGTGAATCTACGCACAAAATTGGCATCTATTGACTCTTTGAGCTCCCTCATACAGCACAATACTGCATTGGCAGGACCGTCCACTATCTGCAGTGTGGAATAACTCTCAAACTTGTGTGTTCCTCCGCCCGCCTTGGATCTTATCAAATATTTCATGTTGAATTTATCATGTCTTGGAATCAGATGCTTGTCTATTGCAACCAGTACACTCTTGTTCCTGTATTTCTTGTAGATGTGCTTTATGGTGTGATTTAGCATTTCATCACATAACATCATGGCATCATTTGATGTAATGGAATGAATCATGTCGCGGAACCACTTGGCAGTCGGTCTCTTTTTATTAATGTCAATCTGTCGCACGGCCTCTTCAGATGATATCCTGAACCTGGCCATCTGAGATAGTATTGTAACAAACTCTAGTATTCCATACTGTGCATTGTACCTTTCAGAGAATGCAATGCTGGCAGTGGCAAACAGGCTAGATAAGATATTAAGCACCCTGTCTCCAATCTCACTTTGTACTTGCTTGCCTTTTTGTTTCGACACTTTAAGGTAAGTAGGTACAATATCTTATAGGCTATTTGATCAAAAAATTTCAATACTGTGTTTAGATGGTTTTAGGCTTGTCTCTAGGGGGCACATTTCCATCTACTGATATTCCCTTTATGTCGACCGTGCGGCTCGCAGTCACCAGATACGCCAGTACGATTAGTTCGCACGTCGATGATGATGATGATGATGATGATGATGATGATGATGATGATGATGATGATGATGATGATGATGATGATGATGATGATGATGATGACGTACATCATCTTGATCCAGTCGTGCCTGTTGCTGACTCTGTCGGTCCTGAAATCCACCTACTTTTCAACCCTGCTCTGTGTAACCCGAGCTGTCGTCTGCAACAAAACCCAAACCCTGCTACTCCTCGACGACGCGCGCAATACACCTCCCTGAGGTAAGACTGGGATCAGCCAATACGAGTTGCGTATCATGTTCTTGGAGGGTATGTTGCCTGGCAACAACTCCATCCTACGCGCCGTCTTTTGGTCTGCGTGTAGGCATCGCACCATCTTGCGGTACGTCCTGCGCTCGGCCTCCAGCATGATGCATACTATGGCCATGGTTCTGGGTAGGTATCCCTTCTTGCCGCCCACCCCCGGATTGAGGGGGTATGGTTCGTCCATTCTGTTGACGATCCTGACCACCGTCGTGGCCAGAATCAGGCCTAGCAGATCCTTGGGCCAGGTCAAATGATCGTTGGTCTCTTTTTTTGGCCACTGTCATTGACGTATGTTGGATATTTCATCTAATGACGCGCATACCAAAAAAAAATCGACGTTGCGTGTCAAATTATGATACGTGATCAGGTCGTGCCCAGAATGATGTGTAATACTATCAAAAGACTCTAGATCCGTGCCTGAATCAAAAAATCTTCCCAGACAACCTGTCCACGTACAAATTATGTAGACAATCTTGTGTGGCATGGCGGGCAGATTTGGTATGTGGTGGCATATGCCTGTAGGGCACAGCTGATTAATTCAATAAATTAAAAAATAAAATGTGTATGGTTCTAAGAATCTTGTTCTAGTTTACGTATTTCTTCTACAACTGGAATCCATTTAGTACAATCGTATTTGTCAGCAATTGTGAATGCTTTGTGATATCATAATTGGTGTTGTGTGTGGTCACTTGTGTGCAGCTAGTGCTGGTGACCATCTTTCTAGATGTTCTGACCATTCTAGTCCGCGTGGATCATTTCTATCATCGTTGTACCATTATGCCGTGTCTATGTATTTTTGAACTGTTTCAATCAGTTTGAGATTTATTGATTGGTATTGTTACTTTGTCTTGTACTGGTTATGGTTATGACTGTAGTTATGGTTGAGCATCTGCAGCTTCTAATATCAAAAGTTGCTCATACACAGGAGTCCATCTATTAGGATCATACTTTTTTGTGTTGGCCTTGGCTTCTGCTGCTGTCATTGGATCATTATGATCAACAACTCCAAAGGCAGCTAGTACTCTAGTCCATTTTTCAACATGAGCTGCTCCGTGTTGCCTTTCATCAGCATATCTTTGCACTTTGGCAATCAATGTAGGATCTGTTGTTGTTGGTCCAGGTGTTGGATCTGATTGCTGTGGTGTTTATTGATCAGCAGCAGCCTGTTCTAGTCTCAGAATCTCTTCTGCGACTGGTATCCATTTGACAGGGTCGAAATCTTTGGCGTTTTGGAATGCTTTCTCTGATGTCATTGGTTCATAGTCCGTATAATTTCCTGTTAATGCAGCTAATGCAGGTAGCCATCTTGGCAGGTGATTAGGCCATTCTATCCCACGTGGATCGTTTGGATCGTCATTGTAATACGCTTTGACTAGGTAGCCTTTCACTGCTTGAATTAGTGCAGGATCAGCCGTTGTTGGTGTGTTTTGTGATTGCACTGGTTGTTGTGGTTGTGTATCTGGTACGGCAGGGGCTTGTTGTGGCCGTTGTTGTGGTGCTTGTTGTGGCTGAGCCTCTGCAGCTTCTAATATCAAAAGTTGCTCATACACAGGAGTCCATCTATTAGGATCATACTTTTTTGTGTTGGCCTTGGCTTCTGCTGCTGTCATTGGATCATTATGATCAACAACTCCAAAGGCAGCTAGTACTCTAGTCCATTTTTCAACATGAGCTGCTCCGTGTTGCCTTTCATCAGCATATCTTTGCACTTTGGCAATCAATGTAGGATCTGTTGTTGTTGGTCCAGGTGTTGGATCTGATTGCTGTGGTGTTTATTGATCAGCAGCAGCCTGTTCTAGTCTCAGAATCTCTTCTGCGACTGGTATCCATTTGACAGGGTCGAAATCTTTGGCGTTTTGGAATGCTTTCTCTGATGTCATTGGTTCATAGTCCGTATAATTTCCTGTTAATGCAGCTAATGCAGGTAGCCATCTTGGCAGGTGATTAGGCCATTCTATCCCACGTGGATCGTTTGGATCGTCATTGTAATACGCTTTGACTAGGTAGCCTTTCACTGCTTGAATTAGTGCAGGATCAGCCGTTGTTGGTGTGTTTTGTGATTGCACTGGTTGTTGTGGTTGTGTATCTGGTACTGCAGGGGCTTGTTGTGGCTGTTGTTGTGGTGCTTGTTGTGGCTGAGCCTCTGCAGCTTCTAATATCAAAAGCTGCTCATACACAGGAGTCCATCTATTAGGATCATACTTTTTTGTGTTGGCCTTGGCTTCTGCTGCTGTCATTGGATCATTATGATCAACAACTCCAAAGGCAGCTAGTACTCTAGTCCATTTATCAACATGAGCTGCTCCGTTATGCACCTCATCAGCATAGCTTTGCACTTTGGCAACTAGTGCTGGATCTGCTGTTGGTGTGTTTTGTGATTGTACTGGTTGTGGCTGTTGTTGTGGTGCTTGTTGTGGCTGTTGTTGTGGTGTTGGATCTGGTTGTTGTGCAGCTAGTCTTACCAGTTCGTCATAGACTGGAGTCCATCTGTTGGGATCGTATTTCTTTGTGTTGGCCAATGCCTCGTCTACCGTCATTGGGTTGCTATGATTTACAACTCCAAAGGCAGCTAGTACTCTAGTCCATTTTTCAACATGAGCTGCTCCGTGTTGCGTTTCATCAGCATAGCTTTGCACTTTGGCAATTAGTGCTGGATCTGCTGTTGGTGTGTTTTGTGATTGTACAGAACCGTATTGTTGTTGTTGTGGTGGTGATGATTGTGGTGATGAAGATGGTTGAGCTTCTACTCGACATTCTCTGCTGCCTGGTGCGATTGATTGTAGTGATGCTGTACCTATTGGTATTCCTTGGCCTTTATACCAATTCTCTATTCTCAAAAGTTCTTCTAATGCTGGGGCATATACGGGAGTAAATTGGCGTTGATTTGCATTATTTTGTGTTGAGCCTTCTGCGGATGTTTTCCCTATGTTTTGTACTAATCTAACTCTATCTTCTCTTTCTGCAAGGGTTTTTCCTCTATCATAGTCATTCCTCGCAGTGTTTAGTTCATTATACGTCATCGGTTCAACATCAAAAAGGCATTTTGTAGCTGCTTTTGTGGGACTTTGATTTTCGTATGTTATGGTGTAACCAGCTTTCCATGCGAGATATCTATCAACTCCATAAGACACCAATATTCTTTCCCATCTTTCTACATATTCTGCTGTTACCCTGTCCCAATCTTGAGAGGGGGTATTACCCAGATGATCACAATAAGTAATCTGGTTGACACCATTGTTTCTATATGGACAATCATCTGGTATTCTATTTGCCTCTTGTTTTGCAACAGCAATTAGTTGACCGTGTGCCGTTGGTGGTGGGTCATCTGTCAACCTGACATTCAGAAATGAAGCCAATGGTCCTCTCGTGGTTGAGGCATCATTAGTTAAAAAAAATGTCATAGAGGGAAGTAAGGTGTCATCAGGATCATCAAACCAACCTGTTGCCTTGAAGGTTATTGATATTGTACCATCGTCATTAATTGGAATGTTATACCAGTTATGAATTGGTTGTACAGATGTTGTAATAGTATAGTCGCTAGATCTCAAGGTCGAACTAGAGAATAACACGTAGACATTGCCCTGTTCTATTATTTCATTTGGCAAATTATGTATGACATATGTTCTTTCGTGATTAAAGTCAAGATTGGTGTTTGTGTGTGTTCCTGTCAGGACAATATTGTATGTATCAGCTGTTTGTGCGTATACTGCTGGCAATGCAACAAATGAAGCAAGTGCTGCTAATGACACAATTGTAAAAAGTAAGGTTTTCATTAAAGTGAAGGGGGGGGGGGGGGGTGACTAATAAAGTTTTTGCTAAACTCGGGTGTGTCTATTGTACCGAAATCATTTCGCCTACACTTGAGGAGGTTTACAAAGGATTACTTGAGACTATACCGATCAGCAAAACATATGATTCCAACGACACCACATATGCCACAGTAACTGCGCGGATCTACAATGAGTCATAACAATCAGTCTGGCCGATCCTGCAGACCCTGTTGCAGTTGGCAACATACACGGACATGGCCCAGAGTTTTTTTGGATGCGGTGACATTACCGTCTTTGAATCCTGCAACTCTGTACATGGACATTTTTGTAGCGGCTGCCGCACTACCACATGACTTGAAATCTTAATTAGCACCATGCAGCATATGCTGCGTGGTCAAGTCATACACCATACTCATGGGAATCGGACTGGGCACCATAGCAGTCATAGCCGTAGTATTTGGGATGGATATTGGAAAGCTTACGATTGCCATCCAAGACTATGACATCTTTGTTGATCCCATCCTGGACAAGCAGAGCATGTTTGTAATGGGCAGGGTCACCATCCAGAATACTGGCTTTATGCCCATGACCAACGTACGTGTCAACTTTGGCGATGGTGACACGCTTGACCTGGGCACTCTGGCACCAGGCAAAAAGATCATTGTATCGCCTCCCACTGATAACTCCATGGAGCTTGTGATGGTCCATGCAGACAATGACGTATTTGTGACCAAGACATATCGTGAACTGCCAAAGATGGTGGGCATGATGGGTTCATAAGACTACCTGGCCACCATGACCGCAACAAGCCCCAGCACAAATGCGACAAGTCATGCCAAACAATCTGAAAAAAGTATGGATCTGTCACATCAGAATGTAAGGATTCAAGTGTAATGCAGTATTGACAACAAAGACACAACTATGTTGGATGTGGCATGAATTCATCAAAAAGAATCTTGAAACAGTTTGCCAAATGGTATACAATTACAAGCCGCATACACACACAAGGGATGATTCGAGTTTTGTAACCTGGCTTGAGATACCTATCAGACCATTATGGCGTTGCAGGCCAGCGTGCATGGGTGCATTGGTCCATTATGACAAAGTAGGATCATAGCATACTGCACGGTTGGACCTGTAGCGTAGTCGGTGAGCTAACTAAATAAAATCTCTTTTTAATATATGGAAAATTGGAGTAGATGCCATCTTTGTCCTTACCATTGATTTCTGTTACGCCACTCATCTGCTTCTACTGCTTATGAAGAACTATTCATAGAATAGAATTACTTGTTATTGATGCCTGTTGCACTCCACCTGCTTTTACTTGCGCAAAGCAAGGCATGAGCCATGTTTATACATCTGACAAGTTTTGCGGTCCGCACATTTGAATTTCAATGATACCACAAACTCCAAAGCGATGATGTGATTGTACTTTTGCCTTGCATGTTTTTAAGGCCATGATGGGCGTGCAGCGCTTTTAAAAACAGTTTAAACCTACATTTACCAATTACATCTGTTTGAAGTTTATAGCAAGCGGGAAGGTAAAGGACATCTATGCCATCAACCATGATGTACTGCTCTTTAGGTTCTCAGACAGGGTATCTGCATATGATGTGGCGTTTGAGCAGACTATTCCCAGAAAGGGTGAGATACTCTGCAGGTTTGCCGAATTCTGGTTTGAGAATCTGAACGTTCCAAACCACTTTCTTGACAAAAGATCCACGACTGAGATTACAGTCAGGCGGATGCAGATGCTACCGATTGAGTGCGTTGTCAGGGGCTACTTTTACGGGAGCCTGGTTGACAGGTGGCAACAGGGCACAGCCAGGCTACCTGAGGGCACCGATACTACCCTGGCAGCAAGGCTACCTGAACCCCTCTTTGACCCAACGACCAAGTCCGAGCATGATGTGGCAGTAAGCCGGCAGACGACAATAGGTTCAGGATTGCTCACCAATCACCAATATGATCAACTTGAGCGCATGTCAGTTGACATCTATGAGCGAATGGCACGCATTGCAGATGATGCAGGATTTATTCTGGCAGACCTGAAACTAGAATTTGGCTTGCTGGACGGCCAGATCACACTTGGTGATTCGATAGGGCCGGACGAATACCGGCTATGGCCCAAAGACTCGTTTGAGACGGGCAGAATTCAGGAGGCATACGACAAGCAGATACTGCGTGACTGGCTGGCCGCGCATGGATTCAAGGCCCAGTTTGAAGAGGCGCGCGCCGCCGGACTCAAACCGACGGCGCCCGAGATACCTCCTGACATTATCAAAAAGATGACAGACCGCTATCTCTTGGCATATGAGCGGTTCTCACAAGCAGAATTTTGACCATAACCACACATGCGCCCTCTTGCCTGCTTACCTACTTATCTGACCTGCCATTGAACCCCATTGCCGTTTTGGCCAGGTATGATTCATGTGTGTTTGTGGCTGCCTGGGTAACATGTCACCTCCCCCTCCCCAAGCCGCGGGTATAGGCACGTAAATCACACAAAATAATTTATGTAAAATGAAGAATTTGTACAATCCTTACGCTTAAAAGATGGTATTGTGTACTTCCCATGATCACTACAAAATGAGAAGACAACAATACCAACAAACCATTACAAAGAATCTATTTAACTATACTGATGCCATATCTGACCCACAACACTCATTGATATCCGGCCTGCTGGACAAAATAGCGCAACTTGAGGCAGACCAAAAGAGCCAAGCCATAATGCGTGATGAAAAAGACGCACTATACAAGAGAATTGATGCTAAAATTCAGACAGTATGGGAATGCTGCAACATGCTGCTTACAAAAAATGTGTACACGACAAGTACCATCAGGGAAAGGATGTTGTCAGACATGTCACGCACCACTCTTGACTATGCACAATACAAGGACCAAGCAAACGAAGACCTGAAGGAGGCAAACGACGCACTGCTTGAGCAGATTGACGAGTTGAGGACAAAATGCCAAAAGTTCGAACAGAGGGATGCGGCAAACGACGCAGGTTCTACACCACCTGCACACAATACGATAACCCGGAGGCAGATAAAGAACAGGCACGACAAAGAGGCTCCCGATACAACCCCCGCCAAGATAGGCCCGCCAGAAGGCCATACGGGCTATGCACGCCAGTATAATCCTGACGGCAGAATAAATCTAACACTTGATACATGTCCAGACTGCGGCAGTCCCATTGGGGAGATTGACCGATACTCAAAGATTGCACTAGAGTTAGAGGATGGCAGGGTCACCGAACGGCTCTATGACGTGTACCTGTACATATGCGGTACGTGTGGGCCTGTTTCATCCAAGCCCGACTGGATGCTTGATGGCACATCCATCGGCAAGAAATTACTGATCAAGATTGTCCGGCTGTATCACACCAACAAGAGCGGCTCTGAATTGTGTGAGACAATACACATAGCATATGACAAGAAACTGTGTCGTGCCACCATAAACAAGGCAATCAGGGCATCAGAGTCCCTGCTGAAACCGGAAATCAAGATGATACGCAACAACATTGCAAAATCCAGTGCGGGAAACATTGATGATACAGTCCTGCCACTTGGCCCGGACAGGAGTAGTGATACCGGTGAGAATGATAGCAAGGACAAGGACAATGATGGCAAGGACCGTGAGAATGATGGCAAGGACAGCGGCAATGTCAGTAAAAACGGCAGGATGTGGGTCATGATAGGGGACGGCAAACACGTCATGTTTCATCCTGCTGAGACACGGCGCAAATCAGTCATTGAGAAGAATTTTCCATACCCGGACATCAAAATGACCTGTGATGCATATGCGGCACACAATCATTTCAAGACACGACAACTGTGCTGGGCACATGTAAAGACAAAGGTGGAAAACGCAGTCACCAAAAGCGATACTGAAACGGGATGGTATCTCTACCACAGGCTCATGAGCATATACCAGCATGTCAAGGGCCTGCCTCCTGACACGCCGGAACAAAAGATAGACCGCCTCGTACTTGAAACGACTGAGATAGGCAGGCTTCTACTGCAAGAGGGCATCAAGGCGGGAACCTACGTATGTAACTGCGCACCCTACCTCTTTACTGCAGTTACAAATCCTGAAATGTCACTTACAAACAACCTTGCCGAGCGTATGCTGCGCAGGTTTGTAATACGGCGCAAGGTGATGTACAGTTTTGCAACATTGCGCGGAGCACAGATGTACTGTACAATAGCAAGTATACTTGAGACATGGAAGCTGCATGGCAGTAACGCCCAGACAGAGTTTGAGCGGCTGTTTGGAACGTGACTTACATCCCTGCATGTGGCAGGGCCGTGGGAAAACATCATGCCCGTAAGGACGCACACGGCTGCGCACATCATTTTGGAATTGTGTTTATCATTATGAAATAAATAATTACATGACATGCTTGCCATGGCGTAGGGCAGTTATTGTCATCATATTCCAAATCTTATCACATCATCTGAATGATTTTGTATGGCAGACATGCCCATACATGCGACTTGAGAGGGGGAGGTGACATGTTACCTGCCTGGTGTTGAATACTCTATAATCTATTACTGAACATGAAAATCTTGCCTTTCCCACACATGGGGTGCCCAGAATGCCTGAAAACTTGAATACACATCCTACCAAAATCTGCCAAAAAAGCACCCAACACTGCCTTTGCAGGGGACATTGCTGAATCCTGATCATTTTTTGATTATTATCTAAATATATGATCGTATCTTAAAATAAATCACATATATAATATTACTATACATGCATTACTATTATTTCAGTAATATACTTATATTATTATGATTATAATAATAATCATCTAATTTTATTTAATTAATACTATAAATCTAGTAATACAATAAATTTATTATATATCTATGATTAAAATAATATATATTTGATATTATTTAACTAATATTATTTATATTATAATATTATTATATATTTAATATAAAATAATAATAATAATTATATTATCATATATAAAATAGCAAAATAATTTTTATACAAATACATGAGAAATTTTATAAAGTAGAATTTTACAGGTTTGTAATGAGGATGTTGGTATGAATATGCTACTGGATAGGTCGGCCAAAGTCACTCGCATAGTTACTATCAATTCAGAACAGGCACGTGCAATAGGGGATCCTGCAAGGGCCGAAATTGTGTCAATGCTGTACCACAAACCACTTTCGCCAAAGCAGATCGCAGATGAGCTGGCCAAGTCAGGGTATGAAAAGGCCATATCTACTACCCGTCATCACATAAACATTCTCATAGAATCAGGACTCATTGAGTTAGTAAGGCTGGACGACTCAAGCGGTGCAGTTACAAAGTACTATGGTACATCTATCAAGCTGCTTGGCTTTGAAGTGCCTGGGGATTTTGATTCGAAACATTCCAAGATAATTGACAAGACATCGGCCAAGATTACAAAGATCGTTGACTGGCTGCTCTCAGAGACCCAACAGCTAGATACCTCACCGCCAGATACCTCACCGCCAGATACCTCACCGCCAGATACCTCACCGCCAGATACCTCACCGCCAGATACCTCACCGCCAGATACCTCACCGCCAGGCGACAAAGATCCCAAAGAATATTCCCAGTATTTGGTGGCGGAGATAATAAACAGGGCCATGACAAATTTGCTTGAAAATTCCACGGATACAAAATGATTTGTATGGTGGCAGATGTGGTGATGGTGATATGGTGATTACTCTGCAACTATCTTTTGCACGCATCCACAACGCATTTTTACAAAAGGATCCATGCGGTGGGCGGAGATGAAGATGGCCAAGCAGGATATGTTTAAAAGACTGCAAAGGCTGTTCGCTGCGGACAATATAGTTTTCATTGCCACGCTTATGAGTGACGGTTCGCCGCAAGTGACTCCAGTTTGGGCCGGTTATCAAGGCGGCCATATCATGATCAATACTGCTGAAGGCAGAGTGAAGCATGTCAATGTGATCCGAGATCCGCGCATTGCGGTATCTGTTGTGTCAAAAACTGATCCGCTTGACATGGTGTCGATCCGTGGTACTGTGGTGGATCTGATTCCAGATCATGACTATACATATGCTGACCGGCTTACTAGACAATATATGAAACGGGATCGTTATCCATTCAAACGAGAGGGTGAGAAGAGGATCACGCTCAAGATTCTTCCACAGAGCACTTATACAATGCCCAAGATCTCCGCATCAGATTGAATTAGTGGGACTGCAATTGTCTGGCGATGCTGCCACTGCTGTGTGTGTTCATGCAGATGAAATATCTAGTCAGCGTATATTGCAGTCCTACTGCGTGTACATGTGGCTATAATTCCAAATGTTTTCTGAAACTTCAGTTGATGTGTGTCTTTTAGGCCTATCAGGACGCGCCGCCACAATCATACCTCTCTCAATGATGATCTTTGCATTTGGAATCTGCCGGCAGGACTTGGTGGGTTAACTATGCCGAAGGTTAGAATTTGAATGTTGAATCTACACAATTTCAAAAGGTCCATTGAATAACCCCCATTCGATTTTTCTAGAGAATCCACAATGGGGTGTGCCCTATAGGCATTACCGCTACCGATACGATGTGATTCCGGAAGATTCTGTAGGCATTTTGCGCGTCGTATTTTGAGATGGACCCAATGAATTGAGACCACTTTTGCCACTGCATCCACGGAACCTGTAAACTAGATTACTTCTGTTACTGGAATTCCTCTAGACATCATTTCCCAACACCAAATCCTACTAAATATAAACTCCATAAAGTGTTGAGTAGTGCCCTCTTCTTGACGAGCGTGGGTAGTAGTGATAATACCCATCAATAAAATAACTGTCCGTGGGCAGCTTGTTTGGCAATGGAAATCGGCCACATCTTTTTACTTGGATACTTGGCAGTTTGTTATACACACTATTGCAGTATCTACAGTAGACTGTTCTTTTTGTGGGCGTATGATTATGTTGTATTGAGCATCTTTATCAAATGGTATGTCAAACTGGGTGCTTCTCTCAATTGACTGGCCTGGCTCTATGGACTCAACAAAGAGATCTTTTGCAGAAAATTCCCCATAAACTGGCTGGTGTTTCTGTTCTGCCTCATCAACAATGTATAGTTGTCCCCCTGACAACATTACATCCTCCTGGCTTACATTCATTGCCGTTATTCCTATCTGCACAAATACATTTTCAGGCTGCACCTGCTTGCTTCCTTCATGAGTCCCCTCAAACATTATTGTGTACTTTACCGGCCCCACTGTGACAGGCTCCCCAGACACTACTTGTATGAAGTTTGTCTGGTAGAGTGTGTATGAGTATAGTGCAGCACCCATTGTGGCCATTATTGCCACTACTACAATTACTACTCCTATACTGCCCATTTGGGATATGGAAGCATTTGGCAAATATATACGTGATTTGCGCTTGGAACTACTGCACACAAGTTATTTCATATCGTCCCATATAGCAATGGTCACAAGTCTATACTCATCTCAGATCTGCAAGAGGCATAGGATTGTCCTTACACACTGTTCTGTATGAGCTAAAGTCTACCAAATGCTCAAAGGAGAATAAAAAATGCCTGTTTGTTCCATTGCAACAGGTTTTGGCACTTTATACGTGTGTTACAAAATTAACGTACGACAGGAACCGTCATGGTATAATGACTATTTACATGGACTGGGTTTTTTTGTACTGCCTACCTGTTGTGCACGTATGGATTCATCTGGCTTGTCTTCTGAGCGTACAAGCGGCACCATTACCCCGCCTGGCGGCAGTCGCCTCCAGAACTTTTCAAAACTATAATCAAACTTGTGGGTACGGATAAACGAATACACTGCACTGAGATGGGTGTTCTTGTCTGCGTATCGTATTGAATTATTCATGGTGCGTTTGAGCACGCTCCATACCTCCTCCACAGGATTGAGGTACGGGTGTCCCACAGGATACCATATTATTATGATATCACGCTTTTTGAAGAATTCTTTAGCCTCCGCAGAATCATGCCATGGTGCCCTGTCTAGGAATAATACCATCTTGCCTACTTTCTCATATACAGAATCAATATGCTCAAGAAAACTCTCAGTGTTTACCGTGCTGCAATGGTTGAAGAACGTCTTACCATCTGATGTCATGCTGCGCAACATGGAGAATCTGTGATGTCCTCCTGACCACGGCATGAGTATCCACAGTCCCACTTTTGCCCAGTATCTTACGGAAAGCTTTGCGTCCTTAAAGTGGGACTCGTCTTGTGTTACTATTGCATATCCCATGTATGCGTACCGTGAAATCTTTCTTAACATATTACGCTTCCAGTTTTTCACGGATTTCATAGGGATACGTTTTATGTGCAGGGGCGATGTCTTTTTGTTGGAATTTCCCCAACTTTTGGAATAGCGTCTTATCTGGAGCATGTTTAGTCGAACTTTGGATATCTTTTCAAGATAGTCACACAGCTCAAAAGACGTAAACGCCTTATCACCACACCACGATTTTGCCTTGTCTAATAGTTTCTTGTCCATCTTTGTTGGACGTCCTCTTCTTGGCCTGTCCAGTTAAGCGAAATGTAGGTTAGCTAAACTGGGTTATCCCATACCGGAAGTATATTCCAACCAAAAAAGCTAAATGTGACGGATCCAGTAGTTTAACGTTGTCCAAACAAAAAACAAACCAGATCCGTAATATGGTAAACAACAAACGTCTATATCAAGATGTTGTGACGGGCCTGTGTCCCATGTTGTCGTGTACAACAATGCCCGGACATCATAATACCATCTTTGATATCAACACGCTTAATGCAGGGATCATAAATGCGGCAATTCAGGATTCATCTGTAGGCGGATGTGCCAATGCAAGAAAGAGCCTAGGAGGCAGGAAAGAGCCCTCGGACAGGTGGTTTGCAAGCATGCTCAAAAGCCCGGTTGCGGCAGAGGTCCAGAATGTGTTTGACATGCAGGTGACGCAACAGTTTAAAAAAATGGTACGCCTCGGAATGGTTCCAAAGGAGGGGTTAACAATTGCAATTGACATACACCTTATCCCAAGGTATGACAAAAAGCCCGGCAAAGAGCTCACACGATCCCGCTACAAGAACGGCACCAAATTATTTGAGCGATACATGACTGCCCAGTGTGTGGACAAATCACTGAAGATACATCTGGGTGCGCAATACCTGGAAATGGGTGATTCCGTGCCTGATTTTGTGGACAGAATCCTGAAATCCGTTAAAAAGACAGGTGCCAAGATAAGGCTGGTCTTTTTGGACAGGGAATTTTTCTCTGTGGATACAATAATTGCACTACTCAACAATAATGCGACATACCTGATGCCGTGCAGGAATTCCAGCGGGGTCATCACCGCACTGCGGGAATATGACAAAAATATAAGGAATGCAACATCTCAGGCCACGCTACAGGGACATACTGGCATGGTGAATTTTACCATGAGAATAGAGAAGCGCAAGAACAACAAAGACGCAACGATACCCGAGCAAAAATTCATAGGGTTTGCCACAAACGCCCCGACAATTGACGTAAAAAAATACACAAAACGTTGGGGTGTTGAGACAGGATACAGATTGGTGGAAACGATGCGGGCAAAGACCAGAATACAGGACATGGCGGCTCGCATGCTCTGCTTTTACTATTCCCTGCTGGCATACAACGAATGGATGATTGTCAGGGTCATGCTATCGGATGGTACAGAGAGGCAGAGTGCCATGACACAGCTTACCTTCCAGTCATGTTGCATACAGGCCGTACTCCCTGATCCCGAACAGCCCCCATAACATATGCGAATCAGGCATCATGTAAACAGTCTGATTCGCAAGTACATTTCGCTTAACTGCTGTCTGAGAGTGCCTTGCATATTGTATCAGGTGAATCCCCGCATCCAGACAGTCTGTTATTCCACAGAGAAATGGTGCGTCTATTACAAGAGAATTTAGAGGCAGCAGAAGTGATGTGTATGCTGTTCAAAAATACGATAAGCATATCGAGTCTGCGCATAACCAGCCTTGATTTTTCTGTTTTGCGCATTTGACATAACAGCTCGACATTTGGCATACACTATACAAAGCGGAACAAATTTTTGACTTTTCCTATTGGTATAGGCATGCGAAGCATGCCGCGCCGGATATGGTATGTTTTGAGTTGCCAAAAACAGACAAAATGATGGGTTTGTTCATCATGTGACTTTGCTGTCCACTCATTATGACAACCAGATTCACTACATAATGTTGAATTAGAATGCACATCAAGGAATTTTTTGTGTATGGACTTATGACCTGCACTACACATTTACTACACCTGACAGCAGCTACACCATGTGGATACCTACAAACGGCACGAGGATGATAGGATTCTCCCCACCAATCACTATACAAAACATGACGCTGTCAGCAGATGGCCTTGACGAGGAGGCCGCGTACAACAATACCAACACCAACACCAACACCGCATTGGACGTCCGGATGTTTGCCGGGTACGTCAAAAACTCATGCACTACCCCGTGCCCCGAATACCAAACGTACTCTATCACAACGAGTCCTGGCAGCGCAATACCAGACCCCGGGGATACAAGCAGTACACTCTTCATGCCAGTAAACGGCACGTTACGGTCAGTCTCGATTCCCGTCCACGTCACCCACACCTACGTCGGCGACCTGAGCCTAGTCCTGACCCCGCCTGACGGTACAAATATCACACTGTACAACAGGACCGACGGAACCTTGGACTATATCATTACCACATACGACTCCTCATCACACCCGGGGCTTGGCACCCTCAACGGATCCGGTATCAGGGGAGATTGGACACTGTCGGCCACCGACCATGACGCAGGCGATGCTGGCACACTGCACGGGTGGGCGTCAGTCTCACATACGCCCATGCAGACATAACTGCAACTGCCACCGTGCAGGGCAGGGTATTTAATGACACGGACGGAGACGGAACGTTTGACAGCAATGAGCAGGGACTCGGCGGAGTCAACATCAAGGTTGTAGACTATCTTAAACTCAAACAGACTGTAGCCACAACTGACAGCTCTACGGGCATCTACAGCGCCGGAGGGATAATACCATTCCTGGCGCTAGTCCAGGCCTGGCCGATCCCCGCTGGATTCCTGCCATCTGATGGCTTTGACACACATGACACTATAACCCTGACAGACGACACCACGAGCACAATAGATTTTGCACTGCACCCCGTAGCTGACTCTGAAAAGAGCACCATCATCATAGACGTCTTCAATGACACAAACAGTGACGGTGTAAAGAATCCAGACGAGGTAGGAGTAGCTGACGCAACAGTATTTACGTACGAGCTGCTCACTGCAGTCTCCAACGTACAGACTACAGGCCAGAACGGCATCACCATACACACGGGATTGATCCCCGACACGGTCTTGGCGCAGATAAATACTGCAGTGCTGCCTGCCGGGTTTACCAGCATCACTACGATAAACAAAGGTTATGAATATGTAGACGTCACCCCCAACAGTACTACCACAGTCGAGGTGGGACTGAGATGATACTGTCATACCAGAAACGCGCACGCCTTGTTGTCTGGTCTGAGGTATCTGGTGTAAACAACAACAACAACAGTCACTGCATATGCAGGCAATATGGGGCAGTCACGCCATGAAGAGATCGATCTGGGCGGCAGCTGCCATCGCCGCGTCTGTTGTGGCAATGGCAGTGGTGATAATGATGATGACTATCACCGACCCATCATACACGGCAGAGCCAACGGCGCAGCACGGTAGTGGCGATGGCGCCATCACTATTCCACACGTCGAATCGCCTGTGATCCCCGCATACATCGCCGATACAAACAACGCCTTTGCTATAGACTTTTACAAAACGGTCTCGGCGGGTGACGACCGCAACGAGTTCTTCTCACCTGCCAGCATGTACGTTGCGTTCTCCGTCCTGTACGAGGGCGCTGATGAGAACACGGCGGCGCAGATTCAAGACGTGTTTGGGTTTGAGCCTGACGCGGCGGCGCGGTACAACGCCACGGCGCACGCCATGGCATCGCTGAACCGTGACGATCCTTATGCTACCCTTAAGATGGCAAACGCACTGTGGTTGTCTGATCGAATTCCCGTGTACGAGTCGTATCAAGACATAGCGCGGCAGATATACTTTGCAGGCATAGAGACTGTCAACTTTGACAAAGATGGCGTAAAGGAGACCGTAGCCAAGATAAACGGCTGGGCCTCCAACAACACCAACGACAAGATAAAAAAGGTGATATCCGAGGGTGACGTTAATAAGAATACCGTGATGGTCATCAACAATGCCATCTACTTCAAGGGGACGTGGATCACACAGTTCCCGGCAAACGACACGGCCGAGTCTGACTTTTGGAAGAACGGCGCCGAAAGCGTCGACGCCGACTTTATGAATGTGGGAGGGGAGACATTTGACTATACCCACTCAAACGGTGCGCAGGTGCTCAAAATGCAGTACGAGGGCGACAGGCTGTCCATGCTAGTCATACTGCCCGAGGGCAAGGACGCAATAGGCGCGCTTGAAGAGTCCCTTTCAGTCGACATGATACAGCAGTGGAGGCAAGAGCTGCGTCCAAGTGAAATTGAGCTAGTGCACATA
Source organism: Candidatus Nitrosopumilus sp. (assembly GCA_963662995.2). Lineage (GTDB taxonomy): Archaea > Thermoproteota > Nitrososphaeria > Nitrososphaerales > Nitrosopumilaceae > Nitrosopumilus. The sequence goes on along the minus strand of CAXXLJ010000002.1, from coordinate 2,323,535 downwards.
CCAAAGTTTAGCATGTCCACCAAATACGACCTGAAAGGACCGCTGAAGGCACTTGGAATCACCGATGTCTTTGAAAAGTCTTTTTCAAACCTTGATGGAATTACAGATATGCCACCCAGAGTGTGGGTGTCCAAGGCTACCCAGGACGCGTTCGTGAATGTAAACGAAGAGGGAACAGAAGCTGCGGCGGTCACGACCATCATCGTTCAGAGCGAGAGTGAGCCCCCACCAAAGCCATACTTCATCGCAGACCACCCGTTCCTATTCATCATACAAGACGATGAGAGCGGCGCAATCCTGTTCATGGGCAAGCTGTCAGATCCAACGGTATAGCTAGGTACTGGTGTGGGCCCCTCGTTTTGGTACCACTTTTTTTAGCCTCCATCATTGATGTATGTTGGGTATTTCATCTAATGACGCGCGTACCAAAAAAAAAATCGACGTTGCGTGTCAAATTATGTAGACAATCTTATGTGGCACGGCGGGCGGATTTGGCATATGGGGGTATGCCTGTAGGGCACACCCTGGTACAGACCATTTCTACCTTGATCCATTCTTGTTTCAATTTTTTGGCTTCATTTTTGCCCCATACCCTGGCAGAATATGGGGGGTTTAGCTTTTAGGCACGGATTGAAATAATTTGCCATCTCTAACTGAACTATCATCATCTTTTGATGGTTGCATATTACATGCAGGCACGAATGTTAAACCCCCCGTCTGATCCACCATTTTTGAAAAAATGGCTTTGTGCTTAAATGAGAAACTGCCGGAGGGGGGTTTAGCTTTTAGGCATGAATTAGAAATGGTAGTAATTGGGGCATATGGTGACAGGATGCACATGCCTGTTTGTTGCACAAAACAACCCCCATTTGATGACCTCTTTTGAACTAAAGGGGTGGGGGGTTTTGAAGTAATCTACCTCTAAATGGCACCTTATCACACAATACACGAGTCAATATCATCAATCACTATGCCTGTGGGATTGTTGTGGTGTGATCGTAATGCTGTTGTTTACATCATCTTCTATACTACCAACCCATGTCCTGCAACCAGACCTAAACGTAACAAATGCAAGCGTGACCTGTTGTTCACATTTTCTATACCTGCAACCATGTCTTGGTCATCTTGTTGGCGGCCTACTTTACAACATTGTCAAAGCCTTTGGTACAAGTCCTCATCCAATCCTGGCAAGACTTGTTGTTGGCATGGTGTTGTTGATCTCTGTGACTGCATGCGTACTTCTTGTATGTGCTGACTTCTCTTGATCTTTTTACTTGGTTGTGATTCTAGTAGCATAGCCTTAATATTTAATATTTCTAAATTCGAATTTAGAAATATAATTAACTACTACTGTGCGGTTCTATAAATCGAGCCACACCCAGATAGTAAATATTTCTATACTCGAATTTAGAAACATAGTTAATTGTGGACTACACACGAGTATGTATTTTTTTTATGGGGAGAACAGTATGCCTATACGCATGCATTCTATGTGGGCAAAAGCAGTAGGGTCTCAGACTCTTGGTATTGACATCAACCATTCTGCTATATTTTCTAGCAGGCCTGCAAACATCTCCCACATGCCTGCCATGACGTCGCTTGAGCTCTCTGTATCGACAGGTGCTACTGTCTCTTGGTTTAACTGATCTGCATGCTCTGTTTCTTGCATGCATTTTTCGATCTCTTCTGGATAATTTTGCTCTACGCCGGCCGCTTCCATACTGTCAACGCGCATCTCACATGCTGATCTAGTCTCCACGTATCCTTCTGGAGTCTTCATACAGATGTCACCAATCAGACTGTATCCTGGACCACAGGGTGATGAACCATCTACCACAGATGATACTATGATAGTACATATTTGATGGTTGGGACGTATGACACAAAATCATTTACAAAATTCACATCTCTATCTTATGCACAATTTTTACTAGAAACGTCCATTGATCTGTCTGCCAGCAAATTATTCAGCTACACATCTGAGCTGAGCACAATTTGTGTACCTGCCAGCATGTCTTGATGACATCCTTACATGATGTTGTACATATCGTACTTTCTTCAGGTTAATGCGAGCTGTTTATTTCTAAACTGAATATTGAAATAAATTAATTTTGGTGGTATCTTCACATGCACAGAGAATTCAATATGTTGCTAAATTCGAATTTAGAAATATAAGATATGTGTGGGTATCAAGATGCTAGGGTTCTGTTGCATTTTCGAGACTTAAATTGTAAATTTTATTCTGATTCGATTTTACGCCTGAACCCTTGTATATGCCTGTAACTCTCTTTGGAATTTCTTCTAGACAGGGTTGTGATACTGACTAAACCAATCCAATACATTAAAACGTATTTTGTCCAGTATTATTTTACGTGCATCGTCAACGATATATCAAGAATCCCGAATTCAGTGGCTTGGGAGAGGTAGTTTGGAAGTATCTTCAGGGTGGGGGATCTTCCATTGGAGAGATATATGGGAATATAGATGTGAAAGTAAATGATATTAATTCAGATTTTATCAACCAGCCTGTCTGGCATACCAAATCTAGATTGGATCGCTTTGTTGAACATGAGTTAAATCTTGACCTAAAGGAGTATGGGGACGACAAAAGCAGGAATCCACTATACAAGGCAATCGCAAATGAGATTCGTCACCTAAGAAACAAAAAATTGATTGTAGATTTGCGACGTACGGAAAAAAGAAGAGCCGGTATCGGAATTTGGAGGCTAGCAGATTCAATTCAGGCAGCAAAAATAATGGCGTCACGAGATATGAAAAATGAGGACTTTGGTTCCCATGGACATATGGGCAGTATATACGTACGTGAAAAACAAAATGTATTCAGAAATATGTTATTACAACAATACAAGAGCTGTCTTTTTTGTGGATTTGACTTGGACATGTGGATGATCGGAGCACACATAGTGCCATTCCATACAATGAGAAAAGAAGATCCACACAACTCGATGAACCCAGCCAATGGTCTACTATTATGTAAGATGTGTGATGTGGCGTTCGAGTATGGCCACATAATGGTGGAGAGGGATTATAGGATTACCATAACGGATTACCTATTAAAACAACACAGACCTGCAATCAAATCCTGGCTAGACAATATAATGCCTGAGATGTGTATAAGTGAGTATGTCGAATACAAGCCAAGTACAAAATACCTAAAGTGGAAAAAAGAGATCGTTCAAACCAGAACATAATAACATACTAGACACATTCAATAGAGTTTATGATTAATCGACCAGAAAAAAATTTTCTGGAAAAATATGGATATCATGTGTGGCGTGGTTCAAGTCTAATACAGGTAAAGTCAAAGTCATGTGCAGTCATGTGCATGTGGAATTCTCATATGTGTGGCAGCTTGGCAGTATAGTAAAAGGAGCAGGCGCTATATCCTGCTCTTTATTTTATTCTTCCAGTATTGGTAGATGCCGTCCTGCCACATCTTTCGCTTGTTGTACATGCCACATATGCCGTAGAGGAAATTAGTAATTAGAAAATTTTGACCTCCAAAGTAAAAAAAGCTCACATACCACTCGAAAAACGGGCATGTGGTATATGATGTATGGAGATATATCATGATTTGATCAAAAATGCCACGAGATTCAAAAGGGTCACGGGCATGACCATCGAGGAATTCGATTCTTTGTATACCGAGGTGGCCGAAAAACACCCCAAGATGGAGAAGAAGAGGCTCGACCGGCCAGACCGCAAGCGCGCCATAGGCGCGGGACGCCGGCACGTCCTCAACCTGAAGGATCGTCTGGTGCTCTGTCTCTTCTACATCAAAACATATGCAACACAGGAGGTAGTGGGAATGTTCTTCAAACTGTCGCAGGGGACCGTATCCAACACGGTTAGCAACATGTCCTTGGTCATCAAGGACAGTCTGCCCACACCCAAGAAGATCTACGCGAAGGTCGGGAGGATCAAAACTTGGGGAGCTCGAGAAGATGTTCCGGGGTCTGACGTGCCTGACTGACGCCTCGGAGCAGCCCATCCAAAAGCCGAAGCGCAGGGACATGGAAAAGTCACACTACTCCGGCAAGGCACATACCCACACCGCAAAGGTGCAGTACACCATGAACTGCGACAGGCTGATAGTGCACAAAACTGCGCATTCGCCCGGGAGCGTAAACGACATCACCATCTTCAAGAAGAAGCACCCGTCATTTCCGGAAATCTGTTCTCCCGATGTAGACAACAGCGTGGCCGTGAGGCTGCGCAATCTCATGGACAAGGGGTACATGGGGGCCCAGAAGATCGAAAACGGCACAAGGGTGATCCTTCACATACGCAAGCGCCCGGGAAAAAAGCTCAGCGAGGAGGAAAAGTCGTACAACAACTGTCACTCCTCCATACGAATCTACGTCGAGAACGGCATACGCAGGATCAAGGTGTTGTGCATCATGGGCGACAAGTACCGTAACCCGCTCAAAAAGTACGACATGATAAACTCCATAGTCTGCGGGCTGGTAAACCTGCGAATCCTGGCAAAAATGGCGGCGTCAGCCTGACCGGCAACATCGTGTAACCGCAGAAGGGCACGGACTGAATCTAATTGTTAATTTCTTCTCGTTGAATTCGACATTGAATTCTTCAACAGTACTATCATATCGTCCGGATATTCGTTTCTGTCCTAGTCGTCCCGAAAGTGTGATAAATCGTCTGATTTTTTGATTATCTGTGATAAATCCTCAAGTGTGTCATCAAACACCTCCTTGGTGTTTCTTGTAAGCGTCTTTATCATCTTCTCATCTGAGATGATATACTCTAACATTTCATGTGTGTGAAGCAGTCTTGTGGGCAGTACAGAAGAGTGCCTCTTCTGTCCAAGCTCTGTATTTCACAGCGAGTCCGCCTTTGCCAGTATCGTCTTGAGTCTCAAATTCTCTTTTTCTAACCTCGAGTTTTTTTAGCCTGTTTTGCCTTGAGCCTTTGGTTCGCTTTCTCTTTTTTCGTAACATACAGACTTCTTAAAGTTCCTTAAATACTCAAACGGTGAAATAGAGTGATCATGTGTGGTGAGCCAAAATGAACATGTCAATATCTGAACTTGGGGAAATAAACTGGAAGATTCCTGATGTCAACAAGCTTTTTGAAATTCACAGCAAGCAGTTTGACAAAATGGATCAAAAGATGAAGAGATTGGAAAGAGAGAATCAAAAGCTGGTTGTAGAGAATCAAAAAGTGATAACAGAGAATCAAAAAGTGATAACAGAGAATCAAAAAGTGATAACAGAGAACAACAAGATGAGGGCACAGATTGACGAGCTGACAAAAACCATAGGATATGAAAAAGAAAAAGGGCAGATCCAAAAACGTACGCAGCTACAACACTAGGGAGTTCAAGGGGTACCCGCATGTGCAAAAACCCAGCACGACCCCAAAGTATGCACAACAGAACCACCCGACAGTATCCAGAACCCTAGACAGTAAATTCTGCACCAAATGCGGCAGCAAGCTTGTAAAATCCTCACACAACTATCCAAGATGCGGCGAGACCATAGTGGATGGCAGGTGGACAAATGTCGACATGACCATACAGGGACGATACTGCAAAAAATGTCGCGCCGTGCAGTATGCCCAGCCTGCTGAATTTATGCCCAAGGAGCATTTTGACATCGACATCATGGCACAAGTGTCTACAATGCGGCACCTGACAATATCATACGGTAAGATTCAAAAGATATTCGGGATGTTTTATGGCAGGGACATTGCCATGTCCACGCTGGAGGATCTTGACTATCGCGTGTCCATGCACATGGATCCGCTCTATTACGGCCTGCTTGAGGAGCTTGTCACTGCTAAAATAGTGGGTGGTGATGAGACAGGATGGTACTTCAACGGTAAACTGTGCTGGGCGTGGGTGTTTCTGTCAGATACGTATACCATATACCACATATCCCACTCACGAAGCAAGCTGGTGTCAGAGACATTTCTGAGTGACTTTGAGGGCATACTTGTGGGCGACTCCCACCCCGGATGGAGTGTGACTGAAATCCTCCAAAAATGCCTGTTGCATTATTTCAGGGACATGTACCGCACGCTTGATAAAAACGACGACAAGGAATTCAAGGTGTTCTTTAACGAATTATACAAGATATTGAAATCGGCAATAAAACTGCGCAAAAAATACAGCAGTATAAAAGACATCCCAAAGTGGTCCGTACAAAAACTGCAAAACCGCATAGACGCGCTTACAGCAGACACATACGATAATGTGGACTGTAACAGATATGTAAAGCGCCTCAAAAGGGAGGACAAATCCCTGCTGACGTTTCTCAGACACGAGGGTGTCCCGTACCACAATAATGCAAGCGAGCAGGCAATGCGCATATTTGCCATAATGAGAAAAATATTCTATGGCAGCCGCTCAGAGCGTGGGCTCAAGACAACGGAAATCCGCGAGACCATATTTGCAACGTGTGAGAAGCGCGGCATAAACCGGTACCAATTCATCATGGATTATCTTGGCGGCAAGGTAGCTGAGATTCCGGCGCCAAAAGAAGTCATGCCAGTACCTGTTGCCGTTTGATATAAAAAACCACTGCCAAAACACCGCAGTACACCACATTCACACCAAAAAAGCACACACTGTCGCATTTGTATGCCTGGACATCTCCCCATTACACCGCGATGATCCTGCAACAGATTACAGGATCAAGCGATCCGATTGCACTTTAGAAAATCGGTGTGTTACTATTTCACCAGTTCATGCTCATAATCATAGATGAACTCCTCCTTGTCTATGCCTGCATACAACAATATGGAAAATTGAGTCTTAATTCTCAACTTTTTGTTTCCTGCCGGCACGACAGTGACGAGATCTACATTACGAAACGTCATATGACTTCCTTTTCTCTGGGTTATGACAAATCCTTTTCTTTGTAGGTATCTTGCTATTTGGTTGCCAGATATACGTGGAAATCTAGCCATCACTGCTCTGTGATGAGCATGTTGAAATCCGTTGCGTTCCCACCCTCTTCGGCAGCAAGTTCCATTGCCTCTTTCATGTTCTCCATAATCTCTCCAAACGTATCCCCCTCTGATACTGCATGAAGCTCGTCACAAGTGCCAACGAATCCCCCCTCTTCAAGATCCTTGGTTATTACAACTGAGTATGTCTTTTTTTGTACTATCGTACTCATAATGTTATTTCCCTCATGAACATTATAAAGATTATCTGCATTGTACATATCTTGATGTGGGAAAACAGGCTACGAATTGCACCAATTCTTGACAGGATTGATGCAATCTGGGTTTGTTCTGATGATGGAGGTATCAGAATTTTGATGTTTTTCAAGTTTGTTTTTGATAAACCATAAACTGAAATTCCTGTTACATATACAATTATCTGGTTTTTTACAAATTTGGTTGACGTGATATATGCCCTAAATTCTGATGCAGTAAGGCCACTATTGTCTCGCAATGCAAGTGTGTGCAAGCCAGAAACAATTTTCTCAGATCTCACATTTTTTATCAAAACACTAGCTCCAGATCCTTCATGATTCTCTGACGCATCTGCCATTATCAAATCTCCATTTTGCAATAGGGAGATTTTACCAATTTTCTATTTGGAATAAATGGAATTTCTGCGATGTTACAATCCAACACAAGATGCCATAGAGTTTATGATTAATCGACCAGAAAAAATTTTCTGAAAAAAATATGGATATCATATGTGGTGTGGTTCAAGTCTAACACAGGTAAAGCCAAAAAGTTGTGCGCAGTCGTGTGCATTTGGAATTTTCGTCCATATGTCAACTTGACAGTATAGTAAAGGGGCAGGAGCTATATCCTGCTCTTTATTTTATTCTTCCAGTATTGGTAGGTGCCGTCCTGCCACATCTTTCGCTTGTTGTACATGCCACATATGCCGTTGAATTCGATATTGAACTCTTCGGCCGTACCGTCGTATCGTCCGGATATTCGTTTCCAGTTTTTCACATGTGCAAAGACGTTCTCGACAGGAACACGCCTTTTGTTGTGTGCCTTGTTTTGTGCCTTTTTGGTGGCGGTAAGCTTTTTGCCCTTGGGTTTTTTGTGCGGGATCTTTGCGGTTACCCCACGAAGATAGTTTTGGATTCCCGTGTATCCTCTGTCCAAATTCAGGCGTATGCGGCTATCCGATGGTATGCGCTTGCCGGTCACCATGCGATCAGTCCATTTGCCAAACTCAGGCAGTCCTTGGTTCAACACCATCAGGTCATGGCAGCTTCCCTCTCTAGAGTCGCTTATTGCGAGGATATATAGTGACGTCAGAAAGTCTTTGCAATTTTCAAAAAACCATTGAAACATTTATAGCTTGGAAAATCTAGGGGGTCTCGTGGAACAACAATATGAAGAATTACTTGCAGCATACAAAAAAGAATCCAATCCAAAAACAAAAGAACGAATGCTTGCAGTGATAAATATTCTAGTACATGGGGAAGCAATCCCAACGGTCTCCAGATTCTTTCGCAAGGCATACAATTCTATCAAGAACTGGATAAGACGATTTGATGAAAATGGAATTGATGCATTATCTGAAAAACCAAGATCTGGACGCCGTCCAAAAATATCCAACCATAAAATTACAGAATATCTTGCAGACAACTAGACGGTATTTTTCCAAAGGTATTGGCACGTGACATAAAAAAGAGGGAAAAAGTACGATACACGGAATCCGGAATACGCGACATGCTGCGTCGTAGAAGCTTTACTCCAAAAGTTTCAGATGCAATCCACAAAAGAAAGGCAACCATTTCAGAGATAGAACAATGGCAAAAAGAGCTAAAACCATGGATTTCGTGCGTAAAACGTGACGGTTTTGAGCTGTTTGTACAGGACGAGGTCTGGCTGGAACAAGATGGCAAACTAAAGAGCGGCCCTTGGTCGCCCAAGGGTCAAAAGATACGTCGTGTTTATTTTGGCGATCGCCAAAAGCGCGTAATCTATGGTGCAATCTCTGAGAATTATCAATATTTTTTGCGCCGAAGAAAATTCAATGGTTCTACATTTCTTCAATTCATGAAACATCTTTTGAAAAGAAGAGACAAGGCTGCAACCCTGCTGGATGCCGCACCCCAGCACAATACAAAGGCCTTTAAAAAATTTATCAAAGATAACAGCAAAAGACTGCATGTAAGATATTTTCTTACAGGAACTCCAGAGCATAATGAAATCGAGGAGCGCTGGCATCAATTAAAAATTCGGTCTTTCATGTACGAGTATCACGAGCATACCAGCGACCGTGCAGCAAAGGCAATGAAATTCCTAAACAATACAAAATTCAATACAGACATTGAAAAATATTTGTTCAGAACCCCGATTGCAAAGACTTTCTGACGTCACTATAGTTTTGTTGTTTATCATCATGGCTGTGTTTATTACAAACATCTTGCCCTTTCCAGAGTACTGTTTGTTTTGCTCTTCCTTGACCTCTGGACACGTGGTCTCTACAAGTGTGCCATCTATAGGCGATTGAATTAATATCCGGAATTTCACCGATAGAGCTATATAGGGGATGGTGTTATTACCGTGTGAAGAAAAAATTCCTCCCAAACGTATCAAAAAACCGTTTGCGCAAGATGGAAAAAAACGAAAAAGATCCCAAGGCAAAAACGATCCTGCTTGCATGTATAGCAAAAAAAGAAAAAAAGAAAGTAGTAGAGATTGCCCAAACGTTAAACAACCCATACAATACGGTCAGAGACTGGATTAACCGTATTTCAAAAGACGGACTGAAACACAGACATGACATAAAAAACAAGGGAGCCAAATGCAAGCTTGACAACAAACAGATTACAAAATTATTAAGGACACTTGACAAGGGCCCAAAGTCAGTCGGCTACGAATCCAACCTGTGGACGTTGAGGCTGATAAACAAATACATCAAACAAGAGTTCAATGCAGACTATCATGATGAGTCCATATGGCAGCTGCTCCGCAGATTCAACTACAGGCCCATTGTTCCCAGGCCGCACCATCCAAAGTCTGCAACACCCGAGAAGAGCGAGACATTTAAAAAAAAAGCTCATAGAATGTCTGCATTCTGGACCAACAAGGGATACGCCGTACTTGTACAGATGAGGCACACGTACATGTAAGAATCGTGCCTAAAAGGACATGAGGCCGGCAGAAAAACCCCTCAATAACTACCAAGGGCATGTGGGGAAACAAGAGAGTCACCATAATGGGCGTCATCGGGAAAGATGAGACACATTATTTTGACTTTTACGATTCTGGAAACTGGGATAACACAAAGGATTTTCTTCTCAAGGTTTATGAACAGTTTGGCCCCGTGCTGATTTTTATGGATAATGCACCATATCATAAAAAGCGCGAGATAAATCCCTGACTCGCAAACTCGAAGGAAAAATACAGATTAGATTCCTGCCCACATATACGCCGGAACTCAGCCCCATTGAACCGCAGTGGATAAGTTGTAAAAACTGGGTGAACAGTACGCCGTTGAAGGGCTTGGCGCAGCTAGGCAACGGATTACAAACTGCAATTAATCAAGGCGTCATCAAAATAGTCAAACTTTACGACTGTTACATTGCATGACTTTTTGTCTGGCGCATATGCGGCAGCCTATTTTGATTTGCATTGCACATGATGCAGCCAAAAAATACAAAATCTGTACTATTCATAATTATACAACACTGTTTTCATATAATCAAATTGTATTCGTACTGATCTATTGATGGTACAGGATACACGGATTAAATAACGGATATTAATTCAAATTACTATAGTTGTGGTTATGGTTATGGCTATACATCCACAGCTTCTAATATCAAAAGTTGCTCATACACAGGAGACCATCTATTAGGATCATACTTTTTTGTGTTTGCCTTGGCTTCTGCTGCGGTCATTGGATCATTATGATCAACAACTCCAAAGGCAGCTAGTACCCTAGTCCATTTTTCAACGTGCGCTTGGCCGTGTTGCCTTTCATCAACATATCTTTGCACTTTGGCAATCAATGTAGGATCTGTTGTTGTTGGTCCAAGTGTTGGATCTGGTTGCTGTGGTGTTTATTGATCAGCAGCAGCCTGTTCTAGTCTCAGAATCTCTTCTGCGACTGGTATCCATTTGACAGGGTCGAAATCTTTGGCGTTTTGGAATGCTTTCTCTGATGTCATTGGTTCATAGTCCGTATAATTTCCTGTTAATGCAGCTAATGCAGGTAGCCATCTTGGCAGGTGATTAGGCCATTCTATCCCACGTGGATCGTTTGGATCGTCATTGTAATACGCTTTGACTAGGTAGCCTTTCACTGCTTGAATTAGTGCAGGATCAGCCGTTGTTGGTGTGTTTTGTGATTGCACTGGTTGTTGTGGTTGTGTATCTGGTACTGCAGGGGCTTGTTGTGGCTGTTGTTGTGGTGCTTGTTGTGGCTGAGCCTCTGCAGCTTCTAATATCAAAAGCTGCTCATACACAGGAGTCCATCTATTAGGATCATACTTTTTTGTGTTGGCCTTGGCTTCTGCTGCTGTCATTGGATCATTATGATCAACAACTCCAAAGGCAGCTAGTACTCTAGTCCATTTATCAACATGAGCTGCTCCGTTATGCACCTCATCAGCATAGCTTTGCACTTTGGCAATTAGTACTGGATCTGCTGTTGGTGTGTTTTGTGATTGCACTGGTTGTTGTGGTTGTGTATCTGGTACTGCAGGGGCTTGTTGTGGCTGTTGTTGTGGTGCTTGTTGTGGTTGTGCCTCTGCTGCTTCTAATATCAAAAGCTGCTCATACACAGGAGTCCATCTATTAGGATCATACTTTTTTGTGTTGGCCTTGGCTTCTGCTGCTGTCATTGGATCATTATGATCAACAACTCCAAAGGCAGCTAGTACTCTAGTCCATTTTTCAACATGAGCTGCTCCGTGTTGCGTTTCATCAGCATAGCTTTGCACTGTGGCAATTAGTGCTGGATTTGTTGTTGGTGAGTTTTGTGATTGTACAGAACCGTATTGTTGTTGTGGTGCTTGTTGTGGTGATGATTGTGGTGATGAAGATGGTTGAGCTTCTACTCGACATTCTCTGCTGTCTGGTGCGATTGGTTGTGGATATGCTGTACCTATTGGCATAGTTCGGTTTGTATACCACTCTTCTATGTTCTTAAGTTCCTCTAATGCTGGGGCATATACGGGAGTAAATTGCCTGTTTGCCAAGTCTCTATCAAGATTACCACCGGCTGCGGTTGTTGTCGCGTATCCTTGTGTTCCGGTAATCCTGGCTTCTCTTTCCACAAGGGTTCTTGATCTATCATAGTCATTCCTCGCAGTGTTTAGTTCATTATACGACATCGGTTCAACATCAAAAAGGCACTTTGTAGCTGCTTTTGTGGGACTTTGATTTTCGTATGTTATGGTGTATCCAGCTTTCCATGCGAGATATCTATCAACTCCATAAGATACCAATATTCTTTCCCATCTTTCTACATATTCTGCTGTTACCCTGTCCCAATCTTGAGAGGGGGTATTAGCCAGATGATCACAATAAGTATTATAGTTGACACCATTGTTTCTATATGGACAATCATCTGGTATTCTATTTGCCTCTTGTTTTGCAACAGCAATTAGTTGACCGTGTGTTGTTGGTTGTTCTAACAACATGACATTGATCTGGAAAGCTCCATCGGTTGATGGGCCATTAGAAATGTAAAATGTGACACTGGGAGATGAGTTGTCATTAGGATCATCAAACCAACCTGTTGCCTTGAAGGTTACTGATATTGTACCTTCATCATTAATTAGAATGGTATACCAGCTGTCGGCAGTTAGTTGTGAATTTCTTGTAACAGTATAGTCACTAGATATCAAGTTCGAAGTAGAGAATGAAAAGTAGGCAAATCGCTGTTCTATTATTTCATTTGGAAGATTTATGACATATGTTCTTTCATGATTAAAGGCAAGATTGGTGTTTGTGCCTGCTTCTGTCAGGACAATATTATATGTATCAGCTGTTTGTGCGTATACTGCTGGCAATGCAACAAATGAAGCAAGTGCTGCTAGTGATACAATTGTAAAAAGTAAGGTTTTCATTAAAGTGAAGGGGGGGGGGGGTGGTTAATAAATCTTTTACTAAACTTTATTTTCTGTAGTCCGAAAAGTCGTTGACTCACGCCTGTAGACATGGGCAGATTACGGATCAATATGCGCGGTGGAAACACAGGCGTGTGGGTCTGGCGGAGATATTTGCGTAAATACGTGAACCGCGAACACCCACACACAATGAAACTCGATACAAAGAAGGTACGTGGTCAGGTCGTGCCTAGAATGATGTGTAATACTATCAAAAGACCCTAGATCCGTGCCTGAATCAAAAAATCTTCCCAGATAACCTGACCACGTACCTTTTTCTATTATCTTGACAATCTCTAGATTATGTTGTTCTGATCCTTCTGGGTTATGGCACTAACTTACCCATCTGTATTTCCACTACACACCCCAAGAGACTGTATGCTGTATTGGCCAGCAGGCATGGCACATGCGGTGTGGCGGAGGTGAAGTATGTTTTGGACTAGTCATCACTATCAAACAAGTAAAACTAAAAAAAGAGATTAGCACGTTGGCCAACCCCAACTGAAACCTTATGATGGGTTATCTAATCTATGATATATGTACTTCGATTTACGAGGGTGTGTCCTACAGGCATATGCCGCTACCAATATGATGTGGTTCCGGAAGATTCTGCAGGCATTTTGCGCGTTGTATTTTATACTCACATCCGGAAACAGCTTGTCAAAAGCGTCAAATTCCTCTGTGCCGGAGATATCGTGCGCAGGCTCTGCTGTCAACACACCATTGTATCAATCAGTTTCGGTGCGCCGTTATGCCGTAATGGCCTCAAGTGACTGGCGTGTGAGCCTGCCACTTTCTACTTGTGACCGTGCGATCAGCTCTATGTTGTAGCAAATTAGGCGCATGGGGATCTCGCGTCGTTGGTTGTCGGGCCTGCGGCACCTGACATAGCTACCGTACATCTTCTTGATGGCCACAAACACTGCCTCTATGACGCTGCGCTGGTGGTACCTAGCATTGAATGCGGGCAGGTCGTCGTGGTACATATCCACCATCTTGCGCCATGCTTGGCTGCCGTTGGCATTGTGTACAGTGTTGGACTTGGGCTTGATCAAAGGCGTCATGCCCATCCCAGCCAGCCTGTTGTATATGTCCCGCGACAGGTACGCTGCGTCTAGGCAAAAGTCCCTCCCCTTCATGCTGCACGGGCCGTGTAGCAGGTCATCCAGCATGTCATATAGTCACTTTATGTCGGCCGTGCGGCTTGCAGTCACCAGATACGTAAGTACTACCTTGGTTCCCACGTCGATGATGGCGTGCATCTTGATCCAACCGTGCTTGTTTCTGATCCTGTCGGTCCTGAAATCCACACACTTTTCAAACCTGCTCACAGAGTAACCCGTGCTGTCGCCAGCAATAGAACCCGAACACTGCAGCCCCTCGATGACGCGCAATACACCTCCCTGAGGTAGGACTGGGATCAATCAATACGAGCTGCATATCGTGCTCTTGGAGGGTATGTTGCCTGTCAACAACTCCATCCTGCGCGCCGCCTCCAGGTCTGCGTGTAGACATCGCACCATCTTGTGGTACGTCCTGCGCTCGGCCACCAGCATGATACATACTATGGCCATGGTTCTGGGCAGGTATCCATTCTTGCCGCCCACCCCCGGATTGAGGGTGTACGGTTCGTCCATCCCGTTGACGATCCTGACCACCGTCGTGGCCAGAATCAGGCCTGGCAGATCCTTGGACCAAGTCAAATGATCGTCGGCCTCTTTTTTTGGTCTCTGTCATTGACGTATATTGGACATTTCATCTAATGATGCGCATACCCAAAAAAAATCGACGTTGCGTGCCAAATTATGGTACGTGGTCAGGCCGTGCCTAGAATGATGTGCAATACTATCAAAAGACCCTAGATCCGTGCCTGAATCAAAAAATCTTCCCAGACAACCTGACCACATACGATTTGTGCTGGTTACCACTCGCATGTAAAAATAGTGTTGATCAGCGTGTCGGTTCAGTGGTGGCCATTGCCACATTTGAGGCAGAACTCACACCTGCCTCTGTAATGGGTGAGATGCGGTAGTTGTACTCGGTGTCAGGGGTTAGTCCTGTGTGATAGTACCATGTCTGGGTGGTCTCTGTGTTGTATGTGACGGGGACAAATCCTGTGCCTAAAGGTGACTCTACTTCAATCTTGTAGCCAATTAAACGATCGTCTTCGCCTGAGAGCGGTGACATGTCAGGCTCTGACCACGAGAGGTCTATGCGGGTGTCAGAGGATGTCGATGCCTGCAACGTATCTACGGGTGAAGACAGTATGCCAGAGTTTGCAAAGTTTATCATTACATTTTGTCCTGCATCTAGATCCAGGTATGAGAATCCTCCTTCTGGGATAGTGGGTGTTGTGGTGATGTGGCCTGGCACATGTTGGATCAATACTGAATCCGGTAAGATGCCGGTAATAGAGTATGCACCGTTCTCGTCTGTAAAGACGGTCTGTGCTTGCATTGTGAGAAGCTCGTATGTGTATACACGCGCGTTTTGGATGCCTGGCTCTCTAATGTCACGGACACCGTTGGCATTGTTGTCCTGGTACACCATTCCCTGTATTGAAGCCATGTCAGATTCCGGGACGGGCGTAAGTACAAAGTCTACATGCGTGACACTACCCACTTTCAGATCCATATTGCGGTATGATTCTTGGCCTGCAGATGGTAGGTGTCCTGCAGGTATGGATACCATCTGCACAAGTACACTATCGGGGAGCACTCCTGTTATTGTATAATCGCCGTTCTGATCCGTCATGCCTGTCATGGCTGTCATTGTAAGGGAATCCACTACGTACACCTCTACTGCCTGCAGTCCCATATCTTGGCCGTCAAATATGGTATTTGCATTTGTGTCGCTGTACACCTTGCCAGTCACGGTAGCGGCCGCCGATGGGGTGATCGGGAACAGCGCAAAGTCAACTGTTGGGTTACGCAGATTAGTCAGCGTTATATATGAATATGATTCGGTGCCGTCAGATGGTATATGCTGCGGCGGGTACTGCACTATCTGAAGCAGCACTGTGCCCGGTGTGACGCCTGAAAACATGTATGCGCCATTGCTGTCAGTCGTGGCGGACATCATGTCTCCACTGGCATCTTGTAGGTTGACGGTTATGCCTGAAAGTCCAGACTCGCCTGAGTCCATCACTGCATTATTGTTTATATCGATATATGCCGTGCCGGTGATGGTGCCTGGAACTACTGCTGTCCATTTTCCATCAATGATCTCCCATACTGCATAGTTTGCATCCACGCGATCACCTGCTGCATTGAGCAAGGTATTGCCTGATGCCCCGAAATACTGCCTTGCTATATCCGGCAGGACCGCCTTGATGGCTGCCGCATCAGTACTCTGTGTCTCAAGTATGCCCAAGGCCAAGATCCACAATGCATCATACTCAAAGTGGGCATATACGCTAGGGGCCCTGTCCAACTTGTCTGTAATGTACTCGCGTACTATCTTGGTAATCTCATTATCAATCACCGTTGGCTGTACTGATGTAAAACCTACCTTCTCTGCAAATGCCAGTGTGACATCATCATCTACTACGTTGGGGCGTACCGTGTTCATGTCTGCGGTATACCACCTTACATCGCCCAGCACGTCGTGCTGGCTTGCCAATCTGATAAACTCTACACCGCGCTCAAATCCAATATACAATACGCCTACCTTGTCTGCCCCATACAGGTCGATCTGCTCTTGCACCACTGATGCGAGCCGCGCTACGGGTTCTGTCCTGTCATTACCATAACCGAATTTTATTATCTCGTGTGATGTTGTAGCGTTACCATCTGACATGCCATCAAATGAATCGATGGACTGCTCTAGCAGATCAGTAATCCATATGTTGTCTGCACCAACTGGAACTATCATACTTATTCCATCATTTTTCATGAGGCTTGCAAGCTTTGCTCCATGATGGGGGTGTCCGGGAGTAAGGCGGAACAGTGAATCGTCTTCCTGTGCAAGTGGTGTGGTCACACTGCAACAACTCACAAGCAACATGTTGTTGTCGTTTGCAACATCTACAATCTCTTGCGCGCCGTCATAGTCTATTGCCTGGCCATCTATCAGGGTGATGTTGGCTGTGTTTAGTGATTCTATCTGTTCTCTTGCAGTAACGACATTCGTGGCAGAGTCGCGCCTGTCTACTGACAGATACCATGATGCGTTGCGCTCTTCAAGATACTCGTTAAAATGAACAACAGCAAGCTTTGATGCCTCGCTTATGTCTGCTCCATACTCAGATGCACCACCGGTGATTGGCGCCACTGATCCTATGACAATTTCGCCCTTGAGTGCATCTCTGTCGGCTGCAAGATAGTTCCAATACCCTGCCTGCAGCGGATATGTGGGATCGTCAAATGCCTTCACATTCAGTGTCATTGTGTCCGGCGAGTAGCCTTCCAAGTAGAACGGCCCGTTGCTGATCACTGCATTATCCCTTGCAGTTATCCAGTCTATGGATGCATCATATCTGGCAGATGCACCCGCTTCCACCTTGTTATACAGGCCTGCAGGAACTACTCCCTGCACCTTGAAATCTTCTAGTGCCATCTTTATCAGTCCAGAGTCGTTGCTCTCAAGCAGTGACAACCATGGTAAGTTCATTTCAGTAGCGTCTGATTCTGAGAATACCGCGTCACCTGAAAGCACTACTGACTCCATTGCGGCATATACCTCCCATGGAAGGCTGCTCCATATGATCACTTGGTCCACAATCTCTGTATCGTCAAAGTGCCAATAGTTTGTGTATACCTCTATGGCAGTGTCATTAACCACATTCAGGCCCAATATGGTGCTAGAGCCGGCACTTGAGATCTCATTGTGATACCTCTGAATGTCGTCAGGGTTTGTACTGTTGTTGGTACTCCATTCTGTGCCAAAGTATATGGGGTATAGTATATCATTGATGTCCATTGGAATCCCGTTGTGCCAATTACTAAACTTGAAATTGAATGTCACCTTGCTTACGGCCTCTGATCCTGGTCCGATCTTCTCCCATTGCTGGCTTGATGGATTCCAGCCGATTGCAGTGGCAGGCACCTGCATGCTTGCATCTGGGCCTGTGGTCTCTACATTCCATGTGGATCTGGCTTGTGTTAGATCCCCTGTGAACGGATCCCTTACAGACGCATAATCGTTGAGTATGCTCCAGATATTCCAACTGTATACGTCTGCAAGGCCAAGAACAGGATTCCAAGCGCCTTGGGTTATGTACTTGACGCCGATTGTAAGGTTGCCGTTGGGGCTGTCTGCATTGATGGGGGTGAACCTGTTGGCAATCCCGCTGGCCTGTACGTTTATTATTCCATCAATGCCGTCATTTGCCACGTGCCTGTTGTTGCCGCTGGCAAGGACTATGCGCACGGCCTCTTGGACGGCCTCATGGCTTGCAGCCCTTACCAAGTCGGCTCTCTGTTGTATGCTTACATAATCTTCACTGTAGATGCGGTATGTGAGTTGATCCAAAAGTTGGTTCTCATAGTTCCAGTATGTTGGATGGTTGCGCCCTGGCATATTGGATGCCCATGGGGCAAAGTATGAAGCAAGGCGGACATTATCATACTTTACAACGGTAGGGCCAGAGTATGCACCTGTGTATATATGCCATACAAAGTCAGTGGGGTTTGAGCCATGGACTGCTGCAAACGCATCCTGCAGGTTGCCTCCAGTCTTTTGTATGACAAATCCCTGCATCTCCAACTCTTCTGCAAGGGCGTTACCAATTGACGTCCTGATGGGATCATCTGTGCGTATAAACATCTTGATCGTAATCTGGTTGCCATCTACAAACCACTTTCCGTCGATCTTTGTAGCTCCTTGTGCCTCTAGTGTGGATGTGATCATGTGGTCCGCCCGTGCAGGATCGTACTGGATCCCTAGGGACTCTAATTGCCTGTGTATGAGGAGATAGTCTGGGTTCGATGGTCCAATGCTGGTGGATAGGATCTGACCCTGACCTTGCAACAGGGTATCTACAATGTCTTGCCTGTCAACCAGAAAGTGTAATGCATAACGTACTTCACGATATGCAAATGGGTTAAACTCCGACGAAGACTGTGTAGGGGCGGGGTTTACTAGGAGGGTGTACCTTACACCGTCCGTTGAATCAAACAACTGCACACTTTCTGCAGGCAGCTCCTCTGCTAGATCATATGGTACAGGATAGTTGTATATGTCGATTACATCGGAACGTATGGCATCAAGCGCGCTTTGATCATTATTATATTCGATAAATGTTATTGCATCCACATTGGTGCCCTGATCTGCCAGAGACGGCTGGGCATCAAGGATAGTGACGGCTGTTGCCATTACCAGTGCCACCACTAAAGCCACTAAAAGTTTCATAGAATTTGGATTTTTTTCCTTGTTATAAGTCTTGATCGTCAATCTGTCAACAACTCCATCCTGCGCGCCGCCTCCCGGTCTGTGTATAGGTATCCCACCATCTTGCGGTACGTCATGCGCTCGGCTTCCAGCATGATGCATACTATAGCCATAGTTCTGGGCAGGTATCCATTCTTGCTGCCACCCTAGGATTGAGGAGGTATGGCTCATCCATCCTGTTGACGATCCTTGCCACCGTCGTGGCCAGAATCAGGCTAGGTAGGCATCTTTGGACTAGGCCAAATGATCGTTGGTCTTTTTTTTGGTCTCTGTATAACATGTCACCTACCCTTCCTCAAGCCGCGGGCATAAGCAGTATGTGGCTAGCTGCCTAGCTTTTTTTTTATAAACTTCTTCATCACTCCTTCGGTGGCGGCTTTTGGATGCCTGGGTCTGGGCTTGATGTGCTTGAACCCCATATCGTGTAGCAGCTCCTGCATGGTTTGCGGCACGTACCGGACATTGTACTTTTTTTTATAAGACGCGTTCCACTACTGCCTTGCCGGACCACATGTTGTTCTCAAAGCCGTGCGCCTGCGGGTCATGACAGATCCTCTTTGAGTTCGACAAGCTGTTCTGCGGCAGCTTGCGCCTGGGCCTCTTTGTATAGTGGAGATTGTCCAGCCCGCCCTCCGCCTTGGCTAGCCAGTCGTGTATGGTGCTGTGCGCCTTGCAGAATCTCTATGTGATTGTGTGTAGCGATTCGCCGTGCTTGCGGGCCATGCATGCAGCATTCCTTGGCCCTTGAATCCTTCTCATTCTTGTACCGTGCCCTGAGTCTGTCATTGTCTATGTTTGGGAGGAATTTATGTCCTGTGGATAATTCTTTTTTCGCATGTGGTCAGGTAGTACCCAGAATGATGTGTAATACTATCAAAAGACCCTAATCCGTGCCTGAATCAAAAAATCTTCCCAGACAACCTGACCACGTACCTTTTTTCATTGTGTAATGGTGTCGGGTTTTGTACTTGACTGTCAGTGTCAATTTCTATAGACAATTCGGTACAAATTGGTTAGATTGAGCCGATGACTGCTAGTATGTTCAGTTATCTGGCTCTTTGACTACAGACACCTAGACTTTATCATCATGCAAGTTTCTCCTAAAAGAAAGGAGTTGTGTGGGAATGATGGTGGGATTGGGATGCACTCATTTTACACGAGCTTCGGATGTGGCACTTGCCTTGTTTGCAGATCCATTCTCTTGCTCAGGGACAGCAGGCTCTGATGTGCAGGGTTCCATTGAACCGCACGTCATACCTGTCAATGTCCACACTGCAGGGAGCACCGGCTCATCTTGTTGCTGTCTATCTGGCCAGTCTCGCAGAATCAAGCTGTATGTTTCAGTTCCAACCGATCTCTTTTGACCCTATCAGAATGTGAGGTCTGGTGTCAGGCCGTTTTTGCCCACTTGTTGGCCATACAACTCCACCTGGCTGGTATGATTGTAGCACAAGCACTTGCACAAAGATCATGGGTGCAAGGCACACGTGCCAACAAGCCGTACATGACTCCTGCGTATAGTTTTTGGCTCAAACAATCATGTTATGGTCTTGTTTTTTGTGTGGGTGTGCCATACCATATACTCTGTAGGTTGTCATCAAAACCATATATGACTCTACAATATCAGCACAGTATGGGTGCGGCAACACAATCCAAGATGCGCGACAACGTGGAGCGATGGCTTACTCATGATGATTTTTCATTCACAGATCAAAGTACGCCTGAAGATCTCTTTCGCGTATCCATAAAGCATGGTGAGGATGTTGTAGAGATATTTGAGCCAA
Organism: Candidatus Nitrosopumilus sp.; assembly: GCA_963662995.2. Lineage (GTDB taxonomy): Archaea > Thermoproteota > Nitrososphaeria > Nitrososphaerales > Nitrosopumilaceae > Nitrosopumilus. The sequence continues at coordinate 2,302,273 of CAXXLJ010000002.1, read as the reverse complement.
GGAGCCAGCCCAACGTACTGGTCTTGGGAACCAAACAATTCATGAGAAACAAACAAAATGTCAGATACAAGAACCTTACAACCAAGGGCCGGGAGAATCTTGAGGGGAGGATAGCAGAGTATTGTAGATCCATAAGGGCCGTGCACCGTATTCTTGATGAGCATGGTAGGATGGGTGTTGGGGTATATGTGGTGCTAGACAGGCAAGAGCAACTCAACCAGTCATCCCTTACAAGCACCATCAGTGATGTGGTTGAGATGGGAGAAAAGATCAACCTCTATCTGCTAAAGACATTCTAAATTCCTTGTGTCATACCGCTTTGATTATTATGATGCTGACATCCTCCCACTGCATACATCATCATCACCATGATGATAATATCACTATGTACCTACCCAGGAGCATGCTGACATCTGGCACTAGTAATGCTTCTGGCTATGCTTCTCACAAACCTAGAATAGTGGATTGGTGGTCAACCTCTCAAACACAGGATTCATACTCCTATATTGAATCCAGTATCTATGTCGGGCGTTGTATTGAGAAGCGCCAATTGCAAGACCAGCCCCACCACCGTCAGTCCTGCTCCAAAATACAGACAATATCTGGCCTTGATAGGATCATCATGCCTTAGAATCAAGAATGCTATCACGCCACCTAGAACTGAAAACAATATGGGCAGCAAGTACCACCAATTACTTCGCCTCTTTTCAGGGTATGCCAATTCTTATACCCCCTTTACATTTTCTGGCAACTTTTTGCGTACTTGGGTAATCTCTATCTCGACTGTCTCTAGCGGATCATCTACCTTGTTGCGCCTTATTGAGAACATCTTTGGCTTTTCAAAGCTGTCTGTACAGTCTGGACAAGCATACACGAGCACCCTGTGCTCGTTTGGCGCCTTTGGATTTGACAGCCTAGAATAGTACACCAATCTTCCGCCGCAGTCAACACAATATCTGTTTGTCCTAGTTCTGGCCAATGTGAATCTAAAATTGCTTGCGCTCACGCGCTCTTATATTAGATACGCGACCAACAATTTCAAAAAAATTTAGTGGTTCAAAACATGACATCATGTTTGACCTATTGATTTGTGGACGTGCCGTACTTTACAGAACACACAATTTCTATTCGCGGCAGCGTTTTAGGCAGTAATCGCCTTATGGATATGCGCAACAAAGGGGGACTGTGAAGAAAAAAAAAACAGCGCCGCCCACCAGACTTGAACTGGCGACCAACGGATTAACAGTCCGACGCTCTACCATGCTGAGCTAGGGCGGCAACAATATCTTTGTCCTTTGGAAAAGTGATTTAATCTTTGCGCCGTCGTCTTTATGTCGAGTCTTTGTTGAATTTGGAAAAGAATCCCTTGATCTCATCTGAATGCGCCTCTATCATATCTACAATCCTGACGTGTTCGTCAGGGGCCGCATCCCTCTTGTGCATGACTTGGAACATACAAAGCGCTGACCCTACCATCTGGCCCACAAAAAAACCACACATAAAATCCCCGGTATTACTGCACCCCCACACTTGGGCTACCCTAGGCGATGCCTCTGCAGTCTTGTACTGGTCTAGAGTCTGCCTGATCATCTCTTGGGTCTTGCTTACAAACTCATCATTCATGATGATCGATTCAATATTGTATATGTAAACTACATGTTTGTGCTGTCTGCAATCAGGAAACCATGTTGTGGATTATGCCGCTTCTATTCCCTTCTTCTTCTCGTAGACATATATGCCATCCAAGAAGACCCTAGGGTCCTTGTTTTTTACCTTGGTCTTTAGCTGTATGTTGGCTGCAGTCTGTGTCACATCCGTGAGAACAGCGCCCGTGAGAATCACATCATCTCCCTTTGGAACGACCTTTGCATTTCCTACTATGTCTGTAATCCTAGGTGCACGTTCTCCCCTAAAGTTTTCAATAAGCACCCTCTTGCTGTCCACTTTTACCGTAATTGGAAAGTGAGCAAAGACTATCTTCATCTTGATGGTATATCCATCTATCAACCCCTCACACAAATTGTTTATTATAGATCTTGCTGTGTGCAATATTGCATAGTCTCTCTTTCTAAACCCCTTGGCCTTTAGTAGGATTTTGTCTTGTCCAACCTCTATGTCGACTGGAATGGCTTGAAAATTCTTGTGCGCTTTACCAAGCGGACCCTCAAAAGTCAGCATGTATCTCTTTTTGGTTATCTTGATCCCTTTTGGGATTGACACCTCTTCTCGAAATTTTTCATCCTGTTTAGTAGACATATCCTATCAAGAACCCCCCGATTCCCTTTTGTAGTGCATCGTGGTGCGACATTACTCCGTGGTTGGTAGTTACTATCAGCATTCCCCTGTCATACGCAGGAAGATACTGCTGCTCCCATTTACTAAACTCATCATTTTTGACTTTGAACCTGGGTGATATTGCGCCACACTTTGTTATTTTTGCCAGCAGCTTGATCTTGAATTTACCTCCCCGCTTGTCATCAATGTGCTCAAATTCACCAATATAGCCATCCTTTTGTAGCGTCTTTAACACCTCTATTCCGAGTTTTGATGTCGGAAGGATAGTGCATTCACTTTTACGCCTTGCCTCTGTGTTGTACAATGTGACAAACAGGTTTGCTAGGATGTTGGTTGCCGGCATTGCCTATCACATGTTCTTCCTGAACCCCAATGAGGTTGCCACTTCTCTGAAGCATCTTCTACATATCATTAGATCATACTTTTGAATAACTGCGGTATAGTCGCCGCACCTTTTGCACCATCTTGATCCTCTACCGAACTCGTGTTTTTTTCTTCCCGTAAATTCGTAGGATCTATTTTTCGCCATTATGCTACGGTCACTCCAAATTCTTTGATTAGATAATCTTTTGCTTCCTGATTAGTTATGATGTGGGGCTTGCCTATTCTGGCCTTGTGCTTGCTTCGCTTTCTGATGCTGTATCCTGGACGTGTTAGGGCAATAGATATTCCCAAACCCAGAATTCCGATCCGTGGCTCATATTTTATCCCTGGAATATCTATGTGCTCTGATATCCCGAATGAATGGTTTCCAAAATTATCAAACGATCTTCCATTAACCACATTGCCCTTTGCCTCAAAGAGTCTCTTTAACAGCGCCTCGGCTTCTTCACCGCGAATTGTTACAGATGCCCCTATGGGTTCGCCCTTTCTGACTCCCCAGTCTCTCTGAGATTCCTTTGCGCTGCGCTCACATGACTTTCTGCCTGATATCTGATCTAGTGCTGTTTTTGCAACTACTATGGCATCACCAGACTTGCCTACACCCATATTTAGAACCACTTTTTCCAAGGAGATCTTTTTCATTATTGATGACGATTTTTTGGATGGTTGACCATCCTGTGATCCCTGTTCCACAGGTACGTCTTGGCCTTGCTCCACGGGTACTTCCTGACCATCCTGTGATCCCTGTTCCACAGGTACGTCTTGGCCTTGCTCCACGGGTACTTCCTGACCATCCTGTGATCCCTGTTCCACAGGTACGTCTTGGCCTTGCTCCACGGGTACTTCCTGACCATCCTGTGATCCCTGTTCCACAGGTACGTCTTGGCCTTGCTCCACGGGTACTTCCTGACCATCCTGTGATCCCTGTTCCACAGGTACTTCCTGACCATCCTGTGATCCCTGTTCCACAGGTACGTCTTGGCCTTGCTCCACGGGTACTTCCTGACCATCCTGTGATCCCTGTTCCACAGGTACGTCTTGGCCTTGCTCCACGGGTACTTCCTGACCATCCTGTGATCCCTGTTCCACAGGTACTTCCTGACCATCCTGTGATCCCTGTTCCACAGGTACTTCCTGACCATCCTGTGATCCCTGTTCCACAGGTACGTCTTGGCCTTGCTCCACGGGTACTTCCTGACCATCCTGTGATCCCTGTTCCACAGGTACGTCTTGGCCTTGTTCTGATTGTATTTCTTGAGTCATATGATCACCTTAGGTTGATTGCGTGCTCCTCTTTGCCTATGGGCATTATGATGTCTGCTGGAATCTCAATCTCTCTATCTTCCAAGACAAGTATAACTCTCTTTGGAAGGATGAATGTTCCTTTTCCAATGGTCTTTACCTTGCCTATCTGTCCTGCATTGATTCCCCGTATCACCAGCCCCTGGCAGCCTACTTCCAACTTTATCACTTGGAGGATCTCTTGATCTGGAATTTGCATTAGACATGTATCTCCAACACTTATCTCAATGTCTGAGATTACTGAACGCCCATCATGGAATCCTATCTGCATCTTTCCTCCATTAATGGTGGTCTTGCTGATCACCTTGACTAGTTTTTTTGATTTTTCTGATGAATCGATTGTGATTGGTTTTAATAATTTCCCTTCGGCAGGTACCATGCGATATATGTCGGACACATTCTCTAGTTCCACAACATCCATCAGCCCGATGGGGTGATGAAGGGATCTTCTTACAACTCCGTCAATCTTTACCTTGCCTGAGTATATTGATGCCTTTGCTTCCCTGATGCTTGATACTATCTTGAGCATATCTCTGAGAAATACTGCTGTTGGCACTGCATGGCTCTTTTTGTGGGATCCTGGCTTTACTGTAATTACAAACCTCTTATCCTTTCTGGGGATTCCCCAAAACTGTGGTGCCATCTGGCGTTTGAGTTTCTTACTCCCTGCAATACTCACCATTAACGCTCATCCTCCTTTGTTTTTTCTACCGTGTCAGGCTGATCTTCATCCCCCTGATTGTGATCGTCTTCCTCCAACCTTGTTGGTGATTGTGATGATGTGTCGGACTCCGTCATGGTCATGGTATCCTTTTCGTCATCTTCATCATATACAGACTGGTGAACCGCATCTTTGTCAACCTTGGAAGCTTCACCATTGTCATTATCACTTTCATTAGAACTCATACTGTCATGTTTGTTTGTATCATCCATTGAGGCTGGCTCTCTGACACTTGTACTCTCTTTTTGAACCCCGTCTTCGTCATCCAGAGATCCCGTGTTGTCTTTTGGAATTGAAATATCGTCATGGGCATCCTTGTCATCTTTATGGAATGCTGTATCTGCGCTGGATGATTCACTTGTGCCAATATCATCACTGATTGTATTGGGCTCTTTTCTTAGTTCCTTGCCTTCTGTCTTGCTACCGTCATCTTGGTGTTTAACATCCGTCTTGATACTTTTTCTTGGATCCTTTCTCTGGAGTCTGGCCATTCTCCACTTGTCATCTGTGTTGAGTGCAGTCACTGTTATGTTTGTAGTGTGGATTGGCACATCAAATTTGTCTCCCTTTGTTTTTTCCTTCTTTATACTATCTAGTGTAATCATGCCGGTATTAGTGAATACGGCATTTATTTTACCTCCGAGCCCTCTGAATTCTCCTCTAGCTATCTTTACGTTGTCTCCCTTTACTACGCGGACGCTTCTCTTTCCGTATTTTTCTTGCAAGCTAGTAGAGAGATGGCTTCCAAGTTGCTTGCTCTTGATATGGCGTGCAGCTTTGTAAATAAGGCGGTTGCGCATCTTTGTAGGTTTCATCTTTTTATATCACCATCGATGCCAAGTTTGCCACCCTTGGCCATTTTTCTGTAGCTTCTGCGGCGACAGGACCCTTGATGTCTGTCCCTTTTGTCTCGCCTTCCGGAGTTATGATCACTGCTGCATTATCCTCAAAACATACCCTTATGCCGCTAAGCCTATGTACTGCATACTTTTGTCTCACAATGACTGCACCATACACCTGCTTGCGCAGCTCTGCTGGCCCTTTCTTGACCACCACATTACAAAAGTCACCGACTGCTGCCGCCGGCGCTCTTGAAACCCTAGTCTTGTGCCTTGGTACATTGATTACTTCTAATATCTTTGCACCAGAGTTGTCAGCGCATACGATCTCTGCTCCAACTGGGATTGATCTTGTAACATATGATCTAAATTCTTCTACCCGCTTACCTGCTTGCTTTGCCATTTTATTATCCCGTCCTCACTACTACATATGATACTGATTTTGATATGGGCCTGCATTCTGCGGTCAATACGTTGTCACCCATCTTTACGTCCATACATCCTGGTACATGTGCATGTATGATGTTCTTGCCTCTTGCATACCTCTTGAACTTGCTAAAGTATATGGGCGCATCTTTTTGCAGGGTGATTGTCTGCTTTGCTTTATTGCCTGTAACCTTACCATCAAATAGTTTACCACGTATCGAGAGCTCACCGTGGAAGGGGCAGTGCCTGTCATTGCACTCTCTCTTTGGGATATCTACATCTAGTCCGATGTCTTTTCTAACCATGTTTTTGAGACCTCCTTCCCACATATCTTCTCTTGGTTGCCGATGATGCTATCCTCTCATACGGCCTTCCAACAATATCTGCTCCATCAACAATGACATGATTGTTATCACCGTTGTTATCATCGTTCCACCCACTCTGTGTAAACTCCCATCTGCACGTGGATTTGGCTACGTACTTTGTGGCACCATATTCTGCTTGCTTGTTAGTATCACACATGACTAGCATTGATTTTGTCTCGTCAATTATTCTTCCATGTAGTCCTGCCATTGTGGGGTTGGTGGATTGTACTACTCTGGCTTGCAGCCCGATGAGCTCATGCGATATGATGTTGTCTGGAGTTATCGTGATGGTCATGCCTTTTTCTTCTTCTCCGCCTGTCCGGTCAGCATTCTTGCAATGTCGCGGCGTAGCGGCCTTAACTTTCCGCTCTCTTTACGCAACGTGCCTTTTGCAGATGATATTCTTAGCCGTAATAATTCCCCTCTTGCTTCTTGAATCATATTCTTGAGTCCTTTTTCGTCACTGTTTCTGATTGCCTTCATGCTCGCTCTTGTCATTTTGTAACCTCCTCTGTCTCCTCGTTTTGTATGGTACTATCTTTTGCCTCTATATTGGTGTGTTTGAATTCAGTCTCGGCATTCGTTTTTTCTGATGATGTTGTGTCTTCTGCTTTTTCTGACGATGTTGCAAGATTGTCATCGTGTGGTGCTTGTGTTTCTACCGTGTCGGTAACCTCCTTTATGACATCTTCCTTTACCACGTCCGTCTTCACAGCAGCAGTAGCAGCATCATCTTCCTTTACCACGTCCGTCTTTTTACTACCGGCGCCTTTCTTCACAGCAGCATCATCATCTTCCTTTACCACGTCCGTCTTTTTACTACCGGCGCCTTTCTTCACAGCAGCATCATCATCTTCCTTTACCACGTCCGTCTTTTTACTACCGGCGCCTTTCTTCACAGCAGCATCATCATCTTCCTTTACCACGTCCGTCTTTTTACTACCGGCGCCTTTCTTCGCAACCTTTTCTGGCTTACTATCTTTCTTCGAGTCTGTGGGCGCATCTGCAGTCAATACTGCGTCATCTTCATTTGTGTGTTTTTTACTCTTGTCTGATTTTACGGGCTTCATCTCAAATTCTGGAATCATCTTTTTCTTTATTGCGATCCTAATCCTAATTCCTATCAATCCCATCGGGGTGTTGACATGGGTGGTGTCCTCATCTACTATTACTTCTGCATGGTGACCAGCTCTGGGCAGGACCCCTGCGGTATGTTTCTCAAAGGCAGAGCGATCTCCGCGAAGCTTTCCAGATATGGTTATCTGGACACCCATTGCACCACTCTCCATTATCTGTTTGAGCGTCCACATTGTAGCACGTCTGAATGCAGTTCCTCTCTCAAGGTGTGATGCCATCCTGTTACACATTACACTTGGATACAACTCTGGTTCTGTAATCTCCACTACTGCCAACTGGGGGTTTTTGAGATCAAACTCCGCTGCAAGCGTATCGGTAAGCTCCCTGATGCCTACTCCCTTTCTTCCTATCACTATTCCTGGACGAGTGACGTGCAGCGCCACCTTGGTTCCAGTGGGGGTCTTTGATATGTCTGCATGCGAAAACCCCGCATCCTTGATCCTCTCTTTGAGATAATCTTTGAGTAGCATCATATCATAGTTGTACTTTATAATGCTCTTTACTGCCGACATGTCTCCACCATCATTCCTGCCCTAAGTTCGGGCCTCCTGTGCCACAAGCTCAATATGTGTGCGTGTATCGTTATTGGGGGAAGTTCTTCCCATCGCCCTAGGGATTACTCTCTTGACGATCATACCCTTGTGAACCGTTGCATTTATGATTCTCATATTGTATGTGTCCATCGTCTTATCATTCGCGTTTGCCTCTAGGTTGTCTAGTGCCTTGATAAACTCTGCCGCAGTCTTTTGTGGATATCTACCAGACATCACTCCTGGATCTGCCTTGTGGCCCACCTGATTCTTGTAGCGCCTAAACGGGACTGCCCTCTGTTTGTTAATCACATCGTTGAGATATTCTCTCGCATCTTCCAATGTCATTCCCTTTATGGCTACTGCCACCTCGCGTGCATGCTTGTGTGAAATGTCCTTCTCTCGTATTGAGGCGCGTACATGCTTTGTCTTGTCAAAATCCTGAAAAGCGTATCCGAACCTACCCATAATAATCACTTCAACGGTACATAGAGGCTGGATCTAGATGCGCCTACTCCGGGTGCTCCATGCGACACCCGTTTGTTTGTTATCACATATTCTCCAAGATAATGTCCAATCATCTCGACTTTTATCGGGACGGGAACAAACTCCTTTCCAGAGAATACGTTTACCGTAACGCCCACCATTGTGGGCAAAATTATGAGATCCCGCACATGGGTCTTGATGATCTTGCCCTCCATCTTGCCTGCCTTTGCTGCCTTGATCTCCCCAATGAGCTTCCTCTTGCCCTCGGTAATCTCGCGTGTAAGGGATCTTCTCTGTCTTGCATTGAACAGATTGAACAGCTTTTCATACGACATCTTTTCAAGTACCTCTAGTGGGACACCTCTATACAAAAACTCTCTAACCATCTTACTTCATCCCTACCCGTACATTTTTTTGATCTTTATGTTCCATATTATAGCATTCCTATATTGGTGGCCAGATCTGTGGCCTTTTCTGCATTCTTGAACTGTACAAATGCCTTTTTGCCTCGTATGGTTCTTGCAGTATTTACATTAACGACATCTTGTTTGTAAAGGGTTTTTACAGCTTCTGCTATCTCTTTTTTATTTGCAGACCTTTCAACTATAAAGCAGATCTTGCTCTCTTGCAACAATGCAAACGTCTTCTCTGTACTGTGTGGCTGGATGATAATCTTGACCGCCCTGTCTACATTCATTGTGGTTTGTCCTCCTGTGTTGTTGGGGCGTCCACTTTAGCATCAGAGACATCTTTGGCTGTATCTGCACCTGATGCCTGTTGATTAATCTCATGATGTGAATCCTGAACCGCGTCAGGCGAATCCCTATCTGCACCTGATGCCTGCTGATTAATCTCATGGTGTGAATCCTGAACCACGTCAGGCGATTCCTTGACTGCATCTGTATTACTGTCTGCATTTTGTGGTTCATCTGGTTCTTGGGAATCTTTTGAGATCATTGACATGATGCCTAGGTGTGTTGATCTAATCTTGGCTATCTCGTTTATTGCAGATACTGAATATATTGTTAGCCTGATGGGATCTGAGCCTGGTGCCAAATCTAGCACACTTAGGTCCTTGACGTCTCTTACATCCACACCTGGCAGCGCCCCTACTGCCTTTGATATCTTTGATGTGTCGCTTGTTACAAACAGGACGCTCTTGCCGACCTTTTTGGATCTGCCTCTCAAGGATGACTTGCCTGTGCGCGGTCTTCTTGAATCCAGCCTCCGTACATCCTGCATCAGATTGAGTGATTCAAGCACACTGTTGATCTGTTTTACCCTAGAGAACGACTCTATATTGTCAGATACTATGATTGGAAATGATTCTAGGCCGTCGATCTTGTGTCCGCGTGCCATTATGGCGGTCCTTGATGCCGTAGCAGCTATTGCAGAACAGAGAGCCAGCTTGTTCTCTTTTTTGTTCAATTTTTTGTGTATTTTTTTGCCAACAATGGGTGGATGGGCCTGTCTTCCGCCTCGGGTTGATGCTACTTCACCGGCTTGTCCCTGTCTTCCTCCGCCACCGCCACGCATCCTAGCAATACGTGATATTCCGCGCCCTGTGGGTGGGTCATTAGAGTCGGCTACTACATCCGTGCCTGCACTAGGATGCCTGCCTTGAGGCTGGAACTTGTGGGAGTTGAGGTTTGTGTATGCCTTGTGAATGAGATCCTTCCTGAATGGTGTTGAAAATACGGGCGGAAGTACGAGTGAACCGTCCTTGGTGCCGTCGGTGGCATATGTGGTTACTGTCTTTTGCGTACTCGACATCTTACACCACTACCTCCAAAATATTTGGCTTGTTGATTCTGGCAGGTGTATTTCTGATCTGGCTTCTCAGTTTGATCAACCTTCTGTATGCTCCGGGCACTGATCCTCTCAGCACAATAAAATCGCCCCTGACTAGTCCAAAGTGCTTATAGCCTCCTGGAGGGTTTATCATTATCTGCTTGGCACCGATGCCGCTCTTTTTGATCTTTGTACCTGGATCTTCCTTGTTGTCCTTACTACCATGCATGCTGCCGTCTGCCGTGAATGTGTTACCCATTATCATGATTCTCTTGTCATATTCAACCCTTTGATGGAATCCCATCTGTCCTGCCCTTGGAACCGTATACATGACGCTCTGTGGGGATATCGGGCCAAGTGAGCCGAGCTCCCTTACTGTCTTTCTTGACTTGTGCTGCTTCTTTTTTGCGCCCCATCGCTGAATCACGCCCTGCCAGCCCTTGCCCTTGGTAATTGCCGCAACGTCAACACTAACACCCGTCTCAAATATCTGATCCACCCTGATCTCCGTTCCGAGCAGTTCCTTTACATGTTCAAACTGTTTTGGTATATCCCCGCCACTTACCATGGCCTCAAAGATGTATGGCTTTTTCTGATCCAGTCCTGCTGCACTTGGCGATACTGCAAGTATGGCCATTACCTGCCTTATCTTTCCCAACATCTTTTCTGCTCTGTCCATGGCCACATTCTTGTCCATGTCGGGCTTGCTGATCTCCTTTGCTATGGACCTTGGCATCTCCTTTGCTATGGACCTTGGAACTTCATCTGCATACACGTCAAACTCTGCATGGAGTCCTTCACTATTCTTAGAATATCCCCTGATGCCCAATACAAGTACTGGAGGTGTTACAAGGACGGTGCCAAGGCTGACTAGCTGCTTGCCTGCATTTGGTGCCTTGTCGCGATCATCAATACTCACCACACTTACACATCCTGCCTTGAAGCCGCAGTGCGCAAGAATTTTGGGCTGGTCTGAGTTGATCTTTGGCCATGCTCTAATTCTGGCTTCCATGCTCTTGGACCGCCCCCTTGGCGAGTATGCGAGGCTTCCCCTTCTTGGCTGGTGGTTCTTTCTAGCACCCATGACGGCGCTTCGTCTGTTACCCTCTTTTAAACCATGTGAGATATGGTTAACCTCACTAAAACCCTTGGGTTAACCATATTTGCCATGTTTTGGCTTGCCTGTTGTCATGACTAAGGCTGTGTGTCATGTGCATTATGCCATGTTAGAGGTGGGATGATGGTGTGGTGGGATGATGGTGTGGTGGCATGGGAGTGAGACGAATGGCACAACAACTGCTTGAAATGGTATGATGATTTACATACGCCCTCCTCTAAACCAACCATACACATCCTTGCACGCCTGCTCGCAACGTGCATGCATTTTGTGGTATTCTGATCTAGTATCATAGATTCTGGATTCTGCCATTCATGGTATCATGATATCTACGACTTTGTTCCAGATGGTCATCGTGCCAATCAGCGCACACACTACCCCCACGCCTATGGCTAGCAGCAAAAAATTCTTTTTTTCAGGCATCATGTTGCACTTCCTGCTTGCACGCATTGATTATTGTCAGCGTTCCTAGCAGTGCCTCTTCAAGCCGTACTGTCTGGGTGACTTGGCCTGGAAAGAAGTTTATGGATCTTGCATTCTGTATGTTTCTGATCCTCTCACCCAGCATCTCATGGATGCCCCTCTCGGGAGAACCAAACACGACCAGGACTGGCCTGTCGGACCTTGTATATTCTGTAAGGATAGGCCATGTCATATTCCTTCCTTTTTTTGATGTAATGATGATATCGCCTTGTACGCCATCCCTCTCACCTCTGTCTTGTCTCTTTGTCCACTCTGTCATCAGTGAAAAGAGGCTGGCTCTCTCCTTGACAGTATACCCCCAATAGTTTGGCACCTCATCCCTACCAATCTCCTTTACCGAAAAGTTTGGATATCCTTCCTTGAACCTTACTGTCACCCTCTTTCCAGTCTCTGTCCTGCCAAAGAATGGTACCAGCTGATCCTTGATTCCCACGTCGACAAACCGCGCTCCTTTGACACTGACCACCAGCCCCTCCCTTGCATCACCCCGCATGATCTTTTTTGGATCTGACAATACCGTATGGCTTGGAATCCTCAGCGGATGGAGCACCCCTGCAAACTTTAACTCATTTATCTTTGGAAAGAGCCTCTTTCTTAGGAACTGCGGTGTCTCCAAATACCGAAGCAGGTACATCAGCAGGTGTCCGTCATCAGTGGCAGATGCTCGTTGTTGCATACTGCGCTGATACTGTTGTTGTCTGTCCCTCCGCTTCTTCTTGTTTGTGTGCTGGTTACCTGACTTTTGCGACGTTTCGTCCCGATATATGTAGATCGTTTGTACCCCAAATATGGCGCAAGCCCTGGCCAGCACCGATGCCTTTCTGGTCTTGTCAATCTTGAGCGATTCGTCTGACAGCGCCGAGTCTGGAACGGCAACTGATAATGACCTCAAGACGATATCTGTCCTCCCACACTATCATGATTACCACGTCTATCTGATGACGGTTCTACACCATCATTAGGTCTTGTCATGCGGATATCTCTTTTTGGCGTCAGTCGCATACTTTGCAATCTGCTCGTCCGGTATGATCTCATACGTGCTAGTCTCTGTCTTGATCTGTGCCATCCTGATGTGGCTAGTCTCTTCCTTGTCTTCGCTTGAGATGTATATTCCTGCAGACGCCAGTACTGCCGCGTCATCCAGAGAGAGATCATTTTTGTAATTTTTTTCCAAAAAGTCTGTCACCTTGTCTGAATCAGATCCAATGGCAATCGCATCATACGATATGTATGTCCCACTAGGATCAGTCATGAACAACTGCGCGTCCTTACCCACAACGCCTCCAAGTATTAGTGCAACACCAAATGGCCTGACTCCTGCATACTGTGTGTACTGCTGGGCCTGGTCTGCCAAATGCTTGGCTATGGTCTCTACCTCGACGGGCTCATCATAAATCATCTTGTTGCTCTGTGAAAAGAATCTGGCATTGTCCACTTGGCTTCTTGCATCCGGAATATACCCTGCCGCTGCTACACCCACATGATCATCAATCTTGAAGATCTTTTGGGCGACCTCCTGAATCTGCAGCTTTCTTGACTTTTCCTCCACTGCTATAACAATCCCCTCCTTGCATTTTATGCCGATGGCAACCGTGCCCCTCCTTACCGTCTCAATGGCATATTCTACCTGATAGAGTCTGCCGTCAGGGGAGAATACGGTAATGGCTCTGTCATAACCTTGTTGCGCTGGAAGCATATGACCCGTGTGCCCTGAAAGTTTAATTTAAGTCTAGCCAATACACAGTCGTCATGCTAGAGTATTTGGAGGATAAGCATAACTACAATGCTACATGCGCTACAAAGCACAATACCAAAAACCATCCCAATCCGGCCAAGACTATACATGATCCAAGCAAGCCCGTCACGTTCGAGATTACATTTTCAGGACACGAAAACATACGATCAATGCATCATACCACCATAGAGATCACACGTGAGCCGCACCTAACTCCCAGTGGTGACTGCATAGTGGGCGTTGGTGCTGCCGTGGGATGCAAGGATCTGCCACCCGCTCTGAAGCAAAGAATTCGTAGGCCGGGCTCCCACATCACACTTATCATCAAAGTTGGCAAGTCCGAGTTTGTTATACGGGGCAGGGGACATCCTGAACTTCCACTGACCCACAGCAACGACATTGTAATCAGACGAAGTGACTATATCTGCCCTAGAACACTGGCCGTAAACTGTGACAAGGCGGCCGACCTGCTTCCACGTGAGATGGTGAGGTTGCTGTGTCAGCCTGGCACCGTGGGTACATTTGTCATTGTTGCGCAGTAATTACATGTGCCACATACTTGATTGCCCCATCTGGGGATACAACGTTTTTGCGCTGCAGTGCATGCCTAGATGCGGCCTCATTCCATGAGTCTACCATCACCACACAATCCATTATGCGCCATGTGTGACAATTTTATAACCATCAGCCTAGCTGACCTTTATGGGGCGCAAGACCAACCTGTTTCTTTTGATCCCACTGTCGGCCTTTGCAGCAGTCATTATAGGATTTGGAATGTACATGACCCTGTGCAAAAACTCCAATATCCCACTAAACTGCTAATCTGGCATGGCGGCCCTAGCGTCTGGATTCCCTGTTGACATTCTTTTACACATAGATCTTATGCGTATTCCCTACTTTGAACGATAAGTTTAGATCGGCCATGATCGTACTATAGCACCGGTCATAAGTCCATACACAAAAAATTCCTTGATGTGTATTCTAATTCAACATTATGTAGTGAATCTGGTTGTCATGATGAGTGGACAGCAAAGTCACATGATGATCAAACCCATCATTTTGTCTGTTTTTAGCAACTCAAAACACACCATATCCGGCGCGGCATGCTTCGCATGCCTATACCAATAGGAAAAGTCAAAAATTTGTTCCGCTTTGTATAGTGTATGCCAAATGTCGAGCTGTTATGTCAAATGCGCAAAACAGAAAAATCAAGGCTGGTTATGCGCAGACTCGATATGCTTATCGTATTTTTGAACAGCATACACATTACTTCTGCTGCCTCTAAATTCTCTTGTAATAGACGCACCATTTCTCTGTGGAATAACAGACTGTCTGGATGCGGGGATTCACCCGATACAATACGCAAAGCACTCTCAGACAGGCCAAGAAGGGGACGTCCAACAAAGATAGACAAGAAACTATTAGACAAGGCAAAATCGTGGTGTGATAACAAGGCGTTTACATCTTTTGAGCTGTGTGACTATCTTGAAAAAATATCCAAAGTTCGACTAAGCATGCGCCAGATAAGACGCTATTGCAAAAGTTGGGGAAATTCCAACAAAAAGACATCTCCTATACACATAAAATCTACCTCTATGAAATCCGTGAAAAACTGGAGGCGCAACATGTTGCGAAAAATTTTGTTATACGCATATCTGGTATATACGATAGTCACGCAGGACGAGTCCCACTTTAAGGACGCAATGCTTTCCGTAAGGTACTGGGCAAAAGTGGAACGTAGATACTCATGTCGTGGTCAGGAGGACATCACAGATTCTCTATGTTGTGCAGCATGACATCAGATGGTAAGACGTTCTTTAACCATTGCAGCACGGTAAACACTGAGAGTTTTCTTGAGCATATTGATTCTGTATATGAGAAAGTAGGCAAGATGGTATTATTCCTAGACAGGGCACCATGGCATGATTCTGCGGAGGCTAAAGAATTCTTCAAAAAGCGTGATATCATAATAATATGGTATCCTGTGGGACACCCGTACCTCAATCCTGTGGAGGAGGTATGGAGCGTGCTCAAACGCACCATGAATAATTCAATACGATACGCAGACAAGAACACCCATCTCAGTGCAGTGTATTCGTTTATCCGTACCCACAAGTTTGATTATAGTTTTGAAAAGTTCTGGAGGCGACGGCCACCAAACGGGGTAATGGTGCCGCTTGTACGCTCAGAAGGCAAGCCAGATGAATCCATACGTGCACTGCAGGTAGGCAGTACAAAAAAACCCAGTCCATGTAAATAGTCATTATACCATGACGGTTCCTGTCGTACGTTAATTTTGTTACACACGTATAAAGTACCAAAACCTGTTGCAATGGAACAAACAGGCATTTTTTATTCTCCTTTGAGCATTTGGTAGACTTTAGCGTCACGCAGGACAGTATGCGGGGACTGATCTCCATACCACTTGCAGATCTGGGACAAACATAAACTTGTGACAGCTGCTATATGCCTGCGGCTTGGGGAAGGGGAGGTGACATGTTACGATCTTAGAAAGTTTATATGATAATAAAGGCTGATTGTTGCAAGAACTTGTATAAGAGTTTATGATTAATCGACCGGAAAAAATTTTCTGAAAAAAATATGGATATCATATGTGGTGTGGTTCAAGTCTAACACAGGTAAAGTCAAAAAGTTGTGCGCAGTCATGTGCATTTGGAATTTTCATCCATGTGTCAACTTGACAGCATAGCAAAGGGGCAGGAGCTATATCCTGCTCTTTATTTTATTCTTCCAGTATTGGTAGGTGCCGTCCTGCCACATCTTTCGCTTGTTGTACATGCCACATATGCCGTTGAATTCGATATTGAACTCTTCGGCCGTACCGTCGTATCGTCCTGATATTCGTTTCCAGTTTTTCACATGTGCAAAGACGTTCTCGACAGGAACACGCCTTTTGTTGTGTGCCTTGTTTTGTGCCTTTTTGGTGGCGGTAAGCTTTTTGCCCTTGGGTTTTTTGTGCGGGATCTTTGCGGTTACCCCACGAAGATAGTTTTGGATTCCTGTGTATCCTCTGTCCAAATTCAGGCGTATACGGCTATCCGATGGTATGCGCTTGCCGGTCACCATGCGATCAGTCCATTTGCCAAACTCAGGTAGTCCTTGGTTCAACACCGTCAGGTCATGGCAGCTTCCCTCTCTAGAGTCGCTTATTGCGAGGATATAGTTTTGTTTGTTTATCATCATGGCTGTGTTTATTGCAAACATCTTGCCCATTCCAGAGTACTGTTTCTTTTGCTCTTCCTTGTCCTCTGGACGCGTGGTCTCTACAAGTGTGCCATCTATTGTAATCTCGCCTCCATCTCTTCCGGGTACAATTTCCTTGAATTCCTCTTTTGACTTTATCGTGGAGATGTACTTTGTCATGTTGTATGGTGTTACTGCATATAGCTCATCATCGTATTTGTTTGCAAGCTTGAGATAGTTTGATACCGTACTCTGATCTATCCCAAAAACTACACCCAGTGATTCCTGCCCCCAATCTTGTGATTTTCTTACCTGGGTCATGAGCAGAAAGTGCCGGATATACAGCTTGCACTGGTTTCCGGACTCTTCCTTTCTGTTTTGGTCGTCTCGAAAGTGTGGCGAATCATTGGATTTTTTGATTATCTGTAACAAATCCTCAAGTGTGTTATCAAATATTTCCTTGGTGCTTCTTGTAAGTGCCTTTATCATCTTCTCATGTGAGATGATATACTCTAACATTTCATGTGTGTGAAGCAGTCTTGTGGGTAGTACAGAAGAGTGCCTCTTCTGTCCAAGCTCCGTATTCCACAGCGAGTCCTCCTTTGCCAGTATAGTCTTGAGCCTCAAATTCTCTTTTTCTAACCTCGAGTTTTCTTTGGCCTGTTTTGCCTTTAGCCTTTGATTCTCTTTTTCTACCTCGAGTTTTCTTTGGCCTGTTTTGCCTTTAGCCTTTGATTCTCCTTTTCCTTCCTCGAGATCTCCTTTTCATTTCTCAGGTTTTCTTTGGCCTGTTTTGCCTTTAGCCTTTGATTCTCCTTTTCCTTCCTCGAGATCTCCTTTTCATTTCTCAGGTTTTCTTTGGCCTGTTTTGCCTTTAGCCTCGAGATCTCCTTTTCCTTCCTCAGGTTTTCTTTCTCTAACTTTACTAATCTGATCTCTAGTTTAGTTTGAGTTTGTTTGCTCATTACCATATACTTACAAGAGGTGGATTTAGCGATACTGGTTTAGGTTAATAAAAAATTTGGCAAATTTTTCTGATCTTGTTTTTCGGCCGATTGATCATAAACTCTATAACGTACAATTAGCGGTACTCCTATTTGCGTTAATTCTCTTAGTGCCACTAGGCGTACTTGCACAACAAACAAACGAATTAAACACAGAAGAAATAGACAATCCACACATTTTATCACCTAATGATATTATAGGTCCGGTAGGACGAGCTGATGACTTGAATGCAGCTCACAGTAAATTAACTCAGATCATGCAACAACAATCTTTTGGAAATTTTGATACACCTGATTATCCCTTCATCCTAACAGGCGTTGATGAGGAAAAAGGTGACCTCGTTGTAATGATGCATGCACTAGCAGCTATGGCTAACATCGAATATGAAGAAGAAGAGATTGCAATTGCACTGGACACAGACGTTCCTATTGATATTCAGTATGGTGTCTTTGTCTTAGAAGTGTCTCAATCAAGAATTGAGAGCTGGAAGCAATATTACAATGATAACTGTATTCCAGTAAAAGCAGGTTATCAGACTGTCTGTAAAATTTTTGGAGATAACCTAAGAAAGGAAGGAATTGATCCTGATTCCTTAGGTTCTACAACCACTATTACTCCAAAACCTACACTAAAGTCAACCTCTCCATGTGATAAAAGCGAAGGTTCATCGGCTTGTTATTATTACAAACAATACCAGGATAAATGCATTCCAACTAAAACCACATCCCGTTGCAATACCTATGCAACCCAGATTACAAATGCAGGGTATGAAGTACCAACTACAAAGCCTGCAACTATAGTCAAAGTTACACCACCAAAAGTTACTGGTGTACACGTTGCAATGTCTGGTGATGACATCACGGTAACATGGAACACACCACAATATGCAGTTGAAAAGTATAGGGTGTACACATATGAAGATAACAGACGTGTTGATAGAGAGTATGTCTACACAAACTCTTACACATATGATGAGGTAAAAAAAGGCAAAGATTACAAGTTTAGAGTGTATGTCTACTATGAGAGTAATACGAAACTAAAATCAACTTATGGTGAATATGTTTGGTCTACTGTGGTAAGTATACCTGCTGGTACAACCACAATACCACCTGAACTCAATCCAAACCCGATTCTTCCACCGGTAGTTGAGACAAACTCGACTTCAATATATGGTGGAAATCCATACTATCTGAAAATACAAAACAGTACGGGTGTTTATACAATACCATCAACGGTCACAATCGGTGTAACAAACAGTAATGGCTCTGCAGGTGTTGTAGTAGCTGGTCACGGGATCATCTTACCTGACGATTACACATTTGCAGGTCATACATTTGGAGCTAACTATACTCTATTCTCAATTAGTATGACACCATACCATTATGGACCACAAATAGATGCGGCATTCATACCGATTACAGAGCCTAACATCATAGCAGAAAACAAAATTCAATCTTTAACTGGAGATATAATGTCTGTGGTCAATGGAACTCTAAGTAATGTACCACATAATGAGCCTTTGACTATCTATGGAAGTCAAACAAATGGTACTGGTAATTTACTATTCAAGAATGCTACAGTTGAGGCTAGATACGTATTAACCAATGTAGGAATAGCTTCATATCCTAGCGTTAATGGTGATAGTGGAGCTCCAATAATATACAACCCGAATGGAACTTCATTCATAGTTGGTGTGCATCATGGTAGTGTATTGGTGAGGACCCCGCTAGAGTGAGACCGATCAAAACCGAATACTTTTGGATACAGGAGGCAGTAGCAAGGACATGAGTAAAAGGCGTAGCCCACAAGAAAAGGCCAGCATTGTGGTGGAGTTTTTTAATACCAGCATATCTGCTGCCGAGTTGTGTCGCAAACACAATGTATCTCCTGCAACTTTTCAGGACTGGAAGGACAAGTTCTTGCAGGGTGGCAAACAAGCTCTTGCAGACCGAGGAGATGCAGCAAAAAACCAGGTCAAAGAAATAGAGAATCTTAAACGAATCATTGGTGAGATAACTATTGCCAACGACATTTTAAAAAAAACCTTAGAGGGAACAAAAAGATGAAAACAAAGGCAGTATCTGAGATGATGACCCACATGAGCTTCAACAAGTCCCTGGCTTATTGCGGCATGTCCAAACATGCTTGGTATTATACCGAGCATCCAAGAGACATGCCGATAAATCCTGATGTCGTAGATATGGTCAAAGATATTGCATCTAGACGACCCACATACGGCACAAGGCGCATGGCCGCTCAGATAAAACGTGAAACAGGCATTGTCGTAAATCGCAAACAGCTGCAGCGAATATGCCGAAAAATAGGATACATTGAGCCACAAAAGACGAAAAACGACATAATCAGAACGAAACACAAGCTCTTCAAGCCAAAAGCGCCAAATCAGTTATGGGAGACAGACATCACATACATCGATTGTGGAATAGACGGATACTGCTATTCATTTAACGTCATTGACTGTTTTACACGCAAGTGGATAGCATACTCCTTTGATGTAAATGCAACAAGGGATGTAGCAATCGATTCTATTACAAATGCAGTTGCTACAGAAAAGCCCGATTGCCCAAGACTGCGCCTGCGAACCGACAATGGTACCCAATATACTAGTCATGACTTTAGAAAGGCAACCAGGGCTTTGGGTATTGGCAAGCATGAGTTCATCTGGAAGAATACACCAGAGCAGAACGGCCATGTGGAATCATTCCACAAGACCCTCAAAAAGGAATACATCTGGCCACATGAATTCAAAAACTACCAAGACGCAGAAAAGGTTCTGTCAGCTGCATTTGCAGACTATAACAACGAAAGGATTCATTCTTCTATCAAGTACATGACACCAACTGAATTTGCCACACACTGGGAGATGACAAATAAATGAGGGTTTGGATCATTCGGAATTTGATGCAAAAAATGGTACCAAAACGAGGGGTCCACTCCAGTATGTCATTTTCACCCCTACACTGATAACCAATATAAAATTGATGTGAGAAATCATACAAGTTTTTGCAGTGAAGGTAATTACTATTACAAGACATTTAGTGCATGGGAAATTGTAAGAGAAACACTTTGGCTACAATGAATCGACAATTTTTAACTCGCTCTATTTTTTTAATTTTTACAGTTTTTATAATTTTGTTAATATATTTTCTAGTTTTTTATGAATATTGTGAGGCTGATGCACAATATCCCCATCCCAGTCTTGGGGAACCAAATCCTTTGTGGGACGGTGTCACTTGTGGCTTTACTACGGATGTAATATGCCCTGTATATTTCGGGCCAATAGAAACATCTGATGTAGGGTCAATTACATCTGACAAGCCAATAGAAACATCTGATGTAGGGTCAATTACATCTGACAAGCCAATAGAAACATCTGATGCACCATGTTAAACTACAGTGTGTAAACAGGTTTTCAAACAGACAACAGTGTTTAGAATTGAATAGAGTTTATGATTAATCGACCGGAAAAAATTTTCTGAAAAAATATGGATATCATATGTTGTGTGGTTCAAGTTTAACACAGGTAAAGTCAGAAAGTCGTGCGCAGTCATGCGCATGTGGAATTTTCATCTGTGTCATCTTGGCAGTATAGTAAAAGGAGCAGGCGCTATATCTTGCTCTTTATTTTATTCTTCCAATATTGGTAGGTGCCGTCCTGCCACATCTTTCGCTTGTTGTACATGCCGCATATGCCGTTGAATTCGACATTGAACTCTTCGGCCGTACCGTCGTATCGTCCGGATATTCGTTTCTGTCCTGGTCGTCTCGAAAGTGTGATGAATCGTTGGATTTTTTGATTATCTGTGATAAATCCTCAAGTGTGTCATCAAACACCTCCTTGGTGTTTCTTGTAAGTACCTTTATCATCTTCTCATCTGAGATGATATACTCTAACATTTCCTGTTTGTGAAGCAGTCTTGTGAGCAGTACAGAAGAGTAGTGCCTCTTCTGTTCAAGCTCCGTATTTCACAGCGAGTCCTCCTTTGCCAGATATGCCTTTAGCATCGAGATCTCTTTCTCTAATTTTGCTAATCTGATCTCTAGTTTAGTTTGAGTTTGTTTGCCCATTACCATATACTTGCAAGAGGTAAATTTAGCAACACTGGTTTAGGTTGATAGAAAATTTGGCAAATTTTTCTGATCTTGTTTTCCGGCCGATTGATCATAAACTCTAATCTTTTCATCCGAAGGAATATCTTCAATGCCTTCGATCATGTCTACGAATGTCGCCTTGTCCTTTGTGGCACGTGTTTCTAATTTTTTGCGGAATTCTTTAAAGTCGACATCATCGGTAAAGGCCACCCAGTAGTTTAACTTGTCAGGAGCAGACGAAATTGTCTTGATTCCTGCCCTCTCTAGTTCTTTCCGAAAAGAGTCGTCAATCACATTTCCATTCAGTCTGATTTTAAAGATGAGGCTGGGATCAAAGTATGGACGATATTTTCCTGCGTCATTTCTGCACGAGTCGCCGATCAAATTCAGTCTTTTAACCTCTGTCCTGCAAAATTCTTCTGCATCTCTTTCGCTCTTTTTATAACCGAACTTGGCTTGCTGCTTCTTTTTGTCAAAGGAGGCATATACTGGAAGGGGCAGGTGTGTATGCCTTGCGGCTATCAGTCCTCACCTCGTATTGTTTTTTTGCGACGCTGTTGTTCCAGTTAACCCACCGATGGAATTGGGTTCATAATTTTATACTCAAAATCAACAAAATTCAGTGCAAACAAATCAATTAGTGCAACCTCTCAGATTTTTAATGCCTAAACCAAAAACCACAAGAGGTGCAACATATTGAGTGACTCACTCACATATGAAAATATCGCATCTGTCCTGTCAGAATTTATGTAAAGATGTGACATCATGCCTCACGGATCCAATGCCAGACACTCAATACAGAATATGATAGACATAATGATGCCTGCCTCTACATGCACGGCATCGGTAGGCGGGTATGCTGCAAGCTTGTATACCACATCAAACAGCATATTGCCCACCGATGAGTGGGTAAGAAAGGCGTTTGCAAGGACAAAACCGGATGTGGTAGGACAAGCAATAGAAGATACCATCTCAGGCCAGATTATACCACTCCAAAAATCAGGCGTCATGAAAAAATCAATTCATGTGGCCATCGACAAGCACCTCATACCAAGATATGATAAAAATCCTGGACATGAACTGTTACGCTCCAAATCCAAAAACGGTACATGGAAGTTTGAGGGATACATTACTGCCCAGTGTGTTGATGAAGGGCGCAGACTCACTCTTGCCGTATTTCCTGTAGGGATGGGCCATTCCACGGCTGATTTTGTGCGTAAAATCATCCAAATATGCAACAGGTATGGCATTATGGTCAAGTGTTTTTTATGGACAGGGAGTTCTTTTCAGTTTCAGTGTTGAAAGCAATGAACAGTCACGGTAGTGGATTTGTCATACCGTGTAAAAATACGTACAATGTAGTGGTAGCCCTTGACGAATTTGACAAAAAGATACGCGATGCTACATCAGATGTAATACTTGAGAACACCGATTCGTCTGTAAAATACATCATGGTAATACAGAAACGCACTACACGCAAAGACAAGAGTCCGGATGCGCCGGCACATGAAAGGTACATTGGATTTACCGCCAACTCCAATGAGATAGATGTTGCAGCCTACCACAAAAGATGGGGGATAGAGACTGCATACAGGCAGATAGAGGGAATCAGACTCAGGACACGCAGTACAAACCATGCCGCAAGATTTCTGTGCTTTGCGGCATCTGTGATACTGTTCAACCAATGGGTGGTTATCAATACATATTAGAGTTTATGATTAATCGACCAGAAAAATAGGATCAAAAAAATTGTCAAGTTCTCTATTAAATTAAACTTGTATCGTTAAATTTACTTCTTTCAAGTATATGGTAATGGGCAAACAAACTCAAACTAAACTAGAGACCAGATTAGTAAAGTTAGAAAAAGAAAACCTGAAAAAAAGATAGAGAACCAAAAGATAAGGCAAAACAGGCCAAAGAAAACTCGAGATTAGAAAAAAAGAATTTGAGACTCAAGACGATACTGGCAAAGGAGGACTCGCTGTGGAATACGGAGCTTGGACAGAAGAGGCACTACTCTTCTGTACTACCCACAAGACTGTTTCACACACAGGAAATGTTAGAGTATATCATCTCAGATGAGAAGATGATAAAGGCACTTACAAGAAACACCAAGGAGGTATTTGATGACACACTTGAGGATTTATCGCAGATAATCAAAAAATCAGGCGATTCACCACACTTTCGGGTCGGCCAAAACAGAAAATTTTTTCCGGTCGATTAATCATAAACTCTATTGTGGATTTGGAAGTGACGGTAAATGGCAGAGAATTATGTTTACTGTTCTTACATTCAAGACAGTGATGGTATCAAGGTGGCAGATACGACCAGAACCGCCCCCCGTTATAGCACCGTGACGGGATTGTCAGGCCATCGGTGGGTTAACTGGTGATGGTATCAAGGTGGCAGATACGACCAGAACCGCCCCCCGTTATAGCACCGTGACGGGATTGTCAGGCCATCGGTGGGTTAACTGAAGGATCAGGTTCACTCATTGCCTTTGATGCCATGATAAGATCTTTTTTAGAGAATCGAAGCCATCTGAGCGCTTCCCGTATAATGGAATCATTGTCGTTCATAAACTATCTTTCCTTCACGAAGCGCAGCGTATGCCACGGTGCCAACCACATTTCGTAGCGTTTCAATCTCATCAGGCGTAGATACTATGATGTCCTTACTGATCGGCATATCTTTGAGCAATCTTCTTATTGCAATTGCGGTGTGATGTCTGTTTTGAACGTCGTTCATTATCACCAACAAATCGATATCGCTTGATTCGGTAGCATCACCACGTGCTTGAGAGCCAAAAAGGAAGATACGGATTGGTTGAAACTGTTCAACTATACGATCCACCATGATTGAAATAACATCAGCGGCCATCATGTGATTTCATCCCCACGGGTAATGGTTTTTGCTGTGATGTGATATTTTTTGCCAGACGTGAAATCTCAGGCCAACTCTGAACCAACGTATTATAGTCTTGTGCCTCTTTAGTATATTTTTTTTGCTCACATATGTGATAAAGACGGTATGTTAATTCTCTTGCAGGTTCTATAGCAGAACCAAGTTTTGCCATAACTTTGGTAGCATCTGACTCGCTTTTTTCAAGTAAACACATCATGTGATGAGTAGCTTCCCATACAGTAAATCTCTTGTCTTTTTTCGGATCCCAATCTGAAGATAATTCACTGGGTAAGAAAAGTCGCACCTTGCCTGTACTGCTTTTCAATATTCCTGCTTTTACCATACCAGACACACTGGTGTTCTTTGCCTTGGAGAGTGTTTCTGCCACTCCAAAGTCACTACTATCAAATTTGGTACATGGTCAGGTCGTGCCTAGAATGATGTGTAATACTATCAAAAGATCCTAGATCCGTGCCTGAATCAAAAAATCTTCCCAGACAACCTGACCACGTACAAGAGTTCAATATAGAATTCAACGGCATATGCGGCATGTACAACAAGCGAAAGATGTGGCAGGACGGCACCTACCAATACTGGAAGAATAAAATGTACGTGGTCAGGTAGTGCCTAGAATGATGTGTAATACTATCAAAAGACCCTAGATCCGTGCCTGAATCAAAAAAAATCTTCCCAGACAACCTGACCACGTACAATAAAATAAAGAGCAGGATATAGCGCCTGCTCCTTTTACTATACTGCCAAGCTGTCACAGATGAAAATTCCAAATGCACATGACTGCGCACAACTTTTTGACTTTACCTGTGTTAGACTTGAACCACACCACATATGACGTCCATATTTTTTTCAGAAAATTTTTTCCGGTCGATTAATCATAAACTCTATTAATCCATTATGCGCATAGTATGGGTGCGTCCTACAGGTATGTGTCCCATATGCCAAATCCGCCCGCAGCGCCACACAATATTGTCTACATAATTTGACACGCAACGTCGATTTTTTTTGTATGTACGTCATTAGATGAAATATCCAATATACGTCAATGACCGAGACCAAAAAAGAGACCAACAATCATTTGACCTGGTCCAGAGATACCTGCCTAGCCTGATTCTGGCGTTGTCCTCACCAATACTTTCTAATACACATTGCGTCGCATCACTGTAAAATACATGTCATGCAAGTGTCATGCGTACAGAACTGCACATCACTTCACACAAATGGTCGCTGATTGGGGCGGCAGATGTGCTAAAAGTGCAACCACCATAGACAAATTAGCCAACCCTAGACTTTTGTGTCTACCATGTACTCACAATTACACTTCCAGCAGCCTGATATCTGCATATCGTGACTCTCTTAAACCATCACATGCACAATACATCATGGAGAAACACACGATAAGGCTGCCGGTCTCTCGTCGGCCAACAGGCGCAGAATTACAGGCGCTTAGGGCATACTTTGGTGAGATGCCTGTCGAAGAGATCCTGACTGGATTAAAGTTTGCAAACAACCGGCGTTCTGCAAAGGATGCAGGTACCCTCAAGGTTGGAAGGAAGAGCATCATCAAGAAGGAGGTACATTCGGTAACTGCAGAGCAGGCCACGTGGCGGCTCAACCATTGGAAGATGATGATTGCAAACTATCGCCGGCGCGGATACAGCTATCCTACAATCTCACGGATAAAAAAGATCCTGATACAAAAGAGCGCGGACAATGTTGATGTTGTTGCGCACAACAATCCCGACCGGCAGCAAAAAACAGACTAATCGCCCATAAAAAGAAGAAAAAAAAATCAACAGTGAAATGATCTTTTAACTCACTGTATAATGCGACATCATTCCTGCGCTTATGTGATCGTTGACATGACAGTGGTACATCCATGTTCCTGGGTTATCAGTTAAGCGAAATGTAGGTTAACTAAACTGAGTTATCCCATACCGGAAGCATATCCCAACCAAAAAAGCTAAATGTGACGGATCCAGTAGTTTAACGTTGTCCAAACAAAAAACAAACCAGATCCGTAATATGGTAAACAACAAACGTCTATATCAAGATGTTGTGACGGGCCTGTGTCCCATGTTGTCATGTACAACAATGCCCGGACATCATAATACCATCTTTGATATGAACACGCTTAATGCAGGGATCATAAATGCGGCAATTCAGGATTCATCTGTAGGCGGATGTGCCAATGCAAGAAAGAGCCTAGGAGGCAGGAAAGAGCCCTCGGACAGGTGGTTTGCAAGCATGCTCAAAAGCCCGGTTGTGGCAGAGGTTCAGAATGTGTTTGACATGCAGGTGACGCAACAGTTTAAAAAAATGGTACGCCTCGGAATGGTTCCAAAGAAGGGGATAACAATTGCAATTGACATGCACCTTATCCCAAGGTATGACAAAAAGCCCGGCAAAGAGCTCACACGATCCCGCTACAAGAACGGCACCAAATTATTTGAGCGATACATGACTGCCCAGTGTGTGGACAAATCACTGAAGATACATCTGGGTGCGCAATACCTGGAAATGGGTGATTCCGTGCCTGATTTTGTGGACAGAATCCTGAAATCCGTCAAAAAGACAGGTGCCAAGATAAGGTTGGTCCTTTTGGACAGGGAATTTTTCTCAGTGGATACAATAATTGCGCTACTCAACAATAATGTGACATACCTGATGCCGTGCAGGAATTCCAGCGGGGTCATCGCCGCACTGCGGGAATATGACAAAAATACAAGGAATGCAACATCTCAGGCCACGCTACAGGGACATACTGGCATGGTGGATTTTACCATGAGAATAGAGAAGCGCAAGAACAACAAAGACACAACGATGCCCGAGCAAAAATTCATAGGGTTTGCCACAAACGCCCCGACAATTGACGTAAAAAAATACACAAAACGTTGGGGTGTTGAGACAGGATACAGATTGGTGGAAACGATGCGGGCAAAGACCAGAATACAGGACATGGCGGCTCGCATGCTCTGCTTTTACTATTCCCTGCTGGCATACAACGAATGGATGATTGTTAGGGTCATGCTATCGGATGGTACAGAGAGGCAGAGTGCCATGACACAGCTTACCTTCCAGTCATGTTGCATACAGGCCGTACTCCCTGATCCCGAACAGCCCCCATAACATATGCGAATCAGGCATCATGTAAACAGTCTGATTCGCAAGTACATTTCGCTTAACTGGTTATCAGCAACAAGATCCACAGTCTTTAGGCTGCCGGGCATCAATTCTACCACGTCTGCACGGTTTCCATTCCATAGGACCGTATTTCCATGCCAGTGTGGCGTGTGTATGTCTACCTCTGTACCCATTCCTATCAGGTACCATCTAACACGCTCGCCTTGATACATGTCTTGGCCAGGTTGATTGCCATACACATATCCATTGATGCCATGCATGAGATTACTTTCTGCAAAGTCATCGTCTCCCAAAAGATCTTCATTCTCACACGTCTCGTCTGTAAACTCTTCCAAGCTATCACACAAGTAGTGGCTGAGATTCTCGTCAGAGGCGGTAAACAGACTTACCATCTCCCTGTCTACATCCATGGGTCTCCCGTTATCGTCTGCCATTCCCTTTGCAGTTACCACCATGGGCCCTACTAGCCCAGTATTGGTATCTGCAGGAGAGTTTACATGCGAGTGGTACATCCATATGATTGAGCTTGGATCGTTTGGTCCCGGACCAGCGCGCGGCGGGACAGTCCACACGTATGTGTATGTTTCTCCCGGCGCAATAGCATCATCTGCTTTGTCACTACCAGATGTGCGGCGGGACAGGCCACACGGATGTGTATGTTTCTCCCGGCGCAATAGCATCATCTGCTTTGTCACTACCAGATGTGCGGTCAAATGATCCAGCACCTTCAGAATCTTTCTCATAAAAGACGCCGTGAGGATGGACAGAATATTTGACCATATCTGAATTGTTTTTGAACACGACCTCTATCGTATCACATACTTCTGCATGGATTACGGGACCTAGTATTCCAAGATGTTCCCATTCAGCTGTTCTTGGCATAGGGTTGGTGAATGTTCCATCCGTGTATTGGTGGTATACTGCCTTGATATATTCACTACCTATCCTGTCTGTGGATCTTTCAACAAAGACATTTTCATCCTCGTTGAATTGCATACCCTTCATTTGGTTGACTTTGAGTGGCGCATAATCCCACACTATCTCATCTGCTGCGATATAGTATGTTCTTGTCACTCCGTCATTTTCAGAGCAGACGACATACATGTCTTCTTTCTCTTTGATCTGTGTTGTTGCTATGGTCGTCTCAATACTATTACCCACAATAGAGTTTATGATCAATCGGCCGAAAAACAAGATCAGAAAAATTTGCCAAATTTTCTATTAATCTAAACCAGTATCGCTAAATCCTTCTCTTGTAAGTATATGATAATGAGCAAACAAACTCAAACTAAACTAGAGACCAGATTAGCAAAGTTAGAGAAAGAAAACCTGAGGAAGGAAAAGGAGAATCAAAGGCTAAAGGCAAAACAGACCAAAGAAAACCTGAGAAAGGAAAAGGAGAATCAAAGGCTAAAGGCAAAACAGACCAAAGAAAACCTGAGAAAGGAAAAGGAGATCTCGAGGCTAAAGGCAAAACATGCCAAAGAAAACTCGAGGTTAAAAAAAGAAAATTTGGGGCTCAAGACGATGCTGGTAAAGGAGGACTCGCTGTGGAATACGGAGCTTGGACAGAAGAGACACTCTTCTGTACTACCCACAAGACTGCTTCACACACATGAAATGTTAGAGTATATCATTTCAAATGAGAAGTTGATAAAGGCACTTACAAGAAGCACCAAGGAAATATTTGATAACACACTTGAGGATTTGTTACAGATAATCAAAAAATCCAATGATTCGCCACACTTTCGCGACGACCAGGACAGAAAAGAAGAGTCCGGAAACCAGTGCAAGCTGTATATCCGACACTTTCTGCTCATGACCCAGGTAAGAAAATCACAAGATTGGGGGCAGGAATCACTGGGTGTAGTTTTTGGGATAGATCAGAGTACGGTATCAAACTATCTCAAGCTTGCAACCAAATACGATGATGAGCTATATGCAGTAACACCGCACAACATGACAAAGTACATCTCCACGATAAAGTCAAAAGAGGAATTCAAGGAAATTGTACCCGGAAGAGATGGAGGCGAGATTACAATAGATGGCACACTTGTAGAGACCACGCGTCCAGAAGACAAGGAAGAGCAAAAGAAACAGTATTCTGGAAAGGGCAAGATGTTTGCAATAAACACAGCCATGATGATAAACAAACAAAACTATATCCTCGCAATAAGCGACTCTAGAGAGGGAAGCTGCCATGACTTGACGGTGTTGAACCAAGGACTGCCAGACTTTGGCAAATGGACTGATCGCATGGTGACCGGCAAGCGCATACCATCGGATAGCCGCATACGCCTGAATTTGGACAGAGGATACACGGGAATCCAAAACTATCTTCGTGGGGTAACCGCAAAGATCCCACACAAAAAGCCCAAGGGTAAAAAGCTTACCGCCACCAAAAAGGCACAAAACAAGGCACACAACAAAAGGCGTGTTCCTGTCGAGAACGTCTTTGCACATGTGAAAAACTGGAAACGAATATCCGGACGATACGACGGTACGGCCGAAGAGTTCAATATCGAATTCAACGGCATATGTGGCATGTACAACAAGCGAAAGATGTGGCAGGACGGCACCTACCAATACTGGAAGAATAAAATAAAGAGCAGGATATAGCTCCTGCCCCTTTGCTATGCTGTCAAGTTGACACATGGATGAAAATTCCAAATGCACATGACTGCGCACAACTTTTTGACTTTACCTGTGTTAGACTTGAACCACACCACATATGATATCCATATTTTTTTCAGAAAATTTTTTCTGGTCGATTAATCATAAACTCTAATAGTCATCCACAACACTGCTGTGACACTAACTATGACTACTGCCAATAATACAACTAACGTACTTTTGGTCATTGTGCCGCCTGTAAAAATTAAGGTTATAAATTGCCGTATCTTTTTTTGCTAATATTTCATGTTTATGTTATGTCATGGTGTTACATCACGATGTTACATCATATGATGTTGTTACATGTTATGGTGTAGTGTTGAGCAATATGGATGAAAAGATGGCACAACCATGATTGCCATGACAATCACAATCATATCATTACATCTAATCTTTTTTGGACTATCTGATGCTTGAGGCTTGATGGTACATCTGGAACTGATATCCTTGTCTGTTGCTTGATGTTTGATGCCTTGTCTATGTCAGTAATTGAAGCTAGTGATGCTCCTGTAGCAACAACGTCTGCATTAGATGCACTTTGGCCGGCAGGAACCTCTAGAACTGATGCCCTTGTCTGCTGCTTGATGTTTGATGCCTTGTCTATGTCAGTAATTGAAGCTAGTGATGCTCCTGTAGCAACAACGTCTGCATTAGATGCACTTTGGCCGGCAGGAACCTCTAGAACTGATGCCCTTGTCTGCTGCTTGATGTTTGGCATCTTATCGACTGTGGCCGCCGGAGCACTTGTCTGCTCTGACGCGAGGAAAGGTGATCTCAATCCTGCCGGCACCTCTGGGATTGATTCTCTGGTCTGGCCTGCAATCACTGTATGTGCCTCTTCAAGTATGGCCATCGTTTCAACATTGGTATCGGCTCCCACTTGCATGGTATCACCCATGTTCATTGATGAGTTGGACATGACATCTCCTAATATCTGTGAGAGATCCTGCATGGATGATGTGGCCTCTGGCATAATCCCATTCAATGATGGGCTGAGGCCCTTGATTATGGACATGCATGGGCTGAGTGTCACTACTACATCACCCAACTCTGATACCGTATCTAGTCTGATCTTGATCTGTTCCATTGAGAGCTTTGCCCCACTAACCATGTTTTTCATCTTTCTTACCTGTGTCAACTCTCCAGCATATGCCTTGGCATACTGGGGCCTGTGGTTTTTCTGGGCATTGACAATCTTTTCAAATATAACATCGTGCTTCTTTTTGAGTTTCTCATCAATTACTTCTAGCTTTGATATCTGAAACTGCAGCCTCTTTTGTGCCACATCAATTTTGTTCTTTAGTGGTTCGTCAGGCTTTACCCTGCCCATTATCTTTTGAGATATGCCTTCCTTTTCCTGTCTGTCCCATACTCCACTCTTCACGTCAATTACCAAGTTATTTTCCATGTTTCTGTTTTAAACACGTTTGTCACCGCATCCACCGTACCCATAGTGACAGGGGGACGTAGTTACACACGAACATGATTGCCTGCCGATACAACTGGAGTGTGACAATCAGCCATGCTGTTATACCACAACCATGAATTCAAACAAACAAGCAGTCACAGTCCGCAAACAAGCCTACCCGAATGTAAATGTGAATATCTGGAATCCCTTGCCCGTTACACTAATCTCCATCATGTGGGTTCCACTCTCTTGACTGCTGACTATGTTGTATAGGTTTGGCTCGGAGACCTCTAAAACTCCCCGTGAATTGATGGCAGGCCCAGCATCTGCTTCTGAAATGGGCTGGCCATCCAACGTTATCTGCAAGCGCGCATCCTTGTCGGTTACAATGTTTGCTTCCTTTGCCATGTATAGCAGTTTGATCGAACCAGTCTCAGATACTAGCTCCATATTCTCTGCATTATTCTTCCAGTCACCAGTCACGTAAAACTTGTGCAGATCAACACTGTCGGGTTCTGCATATGATACTGTCCGCCCTGGCTGGAAGCCCTCGTCGCTTCCCAGGTTGTTTCTAAACTGTGCAAGCTTGTATCCAAAGTACAGCTCTGGAGTCCTAAACAGTGTGTGCTCAAATTCTGCAATGTCCACCAATGGCATCTCGCTTGTGGATGGGTTGGACATGCTAGTGTCCACATCCGCCGACGATCCTGCACCAATATTGATGTCCGTACCATCCGCCATGACCACATCTCTTTCTGCTAGCAGATGCTGGATCATCTTTTCAGTCTCTGCATATCCTCCCTCTCCTATGTGATCATACCGTATGTATCCCTCGTGGTCTGCAATGTACTTTCTTGGCCAGTACTTGTTTTCAAATGCATTCCACGTCTTCATGTCATTATCCATTACCACGGGGTACTCAATGCCGTGTTTCTGTACTGCCTGCATGACGTTTTCGGGATCCTTTTCAAACTCAAACTCTGGAGAGTGCACCCCTATGATCAACAGCCCCCTGTCTGCATACTTTTCATCCCACGCCGTGATAAACGGCAGTGTCCTGATACAGTTGATGCAGCTGTACGTCCATATGTCGTACAGCACCACACTCTCCTTGATACTTTCAGACAGCTCTTCTGGCGTGGTGTTGATGTGGTGTGCTATCCCGGTCAAGCTAGGCGCCTGCTTGAACCTAGACTTGTCGATATGCACACCATAACCATCCGCCGTCACCGTCGTGGCAGGTTCATCTTGTACTGTTTGGTCGAGTGAGGAAAAGATCACACTCATGGCCCCTACTCCTACCGCAATCACTATTGCCAGAACCAATGCAGTCTTAATCTCCGTCTTCATCATTCTCACCCTAACAGTATCAACTCATTGATGAGCGGAAAGTTTGCAATATATGCCAGCTGGTTTGTATAGACCAGCACGCCCAGCACTATAATAAATCCGCCCAGAATCACATTATAATACTTCAAGTGCCTGCTCATGGCCCTGATGATCCTGCTTGACCTTGAGTAAAATACCCCCATCAGTATGAATGGCACTCCCAGTCCCAGTGAATACACCAACAACAGATTAAATGCGGCCGACGGTGTGGTGGCAGCCAGCGTCAGTATAGTACCCAGTACTGGGCCCACACACGGCGTCCATCCTGCCGCAAATGCAAGCCCAAACACAAAGGACATTGGATAGCTCGCCTTTGCCCTCTTTGGAAAGAACTTTTTCTCCACGTTGAGCCTGTTTATCTTGGTGGATAAAAGCAGGAATGCACCAAACCCAACAATCACAACCCCTCCCACCTGGTTGAGCCCCTGTATCAGACTTCCCGCGCTTCCCACTAATACGCTGTTGATAATCACACCCAGCACAGAAAACACTATAGAGAATCCCAGTACAAAAAATACAGAGTTTAGTATTATGTTGGTCCGGTTTATTGTAACGGTCCGCGGATTGCCGCTGGCGTCCTTGCCACCACCGCCATTATTATTATTATTATTCAAAATACTCAACTCAGAGAGTGTAGATCCCGATATGTATGCAAGAAATGCAGGTATCATTGGCAGGATACACGGGGCCACAAATGAAGCAAGCCCTGCGAGTGCAGCAACTGCAAGAGTAATCTCTACCACAATGTATCTGTGTAGTTTTTTAATTTAAAGGATTCTTCCACATTTGTCCCACATTTCACCCCAATGGGATGTCTGCATCCTGTAATGGCATCACGTGTCTGTCTATCTGTCTGTCTCACATACGCCCACAACAGCACTTGCCCAATCCTTGGCATGCCTCATTCAGCATAATTCATTTCATAGTCCTCATGTGTTGCTGCCGGACCACAACTCTTGTACATATGCCTCCCAAACGGCCCTCTACCTATACGGTTTGGTAGGTTGCAAGCAGCAGCTAATGCGCTACAAGCATGTTTTGCAAGCAATGACTAGCACAAACAAAAACACAGGTTGTGACTCCCGCATATGCCATGCTTGATGACTTTCCAATTTTCAGTCTTGTGCCGTGGCAAGCCACACAAAACAAGTTGTTGTAAAAAATATCACATTGTATCAACATAAAACATGTAAGAAAAGTATGGTGCCTATCACACGCATGTGGGGCATCTAGCTGGATAAATGCCGTCTGGATAAACCTGCAAGAGGCTGACACCACCACACTGAGAAACAATGTGATTGTTGTAATGTAAACGTTGTATGGGGATTGTACCCTGAGACATGATATCATAACTTGTATACTGTGCAGCATCATGTTTAGTACTCTGCGTTCTGCAACTAGCGCCCATTGAATTCATGATATCTCCACTCTTTAGCAGCATCATGCTAAGAAGTACTCTACATTCTGCAACCTATTATTCCAGCACTATCTTGAAAGCATATCACCATTTCTAAAAACAATCAAGATGTAGATCATACCATACAATCTTTGTCAACAGAATCCTCCTATATTGACATCACTCCAACTATATCTTGACAGGAGCATGCTGGAACAAAACATCACATGGATGGTTTCCAAGTACGCTATCAAAATATGCGCGTTGGGTTATGATGTCGATGATACTACTATTGCTGCAGATGTGACATATTATCTCCTGCTGTCTGCAATCGCTTTTATTGGTGTGGATGAATGCCATCATATGAACATGCGGTTTGTCGTAGTGGGGGCCTTACTGGGAGTCGTGATCACGATTGCTGTTATCATCGGCTCACCGTACTTGGGCGGCTTTGATTCGATGCGCTAGGCAGCCGGGATCTAAACTTTTGATACGCCTTTTCAAACGCACCTAGTGCTATATCAATGTCGTCTGCTGATAGCCATGCGGTGACCGATACCCTCAACCTGGCCAACCCTGCAGGTACTGTTGGAAATCGGATCGGCACTGCAAACACGCCGTTGCTTATCAGATATTCTCCCATCTGCAGCGCAGTCTTTTCATCACCTATCATAATGGGGATGATCTGAGTTGTGGAAGACATGGTATCAAATCCGATTCCCTCAAGTCCGCGCGCAACACTATGCACGTTCCTGCACAATCTTTTCCTGCGCGCCTCCCTGTCGGATCCAAATTTCTTGATTGCATCATCTACCAGCATGGATGGAAGCGCTGACGTATAGATCAGTGGTCTTGAGCGGTTTATGCATAGATCAATTACATTGTCTTGGGCCGCCACATATCCCCCAAACGCGCCCAGTGCCTTGCTTAGGCTGCTTGTGTACATACCTATCTGCTTGGCTACTCCCATGGAGTGGGGCGTTCCCCTGCCGTCACTGCCCACCACAAAGTCTCCATGCGCGTCATCCACTACCGTGATTGCACCTGCCTTGTTTGAC
The DNA here is from genome assembly GCA_963662995.2 of Candidatus Nitrosopumilus sp. Taxonomy (GTDB): domain Archaea; phylum Thermoproteota; class Nitrososphaeria; order Nitrososphaerales; family Nitrosopumilaceae; genus Nitrosopumilus. Next base: position 2,266,356 of record CAXXLJ010000002.1, on the reverse strand, counting down.
ACCTCTACAATCTCTGCAAGCGGAGCCATGTCCCCATCCATACTAAACACGCCCTCGGTAACGACAAACATGTTTGTAGTACTATGCCGCGCCTGATGCCTCTTGAGCCTCTTACACAAATCATCAACATCATTGTGCTTGTATGTCTTTATGGTGGCTCCGGACAGCCTGCACGCATCAATGATGCTTGCATGGTTGAGCGCATCACTTAGAATCAGGTCATTTTTTGTTGCCACGGCGGTGAGCGCTCCAATATTTGCCATGTATCCCGTGGGGTATACCAGGCTGCCATGCTGCGACTTGTGTCGCGCAAGGAGCTTCTCCAGTCTTGTAAATGATGGATCGTTTCCAGCGATCAGCCTAGAGCTTGATTGAAACTGTCTGGTATTTTGTTTGGATACTTGTATGCTGCCCAGTCCAAGATAGTCGTTTGAGCCAAGATTGACAAGCTGCCTCTTGGTTGCCCCCAGTATAATGCGTGATCCACACACGTCTGCTTGCCGCAGTGCCCTGTATAGTCTGGTCGATTTGAGACTGCGCAGTGCTGGATCAGCTATATGGCCCAGACTATGGATGGAGTCCAATCTCCTCCAAGAGCAAGTTGTCCTCTGCAGCATCATTGCCGGACATGGTAAGGTAACCCCCGGTGATTATGCCGTTTGCGCCGCTGCGCAACAACCCTTTACCAGAGTCGTCAAGCGCCGTCTCCCTTCCTCCTGATATCTTGATTATTGATTCTGGCAGCACAAACCTAGTCACTGCAAACATTCTGAGAATCTCAGACTCTGCAAGCTCTACCTGCAGCTCAAGCGGCGTTCCTGCAACAGGTACCAGTATGTTGATGGTCACCTCTTCGGGGCATATGCCTGCAAGTTCTGTAACCAACTCTAGGCGCTGATCCCTAGTCTCGCCCATACCTATTATCCCTCCCGTACATAACTGGAGGCCTGCATTACGCGCTATGCGCAGCGTGTTGAGTCGGTCATCATACGTGTGCGTGGTGCAAATCTCTGAAAACTTTGATCTTGCGGTCTCTAGGTTGTGGTTGTATCTTTTTACGCCCTGCTCTTTGAGTCTTGCAGCCTGTTCCTGACTCAGAAATCCTAGGCTGCACTCTATATCTATGCCTACTTCTTGACGAATCCTTGTGATTATCTCACATACATTCTCAAAGTCCCTTTGTGATGGCTCTCGCCATGCGGCTACAAGGCAGTATGATTCTGCCCCCTCTTTGCTTGCCTTTCTTGCCCTGTCTACTACCTGCTGGGCAGGGGGAAGCTTGTATGTATCTATCCCGGTATCAAACAGGGCCGACTGGCTACAGAATGCGCAGTCTTCACTACATGCGTTCTTTTTTATGTTGTTGAGCTGCTCTACGTCCACGTGCCCGCCGTTAAAGTCACGGGTGATCTCGTCTGCACACCGTGCAAGATATTTCAGACAGTCGTCAGGAACATTAAACAGCCTGTACAAGCTGTCCTTGGACAGGCCCTCGCCTGCAAAGACCTGTTCCTGGCACTGCTTGATGAATCCGGACATGTCCGCCATCACACATACTATCATGACATCTCCATTAATAACATTAGCACACCGGTCTTGCGTCGTGCAGTCTTGCATTTGGCTCTGCTGTGTCTACACTTTTTACAAATTTGTTCTCAGGGCCTGCACCATGTACCAAACACTATGAGGCGACATGCTCACACACCATTCCATGTCATACACACCCAAACCATCTTTTCTGATACGAATAATCACATCCCACTCTTGACATGATGCAGTACTTTTATGGACTGACTCTTTTTGATATCATTCCTATTGCGAAAAGCCCGTCATATCCATAATGGTACGTGGTCAGGTTGTCTGGGAAGATTTTTTGATTCAGGCACGGATCTAGGGTCTTTTGATAGTATTACACATCATTGTAGGCACGACCTGACCACATACGTTCATCCATCCCGTTGATGATTCTGACCACCGTCGTGGCCAGAATCAGGCCGGGCAGATCCTTGGGCCAGGCCAAATGATCGTTGGTCCTTTTTTTGGTCTCTGTCATTGACGTATGTTGGATATTTCATCTAATGATGCGCATACCAAAAAAAAAAATCGACGTTGCATGTCAAATTATGTAGACAATCTTGTGTGGCATGGTGGGCGGATTTGCCATGTGGAGGTATATGCCTGTAGTGCACAGCTGATTAATTCAATAAATTAAAAAATAAAATGTGTGTGGTTCTAAGAATCTTGTTCTAGTTGTAACACATCGCCATTATGAAGTGGTTTTTTGAGGCCAAAATCAGTTCATCAAGAGAAGACAAATCCCGATGCGCGTGCAGTCGTGACGGTTGCCACGGCTCAGATATGGGTGTGGTGGATGCAGATGTGGGTGTGGTGGATGCAGATGTATAAAATGTTGCACGAACCGTCTCAGGCGGCCATGGTTGTGATGGTTGTCGCGGCGCGAGTTATGCGTTTCTTCGGAATGTCGTCTATCCTTCCGGCTAAATAGTCGCGGACAAACTCGTAAAAGTTGACACCGCGCTTCTTGCATGTCTCGTGGATGCTCATGGTCACGGCAGTCCTCTTGGCGCCCTTTTCTGTCCTGCTCCCGTACAGTACCTTGCGGGCCTCTGCAAACCTGCGCAGCGCCTGCTCGCTGACGTTGTTGTGATAGTCCACACCCGCATGCTCTATGAACGTAAAGAGTGAATCGACCTCCCTCTTTAGGCGCTTTGCGTACCTCTTGCAGTCCTTGTCCGTATGGTCCTTGTTTATCAGCCGGTGCACCCTACTCTTGAGCTTCTGCACAGACTGTTTCTGATCCTCTGCAGAGTCCCTGCAGTCAGTCTTTCTGGGCTCTATGGCATCCTTGAGTATTTTATACAACGTCCTGAAGAATCTGACAAACTTTTTGCTCTTGTTCTTCTCAAGTGTCCTGTACATGTCGCGCAAGTAGTGCAGCAGGCACTTTTGGTGCTTGCTACCCACGTAGTTCCACGGGCCCCACGAGTCACTCACGATAGTTCCTGTGAATCCTTTCAGCACATCCATGGGTACGGTCCTGCCTCTTGACTTGTCTATGACGAATATGCTCGACATGCTGCTGACAAACACCCAGACCCACCTGCGCATGCCGTTGACAAACCAGCTCGTCTCGTCGCCGTAAATCTCCCTGTACCTTTTGAGCGCCTTTTTGAGCTTGTCGTACAGCGGCTCAAGCTCACGGGCGACCACGTCGCAAAAGTGGTTCAGTGTGGACGTGGAGATGCTGATACCATAAAACATGTGGAGCATGTCTCTGATCTTGCCAAATGACACGTTAGAACACTTCATGGTTATCACCATGGCCATGATGTTTGTCCCGAAATGCTCCCCGGCAAGCACGCCGTCAAGGTACGGGGTGACCTGCTTGTTGCAGCCCCTGCAGAACCTTCTTGAGACACACCATTTGGTGACCGTCCACTTGAACTCGATCAGGTCCTCGGACAGCCGCTCGTATTCTCCGGTGGGCTTCGAGAGCTCCGCGCCGCAGTTGGGGCACTTGGTCTGGTCGGCCTGCCTGATGTCGTTTACGGTGGGCGGGATCCTGTGCGACGGCCGCTTCGTGCCGCCGTTCTTGTCGACGCTCCTAATCTGTGGATACCCCTTCATCTCCCTCACGTTGTAGCTTCTGTGGTTGTGCCCGCGTCCGGAGCCGTGCTTTTTTTCCTTTCCAGCTACTACCTGCTTGTTGTCCCCGCGCAGCTGCTCGAGCTCCTTGTGCATCGTCTCATTCTCCTTGTGCATCGTCTCATTCTCCTCGCGCAGCTGCTCGAGCTCTTCGCGCAGTTGCCTGTTTTCCTCCAACACTCGTTCCATCATCTCCCGCGTCTGCTCACTCTCTTTGTCTCTGACATTTGTCGCCTCTTCAAAGCACTTGAGAAGGTATTTCACGCTGGGATGGTTCCAGTCCACCTTTGAGGGATCCATGGCATATACTCTATCCAGGAAATAAAATACATACATGTCTACAAAAGAACACCAAATGCTCAAAAATATTAAAACTACAACTCCCTGCGTTGTTTCTGCCACCCGCTCGTGTTTACTGTGATGGTGTAGTTGGAAGTTCGGTGGGCCCTAATGCCCCAAATTCCACTTCATAATGGCGATGTGTTACTTCTAGTTTACGTATTTCTTCTGCAACTAGAATCCATTTAGTACGATCGCATTTGTCGGCATTTGTTAATGCTTTGTGATGTCATTGGCCGGTATTGTGTGGGGTCACCTGTGTGCAACTAGTGCTTGTGACCATCTTTCTAGATGTTCTGACCATTCTAGTCCGCGTGGATCATTTCTATCATCGTTGTACCATTATGCCATGTCTATGTATTTTTGAACTGTTTCAATCAGTTTGAGATTTATTGATTGGTATTGTTACTTTGTCTTGTACTAGTTATGGTTATGACTGTAGTTATGGTTGTGCATCTGAATCTTCTAATATCAAAAGCTGCTCATACACAGGAGTCCATCTATTAGGATCATACTTTTTTGTGTTGGACTTGGCTTCTGATACCGTCATTGGATCATTATGATCAACAACTCCAAAGGCAGCTAGTACTCTAGTCCATTTTTCAACGTGCGCCGCGTCGTGTTGGGTTTCAACAGCATATCTCTGTGCGTTGGCAATCAATGTAGGATCTGTTGCTGTGGGTCCAGGTGTTGGATCTAGTTGCTGTGGTGTTTATTGATCAGCAGCAGCCTGTTCCAGTCTCAGAATCTCTTCTGCAACTGGTATCCATTTGACAGGGTCGAAATCTTTGGCGTTTTGAAATGCTTTCTCTGATGTCATTGGTTCATAGTCCGTATAATCTCCTGTTAATGCAGCTAATGCAGGTAGCCATCTTGGCAGGTGATTAGGCCATTCTATCCCACGTGGATCGTTTGGATCGTCATTGTAATACGCCTTGACTAGGTAGCCTTTCACTGCTTGAATTAGTGCAGGATCAGCCGTTGTTGGTGTGTTTTGTGATTGCACTGGTTGTGGTTGTTGTGTATCTGGTACTGTAGGTGCTTGTTGTGGCTGTTGTTGTGGCTGTTGTTGTGGCGCTTGTTGTGGCGCTTGTTGTGGCGCTTGTTGTGGCGCTTGTTGTGGCTGTGCCTCTGCAGCTTCTAATATCAAAAGCTGCTCATACACAGGAGTCCATCTATTAGGATCATACTTTTTTGTGTTGGCTTTGGCTTCTGCTGCGGTCATTGGATCATTATGATCAACAACTCCAAAGGCAGCTAGTACTCTAGTCCATTTTTCAATATGAGCTGCTCCGTGTTGCGTTTCATCAGCATAGCTTTGCACTTTGGCAATTAGTGCTGGATCTACTGTAGGTGTTGTTGGCTGTACTGAACCTTGTTGCACAGGTTCAGGTGTTGGCTGTGGTGTTTGTGGTTGTTGTTGTGGTGTTGGATCTGGTTGATGTGCAGCTAGTCTTACCAGTTCGTCATAGACTGGAGTCCATCTGTTGGGATCGTATTTCTTTGTGTTGGCCAATGCCTCGTCTACCGTCATTGGGTTGCTATGATTTACAGCTCCAAAGGCAGCTAGTACTCTAGTCCATTTTTCAACATGCGCCGCGCCGTGTTGCGTTTCATCAGCATAGCTTTGCACTGTGGCAATTAGTGCTGGATTTGTTGTTGGTGTGTTTTGTGATTGTACAGAACCGTATTGTTGTTGTGGTGGTGGTGATGATTGTGGTGATGTAGATGGTTGAGCTTCTACTCGACATTCTCTGCTGCCTGGTGCGATTGATTGTGGAGATGCTTTACCTATTGGTATTCCTTCGTCTTTATACCATTTCTCTATTCTCAAAAGTTCCTCTAATGCTGGGGCATATACGGGAGTAAATTGGCGTTGATTTGCATTATTTTGTGTTGAGCCTTCTGCGGATGTTTTCCCTATGTTTTGTACTAATCTAACTCTATCTTCTCTTTCTGCAAGGGTTTTTCCTCTATCATAGTCATTCCTTGCAGTGTTTAGTTCATTATACGTCATCGGTGCAACATCAAAAAGGCACTTTGTAGCTGCTTTTGTGGGACTTTGATTTTCGTATGTTATGGTGTATCCAGCTTTCCATGCGAGATATCTATCAACTCCATAAGATACCAATATTCTTTCCCATCTTTCTACATATTCTGCTGTTACCCTGTCCCAATCTTGAGAGGGGGTATTACCCAGATGATCACAATAAGTAATCTGGTTGACACCATTGTTTCTATATGGACAATCATCTGGTATTCTATTTGCCTCTTGTTTTGCAACAGCAATTAGTTGACCGTGTGCCGTTGGTGGCAAGTCCTCTGACAAATTGACAACCAAACGGGGATATGAGCTACGGTCATTTGCATGGGCTAAGAGATCTCTGGAATCACTAAAAATAAATGTGTATATTGGGTGGTCGTTGTCTGACAAAGTAGTGTCACCTGTTGCCTTGAAGGTTATTGATATTGCATCTTTGTCATTAATTGGAACTATCCAGCCGCCGCCAGATAGCACTCCATCTTTTATTACTGGAATATTATATTGATTTCGGGCCAGAGTAGACGCTACTCCCACGTAGACATTTCCCTGTGCGTCACTTGGCACACCATATATGACATATGTTCTTTCGTGATTAATGACAAGATCGGTGTTTGTTGTATGTCCTGTTAGTGGAATACCATATGTATCAGCTGTTTGTGCGTATACTGCTGGCAATGCAACAAATGAAGTAAGTGCTGCTAATGATACAATTGTAAAAAGTAAGGTTTTCATTAAAGTGAAGGGGGGGGGGGTGGCTAATAAAGTTTTTGCTAAACTCAGTTAAACGAAATGTAGGTTAACTAAACTGTGTTATCCCATACCGGAAGTATATTCCAACCAAAAAAGCTAAATGTGACGGATCCAGTAGTTTAACGTTGTCCAAACAAAAAACAAACCAGATCCGTAATATGGTAAACAACAAACGTCTATATCAAGATGTTGTGACGAGCTTGTGTCCCATGTTGTCGTGTACAACAATGCCCGGACATCATAATACCATCTTTGATATCAACACGCTTAATGCAGGGATCATAAATGCGGCAATTCGGGATTCATCTGTAGGCGGATGTGCCAATGCAAGAAAGAGCCTAGGAGGCAGGAAAGAGCCCTCGGACAGGTGGTTTGCAAGCATGCTCAAAAGCACGGTTGTGGCAGAGGTCCAGAATGTGTTTGACATGCAGGTGACGTAACAGTTTAAAAAAATGGTACGCCTCGGAATGGTTCCAAAGAAGGGGATAACAATTGCAATTGACATGCACCTTATCCCAAGGTATGACAAAAAACCCGGCAAAGAGCTCACACGATCCCGCTACAAGAACGGCACCAAATTATTTGAACGATACATGACTGCCCAGTGTGTGGACAAATCACTGAAGATACATCTGGGTGCGCAATACCTGGAAATGGGTGATTCCGTGCCTGATTTTGTGGACAGAATCCTGAAATCCGTTAAAAAGACAGGTGCCAAGATAAGGCTGGTCTTTTTGGACAGGGAATTTTTCTCTGTGGATACAATAATTGCACTACTCAACAATAATGTGACATACCTGATGCCGTGCAGGAATTCCAGCGGGGTCATCACCGCACTGCGGGAATATGACAAAAATATAAGGAATGCAACATCTCAGGCCACGCTACAGGGACATACTGGCATGGTGGATTTTACCATGAGAATAGAGAAGCGCAAGAACAACAAAGACGCAACGATGCCCGAGCAAAAATTCATAGGGTTTGCCACAAACGACCTGACAATTGACGTAAAAAAATACGCAAAACGTTGGGGTGTTGAGACAGGATACAGATTGGTGGAAACGATGCGGGCAAAGACCAGAATACAGGACATGGCGGCTCGCATGCTCTGCTTTTACTATTCTCTGCTGGCATACAACGAATGGATGATTGTCAGGGTCATGCTATCGGATGGTACAGAGAGGCAGAGTGCCATGACACAGCTTACCTTCCAGTCATGTTGCATACAGGCCGTACTCCCTGATCCCGAACAGCTCCCATAACATATGCGAATCAGGCATCATGTAAACAGTCTGATTCGCAAGTACATTTCGCTTAACTGAAACTAACTTTGTTTCCTAATTCTCCTCACACACGCCGGCCGTGCTTCCGTCGGGCAGTGGCATAGTAATTATGCCGTCACGATATCCTGCTTCCTGCCTCCCATGCTATCGACTCGTCCCCCACCTGTTGTACAATGCCACCTTGAGCCTTACCTCCTGTATGATGTTGTCCCACTTGAGGGCCATCAGGTGCTCACCGAACAGGCGCTGTGCAGGTTTGCAGAGGCCCACAAGGTCCTGTACGGGAGCAGGACAGAAAAGGGCGCCAAGAGGACTGCCGTGACCATGAGCATCCACGAGACATGCAAGAAGCGCGGCGTCAACTTTTACGAGTTTGTTCGTGACTATTTAGCCGGAAGGATAGACGACATTCCGAAGAAACGCATAGCTCACGCCACAACTACCATCACAACCATGGCCGCCTGAGGCGGTTCGTGCAACATTTTATGCATCTGCATCCACCACACCCACATCTGAGCCGTGGCGGCCGTCACTACTGCACGCGCATCGGGATTTGCCTTCTCTTGGTGAGCTGATTTTGGCCTCAAAAAAACCACTTCATAATGGCGATGTGTTACCGATAAATTTGTTATAAGAATCACTGTTTCCTGAAAAATCCATTCCACCAACAAGCATCATAATTTTCACCTGAGATCAAATGATTCGTGATTTGTAAATGTTGGTTTTGGTATGGCTTTGGTAACTAACATCCATCTATGCATCTCCGTAATTGCAGCCTCTTTTCCCCGCATAAATTCTACTTCACGTGCGAGTCTTCTGCCTTAATCGTTGATAGACTCGTAAACTATGCATGACTTTGGTCGTCCACCAACAATTTACGCAGAAAATTCTTCACGTGCAATATCTACAACAGCATCCCCGAGAAGCAATTAACAATTGCCAGACTTTCGCCCTAACAGGAGTAAAAGATCGTATATGTGTAAACTACACATGTATCAATACACATGTTATATTTTGTCGTGTTGAGGATGAACATTTGACAATTGTTAATTACTTCTCCGGGACGCAGGGCGCACTCGGCCTTACTGTACGCGCGTAACGACGGGCATGTCGGAGCTACGTTGCTACGTGAAAGGATTGACATGGGGCGGCTTTAATGTCCCAAGAACATCATACATAGGATAATGGTGGAGGATGGCCAAGCACGGGAGGAACCCAACAAGAGGAAAAGATGCAGGTGGGTCAGGCACGAACGCAAACACTCAAACTCAATGTGGCATACAGATTGGAAACAGATTCACAGCTGTATACACGACGGTCGATGGTTTCTCTGCTACGAGGATGATGCCTCCAGATTAGTCACAGGTTATGGCATTTGACTAGGCGACCACAAAAAATGCCCTCAAGGTACTGGACAGGCCATCAAACGCCACGGCAAGCTTGCCTAGATCATGACGGATCATGGATCGCAGTTTTATGCAAACGAGGCAGAGATGAGGAAAAGGGGTGAGTCTGTGTTTGAGAAGCGGCTGGTAGAGTTTGGCATACGCCAGGTACTAGAAGCAATTAACAATTGTCAAATGTTCATCCTCAACACGACAAAATATAACATGTGTATTGATACAGGTGTAGTTTACACATATACGATCATTTACTCCTGTTAGGGCGAAAGTCTGACAATTGTTAATTGCTTCTACTGGCCGGTGTAAGGCATCTACAGACCAACAGCAAGGTGGAGAGACTGCACGGGGAGATCCAGCGTGATCTGTACGAGTTTAAGGCCATAATGATGAGCAAGGGCTATCCCATGGATCTATTCATGGCTTGGTACAACCACAGCCTCCCACACATGTCGCTGAACAAGGGGGAGACCACTGCTGATGCATTCGTGAGAAAGAAGGCGCCAAGGATGGAAACAGTCATAGATGAACAAACGGGGGAGAAATACCATGCAGGATATGGGACGAACTACTTTTTGGATTCCACAATATGCATTTCAAGGCACACATGAATGTTCCTTGTGTTTGGTCAGATTTTATTGATCAAATTAGAGCCTGCACCGCCGCAGGGTCGAGTGCCCACGGGCAGAATTAGGAGACAAAGCTCAAACCACAATATCCTTATTAGTGAATTCCTTTAGGCAAGCTTATGGCGGCAGGTATAGATGACATTGCCATACACATCCCCAAACTATATTTGGATGCGGCAGACTTTGCAGATGCCAGAGGCCTTGATCCTGTAAAACTTCAGAAAGGCCTAGGGGTATCTCAGATGGCAATGGTAGATACCAACCAGGATCCGGCGGTACTTGCTGCAAACGCATGCCTAAAGATAATGCAAAAAAACAACCTTTCTCCAGATGACATCGGACGACTATACGTCTCTACAGAGTCATCATTTGACGAGTCCAAAGCGATGAATGCCTATGTCATTGGGATGCTTGAGCAGATCTATGGCAAGGAGACGTTTGAACACTGTGGTGGGATTGAGACAAAGTTTGCCTGCGTCAGCGGTTCGTACGCACTATATGATAATGTAAACTGGATACGCGCCGGCGAGGCAGAAGACAAACATGCGCTTGTGGTGGTATCTGACATTGCAAAGTATGACATGGGCTCAAGCGGTGAGATGACACAGGGCGCCGGCGCAGTGGTGATGCTGCTCAACGACCGCCCACGACTACTATCCTTTGATCCCAAGGTTACGGCCACATCTATCAAGGACGAATATGACTTTTACAGGCCGTTTGGCAAGGAAACACCCATAGTACATGGACAATACTCCAACATGCTGTACATGGTGCAGATGAGAAAGGCGCTAGAACTGTACAAAAAGAAGGTGCGCTCTTCGGGCCTCTTGGAGATTGGAGAAGGACAGACCATCTTGGACCATATGGACTATATCAACATGCATCTTCCCTACAGCAAGATGGGACAGAAGGCACTGGCGTATGTGCTGCGCCATGAGTGGCGGCAGCTTCCAAGGTGGGGCAAGGTCATACAGGTGGTGGGCATGGACGAGCCAATCTCAAATGATCAGGAGGGCACTATAGAGGCCATACAAAACGACAAAAACTTTATGGCAAAGGATCAAGAGTTTACGGCGCGCTTTACAAAGACCAAAGAGTTTCAGGAGGTATACGAGTCAAAGCTTGCAAGCTCCCTAGTGGCATCAAGCATGATAGGCAACCTGTACACGGCATCACTATATCTTGGGTTTAGGAGCAGCTTAGAGTTTGAGCACAAAAAGGGAATAGATCTTGCAGGCAAGCGGGTTGGGTTTGGCTCTTATGGTAGCGGAAGCAGCGCAATGGTGTTTAGCGGCGTCATAGAGTCCAACTATGAGGATATAGTCAAGGACATGAACCTAGAGTCAGAGATTGGACACAGGAAGAAACTCACATGGGATCAGTATGTAATGTTGCACGAGAACAAGCTGCCTACCGAAGCTCCAATGGTTGAGCCCAAGGGGGAGTTTGTACTAAAGAGCATATCCACTGACACTGAATTCAAGGGCGAGAGGCGTTATGCCTATGTGGACTGAGATACAGCATGGTTGTTGCCACTATGCGCCTACATTTCTCACAAGCTGCAGGTATCATGCAGTCCCAACTACCGTCATTGATTACACTATGATACTATGATTAATTACAAACACATCATTCACACCTACCACCATTCCTGTATGGGTATTGTACTCCTTGTGAGGCCGGCAGTGTGATGTGCTCCGCGCATCTCATGCGACACGTACATGACATGTGTCTGGAATCATACATACTAATACCAGGGTCATGCCAATGCTACCAAGACACAAAGAAACACATCCCGGATACTGGCTCGGCCAGGATGCGCAGGTGAGAATGCTACACCATGACCGACAACGAGCAACCCGATCCGGTAAAAGAGTATCTGTTTTCATACATTACAAATTCACCAAAGATTCGTGAAATGATTGCACAAAAGAGGTTTGGGCAGGCAATACGTGATATTACAGAGAACTGCTATGGTGCGATAGCCACCATGGCAGACAGGCCACATGCACTAGGGGTGATGGCTACCGGCATCCTCCATTACACCCTGACACAATCCATGATTCACAGCCAGCGCAAGATCGAGTGCAAGGGTGTCATGCTTGATATTGTGATTCCAGATCTGCACACACTGCAACACACCCCAGAGGATGCACTACTCTTGTACATTTCAAAGTCTTCTGATCCAAGCGAGATTGCACGGGACATATCAAGGCTATGCGGGATTCAGCCTGTAATCAAGAATTTGTGGGTGGTACTCTCTGATGCAGCCATACATAATCACAATACCAAATATGATGCCAAGCATGATGCCGGCAGCAACACCAATCCAAACTATACATACCGCATGCCTGACGGCAGAGCATTAAGATCTTTTGTACTCTCCAAACAACACAACACATTTTCGTCGATAATATCAGAGATTACCATGTTTCTCAAGGGTACCGGCAATACCAGCAGACTCAAGATTGTCCCACCATAGATTGTTAAGCTTGCCCTCATTGCGCATGTGCTCTCACACACGATTGTTGCAACCTGTGTCCATTACACACGGCTGATTTGGCCATCAGAATGATCTTTGGGGGATAACCTGCCAACCCACACCTGTCGCCTACTGCATTCCATCATGTGTGGTACTGCAGGCATGCTCAGGGATCATTGGCGCATGAAACTTTTTTTTGTACGTGGTCAGGTTGTCTGGGAAGATTTTTTGATTCAGGCACAGATCTAGAGTCTTTTGATAGTATTACACATCATTCTAGGCACGACCTGACCACGTACCTTTTTTTATCTTCCCCGTTGTTGATGCAACATCAGACGATCCTGTGAGATACTGTACCAAATAATACATCACAAATCAGTTGGTGGATGCACCATGACCATACATGTCTGTACAGCCGCCACACCACCACCACCACTACACAAATACACAATACACCTTCACACAAATACACAATACACCTTCACACAAATACACAATACACCTTCACACAAATCACATCAATGATTACCATACACACACATGGCATGATGCTAACACCATGGCATGATGCTAACACCATGGCATGATGCTAACACCATGGTATGTTTTACACATGGCTCGTCTGTTCAAACCATCATGCAAACAGCAAATCAAGATCTATGTTTTCTTTGAAGGTTTTGTATAGGGTGGCGCGCAATGATTGCGGCGAAGAGTAGCCAGAATTAGATAGATATGACAACGACGAGACTGCCTCATCATACTCGTTGATAAATGGGATCGACCCCAGTATGGGAACATCCAAAAGATCCCCCAAGTCACGGACAAGAACCTCTACATCATACCCTTTTGAATCAAGTTCATTTATGATTACTCCCCTGACCTGCACTCCATACGCACTGCATATCCTGATGGTCATTATGGTGTGATTGACGGTACCCATCCTGTTTCCCGCCACGACTACTGCTGGAATACCCATCCTGCATATCAGATCTGCCACAAAATAGTTCCTATGTATGGGCGTCATTATCCCGCCTATCCCCTCGACTATGATTGCTTGATGGATCTCTGAAAGCCTGTCAAAACATGACATGATGTGTTTAACATTTGGCTTCTCTGCAAGTGCTCTTCCTGCTGTGTATGGGGAGGAGGCCATTGAAAAGAACTGCGGGTTGATCAGACTTTCGGGATCGCCGGACTGCGCCGCATATTCAAGCATGCCGGTGTCATCTGATGCAAATCTTGCCTGTCGTTTTGTACCACCACCACCACCACCACCATCATCATCATCATCACCGTCATTATCATCTCCTGCTGCAAACGGCTTCATAACCCCGGCGTTTATTGACATTGCACGCATGGATGCTGCAAGGCCTGCCGCCACACATGTCTTTCCCACATTAGTGTCTGTACCTGTCACAAATAGAGATCTCACAAGATGTGCCATACAATCAATATTGATTAATCTTGTTGTTTGAGGGTAGGCCTGATATTTTTAGTGACGCCCCATCTTAGTGCTTTGCAGCGCCGCATGCTGTGTCTGGAAGGTGACGTTGTATCGAATCGACGCATAGTAATGCTATTTTCAACAGCCGCCGCTACTATTTTTTTAAATTGGTACCTTTTGTATACGTGCTACCGTCCCGTCTGGAATCTTGTTATACACCATCATCGATTACACCACAAAACCCCCGTGTCGTGATTGTATGATCCTCTCACACTTTACCATAACGTCCTTGTGCCTTACAATTAATGTCGTTTGATTATTATGAAGATCAATGTCTACGTAATGTATGGATGACAACCTCACAGTCGATGATCAGTTGCGCAGCAATACCAGATACACGACTACCAGCCACGTGTGGCATCCAAACACCCAGATGCAAGAGTGGGACTCATTTCCTGAAATAAAGAGTGCCAAAGGCGTTTGGCTGACTGACTCTGATGGCAACAAAATGATCGACGCCGTAGCATCAATGTGGTGTAATGTGTGGGGACATTCCAACAAACGACTGCTCAAGACTATTGCACAGCAGAGCGGCAGGCTGCAGCATTCATCTATATTCAACCTTACCCACAGGCCCGCCGAAGAGCTTGCAGACCAGCTGGTCAGAATCTCCCCTGGAATGCACAGGGTATTTTATTCTGACAATGGCTCATCGGCAGTAGAGATTGCCATAAAGATGGCGCTGCAACACTGCAAAAACACAGGCCAGAGACACAAAACAGGAATTGCAACACTGCACAATGCATACCATGGCGATACGTTTGGAGCCATGTCTGTGGGGTATCTATCAGAGTTTTTTGCGCCCTACAAAGAAAAGCTGTTTGACGTCACACGGTTTCCAGTACCCAACCGATATCGGCTGCCTGATGGTCAGAGCCTGTCAGACTACAAACAACACTGCCTAGAACTCATTGAGCAGAGGCTTGCAGGAAGGCACAATGACAACACCGGCGAGATTGCTGCACTTGTCATGGAGAGCGGGGCGCAGGTGGCAGGTGGCGTTGTGATGTATCCCAGCAGATTCCAAAACAGGATTGCACGTATATGCAAAAGATATGGCGTCCTGCTGATCCTAGACGAGATTGCCACGGGATTTGGAAGGCTGGGATCCATGATACAGTACGTCCAGCAGGATAGCACTCCTGACATCGTAACATATGGCAAGATGCTGACGGGCGGCTATCTTACAATGGCCGCAACCCTTGCAAGCAAAGAGATCTACGACTCATTTCTGGGCGAGTTTGAACAGCACCGACACCTCTTTCACGGCCATACATACACTGGCAATCCCATCGCCACTGCACTGGCAGTGGAGAATATCAAGATGTACAAGAGCCGCCGCCTGATAAGCAGGATACGTGATACGTCCAAGGTGTTTGAAGAGTTTTACGGACGCATCTCCGAGATCGACATAGTGGGCGATACAAGACACAGAGGCATGCTGATGGGAATAGAACTAGTATCTGACAGGCGCAAAAAAACTCCCCTCTGTCCACCCGGCCACTCCCTGAACAAGATCTTCTTTGAGGAGGGAAGAAGACGCGGGATATATCTCCGAACACTGGGAAACACGGTGATGCTGGTGCCCCCCCTTGCAATAACCAGAAACGAGCTGACAATGCTGCTAAACAGGACCATACAGACAATTCTGGCAGTCAGGGATCGTGTCTGCGCCGCGCCCTGAGGGTGCCTATTACCACTTAAAGTGATGCAAGCCATGTGCATTGCAAATGGTTTTTGGATTGTCTGCATTACACATTTGGTTTGCCATGTCTGCGTGGTCTTTACTGCAACACTGAGGCATTGTACATTCATGATGGTCTTGGAATTCCCAAGGCATGTAATTTTGGCTCGCGCAACATGTACTACCCACTATACCTATTACACATTATGTCTATCTTTTATCAAGTATGCTTTTTACAAAAATTCTCTGACGAATAGCAGACACCTGCTAATAAAGGGTGTGTCCTACAAACTTTGTTTCCTAATTCTCCTCGCACACGCCGGCCGTGCTTCCGTCGGGCAGCAGCATGGTAATTATGCCGTCACGATATCCTGCTTCCTGCCTCCCATACTATCGACTCGTCCCTCCACCTGTTGTACAATGCCACCTTGAGCCTTACCTCCTGCACGATGTTGTCCCACTTGAGGGCCATCAGGTGCTCACCGAACAGGCGCTTGAACGCTGAAAACACACTCTCCACGATCCACCTGTGGCCGTAACCTATCCGGGCCTTCCAGTATGCCTGGTTCTCTCTTTTTTCTTCTCTGTCCATCAGGTCTAGGCGCGTCGCGTCGGGGCTTCCGCCCATCTGGTCCCTTACGGACGCGCCCCACGCGTCGCCTGATCCCTTGCCGCGTGCGGTCGCGTTGATTTTGTGCATGATGCCCGGGGTCACCCCGGCCCGCGCACACGCGGCCATGTTCTGCCTCGAACCATACGCGGCGTCACCAAGAAGTAAATCAGGTGCGGCTCGGACGCCGGAAGCGCCGGAACAAATCGACGCGAGTGGCGGGACACCGGACGCGAGAAGGTTTTCGTATTCCGTGATGCTGCTGTTGTTGCCGCTGGCTTTGGGCCGCTCCGCGCCCACAACCTGTCCGAGCAGCTTGCAGAACATGGACGAATCTCCCACGGAATCGTCGGTGACCTCCAAGGCCAGTATCTTCATGGTCTCCGTGTCGACCAGCACGTGCATCTTTACAAAGCCGCGCCTCACCTTCCACTTGGCCCTCATCCACTCGCCCCTGTTGTGCTGCTTGAGCCCACTGGCGTCAAGCGCCAATATTCTTGATCTCTTCTTGTCTGATACAGTAACCACGCCGCCCGGATCCCGGTTGATGTCCGCGCCAAGCTTGCTGATCCGCTTGTACAACTGGCTGAATACGGGAGTGTTGGATTCGCCCACCATCCTACCGACCATTCCCTGGAGCTGCCTGTACCGGACCCCTAGCGCGACCCTGATGCCGGCGGCCATCATTACGAGTGTGTCTGAGTACATGTACGGGGCGCTCACCTTGCCCTCATTTGCGCGCCTCACCTCGTCCTCCCACTCCGGATCATGTTCTATGACTAGGTCTGCGCCGCGCCTGACGTACTTTTCGTTGTCAGTCTTGCCGGCCGCACCACTCCGGACCAGGCTTACAGGCAGCACCCTCCGCTATTGTCTCCCCTCCGGGCGAGCTGCGCCACCACACTGCGGCACGCATCTGAGAAAAAAACCGAATCATGATTATTAAATACCGGCATCGCGAACCCACATTGGCGTCTGTATAGGTACACTAATGTTGTATTCATCATACCTATCTTTCGTCATATGCATTTCAAGACACGTATGAATATTTCTTGTCCGTTTGGTCAGATTTTATTGATCAAATTAGAGTCTGCACCGCCGCGAGTCCATAGGATCAGGTACCCACGGGCAGAATTAGGAAACAAAGTTCATGTACCGATAATGTAATATAATATGTTTTCCTTACAAATAACAGCCGGCTTCGAATCCTTTGGACCATCCGAGATGGGGAATCAAGGGCTCATGTGAAGGCGGTAGTTTATTTAAATATTTGATTTAGCTTTTTGCTGATTTTAGATGCCAGATCCATTGTAATTACTCCTTTTGGTTCCACCCCATTGTTGTTTGCCCATGCAATAACATCCGATAACACATGTACTCTACCCGGGTTTTTGTATTTTAAACCAGTAACTTTGGCAAATGTTCTGCAATCACTATCACATTCAAAAAATATTCTATGCAATTCATAGTTGTGCATTTTTAGAAATTGAATGATCTCATCTCGTATATGATTTAATAGCAATGTATCGTATATTGAAAGAATTTTTGAACGTGCAATGTTTAATCGCCTTTTTGCATTCTTTTTCATTATCGCATTAATGATCATATCTTTATCCAGCTTTAAACAAAATGCAATACTTTCCTTAGAGTCAAAATAAAGTCTAGATGCAAGTTGTTCTCTTGTTTTTGTACTTTTGATATGCTTGATGGACATTTGTTCTATTTTCAAATTAACAATCATAGATTCAATATTTTCTCTAGTTCCAATCACTATGCCCATAAACCCATAATTCCCCTTATTTGGATTGCCAGAAACATCCATTGCAGCCAAGAGTTCAGACATGTCTATTCAAGCGTAGATCTTGATATTCCACAAGTGCATGTCTGTTAATAAAACTTTTCTTTTTTATTTTTTTTAAGATGATTTTTTGGTACGTGGTCAGGTCGTGCCCAGAATGATGTGTAATACTATCAAAAGACTCTAGATCCGTGCCTGAATCAAAAAATTTTTTCAGACAATCTGACCACGTACATTTTTTGTATCTGTTCATATGTTTTAGGCAATCTATATCTCAAATGAAAAGTTTCATGGTTTGCAAATGTTGGTTTTGGTATGGCTTTGGTAACTAACACCTATCTCAAACCCTCCGTAATTACAACCTCTTTTCCCTGTATAAATTCTACTACACGTGCAATATCTACAACAACATCCCCGATATAATTTGATTCAGTAGGCTGTGTCCCAGAGACTTAAACTCCCTAACTGGGACGGGAAATGAGTATATCCCTGTGGGACACAGCCGCTAATAAAAACTTTGTTTCCTAATTCTCCTCGCACACGCCGGCCGTGCTTCCGTCGGGCGGTGGCATGGTAATTATGCCGTCACGATATCCTGCTTCTTGCCTCCCATGCTATCGATTCGTCCCTCCACCTGTTGTACAATGCCACCTTGAGCCTTACCTCCTGTATGATGTTGTCCCACTTGAGGGCCATCAGGTGCTCACCGAACAAGCGCTTGAACGCTGAAAACACACTCTCCACGATCCACCTGTGGCCGTAACCTATCCGGGCCTTCCAGTATGCCTGGTTCTCTCTTTTCTCTTCTCTATCCATCAGGTCTAGGCGCGTCGCGTCGGGGCTTCCGCCCATCTGGTCCCTTACGGACGCGCCCCACGCGTCGCCTGATCCCTTGCCGCGTGCGGTCGCGTTGATTTTGTGCATGATGCCCGGGGTCACCCCGGCCCGCGCACACGCGGCCATGTTCTGCCTCGAACCATACGCGGCGTCACCAAGAAGTAAATCAGGTGCGGCTCGGACGCCGGAAGCGCCGGAACAAATCGACGCGAGTGGCGGGACACCGGACGCGAGAAGGTTTTCGTATTCCGTGATGCTGCTGTTGTTGCCGCTGGCTTTGGGCCGCTCCGCGCCCACAACCTGTCCGAGCAGCTTGCAGAACATGGACGAATCTCCCACGGAATCGTCGGTGACCTCCAAGGCCAGTATCTTCATGGTCTCCGTGTCGACCAGCACGTGCATCTTTACAAAGCCGCGCCTCACCTTCCACTTGGCCCTCATCCACTCGCCCCTGTTGTGCTGCTTGAGCCCACTGGCGTCAAGCGCTAGTATCCTCGACCTCTTCTTGTCTGATACAGTAACCACGCCGCCCGGATCCTGGTTGATATCAGCGCCAAGTCTGCTGATCCGCTTGTACAGCTGGCTGAATACAGGAGTGTTGGATTCGCCCACCATCCTACCGACCATTCCCTGGAGCTGCCTGTACCGGACCCCTAGCGCGACCCTGATGCCGGCGGCCATCATTACGAGTGTGTCTGAGTACATGTACGGGGCGCCCACCTTGCCCTCATTTGCGCGCCTCACCTCGTCCTCCCACTCCGGATCATGTTCTATGACTAGGTCTGCGCCGCGCCTGACGTACTTTTCGTTGTCAGTCTTGCCGGCCGCACCACTCCGGACCAGGCTCACAGGCAGCACCCTCCACTATCGTCTCCCCTCCGGGCGAGCTGCGCCACCACACTGCGGTACGCATCTGAGAAAAAAACCGGTTCATGATTATTAAATACCGGCATCGCGAACCCACATTGGCGTCTGTATAGGTACACTAATGTTGTATTCATCATACCTATCTTTCGTCATATGCATTTCAAGACACGTATGAACATTTCTTGTCCGTTTGGTCAGATTTTATTGAGCAAATTAGAGCCTGCACCGCCGCGAGTCCATAGGGTCAGGTACCCACGGGCAGAATTAGGAAACAAAGTTCTAATAAACGAAGAGTTAAATTTATGATTTGTGAAACTAAAACAACCAAACGATGGTGTCAAATTAGTAAATGAATAGTGTTGTAGTGGCAGCCGCCTCTTATGGGGTTTTCATGGAGGAAGCATGGTAGAGTTATGGGTTGAGATAACCGTACTGGCAACGTTGATTGGCACGTCGAGTTTCTTTAGCGGGTTGGAGGTGGCACTAGTAGGAGTAAGAAAGTCTACAGTCGTACAACTACTCAACAAAAAGAGAAAGGGGGCCGTGGCACTGCACCGGCTCAAAACAAACCCAAGCTGGATGATGGCAAGTGTCAACCTTGGCAACAACTTGGTCAATGTGGGGGCATCGGCGATTGCTGCTAGTGTATCAATCCGGTTGTTTGGTGAGGAGGGACTGGCCATAGCAATAGGCGTCATGACGTTTCTGATCCTTGTATTTGGCGAGATCACACCCAAGACATACTGTAACGCAAATGCAACAAAGATTGCCCTGAGGTACGCGCCAGTTTTGCTTGCATTTAGCTATGCATTTTATCCCGTAGTCAAGTTCTTTGAGATAATCACAAAAGGGGTGGTAAAGCTTACCGGCAGCAGCCACAACCCCAGGCCTATTACAGAAGACGAGATTCATGGCGTAATAGACCAGGGACTAGAAGAGAATGCCATAGAGAAGGAGGAGCAGCAGCTGGTTCACGGTGCCCTAAAGTTTGATGACACTGTAATCCGCACAGTCATGACGCCGCGTACACGAATGTTTACACTACACTCAAAGATGTTGCTCTTTGAGGCCCTTCCACTCATCAACAGCAGCGGCCATTCCAGGATCCCAATCCACAGGGACACGCGCGACGACATAATTGGATTCATCCACGCCAAGGACATCCTCAAAGAACTCGAAAAGGACAGCGGCAAGATGATGAGCCTTGAGCAGATTGCACGCAAGATGGTCTTTGCATCCAAGGAAAAGACGGTAAGCTCGTTGCTCAAGGAGATGAAGGGCAGAAAGACACACATCGCCATAGTGCTCGACGAGCACGGCGGCGTGGAGGGACTTGTAACCCTTGAGGACCTGCTTGAGGAGATTGTAGGCGAGATAGAGGATGAGACTGACCATGCTAGGCCCACCACATACGAAAAGATTGACAGTGACACAATCATGACTGACGGCAACATAGAGATCAACAAGATAAACGAGATATTCAAGACAAGGATTCCAGAGGGTGATGACTATGCATCCCTCAACGGCTTGCTGCATGAGCGCCTCCATGACATACCACAAGAGGGCGACAAGATAGAGATCGAGTCACTTCGGATGATAGTTGAAGATGTCTCTGGGAACCTTCCAAAAAAGATCAGGATAGAGAGGATCAAAAAGTAGCGCCGGTATCATACTCGCGGCGCGCAAAATGTTCTTGTAACTTTTTCTTCTTCTCTTCCATGTGAAATATGGACTCTGTATGGGATGCCGCATCCTCGTAGGTCCTCTCATATAACATCGCCTGCAGCAGCATGTGGTTTTCTGGTATCACGATCCCTGTCTGGTCGTCAGAGTACATCATCTGCACGGTATCGCCTATAGTGGCCGTCATGTTTGCATGTATGTGAATCATGTTGGTGTCTGTAAAGTTAAACCCCATCTTGCCTGCATACTCTCTGATCTCACGCGTCCCGCCTGCAGTCCACAGTACTGCCACTCCGCGCTCATCTACAAACATGTCATGAATCTCCGACGGCTCTGGTGCTTTGCCTTGCGTGAAGCGCACATCCATTATGTGCAGGTGCATCTGCCTGGTGGGAACCTTTATGGCGCGTACAAACAGCGGCGGTGCGCCACTGCCCATGTACTGTTTTACGTCATCGCCGTGATGTGGCCTCTCGGTCAACTGTATGGTGTCTGGTATATCCTTTTTTTGAGTCTGTTCTACATCTGCCCACCTCCTGACCAGCGTGACGTCAAACCTAGCTAGCCTGCCTGCAAACTTGTCCCTAAGCGGCTCTATGGCCCGTCCCATTCCGGTCACGTTGCAGCTGCCCTGCATGACGTGGTCGCGGCCTAGCGCCATGTCATAGTTTGCCCTGGAATTAAACAGCAGGTCCGACACCGCATTGTCCCCCGTTACTGACTCTCCTCCCTGGTAGATGGCCTTGATTCCCTTGGGCTCGTAGAGGTTCTTTTTGTTGCGATACCCTATACCACCTGGCGCCGCATCGATCACCAGATCACAAGAGTCCAGCACCGACTCTATGCTGCCTGCAATGTCGTACCCTCCAAAGTCGCTGCGCTTCTCATTGGGTACGTACACATCCAGCCCCCTTGAGATTGCCGTCTCTACGCCTATATCCGGCGAGTACTTGCCCACACCCACCACATCAAGCGTGGGATCGTCCAAAAGCAACGATGTTATCCTGCTGCCGATAGAGCCGTACCCGTTTACAAAGATCTTTTTGTTGGCCATCTGTACTTTTTTACATGTGTGCTTATTTAGATTCATCTCTGTTATTGGCCTGCCTGCTTGCATTGATTACACCATACCAAATATGATGCACGTAGCATCATAATCATCATCATGTGCCCGAACAGCACGTATACTACTATACCAGCATGGTGCAGACTAAATATCACCATGCCATACAAAATACAAAAACAGCATACTTATGACATGCCCCAAACAGATTCAGGCATGAGAATATTGCTGGTTGCACCCATAGCCGAACAGATGGGGGGCACTGCGATGCATGTGACTGCCCTGGCAGGATACCTTCGCGAGCAGGGCCATACAGTCAGATTGCTTGATGCAAAGTATACGCGCAATGTGCCCAAGGGACTCAAGAACATGGTGTTTGTAGCAGTCTCATGCCTGCGGTCTATAGTGATGAGAGACTATGACATTGTACACGCACACGACATCCCTGCTGGAATCGTCATGTGTGTAGCCCTAGGCAGAAAAAAGATAGTCACACTGCACGGCATATACAGGACCAGCCTTCAAAGCATGTATGGCTCGCGCGCAGGCGGGGCCGCAAAAAGGGCCGAGTCGTTTGTGCTAAAGAGGACAGATGCAATCACTACCGTCTCACGTGATGCGCTACTCCAATATGCTGGCCATGCAGAACAAAAAGGCATAATCAAACACATACCCAACTTTATAGATCTGAGTGTGATTAATGACGTCCCTCCCGCGACACAAAACATAGACGTACTGTGGGCAGGCAGGCTCTCAAAGGAGAAGGGGACGGCATTGCTTGTCAAGACGTTTGACTCTGACGCCTTGGAAGAGGCTGGAATCACACTGATGATAATCGGTGACGGGCCTGAGCGCGAAGAGATTGTATCACTTGCAGCCAAGAGATCCAACATACAGTATGCAGGCAAGCTGGACCGCAGGCAGGTCTTGGCGCAGATGAAGAGCAGTAAAATATTTCTCAACACATCAGTATCAGAAGGCATGTCTACTGCCATAATGGAGGCCATGGCATGCGGCTCGTGCATAGTGGCTACTGACATCACACCAAACAAAGAGTTGTTGGATGACTGCGGCATCCTAGCTTTGGCCAACCCAGAGCAGTTTAGATCAGAGATGGTCCGCATACTTGCAGATGACGGTACAATCATCAACAACCTAGCAGCCTCTGCAAAAAACATGGTGGCACAATACGACATACACAAGGTATGTGGCGCATACGTCACACTGTACCAACAGATGCTGGGCGGCACAGCCCCTGAGTGACGCATTACCACTGTACCCATCACACAGATTCTTCAAACTCGTGGTATCGGCAAACTGTAGTAATAACTTTGTTCATAATGGTCTTTGATGCCTCCCCCACAGACTCACATACCATGACATTTGACATATATTGATAATATTTAGATTGATCAAACACACTATTGAAGATCGGAATAATTGTAGGGTACAGAAATGATGCAGGCGGCATAACACATGTCACCAATCACATCATACGGGCCCTATCAACAAAACACGATCTTGTAATGTGTACATTTTCAAGACACAAATCTGACATAATTGCAAATACATCGGTATTGCCGTTTAGACTTGGCAGGATGATCGTACTGCAGCGCTCACTAGGATCATACATTGCAAAAAGCAGTGCAGGGGACTGTGACATGCTAATCTACACTGATGGCACCGCTAGCATACCTGATACGGACAAGCCCATACTGATCTACAACCACTCTGGATTCAGGACATGGCAAAAGAACCAATACCGCGGGCTCCGCAAACTCTACTACAAGGTATACGAGGATTCCCTACAACACATGACCCAAAAGATAAGACAAAACAAAAACGGCAACATCCACATTGTAACAAACTCCCAATACACATCCAAGATGGTCTATGAGGATGTGGGCAAAGACTCAACTGTGATATACCCTCCCGTCAACACGGACAAATTTCGCCTCAAGGCTGACGATGCCCATACTTTTGCAAAAAGAGACAGGGATGGGGTCATTACCGTATCTACATTTCACCCACTGAAAAATTACACATTTACCTGCAAGGTCATGTCGCGTGTAAAACCTGCTTGCAACAACTATACCATATTGGGCAATGTAAATACCCCCATAGAACGCAAACACTATGAGCAGATTCACGCACAATATCCAGACGTCACCATGATACCCAACGTAGATCTTTCGGTCGTAAGTGAGATGCTCTCAAAGTCAAAGGTATACTTTCATGCAAAGATTGAAGACTTTGGCATATCCATTGTGGAAGCAATAGCAGCCGGATGCATCCCCATAGTGCCTGACGCGGGAGGCCTGCTTGAGACCGTGCCGATACCGGAGCTTCGATTCGAGTACAACAACTACGATGATGCACAAGCCAAGATAGAAGATGCGCTGTCTGGCAAGTATGATCACCATGTCGCTGCCCTGCAAAAACACATGATGCAGTTTGACACTAGTGTCTTTGAGCGCAAGATACTGAATTTGGTGGACTCACTAAAATATGGGGGGGGGGGGGGTGATGATGATCCCACCCGCGCTGCTACTAACCCTGTATAACAAGATCTCCGGATGGGCAGCTGTGTTGATGATGTTGATGTTGATGTTGATGATGATTATATTTGCTCTAGCCGTACGTGGTCAGGTCGTGCCTAGAATGATGTGTAATACTATCAAAAGACCCTAGATTCGTGCCTGAATCGAAAAATCTTCTCAGACAACCTGACCACGTAGAAGCAATTAACAATTGTCAAATGTTCATCACCAACACGACAAAATACAACATGTGTATTGATACAGGTGTAGTTTACACATATACGATCATTTACTCCTGTTAGGGCGAAAGTCTGGCAATTGTTAATTGCTTCTCGTACCTCTAACCTTACTACATTCTGTGACATGAATTTGAATGCACCCCTCATGTGTATGGGTGCCTTTTTTATAACCGCGGTGTGACGTATACTTGCCACTTCCACAATGGGGTGCACACCAACATACATACATACTATCTGATAACGGGGCCATGAAATTATACTCCCACATTTGGTACTCATCTTACAACCTTGAAAAAAGTGATCAAATGTTGTGGTACCATGATGGGCAGTCTGAATGGTGCCAATCTTTGGACTGCATAATTGGTACCATCATGTTGTGCCACTATAGGTTGTCAAACTTTTTTGGAATATCCAATTCACCGCCCTTTGTGAGGAACAGCAGTTTTTCATCAAGTTGCTTTACGCGTTTGGACTCTTCGTCTGTGAGTTTTGAGTCGTTGGATTTTTTGACCAGCTCCAGCATCTCTAGCAGCAGCGGCGCCAGAACCTCCTTTTGCACACCTGGTATCAGGCGATAGTTGTAGGGGTTTGACTCTGCATTTACTTTGATGTCTGCCTTGTATGCGCCGGTCCTGCGAACATGCATGAATCCTAGTATTGTGGCAAGTGGCACTATGACAAACGATGATATGATTATGTATGATGTGAATGTCGGAATGACTGCATGCAGCTGGCTATAATTGTCTATCATCAGATAGTATGTGATTGTAAACATGTTGAATATTGCCATTACAAATGAAAAGTATCCTGCGTACCCAGCCCTAAAATAGTACCAAAAGCGAAATGGTACGGGCCTCTTCATCTGAATGCTCCTGTGGGGGGATTACCTACATGGCCTCCTTGGATCAGGTGCCTGAGTAGTTTTTGCAACTTGTCGATATTTTCGAGATCCTCATCGGTTAGCTCTTCTTCATTGATTCGCTTTACCATGATTCTGAGTATGGTCATGTATGCGGGCCCAAAGACCTCTAGCTGGTGTCCTGGTACCAGCCGGTAATTGTCTATGTTGTTTTGGGTGTAAATTGATGCGTCTGCAGAGAATACGCCGATCTTTTTAAAGTGAAGCCATCCAAGCAATACTACAACGGGAACTCCTACTAGCAGTATGGTCCCCACATACAACTCAAAGGTGGGAAAGGTGGTCTTTAGTATGGGTATGTCGTTTATGGCCAGAAAGTATGTCGATGTCATAAGGTTGATCCCACCTATCAACAGGGCCAGATACGTCATGTACCCCAGCTTGAAAAAGTTGTAGATGCGCAATACTTGGCGTTGCTTGCCCACGAATCTGATTTTGTATTTTGTTTGATAAGTGTTATGTTGGCAGGTTCACACAAAAAGATTGGCTGTGTGGTGAGCGGCGACACGTCTGCAGCCATGTTTCACTACACAACATGACCATTGGCAGGATCCAAATATGTGCCGATCTTGACGTTGCTGCAGGATGTTGGTTGATGACTTGCAGATCAGCTGCTACAATGATCCAGACATTTGTGACTTTTTGAGGGGCGGTTGTGTGACTCTACCAAACCCCACAACATGCACTTGTCATGACTCTGCCCCTTTCACATATGTCCTTTGTGGAGACACAACATGGCGTGCAATTAAGAGTGCTGACAATGCAGTGGCTGGAACTACATACGTCATCCTGGTTTTATCTGCCATGTTCATATTACATGCATCGGAGGTTGGCATCACACGTCTTGATTTGCAATTCATGATGTAGTTGCCTCTGATTATTCCAACATACCATCGAATATGCGCACAAACTCCTCATAGTCCTGTGCACCCATGATCCTCACAATACTGCCATCCGGCCCAATTACAAAGAATGCGGGGGTTCCTGTCAGTCCCAACTTTTTTGCATCTGTGTTACTGGCAAGGATGGTGCTTGAGCCATATTGTCCTACCACACACTCGTTCCATCCTCCCATCTCTAGTCCTGCATCCCCTGCAAGCCTCTCAAGATTATCCCGCGATGCCCACCCTGTATTCTCTCCTGCCCAGTTTGAGTAGAGCACGTCATGGTATGTCCAAAACATACCCTGGGTTCCTGCACAATATGCCCCATGTGATGCCAGTACAGAGTCCTTACCCACAATGTTAAAGTCCTTAAAGTTCATCTTGACTTTTCCCGTATTGATATACTGTTTTACAATGTCTGGTTTTGTAGTGTTGAAAAAGACGCTGCAAAAGTGGCACTGATAGTCCCCAAACTCCACTAGTGTTATGGGGGCATCGGGATCTCCTAGTGTGGGCGAGCTATTTTCAAGGATCCATCCCATATGTGTATCTGTAACAAGACGGTCTGCTTGCAGTGTGGGTTGTACATCTGTGGTAGGTGCCACGCTTGGAACATCCAATATTGTCTTGCCTCCCCCTGCAAGTAGGATGAGTATTATTGCTACTGATGCTATGCCTGCTCCTATCCCCACCGACGGGCCATGAATCATGGACGTAAGGTGTGCCGTGTCCATTTAGCCCTTGTGTATGGGGTAGTTGGTTGCACAACCTCCTCCCAACCTGCCACTGCAGGGTGACTTTTTTTGTGACATGGCACAAAAAGTCACCCGCATTCAAACTGCAAAAAAAAACAACCAAATGCCAACCAAATGCCCATACTTGGCTAAAACATGGCAGCAACAAGAACCATGTATGGCGTTTGATGTATCATACACTACACTTACACTATAGGCGATTGAATTAACATCCGGAATTTCACCAATAGAGCTATATAGGGGCTGGTATTATTATCTGTGTGAAGAAAAAATTCCTCCCAAACGTATCAAAAAACCGTTTGCGCAAGATGGAAAAAAACGAAAAAGATCCCAAGGCAAAAATGATCCTGCTTGCATGCATAGCAAAAAAAGAAAAAAAGAAAGTAGTGGAGATTGCCCAAACGTTAAACAAGCCATACAATACGGTCAGAGACTGGATTAACCGTATTTCAAAAGACGGACTGAAACACAGACATGACATAAAAAAACAAAGGAGCCAAATGCAAGCTTGACAACAAACAGATTACAAAATTATTAAGGACACTTGACAAGGGCCCAAAGTCAGTCGGCTACGAATCCAACCTGTGGACGTTGAGGCTGATAAACAAATACATCAAACAAGAGTTCAATGCAGACTATCATGATGAGTCCATATGGCAGCTGCTCCGCAGATTCAACTACAGGCCCATTGTTCCCAGGCCGCACCATCCAAAGTCTGCAACACCCGAGAAGAGTGAGACATTTAAAAAAAAAGCTCATAGAATGTCTGCATTCTGGACCAACAAGGGATACACCGTACTTGTACTAGATGAGGCACACGTACATGTAAGAATCGTGCCTAAAAGGACATAGAGCCGGCAGAAAAACCCCTCAATAACTACCAAGGGCATGTGGGGAAACAAGAGAGTCACCGTAATGGGCGTCATCGGGAAAGATGAGATGCATTATTTTGACTTTTACGATTCTGGAAACTGGGATAACACAAAGGATTTTCTTCTCAAGGTTTATGAACAGTTTGGTCCCGTGCTGATCTTTATGGATAATGCACCATATCATAAAAAGCGCGAGATCAAATCCCTGACTCGCAAACTCGAAGGAAAGATGCAGATTAGATTCCTGCCCACATATACGCCGGAACTCAGCCCCATTGAACCGCAGTGGATAAGTTGTAAAAACTGGGTGAACAGTACGCCGTTGAAGGGCTTGGCGCATCTAGGTAACGGATTACAAACTGCAATTAATCAAGGCGTCATCAAAATAGTCAAACTTTACGACTGTTACATTGCATGACTTTTTGTCTGGCGCATATGCGGCAGCCTATTTTGATTTGTATTGCACATGATGCAGCCAAAAATACAAAATCTGTACTATTCATAATTATACAATACTGTTTTCATATAATCGTACGTGGTCAGGTTGTCTGGGAAGATTTTTTGATTCAGGCACGGATCTAGGGTCTTTTGATAGTATTACACATCATTCTAGGCACGACCTGACCACGTACATATAATCAAATTGTATTCGGACTGATCTATTGATGGTACAGGGCACACGGATTAAATAACGGATATTAATTCAAATTACTATAAAGAGCGGCCCTTGGTCGCCCAAGGGCCAAAAGATACACCGTGTTTATTTTGGTGATCACCAAAAGCGCGTAATCTATGGTGCAATCTCTGAGAATTATCAATATTTTTTGCGCCGAAGAAAATTCAATGGTTCTACGTTTCTTCAATTCATGAAATATCTTTTGAAAAGAAGAGACAAGGTGGCAATCCTGCTGGATGCCGCACCCCAGCACAATACAAAGGCCTTTAAAAAATTTATCAAAGATAACAGCAAAAGACTGCGTGTAAGATATTTTCTTACAGGAACTCCAGAGCATAATGAAATCGAGGAGCGCTGGCATCAATTAAAAATTCAGTCCTTCATGTACGAATATCACGAGCATATCAGCGACCGTGCAGCAAAGGCAATGAAATTCCTAAACAATACAAAATTCAATACAGACATTGAAAAATATTTGTTCAGAACTCCGATTGCAAAGACTTTCTGACGTCACTATATGTTATCACAATTTTCTGATCTTATTCTAATCCTCGATGCTGTCAAAGGACAAAACTCGTCATTCTTTGAAACTGGGATGTCTTACATCTCTTGTAATCAAATACACTTAGTTTCTGATGTCAGTTGATGGTACACTAAACAGGATTTTTGGTAGACAGATACCTATCTTGAATGTTTTTCCGTATTTGGATCTGCAAGTGCTCTCAGTTCAGAGGATTTTTTAGAACTAGTTTTAATGTCCGATAATATGTTTTTGACACGTCCTACTTGTCCATCGTGTAGATTTACTTTGATTCCATATGGATGTGATTCAGAATTTGTCAGAATTTCATCCACCGTGCCTTCTGTGAGCCTACCTGTTCCCTGATCTATCTTTGTTTCAATTGATACACTGGTACCTTTTTTGATGTCTTTTTTGTCAGGTATTTTGTCCATTTTGTATTTCTATGATACATGGATGAGTTTAAGCCATTATGATATTCTGTAAAACTCGGATAAATCATGCTGTGGTAGGACATCCAGAAATAGGATTATTCATCCTGTAGAATATTGAATAGAGTTTATGATTAATCGGTCGGAAAAAATTTTCTGAAAAAATATGGATACCATATGTGGTGTGGTTCAAGTCTAACACAGGTAAAGTCAAAAAGATGTGCGCAGTCATGTGCATTTGGAATTTTCATCCATGTGTCAACTTGACAGTATAGTAAAGGGGCAGGCGCCATATCCTGCTCTTTATTTTATTGTACGTGGTCAGGTTATCTGGGAAGATTTTTTGATTCATGTACGGATCTAGGGCCTTTTGATAGTATTACACATCATTCTAGGCACTACCTGACCATGTACCATTGCACATTATCCATACTTTTGCCTAAAGCCAGCCTTCAAGAAAGATACGTGTTTTGGATAAAAATATCTGACAATCACACACAATCTTGTACGCCGCCAAATTTTCATATACTGACGTGGTGTGCTCATATCATTGAAGGCCATGATACTTGCAGGTGGGCGCGGCAAGAGGCTTAGGCCCGCCACCGACTATCTTCCCAAACCACTGGTTCCAATCAACAACGTCCCCCTGATAGAGTGGCAGATAAGGTATCTGCAAAAGTTTGCAATACGCGACGTGATTGTGTGCAGCGGGTACAGAACTGAGATGATCCAAGACTATCTGGGTGTCAAAAAGGATCTCTTGGGACACATACAATTCTCCATAGAGAAAAACCCACTTGGGACGGGCGGCGCAATAAAAAAGGCTGCAAGGCTCATAGATGACGAGTCATTTGTAGTCATTAACGGTGATATAATTACCGACATTGATCTTGACAAACTTACAAGTGTGCAAAACTCGATTGCATCCGTGCCCCTCCGCACAAAGTTTGGTGTCATTGATGCCGCACAAGACGACACAATAACACGGTTCAGAGAGAAGGCCCATATCCAGGACCTGTGGATGAATGCAGGCATATACCACCTCCAAAGATCCGCAGTCAGGGGGCTGCCTGCAAAGGGCAACATTGAGCAGACGCTATTCCCGCGCTATGCTGACATGGGCAGGCTGCGCATGGTAAGGTTTGCTGATGCCATGTGGCATTCTGTAGACTCTTTCAAGGACATCCAAGAGGGGGCGCTTGATGTGGAGAAGATGGTAAAATAAATAATAAAAAAGTGGGTATGCGTGTGCTTTTCATACACCTGTCCTGTACAGTGTCACTATCATATATGACACCTCGTTGACAAATGGCTGGTCACTACTGTCTGTTGCAGCATACCTTACAATGTCATTCCAGCAGATATTGGCCTTGCAGGCAGCCTGTTCATCTATGTGTTGGCTCATACACATACATCACAACTTCAGACCAAAAAGAACAATGTCAACAAAAGTTTACCAACCACTAAACATCTACTGCTTTGGACCATGCATGGTGTGGGTGATGCCTGTCATGACATGCCCACCATCACTACCACCACCACACCATTCTGCCATGCCCACCATCACTACCACCACCACCACCACCACCACCACACCATTCTGCCATGCCTGCCATGCCATGACAACACTAGAATAGTGCATGTGACACACACCACCAATGGCCCTGCAACCGGACGGGATCACTACTACGCCATCTGAGACGCCCCCAACCGCATGTAGTCTGGGCTCGTTATTATCGGTAAACCAGATCCTACAATGCTCAAGACGCATCTCACAGACCAGCGCTGATACGGTCTGGATTCCAGAGACGTGGGGCATGGAGGCCTTTAGCATGCTGGCTGGAGTGGCATCGGCCAACAAACAGATACCCCGCGTGGGTTCATCAATCATAAACATCTACTCTAGGAGCCCTGCCACCATAGCCATGGGGGCAGCCACGGTGGATACCATCTCAAACGGCAGGCTCATACTGGGATTGGGAGCAAGCAGCGTCCCCATCGTGGAGGACTTTCATGGATACAAGTTTCAAAGTCCCATAAAGAGGATGAGGGAGTATGTGCAGATAATCCGGCTCTTGCTGTCTGGTGCAAAGGCAGACTATGCAGGGCAATTCTTTGATCTAAAGGGGTTTGGGCTGTTGATAAAACCTGTCAGGAAACACCTCCCGATATATCTGGCCGCCGTAAACACAAGGATGGTAAACCTTGCATGGGAGGTTGCAGACGGCGTGATATTTTATTTGCGGCCCATCAATGAACTCAAAGAGACCATACGTATGATGCGCTCATCAAGTGAGAGGCAGATAAGCACAACATGTCAGATCATTACCTGCGTTGCCCACGACTCTGAGGCTGCCAGAATTCGTGCAAAAAAGACTATTGCATTTTACGTCTCTGTGGGC
The DNA here is from genome assembly GCA_963662995.2 of Candidatus Nitrosopumilus sp. GTDB lineage: Archaea > Thermoproteota > Nitrososphaeria > Nitrososphaerales > Nitrosopumilaceae > Nitrosopumilus. The sequence goes on along the minus strand of CAXXLJ010000002.1, from coordinate 2,233,479 downwards.
AGGGTGTACAGGCAGTTCTTGGCTGACAATGGGTTTGCAAAAGAGACGTCGCAGATATTTGACGAGTTTAAAAAGACCGGCTTTGAGTCCAGCCACTTGCTGGTACCTGATGCGATGCTAGACTCACTTGCAATAGCAGGGACGCCAGAGGAGTGCCGCGGACAGCTTGCCAAGTTTAGGGGGACGGGTATGGACCTTCCAATAATCCAGTTCAACCCCGTGGACAGTGACGTGCATGGGTCGTTTGAGCTGCTCTGCAAGACATTCTTTTCACAAGGACAGTGATGCGCATATTGCCTGCACGCAGTGTTGCAATAGCCGCATACGGAATAACACCCTTTGACACCGCGCATGACGCCATAGAGTCACAGCTACTGGGATCAGTCAGGGCGATGTTTGGCTCAAACCCGCAGCTGGACCGCAACATGATAGATGCAGTAATTGTATCAACAAACAGCAACTCAAAGTACCTCTCTGCAATACTGTCTGAGATGTCTGGCATCAGGCCGAGGATCGCCCATTCGGTGGAGAGCCTGTGCAACTCTGGCACAAACTCCATCGTATCTGCATATGCGTATGTAGCGTCTGGCCTGGCCGATACCGTGTTGGTATCCGGCGCCGACATACATGGAGGGCCTGGTCGCATCCTGGAATGGGACGTGTCGCGTGGAGAGTATGGTCATCCGATCTTTTGGGCATCACTATTTACAAAATCCTACAAGCGCAGGTGCAATGTATCACGCGAGGATGTCTCGCTTGCCGCAGTAAAGAACCGCAGGCAGGCACAAAAAAACCCCAATGCACTTGCAGGGATTAATTCGTGCACGCTCTCTGACGTCCTAGGGTCGCGATCACTCACCGATGATCTTGGATTGCTTGATTGCTCACAGGTCTGCACCGGTAGCGCATCGGTGCTGGTGGCGTCCGAGGAGGCTGCATCACAGCTGACCGACAGACCAATCAAGATAAGCGGGATAGGCCAAAAGACCGTCTCTGCGGGGTTTGCAAAGGGTGATACTCCACACCTGGCAGAGTCCACCAGGATCGCCGGCGGCGACGCCATGCGCATGGCAGGTGTGGGTGTACATGATCTGGATGTGGTGGAGCTGCACGATGCATTCTCGGTATTTGAACCCATGATGCTAGAGTCGTTGGGCCTGGCAGCCGGGCGTGGTGGGGGCGTGCGCATGGTCAGGCAACTATACGATACCTGCGATCAGCGCATAAACCCTAGGGGCGGTCTGCTGGGTTCTGGTCACCCGCTTGGCGCCACAGGCGTGGCGCAAACTATCGAGATTGTACAGCAGCTCCGAGATGAGGCCGGCCCTAGGCAGGTGGGCGATGCGCGTACTGGAATGGTCCACAACATCTCGGCCGCTGCCACCTCCTCATCCGTGCTAGTGTTGCAGGGGCCTGGGGGCGCTGGCAGATAGGTAGTGGTGGTGGTGGCGGTAGTGGTGGCGGTAGTAGTAGTGGTGGCGGTAGTAGTAGTGGCGTATGTCTAGGACAACTTTGGTGGCATCCAGAGTTTCATACGGCATTAAAGAAAGAAGATAGATAAAATCTAATTGCCCTGATTAATCCATGTTGTGTGGCGGAGACTGATGTTTTGAGATCACAAAAAAGGCATGGCGCATGCGGGCACATGGCACGGTACTGCAAGATGAACACCATCCAAGACAACAAACACCATTTCTGTGTAAGATGTGTGGGTATACACCTGCTGGCCGCACCACACTTGTCAAAAACACAAATCCAGTGCAGACAATAATGATCAATAGTACTTGTATGAGTGCCTATCACTTTCAACCAAAACCCCAAGGGAATTGCACCGCGCCAACAAAACAAATAACCTTGATAGGCAATATGCATATGGGCCATGACACCGTGCCGCGCTACAAGGAGTTTGCTATCCCAAGATGCAGCGCATGCGGCAAGATAGTGTGGCCCAGCACTGACTTTTGCGACTCTTGCTTTGGAGATGTCTACACAACACCTGCTGCCAATCCTACAAAAGGCAAGATAATAGAATTTTCAAGTAAGGACGAGACGTACTTTTGCCTGGTGGAGATCGAGGGTATGATTAGGATAATTGCAAGCATGTATGAACAGCCAAGAATCAACCAGACGGTCACAGTTGTAGAAGCCGATGATTCATTGTGTGATACCGCACACGATACCGCACACGATACCGCACACGATACCGCACACGATACCGCACACGATACCGCACACGATACCGCACACGATACCGCACACGATACCGCACACGATACCGCACACGATACCGCACACGATACTGCACACGATACTGCCCACTATACAAAACCCTGCACAAACACAGGTAAACACCATGACAACCAAACCACACAGAGGCGCTTCTTTTGCATCATCTAAGCATGGTGCATGTGTATGGTGTCTCTACCTGCTGATCAAACGTCCAGACGGTAGGAAGACTGACCGTGCGAGTTTTGCGCAGCCCGTGCTTTTGGATAAACACATCCCATCCTCCAGTCTGGTCATTGCCATGGCCCACTAACAACTCTCTCTTTGAGTGCATCCCTGCAAGTACCATGCCGACCTCCTCTGCCGTGGATTGAAGCACACCTGCCATCCTCCCAATGACGCCCTCTGCTAGAACATCACCGCCCATCTGCGGCAATGCCCCAACAAGCAGGACGGGGTGTGTAAGGTGCAGCTGGGAATAGTCATAGTTTATGGCGTCATGGCACTGGGGGCGGATATCGTGTCCAGTCTCATCACATATTGCACGTTGGAGTTCCACCAACACATCGTCCACCTCTATACTGTGCGCGCGCATCCCTAAAACCTTTCCACAAAATGCAATACGTCCGTCGCCTGAACCAATATCCACAACCTCTCTGAATCCTGCCTCCTGGACAATCTTTGCCAGCACAAAGGCCGAGACTATCCATGTGGGATAAAATGACTGACAGCTGGATCCATGCTTTATGCTGTTTAACCAGTATTCATTGATGTCGCCCTCATATATGGTACATACAACACCTGCAAGCTCTTGCTCAAAAGAGTTGAAGTAGATTGGATTCTTTTTGGCAAAGTTGTGCAGGGCCCGCAGCTGCTGTCCATCTATGGGAAACATGTCAGACGCATCTGACGGGAGCGCCTCTTGTATGTGGGCATTTCCCCTGTACTCTTTTGCAAGATTTCGCTTTATTGCAACGGCCGTCTGTACAATCGTCTCAAGCATTACGCCTACGCGCACACACGCCATGATAAACGCTTCACTACAACCATACGCTACCACGCAAGCAGATTGCCTGCACCCCAAGACTCTAGCAGCATGACACACATCATTAGACCATCTCAGAATTCTGGTTTGGCATACATGCAACCGGCTATATACTACTCATCATATATAAAAAACCAAGTCCACATCACAGTATGGTTCACACGGTGCTATCTTTGGGCCCATGGACTCACTGCGCAATTGCCAGCCCAACAAGAAACAGAGTATGCACAACCAGCAACAAAGAGGACGGATAAGAAGAATGCCACAACACAAAAAGAACAAAGAGGAGGCATCGTTGCCTTCTTCCCAACATCATCGATCCCATGATATGCTCCAATCATCATCATCATCTGCTGATCATCCAGATACTGTCACCCCAATCTCTACAGGCCCAAAAGAGTACCATTCCATCATGGCCAGATACAAGGACAACGAACCTTTGTGGCTGCAAGAGATCAAACGATGCCAGGATCGTATAGCCGCATCTTGCAAGCCCGGCAGTTATTACATGACTGGCTACCACAATGAAGAGATTGCCTACTGGCTGAACATCCCCCGGTGGATCCTTGAGATCAAGGAGGCAGGTGACAGTGTAAACAGGTGTCTGGACATTGGAAGTGCATACGGTACCCTTGCACTCTTTTGCAAGGACGTCTTTGGATGCGAGATGTATGTGACGGATCATACCGATGCATTTGCAAACTCTGCACTGCTCAAAAAAGAAGACATCAACTTTGCATTGAGCAACTTTGAGATCGACGAGTTTCCGTGGGACAATGACTTGAAATTTGACATAATAATACTCACAGAGGTGTTGGAGCACTTCAACACACACCCTACCAACGCCCTGAAAAGAATCTATTCATTGCTGGCCGACAATGGACGCTTGTTTCTAAGCACTCCAGACTCTGCTGCATGGGGCACCACTACAAAATACTATCCAAACCTTGACTTGATCCCCAAATCTCTGGACGACAATCACAAACACATAGATGACCACGTCTGGCAGTACAGCAAAGAGGAACTGCTGCGCGTACTGGATATGGCGGGGTTTTATGTAGAGAGGTTTGATTACTCGCCTGGAACCGTAGCCAGGCACTTTAACGTCTGCCTGAGAAAAGATTTTGCCTCCATACCAAAACAGTTTGCGCAGGGTGCAGTCAATACAAGATTCAAGGTGATCAAATACATGCATGATGCACTCCACCGCACAAGGGCGCGCATCAGGCCCAAGGAGAACGGGGGCGCATACGTGCACAGATTCAAAACCCCCTAGACGTTATACATCCCATACCATGATCAGCAGCTGATGCATTCTGCATTGGTGCTGCTACCACACTGGATCGTACAGTTGTGCCCGTCACTCGTGCCATACCGCAGCTGTCATGTTGTGGCTGGATTACACACCATCATGTGCATGATTGGCCAGCAGGGATATACACAAATGAGGATCACACATCCATGCCACATAATGCAAAGAGATGCCCACAATAAATGCGAGCATTCACACTCCACACATTCTGGTGCGGCGTGGGCTGAGTGGTGGATGATCCAATGAAGGGGACTGCGCCTGCCCGGGCCCCCAAAAAGACGGTTTCCTCCATACGTGCAAAAAAGAGTGGGCCTGTAAGCTGGCAAAGAGGCGATAGGCAAAAGAAACTTAGGCAGCAGAGTGCAGGATTGACCAGCCGCCAGCGCGGATATAGTTGGGAGGACACGCTTGTCAAGCGCTTCAAGGCCAAGAACGACTGGAAGGCATTTAGGCTGGGATCCCCCAGTATCGGGCTTCCCGACATACTTGCTATAAACACAAAGAAGAGCATGATGTATGTCATTGAGGCAAAGGCAGGTACGAGTACCACCCTGTCCGTGCCTGCCGATCAGATCAGGCGGTGCCTAGAGTGGACCGGCATGTTTGACGTGTACAAAAAGCGCCACGTACTCTTGGTCTTCAAATTCCTCTCAAAGAAGCAGACTGGGGGCGGAACGTATGGCCGCAGACAGCTGCGTGAGTTTTACAAGGTATGGGATGAATCAAACCAGATCTCAGACTGCACATGTACGTACGATGGCCGGTTCTACACTAGGACAAACGGCATCAGAATTGAGATCCTTTTAAAAGAGTGTGTGATGCCGTTTAAGACAAAGCAGCGAGACGCTGCCATCAAAAGGGCCAAGAAATGAGTGGCTGTCTCATCCATGACGTTATGAATTATCCGTTGGCGCACAGGCGATGCTAGGAATTCCTCTAAAGCGGTGTCTGTTGCTTGAATGATTGTACCTTGTCATATATTGTAAAAACCGCGCCTGAACCCAAAACTTTACACGGCCAAATGATGGGAGTTACAAATTCTGGCCAAGTATCAATGATCAACTACCACACATCATCCACAAATGGCACTAGCATGTTTCGTAATCACGTCTAGAAATCACCATATTTGTCAAATCCGCCTCAACACAAGCGCTTTTTGCCAAAGTTATACTAATCATTATATACAAAATATTGATAAAAATGGCTAAACACATGTACATTAAACGTGAGTATGATCTAGTTATTGACTATGGTCCTGAATGAGGGTGTATCCTACAGGCATATGCCCCCATACACCAAATTCGCCCGCCGTACCACACAAGATTGTCTACAATTTGAGTACGTGGTCAGGTCGTGCCCAGAATGATGTGTAATACTATCAAAAGACCCTAGATCCGTGCCTGAATCAAAAAATTTTTCCAGACAACCTGACCACGTACCAATTTGATATGCAACGTCGATTTTTTTTTGGGCATGCGCACCATTAGATGAAATATCCAATATGCGTCAATGACAGAGACCAAAAAAAGAGCAACGATCATTTGACCTGGTCCAGGGATCTGCACGGCCTGATTCTGGCCACGACGGTGACAAGGATCGTCAACGGGATGGACGAACCATACATCCTCAATCCGGGAGTGGGCGGCAAGAAGGGATACCTGCCTAGAACCATCCATAGTATGCATCATGCTAGGTGCCGAGCGCAAGATGGTGGACATGTGCCACGACGACTACGACCTGCCCGCATTCAAGGCTAGGTACCACCAGCGCATCGTCATAGAGGCGGTGTTTGGGACCATCAAGAAAAAGAAGAAGAAGAAGAAGAATATGATGATGATGATGAAGATGATGATGTGCGGTAGCTATGTCAGATGCCACAGGCCTGACAACTAACGGTGATATCCCCATGTACATAATCTACTACAACATAGATCTGATCGCACGGTCACAGGTAGAAAGTAGCAGGCTCACACGCCAGTCATTTGAGAGGCCATTACGGCATAACGGCACACCGACACTGATTGATACCATCATGGTGCGTTGACAGCGGAGCTTGCGCACGATGATGTCTCCGGCACAGGGGAATTTGACGCTTTTGACAAGCTGTTTCCTGATGTGGTATGAAATATGACACACAAAATGCCTGCAGAATCTTCTGGAACCACACCGTATCGGTATATGCCTGTAGGATATACCCGATTAATTCATTAAATTAAAAACGTGTGGGGTTCTAAGCACTCTGTTCTAGTTTACGTATTTCTTCTACAACTGGAATCCATTTAGTACAATCGTATTTGTCAGCAATTGTGAATGCTTTGTGACATCATAGTTGGTATTGTGTGTGGTCACCTGTGTGCAACTAGTGCTGGTGACCATCTTTCTAGACGTTTCGGCTATTCTAATCCGCGTGGATCATTTCTATCATCGTTGTACCATTATGCCGTGTCTATGTATTTTTGAACTGTTTCAATCGGTTTGAGATTTATTGATTGGTATTGTTACTTTGTCTTGTACTGGTTATGGTTATGACTGTAGTTATGGTTGAGCATCTGCAACTTCTAATATCAAAAGTTGCTCATACACAGGAGTCCATCTATTAGGATCATACTTTTTTGTGTTGGCCTTGGCTTCTGCTGCGGTCATTGGATCATTATGATCAACAACTCCAAAGGCAGCTAGTACTCTAGTCCATTTTTCAACATGATCTGCTCCGTGTTGCCTTTCATCAACATATCTTTGCACTTTGACAATCAATGTAGGATCTGTTGTTGTTGGTCCAAGTGTTGGATCTGGTTGCTGTGGTGTTTATTGATCAGCAGCAGCCTGTTCTAGTCTCAGAATCTCTTCTGCGACTGGTATCCATTTGACAGGGTCGAAATCTTTGGCGTTTTGGAATGCTTTCTCTGATGTCATTGGTTCATAGTCCGTATAATCTCCTGTTAATGCAGCTAATGCAGGTAGCCATCTTGGCAGGTGATTAGGCCATTCTATCCCACGTGGATCGTTTGGATCGTCATTGTAATACGCCTTGACTAGGTAGCCTTTCACTGCTTGAATTAGTGCAGGATCAGCCGTTGTTGGTGTGTTTTGTGATTGTACTGGTTGTTGTGGTTGTGTATCTGGTACGGCAGGGGCTTGTTGTGGCGCTTGTTGTGGCTGAGCCTCTGCAGCTTCTAATATCAAAAGCTGCTCATACACAGGAGTCCATCTATTAGGATCATACTTTTTTGTGTTGGCCTTGGCTTCTGCTGCGGTCATTGGATCATTATGATCAACAACTCCAAAGGCAGCTAGTACTCTAGTCCATTTTTCAACATGATCTGCTCCGTGTTGCCTTTCATCAGCATAACTTTGCACTTTGGCAATTAGTGCTGGATTTACTGTAGGTGTGTTTTGTGATTGTACTGGTTGTTGTGGTTGTGTATCTGGTACGGCAGGGGCTTGTTGTGGCTGTTGTTGTGGTGCTTGTTGTGGCTGAGCCTCTGCAGCTTCTAATATCAAAAGCTGCTCATACACAGGAGTCCATCTATTAGGATCATACTTTTTTGTGTTGGCCTTGGCTTCTGCTGCGGTCATTGGATCATTATGATCAACAACTCCAAAGGCAGCTAGTACTCTAGTCCATTTTTCAACATGATCTGCTCCGTGTTGCCTTTCATCAGCATAACTTTGCACTTTGGCAATTAGTGCTGGATCTGCTGTTGGTGTGTTTTGTGATTGTACAGAACCGTATTGTTGTTGTTGTGGTGATGATTGTGGAGATGATTGTGGAGATGTAGATGGTTGAGCTTCTACTCGACATTCTCTGCTGTCTGGTTCGATTGATTGTAGTGATGCTGTACCTATTGGTACTCCTTGGCCTTTATACCAATTTTCTATTATCAAAAGTTCCTCTAATGCTGGGGCATATACGGGAGTAAATTGCCTGTTTGCCAAGTCTCTATCAACAGTACCACCGGCTGCGGTTGTTGTCGCGTACCCTTGTGTTCCGTTAATCCTAGCTTCTCTTTCTGCAAGGGTTCTTGATCTATCATAGTCATTCCTCGCAGTGTTTAGTTCATTATACGACATCGGTTCAACATCAAAAAGGCACTTTGTAGCTGCTTTTGTGGGACTTTGATTTTCGTATGTTATGGTGTATCCAGCTTTCCATGCGAGATATCTATCAACTCCATAAGATACCAATATTCTTTCCCATCTTTCTACATATTCTGCTGTTACCCTGTCCCAATCTTGAGAGGGGGTATTAGCCAGATGATCACAATAAGTATTATAGTTGACACCATTGTTTCTATATGGACAATCATCTGGTATTCTATTTGCCTCTTGTTTTGCAACAGCAATTAGTTGACCGTGTGTTGTTGGTGGTGGGTCATCTGTCAACCAGACAATCAGATATGAAACCGATGGTCCTCTTGTGGTTGATGCATCATCAGTAAAAATAAATGTCATACCGGGAGTTGAGGGGTGATCAGGATCATCAAACCAACCTGTTGCCTTGAAGGTTATTGATATTGTACCATCGGCATTAATTGGAACGTTGTATATGCCTATAGTTGGTTGTACTGATGTTGTAATAGTATAGTGAGAAGGACCCAATGTTGTAGAAGAGGCAAAAACGTAGACATTGCCCTGTTCTATTATTTCATTTGGCAAATTATGTATGACATATGTTCTTTCGTGATTAAAGTCAAGATTGGTGGTTGTGCGTGCTCCTGTCAGGACAATATTATATGTATCAGCTGTTTGTGCGTATACTGCAGGCAATGCAACAAATGAAGCAAGTGCTGCTAATGATACAATTGTAAAAAGTAAGGTTTTCATTAAAGTGAAGGGGGGGGGGGGGGTGGTTAATAAAGTTTTTGTCAAACTTTATTTTCTGTAGTCCGAAAAGTCGTTGACTCACGCCTGTAGACATGGGCAGATTACGGATCAATATGCGCGGTGGAAACACAGGCGTGTGGGTCCGGCGGAGATATTTGTGTAAATACGTGAACCGCGAACACCCACACACAATGAAACTCGATACAAAGAAGGTACGTGGTCAGGTCGTGCCTAGAATGATGTGTAATACTATCAAAAGACCCTAGATCCGTACCTGAATCAAAAAATCTTCCCAGATAACCTGACCACGTACGGCGCAAGATGGTGTATATGTGCCACGACGACTACGGCCTGCCCGCATTCAAGGCCAGGTACCACCAGCGCAGCGTCATAGAGGCGGTGTTTGGGGCCATCAAGAAAAGATGATGAAGATGATGATGTGCAGCAACTATGTCAGATGCCACAGGCCTGACAACTAACGGTGATATCCCCATGTACATAATCTACTACAACATAGATCTGATCGCACGGTCACAGGTAGAAAGTGGCAGGCTCACACGCCAGTCACTTGAGAGGCCATTACGGCATAACGGAGCACCGATACTGATTGATACCATCATGGTGCGTTGACAGCGGAGCTTGCGTACGATGATGTCTCCGACACAGGGGAATTTGACGCTTTTGACAAGCTGTTTCCGGATGTGGCATGAAATATGACACACAAAATGCCTGCAGAATCTTCTGAATCCACATCGTATCGGTGGCAGTATATGCCTGTAGGACACACCCAAATGACACAGATCGTTTTTTAGTGACAGCATTCAAGAGACGTCATGTCCAAGGACAATAACCCCAACACAGATACACCGCCCACCACCCAAGACGACACATCGGAGCCCATATTAGAGATCGTCTCGGATGCGGACACACCATCACATGCCCACCAAGACGACACATCTGACTCTTTGCTAGAGACCGTCTCGGATGCAGACGTAAATTCTAGGACCAGCTTTGAAGAGTTTACAGACGAGCGGACACTGATCAGTTACAATGCATTTGGAAACAAGCAGATGAAGATCAAGGTACTAGAGGTCTCTGATGAAAACCCCACATCGGTATGGAAGTTTGGAGATCGTGTAAAGATTACAAAGATTCTCGTAACCATCAAACACCTGACCACTCAGCAGGTGGAAGAGGGTGAGTTTGATATAGAGACCATAGAGCGCGAACTGGCAGAAAAGAGGCACTATACCTCCACAAACAGATGGATTCCTGCCCAAGACATCAAGAATGGTTATGTGGTTGGATCCAAACACACCAGGCTGATAAGCGATGCCTCTGCACTGGACTATATCGTGTTTTAATCCTTGCCATGGCACATGCCTGCCATGACCATATACTACCTACACACAACAACCATTCTGCCATACATGCACTACCTTTCTAAAGTCGTGATTTGTATATTGACTGTCATTGTCAGTTTACAATTACAATCGTGAGCAGTAGGGTTTTTCTGCAGTGACTGCATTTGTGATTGATTCAATGGCTGCACGTCGCGTGGTATTATTTACATCAAACGCATACGTTATTCACTTGAGTAAAGCAATCGATTACGTTAAAGCTATGGCACCAACCGTCTTCCACACCAGATGTGTGTGATGTCTGTTTCTCACAATTGGTTTGGAGATTCAGGTGTGAAGAGTTTGTGTTTCGTGTAAATAATATGATTCTTTTTTTTGTGGCAAAACACATCCAATTTCTCGGCATATTCTCTGTATTTGTTTACGATTTACGGATATGTGGATCCTCTTGATATTTATGCTGCCATCCGGTATGTCGATTGCACGAAAATTAGATCGCACTAATTTGAAGAGGTACACAAAAGACTACTTTAGGCTTTATCAATCCGCATGACGAATACAAAAGAGACTGACAGAAAAACAGATCAAGTATGTTATAGACCAATGCGCCAAGGGCAGAAGGTCCTCGGAGATGGCAGTCGAGGCGGGTGTGAGCACGAGGTATGCCCAACGGCTGTGTGCAGAGTTCTGGATCACCTGCACCGCGCACATCCGGTGCAGGCTTGGAAGTGTGCCCATGCACGCATCCCACGAGAAGACTGCGGCGGTGCTAGGGCAATACGGGCGCAGGCCTGCAGGGGTGCTGCGCGTGACAAGGCAGCAGAGTAGACTTTTTTACGATACAAGCTACTACGACACATCCAGGATCATCAATGATGCCAGACTGGTTGTTACACCCTCTTCTGCCAAGTCGCGCAGATGTAGTGGATCCGCCACAAGTAAAGATACTCCAACGCGATGTGGCACATCGACCTACCGACCTACCGACCAACCAACCAACCAACCAACTGACACGTCATGAAGCACCTCAGGTTCAGCAGGTTGGATATGATTACGTATCTAGACGACGCCTCTAGATGCGTCGTAGCGTCTAGGTTCTTCTAGTGGACCACCTCTGAGAACGCCGTCAGGACCCTGAGGCAAGCCATAGGGCAGTTTGCAACGCCCGCGACCACTGTCGGATAACGGGGCGTGCTTTACCGGCGCGATGACCAAGGACAGGAGAAAGAGGAAGTGTGAGGGATACGCGCCAAGATCCTCGTGGATGCCTACCGCGTTCAAAGCAGAGCTTTGACAGATGAATCAAGCTGATAAACGCAAGGCCGTACCGTTCGCAGACCAATGGCAACTAGAAATGGTCCACCGCAACCTAGAGGAAGAGATAGGGTACTAAGCCTGTCCACATACATCACATGTTACATCAGGACAGGCTGCGCTAGTCCCTTGACATCGACAACTACCAAACCTCTTAGGGCGTTCTCTGACAAGAAGGCTACAAAAACGATCATACAAGGCAACTCTGACTAGATGGGGGAGGAATCGGAATGACAGTGCGACATAATTTTTATATAATACAAACCACATGTTGCCTGAAAAACATTATAAACAAAAGACCACGCAAAAAGCTGTACATGAGTTCAAAAGAGTTTAGCATCAATGGCAACGAATACAACATTGTACTGACAGACCAAGTGATAGGCCACATAAACCACCTCAAAAGCCTATACAATACCGCATACGAGGATCCAGAGAGCTTTGAGGATATCAGTGCAGAGATCTCCAACACAATAAATGAGATAACAGATACAGTCAACCCACGCGCCGTGGACGCCGACCTTGACGGGTTGATCCAAGAGATCATACGTGTCGTAGATTCAAAGGCAGAAGAGATAGAAAAAGAGCTAGAGGGCCGCAAAGACAAGCCTGCAAGGACCAAGAAAAAGTCCAAATGAGTTGTATGTGTGGCGGCAAGCTCCATCACCATAAACTGAGTTGTATCCCCGTTACAAGACCCACATCTTGCCAATATGGGCAGTTATGAGCTATATGTTATATTCCACGAGTGAGAATATACATTATGTTAAGAAGTTGCGAGTGTGGAATATGCAACCATTACAGTGAGTCCGAATGCCTAGAAAAGGAGTGTAAGTGTTGCTTTAACTTCCATGAGAGATCAGGCCCAAAGCGAAAGCAGATACGCCCCCCTTAATCATGATGCACGGCGCACCTTACTGGGTTTTGTATGCATCTACAAACCATAACCATGTGCCTGTGGATGGTGGGGACATGCATTGTCACCATTCCATCACGGCTTGCCATAACAGCTGCACGACTTGATCATGTGCCTGTAACAGCCAAACAGCCTGTGGTCACCACACCCACACAGCACGCACCTCTTTTCACCACTCTTGCCTTCATCCTCTTTGCACATGATTCACATCTCCTCAACTATATCCTCGATCTCTGTGATCATCTTTCTGTCCTCAAGCGCCTCTAGTATCTTCAACCTCATATTCTTTAGCCTATTGGCGTCATCTGCATACAGCTCAGACATTGTCTGGATCTCCTTTTCAAAATAGTACCCATCCAGATAGTGCCTAAACTTTGCGCCCAGCCTCTTGAGATTCTGGCTTGCTGCAACTATTGCATCACCACTCCCATAATACTCGTCTATCTTTACCGCCATCACCTTTAGCAGTCCGTTGATCTTGAGCATCTCCCTGTTTACATTCTCTAGATTGCCCGGTACATCCTGAATCTGCCTTAGTGTCTTGTATGCATCTAATACCTGGACTAGCATGCCTTTGAGGTATTGATTGCGTTGTATCCCCAATGACACAACTGCCTGATCGTCCTATATCTATCTGACACTGTTTTGACTCCCTACATGAATTCACAAACCCCACACACCTGTTACACCCTCCTGCGACGCTGACACATTTGCTTTAAATTATCACCACCTGTTGCAACCGCGATGCGCAAGGACGGCGGTGCATACCTGAGATGTATTGACCCAGACTGCAGGTTAGAGTACCCCATAAACAGCACCCGTGTACAATGTGCCAAAGGCCACTTGCTTGATGTTGTATATGCCTACAAACCTCCTGAGCGCCTCAAGGATACCTTTTATGACAGGCGCAACCCACAGGGCAGCATCTTCAACGAGAGCGGGGTATGGCGGTTCAGGGAGCTGCTCAACTTTTGCCACATACAAGACCCCGACGACATCAAACAATGCGCCAACCTCCTAGTCTCACTTGACGGCGCCGAAGGCAGACAGTCAAAACCATACCGCATGTCACGGGTGGCCAAGTTTACAGGCATGCATGCTCAGAGCTTGTGGCTCCAGCCAGAAGGGTATAATCCCAGCGGCTCGTTCAAGGACAACGGCATGGCTACTGCCGTAACACATGCACGCATGGTGGGGGCGCGCAAGATAGTCTGCGCATCCACCGGCAACACATCTGCCTCTGCAGGCATGTTTGCAGCAAATGAGGGGATGGACTGTGACGTGTACATACCTGCAGGCCAGATAGCCCCAGGCAAGCTGGGTCAGGCATACCAGTTTGGAGCACAGATTGTAGAGGTGGATGGCAACTTTGATGATGCACTCCAGCAGTCCCTTGATGATGCACGCGACCGCGATGGCTATACGGTAAACTCCATCAACCCATTTAGGATAGAGGGACAAAAGACTATTCCATTTCGTGCACTAGAATATATGAACTGGGTGCCGCCCGACTGGATAGTGTACCCCGGCGGCGCCCTTGGCAACACATCCAGCTGCGGCAAGGCTTTGATGGAGCTCTACGAGTGGGGCTGGATCAAGACAATGCCGCGCATTGCAGTGATAAACGCGGCAGGCGCAGACACACTTGCAGACCTATACAACAACGGCTTTGAGGGACAGCAGATCCGATGGAACCAGGGTAGGTCCGACACACAACTAATCACCAAATACTATAAACACCTAGACAAGAAGGGCCTGCGCCCAAACACAAAGGCCACTGCAATCCAGATAGGCAGGCCTGCAAACATCCTCAAGGGACTGCGCGCACTAGAGTTTACCAATGGCGTGGTCACTACTGTATCTGACTCGGAGATGCTTGATGGAATGTCCATAGTGGGACTCAACGGCTTTGACTGTGAGATGGCATCCGGCGCAACGGTAGCCGGCATTAAAAAACTGGTAAAACTAGGAATCATCCAGCGTGACGATACCGTAGTGGGAATCCTTACCGGCAGGCAAAAGGATGCGATGCTTCCGGTAGAATATCACAACAACCACAAAAACAGGTTTGCAAGGCCTCCTAGGAGCTAACCCATACGATTCCATATTTGATGCGTCCGGGTAGATTGGCCTCGAGCGTGCCGGTACGACATGAACAAAATAAAATAAAATAAAATAAATAAAAAAAAAGATTGTACTAGATGTCTCTCATGGTTATAGAGTCGTCTTCATGTGACCATGTTCCAACCATCATCCATTCGCCGTCAACTACTCCCCATAGGTCATAGTTTGACGCCGCCAGATCGCCTGCCTCGTTGAACTTGATGTCGCCTATGACACCATAGTACTCGTCGGCTGCTTGATCTATGACAGCTGTCATGTCTTCGGTACTAGTGTTCTGTGCCTTTTGCATTGCCAAGCCCACTACCCATACAGAATCATACACAGAATATGCATATGTCTTGGGAGCCCAACCTAAGTTCTCCTCGAGGGTAGCTGCAACTTCACGATACTTTGGATTATCAACTACGGCAAACAGTGTGGTGATCAACTGTATGTCGGTTGCAAACTGTGCACCAATGGCATCTTCTGTGATCCTAGGATCGTTTGCAAGCCCGTCTGAGCCAAACCAGCGTATGTCATTGAGCACATCGTGGCTTGCTGCGGACTGCATAAACTGCAGTGTCTCACCAAACCCAATGGTCAAGACTCCTACCTTGTCAGCTCCATACATGTCGACTTGTTCTTGGACCGTTTCTGCTAGCAATGATGCTGATGCGGAGAACTCGATTGCTTCTGGATTGTACCTAATACCTTCGGCCACCATTCCTCCACGGCTCTCAAAGGACTCTATTGAAGAGTCTGCTAGTCCATCGCCCCACGTGTCGCCACGCCATATGGGCACCATTACCTCAATGCCTGCATCTTGCATCATCTTACCCACGGCTTTTCCTTGCTTGAGATCGTCTGGGATAAGGCGATAGACATTGTCATTTGCAATTGACAATGCAGGAGCAGTCGAACAACAACTTACTAACAGCATGTTGTTAGAGTCGGCGTACCCCTTGATGTTGCGCAAGCTGGCACTGGTCTCTGGACCAATTACAGCACTGATTCCCTTGGCATTAAATGATGCCAGTTTTTCCAATGCCACTGTGGGCTTTGTCTGGGTATCCTCCACCACAACACTGAGTGACCAGTCTTCGCCACTATCTGCCAAGTACTTGTTAAAGTCCCTTATTGCAAGATTTACGGCTTCGACATTTTCATTGCCTTGGTAGGCAAGATCCTCTGTCAGTGGTGTAAGCATGCCAATTTTGACTTCACCTTGTATCATTGATGTGTCTGCAATTAATATATCTGCACTCGGTGTATCATCGACTGGCATTAAATCACCATTCTGATCAGAAGGGCCAGAAAGTGATAATGCCACACTGCCTATGGCAGCGCCGATAACAACAATTGCAATTATACCGATTACTTTTGCGTTCATTATATGTTGGCCTCAATTTATTGTTATTAAACTTTTAAATCCAGTTCATATTTGTCCATACCGCTCATATATTATATATGGTTTCTTGTTAAATATTTAATCATACATACCATCATATAATGGTACGGCCGGCATTACCATCTGAGTAAGAAATTAACACGTATGCTGCGGTCGCGGTACCACTAAATCACACCCTTTGGATATGAGCCTTGATGATCCTCAAATTCTAAATATGTTGGTAGCATCAGTGATACTGATGATACACCATGCTTTGAGGCGCCGAGGGTTTTATCATCTCATTTGGTCAATACTACTACTACTATTCATACAGCTATACACCATGACAAAGTTGATCTATACAAAGTGGAGAATGCCTGCACACCACCATCAAGGCAGCCCAAATACCCCCAAGAGGGTTAGAATTCAAGAAAAGACAAAGCAGAAATATGGCTGATCCAAATGTGACACATGCACGATAATACTGTTGAGATGAGCAGACTGCAAGAGATGTATGGCCTAAACCCCAACATGCCCCACATGGCGTTACAATTTCCCAGACTTCCCCCAGGCCTCACACACCCAATGTTCAAGGTCTATGAGAATCCCACTAGAGAAAAGATGGTACGAGACGCAACTGCCATTGCACAAAAGATGACCGGATTCCAGCACATGTACCAAGAACATGCGGCAGGACTCTTAAACATGAACAATACGGTAGTCCCACCAGGACACCCCCTATACCACAGAGCAAACTCAATCCAGACGCTAGAGACAGAAAACAAAAAACTGCTAAAAGAAAACTCTGATCTCAAAAGGATGTTAAAGGATGAAAAGGACAAGCGCCAAGAACCTGATTCCAACCACCATCCTGGCCATTGATGATGTGTGGTTTGCACACATTGTGATGTGATCCAAAACCTTTGTTGCAGGATATAGACAAATACATGCAGATATCCAGGAGACATCCCAATAACCCCAATCTTAAACAAGACAATACTGGACAGCAATACCAATCGTACATTATTAACAGACAAGATGCCTACAGAGTATATCCGGGGTATAATCAAGAGACAGGCAGGAGAGCTACATGTGAGAAGGAGGTTGCGGACGCCTTGTATCTGTTGACGCGTTTGAATGCTTGTTAAATGACGACTTTGACTTTTCGTGCAAGGCAGCTGACCATCTGCAACACCCTCTGCAGCATGATCATGGCTGCAACTAGACGACTTTACATGTGCCAGGCATACGTGATCTGCTACACGGCAATGAGTCACACCATAGAGTACAAGTCATTAATGAGGTGGGATGTCAGACTACACAAGATGTACGTGGTCAGGTCGTGCCTAGAATAATGTGTAATGCTATCAAAAGACCCTAGATCCGTGCCTGAATCAAAAAAAAAAAATCTTCCCAGACAACCTGACCACGTACCACAAGATCAACTACGCGCTAAGAGATTGTGATCAAGGAGATCTGCTCATTTATCAACTCACATGGTTGCGATCTACTCAGGTGTGGATGATAATTGTATTCATAGGGCTGGCTATGAACCATCCCATCAAAGATACAACATTTGACCTTTGCACAACATATGGTCAACCTGATCAACTGATACCTAGAAGCCGAGTTTAATGCATGTGTGGAGCTTGAACCCATCTAGATCTAGTGCACAAAAGTATGCTGGTACAGGGTAAGGCGTTGACAGAGTGTGTGTATTTTTCAAAGATATGACAACAAAATTTTTCATCTGTACAAACAACACCTGCCAGCCTATGGATGCCGAGGATGCTCAGATACATCCCCACAAAACACTGGATATGGTACAAACAGCTGATGCGATGCTGCAAGATTTCAGAAAAGTCAAATAGACGGCACCAATGATCATCTTTGTTGAGACCCACATATGATGAAGTGATCAAGGCCAACTCTATGAGGGGAGGCAAAATCAAAAAGACCCCACTGATCAGTTCTTCTGCATTTAGCAAGATTACAGGCTCTGACATACACCTAAAGGCCGAGATCCGGCAGAGGACCGGCTCGTTCAAGATCCGCGGAGCCTACTACAAGATACTCACACTCTCCGACGAGCAGAAACGGCACGGGGTAGTTGCTGCATCGGCAGGAAACCATGCGCAAGGCGTGGCGTATGCGTCATCTATAGAGGGGATTCCATGCACCATAGTAATGCCAAAGAATGCATCACCCACCAAGGTGATGGCCACTAACATGTATGGCGCCAACGTCATACTGGAGGGTACCAACTATGACGAATCATTTACAAAAGCAAAACAGGTGGCAGAGCAGACCGGCGCCATCATGATACATGCCTTTGATGATCCGCAGATAATCGCGGCGCAGGGCGTGATAGGGTTGGAGATACTAGATGACCTGCCTGACGTGGATGAGATATATGTCCCCATCGGGGGCGGCGGGCTGGCAGCAGGAATCCTGATTGCAATCAAAGAGACACACCCTGGTGTCAAGGTTGTGGGGGTGCAGTCTGAGTCATTCCCGTCCATGTACGAGTCCGTCAAGAAGGGTTCACAGGTTACAGTCGATGGCTCCATTACCATAGCAGATGGGATGTCAGTCAAGGTTCCTGGAAGCATCACGTTTGATGTTATACGGGATCTCATAGATGATGTGGTGCTGGTCAGTGACGCCGAGATTATAGATGCAATGTTTCTGCTTATGGAGAGGACAAAGTTTGTGGTGGAGCCTGCGGGCGCTGCAAGCTTGGCATACCTGATCTCAAAGAAACCCTCGCCTGGAAAGAAGGTGGTGGCAATCCTGGCAGGGGGCAATGTGGACATGTATCTGCTGGGCCAGATAGTAGACAAGGGCCTGGCAGCAATGGGCCGGCTGCTAAAGATCTCCGTAGTTTTGCCAGACAGGCCGGGCACATTCAAGGAGATCGTAGATGAGATAACGCAGGCAAATGCAAACATTGTAGAGGTCGTACATGACAGGCTCAGCTCAAGCATTCAGGCTGGTTCTGCAAGCGTGACCCTCAGCCTTGAGACGCACGGAAGTGATCAGGCAGCAGCACTCATCAACCGGCTCAGGGAAAAGAAGATACAGTTTACCCTGCTTACCTGACTTTTTTTTTTGGCATACATTCTAGCTTGATCTTCTTGCCATGCGTTGGTCCGTATGGGACAAAACAGCCCTTGACTGATCTCGAGATTGGAGAGGCTTGATTCACATACAATGGATTAACCCATCTCGGATACGAATCTTGAGAGTCCTTTGCGCTGCAGTTTGGCAGACTCGGCAAGTACTGATTTGTGCCTATCTGACTTTGACTTTACCAGCTTTTTTGCAAGTGATACAGAACGTGTTGCAAGGATCTTTGCGGCATAAATGCCTGCATTTGCAGCCTTGTTGACACCAACAGAGACCACCGGCGATCCTGAAGGCATCTCGGTGATGGATAGCAGTGAATCAAGGCCCTCAAACGCAGAGATCTTTTCAGGTATAGTGGAATAAGCAGTCTTTGATCCAGACGTCTTGTGGGGTTTTTGTTTGGGTTTGTAGTTGTATACCAGTATGGGTACGCCAATTACTGGTATGATTGTGTGTGATGCTACCATGCCTGGAAGGTGTGCAGCACCACCTGCACCTGCAATGATTACCTCAAGGCCGATATCTTCGGCATGCTTTGCATACTTTGCTATCCTGTCAGGGGTTCTATGCGCTGAAACTATCTGGTCTTCATGGCCTATGCCAAACTCGTCTAGGATCTGCGCCGCCGCGCCCATTACAGGTGCATCAGAACTAGAACCCATAATTATTCCAACAACCGGCTTTTTGGGACGTGTCATGTGTTGGCGGGGCGTAAATAGTAATTAACATTAACTGATTGCAGGCAGGAATCAAGGCATCTGTGCTGGGTATCTTGGATTGGGGTGTATGCACACAATGACTGCATGATGACGTGATGGCTGGTACCATTACACTGTGGCGCCATGACGTGGAACCATTACACTGTGGCGCCATGACGTGGAACCATTACACTGTGGCGCCATGACGTGGAACCATTACACTGTGGCGCCATGACGTGGAACCATTACACTGTGGCGCCATTGTACTGTGACATCATGATGGGATGGCAGTATGAGGATGATGACGTGACTATGACCCTGCCGTGACTATGACCATGTCATACTATGATACCATGATGGGTACGCCCTGATGATATGATTCAGGGGGTGTAATGAGGGATGACTCGCAGCAGCGACTCGGGCTTGTCGGCTATTGCACGGTCAATGTGATGTGATGATATTCTCACACAATGCCTGCCATTATACCTGCCGTCTGATCACTGGTCCGCAACAACATTATCTATTTTTACCCGAGTGGTATGACTAACATGATGGCCAAAGAAAAAGTGGTTCTTGGTATCATTGGCGGGGGACAGCTTGGTATGATGCTTACAGAGACCGCCAAGAGCAACCCCTTGTTGTCAGATAGGATATCCAAGGTGGTTGTGCTGGATCCAACCAAGGACTGTCCTGCCGCACAGGCAGGTGCAGAACAGATCGTGGCAGACTTTAAGGACAGGGATGCCATAGTCAATCTTGCAGACGTATCTGACATCATAACCTATGAGATCGAATCAGGCAACAGCTATATGCTAAAGTCTTTGGAGGCGCGAGTGCAAATAAATCCATCTCCTGAGACTCTCAGGATAATACAAGACAAGCTGCTCCAGAAAGAGTTTCTTTCAAGACATGGCCTTCCGGTGGCAGACTTTACACGGATTGGCCAGGATGACAGCCCCAACAAGGACCAGGACATACTGAGCATGCTTAAGGAATCGCTGCAAGAGTTTGGATATCCATCACTGCTCAAGGCGCGCAGGGATGCATATGATGGTAGGGGAAATTTCAAGCTAGAGTCAGAGGTGGATCTGCCAAAGGCACTAGACTATTTTGCAGAGAGGAGGCTGATGCTGGAGAGGTTTGTTCCATTTAGGATGGAGGTGTCGGTGATTGCGTCAAGAAATACGAGCGGCCAGATCAAGACGTATCCACTGGTAGAAAACATACATTACGACAACATACTTCGTGAGACGATCGCCCCTGCCAGGGTGGAGCCGGACGTGGCACAAAAGGCGCAGGATATAGCAAACAAGACGATGGCGGTACTAGGAGGGGCAGGAGTGTTTGGGATCGAGATGTTTGTGACACGCGACGATCAAATCGTGATAAACGAGATTGCCCCCCGCGTTCACAACTCTGGACACCACACACTGCAGTCAAGCCAGACTTCGCAGTTTGAGCAGCACTTGCGCGCCATTCTAGATATGGACTTGGGAAGTACACAATTGATACGTCCCACCATAATGTACAACATACTGGGATCCAAGCTGTTTGAGGGCCGATACGCCCCGTTGAGTCTGGACGGGGAACAAAACGTGTTCTTAAAGATGTATGGCAAGCAGATATCAAAGCCACTGCGCAAGCTTGGACATCTCAACTTGGTTGCCTCGCATGCACAAGAGTCAATTGACAGCCTCATTGAACGGCTTGAGCGCATCAAGGGGATGGTAAAAGTCACCAAGATACAATGAATGATACTTGACGTGCCTATACATGTGCAGCAATAAGATGTGACATACCTTGATGGATGTTGCTTTTGAGGAGATTACCTGTATTTTCACCTGTATGTGACTGTTACTTGTGTAATGCCTGTTGACAATAGCAAAAAATTATACACATTTAGACTACACAATATGCTGAGATCATTTGTTGTTACTTACCAAGCCCCACCCGAAGAATATCATTGCCGCCTGGGGCCATCATAATATAATCAAAGCCAGCATTAGCGGTGGTAATTCTAGCGAATCCTTCTGGAAGTAATAGTGCACCGTTAGCAGGATTAGAATAGACTACTTGTACCAGCACCACGTCTGGGTTTAGGTTGTCGTGGTATGTAATGCCTGTTTGATCCGTTACCTGCACGTCTGTGGCGTATGTGAGCAGCTCAAACGTATACACTGTAACGCCTGCGACCCCTAGCTCATCTCCGTCTTTTTCACCATCTCCGTCTAGGTCATGATACACATCAATCATAATTGTTCCCCTCTCTGCAGGCGGTACATAGTATAGTGGAAAGTTGATAGTGGATACAGGATTGTCCTCCTCCAAGAGATGCGTGTATGATACCAAATCATAGATTCCTCCAGAGGGAAGGTGGCTTTCTGGGATCGGCAGTACGATCTGGGATAGCGCCGTCTGTCCAAATACGATACCGGTTACGTTATACCTGCCGTCTGCACCGGTCACAGGATAATGTGACGTGTTGCTGGCATAGTCATGTACGAGCGTGCTGATTTGAGGGATGCCTGATTCGCCGACATCCAATATTTGGTTACGGTTGGTATCATTAAAGACATACCCGGCCACGGTGGCAGATTGTGGTGGGGGTGGAGAACCTACAATGATGGTTCCCGTTGCCCACGGATGCATCTGGTCAATGTATGTAAAAGTGCCATGGTTATCAAAGGTTACAGAATGTGTCTCTCTACGATCTATTACTCCACTATCAAACACCATGCTGCTGTCTGCGTTTGCATCATTGGTGATTCTCACAGGCATGTTGTGTGCATTAACCCACATTACCTCATAGCCAGGCTCAACTCTCAAGGTTTGTGGATATAAACATGAATCTTTTTGTGCACAATTCACATCACTTGGATTTAGTATCAGTATGTCTGAGCTGGGAAACATTGAGAGATCTACGCGTCCAGTACCATTCAGGTTTGACTTTGGATGGTGGTCTTTGGTGGTATATTCCAACATGTTTTGTATCTGGTCTGCTGTCGCATCTGGGAATTTATCCTTGACTAGTACTGCAGCTCCTGATACGTGGGATGCAGCAGCAGATGTACCAGGAAATGAGTATGGATATGCACTCGTACTCACGCCGGCAATACCGCTGATATCCGGCTTGAACCTGCCATCATCAGTGGGTCCTTGGGAGCTATACCGCTCAAGTGTGTCTGAGGTAGAGTATGCCCCCACACTAAATGATCCCGGAGAGTCTGCTGGAATGGCAATGCTGGATGATGCAACCTGATATCTCTTATTCAAGTCGTAGTTTGAGAACAAGTGAAAGGTTACATCCCTAGTGGCATTGTATTTTTTGATGACAATTTGCACTGTTGTATCTTTTGAAAAATACTCTGAGATTCTTTCATAGGGTTGAGCAGATCCATCATACTGGCTGTTGTTAGATGAGTGCAAGAGTGTGTTTAGATTTGCATCAACCAACCAAAGTTCATAGTCCTGAGAAGGCGAATCCCAGTCATCCCATGAGAGTATCACATCTAACAATTCACCTGCGTCCACATCAATCTCAAGTGTACTATCTCCTGGTCCAAAGTCGTGATAACCATCAAAATCATTATCGGTAAACTGCCCCTGCCAGTGCTTTTGCGCATAATTGCCTGCTGCATTGATCCAGAGAATTCCACTATCTCTGGCCTCACTTACTTTCTTAGATATGCTACTCGTTCCATCAATGGGCCCAGCACCGGACCATCCTAGAGACATGGAGACTACCTCCACGTCTCCTAGACTGATCAAGTGATCAACGAGATTTGAAAATTCAACATCAGTACGAACATTATAAAGATACAGATCTACATCGGGCGCCATATCCACAATAATCTCGGCTACTGCGGTACCATGTTGAGTGTGTCTAAGAGTGTCTCCTGCAATGGTTGTGTTGGCACCAAAGGATCTATACTCTACAATGTTACCAGATATCTCGGGGTTGGTAATATTAAATCCATAATCAATTATTGCCACCTTGATACCACTGCCATCATGCCCCGCATCATTCATCAGATCAGACCCTATGATTCCAGTACCTTCACTGGTTATGTCATCTGGTATTCCAGAACCCACAATGATGGTTCCTGTTGCCCACGGATGCATCTGATCAATGTATGTAAAAGTGCCATTGTTATCAAAGGTTACAGAATATGTCCCTCTACGATCTATTACTCCACTATCAAACACCATGCTGCTGTCTGCGTTTGCATCATTGGTGATTCTCACAGGCATGTTGTGTGCATTAACCCACATTACCTCATAGCCAGGCTCAACTCTCAAGGTTTGTGGATACAAACATGAATCTTTTTGTGCACAATTCACATCACTTGGATTTAGTACCAGTATGTCTGAGCTGGGAAACATTGAGAGATCCACGCGTCCAGTACCATTCAGGTTTGACTTTGGATGATAGTCTTTGGTGGTATATTCCAACATGTTTTGTATCTGGTCTGCTGTCGCATCTGGGAATTTATCCATGACTAGTACTGCAGCTCCTGATACGTGGGGTGCAGCAGCAGATGTACCGTGGAATGGACCTGGATAATACGCAGACGTACTGATGCCTGCAATGCCACTGATATCTGGCTTGATCTTGCCATCATCAGTGGGTCCTTGGGAGCTATACCGCTCAAGTGTGTCTGAGGTAGAGTATGCCCCCACACTAAATGATCCCGGAGAGTCTTCTGGAATGGCAATGCTGGATGATGCAACCTGATATTCCTCATTCAAGACGTGGCTTGAGTACAAGTGAAAGTTTACATCCCTAGTGGCATTGTATTTTTTGATGACAATTTGCACTGTTGTATCTTTTGAAAAATACTCTGAGATTCTTTCATAGGGTAGAGCAGATCCATCATACTGGCTGTTGTTAGATGAGTGCAAGAGTGTGTTTAGATTTGCATCAACCAACCAAAGTTCATAGTCCTGAGAAGGCGAATCCCAATCATCCCATAAGAGTCGCACATCTAACCATTTACCTGCATCCACATCAATCTCAAGCGTGCTGTCTCCTGGTCCAAAGTCGTGAAGTGTATCAGAATTAAGATCGGAGAACTGTCCATGCCAGTGTTTTTGTGCCCCATTACTTATGGCATTGACCCAGAAAATTCCATTATCTCTAGCTTCTTTGACCTTCATAGACATGGTACTTGTTCCATCAATAGGCATAGGAAGTCCATCCCATCCGAGCGACATGGAGACTACATCCACGTCTCCTAGATTGATCAAGTGATCAACAAGATTCAAAAATTCAACTTCTGTGCCAAAATTATAAAGATACAGATCTACATCGGGTGCCATGTCCACAATAATCTCGGCTACTGCGGTACCGTGTCGAGTGTCTTCAAGAGTGTCTCCTGCAATTGTGCTGCCAATCCAAAAGGATCTATATTCTCTAATGTTGCCAGCTATCTCGGGGTTGGTAATATTAAATCCATAATCAATTATTGCCACCTTGATACCACTGCCATCATGCCCCGCATCATTCATCAGATCAGACCTTATGATTCCAGTACCTTTACTGGTTATGTCATCTGGTATTCCAGAACTCACTATGATGGTTCCTGTTGCCCACGGATGCATCTGGTCAATGTATGTAAAAGTACCATTGTTATCAAAGGTTACAGAATGTGTCTCTCCACGATCTATTACTCCACTATCAAACACCATGCTGCTGCCTGCGTTTGCATCATCGGTGATTCTCACAGGCATGTTGTGTGCATTAACCCACATTACCTCATAGCCAGGCTCAACTCTCAAGGTTTGTGGATACAAACATGAATCTTTTTGTGCACAATTCACATCACTTGGATTTAGTATCAGTATGTCTGAGCTGGGAAACATTGAGAGATCTACGCGTCCAGTACCATTCAGGTTTGACTTTGGATGATAGTCTTTGGTGGTATATTCCAACATGTTTTGTATCTGGTCTGCGGTCGCATCTGGGAATTTATCCTTGACTAGTACTGCAGCTCCTGACACGTGAGGTGCAGCAGCAGATGTGCCGTGGAATGGACCTGGATAATACGCAGACGTACTGATACCTGCAATACCACTGATATCCGGCTTGAACCTGCCATCATCAGTGGGTCCTTGGGAGCTATACTCCTCAAGTGTGTCTGAGGTAGAGTATGCCCCCACACTAAATGATCCCGGAACATCTGCTGGGGCGGAGATACTGGAGGCTGCAACCTGATATCCCTCATTCAAGTCATGGTCTAGAGTGAACAGATGAAAGTTTACATCCCTAGTGGCTGAGTAATTTTTGATCTTTATCTGGACTGTTGTGTCTTCTATGGGTTCCCACTTAATGAATTCATATGGTGAAAACCCTTCACCTTGATTGTTTGTAGATGATTGTATCGTGGTACCATTTTCTACATCTACCACATAGAGATCATAGTCCTGAGAAGGCGAATCCCAGTCATCCCATGAGAGTCGCACATCTAACGATTTACCTGCATACACATCAATCTCAAGTGCTTCATCTCCTGGTCCAAAGTCGTGAAAACCATCAAAATCATTATCGGCAAACTGTCCCTGCCAGTGCTCTTGTGCATAATTGCCTGCTGAATTGATCCATAGAATTCCATTATCTCTAGCTTGACTTACTTTCTTAGATATGGCGCCCGTTCCATCAATGGGCTCAACACCTGGCCATGAGAGCGACATAGAGACTACATCCACGTCTCCTAGATTGATCAAGTGATCGACAAGATTCAAAAGTTCAACATAAGTACCAACATTATAAAGATACAGATCTACATCGGGCGCCATATCCACAATAATCTCGGCTACTGCGGTACCATGTTGAGTGTTTCCAAGAGTGTCTCCTGCAATTGTGCTGCCCACCCAAAAGGATCTATGCTCTACAATATTGCCAGATATATCGGGGTTGGTAATATCAAATCCTAAATCAATTATTGCCACCTTGATACCGCTGCCATCATACCCTGCATCATTCATCAGATCAGATCTTATGATTCCAGTACCTTCACTGGTTACAGTGTTTATGCTGCGAGCAGTCCCCACATCTATAGAAGGATCATCGCCTACACCATTAGCAAAACTCTCTACAAACGATTCTACATCAACGGTGGGGGTCAAATTTACAGATGGTGTGAAGGGAAGCCTGACAAACTTTACGCCTTCATAACCTGCTATGGCCTCAAGGTTGCTGATTGGGATGGTGGCCTGAATTAAATTCTCATACGTAGTCTCTACATCTATGCCAAGGCTGGTGGGAAGCAACATCATGTCTGCATCATCCATCACAATGACCACTCTGACTGTTTGTTCAGACTCAAGCGTGTGTTGTGTAATAGTTGCCTGTCTGACTTGATCACTTGCTGTAATCCTGTACGCCTCGTAGAGGTGCATCAGGCCAGATTCAATGTTTTGATGCTTTTTGTGTGTGCTCTCATCTAGCACACCATTAAACTCATCTGCATATGCTGTCAGGGCAGGAACCGCCATGATTGTAGACATCATAAGGATCAATACAATTATGAAATGACTCATTATACTCAATGTTTATGCCCTGCCAAATGGCCTTTTATATACCTGAATACGTAGTCCGAGAAGCAATTAACAATTGTCAGACTTTCGCCCTAACAGGAGTAAATGATCGTATATGTGTAAACTACGCCTGTATCAATACACATGTTATATTTTGTCGTGTTGAGGATGAACATTTGGTAATTGTTAATTGCTTCTCCGCCCCCACACTGCATGACTGCTGCCCACCAACGGCTAAAAATCGTGAAAAAAGTCAGCGTGTTAGAGATGCAGCGAATTGATCGGCCATGTTTGTATTTTATATTTACCAACAGAAATACATCCATCAGACGTTCTGTTGTCTATATCGTTGACTACACACAAGCTGGGGTGACCCCTGACATCATACACAAAATCAGCATGACTGCACGCGGCAAGGAGTCAGGCGACGCGTAGGGGCGCGTCAGTAAGCGACCAGTTGGTAAAAGCCACGACGCTACGCGCCTGTACTTGATGGACAGCGAAGAGAAAAGAGAGAACCAGACATACTGGAAGGCCCGGATAGGTTACAGTCACAGGTGGATCGTGGAGAGTGTATTTTCGGCGTTCAAGCGCTTGCTAGGCGAGCACCTGATGGCCTTCTCAAGTGGGACAACATCCTGCAGGAGGTAAGACTCAAGGTGGCCTTGTACAACAGGTGGAGAGACGAGTCGATGGCGCGGGAGGTGGGATGCAGGATATCGTGACGGCATAGTTGTCATGCCACTGCCCGACGGAAGCTCGGCCGGCGTGCACTAGGAGAATTATGAAACAAAGTTTGGGGTAAGAGTTCGACCCCCCTACGTGCCTATTAGCATCACTTACAGTTGATTTTGGTATGATTAACTGGCCATGATGGTCTTGTAGACCTTTTCAGACAGGTCATGTCCCTGATCATCCCATGTCATAAGACAGGTCATGAATATTCCATAGATATTCATCCCAGTAATACTACGAAACATCTGCCGTATCTTTTTGTGCATCACTACCCTGCGCAGTTTTTGCTCAGATTTGTTGTTTGTAGGCTCCATGCCCTTGTGCCGGACAAACGTATAGAGATTGGGTGCTGCATTGCGCAGTGTCTCCCCGTAGGAATATCCTAATTCAGTATAAATGTCGGCAATACATATCGTGTTGTCTATCCAACTGTGTAAATCATCTTCGCTTATGTCCGGACGGATGTTTTTGGACCCATGGTACATTGACTGCAAGCGTTGGTGCAGCTCAGACATGCTGCCACCATGTCGTGCTGCCAACAGTTCAGCCTCACGTAAGATGTGGGCCCAGCAGCGCTGTACTGTCTCAAACGAGCCATATACGGAATAACCGTCAACGGTAATTGGGATGTGAAAATACGGGCAGTGCAGATCAACGACTATTCTTCCACGCGTCGGTGATACGACTATCTTTATGCCATACGTGCCTATGAACACCCAGGCATAGCCACGTTTTTTGCCGATTCGAATCGGTGTCTCATCGGCCATCAGAAACACCGAATCACTCAGACGTTTTGTAATGTATCTTGCCTTTGATGCAAATTTTTGCATTGCTACTGCCTTGAGCGCACCAAACACGGTGCTTTTTGAGACGTTTGGAATGCCCATCAGTGCAAGGTTGTCTGCTATCTGTGCAAGACTGAGTGTCTGGAAGAACAGGCATACGACATATGTCATGATGTTGGGCCCAAACGAAGATCCACGGGTAATTCCCTTTGGAGTCGTGTTTATCTTGTGGTTGTTGCTGCATTTACCTACAGATGACTGGTGGCGCGTCTTTTCTGCCTGTGGTACATACGGAATGTCTATTACATCCTTAGAGTTTATGATTAATCGACCAGAAAAAATTTTCTGAAAAAAATATGGATATCATATGTGGTGTGGTTCAAGTCTAACACAGGTAAAGCCAAAAAGTTGTGCGCAGTCGTGTGCATTTGGAATTTTCATCCATGTGTCAACTTAACAGTATAGTAAAGGGGCAGGAGCTATATCCTGCTCTTTATTTTATTCTTCCAGTATTGGTAGGTGCCGTCCTGCCACATCTTTCGCTTGTTGTACATGCCACATATGCCGTTGAATTCTATATTGAACTCTTCGGCCGTACCGTCGTATCGTCCGGATATCCGTTTCCAGTTTTTCACATGTGCAAAGACGTTCTCTACAGGAACACGCCTTTTGTTGTGTGCCTTGTTTTGTGCCTTTTTGGTGGCGGTAAGCTTTTTGCCCTTGGGTTTTTTGTGTGGGATCTTTGCGGTTACCCCACGAAGATAGTTTTGGATTCCCGTGTATCCTCTGTCCAAATTCAGGCGTATGCGGCTATCCGATGGTATGCGCTTGCCGGTCACCATGCGATCAGTCCATTTGCCAAAGTCTGGCAGTCCTTGGTTCAACACCGTCAGGTCATGGCAGCTTCCCTCTCTAGAGTCGCTTATTGCGAGGATATAGTTTTGTTTGTTTATCATCATGGCTGTGTTTATTGCAAACATCTTGCCCTTTCCAGAATACTGTTTCTTTTGCTCTTCCTTGTCTTCTGGACGCGTGGTCTCTACAAGTGTGCCATCTATTGTAATCTCACCTCCATCTCTTCCGGGCACAATTTCCTTGAATTCTTCTTTTGACTTTATCGTGGAGATGTACTTTGTCATGTTGTGCGGTGTTACTGCATATAGCTCATCATCGTATTTGTTTGCAAGCTTGAGATAGTTTGATACCGTACTCTGATCTATCCCAAAAACTACACCCAGTGATTCCTGCCCCCAATCTTGTGATTTTCTTACCTGGGTCATGAACAGAAAGTGCCGGATATACAGCTTGCACTGGTTTCCGGATTCTTCTTTTCTGTCCTGGTCGTCGCGAAAGTGTGGCGAATCATTGGATTTTTTGATTATCTGTAACAAATCCTCAAGTGTGTTATCAAATATTTCCTTGGTGCTTCTTGTAAGTGCCTTTATCAACTTCTCATTTGAAATGATATACTCTAACATTTCATGTGTGTGAAGCAGTCTTGTGGGCAGTACAGAAGAGTGTCTCTTCTGTCCAAGCTCCGTATTCCACAGCGAGTCCTCCTTTGCCAGCATCGTCTTGAGCCCCAAATTTTCTTTTTCTAACCTCGAGTTTTCTTTGGCATGTTTTGCCTTTAGCCTTTGATTCTCTTTTTCTAACCTCGAGTTTTCTTTGGTCTGTTTTGCCTTTAGCCTTTGATTCTCCTTTTCCTTCCTCAGGTTTTCTTTCTCTAACTTTGCTAATCTGGTCTCTAGTTTAGTTTGAGTTTGTTTGCTCATTATCATATACTTACAAGAGAAGGATTTAGCGATACTGGTTTAGATTAATAGAAAATTTGGCAAATTTTTCTGATCTTGTTTTTCGGCCGATTGATCATAAACTCTCTTGTTTACTGTCTTGACATCAATGTTTTCATCGCCGCATGTAGGGCACTTGCTGACCGTATTATCTTTAGTTTCTGTTACTGGCATGTCAGGTATGCGAATTGTAGTGTTGTTGTTGTTGTTGTTGTTGTTGTTCTTTGCCTGCTTGCCTTTGTCCTGTTTGATTCTACGGGGCACATTATTCCAGAATCCACCAAACCTGTTGTTTGTGCGTCTTTTGCGCTTTTTCTTACTGTTCTCTTTATCATAATGGTAATTGCCTGCATTCTCCTTGCGATATTCTGATAATTGCCTCTGTGCGTCGCTGCCAGAAGACGGCGGCGTGTTGGCATTGCTTACACGATTGTGGGCCTTTTGGGTCTTTTCAAGCTCCTTTGTCACCTGCGCATACTTTTCTTCAAGCTCTTTGTTTTTCTTTTCCAGCTGCAGTATCTGTTCTGCATCTGACTGGCCTGCAATACAATTTTGAGATTCTTTCAGACGTGTATTTTCACGCTTCAAATAGTCTATTTGTGTCTGCAGCATGCCAATCTTGCGTTCTGTCTGGGACTTGTCTGCATGGGCATCGGCCAAATCCAACTGAAGTGTCTTAACTTTAGCCTCCACACATTGCTTTGCATTTGTCATGTCATCAAGTTTGAAATGCATTTCGTGCAGTTCCTTGCGCAGTATTACAATTTCAGACACTAGCATTACATGCACCACCTCACAGAAACCACAAGGCATGCATGCTGCCAGTAGATTCTTTTCTTATTGAGCTGACTGTGTTTGAATCCTTGGGGATACCTAACAGTTGGTTTAAATCCAAACATTACAAGATAAATCGGTGTGTACTCCATTTTGTGGTTGATATGGAGTATTCACCAACTTTCCTTTTAAACACCCATGATCAATAAATCATGAGAATTTACTGTACTATTTCAGACAAAAACGCACAGAATTATGCCTCATTTTAGGCATGATTTCAGAAGGGTCGAACTCTTACAGTTTGGGATGTAGTACGTTTATTAAAACTGAATCCGTTACACTCTATGATGTCATGATGGTATCAATCCCGCACGTGCTGTCTGGCATATCTATACTCCTGTTGGCCATTTATGGTGCCGACGTGGCCGTTGGCGGCGGACAGGCAGGTGAAGGGTTTCTGCCACTTGATGGCATGACACGTGGCATTGGGTTTGGAATGCCCCCGATAATATTGTCGTTTATAGCATTCTTTATAGCCAAAAAACCCCCGTTTATTGGGCTTGGCATCATGCTGGCCATTACTGGCGCACTGATAATTATTGGCAGTATCTACACCCTGCTCACACTGATGACAGAATCAAGCAGTGCCGCAAGGGTCGCAGGCGAGGGAGCCGGCCTGATTGTGGTGGGTGCAGTCATTGTAGTGCTTGGCTTGCTCAAGATCAGAAAATCCACAAAGATGCAAAAAGAGCAGTGAAGTATAAAAGACACATATACCACACCATCCTGTGTGGCAGCCTGCTCAAAATGCGACAATGATGTATCAAAGTTGTACAATTGTGACCATACCGACTTTGAAGATTATTGTGTAGAGTGCTATACAGAACTACACTATTACATAAACGAACCAAAGACCACGTAATGACGCGGTACGTGGTGTAACATGTCACCCCCCCTCTCAAGTCGCATGTATGGGCATGTCTGCCATACAAAATCATTCAGATGATGTGATAAGATTTGGAATATGATGACAATAACTGTCCTACGCCATGGCAAGCATGTCATGTAATTATTTATTTCATAATGATAAACACAATTCCAAAATGACGTGCGCAGCCGTGTGCGTCCTTACGGGCATGATGTTTTCCCACGGCCCTGCCACATACAGGGATGTAAGTCACGTTCCAAACAGCCGCTCAAACTCTGTCTGGGCGTTACTGCCATGCAGCTTCCATGTCTCAAGTATACTTGCTATTGTACAGTACATCTGTGCCCCGCGCAATGTTGCAAAACGGTACATCACCTTGCGCCGTATTACAAACCTGCGCAGCATACGCTCGGCAAGGTTGTTTGTAAGCGACATTTCAGGATTTGTAACTGCAGTAAAGAGGTAGGGTGCGCAGTTACATACGTAGGTTCCCGCCTTGATGCCCTCCTGTAGTAGAAGCCTACCTATCTCAGTCGTTTCAAGTATGAGGCGGTCTATCTTTTGTTCCGGCGTGTCAGGAGGCAGGCCCTTGGCATGCTGGTATATGCTCATGAGCCTGTGGTAGAGATACCATCCCGTTTCAGTATCGCTTTTGGTGACTGCGTTTTCCACCTTTGTCTTTACATGTGCCCAGCACAATTGTCGTGTCTTGAAATGATTGTGTGCCGCATATGCATCGCAGGTCATTTTGATGTCTGGGTATGGAAAATTCTTCTCAATGACTGATTTGCGCCGTGTCTCAGCAGGATGAAACATGACGTGTTTGCCGTCCCCTATCATGACCCACATCCTGCCGTTTTTACTGACATTGCCGCTGTCCTTGCCATCATTGTCCTTGTCCTTGCCATCATTGTCCTTGTCCTTGCCATCATTGTCCTTGTCCTTGCCATCATTGTCCTTGTCCTTGCCATCATTGTCCTTGTCCTTGCCATCATTGTCCTTGCCATCATTGTCCTTGTCCTTGCCATCATTGTCCTTGTCCTTGCCATCATTCTCACCGGTATCACTACTCCTGTCCGGGCCAAGTGGCAGGACTGTATCATCAATGTTTCCCGCACTGGATTTTGCAATGTTGTTGCGTATCATCTTGATTTCCGGTTTCAGCAGGGACTCTGATGCCCTGATTGCCTTGTTTATGGTGGCACGACACAGTTTCTTGTCATATGCTATGTGTATTGTCTCACACAGTTCAGAGCCGCTCTTGTTGGTGTGATACAGCCGGACAATCTTGATCAGTAATTTCTTGCCGATGGATGTGCCATCAAGCATCCAGTCGGGCTTGGATGAAACAGGCCCACACGTACCGCATATGTACAGGTACACGTCATAGAGCCGTTCGGTGACCCTGCCATCCTCTAACTCTAGCGCAATCTTTGAGTATCGGTCAATCTCCCCAATGGGACTGCCGCAGTCTGGACATGTATCAAGTGTTAGGCTTATTCTACCGTCCGGATTATACTGGCGTGCATAGCCCGTATGGCCTTCCGGCGGGCCTATCTTGGCGTGGGTTGTATCGGGAGCCTCTTTGTCGTGCCTGTTCTTTATCTGCCTCCGGGTTATCGTGTTGTGTGCCGGTGGTGTAGAACCTGCGTCGTTTGCCGCATCCCTCTGTTCGAGCTTTTGGCATTTTGTCCTCAACTCGTCAATCTCCTCAAGCAGTGCGTCGTTTGCCTCCTTCAGGTCTTCGTTTGCTTGGTCCTTGTATTGTGCATAGTCAAGAGTGGTGCGTGATATGTCTGACAACATCCTTTCTCTGATGGTACTTGTCGTGTACACATTTTTTGTAAGCAGCATGTTGCAGCATTCCCATACTGTCTGAATTTTAGCATCAATTTTCTGGTATAGTGCGTCTTTTTCATCACGCATTATGGCTTGGCTCTTTTGGTCTGCCTCAAGTTGCGCTATTTTGTCCAGTAGCCCTGATATCAATGAGTTCTGCGGATCAGATATGGCATCAGTATAGTTAAATAGATTCTTTGCAATGGTTTGTTGGTGTTGTTGTCTTCTCATTTTGTAGTGATCATGGGAAGTACACAATACCATCTTTTAAGCGTAAGGATTGTGCAAATTCTTCATTTTACATAAATTATTTTACGTGATTTACGTGTCTATACCCGCGGCTTGGGGAGGGGGAGGTGACATGTTACTACGTGGTCATGTTGTCTGGGAAGATTTTTTGATTCAGGCACGGATATGTGGTCTTTTGATAGTATTACACATCATTCTAGGCACGACCTGACCACGTACATGACGCGCAACCTCTCTCTGGCACCCTACATGGCATGATGCTTGTCATCGTACTCATCTTACACATCATCATTATCATCATCATTATCCCCACCATCATCATAACCATCACCACAACTATACCGGTATCACCTCCAATTACAAGCCCCTACCATTCCATGTCACTCTAATACTCTCTTGACACATACTTGTCCTTTGGTAGATACATCTTGCAGTATTCAAAGCTCAACTCATGGGGAGTGGTTGGCATGGCTCTGCATTTAATGCATGATTCTGTCAGAGTAAGATTAAAGGTAAGCATCATGCGCTGTTATCCATGCG
The DNA here is from genome assembly GCA_963662995.2 of Candidatus Nitrosopumilus sp. Taxonomy (GTDB): domain Archaea; phylum Thermoproteota; class Nitrososphaeria; order Nitrososphaerales; family Nitrosopumilaceae; genus Nitrosopumilus. Next base: position 2,197,985 of record CAXXLJ010000002.1, on the reverse strand, counting down.
GCTAGGGGCAAAGTCACCAGATGAATTTATCACACAGATCAACGAGAAAAGCAAGACCATGCAGGGGCTGTTCCTTGAGAGGATCAAGACAATGACTGAGCTTCGCGAGATCAATGTAATGCTAGGCGACTCTACGGTCACCGACCAAAAGACGTTTGATCCAAAGGCAGTCTCAGACTATTTTCAAAAAATCAACAACCACCTAGGGGATTGGTCTGTGCAGGACGTATCAATATCCAACAACGAGGATGTCAGAAGGATCTTTACAAAGTTTGAGGCAACCGAGGGCAGCTATCTGATATCTGGGCACATGTCCATACAGTTCCATGTGCTGCTCTATTACAGGCCTGATCAGCGAGTAATAGACTGCCAAAAACAACTGTCTCAAATAATTGACCAGGCAGGAGATCGTGAAAAACAGATCTCAGAGATTGGCGATCAGGTTGTTCTTGACAAGCTAAAATCGATGGGGTATGATGATCCTGGCCATCAGGACCTCTTTGAGCTGCTGTACCGGGACGATGGACTGCGTGATGCAATCTATTCTGAGATGCAAAGTAGTGGTGCCGGCACAGAGTCTGCTGATGCATTGATCAAAAAAAAGACAAAACTCTTTGAGGAACTTGACTCGCTACTTATGGAGACTTATCAGATTGTCCCAGTCTTGATCGATGATGCAAGGCTAGTTACCGGCGAGGAAGGCTGCCTGTGTACTGTGGATTTGGAGTTTGTCAAGAACAGAAACAGGGAAGGGCTGTTTGATCCCAGAAGGATCCCCGATTCTGTACGCCAGGCGATTCACAAGCGGCTAGATGATCTGAGTATGGCCATTACATCTTCCTAAAACCGATACATGCCCTGATGACCATAACGATCTTGGTTTGGGTGCAAGCCGTGGGTGCGTCTGATGGTACTTGACACAGTGAAAATCAAAGTGATACGCATTATAAGTAGATATTTCAATATGGTTTGTGCACAATAAACCAAAATTGATCTGCCGCCTTTGCAAGAAAAAAATCACAATATATTACAATGAATCATATAAAGGCGCAAGGGGAAAGTGCATGTTATGTAAAATTGACTTTCCATTGGAGTGAGCAAGGAATGAAAAAAATGAATGGGGTAAAAAAGAGCAGTCATGCAGGCAGTAATAATGGTGTGGGCAAGTCCTCAAAGGATACACCCAAGAAGACCCACAAAAAGAGCAAAGGCAAAAAGAATGCTGTAGGCTCTGCTGTGGCCACAATACACACCAAAACTAGCCCCAAGTCAAAGAGTATCACAACCAAACTAAAGGACATAAATTCCAAGTCGGGGTCCACTACACCCAATACCATGAATTCCAAAAAAAAATACCAAAACATAGCAGATGTTATGTTTGGAAGGGTTGCGCACAAGGCATTGGATGTGGACACTGAGATATTGGAAACACAAAAACGAATATGGACTGCTCTCAAAGAAGGCTACAATTACTCTGATACTATGGGCGAGTCTGATCTGTTTTTGAGAAGACTCGTGCAATCAAAGATGAATATGATGGTACTTTATGTGGATCTGGTAGGTTCTACCAAAATGGTATTGGAGATGCCAATTGAGAAGATTGTAACCATCATAAACTCATTCGCACACGAGATGACCTTGGTAATGGATCATTATAACGTACACGTCTTAAAGTTCGTAGGCGATGCCGTAATAGGATACTATGTAGCAAATGTGGATTCCTTACAATCCGCCGACAATATCGTAGGCTGTGCAAAGTCTATGCTTTCAGTAATCCGGAACGGAATAAATCCAATCTTGGGCCAGTATGACTATCCAGACCTGTCGATAAAGATAGGTATTGACTATGGCCAGAGTATCGTGGTCAGGTATGGTTTTGATCAAAAACAATCCCACATTGATCTGCTGGGGCCAGTCATGAACATGGCTGCAAAGATCCAGGCCATGGCAAGCCCAAACCATATACTTGTTGGCAGTGACGTATATGAAAAACTTCACCCTTCACTGAAGAATGAATTTGTCTTGACCCACAAAAACAACGACTGGAAATATAGATCAAAGGTCACCGGTGAGATCTACAAGGTGTATGAACTCACCGGCCCTATATGATGCAACGTGTGGTTGTCAGACATGCCCCAAACAAGCAATCACGTACTCATCCTTATTGGAATGTGGGTGTGGTGGGGTTATCCTAAAACCATGCACAACTACATGGTCAGTAGATGGAAATGTGTCTCCTAGAGACAAGCCTAAAACCATCTAATCACAGTATTAGAGTTTATGATTAATCGACCGGAAAAAATTTTCTGAAAAAAATATGGGTATCATATGTGGTGTGGTTCAAGTCTAACACAGGTAAAGTCAAAAAGTTGTGCGCAGTCATGTGCATTTGGAATTTTCATCCATGTGTCAACTTAACAGTATAGTAAAAGGAGCAGGCGCTATATCCTGCTCTTTATTTTATTCTTCCAGTATTGGTAGGTGCCGTCCTGCCACATCTTTCGCTTGTTGTACATGCCACATATGCCGTTGAATTCTATATTGAACTCTTCGGCCGTACCGTCGTATCGTCCGGATATTCGTTTCCAGTTTTTCACATGTGCAAAGACGTTCTCGACAGGAACACGTCTTTTGTTGTGTGCCTTGTTTTGTGCCTTTTTGGTGGCGGTAAGCTTTTTACCCTTGGGTTTTTTGTGTGGGATCTTTGCGGTTACCCCACGAAGATAGTTTTGGATTCCCGTGTATCCTCTGTCCAAATTCAGGCGTATGCGGCTATCCGATGGTATGCGCTTGCCGGTCATCATGCGATCAGTCCATTTGCCAAAGTCTGGCAGTCCTTGGTTCAACACCGTCAGGTCATGGCAGCTTCCCTCTCTAGAGTCGCTTATTGCGAGGATATAGTTTTGTTTGTTTATCATCATGGCTGTGTTTATTGCAAACATCTTGCCCTTTCCAGAATACTGTTTCTTTTGCTCTTCCTTGTCTTCTGGACGCGTGGTCTCTACAAGTGTGCCATCTATTGTAATCTCGCCTCCATCTCTTCCGGGTACAATTTCCTTGAATTCCTCTTTTGACTTTATCGTGGAGATGTACTTTGTCATGTTGTGCGGTGTTACTGCATATAGCTCATCATCGTATTTGGTTGCAAGCTTGAGATAGTTTGATACCGTACTCTGATCTATTCCAAAAAATGTACCCAGTGATTCCTGCCCACAATCTTGTGCTTTTCTTACCTGGGTCATGAGCAGAAAGTGTCGGATATACAGCTTGCACTGGTTTCCGGACTCTTCCTTTCTGTCCTGGTCGTCGCGAAAGTGTGGCGAATCATTGGATTTTTTGATTATCTGTAACAAATCCTCAAGTGTGTTATCAAATATTTCCTTGGTGCTTCTTGTAAGTGCCTTTATCAACTTCTCATTTGAAATGATATACTCTAACATTTCATGTGTGTGAAGCAGTCTTGTGGGTAGTACAGAAGAGTGTCTCTTCTGTCCAAGATCCGTATTCCACAGCGAGTCCTCCTTTACCAGCATCGTCTTGAGCCCCAAATTTTCTTTTTCTAACCTCGAGTTTTCTTTGGCATGTTTTGCCTTTAGCCTCGAGATCTCCTTTTCCTTTCTCAGGTTTTCTTTGGTCTGTTTTGCCTTTAGCCTTTGATTCTCCTTTTCCTTCCTCGAGATCTCCTTTTCCTTCCTCAGGTTTTCTTTCTCTAACTTTGCTAATCTGGTCTCTAGTTTAGTTTGAGTTTGTTTGCTCATTATCATATACTTACAAGAGAAGGATTTAGCGATACTGGTTTAGATTAATAGAAAATTTGGCAAATTTTTCTGATCTTGTTTTTCGGCCGATTGATCATAAACTCTTATAGACTCTGTCACGTGAAATACGCAAATATTTTTTATCCATATTCTGTATAATTTGTACGTGGTCAGATTGTCTGGGAAGATTTTTTGATTCAGGCACGGATCTAGGGTCTTTTGATAGTATTACACATCATTCTAGGCACGACCTGACCACATACTATAATTTTATTAATTATTCTATTCTTGTCTATTTTCACACAAAATACAATACTCTCTCTACAATTAAATTCCAATTTTGATGCCAGTGATTTTCTAACCCCTTTGTCTTTTATACGACGTTTGGATGAAAATTGATTTAATTCCAAACGCTTGCTTATAGAATTGAGGTTTTCCTTTGTGCCAATTACTAATCCCATGTACTTGTAATTTCCTTCAATCGGATTTCCCGATACATCTGCAGCTCCCAAAAGATCAGTCATTTTTATTTCCATATAACTATGCATTACAGAAAATATGCACTCACATATTTGTCTGTAAATACTTTAACTAACATTTATCTCAAACTCTCCGTAATTGTAGCCTCTTTTTCCCGTACATATTCTGCTGCATACGCAATGTTTCTAACAGCATCCTCAATATCACTTGATTCAGTATATCGTCCCAGAGATATCCTGATTGACTCATTAGCTGCCATTCTATCAAGTCCCATGGCAGTCAATACATGTGAAGGCCCTATGGTGTTTGATGTGCATGCGCTTCCTGATGATATCTCTATATTTTCTGCATTAATAATTACAGCATCTGCATGTGCGTCTCGTATTCGTATGTTTGATGTATTGGGTAATCGTTCTGCTGTCTCTCCATTTACAGTAACGCCTGAAATTGCGGACCTTATTTTTGACTCAAAATTATCGCGCATGACTAATTGTCTTACCGACTCATCAGGCATGACTCTATATGATACGGCACAAGCTACTCCAAACCCCACTATTCCAGGAACATTTTGTGTCCCACTGCGCAGTCCGTTTTCCTGTCCTCCACCATGAATCAGTGGTATGATGTTTCTGCGTATCTCACGTGATGCAATCAAGGCACCTACTCCCTTTGGACCATACATCTTGTGACTGCTACATGTTGCAATGTCTATTCCAAGGTCGTGAATATCTAGGGGGATCTTGCCTGCAGCCTGCGTGATGTCACTGTGCAGAATGGTGCCTGCATCATGAACTATCTTTGAGATTTCCTTGATTGGGTTTATCACCCCGGTCTCGCTGTTTGCAAGCATTATTGAGACCATGTCAGTATCGTCCTCTAGTAATGCCTTTAGGGAATCCAAATTAGTTGTACCGTTTGAATTCACCGAGATTGGTAATGCCTCTAAACCAAATCGTCCCATGAATTGGCATGGCTCTATTACTGACTTGTGTTCTGTGGCACCATACAAGAGTCTGTGGTTTTTCTCCATGTCTAGTGCAAGTGATGTTATTATCATGTTGTTGGCCTCAGTAGCCCCTGATGTGAATATGACATCACCGGTATTTGCGCCAAGCAATATTGCAACATTTTCCCGCGCATCATCTACCATGTCCATGGCATGCATTCCTGAATCATGTGTGCTTGATGGATTTGCAAAGTGTTTGTCAAACATTTCCTTCATGGAACCAATTATTGATTTGTCTACTGGTGTTGTAGAGTTGTAATCAAGATACACCATGATGTCAATTAGAATGATTAATGTTTAAACTTAATCATGAAATTACAAAGTCATTCTAAAAATTCGATCTCACCATGGATCGAATTTTGGACTTTAGAGTTCGAGTACCAAAAAAAAAAACTAGTACGTGGTCAGGTTGTCTGGGAAGATTTTTTGATTCAGGCACGGATCTAGGGTCTTTTGATAGTATTACATATTATTCTAGGCACGACCTGACCACGTACGTTAATAGAACATTTGGCAAATTTTTCTGATCTTGTTTTCCGGCCGATTGATCATAATATCTAATAATAATGACTATGTTGTAAATCTGCCTGGACATTCAACATGCTCATAGTGGTGTTCGGTGAACTTTTCTTGCACCACATAAATTACAATCTTGTGGAGCGCCTTTTCTTTGATCACTTTTTTACATCTGAGGCACTTTTTACTCAAGTCGTTCATTTGTATACACGATGCACAATACTGGACTATAAAGTAGATTGATCAGCTCAATTTGACCAATGCGGTACTTTTTTTATCTAATGACAAGTTTCTGGGCATACCGTGTGTATCCCCAACCATGTACTGTGCCTGGTTACGTATGTGTGCCTATACACGCATGTTCAACACGGCCATATGTGCGTGCCTGCAGAGTTATTCCTGCGCAAACTAGCAAATTTGCCTTTTGCATGCCTATTCCTAGCATTTTGATGAATCTTGACATGTCCTTCTCCGTCCAAATCCTTATTACTTTCTGATATGGGGGTGTTGCATGGCAAAAACACCAGAAGAAAAATGGAAAGAGGCCGTGTCGATGTATAAAAAACAATGCCAGAACATAATGAACCTGTCAGACTCTATAAGGTATACGGGGGCCATCAATGCATACGGAAGGACGCTAGCAGGGGTAGTAAAGCCAGGACTGCGGCCACTATTGAAATCAGAACATGTCAAAAATGAATTCTTTGTGATATCAACACTGATGTCACTAAGAAAAAAGACCTCGAGCACTGTGGGAAAGCTGGAGCATGTCGTATTACAACACACAAAAGTCACCATAATCATCATACAGCAGACCGACATTACATTTTACGTATCAATAAACAAAAAAGAGAAGGATCTTGGCACAGTAATCAGGCTGATAAAAAAGACTCTGGCTTCATCTAAACGGGCTTAAGTAACGATACCCACGCGGTGCCCTTTTCAAAGATGTGCTCGGGTAAATCAGACGGCATATCCACACATCATATCCATATTTCAAACATAAAGATATTGGCGGGATAATCGTTGTGCTAAAGTACTAGACAGGTGTAAATCCGTGATACCCGCCAGTCTGTTGATCTTTGTCATCAAAGACGGGCTCAAACAGCGATATTAAATAGTCGTCAGGGTCTAAAACAATGGCGTTCTTTCCTGTTCCTTTCTCAACTATGTCACGATAAATCCTAATCCCGCGCTCCTTTAGCTCATCAACTGCAGATTTCACATCGCCTACAATAAATCCTATGGTAATCCCATTCTCAATCGAACTGCCTATGTGCTTTGCAGTCAGGGATGCAGGATGCAGACTCAGCATGGCGCCGGACGTACCTAGATCAATCCATGTTCTCCTCTGGTTTTTGATGGGCAGACCGATGATCTCATGATAGAATCGAAGCGATTCATCTATGTCCTTTACTGCCAGTATAACATTTCCGACCTTTTTTATGTTCACAGATACCCTGACTCCAAGCTCTTTAAATCCATTTTCATTGTACCTCTATCATTGTTTCTGTTCTTTCTACGCCGTTGATCATTTGGATCTGAGTTGCAACCTCTTTGATCTGATCCAACTCTTCAACATCTACAATGGCAACTGCATCAAACTGCCCACTTGTCGGGAAAGAGTCGTGTACAGACGGCACCCTTCGCAGCCTTGCGGCAATGAGTCTCTTTGGTGACTTTACCAATATTATGGCCCTTACCATCCCAAGTTTACCTCCACTTCAATAAGCGTCTCCGTGGTGACTATGTCTTTAATTCTTTTAAAGTCGATCACCATCTTGTTGATCTCGTCTATATTTCCTTGCATGAGCAGGCAGATGTCTGCCCTGCCAGTCACTATCATCACCTGCTTTATCACCTTGCGCTTCTTTTTTAGTATGCTCACTACACCGTCTACTTTGCCAGGATTAATCGTAATCAGACACAATGCACGCATGTGTACTCTACACAACACAAACAGATAAAGATTTAATCAAACGCTTCTTGGGAGCGAGCTTCCTCAAGGTAGGCTCTTCTCTCTTCATTAACCTTGTCCTGATCAATCTCCATATCATCATCCACTATGACTATGCTTGAGTCTTGATGAGTGTTACGTGCAAACCTGCCTTTCAGGTTGGCATCAAATGTCATGTCTTGTGATGCCTTGGATGATGTGGCCTTGGACTTTTTTGGTTTTGTGGCGGTGTTTCTTGTGGTCTTTTTTACCTTTCCAGCCACGCGCTTGGTCTTGTCTACAACAGTCTTCTTTTTTGCCTTGATGACAACTCCACGCTTGGTCTTGGCAGTACCTGCCGTAGCCTTTTTTGCCTTGGCGGCTGCTTGCTTGCCTGCTGCTGTCTTTGGCTTTGTCTTTGGCTTTTTACCCTTTACAGCGACTGTCTTTTTTGTGAATGCTTTTTTTGGAGACTTTTTTTCAACCATGAATGTCGAAAAAACAAGAGTATGCTTTGTTTTTAAATATTACTTCTTGGCACCAGAATGGGTTTTTTAGGCATGGATGCTTCTCCATCTACTGTCAGAATGATTGTGATGATGATGATATTCATGGGTTGCTGCCCGTGATTGGGTCGATGTGCTGGATGAACATCTTGCCCACACTCTTACTGGTACCGCCTTGTCATATTGACCCAATGATGATTCTGTGATGGGATATGCAGGTAGGCAGGCATGTCATGATTCATCGATAGTACGTGGTCAAGTTGTCTGGGAAGATTTTTTGATTCAGGCACAGATCTAGAGTCTTTTGATAGTATTACACATCATTCTAGGCACGACCTGACCACGTACCATCGATACTAGCTGGTTTGCGCAGATCCACATCGTCGCACATGCAACATTGTTGAAGATGATGTATGGCTTGTTGTACAGAGGATTATGGTGCCGGGGGCGGGACTTGAACGCGCGACAGCTCGGTCTTCAGCCGAGTGCTCTCCCGGGCTGAGCTACCCCGGCACACATACTGATGTATCATAAATGGAAATTAAAGTTTGTCTTTTTGTTTGTCCTAGAGGCGTGTGAGATAAATCCGGATCTGGTCATTTGATCCACACATGATTTGGTTCATAACCATCAGTCGTCTTTTTGCACCATCCACACCACATCATCCACACCCTTGCGCTTGTTGACGAGCCTAGCCAGTACAAAAAAGAGATCCGAGAGCCTGTTGAGGTATAGGATGCAGTTGGAGTTGATCTCGTCGGTGTCGCTTAGCCGTACCACGAGCGTTTCTGCCCTTCTGGTGACGGTCCTGGCATGGTGCAGCTGTGCAGCGCACGGATCGCCGCCGGGCAGAATAAAGTTTGACAATGACGGAAGCTCTGAATCATACCTGTCTATCTCGGACTCTAGCCTTGATACCATCCCTAATGAGATCCTGTTTGTGACATTGCCGAGGTTTGGATTTGAGAGATCGGATCCTAGCACAAACAGTTCGTTTTGGATAGACGTCAGTGTCTGTGTTACATCATCGTCAAGATTATGCGTCATGGCCAACCCAATAACTGCATTTGCTTCATCCACTGCACCATACGCCATGATTCTTGGGTGTGACTTTGCCACCCTGAGATTGCCCTGAAGGCCTGTATCTCCACCATCACCAGTCTTTGTGTATATCTTCACAACATATGTCTCTGCGATCACCTATTATGTGGTTTGGTGGACGGGGCTGTGTCCTACAGGTATATACCCCCATATACCAAATTCACCCGCTGTGCCGCACAGGATTGTCTACATAATTTGACACACAACGTTGATTTTTTTGGGTATGCGCATCATTAGATGAAATATCCAATATACGCCAATGACAGAGACCAAAAAAAAAAAGAGACCAACGATCATTTGACCTGGTCCAGAGATACCTGCCCGGCCTGATTCTGGCCACGACGGTGGCAAGGATCGTCAACGGAATGAACAAACCATACCCCCTAAATCCGGGGGTGGGTGGCAAGAATGGATACCTGCCCAGAACCATGGCCATAGTATGCATTATGCTGGAGGCCGAGCGCAGGACGTACCGCAAGATGGTGGGATATTTACACGCGGACCGGGAGGCGGCGCGCAAGATGGGATTGACAGGCAACATACCCTCAAAGAGCACGATATGCAGCTCGTATTCACTGATCCCAGAGTCCTTCCTACCTCAGGGAGGTGCATGCACGCGTCATCGAGTGGCTGCAGTGTTCAGGTTCTGTTGCTGGCGACAGTACGGGTCTCTGTGAGCAGGTTTGAAAAAGTGGGTGGATTTCAGGACCGACAGGATCAGAAATAGGCACGGCTGGTTCAAAATACATGTCATCATCGACGTGGGAACCAAGGTAGTACTTACATATCTGGTGACTGCAAGCCATACGGCCGACATAAAGGGACTATATGACATGCTGGATGACTTGTTACACGGCCCGTGCAGCATAAAGGGGAGGGACTTTTGCCTAGACGCGGCGTACCTGTCGCTGGGCATATACAACAGGCTGGCTGGGATGGGTATGACGCCTTTGATCAAGCCCAAGTCCAACACTGTACACAATGCCAACGGCAGCCAAGCATGGCGCAAGATGGTGGATATGTACCACGACTACGACCTGCCCGCATTCAATGCTAGGTACCACCAGCGCAGCGTCAGAGGCAGTGTTTGCGGCCATCAAGAAGAAGATGTACGGCAGCTATGTCAGGTGCCGCAGGCCCGACAACCAACGACGCGAGATCCCAATGCGCTTAATTTGCTACAACATAGAGCTGATCGCACGGTCACAAGTAGAAAGTGGCAGGCTCACACGCCAGTCACTTGAGGCCATTACGGCATAACGGCGCACCGAAACTGATTGATATCATCATAGTGCGTTGACAGCGGAGCCTGCGCGTGATGTCTCCGGCACGGGGGAATTTGACGCTTTTGGTGTGCTGTTTCCGGTTGTGGGCACAAAATACAACGCGCAAAATGCCTGCAGAATCTTCCGGAACCACATCGTATCAGTAGCGGTATATGCCTGTAGGACACATCCGGTGGACGGTTGCAATTGTATAATCAAATGACTGCGTGCAATATGTACAGCAATCATGCACACACACAACATCTTGTTGCCACAACGACCGGCAGCATCGGCAACATGACCATCCCATCATGGACAAATCATCAACCATACATGGCATGGACAAGAACACACAACCATACATGGCATGGACAAGAACACACAGCCATGTTGCAATGCATGAAGACTATATAGGAAGATACCACACGTTGTGATTATTATGACTCTGCTAGATTTTTTTCAGACGGGCGCCAAACTAAAACAGATCCCAAGACAGGGCTGGATAGACAAACTACACATCAAGAGGCCAGAGTCTGTAGCGGATCACTCGTACATGACTGCACTAATCTCCATGGTGGCATCTGACATGGGCTGGGCAGCAGCATGTGATACCCAAAAGGTAATCAAGATGGCATTGCTCCATGATCTGGCAGAGGCAAGAACCGGTGACATCACGCCAGAAGAGATGGACGTGAGCCAAAAAAGACAACTTGAGGACGATGCGTTTGGACATATTCTTGAGGCTCTGCCAGAACCTGTGCGGGGACAGTACCAACAGATCTGGCAAGAGTACCGGATGCAAGAATCCACAGAATCCAAAATGGTGCACCAGATAGACAGATTGGAGATGGCACTGCAGGCCATGACATACCGACATGACAACGGACACTCCAAAGAATCGATAGAGCCGTTTATTTGTACTGCAAATACAGACATTACATATTCCAAGATTCAAGATCTGCTAAAAGATATTGTCAAGAATCTATAAGTACACGTCCATGTAATGGGGCATTCGGTGTGTAGGGACAGTTGTCATAGTAGTTATCACCACCATAACAGCGTCATCATGTCGTCATCATGTCCACGTCATCATGTCCACGTCATCATGTCCACGTCATCATGTCCACGTCATCATGTCCACGTCATCATGTCCACGTCATCATGTCCACGTCATCATGTCCACGTCATCATGTCCACGTCATCATGTCCACGTCATCATGTCCACGTCATCATGTCCACGTCATCATGTCCACGTCATCATGTCCACGTCATCATGTCCACGTCATCATGTCCACGTCATCATGTCCACGTCATCATGTCCACGTCATCATGTCCACGTCATCATGTCCACGTCATCATGTCCACGTCATCATGTCCACGTCATCATGTCCACGTCATCATGTCCACCACTACCACATTCATTTACAGGCCATGGATTCAATGCGAGCAACCGCAATCATCCTCATCATGTCCAGAATCTCCACAACATCCATCATCATTGTCTGGCAGTATTCTCAAGTGGGCCGTCTGCTGATACTTATCCTGTATGTAACTGCTGATGTTTGCAATCCTGATCCGAGAGCTCTTTTTGGGCCAACTACCCTCATTCTCAAACCAATACTCTATCTCATCGACATTGTACATCTGACCATCCTCTACAAGCGTCCTGAAGATAGATTTTATCTCTTCTACATCTGACTCTGAGAGGTTTGACTTGTCAGGGATCATGGTGGTTATTTCGTTGAGTTTTATTATTACAGTATTTGTTAATGGCATGATCACCGATGCATGGTTATTCTATAACTGTCTTTTGAGACATCTTTTGAGATCTATTGTACAAAAATTAAGTCGCACTAATTTAGTGAATCACCCACCTCCAACGACAATCAGTAGTGGTGTACACGGCGAGATCCAGTAAACTGCACAGGTTTGAGGAGATCATGAGTACTGGTGATCCTGGATCTGTTAATCAAGTGGTACAACTGTCTACACATGTCTCTAAATTGGGATGTTTTTGAAAAAATATCCCTAGGCATTTGTATGCAAGATGTCGCCAAAAGGAAAAAAATAGTATATGGACAAACAGGTGAAAAGTATGAGGTCAAAGAGGGGCCAAACTACTTTTAAAATTTTATAATGCGATGGTTAGTTGCACAACACTTCAATCTGCCGCACATGGTTAGCTTTTTGTAGCAAGACTGGTCCTCTGCATTTGAACCACAACAAACTCGAACAAATGTTTGAGAACAGATGCGGTGCACTGTTTTTATAATAATCAACTAGACAATCATACATCATGCAATACTTTCAGGCACTAAAGATGGGCCAAAAGCGGGTAGCAGAGGCAAGGGAGTACCTCAACGGCCTGACGGACGGACGTGCAATGCCGGCGCTAGCCCTCACTGACAATGGAACTAGCGTGTGGGAGCCGGTCGGTGAGGAGAACTTGTATGCGTTTGTAGACGAGTCTGCAGGATTTGTGCTAACCGACAACAGTGGATACATCCTTGCGCTCGTGGATAGGAATGGTTCGTCAAAGACCATTGTGCAGGGTGTGACAAAACAACAAAAGGAAAAGTTGGAAGCTGCATTTGAATCGGATCAGATTCCAAAGTTTGAAGGAAAGGTAATCCTACCCGTCTAGCGGTGCCATTAGTGGCCACATGCTGTGGCAACTAGCTTGGGCGAGTGCGGGTATTTTAGTGGTCTCAACTACATCCTTGAAATTCAAAATAATGATCATACATTGATGTATGGGACAATCCCATATGCTTGCAATCTCAGAGGGTGTTGGAGGTGATATGAACTGCAAACCAGTTCCTCTAATGTGTGGTGTCATTGTTACATCACACTCACCACTACTATACACAATTGTGTCCACAAAACACAAACTTTTAGTTATCAAATATGTCAGGTATGCAATGAATACGAGATTCTCCCACGAGATAGAAGTCGGCGGCCACCTGATAGACTCGCTGATCCTCACCAAGATATTTGACAGCATAATGGATCTGCACGGGGAATTCCAGGTAGAAGAGATCAACATTGGCAAGAAAAAAAAGGACAAGTCGTATGCCCGGCTACTGGTTGCAGGCAGAGACAAAAAACACCTAAACAAGATTCTAAACACCATATACAGAAAGGGGGCAGTATCCAAGGACTGGAACAAGATAGTCCTGCACAAGTCCCCCAAGGACATGGTGATGCCTGATGGCTTTTACAGCACCACAAACAACCACACGCAAGTGTACCACAATGACAAGTGGATCCCCGTCAAGAACATGATGATGGACAAGTGCATTGTGGTCGAAAAGTCAGAGGCCAAGTGCGTCCCCATAAGGGATGTCAAAAAGGGGGATCTGATAGTGGTGGGAGATGACGGAGTCAAGATCACCCCACCGGAGCGTCCTAGGGAAGGCTCTAACGTCTTTGAGTTTATGGGCAGTTCAAGTTCTAGTGAGAGGCCCACGCAGCATACCGCAAAGAGTGTAGCAGATGACATTCACAATACAAAACACAACGGCGGAAAGATCATCCTGGTAGGGGGACCTGCCATAGTACATACTGGGGCGGCAGATGCCGTCTCTGAACTGATCAGGATGGGGTATGTGGACGGTGTCTTGGCCGGCAACGCGCTGGCAGTACACGACATAGAGTATGCCACGCTTGGTACGTCGCTTGGCATGAACGTACATAATGCCACGCTTGCATACCATGGTCATAGAAACCACATGGACACGGTAAATGCCGTATTCAAGCAAGGCTCCATCGCAGGGATGGTCAGGCACAAAAAACTGACAAGCGGTATAATGTATGAGTGTGTGGTCAACAAGATACCGTTTGTACTGGCAGGCTCGATCAGGGATGACGGGCCGCTGCCGGATGTAGTTACGGACGTAGTTCAGGCGCAGCGGGAGTACAAAAAGATACTAAAAAATGCAAACATGGTGATCATGGCATCTACCATGCTGCACTCCATAGCAACAGGCAACATGCTGCCTGCAGATGTCAAGGTGGTTGTGGTGGACATAAACCAGCCCACCGTAACAAAGCTGATGGATAGGGGTACGTGGCAGGCTCTTGGAATCGTGACTGACATTGGGGCATTTATGCCCATGGTGGTACAACACTTGAGAAAGAAAAAAAAGATAAAGACGGACTAGTTTCTGTAAGTATCGCCTTTGACAATGCTACGGTACTGTGCTTGCTGCAAAGAGTGGTGATCAAACATATACACGTCCACAATGCGTTCTGTGTGTGTGGGTGCCATTTCACCATACCACTACAAACATGCGCATTGTACCATCCTCCAACCATAATGTAGTGTCAGAGTGCAGGTGCGATGATATGGTTGACTGCATTCAGGCTCTGTCATGCAGCTTGGGAATCTCAGAGAGGATTGCGTGGTCTTCGAGCGCCGACAGATCGCCTGGATTCTGGCCGAGCAGTATGGATCTTAGCAGCCTGCGCATTACTTTGCCAGTTTTGGTCCTTGGCAGTTCAGAGAGCACAAAGACATGTTTTGGCCTAGATATCTTACCCACTATGTGTGATATGTGGGCGCATACATCTGATTGGATCGTGGCAGTGGTGGTGGCAGTGGTGGGGATGCTTGTATTCTGCACATCGTGACTTTCATCATACACTCCATCATGTCTTTGATCACAAGTTGCTGTACTGGGCGTATGAGCCCGGTCATCATTACTATGCATGTTGCCTTGCGTGTCACACAAATCATAATCAACATCTTTGGGTGTACCATCCTCCACAACAAACAACACGATTGCTTCTCCCGTGAGATCATCTGGTATTGCAACTGCTGCTGCATCAGATACCTGCTCGTGTCGTACCGCGGCATGCTCGATCTCGGTTGTACTCATCCTGTGCCCCGCCACATTAATGACGTCATCAGTCCTGCCCCGCATGTACCAAAGGCCGTCTTCATCCCTCAGGACATAGTCGCCATGAAACCACACCCCATCAAACCGTGACCAATATGTCCGCAGATACACTGCATCGTTGTTGAGCAGGCCCCTGCTCATTGCAGGCCACGGAGCCTTTACCACCAGATAACCCATTGTGTTGTCTGCAACTGGACTGCCGTCATCATCTACTATGTCCAGTACCATTCCAGGCACGGGCCTGCCAACAGTAGATGGCTTTAACTTCATTCCAGGCAGGACAGACAGCATCGCACCGCCTATCTCCGTGCCGCCGGCTAGGTTCATTATGGGGATCAAACTATGCCCTACCTCTTTAAAGAGCCACATCCAAGAGTCGCGGTCCAGCGGCTCGCCGGTAGTGGGAATATTCTTCAGGCAGGAGAGATCATGCTCTGCAGTTGGTACTGCCCCACTCTTGTGCAGCATCCTCACGGCTGTAGGTGAGATTCCAAATATGGTGACATGATACTCTGAGAGTATGCGCCACACCCTATTCATGTCAGGTTGGTCAAGGGATCCATCATACATTACGGCGCTTGCCCCCATCATCAGCAAGCCATAGACGTTCCATACCAGCCCCGTTATCCATCCAATATCTGCAGGCCAAAATAGTATGTCATCTTTTTGCATGTCTATGAGATATTTGGACTGATGTCCAGCAAACACAGAAAACCCCCCATGTGTATGGATTGTGCCCTTGGGCCTGCCGGTGGTACCCGAAGTATACAGGATGAACAGCGGATCCTCCGAGTCCATCATTGTAGTCGTACATTGCGCACCGTCATGTGCAGATACAAGCTTGTCATAGCATACCATGACATCATGTACATTGCTTGAATCATCTGCCTCTGGATACCTGTCAATGCCTCCATATGGCACCATGATGACCTTGCGCTGAGTAGGATCGCGGCAAGTGTCATGATCACCATCATGATCATCATGATCATCATCATCGCACACACCATGCCCCCCTGACGCCCTGTCTGTGTCTTGTGATGCCCATTCCTTGATGACGTGCCTTACTATGCCCTTTTGGGATACTGACTTGCCTTTTCTGTAAAATCCATCTGTAACAAACAGCACTTTTGCATTACAGTCGCGCAGCCTGACTGAAAGTGCGTCTGGCCCATACCCAGAGAATATGGTGGTTTGTATTGCACCTATCTTGGCTGAAGCTAGGATTGCTGTTATGGCCTGTTCGTTCATGGGCATGTATATTGCAACCACGTCGCCCTTGCCTACCCCAAGTGATCTCAATGCATTTGCAAGCCTGCATACTCTGTTATCTAGCTGCGAGTATGTCACATCTGAGGTTCTTCTGTCCTCGGAGACAAAGTGGTATGCAACCCTGTCAGGATCACTGTGTGCGACCCTTTGAACTGATGATGCATAGATGTTTGTCTTGCCCCCAACAAACCACTTTGGCCATGCCATCCCTGCAGAGAGATCCAGCGTATCAGAGTATGGAACATCCCAGACAACCCCCACATCTTGCTCCACGGACTCCCAAAACCATTCAGGATCCTTTGCAGACATGCTGTAGAGATGTTCAAGTGATTTTATGTTGTGTTTTTGCATGAACTTGAATATGTTGGAGGATTCTGTCTGGCGTCTGGTGGGGACAAACTCAAAACCTGTCAAGTCTGGTGCATGGGGGACGGAACGGCGTAAAAAGATTTTCCACACGTCTATGCGCCTCGGTTGATGAGTATTTTCTAGCCTAAACAAGACACCTTACCACAATCTTGCCATCACACACTTGGCCCTGATGCAAGTGAAATTATTGCGCAGTATGATTATCTACTCATCTTGCTGAGCCCACTCTTGGATAACAATTTAACTCCCGGGATCAAGGTGGTAACACTACTACAAGCGCGGTACTTGCTGAACCCACTCCTGGATAACAAGTCATCTCAGATACGATCGTATTTTGGATATTAACCAAGTCATTGTATTCTTTTACCATGTCATTGAGGATGCGCGTGGCGGTGTTCAGTCTGTCATACACCTTTTTTGCCTCTTCATATGTGCCGCGATCAGGAGCAACTCTGGGATACTGATCATACTGTTCTTTAAGCTGGTCATACCTGTCCTGTGGAACCTGCCTATCATGCTTTAATTGCTCGATCTCATCTGCATACAAGTCATACTCTTTTTCCAGGGCATCATACCCTACATAGTATCCGTCTGTATCTTTGGGAAATATGAAACCAAATGATTCAAAGTTATCTTGCGTGTATGGTGGAACGTTACCATACATCAGATGGGACTCATTGAGAGTGTGGCCAGCCCCCAAAATATGCCCAATCTCATGCATTGCTATGCCCATTATTGCATTTTTTGAGCGCTGTACATATGACCCATTACAGTCATAGTCGCCCAGTGAGATATGTATCTGTCCTGAAAAAGGCTGGCTATACGTTGCCTGGCCTGCACGATCGGGTTTGGGTACCTGCCACCATGATACCATAATGTCTGCACTGTTGTCATCCCCCTCTGGCACAAACTCAAATACCAAATTCTTGTTTAATCTATCCCATTTCTCAAACCCATCTGCCACTCCCTCAAGCACCAGATTCTTGTCTGCAACACTTGGATTCCCATCCATGGCAAATGTTATGATCCTGCCCGACTCTTTTTGAGGCTGGTACGCA
This sequence comes from Candidatus Nitrosopumilus sp., assembly GCA_963662995.2. Taxonomy (GTDB): domain Archaea; phylum Thermoproteota; class Nitrososphaeria; order Nitrososphaerales; family Nitrosopumilaceae; genus Nitrosopumilus. The sequence goes on along the minus strand of CAXXLJ010000002.1, from coordinate 2,179,820 downwards.
GTTGGATGTATCATGCCCACAGTGACGGCATGCAGTTCTGTGACTGGACTGTCCCTGCCTTCTCCTGTATCATTGGCGAGTTGCCCTGTTCTGGGCTGGTCTAGGCCCAGCAATGATGCTGATGATGATACCACCACACTTACCATCCCCCAAACCTCTACAGATAACTCTTTTAGCGCGCGCAGAAACGACAATGATTGGTCCTCAAGGTATGGCACAGGTATCTCATAATACACCATCCAGGATATTACTAAAATCACAACTATTGGAATCAGAATCTTTTTCCTTCTGCCTCTCTTTCTACTAGGATGGTAATTGTATGGGTCGTACGGGTTTTGTTTTTCAGAACCAAACCCCACGTCATCATGCCCACAATGCTTGCACCGTATACCTTTGTGGCTGATCTTTATCTTGTCATACCCACAACGCTTGCACCACATCACACATCACACTATGGATGTCTTCCAGACATGGCACCAGACATCACAACTCATGATACATCATTGCCAGCAGTTCCATAAATAGAAACGTGATGATATGGTTCTCCCAAAAATTCGGTTGATGATACATTACATGGATTTTTTACAAACTGTGTTCTCAACACTTGAATTCTGTATTTTTGATATCGTGATGGAGCAATCATCTGTACATCTAAAACATTGTTGCAGGAGTATGAGCAAAGGTGGCTGGCGGTAAAGTTGGTTGTTTTTACAGTATTTACCATAATGTGCTAGTTGGTCCAAATCAGTCTGGCAAAGATGTGAAGCGGTACAGTTGGTGGTGGTGGTAGTGGCGTCACAGTATGAACTGGATTACAATTTATGCCGATTAGACTCTGTTTTAGTATGAGGTCTGACTTTTTCATTATGGGGGATTCTAAACCAATGGTACGTGGTCAGGTTGTCTGGGAAGATTTTTTGATTCAGGCACGGATCTAGGGTCTTTTGATAGTATTACACATCATTCTGGGTACGACCTGACCACGTACCTTGCATCTATATCACTCAGATTCCAAAGCAATCCCACACCCACAAGAGATCTCTGGTGCAACTATACAATACAATACAATACAATAAAATAAAATAAAATATGCTGCTTGTTGTGATTACTGTTCTCTGTAGCCCGCATGACCTGTGCGGTACAACTATACCTGAGATTGGAGTTTCTGCCGTATGAGATCCAGCGTCACTGTAGGATCTGCCCTGCCCTTTGTCTTTTTCATCACCATACCCACCAGGTAATGAATCGCCTGTGGGTTGTTCTTTGCCTGCTCTACTGCCTTGGGCTCTTCTGATATTACCTCCACAACCACATCATCAAGTTGCTGCTGGTCTGATATCTTACTAATGCTCATGGACGTCATCACATCAGAGAGGCCTTTTCCTGTGCGTAGCATCTCTGCAAGGGCGTTCTTGGAGGAGCTGCGTGAGATCTCCCCTGACATGATTGATGAGGCAAGATCACACAGACCATCTGCTGATACTCTCAGAGACTCGCGACGCTCACGGGTATCTGCAAGCCCCATAAGGTCAGTTGTGATGATGTTTGCCATCTCTCTTGCGTGGAGTTGCTGCATGTCATCTGCATCCATCTTTGGTGCAACAGCGCATGCATCCTCAAACAGATCCGAATAAAACTTGTCAGTGGAGAGTACCTGCGCCACCTGTTCTGTAATGCCATACTTTGAGACATACCTCTCCCTCTTTGATGATATGCTCTCTGGCATCTGTGAGTGGAGGGTTTCACGTATGCTGTGATCGATATACACCCAAGGAATATCGCCCTCTAGAAAATACCTGTAATCCGCGTCTCCTTCTTTGGAGCGCGAAGGCAGCGTCACCCTCCTCTTGTTGTCCCAGTGGCGTGTCTCTTGGGATATGGCTATGCCCCGCGAGTCCAGGCTCTGCTGCCTGGTAATCTCAAAGCGCACGGCCTTTTCCAGATCATAAAATGAGCCAATATTCTTTATCTCTACCTTGCTGCCACCCTTGATGGATACATTGGCATCAACCCTCATGGCGCCCTCCATGCCGGGATCCGAGACGTCTAAGTTCTCTAGTAGGTCAGAGAGTATGTTGAGAAACTTTCTTACCTGTGACGGATCCTCAAAGTCGGGTTCTGTAACTATCTCGACGAGCGGCGTGCCTGCACGGTTGTAATCTACAAGGGCAATGGTGGTCTTTGAAGGTCCTTGCTCATATACCAGCCTACCTGGATCCTCTTCTAGCTGCACGCGGGTTATGCGTATAGTATGGTCTGCATCCAGTCCAATATGGCCCGTGGTGCCTATGCATGTATCGCCATACGCATTGAGCTGTGTTATCTGAAAGTTTTTTGGCAGGTCTGGATAAAAGTAATTTTTTCTAAAGAATGCAATCTTTTCAGGGATGGTACAGTTTAGCGCCATGCCAATGAGCATGGCCTTTGAGACCGCCCCGCCGTTGAGCCTAGGAAGGGTTCCTGGAAGTCCCATGCATGTGGGACATACGTTCTGGTTTGCATTCATGTCGCGATAGTCAGTACTGCATGAACAAAACAGCTTGCTCTGGAGCCGTGTAATCTGGCAGTGTATCTCTAGGCCTATCATCATGGTCATGGGTAGGGTACCTCCGGCAGCGAGACTGTCTGTTCTAGTGAATATGCTGCTTGCAACAACTGTCGATCCTTCATGGAATCGGCCATCAACTGAACCCCTATGGGAAGTCCCACCCGCTGTGATATGGCAAATGGTACGGATATTGCTGGCCTGCCGGTTAGATTTGCTGCCACTGTATTGGTATCTACCATGAACAACGATATTGGATCGTCAATCTTTTCACCAAACTTGAATGGAAGTACGGGAACAGTGGGTGCTATTAATATGTCATATTTTCTAAACATTGCACGCATCTGCCTTATCAGCATGTTCTTGACCTTGAGCGCTTTTAGAAAGTACTTGCCTGCGTTGCCCGCTGATGGGACAAATCCGCCCAGCAACATCCTGCGCTTTACCTCGGATCCAAACATGGATCTGGCCTTTTGTATGTATGAGTTGAACTCATATCCGTCCACCGGCAATCCTGTATAACCATACCTGATGTTGTCGTATCTGGCAAGGTTGCTACCAGCCTCAGTCGAGGTGATGGTATAGTATGCTGCAACTGAGTATTGGATGGTATCAAGGGATACCTCTTGACATGTCGCCCCGAGCTGCTCAAGATTTGATGCGGCATCCATAGTAGCCTTTAGTACCTCTGGATCCGTGCCATCAGGGTGTATCATCTCACTTACTATGCCCACCTTGAGGCCCTGGACGCCAGAGTCGATCCCGTCCAGATAGTCTGGTGGCTCGTAGGGTTTGTTTGAATAGGCTGCGCGAATCTTGCTACTGTCTTGCGAGTCATTACTGTTGTTGTTGTGATTGTATAGTATTGTGGTGTCGTCATTGGGATCACGGCCAGATATGATGTTGAGTAGGAATGCAGTATCACTGACAGTCCTGGTGAGGGGGCCTATCTGCTCTATGCTGTTTGCATATGAGATCAGCCCATACCTGCTCACAAGGCCGTAGGTTGGCTTGTATCCCACTAGGGAACAAAAGCTTGAGGGGTTTCGTACGGAACCGCCCGTGTCCGAGCCAAGTGATGCTATACACTCAGATGCACTTACAGATACTGCAGATCCGCCGGATGAGCCACCTGGCACATAATCTGTATTCCATGGATTCTTGCTAGGACCAAATGCACTAAATTCAGTAGTAATCCCCATGGCAAACTCGTCAAGGTTTGTCTTGCCTATGAATATGGCATCCTGTTGCCTGAGCCTAGATATTACCGTGGCATCATACGGGGCAACAAAGTCCTCAAGCATCCTAGAGGCGCATGTGGTCTTTGTACCCTTTATGCAGATGTTGTCCTTTATGGATATGGGCATCCCATAGCATTCCCCTACGCGCTGGCCTGACTGGATCTTTTTATCTATGGTTCTTGCCTGGTCTATGGCCCCCTGCTCATTTGTGGAGAGAAATGCATGCAGCTTGCCATCTATATCTTTGATCCTCTCTATGGTGCGTGACACAAACTCTTCTACGTTAATCTGGCCTGAGCGCACCGCGCGTACATAGTCTAGTGCAGTTGTTGGCATATCTGTCATGGTATCACCGCAGGCCGTGCTAGCATGGGCGCCATATTTAGTGTCATGTTTGGTGCTGTCATGGGTGCGGTCATTATACATGCACTATCCGCGCTGTGGCATGCTAGGTGCCCTGACATATGTCCCCTTGTAGGTATTTATGTAATTCATTAGGGTATGGCGGCTGCCATCATCACCATCATCATCATTGGCATCACCATCATCACCATCATCATTGGCATTATCATCCCCATCATCATCATTACCATCCTTACCACCCTCAAACGGGTCGTACACATCCTTGCGCAACATGTGCAATGGGATCTCGTGCATGTGAATCACTTCAGACTCTGTGTCTGCTGAATCCAGTATGTCAAAATAGTCTATCATGGCATGGACCTTCTCCACATATGCAGTGTGGTCATCTATATTGATCTTCATGAGCTTGGCCACTGCTTGTATCTCTTCTTGTGTATCTGACATTATGATATGCCATCCCACACTACATCCCACACTACATCCCACACACCATACAGTGCGGTCATGGTGTCAACCTGTCTATGTCTCTTGGATAAAATGTTGCGTCACGTATATTCTCAGTACCAGTGAGGGCCATCATCAGTCTTTCGAGGCCTATCCCGCAGCCTGCGTGGGGCGGGACACCATAGTCAAATGCGCCAAGGTGGTGCGTGAATGACTTGACGTCCATGCCTTTTTCACCTAGCCTGTGTGCAAGCTCCTCAGCATCAGATATCCTAGTGCTGCCAGAAGAGAGTTCTAGATCACCAAACATCAGATCAAATGACTCTGATATGTTGGGGTCCGACTCTGAAGGCTTTACGTAGAATGGCTTTGGGCCCATAGGCCAGTCTGTAATGAAATAGTACCCCTCAAGGCCGATCTTGGCAAGCCTGTGGGGGTGCAGGTCGTCGCCCCACTCTGCCTTTATGCCCTTGTCCTGCATGGCCGAGATCAGCTCCCCGTATGTGTGCCGCGGGATGCTGTCAGGCACCTGTACATCTGCTACAAATCCTGAATCCGGGTGTTCCGCGGTATAATCGCGTATGGTCTGTGCCGTCTTTTTTATAATTCCCTCAAGCCTGTCCATCACATCATTATAATCCACAAATGCTTCCTCAAGGTCTATGGATATGGCCTCGGCCAAGTGGCGGTTGGTCCTGGAAGGTTCTGCCCTGAATATGGGCCCAATCTCAAAGACCTTCTCAAAGCTCATGGTAAGCTGTTCCTTGTACAGCTGCGGGCTCTGGGCTAGGAATGCCTCTGTGTTGTAGTAAAATATGGCAAACAGCATGGCCCCGCCTTCGGTAGCTGATGATATGACCTTTGGTGTGTTGATCTCCATAAAATTCTCATCTGCAAAATACTCGCGTACTGATCTTAGCACTGCACTGCGCGCCCTAAACATGTGCTGGAGGGGTGCGCGCCTTAGGTCTATGGGCCTTGCAGCTAGACGCGTGTCGATATTTTTGACCGTCTTGGCCATTGGCTCAAAGGGCGGAATCTTTTTGACGCTAGAAAAGACACGCGTCTCGGATGGGACTATCTCAAAGCCGCGCGGAGTCTTGTCTGATGACTTTACAGTCCCCCTGACTGCTATGGACGAGTGCGGCTTTAGTGATGACAATGTCTCGCGTACGTCATCAGGACATCCACCACTCCCTTTTTTTGCCACTATGGGTATCTCCCCTGCCATATCTCGTATTGTAACAAAGCTGATGTTTCCATGCACGCGTACACTCTGCACCCACCCCATCACGGTCACCTCAGAGCCGTCCATGTGTGATGCGTCGATGGTGTCAGAGTAGTGGGTTCTACGCAAGCTCCCCAAATTTGCACTTGTCATGATTGAATTTGAACTGGTTTGAGAGTATAATTAATTTTTCATTGAACTAGTCTATTTTCTAATCACGCCTAGAAATCACCATATTTGGTAAACCCGCTTCTGATACAAGCGCTTTTTGTCATTGAAGTTAAATGCTAATTATTAGGTATAGAATATTGATAAAAACGGACAAATGCATTACGTTAAACGTGAGTATGTTCTAGTTATTGACTATGATTCTGAATGGAACAAAGATGTGAGTATTGAGCTGGACCCCATAATTTGAAAGCACTTTTGGCGGGGTACGCCCCCAAAAAATCTACATGTGTTTCCTCTATGTCATGTTCCCTGCCATAGTCTATTAGGAATCTGGCCATGGCAAACTTGTACGTATTGTCTTTTGAGCCAAGAGATACGATGTTAAGAAATACCCTGTTCATCTCCTCCTCTGTTGCAATATCAAACTTCAATGAACGAATAATGACTTTGCAGAAAATATGTGTTTTTGAGAATCTATATCTAATATCTGAGAAAATCAAAGACTATAAGCAACTACACTTGAACAAAAACATGGTAAAAGAAGTAATAGGCGGCAGACCTGCCAACATTGAAAAAGACGGCAACAGCATCAAGGTGACATTTCACCCAATATCAGAGAATGCAAAGCATCCAGATGCCAAGGTATTCAGCATTAGATTGTCGAAAAAAGACCTAGATCTGCTCAAAAAATCTCTTTAAAATTAACATACTGCAAAATAACTAAAACATACTGCAAAATGTAATTTATATACTTCCAGTGTTTTTTATAATGTATGTCAAGTGATGGGATTGGTTCTGAAAACTATAGTTTTGAGGCAATCAGGGGTATCCAGGCAAACCGTGAATATTATGTTACAATATGCCCAATGAAGATAATACCTAAATTATTCATATTCAACGAAAGCGAGATCCCGCCAAAAATACGTGCCCAGAGAACTCTCAGGGAATCTCGTATTCCTGCACTAAAAGACTACATCCTTGGCAATCCTGATGAGTACATCTTTTCATCACTTACTGCATCTGTGGATGGTAACATGAAGTTTATTCCCGCCCCACACCTTGGACCGGATGGTAAGATTGGAAGATTATACATAGACATGTCATCTAAATTACTGATAAATGATGGGCAACACAGACGCAGGGCAATCGAGGAAGCATTAAAAGAAAAACCTACTCTTGGAAACGAATCCATATCCGTTGTATTTTTTGAGGATCAAGGACTTGGGAGATGCCAGCAGATGTTTGCAGATCTCAACAAGAATGCAGTAAAGCCATCAAAGTCGCTCAACATATTATATGATAACCGTGATGCATATTCCCGCTTTATTGTAGAGATGACTGATAAACTTGAAATATTTCAGAATAGGGTAGAGTTTGAAAAGACTACCATTGGCAGGCATGCAAAAGAAGTGTTCACTCTTGGAGGTATATCTGATGCCACAAGAAAGCTTCTTGGCAAGGAATCCATACACAGACCCAATGAAAAGCAAAAAAGTATCGCAATAAAATTCTGGGAGGCAGTATACCAAAATATTCCAGAATGGCAATTTTTAATCCAGGGTCACATCTCCTCTGACGAGCTACGTGCAAACTATGTTAATGCACATACCAACTGCCTCAATTCCCTTGGAATTGCAGGCAGAGAGATAATCAGACAGTTTCCTGACAAGTGGGAGAAAAAGCTAGTAGGTTTGTCCAAACTCAGTTGGTCAAGAAAGAATCCCAAATGGCAAGGTAATCTAATTCAGGGGGGAAAGATGGTTCGCACCACCATAGGAATAGCACTGGGGGCCTGCGTGATTCTGCGCACCTGCAGGATCAAAGTGCCAGACGAGCTTGCGAGGTATGAAACATGACATCAGTATTTGATATCCGTACACTTGAGAGTATCTACAAGGAGATTCAAACAGTATATCTTAATGATGCAAGACCGTGGGTGTTGGGATTCAGCGGTGGCAAGGACTCTACCTGCATGGTCCAGCTGGTATGGCAGGCTCTGTCAAAACTTGTGCCTGAAAAGCGTGATAAGAAAATCTACATTGTATCCTCTGACACACTGGTAGAGTCACCCCAGATAGTAGGCAGAATTACTTCGTCGCTTGATAGGATGGAGAAAGAATCCAAAAAAATATCCCTTCCAATATCCACAAATCTACTGCGTCCGCCAATCACAGACACATTCTGGGTCAGGATACTGGGTTTGGGATATCCTGCCCCCACATCCATGTTCAGGTGGTGTACTGACATGCTCAAGATTGCAAATGCCGACAGGTTCATCAAGGAAAAAGTCTCAGAGTATGGCGAGGTAATAGTATTACTTGGCACTCGCAAGAGTGAGAGCTCGACGCGCCAGCAGACAATGAACCTACTAGAGATAGAAAACAGTGTATTGAGTCATCACAAAAAGTTTGCTCAGACATATGTCTATACACCGCTTGTGGACTTTGAGACTGAAGATGTGTGGAATTATTTGTTACAAAACAAGAACCCTTGGGGAGACAACAACCGTGATTTACTTGCGTTATACCAAGATGCCAATGCAAGTGAGTGTCCATTGGTAGTAGATACCAGCACCCCGTCATGTGGAAACGGTAGGTTCGGATGTTGGACCTGTACTGTCGTTGACAAACAAAAATCACTTGACAGTATGATAGAGAACGGACATGAATGGATGGAGCCACTTGCAGAGCTTCGACATGAATTAAAGATGACGCAGGAGCCAAAGATGTGGCCAAAGATACGCCAAATAACACGCAGAAATGGCAGGGTGGATCTTAAAAATGACGGCTCTGACTATACGCCTGGTCCGTACACGATGGAATTTCGAAAGCAGTATCTTAGAAAACTACTACAGGGGCAGGCCAAAATACAACAACATGATCCCGACATGATACTCATATCAGAAGATGAAATCCATGAGATACAGAGAATATGGAGGGTAGAGCAGGGAGACTGGCAGAATACGGCATATTTGATATACCATGATGTAACAGGAACAAGGCTAGAGCATGCAGCAGAGGATATTGGGTCATTTGGGAAAGACGAACAGAGACTACTTGAGCGAGTCTGCACAGAACACCAAATGCCATACAAGCTGGTAAGCAACCTGCTAAATTCAGAGTTGGAACTGCAGAGTGGCTCTGGTCACTCTAAGATATTTGACAAGATAAGAAAAGAGCTCTCAAAGGAGTGGCGAGAGGACATTAAGGAGATTCGGGCAGAATTATTCTCACACAGGGACCAGGAAAACGAGGTAAAGACAAATGCTTTTGACTAGGATTAAACTTCAGGATGTCGGGATATATGGAGGAACTCAGTCATTTGATTTTGATGTAAAGCCGGAAAAACCCATAGTGCTGTATGGCGGGGTCAACGGAGCAGGCAAGACCACATTATTTGAATCCATAAAATTATGCCTTTACGGACAGGGATTCGCAGACGGCAAGATGAGTAAAAAGAAATACCATGAAAAGATTCACAAAATGTTTCACAGGTATGCCAAGACGCGTACCAGTGCACGAGAGGCTTTGATAATATTAGAATTTCAATACTCTCAGAGCGGCATCATACATCACTACAGAATAGTCAGAACATGGCAGAACAACTACGGTAAGATAGACGAATTTTTAGAGATGCAAAAAAGACCAGATGGTGCAGAAGCATATGTCACAATTGATGCAGAAAGAAACCAGCTTCAGATGATGATAAACCAGATGATTCCAAAAACAATAGCAAACATGTTCTTCTTTGATGGCGAAAAAATACAGGATATAGTCCAGTCTGGAAATGAGGATTCTCATATAAGGTCATCCTTTGATACACTACTTGGGCTGGATATACCAAAAATATTATCAGAAGATATTGGATTGTATCTTCTTCGTAATTCTGATTCTGAAGCAGATGCAGCTATGCTTGCAGAACTTGAGAAAAAGACAGAAGAAAAACACACATCAGAGCAGAAACTTGGCAACCTGCAAGAAAAGCGTATATTTCTCAAGGCAGAGATTGGCCAAAAATACAAAAAATTGGAACAAAAGGAGCAAAAGTTCTTCAACGTTGGAGGGGATTTTGCACAGAAACGTCAGCAATTAATCGAAAAAAAAACAGAGCTTGACAATAAAATCACACAAAAAGAGAATTTATTGCAAGAAGTTATAGAGTCGGATCTTCCATTAATGATACTGCAAGATAATCTATTACAGGTAAAGGCAGAGATACAGTCTGATATTGTAAAACTCAAAACAATATTTGAAAGAGAGATACTTGCATCTGCATTTAGTGACATTGAAGATTTGTTTAATTCTGAATTGGAAGAATATTCCCAGAATGCCAGAAAAGACATCGTTCAAAAACTATCCAAAACCATCGATAGGAAACTAGAGTTACTGCCCAAAAGACAGAATCTTGCATTTGATTTTTCACTGGCAGAGATGAATATGCTGCAGGAAAGAATAGATTCCATTTCAAACAAGTATGAACATCTGTCTGGGAATAGTCAAGATCACAAATACTATCTGGGGGAGCGGGACGAGGTATCTGCTAAACTGAATGTGTCTCCGCTTCAGGATGAGGCAGGACCGCTATACTCTGAAATCAAGGGAATTACTCTGGAGATAGGCGAGATGGAACAGGAACTACAGAGAATAGAGAATCTAGAGTCACAAGAAAAGGCGCTGATTGTTTTACTGAACAGCAAGATTCGCAACTATCTTGCCAAGAAAAAATCAAACAGTGCACAGCAGAGAGGGCTTGAGATGATTCCCAATATACAGGATGTATTGGAGGACTATTCCCGCAGACTGCGCATGGAAAAAATCAAACTGCTTGAATCCAATATACTTGAAGGGATTAGAAAGTGTTTTCACAAGGACAGGCTGGTCTCCAGAATCTCCATAGACCCAGAGACATACCATGTAACAATGTATCAGGAAAATGATGAGGAGATAACAAAGGAGCAGCTTGCAGCAGGAGAATTACAGATGTATGCCACTGCCATAGTTTGGGGGCTTGCAAGGACATCGGGCCGCTCACTTCCATTTGTAATAGATACACCTCTTGCTAGATTAGATGAAAAGCATAGGGAGAATCTAATAACGAACTTTTATCCCACGGCATCACACCAGACCATAATATTTTCTACAAACACCGAAATTATTAATTCATACTTTGAATTGCTAAAGCCACATCTTTCACACGTGAGACTCATAAAGTATGATGCAGAAAATGACGGCAGCATTACAAGTGACGGATACTTTGAAGGAGGTAGAATAATTGCATCTTGAAAAAATAAAGGCAAGTTCGCGCACCACGCACCTGTTTGGAATGCTCAAGAGCTCAACTGGGATAGGCCCCGAGGCCTGGGCAAGGCTCTCGATATGTATATCTCTGCGGCAAAAGGGGATTCCCAATCCAGATGAATACAATAGGGAGGGTTCTGAATTTTCCCCGTCAAGGCTATTTCCCACAGATGAAAAGCTGTATCTGTCCCTGTTGATAAACCGATTAAGGCAGGATAGACTAGATCCCAATACATACCTAAGCGAGATGACACGCGCCCATCTCAATAGAGGCGCCATTTCGCTGAAGCAGAGGATAAACAGTCTATTTGATGTCTATGGATTCCTAGATGAGATGAAGTTAGGTTCTGCACAAGGGTGATGTCATGAACAAGGACACAAAGCCAATCTATCTTGATTCTCATGCTACTACTCCCGTGGACCCGCGAGTCCTAGATGCAATGATTCCATATTTTACCAATGTATTTGGGAATGCATCAAGTTTAGATCACTCCTATGGACATGATGCATCAAATGCCGTACAGGAATCTAGGGAAAAGATTGCAAGTGCAATCCATGCTCATCCTGATGAAATAATATTTACGTCCGGCGCCACGGAATCGGACAACCTTGCACTACGAGGGGTAATGTCAAGGAACAGTGACAGAGGAAATCACATGATAACATGCGTCACAGAACACAAGGCGGTTCTTGACACTGCAAAATATCTCGAATCCTGCGGCATTGATGTGACATACCTACCCGTGGATGAATTTGGCAGTGTTGATCCTAATGCCGTAAATGATGCTATAACGGATCAGACAGTGTTAATATCTATAATGTTTGCAAACAACGAGATAGGAACCATTGCAGATATTGAAAAAATTGGCAAGATAGCACATGAGAATGATGTGCTGTTTCATACCGATGCGGCTCAGGCAGTAGGGCATTTGGATATAGATGTCCAGAAACTCAACATTGACCTGATGTCCTTTTCATCCCACAAGATTTATGGTCCAAAGGGGATTGGCGCGCTTTATGCAAGAAGTGTAATGCCGAGAGTGAAACTTGACCCCGTGCTTTATGGTGGTGGACAGGAAAGGCATGTCCGCTCTGGGACGCTGAACGTGCCGGGAATAGTGGGTTTTGCTGAGGCAACAAAAATTGCACAAAATGAGATGAATTCAGAAAATATACAATTTGATAAATGGACAAAACAGATGCTTAATGTTTTCTTTGATGTAGGTGCAAAACTCAATGGTCATACTGAGAAAAGATTGGTACACAATCTCAATGTACGGTTTGAGGGAATAGATGGCAAGGCAATAATTAATTCCATCTCACAAGACATTGCAATTTCGGCTGGCTCTGCATGCACTGCACAGTCTGTAGAACCCTCACATGTGCTTTTGTCACTTGGCTTGTCTGAAGAACAGGCACACTCGTCAATACGCATGGGATGTGGCAGATTCAACACCGATGAGGATATTGTAGTTGCGACAGAAAAAATCCGTACTAACGTAGAATTGCTGGAAAGAATCAGGACGTAATGGAACATGTCAGGATCATGTAAAGACAGTGAAGTTTCATACCAAGAGGTCGTAAATATAGTGACGTCAGAAAGTCTTTGCAATCGGAGTTCTGAACAAATATTTTTCAATGTCTGTATTGAATTTTGTATTGTTTAGGAATTTCATTGCCTTTGCTGCACGGTCGCTGATATGCTCGTGATACTCGTACATGAAAGACTGAATTTTTAATTGATGCCAGCGCTCCTCGATTTCATTATGCTCTGGAGTTCCTGTAAGAAAATATCTTACACGCAGTCTTTTGCTGTTATCTTTGATAAATTTTTTAAAGGCCTTTGTATTGTGCTGGGGTGCGGCATCCAGCAGGATTGCCACCTTGTCTCTTCTTTTCAAAAGATGTTTCATGAATTGAAGAAACGTAGAACCATTGAATTTTCTTCGGCGCAAAAAATATTAATAATTCTCAGAGATCGCACCATAGATTACGCGCTTTTGGTGATCACCAAAATAAACACGGTGTATCTTTTGACCCTTGGGCGACCAAGGGCCGCTCTTTAGTTTGCCGTCTTGTTCCAGCCAGACCTCGTCCTGTACAAACAGCTCAAAACCGTCACGTTTTACGCACGAAATCCATGGTTTTAGCTCTTTTTGTCATTGTTCTATCTCTGAAATGGTTGCCTTTCTTTTGTGGATTGCATCTGGAACTTTTGGAGTAAAGCTTCTACGACGCAGCATGTCACGTATTCCGGATTCTGTGTATCGTACTTTTTCCTTCTTTTTTATGTCACGTGCCAATACCTTTGGAAAAATACCGTCTAGCTTGTCTGCAAGATATTCTGTAATTTTATGGTTGGATATTTTTGGACGGTGTCCAGATCTTGGTTTTTCAGATAATGCATCAATTCCATTTTTCTCAAATCGTCTTATCCAGTTCTTGATAGAATTGTATGCCTTGCGAAAGAATCTGGAGACCGTTGGGATTGCTTCCCCATGTACTAGAACATTTATCACTGCAAGCATTCGTTCTTTTGTTTTTGGATTGGATTCTTTTTTGTATGCTGCAAGTAATTCTTCATATTGTTGTTCCACGAGACCCACTAGATTTTCCAAGCTATAAATGTTTCAATGGTTTTTTGAAAATTGCAAAGACTTTCTGACGTCACTATACATATCTTGAGTTTATGCATCGCACAGACATGAAGGCATACACATTTGATCGCGTATGGGATTCTGTGTTGACATCAAGGAAGACGCAAAGATCATGCACGACAGATATTCAAATGGCATAGACCCACTGTATGTGATTGGAGTAACAAATCGCATAGGGATGCCAGATGATGAAATGGAATCTGCCTACAACGGTTTCCTAGAGCAGAAATGCGCGCCATCATCGACGTGGGAACCAAGGTCGTACTTGTGTATCTGGTGACTGCAAGCCGCACGGCCGACATAAAGGGACTATATGGCATACTGGAGGACCTGCTACGCGTCCCGTGCAGCATGTATGAGAGAGACTTTTGCCTAGACGCGGCGTACCTGTCGCGGGATGCGTACAACAGGCTGGCTGGGATGGATATGACGCCTTTGATCAAGCCCCAGTCCAACACTGCACACAACGCCAACGGCAGCCAGGCATGGTGCAAGATGGTGGATATGTACCACGACGATCTGCCCGCATTCAAGGCTAGGTACCACCAGCGCAGCGTCATAGAGGCGGTGTTTGGGGCCACCAAGAAGATGTACGGCAGCTATGTCAGATGCCGCAGGCCCTACAACAACGCGAGATCCCCATACGCATAATCTGCTACAACATAGAGTTGATCGCACGGTCATAGGTGGAAAGTGGCAGGCTCACACGCCAGTCACTTGAGGCTATTACGAGAAGAAATTAACAATTAGATTCAGTCCGTGCCCTTCCGCAGTTACACGATGTTGCCGGTCAGGCTGACGCCGCCATTTTTGCCAGGATTCGCAGGTTGACCAGCCCGCAGACTATGGAGTTTATCATGTCGTACTTTTTGAGCGGGTTACGGTACTTGTCGCCCATGATGCGGAACACCTTGATCCTGCGTATGCCGTTCTCGACGTAGATTCGTATGGAGGAGTGACAGTTGTTGTACGACTTTTCCTCCTCGCTGAGCTTTTTTCCCGGGCGCTTGCGTATGGGAAGGATCACCCTTGTGCCGTTTTCGATCTTCTGGGCCCCCATGTACCCCTTGTCCATGAGATTGCGCAGCCTCACGGCCACGCTGTTGTCTCCATCGGGAGAACAGATTTCCGGAAATGACGGGTGCTTCTTCTTGAAGATGGTGATGTCGTTTACGCTCCCTGGCGAGTGCGCAGTCTTGTGCACTATCAGCCCGTCGCAGTTCATGGTGTACTGCGCCTTTGCGGTGTGGGTATGTGCCTTGCCGGAGTAGTGTGACTTTTCCATGTCCCTGCGCTTCGGCTTCTGGATGGGCTGCTCCGAGGCGTCAGTCAGGCACGTCAGACCCCGGAACATCTTCTCGAGCTCCCCAATAGTCTTGATCCTTCCGACCTTCGCGTAGATCTTCTTAGGCGTGGGCAGACTGTCCTTGATGACCAAGGACATGTTGCTAACCGTGTTGGATACGGTCCCCTGCGACAGTTTGAAGAACATTCCCACTACCTCCTGCGTGGCATATGTCTTGATGTAGAAGAGACAGAGCACCAGACGATCCTTCAGGTTGAGGACGTGCCGGCGTCCCGCGCCTATAGCGCGCTTGCGGTCTGGCCGGTCGAGCCTCTTCTCCTCCATCTTGGGATGTTTTTTGGCCACCTCGGTATACAAAGAATCGAATTCCTCGATGGTCATGCCCGTGACCCTTTTGAATCTCGTGGCATTTTTGATCAAATCATGATATATCTCCATACATCATATACCACATGCCCGTTTTTCGAGTGGTATGTGAGCTTTTTTTACTTTGGAGGTCAAAATTTTCTAATTACTAATTTCCTCTACGGCATAACGTCGCACCGAAACTGATTGATGCTATGGTGTGTTGACAGCGGAGCCTGCGCATGATGTCAATAGCACAGGGGAATTTGACGTTTTTGGTGTGTTGTTTCCGGACGTGGGTATGAAATGCGATGCGCAAAATACTCGCAGAATCTTCCGGACCACATCGTATCAGTAGCAGTATATGCCTGTAGGACACACCCTCCAGATTAAGTAACGATAAATAGTGTATTATTTTCATAACGGCATGACCAGCCCAGTGCATGTTGGAAAGACATTAGAATCATTACGAAATTCCAATTTTGATACGGTCTCGGCCATAGGTGAAGTGATCGACAACTCCATCGAGGCAGAGGCAAAAAATATTCGAATACGAATAAAAAAGACAGAGGTTAGAAAGAATCACTACGATCTGCAAGAGGTGGCATTTTGTGATGATGGTGTTGGCATGGATGTTGAGACATTGGGAAAATGTCTTCAGCTTGGCTTTTCTGTCAGATACAACAACAGGAAGGGGATAGGCCGTTTTGGTGTTGGCATGACACTTGGTGCAATAACACAATGTACCCGAATAGAAGTATATTCAAAACCTATGGGAGGTGGATGGAATTTTACCTATCTTGATTTGAAAGAAATGAGCGGACAAGAAGATCCGGTTATCCCATCACCGAAGATCATTGAAATTCCAAGAGAGTACGTTGATTTGGTTAGTGAGTATGGAACTTTGATTATATGGAAAAACTGGGATCGGGAAGATACCAAAATTGAAGACATGATCATATGGATTGGAAGAACATATCGAAAATTCATAGGCTCTGAAATAATTCTAGACGGAAAAGTCATAAAAAACCCAAACCAGAGATATATCTTTCTTGATGATGGGGAGACAAACAAGGAGATCTCAGCATATGATCCATTGTATGTTACAAAAACAGCATATAATAATGAAGTCACTGAACTTGAGACTCCGCTAACCTTGGAAGAAGAGATTCACAAGTTTGACAAACCGTCGGACACACATGGAGGATTCAGAACAATAACAATCAACTCATCACTATTGCCCGAATCATGGCGGCTAGTTGCTGGAAGCGGAAACTCTACAGAAAACAGAAAACGGTTGGTTCCCCAAAATGAAGGAATTTCTATACTCCGTAATGGTAGGGAGGTGTTTTACGGCCATATTCCATACTACAAAATCCCAGACAAAACAAACACCCATTACAAGAGCTTCATCGACTTGGACAGATTTTGGGGATGTGAGATCTCGTTTGGAGCAGAATTAGATTATTGGTTTTCAGTCAAAAATATCAAAGTGGGTGCAAGGCCGCTGCCAGAGCTCAGAAAAGCCATACAGAATCAGTTTAATGTAACAATCAAAGCTTTCCGAGAGGAGATAAGAAAGACACGGGAGACAAAAAAAGCTAAAGAGATGGAGAAAACGGGAGGTGTATTTGGTGGAACAGATGATGCAGAGGAGATCCTGAGAAGAACAGGCCCTTTAGTAAAACCAAAACCTGATGAGATAGAGGCACTCATAACAGATTCCGGTCATACTAAAGATGAGATAACTAGAGGTCTTAAGGAAAGACTTACCACCAGTCCACTAGTACTCACCAAGAACTACCAAAAGGACGAACGCAGTAATTTCATAGATATTACCACTCGCGGAGGAAGTACCATACTGGATCTGACAATGAAACATCCATTTTTTGTAAAGTTTTTTGACATACATGAAAAACTGAAAAAGGAAATACTGAAAAACAATCCTAATTCTGATACACTTTTGAAAGAATTGGAAACCAACCTCCATTTACTGCTTTCTTCATTTGCCATGACATACAAAAATCTTAATCTGGAGGAAATGCAGACCGGTAATATGTTTATTGAAAAACTGATCCATAATTGGACATTTAACCTATCTCACACCGCACCATACACACTTGAAGAAAAACATGACTGACTGGCATGCTGAACAACCGTCTCCCTGATGATGAGCTGCAATCTGACCTGCGTGATTTTATCCAGTCATTTAATTTCATATTTACCATACTTGAGCCTGAAAGGGAAATTTCAATATATCAAGACAAGCGATTATTGGCATCTCTTCATCATTCATTGAATATAGAAAGATATGGCCAGAAAATATTTAGACAAAAGCTTATGATTTATGCTCCAAACGATCTTGTATTAGAATTTGCAAGGAAGTGTGGTGTGAGTGCAACGTATGAGGAGGCACTATCTGAAAAATTCAGAAGGAATCTTGCAGTATTTCAGTGGGGAAATAATCTAGAGACGAAAAGCTTTGTAAGAATTTTTGATTATCCCGAATATTTAGTCCCAAGTTCAGATAGCACTATCACACCAATTGAAATGGCAAAATCGTCAAAAGAACCGTTTAAACAGTTAAAGGAATTTCAAGCCGAAATAGCATTCAGGGCCATAAACGAATCGAAAATTCCCAATACGAGGTTTCTTGTACATGTGCCAACTGGTGGAGGGAAGACTAGAATTGCCATGGAAGTGATTTCACATTTTCTAAACAAAAATGCAAGGCAGGTTGTTTGGCTTGCAGACAGATCAGAGTTGTGCGAACAGGCAATGGAATCATTTTTGCATGTGTGGTCACATCTGGGAAGACGTGACATCAAAATATGTCGAATGTGGGGTAATGTAGACATTACAGAAGAGATGTTAAACTCTGAATTTATTGTGGCCATGTATCAAAAGATAAGCGTACCCATAAGAGATGGCAGTCTTGCGATAAATCCAAACATGATTGTTACAGATGAGGCTCACAACGCCATCGCAAAGACATATTCTGAAATCATCAGTGAGTTGAAGGATAGGCGTGTGAAACAGACAAGAATAATGGGGCTTACTGCTACTCCGGGCAGAGGTTCTGGTAGAATCGAGGACAATGAAAGGCTTGCAGGTTTTTTTTATGAAAACATAATAGAAATCACTTCAGAAGAGGGACAAATCAACTATCTGCAGAAAGAGAAAGTTCTTTCTAGGTGCAGACGAAGCCCTTTGAATACAAACATTACATACACTTTTTCGCCTAAAGAGTGGAGAGAAATGGCAAACAACTTTGATCGTGAATTTCCACAAGGATTTCTTGAAAAAATCGCTAATGATGAGAAAAGAAATGTAAAGATTTTGCTTAGGCTGGAAAAGTTGGCAAAAGAGTGCAAACGCATTCTGGTGTTCTGTGGAAGTAAAAGACAGTCCAAGATATTGTCTGGGATTATGACTGCCAGAGAATATACTTGTGCGCATGTTGATGGTAATACACCAAAAGAGTACCGTAAGGATGTGATAGACAAGTTCAGAAATGGAGAAATTCAGACAGTATTTAATTATGGTGTTTTCACTGCTGGGTTTGATGTACCTCTGATTGATGCAGTTGTAATTGCCAGACCTACCACTTCTGTAGTGCTGTATGGGCAGATGATAGGCAGAGGTATGCGTGGTCCTGAGATGGGCGGAACCGAATCGTTTCAGTTGATAGATGTAATTGACAATATCATAACTGAGCACGAAGGTCTGGATAACGTATATGATTATTTTTCAGAGTATTGGAGCTAGTCTCTTATAGTAACACATCACCATTATGAAGCGGAATTTGAGGCATTAGGGCCCACCGAACTTCCAACTACACCATCACAGTAAACACGAGCGGGTGGCAGAAACAACGCAGGGAGTTGTAGTCTTGTTAATGTTTTTGAGCATTTGGTGTTCTTTTGTCGACATGGTACGTGGTCAGGTTGTCTGGGAAGATTTTTTGATTCAGGCACGGATCTATGGTCTTTTGATAGTATTACACATTATTCTAGGCACGACCTGACCACGTACTCGACATGTATGTATTTTATTTCCTGGATAGAGTATATGCTATGGATCCCTCAAAGGTGGACTGGAACCATCCCAGCGTGAAATACCTTTTCAAGTGCTTTGAAGAGGCGACAAATGCTAGAGACAAAGAGAGTGAGCAGACGCGGGAGATGATGGAACAAGTGTTGGGGGAAAACAGGCAACTGCGCGAGGAGAATGAGGTGATGCACAAGGAGAATGAGGCGATGCACAAGGAGAATGAGGCGATGCACAAGGAGCTTGAGCAGCTGCGCGGGGACAACAAGCAGGCAGTAGCTGGAAAGGAAAAAAGCACGGCTCCGGACGCGGGCACAACCACAGAAGCTACAACGTGAGGGAGATGAAGGGGTATCCACAGACTAGGAGCGTCGACAAGAACGGCGGTACGAAGCGGCCGTCGCATAGGATCCCACCCACCGTAAACGACATCAGGCAGGCCGACCAGACCAAGTGCCCCAACTGCGGCGCGGATCTCTCGAAGCCCACCGGAGAATACGAGCGGCTGTCCGAGGACCTGATCGAGTTCAAGTGGACGGTCACCAAATGGTGTGTCTCAAGAAGGTTCTGCAGGGGCTGCAACAAGCAGGTCACCCCGTACCTTGACGGCGTGCTTGCAGGGGAGCATTTCGGGACAAACATCATGGCCATGGTGATAACCATGAAGTGTTCTAACGTGTCATTTGGCAAGATCAGAGACATGCTCCACATGTTTTATGGTATCAGCATCTCCACGTCCACACTGAACCACTTTTGCGACGTGGTAGCCCGTGAGCTTGAGCCGCTGTACGACAAGCTCAAAAAGGCGCTCAAAAGGTACAGGGAGATTTACGGCGACGAGACGAGCTGGTTTGTCAACGGCATACGCAGGTGGGTCTGGGTGTTTGTCAGCAGCATGTCGAGCATATTCGTCATAGACAAGTCAAGAGGCAGGACCGTACCCATGGATGTGCTGAAAGGATTCACAGGAACCATCGTGAGTGACTCGTGGGGCCCGTGGAACTACGTGGGTAGCAAGCACCAAAAGTGCCTGCTGCACTACTTGCGCGACATGTACAGGACACTCGAGAAGAACAAGAGCAAAAAGTTTGTCAGATTCTTCAGGACGTTGTATAAAATACTCAAGGATGCCATAGAGCCCAGAAAGACTGACTGCAGGGACTCTGCTGAGGATCAGAAACAGTCTGTGCAGAAGCTCAAGAGTAGGGTGCACCGGTTGATAAACAAGGACCATACGGACAAGGACTGCAAGAGATACGCAAAGCGCCTAAAGAGGGAGGTCGATTCACTCTTTACGTTCATAGAGCATGAGGGTGTGGACTATCACAACAACGTCAGCGAGCAGGCGCTGCGCAGGTTTGCAGAGGCCCGCAAGGTACTGTACGGGAGCAGGACAGAAAAGGGCGCCAAGAGGACTGCCGTGACCATGAGCATCCACGAGACATGCAAGAAGCGCGGCGTCAACTTTTACGAGTTTGTCCGCGATTATTTAGCCGGAAGGATAGACGACATTCCGAAGAAACGCATAACTCGCGCCGCGACGACCATCACAACCATGGCCGCCTGAGGCGGTTCGTGCAACATTTTACACATCTGCATCCACCACACCCATATCTACATCCACCACACCCATATCTGAGCCGTGGCGACCGTCACGACTACACGCGCATCGGGATTTGTCTTCTCTTGATGAGCTGATTTTGGCCTCAAAAAACCACTTCATAAGTAACACATCGACTTTCTGAAGTTAGTTTTACCTAGAAAACAGAAAAGCTTAAAGATCACGGAACATGTTGACATGCATGATTCCTCATTTTGATATTCCGGGCATAGACTGGTCCAATCCACACGTTCTACAAGTCTTTGAGTTTTTCAGTGAAAAATATGAATTGAAAAACAAACAGAATGTAGAACTGAACAAACAGAATGTAGAACTGAATAAACTGGTTGTAGAACTGAAAGATGAGAATAAGGAGCTGAAAGAACGAATTCTGCAAATAGAGGGAAAAGTCACACAAATACAGGAAACAAAATCTGACAGTAACAAGAAGAATGTGCGGAGCTACAACGCCCGTAATTTCAAGGATTACCCAAGGACAAAAAGAGCATCAACATACAAAACATACGTCCCATATGAGAACGAATGCGCCACCAGTAATACTGTCACCGTTTCAAAGATTGCAGATCTGAAATTCTGTCCCGTACACGGCACGCCTCTCTCAGAATACTCCAATAGTTATTCCAGAACAACAGAAGATGTTATGCTCAATGGTGTCTGGCAGAAAACCAATTGGGACACATTCAGGCGTTACTGCACAAAATGCCGCAAACAGCACTCTGCTGCAATAGACAATGTCTTACCACATGAGCATTTTGGAATCAACATAATGGCACAGATTTACATGCTGCGCAGCGTAGTGTCCTCATTTGAGACCATCCAAAAGATAATACTCATGATGTATGACAGGTTCATTCACATATCCACCATTGAAGGCCTGTACAATTCCGTATCTGACAAGTGCAGGCCGCTATACGACGATATTCTATCCAACATAAAACACAACAAATCAATACGCGGAGATCATACGGGCTGGTTTCTCAACGGCCAACAATACTACACCATGGTGCTTGCATCAAAGGACACAATACTATACCATCTGGCACCGACCAAGGCAAGAATGACAATCGAGGCCATATTGCAAGACTATGACGGCATAACGATTTCGGATTCAGATTCCTCTTGGAATAGTGTGGGGGAGTTATGGCAAAAGTGCCTGCTCCATTATTTGCGTGACATGCACCGCACGCTTGATGAAAATAACAGTGATGAATTCAAGATATTCTATATGGAGCTGCGACGAATCCTCAAGAGGGCAATCAAACTCGGCAAGAAATACAAGGACAGTATAGTGCCTGAAAAACTAATACAAAGACTGGAAAAAAGACTATTCCGTTTGACAAACAGCACATACTCTGATCCAGACTGCAAGAGATATGTCAAGCGGCTCAAGAGGGAGGGCAGTCACCTGCTTACATTTCTAAGACACGACATAGAATACCACAACAACACCAGTGAGAGGGCACTGCGCCTGTTTGCAGTGATGCGCAAGATGCTCTATGGGAGTCGTTCGGAGCGCGGACTGGAAACCACCGAGACCATGGCAACAATATATGCCACATGCCAGCTGCGGCGCGTAAATCCGTATCACTTTATCATAGACTATCTCAACGGCAGAATTAACTCAATTCCAAAGGCAGACCGTCCACAATACATGATTAATGATTCAGACAAGCCAAACTCCAACCCAGACTGTATTACAGTCACGGCCTAGATGCAACTAGCGTTCAAAAATTAGTCATTATCTTACATATTAAATTCTGTTACGTTAATTCTCACCGCATGTTTGTTTTTTGCCACACTGTCATGATCATTTTGTCCCATAATCCGGCTGTCAAAATCAGCTTCATAACATCGATCGAATATCTTAAGGTTAAATTTGAAACTGTCTGTGTTCATCTGTGTTATGCACTCGTTCTCATACAAGTTTCTCGATAAAACTAGCTTCAGAAACTCGATGTGTTACCTTCATAATGGCAATGTGTTACCTCTTATATTATTTTGAATTGAAATCTTTTTAATCCTCTGCGAGTGCCTTCCCGGCACATCAATTACATATCTGCCATTTCCTAACTTTTCAAACCATTCAAGCAACACCTGTACATTTCCAGTTAATTCCCTCCTGCTGGGAACTGGTACGTCAGTACAGTTATTTTGAATCCACTCCTTTATACTCCCAAAGTGAGCCTCTGGTGCTATAAACTCGTCAATTTTTTGAATAAACGGATGGTCAAAGAATTTCTGTGAAAGCTCATCATGTAATGTATCTATTGATAATCCAGAACTTATACCATAGTTTATCAGGTCATGTAATATGCATGCAGTAGTCTCAGAATCTTCTGAGGGTTCAATTCTTAGAGATATTTTTATGTAACCTGATATCAGTTCATCAACACTATGCGTCATAGGAAGTGATGCTATAGAAAAGGCATCTTTTCTAGGCGCTGATACAATATCGAAGAGGGTTGGTGGTTCTGCCATCTTTGTTTTGTCCCGCTCATACCATTCCTTCAATTCTTCATACATCTTGTCATCAACCAATCTTGCCTCATTTCGTATTTTTGAGAAAAACAGACGATCCTCACTTGTCAGATCTATTTTGACTGCTACCTCGTAATTTCCATCAGGCAACATGCCCCTGTGTGATACATTTCCCGTTGCAAGTATTCCACTTGTCATTCCCACAGAATAAATCTTAAGATGTATGTTATTACTCACATACAGTGCAATTCCATGTTTTTGACAGAACGGATACAGTGCAAGTTCTGATGAGCCAAACAGAATATCTTTTGGTTCCCATGTAGTAACAATAACTATTTTATTTTGTACTTTTTCTAGCAATTTTTCTAAAACTTTGGTTTTTACATACGGCACAAAAAGAAACAAGGTTTCCCTAGAATTTGATCGTTTAAGGTATTTTTTTATATGTTCAAATAATGGACTGTGGTACAGCTTATTCATATTGGTTCTACTCGAAATTTGGGAATCTTTCACGGTTATATCTTACTTGAGTGGTGAGGACCCAGCTGGAATAGTGGTGAGAGCCTCGCCAGAGTAAGACCGATCAAAACTGAATGTTTATGGGCGCAGGAGGTAATAGCAAGGACATGAGTAAGAGGAGTAGCCCACAAGAAAAGGCCAGCATTGTAGTGGAGTTTTTTTAATGCCGGTATTCTGCAGCCGAATTGTACCGCAGATACAATATGTCACCGGCCACATTTCAGGATTGGAAGAACAAAATACATGGCAGAATATAGCGCATATGGCGTCTATGCCCACACTTTATCACATGCAAATGCACAATGCCATGCACGATTTTTTGGTCTGGTATAATCTGGGACTTTGTGGTATATGAGATGCCAAGATTCTGTCAGAGAAAATTTCTGATCGATTACGCAGACTCTTGATTAACCGTCATTATCTCACTTGATCAAGCTCAAGAAGATGTTTTTGAACATGGTCACCTGGTTGCTTAATGACATGTTCTCTCATAGCCAACAAAGAGTGCAACAAGTTTTCTCCTTTTTGTTTTAGCACATACATTATCTCGTATGGGGTGGGTTTGTCTTGTTCGCTTGACTCGTATCCTTTACTTTCTATCCTTTTTATTATCTCTTCTGGCCATGTTTCTTTTCTGTCTGCGTCAAAACTGAACATAAACGTATCATATGCTGATTCAGCTATATTCAAAAATTCTTCTGGCATGTTATCTTTTAACCCTAGGTTTTGAAACTTTTCAATTATCTTTTCTTTTATGGAATTTCTTCGCTCCTCATCAATACTCATCATAGATTTGTAGATAAATCTTAAAATAAAGTATTTTACAATATCTTTGCTTATGATGCCTTTCTTTCTTGATGTTTTCTCTGTTGGCTCACTAGTCAACTCTCTACACCATTTACGATGTAACTCGTTGAGCATCTGCATAAAGATATGAGGTATTATCAATTCTTCAATTTTCCTGTCCTTGAAGATCTTGTTATAGTAATTGTCATTTTCAGTCACAGAAAATAAAATTCTTTCTGGCATCATCGCATCGTTTGGATTGATTGCATATGCACAATAGACTCTTGCAGACGAGTTTTTCTCCAAGACACGTCGGTTGGTAACCCGGGCCTGTACCTCTCGTGTAGTAGATTTGAATCCCTTTGATTGCCTCTCAAAATAAAAATTATTAAAATTTCTCTTGCATTGTACCATCAGATCAATCATTTCAGGATAATTTGTAACCAAGTCTACAGGCTTTATCGGGTTTTGAGTGTTTGTAGCCTCGCTAATCTGATTGCGTTCATTATCATCAACTGCCTCATGTAAAATAACCAGTAAAAACACATCATCTGTGGACTGTATGGATTTTTCCAATGTGTAAACGGTCTGCCTGCCATTTACTACCTTAAAATTATGTACATTGAATAATTTTTCATCATCAGTAGCATCAAATTCTGTACATGTTGCAGTGATGCCGTTGTTTAACTTCCAAAATTTATTTCTCATATGAGGATCATCAAGCGTGTTAAGTATGGCCTTGTAGGTAGGTGCTGTATTTCCAAGTGTTTCTCTTGGATTCTCTAAAAATATTACTTCTTTGTGTTGTTTGGCAATCTTGACTAGATCTTCCGCCGTCATGTATCCTATGATTGATTTCTTGTCAGTACTTGTGTCTTTTCTGGTTATTACTTGACCATCAAAGTGCAATTGCAATTGCGGCGTATGACTAACTATCATACGTGAGAGAATCTCATTGAGATCTAGTATTTCAAGAATGATATTGTTATTGTCAAACTTTTCTTCCAACCATTGGGGATCTTTGACCAAGGCCTGGACTTGCTCGTTTGCCCTTCCTGCAACAGCAAATATCATCTTTTTTCTTATGTGTGGGTACTGCTTTGTCATCTTGACAAATTCTGTAGATTTTTGCTTGAATGTCATGTTTGCAAGGTTTGGACAGTTCTTTAAATGACCAAATGTACTTGCAAAGGTTTCAATCTCTTCTCTATTAACTACATGATCTAAAGTCTCACTGAATTTTGCCTGAATCCAGCAAATGTATTGTTCGGTAACGTCACCGTTGTGTTCTGCATGAAATATATCCACCCCGTAGTCATTTTTTCCTCCAATTGATACTGCTTCATCTATACTTCCCTCGTCTGTAATACTAAGAATGTTCTGGCATACCCATCTTGAAAACGCATCTGTCTTTGATACTCCTAGTTGTTCACACATGTCTTTAATCTGTTCAAGAAACAGACTTTTACTCTCATCAGAAGCCATTCCGAAGAAAATAAACCTTGCATTGTTATAATCTTTTCATAATGCTCAGTTAAACATAGTTGGATGGATGAACTTTGTTTCCTAATTCTCCTCGCACACGCCGGCCGTGCTTCCGTCGGGCAGCAGCATGGTAATTATGCCGTCACGATATCCTGCTTC
Organism: Candidatus Nitrosopumilus sp.; assembly: GCA_963662995.2. Lineage (GTDB taxonomy): Archaea > Thermoproteota > Nitrososphaeria > Nitrososphaerales > Nitrosopumilaceae > Nitrosopumilus. Next base: position 2,153,125 of record CAXXLJ010000002.1, on the reverse strand, counting down.
CTGCCTCCCATACTATCGATTCGTCCCTCCACCTGTTGTATAATGCCATCTTGAGCCTTACCTCCTGTATGATGTTGTCCCACTTGAGGGCCATCAAGTGCTCACCGAACAGGCGCTTGAACGCTGAAAACACGCTCTCCACGATCCACCTGTGACCGTAACCTATCCGGGCCTTCCAGTATGCCTGGTTCTCCCTTTTCTCTTCCTTGTCCATCATGTCTAGGCGCGTCGCGTCGGGGTTTCCGCCCAGCTGGTCCCTTACGGACGCGCCCCACGCGTCGCCTGACCCCTTGCCGCGTGCGGTCGCGTTGATTTTGTGTATGATGCCAGGGGTCACCCAGGCCCGCGCGCACGCGTCCATGTTCTGCCTCGAGCCATACGCGGCGTCGTCAAGAAGTAAATCAGGTGCGGCTCGAACGCCGGAAGCGCCGGAACAAATCGACGCGAGTGGTGGGACGCCGGAGAAGCAATTAACAATTGTCAAATGTTCATCCTCAACACGACAAAATATAACATGTGTATTGATACAGGTGTAGTTTACACATATACGATCATTTATTCCTGTTAGGGCGAAAGTCTGGCAATTGTTAATTGCTTCTCGGACGTGAGAAGGCTTTCGTATTCCGTGATGCTGCTGTTGTTGCCGCTGGCTTTGGGCCGCTCCGCGCCCACAACCTGTCCGAGCAGCTGGCAGAACATGGACGAATCTCCCACGGAATCGTCGGTGACCTCCAAGGCCAGTATCTTCATGGTCTCCGTGTTGACCAACACGTAGAAGTAATTAACAATTACCAAATGTTCATCCTCAACACGACAAAATATAACATGTGTATTGATACAGGTGTAGTTTACACATATACGATCATTTATTCCTGTTAGGGCGAAAGTCTGGCAATTGTTAATTGCTTCTCCGGATTGAGGGTGTACGGTTCGTCCATCCCGTTGACGATCCTGACCACTGTGGCCAGAATCAGGCTAGGTAGGTATCTCTGGACCAGGTCAAATGATCGTTGGTCTCTTTTTTTTGGTCTCTGTCATTGATGTATATTGGATATTTTATCTAATGATGCGCATACCCAAAAAAATCTACGCTGCGTGTCAAATTATGTAGACAATCTTGTGTAACACAGCGGGAGAATTTGGCATATGGGAGTATATACCTGTAGGATACAGCCTCGTGTAAGCAGAGATCTTTTTAATCGCCCTGAGCGATAAAAGAATGCAGTGACGTCGTGGGGCGTGATGGGTATTATGCTAGGAAATTGGTACCAAGCCTATCTCCATGGGTATGGTAGTTCCAGGAGTCGGGCCAACCACTGTGAGGGCGCCTGCAACACCTGATGCAGGATCCACTGGAGACGTGGCAGATACATATCCTTCCGGTACCACTACCTGTGCCAAAAAGTCTGCGGCAATAATGTCTGTCTTGGATGCTGTGCCGTCAGAGCCGGTGGATATGTCTTGTAATTGGTTTGTGGTGTAGGTATGGACATTGATAGTTGCTCCCTGGACTACTGCCGTCTCGGCTGAATCCCGCTGGCCGTTGGCATTCTCATCGCGGTACACCCTGACGTCAAGTGTGACATACTCGGATGGGGATACGCGGGAAAACCCGGCATCAAACGTTATGGTCTGGCCGCCTGTCTCAGGCTGCACATATGCGTAAAATGGCCCTGTAGTTATGGTGTGATCAAACGGAAAGTATGTGGTCTGGACAAGTATTGCAGGAGACGGTGTGGGTACACTGAATGTATACGTGCCGGCAGCATCTGTAACCGTCTCAAGGACGATGTCAGGCATTGTAAGATCTATTGCGAGCATGCGGTATCCAGGAATTCCAGACTCGCCTGCGTCATGTATGCCATTGATGTTGAGATCAGAGAATATGGTTCCGGTTATGGTGGCCGTACCAGGAGATGTAGGATTATCATCTATCGTCTGTTTTGTAGATGTAAACATTACGTGTAGTGTGCCCTCGTTTGCCGTACCCACTATAATATCAGGGGTGCCATTGCCGTCAAGATCACCGAGTCCATTCACTGATGGACCAAAGCGCTCACCAGGCACCAGTATTGGTCCGTTGGGGGTGGTAGAGTCAATCACTGCAGAGTCTTTGAGTGTGCCGTCGGGGTTGGGGAACAGTATGTGTACTTTGCCGATAACTGCAAGACCAACTCCAAGGCCAGGTGCACCCACTGCGATCTCTGCGATGCCGTCATTATCAAGGTCGCCGATTGCTCCCACTGATGTCCCGAAGCGATCGCCTGGTACCAGCAAAGATGATGGTCCGTTGGCGGTGGTGTTGTCAATTACAATAGATGTTTTTGGTGTACCGTTGCTGTTTAGTAGTATGATGTGTATGGTGCCGGTGATAGTATCACTCCTAGGGTGCCCTGGTGCACCCACTACAATATCTGACGTGCCGTCACCGTCAAAGTCCCCAATTCCTGCAGATGACCATCCAAAGCGGTCGCCTGATGCAATAGCCGGACCCGCAGGGGCATCACCGTTAATCTCTGTTATGTGCTTTGGAGTGCCGTCAGGGTTTAGGAATATGATATAGGCATCGCCGGTAGCAACGCCGCGTAAGCCATGGCCTGGTGCGCCCACTATAATCTCAGGTGTACCGTCATTATCAAGGTCGCCTATAACAGACACGGATTCTCCAAACCGGTCATTTGATACAAGTGCAAGACCGTGGGCGGCGGTACTGGCACCGATATCTACGGTGTGTTTTATCGTGGCATCATTATTCATAAACAAAATGTATGCATCACCAGTACTCTCTGTTCCAAGTATGTGGCCTGGTGCGCCCACTATAATCTCAGGTGTACCGTCATTATCAAGGTCGCCCATGTTGCTAACAGACGAGCCAAAACGGTCCCCTATCGCCAAGCTAGGAGCGTTGGGAGTGTTGCCATCTATCAAGGTTGCAGACTTTACAGTGCCATTAGAATTCATAAACAAAATGTTCAAGTGTCCTGTGGATGAGCCACCTACATACATGCCGGGTACTCCTACCACAATATCTGCAGTGCCATCCCCGTCAAGGTCGCCAATATTTACTACGGACCAGCCAAAGTTGTTATGTGGGACGTGCACTGGCTGAATCACATCTCCACCATGCAGTGTTGTCGTTGCTTTTGGCGTGCCGTCTGCATTGAGCAGTATGATGTGTAGGGTGGCATCCCCGCGCGTGCCCACCATTAGATCATCAATACCGTTATTGTCAATGTCACCCATGTTGTGTATACTGGTACCAAAGTGATCGCTATCATCCAACATGGGGCCGTTGGGAGTATCGGCCGTGATGGAGGTGGTGCTCTTTATAGTTCCATTTGAATTCATCATTAGTATATACACGTCGCCGGCGCTTGTAAATGCGAATTGTCCTGGTGCACCTACGGCAACCTCTGGAATCCCGTCCCCGTCAAGGTCACTGATTCCAGCTGCAGCCTCTCCAAAAGAGTCACCACTCATCAGATTAGGACCATTGGGTGTGTCTGGCCCAATCACTGATGTAGACTTTACTGTGCCATCAGGTCTCATAAACATAATGTACAAAGAGCCCTCGTGGTGAGTAACTGTGGGAGATCCTGCCGCACCTACAGCAATCTCTGTAACTCCGTCCCCGTCAAGATCACCAATGGCAGACACAGAGATGCCAAATTCATCATCTTCACCCAACTCTGAAGGACCGTTGGGAGTATCAGAATTGATCTCTGTAGTGCGCTTTACGGTACCATCTAGATTCATAAACATAAGAAATACGTCGCCAGTGTGCACTGAATGCAGGTTGTGGCCAGGGGCGCCAACCGCAATATCGTTGACTCCGTCATTGTCAAGGTCACCCAGGTTGGATATTGCCCTGCCAAACTGGTCACCATCTTCAAGCTCGGGGCCGTTGGGAGTACCAGAATTGATCTCTGTGGTACGCTTTACGGTACCATCAGGGTTTAGAAATATGATGTAAACGTCACCAGTAGTAATGCTGTGCGCACTATAGCTTGGTGCACCCACTGCAATAGCCACGGTACCATCCCCGCCAAGATCTCCAAGAGTGCTAAGCGATACTCCAAATCTATCACCTGCTTGCACAGAGGGGCCGTTGGGTGTATGGGAGTTAATTGTGGCTGTATCCCTTACTGTGCCATCATCGTTCATAAACAGTACATATACCTCGCCGGAGCATACACATGCAAAAGTGCCTGGGGCCCCAACTACAAAGTCTGTTGTGCCATCCCCATCAAGGTCGCCGAGTACATCAGAAGATGCACCAAAAGTATCGTCGGCTGCTGGAGAGCCATCACGTATCATATCGTCACTGATCTTCACGGTTGATTCAAGTATTATGTCGCGGGTAGTTGCATACGCTACACCGGCATCACTCATCAGCATTGTATATGATGATGATGATGATGCCCCTACTGCAATTAGCGCAAGCATTACAATTGCAGAACCTACAATCTTGGAATAATGGTTTGGTAGATTAATCATGATATGTCATCATATCCCCCTTGTCGTCATTATCATTGGGGGAGAACAATCCAAAAGGTGTGCATATTTTACAGACAGGCATTGAAATAATATGTGCATCAATGATTCCACACCCATCGCTTAAAGTATTCATAAAACTTCAAGATCAAAATATGTATTTATGTATGTTGTAATAGTCGGGTGTGTCCTACAGGCATATGCCTCCACATGACAAATCTGCCCGCAGTGTCACACAAGATTGTCTACATAATTTGACACACAACGTCGATTTTTTTTTTGGGGTATGCGCATCATTAGATGAAATATCCAATATGCCTCAATAACAGAGACCAAAAAAAGAGACCAACGATCATTTGACCTGGTCCAGGGATCTGCCCAGCCTGATTCTGGCCACGACTGTGGCAAGGATCGTCAACGGGATGGACGAACCATACACCCTAAATCCGGGGGTGGGCGACAAGAATGGATACCTACCCAGAACCATGGCCATAGTATGCATTATGCTGGAGGCCGAGCGCAGGACGTACCGCAAGATGGCGGGATACCTACACGCAGCCGGGAGGCAGTGCGCATGATGGGATTGACAGGCAACATACCCTCAGAGCACGATATGCAACTCGTATTCACTGATCCCAGAGTCTTACCTTAGGGAGGTGCATGCACGCGTCATCGAGGGGCTGCAGGGTTCGGGTTCTGTTGCAGGCGACAGTACGGGTCTCTGTGAGCATGTTTGAAAAAGTGGGTGGATTTTAGGACCAACAGGATCAGAAACAGGAACGGCTGGATCAAGATGCACGCCATCATCGACGTGGGAACCAAGTAGTACTTACGTATCTAGTGACTGCAAGCCGCACGGCTGACATAAAATGACTATGGCATGCTGGATGACCTGCTATACGGCCCGTGCAGCATGAAGGGAAGACCTGCCTAGACGCGGCGTACCTGTCGCGGGATGTGTGAAACCGGCTGGTAGCTGGCTGATATGGGCATGACGCCGTTGATCAAACCCAAGTCCAACACTGTACACAACGCCGGCGGCAGCCAGGCATGGAGCAAGATGGTGGATATGTACCACGACGACTACGACCTGCCCGCATTCAAGGCCAGGTACCACCAGCGCAGCGTCATAGAGGCAGTGTTTGCGGCCATCAAGAAGATGTACGGCAGCTATGTCAGGTGCCGCAGGCCCGAGAAGCAATTAACAATTGCCAGACTTTCGCCCTAACAGGAGTAAATGATCGTATATGTGTAAACTACGCCTGTATCAATACACATGTTATATTTTGTCGTGTTGAGGGTGAACATTTGACAATTGTTAATTACTTCTCCGACAACCAACGACGCGAGATCCCCATGCGCTTAATCTGCTACAACATAGATCTGATCGCACGGTCGCAGGTGGAAAGTGGCAGGTTCACACGCCAGTCGCTTGAGGCCATTACGGCATAACGGCGCACCGAAACTGATTGATATTATCATGGTACGTTAACAGCGGAGCCTGCGCACGATGGTGTCTCCGGCACGGGGGAATTTGATACTTTTGGTGGGCTGTTTCCGGATGTGGGTATAAAATACAACGCGCAAAATTCCTGCAGAATCTTCCGGACCACATCGTATCAGTAGCAGTATATGCCTGTAGGACACACCCGTTCTTACATTCAAGACAGTGATGGTATCGTACGTGGTCAGGTTGTCTGGGAAGATTTTTTGATTCAGGCACGGATCTAGGGTCTTTTGATAGTATTACACATCATTCTGGGCACGACCTGACCACGTACATGGTATCAAGGTGACAGATACGATCAGAACCGCCCCCTGTTATAGCACCGTGACGGGATTGTCAGGCCATCGGTGGGTTAACTGGGTAGGCAAAAACATTCAAATCCACATAGATGCACTTGTTGCAGAGACATACGATAATAATGACTGCAATAGGTATGCAAAGTGACTCAGAAGGGAAGGCAAGTCCCTGCTGACATTTTTCAGGCATGAAAGCATTCCATGTCATAACAACCCTAGCGAGCAGGCAATGCGCATATTTGCCATAATGAGAAAAATATTCTATTGTAATCATTCAGAGAGAGAACCCAAGACGATTGAAATCCGCGAGTCCATATGTGTAACATGTGAAAAACGTGGCGTAAATCCGTACCAATTTATCATGGATTATTTGCAGGGCAACATGAAAGAAATTCCGATGCCAAAAAAAGCCATGGTCATCACCGCCTGATGGAATAATACTCAAAATACACACTTGCTGCCAAAAAACGTGACATCATGACTACTGCATCACAAAACATCCTACAGTATGATCATATTATCTTGCAAGATGATGTCATTAGGACTGGTTTGAAAAGTCGATCATTAGTGGATCGGAGTAATTTCAGAAAGTCGGCATGTTACTATTTTCTGATCATCTCATTTTGTATTCTTTCCTGATCTTTTATTATGTGTCTCAAAAACTCTATGGTTTCTGCAAAAGAAAAAAACTTACTGCCGTCTTCCTCCTCAAAGTGTGCAAACGTGCTGCCGTCAAGCTGGCCATTTATAGCACCGTCTACCTCGATAACCGTAATGTGGTATTTGGCAACTACCTTCTTTGCCTGTGAAATGTCTTCGCCTATAGTATACTTTTCATACATTGCCTGGTTTTTGTATGACTTGCTCATGAGTCAAAAAGTCTATTGTACCGAAATCATTTCGCCTACACTTGAGGAGGTTTACAAAGGATTACTTGAGACTATACCGATCAGCAAAACATATGAAGAAATCCCTTACACAAAAGCAGATCAAATATGCCATAGACCAGTACCAGAAGCTAAAACGTACAGCAGACATTGCAGTAGAGCTTGGCGTGACGCAAAGGCGCATACAACAGATTTTGGCAGAGTTTCGCAAGACTGGAAAGCACCATGTTCAGGGCAAGCCTGGACGAGGACACATTTTACCCACAGCAGCAGAGACACAGGCAGTGCTAGAGGCACATAAACAAGAACCCGTAGGCGTCATACGTACGGTCCAGAATATACAGACTAATCACAATATAAGCTACAGACGCATATACAAAATCATGAAGAGTCACGGCCTAGTAACCGCAAGTGAGAAGAAATCAAAAAAGCGCAAATATGTGCGCTTTGAACGTAAATATTCTAATGCAATGTGGCATGTAGACTGGCACGAGATGAAAGATCCGCGTTTTGCAGGCATGAATCTAGTCACGTATATTGATGATTCTTCAAGATGTATAATGGCGGCACGGCTATTCACACATGCCACATCTGAGAATGCAATCCTGACCCTCAGTGATGCGATAAAACTGTTCAAAGTTCCAGCTACAATCCTGTCTGATAACGGCTCGTGTTTTGTTGGTGCCAGCGGCAGGAGAAAGTCTGTTCCAAAATCATGGATACCTACTGCCTTTGAGGCAGAATTGCTAGATAGAGGAATAGAACTGATAAACTCCAGACCGTACCACCCACAGACAAACGGCAAGCTGGAACGCTTTCACCGCAGTATCGAGGAAGAGTTATGGCATTATGAGAGTCTGTCCGAATACATACAATACTATAACGAACGCAGATTGCATTTTTCACTAGACATGAAGAATCGTCAGACGCCCCTAAGGGCATTTTCTGACAGAGAGGCAACTGAAGAGATCAGGAAAAACAATCCCAGATGGATGGATGAAGATGCAGATGACTAGGCGAAATGATTTCGGTATACTACACTCATGAGTCAAAAAGGGAAAGAGGTATTTATTAGTGAATCGAGTACAATACCACCCACGCGTTAATGTATGTCCCCTCTAGAACATCATTACATGGACAAAGGCCTGCTACAACTCCTGCCTGCTTGTATCCGAATATCAGTGGGCCGTTAAAATTGTATTCGACTGTTTCCTGCTGTACGTGATTCGATACATGCCAAACAGCGTATCCGTCATAATTGCCGCCGGACAAGGTGTACAGTTTAGCCCATGTCACCAGCCAGTCGTTGTCCTTGTCTGTCCAGATTATAAATGATTTTCCGTTGCCAGTTAAGCGAAATGTACTTGCGAATCAGACTGTTTACATGATGCCTGATTCGCATATGTTATGGGAGCTGTTCGGGATCAGAGAGTACGGCCGGTATGCAACATGACTGGAAGGTAAGCTGTGTCATGGCACTCTGTCTCTCTGTACCATCCGATAGCATGACCCTAACAATCATCCATTCGTTGTATGCCAGCAGGGAATAGTAAAAGCAGAGTATGCGAGCCGCCATGTCCTGTATTCTGGTCTTTGCCCGCATCGTTTCCACCAATCTGTATCCTGTCTCAACACCCCAACGTTTTGTGTATTTTTTTACGTCAATTGTCGGGGCGTTTGTGGCAAACCCTATGAATTTTTGCTCGGGTATCGTTGTGTCTTTGTTGTTCTTGCGCTTCTCTATTCTCATGGTAAAATCCACCATGCCAGTATGTCCCTGTAGCGTGGCCTGAGATGTTGTATTCCTTGTATTTTTGTCGTATTCCCGCAGTGCGGCGATGACCCCGCTGGAATTCCTGCACGGCATCAGGTATGTCACATTATTGTTGAGTAGCGCAATTATTGTATCCACTGAGAAAAATTCCCTGTCCAAAAGGACCAACCTTATCTTGGCACCTGTCTTTTTAACGGATTTCAGGATTCTGTCCACAAAATCAGGCACGGAATCACCCATTTCCAGGTATTGCGCACCCAGATGTATCTTCAGTGATTTGTCCACACACTGGGCAGTCATGTATCGCTCAAATAATTTGGTGCCGTTCTTGTAGCGGGATCGTGTGAGCTCTTTGCCGGGCTTTTTGTCATACCTTGGGATAAGGTGCATGTCAATTGAAATTGTTATCCCCTTCTTTGGAACCATTCCGAGGCGGACCATTTTTTTAAACTGTTGCGTCACCTGCATGTCAAACACATTCTGGACCTCTGCCACAACCGGGCTTTTGAGCATGCTTGCAAACCACCTGTCCGAGGGCTCTTTCCTGCCTCCTAGGCTCTTTCTTGCATTGGCACATCCGCCTACAGATGAATCCTGAATTGCCGCATTTATGATCCCTGCATTAAGCGTGTTGATATCAAAGATGGTATTATGATGTCCGGGCATTGTTGTACACGACAACATGGGACACAGGCCCGTCACAACATCTTGATATAGACGTTTGTTGTTTACCATATTACGGATCTGGTTTGTTTTTTGTTTGGACAACGTTAAACTACTGGATCCGTCACATTTAGCTTTTTTGGTTGGAATATACTTCCGGTATGGGATAACCCAGTTTAGCTAACCTACATTTCGCTTAACTGATACACAGGAGTCCATCTATTAGGATCATACTTTTTTGTGTTGGCCTTGGCTTCTGCTGCTGTCATTGGATCATTATGATCAACAACTCCAAATGCAGCTAGTACTCTAGTCCATTTTTCAACATGAGCTGCTCCGTGTTGGGTTTCAGCAGCATATCTCTGTACGTTGGCAATCAATGTAGGATCTGTTGCTGTTGGTCCAGGTGTTGGATCTGGTTGCTGTGGTGTTTATTGATCAGCAGCAGCCTGTTCCAATCTCAGAATCTCTTCTGCAACTGGTATCCATTTGACAGGGTCGAAATCTTTGGCGTTTTGGAATGCTTTCTCTGATGTCATTGGTTCATAGTCCGTATAATTTCCTGTTAATGCAGCTAATGCAGGTAGCCATCTTGGCAGGTGATTAGGCCATTCTATCCCACGTGGATCGTTTGGATCGTCATTGTAATACGCCTTGACTAGGTAGCCTTTCACTGCTTGAATTAGTGCAGGATCAGCCGTTGTTGGTGTGTTTTGTGATTGCACTGGTTGTGGTTGTTGTGTATCTGGTACTGTAGGTGCTTGTTGTGGTTGTTGTTGTGGTGCTTGTTGTGGCTGTGCATCTGCAGCTTCTAATATCAAAAGCTGCTCATACACAGGAGTCCATCTATTAGGATCATACTTTTTTGTGTTGGCTTTGGCTTCAGTAGCTGTCATTGGATCATTGTGATCAACAACTCCAAAGGCAGCTAGTACTCTAGTCCATTTTTCAACATGAGCTGCACCGTTATGCACCTCATCAGCATAGCTTTGCACTTTGGCAATTAGTGCTGGATCTACTGTAGGTGTTGTTGGCTGTACTGAACCTTGTTGTACCGGTTCAGGTGTTGGCTGTGGTGTTTGTGGTTGTTGTTGTGTTGGATCTGGTTGATGTGCAGCTAGTCTTACCAGTTCGTCATAGACTGGAGTCCATCTGTTGGGATCGTATTTCTTTGTGTTGGCCAATGCCTCGTCTACCGTCATTGGGTTGCTATGATTTACAACTCCAAAGGCAGCTAGTACTCTAGTCCATTTATCAACATGAGCTTGGCCGTGTTGTGTTTCATCAACATAACTTTGTACTTTGGCAATTAGTGTTGGATCTACTGTAGGTGTGTTTTGTGATTGTACTGGTTGTTGTGGTTGTGTATCTGGTACTGAAGGTGCTTGTTGTGGTGCTTGTTGTGGTGCTTGTTGTGGCTGTGCCTCTGCAGCTTCTAATATCAAAAGCTGCTCATACACAGGAGTCCATCTATTAGGATCATACTTTTTTGTGTTGGCCTCGGCTTCTGCTGCTGTCATTGGATCATTATGATCAACAACTCCAAAGGCAGCTAGTACTCTAGTCCATTTATCAACATGAGCTTGGCCGTGTTGTGTTTCATCAACATAACTTTGTACTTTGGCAATTAGTGTTGGATCTACTGTAGGTGTTGATGGTTGTACTGAACCTTGTTGAGCTTGTGCTTGTCCTGGTGTTAATTCTTCTGAACTTGCAACTGGTTCTTCTGGTACTCCGTTTCTGTTTTGCCATCGTTCATATTCGTTAGTTCTAGGTGTCCAATTCTCATCATGATGAGACAGATACAGATCCAATTGTCTGCATGAAGGGTGAGTTTTCCAGCCTTGATCTGTGCCACTATATGTATTGCATGCTTTTATTGCCTTCTCTAGTGCTACCTGATCTCCTACTGGTATATCTTGAGGCAGTGCCGGTGACGGTCCGTTTACTGTGATTCTTACGTCTTCTGAATCAGTGCCGCCGTTGCTGTCAGTTACTGTGAAGGTAATATCATATGATTTGCCAACATCATCTCCTGTTGGTATAAAGTAAAAATAGGCACTTGTTGGGACGTATGTCCACGCGATACTGCTTATTGTACCTATATCGCTTGATTTGCTGTAAGTCAGACGGTCGTTTTCTGCATCTGTTGCTTTAAGATCAAATTTTAGGTACTTGCCTGCGCTTGTAGTTTTATCGCCGATTGGTTCTAGGATAGGAGTTTGATTAGGGGTGATAGATTCAACTACTTTAATTGTTACAGTTTTTGACTCTATACCCCCGTGATGATCATGTACCGTGAAGGTGATTTTGTGTGAACCAATATCAGCTCTTGTTGGCGTCCATGTGAACGTGTCGCCGGTCAGTGTACCAATATCACTGAATGTAAGGTAAGACAGTTGGTCATTATCAGCATCCGTTGCTGAAAGTGTGATTGTAATCTGTTCGTTTATAGCTACGGTTCGATCACCTGGGTGAGTTAGACTCGGACCTATGTTTGGGCTTCTTACATGAATTGATACTTCTTCGGAAGCAAAACCTCCTCTGCCGTCTTCTACCCTGATTGTGGTTGTGTGTGTGCCAATTTGCCCAATGTTTGGCTGCCATGTAAAAATGCCCTTAAAGACGTTAATGTTGCCAGGCCCGCTACTTATGCTGTATCGCAACATGTCAGAAGTGTCAGCGTCTGTTGCCGTAACAGTGTATGCTAGTAGACGGTCTACATGTGCAGTCAGTATGCCGATTGGAGTCAGGATCGGATCTGCGTTAGTGCCTACCGTTATGCTAACGGGTAGTGAATGAGAAAGTGTGCCGTCAGATACTGTGAATGTGACAGTGTGTATGCCGACATGATTGATTGATGGTGTGAATACATAGTAGCCGGTACTCTGGTCTATTGTACCAAGAATAGGGCTTATGCTGTATAGCAAAGGGTCGGTACCATCGTCTGTTGCTGTAACATTGAATGCTAATGTTTTACCCACAATTGCAGTTTTTGAAGTTATTGGATCTAGGACCGGAGCTTGATTAGTCTGGGCATCAGCTTCAGGCAATGTCACCATAACTGAAAATAATGCCGTTAATGCAATAATCGTAAAAAGTAAGGCTTTCATGAAAGTGCGGGGAGGAGGGGTGCATTTAAGCCTTCTGGTAGTTTCAGTTAAGCGAAATGTAGGTTAACTAAACTGAGTTATCCCATACCGGAAGTATAGTAATTTGAATTAATATCCGTTATTTAATCCGTGTATCCTGTACTATCAATAGATCAGTACGAATACAATTTGATTATATGAAAACAGTGTTGTATAATTATGAATAGTACAGATTTTGTATTTTTTGGCTGCATCATGTGCAATGCAAATCAAAATAGGCTGCCGCATATGCGCCAGACAAAAAGTCATGCAATGTAACAGTCGTAAAGTTTGACTATTTTGATGACGCCTTGATTAATTGCAGTTTGTAATCCGTTGCCTAGCTGCGCCAAGCCCTTCAACGGTGTACTGTTCACCCAGTTTTTACAACTTATCCACTGCGGTTCAATGGGGCTGAGTTCCGGTGTGTATGTGGGTAGGAATCTAATCTGCATCTTTCCTTCGAGTTTGCGAGTCAGGGATTTGATCTCGCGCTTTTTATGATATGGTGCATTATCCATAAAGATCAGCACGGGACCAAACTGTTCATAAACCTTGAGAAGAAAATCCTTTGTGTTATCCCAGTTTCCAGAATCGTAAAAGTCAAAATAATGCGTCTCATCTTTCCCGATGACGCCCATTATGGTGACTCTCTTGTTTCCCCACATACCCTTGGTAGTTATTGAGGGGTTTTTCTGCCGGCTCCATGTCCTTTTAGGCACGATTCTTACATGTACGTGTGCCTCATCTAGTACAAGTACGGTGTATCCCTTGTTGGTCCAGAATGCAGACATTCTATGAGCTTTTTTTTAAATGTCTCACTCTTCTCGGGCGTTGCAGACTTTGGATGGTGCGGCCTGGGAACAATGGGCCTGTAGTTGAATCTGCGGAGCAGCTGCCATATGGACTCATCATGATAGTCTGCATTGAACTCTTGTTTGATGTATTTGTTTATCAGCCTCAACGTCCACAGGTTGGATTCGTAGCCGACTGACTTTGGGCCCTTGTCAAGTGTCCTTAATAATTTTGTAATCTGTTTGTTGTCAAGCTTGCATTTGGCTCCCTTGTTTTTTATGTCATGTCTGTGTTTCAGTCCGTCTTTTGAAATACGGTTAATCCAGTCTCTGACCGTATTGTATGGTTTGTTTAACGTTTGGGCAATCTCCACTACTTTCTTTTTTTCTTTTTTTGCTATGCATGCAAGCAAGATCATTTTTGCCTTGGGATCCTTTTCGTTTTTTTCCATCTTGCGCAAACGGTTTTTTGATACGTTTGGGAGGAATTTTTTCTTCACACAGATAATAATACCATCCCCTATATAGCTCTATCGGTGAAATTCCGGATATTAATTCAATCACCTATATATTCCAACCAAAAAAGCTAAATGTGACGGATCCAGTAGTTTAACGTTGTCCAAACAAAAAACAAACCAGATCCGTAATATGGTAAACAACAAACGTCTATATCAAGATGTTGTGACGGGCCTGTGTCCCATGTTGTCGTGTACAACAATGCCCGGACATCATAATACCATCTTTGATATCAACACGCTTAATGCAGGGATCATAAATGCGGCAATTCGGGATTCATCTGTAGGCGGATGTGCCAATGCAAGAAAGAGCCTAGGAGGCAGGAAAGAGCCCTCGGACAGGTGGTTTGCAAGCATGCTCAAGAGCCCGGTTGTGGCAGAGGTCCAGAATGTGTTTGACATGCAGGTGACGCAACAGTTTAAAAAAATGGTACGCCTCGGAATGGTTCCAAAGGAGGGGTTAACAATTGCAATTGACATGCACCTTATCCCAAGGTATGACAAAAAGCCCGGCAAAGAGCTCACACGATCCCGCTACAAGAACGGCACCAAATTATTTGAGCGATACATGACTGCCCAGTGTGTGGACAAATCACTGAAGATACATCTGGGTGCGCAATACCTGGAAATGGGTGATTCCGTGCCTGATTTTGTGGACAGAATCCTGAAATCCGTCAAAAAGACAGGTGCCAAGATAAGGTTGGTCCTTTTGGACAGGGAATTTTTCTCAGTGGATACAATAATTGCGCTACTCAACAATAATGTGACATACCTGATGCCGTGCAGGAATTCCAGCGGGGTCATCGCCGCACTGCGGGAATATGACAAAAATACAAGGAATGCAACATCTCAGGCCACGCTACAGGGACATACTGGCATGGTGGATTTTACCATGAGAATAGAGAAGCGCAAGAACAACAAAGACGCAACGATGCCCGAGCAAAAATTCATAGGGTTTGCTACAAACGCCCCGACAATTGACGTAAAAAAATACACAAAACGTTGGGGTGTTGAGACAGGATACAGATTGGTGGAAACGATGCGGGCAAAGACCAGAATACAGGACATGGCGGCTCGCATGCTCTGCTTTTACTATTCCCTGCTGGCATACAACGAATGGATGATTGTCAGGGTCATGCTATCGGATGGTACAGAGAGGCAGAATGCCATGACGCAGCTTACCTTCCAGTCATGTTGCATACAGGCCGTACTCCCTGACCCCGAACAGCCCCCATAACATGTGCGAATCAGGCATCATGTAAACAGTCTGATTCGCAAGTACATTTCGCTTAACTGAGTTTTGGTGTATCCTGCAGGCATATGCCACTATACACCAAATTCGCCCACTGTACCACACAAGATTGACTACATAATTTGACACGCAACGTCGATTTTTTTGGAGTACATGGTCAGGTCGTGCCTAGAATGATGTGTAATACTATCAAAAGACTCCAGATCCGTGCCTGAATCAAAAAATCTCCCCAGACAACCTGACCACGTACTTTTTGGGTATACGCGTCATCGAGGGACTGCAGGGTTTGGGTTTTGTTGCCTGTAACGGCACGGGTTACTCACTAGAAGCAATTAACAATTACCAGACTTTCGCCCTAACAGGAGTAAAAGATCGTATATGTGTAAACCACACATGTATCAATACACATGTTATATTTTGTCGTGTTGAGGATGAAAATTTGACAATTGTTAATTGCTTCTACGGCAAGCCTGTACCTGAATTGCGATCCGACTATGAGCCATTACATGAAGAATGTTGGGTGCTGCGTTTGACCCACACAATTTTCAAAATGAGATAACTTGGAAAAGAACCATACGCCACAATAGAGGCCATGTGTGTCTACCACGTTTAAAACAAAGTACGTGGTAAGGTCGTGCCTAGAATGATGTGTAATACTATCAAAAGACCCTATCCGTGCCTGAATCAAAAAAAATCTTCCCAGACAACCTGACCACGTATAAAACAAATTTACCAAAAAGATTCCTACTTGCCATGTATGTAAGGCATCTGATATCAATCAAAGCACACAACGTATTAAATTGGCATCTTGTTTAGAGGTGGCAATGACCCTTACAGACAGGGAGAGAGTTATTGCCATAATAGCAAACGGGATCGCTGTATTCTCTATGCTCCAATCAGGCAAAAAGGATCCAGAGTTGTCAGGGGGGGCCGCAGACGGGCTGCCGGCAGATGTTGATTCCACCAACATGTATGACTTTGTCCTAAAGATGACCCCTGAAGAGCTCAAACCCGTACTGAGCGCCAGCCTCATAGACGAGGTCTTTGAATATGTCTCATCCTCACATAGTTCATAAAATGGATAGGCAGGAGTATGATACACCATGATGAAATCCTCCATAGCATCCAAGCTCAGTTCTCCCATGCAGTCAGACAGCACCCTCATTGAACTAGACATACCCCACAAGCCGTCCCCACCCCCTGCGGTAGCCACGCTGGGCTCACACTGCTCCCTGCAGGTGCTAAAGGGAGCAAAGGACGAAGGGCTTCGGACCATTCTGATCTGCGAAAAGAAGCGCGAGAGTCTGTATAGGAGATTTCCCATAATAGATGAGCTGATTCTAGTAGACTCGTTCAACGAGGTTACTAGTGCAAGATGCCAAGACGTGTTGCAGAGACATAATGCAATACTAATCCCCCACGGGACGCTTATTGCACAAATGAGCTCCGATGAGATCGAGTCTATCAAGACTCCCATATTTGGAAACAAATGGATATTGCGATGGGAGTCTGACAGAAAACTAAAGGAGGATATGATGCGCGAGGCGTCACTTTCAGTGCCAAAACCAATACAGGATCCCGCCGATATTGATGGTCCCGTAATAGTCAAGAGGCAGGGGGCCGCAGGCGGTAAGGGTTACTTTATGGCATCAAGCAGCGACGAGTATGACCAAAAGAGGCACAAGCTGATCTCCAATGGAATCATATCAAAAGACGAGACACTGTACATACAAGAGTATGCGCCTGGCGTTCTTGCATACCTGCAGTTCTTTTACTCACCAATCAAAAAGGAACTCGAATTCTTTGGTGTTGACCAGAGGCACGAATCTGACATTGAGGGACTTGCACGCATACCTGCGCAGCAGCAGATACAGGCAGGCCAGGACCGAATCCCCTCATTTAATGTCATAGGTAATAGCCACCTAGTCCTCAGAGAGTCGCTACTAGATGAGGTATACCACATGGGAGACAGGTTTGTTGATGCTGCAAGCAGGCTGGTCAAGCCAGGCATGAATGGACCGTTTTGTATAGAGGGCGTATATGATGAGAATGCAAAGTTTACCGCCTTTGAGTTCTCTGCAAGGATAGTGGCAGGCACCAACATCTACATGGACGGTTCGCCATACTATTCCCTGCTGTATGGCAGCAAGGATGTCAGCATGGGTAGGAGGATTGCAATGGAGATAAAGTCTGCGCACGAGGCAGACAAACTAGATGAGATAGTCACCTAAATGCAGGGCGGTATGCCGCGTACATGGTCCATGGACTTTTCTAAACACAGGCATGTATTGATTAGATTCATGTGGTTGGAAAAATTCCATTGACATGAATTTGTGCACAACTTGGCCGTGTAGGTATGCACACACAATCAAGACTTGTCATGAGCTATGCTGTAAATACAATCGTGCCATGGTGGCCATTACCTGTCATAGGGGTGAGATTACACACCACATGGAGGTAACATCAAACACCGTATGGAGGTAACATCAAACACCGTATGGAGGTAACATCAAACACCGTATGTGGTGGTAACATCAAACACCGTATGTGGTAACATCAAACACCGTATGTGGTAACATCAAACACCGTATGGAGGTAGCATCACCTGTGTGCCAGACTAGGTAGCATCTACCTTTGCAGTGCCGTGCTGGGACTTTATGATATATTTATCGCGAATCTTTACACTGATCCAGTCAAACACAAGTACTGTAAACAATACCACCAGCATAAAGACTGCCGCCTTGCCATACTCGAAGAACTTTATGTAGTTTATTATGTAAAACCCAATCCCCCCTGCGCCCACCAAACCCAGTATGCTGGTCTGCCTTATGTTATAGTCAAACATGTAGAGCAGCTGCCCGAGCAGATGCGACGCGGACTCTGGAATCACCACATACTGGATCAGCTGCCATTTTGATACCCCGATGGAGCTGACTGCATCCATAGGGTCTGTGTCGATTGCCTCTATGGTCTCGTACTGCAGCTTTGCCACAAACCCCACCGTATACATGATGATTGCAAGTACGCCTGCAAAAGGCCCCAGCCCCACCATAATCACAAAGAGCAGCGCCCACAGTATGGATGGGAATGTACGAACCACGGCCAGTAGCGCCCTGACGGGTGCATACACGTACTTGCTGTTGAGGTTTCTAGCTGCAAGCAAGCTTAGCGGCATTGCTATGGCCACCCCTACCATCGTTCCAATAAACGCCATCTGCACCGTCTCAAACATCGCCCAGAGCGCCGTCGGGATGTACTTTGCCTCCACGGCAAGCATCTCTTCTGCCACCAGTGCCAGGTTGGGCATACCCGCCACAAACTCTACAGGGTCCACGCCCACGTTATATGACGTCACCACTAGCATCGCAACTATGATGCCAATTATGATATTGTTCTTAGGAGTCATACATGCATCTGATCTCCTCTGATGTCATGCCGCCTGTCTGAAAGTCAGTTATGGTGTTACCCTCCACCCCGATCTCTAGGATCTTTTGGCCATCCTTTATGACTGCCACCCTGTGTGCATATTTGAGCGCCAAGTCCATGTCGTGGTGCACCATTATAGCCGTAAGGTTCATCCTGCGCTGCGCATCTGCTACCACCTCCATTATCTCATGTGCAGTGACGTGATCCAGTTCTGACACTATCTCATCTGCAAGCAGGATTGTGGGCCTCTGCATAAGCGCCCTTGCAATGGCGACCCTGCGCTTCTCACCGCCACTTAGCATGTATGTCTTTCTGCACTCCTTGTCCTCTAGTCCAATCCGCCTTAGAATGCGTTTGGCCTCTACTATCTCCCCATCAGGAAACCTCTTGAGCAGCGACTGCCATCTGCCGAGCCTGGGCAGCGCCCCCATCATCACGTTCTCAAGCACGGTGTTGTTTCTTACCAGTCCCAAGTTCTGCGGTATATACCCTATCGTATGCATCATCTTGCGAAACTGCCGGTTGTAGGGATTGGGGGCGGTGTGATCTATCTTGACGGTGCCCCTGCTTGGAGACATCATGCCATTTATGAGTTTGAGAAGTGTGGACTTGCCTGAACCCGACGGCCCCACTATGGCATAGTTTGTACCTCTGTCAATGGACATGCTGATTCTTTCCAGTGTAAAGGACTCAGAGTCATAAGCAGCCCACACATCGTTCATCTGTACAATTTTTAGCATGGTAATTGACGGCAGGGACTGTAAAGAAGAAGAAGAAGAAGATAATAATGATCGCGTGGATCCGCGTGGCGCTGTACGTATCCGTCCCGAATGTGGCGAGATGACTGCATCTGATTTGTTGCCGGCATGGATCTTGTTCATAGACTCTGATCCTGCATCTTGACTCCTTTTGTTATTTGTTTTTGTTGTGCTTGTCAAGAATCAACTGATCGAGTCCCGTTAGTGAATTTATGTATGTTCCAAAATCCCCTATGTGCATCGTGGTGGTGGTGGGTAGTAGTGCGTCTGCCCCATATAGGTCGGCTAGGATGTGATTGTTTTGGTCATAGTTTAGCTTCACCATCGCATCAACTAGTGCGTCCCTGACAGGCCCCGGCATCTCTGCGCTCACCATGAATACGTGTGACGGTACTGGGCCTATCGTGACTGCGGCACGCAGCTTTGCCTGTTGCTCCGGCTCTAGGTACTTTTGCGGCGCAATGTCTGAGCCAAACGCAACATCTGCCTTTCCATTTAGAACCAACTGCAGTGCAGCTTTGTATCCACCCGTAAACGTATAACTCTCAAAGTTGTCGGCTAGTGCCGAGTGCAGGGCTATAATGTCATCGCCGTCGACCTGTACGTGGCCGTTGGCTACCAAAGTGCCCATGGGCCTGACAAAGCCCGATGAGCCCGTAATGCTTGTAAATGCCACCTTTTTGCCCACCGTATCCTCGATGGACTGGACCGACTTGTCATTTATGGGCGCCCATACGGTTGCCTGGTAGTTTACCTTGCCATTGACAACCTCTGCTAGTACGACTTCTGCGCCCGTGCGCTGGTGGTTTATCCATGCGGGGCCGGTATCCATGAATGCCGCATCAATGTGACCAAAACGCATCCCTTCCAGTATGGACTCATAGTCAGTAGGAACCATAATCTCTACATCCATACCCAGCTCTTGTTCTAGAAACTCTTCTAGTGCCTGGGCCTTGGGGGTGAGCTCATCGGCCTTTTCTACGGGGATGAATCCTATTGTAATAATGGTGTCATGGTACCCTGGCACGCCAGACTCGGGCGGCACGCTGATGATTCGATTCTGTGTAAGGTATTGTATGGCATTTAGAAACGTGGCATCATCTACTGATCCGTCAGCCCACCATCCCGCATTCTGTTTGATCCATTCAGGTATCATTGCTGATGGCTGTTGCGCCAAAACAATCTGGGTCAGGGGCAGGCAGGCGGCACCAGTCACCAATAGACATGCAACAATCATAATGGTGTAACGCCGCTTCATGTAGCAGTAGTTGCCCCGAAAGTATTTAAACTACTTTTTAATTTCAAGGCAATATTCCAACAACATAAAATCGTACGTGGTCAGGTCGTGCCCAGAATGATGTGTAATACTATCAAAAGACCCTAGATCCGTCCCTAAATCAAAAAATCTTCCCAGACAACCTGACCACGTACATAAAATCAATTCCCATACCCATTAGGCTGCTGCCGATACCTTTGTCAACCTGCAAGCTGGCACTTACATGCCATGCCGGTATGCGCGGTGAGGTGGGTGCGGCAATAGGTGTACTCTGATGAGTGCGCAGTAGATATTATGTTTGGTACATGATGGTATAGTCACCACACCACCACCACCACCATCATCATTCATCTGGACTATACAAAGTGGTATTTGGGTATAGGTTTAGGTTGGGCGATATGTCATCCATGGTTATCTCTATACGGCTTATCCTGCTGCGGTACTGTTTTACCTTTTTGCCTTCAGGCGATATGACATACTTGTCCACCTCGATGAGTGTCAGATCTTCGAGCACCGAGAGGGCCTTGTAGACGGTGGACAGGGAGATCTTTAGGTTTTCTGCAATCCATGTGGCATCCCTAGGAGAGCCCTTTATGGAGAACAAGACTGCCCTGGTACACACACTACACAGTGACTCCATGATCTTTTGATTGATATCAAACTCGGTGAGCTGTATTGTATCAAACTTTTTACCAGACATCAATATCACTTGTTTGGAGTCAGGACAACTATGGGTTCTGGCTTGTGAATCGAAATGGCAGCCTTGCTTATCCTGCTACGGTACATCCTAAACTTTCTGCCCTTTTCAGACAGGCTCCATGTGGGCGCCTCGATCAACGTCAACTGTTCAAGGTCGGCTAGTTTTTTGTACACAGAGCTTAATGGAATGCTTAGGTTGTAAGAGAGATCTGACGCGGTACTGCTCTTTTTGACTATGGAGAACAGTATTGCACGCGATTCAGAGTCTGCGAGCGCCTCTAGGACTTTTTGGGTGGTGTCGTACTTTTTGAGATGGGTCAGATTGGGCCGTCTGCGCATGTGTGATGATATGCCAGCATGGATATTTAAACACGGCGATAACAAGTTCTCATTCTGTAGATTTGGAACAATTATTTGTATGAGGGACTGGTTTTTTGCCGGTATGAGTGCAGCCTCCCCCAGAAGAGTCCCAACAATACCCCTGCAGAGGCCCAAAAGAATGCCACGCCTGCAGCTGATGCCATCCTAAACTCGTTTAGCATGCCGTCGCTAGACGAGATGGTCTCCATGTCTGAGCTGTCGGGCATTATGATCAGCATGGTGCATACCATAACACAATAGCCTGCAAGTGAAAAGAGTTTTGCTCGCCCCCTGAGCAACTTTGAGATTTTATAAAAGCCCACTGCACCAAATCCCGATACCGCAACAACGACTAGGTACAGTACAGTCCTAAACATTATCGTCTCTTCACTGCCTGTGCCTGGCAAGCTGGGCGGATATTTTAGAAATGGCACCACATACAGTACAACATACATCACGCCTGCCAGGACCAGCGCCTTTTGTATGTGCCCTCTGCCTGGAAGTGCATCTTTGGATAGTGCAAACACAATCCCATACAATGAACCAATGGATGTGCCCAGTATGACCCCTGCAAGGATCTGCCCACCCTTCTGCCAGACGCGATACCCCTCATACTCTGCCCAGAACTTGGTTGCATCCTGCACGTCGCCTGCGGCCATGATGTTTCTGCCCTCAATCATAGTGGCTTGGTCAAGGTATGGCTCCACAACCGCAAAGTTGATCATGCCATGGATGAGTCCTGCAGACGCTCCAGAGACCAGCACAATAACCATGAAAAGAAGTGATTCCCTCATTTAATACAGCGTCCTAATGACAGGGAAATCCTGCTGCGTGTCGCATGTCATGAGTAAGCTCGTGAACAAAACGATCAGCAAATGCTTGATCGCCATAAATCAGGCTGAGTGTGTGTCCCTGATCAAACGCTACCACGAACAACCCAGCAACAAAGACCATAGCAAGTGCCACTATTGCAAATCTTGGTACGCCTATTCTTGATACGGTTGCTAGTCGTGAATCAGACATAGAGACTATGGTTTTGTGAATATATTTAAGCTCTTGTATGCGAACTTTGTTTCCTAATTCTGCCCGTGGGTATTTGACCCTGCGGCGGCAAAGTCTCTAATTTGAACAATAAAATCTGTTCAAACACAAGAAACAATCATGTGTGCCTTGAAATGTATATGACAAAAGATATGCATTCATATCAACACACTGCGTAGCAAGACAGATTAATCCCAATGCTGTTTGTGTGGTTGTGGCTGCGTTTGATGTGCATGTAACTATTGAAAACAAGCTTGGGATAAGCGATCCAGAAGGCGAGACGATCCTCAACGATCTAGTCCTAAAGGAGGGGACCAACAAGAATGTCACTAAAATCAAGACTGCAAAGATGCTAAAGTTTGTAATAGTTGAGCAAGATGCCGAGTCTGCAAAGTCTGCGGTGCTCAAGATATGTGATGATCTCCGCATATACAACCCTATGGTAAGTAAAATTAGTGTGGTGTGTCATGAGTTTGATGCACTGGCATTGTAATTGATTTGTGTGTAATGGTGCAGTTGGGTGAGTATCATCATAATCACACCATCACACCATCATCACACCATCATCACACCATCATCACACCATCATCATGGTGATGTGTGTTTGATTAGTTGATCTTGGTGAAGGACATGTTGGGGTTGCAAGCGGCAAAATGATCTCAGATATAGTAGATGAACTGACCACAACTGGTGTGTGAGTAGAGAGATGTATGACATTTTTGGCGCGGCGAACATGATTGTTGTACATGACACATACTTAGGTCGCTGCATCATGGACTATCTTTAGTATCTTTTTTGGAAGTTCTCCATAATCTGCATCAGGTTCTGCCACCACATACAATATTTCGTTATTGATGTTTGTGCTGATTGCAATTGCGTGTTCACGTGAGGACATTGCAAAGTTTACAGATCCCATCTGTGCATCAAAATCTTTTCTCATCTTTACGCGCAAGGCAAGCTCCATAAACAGCATCTCATCGTCTTTTAAGTTCTCCAATGGCTCAATATTCTCCTTCATCCCGCCGGCAACAAGCTTGCCGCGCTCGTTGATCACGCCTACAAACCTTATCTTTGGATCCAACGCCATGGTGATTCTGCAAATGTTTGTAAAGTCATAGATCTTTGTCATTACTTCATCTTATTTAGAATTAACTTGTTTTTATTCTTATATGGATCTGATGGTGGTGGTGGTGGTGGTGGTGGTGGTGGTGGTGGTGGTGGTGGTGGTGGTGGTGGTGGTGGTGGTGGTGGTGGTGTATGGAAATTAGTTCGCACTAACTTTAGACGTACTGTAAAGCAATACTTTGCCCTTTACCGATCAAGAAAATCAATGGTTACAAAGCTAGTTACCATGCTAACTATGCTATTGCTGCCAGAATGATTCATCGCCATCATCATCATCACCAATGATATCTTTGATTATATCATGGTGGTCTCAAGCAGCAATCAGACTTTCCATGCAGGACTTGGAGTGCCGCACACCACACCTTTATTTCTTTGAGTATCGTGAATTGAATGATTGTACAAAAATTAGCCAGCCAGTATCCTCAACTGATTCTTCCCACACGCATAACGTACATAAATTCATGTGTGAGCTGAAGCATGCAGTGACATGAAGTAATGAATTGCAATGTTGGTCTGATGCAATCATGACAAAATGTGCAATCAACAGAATCTTGCAGATTAGTGTAGATTGAGATTCTGTACAGGGCAGAGTATTTCTGGATGAAACATTATACTTGTGTAATTGTAATGGGTAGATAGGCCTAGCGCTAGCACAAGGCTGTTTCACTACGCTGTTGTCAAACACATACGATGCAAGTGGTATCCGTCCTGAACCATCTGCCGCCCACACAAATCTTTGTTGGTTGGGATTGTGGATGTGTCAAGCAATCCAAGCGTCATCCGGGGATCAGATGTGTGCAAGATTGTATATTGTGTGCCATACCATGGTACAAGCAGGATGACCCTGTTTTAACAATGGGGGGAATGAATATGAAAATTTGTTTGGTTTTTGCATACTATTTTTACAATAGTAAAGAAGTGGGGGAATTAGAGTTATTTTTAAGACTATGTTTGAATTATTATGCAGAATGGGCCTGATGTCCTTCATAAAATCAAAGAGCTGGAGAAGCGCATACTGGAGGCCGAGGCCAACATTGAAGAGTTTTCACAGCTGCACTACGATGAGGGGATCAAAAAGGCACTACATGGTATAGGCTCTGATCTGAAATATATGGGCATTCTTTCAAACGGCTGCCCCGTGGATAAAAAGGAAGATAGGCGCATCATGGACTTTTTACGTGTCCACTATGACTATCTGCGAAAGATGTCTGTTGGGGTATAGTTTGTGCACATGTGATGCTGGTAGCATGCATGGCTGTCGTGCAGTATGTTCTCAAGATATAGGCGATTGAATTAATATCCGGAATTTCACCGATAGAGCTATATAGGGGATGGTGTTATTAACCGTGTGAAGAAAAAATTCCTCCCAAACGTATCAAAAAACCGTTTGCGCAAGATGGAAAAAAACGAAAAAGATCCCAAGGCAAAAATGATCCTGCTTGCATGTATAGCAAAAAAAGAAAAAAAGAAAGTAGTGGAGATTGCCCAAACGTTAAACAAGCCATACAATACGGTCAGAGACTGGATTAACCGTATTTCAAAAGACGGACTGAAACACAGACATGACATAAAAAACAAAGGAGCCAAATGCAAGCTTGACAACAAACAGATTACAAAATTATTAAGGACACTTGACAAGGGCCCAAAGTCAGTCGGCTACGAATCCAACCTGTGGACGTTGAGGCTGATAAACAAATACATCAAACAAGAGTTCAATGCAGACTATCATGATGAGTCCATATGGCAGCTGCTCCGCAGATTCAACTACAGGCCCATTGTTCCCAGGCCGCACCATCCAAAGTCTGCAACACCCGAGAAGAGCGAGACATTTAAAAAAAAAAGCTCATAGAATGTCTGCATTCTGGACCAACAAGGGATACACCGTACTTGTACTAGATGAGGCACACGTACATGTAAGAATCGTGCCTAAAAGGACATGGAGCCGGCAGAAAAACCCCTCAATAACTACCAAGGGTATGTGGGGAAACAAGAGAGTCACCATAATGGGCGTCATCGGGAAAGATGAGACGCATTATTTTGACTTTTACGATTCTGGAAACTGGGATAACACAAAGGATTTTCTTCTCAAGGTTTATGAACAGTTTGGCCCCGTGCTGATTTTTATGGATAATGCACCATATCATAAAAAGCGCGAGATCAAATCCCTGACTCGCAAACTCGAAGGAAAAATACAGATTAGATTCCTGCCCACATATACGCCGGAACTCAGCCCCATTGAACCGCAGTGGATAAGTTGTAAAAACTGGGTGAACAGTACGCCGTTGAAGGGCTTGGCGCAGCTAGGCAACGGATTACAAACTGCAATTAATCAAGGCGTCATCAAAATAGTCAAACTTTACGACTGTTACATTGCATGACTTTTTGTCTGGCGCATATGCGGCAGCCTATTTTGATTTGGATTGCACATGATGCAGCCAAAAAATACAAAATCTGTACTATTCATAATTATACAACACTGTTTTCATATAATCAAATTGTATTTGTACTGATCTATTGATGGTACAGGATACACGGATTAAATAACGGATATTAATTCAAATTACTATATGTTGAGCTTGATTGCCTTGTCTGAGTGCCGCGTTATGATTGTAAATGGGTGCAAAACAGCAAGGGAATGGCCGGAATGGTGTATCACTACTGATGGTTCAATGCCTAAACGCCTGGGCAAGCAAGCAAACAAGGGGCCAATTATGTTATGAGGGTGTGGCCTATCATTAATTTAGCGTCAACAATCCATAAAGGGTGGTGTTTGAATAAACATCATCATCAACGACCGACTTGCGGCTATTTCACACAGACTTTCTTGTATAAACTACTGTAGTTTTCTGCAAAATCAACGTGACCGTGTGTGGTAAGGGGTCCGGCGACGCGTGTGGCGCGTCTGTAAGGGACTAGCTGGACAAAAGCCGCGATGTGGTACACCTGACTGATGGACAGGGAAGAAAAAAGAGAGAACGAGGCATTCTGGAAGGCCCGGATAGGTTACAGTCACAGGTGGATCGTAGAGAGTGTATTTTCGGCGTTCAAGCGCTTGTTCGGCGAGCATCTGATGGCCCTCAAATGGGACAACATCCTGTAGGAAGTAAGACTCAAGGTGGACTTGTACAACAGGTGTGGGGATGAGTCTATAGCGCGAGAGGCGGGAGGTGGACATCATCGTGACAGCATAATTGCCATGTCGCCGCCCGACGGAGGCTCGGCCGGCGTGCGCAAGGAGAATTAGGAAACAAAGCTAAAAATACCAACCATATTAATAGAGCATAAAATCAACTATTTTTAAATATGCTTCCAAATCCATTTGGAAGCATGTTTTAATCTATATATACTATAATCTTGAATCATATTTGTGACCAATTCTACAACTCAGGGCGAATCCATGGTTTTTCCTGCAATACGTGGCAATCAGGGAAAGAGAGAATTTTATTGTATAATGTGCTCATTTGCCACTATACATTCACATTTCAACTTTAATGCAGACCCGCGCATACATCCTGAGTTGAAGGCACAGCGTAAACTTCGTGAATCGCGTATTCATCCAATAGCAAATTATATCATAGAAAACTCTGATAGCTATATCTTTTCATCTATTACCATTTCAGTAGGTAGTAAGATCCGGTTTCATCCAACTCCTGGCCAAGGTTCTGATGCAAAAATTGGTACATTGTCTATTCCCATGGATACCACAATACTGATCAATGACGGTCAGCATAGATGCGCTGCAATTCGTACAGCATACGAACAAAACCCATTACTTGGAAGTGAAAAGATATCTGTGGTGGTCTTTGAGGACCGTGGCCTCAAACGCAGTCAGCAAATGTTTGCAGATCTTAACAAGCATGCAGTAAAGCCTACAAAGTCACTTGGGTTACTTTATGACCACCGCGACACCTTTGCAAGGTTTATTGTAAATTTGGTAAATGACGTGAATATATTTTGTGGTAGGACCGAAATGGAAAAGACAAATATCTCTAATCGCTCTACAAACTTTTTTACATTAAACGGAATAGCAGATGCAACAAAACAACTACTGATGTTAAAAACTAAATCGATATCTCCAGAAAAGCAAAAACTAGCAATAGAATACTGGAATACATTATCAAAGAATATTCCGCAATGGAACCTACTTATGCAAAAAAAGATTTCTGCTGGGGAGCTGCGAAAGGACTATGTCCACGCACATACAAACATTCTAAATGCATTGGGTATGGTCGGACATGTCCTGACACAAGAAAATGACTGGAAGATGAAAGTCAGATCTCTGCAAAAGATTGACTGGAATAAAAGTAATCCCGTATGGCATGACAAGGTAATGATGGACGGCAAAATGCTCAAAAACAGACTCGGTATAAGGCGGGCTGCAAACGAGATATTAAAACAGCTTGGAGTTCCAAAAACAGTGGAGAGTACAGGTAAATGAACCAGTCCGTATTTGACAAGCGCAGCACCAAGGATATCTATGATGAGATACGACAGGTGTATCTTGGCGATAACAGGCCCTGGATTCTGGGCTTTAGTGGTGGTAAGGACTCTACGTGTATGGTGCAGCTCATATGGAATGCTCTATCAGAATTGTCCACAGAACAACTGCACAAAAAAATCTTCATAATATCATCAGATACGCTTGTAGAGTCCCCCAAAGTGGTAGAACAGATAACCACTACTCTTGACATGATGGAAAAAGCGTCAAAAAAGACACATCTGCCCATATCCACCAATCTTGTAAGACCTGTAATAGAGGATACTTTTTGGGTCTGCCTTTTAGGCAAGGGGTTTCCTGCACCAAGCAATTTGTTTCGATGGTGTACAGAGAGACTCAAGATACGAAATGCAGACAGATTCATCCAAGAAAAGGCATCAGAATATGGGGAAGCAATAGTGGCGTTGGGTACCAGAAAGGATGAGAGCGGGTCACGACAGCAGCTTATGAACCTGTATGAGATAGAGGGAAGCCTACTGTCACGCCATTCCAAATTTGCACAAACCTATGTCTATACGCCACTGCGTGACTTTATCACAAAAGATGTATGGAATTATTTATTGCAGAATCCAAATCCATGGGGGGCAAATAACAGGGATCTCTTGACATTATACCAGAACGCAAACTCTTCTGAATGTCCACTTGTAGTAGATACCAGTACCCCATCATGTGGTAACAGCAGGTTTGGCTGCTGGGTATGTACAGTAGTTGATGAGGACATATCGCTGAAAAACACCATAGAGAATGGTGAGGACTGGATGGAGCCGCTTTTGGAACTACGCGAGGAGCTCAAAGAGACACAGGACCCTGCAAGAAGAAAGGATGTACGTAGCCTCAAGCGCAGAACGGGACAGATGAAGCTTGTCAGTGATAGCAGAAAAGCAGGCTTTGCCAAAAAGATAGCAGAATCCAAGATGGAGATGCAAAAACGCGGTGATGAAAAGCCTGACCCGTACTCTATGCTGGTTCCAGGCCCGTACACCATGGAATTTTGTGTCGAATTTTTAGAAAAACTGCTAAAGGCTCAAAAGACCATTCAGAAGACAGGTCCTAATCCGCACATGGAGCTCATTACACAAGACGAGGTACACGAAATTCAGCGCATATGGAGAATAGAGAGAGGGGACTGGAAAAATACTGCGTATCAGATATACGAAAACATATTGGGTGAACGCCTCGAGGCAGTGCAAGAGGATCTGGCAGGATTTGGCAGGATGGAGCAGGACATACTAGAGGAGATCTGTTCAAAGAGAAAAGTGCCACAACTGCTTGTCTCCAAGTTACTTAACACAGAATATGAATCACATGGAATGGCAAGACATTCCAAGATATATGACAAGATAAACCGCATTCTCTCAGAAGAGTGGCGAGACAATCTTGATGTAATCGTAGATGAACTGCAAAAGAAACAGGACATGTTTAAGGAGTATGATAGATAGATGTTATTAACCAAGATAATACTACAGGATTACGGCGTATATCGGGGGAAAAATGAGTTTGATTTTACGTGTACCAAAGATAAACCGGTCATACTGATTGGAGGCACTAACGGAGCAGGCAAGACCACATTATTTGAGTCAGTTATGTTGTGTCTTTATGGCGCATATGCTACAGGCAACAGGAGCACAAAAAAATCATATGAGCAGATGCTGGCAAAGAGAATACACAGGTATGCAGGAAGCTCGGCCCAAGCAGACTTTGCATCAATTACGGTCCAATTTGTGGTGTTTCATTCCGGAAAGGAGATAGAATACAGGGTGAACCGCGTGTGGAAAAAATCACATACGGGAATAGACGAGCAGCTTTTGGTGCACAAACGACACTCTCAGGAACAGTTTCTGCCGCTTGATACAGTAGAAGAGTCATACTGGCAGTCATTCATCAAGGACCTTATACCGAAGGGTGTTGCTAATCTCTTCTTCTTTGATGGTGAAAAGATAGTTAAAATTGCAAAAGAGGAAAAGGAAGACTTTGCCATAAAGGAATCATTCAAGTCGCTTCTGGGACTGGATGTGGTGGAGCAATTGCAAACAGACCTGCAGACAAACATGATGAAGAATTTGGTTGGAGGTGAGAGCACACTCCAAGATGAATATGACAGGTACAAAAAAGAAAGGGAGGAATACAACAAAACCAACACCATGCTCCAAGAAAGACTTGCGCAAAAACAGAACGAGTTTGATTCCCTACAGATGAAGATTGAGGGTTTGGAATCTAGCATATCCAAAATAGGTGGAGAGTTTGCCTCTGCAAGAGAGTCTGCCAAATCAAATCTTGTAGAAAAAAAGACGATATATTCCACTGTTGAAAAAAGGATGTATGAGAACTGTGCAACATACCTGCCATTTAGTCTGATTCCAGAACTGCTAGATTCAATAAAATCCTCAATAGAAGAAGATCAGGCCATACTACAGGAAAGATTGGGCAGTAGTGCCGTCATAGCCGAGCTTGACAAGATACGATCAAAAATAGAATCAAAAGAGTTCTTTGAAGGGCTGAAAATGGATAATATCCAGACTGATAGTATGCGGGAGAGATTACTGGGGCTTTTTACCGGGAAGAGAATTCAAGATGATAAGAACGAATTGTTTGGATTTTCATCTATTCAGGCTGCCAGGATACTACATTCTATCCATGAGGCAAACCATTCTGCACTAAGCAAACTTTCTGCAGATACGCGTGAGTTAGTAGATGTAGGAAGAGAGATAGAGATGCTTGAAAGGACGCTTGCAAGTGCTGCAAGTGACGATGAGGTAGGCCCAATGGTATCAGAGCTGGGCAGGCTCAACTCTACGTCTGGAGAATTAAGGGCAGAGATGAACCACATGGAGGAAAAACTATCAAGCAATATGGCAATGCGTACCCACATAGACGCCAAACTGCGCGGAATAGTAAAGCAAATGTACCAAAATGAAAAGTCCAAAGACAGAGTTGTGCTGACGCAGAACGTCCAATCAGTACTTGACGAGTTTCTTGAAAAGATAAAGTCAGGCAAGTTGCAGCTCTTGGAGCAGTATCTGCTTGAGGGAACGCAGTTGCTTATGCACAAAAAACGTTTCATTGAAAAGATAACAATTGATCCAGATACATTCCAAGTCAGCTTATACGATGGAAATGACCAGCCAATTCCAAAGGACATGATTTCAGAGGGTGAAAAACAAATGTTTGCAACTGCCATCTTGTGGGCACTGGCACGTACATCAGGAAAATCACTACCATTTATGATAGATACACCACTGGCAAGACTAGATGGGGAACACAGAACAAATATAGTGGGGAAATTCCTTCCATTTGCGTCCCACCAAGTCATAGTCTTTTCTACAAACAAGGAAATTGAGCACGAATACTATGAGATGCTAAAGCCATACATTTCAAAATCATACGTGCTGAGGTTCTCTGAAGACGGAACTACAAGGTCTCGCGAGGGATACTTTTGGAACGAATTGGGGGAGAAGATATCTGCAATTTAACAGGATGAGAATGAGCATACGCTCACAAAATCTGCTTGCCACAATAAAGTCAAGAACCGGACTCACTCCAAACATTTCAGGCAGGTTTTCCATATGCCTGTCACTCAATGACCCGTCCATGCCAAATCCTGACGAGTTTGATGAGAGGGGATCGGAAATACACCCTTCTGTACTGTTCGGGGAGCATGAGGACATATTCATGGCATTGTTGGTTCACAGATTGTATAGGGAGCAACTGGATCCCAAGATATATCTGAATAGAATGGTGCGCGCCCACTTTAACCGTGGAACAATAGCATTATTTTCCAGAATACATGATATTTCTGACTTTGAGAGGATGGTACACCAAGAGAGGGAAAAACACTGAATATACGTACTGTAGGGAATCAGAGAGATAATTATGAACTCATACTGCCTAAAGATGGAGCAAGAAAACACAACTTTGTAATATTAGAACCAAACCTGTACCAAGAATCATTTTATGATATTTGTTTATGCCTTGTCAGAAAAGAGAAATCAGGATAACTGAATATGAACCAACATTCTAATCCTATAATATATCTTGACAACAATGCAACCACACAGCTTGATGTCCGTGTCTATGAGGCCATGAGACCATATTTTATGGAAAGATTTGGCAATGCGGCAAGTATTGATCACAGATTTGGCAATGCGGCATCAGAAGCAGTAAATTCCTCAAGAAAGCAGATAGCTGTCGCAATCGGTGCTAGGTCAGACGAAATTGTGTTTACCAGTGGCGCTACAGAATCAGACAATCTGGCAATTCTGGGCGTCATGGAAAGATACAAGGACAAAGGCGATCACATGATCACATGTGTTACAGAACACGAGGCAGTACTGAGTACTGCAAAATATCTCGAATCAGTAGGGAAAAAGGTCACATATCTGCCAGTAGATGAATTGGGTCACATAGACATTGATGATCTTGATGATGCAATAACTGACAGAACCATACTGATATCCATAATGACTGCAAACAATGAGATTGGCACCATACATGATATAGCCAAGATAGGCAAAATCGCACATGACAGAAATGTATTGTTCCACACGGACGCGGCACAGGCAGTGGGGCACATGCCTGTGAATGTAAGGGATATGAACGTCGACTTGATGTCGTTTTCTGCCCACAAAATGTACGGGCCCAAGGGGGTAGGGGCACTGTATGTGCGCGGTTCGGGACCGCATGTAAGGTTACAGGAGATGATACATGGTGGAGGCCAGGAACGCGGCATCAGGCCCGGAACACTCAACGTGCCTGCAATAGTGGGGTTTGCAAAGGCTGTATCTATTGCAATCGGGGTCATGTATAATGAGAATATAGATCTGAAAAAACAGACTGCAATAATGCTTGATGTGTTGAGTGGTGAAGGAGCACTGCTAAATGGAGATTACAGATTCAGGCTTGCAGGCAATCTTAACGTGTGCTTTCTAGGAGTGGATGGTAAGGCCATAATCAACTCTGTATCTGATCGTATTGCAATATCTGCCGGGTCCGCATGCACCACCCAGAGTGTGGAACCATCACATGTAATCATGGCACTGGGATTTGGTGAGGAAAGAGCCCACTCATCAATTCGGATAGGGATAGGACGGTTTACAGACATTGGATGTGAGGAGTCAGAGTTTGCCGCTTGGGAGATAGTGGAGGCTGTAATAAAGCTTAGAAAGATCAACAGTTGAGGTTTGTTAACGGTGACACAAAATATTCAAAGAATCTAACAATGTAATGACTGATTTATCTGTACTTGAAGCAGTTCGAACATGTCTAACACAGAAAGGTAAATCCATTAGTGAGATTGAGAATGAACACAATAGAAAATATGAAGGTAGTAAAATGCAGCACACACATCGAAATGAACCAGTCTGGCACAACAAAAGGGATTTGGATAATTTTGTTGTACAATATCTGAAAATCGATACTGCTCATGCTTCACGTATGCGGATCAAGACTACCAAGGCCATAAGCATGCTTAGGTCAAACAAAACCATTGAGGATTGGAATACTAACAGAAGATTTGGATTGTGGAGATTATCCAGCAATGCCGACACAACCCGTGATTTTGTCGTGATTGTGGGAAAAAGAGATGTGGAAAGATTCAGGCAGTTCAAGATTCAGCAGCATCAAAACACACTACAATCAATCAAAGATACCAAACACGCATCAAATATTTGGGCTTTGAATTCACACAGACATCATGATCTGTGGTCTGAAATACGAGAGGGCGACAGGGTGTTTTTTACAATACTGGGTTCTGAATTTTCCCACTATGGAACGGTTTACAAGACATTGCAAAGTCGTGACATTGCAACCAGACTTTGGGGAAGCTCGCCGAGAATTTACTCACATGATTGCTTGATTCTATTCTCCTCTGTTGAGAAAATATCAAGGCCATTTAATGAAACATGCAAGAATGCAGGGATCAAGACCCCCGTTTTGTCAGATGGGGTACATTTATCGAAAAACAAAATATCTACAGTTCCACTACATTCAATGCCTACCGGAATTGTATGGGAGTATGACAGTCAAGATGGTCCTGCTGCAAGAAAATCAGAGGTGGTTACTAGATTCATGCGTGACACAAAAAAAGTCATACAACTCAAAAAAAAATATGGTAACAAGTGTCAAGTATGTGGATACATCATACAGATTAGCAGTGAACAAAGATACAGTGAGGTACACCACATATATCCATTAAAAGATGGGGGGGACGATGACTTTACCAACATGCTTGTTTTGTGTCCAACGCACCATGTAGAGTTTGATTACAAAATAATCGGAATAGACACTGACAAAAAAACAATAATTGACTGGACTAGAAAACATATAGGAAAGCTACTCATGCATAAAACACACAAGATTGCCTTGAAAAACATACAATTTCATCTTGCAGGAATGAACAAAAATGAATTTTGATAGTCTTGAGTTGAAATCAGAATACAGTTCGCTTACAGATAATGCCTATGACGAATTCTTTAACAAAATACTCAAATCAACAAGGCTGTATTATAGGATAGGTGGAGGATTTTCATCCAAGAATTTTGCACTGTGTGCTGAAGGGCTACAGGAATTCATCCAAAATGATGGCATAATGAAGCTTATCTTGATGCCAAAATTTAATGAAAGTGATGTAGACTCTATAAACAAAGGAGTCAAAAATACCTCCGATGTTATCTCAGAATGCTGGATTCAAGAATTCGCCGAGATACGTGAAAAATTCATACAAAATCATACCAAAGCACTGGCATGGATGCTTGCAAACGGCAACCTAGAAATCCGTGTTGTTGTCCCCATAGACAGCAACGGAACCATCATTTCGCACCGTATGTTACAGGAAAGCCAAATATTCAAGCAGATAACCGGAATATTTTGGGACGAAGACAACAATGCAGTATCTTTTTCTGGTGATGTAAACTTTGATGACGGGTTGTTGGGGGAATACTATAGATTTCGCGTGTATAGAAGTACGGATAAAAGCGAAAATAAATACCTAGAAAAGGACTTTGAAGAATTTGATCGGTATTGGGAGGGAGAAGGAATCCATGGTGAAATTTCTTGGAAGACAATACCAATACCGGATGCAGTAAGAAATGATCTGATCAAGATTGCTCCAAAGTCAAAATCAGATATAAAATTAACAAATATTCCCAGATTGCGCCCGTACCAAAAGAAGGCAATACGGAATTGGATTGGAAACGACAATCGGGGAATATTTGAAATGGCTACGGGTACAGGCAAGACATTTACTGCCATTGGATGTATTGACAAAATCAAGCAAAACAATCAAAAGATGTTTGTTGTAATTGTGTGTCCATATGATAATCTGGTGAGGCAATGGCAAAAAGAGCTTGAAAAATGGGGTTATAATTCCAGCATTACTGTGGGTGAGAAAAAATGGCATCAGAACATGGTGGACAAGATTGCATCATTGAAGACAAATGAATCCAAAAATATTTTCATTTTGCTTACAACATATGTTACATTGTCTTCAGATAAATTTCTCAAAGTGGTTGGACGAGCCGGTATCACCACCATGTTAATTGCTGATGAAGTTCATAATGCAGGCTCACCACAAAATTCGCGTGGACTGAGTAGTGTTTATGATTACAGGCTCGGACTTTCGGCAACTCTTGAACGGTACTTTGATCCAGATGGGACACTGATGCTTGAGAGTTTTTTTGGAGATACAGTGTATGAATTAGATTTGGCAACTGCAATCCAAAAAGATTTTCTGGTCAGTTATTATTATTATCCTATTTACGTAGACCTGAACTATGAAGAATATGAAAAGTATGAGTCGCTAACAAAGTTAATTGCACGTCTGTGGAATTCAAAATCTCATCAAGATAGAAAACAATTAGAGATGACTCTTCTAAATAGAGCACGTATTATTCGTGATGCTGAAAACAAACTAGAAAAATTTGCCGAATGGGTGGACAAGAATACAGATGGTGTAAAATATTCCTTGATATACTGTTCAGAAAAACAGATGTCCACAGTCAAAGATATTCTCAACAAAAACGGCATCATAAACCGGGAAATAACTGCCAAGAATCCATCTGATCCAAAACAAAGAATTGGTATACTGAATCAATTCAGTTCTGGACAATATGATGTGATAGTTGCAAATAGAGTACTTGATGAGGGTGCCGATATTCCAGCTGCCAAGCATTGCATAATGCTGGCCAGTACTGGAAATCCCAAACAGTTTATTCAAAGAAGGGGGCGCGTACTAAGGAAATTTCACGGAACATACGCTGACAAAAGCAAGAAAGAACATGCCGACATATATGACATTCTAGTAATTCCTGATATCTCTGAAGGATATTCAGAAGACGTCATACGAACAGAACGACAGATTGTGTCATCACAAATCAAACGTCAAGAAGAGATGGCCAAGATTGCACTTAATAGTGATTCGTGTCTAGCTGAAATTGAAAACATCAAGAAAAAATTCGTACTAGAATGATTTTTGAGTATATCTTGGTGGTTACAAGATAGATTTTTAAAGTGTTTTTTCACAAACAAGTTGTTGGCAATCAACGAGATTATACTTAAAAAACTTGATGAGCTTGATATTCCAGACAAGATGAAGAACATACTGAAAGAAATCTTAAGAATAGAGGAAGAAATGAAAATTCTAGGCAGTAAGCGAGACTACAAAAATAACATGAGTAAAATCTTGGAAAAATATGCTGATGATGAAGATGTAATGGAGTTCTGTAGTAGATATGGTCAGTAAAACTAGCCTACAACTTGGAAAAATCACATTGAAAAACTATCGTACATATCAAGGTGAAGCAACAATCGAACTGTCACGTGATTCCAAAAAAACAATTACTATAATAGAAGGCACCATGGGAAAAGGCAAGACCACCATATTGAATGCGATATATTGGTGTCTTTATGGCAAGTTTAGATCTACCGGAACCCATAGTGATGAGAATATTATCAACAACTACACATTATTGTCACTAAAGCCAGGCTTGGATGATGATACTTTTGTAGAGATCTCCCTATATGAGGAAGATAAGTTGCGCTACAAAATAAAACGCAGTATACGCTTTTCCA
The DNA here is from genome assembly GCA_963662995.2 of Candidatus Nitrosopumilus sp. GTDB lineage: Archaea > Thermoproteota > Nitrososphaeria > Nitrososphaerales > Nitrosopumilaceae > Nitrosopumilus. Next base: position 2,115,566 of record CAXXLJ010000002.1, on the reverse strand, counting down.
AAACTCAGGAATCAAGCAGACTTGATTTTCGTCAGGATGTTGACGGAAATCTGCCTGATGGGATTGAAATAACCCCCGAAATAGAATTTAGTCATTTACAATCCACCACCAATGAATGGAGAGTAGAGACAGATCCAGTTCTAGCTAACGATTTAGTCCAGAATGTATTTCCAGAATCACTATCCTCATATTTTCTTTTTGATGCAGAATTGCTTGATAGCTTCCTTGACTTGGGAAGTAAAAACACTGTGAAAGATGGAATAGAAAAGATATCTGGTCTTCCTGTAATTGAGGATGCCATAAAACATATGAAAAAAACACATAGCGAAATATTCAAGGATATAAAAAGTCCAAAGACCGAACCTATTAAAGAAGATATATTCATACTTGAAAAAAAAATCGAGTCCAACAACCAGACAATATCGGTAAAGAGTCAAAGACTACAAGAAATAGATGCAGAGAGGGAGAGCATACGGTCATATCTTAGAAATAACGATGAAAAGGCAGTACGAGAGAAACAAGAACGTGCTGATTCTATACGTATCCGTATTAAGGGTATACGAGAAGAGTTGTCTGGGCATAACAAAACAATGAGTGATTGGTTGCTGTATTGCAATACAGTATCACGATTACGGGACTCGATGGAAAAAAGTTTAAGAATGTGTAATAAATGGGAACAAGACGGCGAAATCCCTATAGCGGTAAGCGGCCAAGCACTAAAAAACATACTGAAGGCAAATCCATCTAAATGTATATGCGGTACACATCTGGCCAAAGGCAGTGAGGAACGCAGATACATGGAGAGATTGCTTGCAAAAAACACTGCAGATTCTCCATTAATCCAGAACATTACTACTGGGAGAGGGCATTGGGATGATATGGTAAATGAAGTTGAACACTCAAATCTTACTAAACAAATAAATGAGCATCGTAGTATGCGCGATGAGTCAAACTCGGAACTAGATAAACAATCTGCCAATCTTAAAGAGATCTCTGACCAGCTAAAAAAACATGATCAGGAACAAATTAGGATAAAATCCAGTAGATTACACGAATTAGATGAAGAATATAATGAAAATATCAGCGATAAGGCTGTGGCAGAAGAGAAAGTCAGAAAGGCAACATTAGGTTTTGAGGAAAAAGATCGAGAGTTAAAGAAATTGGCAAGGGAAGAAGACAAGTATCACTCATATTATAATCGGCATGAGCTTGCAGAAACTGTTGAAAAAATACTCGTGCAGTGTAGAGACAATATTATAGGGCAACTCCGAACCACAGTCGCTGAAAAAACCACAGAATACTTTCTACGGTTGGTATCTCGTATGGACTTTTCAAAAGTGGAAATAAGTCAGGATTACACTGTAACTGCATATGGGCCAACAGAACATAGTAAGGGATTGAGTGCAGGACAAACATGCTGTCTTGCACTATCCTACATTGCAGCCATACGTGATATTGCTGAAAAAAATTATTTTATGATGATAGACTCCCCCTTGCACAACATAGATCAGAGAGAACGGGTAGACATTGCCAAAAATTTGCCAAATTTTACTCCCGGTACTCAGATTACGTTGCTAGTTCAAGATCAGGAATATGTTGGACGCGTGGTACAGACAGAAAACCGGCCTGGAATTCAATCAGTTCGCGATACATTACGTGACAATAACAGTTTATGGAAAGAATACAAGCTTACATTCCATGAAAATCCGGAAACAAATTCATACAATACAGTAATTGAGGAGCTAGAAGATTGAGCAGAAAAATAGCAAAACGCATACAGGCAGACTGGCCATTACACATATCCTATGATAAATCTGACACCAAAATCGAGAAGTTTTATTCTTCCGTAAATGGACGTATAGTAGAAAAAGCATCCATATTTTATAGGAAACGACAAATTGACATATTCTTGCTTGCAATGGCAATAGGTGTTGACCAAAACAACCGTGAAAAAATAAAAACGCCCTCTGACAGCATACGCCGAGATGCACTTACAGAAAAAGAGGTATGGATGCTGTGCAGTGTGGCACTTGCAACAAATCCTCAGCTAGATATACTGGCAGACTCTAAAGAACTGATTAAAATATGTCAGGAATATGCAAATGGTGGAATCAACACATTGATGGTTCTGGAAAAAAACGGAGACAGTACTAGTGGGGAATATGAGGCTTTTCTAACCGAGATGTTTGAAAAGATGACAGCCAGGTAATAATTCAAACATGTATGACAAAGTATTTGAAAATGAATGCGGCAAAATCATCACTTATCAAGATACACATAATATGGTGTCTGCAAATTTTATTGTTCGTTTAGCTATAAGAATCTCCAAAAAATTCCCACTGTTGTTTCTGCCCACATTCATTGAGGATTTTATCAGTGGCATGCCAAGCTCGCAGATGATCCGAAAATATGAATTGTTAAACTTCAATAACCATGCATCGATTGTAAAATCACTCAAGCTGAGAACAAGACAGTGTACGGATTCAGACTTGGGGGGCAAGGTTCAAAACCTTCAGGATTCGGATCAGAATACCCAATATCAATTCCTAACCAAATATACAAACATGTTGTATGGCCCACTTGAAAACCTCCTTAATCATAACATTTTGCAGGCTGTTGTTTCTTACAGTCTGCTCAAACACACGTACATTGGAAGTGAAAATCTGCAAGATTACGTCATGGAATCATACAACGCTATAAACAAGGAGATTTCAATACTAACTGAAAAGAACAGATTGACTTCTTTTGAGAAATACCTGAGCGATGGTCTTCACATAAAAATAATTGACGTAGTTTCTAATCTGAATGAGCAAGGGTATGCAATAGTACAGGATGGAGATATTTCTGTCACACCAGAATATCCAAAGTTTGTTGAGCATGTATATGATCTTCTAAATAATGAAAAAAACGGTACAAGATACATAACACTTCAACGAAGGATATTTGACAAATTTCCACTGGTCAGACTGGCAGTGTCAGGAGCACAGATCTTTGAGAATACTTTGAATACCTTGGAATACAAGAACCTTCTAGTATGGAAGAAAACATTTTGGAAATACTCTCCAAGCAATGATCATCTGTTTACAGTAGAAAACTACAATGCCTTAATGTTACCTATTACTAAACAAAGAATAGAGTCTGGTAAAACCAAGTTCTTTGGAAGGAGAGTCAGTCCAGAGTTGTTCCTAGACGAGCTCAAATCATTGGAGTCTGGCGATCTGGATGACGGGGATGATCAGGTTACGTGGCTTGCAGGTCTGGTTCTCAGTGACTCTGCAATGCTTCAGAGTCCACGAGAAGACATGCAAGAGTTTGATTTTATAGTAGATCTTGAGAATTATAATTTCCGACCAGAACAAAAAAAAATCATGGAAAAGTTGGACTTTGCGATCAACTCTACCATCTTTCACTGCAAGGTCATGATTAATGATAAAGTTACACGGTCCACACTGTCAAAACTTGCAGATGCTCTTCCTGAAGGTGAACAGGGGATAATCTTTACCTGTGAGCAGGTAAGCAGAACAATGTATGAAACCATCAAAAATGATAAAACAATCCAGATAATAGGTGAAGATGCAATACGAGACTGGTGTATGATCACACCTGTCACTCCATGCAGAAAAAATTCTGTAGCAAGGATCAGATATGGTGATAATGCAGGCAAAACCGTATTGGTCAAATCACTAAACTACGAGTCTGGACTTGCCACCGTTGAAACAATTCTGGACAATATCGAGATACTGATCCCAATAGGCAGTATTGAGGAGATGCTGCCAAATGTATCGAGTCTGGATGACTTTGAAGTAATATCTAAAAAGTATATGGATTTTTTACGTTTGTTGGAATCTCTAGCTCCAGACTCTTTTGAAAATGGTTTGAACACCCATATAGTTGAGATTTATGATGATTTGTTAGATCTTAAAAAACACACTAACCCAGAGTTATTTGATAAAGATTCTGGTGTGTATTTTGGAACTATGTCCGATACAATTAAAGAATCACAAATTATGAAAAAATACATTCTGTTTGAGAACGTATATGTGGAAATTCCAACGTCTTATTCTGATCGTTTCAAGTGCACGTGTAAGCATTTGTTAAACGAAAGCACTTATCATACGTTATGTCCACACCTTGTTGCAGGAATTGATCACATGTGTCGTACACATGAAGATGGAGATGCAGAAACATTACTGAAAAACATTACCAGATTACAGGCTATTCTACATAAATTCCTGTTTAACAACATGAAAAGATCTATTGAGGCATTGAGTCTGGTACTGAACTCAGAAAAATACATTCTGAAAGATTATCTGCAAAGAAATGTTAATCCTGTTCTGTGATAGACATCAATGCTTTGATCTCCTCTGAACTTAGCTTGGTGATGTTTTGATCTATTAGCATAAACAAGCGCAGCATCTCTGGCTCATCTTTCAGATAGTTTTTTAGTGTCTTCTTTATGTCTATGATGTTTTCAGAATAAGTTGATTGTAAATAATATTCATGTTTTTCTTGATTTGTTTGTCCGGTACTTTCAGACAATTCATGTTCCTGTCTGTACCAAGGATCATAACCCAGTCTTTCCAAAAAGTTTTCCCATGTTCCAAACTCTGTTTCGTACTGGATAAGATCAAATTTAAAAATTTTTTCTATATCCTCTTTTGTGGGGATACGATCCAACATATGTCTAAGTTGCTCAAACTTCACAATCAGTGATATCTTGTTTGGTGGGTCGGTTTGTTTTGCAAGCTCGACCAACACATCAAGATCAGTGCCAAACTCGGACTCTATGTCTGTCTTTGAGTTTTTCGAAAGAAGATACTTGTTACTGTATTCGGACTCTTTTTGCACAATTGCCATTGCCAGATGCCTTATCATGTGTGCACGACGTTTGTTAAAGTATGATAGGTCAATATCCCCGCCTATCTCAGAATTGGATTGACGTAATTTTGCCTTGTATTCTATGTTTCTAGGTTTTCTGCTAACACTATAGTTACAACAGTTGCAAAAACCTCCCTCAAAGTCCTGAGTTGCATGGGAACCGTCTTTCAAACGTACTCCTGTATAATCAATCCATATGTCGCATATTTGACATCTGGCATAACCAGATTCGCATCTGCCTTTTCCTGTAGGTTTTACAACACGATATTTTTTACATTTACCTGAACACATTCTCTTTTGTTCCATGTATGAATTTGTTAAACTGATTTAAAAAATATTACCATTAAATTTTATACTTGGTAAAAGTGATTCTCAGATTCTCTTGAAAATTTGCTTGATGATGTTTTTGTTTCAAAAGACATCCATTCATATCATAGAATGATTTTTGTGCATAGTATTTTAGCAACCAATCGTGTTCAAACTACATGACCCGTCCAAGATTGCATCAATCGAATTTGTAAGAGAATCCTACCGCGATATAATCATCGTGTGTTGTAAACGTGGTACGTTTGGGATTTCCAAGACGTTTCAGTACTGGTTTGGGAATACAGCTAAAACTGCTAGCTAGAACGTAGTCAAGTCATGTTATTGTATTATATGTACATGGTCAGGTGATTTGGCCGTCATATGTAGTGCATGATCTCTGCCATGTGATCAAGATTCCTGTTCTTCCATGTCGTAGCGTAGTCAAAGAGCCAGATAACAGAACATACGAGCAGTCATCAGCCCAATCTAACCAATTTGTACCGAATTGTCTATAGAAATTGACGCTGGCAGTCAAGTACAAAACCTGACACCATTACACATGAAGAAAGAATTACGCACAGGACACAAATTTCTCCCAAACATAAACAATGGCAGGCTCAGGACATGGTACAAAAACGAGAAGGATCCAAAAGCTAGGCAACAGTTGCTCGCATGCATGGCCCGCAAGTGCGGCGAATCGCCGCGTACAATCGCAGAGAGATTCTGCAAGGCGCATAGCACCATACACGACTGGCTAGCCAGAGCGGAGAGCAGGCTTGACAATCTACACGATGTAAAGAGGCCCGGCCCAGACACAAGCTGACCGCAGAACAGCTTGTCGAACTCAAAGAGGATCTGCATAGTGGCCCGCAGGCGCACAGCTTTGAGAACAATATGTGGTCCTGCAAGGCCGTAGTGGAACACGTCTTTAAAAAGTACAATGCCCAGTACGTGCCGCGAACCATGCAGGATCTGCTGCACGATATGGGGTTCAGGCACGTCAAGCTCAGACCAAGGCATCCAAAAGCCGCCACCGAAGAAGAGATGAAGAGGTTAAAAAAAAGGTACGTGGTCAGGTCGTGCCTAGAATGATGTGTAATACTATCAAAAGACTCTAGATCCGTGCCTGAATCAAAAAATCTCCCCAGACAACCTGACCACGTACAAAAAAAGCTAGGCAGCTAGCCACATACTACTACAACAGTGGCTATGAGATCCTGTCAGGCGACGAAGTATCCTTCATACTGAGTTGAAACCTTCAGTGCGGATGGTACCACAAGGACGCGCACGCAGTAGCGCCTGTGGCACTCTCTCGCAAGAGGTTTCACTGCATAGTAGTGCTGGGCACCGATACAATGCACTGCCGGTTCTACGAAAAGGCCAACACGGCAGGCTTTATCGACTTTCTGATGTACGTATACAAAAAATACGACAGTTCGTAATATTTCTGTACAACGCGGTGATCCACAAGTCCAAAGCGCACAAAAAGTTCCTGGTGGAGATGAACAAGCAGATCAGGGTGTACCACTGTATTACGTACACGCCAGAGCTGAACCCTGCCAAGATAATGTGGAGGCCATTTAGTAAGGCAACCAGAAACCGTCTGTATGAGGACTCCGAAGAGATACAAAAATCTATGTAACACATCGCCATTATGAAGTGGTTTTTTGAGGTCAAAATCAGCTCACCAAGAGAAGGCAAATCTCGATGCGCGTGTAGTCGTGACGGTCGCCACGGCTCAGATATGGGTGTGGTGGATGTAGATATGGGTGTGGTGGATGTAGATGCATAAAATGTTGCACGAACCGCCTCAGGCGGCCATGGTTGTGATGGTAGTTGTGGCATGAGCTATGCGTTTTTTCGGAATGTCGTCTATCCTTCCGGCTAAATAGTCGCGGACAAACTCGTAAAAGTTGACGCCGCGCTTCTTGCATGTCTCGTGGATGCTCATGGTCACGGCAGTCCTCTTGGCGCCCTTTTCTGTCCTGCTCCCGTACAGTACCTTGCGGGCCTCTGCAAACCTGCGCAGCGCCTGCTCGCTGACGTTGTTGTGATAGTCCACACCCTCATGCTCTATGAACGTAAAGAGTGAATCGACCTCCCTCTTTAGGCGCTTTGCGTATCTCTTGCAGTCCTTGTCCGTATGGTCCTTGTTTATCAACCGGTGCACCCTACTCTTGAGCTTCTGCACAGACTGTTTCTGATCCTCAGCAGAGTCCCTGCAGTCAGTCTTTCTGGGCTCTATGGCATCCTTGAGTATTTTATACAACGTCCTGAAGAATCTGACAAACTTTTTGCTCTTGTTCTTCTCGAGTGTCCTGTACATGTCGCGCAAGTAGTGCAGCAGGCACTTTTGGTGCTTGCTACCCACGTAGTTCCACGGGCCCCACGAGTCACTCACGATGGTTCCTGTGAATCCTTTCAGCACATCCATGGGTACGGTCCTGCCTCTTGATTTGTCTATGACGAATATGCTCGACATGCTGCTGACAAACACCCAGACCCACCTGCGTATGCCGTTGACAAACCAGCTCGTCTCGTCGCCGTAAATCTCCCTGTACCTTTTGAGCGCCTTTTTGAGCTTGTCGTACAGCGGTTCAAGCTCACGGGCTACCACGTCGCAAAAGTGGTTCAGTGTGGACGTGGAGATGCTGATACCATAAAACATGTGGAGCATGTCTCTGATCTTGCCAAATGACACGTTAGAACACTTCATGGTTATCACCATGGCCATGATGTTTGTCCCGAAATGCTCCCCTGCAAGCACGCCGTCAAGGTACGGGGTGACCTGCTTGTTGCAGCCCCTGCAGAACCTTCTTGAGACACACCATTTGGTGACCGTCCACTTGAACTCGATCAGGTCCTCGGACAGCCGCTCGTATTCTCCGGTGGGCTTCGAGAGCTCCGCGCCGCAGTTGGGGCACTTGGTCTGGTCGGCCTGTCTGATGTCGTTTACGGTGGGCGGGATCCTGTGCGACGGCCGCTTCGTGCCGCCGTTCTTGTCGACGCTCCTAATCTGTGGATACCCCTTCATCTCCCTCACGTTGTAGCTTCTGTGGTTGTGCCCGCGTCCGGAGCCGTGCTTTTTTTCCTTTCCAGCTACTACCTGCTTGTTGTCCCCGCGCAGCTGCTCGAGCTCCTTGTGCATCGCCTCATTCTCCTTGTGCATCGTCTCATTCTCCTTGTGCATCGTCTCATTCTCCTTGTGCATCGTCTCATTCTCCTCGCGCAGCTGCTCGAGCTCTTCGCGCAGTTGCCTGTTTTCCTCCAACACTCGTTCCATCATCTCCCGCGTCTGCTCACTCTCTTTGTCTCTGACATTTGTCGCCTCTTCAAAGCACTTGAGAAGGTATTTCACGCTGGGATGGTTCCAGTCCACCTTTGAGGGATCCATGGCATATACTCTATCCAGGAAATAAAATACATACATGTCTACAAAAGAACACCAAATGCTCAAAAACATTAACTACAACTCTCTGCGTTGTTTCTGCCACCCGCTCGTGTTTACTGTGATGGTGTAGTTGGAAGTTCGGTGGGCCCTAATGCTCCAAATTCCACTTCATAATGGCGATGTGTTACAAATCTATCAGTATTATGACCGGAAATGAGATTCGCACCGTCAAGACGTTTGTTTATCTGGCCTGCTAATGTGGCGTTCGGCCTGGTAGGATGCAACGTCCCAACGCGGTCTATCGCGTCAGCAGACCGGCCGCCTGCGCATGTACCTGTGCAACGCATGCAATACTCTATTTTGGCGCACGGTGACCTCCCGCATTGCATGACTACCTTCCACCAACGGCTAAAAATCATGAAAAAAGCCAGCGTGTTAAAGATGTGCCGAATTGATCGGCGCATATTCGTATTTTATATTTTACCAGCAGAAATACATCCGTCAGGTGTTCGGTTGTTTATATCGTTGACTACGTAGAGGAAATTAGTAATTAGAAAATTTTGACCTCCAAAGTAAAAAAAGCTCACATACCACTCGAAAAACGGGCATGTGATATATGATATATGGAGATATATCATGATTTGATCAAAAATGCCACGAGATTCAAAAGGGTCACGGGCATGACCATCGAGGAATTCGATTCTTTGTATACCGAGGTGGCCAAAAAACATCCCAAGATGGAGGAGAAGAGGCTCGACCGGCCAGACCGCAAGCGTGCCATAGGCGCGGGACGCCGGCACGTTCTCAACCTGAAAGATCGTCTGGTGCTCTGTCTCTTCTACATCAAGACATATGCAACGCAGGAGGTAGTGGGAATGTTCTTCAAACTGTCGCAGGGGACCGTATCCAACACGGTTAGCAACATGTCCTTGGTCATCAAGGACAGTCTGCCCACGCCCAAGAAGATCTACGCTAAGGTCGGGAGGATCAAGACTATTGGGGAGCTCGAGAAGATGTTCAGGGGTCTGACGTGCCTGACTGACGCCTCGGAGCAGCCCATCCAAAAGCCGAAGCGCAGGGACATGGAAAAGTCACACTACTCCGGCAAGGCACATACCAACACCGCAAAGGTGCAGTACACCATGAACTGCGACGGGCTGATAGTGCACAAGACTGCGCACTCGCCCGGGAGCGTAAACGACATCACCACCTTCAAGAAGAAGCACCCGTCATTTCCGGAAATCTGTTCTCCCGATGGAGACAACAGCGTGGCCATGAGGCTGCGCAATCTCATGGACAAGGGGTACATGGGGCCCAGAAGATCGAAAACGGCACAAGGGTGATCCTTCCCATACGCAAGCGCCCGGGAAAAAAGCTCAGCGAGGAGGAAAAGTCGTACAACAACTGTCACTCCTCCATACGAATCTACGTCGAGAACGGCATACGCAGGATCAAGGTGTTCCGCATCATGGGCGACAAGTACCGTAACCCGCTCAAAAAGTACGACATAATAAACTCCATAGTCTGCGGGCTGGTCAACCTGCGAATCCTGGCAAAAATGGCGGCGTCAGCCTGACCGGCAACATCGTGTAACCGCAGAAGGGTACGGACTGAATCTAATTGTTAATTTCTTCTCGTATGAGGAGTGCCTCGGTACTGAGGAATTTGTACGTTGCCACCGCGGAAGAGGTTTACTTCGACGTGTACGGTGAAGGCGTAAGAAGCCGCTACGGTGGCCGGTTTGAAGGACATTCCACGGGAGACGTCAGCTTTCTGGTAGACGGCAAGAGCGCGATGGAGAAGAGTGGGAATGGCAAACGACTGGGCATCCGAGGTGCTAGTAGACAAAAACATTAACCTAGACGCATGGTACGTGGTCAGGTTGTCTGGGGAGATTTTTTGATTCAGGCACGGATCTAGAGTCTTTTGATAGTATTACACATCATTCTAGGCACGACCTGACCACGTACGACGCATGCATGGTGCTTACAAGCGTGGAGTTTTTTGTAAGCTCGTGGGAACCGCAGTTTCCGGAAGAAGATGCTACAACGTAACGGCTCTACAAAGACGACACCCAAAGCGTAACAGTGGACTTTATGAACATGCAGGGGGACTTGTTATGCACACTCTGACTAGACACACGTGTTGTGTCCCATACGAGGATGAAAGGCTCTCAATGCTAGTCATGCTGCCAGATAACACATCCGACATCAGCAATCTTGAAAAATCAACCTCAGAGGAGCACATACTCTGGTGGGTGGACAATCTGGAGATGCATGACGTAAATGTGTAGATGTCCAAGTTGGAGGTTGATACTAGGCACACCCGACGATTACTAACATCTTATTTATTTGGGATTCCATCACAACAAACCATGGGGCTGTTGTACACAAAATTCTATATGGATTTTGATGATGAGGATTGGAAACAGATCTCAAATGATCCCATCATATTTGAGACAAACAAGCAGGGTGTGAATCTGGAGATCGAGGACACGTCTCACAAGCTGTACCATCTACGCTTTAAAAAGGGAGGAAGGATTAACACGTTGCGAGTGACCGGCAAGTTTCGCCTTACTTGGAACAACGATGACATCATCTCATGACATCATCTCATGACATCATCTCATGACATCATCTCATGACATCATCTCATGACATCATCTCATGACATCATCTCATGACATCATCTCATGACATCATCATCATCTCATGACATCATCCGCAACACTACTAAACAAGCAATGTGAAAGCACCACCAATGATGACAACAACAACAACCATCACACGTTACAAGGATTTGGATGCTGCATGACTCTAGAAGAGAGAATCAAACACATCCTTGACCATTTTGATGAGTCATCATCAAAACAGATCATTGAAGTCTTGAACCAAATTGTGCCGCAGTTTACACACAAGAAAGTCTCAGAGTACCTTCAAAAAAAGATCCAGACCGTAATTGATGCAGACACTGAGTTTGAAAAGAAAAATGTATGTGAAACGCTTAGGCCCTACCTTGATTGGTATCTTCAGGGAACCTAGTATACCTGCACGACATCAATCCAAATGTTGTACTAGCCTGTCTAGCGCCGTCTTTATGGCCGGCAGATCATTTTGTGCCAGTGCAGTATCCCCTACCAGCCTCACAAAATACTCATCGCTGTTGTTGTACGCCTTTTTTATATCTGCCATGTAGCATGACAATGCCTTTTGCATCAATGCCACATCGGAGCTCAATCCAGTGACTGAACGCACATCTACAAGAAAATCCTTGATCTTTTGAACGGTCTTATCAATCTCTGGAGCAGTCTTGGCTGCCTGCTGGTCTAGCACCGATCCAAACATTGCAGCGGCGCCCTGCAACTCAGGGCTGTTGCGCAATGTCCGAAGACGTTTTTTGTAGTGTGCAAGTGATTTTAGTACAATCTCATACCCACCACAGTCTCTAAGGTATATCCCTCCTATCCAAATGCCTTCAGACATGATGATCTATGTGCGCCTGTTGTATATTTATAATCAACATATGGTACTGCTCGTGGGCACATCTCCCAATAGATATGAGTGTGGAGTATGAGCATACGGAAAAATCTAGCCCGTCATACCACCACGTATGAGCTTTTGTCAGCACGTTAATTATTTTGTATGGGTAGTTCTGCTTTGTTTATCAGATACAAAAGAATCCCTGCCAAAATGACGCCAATCCCCGCAAGTCCAGTAAATGTGCCGGCATTCTTGACAATACGTAGTATGGGGTCGGTCTGTCCCAACGCTACAGAGTAAAACATGAACAGTCCTGCGACAAACATAATGAGCCCCGCGGTCATCAGCGCCGTACTGGCCATCATGTATGGAGATGTCCCACAACTCATTAATAATGTTGGCCGGTCCCATGTCCACTTGATGATTCGGTTGATAGAGCATTGGTACGTGGTCAGGTCGTGCCCAGAATGATGTGTAGTACTATCAAAAGACCCTAGATCCGTGCCTGAATCAAAAAATTTTCCCAGACACCCTGACCACGTACAAACAGATCAATTACTCACTACAAGTAGCTGTACCTTTGCTTGGCATCTCTACTAGTACGTACAGAAGGTTTGATTGGGATCGGATTATTGCAGTAGTTTTGGTATTTGGTGTGGTTTTTATGATGTGTGCTTTTTTTTTTGAGTCGTGGCTTTAACTTGTACAACCTGCCTTGCTTTAGGGTTATGCGGTGCTTGTTTTGCTAGTGGGCCATGGGATTATCATGATTACCGCCTAAATCCAAGGCAATCTGCTTTATGCATGGCCGATCTTATTTTAGTCGGATTGTAATCTCTTCACCATTACCAATTGCAGATGTGATGCTGCGCAAGTTTGGGTTGGTTCTTAATCCATCTGCAAATTTTTTCATGTGCTGTTTGTGTTTCTCTGGATACAGCATGTTGTCTGTAACAATTACTCCGCCTACCGAAACCATACGCAGGGCCAGCTCAAAATACTCTGTAACACTCTCCTTGTCTGCGTCGATCAAAACCATGTCAAAATATCCACCATATTTTTGCTGCTGGCTCATCTCTTTGAGTATATGCATTGCGGTGCCCTGCTTTATGGTGATCACATCCGAGACTCTAGCCCTTTGAAAGTTTTGCTTGGCGCGCCTGATCTTGTCTGGGTTTTGTTCAATGGTGATTATGTTGCCAGAGTTGCCTACAATGGCTTCTGCACACCATATGGCAGAGTATCCCACTGACGTGCCTATCTCTAGTACGTTTTTTGCCCCCTTTATCCGCAAGATCATGTTGAGCAGCTCACCCGTATCCCTAGTTATTGCAAGCATTCTGTCCTCTGGCCTGACATCAACCTTGCCTGATCTCTCCAATGCCTGCTGCTTTCCCAACTCGTCTAGCACATCCATGATCTCTTCATTACTGCTACCCATATGCAAAGATGCGCCTCCTATCCTGCTTTAAACCAATCCTGCAGCAACACTATGGTTCCAATGATGAGGTGCTGTCATGAAAACACAGATCATTGGTAATAACCAAGGATCTTGAAGGGGGATTCGTTGGCACTTGTGACGAGCTTCATGCAGTATCAGAGGGCGATACGTTTGGAGAGATTATGGAGAACATGAAAGAGGCAATGGAACTTGCTGCCGAAGAGGGCGGGAACGCAACGGATTTCAACATGCCCATCACAGAGCAGTGATGGCTAGAATTCCACGTATATCTGACAACCAAATGGCAAGATACCTACAAAGAAAAGGATTTGTCATAACCCAGAGAAAAGGAAGTCATATGACGTTTCGTAATGTAGATCTCGTCACGGTCGTGCCGGCAGGAAACAAAAAGTTGAGAATTAAGACTCAATTTTCCATAGAGTTTATGATCAATCGGCCGAAAAACAAGATCAGAAAAATTTGCCAAATTTTCTATTAATCTAAACCAGTATCGCTAAATCCTTCTCTTGTAAGTATATGATAATGAGCAAACAAACTCAAACTAAACTAGAGACCAGATTAGCAAAGTTAGAGAAAGAAAACCTGAGGAAGGAAAAGGAGAATCAAAGGCTAAAGGCAAAACATGCCAAAGAAAACCTGAGGAAGGAAAAGGAGATCTCGAGGAAGGAAAAGGAGAATCAAAGGCTAAAGGCAAAACATGCCAAAGAAAACCTGAGAAAGGAAAAGGAGATCTCGAGGAAGGAAAAGGAGAATCAAAGGCTAAAGGCAAAACATGCCAAAGAAAACTCGAGGTTAGAAAAAGAAAATTTGGGGCTCAAGACGATGCTGGTAAAGGAGGGCTCGCTGTGGAATACGGAGCTTGGACAGAAGAGACACTAGAGTTTATGATCAATCGGCCGAAAAACAAGATCAGAAAAATTTGCCAAATTTTCTATTAATCTAAACCAGTATCGCTAAATCCTTCTCTTGTAAGTATATGATAATGAGCAAACAAACTCAAACTAAACTAGAGACCAGATTAGCAAAGTTAGAGAAAGAAAACCTGAGGAAGGAAAAGGAGAATCAAAGGCTAAAGGCAAAACAGACCAAAGAAAACTCGAGGTTAGAAAAAGAGAATCAAAGGCTAAAGGCAAAACAGACCAAAGAAAACCTGAGAAAGGAAAAGGAGATCTCGAGGCTAAAGGCAAAACATGCCAAAGAAAACTCGAGGTTAGAAAAAGAAAATTTGGGGCTCAAGACGATGCTGGCAAAGGAGGACTCGCTGTGGAATACGGAGCTTGGACAGAAGAGACACTCTTCTGTACTACCCACAAGACTGCTTCACACACATGAAATGTTAGAGTATATCATTTCAAATGAGAAGTTGATAAAGGCACTTACAAGAAGCACCAAGGAAATATTTGATAACACACTTGAGGATTTGTTACAGATAATCAAAAAATCCAATGATTCGCCACACTTTCGCGACGACCAGGACAGAAAGGAAGAGTCCGGAAACCAGTGCAAGCTGTATATCCGACACTTTCTGCTCATGACCCAGGTAAGAAAAGCACAAGATTGTGGGCAGGAATCACTGGGTACATTTTTTGGAATAGATCAGAGTACGGTATCAAACTATCTCAAGCTTGCAAGCAAATACGATGATGAGCTATATACAGTAACACCGTACAACATGACAAAGTACATCTCCACGATAAAGTCAAAAGAAGAATTCAAGGAAATTGTGCCCGGAAGAGATGGAGGTGAGATTACAATAGATGGCACACTTGTAGAGACCACGCGTCCAGAAGACAAGGAAGAGCAAAAGAAACAGTATTCTGGAAAGGGCAAGATGTTTGCAATAAACACAGCCATGATGATAAACAAACAAAACTATATCCTCGCAATAAGCGACTCTAGAGAGGGAAGCTGCCATGACCTGACGGTGTTGAACCAAGGACTGCCAGACTTTGGCAAATGGACTGATCGCATGGTGACCGGCAAGCGCATACCATCGGATAGCCGCATACGCCTGAATTTGGACAGAGGATACACGGGAATCCAAAACTATCTTCGTGGGGTAACCGCAAAGATCCCACACAAAAAGCCCAAGGGTAAAAAGCTTACCGCCACCAAAAAGGCACAAAACAAGGCACACAACAAAAGGCGTGTTCCTGTCGAGAACGTCTTTGCACATGTGAAAAACTGGAAACGAATATCCGGACGATACGACGGTACGGCCGAAGAGTTCAATATAGAATTCAACGGCATATGTGGCATGTACAACAAGCGAAAGATGTGGCAGGACGGCACCTACCAATACTGGAAGAATAAAATAAAGAGCAGGATATAGCTCCTGCCCCTTTACTATACTGTTAAGTTGACACATGGATAAAAATTCCAAATGCACACGACTGCGCACAACTTTTTGGCTTTACCTGTGTTAGACTTGAACCACACCACATATGATATCCATATTTTTTTCAGAAAATTATTTCTGGTCGATTAATCATAAACTCTACTCTTCTGTACTACCCACAAGACTGCTTCACACACATGAAATGTTAGAGTATATCATTTCAAATGAGAAGTTGATAAAGGCACTTACAAGAAGCACCAAGGAAATATTTGATAACACACTTGAGGATTTGTTACAGATAATCAAAAAATCCAATGATTCGCCACACTTTCGCGACGACCAGGACAGAAAAGAAGAGTCCGGAAACCAGTGCAAGCTGTATATCCGACACTTTCTGCTCATGACCCAGGTAAGAAAATCACAAGATTGGGGGCAGGAATCACTGGGTGTAGTTTTTGGGATAGATCAGAGTACGGTATCAAACTATCTCAAGCTTGCAAGCAAATACGATGATGAGCTATATACAGTAACACCGTACAACATGACAAAGTACATCTCCACGATAAAGTCAAAAGAAGAATTCAAGGAAATTGTGCCCGGAAGAGATGGAGGTGAGATTACAATAGATGGCACACTTGTAGAGACCACGCGTCCAGAAGACAAGGAAGAGCAAAAGAAACAGTATTCTGGAAAGGGCAAGATGTTTGCAATAAACACAGCCATGATGATAAACAAACAAAACTATATCCTCGCAATAAGCGACTCTAGAGAGGGAAGCTGCCATGACCTGACGGTGTTGAACCAAGGACTGCCAGACTTTGGCAAATGGACTGATCGCATGATGACCGGCAAGCGCATACCATCGGATAGCCGCATACGCCTGAATTTGGACAGAGGATATACGGGAATCCAAAACTATCTTCGTGGGGTAAACGCAAAGATCCCACACAAAAAACCCAAGGGCAAAAAGCTTACCGCCACCAAAAAGGCACAAAACAAGGCACACAACAAAAGGCGTGTTCCTGTCGAGAACGTCTTTGCACATGTGAAAAACTGGAAACGAATATCCGGACGATACGACGGTACGGCCGAAGAGTTCAATATAGAATTCAACGGCATATGTGGCATGTACAACAAGCGAAAGATGTGGCAGGACGGCACCTACCAATACTGGAAGAATAAAATAAAGAGCAGGATATAGCTCCTGCCCCTTTACTATCCTATTAAGTTGACACATGGATGAAAATTCCAAATGCACACGACTGCGCACAACTTTTTGGCTTTACCTGTGTTAGACTTGAACCACACCACATATGATATCCATATTTTTTTCAGAAAATTTTTTCTGGTCGATTAATCATAAACTCTCATATTGTTGTATGCGGGTATAGACAAGGAGGAGTTCATCTATGATTACGAGTATGAACTGGTGAAATAAGCCCACAAAAAACATCGACATGTAAAAATACAAACTTTGCAAGCAATCCTGTTAGTTGACGCATTAAGATGCCATGTTCAAACACTCCTGATGCATATAAAGTCCATAATATTTTTAATGTTAAACATGCTAGTTATATCATGATCTCTACAATCCAAAAAAGAACATACACTGTAGTAATAACAACTGATAAGGAAGATGGGAGATTCGTAGGTTGGTGTGATGATCTACATGCAACCTCTTATGGTGACACCTTTGGTGAGATAGTTGCAAACATGAAAGAGGCAATGGATCTTGCAGTAACAGAATTTGGTAGAGAAGCCGAATTTAACATGCTTATAGTGACGTCAGAAAGTCTTTGCAATCGGAGTTCTGAACAAATATTTTTCAATGTCTGTATTGAATTTTGTATTGTTTAGGAATTTCATTGCCTTTGCTGCACGGTCGCTGATATGCTCGTGATACTCGTACATGAAAGACTGAATTTTTAATTGATGCCAGCGCTCCTCGATTTCATTATGCTCTGGAGTTCCTGTAAGAAAATATCTTACACGCAGTCTTTTGCTGTTATCTTTGATAAATTTTTTAAAGGCCTTTGTATTGTGCTGGGGTGCGGCATCCAGCAGGATTGCCACCTTGTCTCTTCTTTTCAAAAGATGTTTCATGAATTGAAGAAACGTAGAACCATTGAATTTTCTTCGGCGCAAAAAATATTGATAATTCTCAGAGAACGCACCATAGATTACGCGCTTTTGGTGATCACCAAAATAAACACGGTGTATCTTTTGACCCTTGGGCGACCAAGGGCCGCTCTTTAGTTTGCCGTCTTGTTCCAGCCAGACCTCGTCCTGTACAAACAGCTCAAAACCGTCACGTTTTACGCACGAAATCCATGGTTTTAGCTCTTTTTGTCATTGTTCTATCTCTGAAATGGTTGCCTTTCTTTTGTGGATTGCATCTGGAACTTTTGGAGTAAAGCTTCTACGACGCAGCATGTCACGTATTCCGGATTCTGTGTATCGTACTTTTTCCTTCTTTTTTATGTCACGTGCCAATACCTTTGGAAAAATACCGTCTAGCTTGTCTGCAAGATATTCTGTAATTTTATGGTTGGATATTTTTGGACGGTGTCCAGATCTTGGTTTTTCAGATAATGCATCAATTCCATTTTTCTCAAATCGTCTTATCCAGTTCTTGATAGAAGTGTATGCCTTGCGAAAGAATCTGGAGACCGTTGGGATTGCTTCCCCATGTACTAGAACATTTATCACTGCAAGCATTCGTTCTTTTGTTTTTGGATTGGATTCTTTTTTGTATGCTGCAAGTAATTCTTCATATTGTTGTTCCACGAGACCCACTAGATTTTCCAAGCTATAAATGTTTCAATGGTTTTTTGAAAATTGCAAAGACTTTCTGACGTCACTATATAACAGAACAATAATGTCCAAAATTCCAAAAAATTTGTAACACACCGATTTTCTAAAGTGCAATCGGATCGCTAGATCCTGTAATCTGTTGCAGGTTCATCACGGTGTAACGGAGAGATGTCCCGGCATACAAATGCGACAGTGCGTGCTTTTTTGGTGTGAATGTGGTGTACTGTGGTGTTTTGGCAGTGGTTTTTTTTTTTTGCATCAGACGGCAACAGGTACTGGCATGACTTCTTTTGGTGCCGGAATCTCCGCGGTCTTGCCGCCAAGATAATCCATGATGAATTGGCACGGGTTTATGCCGCGCTTCTCACACGTTGCAAATATGGTCTCGCGGATTTCCATTGTCTTGAGCCCACGCTCTGAGCGGCTGCTATAGAATATTTTTCTCATTATGGCAAATGTGCGCATTGCTTGCTCGCTTGCATTATTGTGGTACGGGACACTCTCGTGTCTGAGAAACGTCAGCAGGGATTTGTCCTCCCTTTTGAGGCGCTTTACATATCTGTTACAGTCCGCATTGTCGTATGCAGTTAACCCACCGATGGCCTGACAATCCCGTCACGGTGCTATAACAGGGGGCGGTTCTGGTCGTATCTGCCACCTTGATACCATCACTGCCTTGAATGTAAGAACAGTAAACATAATTCTCTGCCATTTACCGTCACTTCCAAATCCACAATATGCATTGATAACCACCCATTGGTTGAATAGTATCACAGATGCCGCAAAGCACAGAAATCTTGCGGCATGGTTTGTACTGCGTGTCCTAAGTCTGATTCCCTCTATCTGCCTGTATGCAGTCTCTATCCCCCATCTTTTGTGGTAGGCCGCAACATCCATCTCATTGGAGTTGGCGGTAAATCCAATATACCTTTCATGTGCCGGCGCATCCGGACTCTTGTCTTTGCGTGTAGTGCGTTTCTGTATTACCATGACGTATTTTACAGACGAGTCGGCGTTCTCAAGTATTACATCTGATGTAGCATCGCGTATCTTTTTGTCAAATTCGTCAAGGGCTACCACTACATTATACGTATTTTTGCACGGTATGACAAATCCACTACCGTGACTGTTCATTGCTTTCAACACTGAAACTGAAAAGAACTCCCTGTCCATAAAAAACACTTGACCATAATGCCATACCTGTTGCATATTTGGATGATTTTACGCACAAAATCAGCCGTGGAATGGCCCATCCCTACAGGAAATACGGCAAGAGTGAATCTTCTCCCTTTATCAACACACTGGGCAGTAATGTATCCCTCAAACTTCCATGTACCGTTTTTGGATTTGGAGCGTAACAGTTCAGGTCCAGGATTTTTATCATATCTTGGTATGAGGTGCTTGTCGATGGCCACATGAATTAATTTTTTCATGATGCCTGATTTTTGGAGTGGTATAATCTGGCCTGAGATGGTATCTTCTATTGCTTGTCCCACCACATCTGGTTTTGTCCTTGCAAACGCCTTTCTTACCCATTCATCGGTGGGCAATATGCTGTTTGATGTGGTAGACAAGCTTGCAGCATACCCGCCTACCGATGCCGTGCATGTAGAGGCAGGCATCATTATGTCTATCATATTCTGTATTGAGTGTCTGGCATTGGATCCGTGAGGCATGATGTCGCATCTTTGCACAAATTCTGACAGGGCAGATGCGATATTTTCATATGTGAGTGAGTCACTCAATATGTTGCACCTCTTGTGGTTTTTGGTTTTGACATTAAAAATCTGAGAGGTTGCACTAATTGATTTGTTTGCATTGAATTTTGTTGATTTTGAGCATAAAATTATGATCCCAATTCCATCGGTGGGTTAACTGGTGCTCTACTAACAGTTATAGACATAGCAAAATATTATCATAAAATGATAGACGAAATCAAGGTCTTCGGCGCCGATGACAGATCATTGAAACTGCTAGGCGAACTACTTAGCAACGACACGAGCAGGAAGATCATCAGATGCCTGATAGAAAAGCAGATGTACACCAACGAATTGGCGACAAAACTGGACATTCCAATAAGCTTAGTGATACATCATCTCAAAAAGCTCGAAGAATTGAATCTTGTAGATGTAAAAGAAAAACAGATCAGCAAAAAGACCAAGAAACACAAGTTTTTCAGGATGTCCGGAAAGATCTTCGTGTTGCCGAACGACTCCAATGTTGAGATACGCGAAATGGGCAGCCTGAAGCGAATCTTGCAGGAAAAAATAAGATACACGATAATCGGGGTAACTGCGTTGTTTTCATTCGTCCTGATCAGTAACCAAGACATCTCCAAGGCATTCGTCTCCCAAGAGCCGCTAGGGGCCCCATTTTACTTAGAATCAGTGTTTGTCCCATTCTTGATAATAATTGTCGGACTGATCATCGAACTCGTGGTACAGTATAAAAAAAAGAAAAGAGGGAGAGGAAGCTAGTTGAGCGTTCTGAGCGTCTCTTTGAACGAATCTGCATCGTATGATGACTTTACGTAGTCGTTCGTAGCCTTGTCGTCACTGATCTTGTAGATGCCGGATTCGATTCCCACCATGTAGTAGTGGTCCTTGTAGATGCTGTCAGGATCCTTGGTCAGAAAGACGATCACGTCGTCTCCCTTATTCAGTTCCGTCTTGTGCATCGCATCCTGGACGATGTTGTTGTAGGTTCCTCCGTTCACGACGAACTCGGTCTTGTCGTCGGTACCGCCTTTGAATGTTTCACTGTGCTCTATTGTCCAGACGGTGTATACCGACGGGACTGCCACGTTCCCGCTGACATACCACTCCGCGTAAGAATAACTGTCCGCAAGGGTGCCGTGTATGATCAGATCGCTGTACTTGACCAGCTCCTCGGTGGCGTACACCGGGGACAAAGCCTCGGTGTGCACAGACATCGGTATGGCTCCCCCGAAGTATAACCCCGGAAAGGCCAGCACGATAGCGATTGGTATCAACAGTTTTTTGTTCATGTCAATACTTCCCCGCCAGCGCGGCCGCGTCATTCGATGTGATCATCCTTTGGACGTTGTGGTGTATCTCTAGACCGGATCTCATAACCGAAGTATTTTCGTCACCCGAATGCGAGTTGTGAACTAGCGTCGGTAGATGACCCATCTCGTGCTTGACGATAGTATATATGTCATACACATCGGAATCTACAGTGGAGTTACCAAATGTGGCAAGCGTGTTCAATTCTACGTTGGCAGTTATGATCACACCGAATATGACCAAGTGATTCATACGGCCCACGAGCCCACAGTCAGCTAGATTAGCGCTTTTGAAGTCGATCGCAGAACTGTTGCTCTTGACCAACTCCCAGTCGCTGTTGAGAACGCCGTTCCAGTCGCCTGCGGCATTCCCTATGATGTCGCACACAGAATCAGTCACGGTGTCCGTGATGTTCAGGTCGCTCAGGTTGGAGTGGCAGAAGTATTCCTGCTCCGGCTCCGTCCATGACTCGCCCGTGTTTCCGTGTGTTGCGAATGCCGACGGCATGGTGATCACGAATGCAAATGCCAGAATGCCTGCAGTCAGAATTTCTCGTTTTGATGTTATACTTGTCATTAAATTCCTATAATTTCAATTAGTAGATAAAAAAATCTTAAATTCAAATTATACTTTAATTCAAATTATACTTTAATTCAAATTATACTTTAATTCAAATTATGTTATATTTGGCCTTACTATTTTGTCAAAATACTTTATAATGCTGTTTCCTGACCAATCAATATTTATTGATATGAATAAATCCACTTTGTGTTAATTAAGAAGAGGAAGAAACACTTTACATTCAAATTAGATTAGGATTTACACTGAATTGTAGATGGAATCAGAAAGAAATGGTATTACACCAGCCATGTTGATGACCAAGCTAATCAAAAACCATCTGACGCGTGACAAATTTTTTGAACTAGGATTCATTCCAGTATCCAGAGTACCTTAAAATCATCCTAGGAAGATTAGACGAACAAAATGCTGAGCTTGACGACAAAGATATCAGCAACACCAAGATAGTGGAATACGTTGCCTACTTTTATCACAAAAATGACAAAAACAGCTTGTTGAACTTTCTAGAGTTGTGCCTGCCCACACAAGGAAGATTCAGAAAGGAGAACAATAACGGCACCGCCTCATACACTATACGTCATAATATCAACAAAAACTATTAGTTGTTCCTAAAAGGAGTGTTGTTTGGTGTCATAGAAAAAACGTTGAAAATCAGAGTCAACCTAGTGGAGATCAGCCCAAATTTATTAAGTTTCAATTTTGAGGTAACCTAAATTGAAGTTGTTACAATCCAGTACAAGATACCATTATGCTGTCTTGGTAGCGATACTCGTACTATCGGCCTACGTCCATCTGTGGAACCCGGTGGGATACCCGGACATATTCTTTGATGAAGGGATCTACATGAGGCGGGCCATGACCGTTTTGGAAACCGGCAGTCCCCAGGAAAGTGCATTTTATGATCACCCTTATTTTGGCCAGATGTTCCTGTCTGGATTTCTAAAGGTTGTCGGCTTTCCACAGACAGTAGAACAATCTCTGGAAATGTCGTATCTGGTACCGCGCGTCCTTATGGGGCTTTTGGCAGTTCTTGACACGTTTCTAATCTACAAAATAACGGAAAAGAGATTCGGCAGGCATGTCGCAGTACTGGCGGCGGTACTGTTTGCAGCGATGCCGATGACGTGGATGCTCCGGAGAATACTACTTGACGGTATCCTGCTCCCCTTCATGCTCTCCTCGATACTTTTGGCACTGCATTCAAGGGACTCTGAAAACAAGAGTGTCATGATACTGGGCTCATCTGTTCTGCTCGGACTCGCCATATTTACAAAGCTGACTGCAATTACAATGATACCAGTGGTTGGGTACATTATAGCGTCAAATCACGGGATCAGGGCGCTCAGCAAATGGCTGCCGCCGATTTTTGTAATTCCTTCCGCTTGGCCCGCGTTTGCAATGCATCTCGGCCAGCTGGACTATTGGTTCCGGGACGTATTATGGCAGGCGGGCAGGAGCACGGGAGGCATCCTACCAGTTACAGGATACCTGTTCAGTATAGATCCCGTAATGACGGTACTGGGCGCCGCGTCATTCGTATATGCGGCAATCAGGAAGGATCCATTTTTGGTGTTTTGGTTTACGCCGTTTTTAATATTCGTGAGCAGTGTGGGGTTTTTCCAGTATTTCCACTACATATTGCTGATGCCAGTGGCCTGCATCGCTGCCGCATACATGATACATGACAACCTGCAGCGAATAAAATCAAATGCTCTTTTCACGGCCAGTCGTACAGCGGCGGTCCTCGGCTTTGCCCTGTTTGGTGTCGTGATCTCCTCCATGCTAATCAACACCGACATGAGCTCGGCTCAGTTTGATGCGCTTGAAGACACGATACTGAACTTTGATGACGACAAGATGACGTTGCTTGCCAGTCCTGTTTATACGTGGGTACTGTCCGACGTACATGGTATGGACAACGTCTTTCTTGATTATGCAGACATATTATATTATACGCCTGCGACTGACTACCTATACATCTTGGTTGATCCGCACTATATTCTCGATCAGAAAAGAGGAATTGAATTGGTTGATGCGTATCAGAACACGGAATTGATCAATGAGTATACGGGGAATGTGAACAAATACGACACTAGTAAATACCCGTACACCAATCTAAGGTTCACAAATGAGGGTGGCACGATACTTGCATATACAGACATGATAACACCTTGACTCGTCTAATCATTCCCACTCCCAACGAATCAAAAAACATTAAAAGATATGCGTATTCCCACGTAATTTTTAATTCGAGACAGCACGTCTGAATTATTGTACATTTTATGGCTTAATTTTTTGCCGGGATGTGTTGTGTTGAATCTATTGTATGTGGTCAGGTCGTGTCCAAAATGATGTGTAGTACTACCAAAAGACTCTAGATCCGTGCCTGAATCAAAAAATCTTCTCAGACAACCTGACCATGTACTTTTTTATTTTCTTGTTTCAGTTTGTGTATGGTGTGATCTGACAAATTCTGTATTTGCTGTATGGTACGATCATATCCGATCTAAACTTATCATTCAAAGTAGGGAATATGTATAGGATCTACTTTACGTGTACTGTCACAAAACGTTTCTTCCAGTAACCTGCGCATACCATAACATAATATTTCAATAATGCCGCACTCGGCCATATATGGTACTTTAAAAACCAATAGTTGTTAAAATTGCCAAGTGGTAGTGGTTCATCGTAACATGTCACCTCCCCCTCTCAAGTCGCATGTATGGGCATGTCTGCCATACAAAATCATTCAGATGATGTGATAAGATTTGGAATATGATGACAATAACTGCCCTACGCCATGTCAAGCATGTCATGCAATTATTTATTTCATAATGATAAACACAATTCCAAAATGACGTGCGCAGCCGTGTGCGTCCTTACGGGCATGATGTTTTCCCACGGCCCTGCCACATGCAGGGATGTAAGTCACGTTCCAAACAGCCGCTCAAACTCTGTCTGGGTGTTACTGCCATGCAGCTTCCATGTCTCAAGTATACTTGCTATTGTACAGTACATCTGTGCCCCGCGCAATGTTGCAAAACGGTACATCACCTTGCGCCGTATTACAAACCTGCGCAGCATACGCTCGGCAAGGTTGTTTGTAAGCGACATTTCAGGATTTGTAACTGCAGTAAAGAGGTAGGGTGCGCAGTTACAGACGTAGGTTCCCGCCTTGATGCCCTCCTGTAGTAGAAGCCTACCTATCTCAGTCGTTTCAAGTATGAGGCGGTCTATCTTTTGTTCCGGCGTGTTAGGAGGCAGGCCCTTGGCATGCTGGTATATGCTCATGAGCCTGTGGTAGAGATACCATCCCGTTTCAGTATCGCTTTTGGTGACTGCGTTTTCCACCTTTGTCTTTACATGAGCCCAACACAATTGTCGTGTCTTGAAATGATTGTGTGCCGCATATGCATCGCAGGTCATTTTGATGTCCGGGTATGGAAAATTCTTCTCAATGACGGATTTGCGCCGTGTCTCAGCAGGATGAAACATGACGTGTTTGCCGTCCCCTATCATGACCCACATCCTGCCGTTTTTACTGACATTGTCGCTGTCCTTGCCATCATTGTCCTTGTCCTTGCCATCATTGTCCTTGTCCTTGCCATCATTGTCCTTGTCCTTGCCATCATTGTCCTTGTCCTTGCCATCATTGTCCTTGTCCTTGCCATCATTGTCACCGGCATCACTACTCCTGTCCGGGCCAAGTGGCAAGACTGTATCATCAATGTTTCCCGCACTGGATTTTGCAATGTTGTTGCGTATCATCTTGATTTCTGGTTTCAGTAGGGACTCTGATGCCTTGATTGCCTTGTTTATGGTGGCACGACACAGTTTCTTGTCATATGCTATGTGTATTGTCTCACACAGTTCAGAGCCGCTCTTGTTGGTGTGATACAGCCGGACAATCTTGATCAGTAATTTCTTGCCGATGGATGTGCCATCAAGCATCCAGTCGGGCTTGGATGAAACAGGCCCGCACGTACCGCATATGTACAGGTACACGTCATAGAGCCGTTCGGTGACCCTGCCATCCTCTAGCTCTAGTACAGTCTTTGAGTATCGGTCAATCTCCCCAATGGGACTGCCGCAGTCTGGACATGTATCAAGTGTTAGATTTATTCTGCCGTCAGGATTATACTGGCGTGCATGGCCCGTATGGCCTTCCGGCGGGCCTATCTTGGCAGAGGTTGTATCGGGTGCCTCTTTGTCGTGCCTGTTCTTTATCTGCTTCCGGGTTATCGTGTTGTGTGCCGGTGGTGTAGAACCTGCGTCGTTTGCCGCATCCCTCTGTTCGAGCTTTTGGCATTTTGTCCTCAACTCACCAATCTCCTCAAGCAGTGCGTCGTTTGTCTCCTTCAGGGCTTCGTTTGTTTGGTCCTTGTATTGTGCATAGTCAAGAGTGGTGCGTGACATGTCTGACAGCATCCTTTCTCTGATGGTACTTGTCGTGTACACATTTTTTGTAAGCAGCATGTTGCAGCATTCCCATACTGTCTGAATTTTAGCATCAATTTTCTTGTATAGTGTGTCTTTTTCATCACGCATTATGGCTTGGCGCTTTTGGTCTGCCTCAAGTTGCGCTATTTTGTCCAGCAGGCCTGATATCAATGAGTGCTGCGGGTCAGATATGATATCAGTATAGTTAAATAGATTCTTTGCAATGGTTTGTTGGTGTTGTTGTCTTCTCATTTTGTAGTGATCATGGGAAGTACACAATACCATCTTTTAAGCGTAAGGATTGTACAAATTCTTCATTTTACATAAATTATTTTACGTGATTTACGTGCCTATGCCTGCGGCTTGGGGAGGGGGAGGTGACATGTTACGGTTCATCTTATCAATGCCCACACTAAATCAAACCCCTCCTCCATAAGTGGGGGCTCATACTCTCTCAACTGCTTGTTCAGTACCCCGTCTGGCACGCGCTGTCTGCCATTCCTCTCTGCATTCTGCTTGCGTGCCCTTGTCGTGTTCTGAAATGATACCACGTTAATGTGGTAACCAAATTTTTTGGCGTGCAGAATATGATGTCTGCGTATCTCCTTGGTCAGGTTTGTATCATCAACCACAACATCTTTGCCTTCCACGAGGGCCGACTCCATCAGGACATGTTCTGCCTTTCTTGTCATGCTTGGAGGTTCTGGCAGCCTGTTCTTTTTCTTTTTCTTTTTCTTGATGCCGTCATCATTGGTCTTGACACCATTATTATCATCATCATCATCATTGCAGTTCTTGCTCTCATACTCTTTTACCAGCCGCATTACATTGTCTCGTGACTTTTTGATATCATCTAGGGATACCCTGACATGTGACGGGTACTCGGACTTGGCAAACGTGGTCTTGCCACTGCCTGCAATACCCACCATCAGAACCATCTCCATGTGTATTTATCCCACGCGTGTATGTAATAACACTGTTTGTATTGTGGGAATGGTGGTACAATCAGCCTACCCACCAACTAGTCATGCAGACCAGCCATGTCACAGAGTCGTCATTGTGTCATCTAGGCTTGATTTGTCACATATGTTAAAAACAAACGACCGCCTTTATCATGTGATAGACATTCCCGTAGCATGTCCCAACAATCTTGTTGTTCTTGATGGTAAGCTTTGAAACACATTGTAGTTTTGAAGCAGGTTTGCCATGTCGCTGCCCCTAACGAAGATCAGAGTTTGGGTAGATCCACACAATCTCAAAATCACAGAATGTTTTATCGAGTTTTTCTGGAGAGCATGTTGTCATGATCTTTATATGGTTTGTACGAAAATAATACATCAGAAATGGATATAGACCAAGCACAAGAGCCAGACTATGAATCCGTCAGGATCGACTATGTTGGGTTTGTAGATCCTTATGCCATTGAAGGTATGGTTGTGCTAAAGGCCGACAGCGGAAAGGAGTTCCATGTCAGGGCATTCTCCGGCGAGGTGGCAAGGCACATCTCAAGCTTTGGGCATTCTGCAGCAGACTATGAGCGTTATGAGGGTGAGGATCGCGACGCCATGATGAGTGAGGTGCCGTCCATCTACAAGATGATCGAGGAGATCTGTGAAGAGAATGAACTGATCCTAGTCAAGGTAAAAATTTACGAGAGTGGTAAGGTACTGCGCGCAAATCTATACTTTACCGGCAAGAAGGATATGATACTGCGCAACTATCGCGCTTCGGACGCGATGGCGCTTGGTGCATTTTATAATATTCCGATCTTGGTCAGGAGCAACCTGTTAAAGGAGCCTATGGAGGTCTGAGATGCTGTGGTAAGGTATGGGTATTTGCAAGGCACGACCATTTTGTCACGGCTATAACTATACAATACAAAATGAACCAATACTTACAAGCCATTGTCAATAGTACTGATTCGCCCCTGTCAGCAGCAGGATGCAACATTACCTGCACAATCCACTGTTCTGGTGGTGTGATGCTATCAATGTAGTGGTGGTGGTGTGGTGGTAGTAGCATTACATTATCAATCTATGGATGCAAGTTTTGGGTGTGATGTGTGTTGACACCAACAAACCAACCAACAAACCAACAAACATACAGTGTTAAATGCTGGCCGTGATCTTTTTTACCGCGGTGATCAGCCTAATCTTTGTATCAATGGGTATCTCTGGCTCCATTGTGAAATAGATGATATTTCTCTTTGTATATGTCACCATCTGCGAGACCTTTTCACGCTCTACATACACGTATCTCACCTTGCCAAGCGAGTTGTCAAACTCTGCCCTCATAGCTCTCCTCTGCGCTACCTGTCTGCAGAAATGTTCCTCCTCTTTTTGTGACTTTAGGTTGGTCTTTCCCAATTTCATGATGGCCTCGCGAATGTTGCCATTGGAATCAATGACTGCAGCAAATCTCATTCTGGGGTCCAGGTCAAGAATATCCCCGACTATCTGTAGCAGGTTATGTTTCTTCCTTGCAGGCATTTGCACTCAAAAAAGTTCTTGTCAAATATAATCTATTAAAAAAATGCCCCACAGGACACATGCCACCATCACCTGCAAAAGGTGAGGGAACAGGCCGTGTGGAATGTATAGTCAAAGCGCTTGTGTGCCGTGGTTTGATCATCTGCTTGCCAGGCATCTCTGCGCTTGCAGGATGTGTACAATCAACATATTTGGGTATACGATTGCAGTATGGCTGTAGCTGGCCAAAAGACGGCCTCTGCCACACAAAAAAAACTATGGAGTGGTGGAGTAGATGACATATGTGCCATGTACGTGGTCAGGTCGTGCCCAGAATGATGTGGAATACTATCAAAAGACCCTAGATCCGTGCCTGAATCAAAAAATCTTCCCAGACAACCTGACCACGTACTGTGCCATGATTATACCATTTCATAAATGGTGTAATTGGCAGCACAAAGGCAGTGGCAGAACAGGAACATGAGATGTGCTGTGAGATCAAGTGAGTCTTGCAGATATTAGGCGCCAAGACAGTGGCCTACCAGGCTAAGATGTGTAGATGGGACCTGCCAACCATTGTTGTTTGATGCTACAAACACCGATGTCAAAATAACAATTTTGTGGGATTGTTTATAGCCAAATTACATCGAGGTACGTGGTCAGGTCGTGCCTAGAATGATGTGTAATACTATCAAAAGACCCTAGATCCGTGCCTGTATCAAAAAATCTTTCCAGACAACCTGACCACGTACACATCGAGTTCAGTAGGGTACCACGGCGTTTCATTGAGGTGTGATGTATCACAAGGTCTAGGCACAACCCAAATTATTTAACAACCAAAAACATGCGTAGCATAATGTCTACAAACCCCGAACGCTCTATCGAGTACATACTGGCAAAGTCCGTCACAGAGCACATGACCAAGGACTTTTTGATCATCGACCAGTATACACTGACCCGTGAGGCTGCAAGGCAGCTGCGCCATTACGAAAAGGACGACATCCTCATCACAGACAGCCAGGGCGCCCCAGTGGGGATTGTAACTGACGAGGACATCTTGAGCAAGGTCAGCGACGTGACTGTATATGCAGAGAATACCAGACTCAAGGATATAATGAGCACACCGCTTATCACCATCAGTGAGAATGCATCACTCCAGGATGCACTGGACAAGATGAACGAGACCAAGTTTAGAAAGCTACCCATCGTCTCAAAGAAGAACCAGATAGTAGGCATGATATTTCAGGACCGCATAGCAAATGCCATCCGTGTTGCTACTGCCACCCCCCCAAGGCTGCTAAGCCCTCCCGTAAAGGCCATACTGGGAAACCTAGGGTTTGTGTTGCAGTTTGCAGGAGTGTTGTTACTGGTGCCTGCCATGGTGGCTACGGTACTAGAGGATACCGTAATTGCCACGGGCATATACCTTACCACCGTACTCTTGCTGGTGACGGGATTCTTTTTAAACTCGTACGGCGAAAAGTCCAGCCTGAACCTGCAGCAGGCATCTATCCTGGTATTCTCCAGCCTGTTTCTGCTAACGTTGTTTGGGACCGTGCCATACCTGTATGTATTTCCAAGCGATGCGAGTAGTGTGGAGGTGTTTGGCAATGCATTCTTTTCTAGTGCTGCAGGCTTTACCACGGGGGGCATCTCGCTGTTTGATGAGCCGGAGAATCTCAGCCAGAGTTTTACGTTTTACCGCAGCTATACGCAGCTGGTAGGTGGGATGAGTTTCATATACCTAGTAATCACGGCATTTTATCCCGAGTCCAAACTGCAGTCCATGCGCGGATTCATCTCAGGCAAGACGCTGCACATGAAGGAACTGTTTTCGACTATCACCGTCATATTTGCCGTGTATATCGTTATAGTGGCCATGCTGTTGTTTTATCTGGGATCCCATGACTTGCTGGACAACTTTTCGCTTGCCATGAGCACACTTGCGACAGGGGGGTTTGTGCCATCATCTACCATAATAGTGGAACAAAACTGGCAAGAACACCTTGTATTGATAGGCGCCATGATACTGGGTGCTCTGCCGTTTACATTCCACTATGCATTTGTGAGAAAAAAGTTTCTTGCCCCAAAGCTGGGAACAGAGGTGCTGGCATACTTTGCCATCCTGGGGCTGGCGTCCGCACTCTTTGTGCTGAGCAGTGGGTATGAGCCGATAAAGGCAGTCTTTTACTCTGTATCTGCTAGCACTACTGCAGGACTGCAGCAGGAAAGCCTTGCGGGCCTCAACGAGGTGTCACACACCATACTCATCGTCCTGATGTTTATAGGGGGGTGCGGCTTTTCGACTGCCGGTGGTTTGAAGATATTCAGGCTGCTGCAGCTTAGACATTGTTTGGCATACATACGCAGGCCTAGGAATCCAGGCATCTCACCGGAGACAAAAAAAGAGTTCTTGACGGCAGTAATCATCATATCGTTGTTTCCCATTATATCAGCCGTGGTGGGGATGCACCTAGTGGCGGTAACTGGTGAGGGGACGTCATTTCAGGATGCATTCTTTGAGGCCGCAGGCGTGATAACTACGGGTGGATTGTCAGCAGGTGTGATAGATTCAGGTACTGACCCTGCAACAAAGATAGTGCTGGGATTTCTGATGATATTTGGCAGACTAGAGATAATTGCAATCATCTACATATTTGTGCCAAAGCTGATCTAGGGTAGGGTTTTATCATGTGTGGGATATTGTGATGTATGGGCAAGGTTGGGCCCGCCCGCAGGGCCAAGACTCTGATAATACTGGGCATGGTATCGATCGCCGCGCTGTTTGTCATGTATGGGAGGTATCAGGACCCGCAGCTTCTCACCCCTGATGCAATAGGTGTGGTGCAGAGGATCGCATATGGTTTTTACATTGGACTAGCAGCGTCACTTGGTGGTATAGCCATAGGGATGTATAGGTACCACAGGCACCTAGCAAGCCAAGGTACGGGAGGGCTGCAGTGGGTTATAGCCGTGGCTACGGACAATAAAAGGGCGCGTAAGGTGTTTGCAGTTACGTTTGTGGGGTATGGCATATTTTTTTCGCTGGTGTCCGGTATGCTTGTGTACCAGCCGGAGGTTAATTTTTCCATACACTATGGGGCAGATATTCCGTCGGGGTTTGTGGCGCCATGTTGTGGTGAGCTTGGGTACATGCCCAAGATAATCATATACATAACAGAGCATGTGGGGCTGCAAGTAATTCCTGTGAATTTGGTGCTGCAGGTGACAGTCTCTTATCTGGTGGGCCTCAATGCGGCGGTTGCTGTAGGCGCATACCACACATCAAAAAAGACACGCGGGCTTGGTGGTAGTATAGGCGCCGCCGCCGGACTGTTCATAGCATGTCCCACATGTGCCGGCACGTTTGTATCCATATTTGTGGGGACTGCAGGAGGGATTGTATTGTCAGCTGCACTTGCGCAGATGCAGACGTTGTTTATAGCGGTATCAATTCCAGTGCTGCTGGTTACGCCATACATTATGGCTAGGAAGCTGAGAAATCCAGATGGGAGTTGTATGGTTGGGCCATAAAGAGACAGCTGTGTGGATCTGTTGTTATGTACGTGCGGGTATTGTGTATGCAATGAGAGAGGAGACATAATGCCGGTGATGCACGGGACATTCAAGACAGCAACGGCAGGACTGCCTTACACCTGATCCCATACATTGGTAACAGGACGAGATTCTCACACAACTTTGATAGTTTGGTTCTGGATTTGGTGTGGAGAAGATCCATGCCTTTTTATCTATTTTTAGATATCAAATCCCGGCATGTTGTGAAAAAAAAAAGTCTAGTCATGGAGGCTGGCCATGCAAGAGGCCGGATGCCGGATTCCCTCAAAGTCTATGTGCATTATGTTGGAGTTGTGACGGTTACACCATACCTGAATTCCGTATTTTGTAAACCCCGCTGCAATATCCTGAAATTCCACTGGCGACATATCTGGCGGGATCTCTTTCAAACATTTTGTGCAGTGAATGTGTGAGATAATTGCATTTACAGTCAGCTCACTTCCTACAGCCATATGCCTCCAGCCATATACCTCCAGCCATATACCTCAACCCTGCACCGGTTTTGGCAGCCTCTTGTTTGAAAGACGCGTCTGGCCATGAATATAATCCAAAAGCGCGTTTTTTACGAATGGAGAGAGTGGCACGCCTATCAGATGAGATATGAACTTGGATGCCATATTCACTACTCTGCCGCCATACATCATCTTGTAATTGGTTTTTACCAATACTCCCTGCCACATTGTTTTTTCAATGTTCCAGTCTATTTTGTTGAGTCTTTTGATAAGCATATCCTTGGTAGGTGTGTCCGTATCGGAGATGCCATTTTTGTATGCGTACACGTATGCCTTTACCAGTGCCAATTGTCCTATGGGCCTTCCAAGGATCGAATTTTTGCGCAAATCCATCCTGATCTGATCCCCTTCGCTTCCAGGGTCGTGTAGTGCATCACGCCATTCATCAATACCAGAGAACAATAGTTCCCACTCTTTTTTGATATCTGCCTGATTTTTATCGCGTTCCTTATCATTCATAACTCCAATTACCGGCGGCTGCGCCAATGAAAGTAAGACCTTGTTTGCGTTATAGAATGTTGGGAGTGTTGTAAACTGGGGTGAATTCTTGTTAAGTGAATTCGATGCCACATTTACCAGACTCATTGGCACTACACCATCTGCTATCAGCCTACGTGTCATTACGGCAAGCTGGTCATCATCGTTTGTTATTAACTTGCCAGCCTTTGATGTGGGTTTTGCATATGTGTTTATCTTGTTGAATATGTATCTGGCGAGGGATTTGTCAAATTTTATTATCAACATTGTGATCATGTCATTACCAAGTTCAGAGTTTGGATTATGTTCCATTACGGTCTGAAATGCCTTAGCCCTGTGCTGGCCATCAAGTGGTATAAACTTTTGATTATTAATGCCAAGAAAGCCCAGATCGTCCATGGCAGACATATATGGTGTCAGGGGGGCTTCCTTTATGACATCAGACATCTTTTCAAAGGTCATATCATCCTCTACTCCTACTACCAACGAGCTAGAAAATCTCTTTTCGTCATCTCTAAAATAAGGCGCTATAAGCCGATCTATTCTGTTTATGTCAAGATTTCTCTGAAATTTATCCTCTAGAGAGTAATCCTTCCACTCCTTCATCTCTGAGGGTAGTTGGATCTTACCCACCAGATCCAACACACTCATAGTAACCACATAGTATTCCGTGCAACCAAACTTTCCACGAAGTGCAGGATACATCTTCATGACGCGCCCATCCTGTTTGCCAATGGATGCAGGCATTGTATGGCATATGATTCCATTCTGCGTAAGATCTCTTCGCCAACATTCTCATACACGACACATGCCTCGATCTCGCCATTGTACACATCAAAATACTCTGCAAGTTGTGGATTGGTTTCTGCTTCACAGTGTTGTTTCATCCGCCGCTTAAGGTTGGTACTCATTCCAACATAGAGGCACGTATTACGCGTCCAGAAACAATAAAGTCCAGGAGACTCATCTATACTCTCATAGAATAGCCTGCCAAAACCTGATCTTCTTCCAGAAAGCATCTTTACAGCATCATCATACTTTGAATCATGTAAGCCATCATGCTTCATGTCATACACCACACATTCCCTCACATTCACCCATCATGGTATCATCCCCGCCGCCACCATTATTCGTAGTAAAATCGATAGAATCCAGGCTCTTTCTGTCCCTGTGAAGATAGCCCTCTCCGCGTAGTGACCCACGCAGTTTAGGAATATCACGTATGGCCCTATCCACAAACACAGCATCCTTGAACGACGCTGGATCATTTTCTTTGAGCCACTTCCATTCTGTATCTGTATGAAATGGACATCCCACACATGCGCTCCGCGGTAGCGGTCTGTCAGGATACCTCTCATGG
Source organism: Candidatus Nitrosopumilus sp. (assembly GCA_963662995.2). Taxonomy (GTDB): domain Archaea; phylum Thermoproteota; class Nitrososphaeria; order Nitrososphaerales; family Nitrosopumilaceae; genus Nitrosopumilus. The sequence continues at coordinate 2,080,460 of CAXXLJ010000002.1, read as the reverse complement.
AACCACTCTTGAAGATCACTCCTAGTGAGTTCCATTTCCATAAGCGGGTATCTGTTGGTTATCCACTCGTCGCGGCTGGGTTTCATCCTGTGGGCCTCATCAAGACTTATGCCCATCCACATCTCAACCTGTACGTTTTTTGGAGCCCTGCGGCCGGGTTTCAGTTTTAGAATCTCACGTAGTTTCTTGTGAATCGGGGTTATCTTGTAGTGGTTTGTGCACTGTCTGGCGGCAACTGACTTTGTCCCGTCGGTATTTATCAAAAATACGGGCATGTCAAGAAAGTTGTGGCCATCAGGCGTTATGCCCTCCAGTACATTTTGACGTATGTCCCCTGCGCTGACAGTCACTACCTTGTACGATAACTGTTTTTTGAGCCACTCCAAATGTTCGTACACAAGTGGGGGTTCCCATTTCGTGTCGGCAAATATTGCAATATCGGGCTTTTGCATGCCTTTCCATCCGGTCTCGGCCATCAAAGCCATGACAGTGGACTGGACACCAGCTCCCAGACTGAGTACTTTGTATTTTTTTACCCCCTTGAGTTTTGACCTGACCTTTACAAATGATTCTATGCGCATCATCTTGTCGGCTGAATTACTTACAAGGTTACGTATTGTGTGGTATGGAAGTGAATCAAGTAGTTTGGCGCCTGCTTCACGGTTTAGTTCTTTTGCCATCTCAATGTATCCCTTCCTGTTGATTCCATCCGCATCAAGACGCAATGATCTTACACATTCCGCAAGTATTGTTGGGTTGCGCAGTATCTCATACTGCATGCTGCGATGGTAATACTCTGGAACTTCTGTGAATTTCTGTAGTGCCTCCTCTGGCGTAAACGAACCATTTGATGCAGTCGATGCCTTTATTGAAATGTGTGCAAGCCACCACGTCCTGCCTGATATACTGGATTCGTAAATCTTTCTGGTCTGTTTTTCTGTGGCCAACCAGTGGTTTCTAATGTGTTTGGCAAACAAGTCATCCTTACGACCACTGTATGGCCATCGCAGTATTCCATATTCATGTAGATGGAAGTGATTGATGTATGCCCACATTCTGTGATCCGTTGCGGTGCGTACAGTGACTCCTTTAAGATGATGGTAAAAATCTATTGCTTGTTTGTCGGCGATGTGCGTCTTTTTTGGATTGTCGGTATCTGGTGGTTGTAGGACAATATCATTTTTTATTATTATCTCAGTTGGTTCACGATAATTCTCAGACGTTATATTCTTTTCAAGTAGTGAAGCAAAATCTGCCTTTGGATTCCTGTACCAATCTAAATTATCCTCGACATTGTCCAACAACCATTGAAACGCGTTGTTTGTGAGCCGGTATAGTTTAGTCATCTTCGTTGATGCCTCCATGCAATTGTTGTGTTAGTTGATTGAGTGGGTACTGAAAGATATCTTGGGAGTACTTGTATGCATTCTCTTTTAGCTCGTCGTCGATCTTTATGCCCTTGCTATCCAACGTCTTTTTGAGTCCAGTCTCCCACTCCAGTGTGGGTTCAGCCTTGATACTCTGCAGAGCATGTGTCAGTGCAGACATGTATAAGGATGGAAACAATGCCCAACGATGGGTCTTGCGCAGATTCATTACATCCTTGCGAGTATCGTCATGCATGTGTATTTCAATATAGTCACCACTGCAATCCACATCATACTTACCTCTCTCCAGCTTGTTGTTGGTGAGAAGCCTTATGGCTGAGCTCAGTTTTTGTAGTGAATCTACTGTAATCTCGCTATCAGAGCCGCGTGCTAGTATGGCTCCGGCAGGCACGTTTATCTTAATTCCAGAAAATTCTTCATGATGTTCTGTAGATTTGAATGATTCAATATCTTCCATTGCAGATATGTATGGAGATAGTTTTATCATTCCTCTATAGTGCGCAAGTGGCAGATCCAGCGTCTCATTATTTCCATGTATAGGAAATACGCGTCGTTCATAGGTTTTGGTACATTTTATCACCACCATAATCTTTGCCTTGCCATCTGCGATCAGTCTATCCATAAAGCTGCTCTTTAGTTCAAAATTTATCACTATCCGGATCATGCCGTCGATGGTGTGCTGGGGCGAACCTTTGACGGTCATCTCAAAGATCTTTCCTTGCTTGTAATCAGTGCCATTTGACAAAAGTACAGGATGTGGGAATAGTGGAACGATCATTTGTTTGTCCTTCTGGTACGATATTCTATTATTGTATAGCCAGTATATTGGAGGGATTTATCAACGGATAGATCTAAAAGTACGCGTGAGCCACCTGTTGAATTTACGGTTATTATATTATCATTGATTGTTGTTTCTTTCGCCAATCTGTTATTTTTAGAGTTGGGCTCTAGGCTTACCTTGATCGGCTCTTCTTTCATAACCTCCTCCCCCACAGGACATATCTCAAACTTGTTGGTTCCAGTTATTGTGTCAAATGCTACTCTCAGTACATTTGCCTGTAGGATGATTCGAGGATTTTTTATGTTTGATTTTGTGAGTCTCTTTGGCTTTGGCTTTGGCTTGTTAGGTTCTTTATTCTTGTCATTGTCATCATCATCATCATCATCATTCTTTGCATCATCATCATCATCATTGCTGTCATAATTACTAAATCTAGAAATCCTGCCTTGGATGGGTTTCTTTTTGACCTCCATATTCTCGTTTGGCTTCATTATTCTATCATTGCCTGGCTTGTCATTTTGTTGGTCACTCATCATTGGGATTATGTCACAAAATTCTTCTAGATTGATGCTTTGATGATCAGGATTGATGCCCATCTTCTCTCTGATGTGGCCCCCTATCGTTTGTGATATCTTTGTGAGTTGCTCCTTTACACGGCTCTGTCTGCCATGATCAATTCGCTTGTATTCTATGGATTCATGTGTGGGTGGCTCCATCACACGGACGCATGCATCCGTATTGTCGTCGGCAGCCCAGACCACTGCCACATACTTTCCGCTGCTAATACTGGAATAAAATGGATTTTTGATGAAACTCTTTTCATCAGTTACCAACATCCCGCGTCTGTTGATGTATGCTATGCGGTTCTTCATGGACTCGTCATCTACTGCTATTTTGAGATAGAATTTACCAAATTGTTCATCTATGAGGATTGGCTTGCTTGAATCCTTGTACAGATCATAATACTGTCTGTTCTCCTTTCCCCAAAAACGCCCCTCATTGAGAGTGTCATTATTCACTACAGTATCTTTTACCGTTATGGAGAGTTTTTTGTCATGAATGGCAGCAAAAAAGCTACGTGCTGCAGATTCATAGACCTTCTTCTCCCAGTTGTGTTCTCCGTTGAAACCTACTATGAATATGCCTGTGCCTCCATTATTCAGTTTGAATTCATTTGATATTTGGTCATCTATTATGGGAGGATAGTGTCCTTTTATGACCTCGTTTTTGGAGGTACCAAATCCAATATGTTGCAGCATCTCTTGTGGGTTTTCTGGATTATTGTGGGCCACAAGCTTGCATCTTGCGATAAATTTTTCCGTCTTGTGTTTAGATATGTATCGGGTAGAGTAGCATACCAGACCTAGATCGGATGCAAGATATGGTGCATTTTTTCCTATGCCAAAACTTCCACCGGCAGCAGCTCTATCCTTGCTTGGCGTCCCCTCTTTGTACACCAAGGCATCCCACTGTTTGTCCTTTAATCCAGTTGTATTTTCATCTATTACGGAGAGAGTGGGAATGTGTGCTTTTTTGATGACCTTTAGTGCATTTTCGTAAAATTCTATGCCTTTTTTATTGTTATCATCTTTTGTGGATTGTAGTGATTCAAAAATATGTTTTTGTAGCTCACTTGCTCCTAGTATCTCATGGTTTAGATCAATAGTAGTCATATTGATCAATACAGGTTCATCGTATCTGTCATCCTTGGCATCTAGTGAGTTTTGAATTATCTCGCGTACAATATGATCTAGAGGATCTGCTGCAAAGTGTGCAGTACTACTGTCATTGAATCCTTGAGAGACCCCCCCCCCCCGTAGGGGGAAAGTTCCACGTTAACGCCGTGCTGGTCATTAGTTTGTTATGATGTGTGGGATTATAACCCCTTTATAGAATTTATGTTGCATATCATGTAGGGCACAGATAACTATCAAGACATACAACATCAATACTTGGGTGTGTTCTACAGGCATACACAGCTACCGATACTATGTGGTTCTAAGATTCTGCAGGCATTTTTGCGCGTCGTATTTCATGTACACATCCGGAAACAGCTTGTCAAAAGCGTCAAATTCCTCCGTGCCGGAGACACCATGCGCAGGCTCTGCTGCCACGCACCATGATGACATCAATCAGTTTCGGTGCGCCGTTATGCCGTAATGGCCTCAAGTGACCGGCGTGTGAGCCTGCCACTTTCCACCTATGGCCGTGCGATCAGCTCTATGTTGTAGTAGATTATGCACATGGGGATCTTGCGTCGTTGGTTGCCGGGCCTGCGGCACCTGACATGGCTGCCGTACATCATCATCATCATCATCATCATCATCATCATCATCATCATCATCATCATCATCATCATCATCATCATCATCATCGTGGTACATATCCACCATCTCGCACCATGCTTGGCTGCCGTTGGCGTTGTGTACGGTGTTTGACTTGCCTAATCAACGGCGTCATGTCCATCCTAGCCAGCTACCAGTGTTGCACACGTCCCGCGACAGGTACGCTGCGTCTAGGCAGGTCGCTTCCATTCATGCTGTATGGGCCGTGTAGAATGTCCTCCTGCATGCCTGTCTCTTTATATCGGCCGTGCGGCTTGTAGTCACCAGATACGCCGGTACGATTGGTTCCCACACTGATGATGATGATGGCGTGCATCATCTTGATCCAGCCGTGTCGTTGCTGACCCTTCTGTCCTGAAATCCACCCACTTTTTCAAACCTGCTCTGAGTAAGTAACCCGCGCTGTTACAGGTAACACAACTCAAACCCTGCAGCCCCTCGATGACGCGCACAATGCATCTCCCTGAGGCAAGACTGGGATCAGTCAATACGAATTGTATATCATGCTCTTAGAGGGTATGTTGTCTGTCAACAACCCATCCTGTACGCCGCCTCCCAGTCTGCGCGCAGATATCCCGTCATCTTGCGGTACGTCCTGTGCTCGGCCGCCAGCATAATGCATAATGGCTATGGTTCTGGGCAGGTACCACTTGCTACCCATCATCGGATTGAAGGCGTATGGTTCATCCATCCCGTTGACTATCCTTACCACCGTGGCCAGAATCAAGCCGGGCAGATCCCTGGATCAAGTCAAATGATCGTTGGTCTTTTTTTTTTTTTGTACGTGGTCAGGTCGTGCCCAGAATTATGTGTAATACTATCAAAAAACCCTAGATCCGTGCCTGAATCAAAAAAAATCTTCCCAGATAACCTGACCGCGTACTTTTTTTGGTCTCTGTTATTGACGTATGTTGTATATTTCATCTAATGGTGCGCATGCCCAAAAAAATCGACGTTCCGTGTCAAAGTATGTAGACAATCTTGTGTGGCACGGCAGGCAGATTTGGTATGTTGGACATATGCCTGTAGGACGCGCCCGGAATCAAACGTTCAAGTAAGGAACATCCAAGTGGGATGTACCGCCGCTAAATTGACGTGCATCAAACTTTAAGATATTCATATACAACCAAGTCAGTAATACTAGTCTATTCATATCATATCCACCATAACTGGCAAGGCTTGATGACATATACAATCCTGCCAAAAGCCGCAATTCTGCTCACAAGGTTGTGTACAAGCACATTCCCATGGCATATAACAGAATTTGAGAACCGTCGTCATCTTCACCACCATGGTCTGCCATGATATTTTACATCCTCCCCCTAAAACTCGTCCATGCCAGCATTGTCTGACAACACCCTCCAAACCCTCCTGTCTTGCGACCGCGGTCAAGTTAATCTGATTGTCGCGGTTGCCTGTAATATTTTTGGCAGGTGAAGGATCTCAAGACCCGCCACTGCACAAACATGGCAAGTGAGAAGATGGCGCTTCATAATTCGGCAAACTCATCATGGTGTATCCTCAGTTTGCTTAGTCAGGATTTAATCATCAGCAACATAGAATCTAAGAGCAGTCGATATAACTATTCGTCACGTGCCCGTGACGTGTGGTAATGTGTACATACATTGCAAGTACCAGATACGACAGGCCATTGCAATGACATCATGCAAATCACCCTATCACATTATTATATCCCAACACAAGACAGACCACGATGATCAGTAGATCAGAGATTACAGAGATTGCAAAAGACTATACTGATTTTAGGATAGGCGTGCTTGGAAGCCACTCGGCACTAGAGGTGATGGATGGTGCAAAAGACGAGAACCTAAAGACTGTGGTAATCTGCCAAAAAGGCAGGGAACAGCCATACCAGAGATTCGACCGAATTGCAGACGAGATCATCATACTAGAGAAGTTTAGTGACATGGCAACAGATGACTTTCAGGCCATGCTGCGCGACACCCACACCATAATTGTACCGCACAGGTCACTTACTGCATACCTTGGCTTTGAGACCATTGAGAATACTTTCAAGGTACCAATCTTTGGAAACAGGAGCCTGTTCCAGGCAGAGGAGAGGACGGCCCCAAGGGGCCAGTACTACCTGCTAAAGGAAGCAGGAATCAAGTATCCAAAGTTGTTGGAGACGCCCGACAAGATCAACGGTCCGTGCATAGTCAAGGTACAAGAAAAGAACAGGCCCCTTGAAAGGGCGTTTTTTAGCGTCTCATCTGCTGCAGAATATGAGACAAAATCAGCAGACTGGATAGACCGGGATATAATATCAGCAGATGATCTAAGGCAAGCAAGCATTGAAGAATTTGTCATGGGGACGTACATGAACTTTAACTTTTTTTACACCCCCACCATGGAAAAGCCAGACTTTATAGGCATAGAGAGGAGGTTGCAGACCAACATACACGATTACAATGCACTGCCCGCGCAGCAACAGCTTGACTTTGGCAATATAGACCTACAAAATATCGAGGTGGGTCATACGCCTGCCAGCATCAGGGAGTCGCTGCTAGAGAAGGTCTTTGAGATCGGCGACAGGTTTGTTGATGCTGCAAGCAGGACCTACCCGCCGGGAGTAATCGGCCCGTTCTCACTTCAGAGCGTCATCACCAAGGATCTAGAGCTTGTCGTGTATGACGTATCGCTAAGGGTACCTGGAAACCCAATCGTTGCCACCACCAGCCCATACACAAAATACCAGTACGGCCAGACATTTGGAATAGGTAGGAGAATAGCCATGGAGATAAAGTCTGCGCATCAAGATGGCATGCTCAATGACATACTCACATGACACTTTCATAAAGATAAAAAGGCACCTCCCCAAAACTGCAGAACTTTGAGAGATTTCCTCTCGTTGTCAGCATGTGCCGACTGCCATTTTTGTTCTGCGGGGTGGTGCAGTTTAATCGCCAGATTTTACAACTAACGACATTACTTATCACTGTACATATTAGTATTTAATACTTTAGCTAATTTTTTACAATAAATATAATATTTTTTTGTAAATTAGACATGTATGTCATATCAGCACAGAACCGGCAGTCCCTGTTGCACTTGGGTACAATTGCAAAACAGGCCCAGCATACCATTACGGTTGACACACATGCATAGCCGCATGATTTATCGTCAACGTACACACCACAAACATATTTTTGGCATACCATGGAATCAAACAATGTCAATTGGCCGAATCAAGGAATATCCAAATACTTGATGACTCTGCTCTAGGCAGTTCAACGGTTTGATGCCAGAAAGGGGTTTGCTGAAAGTGCCAATTGACATCACAAGACTTTATTGGGCAACCAGTGGATCTGCCGCATGGCAAGGATGATCTTCATAAAAGAGATAATAGCCATATCAAAAGAGCCCAAACTGTGCCCCACCTGCAAAAGGCATGACAGGCTGGAGCGTGAGAATATGGTAAGAGAAGAGAGGTCCGGAGGTAGGACCATCATGTGTACGCGGTGTGAAGCCCTGATAGTGATGACGGAACATACTCTTGGGAGTGTGGAGCTGTCTGCCATAAGGGGTGATGACACCATAATGCTAAAAGAGCCGCACCTGATCAGAAAGGTGGTATACTAGGCAATGTACCGAACTATTACATACACCACACAGACGGCTTATCCATCATCATCATCATCACCATCACAAGCACATTCAAAAGCATTCATTTGTAGTTCTATATTATCCAGCACCAATTTACAAGATTCTGATTCCATACACACATCTTGGTATGATTGTACACAGCTACATTCATCATGCCATGCAGGCCTAGAGGAACCTCAAACCAGTGGTTGTGTGTTCTACAAGCAATGACGGCAGAAAGCAAACTGGGATGCTTACAATATTCCTATCTAATTTTTTTATCATCATGAGTCAGCTAATTTTACAATAGCATCAAAACGATCAAACGCCATCTGAAAGTTTGCTCTACGAGAATGTATGAAGAGTACTCAGGATGGAACTATCCGGTGCGCTGCACCACATGCGGCTGGAGATATTACTCCGGTGGATCTTGTCCAAACCTCAATAGGCTCTGACATGTCCGCATTCACCAGATAAGCCAAGATTTTGAACGCAGACAGATACTTTGTAGGTGCGGGTACACTCATTGTAATCAAACAAACACTGGATGAGGTCTTGGCAGGACAAGAAAGTGGCTTTGATGCCGATACCAGACGGGCACTACCTGAACCCACCTATGAGGATGTAATTGAGGCGGAATCCATAGTGCATTTAGTTTATGATTCAATGGCTGTGGAATTTGAGCATCGTGGCATACTTGTCTGAGACGTATGCCGTGAATCGTATGGCGTCGGCCAACAAAGATCTTGTCTACAACACAATGAGCATTCTAAGATTTGTGTTTGTATCCTTTGTAGCGCGCAAGTTTGATGGCAGATATCAGTAGATGGAAATGTGCCCCCTAGAGACAAGCCTAAAACCATCTAAACACAGTATTGAAATTTTTTGATCAAATAGCCTATAAGATATTGTACCTACTTACCTTAAAGTGTCGAAACAAAAAGGCAAGCAAGTACAAAGTGAGATTGGAGACAGGGTGCTTAATATCTTATCTAGCCTGTTTGCCACTGCCAGCATTGCATTCTCTGAAAGGTACAATGCACAGTATGGAATACTAGAGTTTGTTACAATACTATCTCAGATGGCTAGGTTCAGGATATCGTCTGAAGAGGCCGTGCGACAGATTGGCATTAATAAAAAGAGACCGACTGCCAAGTGGTTCCGCGACATGATTCATTCCATTACATCAAATGATGCCATGATGTTATGTGATGAAATGCTAAATCACACCATAAAACACATCTACAAGAAATATAGAAACAAGAGTGTACTGGTTGCAATAGACAAGCATCTGATTCCAAGACATGACAAATTCAACATGAAATATTTGATAAGATCCAAGGCGGATGGAGGAACACACAAGTTTGAGAGTTATTCCACACTGCAGATAGTGGACGGTCCTGCCAATGCGGTATTGTGCTGTATGAGGGAGCTCAAAGAGTCAATAGATGCCAATTTCGTGCGTAGATTCACCCGAATTCTCAAAGAAAACAAGATACGGACACGCCTTATTCTGCTTGATCGAGAGTTTTACTCTGTCGATGTAATGGAGGCAGTATTACAATCAAAAAATAAATTTCTAATGCCTGCAATAAAAAACTCTACCACAAAAAAAGCGATTCTAGAATACCATGCAGGTACAAGAGATATGGCATCCAAACACACCATAACAAACAAGTTCCAAAGAAGTATGTCCTTTACGCTGATCATCACCAAATCCAAAAAGCATGGGGATCTCAAGGCAAACATAACAGAATGGTATCATGTATTTGCGACAAACCTTACTATGGGGCGTGCCCTCAAGGAGATCACTACACTCCCAGAAGAATACAGAAAGAGATGGGGAATCGAGACAGGATACAGGCAAATAGAAGAGATTCGGCCAAGAACCACAAGCAGAGATGATGTGTTTAGAATGATGCTGTTTTACACGGCATTGTTATTCTACAATTTATGGACCGCAGAAAGGCAAGAGTACACATCATACGGAATACTGACGCTAAAGCTTATGGCATCATTGTCTGCCATGATTGGCATCGGTAAACTGATAGAGTTTCCGTACGATCCTGGAGGCTATGGTTAGTGAGCACATTTCCAACTACTGGATATGGGATACAATCAAAGCGCAAGCCATGTGCAGACAGATGGCATCAGTGGGCAGAATCATGTAAAATGAGGTATTGAGCAGGCTGCACAACGCAACGCAAAACAACAACGCGCAAGCCCGTAACCACTGATTGTGAACCTAGATAGTTCTCACGTGCATACATGGTATCTCTCATGGTATCCCTCAGTATCCCTCATGGTATCCCTCACGGCATCCTGATTACGCTAAAGCCATAATCCTTGCAGGTGGAATAGTGGTTGAATATCTCCTTCTTCCAGCCCAGCTTGGTATCTATGATTCTTAATGATGTGTCAAGTTCACGGATGTTAATCCGGTATTTGTTGTTCCTGTGGACTAGATCGTGCTGAAAGGCTTCCTGTGGGAGGGATGCACTCTTTTTGAGGTTGCATCTGCTGCATGCAAGGACTAGATTCCACGGCTGATCTTCGAATATGTATGACCATGGCAAAAAGTGATCCACGTGTATGTCGTTGTTGTCCAGCCTGTCCATGCAATAAAAACAGTGTCTGGTGTGGGCCAGGTACATCTTACGATATTTAACAAGAGAGTCACGGTGCAGCTCGTCCTGTTCTATCTTGGCCACCAGCATCGGCAGGGACTTGTTGATCTTTTCAAGGAACTTGGCCCATTCTGAGAGGATGGCCATTGAGAGGATTCTGTGATTGGCCTTGAAAAAATCAAACGCCTCCGGCTTTAGGCGAATGATCTTAGCATCGTCATCATATTCGTAAAAGACCTTCTTTAGTATGGATTTGTTGCCCACTGTAATGTTTTGAAACCTGGGCACCACAATGGATGTTTTGGATCTGGCATGGCCAAATACCTTCTTTAGTATTAGATCTCTTCCCTCTGACTTTTTTTCATCACTCACATCCTCAAAGTTCCCATAGGATCCCTCCCCAAAGACGCTGCGGATGGCTTGTATGGTATAGGGGGCACTGTTTGTACTAAAGTCTTGTTTTATCTTGTACCTGCACTCTTGATACCAATAGTATTGTAGAAACTTGTCTGCAAGATATTTGTAGGGTATATCACATGCGGACGTTGTTGCTGATGGCGTATCCCTGCAATACTCTATCAATGCCTTTGCAAGCGCAAACTTGTAGGTGTTTGCATTTTTACCGCGTGTAAGTATGGATATGAAGGTCTTCATCATATGGTGTTCGTTTGCATGCTTGTCTGCATGCTCGTCTGCATCGACTTGAGGGGTGGGAGTTGAGTTCGTGCCACCCTCCCAACTCATGGTATGGCTCACACCCACATACTCTTTGTTTACAAGTCTCAATACTCCCGTACTTTGTCCATAAGCCCAAAACACAATGACGCTCTTTTTTCGAAGCTTGGCAAGCTCTTGGTCAATCATGTTGTAAAAGTCGTTGGATCTTCTCCTTGGTCCACAGTAATTATCGCTGATCTTCATTGTCTCTGCCAGATACTCTATGATGCCTGTCCGTGTGTGCCATACTGGTTGGTTGATGTGCTGGAGCTGTGACAAGTCTGGAGGAGCTTTGCGTGTGCGGGACTGGTACACTTGGCTAATGGTTTGGCCTGGGCGGCTCAGGCCATATAGTATAAAGTCAGTGATGTATCTGCGCAGTATGGAGATCGATTCATCCATGAATGGTATTGGAGTGGTTGCATTTTATTTCTGTTGTTTAGAGATGAAGAGATACAAGGTATGGTTTAGATCCTTTGTGCATGTATGAAATTTTGTGGCGTGGGTGTGATTTGTATAAAACATAGTGCCATATTGACGCAAGACTTTTCTTCCCACCCCGCACACACCATGGCATGCTGTACCACTTTGAGCTGCAGATGGCAGGTGTGTTGCTGTTTACCGTTATGATGGTGTGTGGGGTGTCATTGTGGTTCAAGAGGAGGAGGCAGCAGCGTCAAGAAGAAGAGATAACAAGAGCCGCATCATTTGCAGGTATCACATATGATGTACAGCAGCAGCAGCAACAGGAACCAGCAGGCCAGCCATACAGCACAGTGGCACATGCAGACACAACACCGCCTGATAACACTCACATACAAGACCCAGATGATGATGATTCCAAGGCATGATGTATGTGCCAAAGGCATGGCAGGATTAACATTGCAAGACCAGAGGATATGACTGGCGCCCATGCATAAACACCCATGTGTGGTACAGTTGCGTACCATTACACCATAATGAACATTTCACACCACGTAATTGGTGCCACATATCTGGCACCAACTTTGATTGGGGATAGCACCATAATAATGAACAGTTCATACACCACGCAATTGGCGCCACACGCAAGTCAGGCACATAAATAGGATATGTGCAGACATATCACAATTGAGATTAATCGTTGGCATTACAGGCAGTACCGGCGCCATATACGGGATACGGATGTTGGAGACCCTCAAGCGCTTGGACGTGCAGACACACTTGATAATCTCAAAGTGGGGCCAAAAGTGCATTGCAATGGAGACAGAGTATACAGCAGACTATGCAATGTCGCTTGCAACGTACACATCTGACGAAACCAACATGGCATCGAGCATATCAAGTGGCACACACAGAACCGATGGTATGATTGTGATACCCTGCAGCATGAAGACGCTCGCAGCAATTGCCACAGGCTACGATGATACCCTAACTGCACGTGCAGCAGGCGTCACAATCAAGGAGGCGCGCCGGCTCATACTGGTAGCAAGGGAGGCGCCGCTAACTGCAATACATCTTGAAAACATGCTAAAGCTTGCAAGGCTTGGAGTTGTAATACTGCCGCCGGTCACAGAGTTTTACACAAAGCCTGAATCCATAGATGATATGATAAACCACACAGTGGGAAAGTGTCTGGATCAGTTTGCAATAGAGGATCATGGATTATATCCTAGATGGGGCTCCGCCTAGCGTTGCCAGAGTTTACCCTTTCTAGAACTACACATGCACGCAGGAACATAGTATATGAGGTCATGTCTGGGTATGAGAAGCATCCTGAGTTGTTTGGTCAGCATTTTCCATCAGTCAAGGTAAGGTCTAGGCGGGGTAACGTATCAGTGGCAGAGCACCACATCAACCTAGCAGGCATGGAGTTGATATGTATGGTAAAGCATGTCTTGTGTGAGCCGGAGGTCCATGAGATGTTTTTCATAGGGGGGCATGTCAAGGGCACCCACATCAGGGAGACGTTTGTAGAGGTGCAGGATGCTACAAGGGTTACCATTCATGCAAGCATAAAACTTGGGCCACTGATGGGTGTGCGCCACATGTTTGTACATGACAGGTTTGAGCACGACTATGAACAGATTCTAGACGACTTTATGCAGGCAGCAGCAAGAGACGGCAATGCCACAACGTGAGTTATGCAGTTGATCAAAAGTGATTGATAATTGTCCTTGTATGTCATATGGCAATCTGCCCACTATGCCTACTCTCTTTTTTCCTTGAAATCCTTTAGTTCTTTTTCGCCCTCTATCTTTCCCTTTTCAAACTCGCCCTTTGCTTTACCAATCGTCTTTGCAAGTTCGGGAATCTTTTTTGCGCCAAATATGAGCACTACTGCTATGACTATTACGATTATCCATTCCTGCCCGGCTATGAATCCTGCAAGGCCGGAACCCAGTATTGCCATGGTGTTATATTGGTATGATTTGGATTTAAGTGTTCAATTTTGTGAACTTTGTTTCCTAATTCTCCTCGTAGAAGCAATTAACAATTGTCAAATTTTCATCAACATGGTGGGGACCCAGCTAGAATAGGAACGCTTGCATTCATACATCTTAAGTCAAATAACCGGAGAAATATACTATGAAAACCAAGTTTACGCCCGATCAAAAGATCCACATCGTACTAGAATCAATCAAGACCAATATCGGCACAGCAGAACTGTGCCGGAAGCATAATGTTCACCCCCAGACGTTTAATGCCTGGAGGCAAAAATTCATGAATGCCGGAAAGTTCAGCCTAGGTACTCATGGCAAATCCAATCCAGTCAAAGCAGTAAAAAAGGAAAATGAGAACCTCAAGAGAATCATAGGAGAGCTCACTTTTGCCAACGATGTTTTAAAAAAACCCTGGAGGACGACAAAGATTGACAGTAGCCAAACAGCTGTACAAACAGTTGAGCCTGCGCAAGTCATTAGAGTATGCAGGTACTTCAAGATGTGTCTGGTACCATACCCCAAAAGAGAGGCCAGACAAGGATGATGAGAAAATAATTGCTGCAATACATGACATTGCAAAGACCAGGCCAACATATGGTACACGTCGCATGGCAGCCCAAATATCACGCAATACCAGCATTGCCGTAGAAGAAATTAACAATTAGATTCAGTCCGTGCCCTTCCGCAGTTACACGATGTTGCCGGTCAGGCTGACGCCGCCATTTTTGCCAAGATTCGCAGGTTGACCAGCCCGCAGACTATGGAGTTTATCATGTCGTACTTTTTGAGCGGGTTACGGTACTTGTCGCCCATGATGCACAACACCTTGATCCTGCGTATGCCGTTCTCGACGTAGATTCGTATGGAGGAGTGACAGTTGTTGTACGACTTTTCCTCCTCGCTGAGCTTTTTTCCCGGGCGCTTGCGTATGGGAAGGATCACCCTTGTGCCGTTTTCGATCTTCTGGGCCCCCATGTACCCCTTGTCCATGAGATTGCGCAGCCTCACGGCCACGCTGTTGTCTCCATCGAGAGAACAGATTTCCGGAAATGACGGGTGCTTCTTCTTGAAGGTGGTGATATCGTTTACGCTCCCGGGCGAGTGCGCAGTCTTGTGTACTATCAGCCCGTCGCAGTTCATGGTGTACTGCACCTTTGCGGTGTGGGTATGCACCTTGCCGGAGTAGTGTGACTTTTCCATGTCCCTGCGCTTCGGCTTCTGGATGGGCTGCTCCGAGGCGTCAGTCAGGCACGTCAGACCTCGGAGAAGCAATTAACAATTGTCAAATGTTCATTCTCAACACGACAAAATATAACATGTGTATTGATACAGATGTGGTTTACACATATACGATCTTTTACTCCTGTTATGGCAAAAGTCTGGCAATTGTTAATTGCTTCTCGGGGCCGGTATGCAAGCCGGATCAGTAATATGGCTTGATCTACTGACTGTACCTGGCTATGCCGTTGGATCCGACAGTTTGCCCATGAATAGGATCGCGCCGCTCTCATCGTCTTGTATGATGAATAGGAATGGGTGGTCTGCGATGAAGTATGGCTTTGGTGGGGGACCACTGTCGCGCATAACGACGATGGTCGTGACCGCCGCAGCTTCTGTTCCCTCCTCGTTTACATTCACGAACGCGTCCTGGGTAGCCTTGGACACCCACACATTGGGCGGCACATCTGTGATTCCATCAAGGTTTGCAGATTTAGAAAAGACATCAGTGATTCCGAGGGCCTTCAATGGTGTACTCAGGTCGTAGTGGGTGGTCATGTTGAACTTTGGTATGTGTAGAACAATTTCACTTGGACGCAGCTCCTGTCTCCACTGCTGTATCATGTCGACTGAAAGGGACTCTTCAAGCGCGCCTATGGTGTCCCGGCCCTCGGGCAGTATGACTAGCATGGACAGCCTGTCGCCCTCGTACGGCATCTTGAGCACCTGCGCGCCATTTGAGTGGGCATAGTCAAATGTCCCACCTCCCACATTCATAAAGTTGGCGTAGACGCTTTCGGTGCCGTTCTTCCAAAATTCAGACTCGGCCGTGTCGTCTGCATGGAACTGCGTGACCCACGTCCCCTTGAAGTAGATGGCGTTGTTGATGACCATCACGGTATTATTATCAACGTCACGCTCGAATATCACCTCCTTTATCTTGCCGTTGGTGTTGTTGGAGGCCCAGCCGTTTATCTTGGCTACGGTCTCCTTTACGCCATCTTTATCAAAGTTGACAGTCTCTATGCCTGCAAAGTATATCTGCCGCGCTATGTCTTGATACGACTCGTACACAGGAATTCGATCAGACAACCACAGTGCGTTTGCTATAGCGAGGGTGGCATAAGGGTCGTCACGGTTCAGCGATGCCATGGCGTGCGCCGTGGCGTTGTACCGCGCCGCCGCGTCAGGCTCAAACCCAAACACATCTTGAAGCTGCACTGCCGTGTTCCCATCAGCGCCCTCGTACAGGACGGAGAACGCAACGTACATGCTGGCAGGCGAGAAGAAGAGATTCTTGTCTGTCTGATTTTTACTAGAGGATACCGTTTTGTAAAAGTCTATGGCAAAGGCGTTGTTTGTATCGGCGATGTATGTGGGGATCACAGGCGATTCGACGTGTGGAATCGTGATGGCGCTATCGCCACCACCGTGCTGCGCCGTTGGCTCTGCCGTGTATGATGGGTCGGTGATGGCCATCATCATCATCACCACCACTGCTATTGTCACAACAGACGCGGCGATGACAGCTGCCGCCCAGATCGATCTCTTCATGGTGCGACTGCCCCATATTGCCTGCAGATGCAGCGACTGTTGTTGTTTACGCCAAATACCTCAGACCAGACAGCAAGGCGTGCGCGTTTCTGGTATGACAGTATCATCTCAGTCCCACCTCGACTGTGGTAGTACTGTTGGGAGTGACGTCTACATATTCATAACCTTTGTTTATCGTGGTAATGTTGGTAAACCCTGCAGGCAGCACTGCAGTATTTATCTGCGCCAAGACCACGTCGGGGATCAGCCCTGTATGTATGGTGGTACCACCCGGGCCTGTCGTCTGTACGTTGGAGACTGCAGTGAGCAGCTCGTACGTGAACACTCTCGCGCCCTCGACTCCTACCTCACCTAGATCTTTTACACCGTTGTCATTCACGTCATGGAAGACGTGTATGGTGATGGTGCCCTTCTTAGACTCTTCTACGGGGTGCAATGCAAAGTTTATCGTGTTCGTGGCATCATCTGTCAAGGTCGTGATGTAATATGTGCGTAAGTCTCCAGACGGAAGGAATCCGGCTGGGATCGGCCAGGCTTGGACCAGAGTTGAGTAGGGTATTATCCCCCCGGCGCTGTATCTGCCCTTGCTGTCGGTCGTGACTGTGGTCTGCCTTAGTTCAAGATAGTCCACAACCGTGACGTTGACTCCGCAGAGTCCCTGATCAGACCCGTTAAACTGTCCGTCCTCGTTGGTGTCATTAAACACGCGGCCCTCCACTGTGGAAGTTGCAGTTATGTTTGCATGGACGTACGTGAGACTGACGCCCCATCCGTGCAGCGTGCCGGTGTCACTTTTGGCATGATCTGTGGCAGATAGTGTCCAGTCCCCCCTGATACCGGATCCGTTAAGGGTGTCAAGCCCCGGGTGGGACGAGGAGTCGTATGTGGTAATAATGGAGTCATGGACTCCGTTCGTCCTGTTGTGCAGTGTGATATCCGTACCGTCAGGCGAGGTCAGGACCAGACTCAGGTCGCCTACATATGTGTGGGTGACGTGGACGGGAATCGAGACGGACCGTAGTGTGCCATTCACCGGCATGAAGAGGGTGCTGCTTGTCGTCTCGTTGTCGGATATCTTGCTGTCAGGACTTGTTGTAACAGAGTACGTCCGGTATTCGGGGCACGGTGTGGCACATGAGTACCCGGCAAACATCCGGATGTCCAGTTTGGTATTGTTGGAATTAGTGTTGTTGTACGCGGCCTCCTCATCAAGGCCATCTGCTGACAGCGTCATGTTCAGTATCGTGATCGACGAGGAGAATTCCACCATCCTCGTGCCATTTGCCGGTATCCACATAGTGTAGCTGCCGTCAGGTGTAGTGAATGTAGCGTCGACGCCCTGCATGTGCGTGGCGCCCACGTACACTGCAGATACGTTATCATGTATAGTATCAAATGATTCCAAGTATCGTGTCTGGGCGAATCCGGTACTGTTAGTCACCTCGTGTGTGTCCCAGACCATTATGCTATCTGATGTGGGGGGCGCATCAATGGATCCCGGCGGCAGTGACTCAGCATTAATTGTTACCAGCACGGGGGTTCCGGTATCAAGGCCGTCCTGCGGGGTGATGTAAAACGAGTCAGTGGAGGTAAACGTTGAATCCGTGGTGTATAGGATCCGCGATACATTGTTGGTGATAAACTCTGGCGTGGTCATAGTGCCGTGGTGCGGGCCGCCCGAGATACTAAAGGACAGCGCGTCGCCGTCCTGGTCATAACCGTGCAGCAGTATCGTTGTGGGTTCTGCCGAGTTTGAGTTGACTATAACCGTGTCTGTGTATGCCACGGGCAGCGTGTTTGTGGCAGATATGGAGGACAGCAAAGATATCGAGAGTGTGCTTGCAAGGGCAAAGTTCTGGACAGGTTTGTTCAGTGAGCCGAGGTCAGAGCCTGAGACGGTTATGGTGTGTATGCCCGTCTGACCGGGATAAAACACTGCAAACTCGTTTGTCTGGTCAGCAGACTCTGCGCGCTGCACTATGGTGCCGGCAGGTGATGATACTGTAAAGTCTAGATCCGCGACTGGTATGTTGATGCCGGTGCGGTCAGACTGGTCCGTGATGCCGCCGTGCGGATGCACAAACCACGTCAGTATGACCTTTACGGGCTCTGTTGTGTCAGTCACGTTGAATGTATACTGCTTGCTGTCGTTGTTCGTGTCAAGATGGTCCCTGAGGACGTGGTTGTACGTGGCATTCCTCTGATACACATACTCTAACGTCTGCGCCGTGTCAAGGATACCAAACCCCACATTGTTGAGCCTGCCAAGGGAGGCAGCGTCGTTTGCCGTTGCAAAGGTACGATCCTGCATTGCATAAGAGCAGTTGTCCGTGGAATTGTTCATTTCATACTGCGTTGACGTACAGGGTATGGGGCCCTGCCAGGCGGCGCCGAGAAGGAGGGCCGCCTTTACCTCCACTGGAGTCAGGTCGGGTTTTGCCTGGAGCAGCATCGCGGCAGTCGCACTTACCTGCGGGGCGGCATAACTGGTGCCACTATCTGGAGCTGTTATGCTGGTTGTTGTAGAGTTGAGTACTTGTATATCTACTGCCGGGGCCACCAAGTCAGGTTTCATCCTGATGGTGCCGTCGCCATCGGTAGGGCCACGGCTTGAAGCAGTATACATAGTTATAGTATCAGCGGCGCGGTCATTTATCCCGCCCACGGTGATCACATTGTGTGCACACCCGGGATTGGTTATTGATTCATAAACAGCGGTGTAACCAATATTCCCACGATTTCCAGCAGACTTTACTGCGATCATTCCCTTGTCTACTGCCTCGTTTACGATCAGAGAGGATGTTGCGGTAAGCGCTCCTGTGTTACTACATCTACCTATACCAAGGCTCATATTTACGACATCAGCCCCGTTTCGGAGAGACCAGTCAAGCGCGTGTGCTACAGCAGATGCACTATTTTGGCTTATGCCATAATCCCAACTGTGTGCATCCAAGAGTTCAACACCAGGGGCAATCCCATTGTGCGCATCAAGTCCGGATGCGGCAAGCACTTGGGCTACTCGTGTGCCGTGGGATGTGTCCCAACCAAAGGTTGGAGATACATCTGCCGCACTGGAGGCGATGCATTGGGCAATACCACATACAACGCGGTTTGAGACCTTGGGGTTCAACGCGGTCGCGTGGTTGATGCCATCGTCAACTACTGCAACAACCACGCCTGTGCCGTCTAGTATTCGTCCTACCGTTGCGTTTATTTCATTCATGGTGGCATGAATGGTCTGCCGCGCCATGTCTACCTCGAAAGTCACAGGCAGTTCTCCGTCTCCCATCCTGTACACCTCCTCGTGAAGCGAGAATCCAGGCACGTAGGCCACCGGAATAGAGGCGGTCACGAACGACAGTGACCCGGCGGCCGTGATGTCGCGGGCGCCGAGCAGGTCTAGCCTCTTTGCCACCGCGGCTTTGTTCTCCTCTGCTGTTGCGCCCGAATCCCTGCCATCCCCATCATCTCTGCTCACCACCAATATTACGTTGTAGTACCGCTTGCCGTCGTACACCCCGAGATCCCCATCCCGCGGCTCCTCCAGCATGAGGCCCTGGATCTTCTGGTAAAAGCCCGGGTCAAACTTGTATTCTGCATCCACGTTTCCGACCGGGCCGACAGGGCCATCCCCCGGGTCCATATCCCCCGGAAGGTTAAACCCATCACCACCATCATCTCCGACAGTCTGCGACACGGAATCATGTGGATAGACTAACAGGATTAGCAAAAAAACAGCGGTAAAAGACAACAACACTGCTTTCAATGACAATTTTATCCATGTGGCGCATTTAAGTGATCAGCTGCGGGCGGGTGTGTCCTACAGGCATATACTGCTACCGATACGATGTAGTTCCGGAAGATTCTGCAGGTATTTTTGCGCGTCGTAGAAGCAATTAACAATTGTCAAATTTTCATCAACACGACAAAATATAACATGTGTATTGATACAGATGTGGTTTACACATATACGATCTTTTACTCCTGTTAGGGCAAAAGTCTGGCAATTGTTAATTGCTTCTCGGGCCGGTATGCAAGCCGGATCAGTAGTACGGCTTGATCTACTGACTGTGCTTGGCTATACCGTTGGATCCGACAGCTTGCCCATGAACAGGATCGCGCCGCTCTCATCGTCTTGTATGATGAATAGGAATGGGTGGTCTGCGATGAAGTATGGTGTTGGTGGGGGACCACTGTCGCCCCCAACGACGATGGTCGTGACCGCCGCAGCTTCTGTTCCCTCTTCGTTCACATTCACGAACGCGTCCTGGGTAGCCTTGGTCACCCACACGTTGGGCGGCACATCTGTGATTCCACCAAGGTCTGCAGATTTAGAAAAAACATCAGTGATTCCGAGGGCCTGCAACGGTCCTTTCAGGTCGTAGTGGGTGGTCATGTTGAACTTTGGTATGTATAGAACAATTTCACTTGGACGCAGCTCCTGCCTCCACTGCTGTATCATGTCGGCTGAAATGGACTCTTCGAGTGCGCCTATTGCGTCCCGGCCCTCTGGCAGTATAACTAGCATGGACAGCCTGTCGCCCTCGTACGGCATCTTGAGCACATGCGCGCCGTTTGAGTGGGCATAGTCAAATGTCTCCTGTATGTTCATAAAGTCAGCGTCGACGCTTTCGGTGCCGTTCTTCCAAAAGTCGGACTCGACTGTATCGTCTGCTTGGAACTGCGTGACCCACGTCCCCTTGAAGTAGATGGCATTGTTGATGACCATCACGGTATTATTATCAACGTCACGCTCTGATATCACCTCCTTTATCTTGCCGTTGGTGTTGTTGGAGGCCCAGCCGTTTATCTTGGCTACGGTCTCCTTTACGCCATCTTTGTCAAAGTTGACAGTCTCTATGCCTGCAAAGTATATCTGCCGCGCTATGTCTTGATACGACTCGTACACAGGAATTCGATCAGACAACCACAGTGCGTTTGCTATAGCGAGGGTGGCATAAGGGTCGTCACGGTTCAGCGATGCCATGGCGTGCGCCGTGGCGTTGTACCGCGCCGCCGCGTCAGGCTCAAACCCAAACACATCTTGAAGCTGCACTGCCGTGTTCCCATCAGCGCCCTCGTACAGGACGGAGAACGCAACGTACATGCTGGCAGGCGAGAAGAAGAGATTCTTGTCTGTCTGATTTTTACTAGAGGATACCGTTTTGTAAAAGTCTATGGCAAAGGCGTTGTTTGTATCGGCGATATATGTGGGAATCACAGGCGATTCGACGTGTGGAATCGTGATGGCGCTATCGCCACCACCGTGCTGCGCCGTTGGCTCTGCCGTGTATGATGGGTCGGTGATGGCCATCATCATCATCACCACCACTGCTATTGTCACAACAGACGCGGCGATGACAGCTGCCGCCCAGATCGATCTCTTCATGGTGCGACTGCCCCATATTGCCTGCAGATGCAGCGACTGTTGTTGTTTACGCCAAATACCTCAGACCAGACAACAAAGTGTGCGCGTTTTTGGTATGACAGTATCATCTCAGTCCCACCTCGACTGTGATAGTACTGTTGGGGGTGACGTCCACATATTCATAACCTTTGTTTATCGTGGTAATGTTGGTAAACCCTGCAGGCAGCACTGCAGTATTTATCTGCGCCAAGACCGTGTCGGGGATCAATCCCGTATGTATGGTGGTGCCGTTCTGGCCTGTAGTTTGTACGTTGGAGACTGCTGTGAGTAACTCGTACGTAAATACTGTTGCGCCATATACTCCTACCTCGTCTGGATTCTTTACACCGTCACTGTTCGTGTCGTTGAAGACGTTTATGATGATGGTGCCCTTTTGAGAGCCATCTACGGGATGCAGTGCAAAATCTATTGTGCTCGTGGTGTCGTCTGTCAGGGTTATAGTGTCATGTGTGTCAAAGCCGTCAGATGGCAGGAATCCGGCGGGGATCGGCCAGGCCTGGACTAGAGCCAGGAATGGTATTATACCTCCGGCGCTGTAGATGCCCGTAGAGTTGTCAGTTGTGGCTACAGTCTGTTTGAGTTTAAGATAGTCTACAACCGTGATGTTGACTCCGCCGAGTCCCTGCTCATTGCTGTCAAACGTTCCGTCTCCGTCCGTGTCATTAAATACCCTGCCCTGCACGGTGGCAGTTGCAGTTATGTCTGCATGGGCGTACGTGAGACTGACTCCCCACCCGTGCAGTGTGCCAGCATCGCCTGCGTCATGGTCAGTGGCCGACAGTGTCCAATCTCCCCTGATACCAGATCCGTTGAGGGTACCGAGCCCCGGGTGTGATGAAGAGTCGTATGTGGTAATGATATAGTCCAAGGTTCCGTCGGT
This sequence comes from Candidatus Nitrosopumilus sp., assembly GCA_963662995.2. Taxonomy (GTDB): domain Archaea; phylum Thermoproteota; class Nitrososphaeria; order Nitrososphaerales; family Nitrosopumilaceae; genus Nitrosopumilus. The sequence continues at coordinate 2,057,493 of CAXXLJ010000002.1, read as the reverse complement.
CCTGTCGTACAGTGTGATATTCGTACCGTCAGGCGAGGTCAGGACTAGGCTCAAGTCGCCGACGTAGGTGTGGGTGATGTGGACGGGAATCGAGACTGACCGTAACGTGCCGTTTACTGGCATGAATAGTGTGCTGCTTGTCTGCCCGGGGTCTGGTATTGCACTGCCGGGACTCGTTGTGATAGAGTATGTCTGGTATTCGGGGCACGAGGCGGTGCATGAGTTTTTGACGTACCCGGCAAACATCCGGACGTCCAATGCGGTGTTGGTGTTGGTATTGTTGTACGCGGCCTCCTCGTCAAGGCCATCTGCTGACAGCGTCATGTTTTGTATAGTGATCGACGGGGAGAATCCTATCATCCTCGTGCCGTTTGCAGGTATCCACATGGTGTAGCTACCGTCAGGTGTAGTAAATGTAGCATCGACACCCTGCATGTGCGTGGCGCCCACGTGCATTGCAGATACGTTATAGTGTATAGTATCAAATGATTCCAAGTATCGCGTCTGGGCGAATCCGGTAGTCACCTCGTGTGTGTCCCAGTCCATTATGCTATCTGATGTGGGGAACGTATCAATGGATCCCGGCGGCAACGACTCGGCATTAATGGTTACCAGCACGGGGGTTCCGGTATCAAGGCCGTCCTGCGGGGTGATGTAAAACGAGTCAGTGGAGGTAAACGTCGAATCCGTGGTGTATAGGATCCGCGACACATTGTTGGTGATAAACTCAGGCGTGGTCACAGTGCCGTGGTGCGGGCCGCCCGAGACACTAAAGGACAGCGCGTCGCCGTCCTGGTCATAACCGTGCAGCAGTATCGTCGTGGGCTCTGCCGAGTTTGGGTTGACTATTACCGTGTCTGTGTATGCCACGGGCAGCGTATTTGTGGCAGATATGGAGGACAGCAAAGACAGTGAGAGTGTGCTTGCAAGGGCAAAGTTCTGGACAGGCTTGTTCAGTGAGCCAAGGTCAGAGCCTGAGACGGTTATTGTGTGTATGCCCGTCTGACCTGGGTAGAACACTGCAAACTCGTTTGTCTGGTCAACAGACTCTGCGCGCTGCACTATGGTGCCGGCAGGTGATGATACTGTAAAGTCTAGGTCAGCTACTGTTACGGTGATGTTGGTGCGGTCGGACTGATCCGTGATGCCGCCATGCGGATGCACAAACCACGTCAGTATGACCTTTACGGGCTCTGTTGTGTCAGTCACGTTGAATGTGTACTGCTTGCTGTCGTTGTCCATATCAAGATGGTCCCTGAGGACATGGTTGTACGTGACATTCCTCTGATACGCGTACTCTAACGTCTGTGCTGTGTCAAGGATGCCAAACCCCACATTGTTGAGCCTGCCAAGGGAGGCAGCATTGTTTGCCGTTGCAAAGGTACGATCCTGCATCGCATAAGAGCAGTTGTCCATGGAATTGTTCATTTCATACTGCGTTGACGTACAGGGTATGGGGCCCTGCCAGGCGGCGCCGAGAAGAAGGGCCGCCTTTATCTCCACTGGAGTCAGGTCGGGTTTTGCCTGGAGCAGCATCGCGGCAGTCGCGCTTACTTGCGGGGCGGCATAACTGGTGCCATTATCTGGAACCGTTATGCTGGTTGTTGTAGAGTTGAGTACCTGTATGTTTACTGCCGGGGCCACCAAGTCAGGTTTCATCCTGATGGTGCCGTCGCCAGCGGTAGGGCCACGGCTTGAAGCAGTATACATAGTTATAGTATCAGCGGCGCGGTCATTTATCCCACCCACGGCGATCACATTGTGTGCACACCCGGGATTGGTTATTGATTTATAAACAGCGATGTAATCATCACCCCCACGATTTCCAGCAGACTTTACTGCGACCATTCCCTTGTCTACTGCCTCGTTTACGATCAGAGAGGATGTCGCGGTAGGCGCGTCTATGTTGCTACATCTACCTATACCAATGCTCATATTTACGACATCGGCCCCGTTTCGGAGAGACCAGTCAAGCGCGTGTGCTACAGCAGATGCACTATTTTGGCTTATGCGATAATATCTATTGTCTGCATCCAAGAGTTCAACACCTGGAGCAATCCCATTGTGTGCATCAAGTCCGGATGCGGCAAGCACCTGAGCTACCCGTGTGCCGTGGGATGTATCCCAATACATGTATGGATCTACATCTGCCGCACTGGAAGCGACGCATTGAGCAATATCACATACAACGCGGTTTGAGACCTTGTGGTTCAACGCGGTCGCGTGGTTGATGCCATCGTCAACTACTGCAACAACCACGCCTGTGCCATTTAGTATTCTTCCTACCGTTGCGTTTATTTCATTCATGGTGGCATGAATGGTCTGCCGCGCCATGTCTACCTCGAAAGTCACAGGCAGTTCTCCGTCTCCCATCCTGTACACCTCCTCGTGAAGCGAGAATCCCGGCACGTAGGCCACCGGAATAGAAGCTGTCACAAACGACAAGGACCCTGCGGCCGTGATGTCGCGCGCGCCGAGCAGGTCTAGCCTCTTTGCCACCGCGGCTTTGTTCTCCTCTGCTGTTGCGCCCGAATCCCTGCCATCCCCATCATCTCTGCTCACCACCAATATTACGTTGTAGTACCGCTTGCCGTCGTACACCCCAAGATCCCCATCCCGCGGCTCCTCCAGCATGAGACCCTGGATCTTCTGGTAAAAGCCCGGGTCAAACTTGTATTCTGCATCCACGTTTCCGACCGGGCCGATGGGGCCGTCACCCGGGTCCATATCTCCCGGAAGGTTAAACCCATCATCACCACCATCATCTCCGACAGTCTGCGACACGGAATCACGTGGATAGACTAGCAGGATTAGCAAAAAAACAACGGTAAAAGACAACAACACTGTTTTCAATGACAATTTTATCCACGTGGCGTATTTAAGTGAGCAGCGACGGGTGGGTGTCCTACAGGCATATACTGCTACCGATACGATGTAATTCCGGAAGATTCTGCAAGTATTTTTGCGCGTTGTATTTCATGTCTACATCTGGGAACAGCCCGCCAAGGAACGAGACGGTCTCGGAATAGGTGGCTACATACTCCACAGAATCACAAGATATGTAATTTAAAGCGGTGTCAGGCGGGCGGCAGCCCCCCGACGGAGGCTCGGCTGCGTGCACGTGGAGATTAAGAAACAAAGTTATTTTGTAACACATCGCCATTATGAAGTGGAATTTGGGGCATTAGGGCCCACCGAACTTCCAACTACACCATCACAGTAAACACGAGCGGGTGGTGCAAACAACGCAGAGAGTGTAGCCTTGTTAATATTTTTGAGCATTTAGTGTTCTTTTGTCGACATGCATGTATTTTATTTCCTGGATAGAGTATATGCTATGGATCCCTCAAAGGTGGACTGGAACCATCCCAGCGTGAAATACCTTCTCAAGTGCTTTGAAGAGGCGACAAATGCCAGAGACAAAGAGAGTGAGCAGACGCGGGAGATGATGGAACAAGTGTTGGAGGAAAACAGGCAGCTGCGCGAGGAGAATGAGGCGATGCACAAGGAGAATGAGGCGATGCACAAGGAGAATGAGGCGATGCACAAGGAGAATGAGGCGATGCACAAGGAGAATGAGGCGATGCACAAGGAGCTCGAGCAGCTGCGCGAGGACAACAAGCAGGCAGTAGCTGGAAAGGAAAAAAAGCACGGCTCCGGACGCGGGCACAACCACAGAAGCTACAACGTGAGGGAGATGAAGGGGTATCCACAGATTAGGAGCGTCGACAAGAACGACGGCACGAAGCGGCCGTCGCATAGGATCCCACCCACCGTAAACGACATCAGGCAGGCCGACCAGACCAAGTGCCCCAACTGCGGCGCGGAGCTCTCGAAGCCCACCGGAGAATACGAGCGGCTGTCCGAGGACCTGATCGAGTTCAAGTGGACGGTCACCAAATGGTGTGTCTCAAGAAGGTTCTGCAGGGGCTGCAACAAGCAGGTTACCCCGTACCTTGACGGCGTGCTTGCCGGGGAGCATTTCGGGACAAACATCATGGCCATGGTGATAACCATGAAGTGTTCTAACGTGTCATTTGGCAAGATCAGAGACATGCTCCACATGTTTTATGGTATCAGCATCTCCACATCCACGCTGAACCACTTTTGCGACGTGGTCGCCCGTGAGCTTGAGCCGCTGTACGACAAGCTCAAAAAGGCGCTCAAAAGGTACAGGGAGATTTACGGCGACGAGACGAGCTGGTTTGTCAACGGCATACGCAGGTGGGTCTGGGTGTTTGTCAGCAGCATGTCAAGCATATTCGTCATAAACAAGTCAAGAGGCAGGACCGTACCCATGGATGTGCTGAAAGGATTCACAGGGATCATTGTGAGTGACTCGTGGGGCCCGTGGAACTACGTGGGTAGCAAGCACCAAAAGTGCCTGCTGCACTACTTGCGCGACATGTACAGGACACTCGAGAAGAACAAGAGCAAAAAGTTTGTCATATTCTTCAGGACGTTGTATAAAATACTCAAGGATGCCATAGAGCCCAGAAAGACAGACTGCAGGGACTCTGCAGAGGATCAGAAACAGTCTGTGCAGAGGCTCAAGAGTAGGGTGCACCGGCTGATAAACAAGGACCATACGGACAAAGACTGCAAGAGATACACAAAGCGCCTAAAGAGGGAGGTCGATTCACTCTTTACGTTCATAGAGCATGAGGGTGTGGACTATCACAACAACGTCAGCGAGCAAGCGCTGCGCAGGTTTGCAGAGGCCCGCAAGGTACTGTACGGGAGCAGGACAGAAAAGGGCGCCAAGAGGACTGCTGTGACCATGAGCATCCACGAGACATGCAAGAAGCGCGGTGTCAACTTTTACGAGTTTGTCCGCGACTATTTAGCCGGAAGGATAGACGACATTCCGAAGAAACGCATAACTCGCGCCGCGACGACCATCACAACCATGGCCGCCTGAGGCGGTTCGTGCAACATTTTACACATCTGCATCCACCACACCCGCATCTGCATCCACCACACCCATATCTGAGCCATGGCGGCCGTCACGACTGCACGCGCATCGGGATTTGTCTTCTCTTGGTGAGATGATTTTGGCCTCAAAAAACCACTTCATAATGGCGATGTGTTACGTTATTTTGAATTTTTACATCACATCACACAATGTCTCCAAGTCCGCCCTGCCAGAGTAGACCATGCACCAAATGTATTGAAATTGGTCCATTGTCGTATTTGTGGCTCTAGCAGGACTGTCTGCTTGTGTATGTGTGGGCGTGGTTGCAAGCTTGTTGGCAGTATCTAATGCATTATTTGTGGCTGTTTGTAAATATTCTGCCAGCCCCTGCAAGTGTAACCGTCAAGGCAAATGGGTTAGACCATATTGTTGGATCAGATTGCCACGGATTAACAGATTCTGATTTTTGTAATCCGCATGTGTTGCAGATATTCACCTGGTGGTAGATTGAAGGGTTGTGCAACTAATTTTGTGCTTTGCTGCCGGCACTGCGCCTGACTATCAGCATCCCCGCCACATACAGTATAATCATGGGGACTGCGATAAACCACATCGTGACGCCCGTGCCATCAGGAGTGATCACAGCACCAAATATGACTATGCCCACTATGGCATATCTGATGTTGTTTCTCCAAAAGTTGTGATCCACCATCCCCGATGCAGAGACCGCATACATTACAAGCGGCAGCTGAAACGAGATGCCAAATGCAAGCAGAAATTGCAGTATGAACGTCACAAAGTCCATCACGTTGAGAAAGGTTACTAGCCCCGAGGAATCCCCATACATGTATAGGAATTCGAGCATGTACGGGATTACTGTAACATATGAAAAGATGCACCCCGCGGCAAAGAGGCCCACGGCAGGAAGTGAGATGCGCCTACCCACGTGCATCTCCCGCTCTTGGAGCGCGGGTCGGATAAACCCGACAGACTCCCTGACCACTATGGGCATCCCTATAGAAATACCTACAAGTGCCGCTACATACACTTGTGCAAAGAAGGCCTGGCCGGGGGCAGTCTGGATGAGCTGTACTCCCTCTGGAACAAGCGTGCCGCTCATGTGGTTTGTGAGTTGCGCTGCAATGTTGTCAAGCGGGTCAGGGACAGGATAGTATAGGGTATGGCCGCCCACCTGTACAGGCTCTGCATGAAGCGTCAGGATACAAGCAGTAATGATGCCGATGATCAGCACCATCCTCAACAACCTTTTTCTCAGCTCTTCTAGGTGCCGGTCTATGTTGCCATCCAACAACTCTACCATATGCACACCAAGCTATATCTATGTGCCTGGAATGGGGAGCAGCTTGGCCTCTGGCAATCCCGACTCCTTGAGCTGGTCCTGCGTCAGGCCGTCAAACTCTAGTGATATGACGGCTTTTGTATCAAAGTTGCCTTCCAACTCCTTTGCAAGCTGGCCTATCTGCTTGCCAGAGTAGGGCACGTCTGACTCTTTTAGAAATATCCTGTCACCCTTTTTGATCTGCTTGCCGCCAAACCTCTTGTGAAGGAATCCCGTTACAGACGAGATCTCAGCTGAGTCCATGTTGTTGTGATAGTAGCATATGCCACGTATGGACTCGTAATCGTATGGAGTGCCATTCTTGTATGCAAATACCCCTATAAACTGGGCAGCCTCTTCTGGCTCTTTTGTGCATTTTATCTCCCAGTGTAGCAGGCGCGCATCATCATAGGTGAAACTGCCTATCTCGTCTGGAGTGATCTTCCAGTATCTTGATCTTGGCATGACATGGCATTGATCATGTCGTATAAATTCCAATGTTTGTGGTCTACAGGCAGGCGTGGCAGAGAAACATGCATCTATGGTCTGTCGAACATATGCAGATCAAGTCCACGAAGCCAGACATGTGAGATGATCAGTTTAACAAGCGTAACAACACTGCAACAACGCCATAACAACACCGTATCAAAACGTAATGCACACGTCAAAGAACCAGTTTTGGTACCCAGCACCAAATCCACAGCAGCTGTAATCAAGACACAGCACTGTATGTATAAATCCGAAGAAACTGCGCCGCCTGCAGACGAGGTTGTGGATCAGAATAGCGCCCTTGATCAAATCCTGGCCTCCGGAGTTTGGACAGATTGGCAGACAAGCCACCAAGATCGTTGTTGAGTGATCTGAGTGTGAGGGAACAGCACATAACTTGTACGTCAGCGCCGTTGCATGCAGTGTTGGACTGGGCCGGCTCGATTTATTTTGTGACAGGGTAGGTATAACGCCACAAGAGCTGGCTGAGGTAAGAAGAAACGATCCAATGAAGGTAGAGAACAGTGCTGGACCACGTATTGTAATAGAGGAGAAAAAGTACGCTCGCGGATATCAAAGCAATGATGACCGCCGTAAAGTCTTGGAGTACAACCACATAAAGATCAGGCGCAAGATTCCCAAATCGTGATGAGGGAACCATACATGCCATCCTCCCTCACCATTCTCTCCTTTCCCCAGGAGATAAGACTCAAGGTGGCCATGTACAACAGGTGGAGTAACGAGTCGATGGCGCAGAAGGTGGTGGGAGGTGGGATATCGTGACAGCATGACGGCCATGTCACGCCCGACGGAGGCTCGGCCAGTGTGCACCATGAATGTGCCAATCGTCTAATTTTTTTAGGACAACATGTCACGCCCGACGGAGGCTCGGCCGGTGTGCACAAGGAGAATTAGGAAACAAAGTTCGTAAAACTAGTCTTTCATAACTTCAAACCATATGCACAAGACGCCACTCCAACAGATATGCAGATACGTTTGAGAGAATTACAAAACAGAGTACGTGGTCAGGTCGTGCCCAGAATGATGTGTAATACTATCAAAAGACCCTAGATCCGTGCCTGAATCAAAAAATCTTCCCAGACAACCTGACCACGTACAAAACAGACTAGCTGATCAAAAACATATAACCTACCAGATAGGCATGATGGTATTGGGGAGTAGCAAAACTATTGCGCTAGGGGCAATAGGCATAGTGGTAATAGCAGTAGCAATAGTGGCGTCTGTTACCATGACACCACAAGATGAGGTGCCAGCAGAGTTTGATTCTGATATAGAAAAGCCCGTATCTGGCCTGTCAGGTGACGTCACCATAGGGTTGATCTTGCCGCTTACAGGCGACCTCGCCACGCATGGTGAAGAGAACTGGGAGGGTTCAAAGTTTGGTGTTGTCGAGTTTAACAAGTATCTAGATGAGATCGATGCTCCATGGCAGCTAAAGATGGTATCAGAAGACTCTGCAACAAACCCCGTCATGGCATTGGAGAAACTCACAGCACTCAATGCAAAGGGGATAGGGATCGTAGTAGGTCCAGAGACCAGCTCCAACATCAGAAACATCAAGGGTTATGCAGACTCTAACAACATGCTGCTTGTCAGTTGTTGTTCATCTGCACCGGCGCTGGCCATTCCAAATGACAGCGTGTTTCGCTTGGTACCAGACGACTCAAATCAGGGCACAGCACTATCAAAGCTAATCAAAAATGAAGGTATACAGGCTCTGGTCCCAGTCTGGAGGGGTGACACGTGGGGAGACGGCCTAAAAGAGGCCACTGCAACCACATTTGTGGAGAGGGGAGGCTTTGCAGATGACGGCATACGCTACAATCCTGAGGCTCCAGAGTTTTCAGCATCCGCATCACTGCTCGCCAAAAAGGTGCAGGATCTTGTAGACGAGTATGGCCAAGACAAGGTGGCGGTACTGTTTTTGGGGTTTGCCGAGATACTACAGTTTACCCAGTCTGCATCAACGCATGAGATACTTGATAAAGTCAGGTGGTTTGGTCCTGGTGCAAACACAAAGGAGCAAAAACTCATAGAGGATCCAATAGGGTTGGAGTTTTCAACCAGCGTGCAGTTTACAACCGTGCAGGTGGCAGTATCCGAAAATCCCACATATGAAAAGGTGCAGCAACATCTAGTAGAATTGCTAGGCAGGGCGCCCAACAGCTTTGTACACTCTTCGTATGATGCTGTATGGATTATAGGCCTCGCAATGCTAGAAACGCAGAGCAGTGACGTGGATATGATAAAGGCAAAACTGCCAGAGATTGCAGCAGAGTATAATGGTGCCATAGGCCCAACAAAGCTCAATGAAGCAGGAGATCTAGCCCAGGCAAACTATGAAGTGTGGGGGATCAGGAATGGTGACTGGGTTTCCTTGGGACAGTACACTCAAGAGAACGACTCTGTAACCATGTACGGCTGACTGCAGACGTTCAACCAAGAGGCTCTGCAAACAGGAACGCTTGTCGATTCAGGTTCAAACGTGCTGCAAACATGTAAATTGTAATCATCTGCTTTTGACAGCCTAGTTTGAAATGGTGCACAAGTCCTGTTTCAGCTGAGCTGCAGTGTATAGTACGCCTGAGGCATATTTGGTTTGCATCCTTGAAACATGGTATCTGGTATGCCACAACAACAAGTACAAGTACAAGTACAAGTACAAGTACAAGTACAACTTTGTTTCCTAATTCTCCTCGTAGAAGCAATTAACAATTATCAAATTTTCATCCTCAACACGACAAAATATAACATGTGTATTGATACAGATGTGGTTTACACATATACGATCTTTGTACGTGATCAGGTTGTCTGGGAAGATTTTTTGATTCAGGCACGGATCTAGGGTCTTTTGATAGTATTACACATCATTCTAGACACGACCTGACCACGTACCGATCTTTTACTCCTGTTAGGGTAAAAGTCTGGCAATTGTTAATTGCTTCTCGGGGCCGGTATGCAAGCCGGATCAGTAGTACGGCTTGATCTACTGACTGTGCCTAGCTATGCCGTTGGATCCGACAGTTTGCCCATGAATAGGATCGCGCCGCTCTCATCGTCTTGTATGATGAATAGGAACTGGTGGTCTGCGATGAAGTATGGCTTTGGTGGGGGCAAACTGTCGCTCATAACGACGATGGTCGTGACCGCCGCAGCTTCTGTTCCCTCTTCGTTTACATCTACGAACGCGTCCTGGGTAGCCTTGGTCACCCACACTCTGGGCGGCATATCTGTAATTCCATCAAGGTTTGAAGAAGACTCTTCAAAGACATCGGTGATTCCGAGGGCCTGCAACGGTTCTGTCAGGTCGTAGTAGGTGGTCATGTTGAACTTTGGTATGGACACTAGCTCAATTTCGCTTGGACGCAGCTCCTGTCTCCACTGCTGTATCATGTCGGCTGAAAGGGACTCTTCAAGCGCGCCTATTGTGTCCCGGCCCTCGGGCAGTATGACTAACATGGACAGCCTGTCGCCCTCGTACGGCATCTTGAGCACCTGCGCGCCGTTTGAGTGGGCATAGTCAAATGTCCCCCCTCCCACATTCATAAAGTCGGTGTAGACACTTTCGGCGCCGTTCTTCCAAAATTCAGACTCGGCCGTGTCGTTTGCCGGGAACTGCGTGACCCACGTCCCCTTGAAGTAGATGGCGTTGTTGATGACCATCACGGTACCCTTACCAACGTCACCATCGGATATCACCTTTTTTATCTTGCCGTTGGTGTTGTTGGAGGCCCAGCCGTTTATCTTGGCTACGGTCTCCTTTACGCCATCTTTATCAAAGTTGACAGTCTCTATGCCTGCAAAGTATATCTGCCGCGCTATGTCTTGATACGACTCGTATACGGGAATTCGATCAGACAACCACAGTGCGTTTGCTATCGCGAGGGTGGCATAAGGGTCGTCACGGTTCAGCGATGCCATGGCGTGCGCCGTGGCGTTGTACCGCGCCGCTGCGTCAGGCTCAAACCCAAACACATCTTGAATCTGCGCCGCCGTGTTCCCATCAGCGCCCTCGTACAGGACGGAGAACGCAACGTACATGCTGGTAGGCGAGAAGAAGAGATTCTTGCCTGTGTGATCTTTACTAGTGGATACCGTTTTGTAAAAGTCTATGGCAAAGGCGTTGTTTGTATCGGAGATGTATGTGGGGATCACAGGCGATTCGACGTGTGGGACCATGACGGTGCCATCGCCACCACCGTGCTGCGCCGTTGGCTCTGCCGTGTATGATGGGTCGGTGATGGGCATCATCATCATCATTATTATCACCACTGCTATTGTCACAACAGACGCGGCGATAACAGCTGCCGCCCAGATCGATCTCTTCATGGCGTGACCGCCCCATATTGCCTGCAGATGCAGTGACTGTTGTTGTTGTTGTTTACGCCAGATACCTCAGACCAAACAACAAGGCGTGCGCGTTTCTGGTATGACAATATCATCTCAGTCCCACCTCGACTGTGGTAGTACTGTTGGGGGTGACGTCTACATATTCATAACCTTTGTTTATCGTGGTGATGTTGGTAAACCCGGCAGGCAGCACTGCAGTATTTATCTGCGCCAAGACCGTGTCGGGGATCAGTCCCGTGTGTATGGTGGTGCCGTTCTGGCCTGTAGTCTGTACGTGGTAGACTGCTGTGAGCAGCTCGTACGTAAATACTGTTGCGCCATATACTCCTACCTCGTCTGGATTCTTTACACCGTCACTGTTCGTGTCGTTGAAGACGTCTATGATGATGGTGCCCTTTTGAGAGCCATCTACGGGGTGCAGTGCAAAATCTATTGTGCTCGTGGTGTCGTCTGTCAGGGTTATAGTGTCATGTGTGTCAAAGCCGTCAGATGGCAGGAATCCGGCGGGGATCGGCCAAGCCTGGACTAGCGCCAGGAATGGTATTATCCCTCCGGCGCTGTAGATGCCCGTAGAGTTGTCAGTTGTGGCTACAGTCTGCTTGAGTTTAAGATAGTCTACAACCGTGATGTTGACTCCGCCGAGTCCCTGCTCATTGCTGTCAAACGTTCCGTCTCCGTCCGTGTCATTAAATACTCTGCCCTGCACGGTGGCAGTTGCAGTTATGTCTGCATGGGCGTATGTGATACTAACGCCCCACCCGTGCAGTGTGCCAGCATCGCCTGCGTCATGGTCGGTGGCCGACAGTGTCCAATCTCCCCTGATACCGGATCCGTTGAGGGTGCCAAGCCCCGGGTGTGATGAGGAGTCGTATGTGGTAATGATATAGTCCAAGGTTCCGTCGGTCCTGTTGTACAGTGTGATATTTGTACCGTCAGGCGAGGTCAGGACTAGGCTCAGGTCGCCGACGTAGGTGTGGGTGACGTGGACGGGAATCGAGACTGACCGTAACGTACCATTTACTGGCATGAATAGTGTGCTGCTTGTCTGCCCGGGGTCTGGTATTGCGCTGCCGGGACTCGTTGTGATAGAGTATGTTTGGTATTCGGGGCACGGGGTAGTGCATGAGTTTTTGACGTACCCGGCAAACATCCGGACGTCCAATGCGGTGTTGGTGTTGGTATTGTTGTACGCGGCCTCCTCGTCAAGGCCATCTGCTGACAGCGTCATATTTTGTATAGTAATCGGCGGGGAGAATCCTATCATCCTCGTGCCGTTTGCCGGTATCCACATGGTGTAGCTACCGTCAGGTGTAGTAAATGTAGCATCGATGCCCTGCATGTGCGTGGCGCCCACGTGCATTGCAGATACGTTATAGTGTATAGTATCAAATGATTCCAAGTATAGCGTCTGGGTAAATCCGGTACCGGTAGTCACTTCGTGTGTGTCCCAGTCCATTATGCTATCTGATGTGGGGAACGTATCAATGGATCCCTGTGGCAGTGACTCGGCATCAATTGTTACCAGCACGGGGGTTCCGGTATCAAGGCCGTCCTGCGGGGTGACGTAAAACGAGTCCGTGGAGGTAAACGTCGAATCCGTGGTGTATAGGATCCGCGACACATTGTTGGTGATAAACTCTGGCGTGGTCACAGTGCCGTGGTATGGGCCGCTCGAGACACTAAAGGACAGCGCGTCGCCATCCTGGTCATAACCGTGCAGCAGTATCGTCGTGGGTTCTGCCGAGTTTGGGTTGACTATTACCGTGTCTGTGTATGCCACGGGCAGCGTGTTTGTGGCAGATATGGAGGACAGTAAAGACAGCGAGAGTGTGCTTGCAAGGGCAAAGTTCTGGACAGGTTTGTTCAGTGAGCCGAGGTCAGAGCCTGAGACGGTTATTGTGTGTATGCCCGTCTGACCGGGGTAGAACACTACAAACTCGTTTGTCTGATCAGCAGACTCTGCGCGCTGCACTATGGTGCCGGCAGGTGATGATACTGTAAAGTCTAGATCCGCGACTGGTATGTTGATGCCGGTGCGGTTGGACTGATCCGTAATGCCGCCATGCGGATGCACAAACCACGTCAGTATGACCTTTACAGGCTCTGCTGTGTCAGTCACATTGAATGTGTACTGCTTGCTGTCGTTGTTCGTGTCAAGATGGTCCCTGAGGACGTGGTTGTACGTGGCATTCCTCTGATACGCGTACTCTAACGTCTGTGCCGTGTCAAGGATGCCAAATCCCACATTGTTGAGCCTGCCAAGAGAGGCAGCGTCGTTTGCCGTTGCAAAGGTACGATCCTGCATCGCATAAGAGCAGTTGTCCATGGAATTGTTCATTTCATACTGCGTTGACGTACAGGGTATGGGGCCCTGCCAGGCGGCGCCGAGAAGGAGGGCCGCCTTTACCTCCACTGGAGTCAGGTCGGGTTTTGTCTGGAGCAGCATCGCGGCAGTCGCGCTTACCTGCGGGGCGGCATAACTGGTGCCACTATCTGGAGCCGTTATGCTGGTTGTTGTGGAGTTGAGTACCTGTATGTTTACTGCCGGAGCCACCAAGTCAGGTTTCATCCTGATGGTGCCGTCGCCATCGGTAGGGCCACGGCTTGAATTAATAAACATAGTTATAGTGTCAACGGCGCGGTCATTTATCCCGCCCACGGCGATCACATTGTGTGCGCATCCGGGATTGGTTATTGATTCATAAACAGCAGCGTAACCAATACTCCCACTATTTCCGGCAGACTTTACTGCGATCATTCCCTTGTCTACTGCCTCGTTTACGATCAGAGAGGATGTCGCGGTAGGCGCGCCTGTGTTACTACATCTACCTATACCAAAGCTCATGTTTACTATATCGGCCCCGTTTCGGAGAGACCAGTCAAGCGTGTGTGCTACAGCAGATGCACTATTTTGGCTTATGCCATAATGCCTATTTTGTGCATCCAAGAGTTCAACACCTGGAGCAATCCCATTGTGTGCATCAAGTCCGGATGCGGCAAGCACTTGGGCTACTCGTGTGCCATGGGATGTGTCCCAATACATGGTTGTAGATACATCTGCCGCACTAGAGGCGACGCATTGGATACCACTACACACAACGCGGTTTGACACCTTGGGGTTCAACGCGGTTTCGTGGTTGATTCCGGTATCCACTACGCTGACGACCACTCCAGACCCGTTAAGGGACATGCCGACTGCGGCAGTCACGTTGCTGTCAGTTGCACGTATGGTCTGTCGTGCGGTGTCCACCTCCATGGTGACAGGCATCTGGCCGTCTCCCATTTGGTACACCTCCTCATGCAGTGAGAACTCATGCACATCGGCCACCGGAATTGAGGCTGTCACAAACGACAGGGACCCTGCGGCCGTGATGTCGCGCGCGCCGAGCAGTTCTAGCCTCTTTGCCACCGCGGCTTTGTTCTCCTCTGCTGTTGTGTCCGAATCCCTGCCATCCCCATCATCTCTGCTTACCACCATGATGACATTGTAATACAGCTTACCATCATACACCCCAAGATCCCCATCACGCGGCTCCTCCAGCATGAGACCCTGGATCTTCTGGTAAAAGCCCGGATCAAATTTGTGCCATGTATCCACGTTTCCGACCGGGCCGATGGGGCCGTCACCCGAGTCCATATCCCCCGGAAGGTTAAACCCATCGCCACCATCATCTCCGGCAGTCTGCGACACGGAATCACGTGGATAGACTAGCAGGATTAGTAAAAAAACAACGGTAAAAGACAGCAACACTGTTTTCAATGACAATTTTATCCATGTGACGCATTTAAGTGATCAGCGACGGGTGGGTGTGTGTGTCCTACAGGCACATACTGCTACTGATACGATGTGGTCCGGAAGATTCTGCAGGTATTTTTGCGCGTCGTATTTCATGTCTACATCTGGGAACAGCCCGCCAAGAAATGAGACAGTCTTGTGATATGTAGTCACATGCTCTACCATACCGAATCACAAAATATGCAATTTAAAGCAGTGTCAAGCGGGTGGCTACCCCCAGACGGAGGCGCGGCTGCGTGTACGGGGGATTAAGAAACAAAGTTCAAAGCGGAACAAATTTTTGACTTTTCCTATTGGCATAGGCATGCGAAGCATGCCGCGCCGGATATGGTGTGTTTTGACTTGCCAAAAACAGACAAAATGATGGGTTTGTTCATCATGTACTTTGCTGTCCACTCATCATGACAACCAGATTCACTACATAATGTTGAATTAGAATGCACATCAAGGAATTTTTTTTTGTGTATGAACTTATGACCGGCGCTATAGCAATCCGATTGCACTTTAAAAGGTCGGTGTGTTACGAACTTTGTCATTTTGAGGCGTTGCATCGTCGTATTGAAACATTTCAAATGGTGGTGGTTGGGATGTCCATCCCATGATTGCTCCATGGTGCAGATGTGCTTGTTGAATCAAGTGTCTTGTGGTATTTCATATCTCGCATGCATATGAGATTTAATAAAATTTGGTACTGGGTGAGATGCTACACAAACCATACCCAAATCCAAAACACTACCAATCAAATCATCTGTGGGGGATTCAAATACTGGCCAAGTGCCATAGTTTAACAAGTTACGTATGAATCTGGAATATAGTCTGGTACCTAGCACCACACGTCCCATCCCACTGCTTGTTGCTTGAAATAGATTAGTGGGTGTTTTGAGTCAAGGCCATACACACACCAGCCTTGATGATAAACTCAAGGTATGTATGTATGTGTGTATATAGGCAGTTAAGCGAAATGTAGGTTAACTAAACTGAGTTATCCCATACCGGAAGCATATCCCAACCAAAAAAGCTAAATGTGACGGATCCAGTAGTTTAACGTTGTCCAAACAAAAAACAAACCAGACCCGTAATATGGTAAACAACAAACGTCTATATCAAGATGTTGTGGCGGGCCTGTGTCCCATGTTGTCGTGTACAACAATGCCCGGACATCATAATACCATCTTTGATATCAACACGCTTAATGCAGGGATCATAAATGTGGCAATTCGGGATTCATCTGTAGGCGGATGTGCCAATGCAAGAAAGAGCCTAGGAGGCAGGAAAGAGCCCTCGGACAGGTGGTTTGCAAGCATGCTCAAAAGCCCGGTTGCGGCAGAGGTCCAGAATGTGTTTGACATGCAGGTGACGCAACAGTTTAAAAAAATGGTACGCCTCGGAATGGTTCCAAAGAAGGGGATAACAATTGCAATTGACATGCACCTTATCCCAAGGTATGACAAAAAGCCCGGCAAAGAGCTCACACGATTCCGCTACAAGAACGGCACCAAATTATTTGAGCGATACATGACTGCCCAGTGTGTGGACAAATCACTGAAGATACATCTGGGTGCGCAATACCTGGAAATGGGTGATTCCGTGCCTGATTTTGTGGACAGAATCCTGAAATCCGTTAAAAAGACAGGTGCCAAGATAAGGTTGGTCCTTTTGGACAGGGAATTTTTCTCAGTGGATACAATAATTGCACTACTCAACAATAATGTGACATACCTGATGCCGTGCAGGAATTCCAGCGGGGTCATCGCCGCACTGCGGGAATACGACAAAAATACAAGGAATACAACATCTCAGGCCACGCTACAGGGACATACTGGCATGGTGGATTTTACCATGAGAATAGAGAAGCGCAAGAACAACAAAGACGCAACGATGCCCGAGCAAAAATTCATAGGGTTTGCTACAAACGCCCCGACAATTGACGTAAAAAAATACACAAAACGTTGGGGTGTTGAGACAGGATACAGATTGGCGGAAACGATGCGGGCAAAGACCAGAATACAGGACATGGCGGCTCGCATGCTCTGCTTTTACTATTCCCTGCTGGCATACAACGAATGGATGATTGTTAGGGTCATGCTATCGGATGGTACAGAGAGACAGAGTGCCATGACACAGCTTACCTTCCAGTCATGTTGCATACAGGCCGTACTCCCTGATCCCGAACAGCCTCCATAACATATGCGAATCAGGCATCATGTAAACAGTCTGATTCGCAAGTACATTTCGCTTAACTGATAGGATGGATTTGTCGCGTCATGTCACTTGTTAAAATTCAAAGTTTGGGTGGCAAGAGTAACCAGCCTTGAAAACCCAAATCCAGTTTCCAGGCCCATACATGACAAGCATTGTAAAGATATGATGGGAATGATGATGGTGATGATGGTGATGATGGATATATCAAAGTGCGGTAGAATCACGCCATGTGGAGGATATGCTGCCTTGCCGCACATTCTTGACATTGATCTCATTTAATGCCCGTAATCTTAAACTGCTCAAATGTTGCACAAGCTGGCCCTGCACAGGACGTGGGTGTATCATGTCATATGTAACTGCTCAAATGTTGACCAGTATGATTATCGCAGCGCATACGCCCATCATGGCCAGAATGTACTTTCTGTATCTTGGGTTGCTTGTGCGCATCATACCATCACACCACCACAAACAGCAACAATATTACTCCAGCTCCTATTGGTGCGGAATCTCATTTGGCATCTTTGTTTTTTTTCCAAGTACAAGATTGCGCACCTTGATCATCTTGCGTGCCAGCATGAATCCTCCACCAGACATGGTACTGCCAATAATTACATGTAGTATGCCAGAGTCTTGCTGCGGTGCCACAAGCACCACGTACACAAAGCCTGCAATCATCAGCATGACACCAAATGCTGCAAAGATTGCCATCATTACTGGAATTCTAGGGGGCACCGGTGGTAATCCTGCAGCAATTGGGTTCTCAACAAATCCTGCATCCTTGCATACACTGCAACAATGCAGCTGTTTTTTGTCACGCCACACAGAATCTAGAAAATAAAACTCTTGATGGCATGAGTCACAAGTTCTCTTTGGGTGGGTAACCTTGCCATGACTGTCAAAGTCTTGACCGATCTTTTCCATGCATCTCCTGCAAAAGTAACCTTGAACACGCCACTGTTTTTGAAAGTTGTATTTCTTCCAGCCCAGCGTAGCGTTGCAACCCGCACACGAGGCCATTAGCTAGTACCCTCTGTAGATTTGGATTGTCGCTTGCCACTTGCCACTTGTGCAATTCCCTTCCTTGCCTCTATTATTGGCAGGAATATGATAAAGAATGATGCCACGCTGACCCAGACGACTGATATTCCCACCCATACGCTGTATGCCAGCACGTCAAAGACCAGTCCTGATGCTATCAACGGCATGGGCCAGCCTATTATGAGTACAAGGGTCATGATGCCTCCTCCCTTGAGGCTGAACTTGAATGCCTTCTTTAGAGTCTCTTCGTTCTCGGTGACTTGTGCTGCCTCTGCTGCGCTCAGCTCCACAAGGGTGATCTTTTCCTTGAGGTCATTCCAGTCAAAGGTCGTCTTGGCAGCAAGGCTACCAGCTATGGTTATTGCACCACCCGTAAGGATTCCGGCGATGTTGCCAAACAGCATGGAGTAGTTGTGGCCCAAACTGGCAAGGTTGACCTCCCCGCCAAAGTCTGGCAGTGATGCGGCAACTCCAACCCACGTGCCTACGGCCACCATCAGGCCCAGTACGGCGCCAAGCGTGGCCGCCACCCTGTTTGTCTTTTTCCATAGTATGGTAAGTGCGATTGGGATTACTGCAGAGCCTATCAGGATTCCCATTGCCAAGTAAACGAATCCCAAGCTGAGGCCCAAGGACAACAGTATTACGGCCAAGCCGCCCATTCCAAGCCCAAATCCGACTATGGTGATCCTTGATACCTTGACGAGCTGCTTGCCTGTAGCGTTTGGATTCTTGTATGTCCGGTATATGTCGTAGGTGATAAGCGACGAGACTGCAATTAGTTCGGCGGATCCCGCCGACGTAACTGCCATGAATAGCATTGTAAGCACCATAATTGCACCAACCTCACCCATCAGGGCGGTTGCGGCAGCAGGTACCACGAGTCCGAGCTGCACCTGCTCTGGCGTCAGATCCACATCAAGCGCCACCGCGGTCAGTCCCATCGTGGTTGCAAGTGTAAACGGAATTGCAAACCAGCAGGCACCTCCCAGCAGGAACCCCTTGACTGTGGAGGAGGGTTTTGCGGCGATAGCCCGCTGCCAATAGGCCTGGTCCACAAAGACTGTACCAAAGTTACCCACTATATTGATTATACCAAACATCAGACCACCTACAGATGCCATGGTAAGGAATGCACCGGCGGCATTACCCTCTACCGGATTAAGCTTTGCGGCCTCTACAAGTTTGTGGTACATGCCCTCAACGCCGCCTGTAATGTCACTGTTGACGTAGACGGCTGTGACGAATGTTAGTATCACTACGAATATGATTATGGTGTGCATGTAATCTGCCACAAACGTGGCCTTTAGCCCGCCCACCAAGGTGTAGATCATCACCCCTATGGGGATTAAGAATGCTGCAAGTGAGATGTCCATGCCGGTTAGTCCGTTGACCACGGCTGAACCCCCTAGGAGGAGCATAGCAGTTACAATCATGTTTGTCATTAATGCAAATATAAGGAATATCTTGTGTGAGCCATTGCCGTACCGTGCACGGATAATCTCAAGGAATGTGTGTGCGTTTGGTGCCTTGCGCTTGAGCTCAATTGCCAGTATTCCAAACAGCAAGACCTGAATTGATGCTCCTGCCGCGTACCAGAACGGACCGCTTATGCCGTATTGGTATGCAACTGTAGAAGATTGTAGCAGAGTAGCTGCCCATGTCCATGCAGACACAATGGCGGCAGCCGTTAGGCCTGTCTTGATCGTTCTTCCTGCAGTGTTGAACATCTCAGATGTCTGATTGACGCCCAGATACCTCTCTTCGATCTTTACTTCGACAGAGATTATAACAGCAAACACGGCACCCAATCCAACTACGATTGCCCATCCGATCCACTCTGGAAGCGCCTCACCTATGGCAAATCCATCAGATATTGCGCCTGCCCCATACGCGTCATCATAGGGCAGAAAGGCCAAAAGAGAAGCGACAATCATACAGACGGGTAGAAATTTGTGGATCTTTTTGACCTTAATCACGCATTGGTATAGTTTGTGATTTATTTACCAATTAAAGCGACAATTTCCTTTAAATATAGAATATGTTCCTTCCAGCACGTAGGTGTGTGGCCATGCAGGTGCAAGCCATGCCTGCTCAAGGCACATCGTACTTTGCAGGCCGTACAAAGAATGTATGATAACAGATGCGCCGCATCCAAGGCACCGCACAGGCATGGTATACATGATAAATTCCTGTCGATATCGGCAGAATGTACCGAGATGGTACCTGGCATGGACGGCACATGATATGAGTGGGTTTTTGTCGATGTCGGCAGATATGGTACGCTACCGTTACTACCACTACCGCTACTACCGCTACTACCGCTACTACCGCTACTACCGCTACCACTATTACCACCACCATCCCCGCATGATGGCAAGTAGATGGTTTGTACCTTGGCTCTGATAATGATGGTGATGATTATGATGGTGATTATGATTATGATGGTGATGATTATGATGGTGATTATGATGGTGATGATTGATTAGTCATGGGTAGTGGGATTTAACTAATCCATACCCAGCCAAAAGCTAGTCAATACAGACGGTACAGCCTAGCAAGCGAGACCTTTTGGGAGGGATCCACGGTGGCAAGCTTGCCATCCACCCTCACCTCATACGTCTCGGGGTTGATGTCAATGTCGGGCGTCAGGTCGTTTAGTACCATGTCCTTTTTTGATATGCTTCTGCAGTCCTTGACTGCCACCAGCCTCTTTTTGACATCAAGGCGTGATGCCAGTCCATCATCTAGTGCAAGCTGTGATGTGAATGTCAGGGATGTTGAATGCTTTGCTCTGCCTAGGGCTCCAAACATGGGCCTGTACCGGACGGGCTCCGTTGTGGGAATTGATGCATTGGGGTCGCCCATCAACGAGTATGCGATAAAGCCACCCTTTATGATCATCTTTGGCTTGATTCCAAAAAACTGCGGTGTCCACACCACAATGTCTGCGAGCCTACCCGGCTGCAACGAGCCCACGTGCTGTGAGATGCCATGAGTTATGGCAGGGTTTATGGTAATCTTTGCAAGGTAGCGGCGCACCCGCAGGTTGTCGTTGTCGCCGGTTTCTTTTGGTAGCCTTCCGGTCATCTTTTTCATCTTGTCGGCAGTCTGCCAGTTGCGCACGGTCACCTCGCCCACCCTGCCCATTGCTTGGCTGTCAGAAGACATCATGCTTAGTACCCCCATGTCATGTAGGACATCCTCTGCTGCAATCGTCTCCCCCCTGATTCTAGACTCTGCAAAGGAGACGTCTTCTGGGACTGACGGGTTGAGGTGGTGGCAGACCATCATCATGTCCAGGTGCTCTGCCAACGTATTGACGGTAAACGGCCTCGTGGGGTTTGTGGATGAGGGCAGGACATTGTTCTGGCCTGCAATCTTCATGATGTCGGGTGCGTGGCCGCCGCCCGCCCCTTCGGTGTGGTAGGTGTGGATGGTCCTGCCTGCAATCGCATCTATTGTATCATCTACAAAGCCGCACTCGTTGAGTGTGTCGGTGTGGATTGCTACCTGCGTGTCGGTCTCTTCTGCCACGCGCAGCGCAGAGTCTATGGTAGCAGGTGTGGTCCCCCAGTCCTCGTGGAGTTTCAGGCCGCATGCACCCGCCTTTACCTGCTCTAACAACGCTGCCTGCTGTGAGTCATTGCCCTTGCACAGGAATCCAAAGTTGAGTGGAAACTCTTCGACTGCCTCTATCATCCTGTGTATGTTCCAAGCGCCTGGGGTGCACGTAGTGGCGTTTGTTCCGTCTGCAGGCCCCGTCCCCCCGCCGATCATGGTGGTGGTGCCGCTGCATATGGCATCGATGGCCTGCTGCGGCGAGATAAAGTGGATGTGTGAGTCGATGGTGCCAGGGGTACATATGGTGTGCTCGCCTGCAATCACTTCGGTGTTTGAGGATATGGTCATGTCTATATCGTCCATCACGTATGGGTTGCCTGCGTTTCCTATTCCCACTATTAGCCCATCCTTTATGCCAATGTCGCCCTTTAGTATTCCCAGGACGGGATCCATGATTATTGCATTGGTAATTACAAGATCAAGCGAGTCATCACGCAAAACCCCGCTGGCCTGTCCCATCCCATCTCTTGCACTCTTGCCGCCGCCAAAGACTATCTCGTCGCCATATTGGATCAGATCCTTTTCAACCTCGATTATCAGGTCCGTGTCACCCAGCCTTACCTTGTCGCCTGTAGTAGGTCCAAAGAGATCCACATACTGCCGGCGTGGTATTGTTAGTGTCATGGTGTGGCCTCCTTTTGATCCGTCACGCCTAGAAACCCGCGCTCCCTGGCAAGCCTGAGTGCCTCATCCCTCTTTTCATCTAGGGGACCGTTTACCAGCCCGCTGAATCCAAAGACTGTCCGCCTGCCACCATACTCTACAAGATCCACCTGCCGAGAGTCACCAGGCTCAAACCTAACCGAGGTTCCAGCAGGTATGTTGAGGTGGAATCCATATGCCTGCTCCCTTTGAAAAGAGAGGGACCGGTTTACCTCAAAAAAGTGTGTGTGCGAGCCCACTTGCACGGGCCTGTCACCGGTGTTTGTCACAGTTAATGTCGTGGTATTTTTAGAGGGGTTTGCGATAATGTCATGGTCTGATGCTATAATGTATTCGCCTGGCCTCAATGCAATCACGTTATCGGGTCGTGTATTGTGACAAGTTTTGTGCCATCCTCAAACGTGGCCTCCACCTGTATGGAATGGATCAGATCAGGTACCTCCTCCATGACATCATCCCTTGCCAAGACATGCCTGCCGGAGCTCATCAGTTCGGCAACAGTCTTGCCGTCCCTTGCACCCTCCAATATGTAATCAGTAATTATCGCCACGGCCTCTGGGTGGTTTAGCTTGAGTCCGCGCTGTTTGCGCCTCTGCGCAAGCTGGGCGGTCAGAAAGATGTGCAGTTTGTCAATATCCATGGGTGTAAGCATCATGGTATAGTATGGTCATCGGACGTATTTAATTATTAGAAAGGGTGGGCTTTTCAGAAATTCTGTTGAGATATTGTGTGGATTTGTAGAGGTGGGCGGTACAAAAGTATGAAGTGTGAAGTATGAAGTATGAATTTTGATTTTTGACAGGATTGTGATGCATCAAATCATGTTTGCAAGCTCAGAGGTACATGCAGGCTGCGTGGTGGCAGTAGCCACGTTTGATACAGAGCTTGCTCCTGCTTCGGTGATTGGTGAGACGCGATAATTGTATTGGGTATCAGGCTGCAGGCCAGTGTGGTAGTACCATGTCTGGGTGGTCTCTGTATTGTATGTGACTGGTCCAAATCCTGTGCCAGGCGGAGACTCTACCTCAATCTTGTAGCCGATAATGGTATCATCATCAGCAAGTGGAGACATGGCAGGCGCGGTCCATGTAAGGTCTATGCGGGTGTCAGAGGATGTAGTGGCCTGTAATGTATCAACGGGTGAAGACAGTATGCCAGAGTTTGCAAAGTTTACCACTATGTTTTGGCCTGCGTCCAAGTCTAGGTATGTGTATCCTCCCTGTGGGGCAGTAGGCATTGTGGATGGGTGGCTTGCGATGTGCTGGAGCAGTACAGTATCTGGCAGTATACCTGCAAAGGAGTACATGCCGTCTGTATCAGTAAAGATGGTCTGCTGTTGTGCGGTGAGCAGCTCAAATACAAACACTATCGAGTCTGGGATGCCAGGCTCGCCTGCATCCTGGATGCCGTTGGAATTATTGTCTTGGTATACCACGCCCTGGATTGATGCCGTGTCAGATTCTGGGACCGGTGTTAGTGCAAAGTCCACAGAGGTGGTGCTTCCCTCATTGAGATCCATGTAATGGTATGTATTGGATCCTGTTGACTTTAGGTGCCCTGCAGGTACGGATAACAGTTGTACAAGAACAGCATCAGGAAGGATTCCAGATATCATGTAATCACCATTCTGGTCAGTCAAGGACGTTTTGGACGTCATTGTAAGAAAGTCCGCGACATATACAGTCTGTTCAGGCAACCCCATGTCCTGGCCGTCAAATATTATATTGTCATCCATGTCACTGTACACCTTGCCTGTGATCGTGGCAGTTGATGATGGTGTGATTGGGTATAGTGCAAAGTCCGCTAGTATGCTACGTACAGAAGATACTGTATCATATTGGTAGCTCAACGAGTCGTCTGATGGCTTGTGCAGTTCTGGGATGCTGGCAAGTTGTACCAATAGTGGGCCTGAATCTAGATCATAAAATGTAAAGCTGCCGTCACTATCAGTAGTGTCAGTCATTGAGTCATGCAGGGGTAGTACGACGTCAACTCCTGCGATTCCGGGCTCGATGTGGTCTATCCGCGCGTTGTTGTTAATGTCAGCATACACAGTACCAAAGACGGTTCCTGGAACTACTGCTTCCCAGACATAATCGGTTCCGGTATCAATGCTAGATGGTGAAACACGGTATGGGGGATAGTCAGATGCAACAGCCACAAGGTCGCCTGCAGAGTTTAGGGTTATGCCAGTATCACTGTCTAGTGCTCCTATGAATGGGAATATACTTGCAGAGTCTGGGATATTTGCATTGTTGTCGTTGTCGTTATCATTATCGTTATCATTATCATAGTTATCAGCTAAAATGTCACGCACCGAATATTGGTCCGTAGATGATGCAACAGAGGAGGCAAGTACGGTGATGGTGTCATACATGGAGCTGTGAGTTGGGCTTTGTATCACGCCTAGTGGGGCAAGCCTGTCATTTAGCATCTCATTGACGGGATTTGGATCAACTGCATAAAATGGCGATATCAGGTTCATCTCTGCTGCAACTCTAGAGGCAATTATGTCGTTGAGTGAATCTGGATGGTCCAACACGCTGTCTGGAACGTATCCATCAACTGCAAAGATTGGGCTGCTGCGGTCCAGCATGTCTATTGTATCAAAGAGGGGGGCAGTCTGGCTTGCAAACAGCACATACAACACACCTACAGAGTCTGGATCGCCACCTGCAGCACTTGTGGAGGCAGATATCTGTGACTCTAGCTGTGTTACAACACTGGTATAGTTGACGCTTTCTGGGTGTATGATTGGAATTGTAGGTTCTAGCATCACATACTCCTCAAAGGAGCCATCATTTATAACAAGATTAGTGAGATCCTGTGCCCAGACATCATCACTGGCCACTATAACAATGTGTGACTTGGCTTCTGCGGTCATCATGTCTACGAGGGGTGAAATTTGGGCGCTGTTTACTGCCTTTAGTCTGAATATATTGTCATTTATGGCCAAAGAGTCTGCCGTGGATGAGGGAGATATCAGGACATAATCAGCAATGCTATCGTTGTTTATGTAATCTATGACCTCATTGACGTGCTGGCTAGTGGTAGGTCCTACAAAGCTGGTTATCGGTATTGGTGGATAATACCCTGATCCAAAGATAAATTCTTGCCCATCATCTAGCGTGACTAGTTTTAGCAATGCCCGCTTTGGATCCTCCATTCCAGTTGCAGGGTTGTAAAAGGTGTATCCAAGCCATGTAGTGTCTCCGTCAGATACCAAGAGCTCGTTGATCTGCTGTATACTCTTGTCTATATCCTTGAGTGAAGCAATATTGGTCACTCCCACAGATGTTGCCGCCTGCAGGCTGTTGGCCACCACGTCACCGGATGTGTCTAGTACAAATGCATAAAATGGTGATGAGACACCATCATAGGTGCCCTGTAGGGATGTTATGGTATAATTGTTGTTTGATACGAGCTGTACGGCATCAGATATTATGGCATCTAGTACTGGTTCGTATGCCGAATCACCGCCCACGACAGGATAGTAGCCTGCTCCAACAAGTAGTCCAGAGGGCTCATGGTATGTGATTAATGAGCGCTTTATGCCCACATCGCCAGTGTCGGGGTTTGTAAAGGAGTACTGCAACCATAGTTCAGAGGGCGGATCATCAGAGTCGGTAAACAGCCTAAAGTCGCTTAACGGCCTGTCATTGTCATATATTAGATCAAGAGAATATTGGCCTATCAGTCTAGAGTCAGAACCATGGTGGGCGATTATTCCTGCCGAATTAATGGTGAATGGATACAGGCCTGAAACGACTGAATCATTGATTGGATCAAAGCTGCCATGAGTGTCATATACAGCAATTGTATCATCAATGACCTGCCTGATCTGTGGATAGTAGAAATCGTCGTATGTACCGTTGTTGATCTTGTTTAATGCAGGCAGCGGACCATACCTAGTATCAATGGTGCGTATGTCAATCTGCGTCCCGTCAGGGTTGGCATTGTTGTAGTCGAGTTTGGCAAGTGCCATGACCAGTGCATACTCGTCATCTAGGAATGAGACGCCGGTGGGATCTAGGTTTAGTAGTGCCCCCACGCGGTGGGTTGGGGCGGGATCATATGTGTTAGAGGTGAGAAATGCATTGTATGAGGTGTATTTTCCGAGCAACTCCCATCCCGTCGACTTTATTGACCAGATGGCATAATCGCCAGACTCTATGTCACCAAATTCGTTGAGTGTAATGTCGCCTAGTGCACCCTGGTCGTTGTTGTCTACTGCAGGCTTTATCTGTGCTACCTGCTCATCAAAGCTGCTGCTAGGACCTCCTGCAGCCTCAATAGCAAGGCCCACAGCCCAGACCGTATCGTATGAAGAGTATGTGTATGTTGAGAATGTGTTGTTGGGGAATGCCTGTGTAATGCTCTCAGTCAGGGACATGTGGCGTGCAGATTCAGGAGAGCCTGCAAAGACATATGCCATAAATCCTACATCAAGCATAAACTGTTTAACATCAGAGCCATCTATGGCCAGCAGTGGATCCAGTACGTCTGCATCCGAGCCCACCCATTGGACCGTGCGCAGGATTGGATGGTTCTCTGCAACTTCTGCAATAAAGTCTGGTAGCTCAAATCCCACGAATACGATGGCCACCCTGTCGCTGCCATACATCTTGATATACTCTGCAGTGGTGCTAGCAAGCTCAGCTGCCATGTCTGGGAATTGATCCTCAATGCATGTGGTGTATGTGTCGCTGCACCTGTCATATGTCCTTATGATCTCAGCAGAGTCAGGATCGTCAGAGTAGATTGCCATTCCACCAATCTCACGAAACTCATCTACTGTGGATTTTGCCAGTCCAATCCCAAATGGATCATTGACCCAGACTGGAATTATAACTCTCTTGCCATCCTGGTACAGGTGATTTGCGACGAGAGGACCGGCCTTGTCGTCGGCTAGGGCTAGGCGGAATATATTGTCGTCCAGTGCCCACTTTGGAGAGGTAGAACTTGGGGAGACCAGTGCAAGATCAGATATGTTGTTGGGGTTTATGTATTGGGTAAGGATTGCGCCCACATTACTAGAGAACGAGGGGCCCACGATAAAGTTGATGTCATTGTTGGAGTGTAGGTCTATTGCTTGACTCAGGGCAGAAGACTGAAGTCCTTTGCTGTCACGTACATCCACTGAGATCCTCCACGATGCATCGGTGCCTGCAAGATAGTCGTTAAAGTCAGATACTGCCTCATGTACTGCAAACTCCCAGTGTGTGCCGGATGCATAGGGTGTATCATTATTCGTCAATGGTAGGATGGCACCTATCTGCACCGTGTCAAGTGGGGCCTGGGTTGTAGATGTAAACATTACATGCAGGGTATCAGTATCTGATGTACCCACTATAATCTCGGGGGCGCCGTTGCCATCAAGGTCACCGAGTCCAGCCACTGATGCGCCAAAGTGGTCACCAGGCGCCAGTGTTGGTCCGTTGGGCGTCTCTGTGTCAATCACTGCAGAGTCTTTGAGTGTGCCATCAGAGTTGGGGAATAGTATGTGTACTTTGCCGGTACCGACAACTAGATCGCCAAGTGCACCGACTGCGATCTCTGCGATGCCGTCATTATCAAGATCGCTGATTGTTCCTATCGATGACCCGAAGCGATCGCCTACTCCTAACATGGATGGTCCGTTGACGGTGTTGTCGTTGATGGCAATGGATGTTTTTGGTGTACCATCTGGGGTTAGTAGTATGATATGTATGGTGCCGGCGACAGTACTGCCTATAATTCGCCCTGGTGCGCCCACTGCAATATCTGGTGTGCCGTCACCATCAAGGTCGCCAATTCCTGTAGCTGACCATCCAAAGCGGTCACCTACTGCAATGGCCGGACCATTAGGAGTGTCGACGCCAATTTCCACGGTGCTCTTTGGAGTGCCGTCAGCGTTTAAGAATAGGATATAGGCGTCGCCTGTAGCAACGCCACGTACAGCATGGCCTGGTGCGCCCACAATAATCTCTGTGATGCCGTCATTATCAAGGTCGCCTATAGCAGACACGGATTCTCCAAACCGGTCATTTGCTACAAGTACAGGACCGCTGGTGGTAGTGTTACTAGCACCTAAATCCACGGTGCTCTTTATCGTGGCATCATTATTCATAAACAGAATGTATGCATCGCCAGTACTCTCACTGTTTTCAAAGTGGCCTGGTGCGCCCACTGCAATATCCACGGCACCGTTGCCGTCAAGATCGCCTATGCCGCTAACAGACGCGCCGAAACGATCCCCTACCGCCAAGGCAGGACCATTGGGGGTGTCGCCATTTATCAAGGTTGCAGACTTTACAGTGCCGTCAGAATTCATAAGCAAAATTTCTACATATCCTGTGGGTGCACCGCCTGCACGTGTACCTGGTGATCCCACTGCAATATCTGGCGTGCCGTCATTATCAAGGTCGCCAATATTTGCTACAGACCAGCCAAAATGATCACTTGGCGCGTACAATGTCGGAATCACATCTCTGCCATGCAGTTCTGTCGTTGCTTTTGGCGTGCCGTCTGCGCTGAGCTGTATAAAGTATATGGTGTCATCGCCGCGCGTGCCCACCATTATATCATTAATGTTGTCACCATCAAGGTCGCCCATGTTGCGTATACTGATAGCAAAGTGATCGCCTGTTTCCAGCATTGGACCGTTGGGGGTACCGGATGCGATGGTGGTGGTACTCTTTATGGTTCCGTTTGAATTCATCATTAGTATGTGTAATTCGCCAGCGTTTGTAGTTGCGAATTGACCTGGAGCACCTACGGCAATATCTGGAACCCCGTCCCCGTCAATGTCACCGATTCCAGCTACAGCCTCTCCAAAAGCATCGCCATTCATCAGATTAGGGCCATTGGGGGTATCTGGCCCAATCACTGATGTAGAAATTATAGTGTTGTCAGAATTCATAAACAAAATGTACAAAGAGCCCTCGTGGATATCAGCTACCGGAGAACCTGCCGCACCTATGGCAATCTCGTCAACTCCATTCCCGTCAAGGTCACCAATAGTAGACATAGATATACCAAATTCATCATCTTGATGCAACACTGAAGGACCGTTGGGAGTGTCAGAATTGATCTCTGTGGTCTGTTTTACGGTACCATTTGAATTCATAAACATAACATATACGTCGCCAGTGTGTACTGAATGCAGAACGTGGCCTGGGGCGCCAGCTGCGATATCAACCACTCCATCACCGTCAAGGTCACCTAGATTGGCTATTGACGCACCAAACTGGTCACCAATCCCAAGATCGGGGCCGTTGGGAGTACTTGCATTGATCTCTGTGGTCTGTTTTATGGTACCATCAGGGTTTAGGAATATGATGTAAACGTCGCCTGATGCAACGTCATCTGTGATATGTCCTGATGAACCCACTGCAATAGCTATGGTGCCATCACCAGCAATGTCTCCAAGAGCACTAAGAGATACTCCAAACCTATCGCCTTCTTGCACAGAGGGGCCGTTGGGAGTATCGGCATTAATTAGGGCTGTGTCTCTTATTGTACCATCATCGTTCATAAACAGTACATATACCTCGCCGGAGCAGTGACATGAAAAAGCTCCTGGGACTCCAACTGCAAAGTCTCTTGTGCCGTCACCGTCAAGGTCGCCAAGCACATCAAAAGATCTGCCAAAACTAGCGTCAGATTCTGCAACGCGATCATCAAGCAGATCGCCATCGATCAGCACGGTTGATTCAAGTCGTACATCGTGGGTGATTGCGTACGCTGTATCGGCATCACTCATCAGTATTGTGTATGATGATGATGCCCCTACTGCAATCAGCGCAAGCATTACAATTGCAGAACCTGCAATCTTGGAATAATGGTTTGGGAGACTAGTCATAATATGTAATCGTCCCTCTTGTCATCATTTTTGTCATGGGACAATCCAAAAGGCTTGCACATTTTACAATAGGTGTTGGAATAATGTATGCATCAATAATTCCACATCCATAGTTTAAAGTAATCATGAAATCACGAGATCAAGACATGTATTTATCTATTACTTTTGTGAAACTTTGTTTCCTAATTCTGCCCGTGGGCACCTAGCCCTATGGACTCGCGGCGGTGCAGGCACTAATTTAATCAATAAAATCTGAACAAACGGACAAGAAATATTCATGCGTGTCTTGAAATGTATATGGCGAAAGATAGATACGATGAACACAACGTTAGTGTATCTATACAGACGCCAATGTAGACTCACAATATCTGTATTTAATCATGATCCGTCTTTTTTCTCAGATGCGTGCCGCAGCGTGGTGGCGCGGCTCGCCCGGAGGGGAGGCGATAGCGGAGGGTGCTGGCTGTGAGCCTAGTCCGGAGTGGTGCGGCCGGCAAGGCTGACAACGAAAAGTACGTCAGGAGCGGTGCAGACCTGGTCATAGAACATGATCCGGAGTGGGAGAACGGGGTGAGGCGCGCAAATGAGGGCAAGGTGGGCGCCCCGTACATGTACGCAGACACGCTCGTAATGATGGCCGCCGAGAAGCAATTAACAATTGCCAGACTTTCGCCCTAACAGGTGTAAATGATCGTATATGTGTAAACTACACCTGTATCAATACACATGTTATATTTTGTCGTGTTGAGGGTGAACATTTGACAATTGTTAATTACTTCTCCGGCCTTAGGGTCGCGCTAGGGGTCCGGTACAGGCAGCTCCAGGGAATGGTCGGTAGGATGGTGGGCGAATCCAACACCCCCGAGAAGTAATTAACAATTGCCAGACTTTCGCCCTAACAGGAGTAAATGATCATATATGTGTAAATTACACCTGTATCAATACACATGTTATATTTTGTCGTGTTGAGGATGAACATTTGACAATTGTTAATTGCTTCTCCGTATTCAGCCAGCTGTACAAGCAGATCAACAGGCTTGGCGCGGATATCAACCAGGATCCGGGCGGAGTGGTTACTGTACCGGACAAGAAGAGATCAAGGATATTGGCGCTTGACGCCAGTGGGCTCAAGCAGCACAACAGGGGCGAGTGGATGAGGGCCAAGTGGAAGGTGAAGCGCGGCTTTGTAAAGATGCACGTGCTGGTCGACACGGAGACCATGAAGATACTGGCCTTGGAGGTCACCGACGATTCCGTGGGAGATTCGTCCATGTTCTGCAAGCTGCTCGGACAGGTTGTGGTCGCGGAGCGGCCCAAAGCCAGCGGCAATAGCAGCAGCATCACAGAATACGAAAACCTTCTCACGTCCGGCGCCACACCACTCGCGTCGATTTGTTCCGGCGCTTCCGGCGTCCGAGCCGCACCTGATTTACTTCTTGGTGACGCTGCGTACGGCTCGAGGCAGAACATGGCCGCGTGTGCGCGGGCCGGGGTGACCCCGGGCATCATGCACAAAATCAACGTGACTGCGCGCGGCAAGGGGTCAGGCGACGCGTGGGGCGCGTCAGTAATGGATCAGCTGGGTGGAAGCCCCGACGCGACGCGCCTAGACCTGATGGACAGAGAAGAGAAAAGAGAGAACCAGGCATACTGGAAGGCCCTGATAGGTTACGGTCACAGGTGGATCGTGGAGAGTGTGTTTTCAGCGTTCAAGAGCCTGTTCGGTGAGCACCTGATGGCCCTCAAGTGGGACAACATCGTGCAGGAGGTAAGGTTCAAGGTGGTATTGTACAACAGGTGGAGGGACGAGTCGATAGCATGGGAGGCAGGAAGCAGGATATCGTGACGGCATAATTACCATGCCACCGCCCGACGGAAGCACGACCGGCGTGTGCGAGGAGAATTAGGAAACAAAGTTAGTTTACCAAAAACTTTATTAGCCACCCCCCCCCCCCCCCTTCACTTTAATGAAAACCTTACTTTTTACAATTGTGTCATTAGCAGCACTTGCTTCATTTGTTGCATTGCCAGCAGTATACGCACAAACAGCTGATACATATAATATTGTCCTGACAGGAACACACACAAACACCAATCTTGACTTTAATCACGAAAGAACATATGTCATACATAATTTGCCAAATGAAATAATAGAACAGGGCAATGTCTACGTGTTATTCTCTAGTTCGACCTTGAGATCTAGCGACTATACTATTACAACATCTGTACAACCAATTAGAAACGTACATAACATTCCAATTAATGACGATGGTACAATATCAATAACCTTCAAGGCAACAGGTTGGTTTGATGATCCTGATGACACCGTACTTCCCTCTATGACATTTTTTTTAACTAATGATGCCTCAACCACGAGAGGACCATTGGTTTCATTTCTGAATGTCAGGTTGACAGATGACCCACCACCAACGGCACACGGTCAACTAATTGCTGTTGCAAAACAAGAGGCAAATAGAATACCAGATGATTGTCCATATAGAAACAATGGTGTCAACCAGATTACTTATTGTGATCATCTGGGTAATACCCCCTCTCAAGATTGGGACAGGGTAACAGCAGAATATGTAGAAAGATGGGAAAGAATATTGGTATCTTATGGAGTTGATAGATATCTCGCATGGAAAGCTGGATACACCATAACATACGAAAATCAAAGTCCCACAAAAGCAGCTACAAAATGCCTTTTTGATGTTGCACCGATGACGTATAATGAACTAAACACTGCGAGGAATGACTATGATAGAGGAAAAACCCTTGCGGAAAGAGAAGATAGAGTTAGATTAGTACAAAACATAGGGAAAACATCCGCAGAAGGCTCAACACAAAATAATGCAAATCAACGCCAATTTACTCCCGTATATGCCCCAGCATTAGAAGAACTTTTGAGAATAGAGAATTGGTATAAAGGCCAAGGAATACCAATAGGTACAGCATCACTACAATCAATCGCACCAGGCAGCAGAGAATGTCGAGTAGAAGCACAACCATCTACATCACCACAATCATCACCACAATCATCACCACCACAACAACAACAATACGGTTCTGTACAATCACAAAACACACCAACAGCAGATCCAGCACTAATTGCCAAAGTGCAAAGTTATGCTGATGAAAGTCAACACGGAGCAGCGCACGTTGAAAAATGGACTAGGGTACTAGCTGCCTTTGGAGTTGTAAATCATAGCAACCCAATGACGGTAGACGAGGCATTGGCCAACACAAAGAAATACGATCCCAACAGATGGACTCCAGTCTATGACGAACTGGTAAGACTAGCTGCACAACAACCAGATCCAACACCACAACAACAGCCACAACAAGCACCACAACAACAGCCACAACAAGCACCACAACAACAGCCACAACAAGCACCACAACAACAGCCACAACAAGCACCACAACAACAGCCACAACAAGCACCACAACAACAGCCACAACAAGCACCACAACAACAGCCACAACAAGCACCACAACAAGCACCACAACAACAGCCACAACAAGCACCACAACAACAGCCACAACCAGTACAATCACAAAACACACCAACAGCAGATCCAGCACTAGTTGCCAAAGTGCAAAGTTATGCTGATGAAAGGCAACACGGAGCAGCTCATGTTGAAAAATGGAC
Source organism: Candidatus Nitrosopumilus sp. (assembly GCA_963662995.2). Lineage (GTDB taxonomy): Archaea > Thermoproteota > Nitrososphaeria > Nitrososphaerales > Nitrosopumilaceae > Nitrosopumilus. The sequence continues at coordinate 2,023,561 of CAXXLJ010000002.1, read as the reverse complement.
TAGAGTACTAGCTGCCTTTGGAGTTGTTGATCATAATGATCCAATGACAGCAGCAGAAGCCAAGGCCAACACAAAAAAGTATGATCCTAATCGATGGACTCCTGTGTATGAGCAGCTTTTGATATTAGAAGCTGCAGAGGCTCAGCCACAACAAGCACCACAACAACAGCCACAACAAGCACCTACAGTACCAGATACACAACAACCACAACCAGTGCAATCACAAAACACACCAACAACGGCTGATCCTGCACTAATTCAAGCAGTGAAAGGCTACCTAGTCAAAGCGTATTACAATGACGATCCAAACGATCCACGTGGGATAGAATGGCCTAATCACCTGCCAAGATGGCTACCTGCATTAGCTGCATTAACAGGAGATTATACGGACTATGAACCAATGACATCAGAGAAAGCATTCCAAAACGCCAAAGATTTCGACCCTGTCAAATGGATACCAGTTGCAGAAGAGATTCTGAGGCTGGAACAGGCTGCTGCTGATCAATAAACACCACAGCAACTAGATCCAACACCTGGACCAACAGCAACAGATCCTACATTGATTGCCAACGCACAGAGATGTGCTGCTGAAACCCAACACGGTCAAGCTCATGTTGAAAAATGGACTAGAGTACTAGCTGCCTTTGGAGTTGTTGATCATAATGATCCAATGACGGTAGCAGAAGCCAAGGCCAACACAATAAAGTATGATCCTAATAGATGGACTCCTGTGTATGAGCAACTTTTGATATTAGAAGCTGCAGATGCACAACCATAACTACAGTCATAACCATAACTAGTACAAGACAAAGTAACAATACCAATCAATAAATCTCAAACTGATTGAAACAGTTCAAAAATACATAGACATGGCATAATGGTACAACGATGATAGAAATGATCCACGCGGACTAGAATGCTCAGAACATCTAGAAAGATGGTCACCAGCACTAGCTGCACACAAGTGACCACACACAACACCAATTATGATATCACAAAGCATTCACAATTGCTGACAAATACGATTGTACTAAATGGATTCCAGTTGTAGAAGAAATACGTAAACTAGAACAAGATTCTTAGAACCATACACATTTTATTTTTTAATTTATTGAATTAATCAGCTGTGCCCTACAGGCACATACCTCCACATGGCAAATCCGCCCGCCATGCCACACAAGGTTGTCTACATAATTTGACAAGCAACGTCGATTTTTTTTTTTGGTATGCGCGTCATTAAATGAAATGTCCAACATACGTCAGACAGAGACCAAAAAAGAGGCCAACGATCATTTGACCTGGCCCAAGGATCTGTCCAGCCTGATTCTGGCCACGACGGTAGTCAGGATCGTCAACGGGATGGATGAACCATACCCCCTCAATCCGGAGAAGCAATTAACAATTGCCAAATGTTCATCCTCAACACAACAAAATATAACATGTGTATTGATACAGGTGTAGTTTACACATATACGATCATTTACTCCTGTTAGGGCGAAAGTCTGGCAATTGTTAATTGCTTCTCGGGCATCATGCACAAAATCAACGTGATTGCGCGCGGCAAGGGGTCAGGCGACGCGTGGGGCGCGTCAGTAATGGATCAGCTGGACGGAAGCCCCGACGCGACGCGCCTAGACCTGATGGACAAAGAAGAGAAGAGAGAACCAGGCATACTGGAAGGCCCGGATAGGTTACGGTCACAGGTGGATCGTGGAGAGTGTGTTTTCAGCGTTCAAGCGCCTGTTCGGTGAGCACCTGATGGCCCTCGAGCGGGACAACATCCTGCAGGAGGTAAGGTTCAAGGTGGTATTGTACAACAGGTGGAGGGACGAGTCGATAGCATGGGAGGCAAGAAGCAGGATATCGTGACGGCATAATTACCATGCCACCGCCCGACGGAAGCACGGCCGGCGTGTGTGAGGAGAATTAGGAAACAAAGTTTGGTCAGGTTGTCTGGGAAGATTTTTGGTTCAGGTATGGATCTAGGGTCTTTTGATAGTATTACACATCATTCTGAGCACGACCTGACCACGTACATAAAAAAAACTATATCTTGTATGACTATCAATTCAGCATCATGCTAAAGATAACAAGAGTCTCAGGTAACACCTGCAGCTGTCCTGAAAAGGTAGATGAGCAAACAGAGATCCTAATGGTAACCAGGATCGAGATGCAGAAGACTAGGCTCCGCAAAGAGACCACTAGCGGCACCGATGTAGGACTAGACATAGAGTCTGGCACCATCCTGCGCAACGGTGATCTGCTGCAGGTGGGACAAAAGACCATCATGGTGCAGCAGACACCAGAAAAGGTGATCACCATAGACATTCAAGAATGCCAAGACAGGCCAGATGTGATGGTTATGATTGGACATGTGATTGGAAACAGGCACAGGCCCATATCGGTTGGGGATGGAGTTGTATCGTTTCCGATTCAGGCAGATACGGAGCTTGAGACGTTTGGGAAGCTGCTTGCCGGGGTAGGGGGACGCATCAAGATGGGTACGGACTGCCGGGTATTTATCCCGCATACGGGAGCAGATGTGCATGGCCACCAGTGAAGGAGTAGTGGCAGAGTATCTGCATGTGATGCAGCTCTCAGACTCGTTCTTTCCTGCAGGGTTGTTTGCAACATCAGGAGGGCTTGAGTCCATATTCCTGCAAAAAGAGATAACCACCATGCAGGGACTCTTGGGGTTTTGCAAGGTCTTGATAAGCCAGCAGGTCGGCCCCTGCGAGGGGGTGGTGGCAGCAAACGCGTATAGCCATGCAAAACAGGCAAAACATGATGCCATAGCAGATCTCGACTCTATGTACTGTGCGATGCGCACAAACAAGGAATCCAGGCAGGCATCAACAAGATCAGGAAGTCAAGTGGTCAGGTGTGTCATGGAGTTCCTAGAAGGAGATCATCCAACCATAAATTGGTATTCAAAGTCATTGGGTACAAAAAAGGTGTCAGGCGTGTACCCCGTGGCACTAGGGTTGTGCTGTAGTGCGATGCAGACAAGCAAATCAGGGGCGCTGAGCATACTGTTGTATGGTACAGTTGTGAGTTGTGTTGGGGCGGCGCTGCGCATGGGGATAATACACCACTTTGAGGGTCAAAAAATAATACACAATCTAAAGCCGCAGATAAGCAAGACCATATCAGAGGTTCAAGATAAGAATGCATCAGAGGCATGGCAATTTACGCCACAGCTTGACATATTTCAGATGCATCACGAAGCATTGGAGACAAAGATGTTTGTGACATGAGGAGGAGGAGGAGTAGGAGGAAGCATACACCATGACAAAGATACCAAGGGTCGGCATAGGGGGGCCGGTAGGTTCTGGAAAGAGTATGTTGATTGAGAGAGTGGTGCCCATTCTGGCGCGCAAGGGCTACGCGGTGAGCATAATATCAAATGATGTAATCTCAAAGGAGGATGCAGACAGGATGAGGGCCAACCTAGCCACTAAGCGTGGGCTGCTACCGGAAGACCTAGTGGTGGGAATTGCCACAGGGGGATGCCCGCATACAGCTGTAAGGGAGGATCCCTCCATGAACATGTCAGTTATAGAGGAGATGCAGGACAAGCATGGAGAGCTTGACCTGATCATTATAGAGAGCGGGGGTGACAACATCACTACCACTTTTAGTCCCCTGCTTGCAGACTATTTCATGTACATCATTGATGTGGCAGGCGGTGACAAGTATCCCAGAAAGGGTGGACTGGGAATAGAGAGTTGTGATCTTTTAGTGATAAACAAGACCGACCTAGCGCCGCATGTGGGGGCCAGCCTTGATACAATGTATGGTGATGCTGCAAGGATCAGAGGGGAGAAGCCATTTGTATTTACAAACTGCATGACGGATCAGGGGGTAGACGAGGTGGCCCAGTCCATCATACGTGACGTGCTGTTTGATGAGCCCCCAAAGGCACAGGCCGCAAAGTGAGAGCATGTCAGGGATTTCACGGCAGGACAGCACCCCGGCGGAGATACCCGCGTATATCAGGGCATTTGATGCGGACCCAAAGCAGTTGGGCATAGGAAAGGTAGGAAAGACAGGCCTGCTGGAGCTGGAGTTTCAAAGGGGGCACATGGGCAGGACGGTGATAAAAAAGATGTATTCACAAGCTCCACTGCTTGTACAGAGGGTGTTGCAGTATGATGGGGATGATAATCATTGTGTGGGGAATAGTAGTAGTTGTGGTGGTGGTGGTGGTGGTGGTGGTGGTGAACAAGACATCTCAAGTCCCGCATACCTTTACATCATGTCCACATCTGGCGGCATACTGCAGGGTGATAGGTACAGAATCGACATCAATGTGGGCAAGTCAGCTAGGGTGCATCTCACCACGCAGGGTGCCACAAGGATATACAGTATGAACTCAAACTATGCCACGCAGATGCTAAACATAACAGTGGAGGATGGCGGGTATCTGGAGTTTGTGCCAGATCAGATCATACCCTATCGCAACTCAAGGTTTTATCAGGAGGCATCACTCAACGTGCACAGCAATGCTACGATGATCTATGCAGAGACGATCATGCCAGGCAGGGTTGCGATGGGCGAGTCATTCGTGTATGATGCGTGCCACCTCAAGACAGTAGCAACTGACCACAACGGCAATTACAGGCTTGCAGACATTGCCAGCATCACACCGAAGATACATGACGTGTCATCGTTTGGTATGCAGGGAAGGTACAAGGTGATGGGAAGTGCATACATCCTCACAGAGACACGGCACGTATCTGAGCTGTACAGGCAGATCAGCGCAGCCATTGCATCCAACAAGGAGATCTTTGGGGGGGTGACGGTCATAAAAGATGATACTGGACTGCTTGCAAGGATACTAGGTGAAAATACCGAGCATGTCAAGGATGCCATCCTAGAGATGGTGAGGATTCTAAGGGAGGTGGTGATTGGTGTGCCGTTTGAGAGAATCAGAAAGTCATAGGAGGATGCAAACGCGGAGGGCAGTGTATGGTACAGGTAAAGGCACCACGCATAATCAAGACAGTCAGATAAATGTAACGGGGATAGTAGAGTTTTCCAGCACCTGCTTGGAGACGTGACCCAGCCCTTCATTGGATCTTCCAAGCCCCGTCTTTGCCATCACTATTACATCCGTATTCATACTGCGTGCGACATCTACAATCTTTTTGGGTGGGATTCCCAGCTTTACGATCCTGACATAGTCGTGTAGGTGCTTTGGCACCACCACGCTTCTTAGGACCAGCCTTCCCTCTTCCTGCATCTGTGAGGCAAGATCTTGGTCCATATTCTCTGCTACCTCGTCATCGTCGTCTGACCACTCTATGACATACAGCAGATATATCCTGACGCGGTTGTAATCGTGGAAAAGGTGGCTTGCACTGTTGAGGGCCTGCAACGACTGCATTGAACCGTCCACCGGCACCAGAATCTTCATCACAGGCATCTCATCGCGGGCATCATCCTGGTCTGCTTTTAATGAATCCGTGTCATCCTGCATGCTTGCCTGCTGGATGATCTCATGTATGCTTGCACGCGCCTCGATCAGTGGCAGTATAATGGTGATGCCTGCGGCGCACAAAGCCCATAGGATTGCAAGAGATACCCAGATGCTAAAAGACTCCAATGTCATGACAGAGCCCGTAACGTACATTGAGAGAGGCCACACCACCACAAGAAACAGCGAAACTCCAACCCCCACGCGCTTACAGAATGCAGACATCTCAGAGAGTATCTTTTCGTCGGTGTCACGCTTTATCATGGAGCGGATCCTCGAATCCACCACAAGGATCTTTTGCTTGAGTATGCGAAAGTCAAAGTTTTCAGGAACCAGTAGGCTGCCAATTACGGTGATTGCCAGGCCCGATGTTATGGATATGATGTTACCTGCAAGGAGTGGGATGATGTCGCCGGTAGAGTCGATTGTAATCTGGCCATGTATCAGGTATGCGGTAACAAACCATGTTACTAGCCCTGATGCCAGTCCCACTATGGCGCCGCCCGTAGCTGCTATCCTGTTTGTCTTTTTCCACAGTATGGCAAGCGAGATGGGTGCAACAGCCGAGCCTATCAGAATTCCCATTGTCAGGTACACATACTGCAAGCTCACACCAAACTGAAACAGTACCGACGCCAAGAGTCCCATACCCAGTCCAAACCCGATGACGGTAAACTTTGATATCCGCATCAGCTCCCTGCCTGACGCAGACGGTTTGAGGTATGTACGAAACACGTCATAGGTGACCAGTGATGATACACTTACCAGCTGTGACGAACCTGCAGCTACTACTGCCGTAAACACTATGGTCAGGATCAGGATGGCTCCCAAATCCCCCATGATCTCTGCTGCAGCAGTGGGGGCCACCAGTCCCAGTCCTATCTGATCTTCTGTCAGGGTTACACCAGTGGCAACTGCTGCCAGACCCAGCGTGGTGGCAAGCGTGAACGGGATGGCAAACCATGCAAGGCCCCCCATGATAAAGCCGCCCATAGCGGCCTTGGGCCTTGCTGCAATTGCACGCTGCCAGTACGATTGGTCCACAAATATGGTTCCAAAGTTTCCAACGATATTGATTATGCCAAATATCAATGCCCCTACGGATGCAAACGTGAGGTACATTCCAAGCTTGTTGCCCTCCACGGGGTTGAGTATTGATGCCTGCATGAGCTTGTCATACATTCCTGCAATGCCCCCGATATCCGGGCTAAGAAAGTAAATGACGGTAACAAAGATCAAGACCACCACAAAGATAAACGCGGCATTAAGATACTCGGCAAAGAATGTCGCCTTGAGTCCACCAAATACGGTGTACGTTATGATGCCCAATGGTATCAGAAATGCTGCAATGGTAATATCGACACCCGTAAGTGAGTTGACCACGGCAGCGCCTCCCAGCACCAGCATCGCTGTTACTATGGTGTTTGTCATTAGTCCAAAGAATAAAAACACCTTGTGTGGGTGCTTGCCAAACCTTGTGTAAAGAAGCTCTGGGAACGTGTGGGTCATGGGTGCCTTTCGTTTGAGCTCTATTGCAAGGATTGAAAACAAGATCACTTGGATGCTTGCGCCTGCCGCATACCAAAAGGAGCCACCTATACCAAACTCAAAGGTGACTGTAGATGACTGTAATAGTGTGGCCGCCCATGTCCAGGCAGATACTATTGATGATGCAATGAGTCCGGTCTTGATGGTCCTGCCGGCGGTGTAAAACCACTCGAAAGTCTTGCGCGTTCCCAACCACTTGGTCTCTGCCTTTACCATCATGGTGACGGCCAATGCCAGGATCAGTCCCACACCTATGAGGACCAAATACCCTATGTTCTGGTGCAATATTGGCTCCATAATTATTCTACAACCACTGTATAGTATTAAAATTGCTGATATGTGAGAAGTTATCTTGCATAAACCAAGTGTGAGCCTGCGGTTCTACAGCCACACATCATGCTGGTGCTTGCTCTTATCGTATGTGTAAGAAAATGCCAGCTGTAGGATAGTAAATCCGCCCCCAGTTTGCGCAAAAGGGCGTTGACTATTAATACTTGTACAACTATAGTGACGTATGATAGATAGGATCGATGAGCTGATAATATCAGAATTGAGCCACAATTCAAAGCAGAGTACCTTTGAGATGTGGGACTTTTTGAAGAGCTTTGGTCACAACATACCACAGGAAGAGATCGAGTCCAGGATATCAGCACTTGAAGACGACGGGGTAATCAAAAACTATACCATTGCAGTAGATTCAAAAAAGATTCCAGGCAGGGTGATACGCGTGGACCTAGTTACATTCAGGACATCACAGGCGCTCCCAAAGAGGCTTGAAGGGCTAAAAAAGTATCTCAAGGATGCCCCATTTGTAATGTTTTCAGGCCGTACAAGCGGAGGATATGACTGGATTACGGTAAAATCGTTCCTCTCCAACGAGATGGCCTACGAAGAGAGCGACATCTATAGGAATCTCTTTGGAGATATAATCAGGGTGTACGAGGTGTATGACTTTATCCCCCAGACGGCTGCTTCCCTTAACGGATTGACATACACGGAGGCAGAATATAAAAAGTTCCTCAAAGAATGGATACCTCCGTTCATTGGGAAATAGCGATACAAGTTCTCTAGAAAAATTAGTTGATGAGTGTTTTCTGGACCTAATCAACGTGTAGACATAATCTTACTATTCTTGATGGTTAGCCTTGAGACATTAGTAGTTTCAAAGCAGGATTTGGTATGTTTCAACTCAAAGAGCAGAATTTGTGTGTTGAACCCAAGCAATCTCTCAAGAAATTCGTTGAATATCACATCAACTAAATTTCTAATGCCTGCAATAAAAAACTCTACCACAAAAAAAGCGATTCTAGAATACCATGCAGGTACAAGAGATATGGCATCCAAACACACCATAACAAACAAGTTCCAAAGAAGTATGTCCTTTACACTGATCATCACCAAATCCAAAAAGCACGTGGATCCCAAGGCAAACATAACAGAATGGTATCATGTATTTGCGACAAACCTTACTATGGGGCGTGCCCTCAAGGGGATCACTACACTCCCAGAAGAATACAGAAAGAGATGGGGAATCGAGACAGGATACAGGCAAATAGAAGAGATTCGGCCAAGAACCACAAGCAGAGATGATGTGTTTAGAATGATGTTGTTTTACACGGCATTGTTATTCTACAATTTATGGACCGCAGAAAGGCAAGAGTACACATCATACGGAATACTGACGCTAAAGCTTATGGCATCATTGTCTGCCATGATTGGCATCAGTAAACTGATAGAGTTTCCGTACGATCCTAGAGGCTATGGTTAGTGAGCACATTTCCAACTACTGGATATGGTGTGTTTTGACTTGCCAAAAACAGACAAAATGATGGGTTTGATCATCATGTGACTTTGCTGTCCACTCATCATGACAACCAGATTCACTACATAATGTTGAATTAGAATTCACATCAAGGAATTTTTTGTGTATGGACTTATGACCGGCGCTATATTCTGACAGTGACAAGCTCCTCAAGCAGGCCGTAATGGAGTGGCTCCATGTGCATGGACACGCGATAGTCAAGATCCTCCAGCGTGGAGATGGTAATGCCCTGCCATAAAACATCCCGAATATCTTTTGAATCTTACCGTATGATATTGTCAGGTGCCGCATTGCAGACACTTGTGCCATGATGTCAATGCCAAAATGCTCCTTGGGTATAAAGTCAGCAGGCTAGGCATACTGCACGGCGCGACATTTTTTGCAGTATCGTCCCTGTATGGTCATGTTGGCATTTGTCCACCTGCCATCCACTATAGTCTCGCCGCATCTTGGATAGTTGTGTGAGGATTCTGCAAGCCTGCTGCCGCATTTGGTGCAGAATTTACTGTCTAGGGTTCTGGATACTGTCGGGCGGTTCTGTTGTGTATACTTTGGGGTCGTGCTGGGTTTTTGCACATGCGAGTACCCCTTGAACTCCCTAGTGTTGTAGCTGCGCACGTTTTTGGATCTGCCCTTTTTCTTTTTCATATCCTCTATGGTTTTTGTCAGCTCGTCAATCTGTGCCCTCATCTTGTTGTTCTCTGTTTTCACTTTTTGGTTCTCTACAATCAGCTTTTGATTCTCTCTTTCCAATCTCTTCATCTTTTGATCCATTTTGTTAAACTGCTTACTGAGAATTTCAAAAAGCTTGTTGACATCAGGATTCTTCCAGTTTATTTCCCCAAGTTCAGATATTGGCATGTTCATTTTGGTTCACCACACATGAACAATCTATTTCACCGTTTGAGTATTTAAGGAACTTCAAGAAGTCGATGTGTTACTTCTGAACAAGTATTTTTCAACATCCATATTGAATTTTGCACTGTTTAGAAATCTCATTGCCTTTACTGCACGGTCGCTGATATGTTTGTGATACTCGTACATGAAGGACTGGATTTTTAATTGATGCCAGCACTCTTCGATTCCATGATGCTCTGGGATTCCTGTAAGAAAATATCGTACGTGGTCAGGTTGTCTGGGAAGATTTTTTGATTTAGGCACGGATCTAGGGTCTTTTGATAGTATTACACATCATTCTAAGCACGACCTGACCACGTACCTTTTTTGTATGCTGCGAGTAATTTTTCATGTTGTTGTTTCGCGAGACCCCCTAGATTTTCCCAGCTATAAATGTTTCAATGGTTTTTTGAAAATTGCAAAGACTTTCTGACGTAACTATAGCAGGAAGCAAGGGTTACAGGCGCTGCTGTGCGCAGTGGTAATCGCACACACGTTTGGTTTACCTACCACGAACCAATAAACAGGATGTTGGATTAAACATATCATGTCAAACCCTAAACCAAGTCTCAGAAAAGTACAATCACTTTGTGTGTGTCTTTTTGTAGTGAATGTTTTCATCTATCATGGAGTGAATCTCCCTTCTCATGTTCATCAGATGAGTAAGTAATTCAGCACGCTCTGACGGCGCTACCTTGTGGGCATCATCAACCAGATCATCAATCCTTGAGAGGGCCACCTGTAGTGCAAGTGTTGCTTTTCGTACTATGTTGAGTTGTTTGGATCTGCGCTCCTTTTGAAAGCCCTCTGGTTCTGATTTTTGTGACATCTTGCGCTTCATGCTGCGAATCTGCTGTACGGTCATGTTGTTGTCGATAATTTCGCCTGCAATCTCTTTTTGTAGTGAAGAGTCTGTGGTGGTTATCTCTAGCGCCTGGCTTACACCCAGGTTGCCGGATGCAATCTTTTCCTGGATCCCTTTTGGCAGCTTTAGCAGATTCATGCGGTGTGACACGTGCTCGGCACTCTTGCCTATCCTTTGTGCAAGATCACTCACCCCACCCCAGCCATGATCTACTACATACTTTTGGTATGCCTCAGCCTCCTCAAGGACGTCCATGGACTTGCGCTGTATGTTCTCTGTGAGTTGGACTTCATATGCCTGCCTGTCTGTGAATTCTCTGATCTTGCAGGTAATGAACCTCCATCTGAGGCTCCTGCAGGCAGAAAAGCGCCTATGGCCAGCAACAATCTCAAACCCGTACTCTAGCGGTCTGACCACGATGGGCTGCAGCAGTCCATGCTCCTTGATGCTGGCTTTGAGGCTGACAAACTCTGCAGACGTCTTTGAATCGTCATAGCGTATGGGAAATTTTGACGGCCTTATCATTCGCAGCTCTATCTGCTCTGTGATGGAGTTGTCAAAGATCTCAAGGCCGCACATCTATATAGAATAACGAGATGATGTTATTTAACAATTTGGTGTTTGGACGTATGTCAAATATTTCATCTAATGACGCGCATGCCAAAAAAATTGGCGTTGCGTGTCAAATTATGCAGGCAATCGTGTATGGTGTGGCACTGCGGGTGGATTTTATATGGGCATATACCTATAGGGCACACCCCAATGGCCGTCATTAGATAATAATAATTGTACGTGGTCAGGTTGTCTGGGAAGATTTTTTGATTCAGGCACGGATCTAGAGTCTTTTGATAGTATTACACATCATTCTGGGCACGACCTGACCACGTACTAATAATTATTCTTTGTCTATAAACTCGCTTGCCACCGGCGGATCTGGCGAGAGTCCCTTTCTCTTGCGGATGTCAGAGACGGCCGTTGCCAGCATTGACTTTGGAACCTCTGTCCATTCTTTAAATGAAGTGTTCCAAGTTGCCCTTCCTGCCGTCTGGCCCCTCATCTCTTCGGATAGATTGAATGTTTCTGATGCGGGCAGCTCGCCTGTGACTATGCTAGATGCACCCTTTTGGACCATGTCAAGGACCTTGCCGCGCTTGCCTGAAAGGACTGTTGCCACATTACCCACGAGATCGGTGGGCACCCTAGCCTCTATTGCCAGCGTGGGCTCTAGAACGGCGGTGCCGGCAGTCAGGAGCGCTCCCATGCATGCCCTGCGTGATGCAGGTCCAAGTTGTGAGAGGCCACGGTGGGCAGTATCTTCGTGTGGAACAAAATGTGTAAATGTAAACTTGCAGTCTCGCATCTGCTCCCTGCACAGTGGCCCCTCCCTCATCACATCATCAAAGCCAGAGTTTATAGAGTCTGTAGACTCTTGGACAAACTGCACGCCCTTTGTGCCGTTTATCAGGACGTTGCCGCGCGAGTCAAGCCTCATCACCCTCTTGATTGTATCAGTGTCCCAGCCGGCGCCCTTTAGCAGGTCAGATACTATCTTTTTGTCTTTCATGTCGCTAATCTCGCCCGTGCGCAGCATGTTTGCGATTTCAGGCTCAAGTGGCTCCACCTTCATGAAGATCTTGTTGTGTCTGTTTGGGGACTTTGCCATGACGGCATCACAGCCACCCTTTACCGTCTCCCTATAGTTGATCAGGGGCTCGGACGTCACAATGTCGACCTTTGCGTCTTGGATCCTGTGCGTTGCCACGTCAAGGTGCAAAACACCCATGCCCGAGACGATCGTCTCACCGCTCTCCTCGTCGATCTTTACTATCAAGTTTGGATCCTCGATGGTGAGCTGCTTGAGTACTTCTACAAGGTTGGGCAAGTCCTTGGGGTGTTTTGGTTCTACTGCAATCTGCACAACGGGCTCAGAGACATACTTTACTCCTTCAAACATCGGTATGCCCTTGACAGATGATATGGTATTTCCAGCTCTTGCTTCGGTTAATCCTAGTAGCGCAGGTATGTTTCCAGCACCAAGTTCGCCTACCTGCTCTCGCTGGTTTCCCATGAAAAAGTTTACAGACTGTATCCTTCCCTCGCGCTTTTCATCTATAATGTTGATGGTCTGGCCATCCTTTATGGTGCCGGAGAAGAGGCGGCCTATGGCAACGGGGCCCGCGGCAGGATCCAAAACCATGTTTACAATCATCATTATGGTGGGGCCATCATCGCTGCATCCAAGCAGTGCCTTGCCAACATCCGAGTCCAAGTCGCCCTTCCATATCTGTGGGATCCTATACTTTACGGCCTCGTGGGGGGCCGGATGGTGTTTTACAACCATACCCAGTACGGCATCTGCCAATGGAGCTTTTGCCACCAGATCCGTCACGGCGTCATTTTCGTATGCGTCAATGACATCCTTGAACGTGATGCCCCTGCTCTTCATAAGGTCAATGTTGATTGCCCACCTGTCCTTTGCAGAACCAAACGTAACACTTGCGTCCTGGATGGAGACCTTCCATTGGGACTTGTATTCTGGTTCGGCATATGTGTCAATGAGCTGGTTAAAGTTGGATACTACATCTGCTAGCTGCTGCTGCATCTTTTCAGGTGTGAGGCGCAGCTCCTTGATCAGCCTGTCTACCTTGTTTATGAACAGGACCGGCTTTACCCTCTCTTCTAGCGCCATTCTGGTGACGGTCTCGGTCTGTGTCATTATACCTTCTACAGCATCACACACCACTACGGCACCATCTATAGCTCGGAGGCTACGAATCACCCTGCCACTAAAGTCAACGTGGCCTGGCGTGTCTATCATGTTAATTACATATTCCTTGTCATTTTGTGAAAAGTGCAGAGTGACGTTTGCCTGGTATATGGTGATTCCGCGCTGCTGCTCCTCCTTGTCAAAGTCCATTGCAAGCGCCTTGCCTGCTGCAGACGGAGCTATGATTCCAGAGTATGCAAGGAGGCTGTCACTCATGGTAGTCTTGCCGTGGTCCACGTGCGCAATGACGCCAAAGTTTCTGATCTGATCCTTGTTTTTTATGATCTTGAGGACATCGCCGGTAGACTTGAATTTTACCATATCCGCAGACCATGATCTTCAATCTATAAACCTTAGCCTCACCATAGTTGGTTGTACGACTCTTCATGCTTCATGCTAGTGGTATCTGCCTCACTGCTCTGATCCCTTGAGACAACCACTGTATTGATCTGTAGGATATTGAACTTTCTACTTAAAGATCAAAACATAGAAACAACTGCTTGGCGTCAAGACGCGTTACTAATTTCTGGGGCACGTGTCATGTCAGTATGATGTATGGCGCCTCAAGTATCATACGCGACCATTGTCACAATCATGCTCAAATTTCTGAGAGCATGTGCAGTATACCATTACAAATACAAACAAAGTATAAAGTGTCCATCAAGATATTATCATCTAGTAGATCATGGTGTTGCTGACTGTGCGAATCTTTTCTGCCGTGACAAAGTGGCAGTTGCATACGCCTTTTTGACGGGCCGCATGTAGTGTGACAAACTGTGAAAAGAATGTATAGTATAACGTCTGCTGCAGCATACTTGAACACCATTGCACCTGCCGGGCATGCCAATCATTGGTGGTGCCGGCATTGTCCTTGGCGCCAATGTCATCAGACATGGCATTGTCATCAAAAGCATCATAGTCATCATCCAAGCTCAGCTCCACAGGTGCAAGGCAGTCTGGACATACCACCTCAATTCCCACCAACCTGAGCCCTTCTGCAAGCAAGTGATTGTATTGGTTTTTCCGCCCAAAGATGACGACACAATCACCCCTTTTTGCTGAGAATAGTTCCATGTGTGAGAATTGTTCCAGCCTACAGTACCTGACATCATACCCCAAAACCTCATAAAACTTTGCGGCGCAATACATTGCAAGCGGGTACGTAAACATGTTGCCGAGTACAAATATCCTTCCACCCTCAGATATGGCAGCGTTTGCCACTTTTAGGAATTGAATAGCATCATCTTCTGCCTTTGCAAACAATATTGGGTAACTGTCAGGGATAGTAAACGAGGGAACTACCAACGAGATGCAAGTCAGTGCACTATCCAGAAATGATATGCTGCCTGCCGTGAACATCTTGCTGCTTGGATGACACAGTAGTACAAGCCTGCATGAGGGATCCGCGTCCACAGCTGCACGTGCCAGCCTGCTGTGTATGTTGGACGTTATAACTGCGCCCACACTACCTGCTGTCCTGACTGCCCTGATGCCTGCCAGCGTATTGCCTGACACAGAGACCGGGCATATGCGCCTTGATCTTGTCAGTGGCGGTATTGTGTATAGATCAAGCGGGTCCGCTGCCCTTACTCTGCCGTAAGAATAAGACTCGGCAAGCATTGCAGATGCAAGCGAGTCTCCACTACCTGAAAATATCATGTGTTCTTGCACAGATGGTTTGAATGGTACCCCAGAGGGCTCAAATGATCCCACAAAGTCCGGCTGCATGTGGATATCTTGTTCATATGCATCAATCGTATTCACAAGTGATCAGGATCGTGCCAAGTTAAAAGACTTGGCAGATTATGCGTATGCGGAGCAAGGCTTGCAGGTAGGGCAGATGTATAATGCGATGACGTAAGGTGGATGAATGCAGCAATGTATGTGAGAGGTATGACGTGTTTGGCACCCATCAGATTGTAAATAAGGAGATCGATTTTGTGTAGCCTGTTGATGCAATGGTATAAGGGGTAATGATCACAAGTGTGTCATGTGTTGGAGTTGTGGTGCATGTGGACATGGCAGTGGTAGTTTCACTATATCATCATCATCATCAGCACAACACAGTGTAGTATACCGAAATCATTTCGCCTAGTCATCTGCATCTTCCTCCATCCATCTGAGATTGTTTTTCCTGATCTCTTCAGTTGCCTCTCTGTCAGAAAATGCCCTTAGGGGCGTCTGACGATTCTTCATGTCTAGTGAAAAATGCAATCTGCGTTCGTTATAGTATTGTATGTATTCGGACAGACTCTCATAATGCCATAACTCTTCCTCGATACTGCGGTGAAAGCGTTCCAGCTTGCCGTTTGTCTGTGGGTGGTACGGTCTGGAGTTTATCAGTTCTATTCCTCTATCTAGCAATTCTGCCTCAAAGGCAGTAGGCATCCATGATTTTGGAACAGACTTTCTCCTGCCGCTGGCACCAACAAAACACGAGCCGTTATCAGACAGGATTGTAGCTGGAACTTTGAACTGTTTTATCGCATCACTGAGGGTCAGGATTGCATTCTCAGATGTGGCATGTGTGAATAGTCGTGCCGCCATTATACATCTTGAAGAATCATCAATATACGTGACTAGATTCATGCCTGCAAAACGCGGATCTTTCATCTCGTGCCAGTCTACATGCCACATTGCATTAGAATATTTACGCTCAAAGCGCACATATTTGCGCTTTTTTGATTTCTTCTCACTTGCGGTTACTAGGCCGTGACTCTTCATGATTTTGTATATGCGTCTGTAGCTTATATTGTGATTAGTCTGTATATTCTGGACCGTACGTATGACGCCTACGGGTTCTTGTTTATGTGCCTCTAGCACTGCCTGTGTCTCTGCTGCTGTGGGTAAAATGTGTCCTCGTCCAGGCTTGCCCTGAACATGGTGCTTTCCAGTCTTGCGAAACTCTGCCAAAATCTGTTGTATGCGCCTTTGCGTCACGCCAAGCTCTACTGCAATGTCTGCTGTACGTTTTAGCTTCTGGTACTGGTCTATGGCATATTTGATCTGCTTTTGTGTAAGGGATTTCTTCATATGTTTTGCTGATCGGTATAGTCTCAAGTAATCCTTTGTAAACCTCCTCAAGTGTAGGCGAAATGATTTCGGTACAATAGAATCAGCACAACACAGCATAACATTTCTTACTTGAGAACACATTGCACCACCACATATGACATATACGATTTTTATTACGACATTGCAAGAATCATGTATGCAGATCTCCGTAGGGCATACTCCGGACTCTGATGATGCATTCATGTTTTATGCAATGTTGACAGGTAGGATACCGTCCAAGGATTTTGATGTGAAGCATGTGATTGGTGATATTGAAGAGCTCAATCGTGATGCGATCAATTCTAGGCTTGATGTCACTGCAGTCTCTGTGCATGCGTGTGCATACATTCCAGGGTATACAATACTGAGAAGTGGGGGCAGTTTTGGAATAGGATATGGCCCCATAGTGACCGCAAGACAAGAGATGTCAATGGATCAGCTAAAAGAGTGCAGGATCGCCATACCTGGAAAGATGACGTCGGCGTTTTTGTTGCTGCAGTTAGTTATTGGGAAATTTGATTATGTAGAGATGAAGTTCAGCGACATTCCAGATGCAGTCAGGGCAGGTGATGTTGATGCAGGACTAGTAATACATGAGACGCAGTTATCATACCAGCAAGAGGGTAACATCAAGATACTTGATGTAGGGGAGTGGTGGAATGAACAGACCGGCGGCCTGCCCGTGCCGCTGGGAATTAATGTGATGAAGACGGATCTCGGACTTGAAAATATAACAAAGTTTGACAGGCATCTCCGTGACTCCATTGAGTATGGTCGGGGACATCAGCGTGAGGCGCTAGACTATGCCATGAAGTATTCTAGGCAGAAGCCACGGGATCTGATTGACAAGTTTGTAAAGATGTACGTAAATGATGTGACAGTGGACATGGGGGATGCGGGAGAGCAGTCGATAAGAAAGATCTTTGAGATGGCAAGCGGCAAAGGATTGGTTCCCGATTTCAAGCTGAGTATTGCCCCGCAATGAAAAAGGAATCTTTGTGTAGGATGAAGGCAGGACATCAGATGCATGCATCATGAGTTTTTGGAGGTATTGCCTAGTAGGTTTTAAAAAAAGGAGGGAAAAAATAATGGTGGGTTTATCCTAGTTTTTTCTTTGCTTCGTTGATCAGATCGCTCTCTTCACTTAGATGCTCTTTGAGTAGTTTCTGATGCTCTTTCCTGTGAGCGCTGAATGCCTGATTGAGAGACTGTCTTGTCTTTGCCTTTTTTATGGCACTCTTGAACTCTTTGTGAATTGCATTCACCTGCGCTGTGTAAGTTGTCATTGATTGGTGATTGTGGTGCAAATTAATGAAGTTTTTGTTGATAGCAGTCTGTGTCCTAATTAGCCAAGAATCTTATGCTTACATCATCACGACTCTGATCCGCTGTCCCTGATCTTAGCTCATCTTTACTGCATGTTCACACTACTGCTCCTCTTCCTGCATTTGCAACAGTCATCTCTGTTGACTTTTGTACAGTTATCTAGAGTTTTACTTTCTTGGTATGTGGTCAGGTCGTGCCCAGAATGATGTGTAATACTATCAAAAGACCTTAGATCCGTGCCTGAATCAAAAAATCTTCACAGATAACCTGACCACGTACTTTTTGATTATCTGCGATAAATCCTCAAGTGTGTCATCAAATACCTCCTTGGTGTTTCTTGTAAGTGTCTTTATCATCTTCTCATCTGAGAGGACATACTCTAACATTTCATGTGTGTGAAGTAGTCTTGTAGGTAGTACAGAAGAGTAGTGCCTCTTCTGTCCAAGCTCCGTATTCCACAGCAAGTCCTCCTTTGCCAGATATGTCTTTAGTCTTGAGATCTCTTTCTCTTTTTTCAGGTTTTCTTTCTCTAACTTTGTTAATCTGGTCTCTAGTTTATTTTGAGGTAACACATCGCCATTATGAAGTGGAATTTGGAGCATTAGGGCCCACCGAACTTCCAACTACACCATCACAGTAAACACGAGCGGGTGGCAGAAACAACGCAGAGAGTTGTAGTTAATGTTTTTGAGCATTTGGTGTTCTTTTGTAGACATGTATGTATTTTATTTCCTGGATAGAGTATATGCCATGGATCCCTCAAAGGTAGACTGGAACCATCCCAGCGTGAAATACCTTCTCAAGTGCTTTGAAGAGGCGACAAATGTCAGAGACAAAGAGAGTGAGCAGACGCGGGAGATGATGGAACGAGTGTTGGAGGAAAACAGGCAACTGCGCGAGGAGAATGAGGCGATGCACAAGGAGAATGAGGCGATGCACAAGGAGAATGAGGCGATGCACAAGGAGCTCGAGCAGCTGCGCGGGGACAACAAGCAGGTAGTAGCTGGAAAGGAAAAAAAGCACGGCTCCGGACGCGGGCACAACCACAGAAGCTACAACGTGAGGGAGATGAAGGGGTATCCACAGACTAGGAGCGTCGACAAGAACGGCGGCACGAAGCGGCCGTCGCACAGGATCCCGCCCACCGTAAACGACATCAGGCAGGCCGACCAGACCAAGTGCCCCAACTGCGGCGCGGAGCTCTCGAAGCCCACCGGAGAATACGAACGGCTGTCCGAGGACCTGATCGAGTTCAAGTGGACGGTCACCAAATGGTGTGTCTCAAGAAGGTTCCGCAGGGGCTGCAACAAGCAGGTTACCCCGTACCTTGACGGCGTGCTTGCCGGGGAGCATTTCGGAACAAACATCATGGCCATGGTGATAACCATGAAGTGTTCTAACGTGTCATTTGGCAAGATCAGAGACATGCTCCACATGTTTTATGGTATCAGCATCTCCACGTCCACACTGAACCACTTTTGCGACGTGGTAGCCCGTGAGCTTGAGCCGCTGTACGACAAGCTCAAAAAGGCGCTCAAAAGGTACAGGGAGATTTACGGCGACGAGACGAGCTGGTTTGTCAACGGCATGCGCAGGTGGGTCTGGGTGTTTGTCAGCAGCATGTCAAGCATATTCGTCATAGACAAGTCAAGAGGCAGGACCGTACCCATGGATGTGCTGAAAGGATTCACAGGAACCATCGTGAGTGACTCGTGGGGCCCGTGGAACTACGTGGGTAGCAAGCACCAAAAGTGCCTGCTGCACTACTTGCGCGACATGTACAGGACACTCGAGAAGAACAAGAGCAAAAAGTTTGTCAGATTCTTCAGGACGTTGTACAAAATACTCAAGGATGCCATAGAGCCCAGAAAGACTGACTGCAGGGACTCTGCAGAGGATCAGAAACAGTCTGTGCAGAAGCTCAAGAGTAGAGTGCACCGGCTGATAAACAAGGACCATACGGACAAGGACTGCAAGAGATACACAAAGCGCCTAAAGAGGGAGGTCGATTCACTCTTTACGTTCATAGAGCATGAGGGTGTGGACTATCACAACAACGTCAGCGAGCAGGCGCTGCGCAGGTTTGCAGAGGCCCGCAAGGTACTGTACGGGAGCAGGACAGAAAAGGGCGCCAAGAGGACTGCCGTGACCATGAGCATCCACGAGACATGCAAGAAGCGCGGCGTCAACTTTTACGAGTTTGTCCGCGACTATTTAGCCGGAAGGATAGACGACATTCCGAAAAAACGCATAGCTCATGCCACAACTACCATCACAACCATGGCCGCCTGAGGCGGTTCGTGCAACATTTTATGCATCTACATCCACCACACCCGCATCTGCATCCACCACACCCATATCTGAGCCGTGGCAACCGTCACGACTGCACGCGCATCGGGATTTGTCTTCTCTTGATGAGCTGATTTTGGCCTCAAAAAACCACTTCATAATGGCGATGTGTTACATTTTGAGTTTGTTTGCTCACTACCATATACTTGAAAGAAGTAAATTTAACAATACAAGTTTAATTTAATAGAGAACTTGATAAATTTTTTGATCCTATTTTTCTGGTCGATTAATCATAAACTCTAATAAAAGCAATGACATATTGGATCGTTTGTTTGTTTGTACAACATCAAACCGTCTTGCCAAGATGCAATTTTCTAAACTGAAACAATACGAATCACAAATGACCACATGTGCACCAAAGATATAGATACAAGAAATTGAGTGCGAACTATGACGTGGTAGTTTCACACACACACACACACACACACACACACACACACACAACGACTACTTACATCTCTAGGGGTGTCTTATGATGAAAGGCGTTCCATGGACTTGGAAGGCTGGGATTGTCACAGCCTCAACCACAACTCAAAATCAAAAAATACGCCCATACTAGTCGTGAAAGCAGGCCCCAAGAACGTCGCCGAGATAAAACAAGCAATCAAAAAATTTGATTCTTGTGTAATGCTTGCATCCAACCTCAAAAAACTCTTTATCAGCACACTTAACAAAATGCATGTGACATCACTTGACAGTGATGCCGAATATGACAGAATTGCAAAAATATTTGAAGCAAACAGTGTCAGTATCGCAAAAAACAACATTGAGTTCATTGTCAATCTTGAAAACGCCATAGATGCAATACCTTCTACTACAGATGATTTTGAGAACAGGGGACTATTCTCTACACACTACCTGAGAAATCGCATATTTGACGATGCTCCGAATGATTTAGACATGGTCAAGCTGCACAATTCATGCGCCGACCTAAAGTCACTTCTCCAAGCACTCGGGTGGACGATCGTAAATGAAAGAGTAAAGAGTGAAAAAGGCAAAGTGGTCATAGTCATAACAGACCAGGAAAATTTTAGCATAAGGGAAAAAGCAGACAGTGTGGCCCCAAGCTATGCGGCAATTTCTGAGCTGTCAAAATACAAGTGGGTCATACTTACAAATGGCTCAAAATGGAGGCTGTACACCAATAGAATATCCGCATCAAGTACCAATTATTTTGAGATAAATTTAGTAAGACCATCAAATACGATGCTAAGATATCTTGGCATAATATTTGGATATGGCGCGTTTACAGGCGACAATCCCAAAATAGACCTCTATTTTGACCAAGGAAAAGAGTTTGCAGCTCAACTAGAGGAGAACTTGGCACTTCGAATAATGAGTCAGGACGGCGTACTGCTCAATATTACAAAGGGTATATTGGATCACGACATGAAGACAAAATTTGGCAAGGAGGAGCTGGCCTCTGCAAAAGACAACGCATTGAGAATAATATACCGTGTGTGGTTTGTGGCATACGCAGAATCAAGAAATCTGTTGCCGGTATCTGACCCAAAGTACAAAGATATTTCGCTAAGACGGCTTCGGGACGAACTTGACAAGCATAGTGATACAGATTCTGATGAGCCTTCATGCTGGCAGTATCTTTTGAACCTCTTTGAGGGAATCAGAAATGGTAAGCCCCAAAATAATCTGCCACAATATAATGGCGATTTGTTCAGACATACTACAGATATCGATGACATATCGATATCAAACAAGTGGCTGGTGCCCGCACTATCTGACCTGCTTTTGCGAGACGGTGATGCCATAGACTATGCAAGCCTGAGTGTGAGGCATTTGGGTAGCATACTTGAGAGCGTCATGGAGTTTTCCGTACAACAGGCCAAGGAGAATGTCATGTTGTTGGTAAAAAACAACAAGATCATACAGGTAAGGACCGTAAAAGAATCAAACTATTCATACAAAAGAAATGATTTGTATCTTGTATCCAAGGGCGGGTTGGCAACCCGCAAGAGCACTGCAAGCTATTACACGCCTGATGAGATGGTGAAATTTCTTGTTGAAAAGGGATTGAAGCCAATACTTGAGGAACGTACTATTCAAATTGCAAAAGATATGCAAGCATACAAAAAAAATCTCGATTCTAAAACTAAAAAAACATGCATGGACAGGCTGCTTGACATACAGGTACTTGATCCCACAATGGGAAGTGGTCACTTTTTGGTAGAGGCATTAAACCGTCTGACTGCATGGGCTACTGAAATTCTCAAAAAACATCCATTACACCCGCTACTCGAAGAACTAGAAACTGATCGGAAAATCATACTAGCAGAACAGCGCGAGAAAAACATAACAATAGATGAGAATCTTCTGACACATGACATACTGCTCAAGCGCAAGATAATGAAGCGCTGCATATTTGGTGTTGATCTCAATCCTATGGCAGTTGAGATTGCCAAACTTGCACTATGGCTAGACTCCTTTGCGATAGGCGTGCCCCTCACATACATGGATCATCACATCAGAATTGGAGACTCAACAATTGGTATGTTTTTGAATGATATTGAAGATATGCAGAATCAGAGCCTTGATGATTGGACACCTGGACAAGATATGGACAGAATGCTCGAAGATGTCTCTGCAAGCCCGGACGTTACTGTATCACAAGTGCGACAAAGTGAAGAGAGATACAGAAAATATGCCGAATCCATATCACCCACAAGAAGAATGCTTGACGCGCTGACAGCATCCATGATTGACGACGATATACTTCCAAAGAAAGGAGATGCGGCCGCATTCATACGTCGCTTTGCCAAATATGCGAAAAACGAAGACAAGATACTTACAAGCGCACGCAAAAAAATATCAGACATTGACAAAAGACGTAATTTTTTTCACTGGGAATTGGAGATGCGCGATGCATTTACAGATACTAGGAGTGGCTTTGATGTTATAGTTGGAAACCCACCATGGGATAGAATAGAACCAAACGATAATGAACTTTTTACACCATACTATCCGGCGTTTAAATCACTTTCAACAAAAACCAAAAAAAAAGAGATCATCGACATACTGCTTCAAAACAACGAGATAAAGTCAGTGTATGACGCATATAAAAAGTCATTTTCAGAAAAGACAAACTTTTACACTACTGCAAATGCATATCAGATACAAGGAATTGGATATCGTGAGCTTTCAAAACTCATACTTGAGAGGGCATTTCAATTATTAGCAAAAAATGGTACCATATCGATGGTTCTTCCATCCCAAATTTTATCATCCACAGGATCTGTAGATATTCGAAAAGAAATATTATTCAACAAAGATATCCAACAACTATATGTATTTGAGAACAAAAAGAAAATATTTGATATAGATTCTAGATATAGATTTATGCTGCTGACACTTAAGGGTTCAAAAACTAAAAGAAATAGAAATGAGTTTCCAGTGGGATTTTACCTACATCATTTATCGTCGTTGGTTGACCCAATCCGAGAAAAAGAAAAGTTTGGTACGCATTCCAAGGCAAAAATTCAGAAAATGTTTCCAGAGACGCTAATCATACCAGAGAGCTCGGGGGTTGTAATGGACATACTCATCAAGATGTACAAACATCCAAAACTGACAGATGCGTTGTCTAAAGACGGCATGTCAATATCATTCTCCAGTGGATTTCAGAGAACAAACGACTCTGATCTGTTCCAAGAAGATGGTAAGGGATGGCCCATACACGAGGGCAAAACCATACACCAGTACAACCATACATGGTCCAAACCTGCATTTACCGCACAATCTAGGGCTGGACTAGAACGGGAAAACAAGCCCAAATATGCAGGAAAGCATCGTGTATTTTATAATTCGTACAGATTAGTATTTCGCGATGTGTCTAGCCCCACAAATATGCGGACTGTTATTACTACTGTGATTCCACCAAAAACATTTCATACCCATAGCCTTGCTTCTATTTTATTATCCCGTAACACTGATCTGATCTTAGGCACTTCATATTTGCTAAACGTGTTATATTTGTGTGGTGTGATGAATTCCACTTCTTTTGATTTTATTGTGAGACAGATTATCCAAATGCATGTTATTACAATCATTAAAACAATACCAATTCCATTATTAAAATACAAACAGGAAATTACAAATCTTACTACAAAACTCATAGTTGGTGGTCATTCGGATTTTGCTGAATTAGCAGAAAAAATACGCATTCCAAACATACAACTGACTATTACAGAGCGTATAGAAACTACAGCACGACTTGATGTCATAGTTGCAAAGGCATATGGACTGGACAAGCAAGAATACAAGACAATATTGGAGTCCTTCAAATCATTTAAGGAGAATCCTGATTTGTGCAACCAAAAAGAAATAGTTTGGGACAACAGTAATCTCAAAGAGTTTTATGGTGAGATGCGCAAAAAGGCGCTCGAAATATTTGATGATGTAAAATGAACAACAAAAAAAGAATCAAACGCGATATAATCGACAATACTACTGATGGCATTACGATGTGTGATATACTCAATTCTGAGATGCCACGCACTGACATGCTTGACATCTCAACAGGCTACTTTAACATACCCGGATATGGATT
Source organism: Candidatus Nitrosopumilus sp. (assembly GCA_963662995.2). GTDB lineage: Archaea > Thermoproteota > Nitrososphaeria > Nitrososphaerales > Nitrosopumilaceae > Nitrosopumilus. The sequence continues at coordinate 1,998,890 of CAXXLJ010000002.1, read as the reverse complement.
GCTAAAAGATGCACTTGATGATCTTGTACAAAAAAGAGACGGCAGAATGCGACTCTTGTTGGGCAAACCTGTACTGATTCCGGATGCAACATTTGAGCAAGTGGCAGAAGCAGATGGTGAGCGAGTGGCAGAAGCAGATGATGAGCAAGATGATGCAATATCACTCAAAAGTGATCTTGGCAAGTCAGAATTAATATTGGATGTAATGTCAGATACGGCATCGCTCATACGCCTGCTAAATATAGAAAACGTCCAAGTGCGATTGGGTAAATCCAGATTCAACCATTCCAAATGTTACATATTTGATGATGATTCTGTATATATCGGCTCTAGCAACTTTACAAACAGCGGACTGACTACAAACAACGAACTAAACGCTGGACTATATTCGCCTGCAGTATCTGAAAAGACCCGCGCATGGTTTGACCGCATGTGGGCAGAATCTGAAGACGCTAAACAGGAGCTGATAGAGCAATTAGAGTCATCAAAGTTCGGCATTCCTGCACCCCCATATAAGATATACATCAAGATGATATTTGAGAGATATCGAGATCTTTTAGCATCTGATGAAGACAACAAACATCAATACAGTATAGATCTTGCAAAATTTCAAAAAGGGGCCGTACACATTGCAATGCTGGTATTATCAGAATTTCAAGGAGTCATAATTGCAGACGCCACAGGACTTGGTAAGACCAACATGGGTATGGAAATCCTGCGCCAAAAGATCCTAAAAGAGAACAGAAAGGCGCTTTTAGTGGCCCCATCTCAAGTATTAAAATCCATGTGGGATAAAAAGCTCAAGGAATCTGGAATAAGCGTATACAAACAAATCACCATGGAATCACTCGGACGTGAAAATGCGCTTGATAACTGGTACGAATATAAGAATATTGATTTTGTACTGATAGACGAGTCGCAAAATTTTAGATCAAAAAATGCCAACCGTAGCCGCAACCTAGCAAAGATAATGACCATTGGAAAATCAAAGCAGGCGCTTTTGCTATCTGCCACGCCGATCAACAACTCCATAATGGACTTGTATTATCAAGTGTCCATAATTACCCGTCACGATGACTCATACTTTTGGCGCACATTAGGCATACCCGACCTGTACAAACACATGAGAGATGCAGCAAACAAAGAGGGTGGGCTGGCAGCAGGCCTTGAAAAGATACAGCGGCTTTTGGATGGAATAATGATACGTAGAACCAGATCCTACATACAAGAGGTATACCCACACGACGTGATAAGCGGCAATACCATTAAATTTCCAAAACACGAGTACTCGCCGATCCACTACAGTTTATCAAAGTTGTATGGCAACATATTTCAAAAAATGTTAGAGGATGTCAACAGGCTCACCATGGCTCCGTACGGACTAGAACAGTACAATATAGAGGCCACAGAAGATGAAAAGGCAAAATACAGGGTGCTGTCACATCTGCAGGCGATACTATTACTCAAGATGTTTGAGAGCAGTGTAGAGGCGGTAAAAACAGGTCTCAAAAACAAGATACGGCTGTACGAGTATATCACCAAGATCACCGGCAGAGGCAAAATGATAAAGGTAAGAGATCTGAACAAGATTATCACAAAGGGCAACCACCTCATGAACCGTACTGACACGCGCGACGATGGTACAGATGGAGACTTTGACATGGACGAGTTTCTTTTTGAGCAGTTGCAGAGTCTGGAAACAGAGGAGATGGGACGACACTATGACATGAAGAGGTTCAAAAATGACATGAAGTCCGACCTCGATATACTATATGAACTACAAGACGAAATAAGAAAAGTGACTGTTGACAAAAAACTCGAAGCAATCAGAGATGTCATATTAAACGAGAATGCCCTAAAATCAGAAAGCGGTAAAATTTTGATATTTACAGAGTATGTTACAACCGCACGATACCTGTTACACAAGCTGAAAGAAATATTCCCAGACAGTACAGTAGAGTGTATAACAGGGCAGACCAAGCCGGATACTAGATCCAAGTATATTGAGAGGTTTGCACCAGCTGCCAATCTTACAGATGGTCAGGAGATAGATGATGATGATGATTCAATTGACATCCTCATCTCAACTGAGGTGCTGGCAGAGGGTCAGAACCTTCAAGACTGTAATTATGTGATAAACTATGATCTGCCGTGGAATCCAATGCGCATAGTACAACGAATTGGGAGAGTCGATAGACTGGGTAGCAAACATGACATCATTCACTCAAGGGCATGCTATCCTGACAAGGATCTCGATGCAATACTAAAGCTGATGGGCAAGCTGTTAGATAAAATAAATGTCGTAAATACTGTAATAGGGCTTGGAGAGGAACTGCTTGGCGAGACACCCAATCCAAAGCAGTATAACGGGCACCTTAAAGAGCATCTAAGGGTTCTGGGTGAAAAAAAGGGCGCTGCGGCATCTGATGTCATAAGACAGATGGAGCGTGACTCTGATCTCATGCCTCAGAACACGCCGTTCAATGAGATCTCTAAATATGCAAAAAAGATAGGTGTTGACGAGTTACGCGACATGTCGATTGGCAGGCGCAGTGGTAAGGTAGGCGACAAAAAAGAGTGTGTACTTGCATATGTTCGAACAAAGCCTGAAAGACGAGTCTACTTTGTAGTGTATAACTATGAAAAAGACGAGGCGTATGTACCTGAAAACGAGTATGATGCAGTAAACAAAGCAAGGTGCATTCCAGACGAGCCAAATTATCTTCCAATGGATAGCGATGGTGATGATGGTAATGATGTTGGTCATCAAAAATCATTTGAAGAGTTGATTAGAATAGACAAAAAAGCACGAGAGGCAATCGCATACAGTGACGACATAGTACGGCAATATGTCAAAAAGCCTAAGAGTACTGGCTTTGAGAAGGCGCGCACTACACTTATGCGCATACTAACTGCTGCATACAAGTCAGGCAAAATCGATTCTGAGAGTGCCGGGCGCATAGGCGACATTCTGAGCAGAAAAGAATTACAACCATGGGATACTGAGCTGCACGATATAGTGTACAGGTACGAACGCGACGGTGATACAAACACACTAATCAAAGATATTGATAGAATCGGCAAACTGATGGGCATAAAGGAAGAAGTGACAGAAGATGCAGACACAAAGATAGATTATGATAAAATGAAGCTTGTAGGCGCCATGTTTATCACACCACAAAAAGATAAGCATGCAAAGGGACTAGATCAGCACATGTAACATATAGGTGATTGAATTAATATCCGGAATTTACCAATAGAGCTATATGGGGGAGGGTGTTATTGTCCGTGTGAAGAAAAAATTCCTCCCAAACGTATCAAAAAACCGTTTGCGCAAGATGGAAAAAAACAAAAAGGAACCCAAGGCAAAAATGATTCTGCTTGCATGCATAGTAAAAAAAAGAAAAAAAGAAAGTAGTGGAGATTGTCCAAACGTTAAACAAGCCATACAATACGGTCAGAGACTAGATTAACCGTATTTCAAAAGACGGACTAAAACACAGACATGACATAAAACAAGGGAGTCAAATGCAAGCTTGACAACAAACAGATTACAAAATTATTAAGGACGCTTGACAGGGGCCCAAAGTCAGTCTGCTACGAATCCAACCTGTGGATGTTGAAGCTGATAAACAAATACATCAAACAAGAGTTCAAGGCAGACTATTATGATGAGTCCATATGGCTGCTGCTCCGCAGACTCAACTACAGGCCCATTGTTTCCAGGCCGCGCTATCCAAAGTCTGCAACACTCGAGAAGAGTGAGACATTAAAAAAAGCTCATAGAATGTCTGCATTCTGGACCAACAAGGGATACACCGTACTTGTACTAGATGAGGCACACGTACATGTAAGAATCATGCCTAAAAGGACATGGAGCCGGCAGAAAAACCCCTCAATATCCACCAAGGGCATGTGGGGAAACAAGAGGGTCACCATAATGGGCGTCATCAGAAAAGATGTGGCACATTATTTTGACTTTTACGATTCTGGAAACTGGGATAATACAAAGGATTTTCTTCTCAAGGTTTATGAACAGTTTGGTCCCGTGCTGATTTTTATGGATAATGGTACGTGGTCAGGTTGTCTGGGAAGATTTTTTGATTCAGGCACGGTTCTAGGGTCTTTTGATAGTATTACACATCATTCTGGGCACGACCTGACCACGTACGGATAATGCACCATATCATAAAAAGCGCGAGATCAAATCCCTGACTCGCAAACTCGAAGGAAAAATACAGATTAGATTCCTGCCCACATATACGCCGGAACTCAGCCCCATTGAACCGCAGTGGATAAGTTGTAAAAACTGGGTGAACAGTACGCCGTTGAAGGGCTTGGCGCAGCTGGGCAATGGATTACAAACTGCAATTAATCAAGGCGTCATCAAAATAGTCAAACTTTACGACTGTTACATTGCATGACTTTTTGTCTGGCGCATATGCGGCAGCCTATTTTGATTTGCATTGCACATGATCCAGCCAAAAAATACAAAATCTGTACTATTCATAATTATACAATACTGTTTTCATATAATCAAATTGTATTCGTACTGATCTATTGATGGTACAGGATACACGGATTAAATAACGGATATTAATTCAAATTACTATATATTGATGCATACTCTACCACCGTTGACTAGTAGCCTGTATGTGTCTGCAAAGACACCATCCAACATGGACATGTATTGTTTCATATCCATATCCTTGTTATAGTCCTTACCGACATTATATGGTGGTGATGTAATCATGAGATGTATGCTTGAATCAGGTATGTCGTGAAGATTTGTACTATCCCTACATATGACCTTATTACGGTATTTACCTATGTCGTTTTCATGCTCTGTTTGATCTATATCAATGTGTGAAAACACTTTTCGCGCGTAAAAATCTACTGAATTGTGGCTTACTCTCTCTGTGCCACCAAAGCCACTCATTGTAGTCTGTGTCTGTTTTTTTTTTTGTGTGGGGGTGATTTTTTGGCATGACACCACCATTATATGACCATCTGTTTATTATTTGTCTTTATTCTATCTCTGGCTCTGGGTAGTTTGTTATGAGGGGGTATAATGTAGAACAATGTAGAATGTTCTCAAAACATACGAATGCATGTATGAATCAGTTCTGATGCAATCTGACTATGTGCCTACCATCTGCCAAACTTTTCCTTCATAACAATCGCCTCATCCGCGCCTGACGAGGCGGTTGTGCCCACGCATAATCCTGTATCAGTCTCCACAGCAGATGTGCTTGGCGTCTGCCTACTAGGAGGTACCAATACTTACCCCAAACACTCCAGTATTGGTACAGGTCCCAACGAGAATTGACTATTTGTATCAAAAACAGGATTGAATAGAGATGTCTTGATTTCCCAATCTTGTCTGAACTACAGACAGCATGGTGGAATCTTGTTCTCGTCGCCGGATCATAGGCTGTATCTGCTCATAGAGTCTAATGACGAGCTTGCAGCCCATTAGTGCCTGCTGCCGTTGTAGTATCACATCCTTGTTGCTTGTAGCTGCCATTCCCCAATGTTTGAATCTCTACAAATGTGCAACCAAAGATCATGTCCAAATTCGGCATGAGATCATATATTGAATAGCCGGATTTTTATTCAAATTACTATTGGGTATCAAATCAACCGCAGAGATTATGCGATATGACGCGATCAATATATGGAACAGACAGGCAGTGAGCGTGTGGGGTATTATGCTGATGATTCGTACAAGACCTTTGTGAGGCCCAGCTGGGATGAGTACTTTATGCTGCAGGCAGAGCTTGCCAAGCTTCGCTCAAACTGCGTTGCAAGACAGGTAGGAGCGGCAATAGTCTTAAACAACAGACAGATTGCAACCGGATACAATGGAACCCCTCCTGGGATAAAAAACTGTTATGAGGGCGGTTGTACTAGGTGCCAAGATCGCGTACGTAACAAGATAAAATCCGGCGACGCACTAAACAGGTGTCTGTGTAATCATGCAGAGGCCAATGCCATAATGCACTGTGCCATACTTGGTATTGGTAATGGAACAAAGGGGGCCACACTATACACCACTTTGGTGCCATGTATGGAATGCACAAAGATGGCAGTAACTGTGGGAATCAAGAGGTTTGTCTATCTAGAGACATACCCAGAGACTGACACAAACCTGCTAAAGGATGCAGGTGTGGAGATGATTAGAATGGACAGGGATAAAATCAACGTGTGGGCAAAACGCCTGCTAAGAGGATATGAGATGGATCCCAACGACAGCAAGTGTTGTGGTGATGGGGATAGTTGCAGTAATGATGGCGATGATGGTAGTGGCAACTGTGGCTGCAGCAAGGATGATAATGATATAGACAGTATAGATACCAACAATTACACCAACAGAGACAATACAGGTTCTGTGTGAAAAGATGCAGGGCGCCACTAACGACACAGATGCACCAGTAGAGGATCTCCCGCAAAAGATCGAGTCAATGCCCCCGTCCATGCTGGTCTCTGCCACATATGACGGACCCTCAAAGAGGGTGATGCTAAAGTTTTACGAGTCAGAGTCACAAAAGATCATCATGTATGCAGATGATACCGGCCATCTGCCCTACTGTTACTCCAAGCTGGAAAGAGACGATCTAGACAGCATGACTGACAGAGACGACATTGTGCGCATAGAGAGTGTGGACAGGTACGATATGATACAGGACAGACAGATAACCGTCTCAAAGATTGTTGCAGTCGACCCACTTACGATAGGAGGAACGTCCGACGACAGCGTCAAAAATACCATAGAGACTTGGGAGTCGGACATAAAGTACTATGAAAACTATCTGTATGACAGGCAGATTATAGTGGGTAAGTACTATGAGATTGTCGATGGGCAGATAGTGCCCCACGACATGAAGATCGCCCATGAGGTAAAGCTGGCACTCAAGAGCCTCCTGTGGGACAAGGTGGACAGCAAGAGCATGGTGGACCCGGAACAGTTTAAAGAGTTTATCTCAGAGTGGGCGGATCTGCTCAACCAGCCCATCCCCAAGATAAGAAGAGTGAGTATAGACATTGAGGTAGAGGCCGAGATTGGGAGGATTCCTGATGCCAAGATAGCAGAGGGGATGGTTACTGCCATAGGCATAAAGGACTCGGAGGGAGATGACAAAGTCTTTGTGCTTAGGACAGAAGGGACCAGCGAGGGAGTCAATGAGGTGGATGAGAGCATCAAGGTGGTGCTGTATGATGCAGACAAGGAGAAGGAGATGATACAAGACGCGTTTGAGATTATCAACAACGCCCCATTTGTGGTGACGTACAACGGCGACGAGTTTGACCTGCCATACCTGTACAACAGGGCAAAGAGGCTAGGAATAAAGTATGGGGACACACCCTTGCGCATGATGAGGGACTCTGCAACCCTCAAGCATGGCGTGCATATTGACCTGTACAGGACGCTGTCAAACCGTTCATTTCAGATATACGCGTTTAGTCAGAAATATACAGACTTTTCACTCAACAGCGTCTCAAAGGCGCTGCTAGGCAAGCAAAAGTTAGACTATGGACTAAGCTTTGATCAGATGACGCTGTACCAGACTGCAAAGTACTGTTTTCATGATGCACTCTTGACGTACGAACTTACAAGCTTTAACAGTGATCTGCTGATGAACCTGCTAGTAATCATTGCAAGGATAGCAAGGATGCCCATAGATGACATTGCACGTATAGGTGTGTCGCAGTGGATCAGGAGCTTGTTGTATTATGAGCACAAGAGGACCAACTGCCTGATTCCCAGGAGGAGTGAGCTTGAAAAGAGATCCCAGGGGGTGATGAGTGATGCTGTGATCAAGGACAAAAAGTACAGGGGCGGACTGGTGGTGGACCCTACAGAGGGAATCCACTTTAACGTGGTGGTGATGGACTTTGCAAGCCTGTATCCAAGCATAATCAAGGTCAGAAACATCTCCTACGAGACCGTCAGGTGTCTGCACACAGAATGCAAAAAGAGCATAATCCCTCAGACCAACCACTGGGCATGCTCAAAGAAGAACGGAATGACAGCAGTAATCATTGGCTCGCTTAGGGATCTGAGGGTAAACTATTACAAGAGCCTCTCAAAAAAACAGACACTAACCGACGAACAGAGGCAGCAGTATACGGTGGTGACGCAGGCGCTCAAGGTCATACTCAATGCAAGTTATGGGGTGATGGGAGCTGAGATATTCCCGCTGTACTATCTTCCGGCGGCCGAGGCCACCACGGCCATAGGCAGACACACCATACAAGAGACCATAAAGTGGTGTGAGTCCACAGGGATAAAGGTGCTGTATGGGGATACGGACTCGCTGTTTGTAAATGATCCCACGGATGAGCAGATCCAAGGGATGATAGACCAAGCAAAGCATGAGCACGGTGTCGATCTGGAGATAGACAAAGTGTACAGGTACTGCGTGTTGAGCAACAGAAAGAAGAACTATCTGGGCGTGACAAAGCAGGGCAAGGTGGATGTAAAGGGGATGACCGGCAAAAAGTCGCATACGCCGCCCTTCATCAGGGATCTCTTCAAGAGGCTGCTTGAGATACTCTCCGAGGTGCAAAATATAGACGACTTTGAGAATGCAAAAAAGAGAATCTCAAAAGAGATCAAGGTGTGTGGGGAAAAGATTGAGGCAGGGCAGATACCGCTAGAGGAGATGACATTTAACATGATGTTAAGCAAGGATCCATCAGACTACAACAAGACCATCCCGCAGCACATCAGGGCTGCAAGACAGCTTGAGGGGATCAGAGAGATCAAAAAGGGCGACAGGATATCATTTATCAAGACATGGGCCAAGCCGGGAGTAAAGCCCATAGACATTGCAAAAAAGGAAGACGTTGACATCAAAAAATACATGGAGTCCATGGAGTCCACCCTGGAGCAGATTACATCATCTATGGACCTTGACTTTGATGAGGTCCTAGGAAAGCCAAAACAGACTGGACTTGACGAGTTCTTTTGGGGTTAGCACGTACTGCGAGCATTATAATGGAGTCAAGCTGCAGGCAGTGTAGGATATGTTGGATGTTATACCCATGACGTTGGAGGCCGACGGCCTGCCTCTCACCATGCTCGGCGTGGCAGCAGGCATTCTCATTCTGACTGGATGGGTAAAGCAGATCTACAAGGGATACACATCAAAGAGCCTCAAGGACGTCTCAAAGTTTCTGATGATATTCATATCGGCAGGCGCCGTCCTGTGGCTGGTGTATGGGATTGTGGTGTGGGATGTGTTTATCATTGGTACAAACATTGCTGCAATAGTACTGATGATGATGGTGCTGTACATGAAGCACAGGTATGATGGCCTGATACATGAAAGGCATCCCGGTGCAGGTATAGTAGATGGCAAAAGGCAGGGCAAGGTGTCGGATGTGAATGTTTGTCCATCGTGTTTAAAGACACTCCACGCTAGCAGTGATAAAAGGCAGGGCAAGGTGTCGCATGTGAATGAGGACAAAGGGTCACCATAGTGTGGGAGGAAGAGGAGGATGCTGCCATGGCAAATTTTGTCAGTGATTGTCTAAGTTGGAGTATTGTAGGATGTCATAGCACAACCACTAAATCATATTCTGGTGAAACTGTCTACGTTGTAAATACTTGGAATCATATGTTAGATACATCTGATACCAATACTTCTTTGTCTAAGGTTGCTGTGCCCTAGTCTCTTTTTTTGTAACACACCGATTTTCTAAAGTGCAATCGGATCGCTAGATCCTGTAATCTGTTGCAGGATCATTGCGGTGTAATGGGGAGATGTCCCGGCATACAAATGCGACAGTGCATGATTTTTTGGTGTGAATGTGGTGTACTACGGTGTTTTTGGCAATGGTTTTTTTTGCATCAAACGGCAACAGGTACTGGCATGACTTCTTTTGGCGCCGGAATCTCAGCTACCTTGCCGCCAAGATAATCCATGATGAATTGGTACGGGTTTATGTCGCGCTTCTCACACGTTGCAAATATGGTCTCGCGGATTTCCGTTGTCTTGAGCCCACGCTCTGAGCGGCTGCCATAGAATATTTTTCTCATTATGGCAAATGTGCGCATTGCCTGCTCGCTTGCATTATTGTGGTACGGGACACCCTCGTGTCTGAGAAACGTCAGCAGGGATTTGCCCTCCCTTTTGAGGCGCTTTACATATCTGTTACAGTCCGTATTGTCGTATGTGTCTGCTGTAAGCGCGTCTATGCAGTTTTGCAGTTTTTGTACGGACCGCTTTGGGATGTCCTTTATACTGACGTATTTTTTGCGCAGTTTTATTGCAGATTTCAATATCTTGTATAATTCGTCAAAGAACGCCTTGAATTCCTTGTCGTCGTTTTTATCAAGCGTGCGGTACATATCCCTGAAATAATGCAACAGGCATTTTTGGAGTATTCCGGTCACACTCCATCCGGGGTGGGAGTCGCCCACAAGTATGCCCTCAAAGTCACTCAGAAATGTCTCTGACACCAGCTTGCTTCGTGAGTGGGATATGTGGTATATGGTACACGTATCTGACAGAAACACCCACGCCCAGCACAGTTTACCGTTGAAGTACCATCCTGCCTCATCACCACCCACTATTCTGGCAGTGACAAGCTCCTCAAGCAGGCCGTAATAGAGCGGATCCATGTGCATGGACACGCGATAGTCAAGATCCTCCAGCGTGGACATGGCAATGTCTCTGTCATAAAACATCCCGAATATCTTTTGAATCTTGCCGTATGATATTGTCAAGTGCCGCATTGCAGACACTTGTGCCATGATGTCGATGCCAAAATGCTCCTTGGGTATAAAGTCAGCAGGCTGGGCATACTGCACGGCGCAACATTTTTTGCAGTATCGTCCTTGTATGGTCATGTCGACATTTGTCCACCTACCATCCACTATGGTCTCGCCGCATCTTGGATAGTTGTGTGAGGATTCTGCAAGCCGGCTACCACATTTGGTGCAGAATTTACTGTCTAGGGTTCTGGATACTGTCGGGTGGTTCTGCTGTACATACTTTGGGGTCGTGCTGGGTTTTGCACATGCGGGTACCCCTTGAACTCCCTAGTGTTGTAGCTGCGTACGTTTTTGGATCTGCCCTTTTTCTTTTTCATCTCCTCTATGGTTTTTGTCAGCTCGTCAATCTGTGTCCTCATCTTGTTGTTCTCTGTTATCACTTTTTGATTCTCTACAACCAGCTTTTGATTCTATCTTTCCAATCTCTTCATCTTTTGATCCATTTTGTCAAACTGCTTACTGAGAATTTCAAAAAGCTTGTTGACATCAGGAATCTTCCAGTTTATTTCCCCAAGTTCAGATATTGGCTTGTTCATTTTGGCTCACCACACATGATCAATCTATTTCACCGTTTGAGCATTTAAGGAACTTTAAGAAGTCAGTGTGTTATCTTATTTTCTAATTTCTTTGATCGCAGCACATACGATTAAAAGAGTTTATGATTAATCGACCGGAAAAAATTTTCTGAAAAAAATATGGATATCATATGTGGTGTGGTTCAAGTCTAACACAGGTAAAGTCAAAAAGTTGTGCGCAGTCATGTGCATTTGGAATTTTCGTCCATATGTCAACTTGACAGTATAGTAAAGGGGCAGGAGCTATATCCTGCTCTTTATTTTATTCTTCCAGTATTGGTAGGTGCCGTCCTGCCACATCTTTCGCTTGTTGTACATGCCACATATGCCGTTGAATTCGATATTGAACTCTTCGGCCGTACCGTCGTATCGTCCGGATATTCGTTTCCAGTTTTTCACATGTGCAAAGACGTTCTCTACAGGAACACGCCTTTTGTTGTGTGCCTTGTTTTGTGCCTTTTTGGTGGCGGTAAGCTTTTTGCCCTTGGGCTTTTTGTGTGGGATCTTTGCGGTTACCCCACGAAGATAGTTTTGGATTCCCGTGTATCCTCTGTCCAAATTCAGGCGTATGCGGCTATCCGATGGTATGCGCTTGCCGGTCACCATGCGATCAGTCCATTTGCCAAACTCAGGCAGTCCTTGGTTCAACACCATCAGGTCATGGCAGCTTCCCTCTCTAGAGTCGCTTATTGCGAGGATATAGTTTTGTTTGTTTATCATCATGGCTGTGTTTATTGCAAACATCTTGCCCTTTCCAGAATACTGTTTCTTTTGCTCTTCCTTGTCTTCTGGACGCGTGGTCTCTACAAGTGTGCCATCTATTGTAATCTCGCCTCCATCTCTTCCGGGTACAATTTCCTTGAATTCCTCTTTTGACTTTATCGTGGAGATGTACTTTGTCATGTTGTATGGTGTTACTGCATATAGCTCATCATCGTATTTGGTTGCAAGCTTGAGATAGTTTGATACCGTACTCTGATCTATTCCAAAAAATGTACCCAGTGATTCCTGCCCACAATCTTGTGCTTTTCTTACCTGGGTCATGAGCAGAAAGTGTCGGATATACAGCTTGCACTGGTTTCCGGACTCTTCCTTTCTGTCCTGGTCGTCGCGAAAGTGTGGCGAATCATTGGATTTTTTGATTATCTGTAACAAATCCTCAAGTGTGTTATCAAATATTTCCTTGGTGCTTCTTGTAAGTGCCTTTATCAACTTCTCATTTGAAATGATATACTCTAACATTTCATGTGTGTGAAGCAGTCTTGTGGGTAGTACAGAAGAGTGTCTCTTCTGTCCAAGCTCCGTATTCCACAGCGAGTCCTCCTTTGCCAGCATCGTCTTGAGCCCCAAATTTTCTTTTTCTAACCTCGAGTTTTCTTTGGCATGTTTTGCCTTTAGCCTCGAGATCTCCTTTTCCTTTCTCAGGTTTTCTTTGGTCTGTTTTGCCTTTAGCCTTTGATTCTCTTTTTCTAACCTCGAGTTTTCTTTGGTCTGTTTTGCCTTTAGCCTTTGATTCTCCTTTTCCTTCCTCAGGTTTTCTTTCTCTAACTTTGCTAATCTGGTCTCTAGTTTAGTTTGAGTTTGTTTGCTCATTATCATATACTTACAAGAGAAGGATTTAGCGATACTGGTTTAGATTAATAGAAAATTTGGCAAATTTTTCTGATCTTGTTTTTCGGCCGATTGATCATAAACTCTAAAGGATTACTTGAGACTATACCGATCAGCAAAACATATGAAGAAATCCCTTACACAAAAGCAGATCAAATATGCCATAGACCAGTACCAGAAGCTAAAACGTACAGCAGACATTGCAGTAGAGCTTGATGTGACGCAAAGACGCATACAACAGATTCTGGCAGAGTTTCGCAAGACTGGAAAGCATCATGTTCAGGGCAAGCCTGGACGAGGACACATTTTACCCACAGCAGCAGAGACACAGGCAGTGCTAGAGGCACATAAACAAGAACCCGTAGGCGTCATACGTACGGTCCAGAATATACAGGCCAATCACAATATAAGCTACAGACGCATATACAAAATCATGAAGAGTCACGGCCTAGTAACCGCAAGTGAGAAGAAATCAAAAAAGCGCAAATATGTGCGCTTTGAGCGTAAATATTCTAACGCAATGTGGCATGTAGACTGGCATGAGATGAAAGATCCGCGCTTTGCAGGCATGAATCTAGTCACGTATATTGATGATTCTTCAAGATGTATAATGGCGGCACGACTATTCACACACGCCACATCTGAGAATGCAATCCTGACCCTCAGTGATGCGATAAAACAGTTCAAAGTTCCAGCTACAATCCTGTCTGATAACGGCTCGTGTTTTGTTGGTGCCAGCGGCAGGAGAAAGTCTGTTCCAAAATCATGGATGCCTACTGCCTTTGAGGCAGAATTGTTAGATAGAGGAATAGAACTGATAAACTCCAGACCGTACCACCCACAGACAAACGGCAAGCTGGAACGCTTTCACCGCAGTATCGAGGAAGAGTTATGGCATTATGAGAGTCTGTCCGAATACATACAATACTATAACGAACGCAGATTGCATTTTTCACTAGACATGAAGAATCGTCAGACGCCCCTAAGGGCATTTTCTGACAGAGAGGCAACTGAAGAGATCAGGAAAAACAATCCCAGATGGATGGAGGAAGATGTAGATGACTAGGCGAAATGATTTCGGTATACTACACTCGAGAACCAGACATCATAAGGGATAAGTGGCATGATTTATCAAACAGTATCGCTATGTTTGTGATTAACTGCAAAAACTACAAGCAGGTGGCAGGCGCAAATGACGTCACACACCTGATCCATGATGCCGATGAGATTGCAAGCACGTACGGAATAGAGATCATAATCTGTCCTCCCCAACATATGGCGGGGCTAGGCGCCATACAAGCAAGCAAGACAAGAGAAACATGGCACGGTGGCCGCAGGGTATCAGTGTTTGCCCAGCACATAGACGGTGCAGGGCCTGGCAACACCACAGGATTTGTGGTGGCAGAGCTGCTAAAGAAGGTAGGAGTGGCAGGCGCATTGGTCAATCACAGCGAACACAGAATCCCAGCCAAACAGATTCATGAATCTGTAAAGACACTCAAGAGCCTAGACATGACATCAATAGTTTGTGTGAGGGATGTTGTAGAGGCGCACAGGTATTCGACACTAAACCCAGACTACATAGCAATAGAGCCTCCGGAGCTTATTGGAACGGGGAGGGCCATATCAAAAGAGAGGCCAGACCTGATTCAAAAGGCTGCGCATGCCGTACGCAATGCAAGTGGTGGCGATACGGGGCTGCTGTGTGGTGCAGGCATTGTGTCAGGACAGGACGTTACAAAGGCCCTGCAGCTGGGCTCCAATGGAATCCTAGTGGCAAGTGGAATAGTCAAGGCCGATGACTGGAGTAATGTCATGGCAGAGTTTGCAAAGGCCATGGTGTCCGAGGATGGCACACATGTATGATGATGATAATGATGATTACGATGATAATGATGATGCACCATACAAGACGATACATGTCGTAGGTGGCATGGCACACACCATCACAGGCCCATTACCAGCAACTGCTCATGTTGCGGGTGGTTTGAAATGATGACACAGCATGACTAATAGCATGACTAATAGCGCGCCATGATAGCTTGCAGATGTGGTACCCTTACAAAGTATGTTGGGTATACGAAGACATGCCGACAACAAAACCAACACAAAATGGTCAACAACCCAACACAAAAAACCCAATCCAGTAATCCAACTAAATGGTTTAATAGCCCCTATCTAGGTAAATGATCGCAGAATAATGAATCAAGTCTACTTTTATGACGAAGGTGACGGTAGCAACAAAAAACTCTTGGGCGGCAAGGGCGCAGGCCTCTGCGAGATGACCAGCCTGAAACTGCCAGTCCCTCCAGGATTTACAATAACCACAAACGTCTGTAAAAATTATTATGCAAACGGCAGTATCCTGCCAAAGAGCCTCATGCCAACCGTCAAGAGAAACATTGCAAAGATTGAATCTAGGACAAGAAAAAAGTTTGGTTCTGCAAAGAGGCCCCTGCTGGTATCAGTCAGGTCAGGCGCTGCCATATCCATGCCAGGTATGATGGACACCATACTCAACCTAGGCCTCAACGACCAGACGGTGATGGGCCTTGCAGAGGAGAGTAGTAATCCAAGGTTCGCATGGGACTCGTACAGGAGGTTCATCCAGCTGTTTGGAAAGGTGGTATTTGGTATTGATGATAAAAAGTTTGATCATATTCTAGAGGATGCAAAGAAGCAGCAGGGCGTCACCGCCGACAGCGAGCTGGACCAAGAGTCGCTGCGCAAAGTGGTGCAGGCATACAAGAGAATATGCAAGACACACACAAAAAAAGACTTTCCAGAGGAGCCCATGGAGCAAGTAGAGCTTGCCATAAGGGCTGTCTTTGAGAGCTGGATGGGCGAGAGGGCCATAGTGTACAGGGAAAAGAATAGTATAACACGCGACATTGCAGACGGGACTGCCGTAAACATACTGGCCATGGTGTTTGGGAATATGGGCGAGGACAGCGCCACCGGCGTGGTCTTTACAAGAAATCCTGCCAACGGCACCAGGCAGATATACGGAGAGTATCTTACAAACGCACAGGGCGAGGATGTCGTGGCCGGCGTCAGGACGGGAAAGCGTGTGGATCTCATGGCAAAGGAACTTCCAAAATCATACAAGCAGTTAGTTGACACGTGTAAAAAGCTAGAAAAACACTACAAGGAGCCGCAGGACATTGAATTTACCATAGAGCAGGGTACGTTCTACCTTCTTCAGACCAGGAATGCAAAGATGAACGCAATGGCAATGATAAAGACGTCAGTGGATATGGTAAAAGAGGGGCTGATAGACAAGGACATGGCACTCATGCGCCTGCATGCAGACCATATTGAGCAGCTGTTGCACAGAACCATCAACCCAAAGGAGATAAAGAACCACACAAAGATTGCCACGGGCATAGCAGCTTCACCAGGTGCCGCAAGCGGCATGGCAGTGTTTGATGTAAAGACAGCCACACAGATGGGTGAGTCTGGAGTTAAGGTGATCCTGGTCAGGGAGGAGACAAAGCCCGAAGATGTTCCTGCATTCTTTGAATCAGCAGGCATACTTACAAGCAGGGGAGGCAAGACGTCGCATGCAGCAGTCGTTGCAAGGGGGATGGGAAAGCCGTGCATAGTGGGATGTTCCAACATCAAGATAGACTATCAAAAGAATGTCTGCAGGGTTGACGTGGTATCAGGCTCAAATATCACCATACGCGAGGGCGATCAGATCACCATTGACGGGGCTTCAGGAATTGTGTATGAGGGCGATGTCCCCACAATTGAGCCTGAGATTACCACGGACTTTGATCGCGTTTTAAAGTGGGCCAAAAAGACGAAAAAGTTGGGGGTCAGGGCAAATGCAGACACTCCTGATGCTGCAAAGCTTGCAAGGCAGCTGGGCGGGCGCGGAATTGGCCTGTGCAGGACAGAAAGGATGTTCAATGGCAAGGACAGGATCAACCTGTTTGTAGAGATGATAATGGCAGAGGATACCAAGACGCGCAACAAGACGTTAAAAAAGCTTGAAAAGCTGCAAAAGAGGGACTTTGTAAAAATATTTGAGGCCATGTCCAGGTACAAGGTGACCATAAGGCTGCTAGATCCCCCGCTGCACGAATTTTTACCAAACCCCGAAGAGCTGGCAGGCAAGATTCATACCATGAAGAGTAGTAGTAGGAGCTCAAAGAAAAGGGGTGCGCGCAGTACAGTAGCTACAAAAGACGAGATCCAACATGCAAAGACCGTACTAGAGAGGGCAAGGGAGCTTGCAGAGGTCAACCCCATGATGGGTCACAGGGGCGTCAGGCTAGGCATAACATACCCAGAGATATACGAGATGCAGATAAGGGCCGTATTTGAGGCGCTCGCAGACACTACAAAGAGAGGGGTAAGGGCATACCCGCAGATCATGATACCGCAGATTAGCAGTGTGGCGGAGTTGAATGTCATAAAAAAGATCTTTGATTCCATAAAAGCAGAGTCTGAGGCAAAATATAAGATGAAACTCAGTGTCAACTTTGGTACCATGATTGAAGTGGTAAGGGCTGCACTGACCGCAGGCGAGATTGCAAAGACTGCTGAATTTTTCAGCTTTGGCACCAACGACCTGACGCAGGGCACGTTTAGCTTTAGCAGGGAGGACGTAGAGGGCAAGTTTCTTGTAGAGTATATTGAAAAGGAGATACTCCAAAAGAGTCCGTTCCAGTCCATTGATGTTAATGGAGTGGGCAGTCTGATAAAGACCGGAATACAGCAAGGCCACGATGTCAATCCATATCTGGAGATTGGTATTTGTGGAGAGCATGGCGGGGATCCAGAGTCGATCTGGTTTTGCCATGATGTCGGGATAAGCTATGTCAGCGCATCACCGCACAGAATCCCCGTAGCCATAATTGCAGCAGCACAGGCTGCGATCAGGCAGAGTCAGGTACGATAAATTTTTGGGCACTTTGCATGCCATACAGAATAACACACATTTAACAGCACCATGACACCATTGTAATGCTGCCCAGAATAGAATCCATAAAGCAGATCAGGCAAAAGATTGGTACTACACAAAAAGAGCTTGCCTCAATGTCGGGTGTGAGTACATCCATGATAAACCAGATAGAGTCGGGCCGGAGCAAGCCAAGCTACGAGACTGCAAGGAACATCTTTGACAGCTTGGCAAAGCTGGAGGGCCAGACGTTCTCGCACACGGCAGGTGACTTTTGTAGCAGCGACATTGTAAAGCTAAAGACGTCCGACACCTTACATGACGCAATCAAAGAGATGCACAAGATGTCGATCAGTCAGATTCCGGTCTTTAGCAGCCAAGAGATTGTGGGGGTTGTTACAGAAGATGGTATTGTAAAGCACCTGTCTGACGGAGGCGAGGCGGAGCTAAAGAGTGCAAGGCTAGAAGATACCATGGAGCCTGCGCCACCCATAGTGGACCATGACACTCCTGCAAACGTGCTTGTTCCGCTGATCAGATACTCAAAATGCATCATGGTGTCAAAAAACTCAAAGATCGTCGGAATCATTACTGCTTCAGACACGCTAAAGATGATGGAATAGCCCCACGTGATTGACATAGTATCAATAGAAGATATGTATATTATCTCCCATAATTTTTGTACGTGGTCAGGTTGTCTGGGAAGATTTTTTGATTCAGGCACAGATCTAGGGTCTTTTGATAGTATTACACATCATTCGGGGCACGACCTGACCACGTACGTTTTATCTATGAGTTGACAGCGCCCAAGATTGCCGTATATTACATTGTCGGATCCGAGAGACGTCCCATGAAGAGTATAGTCCCGCTCTCATCATCCTGTATGACAAAGATAAATGGATGGGAGGCGTGAAACAACCTACCACCAGAATGAACATCAGCAGGCGGTATGGAAATAGATGTAACATCGTCAGCTACCTTTGACCCCTTCTCGTTTACATTCACAAAGGCGCTCTGCATAGCTTTAGACACATACAGAGAATATTCAGAGTCTTCCATACCAGAAAAGTTTGCTAGTTTCTTATCAAAAGCATTTTGCATCCCAAGTGATTCCAAGTAGTTGTTGAACAGATAATTTGTGCTTGTGGTAAATTTTGGCATTATAGTTGTCACCACATCCATGCGCAAATTCTGCTTCCATTCATATATTTTCTGTAATGATAGTATATTTTCAAGCCCATCAATGCCCATCTCTTTGGAGGGTAGAAATACAAGCATTGAGAGTCTGTCTCCGTGGTATGGAATCTCCAGTATTTGAATGCCATCTAACTCTGCATAGTTGAGTATGGCATCCATAGTCATAAAATTGGTCCTAACAAGATCGTCGGGCCGTTGCCAAAAAGAAGCTAATGCAGGTTCAAATTTAGTCGCCCATGTGCCCTTGAAGTATACGACGTTGTTGAGTATCGCATCTATACCCTTGATACTATATGGATCTACTATTTCCCTTATCTTACCATACGTCTTGTCATTCACCCAGTTGTTTATGCTCTTTGAGCTGTTTTCAGAGTCTCTAAAGTCAAGCATGCCGATATCAGCCGTATATGTATTATGTATGATATCAACATATTCGGTAAGCAGATGCGACTCAAACTTTTTGTCAAGCCACAGTGCATTTGCAGTAACAAGCGTCGCGTGTGGATCGTAGCGGTTTATCGAAGATGACATATTGGAGATAAGTTCATGCCGCGTGGAGTCGTCGGGCTCAAAACCAAAGATATGCGCCATCTGTGAGGCAGTATCGCCGTGTGCCCCCTCGTATAGGAACGAAGTAGTTGTATAGAATCCAAATGGTGAGAAGAAGATATTCTTGTTATTGTGTGTGGAATCTGTGGCTATCTGCTTGTACATGTCAATGGCAAAGGCGTTGTTTGGCGAGGCCACTTCAGATGGGATCGGGGGTCCAACATACTCTGTATATATATACATCACGCCCAGAATAGAAACACAAACTGCCAATAATGTGACCGCAATCACAACTACCAGTTTGTAGCTCAACGTATCACTATCGCGTAAACTGCACGCGCTATATTGTAGCCATCTGGTACCGAAACTTCAAAGACGCATGTTCCCGTGTCCATGTTAGACGTGTCAAGTGATATGGTGACCGTGGCGTTGCCATGATCTGAGAGCAGCATTGTACCATTTTCTATCGCGTATGGCATCAATTCAAACGTAATTGGATCGTTTTCTGGATCCGTAGCAGTTACGGCATATGTGGCAGTATCATTTTGCGCAAGTTCTGTACAGAATAAAATATCATGTGTGGTGTTTTTCAATGTGATAGATGGCCCGTCGTTGTAAAGCGCCTGAGGCATGGAGTGTGATGATGTTTGATTTGACTCACTGTCTGAAGCAGATGTAGATACGACATATTTTGTGCATACCGCAACTCCGCGTGGATCATCTAGTCCGCCGGTGGCAAATACCGTTGCTGCACCTGAAGGAGATATTCTTATAATGTTGTCATCATCCTTGTTTGCAACATACGGGTTTCCTGCAGCATCAGAATCTATGCCATAAGGCTCATCAATCAGAGACGTAAACTTTCCAACCAATAGTTTTGTTGTAGGATTTATCTCGTTTATTCCGCCGGAATCACCGCCGCTCTGAAACAAGTTAGTGGTACCTGATGTGCCTGCAATTGCTGGGCTACATTTCAGGCCCACCGCGTTGTCAGTATCAGGCTTTTGGGAGCTCTGTTGAGCGCTTGGGATGGTGCCCTTGTACTTGCCAGTAGTGCCATCATAATATAACACACTATAAAGTGCGTGGTCGGCCACATACATGTTGTCATCAGGGCAGAATGCCACATCGTATGGCGATGCAAGTTTTGGTGCGCTCTGAGTTGAATGTGTTTGTGATGCATCTCCAAACAGTCCCAGACTGGAACCTGTTAAGGATATGCGCTCAACTCCCTTTAGCGTGGCCACATATAGTAATTTGAATTAACATCCATTATTGTAACACATCGCCATTATGAAGTGGAATTTGGGGCATTAGGACCCACCGAACCTCCAACTACATCATCACAGTAAACACGAGCGGGTGGCAGAAACGTACATGGTCAGGTTGTCTGGGAAGATTTTTTGATTCAGGCACGGATCTAGGGTCTTTTGATAGGATTACACATCATTCTAGGCACGACCTGACCACGTACTACGCAGACACGCTCGTAATGATGGCAGCCGGCCTCAGGGTCGCGCTGGGGGTCCGGTACAGACAGCTCCAGGGAATGGGCGGTAGGGTTGTGGGCGAATCCAACACCCCCGTATTCAGCCAGCTGTACAAGCAGATCAGCGGGCTTGGCGCGGACATCAACCGGGATCCAGACGGCGTGGTTACTGTATCGGACAAGAAGAGATCAAGGATATTGGCGCTTGACGCGAGTGGGCTCAAGCAACACAACAGGAGTGAGTGGATGAGGGCCAAGTGGAAGGTGAGGCGCGGCTTTGTAAAGATGCATGTGCTGGTCGACATGTAGACTGAAGATACTGGCCTTGGAGGTCACCGACGATTCCGTGGGAGATTCGTCCATGTTCGGCCAGCTGCTCGGACAGGTTGTGGGCGCGGAGCGGTCAGGAGCCGGCGGCAACAACAGCAGCATCACTGAATACGAAAATCTTCTCGCGTCCGAGAAGCAATTAACAATTGTCAGACTTTCGCCCTAACAGGAGTAAATGATCGTATATGTGTAAACTACGCCTGTATCAATACACATGTTATATTTTGTTGTGTTGAGGATGAACATTTGACAATTGTTAATTGCTTCTCCGGTGTCCCGCCACTCGCGTCGATTTGTTCCGGCGCTTCCGGCGTCCGAGCCGCACTTGATTTATTTCTTGGCGACGCCGCGTACAGCTCGAGGCAGAACATGCCGCATGCGCACGGGCCGGGTGGCCCCGGGCATCATGCACAAAATCAACGCGACCACACGCGGCAAGGGGTCAGGTGACGCGTGGGGCTCGTCCGTAAGGGACCAGCTGAGTGGAAGCCCCGACGCGACACGCCTAGACCTGATGGATCGGGAAGAGAAAAGGGAGAACCAGGCATACTGGAAGGCCCGGATAGGTTATGGTCACAGATGGATCGTGGAGAGTGTATTTTCGGCGTTCAAGCGCCTGTTCGGTGAGCACCTGATGGCCCTCAAGTGGGACAACATCCTGCAGGAGGTAAGGCCAGGGCGGTCTTGTACAACAGGTGGAGGGACGAGTCGATGGCACGGGAGGTGGGAGGCGAGACATCGTCGTGACGGCATAATTGCCATGCCGCCGCCTGACGGAAGCTCGGCCGGCGTGTGTGAGGAGAATTAGGAAACAAAATTTATGCATAGAATCTATTATAAAATATCACGCAGTTGGATCTGAGAGCCGCCCCATGAAGAGTATGGTGCCACTCTCATCATCCTGTATGGCAAAGATGAACGGGCGATTGGCATTAAACAATTTAATATCAGGACCTGTTTCGGCCACCAAGACAATAGTTGTAACAGCAGCCGCTTCTGTCCCTTCTTCATTTACGTCAACAAAAGCATCCTGCGTGGCATTGGATACATATAGTAAATATTTCAGTTTTTCAAGATCTGCCATGCCAGAAAAATCTGCCATTTCAGGATTAAAGGCATCTTGCATTCCAAGCAGCCCAAAGTAATTATTAAGTTCATAATGTGTGTTTGTGGTAAACTTTGGAATTATGGCTGTAACCCGTACATCTTGCATATCCTGCCTCCACTCATCTATCTTGTGTGTAGACAACATCTTCTCAAGCCCGTCGATTCCCACATCTTCGGAGGGTAGAAAGACAAGCATAGAAAGCCTGTCTCCATTGTATGGCATTCTGAGTATCTGTATTCCGTCTGACTCTGTATAATTAAAGCTGGCCTCAGTGCGCATAAAGTTCGATCTTACTGGATCCTCAGGCTGGCGCCAAAATGAATCCTTGTAAGTTTCATCAGGATCAAACTGCATCACCCATGTGCCCTTGAAGTATATGGCGTTGTTGAGGATTGCAGCCGCACCCATGACAGTGGTTGGATCTACTACCTCCTTTATCTTGCCACTAGTACTGTCACTTGCCCAATCGTTTATGCGCTTTGCACTGTTTACAGAATCTTTAAAGTCAAGTGTGTCGATGTCGGCTGTGTATGTGTCGCGCACAATGTCAGCATATCCGGCAAGCAGGTAGGGCTCAAATCTCTTGTCAAGCCATAACGCGTTAGCAATCACCAAGGTGGCTTGTGGATCGTTGCGGTTTATCGACTTCATTGTCTGAGACATCTGTTCATGACGAGTCTGCTCGTCTGTGGCAAATTCAAATACATCTTGCATCTGCGAGGCCGTCTGTCCCCCGCGCCCTCATACAAAAATGCAAAGGCCGTGTATATGCTAAAGGGTGAAAAGAAAATGTTCGTGTCCTTGTGGCCAAGATCGGCTGCGATCTGGCCATACATATCCACTGCAAAATCGGTGCTGGATGTAGAGATATGCGCAGGAATAGGCGGGCCCGCGTATTGTTGTGACGTGGCATAATATGACAGGAGCATCGCTGGAGCGGCTATTACCACTACCACAATGAGTCCTAAGATCTTACGATTCATTAACCACCACTGTATAGATAACTCGTTCCAAGTTCTGACCGTCATGCGCAGTAATCATAAAGGCGTACGTGCCCGATGCCACACCCGATATGTCTATTGATATCATACCGGTGCTGTTCTTGTAGTCTGTGAGTGATACCACCTTGGATGGTATTGCATACGGGATCATATCAAGTGTGACAGGATCTCCTTCAGGATCCGTTGCAACAACACCAAGTGTCATGTTCAGGCCCGCTGCGATTATAATCCGCGATGATACGACAGAAGTGCCGTTTTGCAGTACGGGTTCTGGGCCGTCATTGTCCTGTGGGGCTGGTCTGAATGCGTCACTTTCTGCCGTGTATGGTGCGACATATTTTGGCCCTATTATTACACTGCGCGGATCATCCATGGAACCGGTTGCAAACACCGTGGAGGTATCCGTAGTCGATATCCGTATGATGTTGTCATCGTCCTTGTTTGCCACATACAGGTTTCCTGCAGCATCAGAGTCCATGCCGTACGGCTCATTTACAAGAGTGATAAACTGGTGCACCAGTTTTTTTGTAGAATAGTTTATCTCGTTTACCCATCCGGCATCCTCTCCGCTCTGAAACAGACTGGTCGTGCCGCTGGCGCCAGCTATTGCGGGGCCGCACTTTAAGCCGGCCGCCTCGTCTGTATCCGGCTGGGTGGACTGCGGAGTGTTTGATATGGTTCCCTTGTACTTGCCGGTTGTCTTGTCATAGTATATTATTTTGTCAAGTGAGCGATCTGCCACGTACATGTGCCCGTCCGGGCAGAACGTCACATCATACGGTGACACCAGTACGGGGGCGCCAGTCGTAGACGGGGTTCTTGATGCATCGCCAAAGTATCCCAGGTTGGAGCCGGATGCAGATATTTTCTCTACTCCGCGTAAAGTAGCCACATAAAGCACGTTGCCATTCCAGACCATGCCGTTTGGAATCCCGACAGTCGATGCCCACTCGGCGTTCGTGCTTGTTGTTCCCAGCGATGCGCCGGTGGCGCCGTTGTACTTGCGTATCTTTTTGTATGTATTGTCTGAGACATACAGGTGCCCATCAGGACCGAATGCGGCATCAAACGGCTTGCCCAAGCCGCCTGACTTGTACGGCACTATGTCTCCCTGGTACGTACCTGTGGCCGAGTATGCCAGTATCTCGTAATCGTCGGTGTCTGCAACGTATATTGAATAATCTGTGGTAGGTGGCAGAGGCGTGACAGGTCCGGTATTATTATGATCCGTCTTTTTTGTGACGGTAGTTGCATTTACAACTATATCGTCTATCTGCACGTCTTCTAATGGAGAGCTCTGCTGCGTTATAAACCTGATAGCAACAGAGGACTTGCCTGCATACGATGACATATCATATGATTCGCTGTGCCACTTGTTGTCATCGCCCCTGTTTATGTTGGGCGACCAGTGAAACGCAGTCTTCCAGACAGAGCCGTCGGATATGTCGACCCTAAGATACTCGTCACGATCAAGCCCATAGTCGATAAACCTCCAAAACGACAGTGTGGCACCAGTATACCCTGAGAGGTCTATAGCATCTTTGGTGGTTATCGTACATGCCGTATCACAGTCGTCTGCATGCAGCACCATGTTGGTGCGCGGCCTGTCAGGAAGTGTAGGCGCAGAGTGCGCCGTGGATGTCGATATGGTCCAGTCAGACTCCCCTGATTCGGTCCACTTTGCCAGACTTCCGGATTCAAAGTTGTCAGAGAACATGGTGACAGTGCCAGTAGCAGAAGATGAGTTATTCCTGTCGAGTACAACAGGTGCCGGCTCGTATTGCACGGACAACGACCACGAGTTGAGCATACTCACATCACCCCTGGTGTAGTCGCCTATGCTCAAAGTCCAGTTGCCTGCCACGTGTGATCCTGACAGTGGTTTGAGTACGGTGGCGTCGTATGTTTTTTTAATGTCATTAGAGCCTCCGCCTATTTTGTTGTGCAGCGTTACAATCTTTCCATCAGGTGATGAAAGGTTAACCTTGAGGTCTCCTGTGTATGTGTGTGTTATATCCACAGACACAGATGCAGATCTCAAAGTTCCATTCACTGGAACACGTATGATGTCTGCCGCTGCCTGCACCCTAGAATTGTCTGCAATATCAAGCGCGGGGCTTGATAACGCGTCATATGTGGTGTATGCAGGGCATGAGTTTGTGCCTTGTGACCCAGATATACCGGTGCATGAAGATGGAATATATCCTGCAAACATGCGCACATCATCATATATGAACGGGGAGAATACAATTTTCGTTCTGGGAGGGGGCGACTCTAACTCTTTGTTGTCATGTGAGGCCTCCTCGTCTATACCATCCGCTGACAGTGTCAGTGTTTTGATTGTAATTGGTGATGCAAACTGTATCATTCGGTCGCCGCTAGAGGGTATGGCCACAGTGTACGTGCCTCCCGTGGTAACAATCCGCGCATCCACTGCCTCCATGTTCACAGAGCCCAGATATATTGCAGAAGTAGGATAGACGGGGCCGGGGAACGTCTTTGAGTATTCTGTATGCGAATACCCCCGAGTCACCTCCAGCGTATCCCATTTTTTGACCTTTGAAGAGTCGGCTGCAACATTCTTTGAGTTTGAAGGCAGAGATTCTGCACGAACAGTTATCGTGACAGGCCGCCCGGTACTAAACCCGTCCTGCGGCGTGACCTCAAAGGAGTCGCTTGTAACAAAACTAGAGCTTGTATTGTAAAACATTCTAGACGTAGTCTTTGTTATCTGCTCATCGACAGATGGTACGTGGTCAGGTTGTCTGGGAAGATTTTTTGATTCAGGCACGGATCTAGGGTCTTTTGATAGTATTACACATCATTCTAGGCACGACCTGACCACGTACGACAGATGTAATACCGTGCACAGGATCAGATAATGTGCCATACTGTTCATCAATGTACAGGTGAGCCAAATCCACCGACAAGAGTAGTAGGATGGCGCCAACAATTACAGTTGGTCCAATACGAAAAACAGATGCCCTCAAACATGATCAAGTGTGAACGTACAATCTCTTGAACTCTTCCTCCCAACCACCTTACGATGGGCAGACTCTAGATGTGATAATTGTAAACAAGATCCATGTTTATGATTTGCTTTGATTAGTCACGTATGAAAACATTCAAAGGCACATCATAACATAGTGCCCTGCCCATTATTATGTATCAAGAGGATCATTGTTTGGGGTGTGAGCACAACTCTGCTAGTACACCGTGAAGCGACTTTGGGTGGATGAATGTGACACGTGTTCCAGCAGAGCCTGGACGGATCTTTCCTAGAAACTTGATTCCGCATCCGTTCATGCGTTCGACCTCGCCCTCGATCTCGTCAGTCTCTAGTGCCATGTGATGGAGTCCCTGCCCCCTCTTGTCTAGGAACTTTTTGATGGGGCTCTCATCGTTTGTGGGCTCCATGAGCTCAATGCGGCCGTTCTCAAGATGTATTATACCAACTCGCACACCCTCACTGGGTACATCCTCAAACTCAATGTCATCTGCGCCAAGCGCCTTGCGGTACGTCTCGGCAGACTCTTTGAGGTTATTTACTGCTATTGCAATGTGATCTATTCTCATCATACTGGCGTGATATCATTATGGTTGAATATAGGCATAACTGTAGATGATCAGGTAGTTGATACCATTACACCAGCTATGCCTAGAATACCTCTCTTGGACGATACTCACCAAACACTTCGCGCAGCGTGTTACTGATCTCACCAGTAGTGGCATGGGCCTTGACTGCGGTGATTATAAGCGGCATAAGGTTATCTTGTGTATCTGCAGCACTGCCTAGCGCGTCGAGTGCCTTTTGGCAGCGTGATGTATTGCGCGAGGAGCGGAGTTTTTTGAGCGCCTTTCTCTGCTGTAATTCGACCTTGCCTCCTATGCGCAGCAAGTCAGGCTGCTGCTCGTCTTCGTCGACGTACTTGTTGACGCCCACCAGGATCCTGCTGCCCTCGTCTGCTTCTTTTTTGAGGCGGTATGCATTTTGTCTGATCTCTGACTGAAAGAAACCCTTTTCGATTGCCTTTACAGAGCCACCCATCTTTTGAATCCTCTTGAGGTACTTCCATACCTTGTCTTCTATCTCATCACAGAGGCTCTCAAGATAGTAAGAGCCTGCTAGCGGGTCCACTGTCTTTGTGATGCCGCTCTCGTGTGCCACAATCTGCTGCGTGCGGAGCGCAATCTTTGCAGATTCTTGGGTGGGCAGCGCCATGGCCTCGTCGCGCGAGTTTGTGTGAAGTGACTGGGTGCCTCCCGCCACTGCTGCCATGGTCTGGATGGCCACGCGCACGATGTTGTTGTCTGGTTGTTGTGCTGTCAGTGACTCGCCGCTGGTCTGTGTGTGGAACTTTAGCTGTAGGGAGCGCGGATTCTTTGCATGAAACATCTCCTTGAGGATCTTTGCATATACGCGTCGGGCAACCCTAAACTTTGCAACCTCCTCAAAGAACTCTATAGTACAACAAAAAAAGAATGAGAGCCGCGGGGCAAAGTCATCAATGTGCAGACCGCGGTCAAGACAGGTCTGGATGTATGCTATGGCGTTTGCAAGGGTGAATGCTATCTCTTGTGTTGCGGTACATCCTGCCTCTCTCATATGATATCCGGATATAGATACTGGATACCACGAGGGTACCTCTTTGGCGCAGTAGCTGATCATATCTCCTATCAGCCGCATCGAGGGCTGGGGCGGATAGATGTAGGTGTTGCGTGCAATGTACTCTTTTAGGATGTCATTTTGAGTGGTGCCGCGCAGCTGTGCGCTCTTGAACCCCTGGGACTCGCCCACCGCGATATAGTAGGCAAGCAGTGTTGATGCAGTAGAGTTTATCGTCATGGATGTGCTGACCTTGCCCAAGGGAATGCCGTCAAACGCGGTCATCATATCATTGATGGATGTGATGGAGACGCCCACCTTGCCCACCTCGCCTTCGGCCTGCGGAGAATCAGAGTCGTAGCCGATCTGGGTGGGGAGGTCAAAGGCCATGCTTAGGCCTGTCTGGCCCTTGTCTAGCATAAACTTGAACCGCTGGTTTGTGAGCTTTGCATCGCCAAACCCAGAGTATTGCCGCATGGTCCACAGCCTGTCGCGAAACATTCCTGGGTGGATTCCCCTAGTAAACGGATAAGAGCCCGCATCCTCTCTACTAGTCTTTGTTGTACGCTTGGGATTGTATATCCGCTTTACTGCAATGTTGGAGTCTGTAAAGATGTCTGGATTGGGTTTTGTGGGAGGTTTTTTTGCCATGGTATCACACTTGCTTTTCTGCTTTGAAGATGGATTTAGTCACTTTGGAGCCCGCCTCAAATGGGTTCATTTTGCCTGCCTGCATCTTGTCAAGGCAGCGCTGAAATAGCCTGTCGGATTCGGACATCTCATCGATTCTTTTGTGAATGTTATTTAAAACAATATCCCTAAGTTCTGCCTTTAGGCGGGTACGGTACTTGTCGTTGTCAAGTTTGGAGGATCTCTTTTTCTTTACTAGTGTGGCAAGCTCCTCTGCAAGCTCTGATATGCCAGAGGCTTTTTTTGTGGATGTCTTTAGAATGAGTGGTTTGCGCTCAGAGTCTGCGATGTAGTCACGTACAGCATCAAACAACTGGTTTGTTCCGCGGAGGTCACTCTTGTTGACCACATACATGTCGCCTATCTCGGTCAGGCCCGCCTTGATCGCTTGGATGCTGTCGCCGGTGTTGGGGCTAAACACTACAATGGTAACGTCAGATATTGCAGATATTCCGATCTCGGTCTGGCCCGCACCCACGCTCTCTACTATAATGGGGTCAAACCCTGCATATTCCAAGACACGAATGCAATTGCGCAGTGAATAAGAGACAGCGCCGGTGGCGCCCCGTGATGCTATACTCCTGATGTATATGCCAGAGTCTGTTGATTCAGTCATCCTTACCCTGTCACCTAGTATGGCTCCGCCGGTGAGATGGCTGGTGGGGTCCACTGCTAGGACGGCAGGCTTTGTTCTCATGGCCCTCATGGCCACGGCAGTCATGTTTATCAGCGAGCTCTTGCCTGCACCTGCGGGACCAGTTATACCTATTACTGTTGCATGACCCGTATCCTTGAAGATTCTACCTAGCAGATCTCTTGCACCTTTTGGATCATTTTCTACTAGGGTGATGGCACGTGCAATGGCGCCGCGCTTTGCCTTTTTGAGGTCGCGTGTGAGTTGATCCAGCATGATGTGTGGTGAGGGTCAAGTGCAATAAAACCTTGATGACCATGTACATGTGACGTTTGTGGTGCAAATTGTGCCTGCAGGGCTTGTGCGATGTGAATAAATGTACAGAGGACATGGCCGGCATCTAATCTATGGTAATTGATGATATGTGTAGTTTGACAGATAATTATGCCATTGAAGATGCATGCTTGTGTGATTGTAGCACCCATGTCAGCAACACCATGCAACAGCAACACCAGCCTAGGCAATCCGTTAAAGTATGTCCAAACGTCTTTGCTCATACGCCATGCTAGAATGGGTTCCAATCTACACAAACAAAGATAAAGAATCATCAGCCACTCACGGCATTGTCAAACGAGAGTGTCATAGATAATGAGAATGTGACTCTTTTGGATCAGCTCAAAAACGTCCTGCCTGATACGCAGCGTGCAAGTATTGCAGTGGGGTATTTCTTCATATCAGGGTTTGCCGCCATAATGGACAGCTTTTCAAAGATTGAATCAAGCAGCAACCCAGACCACACCATACGCATTCTCATATCACCCATTACAGACAGGCCCACCGCCGAGGCGCTACTTGCACAAAACGAGTCATTTGATGATGTGCAGCGCAAGACATCTACAAGTTATGTCAATGGCAGGCAAACTGTAGTAGAACAGGTACGCAACTCACTAGGACACATGCCACAGACCACCAAAGATCAAAAAGTAATAACAAAGCTCACAGAGTTGATACGCAAAAAGAAGCTGCAGATTCGAGTGTACACAAAGGAACGGCTGCATGCCAAGGCATACATATTTGAACTTGATAACCCACAGTTGCCCCGAATGTCCATTGTGGGCTCTAGCAACCTCTCAATGTCTGGTATAAGGGAACACACAGAACTAAACTTGCGCACCAACATAGACAATGACTCTGAAAAGCTGCTAGAGTGGTTTGAGCGCCACTGGGAAGAATCCGAAGAGTTTACACAAGAGATTGTAGAGATTATCAGCGACTCTTGGATAAAGGAGAGAACTCCCAAGGACATCTACTACAAGGCGGCACTCCACGAGCATGGAACCCTTGAGGACATTGATATCGCCGATGTGGGCGAGATAAAGCTGTTTGATTTCCAAAAGATGGCAGTATCACACGCAATACAAAAGATCAACGAGTATGGTGGAGTGATAGTTGCCGATGTGGTGGGAACTGGAAAGTCCTACATTGGAGGCATGATACTAAAGTACCTCAAAGAAAAGAACCGCTCAAAGCCGCTGATAATATGCCCTCCCCACCTCATTGACATGTGGGAGGATTACATGGAAAAGTTTGACGTCCATGCAGAGGTCATATCAAGGTACAAGATAGGAATGGAAGACAACATACTGAGCCGTTACACAAACTGTGATGTTGTGCTGGTAGATGAGAGCCACAACTTTAGAAACAAAAACAATGCCTACGAGGCACTATACTCGTTTATGGAGCAGCAGCCGGACGATTCGTGCATAATCATGCTTACTGCCACACCCATATCCAACAGTGTAAACGATCTCAAAAATCAGCTAAAGCTGTTTCCAGCAGGCCGCTTATCAAACATACAGCCGCTTGGAAATACGACACTTGACGAGTATTTCAAGGGGGTAGAACAAGATCGCCGGCTGAGTCCGGATGGTAAAAACAAGATACGCGATTTACTCCGCCACATCCTTATTCGTCGTACAAGAAAGCAGATACAGGACAACTTTGCAAAAAAGGACGGGGACAGGTACTATCTGGAATCAGAAGCTGGCAAAAAGTACTTTCCAAGAAGGAGTCTTGACAACCCACACGAGTATGACATCAACAAGACATACCAAGACACTTTTGAGACCATACAGGAATATATCGAAAGCCTAAAACTTGCCCGATACTCGCCTAGCCGATACATCAAAGAAGAGTATAAAAAGACGACCCATCCCGAATACAAAAAGTACAACGATCTTACCACAAGCATGATGTCACTGTTGGGAATAGTCAGGACGGTGCTTCTCAAGAGAATGGAGTCAAGTATAGCCGCGTTTGCATCAAGCGTAGACAATTATGCAAAAGGATCCAGCAAGTTTATGGACTTTCTCAAAAAAGGAGTGGTTCCCATAGGCAAGGACTATCGGGATGCCATCTACAAGAGCCTAATGTATGATGATGACAAGTATGATGCCGAAGACGAGCTTGGTGCATCTGAATATGACATTGATGCGTTTGATGTCGTGTCTTGGAAGAAAGACATCAACCATGACATCAGCACGTTTGACAACATACGGCGTCTACTTCCAGACACCAAGGACTTTACCAAACATGATGACAAGATCCATACACTGCTTGATATACTAAAGGAGAGAAAGGCTCAAAAGATTCTGCTGTTCACCGAATCACTGGTCACAGCAGAGTATATTCACGATTATATCAAAAAACAGCTCCCAGATATCAGATCTGCGCAGATTGACTCTAAAAAGTCCACAAGGGAGAAAAATGAGATGATCCGGCGATTCGATCCCATAAATAATAATGCAGATGTTGCGCCAGAACAGCAGCTTGACATACTGGTAAGCACCGATGTACTATCAGAAGGCGTCAACCTGCAAGCAGGAAAGGCCGTAATCAATTATGACTTTCATTGGAATCCAGTGCGGCTGATCCAAAGGGTTGGTAGGATAGACAGGATAGGATCAGAGCATGACATGATAGATGTGATCAACTTTTTGCCCACCACCCAGATAGAGTCTCATCTACGCCTGAAGGAAAAGGTCGCAAACAAGATAGATACCATACGCAGAATAATCGGTCATGATCAAAAGATTCTAGAAGAGTCAGAGATAGTAGACAAAGATGCCGTAATGGACATCTATTCATGCAACGATGCGATACTCGATGAAGAGTCTGATGGATTGTTAGATATAATCCAGACAACGGCCGAGCTTGATGCTGACCGCATACGTGGTGATGACACCCTGCGAGAAAAGATCGAGTCCCTACCGCTTGGCATACGCAGTGCAGCAGGGACAGAAGAGATGCTCGTAGCCTGTGAAGCAAAAGAGAGAATTGTTCTTGATGGAAACACTGAAACAGAAAAGCTGTTTAGGAGACATTATAAAGTCACAGCAGATTCCACAGCAGATCCCATACAAAGAATAACTGCATCGTCATTTCTCAAGCAGATGGGAAAAAATGCCGACAGTCCACCCGTACCCGTACCATCTGGACATACAGACATGTTGGTAAAGACATGGAAACAGTTCTCAAGGGATGTGAGAAACGAACAGGCAAGAAGACAGACAGTAAAGATTCAGGTATACTTTGAGCGCAAGTTGACATCGCTTGCAGATGATCCCAATCTGGGCAGACGTGCAAAGACCCTGATACCTAAAATAAAAAAGATGATTGTCACAAACAAGCAGCCATACCGCAGCCTCAATGATCTTCGAAGGAGGATAGATCGTGAGGGTGTAGATGATTTCAAGATGGTCCAACAACTCGAATCCATATACCGTAAACCATACGAGTTCCGCAAGGAGATAAGCAAGCCTAGGATATTGTATAGTTTGGTGATAAATTGACATTCTCTGACGGTCTTACTCCAATACAGCGCATGCTTGGAAGATCAGGATACCACACGCTGCGCGAGCCCATAGACGTGGAACGCATTTCTGGAGATGTCATAGATTGTGAGGTGATAGCACGCAACGACCAGTACCACATACTATACCTTGAGGCAGAATCAGAGTGGAGAAAGGTAGCCAGAGGCGTCGCAGAGGCACAAGACTCACCATGCCTTGTGATTACCAGGCATGCAGACTATCTCATCATGACTACAATCAAGGGCAAGATTGGCAAGAACCCAAGAGTACGACATGTGGTGATACAACCTGACTCTGAAAAGTATGGCCTTTGTGAATTTGTAAAAAAGATAAAGTCATCTCAAGAAGATGATCATATCACTATTGATGAACGTGTACAAAAGGCATTTGATGACTTTTCAAAGTATGATGAAGCAATCAAAAAGTTTGCAGAGAATCTCGAAGATGTAATACAGGATACCAAGGATCTGATTATACAAAGAATATCAAAAAATAAAAAGTATGATGTAGAATCTGCCAAGTTTGTTACCGTCTGCAAAGAGATCCTCAATGATACTATAAATCAATCCAGTGTGACAAACATGTTAATCCAGCATGTAGTGACTGCCAGAATATTTGCAATGGTCTATGACTATGACTTTTACCGTACAAACAGCATAGCTCAAGAACTAGAACGTCTCCGCGACACGTTGAAGATTCCAGATGATGTGATCGACTATGGTGATATCAAAATTGTTGCAGAATCCATAACCGACAACGAGTCCAGGCAAGAGTTTATCAGAAATATCTATGGGACATTCTATCAAAAGTTTGACCCAAAAAGGGCATCTAGGGACGGGATTGTGTATACCCCGATAGAGATAGTAGATTTTATACTGTATAGTGTACAGCATGTATTAAAAACAGAATTTGATACAGACTTTGCAGACCGTTCAGTCAAGATATTGGATCCATTCACTGGAACCGGTACATTTCTTGCAAGGCTGCTGGGTTCTGGCATGCTGGGCGACAACATCACTCCAAAATATAAAGAAGATATGTTTGCAAACGAGCTTCTTTTACTTGCATTTTATATTGCCACCGTAAATATGGAGTCTGCGCACGCCAACATTACAAATGCAGATGATGATTACATCGCATTTAAGGGAATAAATTATACAGATACGTTCATGATGGACCCACAATATCTAAAGGGTGGGCATCATAGTCAGGAAGCAACAACGCTGGACAAAGAGTTTGTAGACATATGGGAACGAAGACAAAAGCAGCGCAAGACAAACCTCAATGTTATAGTGGGAAATCCACCATATTCAGCAGGCCAGAGCAACTTTAATGATCAAAATCAAAACATATCATATCCTGAAATAGATGAGAGAATAGGAGACACATATCTCAAGAAGACAAAAACCATTAATCCAAAGATTGGATTAACCCGATCATTATACGACTCATACATACGTTCAATCCGATGGGCATCAGACAGAGTAGGAGAATCAGGCATTATTGGATTTGTTACAAATGCCAGTTTTATCAGATCCGAAGCTGCCGCTGGCTTGCGCGCATGTTTGCGAGAAGAGTTTACTGACGTGTGGGTGTTTGACCTGTTGGGCAGGAAGGGAATGGAAGGGCATGGAAGGAATATCTTCGAATACCCGGGGATTAGTACCGGCGGAACAACCACTCAAATAGCTATTATCATCTTGGCAAAAAATCCCCACAAGAAGAAACATATCATACATTATAGTGCATTGACAAAAACAGATTACAGTGGACCGGATAAACGAGCAAAGGTCAAAGAGTTGGGCTCCATTGCAGGTATAAAATCCTGGCAAATCATAAAACCCCACAAGCACCACGACTGGGTAGACCAGAGGAAAGGCAACTTTACAGAATACCTCCCCTTGGGCAGCAAGGCAGCAAAAGCAGGAAAGGGGAATGCTGTTTTTAGGATTTATTCTAATGGAATAAAGACGAATAGAGATGTTTGGGTGTACAACTCGTCAGAAAAGGAACTGAGAAAAAACATGAAACGGCATATTGATTATTGTAACAAACAGGATCTGGGCAACCTAGAGATTGATCCTAAACAGGCAAAATGGAGTGGAGACCTTATTGATCAATTAAAAAAATTAGGTAAGCAAAAATTTGACAAAAATAAAACTAGAACTGCATTATATCGGCCATTTTTCAAACAATCAATGTATTTCGATAATGTGTTTAACAACAGTCAATATTTGATCCCAAAATTCTTCCCCAAAAATAACTCAAAAAATTTGGCAATTGCTGTACCAGACAAAGGAATCGGAGAAAAATTTTCTGCACTAATGTCTGATGTGACTCCTGATCTTCACTTAATTGCGCAATCGCAGTGCTTCCCATTCAAGACCAAAAACAGACGGGTTACAGACAGACAGACAGACAGACAGACAGACAGACAGACAGACAGACAGACAGACAGACAGACAGACAGACGCGGACACAATCTGTGCATAATAGTACCATACAAGATACAGGGCGAGTTCTCAGTATTCATAACGAACATAACCCCGGATCTAGAGGTAGTCCATCACGGACAAGTATTCCCGATGAAGGTGATGGAACAATGAAGGACAACATTACAGATTATGCCCTTGAGGAATACAAAACACACTACAAAGATGACACAATCACCAAAGAGGCCATATTCTACTACATCTATGGTCTGCTTCATCACCCAGGCTACAAAAAGAAATTTGCAAACAACCTGACTCGTGAACTACCTCACATTCCAATGACTCCAAACTTTTGGTCGTTCTCCAAGATTGGAAGAGATCTAGCCGACCTACACCTCTCTTGGGAGACATGCCCCAGACACGATCTAGGCAAACCGATGGCTGAATTTGGAAAGTACGAAAAGATGGCCTATGCGAAGATCAAGAAAGATGGTAGACTGGTTCAAGATAAATCAGTCCTAAAGATAAACGGAATTACCGTCTTTGATAATATCCCCCAGACAAATTACAGGGTCAATGGACGCACGCCGCTAGAGTGGGGAATAGACCGATACAAGATTAGTATAGATAAGGCCAGTGGGATTGTAAACGATGCCACGGCAGGCATAGACATCATATCACTAGTAGAGCGATTGATCTATGTGGGGGTGAGATCAGACGAGCTTGTATCAGAACTGCCACCAGAGTTTGAGCCAAAAGACTGGACGCCCAAAAAGACTGGCATGGATGAATTTGTGTCAGGGAATGGTCCAACCCAGACAAAGATTGTTTGAACTGTACGTGGTCAGGTCGTGCCCAGAATGATGTGTAATACTATCAAAAGACCCCAGATCCGTGCCTGAATCAAAAAATCTTCCCAGACAACCTGACCACGTACTTTGAACTAAAGTCAAATGGCTAGCCATACCAAATGATAATATTTTTGTCATCATGATACCCTGACAAAACCCATGGTGTATCAAGTCGTGTAAAAACACCAGTGCCATCCTCCATACTAGTGGACAAAACTATGATGTATGCTTTTTTTATCTTTAGGACAAGCTTGGCCCTTGTCATTCTTGTGATGGTCATCAGGCAGATGCAGTAATTGACATCAACAGATTTGGGATACAAGATGTTATGGAACTGGAAGGATAACTGCCATATGGTGGAATCATGGTGTAATCAGTAATGGTGTAATCATGGCAGTATTTCAAGGCACCAACTACAAATGCACAATTCTATAAATTATAGAATGGTCATGTGATGTAAAATGCGTACATCATATCAGATACGCCACATGCGAGGCAAGGGATTTTGCGTCATGTTTGTAGTGCTGCTTGGAGTGGCAAGCATTGGTGCAGATGCATCTGCAGAATCAGAGATTGTAATGCAGGGCATGGTCACATACATAGATGCAAACGGCATGTACACCATAGCAGGCAATGTAAAGAATAACCACCAATGGGCAGTCATGCCAAAGCTGGTCTTGCATGTGCAAGATGGTGGTAATAATGATGTCATGATGTATGCCATAGAGATACCATACAACATCATACCAGCCGGAGGCGAGATTCCATTCAAGGCAAAGGTGCCCGGTGCATCGCGTAATGCCACACTTGAATCCCACCAGCTATCTGCAACAAAAGCACCAGAGTTCATGCAAGGGAGCTTGGCACGCAATGCAGGTCTGCTAGTAATGTATGATCATACCCTGATCGTTTATCCAAACAATGGCAGCATGAGGGGGACGGCAGTCAACGCAGGCAACACTACATTGCATGACATAGTGCTGTGGGCCGTGGTTCACGGCGAGAATGATAGTGTACTTGATGTGGCCCGCAGCGCTCCTCTCGGGACAATATGGCCTGGCCAGACAGTTGCCTTTGAGATGCATCCGGATCCGGTCATATCTGGCGTGTCCTATTATAGTTGCTTTGCGCCTACCAACGACTCTGTAGTGCCCCTGTATGTCAAGCGGGGGGATCAAGAGTATAACATGAGGTATGAGGCAGGCGCATGGCTGTACAAGGCAGTATTCTCGGAGGATGGCAGCAGCGTCACCATGAACAGTACAAACAGCTATCCGTTTGAGACATATGCCAACCTAGAGATACCCGCCGTCACGAGGGCAGAGGACTTTGATGTGTCGAGGAATGGTGAGCAGATCAAACATACACAGAGCATCGACGAGATGGGATTGTGGCACCTATCGTTTGAGATACGTACACAGTCACAAGATGTCATAAGGATAACTGGGTTTGAGCAGGGACCTCTGCTGTCTGCAATCATACCAGACTACATGAGGGATGATCTTCGTATGTGGGTGGAGGGAGAGACAGGAGATGCAGCCATGTATGAGATTATGGTAGTCCTGTCAGACCGCGAGCTGTTGCCAAAGCTGGTAACGATTGCAGAAGTATCAGGTGAGCAGCGCATGCCCGAATGGCTAAAGACCGTTGTGGGTTGGTGGGTCAGGGATGGTGTGATTGATGATGGAGTAGCCCTAGCAGCAATCTCGTATGTAGTGGAGGAGGGCCTTGTCGTGGTGGAGTGATGTGAAGATGGGATCAAGTCACAATTATACACAAAGTCACAAAATAGGCAAAAATGATCCTGCCCGCACATGTGTTATGTAATTGTGTATATCACGGACGGGGCAGCCTCTCCAGGCAGGTGTACCTCTGTCTTTATCTGGATGTTGCCAAACTCAGAGTGGGTAACCTTGAATACGATGGGGTGTGCCTTCCACCCGTTTTGTGGTGGGTTGCCAAATTCAACCATCTCAATGAACTGTGAGCCGGAAAACTCTTTCTGGTATGGCTGCACCATTCCAAGGACTTCCAGCACCACGGAATCGGTCTGCGCTGATCTGTCAAGGTAGGAGACCTCTATCTGTTCTGAGTTAGGATAGTAGATGGCTTCGACATGAAATGTCTGGCGCATGGACTCAATTGCTGCCTCTTTTTCACGATCGCCGCTTGTAAGCAGTATTAATGCAAATACAGTCACTACTCCAAGCAGTATGGGTGCAGTCAGCCTAGGTTTAGCCATGTGTATGACCGCCGCAGTATGTTATGGTGGGTATTGGTGGTGGTGGTGGTGGTGATGATGCTGCCATGGCCTCGAACTGCCCGCAGATATTCACCACGGGACAGTGCACGAATGGTATTGTTGGGGAAGGCATGGTTGTAATCACAGGTGTAGTTATGGATGGGGGATGGGTGCATGTCATCATCATGTTATCGTGTCACCATCATCATCATTGGCATCGTCATCATCATCATAATCATCATCATCATCATCATCATCATCATAATCATATCATTATGTCAGCATCATTATTACCAGCAACGTCGTCAGCATCATGGTAAATAATAATTATTAGTGGTAATATCTTCATGGCGTCATCACACCCACCCCAAACTCTCTATGCATCATCCTGGCAAACCGAGAGCTTATACGTATTCGCTCAAGCGTCTGCGCCTGAGTGCGCTCTGTGCCAGGAGTAGGATGTCTTTGAAAAAAGTCACAGATATCATCCTGCATAGAATCGTCAGTAACAGAGGCGATGCTTGCAACTATCCTGTTGAGCAGTGGATTACCATGGCCTGCCTTTGCAAATATGGTCTTCCAATTTTTCTTTAGCCAAGGCCACAAGATATCCATGTGTGTCATGGCGTATGGGTTTGAGGCCACCCGCATGATAGGCAGCTGCAGGTTCTGGGATCTCACCTCAGAAGTCAGGGAGAAGTCGAGTGATTTTATCAATAGTTTTTTGTCTTGGAAATGTGACATGGCGCCCAGAAAACGCAGCTTCTCCTCCATGGTTGGCGCATCACGGTATAGTGACAACAGTTCATCGCGGATCTTTTTGCCCCCATTCCATGCAGCTATGGAACAGACAGGGGACACCAGATCAGGGGGCAGGCTGTCATGTGAATCAAGAAATGTGGCATACCGGTCTAGTGCCTCTGCAGTAGTCTGCTTGTCATTTAGGTGGCCCAGGCACGAAACGGCTTGGGCGCGCAGCATTGCATCAGTGTGCTTGTGGGAGCGGCGCTGCTTCCACCCTAGGCGGGCCATTATGGTATGAAAGAATTTGGAGGCATGTCCTGCCATCTCACCTGCAAACCCCTCGCCAAATGAGTGCAGGTATAGAGTATAGAGGTTGCCTGCCACATCAGAGGATACCAAATAGTTTTCTTCCTCAAGGTAGGCATCTGAAAAGTCCAGATAGTTGTGGACGCTAGTATCAGTGGATATGCACAGTGAAAAGAGGTCGTTTTGGACGGCCCAGCGGTCGATAGGCGCTATGCGCTTGGTATCGATGAGCATCTTGAGATCAAGGAGTATTGCATCATCGTACCTTACCCGGTAAAATCCCTTCCTGCCATGGTTTGCCACGAATCCTACCGTTGCCTTGGGCAGCCTGAGTGACGTGGTCTTGGTAGAGAAGAGCTTTCTACTGGGAGCCTGCCTTGTGGATGAGGTGCCTTGTGCACCTCCAAGATCTATTGATATGGGGATGGGCCAGAGCATGGGTTGTGTATTGGGAGATGTCTTTTTGGCTGCACCTTGCTCCTGTTTTACGGACTCTGGCTCACGCAGGTACCTCTGCTGCTCAAGCCTGATGGTAGAGCCCTTTTGTCTGATGCTTACCAAGGGGAATCCGGGCTGCCTGAGCCACGTGTTGACTACTCTCTTAACGGGCATCGCCGATGCCTTGCCTATCGCGTCCCAGAGATCCTGGCCGGTGGCATTGTCATATTTGAACTTGGAGAGATACTGTCGCAGGCCCTTTTGAAAGTTGGGCTCACCCACATAATCTTCTAGCATGCGCAGGACACAGCCGCCCTTGTCGTATGATATGGCGTCAAATATCTCCCTGATCTCGGCAGGAGATTCCACCTTGACATCTATGGGGTGTGTGGTCTTTAGGGAGTCTAGTCCCATCGCCGTATTCATGGCATCCTGGACAAACTGCTCCCACATGTCCCATTCTGGGTATAGTTGGTGGACAAACTTTGTCGCCATGAACGTGGCAAAGCTCTCGTTGAGCCACAGGTCGTTCCACCACTTCATGGTAACCAAGTTGCCAAACCACTGGTGTGCAATCTCGTGGGAGATCACCTCTGCGATAAACTGCTTGGTGTGTGTTGATGATGTCTTGGGGTCGTACAGGAGTATGGTCTCCCTGAATGTTATGGCGCCCCAGTTTTCCATGGCGCCGGCCGCAAAGTCGGGCACGGCAATCAGGTCAAGCTTTGGAAGCGGGTACTTTATATCAAAATATTGCTCATACATGCCTAGCAGCTTGCGTCCCAGATCCATGGCAAACCTGCCCTTTGACTTGTTACCAGGAGTGGTCACTACCCTTATGCGGGTCTGTCCGGGGGACGTCCTTGCAGTCAGGTATTCAAACTCTCCAACCCCCAGATAGATCAGGTACGTAGAGACTATCGGTGTCTTTGCAAACTTGTAGACGGTCTTGGTACCCCTGTTGCGCCTTGAGATGGTAGGCATGTTTGAAATTGCAGTGAAGTGGTTATCGGTAATTATGGTTATCTCAAATGTGGCCTTGGCGTCTGGCCTGTCCCAGCAGGGAAACGCCCGCCTAGCATCGGCCGCCTCAAACTGGGTAGTGGCAAGGTATTTGGTCTTGCCATCATGTTTGTACTGGCTGCGGTAGAAACCCAGCAGGCGGTCGTTTAGGGTGCCGTCAAATTCTAGACGGATTGTGGCATGCCCGCGGATCTTTTTGTCCAAGAGTATACGCAGCTCTTCTTTTTTTGGATCAGTCTCGGTTGTGCATCCAATTATTATGTCGGGTGGTAATGTGTCATGTTTGTCATTACTAGTACCATTGTGCTCTACTACACATGATGTAACGTCAAGCTCGGCGCAGTCCAATACTATGGTGTCGGTTGGTTTACTACACTGCACTTGTATCGACTCGCTGCCATGGAATGTGGCCCCATCAAGGTCTGGCTCAAA
The DNA here is from genome assembly GCA_963662995.2 of Candidatus Nitrosopumilus sp. Lineage (GTDB taxonomy): Archaea > Thermoproteota > Nitrososphaeria > Nitrososphaerales > Nitrosopumilaceae > Nitrosopumilus. The sequence continues at coordinate 1,957,068 of CAXXLJ010000002.1, read as the reverse complement.
TACAAGAGTGTAGTTGATTGGTGTTGTGACGTCTTTCATAATGGATCGTGATTTGGACGATGCGCCTTAAGTAGATTATCTATGATGGGGTGGGGCACGGTGTGGAGTGGCAGGTATGGTGGGGTGGCAGGTATGGTGATATAGTAGGTATGGTGGCAGAATTGTAAATTCAGCAAGGGTAACATCAGTTGTAAGGACTTGTGGGCAGTACTGCACCTATGATGATTGGCATCAAAAGTGTTGCAAGCCTCGCATCATCTATCTATCTTATTTACAAGATATTACACGTTGTGTAATTAGGATTCAGAAAATTCAGTTGATGTGCGTCTCCTACTCTAATCATGATGCGTCACTACAATCTTGTCATCTTCAATGGCAAACCTGAGGCCCTTGGTGCTTCCAAGCCTGTTGAGAATTGGTTTTGATGTGTGGGAATAAACTAACTAACTAACTAACTAACTAACTAACTAACTAACTTTATCACCATCATCTTTGTTCAGACTCTTGCATCAATGGTTTAGATACTTGGACTGCTCCATCATGGCATTAAAAATACAGAATTTGTGTGCAGAGAACAGCAATACAACTCATGAAAAATCCATGAAATGCCACGTCAACTGAATTTTCTAGAGAATATGATGATAGTAAGTAATATGTAGCAGCAGTGGAATGTGTGATTGTTGGGCCGAAATATGGGCAGGTTCATGGTAAAACCGAATAAAGATATAAAGCTCGAAAAGTTTGATACCAGTTATGATGGACCACTAAAGAAGAGCCAGGCAAATCTGGAGCTTGACGATCTTCATCAAAAGATGACAAATCTGCAGTACAAACTTCATGCAGAAAAAAAACAGGCGCTGCTAATAGTGTTGCAAGCCATGGATGCAGGCGGCAAGGACGGCACCATACGTGATGTCATGTATGGGTTTAACCCGCAAGGCTGCAAGGTCACGTCGTTTCGGGCACCTACAGATATTGAGATAGGGCACGATTATTTGTGGCGCGCGCACAAGAGGGTTCCCTCAAAGGGTGAGATTGGAATCTTTAACCGCTCGCACTATGGGGACATACTGGTAGTGAGGGTTCACAATCTGGTACCTCCCAAGCAGTGGTCAAAGAGGTATGATCACATCAACGACTTTGAAAAGATGCTCACAGACGAGGGAATAAGAATACTAAAATTCTTCCTGCACATAAGCAAGGACGAGCAGAAGAAGAGGCTGGATAAGAGGCTTAACGATCCGCTCAAACACTGGAAGGTTGACGAGGCAGACTTTGAGGAGAGAAAACACTGGGGCAAATATGTAAAGGCGCACGAAGTAATGATGGAGAAATGCAACAAGCCGTGGGCCCCATGGTATGTCATACCCGCCAACAGAAAATGGTACCGCAATTGGGTAGTGGCAAATATCATTACAAACACACTAGAGGATATGAATCCCCAGATGCCAGAGGCCACCATTGATATTGAAAAGTTTAGGGGTGAGAAATAGTGCAATTGGTTGTTGGTAAAACATGGACGTAGCGCAGTATGTAGATGTATGATCTTGGTTATTCTGTGTAAGATGTGTGACCGGGGTCAAATTTGGTACGTGGTCAGGTCGTGCCTAGAATGATGTGTAATACTATCAAAAGACCCTAGATCCGTGCCTGAATCAAAAAATCTTCCCAGACAACCTGACCACGTACCAAATTTGTATCTCAAGTACACATTATTATGCATCTGGTATGATCCCGGGCCGGGCAGTGTACGATCATCAGGGTTATTTGGGGAGTGCGTGTTGGGTCCGTAGTGATATCAAAGCGGTGCACGCCTACACCCTTGTTGCTGATAGGATTGACGAGCAGTTTGTATTCTCCAATATTACAAAATTAGGCACTTTATGCCGGTCGCCAGTAAATGTCTGTATAGTTGGATATGGTGTCAACGTTTCGCCGCGGAAATCTGAAATGATCTGCTTCTTGCCTACTTTAACCTCAGGACACGGTAGATTGGGTGAGATTATTGTGTGTACACGGCATATAGACAGATGGTACGTGGTCAGGTTGTCTGGGAAGATTTTTTGATTCAGGCACGGATCTAGGGTCTTTTGATAGTATTACACATCATTCTAGGCACGACCTGACCACGTACGACAGATATATCACATCCACGACACTCAAAATCATTACGTGATTTATCAGGCCACATTGTTTGGTGCTCTTGGGGAATATTCCCTCCCACATATTAGCAATCATAACAATCAATCAATCTATTTGGCATAATCATGATACATTACAAACTTGATTTTTGGCTGGCCTGTTTTTGTAACTCTCTCATGTTTGAAGGATGTGTAGTGTGTGGTTTGGAATCATATCAACTCTGAAGAACCAAAGACGAGCGTGTCCACAACTATGAATTTTGGGGAGGTATACAGACACAACCCTGATAGGATTTTATAGCACACCCTGCGAGGTTTGGCGTTGAGTAAGGTCAAGAGGAGCAACCCAAAGACCATAGGGGAGGGTAGGCTAGCCTATCAATGGGCCCGCGCTCACATGAAGATTCTAGACAATACCATTAATCGGTTCAAGAGATCAAAGCCGCTCAGAGGCGTGACGCTTGGATTCTGCCTGCACATTACAAAAGAGACATCAGTACTGCTCATGGGTGCAAAGGAGCTTGGAGCCACGGTGGCATGTTGTGCTGGAAACCCGCTGACCACTCAGGATGATGTGGCTGCGTTCCTCTCATCAAAGGGGATCAACGTGTATGCATGGAACGGCCAGTCAACAAAAGAGTATGCATGGTGCATGGAGCAGGTACTCAAACACAAGCCGTCCATACTAGTAGATGATGGCGCAGACATGAATGTGATGGTGCACTTTGACAAGCGGTTCCAAGGCATGAAGATACTAGGTGCAACAGAAGAGACCACGGCAGGTGTTACCAGGATGCAGGCTGTAGAGAGTGAGGGCAAGCTGCGTTACCCCATAATAGTTGTCAATAATGCATACACCAAAAACATGTTTGACAACAGGTATGGTACGGGGCAGAGCACCATAGACGGATACCTCAGGGCCATGAACCTGCTGCTAGCATCAAAGCGCGTGGTGGTAGCAGGGTATGGATGGGTTGGACGAGGCGTGGCATCACGATGCAGGGGCATGGGAGCTAGGGTGATCGTAACCGAGGTGGATCCCATCAAGGCACTCGAGGCGCACATGGACGGCTTTGATGTAATGCCTATGGCTCAAGCAGCAAGGCAAGGAGAGATATTCATTACGTGTACGGGAATGACAGATGTCATACGCGCAGAGCACATTACAAAGATGATGGACGGCGCAGTGATGGGCAATGTGGGCCATTTTGATGTAGAGATTGACAAAGAATTTCTAGCAGGCAATACAAAGCATACAGGGCAGGTCAGGCCCAACCTTGATGAGTATGTACTGGATGACGGCAGAAAGGTATACCTGATAGGCGAAGGCAGGCTTGCAAACCTAGTTGCCGCAGAGGGCCACCCGCCGGAGGTCATGGCACAGTCTTTCTCAAACCAGATGCACTCGATCATGTACATACTGGAAAACCACCAATCGATGGACAAAAAATTGCTGCCGGTACCCAAGGTTATAGACAGACAGGTGGCATATGACGCGTTAGATGCCATGCAGGTAAAGATGGACAAGCTGACCCGCAAGCAGGCAAAGTATGCCAAGAGCTGGTAAAAAGAAACTACTTAACCCAAAGTGCAGATTATGGGATAGTGGCCAATACTAGAAGGGCAATCATTACCAGCGCGTTACCATACGCCAATGGCGAGATCCACCTAGGACATGTGGCATCAACGTATCTTCCAGCTGATGTCACCACTAGGTTTCTAAAGATTACAGGTGTGGAGGCATACTATGTGTGCGCGTCCGACGACTTTGGAACTCCTATACTGATCCAATCAGAAAGGGAGAACAAGACTCCTCAGCAGTATGCGGCGCACTGGAACAGGCGCGACTGTGAGGATTTTGCGGCACTTAGGATAGGGTTTGACTATTTTTACAAGACCAGTTCGCCTGAAAACATTGCGTTTGTACAGGATGTCTTTAGGAGGTTAAATGAGGCAGGTCATATATACGAGCAGGAGATTATACAGTTTTACTGTGCGCATGACAAAAAGTTTCTGCCAGACAGATACGTCAAGGGTACGTGCCCATACTGCGGCGCAGAGGATCAGTATTCGGACCTGTGCGAGAGTTGTGGGAGGATACCCGAAAAGATATCAGAGCCAAAGTGCTCACTGTGTGGAAGACCACCCACCATGGAAAAGACAAGGCACTACTTTTTCAAGCTAGGCAGTTTTGGCAGCGCGCTCTCTGCATGGCTGGACGGCAACAAAAACCTGCAAAAAGATGTAAAAAAGTATGTCAGCAACTGGATTGATGCAGGCCTCAAGGACTGGGACATTACACGTGACATATCATGGGGGGTGCCCGTACCGCTAGATGATGCACATGGTAAGGTCTTTTATGGATGGTTTGACAACCATCTGGCGTATATATCCACAGCGGTAAAGTTTCTAGAAGATAAGGGGATTGACGGAAAGCAGTTTTGGAACTCGGCTGACATTTATCATTTTATAGGAAAGGATATTGTATATCATCACTATCTGTTTCTGCCTGCCATGAGGATGGGAATGGATGGAGAGTACAAGCTGCCAGATTACATACCTACACGCGGGCATTTGACCCTGCAGTCAAGAAAGATCTCAAAGAGCAGGGACTGGTATATAGGGCTCAAAGAGTTTTTGGAGGCATATCCTGCCGACTATCTGCGGTTTTATCTGGTGTCAATCAACCCATACTCCCAGGACGATCTCAACTTTGACTGGGATGACTTTGCAACCAGGATCAACTCTGAGTTGATAGGTAACCTAGGAAACTTTGTAAACCGTTGTCTGGGGTTTGCAAGCAAGGTGTTTGGAGGCAGGGTACCGGAGCATGGCGAACCTGACCAGATGGATGTGCAGGCCAAGGAAAGGATTGACGCGCTTGCAAATGACGTGCGCGTACTGATGGAGCAGAACCATCTTGACAGGGCACTCAAAAAGATACTGGGGTTCTCTTCATACTTTAACCAATACTTTCAACACAAAGAGCCATGGAAGGACAAGGCGGCAGATCAAAAGAGCAGTGCTGCAAGCTGTATATACTATTCCATTAATGCAGTCAAGAGTCTGGCAATAGCCATCATGCCATTTATGCCTGACGCGGCGCAAAAGATGTGGGATCAGCTGGGGTTCGCAAGCCAGGATATTGCCCAGTCTGTATCATGGGATGAAATATCAGTGCTGGGCGTGCCGCCTGGTCACATGCTGGGCGAGATCTCGCCCATGTTTGCAAAGGTGGAAGGATCAGACATTGAGGAGTTTAAGAGAAGGCTGGGGAGATAGGCGGTGTGGAGGGATGTGGTGTTGGCAATGATGCCTGCATGGACGCCATCTATAGTCTGTCACCGCCCCAAAGAGCTGGAGACGGATATGATGGTGTTAGAAATGATACCGGCATGGACGGTGCTAAGTAGATTGATGATGGTAGAATGGTAGGGATGCAAAGAGGTGTGCAGGGGCAGCGCATTGCACGAATATCGACGCGCGGCCATTATGACCTCAGGACAGGCATGCCAAAGGATGGTAGTGCCGGTATGGGCCAGTATCGCCTGTATCCAAAGCGGTATTTTGAAGATGTGTTGAAAGGCTGCGACGAGATGGTGATAATGGTACATGGAATGAGAAATGGCAATGCCGGGGCGCTAGACAAAGTAGTGCTTGCACACGACAGGCTGCGTGAGATTGGGTATGTGTATCCGGTGGTGGGGTTTAGTTATGACTCCAACGTAATAGGAGCTCACATAGCAGGGCAGACCAGACGCGCGCTTGCAATAGCAATCAGCATTGCAAAAAAGAATGGCCCCAGCCTTGCAAGGTTCATAGGGGATTTTGTGAAGGATAGCCCAAGCACCAAAATCCGGCTGATGGGCCACTCGCTTGGCTCACAGGTCATACTAAGTGCAGTACGGCGCATTGCAAGAATACAGCAAAATCACGACGTCATAGACAGTATTGATCTGTTTGGGGCATCTGTGCATGCCGATGAACTATCTGCTGAAAAGTCGGGGGAAATGTTGCAGAGGATTGTGAGGGGTAGAGTGAATAATCATTACGCACCCACCGATGAGGTACTCTCATGGGCAGATGGGACACAGCGTATAGGGGAGCCCCTAGGGCTGTATGGTATCAGAGGAGGAGGATCTAGGCCATTTGCCAAGTACAGACAGAGACGGGTCAGGCCAGAGAATCACAGGTTTGCAAGTTATATCAAGACACTGAGATCATTTCCATAAACAGTAGATTTTAGAAAAAACAGTTGATGGGACATGATGTTAGTTTGTCAAGATTGGTGGGGTGTGTCTGAATTTTGATTTTTTTTTTGATAGGGTTGTGATGCGTCAAATCTTGTTTGGAGACTCTAGGGTACTCTGATTTGTAATTGGGGGTAAGAAGATCGTAGTGGTGTGCCCTGAATAGGCTATAGAAAACCTGACAATATGACAATATGTTGCTTAGATCATACAAGATGGGTGAAGAGCAAAAGATGTGTAATGGTGGTATTAATTGACAGGCTTGCCCATGTGTTTTGAGGTATTCACGTCCTACTTTTGCGTACCTGTGCCTGGTCATGGATATTGAGTTCATCTGACTGACACATTCACAGTAAGCAATTTGGTGGTTTGGAAGTTTGTTCTTTTTCTTTTTGCAACTATCCATTGTACTTTTTTTTGTATTCAGTTTCATGTTGTTTGGTCTCGGTCCAGATCTACGTATCGGCGTAATCTCTTGGTCCATGCACATACACCTGCCTGCACCATGAATGTTAATGCGCAGTCTCAACCCCCCTTTGGTGGAGGGGCAACTACTTTTTGTACTAAGTTATGGGAATAGCATGGACAACTTACTCTATAAAATGTGCCTAACATGTAGTCTGTTTCGTAATCCCAAATCACATGTACAGGAGGATCATTCAACAAACATCAAGACACATTTGAGAGAATTATGAGGCCGACTGCCAACGTGGCGTGTGGTAGACTATAGTTACCATTAACTCGAAACTTCATAAGACGCACCTGCAGAGAATGTAGATAATGGTGGGATCTGTAAATTTTGCAATACTCGGCAAGCAGGATGTTGCAGCAGATCTTGGCAAAAAAGGCACCAGCACCGACATCACACTGTATGACAGAAAAGAGTCTGGTATGATTATGACATATGTGACACCAAGCGGGTTTCCCGACAAGATTCAGCCGCTGCTAGCAGCAATCAACCTTGCAGAGCATGTGATATTTTATGTAGACAAGCTTGACAAGTTCACAGGCGAGCAGATTATAGCACTAGACATGCTCAGAAAGAAGAGTGGCATATTGTCATATACATTTGATGTTGACGAGGCATTGCTTGGCTCCATGGTAAGAGGGACCGTAGTGGAAGAGTATGCCAAAGCTGAACAAGATGTAATCAGGCATGAGGCAGACAAACTCTGCCAAGGCATGCATCATGTCAAGGAGTTGGATGGTGATGACGGCAGTCAGAGAGGGGATTCGCCCATAGTTGTAGTTGATCACAGCTTTGATGTCAAGGGAGTTGGGACCGTGGTACTGGGAAAGATGGTGTCAGGTATGATAAGGCAGTATGACACCCTGAGACTGTTCCCAGGCGGGTCGGAGATACTCGTCAAGTCAATTCAAATGCATGACGAGCCGGTGCCAGAGGCTGCCGTGCCTGCAAGAGTGGGGCTTGCAGTCAAGGGGGCAAGGTTTGATGAGATTAACAGGGGCGACATGATAGGCACCGATGACGGCACCATACTGGTGGGAACAGAAATTGAAATTAATTTTCAAAAGAGTGTATTTTACAAGGATGTGATTGCGGCCAACCAGGGATGTCTGGTGAATATTGGACTGCAGACAAGGGCTGCAAAGGTTGCCTCGGTGGGCGACGCGGAGGGTCAGTCCTCACCACTAGTTGCGCTCAGACTAGTCTTTGAAAAGCCTGTAGCGTACAGGCTTGATGACATTGCAGTGATTCTAAAGCCGGAATCGGCCACCACAAGAATTATCGGAAGTGGTGTTGTAACCAAGCATGTGGCAGATTAGCGCGCGTGTAGGGAATTGCTGATCGGTTCATGGTAGGCAGGTAGGTAGGTAGGTAGGTAGGCAGGTAGGCAAGCATGTCTGTCAATCATACCCGTCAATCATGTACGGTATGATAGTATGATGGTGGCGCGTATGTTTTGTATAGGATGTGATAAAAAGATGCACTTTGCAGGTGCCACACTCTGTCAGAGTGCAGAAGAGGTAGCAAACAGTATGCAAACAGGCTGGCAAACATAAGAAGATATACGTATTCTTCCCCTTCCTCTTCCCCTTCCCCCGTAATTTTTAATCCGAGGCAGCACGCTTGAATTATTGTGCATTTTATGGTTTAATTTTTCACCGGGATGTGCTGTGTTGAACCCATTTTGTATGGATTTGTAATAATTCATGCGCACCACCATCTCGTCTTGTCGCTGGCTGTTACGTACTCCCCTGCACGCTTCAAATATGTTGAAATTTTTCCTTAGTTCAGGGGTGTGTAGTACAGACTGGACTCATCTGATATGATGTCGTCAAACACCTCGATTCTGTGCAGGTCCGTGCTGTCACCAGGATCTCAGTCTGCCACCCTGTTCTTCCACAAGTGGCGCTCAATGTCTAGCTCCTTGTCTTTTTGCACTAGCTACTTGTCTTTTTTCCTGAGCATTTTGTTAAATTTCTCGTAACACATCGCCATTATGAAGTGGAATTTGGGGCATTAGGGCCCACCGAACTTCCAACTACACCATCACAGTAAACACGAGCGGGTGGCAGAAACAACGCAGAGAGTTGTAGTTAATGTTTTTGAGCATTTGGTGTTCTTTTGTAGATATGTATGTATTTTATTTCCTGGATAGAGTATATGTCATGGATCCCTCAAAGGTGGACTGGAACCATCCCAGCGTGAAATACCTTCTCAAGTGCTTTGAAGAGGCGACAAATGCCAGAGACAAAGAGAGTGAGCAGACGCGGGAGATGATGGAACAAGTGTTGGAGGAAAACAGGCAACTGCGCGAGGAGAATGAGGCGATGCATAAGGAAATTGAGCAGCTGCGCGAGGACAACAAGCAGGCAGTAGCCGGGAAGGAAAAAAAGCACGGCTCCGGACGCGGGCACAACCACAGAAGCTACAACGTGAGGGAGATGAAGGGGTATCCACAGATTAGGAGCGTCGACAAGAACGACGGCACGAAGCGGCCGTCACACAGGATCCCGCCCACCGTAAACGACACCAGGCAGGCCGACCAGACCAAGTGCCCCAACTGCGGCGCGGAGCTCTCGAAGCCCACCGGAGAATACGAGCGACTGTCCGAGGACCTGATCGAGTTCAAGTGGACGGTCACCAAATGGTGTGTCTCAAGAAGGTTCTGCAGGGGCTGCAACAAGCAGGTCACCCCGTACCTTGACGGCGTGCTTGCAGGGGAGCATTTCGGGACAAACATCATGGCCATGGTGATAACCATGAAGTGTTCTAACGTGTCATTTGGTAAGATCAGAGACATGCTCCACATGTTTTATGGTATCAGCATCTCCACATCCACGCTGAACCACTTTTGCGACGTGGTCGCCCGTGAGCTTGAGCCGCTGTACGACAAGCTCAAAAAGGCGCTCAAAAGGTACAGGGAGATTTACGGCGACGAGACGAGCTGGTTTGTCAACGGCATACGCAGGTGGGTCTGGGTGTTTGTCAACAGCATGTCGAGCATATTCGTCATAAACAAGTCAAGAGGCAGGACCGTACCCATGGATGTGTTGAAAGGATTCACAGGAATCATCGTGAGTGACTCGTGGGGCCCGTGGAACTACGTGGGTAGCAAGCACCAAAAGTGCCTGCTGCACTACTTGCGCGACATGTACAGGACACTCGAGAAGAACAAGAGCAAAAAATTTGTCAGATTCTTCAGAACGTTGTACAAAATACTCAAGGATGCCATAGAACCCAGAAAGACCGACTGCAGAGACTCTGCAGAGGATCAGAAACAGTCTGTGCAGAAGCTCAAGAGTAGGGTGCACCGGCTGATAAACAAGGGCCATACGGACAAGGACTGCAAGAGGTATGCAAAGCGCCTAAAGAGGGAGGTCGACTCGCTCTTTACGTTCATAGAGCATGCGGGTGTGGACTATCACAACAACGTCAGCGAGCAGGCGCTGCGCAGGTTTGCAGAGGCCCGCAAGGTACTGTACGGGAGCAGGACAGAAAAGGGCGCCAAGAGGACTGCCGTGACCATGAGCATTTACGAGACATGTAAGAAGCGCGGTGTCAACTTTTACGAGTTTGTCCGCGACTATTTAGCCGGAAGGATAGACGACATTCCGAAGAAACGCATAACTCGCGCCGCGACAACCATCACAACCATGGCCGCCTGAGGCGGTTCGTGCAACATTTTACACATCTGCATCCACCACATCCGCATCTGCATCCACCACACCCATATCTGAGCCGTGGCGGCCGTCACGACTGCACGCGCATTGGGATTTGCCTTCTCTTGGTGAGCTGATTTTGGCCTCAAAAAACCACTTCATAATGGCGATGTGTTACAATTTCTCGTCATTTTGTGTTAGGATTTCTTTTAGCTTTTTATTTTCTTGTTCCAGTTTGTGTATGGTTTGATCTGACGAATTCTGTATTTACTGTGTAGCGCGATCATGGCCGAACTAAACGTATCGTTCAAAGTAGGGATTACATATAGGATCTATAGTAACAATATATAAAAAATATGAGCAATGGTATTGCAATCTCGTTTGTTGTAAGGTATAATGTCATCATGCGACTAATTTAATTAAATCAAAGACCACACCAATAACAGTCATGGTACAGACAAAGGCCAAGCGCGGACTGATGATGGGAAGGTTCCAGCCCCCCCACATGGGGCACATGGACATGATAAAGCAGGTTCTTGACGAGTGTCAGGAGGTTATAATAGCAGTCACGAGCTCGCAGTTTAACTATCTCAAAAAGGATCCATTTACCGCAGGCGAAAGGGTGGAGATGATTCATGACTCGCTGCTAGAGGCACGGCACCTAGACTCCAACCGATGTATGATTATACCCATCCAGAACCAGTTCAACATTGCAACATGGTTTGCATACCTTAGAAGCATCCTGCCCAGTTTTGACAGGGTGTACAGCGGGAATCAGTACGTGGAAATGCTTCTAGCAGACTCTGGAGTGCAAGTGGTAAGGCCTGCATTGCTTGACAGGGACATGTACAACGCCACAAGGATACGAAACATGATAGTGTCAGGGGACAATGAAGGCTGGAGGAAGATAGTACCAGAGGCAGTAGGAGTGATACTGGACAGGATAAATGCAAGAGACAGGCTTGTTGCAATAGCAGAGTCTGATACAAACCCCACGGAGCACTGATGTGTGTATGGAGCCTGTACGCGCCTGCCCCGTCTGCCCGCAATGCGGAACCAAGAGGTTTGTAAGGATACACCAGGGCGGTGACAAGGGGGATGATACCAACGCTGTTACGGTGAAGTGCCGCCTGTGTGGTAGGGTAATCAGAATCTGATCTATGCTCTCTTCAAGGCCGGAGTCTAGGAGGGGTTAGCTGGCAAGCACGTCTTGATGCATATCCACAACAACAACATCACATAAAGACCGAGTCGATATTCTAGGGGCCCAATCACGGCACGATGCCACGATCTGGTTTTGTTGCAAATATAGAGACTCCAATAGATAAAAATTCCTTTATTATTTGTGGCCTGTCTTTACTACAAGTCCTGTCATTGATCGCGTATTCTGGACTTGTGGAGGTGGCAAGGGTGCACACGAGCAGAAGATATAATGCGCGTAATTGTAATGATTAGTGATATTTTGATTTTGCAGGCCGTGTGTGTTGCAGATGTCATCACTGAGAGTAACGTTAAAGCGCTTATGAGTATTGTTGTTGTATAATTCATTACGAATATGACTCTACTTGAAATGAACTGGTTGTGATTTGCGATTATGGTAAAATGCTTTTTTGGATGTAGGAGTCATGATCTATATGATTAATATTGCTTAAAGTACAATAGATTACGATGGCCAAGACATGGAAGGATGCAGATATTAATTTAGACAAGATAAAGGATCAGACCGTTGCAGTTCTCGGGTATGGGATACAGGGAGATGCGCAAGCCAACAACATGAAAGACTCTGGACTAGATGTTGTGGTCGGACTAAGGTCAGGCGGGAATAGTTGGGAGAAGGCAAAATCAGATGGCCACAAGGTCATGTCAGTGGCAGAGGCCACAAAGCAAGCAGATATTGTTCACGTGTTAATTCCAGACATGGTACAGGCCAAGACATATGCAGACGAAATAGGCCCAAACCTCTCAGAAGGCAAGGCACTGTCATTTTCACATGCGGCTGCAATATACTGGAAATGGATTCAGGCGCCCGACAATGTTGATATTGTAATGGTGGCACCAAAGGGGCCAGGCTCAAAGGTAAGGGAAACATACCTTGCAGGCTTTGGAACTCCTTCGATCGTTGCAGTGGAGCAAGACTTTACTGGTAGTGCATGGGACCGGACGCTGAGTATAGCAAAGGCCATAGGCAGCGCAAGGGCGGGCCTCATACAGACCACGTTCAAAGAGGAAGTGGAGACGGACTGGTTTGGTGAACAAGCAGACCTGTGTGGTGGGGCGGCAAGCATGGTTACAAACGCATTTGAGACACTTGTCGAGGCAGGCTATCAGCCAGAGATTGCATACTTTGAGGTACTCCACGAGCTCAAACTTATCGTGGACATGATACAGAGGTATGGAATCAACGGAATGTGGAGGCGCGTCAGCGAGACTGCAAGGTATGGCGGACTGACACGCGGACCTGTTGTAATGGATGCAGCAACCAAATCCAGTATGAAGAAGGTACTTGGGATGATTCAGGATGGTACATTCAACAAAGAGTGGGTTGCAGAGTACCAAAAGAGTGGTACCGAGGCATTTGACAAGTACATGAGGCAGAATGACGAGCATCAGATCGAGAAAGTGGGCAAGCAAATGCGCAAGATGATGTGGCCAGACTCTACCGAATAAGGCAATGCGACAACGTTAGTACCAGGCACAGTATGATAGCATATTCACGTTACATAATCATCATGTCGCACCATCATCGTCTCATACCATCACCATTGCATTTTAGAAGTTGGTCATTTGAACTTTGTTTCCTAATTCTGTCCGTGGGCACCTGACCCTATGGACTCGCGGCGGTGCAGGCTCTAATTTGATCAATAAAATCTGGCCAAACGGACAAGAAATAGTCATACGTGTCTTGAAATGCATATGGTAGCTGCGTACGTTTTTGGATCTGCCCTTTTTCTTTTTCATATCCTCTATGGTTTTTGTCAGCTCGTCAATCTGTGCCCTCATCTTGTTGTTCTCGGTTATCATTTTTTGATTCTCTACAACCAGTTTTTGATTTTCTCTTTCCAATCTCTTCATCTTTTGATCTATTTTGTCAAACTGCTTACTGAGAATTTCAAAAAGCTTGTTGACATCAGGATTCTTTCAGTTTATTTCCACAAGTTCAGATATTGGCATGTTCATTTTGGTTCACCACACATGATCAATCTATTTCACCGTTTGAGTATTTAAGGAACTTCAAGAAGTCGATGTGTTACGAGTTTGACTGGTGATTATATTTTGTGTGATGTTATTGTATGCCAGATGTAATGGAGGCACTCCTTTGATAACATGTGTGGTTATATCTTTCGTAATTTAGAGACACCACTTGTTATGTGTTGGATTATGGTGGGCAGCGAGGTACCAGGTCCAAACACATGATCTATTCCTGCGCGTGTCAGATCCTTGTGATCAATTTCAGGGATTACTCCACCTCCAACCACCAGGACGTCCTTGATTCCCTTCTTTTTTAGTATCTTAACCACTCTGGGAAAGAGTGTACCATGGGCACCATTAAGCAGGCTCATCGCTACAGCATCCACATCCTCATCCTCAGCAATCTGTGCTACCCGTTCAGGTGTGGCAAACAACCCAGAGTAGATGACCTCCATTCCCGCATCCCTGAACGCCCTGCACAGTACAAGGGCGCCCCTGTCATGACCATCAAGGCCCAGTTTTGCAACCAAGATCTTGATGCTGCGCGTGGATGGTGACTGCAATGTCTTTGTACTCTTCATCAAATGCATGACGTTTAACGACATTTTAAATCCTCTGTCATGGCAATGCCCAGAAGCATAGGGGGGTACAGGACTGATTTCCTGACACATACAGGCCAGCGCCGGTGAGAACATGGCAGAGGGATATGCCATACCCACCCACACAAGTGCAAATAAATGTCAGTTACATGTCGTGTAGACATGGCTTGGAAAAAGATTGCAGAAAGAGACGAGGTTCCGGCCGGAAAAAACAAGGCATTCAAGATAGATGACAAACAGATTGCCTTGTTTAACCAGAATGGGTATAATGCCATGGATGACATTTGTGTGCACCAAGACGGCTCACTTGCAGGCGGCAAAGTGGATGGTGACATTGTAGAGTGTCCGCTGCACTTTTGGCACTACAACATCAAGACTGGAGATCTTGTGGATTATCTAAAGGGCGTAAAGATGAATACATATCCAGTCCAGGCAAGAGATGACGGCATCTATGTCGATATCTAGCACATTACAAGTAATGGCATGGACATGATGATCCTTTTGTTTGAGATAATTTTTATTCCCAGACGGGGTGAATACTAGATGCTATTGGAGCATAGTGGTGGTGGTAGTGGTAGTAGTAGCAACAACAACAACTACAAGAATGACGACAACTACAAGAATGACAACAAAGACAACATCACAAAACAGATCATCAGGCAAGACTATCCTGAGATAGCTGCATCCATCAGAAGATTCATTGCAGATAGGTTGGAGAAGAGTAATACATCAGGAGTAATACTGGGGCTGAGCGGCGGAGTTGATTCGGCCGTACTGGCATACATCTGCGCTGATGGGGGTGAATCATACAATCACGGCCTAAAGGGCCGCACCCTAGCGCTGGTCATGCCAGACACCACAGTCACACCAGACTCTGAGACGCAGGATGCAATCAAGATGATATCGCTTACTGGAATCGACTACAAGCTTGTTGATATTGCCCCGATTGTCAAAGAGTACTCTATGTATCTAGAACCCGACGAGAGGGCCAGGGGCAACCTCCGAGCAAGGGTCAGAGCAGACATCATGTACTATTATGCAAATCTCAAAGACTGCCTCGTGCTGGGATCAAGTGACAAGAGTGAGTATCTGACTGGATACTTTACAAAGTTTGGGGACGGGGCGGCTGATCTTTTGCCCATCGTCACCCTGTACAAGCTGCAGGTAAGGCAGCTTGCAAGACAACTGGGTGTGCCAGACTGGGTCATTGCAAAGAAGAGTAGTCCGTACCTGTGGAGTGACCACGGTGCAGAAGACGAGCTAGGAGCAACATACGAACAGATTGACCCCATCCTGTACTGCATGTTTGAAGAAAAGCACACAGTCTCAGAGACTGCGCGTCTGGTAGGCGCAGATGAGCATGTAGTAGAGAAGATCAGGGAGCTTTACATAAACAGCAGGCACAAAAGGCAATTGCCAGAGAAGGAAGGAAGTATGTCATAGGATGAGACTGCACGACACCCTTACGGGTACCAAGAAGGAGCTGCTCTGCCATACCGGTATGGTGCCGATCAGAATATACCTGTGCGGCGTGACCGTATATGACGAGTCCCACATTGGCCACGCTAGAACCATAATAGTGTTTGATGTGCTCAGGAGGTATCTGCAAGGAAAGGGAGTGGGTGTAGAGTTTGTGCAAAACTTTACTGATATAGATGACAAGATAATAGAACGCGCACGTAGAGAAGAGGTTACAGCAAAAGAGATCAGTGCCAAGTATATCAAGAGTTACTTTGAGGACTTTGATGCGTTAAACGTCATGCGCGCCACGTACCATCCAAAGGCAACCGACCACATCAAAGAGATCATAGATTTTGTAAAGAAGTTGCAGGACAATGGCATGGCATATGCCACAAAGAACGGTGTTTATTTTGATGTGTCTGGATTTGCAGGATATGGAAAGCTCTCAAAAAAGAAGACCGGTGATCTAGAGTCTGGTGCAAGGATAAAGATAGATGAGGCAAAGAGGGATCCCCTGGACTTTGCCGTCTGGAAGTTTGCAGATACAGAGCCTGCATGGGAGAGCCTCTGGGGGAGAGGGAGGCCCGGATGGCACATAGAGTGTTCTGCCATGGGTGCAAAGTATCTTGGAAGTGAGATCGATATACACGGGGGCGGGATGGATCTGATCTTTCCTCATCATGAGAATGAGATTGCACAGTCAGAGTCATGTATGGCAGGGCCATCGTCTTCGCGCAAGCAGCTGGCTCGCATATGGATGCATGTGGGAATGGTCACAATTAACGGCGAAAAGATGTCAAAATCACAGGGTAACATTAGAAGGGTGCGCAAGATACTCCAAGAGTGGGGGCCCAACGTGGCCAGACTGTTCTGCTTGTCAGGGCATTATTCAAAACCCATAGACTATTCAGAAAAGCTGCTCAGTGAGAACCTGACCCAATGGAGGCAGATCGAGATATGCTACCATGAACTAATGCAGGCAGGTAGGCGCCGCCAGAATGAGGATGTGGAGGGCAGAAGCAGAGAAGATTCAGGTGATGGTAATGATGGGAGTAATGATGGGAGTAATGATGGGAGTAATGATGGGAGTAATGTATGTAAATTCGAGGCAGACTTTGACAAAGCCCTAGATAATAACTTCAATACCCACATGGCGCTGGCTGCCGTATTTGGTCTAGTGAAGAGGATAAACACCATGGCGGCAAGAGAAGAGATGGCAAGCCATGATGCGCCTGTGGCTAAAAAATCCATGGACAGAATGCTAGATATTCTGGGACTGGGGGTGCAGGCAACCGACGAGAGGCGCGTGCGCCATATAGAATCCATGATTGCAGACAGACAGCATTACAAGATGCAGGGAAGGTTTGACGAATCAGACAAGATCAGAGACAAGCTTGAGATGGACAATGTCAGACTGATCGATCACAAAAAGGAGACGATCTGGGTGAATGCAGAAAAGATCAGTGCCGAGGATAGATAAGCTAGCATGGGTAGTGTGAGAACTGCCGTTGGTATTGCGGCTCAGAGCAAGATTGATCTGATGGTTGTGTGTATGACACGAACAGCTTCAGCAAAGGCCATGGTTGTACTGTCCAGCACTGTGGCGCATTAGTTGTGGAGTAGTAATGGCTTTTATTTCTGCCTGCAAGACGTCCCCAACATGGTATGCCCATGCATCATGTGTTGGTTTGACAGGCATGGGCAATCAAATACAAGTTGTGGCATCATGATCATATTGGCAGGGCAAATACCCACGGTAAGGACTGTCCCCCATACATAAAGACTGATCTACCAAGGGCATTTTACAAACAATAGGCCGATTCCAAGATTAGGGAGATGGCGCTTGTATGGATTGCCAGAAAGAATGGTGATTCAATGTAGACGATTGTAAAAAATACCTGCAGGCCTCCCAACACCGTATGCAACTGACTTCACAGGGCCGACTATACACATGATGAACGCTACGGCTCACCTATAAGAAGCGTGCAAGAAAGACTCGTGCTGCAACACCATTCGTCGCAGGCTCATACCAATACAGAAAAAACCTCCGGCAGTGGTGTGGTATAGATACAACATAACTCATGGCTAGGAAGTGGTGCCAAAATACTCAGACAAGGTCTTTTGCTTTAGCATATCGGTGATCTTTATGTGTGAGAGCCACTGGGACTTTGAGATGTTTGTGTTTTTTGTAGCAATGTCCAGTGCCTCATCAAAGCTGTGTACCAATTTGGGAGTCTGAAGCATCGCCTCGCGGACCCCCTGTCTGACCTGCCATACCCCCACTGGAATAGAATACTCTGGCCTGATCTCACGGAGTACCAGCACGCCTGCCTGCACATGCCGGCGTGAGAGGTATTCGGCGACTGCAAGCTTTGCAGCAAAGTATGCGCCGGCCGTGACCGGAGAGTGATCAATGCCCTTGATGCCCTCGCAGTCCGAGCCAAACCCCAGCACGTTGTTTGTGTGCCAGGCCTCGGTCAGCTCGTACAGCCACGTATGCGGAAACAATACAACTGCAAAGACGTTTCCAAGATGATTGTATGAAAAGACTCGGTACGAGTCTATTAGGCTGCTGCCCAGTATGGTGTCAGTGACAAGATGCTCAGATATCATGCTGTCCGTAGCAGTTATGCTCCACTTTGTAGGGACAAGTACCCTCCTGCGTCCCAGCATTGCTATGCTCAAGCACTTTTGGATGGTGGATACCTCGACTCCTGAATGGTATAGATCCACGACAGCATCGCGCGCGCCCTGGTCGGTGTCATAAAATGTCCTCTCAACGTGCCGTATAGGTGAGGAGCCGGAGAATTTCACAGAGCTTATCCTGCCAATGGGTCCAGATGGGGTGCTGTGATCATCTAGGCGCATTGTGTTCGGTGTGACCGGTCCTTGAAAGGTCAGATCAGAATCTATTGGGTTGGACGACATTGCAACCTCTTGGAGATCCTCGATGTATCTGGTGGCCGTATCCCTGACGGGGACGTTTTGCACCCCACGGATCAAGTTCATCCTGTACTTGATGATCTGCTCAAGGGATGTTGTCTTCCAGTGTTCGGGGGCATCAAATATTCTCGTGTCGCCATGAACAGGCGGCACTAGGGGGCCCACTGCCACCTTGGGATAGCCGTACGACCCCACAAAAACCGATGGAGGGCTTGAGCCGCTGACAGAGTCCACGCGGGATGTGACGTGGTTCCTAGAGAGCTGCTCGTGCCATTCTGCCAGCATTGACTCTCTGATCTCTTGCGAGGATGTCATGCGCATAAGATCAAGAGGCAGCAATGATCCTATTAATCTGCCTGATCGCAGAGTATGATATTGGTATGGATTGTCAAAAAAAATGGGCGTCCTATTGTACATAAATTAGATTACCCTAATCTTAAGAAGACGATCGGTGATTATTTTGGTCTGTACAAATCAAGAAAGTCCATAGTAAGAAGATTGAAAGAAAGCAAAGTAGAATATGGTAAGACAATGTGAGAAAGGCATCAAGATATCAGAGATAGTAATCCAGATGAAGATAAGTCAGACATGTGCGGAGGTTGTGGTGCAAGTATCTAGGGACTGGCAGTGTACCAATACCGCAGTCTTGGACGGGCAAAGACAGTGCAGAACCAATCAGACACGGACATGGTGCTCAAATTACACAAACAACGTCCTACTGGAGTTATACGCACAGCAATAGTTCTACGCAGAGAAGGTATGCAAATAATCTACAACAAAAAAAAGTCCATCACATAATGAAGGATACCGTTCTTGTAGTTCCATGAGTGGTCAAGTCAAGGAGACAGAGGCAGGTATGTTACAAGCGCAAATATTCCAATGCCCTGTGGGACACAGATTGTATGGGATAGAGGAACCCCCACTAGAGGATTCAAGATAATAACGTACCCTAAATAATTTGCCCGCATCACTGCTCATCATACATGAATGGTATGCAATATGCGTACCAATCCTGACATCCAAAAATTGTGTATATTACACCAGTGTGATGCCTAGGTAGTAGATAATCGCAGACAGATGCGTCATGTAATGGTTATTTTTTTGCGGCGCTGACTAGCGATATCACATCCCTGTCACGGAGGCAATAATCCGTGGGGAGGCGCAGGTTGTACCTGAGATCCTTACCATAGAGTAGCCCCTTGGTCAGATCGGTATGTATCTCCTTTGCGAGATCGCTTATGGTGGCCCCGTCACGGAGCAGGATCAGGTCAGGCAGCACCCTGCCCTTCTTGTCTGCCAGGCGCTTTTCATCAGCTACTGGATATATGGAGTTCATCTTGAGCAGTTTGAACACTGCCACATTGATTGCAAACTGTACGCCCGTCCTCATGTATTGGCTCATGATGCCATCGCGGATTAGATCCAGTGCATCTGCCTGCTTGTGGGTCAGATCATCAGGCTTTAGCACATTAAACTGCTCGGAGCCCAGCGGGTATTTTATGAGTCCCTTCTGCTCTGCGCGCCTCAAGCTAAGCTCGCTGTCGCCGCTTACCGGAATCACCATAAAATCGCTGTATCGCTTTTGCAGCCTCTCAAAGTTCTTGGTGGCCCCATCTACATCCATCTTGTTTGCGACTATCAGTGTGGGCTTTGATATCTTGCGCAAGTGTGATACGAATCGTCTGGCATGGGCGGTGTCAATCTCATCAAGTGTCATGTCTGCAATGCCTGCTGCCCTGATGGCATCCAAGACATGTGCCTTTTTTACGCCTATGCTGGCATAGAGGTAGGTTATGGCGTCGGGGAGATCCGTGCCGCCTGCTATCAGCTTTGAGATCTTGTCCCTGTTGCCCTCTAGTATTTTATGGTACCACATGACAAGCTCTTCTTCAATGTCTGCAAAGTCCGATACAGGATCTCCAGTTCCAGTGCTGCTTATCCTTCCGGTGGAGTCTATGCCGCCGGATGTATCGACTACATGCAGCAGGGCATCGGACTGTGCGGCAATGGATATAAACTGGTTTCCGAGTCCCTTTCCCTGCCATGCACCCTTTATGAGTCCGGGCAGATCGATGAGGTCTATCGGAATGTACCGCCAGCCGTCCACGCATCTAGAGTTGTGGGGGTTGTCCTGTAGCCGAAACTCGTTATGGACGCACAGTGTGATCGCGTGTGCAGTGCCGGATGCATGCGACTTGGTGGTAAACGGGTATGATGAGATATCGTTGGAGGAGAGTGTTGCAGAGTTGAAGAACGTGGTCTTGCCGGTGTTGGTCTTTCCGATTAAACCAAGCTTTATCGGCATGATGTATGATGAGTATCGGGCTAGATTATTTATCTCTGCCTAGAAGCATGTGTGCAGGCATAGTCAATCCAAATTCAAGGGGTGGACGGTGCAGTGTGTTGTAGAGAGTGGTGGGCAGTTATGTGGTGACATGCAGGGATTGGATCAGGCTTGTGTGATGGGCGTGACCTAGCAGACGAGGTATCAGATTCATAGTTGGTGTATTGTTTGGTTTGGTGTTTGTGTGTGTGATGGCACACAGCGCATGCATGATAGATGGTGGGCAGCCCGAGTTGACGATGGTATCGCGTGTGTAAGGTTGTATGGTGGAGTGGCGGAGGCGCAAGTGAAGCGTACGTAAAACGCAAATCTTTGAGGCGGGTAATCAGCGCATCTTGATTATCGTCAGCACGTCCTCATCCTGCAATATATGGGCCAGTCCCACGCGCTGCCCGCCAAACTTTACGCTCTTTCCCCATACCAGACCGTACCTAAATTCACGTTTCATCCTGCGGTGTAGTTTGTTGCATATGTCCTCGACGGTGTCCCCCTCACGCGCTATGAGTGGCTCTTCAAAGTCCGTCTCACCGCCCTTTGGCCGCATGTATATCCTAATGAATTTGAGTTTTTCATAGATTTGTTCCTGCAAGAGTTTTATGTTGATGTCAGAGTTTGCAGAGACCTCGATTACGTCAGACTTTATGTTGTTTTTGAGGTTGCCTAGAAACTTTGTATCCACCAGATCTATCTTGTTGAGGACTGTGAGTGCCTTTGAGTAGCTGATGTTGCCTGCAATGTGGTCGGCGAGTTGTTCAGATGTGATGTCTTCGCGGATCACTACCCTGGCGCTGACGAGTCCGTACAGGTGCAGTATGTCCTTAAGGTGCTTTTCTGTGATCTTTGTGAGTTTTACCTGCTGCGCCACTGCAATGCCTCCCATGGATGCCTTTTCTATGGTTATGTTGGGTGGGAGGTGGTTGAGCCTTATGCCAATGTTGCCCAGCTCGTTTATCAGCACTTGTTCATGGTATGGCTGGAACACATCAAGGATGAGCAGTACCAGATCGGCGCTTCTTGCAACAGAGAGGATTCTACGGCCCAGCCCCTTGCCGGTG
This sequence comes from Candidatus Nitrosopumilus sp., assembly GCA_963662995.2. Lineage (GTDB taxonomy): Archaea > Thermoproteota > Nitrososphaeria > Nitrososphaerales > Nitrosopumilaceae > Nitrosopumilus. The sequence goes on along the minus strand of CAXXLJ010000002.1, from coordinate 1,934,958 downwards.
GACGCGCCCTTTATGATTCCAGGAAGATCCAAGATTTGGATCTTGGCGCCCCTGTACTCCATCATGCCCGGAACGACAGTAAGTGTTGTAAACTGAAAGGCCCCAACTGCAGACTTTGCTCCTGTCATCCTGTTGAGCAGTGTGGACTTTCCCACGCTTGGTAGTCCTATAAACACCACAGTGGCGTCGCCGGTCCTGCGCACGTCAAAGCCGTCAGTCTTGACTCCGGATTTTTTGGCAACATTGTCTTCCTGCTCCCTCTTGAGCTTTGCAATCTTGGCCTTTAGCAAGCCCAGATGGTGTTCAGTTGCCTTGTTTATCTGGGTGCGCGCCATCTCATCCTGGATGGCCTTGATCTTTTCAGGAATTCCCAACCTAATTCATACACCAAAGTATAGCATTCAAATAAAATCCTATTAATCAGCTGCCAAGCATTGCAAGAGAATCTGCAATGTGTGGCCAGTATGTATAATGACGGTAGGTAGGTAGGTAGGTAGGTAGGATTAGTAGCAGCAGTGTAGTTGCAGTGTGTAATAATCAGTACAGATGGCTCATGAGCCGTATCTGTTCTTCGGTGGTTATGATATTCTTGTTTGTGAGGATCTCCAAGAGTTCCTTGAACAGTTGCTTTTGTTCAGAGGATAAACTGCTTGATGACCCCTTCTCGCCTGGCGGACCTGGCGGGCCGCGCGGACCTTGCGGGCCAACGGGTCCTTGCGGACCGTGCGGACCATGTTCTCCTACTGGGCCTGCAGGGCCTAGAGGGCCCTCTTTTCCACGCACACCCTGAACCCCTATTGGGCCTTGCGGGCCGGCCTCTCCAGGCAAGCCTGTTATTCCAAGCTCCCCGCGCGGGCCTTGGGGGCCTTGCGGGCCCTTGTCGCCTGTGGGCCTGTTGGGCCCGTTGGGCCTTTTTCGCCTGTGGGGCCTGTTGGGCCCTTCTCACCCTTGTCGCCTATGGGGCCTGTGACTCCGGTGATCCCCTTGGGGCCTGCAGAACCCTGAGGACCTTGCGGACCTTGCGGACCTGTCTCCCCAAGTGGTCCCGTAGGGCCAATTGGGCCCTTTTCTCCGAGCGGGCCTGTTGGGCCCTTTTCGCCTTTTTCACCCTGTGGACCTGGAACGCCTGTAAGGCCTTTTGGGCCAGCAAGTCCTTGCGGGCCTTGCGGGCCCTTGTCTCCTGGTGAGCCAGACGGACCTGCCGGTCCCTTGTCGCCCTTGTCGCCTGCCGGTCCCTTGTCGCCCTTGTCGCCGGTGGGGCCTGTAACCCCGGTGATACCCTTTGCACCTACTGGGCCTTGCGGGCCTTGCGGGCCCTTGTCACCTGGTGAGCCAGACGGACCTGCCGGTCCCTTGTCGCCCTTGTCGCCTGCCGGTCCCTTGTCACCTCTGTCGCCGGTGTGGCCTGTAATCCCGGTGATACCCTTTGCACCTGCAAGGCCTTGCGGGCCTTGCGGGCCCTTGTCACCTATGTGCCCCTCAGGGCCCTTGTCGCCCTTTTCGCCGGCAGCGCCCCTTAGGCCAATGGGACCCTTGTCGCCCTGAATGCCAATGGGACCTGTAGGACCCTTGTCTCCGGTCAGGCCACGCTGGCCTATGGGGCCCTTGTCGCCTACGGAGCCGGTGAGGCCCTTGTCGCCTGGCAATCCGATGTGACCTTGTAGTCCCTTGTCGCCCTGAATGCCAATGGGACCTGTAGGACCCTTGTCTCCGGTCAGGCCACGCTGGCCTATGGGGCCCTTGTCGCCTACGGAGCCGGTGAGGCCCTTGTCGCCCTTGTCACCCGGCGCCCCCTTGAATCCAGTAACACCTTTTTCGCCCATAGGGCCAGTGAGGCCCTTGTCACCTTTGTCACCAGTAGGACCTTGCTGACCTTTGTCGCCCTTGTCGCCGGTGAGTCCCTTGTCGCCGGTGAGTCCCTTGTCACCAGTAGTACCTTGCTGACCTTTGTCGCCCTTGTCGCCGGTGAGTCCCTTGTCGCCCTTGTCGCCGGTGAGTCCCTTGTCGCCGGGTGGGCCTTGCTGACCTTTGTCGCCCTTGTCGCCGGTGAGTCCCTTGTCGCCCTTGTCGCCGGGTGGGCCTTGCTGACCTTTGTCACCCTTGTCGCCAGTAGAACCTTGCAAGCCCTTGTCACCTGAAGGGCCTGATGGACCTTGTGATCCCTTGTCTCCTGGTGGTCCAGCATAACCGCGTGGGCCCTTGTCACCCGTAGAACCTTGCACTCCTGTGGGTCCCTTGTCACCCAGCAAGCCCTGTGAGGCAGGCTGGGAATGTGGAGGCTCTGCGCTCTTTGGTTGTATTGATGATGATCGCGGTGGTTGGGGTTTTGGTGAGGCGGATGAAGGCGATGGGGTTTGTTTTGGTGGCTGTTGTGCCGAAGGTTTGGGGGATGATGATGATGATGATGATCGCGGTGGTTGTGGTTTTGGTGAGGCGGATGAAGGCGATGGGGTTTGTTTTGGTGGCTGTTGTGCCGAAGGTTTGGGGGATGATGATGATGATGATGATCGCGGTGGTTGTGGTTTTGGTGAGGCGGATGAAGGCGATGGGGTTTGTTTTGGTGGCTGTTGTGCCGAAGGTTTGGGGGATGATGATGATGATGATGATCGCGGTGGTTGTGGTTTTGGTGTAGATGGAGGCGGCGGCACCTGCTGCTTTGTAGTGCGTGACTCTACCGGTGTCTGGGGTGTGGGTGTTGATGTTGATGGTGCGCGGCTCTGGTCATCGGCCTTTGTAGCAGGTGGTTTGTCGGGCTGTCTTTGTTGTTTGGGATCATCCTTTTTTCCGGGGGGTTGTAGGGTAATGTCGAATACAGAATGCAGTGAGGAGAAGAGGTCCTTTACCACTATCCAGACCTGTCCAGTACCAAGGTCCTTGGGCAACGGGTTGTCTGGTGAGCCTGCAACAGACTCTGAAAACATACCATCCTTTACCTTGAGATGAAAGTTTGACTTCCAAAGTGCAGGAAAGCCATCTGAATTGATTGCGTCATCTGTGGGCTTTTTGCGGGTTATGGCCAGCTGGACCTCATATACGCCAGACTGCTTGAATGGGGATGGCCCACGTATTTCAATGTGCGGTATGTAAGACACACACGTTTATCGAATGTCAAGTATTTTTACATTTAGTTTGCAATGTATAGTGCAAAAAAGCAACCTGCACCAGACTGTACTATCCTACACAGTCTGGCGTTTTAGTGGGCATGGTATCAGTGAGGATGGGATGGCACCATTATGGATGAGTAGGTGAGCCGATGAGTGAACAGACACCCAAGCATGAAATGGAAGAGTAGCCCATATGCTAGGCAATTGCACAAAGAATGGCAATAGGGATAGTATTTATCTAGATTATGGTGTATTTTACATAGTTGAAACGGCTATTTGGAAGAAAGGACAAGGGCAAAGAGCCAGCAGCACCAGAGCCTGACGTAAAAAAAGTAACCGACGACAAGAACGACGGCAAGCACGACGGCAAGAACAACACAAGCCTTGTCAGTCCAGACTATAACCGCAGAAAGCTGTTCAAGAAAGGGATTAACCTGATGGCAGACGAAAAGCTTGAGGATGCGATCGTGTTGTTTGAGCAGGCGCTAAGGATAGATCCCGACAGTGTGGAGACAATGCTAAAGCTTGGATATGCAAGGTTTCATCTAGACGACCATCATGAGGCGCTGCGCGTGTACGACAGGGTGCTGGACATAGATGTCACCAATCCGGAGGCATGGAACCTCAAGGGGCTGGTCCATTACGAGCAGAAAAGATATTCAAAGGCGCTAGACTCAGTAGAGAAGGCCATAGAGTCTGACCCCACATACGGGATGGCGTGGTACAACAAGGCCTGTTTTTTGTCGCTGCTAAACCAAGTGCCCGAGGCGCTAGAGGCGCTAAAGCGCTCAATAGAGATAGATGTAAAGAATGCCAGAAAGTCCATCAGGGACAAGGACTTTGTAAATGTCAGGATAGAAGAGGGATTCAAGAGGATTCAAGAGGTGGTGGTGCTCGAATCCATCAGACAGGGGTACCATACACTGGGAGCCATAGTGTGGACCACACTCATGGACAGGGTTGATGCAGAGAGTGCGCTGCTAAAGCTGTTGAACAAGGGATTGTTGATAAAAAACATAAAGCGCGACGGCCTGAGCAAGATTCCTGTGTATGACCTTGCCCCAAACGTTGCAGACAGGATGGGTAAAGAGAAGAAAGGGCTGTTTGGCATTACCAAAAAGACTCTACCCAAGCCCGTAAAGAACCTAAAGCACCTAAGCCAGGCAATCCAAACAACAAGAGAGGCCATAGAGGATGGAGATGTAGAAAAGACCAGCAAGATATTTGACGAGTTTATAGATCCCACAAAGTCTGGCGAACAGATGATTGAAAACTTTTTCGAGGAACACAGGGAGATGAGGCTCTGGAAGATCAGGCTCAAGGACAGGGGCAGGGACTATCTTGAAGAGAACAAGGAGAAGATGCTGGTTTTGCTTGACAATATTGAAGTAACGATCACAAAAAAGCTTCGAAACGAGATATCCTGATCAAGACTGTATGTGTGGTGGAGTAGTAGTAGGTAGTTCCATCTTGTTAGCTGGTTAGTTGGTTAGCTGACTGATATGCAGTCATGTGCAAAGTTACTCGGCAGATAGATCCCAATAGTTTGCATCATCCTGGCGCATTGTGGGCTTTTCAAGGCTCTTCCACTCTTTGAAGGAGCGGACATACAGGCGCACGTCCGGGATGCCTACTGATTTTAGTGCATAGTAGGCAAGGCCCGACAGCGTCCCAACGCTGCCACAATACGTGACGATTTTAGAAGAGGGAGTAACGCCACGGTTTTCAAGCAGCCTCAACATCTCGTTGTGCGGGCGGAGTATGTTGTAGTGTGTTGCAAGGGTGCGGTATGGAATGTTTATGGCTCCTGGGATGTGCTGTTCAAGAAAGTTGAGTCTCTCACGGTTGTCGATTAGGACAATGTCATCGTTTGTAATGGCATCCTCCAGATAGTCAGATGTTGCAAGGATGTCAGGCTGCAGATTCATAGAGTGTTTGGCGGCAGGTAGGTCGGGCGTATCAGAATCAATCTCAAGTCCCTGAAACTTCCAGACCGAGTATGTGCTGTCAAGCAGGGTTACGTCTTTGTGGCCAAGGTGTTCAAGCGTCCACGCCACTCTTGATGCTAGCGCGCCAAACGTGTCATCGTATACTACCACAGGAGTCTCGTCGCCTACTCCCAGCGAGCAGGCAAGACGCAGGGCGCGTTCAGGGCTGTCATCGGAGAGAAGTGTGGCCAAGGGGAGGTTTACCGCAGTTGGAATGTGATCTTGGTTGTAGTCGTCTTCGCGCCTGACATCAATGACCCTTACGCTAGAGTCGCTTATCTCTGAACGTAGTGAATGCACATCAGTAGTTACCGTGTCCATGTGCAACCCTCTAACTGCCGCTCATGCGGCGCACTCGCCTTTTCCAGTCTTTGTGTGATAGCTTGTATCACTGCCATAATCAAGATAAAAGTCGGGGTCGTCATCCTTGGACGGTGGCACCACCAGAGGTTCAAGTATATGTTTTATGTCTTGCAACGAGCCAATCTCAGAGCCTGGATCGCCATGTGTTGTAATCCTGTGAATCCACGACTTTAGTGTATCATCCTGCTTCTTGTTGCTCTTGAAGATGTCAATGATCTTGAGTATTACTGGGATAACCCTCTTTGCGGGGATGCGCATGCAGATCTGTCCGAGCATCGTCTGCCCGTCGGAGCGGCCGCCAAGTGACATCTGATAGTTTGCATACATGTCTTTGCCCGTGCGTGCACCGCCTCCGAAGAAGCCGATCGTGGCAATCCCGTGCTGGCCGCACGAGTTTGGGCAACCGCTGATCTTGATCGAAGAGTCGCGCAGATCATCGTCCTGGTCGAGGCCCATCTCAAGGAACGTCCTCTGGATCTCCTTTGCCAGCCTGTGTGAGTTTGTGAGTGCAAGGTTGCACGATGTAGTGCCGGAGCAGCCTATGGGCGCCGCCATGGTAAGCGCGCCGGACTTTGCCAGTCCTGCCCACAGTAGCATGGTGTATAGTGCTGGCAGGTCGTCACTGTGCACGTAGCGCAGCGCCACATTCTGCTCAAATCCTGTTCGTGCTTTACCCTCTGCTGAAAAGTCCCTGACAATGCCTGCAAGTGAAGAGAGTTGTCCAGACGTTATGTCGCCGGCCTCAAGCGTGATAAAGACTGCATGCTCGTCGGGCTGCCTCTGGGGGATGGTGTTAGTCTTTAGCCACTTGGCGTAACCTGGGGCAGCACTGGTGCCATCCGTGTTGGTAACAGAAGAGACCATGATGGGCCGCGTGTCCTGTGATATGCTGCCATCACTGTTTCTATTCGCCAGGGTGTTGTGTGTCTTTATTGATTCTGTATCAAGGGTGGCCAGTACGGACTGCGTGGCCCTGACTATTGCGCGCTCCTTGAGCACCAAATTTTGAAACTTTTCCCATCCCATCTCGTGGACCAGATAACGCATGCGGTTTCTTGCCATGTTCTTGCGGTCCCCAAGCCTGTCAAATATCCTCATTACGGCAATGGATGTGTACAATAGATCCTCTTCTGGAGTAAACTCTTCAAGCTGGTGTCCCACATAGGACTTGTTCCCCAATCCGCCGCCCAAAAAGACCTTAAAACCGCGCCTGGCCTTGCGTGTGGGTGGCGTGCTGTTGGCAGGAGATGATGTACCTTGTGCGGAGTCGTTGGTGTTATCATCATTATCATTATCATCATACATGACGTGTGGAATCAGTCCCACATCAACCATCCTTACCATGCCATGCTGCTCGCAGCATGTAAAGTTAAACTTGAACTTGCGTGGAAGGTTCTGTGCCATGGGGTTTCTAAGAAAGAACTTTGCAGTGGCAAGTGCGTATGGTGTGGCGTCAAATGCCTCGTTGGTACAGACTCCTGACAATGGACTGCACATTACGTTACGCACGGTGTTGCCGCATGCCTCCCTTGATGTCAGACCCACCTCTGCAAGTCCCCGCATGATCTCCGAGACATCCTCAAGGACGACCCAGTGCAGTTGGATATTCTCCCTGGTCGAAAAGTGTGCGCTTCCTATAGAGTATTGTTCGCTAAGCTGTGACAGCTTTTTAAGATGGTGTGGGTATACCTCGCCTGCAGGTAGCTTTACCCTTACCATAGCATAGTCGCTCGTCATCCTAGTGCCGTATGCACCATGCTGGAGCCGGAACCTCCTAAAGCTGTCATGGTCGTACCAACCTTGCCGAAAGAGCTTTACTGTCTTGGCAAAATTGTCTGCCTCTTCCATGAGCGCCCAGTCAATTCCAAGTTCCGGCGCATCTGGGATACCAGCCACGGCATCAGTGGTAGAGGCACAACTGCCATCGCCACATACTGTCAATATGGATACTGTTTGTGATTTGGTTATAAGTTTTTGAGACCTGTGTATTTCGGTATGAGTTTATCAGGTGTAATGCATAATTTTCCTATTTTTAATTGTGTGACAAAGTATTAATTATGATTTGGGTTATAGTCAATATGCAAGAGGCAACAGTCATAGAAGCTCCTACCAAAATATTTGCAGACGTAAGCGAGGTAGAGATTACGCGTGCCATTGCAAACGAGTTTCATGAGGTTCTGGTAGACAGGGCATATTCTGATGTGATTATTATTGGTGCTGGACCTGCAGGGCTGACTGCAAGCAGGGAGCTCTCCAACAGGGGATTTAAGGTGCTGGTTATAGAGCAAAACAACTACCTGGGAGGCGGTTATTGGCTGGGAGGATACATGATGAATCCTGTTACGGTAAGGGAGCCTGCCCAAAAGATCTGGGACGAGCTTGGAATACCATACAAAAAGGTTGCAGACGGCCTGTACCTGACACCAGGCCCACACGCAGTATCCAAGCTCATTGCGGGTGCATGTGATGCGGGAGTAAAGTTTCTCAACCTGACAAAGTTTGATGATTTGGTTATGAAGAATTCCAGGGTTGCAGGAATTGTAGTCAATTGGATGCCGGTCTCGGCACTGCCACGAAACATCACATGTGTGGATCCAATAGCACTAGAGGCCAAGATGATCATAGATGCGTCCGGCCACGACTCTGTAGCCGTAAAGAGGCTGGTGGACAGGGGCTTGGTAAAGTGGAAGGGAATGAACCCAATGTATGTAAACGAGGGAGAAGAGCACGTGGTGGACAAGACCGATGAGCTATTTCCAGGATTGGTGGTGGCAGGAATGTCCGTGACCGAGACCCATGGTTTGGCAAGAATGGGACCGACGTTTGGCTCCATGTTGTACTCTGGAAAGAAGGCAGCAGAGATTACTGCCGCAAAGATCAAAGAACTAGATAGATAATTTTTACATTATCTGACTCCAACATACGTTATCCAACGCATAGACGGGGTGCATTCGTGCGCCTGAATCTAGTAAGGATTTGACGCAGTATAATGTATGTATGAAATTATCATCATGATTTTTTAGGTAATGGTGATGGTGATTTGTGTATAGGGATTGCATCATGGCAAGATTTGTGGTTGTGGACAACATGGTGTCCTCGCTGTTATCATAACAACATTGCACCATCACGTCATGGCCATCACACCATTATTGCTCCCACACCATAAAGACATCATCATCACCATCATCACCATCACCATCATGACAATAATATTTTTTTATCACGCCATACAATCGTCATGGAACGCCACTAGCCGGAGAGTAAGAAACATGCATCCAACAGCGTGTCATTCACCAACAATGACTACCCCCTGCATCCAGGGGTGTAAAGTGCAAAAGTACTCTATAGTCTCAAATTCGTAAAAAGTCAGGCTGTACTGCTCGTATGGATCCATATACCCGCTGTCAAACATGCCAGTGGGTGCACCATAAGTGCCAGAGGTCACACTGTGAAATGCAGAATCCTCGTTCTTCCAAGTGACGGTATCACCCTTCTTGATGGTAACCACCGGAGGCACATAACATCTGTCAGTCTGCTCACAGCCTGGTCGCGATACCTTGACGGGCATAATTATGTAGACATCAGCATCCTGGACGGTATTTGCATGGGTGTCAGATGGCATGGTATCATTGTTGTTGTTGTTATTGTCATGGTTGTCAGGCAGGGAATCTGTGAGCGGGATGGTTGAAAAAAATACCGCCAGTACGAGGATGGCAGTACCAAACCCCGCAAACATTGTCAATCCAATAATCTTTCTTTTCTGCAGCAGTCTCACCATAATCCAGTAGTGATCACACGTGGAATGATACTCCAAATATATAACATGGTAAAGGCCGATACAAACACTGCAAATGCAGGAGTTGTACGGTGTGACATACATTACATGACAAGACTTGGTGAATTGTAAGACATCATCATTATCATCATCATTTTTTTGCAGTTGTATCCCACGCCGGCAGCTCTGACTTTCTGGGATGGAGATCACATGTGTGATGATGTCATATTGTTGTAGTGTTGTGGTATGATATACGTGGTCAATGCAAGGTAAAAGACATTTTATGGAAAACTCGTGTTTTCACATATCTATGATTATGGTAGTACTACTATCACTATCACTATCACTATCACGTACGTGGTCAGGTCGTGCCCAGAATGATGTGTAATACTATCAAAAGACCCTAGATCCGTGTCTGAATCAAAAAAAATCTTCCCAGACAACCTGACCACGTACCATCTAGACACGCTTGAGAGAATTATGAAGCATACAAACACAGGATTCACTTAAATTATTGAAATCAGATTACAGATTATCATGATGGCAGCAGAACCAAGCGCAGAGTTGGTGGCAAAAAAGCCCGATGGCCCAGATGCACCAAGACGTGCAAGCAAGAAAAAGACGGCGTTTGATGTGGTTATTATAGGCGCAGGCCCTGCAGGGTATACCGCTGGAATTTACTGTTCCAGGGCAGGCCACGACGTGTTGATCCTCTCAGGGATACTACCGGGAGGACAGCTGATAAACACTACGGACGTAGAAAACTATCCCGGATTTGAAAAGGGGATCATGGGGCCTGATCTCATGATGGATATGAGAAAACAGACAGATAGAATGGGTGCCACGATTATAGATGATGAGGCAATAGATGTGGATCTTAGGAGGAGTCCATTCAAGGTACTGACCGCGACCGAAGAGTATGAGGGGCGCGCGGTCATTATTGCAACCGGAGCAAACCCCAGAAAGCTGGGACTGCAAGAAGAGCAGACATTCGGGGGTAGAGGGGTGTCATACTGCGCCACGTGTGATGGACCCTTCTTTAGGAATCAGGAGATCATGGTGGTGGGTGGAGGCGACTCTGCAATAGAGGAGGCCACATTTCTTACAAAATTTGGCACTACCGTTCACTTGGTACACAGAAGAGACAAGCTGCGTGCAAGCAAGGTCATGCAGGAGAGGGCATTGAGTAATTCTAAGATCAAGTTCCACTGGGACTCACAGGTAACAAAGATCATGGGAGATCAAAAGGTCAAAAACATAGTGTTAGAAAACATAAAGACGGGTAAACAATCCACGCTAGAGATTGGCGGGCTCTTTGTGGCAATAGGCCACGAGCCAAACACCAGCCTGTTCAAAGGGCAGATAGATCTTGATGATAATGGATACATAATACTGCATGACAAGACATGCACCAGTGCAAAAGGAGTATTTGCAGCAGGCGACGTGCATGACAGAACGTACAGGCAGGCAGTCACGGCAGCAGGATTCGGCTGCATGGCAGCCATAGATGTGGACAAGTATCTCACAGAGTAGCCCACCAAAGAATAGGCATGCCGGAGGTCAGTGCCCAATGTGTTCATATTACATCATTAGATATTCATCACATCCATGCTGAATCCAAGCAAGATGTATGATGCGGTAGTGCAGTAAACCAGCAAAAATAATACAAACCCCGTACAGGTAGGTTTGAAAAAAAAGATTCCATAGACGCCCGCATTACAGGGTGTGGCCTGCCAGACACAAGACGTTAGTACGACAGCTTGGAGACGTGTCTTGCTTGTGCAAGGCACGTGTCAAACTCTTCTTGATTCATGACGCCTTGCTCAGCATACACGCTCTTGAACTTGCGCCCATCATCAGCAAAGATTCCTACTATGCAGGCGTCCCTCCCATCTGACGTAACGGGGTGTTTTTGCATGCAGGCATAAACGGCTGCAGATGAGGGACTGACAAGCAGTTTGTCTTTTTCAAATATCGTCCCAACTACAGAAAACGTCTCGGCATCACTGACGTGCACCCAGTCATCCACTACAGACTCTCTTTTTAAAAAAAGGTCTGGTTTTGCAGATTCTTCAAAATTGCGCCAGCCTTGTATTGCATGATTTTTTTGTGGTTGGCATCCTATTATCTGGATGTCGGGGTTTTTCTCCTTGAGGAATGCACCAATACCGGTGATGGTGCCTCCGGTACCAACTCCCGTAAAGAGGTGGGTCACCCTGCCCTGTGTCTGGTTCCAGATCTCAGGTCCCGTACCTGAGTAATGTCCCATAAAGTTTGCCTCGTTGGAGTATTGGTTGGGGGAGTAGTATGTGTCAGGCCTGGAAGATGCAATTGATGTTGCGAGTGCTATGCTCTGGTCGGTGCCTGCACCCACCTTTGGGCACAGATCATCACTGGTCTCAAACACCTTTGCACCAAGTCCGCGTATTATCTCTTTGGTCTCGCTGCTCACCCTCTCTGGAATCACAATCTCCACCTTGTAGCCTAAAAGGGCGGCGATCCCCGTTAGGGCTATTCCGGTATTGCCAGAGGTAGGCTCTATTATTATGCTCTTGCCCCTTGTCAGAATACCCTTGCGCTCACCATCCTTAATCATCCAATAAGCGGCCCTGTCCTTTACGGATCCAAATGGGTTGTGTCCTTCAAGCTTTGCATGGTATGATGCACCCTTGCGGGACATTGAGTCCAGAACCACAAGCGGGGTATTGCCCACGCGAGCCAGTATAGATTTGGCATCATCAGTAGCAGTAGCAGCCATCGCCGCCATTATTTCACCTTTTTAATCTGAAATGAGATGGTGCTGCCATCCTTGGATATATCCAACATCTCATGGCCGCTCCTTGAGACCCATCTCGATATGTCTTCTTCTGCAGCAGGATCGTCTGCACGCACCAGCAGGCTCTGGCCCACCTGCATCCTCTCGATCTCAATCTTTGTCCTGAACACGGGTTCGGGGCAGAACAGGCCCGTGGCATCAAGTATCTTTTGCTCAGATTCTGACATGGAATGATTCCAAGATGCGGTCTGGCATATTAAAATCTACCTTGATGCAACTTTGTTTCCTAATTCTGCCCGTGGGTACCTGACCCTATGGACTCGCGGCGGTGCAGGCTCTAATTTGCTCAATAAAATCTGACCAAACGGACAAGAAATGTTCATACGTGTCTTGAAATGCATATGACGAAAGATAGGTATGATGAATACAACATTAGTGTACTTATACAGACGCCAATGTGGGTTCGCAATGCCGGTATTTAATAATCATGATCCGGTTTTTTTCTCAGATGCGTACCGCAGTGTGGTGGCGCAGCTCGCCCGGAGGGGAGACGATAGTGGAGGGTGCTGCCTGTGAGCCTGGTCCGGAGTGGTGCGGCCGGCAAGACTGACAACGAAAAGTACGTCAGGCGCGGCGCAGACCTAGTCATAGAACATGATCCGGAGTGGGAGGACGAGGTGAGGCGCGCAAATGAGGGCAAGGTGGGCGCCCCGTACATGTACTCAGACACACTCGTAATGATGGCCGCTGGCATCAGGGTCGCGCTAGGGGTCCGGTACAGGCAGCTCCAGGGAATGGTCGGTAGGATGGTGGGCGAATCCAACACTCCCGTATTCAGCCAGTTGTACAAGCGGATCAGCAAGCTTGGCGCGGACATCAACCGGGATCCGGGCGGCGTGGTTACTGTATCAGACAAGAAGAGGTCGAGGATACTAGCGCTTGACGCCAGTGGGCTCAAGCAGCACAACAGGGGCGAGTGGATGAGGGCCAAGTGGAAGGTGAGGCGCGGCTTTGTAAAGATGCACGTGCTGGTCGACACGGAGACCATGAAGATACTGGCCTTGGAGGTCACCGACGATTCCGTGGGAGATTCGTCCATGTTCTGCAAGCTGCTCGGACAGGTTGTGGGCGCGGAGCGGCCCAAAGCCAGCGGCAACAACAGCAGCATCACGGAATACGAAAACCTTCTCGCGTCCGGTGTCCCGCCACTCGCGTCGATTTGTTCCGGCGCTTCCGGCGTCCGAGCCGCACCTGATTTACTTCTTGGTGACGCCGCGTATGGTTCGAGGCAGAACATGGCCGCGTGTGCGCGGGCCGGGGTGACCCCGGGCATCATGCACAAAATCAACGCGACCGCACGCAGTAAGGGATCAGGCGACGCGTGGGGCGCGTCCGTAAGGGACCAGATGGGCGGAAGCCCCGACGCGACGCGCCTAGACCTGATGGACAGAGAAGAGAAAAGAGAGAACCAGGCATACTGGAAGGCCCGGATAGGTTACGGCCACAGGTGGATCGTGGAGAGTGTGTTTTCAGCGTTCAAGCGCCTGTTCGGTGAGCACCTGATGGCCCTCAAGTGGGACAACATCATACAGGAGGTAAGGCTCAAGGTGGCATTGTACAACAGGTGGAGGGACGAATCGATAGCATGGGAGGCAAGAAGCAGGATATCGTGACGGCATAATTACCATGCCACCGCCCGACGGAAGCACGGCCGGCGTGTGCGAGGAGAATTAGGAAACAAAGTTCTTGATGCCAATCGTACATTATTGTTAAATCAATGACAGATGTGATGGGATAGTAGATGGTATCTGATACTGAATTTGAAAGGTATGAATGCCAATATCTTGAGCGAATTGTAAACACAAAATCAGAGAATAATGGGGCAAGCAGGAAGCAAGGCTCAAACGGTAAGACATGATAAAAAGATACTCTGAATCCGTCTTGGACTCGTGGGATTATGCCATACTTGAGATGGTATGGTATGGCAAGAAATCAAGGCAGTATCTGCGAATCAAATGTACGTGTCGGCGCGTATCCATTATGAATCATAACGACATTTTCAGCATAGTGACAATGTCCCTGTCCCTCATAAAGCCGGGATCTAGATCCCCAAAATTGACCTTTTGTGAGATCCTCCTCATCAGGTATACGGATGTCTTGTATAGTAACCCCCACAAGTGGCTGTTGGGGTTGCGATCGTATATGCGTAGCAGGAACCGCAAAAGCCATTTGGAGTGTGGATAATGCTCGGAGAGATACTCCATTATGTACTCTCGAGAGTTGTTGATCTTGTATTGGATGTGGTCAAGCGCCTCACTCTGCTGGGCATAACCTGTCTGTGAGATGGTCACCTTGCCATGCTTGATTGCCTGCAACACGTCATCAAGCCTGTTCTCTGAATCCACCATGTTGACGCATCTGCCAAACGTAGACAATACGTGTGAATCACTGCCAGCCACTCCAGGCATGTTGTGTTCAATGGCAAACTCGGTCGCACGTACGTTGGAGAGGACATCAACGTTGTTGCTGTTGAACGTTTCAATCATGTCACAGCATGCTGCATCCTCACGGAGTGCATCAATCAGGCTGAACGGGTGCGGGGCTGATGATACCCCATCCTGCCTGCGAACCTCGTCTATGATCTCACCGATGGGGAGTCCTGCAGGGATCGGCTCATGTAATCCATATGCAAGCATGTGCGCCCCCGTGTCCGTAGTGGCCTCCTCTGCAGGAAAGACGCTGATTCCTGCAAACCGCTCATGGGAATTTCTGTACTCAAGTAGTTGATTGTAGCCGTCCAAGGTGTTGTGGTTGGTGACAAACACCACATCTAGGCCCAAGCTGTATGATCTGTCCAGTTGATCCCTTATGGAGACATTACAGTCGTATGGTGGCTCATCATCACCCACATGAAAGTTTGAAAAAGAGTTGTGGCAGTGAAGCTCCGTTTTCAGCATGTGTATCTGACACATAGGTATGGTTGTTGGATTATAACCCTATTGAAACTTCCAGCAGGTGGTGCGACGTGTGGCACGGCATTACCTAAAGAGATCCTTGTCCTCGGGGCGGATCAGTGCAGAGGCACCCGTGTATACTGCATCCTTTGGTGCATCGCGTGCGCCTTGTGGGTCAGGACTGACACAATCCACCATTATGTCGTGATTGCGCACTATTGCAACAGGACACATCAGCGTCTTTCTCATCACCAGCTCTGCAGCAGATGATATCTCGTCGGCCACGGCTATGGCAGTGACACGGAGTATCTTTCCAAAAGAGTCAAACGTGCCAGAGTAGTCAAGAATGGGATTCAGTCCAGAGACGCCTATGGCGCAGTCCGTCTGGCCCATGCGGAACGGACGTCCAAACGTGTCCGAGATTACAACTGCCACGTTGCATCCAGTAAGACTCATTATCCTCGTGCGAATCCCCTGTGCCGATGAGTCGGGATCCCTGGGAAGGAGTACTGCGTATCCGTCACGTACGTTGCTCTCATCAACGCCTGCGTTTGCACAGATCAGCCCAGAATGCGTCTCAGATATGATTATGCCATCGCGCATCCTCACGATGCGCTTGGTCTCAGATAGAACAAGCTCTACTATTCTGGGATCGCGCCCATACTGTGAACCTATTCCATCAGATAGGAATGTGGTCCTCACATCAGAAAGTGCTACGACCCTACCCTCCTGCTTTGAGATCACCTTTTGTGTAACTATCAGGATGTCGCCATCGTGTATCTCCTGCGACTTGAGGATCAGGGCAGCAAGGTCGTCTGACGGTCCCACCTCTTGGTTGATGCACACTGGAATGATCTGCAATTGGTTATGTATGGACGTGGTGTTAAAAAATTGTTTGTCTTGTGTGGGAATGTCACCTGTTTTGTATACACGCCACAGTCTAGTCCATGCAAGTCACACTTTAACATGGAATTAATGCAAAAATAATGTCCATGCCACAAGGCATCGCTGGACGGACACACGTCACAGGTCAATCTTGTAGTGTTTGTTGATTATGTCCAGAATCTTGGAGAGATCCTTTTCGTCCAGAGTAGTGGTGGCCAGATCCTTTACCAGATCCTGTGCCCTGAAGGCAATGCCCAGACCGCATATGTCAAAGAGTTTTACGTCGTTGGCGCCATCCACCACACATACAATGTCCTCCTTCTTCTCACCCCACTCGGCTATCTTTATGCGCGCTGACTTGGACTTGTCAGAATCTACGTTAATCTGCACATCGTCAAGCTTGCCATCCTTGAATACTAGTTCGTTGGAGTAGATATAATCCAGCCCCAGCTCCTTTTTGAGCCTGTCCATCATAATGCCAAAGCCTCCCGAGACAGCCATGAGTTTCCAGCCTGCGGCCTTTAGTATCCTGCACACCTCCTTGGCGCCGGTCATGATTGGTAGTGAATCTGAGACCTCGCGGCACACATTCTCGTCGAGACCCTTGAGGGCAGCAATCCTTGTTCGCAGGCCGTCCTCCCAGTTTATCCTACCTTGAATTCCTTGCTTGGTGATCTCCCATATCTCATACTCTTTGTTGAGTTTTTCTGCAAGAATGGGAAGATACTCTTCGTCATACAGGACGCCTTCTACATCAAAAATTACCAACAATCAGCATCGGATCTGGAAAAAAATGTGAATTATTTAAACCGATCACGATTAGGCGCCTGCTGACTTTTGGGGCGCACCACGTAACATGACAGTGTATGGACAGTCACTCGTACTGCAAAAGCACCCTGCACATACTAGATGGACAACCAAAATACATCAGTTCCACTAGTAGGAACATCGTGTAGTGGATGGCAATTCATCACTTGTCCTGTGCATTACTCTGATGCAGTCTTGCCGCCGTCAACGTTTAGTATGGCGCCTGTAACCCAGTTTGCCTCATCAGACGCAAGATAGAGGGCTGCATTTGCAACATCCGCCGGTTCCCCTATCCTGGCAAGCGGCAGACTATCCTCTAGTATCTTCCTTGCCTGGGGATCATCAAGGTATGGCTTTATCATGCCAGAGTTTATGATGCCTGGATTTACGCAGTTGCATCTGATGTTTCTACGGGCATACTCTACTGCAATCGCCTTTGTGAACATGCAGATTGCGGCCTTTGTCGCAGCGTATGCCGCAAAATGTACGCGCGGCACTGCCCTCTCACTTGAGATCGAACCAATGTTGACTATTGTACCACGCTTTGCATCTGACATCTTTGCAAGCACGTGCTTTGTAATCTGGAATACACCCAGTATGTTTACGTCGATTAAATTCTTCATGTCATCTCCAGACATCTTGTGAAAGTGTATTGGATCGTTTATCGTGCCCGCGTTGTTGACTAGCACATCGATCCTGCCATATGTATCCATGATCTGGTTGACTGTGTGAAGCGCCTGTGCATCATCAGTCAGATCGCACGAGACAGACGCTGATAGATCCTTGGGCATCTCCTCTCTGACCTGTTCGAGTTTTGCAATATCCCTTGCAACTAGGATCACCTGGGATCCCTCCTCTGCGAACCGCTTTGCTATTCCCTTGCCAATGTCACTGGATGCGCCTGTAACTATAGACACCTTGCCGTCGAGTCGCATGTTATAGTATGAGTGTTGTTACTTATAGAATTTTTGTTGTGTATAGTATGTTTCATAACCACGCCTAGAAATCACCATATTTGGTAAATCCGCCCCGACACAAGCGCTTTTTGTCATTGAAGTTAAATACTAATTATTAGATATATAATATTGATAAAAATGGACAATTATATGTACATTAAACGTGGGTATGATCTATTTATTGGCTACAATTCTGAATGGAAAAGATATGGCCAAAGCAAATCATAAAAAGATGGGAGCGCTATTCCAGTTTTACAAGACTGACTAAGGTGTTCTGTCCTCCAAACCACCTAGCATCCCATACAGGAATGGCAAGCATGGTTAAGGCGATAGTGACGTCAGAAAATCTTTGTAATAGATGTTCTGAACAGGTATTTTTCAATAGATCTTATGCGTATCCCCTATAGCGCCGGTCATAAGTCCATACACAAAAAATTCCTTGATGTGCATTCTAATTCAACATTATGTAGTGAATCTGGTTGTCATGATGAGTAGACAGCAAAGTCACATGATGATCAAACCCATCGTTTTGTCTGTTTTTGACAAGTCAAAACACACCATATCCGGCGCGGCATGCTTCGCATGCCTATACCAATAGGAAAAGTCAAAAATTTGTTCCGCTTTGTAGTGTATGCCAAATGCCGAGCTGTTATGCCAAATGCGCAAAACAGAAAAATCAAGGCTGGTTATGCGCAGACTCGATATGCTCATTGTGTTTTTGAACAGCATACACATCACTTCTGCTGCCTCTAAATTCTCTTGTAATAGACGCACCATTTATCTGTGGAATGGCAGACTGTCTGGATGTGGGGATTCGCCCGATGCAATACGCAAAGCACTCTCAGACAGGCCAAGAAGCTGACGTCCAACAAAGATAGACAAGAAACTATTAGACAAGGCAAAATCGTGGTGTGATGGCAAGGCGTTTACATCTTTTGAGCTGTGTGACTATCTTGAAAAAATATCCAAAGTTCGACTAAGCATGCGCCAGATAAGACGATACGCCAAAAGTTGGGGAAATTCCAACAAAAAGACATCGCCCCTGCACATAAAAAGTACTCCTATGAAATCCGTGAAAAACTGGAGGCGCAACATGTTGCGAAAAATTTTGCTATACATATATCTGGGATATGCGATAGTCACGCAGGTGAAGCAATTAACAATTGTCAAATGTTCATTCTCAACACGACAAAATATAACATGTGTATTGATACAGGTGTAGTTTACACATATACGATCATTTGCTCCTGTTAGGGCGAAAGTCTGGCAATTGTTAATTGCTTCTAGGACGAGTCCCACTTTAAGGACGCAAAGCTTTCCGTAAGATACTGGGCAAAAGTGGGACTGCGGATACTCATGCCGTGGTCAGGAGGACATCACAGATTCTCCATGTTGTGCAGCATGACATCTGATGGTAAGACGTTCTTCAACCATTGCAGCACGGTAAACACAGAGAGTTTTCTTGAACATATTGATTCTGTATATGAGAAAGTAGGCAAGAGGGTATTATTCCTGGACAGGGCATCATGGCATGATTCTGTGGAGGCCAAAGGATTCTTCAAAAAGCATGATATCATAATAATATGGTATCCAGTGGGACATCCGTACCTCAATCCCGTGGAGGAGGTATGGAGTGTGCTCAAACGCACCATGAATAATTCAATACGATACGCAGACAAGAACACCCATCTCAGTGCAGTGTATTCGTTTATTCGTACCCACAAGTTTGATTATAGTTTTGAAAAGTTATGGAGGCGACGGCCGTCAGACGGGGTAATGGTGCCGCTTGTATGCTCAGAAGGCAAGCCAGATGAATCCATACGTGCACTGCAGGTAGGCAGTACAAAAAAACCACGATGTAAATAGTCATTATATCATGACGGTTCCTGTCGTACGTTAATTTTGTTACACACGTATAAAGTACCAAAACCTGTTGCAATAGAACTAACAGGCATTTTTTATTCTCTTTTGAGCATTTGGTAGACTTTAGCGTCACGCAGAACAGTGTGTAAAGACAATCCTATGCCTCTTGCAGATCTGAGATGAGTATAGACTTGTGACCATCGCTATACACGGCCCGTGCAGCATGAAGGAGAGGGACTTTTGCCTAGACGCGGCGTACCTGTCGCGGGACGCATGCAACAGGCTGGCTGGGATGGGTATGACGCCTTTGATCAAGTCCAAGTCCAACCCCATACACAACGCCGGCGGCAGTCAGGCATGGCGCAAGATGGTGGATATGTACCACGACGACCTGCCTGCATTCAATGCTAGGTACCACCAGCGCAGTGTCATAGAGGCGGTGTTTGGGGCCATCAAGAAGATGTACGGCAGCTATGTCAGGTGCCGCAGGCCCGACAACCAACGACGCGAGATCCCCATACACATAATCTGCTACAACATAGAGCTGATCGCGCGGTCACAGGTAGAAAGTGGAAGGCTCACACGCCAGTCACTTGAGGCCATTACGGCATAGCGGCGCACCGAAACTGATTGATGTCATCATGGTGCGTTGACAGCGGAGCCTGTGCATGGTGTCTACGGCACGGGGGAATTTGACGCTTTTGGTGTGTTGTTTCAGGATGCGGGTATGAAATGCGATGCGCAAAATGCCTGCAGAATCTTCCGGAACCACATCGTATCAGTAGCAGTATATGCCTGTAGGACACACCCCCTTGTCGCCGATCACTTAAGTAATATGTGTTGATAAAATCATAGTTTATGTGCAGGTTCTGTTGTTTTTCATGACCACCATTTCCCTAATCTTACTAGCCTATCCCCTTGGATCCATGTCGCAGACTGCCGGGGACGGCACCGGCACATCGGATATTCTTGGAGGTATAGACCCGGGCGACGGCCCTGTCGGCCCGGTAGGAAACGTGGATGTAGGGCACAAGTTTGACCCGGGCTTTTACCAGAAGATCCAGGGTCTCATGCTGGAGGAGCCGCGGGAGGGGGATCTTGGGGTGTATGATGGTAAGCTGTATTACAATGTCATCATGGTGGTAAGTAGAGATGATGGGGATGGCAGGGATTCGGACGCAACAGCAGAGGAGAACAAAGCCGCGGTTGTAAAGAGGCTAGAACTGCTCGGCGCGCGCGACATCACGGCCGCAGGGTCCCTGTCGTTTGTGACAGCATCGATTCCGGTGGCCGATGTGCATGGGTTCTCACTGCATGAGGAGGTGTACCAAATGGGCGACGGCCAGATGCCTGTCACCATGGAGGTGGACACCGCACGACAGACCATACGTGCAACTGACAGCAACGTGACTACCGCAGTCGGCATGTCCCTTAACGGGTCTGGAGTGGTCGTCAGCGTAGTGGATAGCGGAATCAACCACGAGACCGCGTTGAACCCCAAGGTGTCAAACCGCGTTGTGTGTAGTGATATCCAATGCGTCGCTTCCAGTACGGCAGATGTATATCCAACCATGTATTGGGATACATCCCACGGCACACGGGTAGCTCAGGTGCTTGCCGCATCTGGACTTGATGCACACAATGGGATTGCTCCAGGTGTTGAACTCTTGGATGCACAATATACAAGGTACCGCACACACCAAAGTAGTGCATCTATTGTAGCCCACGCGCTTGACTGGTCTCTCCGAAACGGGGCAGATATAGTAAATATGAGCTTTGGTATAGGTAGATGTGGCAACATAGGCGAGCCTACCGCGACACACTCTCTGATCGTAAACGAGGCAGTAGACAAGGGAATGATCG
The DNA here is from genome assembly GCA_963662995.2 of Candidatus Nitrosopumilus sp. Taxonomy (GTDB): domain Archaea; phylum Thermoproteota; class Nitrososphaeria; order Nitrososphaerales; family Nitrosopumilaceae; genus Nitrosopumilus. Next base: position 1,913,624 of record CAXXLJ010000002.1, on the reverse strand, counting down.
CAGTAAGTGCTGCTGGAAATCGTGGGAATTATAATAACACTACCAATTATGAATCAATAACCAATCCCGGATGCGCACATAATGTGATCACCGTGGGCGGGATAAATGACCGCGCCGCTGATACTATAACTATGTTTACTAATTCAAGCCGTGGCCCTACCGATGGCGACGGTACCATCAGGATGAAACCTGACTTGGTGGCCCCGGCAGTAAACATACAATTACTCAACTCTACAACAACCAGCATGACGGCTCCAGGGAGCGGCACTAGTTATGCCGCCCCGCAGGTAAGCGCGACTGCCGCGATGCTGCTCCAGGTAAAACCCGACATGACTCCAGTGGAGGTAAAGGCGGCCCTCCTTCTTGGCGCCGCTTGGCAGGGCCCCATACCCTGTACGTCAACGCAGTATGAAATGAACAATTCCACGGACAACTGCTCTTATGCGATGCAGGATCGTACCTTTGCAACGGCAAACAACGCTGCTTCCCTTGGCAGGCTCAACAATGTGGGATTTGGCATCCTTGACACGGCGCAGACGTTAGAGTACGCATATCAGAGGAATGCCACGTACAACCATGTCCTCAGGGACCATCTTGACACGGACAACGACAGCAAGCAGTACACATTCAATGTGACTGACACAACAGAGCCCGTAAAGGTCATACTGACGTGGTTTGTGCATCCGCACGGCGGCATCACGGACCAGTCCGCCCGCACCGGCATCAACATACCAGTTGCGGATCTGGACTTTACAGTATCATCGCCTGCCGGCACCATAGTGCAGCGTGCAGAGTCTGCTGACCAGACAAACGAGTTTGTAGTGTTCTACCCAGGTCAGACGGGCATACACACCATAACCGTCTCAGGCTCAGACCTCGGCTCACTGAACAAACCTGTCCAGAACTTTGCCCTTGCAAGCACACTCTCACTGTCTTTGCTGTCCTCCATATCTGCCACAAACACACTGCCAGTGGCATACACAGACACGGTAATAGTCAACCCAAACTCGGCAGAACCCACAACGATACTGCTGCACGGTTATGACCAGGACGGCGACGCGCTGTCCTTTAGTGTCTCTGGCGGCCCGCACCACGGCACTGTGACCACGCCAGAGTTTATCACCAACAATGTGTCGCGGATCCTATACACCACGGATTCAACGTTTACCTCCACTGACTCGTTTTACGTGACCCCACAGGACGGCCTTGATACCGGAACCCCCGTGCTGGTAACAATTGATGCCGAGTCACTGCCGCCGGGTTCCATTGACACGCCCCCCACATCAGATAGCATAATGGACTGGGACACACACGAAGTGACTACCGGATTTACCCAGACGCGATACTTGGAATCATTTGATACTATACACTATAACGTATCTGCAATGCACGTGGGCGCCACGCACATGCAGGGCGTCGATGCTACATTTGCTACCCCTGACGGCATCTACACCATGTGGATACCTGCAAACGGCACGAGGATGATAGGATTCTCCCCGCCGATTACTATACAAAACATGACGCTGTCAGCAGATGGCCTTGACGAGGAGGCCGCGTACAACAATACCAACACCAACACCGCATTGGACGTCCGGATGTTTGCCGGGTACGTCAAAAACTCATGCACTACCCAGTGCCCCGAATACCAAACATACTCTATCACGACGAGTCCCGGCAGCGCAATACCAGACCCCGGGGAGACAAGCAGCACTCTCTTCATGCCAGTAAACGGCACGTTACGGTCAGTCTCGATTCCCGTCCATGTCACTCACACCTACGTCGGCGACCTGAGCCTAGTCCTGACCTCGCCTGACGGTACAAATATCACACTGTACAACAGGACCGACGGAACCTTGGACTATATCATTACCACATACGACTCCTCATCACACCCGGGGCTTGGCACCCTCAACGGATCCGGTATCAGGGGAGATTGGACACTGTCGGCCACTGACCATGACGCAGGCGATGCTGGTACACTGCACGGGTGGGGCGTCAGTCTCACATACGCCCATGCAGACATAACTGCAACTGCCACCGTGCAGGGCAGGGTATTTAATGACACGGACGGAGACGGAACGTTTGACAGTAATGAGCAGGGACTAGGCGGAGTCAACATCATGGTTGTAGACTATCTTAAACTCAAACAGACTGTAGCCACAACTGACAGCTCTACGGGCATCTACAGCGCCGGAGGGATAATACCATTCCTGGCGCTAGTCCAGGCTTGGCCGATCCCCGCCGGATTCCTGCCATCTGACGGCTTTGACACACATGACACTATACCTCTGACAGACGACACCACGAGCACAATAGATTTTGCACTGCACCCCGTAGATGACTCTCAAAAGGGCACCATCATCATAAACGTCTTCAACGACACGAACAGTGACGGTGTAAAGAATCCAGACGAAGTAGGAGTAGCTGGCGCAACAGTATTTACGTACGAGCTGCTCACAGCAGTCTCTCACGTACAGACTACAGACCAGAACGGCATCACCATACACACGGGACTGATCCCCGACACGGTCTTGGCGCAGATAAATACTGCAGTGCTGCCTGCCGGGTTTACCAGCATCACCACTATAAACAAAGGTTATGAATATGTAGACGTCACCCCCAACAGTACTACCACAGTCGAGGTGGGACTGAGATGATACTGCCATACCAGAAACGCGCACACTTTGTTGTCTGGTCTGAGGTATCTGGCGTAAACAACAACAACAACCGTCGCTGCATCTGCAGGCAATATGGGGCAGTCACACCATGAAGAGATCGATCTGGGCGACAGCTGTTATCGCCGCGTCTGTTGTGACAATAACAGTGGTGATAATAATGATGATGACCATCACCGACCCATCATACACGGCAGAGCCAACAGCGCAGCACGGTGGTGGCGATGGCGCCATCACGATTCCACACGTCGAATCGCCTATGATCCCCGCATACATCGTCGATACAAACAACGCATTTGCCATAGACTTTTACAAAAAAGTCTCGGCGGGTGACGACGACAACGAGTTCTTCTCGCCTGCCAGCGTGTACGTTGCGTTTTCCATCCTGTACGAGGGCGCTGATGGGAACACGGCAGTGCAGATTCAAGACGCGTTTGGGTTTGAGCCTGACGCAGCGGCACGGTACAACGCCACGGCGCACGCCATGGCATCGTTGAACCGTGACGACCCTTATGCTACCCTTAAGATGGCAAACGCACTGTGGTTGTCTGATCGAATTCCCGTGTACGAGTCGTATCAAGACATAGCGCGGCAGATATACCTTGCAGACATAGAGACTGTCAACTTTGGCAAAGATGGTGTAGAGGAGACCGCAACCAAGATAAACAACTGGGCCTCCAACAACACCAACGGCAAGATAAAAAAGGTGATATCCGAGGGTGACGTTGATACGGATACCGTGATGGTCATCAACAACGCCATCTACTTCAAGGGGACGTGGATCACGCAGCTCCCGGCAAACGACACGGCCGAGTCCGACTTTTGGAAGAACGGCGCCGAAAGCGTCGACGCCGACTTTATGAATGTGGGAGGGGAGACATTTGACTATGCCCACTCAAACGGCGCGCAGGTGCTCAAGATGCCGTACGAGGGCGATAGGCTGTCCATGCTAGTCATACTGCCCGAGGGCCGGGACACAATAGGCGCGCTTGAAGAGTCCCTTTCAGTCGACATGATACAGCAGTGGAGACAGGAGCTGCGTCCAAGCGAAATTGTGCTAGTGCACATGCCAAAGTTCAACATGTCCACCAATTACGACCTGAAAGGACCGTTGCAGGCACTTGGAATCACCGATGTCTTTGAAGAGTCTTCTTCAAACCTTGATGGAATTACAGATATGCCGCCCAGAGTGTGGGTGACCAAGGCTACCCAGGACGCGTTCGTGAATGTAAACGAAGAGGGAACAGAAGCTGCGGCGGTCACGACCATCATGATTGGGAGCGTCAGTTTGCCCCCACCAAAGCCATACTTCATCGCAGACCACCCGTTCCTATTCATCATACAAGACGACGAGAGCGGCGCAATCCTGTTCATGGGCAAGCTGTCAGATCCAACGGCATAGACAGGTACTGGAGTGGACCCCTCGTTTTGGTACCACTTTTTGCATCAAATTCCGAATGATCCCAACCCTCATTTATTTGTCATCTCCCAGTGTGTGGCAAATTCAGTTGGTGTCATGTACTTGATAGAAGAATGAATCCTTTCGTTGTTATAGTCTGCAAATGCAGCTGACAGAACCTTTTCTGCTTCTTGGTAGTTTTTGAATTCGTGTGACTAAACATACTCTTTTTTGAGGGTCTTGTGAAATGACTCCACATGGCCGTTCTGCTCTGGCGTATTCTTCCAAATGAACTCGTGTTTGCCAATATCTAGAGCCTTGACTGCCTTTCTAAAGTAATGACTGGTGTATTGAACGCCATTGTCGATTCGCAGGGGCATCTTTGAGCAGTAGGGTTTTTCTGTAGCAACTGCATCTGTAATGGAATGTATCGCAACATGCCTTGTTGCATCGATATCAAAGGAATATGCTATCCACTTGTGTGTAAAACAGTAATGACGTTAAATGAATAACAGTATTTGTCTATTCCACAATTAATGTATGTAATGTCCATTTCCCATAGCTGGTTTGGAGCTTTTGGCTTGAAGAGCTTGTGTTTCGTTCTGATTATGTCGTTTTTCGTCTTTTGCGGCTCAATATCCTATTTTACGGTAGTACGTGGTCAGGTCATGCCCAGAATGATGTGTAATACTATCAAAAGACACTAGATCCGTGCCTGAATCAAAAAATCTTCCCAGACAACCTGACCACGTACCTTTTTTGTATGCTGTGAGTAATTTTTCATGTTGTTGTTTCACAAGACCCCCTAGATTTTTCAAGCTATAAACGTTTCCGTTGTTTTTTGAAAATTGCAAAGACTTTCTGACGTAACTATATGTTGAATGCCGATAAGAATGATGGTGATGTTGGTATGGGTGCCTTGGCTAATTAGAAAACAGACTAGCTGTACAGGTATGTGACACAAACCAAGACCCACACCATCACTGAAAATGTGGAAATAACATCCTAGGTATCATGTCCAACAGGATCGTTGATCTCTTTTATGTACTCTATTATTCCGGTATAGTCTAGATCTCCAAACCCATGCCTTGCAGCATCGGTGTATACATCGCCTGCCTTCTTTATTATGGGCAGGCTGATCCCCAGAGATTCTGCCGTGCGAATCATGGTACTGATGTCCTTTTGCAGGTTGGCAAGCGTGAATGTCACCGGATATGAATCCTTACCATCATGCGCTGCGTCACGGGAGTCATGATCGTTGTTGTTGTTGTTGTTGTTGCTGTTGGCATCGTGCCACCGTTGTTGTTGTTGGTATCCGGCCGCCATGTTGTGTGCCTTTCCCTGGCTCATGCCCGTCTTAAAGTATGTAGAGTTGAGGACGTTTAGAAATAGTTCGGGATCAGCGCCTGCCTTTTGCAGTAGTGTGATGGCTTCTGACAATCCCAATGCAAGCATGGTAATCTGCATGTTCATGGCAAGCTTTACCAAGTGCGCGGTTCCAGGCCCTTCGCCCAGAAAGTGTATCTTTTTGGCAATCATTGCAAGGACAGGCCGGCACCGGTCATAGATCATTTTGTTGCCCGATACCATCATGGTTAGATCCCCGCTTATGGCAACGTTGGGCCCTCCCATTACCGGAATATCGATCTTTGCAATATCGTGGACTGCAAATCTTTGAGTCATCTCACTAGACTCTGACGGGTCAATGGTGCTCATGTCTGCAACGACCAACCCATGGTGCGCCCCATGTATGATTCCATCATTGCCAAATGAGAGAGCGCTGACGGCGCTTGCGTCCTTTACCACTGTGATTAGCATGTCAGAGTTGGCTGCAACGTCCTTGGGCGATGCGGCCACCTTGGCACCCATCTGCTGTGAGTGCAGCATCTTTTGGGGTGTCCTGTTGTACACGGTGAGATCTACTCCACATTCTAGCAGATTTAGAGCAACGGCGTCTCCCAGCATCCCAAGGCCGATTATTCCAACCCTAGTCATATGCACTTGTCTCCAGATATTGTGCGCGGCATGGCGCATTGATCCTTGTGATGTATATCACACAACATTGCATCATAGTGGCGCAGGGCATCTTTAAAATTTGCCTCAAGGATCTGCTCGGATGATGTATGGTGCGGCGCCGTGTAGCATTGGCTTGGCCGATCACACATTACACCAAAACATCAAGATGCCAGCCTGCCATCAGGTAGTCGCCATCGGCCCCCGCATGCTAGTGGCGTTCCTCTTCTTGGATCTCCCATTGGCTGTTTCCAAGCATCGTGGATACAAACTTTATCTGTCCTATCGTCTTGTCACCTTTTTTGACCTTGGCAAAATCAAACCTTTTGATGCTAAACAGCCTGTCCTTTGGCTTGTATCCGCCCTCTATGACCCGCACCTTGAATCGCTTGCTTGCTTTGATTGTCATCTTTCTGGCGATATGGACATCCCCCATCCATGAAAACATCTCAAAATCCCCGAAATTCTTTGTAGAGACGGTATGCCCGTACAGCCTAGCCTCCAGCTTTATGTTTTGGGCTTTGGAGTGTTTGTTGAGCCATTCAACAACCTGCTGTCCGTATCCCTTCTCTACACCAAAGGTCTCAGAGTCCATCATATGTCGGTTGCATAACGTATCCAACCATAATAATCATTTGTGACAGGAGGCAAGACATGGTACCAAGTATGGGCAGGACAAACCAGTTTGAAAGAATGGCCGCATGTCAATAAATTCCCCAATCTCCCATCTTAAAACAAGAACCAAGACCACACCATAATGGGCACACATAGTTGTAGAGAGGTTATGCTGCTGCAAACATGGTAAATCCAACGATCAATGTTAATACTAAAATATTGATCTGGCATCACTCCATCATGCTTACGATAGATTGCAGGGACGTACCGGCCATAAAAAACGAGCTGGTCGTGTATGTGTCCGACCAAGTAGCTGCCATCCCCACCCTAAAGAACCACCAGTTTACACTGTCCACACTAGACGATGACGATGAGAATGAGGTCATAGATACGGGTACCGTCATCACTGCAATCAAGGAGTTTTTAGACTCAATTGGTGAGGGGCATAATTTTGCAGTCATATCCAATGGTGACAAGGTAAACATTACATCGATCTCTGGCAAGACCATAGACAGAGAAGCATCTGGCACAAGCATGCCAGGCCAGGAGATGCTGTCATGTACACACTGTGGGTTTGTAACAAGGTATAAGATCGAGTTGGAGATACACATGAGGATCCACTACTTCTAAAAGGACAGTATATTATGGATGGCGCAGACACCACACACCACTCTCGGATGTGTGATTATCAGAGTCTTGGAGATCTAATGGCGTTAGGAATCATAGGTGGGCCAAGAGCCGGGTTGTCCGCAGTGTCGGGTGCTCATGGGCAGAATTAGGAAACAAAGTTTTTTCTCTGATGTCATGCATGTATTCTCAAAAACACATATTTCCTGTAAGGTCATTGTTTAGCCATTGGAGTTTGACATTACAACCAAAGAGGAGATGAACAGGGTATTTCTCAACATCATATCTCTTGGCTCAAAGGACAATACGTACAAGTTTGCCATGGCCAGATTCCTAATAGACTATAGTAGAGAACATGATATAGATGAAACACATGTAGATTTTGCAACCATTGCAAAATACTTTGTGGGATATTATTGGCCTCAGATATGCAAATTAAAGATGAAGCACGCCCCACAAATAAAGAAAAAGCCGCAGATTGTTAAGATAATAGAAAAAGAGTTCCCAAAACCATACTATCCGCAGACCTACAAGGAGATCACAAAAAAAGAACAAGCAAAGATCCAAAGGTGCATAGACAGAATAGTAAAAAAATGCTTTCACAATGTAACGTGGAGGTTTCAAAGAATTAAAGCAGGTAAGGCAGTAGAATCAAAAATATTCTTTGATTACAAAATATCCAAAACAAAACACGCCAACTTAAAATACGTGGATTTGGATTATGGAATAAACCTCAATACTGATGCGATAAAATTCTTTAAAAAATACAACGCCATTCTCTCAAAATCAGTAATATTGGAATGGGCCAAATTCCTTGAGAAATTAAACATCGGACTTCCAAAACTTATACTCAAAACAGAAGGCGGAGAGATAAAGAGAACCAATCTGAAGAAATTCAAAAAGGTACTAGAACCCATATGCAACCAGTGTTTTTATTGTCATGTACATCTCGATACAAATAACATACATGTGGAACATGTCATTCCGTTTGACTATATAGCCGAAGATGACATATGGAACTTGGTTTTGGCTTGCCAAAGATGTAATTGTAAAAAGCTAGGTACACTGCCCCCCTCAAAATTCATAACAAAGTTGATCAAGCGCAACTATAATCACAACATGACAGTACTAGAGATGCAAAAGTCACTGAGCCGGCTTGACTCTGGATTTGAGACTATAATACCCCAACACTATGAAAACGCCAGGTTGCACGGCTATATGGTACTAGATGATGATTTCTACAAGTAATTTTGTTAGGATCTTCAAGAATTAATTCATATCTGATGTCTGGACTTGTATATAGTGATGTCAGTAAGTCTTTGTACATATGAAAAATAATTGAAATGTTTATAGCTGGAAAAATCTATAGGCCTTGTGAAAAAATAATATAAAGAGGGATTCATATTACAACTTTGTTTTCTAATTCTGTCCGTGGGTACTCGACCCTGTAGGGGTGCATCCGTAAGCAACCAGATGTGCAGAATCTGCGACGCAACGCGCCTAGACTTGATGGACAGGAAAGAGAAAAAGGAGAACCATGTATACTAGAAGGCCCGGATAGGTTACGGCCACAGGTGGATCGTGGAGAGTGTATTTTCGGCATTCAAGCGCCTGTTCGGCGAGCACTTGATGACTCTCAAGTGGGACAACAACCTGCAGGAGGTAAAGCTCAAGGCGCCCTTGTACAACAGGTGGAGGGACGACTTGATAGCGCGGGAGATGGGAGGCTAGGCATCATCGTGACGGCATAATTGCCATGCCGCCGCCCGACGGAGACTAGGCCAGCGTGCATGAAGAGAATTAGGAAACAAAGTTGATACGCAAGACTCTTTATAAGCATCAGCCGTGCAAGGCCAACATGGTAAAAGAGGGTTCAGAGGATGGTAGTAGGGCCGACAGGGCCGTGGGCAGCAATGTTGCCAAGGTGTACTGTACAAAATGCGATCTGATCTTTGAATCACGCCAAAAGTTTGAACAGCATGTTGGCAGGCATTCTTCAAATTCCACTGACTCTATAGTCTGTGAGACATGCCCCATAGATGCTGCCATTGCCAGGCTTGTGAGCTTTTTCAGGCCTAAAAAACATGGTAGTGACGACATAGAGTAAGAGAATCATCAAGTCATAATGATGATGGTGGTGTATATGCGCGTCATGCCAAGAGCTATCCCATTAGTGTATGTAGAAGGTAAGATGGTAAATTGGGTTGCGATGTGTGATGTATGTGGGGTTATGATGCCATCAGAAATATTTGCCTGCATGCACAAAATCTAATATCATGACGTTGGTATGATATCTGCACGCAGCACATGTATGCAGGAATAAGTATGGCGCAAGTATCACACAACCACAACAGGCACCACATCATTACACCAGTGGCAGGCATCAACTGAGGATCATCGGCATATCATGATTGTCTTTTTGACGCAGATTCATCATGGTATGCCGTCACCATTTAGATAGGTTTTTTTAACACAATATGTCCGTTGAACACATATCGTGAAGACAAAGAGTGTGGTAGTGGCAGCTGTATCGGCTGCCATAGTTGTAGGTATTGTGGGCGTGATCATGGCATCCTCGTCTGCACCATCCGCGCCATCCTTGGCAGGAGACACACCAGACGGCATGGAGAGAATCTACGGCACCATAGACACAGCAATGGGATCCCCCATAATGGGTGATCCATCAGCGCCCATCACCATCGTGGAGTTTGGAGACTATCAATGTCATCAATGCTACAACTGGTTTCATAATACAAAACCTGCAATAGCCAGCAACTACATAGAGACAGGCAAGGCAAACCTGATCTTTGTAGACATGGCATTCCTTGGACGCGACTCTCCCAAGGCGGCACAGGCATCACACTGTGCAGACGACCAGGGAATGTACTGGCAGTACCACGACATGCTTTACAACCTGCAGGATCCAGAGATCGATGGGGGTTGGGCCAATACTGAGCGGCTAATGGCAATTGCATTTGGATTGGATCTTGATATGGAGGTGTTTAACGAATGCTTTGACTCTGGCAAGCATGTAAAGCGTGTGCTGTTTAATACACAGCAGGCAAGGGACAATGGTATCAATGGAACGCCCACATTCTTTATAGTGAGTGGAGATGTTCAGCAAAGGATCGTGGGAGCTCAACCATATACAACCTTCAAGCAGGCGATGGACTCTATGATGTAAATGGTTCATGTAATATCTCAAGTCTTTGCAGACAAGAGATTCATAGGAATGGCAGTGATCATATTTGTCCCCATGATAATGGGGCTGCTGATCCTCTCAGGTCATGTCTTTTTAGAGCCATATTTGACCAGCCATATTCCGCCCGGCAGCGAGATAGGCACGATACTAATCATAATACTCTCGGCACTCTCGGCGCTGGTCATTCCAATGAGTATCTTTCGTATAATCATTATGAGGAGAACAGGAATTCGAAAAAAAGGCGGGAGTGAGATGGGTAAAGGAATTACGGGTTCGGTCGTGGGTGTTGTAGCTGGTGCTTGCAGTTGTGGGCCTGCAGGGTTTGCCATAATCTCACTGTTTGGCTCTGCAGGTGCGGCGGCAAGCGCATTTCTCACATACTATGAAATCCCGATCAGAATCGGAGCGGTATTGTTGTTGGTTGTGACATATTTCACCACCGCAAGGGCCCTCAAGAGAGAATGTATGATTAATTGACTGGATTGTCTGCTGTTATTGTTTTGCAAGACATGTCATAGTCGCCCAAATAGATTTGCAAGAGGCTGATTGAACTGTTGTGGGGGGTTTGTTACCATGAATGGTTTAGGGGAGTGATGGTATGATTCATTATGATATGGTCTGATGCATTGTAACTGATCTTTGTAGATGGGTATTGCAAGACGATAGTAATTCAAGTTTGTCAGGGCATGACACAAGCGTACATGTTTAGCATTTTGTATCATAGACGCCACTCACCACATCCATTGCGTTCGTGTGTGCATCTGCCATCTCCGTGTCGCCTGACATGTTTGCCATACGTATGTCACGCGCAATGTCATCGCGTATCTGTTTAATCTCAAAGCATTTCATTTCATCATAATCAGCAGGATCCGAGGAATAATAAGACAGACCATATTCCGCAAAACCTCCACTAAGCAACAGTACTGCCGAGAGTATAGGTAACCATATGACCATCATGACAAAGCCCACTATGAGGCCGTTCCTAGCCATGTGTGATGGATGGTCCCTGACCAAGACATACATGATTATGCCCCCTATAATGCCCATAAAGATGGGTAGCAGCCATAGTGCGCCTGTGGGTTTTTCACTTGAACTCAACATGTAACATCTTGTAATATAATATAAAAATCATGGTACCAATACTTCTAGTGGCATGTTTTGTCATGTACTAAACTTGAATTTTTTGTAGGGATTTGCAAGTAGTGGTTTGCATACTAGTATTGCCCACATCCAAACACAAAATTATGACATGTACTGGACATTGTGGAGAAAGCCAAGAAGAAAATAGCGACGGCATTGTTTGTGCAACACGTATGGGTAAAGAGTATAAGCGCGTGTGATGTTGGCGTTGATCTATTTATTTACGTACCATCTAGGCAATCCTGTTGAGAAACTGGAACCTCATATCTGGAATTGTAATAGTCTCCAGCCCCATCCTCTTTGCCATTGTGGCATTTCCTGACTCAATTGCATGGAGTTGGAACGAGGGCAGGGGAGGATACCTCTTTGCACTCGCGTTTGTGGTGGCTGAGATTATTGGGTTGCGCATAGTAATATCTAGGAAGCGATTATTTGCAGTGCTTCCCATAGCGCTTGGTACCATAGCATACCTGATTCTGCTTGAGAACGGCCTGCGTGACTACATCACTGCATCTGCCGAACAATTTGACGTGCAATTGATATACTCGTGGACATGGATGTGGGACTTTGTAGTTATGGCAATCTTTGTATCCGTGGCACTACACATATTCTTTGGAAGGAGGTGGATAAGGATTGCCCCGGCGGGGCCCATATTCCTTGTAGGAACGGCCACAATACTCTCCCTTGACGCGTTCTTTCCGTATGATACGCTCGGCCCCCTCCAGTATATAGTGCCATACTTTGTGCAGGCCAACGTATGGGTCATCACCACGTTTGATCTGGGCACCGCAATAGCGCGCGACAATATCATGTTTTTGCGTGGTGAACATGGCTCAATGGCGCTGCAGGTGTTTTGGCCGTCGGCTGGCGTACACAGCATCATAATCTTTTCGTTGGTAATTGGAGCGTTCATGCTAAAGATGAACATTCCCAGAGGCAGAAAGATAGCCTACTTTATCTTGGGGATAGCAGGCACGATATGTGTAAACCTGATCAGAATCTTTTCACTGTCATGGTATGCGCTAAAAGTCACCACAGATCCTGTTGCATGGGAAGAGTATCATAAGATTGCAGGAGAGATCATGTTCCTGCCATGGCTGTTTGCATTTATCCTGGTGGTGATATTGATCGAGTCTAGGCGCCTCAGGAGGGCAGAGCAGAAAGGCGGCGACAGTAGCAGCAGCAGTAATGGTATGGATAGCAGTAATGGTGTTGATAGTAGTGACGGTAATCCCAACACGTCTAAAAATAGCTAGTAATACTACTCTGCCCCTGCACCGGCGAGAGATCAGAGACTCTGACGCCGAGCCGGCGTACTGGAACGGATTGATCTTTTAGCGCCTCGCTTAGGAGATGATCTGCACATTTTTGCAGCTCCTCAAGGGATGTGGCAGGATTGCGCAATACACGAGTCTTTGACCTACTTGTGAGATCCGACTGTACAAAGTGTATTCCAACCGACTTGAATGCCTGGCCGCTGCTTGTCACCGTGTCATGTACGTCTGTGCAGAGTCTTGCCAGGTTCTGGCTTAGAAACTCATATTCTATAGAATCCATCTTGAGTGTTGCAAGCCTGCTGTGCTGTACGCTAGCTTGCCTTGTGCTCACGGGATTGTCATCGGTTCCCCTTGCGATGTTGAAGATGTATGTCCCGCCCTTCCTCCCAAACTCCTTGTTGAGTGTAAAGACATCAAGTCTCTTCAGATCTGCCACCGTCTTCAAGCCCATCCGGGAGAGCTTGGACTCGGATTTTTTTCCTATTCCAGGTATCTTTCTGATCTCCAGCGGCTCCAAAAACTCCGTAACCATCTCAGGCTTTACCACTGTGAGGCCGTCAGGTTTTTGATAGTCTGATGCAATCTTTGAAATTATCTTGTTTGGAGATACTCCTATTGAGCAGGTCAGTCTTGTGGCGCTCTTGAGGGAGTTTTTGATGCGCTGGGCAAGATGTGCTGCCTTGTCAAAGCTGCCATCCACCCTTTGGGTCACATCTAGATACGCCTCGTCACGTCCCACATATTCAAAGACATCGGCGCTCTGAGACATGATGTACATTGCCTTGTCAGAGACCTTTTGGTAATGATCAAAGTCTACAGGCAAAAATACTGTATCTTGTCTGTCCTTCATCTTACTCTTTGCGAAGGCTATCGGCATTCCGGCTTTTACTCCATACCCCCTTGCAATATAATCCGCAGTAGCTACTGCACCACTATCTCCGCCGCGGTCAGAATATACGCATACACAGACCGGTTTGGACTTTAGTTCTGGATGTCGAATTTCCTCACATTGTGCATAAAAATAGTCAAAATCAATGTGGAATACTATTCTTATTTCCAACATGGATCGTATCCCTTTTGGCTATTACAATATTGTGTAATGACTGCGTGTGTAGTATGAGAATCAGACGAGTGTTATTGGTCATATTTGACAAGTTGTTCTTTCATACTGTCAAATATTGATTATGTCATGATACACAGGCATGATGGCTTCAATGCATAATAATAATAATAATAATAATAATAATAATAATAATAATAATAATAATAATAATAATAATAATAATTATCAATCAAGTATGGATAGAGATTGCAATCATACTGTCATTGTTGAGGAATGGGATGAAATGCTATGTATGTGTGCTGATACTGCTAGGCACGTCAGTAGGGTCATAGACACATGATGTTTCCAAGTACACACAAGATCCTAGGCACGTCAGTAGGGTCATAGACACATGATGTTTCCAAGTACACACAAGATCCTATCCACAACACACATGCATATGTTGAGCCGATTGGTCTTGATGGGAACCAAGAGGCCATGGTATGGATGCATATCATAGCCATGTCACATTGTTCCCAGACAAACTAGTTGAAACATTCAAAGTATGGCATAGGTTCATTATTTCATGGCATGTCCGGTATCTGTTGAAGATGGGCAAGTCAAAGTGGATCCAGACAGCATGCAAAAGGAAAAGATCTACCACTGTATCTTCAAAAATAAAGCAATCCTAGTCTTCAAAGATTCACAGGATCTTTTGAATTGTTATGAGATTGAAGATGGGGATCTTGTCGAAAAAATCCGCAAATATGGCAAAAATAGTGGTATTGAGAGGCTATTTGAAGACCATATCAGCGAACATAACCTGAAAAATTAAATAAAAGTATGTCTTATCAATAGGGTATAGGAATTTAGAAATTGAGTGACTCACAACAGCCAAGGGATGCAGAAGATATTTTATCAGAATTTGATTCAAGAGAGGATTCTAAACAAAGAGCCTCATCAGAAAGTAATTCAATAGAATCATCAGCAGAAGCAAGATCCATGTCGGATTCTGTTCCAGAATCAGAATCGCCTTCAAATACTGTTTCAGAGCAGGAGCACGCAGATGAACCTGCCACAGAGACAGAGCCTGCTTCTGATGGGGGGTCTCATGAAACTGCCGCAAAAGAATTAGATCAGGGTTGGACTACGCAGGAGACAGTAGCAGAATCGGCATCAGTAGAACCAACCACTGAACCAGCAGCAGCACCGGAGCAATCAACAGAACCAATCACTGAACCAGTAGCGCCGGAGCCAGCAGAATCAACATCAGCGGAGCCAACGCCGGAATCAGCAGCGGCGGAACAATCAACAGAGCCAATCACTGAACCAGTAGCGCCGGAGCCAGCAGAATCAACATCAGCGGAGCCAACGCCGGAATCAGCAGCAGCGGAACAATCAACAGAACCAATCACTGAACCAGTAGCGCCGGAGCCAGCAGAATCAACATCAGCGGAGCCAACGCCGGAATCAGCAGCAGCGGAACAATCAACAGAACCAATCACTGAACCAGTAGCGCCGGAGCCAACAGAATCAACATCAGCGGAGCCAACGCCGGAATCAGCAGCAGCGGAACAATCAACAGAACCAATCACTGAACCAGTAGCGCCGGAGCCAACAGAATCAACATCAGCGGAGCCAACGCCGGAATCAGCAGCAGCGGAACAATCAACAGAACCAATCACTGAACCAGTAGCGCCGGAGCCAGCAGAATCAACATCAGCGGAGCCAACGCCGGAATCAGCAGCAGCGGAACAATCAACAGAGCCAATCACTGAACCAGTAGCGCCGGAGCCAGCAGAATCAACATCAGCGGAGCCAACGCCGGAACCAGCATCAGCGGAGCCAGCAGCGGTGGAACAATCAACAGACCCAATCACTGAACCAGTAGCAGCGCCGGAGCAATCAACAGAAGCAGTAGCACCGGAATCAGCATCAGCAGAGCCAACGCCGGAACCAGCAGTAGCACCGGAATCAGCATCAGCAGAGCCAACGCCGGAACCAGCAGTAGCACCGGAATCAGCATCAGCAGAGCCAGCAGCGCCGGAGCAATCAGCAGAGCCAATCACTGAGCCAGCAGCGCCGGAGCAATCAACAGAAGCAGTAGCACCGGAATCAGCATCAGCAGAGCCAACGCCGGAGCAATCAACAGAAGCAGTAGCACCGGAATCAGCATCAGCAGAGCCAACGCCGGAGTCAGCAGTAGCACTGGAGCAATCAACAGAAGCAAAGCCAACCCAAGAGCAGACCACAACAGAGGTTCCCCAAGAACCCGCTGTGGACACTAATGCAATATCAGCAGAGAGACGCGACATAGTATTTGTAGGCTCAAAACCAATCATGGCATATGTGTCTGCAATCCTGACACAACTATCTTCAAGAGATACAGTAACAATCAAGGCACGAGGAAAAAAGATCACATTGGCAGTAGATGTGTCTCAGATGATTGTCAAGAGGATGGATCATGTAGGATATACTATCAGTGATGTAAGAATCGCATCAGATTTCCTGACATCCCAGGATGGGAAACAACGCAATGTCTCCACCATGGAGATAGACATTGCAAAGAGCAACTAGTAATTTTTTTTCTGCCAGTATGAACTTTGGGTTATCGTTTATGCCCGCACGTGTGCCATTGCATCATGCCAAACTACTATCAATTGTTTTCCATGCCTGCAAACGTATCCAATACACAGCAGCACCTCATTGCAATCTTGTAAGAAGGGCAGCATAAAAGAACGGCAGTACGGTAGTCACTTCGGCATGAAGTGTTGCCTGTCTTGCCTTTTGTGTCACTTTGCCCCAAGAGATCGCCTCCCTAACCAGCGCGCCACTCAGGCTCCCGTCAAACTCTTGCGCAGTAGTGATGTAAAAGGCATAATCAAGGCCGTCCCTATACTGGTTCCACCACATAGTATGGTGTTTTGAGATTCCTCCACCAATCATAAACGCGCCTGATCTCTCGGCCTTGAAGATCAGGCCAGAGACGAGATCTGCATCGGCCATCATATTGATCTTGAAATCTGCATGCTTTTGTGTAAACAGCCAGATCTGACTTCCCACTGCTCCGTCCACGATTCCAGGAACCACCACATCCACATCGTTCTTGTATGCCCAGTAGAGAAACGAGTCATCGCCCAAGTGGCGCCCAATCATCTTGCAGATGCCTGCAGTAGACATCTCTCTGATCCCATTCTGGTACTCTTCTTCTAGAAATTTCTGCATCTTCTCCTCAATCAGCGGCCCATAGCTGTCCACAGGAACCAGTACACTGCCCAACCTGTGCATGTCCTGATCGGCCAGCTCCGAGTCATCCATTGTAAATGAGCCCTCTCTATAATGTGAAAAATGCCTTGCGATGTCATGATCCAAGGCGCCGCATGTAGTAATTGCAACATCAAACCAGTCATTCTTGATCATGTCTTTGATGATCCCCCTCTGTCCCGTAGAGATAACTGCCCCCACAAACGAGATGAACCTAAGGCACTTTTCATCTGAGATCATCTTGGTAAGTATATCCAGCCCGTCGGACATACTCACGGACTCGAATCCGCCAGATTCTGAGAGTTCTTGAAATATCTCCTTGACTGACATGTCAGGACTGATCTTAATGTCCCTGACTGGCCTACCTGGTTCGATCATGGCGGGTATGACTACAGCATCTATAAAACTCTGCCCTTGCCTTCTGCAATTTTGCAACATCAGCATGAATGTCATGTGCAGGTATGTCCACAGAATGTCCATACCAGTATAATTACTGCCATCCCAAATGTATTGAAGATATCTTCAAATGTCATGTTGGGCATCTCTGCTGGGCAGAAGAGCATTATGGTAGGCTAACCGTTTTTTCCCTGCCCCAGACCCATAATCACGTGACATTTTCAGGCACAACATTTTGTTGTAAAACTTGATGCGATGGTGTTTAGAACAAAACTAGTTCAAAGTCATGCAATCAACACCACATACAAAACTTTAAACCTATATCACTGCACCTTCATTCGAATGTCAGGCAGAATTAGAGCCGGACTAGTGGGCATAGGTAACTGTTTTTCTGGTCTAATCCAGGGAATAGAGTACTATAGAAGGAATCCGTCACAAAAGGTGATCGGAATCATCCACGAGCGGCTGGCAGGATATGGAATTCATGACATTGACTTTGTGTGTGGATTTGATGTGGGAGAGAACAAAGTGGGAAAACCACTCATTGATGCCATATATGAGCAGCCCAACATGGTCGACTGGATTGCACAAGACACAATGCCAAAGAGTGATGCAATAGTGCATGAAAGCCCTGCGATGGATGGTGTCGGGATATGGGTGGAGAACAAGATCAAGCCGATACAGAGTACTAAAACCGTAGACGAGATTACGGCCGATATAAAGAAGGTGATCAAGGATACCGGTACCGAGATAATCGTATCCTATCTGCCGGTGGGCTCTGACAAGGCAACAAAGTTTTGGGCACAGATGTGCCTTGATACAGGCACTGCGTTTGTAAACTGCATTCCTTCGTTTATCGCGTCGGATCCCGCATGGGCCAAGCGGTTTGAGGAGAAGGGAATCCCGTGCATAGGGGATGACATAAAGGGGCAGGTGGGCGCCACCATAGTTCACCGCACCCTGGCCAAATTGTGCAACGACCGCGGCACAAAGATCGAAAAGACGTACCAGATCAATGTGGGTGGAAATACAGACTTTCTCAACATGAAGGAACAAGAGAGGCTAGTCTCCAAGAAGATATCAAAGACCGAGAGTGTCCAGAGTCAGATAGACAATAGGCTGAACGACGATCAGATCTATGTGGGTCCGTCTGACTTTATTCCGTTCCTTGGCAACACAAAGCTCATGTTTATGCGCATTGAAGGCCGCCAATGGGCCAACATACCATACAACATGGAGGTGCGTTTGGATGTAGATGACAAGGCAAACTCTGCAGGCATAGTGATTGATGCGATACGGCTGGCAAAGATTGCCCTAGACAGAAATGTGGGGGGTCCCATCAGATCAGCTAGCGCCTACCTTATGAAACACCCCATACAGCAGACGTCTGATGTAGATGCAAAGGCAGCATGCGAAGAGTTTGTCGAAGGCAAGCAGACACAATAACCATATCACGTGTGGGGATCATCAGGCATTGTTGTTGTTGTCAGCAGGCATATTACAATGGTGTAGGAGGCAATCACGCACCACAAACATGTGCATATGTCATTGATGCTAGATCGATTGTGGCCATATACATGGGCAGGATAGGCACCTAGCATACAGCTTTGAGAGAATGGCGATCACGGAGTATGACATTACAGTATTGGGTGATACCATGGTCATTCACAAGCTGGACGCGTCCAAGATGACCGTCAGCGTTGACAACGGATCTCAATACACCAGCCGCGGGTTCCACCAGGCGGCAAAGATGCTCGGAGTCATGATCGACTATATCTACGTGAACACGCCGCAGCAAAACGTACACATAGAGTCGTTCCACAAGACGTTGAAGAAGGAATACATCTGGCCCAACGCCTTTGAGAACTACTTGGGTGAGCTTGAATTTCTCAAGAAGGCACAGTACAACTACAACCATGAGAGGATACACTCTGTGCTGGAATACGTCCCGCCCGCAGAGTTCGCCGAAAAAACAAGAGAGTAAAGAGCACCAAGACGGAGGCGGAATACTGTGCATAGAAAAACGCAAAAATCGTTCTCAAAATATGGGGTCCACTCCAAAGATTGTGCAAATTCTTCATTTTGTATAAATTATTTTGTGTGATTTACGTGCCTATGCCCGCGGCTTGGGGAAGGGGAGGTAACATGTTACGGTGCAGGGATGGCACGTATGAATTATTACAAATCCATACAAAATGGGTTCAGCACAGCACATCTCGGTGAAAAATTAAGTCATAAAAGGTACAATAATTCAGGCGTGCTGCCTCGGATTAAAAATTATTGGGGCAATACACATATCTTCTAATCAAAAAGTTTGGTCATGCTAGGTAAGATTACTAGTACTTTCCGGTCTTGATGTACAGTTTGTCACCGTCACGCTCAAAGACTATCAGATCACCTTTTTCAAACTGATAGCTTGTACGCACTCGCTTGGGCAAGGTGATCTGGTACTTGTATGAGATAACCGTTGTACCCATAACTTCTTTTTCTGACATTCCTTACATTTCAAGAATATAAAGAAAAATACATAAGGAGATCCCAAGAATTACCAGATCCCTTGAAAAGTAAGGCAAAAAAGGCAAAAGATGTGGAACAATACACGCACAAGGGCTCAAAGAGATCAAACAATCCCCCAGTAGGACTAGTCACGCTAGAAACGGATCCAGATCATCCAAAAAAGAGATACTCACATGATCCACGACTTGACCCGCAGTTGATGTGGTCAAGCAAGCAGGAGAACACAGAGTTTGATGTGGATACAGTGTCTCTGCATGTTCATGAGAGGATAGATCCACACACCATTATCGAAAAGGCAATGAAGTTAAAAGAGCATGCTCAGTCTACTTTGCATAGCTTCTTTGACAGTACTGAAAACAAACCACCGTTAAGGGATGCCATAGAATTCTACAAGCATGATCAGGACTGGTCAAACAGACTGATTGCAGGTGACTCACTGATTGTGATGAATTCACTGTTGGAGAAGGAGGGTATGGAAGGAAAGGTGCAGATGATATACATCGATCCACCCTATGGCATAAAATACGGTTCCAACTTTCAGCCGTTTGTAAACAAAAGAAGTGTCAAAGATGGTAAGGATGAAGATCTGACACAAGAACCCGAAATGATAAAGGCATTTCGAGATACATGGGAATTGGGGATTCATTCATACCTGCAATATCTTAGGGACAGACTGATTCTAGCAAAACATCTTTTAACTGAATCAGGAAGTTGTATAGTCCAAATATCTCTAGAGAATGTATCACGTATCCGTATTATTATGGATGAAATATTTGGGGCAGATAATTTTGTAAACATGATTACTGTACAAAAGACTACATCGTCCACTAGTAAAACCCTTGACTCTGTTGCAGATTATTTACTTTGGTATGCCAAAGATGTCAAGAATATAAAGTATCATGATCTTTTCATAAAAAAAGTTCAACCGGTAGATGATTCAGGTTACAAATTTCTAGAATTAAAAGGTAAAAGAAGACCAATGACTAAAGAAGAGCGCACTAATCCGCTTATAATTCCAAAAAAGGCTAAAATTTTTGGTTATGATAATCTTACATCAAAAAGTGGAGATGGTAGCATCAAATTTGAATTTGAAAATGAAACATTTACTCCCGGTAATGGTTCTTGGAAAACATCACTTGGGGGATTACAAACTCTGGTGGCAAAAAATAGAATATCCAAATATGGAACAGGATTGGGATATGTACGATATTTTAACGATTTTCCATACAGGCATTTTGATAACATATGGGTTGATGCAATTAGTAGTTTTTTGAAAAAGATGTATGTAGTTCAATCTAACAGTAAAATCGTAGAACGTATATTGCTCATGACAACGGATCCTGGAGATCGGGTATTGGATCCCACGTGCGGCTCTGGTACAACTGCGTATGTTGCAGAAAAATGGGGAAGACAGTGGATGACATGTGATACTTCCAGAGTTGCGCTTGTT
This sequence comes from Candidatus Nitrosopumilus sp., assembly GCA_963662995.2. Taxonomy (GTDB): domain Archaea; phylum Thermoproteota; class Nitrososphaeria; order Nitrososphaerales; family Nitrosopumilaceae; genus Nitrosopumilus. The sequence goes on along the minus strand of CAXXLJ010000002.1, from coordinate 1,892,007 downwards.
TTGACAAAACAAAGATTAATGACTGCATCTTTTGATTATTTCAGATTATTGAAACCAGACGAGGGAGTATCGTCTGGTTTTGAATACAAGACAGTCCCACACATCACGTTGGGATCTCTTGCGAACAATGAAACCCCTACAATTGAAACACTCTACGACAAGCCAATAGTGGACAAAACAAAAACACGTGTGACTGGACCATTCACTGTAGAGGCGGTTCCCGCACCCACCGTAAAGTCAATAGACGAATTATCAAAAGAGGCATCAAATGAATCCAAAAACAATAAAGAACTGGGCCGGTCACTACAACAACAATGGCGCGATGAATTGCTAAAGACAGGCATACGAGGCAAGTCTGGCCAGAAGATAGAGTTCAGTGGAGTGGAGACACATCCTGCAACGCGTTGGCTTCATGCAGATGCAGAGACTAAGGGGGAAAATCCCAAACGCGTGATGATATCGTTTGGTCCTGAACATGCACCTCTAGAGCAAAGGCAGGTAGAGCTTGCCATCGAAGAGGCCAGAGATCAGGCACAAAAACCATCAATGATAATATTTGCAGCGATGCAATTTGATCCAGAGGCCGCCAAGGACATTGATGAGCTGAACTGGCCGGGAATTACCATACTCAAGGCGGAGATGAACAAAGATCTACTCACCAAAGATCTCAAGAAGAAACGCTCAACCAACGAGTCCTTCTGGCTGATGGGCCAGCCGGATGTGGAACTAGAAAAAAACAAGGATGAAAAGTACACAGTTAGTGTAAACGGCTTTGACTATTACAATATAGCCAATGATGAAATAGAGTCAGGTGGCTCTTCCAAGATTGCAATGTGGATGCTTGATACGGATTATGATGGCAGGAGCATATATCCGCAGCAGGTCTTCTTCCCAATGGAGAATAATCTAGGCTGGGAAAAACTTGCAAAGACACTACACGCCCAAATTGACGAGGAATTGATTGCAAAGTACAAGGGAACCAAATCCATACCATTCGAATCAGGACCAAACAGGAGAGCCGCAATCAAGATAGTGGATGATCGCGGCATAGAGTCGCTGAAAATATTGGATCTAGAGTAGCATGCCTGCCGAAATAGACAATTTAATCATATGCAGTCCATATAAAATGCCTGACAGGCATTGGAGATATGACCGTTCCAAGAGGGAGTTTGACATGGTAGATGGACGTAGGCCGGCAGGATATCTAATGGCGACCCCTGACAGTCAATTATTTGATGACCCAGGGGAATTTCGTGAACTGGAACTGGTAAACCGCATACGCCAGCGTGTTGACTTGTGGCGCAGTAACGGGTATTTGGGAATCACTGGTATGACCAGAAAACTTTTGGAATTTTGGAATGATAATAGACATCGCGAGAATCAATTTTTCTTCTGCCAGATAGAGGCAATTGAGACATTGATCTGGCTGGCAGAGGCCCCCAATGCGGAAAAACAGGGAATAGTCATACCGTCTGACGGTAGTGGCTTTTCTAGATGGTGCTCCAAGATGGCCACAGGAATCGGTAAGACCATAGTGATGGGGATGGTGATTGCATGGCAGACGATAAACAAGGCCACATACCCACAGAATGTCCGATTCTCAAAGAATATACTTGTGATGGCTCCCGGTCTGACAGTAAAGTCTCGCCTTCAGGTACTGCATCCAACCAGCAAAGATAGTATTTATGACGAGTTTAATATGGTGCCTGACTCGCTGCGTGAAAAACTGTTCCTAGCAAATGTAACCATACACAACTGGCACACACTCATGCCAGAAGAGGATGCTCCAAGGAGTGTTGTACAACTTGGACCAGAAAGTGACAGTGCATTCTCAAGGAGAATACTGGATCACAATCTAGATAGAATAGTTGTGATAAACGACGAGGCGCACCATGCATACAGAGCCAACAGTCACCAGACAGATGACATTTCTGAAACAGAGCTGGAACGCGACAAACGATGGATGGAGGGGCTGGACAAAATTCATAACGCCAGAACCATAGTGAGATGTTTTGACTTTTCTGCTACCCCGTTCATACCGTCTGGAAAAAAAGTCACAGAAGACACTTTATTTGGATGGATAGTGTCTGATTTTTCACTCAATGATGCAATAGAATCAGGACTCACAAAGACGCCAAGAATAGTAATCAGGGATGATTCCAATGAATTTTCCACAGAAGACAGATCTAGATTCTACCACCTGTATAATGATGACGAGGTAAAGCCGGATCTCAACAGGAATGCCAAGCCCGAAGAACCACTGCCGGATCTGATAGCAAATGCATACATGCTGCTTGGAAGGGACTGGACAGAGACAAAAAGGACATGGAAAAAAAACGGTTCCCGTATACCTCCGGTCATGATAACAGTATGTAACAATACCAAAACGGCCAAAAGAATAATGCACTCGTTTGAGAATAGACGGTTTGAACTTTTAGATGATCTCTCCGACCCAGAGCATCTATTACACATAGACTCTACCACAATCAAAAAGGCAGAGGAGCAGGAGCAATCGGGCATTGGAGTTGAGGAGGACTTGCGCCGCAAGGTAGACACAGTTGGAAAGCTGGAAAAACCCGGAGAACAGATACGAAATATCATAGCCGTGCAGATGCTGTCCGAAGGCTGGGATGCGCGCAATGTCACACACATAATGGGTCTGAGAGCGTTCTCTAGCCAATTATTATGCGAGCAGGTAGTGGGACGTGGACTGCGCAGAAGATCATACGAGACTGATCCCAAATCAGGGCTATACAGGCCAGAATACGTCAATGTATTTGGCGTTCCGTTTACATTCCTGCCGCATGAGGGTGGAAATGACAAGGGAGATCCTCCCAAACCTACCACCATAATCGAGTCGGACCCTAACAAGGCACAACATATGATCTCATGGCCAAACATTGACAGAATTGATGTAGAATGTTCACCAAAACTGGAGATAGAGTGGTCAAATATCAAGCCCATCAGAATAAACAGTGCCGGGACAAGCACTACAGCCAGTATGGCGCAAATCATAGAAGGAACGCCCGATGTTAACAAGATGACAGACATTGACCTGAGAAAATGGCACGACAAGATCAGATTCCAACGAATTGTGTTTCTTGCATCCAAGGATGTCTATTTTGAGATGTCATCTGACTGGAAGGGCACAAAAGACATACTCTTGGCACAGATAATCGGGCTGATAGAAAAATTCGTCCGGATTGGAAAGGTAGTGGTAGAGGATGTCAAAAATGACCCCATGCGAACCAAGATGACCATGCTGTTTAACATGCAGAAAATAGTAAAACACGTGTTTGAAAATATTACCGACTGTAACACAAAGAAAACACTAATCCGTCTCCATAATACCAAGCCTGTAAAGTCAACTTCTGACATGAGAACATGGTATACAAAAAAGCCGACTGAACACAACAAAAAATCCCACATGAATCTGGCACCACACGACTCTGATTGGGAGCTTGCAGCCATACAGGAGTTTGAGAGAAATCAGGATGTTATATCATGGGTGAAAAATGACCACATTGGATTTGTAATAAAATACCTGTACAACGGCATACTGCATGACTATTGGCCTGATTTTCTGGTCAAGCTAAAAAACAATATCACATTAGTATTAGAGATAAAGGGTATTGATGATGACCAGAATAGAAAAAAACGTGACTATCTGAAACGCTGGGTTGGTGCGGTAAACAATAATGGAAATTATGGAACATGGTCCTGGGATGTCTCGTTTAATCCAGGCAGTATCAAGGGAATAATCTCCAAACATGTACAATCTGATACATCATCAGCAGAACGCACAAAGTGTCCCAGATGCAACAAGTCAGCATATTTGAGAAAAGAGATCGAAAAAGAGTTTGGATATCGTAACATAGACGGATTAACAAGACCGCAGTCTTGGTGCAGGAAATGCCGAAAGCACCAAATCCAATCAGCAGCAAGCTAGTGTCACAATCCACATCTTAGTATGTGCATATAGCAGTAATGATCATGTGTTGACATCATAAAAGTACATGTAAAAAATGATTGTAGGGATATTGTATGTGCCACAATCGCCACCGTCATCGTTTTTTGACTGTATAGGTGAACCCGCAGTGAGTTCACATCTGCAGGCATGATGCCATCAAGAAGACTCCTGCGGAAGTGGCAGGCATTAACACTGACGGTAAGAACAAGTGGAAAACGATCATCCAGAACTCTAGTTTGTACTTGATCGCAACCGACCAGAGTGCCAAGACGATAAGAAGTCACGAATTCGCAGCAGAACCTACAATCACTATCTCAATATTATATTCTATAAGTGGAACGATAATGAACAGTGTAACGCATTTTGAGGTTCCTTGTAGGGATCAAGTCAAAGTGCAGAAATTCTATGAAGATGTCTTTGGGTGGAAAGTCGCAAAGCACCCTGACATGGATTATCACTTTATTCTCACAACCTAGTCAGATCCTAATACATATCTGTCAAAGTACATGGTCAGGTTGTCTGGGAAGATTTTTTGATTCAGTCATGGATCTAGGGTCTTTTGATAGTATTACACATCATTCTGGGCACGACCTGACCACATACCTTTTACGGAATCTGCCGCACATATAATGTACGACACCCCCTCCATCTAGCTTGAAAAAATTAAATCATTGTGTCAATTAAAGTTGTTAGTAACAATTATCCATACCATTTGCAAAGATATAGTGATGGTACATGTAAAAAAAGTGGAGATATTTGGATTCAAGTCGTTTGGGTTCACAAACACCACGGTGCAATTTGAACCAGGCCTGGTATCCATATCTGGACCCAATGGATCCGGCAAGAGCAACATACTGGACGCAATCATCTTTGCACTAGGTGAGAACAAACCAAAGATAATGAGGGTCGACAGGTTGCGCTCACTATTACATGATGTAGAGAACAACAGGCGCGGCCCCAAGATGGCCCGATCAAGCGTGCATTTTGACAACTCTGACAGGCGAATCCCAGTAGACTCCAATACCGTAGAGATCACAAGGGAGATGGATGCCAATGGTGAAAATACATACTATCTCAACAAGAAAAAGACAAACAGGAGCCACATACTGGATCTGCTTGACATGGCAAACTCTGGCCTAGGCCAGCTCAACGCAGTGCAACAAGGAACCGTAACGAGAATCTCAGAGTTTACATCCGAAGAGAAGCGAAAGACCATTGAGGATCTGATAGGCCTGTCGTACTTTGATGAGAAAAAGACAGAGGCCATAAAGCAGCTTGACGAGGCAGACAGGCGGCTGGAGATAGCACTTGCCAAGATGGGTGAGATCAAAAAGAGGATAGATGAGCTAGAAGAAGAGAGAAGTCAGGCCATGCGCCACAGTATGCTAACGCGCGAGATTGACAGATACAAGGCAATATCTGCTGCAAACAGGATAAAGAGCGTATCAACCAACAAGAAGCAAGCAGAAGAGGAGTTAAGGGAGATAGCATCCCAAAACAGCACACTTGAAGAGAGGCGCGGCATCCTGCAGGCAGAAGAGACAGAATTGGAGTCACAAAAGGCCCACATGATGAAGGCCGCAAGTGAATATACTCAATCAAAGGCCACCCTTGACACACAGATTAGCTCCGCCATGGAGCAGTATGAGACATACAACAGTTCCATATCGGCGTCCGAAAAGAGAATGCAGCAGATCGATACCAGGATTCCAGACATAAAGGTGGAGTTGGGTCAGATAGGTGACGCAAGGGTCAAGACTAGGTCAGATCTGGCTGATGCCAAAAAGATCGTCGAGAAGATCAATGTAGAGAGGGAGCAGATAGGTGCAGAGCTGCGTGATGCGGATTTGCAGAGGGAGAAGATCCTAAAAGAGCAATCAGAGGCGGCGCAACGCCAATCAGAGATTGATTCAAGGATCAAAGAGCTTACTACACAACTCAATGCAGAAGAGATGAATATTGTACAGATACAGCACAGGCAAAAGCAGGCCAAGGCTAGGATAGATGCAGATACCGCCAGGTTGCGCGAACTTGAGCAGGGTATCTCCACCCTAGCAGGACATAGAACTGGTCTGCAGGCCATCATAGACAGGCACACGGCATCAATTGTAAGAAGGAGTACGGTACAGGCTAGGCTGCACAAGAAAAAGATCACAATCAGCCAAGACATTGAAGAGCTTGTCACAATGCTTGAAAAATCAAACAAGGCCGCCACCCAGTATGAGTCCAAGATAAAGACTGTAAAGACCCTCATGCATGAGGACTATAGCGTTGCAAAGATCAAGGAGGAAGAGGCCATAAAGCATGATGGTAAGTCAGGTGCCAATCTTGGGATAGAGGGGCTCGTCTATGAAATGATATCATGGGACAAAGAGTATGAGCGGTGCGTACTGGCGGCAGGAGCAGACTGGATAAAGGCAGTAGTGGTAAAGGACCTGGCCACCATGCTGGGACTGGCCAAAGTTGCAAGGGACAAAAAGCTGCCAAAGCTCAAGATAATCCCGCTTGACACCATACCAATGTTTGAGGCAGTCTCTCCTAAAATGGGCGATCCAGACATACTGGGTACGCTCTCAGAGCACATACGGTGCTTGCCAGGGTATGAATCGGTAAAGATGTTCTTGTTTGGTAATGTGGTGCTTGCACGTACACGCGAGGCGGCGCATTCCATATCCAAATCAGGATACAAGGCTGTTACCCTTGACGGAGAGTTCTTTGAGGCGGATGGTGGGGCAGTTGTCATTGACATAAACTCAAAGATCTCAAAGATTACAAAGATCATATCAATGAGCGGCGACATTGACGGCCTCTTCAAGTCTATAGGCCTGATAAAAAAGTACACTCAGAAAAAGAGACGTACCATAAAGAGAATAGAGGCATCTGCACAGTACATATCCAACAAGATCTCACGTTCAGAGAAAGCACTTACGTCTGCAAGAGAGAACCACACCATACTAGAGTCGCGCATAGAGTCTGCCGCCACCACAAAAAGTAGCATCAAGCAGAGGTTGTCTGAGCTTGAATCACAGGTGCCAGAGTTTGCATTGCAGGTATCAGCATCAGAGTCCCGCGTAAAGTCGCTGCACGAGAGCATAGGGGCACAAGAGGCCAATAGGTCACTCGGGGATCAGTCACGTATAGCAGCAATGCTGGCAGAGGTTAATACCAAAAAGGCAGAGATTGAAAAGACATACACGGCAGCAGGCCACGAGTATCACAATGCGTCAACACACATAGCATCACTTCAGGCACAAGACAGTAGAGAGGCATCAAAAGGCGACAGGCTACGTGAAGAGCGCGAGTCGCTGAGGCAAGAGTATGGGGAGACAAAGGCAAAGATAGACAGGCTTGCAGAGCAAAAAGAGTCAAAGAACAAGGTGCTTGTGCAGCTCCGAGAGGAGGAGCAGGAGCTGATTGCAATGTCCGGCTCGTCAATTGGGCAGCTTAAAGAGTATGATGACAAGCTGCGTGTCATATCAGCCGACAAGCAGGGCGCCATCAAGCAGATCAATGCACTCGTCCGCAGGTCCGATGCACTGAATCGTGATCTTGAGGATCTGACGCGTGATGAGAGAGATCTTGAAAAGATCATATCTGCTTTTGGTTTGGACCCCGAGATGGAGACGTTTGATGTAGAGTCAGTCATAGTGGGGCTGACAGCAGAGCTAGAGTCACTAGATGCCCTCAATGCAAAGGCGCTAGAGACATACCTGGAGGTGTCCTTTGGGTACCGTTCCATGTCCAAGAGAAAGAACTCCCTTGAAGAGGAGCGCAACTCCATAGTGAGGTTCATAGAGGAGATCGAGAAGGACAAGCGGCAGACATTCCTGGATGCGTTTGACAACGTCGACAAGGAGATCCGTCTCATATTCAACAAGATGACAGAGGGAGGCAATGCATGGCTGGAGCTTCAAAATGAAGACGACATATTCAATTCTGGAATATCATACATGATACAATTCCCCAACAAACCAAAGCGTGAATCCACATCGATCAGTGGAGGCGAGAAGACGCTTGCCGCCATAGTATTTGTACTAGCCCTGCAAAAGCTAAAGCCATCCCCGTTTTACCTATTTGATGAGGTTGACGCCCACCTTGATGCCCCCAATGCGTTGAGGCTTGCAAGGATTCTAGAGGAGCGTTCAAAGGAGAGCCAGTTTATCATGGTATCGCTCAAAGACTCTGTTGTTCAGAAGGCAAGGCTGATCTATGGTGTGTTTCCAAAGAACGGTGTATCGCACGTGGTCACATACAAGGACAAGCGGGTATCCCAGCCCCCACGCTCACAAGTGCAGGCAAAGTAGGTTACATGTCCACGTGACAGGCAAAGTAGTGTGTAGAGTGGCCGTCATTGTTGGCATCATTGTTGGCATCATTGTTGGCATCACCTGCAGGCCTCAATTCAGGGTCAATCTCGACGCATTCTGGTATTGCATAAGGACATCTTGCCCTGAACCTGCATCCATGGAATAGATCGTCCCCACTAGATGTAAGAGAGTCATTGTTACCAGTAGGTCCATGGCCGTCCGTACCATTGGTACGGCCAGCATTATCACCACCTCCCAGATATGTCCCGTTCTCAATTATCTTGATCTTTTTGTCTCTGTACAGGTTTTCTGGATTGGGTTCAGAGATTGCATTTATGAGAGCCTGCGTGTATGGATGTCTGGGCTTGGTAAGGACATCATGTATGGGACCGGTCTCTACCATCCTTCCCATGTACAACACCCCTATCCTCTGGCCAAAGTATCTGGCCGTAGCTAGATCGTGTGTGATGTAGATAAAAGAGATATCATGTATCCTTTGAAGATCCCGCATCAGCTCCAGCATCTCGGCCCTTACTGACACATCAAGCATGGAGACCGGCTCGTCTGCAAGTATTATCTTTGGGTTTAGGGCCAGCGCCCTTGCCAGTACCACACGCTGACGCTGCCCACCCGAGAGCATGTGCGGGTATTTTTTTGCAATCTCTTCTGCAGGCTCCAACCGCACCTCGCGCAGTACGTCAATTACCCTCTTGGACCGTACACCCTTGTCGCCTATATTGTGGATTTCTAGTGGCTCAGATACAATCTCGGCCACTTTCATCCTAGGATTAATGGAGTCGTAGGGGTCTTGGTGGATCATCTGGCAGTTCATACGTATCGTTGTGAGGCGTTTCTGAGCGCTTCGTCCCCCCTTTATGCCATCACCAATAATCTCCTCACCCTCAAAGAAGATGCTTCCAGAATCGGGTTTTATGGATCCCAGAATCATCCTGACTAGGGTGGACTTGCCAGAACCAGACTCTCCTGCAAGTACAAAGACCTCGCCACGGCCCAGGGAGAATGTGACATTGTCTGCTGCATGTACGGTAGAGGACTGTGAGCCAAACATGCCAGTCTTTTTTGTAAAATGCTTTGTCAGGTTTTTGATGCAAAGAATTTCGTCCACTGTAAATGTGATGACAAAGGTGCATATTAAGATTGGAGAGGGATTAAAGACAGATGGTGCAAGAACAAGCAGGCGCTGTCATTGTTTTGGTTGGTGGGTTGCAACCACGATTCCAGGACTGTCATTGTATCAGGCAAACATGATTGCAGATGGTTTTGGTTGTGATGGGTAGCAGCAAGTGGCCCGTGCATGCCATTGTTGCAAAAAGCAGTAATTGGATCATATATAGTGACGTCAGAAAGTCTTTGCAATTTTCAAAAAACCATTGAAACATTTATAGCTTGGAAAATCTAGGGGGTCTCGTGGAACAGCAATATGAAGAATTACTTGCAGCATACAAAAAAGAATCCAATCCAAAAACAAAAGAACGAATGCTTGCAGTGATAAATGTTCTAGTACATGGGGAAGCAATCCCAACGGTCTCCAGATTCTTTCGTAAGGCATACAATTCTATCAAGAACTGGATAAGACGATTTGATGAAAATGGAATTGATGCATTATCTGAAAAACCAAGATCTGGACGCCGTCCAAAAATATCCAACCATAAAATTACAGAATATCTTGCAGACAAACTAGACGGTATTTTTCCAAAGGTATTGGCACGTGACATAAAAAAGAAGGAAAAAGTACGATACACGGAGTCCGGAATACGCGACATGCTGCGTCGTAGAAGCTTTACTCCAAAAGTTCCAGATGCTATCCACAAAAGAAAGGCAACCATTTCAGAGATAGAACAATGGCAAAAAGAGCTAAAACCATGGATTTCGTGCGTAAAACGTGACGGTTTTGAGCTGTTTGTACAGGACGAGGTCTGGTTGGAACAAGACGGCAAACTAAAGAGCGGCCCTTGGTCGCCCAAGGGTCAAAAGATACGTCGTGTTTATTTTGGCGATCACCAAAAGCGCGTAATCTATGGTGCAATCTCTGAGAATTATCAATATTTTTTGCGCCGAAGAAAATTCAATGGTTCTACGTTTCTTCAATTCATGAAACATCTTTTGAAAAGAAGAGACAAGGTGGCAATCCTGCTGGATGCCGCACCCCAGCACAATACAAAGGCCTTTAAAAAATTTATCAAAGATAACAGCAAAAGACTGCGTGTAAGATATTTTCTTACAGGAACTCCAGAGCATAATGAAATCGAGGAGCGCTGGCATCAATTAAAAATTCAATCCTTCATGTACGAGTATCACGAGCATATCAGCGACCGTGCAGCAAAGGCAATGAAATTCCTAAACAATACAAAATTCAATACAGACATTGAAAAATATTTGTTCAGAACCCCAATTGCAAAGACTTTCTGACGTCACTATAGGTACTGCATGCCACGCAATGTATCAATCACAAGCAAGGCAGCAATTAATCCAGTGTGTCTTGAAGGTGCAGTGGGGTGCACTATTGCAGATATGTAGAGCTGCAAATTACCGCAAATCGTTTTATTTGGTTTTAGTGTGTGTATACTTTTTAATCCTGAAGAGATGTGTCCGCGTCAGTATCCCCTAGCAAAGACTGGTACTGAGCTGCTCTGCTCACCGCAGCATATGCAGTTCTTTGTAGTGTCGGCGCCATCAAACGGAATCACGCGAATGTCGGCGCCCATGTCATCCTTGATCTTCTCTTCGCACTCTGGCTTTCCACACCACGGGGCGCTGATGAAGCCTCCGGCATCATTTATCCTTGAGCGCAGTTGTTCATAGTCGGATATCTGGATAGTCATCTCTTTTGCTTTTTGTCGTGCATCATGCAACATCTGTTCCTGTATGCAGTCTAGCATTGCAGGTATCTTGTCAAGCTCGTCAAAGGAGATGTTTGATTTTTCTCGATTGTTTCTCTGTACAGTCACGACGCTGCGCTCCTGCATGTCTCTGGGCCCAATCTCCATCCTCAGGGGCACACCCTTTAGCTCCCAGTCATTGAACTTGTATCCTGGGGAGAACTCTGTCCGGACATCTGCATGAATCCTTACCCCCATGGACTCTAGCTGCGTTTTGATCTCTTGGATCTTGACCAGTATTGAATCCCTCTGCTCATCCTTTCTGTATATTGGAATTATGACCACCTGTACCGGCGCCACCCTGGGCGGCAGTACCAGCCCCTGATCGTCTCCATGCACCATTATCATTGCACCAATCAGCCTCCACGACACCCCCCATGACGTCTGCCATGCATAGTGCTCTTCATTGTCCTTGTCTGCAAACTTTACATCAAACGGCTCTGAAAAGTTGCGCCCCAAAAAGTGTGATGTTCCCATTTGCAGTGCCTTGCCGTCTGGCATGACAGACTCTATGGCCGTGGTGTATATGGCGCCCACAAACTTTTCCTTATCGCTCTTGGTGCCTGATATTACCGGTATTGCAAGCTCGTGTTCTACGGTGTCATGGTATATCTGCAGTATTTCAGATACCTCCTTCTCGGCCTCCTCCTTGCTTGCATGCACGGTATGACCCTCCTGCCACAGAAATTCAGATGTCCTAAGAAATGGCTTTGTTGCCTTGATCTCTGCGCGGAGCGCCGTATTCCAAAAATTGATCTTGAGGGGAAGATCTCTCCAACTTCGGACCCACTTTGAATACATCGTGTATGCTAGCGTCTCAGAAGTGGGCCTAAGCGCCAGCCTATCGCCTATCTGGTTGTTACCAGAATGTGTAACCCAGAATACCTCAGGATTAAACCCTGCAAAGTGCTTTGCTTCCTTTCCAAGCAGTGACTCTGGAATCAGCACTGGAAGAAACCCGTTTCTTATTCCATTTTTGGCAAATCTTTTGTCAAACGTGTTGCGCAGCGACTCCCAGATAGAGTATCCATCCGGCCTAAGCACGATCAAACCCTTGACGGGGGCATAATCAGCAAGCTCTGCCTTTTGCACAACTTGAGTGTACCACTCGCTAAACTCATTGCGTTTTGAAGCTGTAATTCCCACCTCTTGCTTGCTCAACGATATCCAAGGAATGATGTTGATTAATGAGCTTTTCGTGATGGGTACCAATCCATATACAGCCCATGGGCTTGAATGTGTAGTGGTTTTCTGGAGGCATAATGCAATATACGTATCCTCCAATCCAATCCACAAGAAAATTCAATGCATCAGACGTCCAAGAACAGATTATGGTAATTTGATCCATCGTACTGGCCAGAGATATGTAGTCTCAACTGCCATGTGCAAGATCATGCTGTCAGGAGCAGCACGAATTGTAAGAGGCGAACTTGCAATGGGTTAACTCTTGGATGGCAGATCCGCACCCTTGCAGAGCACCTTGCCGGTAACCCTGCTCTGAAAGTTTGGGCATATGAAACATTGTATAAAGTGTATGTCGTCCTTGAGAACGGGGCATTCGACATACTCTTGTTTCATTCTCTTGAGCATCTTTGGGCTGACCCCCTTTAGCTTTAGCTTTCCCTTTTCATCCATCATGCTAGAGCCCCTAAGCTCCTGCTTGGTCTCATCAGTGAGTTTTTGTCTGCCCTCTCTTGTTTTAATTTCTACTTCGTATTTGTGTTCAAGTTCATCCATAGTGACCCAAAAAATACCCGTGATTTATTACTAGCGCTGTGATTTTGTATTTTTGTACATCCATGGATTGTTGTCATATGCACCCACTCCATGTTGTTACCATCCTAGCAAAGCGTGTGCGTATGATGGTTGTTTACTAGTCCATGACGCCCCACCGCAATACATCTTCTAGAGATGAAGATTATTGGAGATGTGTCCAGACTGTATGACAGGCACATGCTCATAGGCAGCATGGTATGCAGTCATGTCAGTATTGATGGGGATATGGATGATTTGTAGAGATCACGGTCAGCCCAATAGAGTCGGCGTAATGTACGACATAAATAATGTCTGTGTGTAACTACCCACAGTGTTGAAGTTTCGAGGCAAGACAGCAATGATTACCGGCAGTGGTACCGGAATAGGCAGGGCCATAGCCAAAAAGTTTGTAGAGAATGGGGCAAGTGTGATCATACTGGGAAGAAGAAGGGAGACTCTGGAAGATACGGCAGTAATGCTTCAGGGAATCATAAAAGACAATGGTAGTGGGGCACAGGTGAAAATATTTTCAGATGTTGATGTGGGGGATCAGAGTACGATGGACGGTATGTTTGACTCGCTCAAACGTGATGGTACCACCATAGATTACATGGTTAATAATGCAGGTGTTTCTGGCCCAGTCAGATGTTTTGCAAGTGCACCCCTTGATGAGTTTAGAAGTACGGTGCAGATACACCTGACAGGCACGTTCTGGGGGTCTGTCCAGGCACTAGGAGTAATGAAAGAGGGTGCAAAGATCATCACAATATCCACGTTCTTTACAGAAGAGAGGCCATTGGAACAGAGGCCATACAGGTTCAGAAGCCCATACACTGCCGCACAGGGAGCAAAGAACAGGCTGGCCGAGGCTATGTCGTGGGAGCTTGCAGAGAAGGGAATCATATCAATTGCAACCAATCCAGGACCCGTGCACTCTGACAGGATTTACAAGACCGTGTATCCAAAAGCGGCCGCCGAGTTTATGAGGGTAAGTGGGTTTGAGGAGATGGTGCCAAGTGATGTTGATGCTGCCAACGCAGAGATTCTGCCCCTTTTGGGTGAGGACCAACAGACGATAAAGGATGGCATTACAGAGGCCGCAAAGAAACATGTAGCAGGCAATGATGATGATGATGACAACAGTAGTGGTGACACGGACAAGGTTGCAGGGACCCTGACTGCCCTACTAGACAAGATTCAGCTCATTGCCGAAAAGGTTCAAAATAATACCTCACACATGATTGCAAACCGCGAATTTCTCTCACAGGAACAAGTAGCAACATCCGTCCTGAATCTGTGTGATGACGATATTGCAGCAATTCTCAACGGAAAGGTAGTGCCAGGGGACAGAGTGTTTTATCCTGTAAAGCCGCATGTGGGTGCATCTACACCCACGGTACACAAACAGGACTTTGGCCAAGGTGTAGTGGTAATTACATTGGATGCTACAAGTATGGAGGATGTCGCAAGGGTCGAATCCCTAGCAGATCACATAACAAAGTGCAATGGCAAGGTGGCTTGCTTTATATCAAAATCAACCCCAGAAGAGATGGGCAAGCACATCAGTGACAAATTTCATTCACATGTGATAGATGTGGGGGATCCTGCAGAGATCGATAGGTGGTTAAACACTGCAAGTACCAACATGGGCAAGATCATCGGGGTGGTTCACATGACAGGCGGGCTGCCAGAGATTCCAAAGATTACAGAGTTGTCAAGGCAGCAATGGGACAGCCTAGTGGAAAGATTCATCATGACGCCTGCAATTGTCACCCAAAGGGCGCTAGAACGGTTTGTGCCAGGAGGGGGCTCAGATCCCCGCCTGTACAAGGGCACAGAAGGCACGGTCATGATAGTAGGGCCCAACCTGCCCACAGGAAGAAAGACGACCGGCGTGCAGAGGGCGCAGATCGAGGTGTTTAGGGGCGCATTAAGGCCGTTTACCACCACGGTCAATCAAGAACTAAGTGATGTCCTAAAGTCTCGTATCAGAGTGTTTACCGTCCTGCCTGGAACCGTCACGGGTGCAGAGCCAGACAATGAAAAGATTGCAAAGGCGTTTGACTTTTTTGCCACATCAGAAGCAGCAAGTACATCCGCCGAGGTGAATTTTTGCATTGACGAGTCTAGATAGGGATGAAAAAATTTTCCGAATTTAGGGTAGGAGACTCTTTCTTTTCGACGTGTAGCATATCAGACAAGGAGCTTGAAGAGTATCTCAACTTTTCAAGGATAAGAAACGCATTCCTGTATGAGATGGAGATGGGCGGCGGCAGGGGGCGCGGCAAAGGCCAGCAGAAGGAACAGACGATCATATCTGGTAGGGCAATTCTTGCAAGGATGGAAGGGGAATTTACAAGGCTGAGCCAGATCTATGGGAATCACATCATACTTGTAGGAGCCGACGGGGATCCAGAATGGGGGAACAAAAATACCCGATTTCTAAAGCCGCTGTATGCTGATCAGGTACTAAAGATAAAGTTCACAATATCACAAAAGCAAGATATGGACGAAGAGTTTGGAAGGATTGCCGTAGATTATGAAGGTACCACGCAGGACGGTCAAGTGGCAGTAGTATCAAAGAGAAACATCTACAGGATTAAAAAAGAACCCCCCACATGAAAGATGTAAAGGCATGGTCATTATCGTGTGTGATTGGTATGATTTGTGTGTATACATGATGTCCTGACGGTGTGTAAAGGTAGTTTGTAGATTGGCATCATAACATGTATGGTTGTGTCGTGTTGTGTTGTGTCGTGTTAGATTATAGTGTGATGGACGCTGCCAAACCATATAGTGTTGTCACATCATGGCACATGGCGGTCTTGCTTCTGAGAGATAAGGGCATAACAGCGTAAGTCCTCATACGCCCGATGCGCATATGCGGCCTGCGTCCCCTAGCACATCTGCAGGCCCAATCAGTGATTATCTATGCGGGTTTTAGAACAATTGCTGACATGTGCCACACTTGCAAAGATGTCAAAACAACTCCTTGACAAGATGGGCATGGTGTGGATCTGCGTGTTTGTACTAAAAGAGACCGTGGGTGCGATCACCTGAGATCTCCAAACCAGATGTTTGTTTCACATGCAAGGCATCATGACAAGGTATGGTTGTTTTAGAAGAGATTTCCATTCACATCAGCAAGGGTTCTGTATTGTCAATAGTGAGATAATGAGAGCATGTTCTGCAAGTTGCAAGATGTGTCAATCACCCCCATCATTGCAGTCCGGGACAGATACAGCCTCAAGAGATAGTCACATCTGCAAAATGCCTGACAACTACAAACATTGTGCAATATTCATGGTGTCTAAGATGTCTTCATAGGTTCTCAATTGTGTGTGGTGTAAATTTACAAGATGTTAGCCCCAATTGTATACACCGTGTACTACTGTGCCCGGCCCATATTCAGGCTCATCACCATCATGTTTGGATGGGTAAGTTTCATTTGTGTATGAATTTGTATACACACCATGTCATGTTCCAAAAATGTTGATGTCAGATACCGCCGTATCAATAAACAGTTTTGTGGCAGCCACCATAATTGCCACCACTATCATGATTTGTAGATACCTTTCCTTTATGTGTATGGACATTCTTGCGCCAATCATTGCACCTACAAACGCTCCCACTGCCAATAACGCGCCTTCAATAAAGTATGGATGCCCCAAGAGAGTATGCGTTATTGCGCCTGATGCCGCGGTGAACAATAGGATCATGTTGGATGTGGGGGCAGCCTGCTTCATGGTCATCCCCATCCCCACGACCAAAAGGGGCACAAAGATGATCCCACCCCCTATGCCAAAGAGGGAAGATATGATGCCTGCAAAAAAACTGGTGCTGACTGCAATGAGTGCCAGCTTCCACGACAGAATCTTGTTTTTTGTCCCCATCTTCTTCCTTAAGAGGATGTAAAGTGCCGAAGTGACCAACATGATGCCAAACAGTATCTTGAACAGGTCGGATGCAAGGTCTGACGATAGAATTGCGCCTATGACTGGCCCAGGTACTGAAGCAAGTCCAAGTTTGAGGCCAAGAGGGTAGTTGATCATCTTGTGTTTGGCATACCAGATAGTTGATGCCATGGCATTGCTCATCACTGCAAACAGGCTAGTACCAACAATGGATGCAGGCGAGGAACTCGTATGCAACAGCACATATGTGAATACGATTCCTCCTCCAAGGCCGATCATGGAACCCAGTGCGCCGCCGATAAACCCAACAAACAGCAGCCAGAGGGGATCAAAGAGTGTCATAATTCACCAATCAGGGGGTGTGTACGGCAATGTAAAACAGGATGTATTCACATGCAGATGACAAATGGTAGTCAGATGTACAACATGTAGGGGATGTATAGCAGATACGTCATGCATTTCAGATTTAGGCAAGTCTTGGTGATTACAGCGCGGCGTCATTGTATGATACTGGCGCAGTGATGCGCATATGCGCATCATGTGTCTGTTTCCCCCGTTATAATCACCATCCTGTCCGCTGGCAGCACATGATATCATTACATCTAATTTCAGTATGAGATCATGTTTAGTTTATCAGTTATAATTCCTCTTTCTTGTACCACGCGGGCGGATGCAATCTACATCCAACTGCGTGCATGGCATGTTGTGTATGGGCATGGTGCGCACGAGGTATAGTGACGTCAGAAAGTCTTTGCAATTTTCAAAAAACCATTGAAACATTTATAGCTTGGAAAATCTAGGGGGTCTCGTGGAACAACAATATGAAGAATTACTTGCAGCATACAAAAAAGAATCCAATCCAAAAACAAAAGAACGAATGCTTGTAGTGATAAATGTTCTAGTACATGGGGAAGCAATCCCAACGGTCTCCAGATTCTTTCGCAAGGCATACAATTCTATCAAGAACTGGATAAGACGATTTGATGAAAATGGAATTGATGCATTATCTGAAAAACCAAGATCTGGACGCCGTCCAAAAATATCCAACCATAAAATTACAGAATATCTTGCAGACAAACTAGACGGTATTTTTCCAAAGGTATTGGCACGTGACATAAAAAAGAAGGAAAAAGTACGATACACGGAGTCCGGAATACGCGACATGCTGCGTCGTAGAAGCTTTACTCCAAAAGTTCCAGATGCTATCCACAAAAGAAAGGCAACCATTTCAGAGATAGAACAATGGCAAAAAGAGCTAAAACCATGGATTTCGTGCGTAAAACGTGACGGTTTTGAGCTGTTTGTACAGGACGAGGTCTGGTTGGAACAAGACGGCAAACTAAAGAGCGGCCCTTGGTCGCCCAAGGGTCAAAAGATACGTCGTGTTTATTTTGGCGATCACCAAAAGCGCGTAACCTATGGTGCAATCTCTGAGAATTATCAATATTTTTTGCGCCGAAGAAAATTCAATGGTTCTACGTTTCTTCAATTCATGAAACATCTTTTGAAAAGAAGAGACAAGGTGGCAATCCTGCTGGATGCCGCACCCCAGCACAATACAAAGGCCTTTAAAAAATTTATCAAAGATAACAGCAAAAGACTGCGTGTAAGATATTTTCTTACAGGAACTCCAGAGCATAATGAAATCGAGGAGCGCTGGCATCAATTAAAAATTCAGTCCTTCATGTACGAGTATCACGAGCATATCAGCGACCGTGCAGCAAAGGCAATGAAATTCCTAAACAATACAAAATTCAATACAGACATTGAAAAATATTTGTTCAGAACCCCAATTGCAAAGACTTTCTGATGTCACTATAGATCAGCAGATGCATGATGCGGCGCTAGTACCAGCATTGTGATGGGGTGAGGAGCAACAGACATGCATGTTATTGCTATTGCCGCCACACCGATCTATTATACATATTGACATGATGTCGTTACCGTCGTCGTCGTCGTCGTCATCATCATGTCGTCGTCATCATGTCGTCATAGACGGGCAACCTGCAAGCTGCTACATTACAGATGTTTTGAAATCGCGAATGGATGAGATTGTGTTCTTTGTATGATGGCCTATGTCATGGATTGTTGCGCCGTTGTATTTTTTGTCAAGGTACCTGCCTGCTACAATCATGGGGCCACCCACGGCGCATGTAATTCCCGTTGGTTCGGGAACCCACAACATCAGAAACCCGATCTTTTGTAGTTTCTTTCCTGGAGCCGGAGCACGTTGAAGTGCATTAAGGGAGTTTGTGGTGTGCTTGTCATTCATGGTGGCAATATCAGCATACAAGCTTGCCCTGCGCTTGGCAGATTCGGAGACACCCTTCAATCTTTCCAGACGCTTCTTGATATGGTCAGTCACTTCATAATACATTCTAAGATAGAGTAGTTAACACATTAGGTTCAAATTTAGAAACCTAATGGTCAACAAATGTTTACAGACGTGGGATCCCATACTGTTCGGCCAAATCAGGCGTGCAGCCAGATATGCATCCAGATATGCATCCAGATATGCATCCAGATGTAAAGTTCTGCCCGCATATGTTCAACGGCAACAACATAATCAACTCAAGCCAAACACGTCGCCACACACACACCAACACTCCATGGCCATGTATGCAGGGTATGCCTTGAACCTGAAATGGAATCGGCAATGGAATGGAGAGGTGAAAATGTATTTGGTTTTTAAAAAGGTACATCTACCATCAACGTATGGCCACCAGGACACAGGCGCTCGTTCCGATCTCAATTGCTGCCGTAATAATAGGAATTGTGGGGATCATATCAATTCCAAGCGAGAGCAAGCTTGAATCAGTAGAGTTTCCTAGGGGCATGATCATGGTTGATGACGTATTGTTGGAGGTACAAATTGCAGATACGCAGCCTAGGCAGGTCCGCGGCCTGATGTTTCAGGAACAGCTACCTCCAGACGAGGGCATGATATTTGTATTTGATTTTGCCGCCAAGCACTCTTTATGGATGCTCAACATGCAGTTCTCCTTGGACATGATCTGGTTTGACAGTGAGGGTAGAGTGGTGCATATAGAGCAGGATGTCCCCCCATGCAAGACAGTCCTTGAGATCACCACCTGTCAGAGTGTGGTTCCCAGCACTGATTCACTGTACGTGCTAGAAGTTACCACGGGATTTGTAGAAAGGCACAACATCACCAAGGATTCTGTGCTGAAAATAATATCAATATAACCAGCCAAATATTGTACTAGATAGCATCATCAACACATGATGTGGGGGCACTCCAGTGCGTGTGTTACTAGGCTAGGCGTATGTGGGAGGTGGTGTAAGATGGTAATAAATTGTCCATGCCCATTTGTTTGGAATCAGTCAAGGCGCGTGTGGGTATAGCCACACATCAATGATTCCACATATATCTCCCGACACAGATGGCATGGTAGTGTTTGGTGTGCGGGTGCACAATCCCCGCTAGGCATGGTTACGACTAAATTATACAGCGTTGTATCGTACAAAGTGTGAAGACAAGGAATTCCAAGCGGCTAGATTCTATAAAAGCCGCACACAAGTCCGAGAGAACTCGTTCAAGCACCAGAATGGAGGATTATCTAGAGGTGATATCAGAGCTTGTAGAAATGAAGGGGTATGCCACCACGCTGGACATATCAAGGTACATGAATGTCAGTGCGCCGAGTGTCACCAAGATGCTGCAGAGATTAGACGAGAACAAGTACCTAGAGTATGAAAAGTATCATGGCATAAACCTCACAAGCAAGGGCGCACAGATTGCAGAGACAATACGCCAAAAGCACGACACATTGTTGGAATTTCTGGAGATGTTGGGGGTAGGGTACAATACTGCAAACCAGGATACCGAAGGAATAGAACACCACCTCAATCCAAAGACGGTGAGGCAGTTGAGAAAGTTTATCACGTTTCTAAAGGCCAACCCAAAGATGATTGAAGATTTTAGAACCTTTGAGTGAAAGGAGCATATGATTATGATGATGATGGTGATGATGGCAGAATGTAGATGTCCACTACACACAACAGCCCATCACATCAAAAGCACATACGTTGAGCAAACAGTATGACCGCTATGCAATGGCGACATGATTCATTACAATATTAGACGGCATCATGGAATAAGGTAATAGAGACATGAGACATATTTGTCATTGGTGTATGGTAGCGCGCCACAACTCAAGAGTAGCGATCCCTAGAACCGCGGTGTGAGCGTGATTCCTGCTTTCTGCGCCCGTGCCGTCGGCCACCGCCGCCGTTGCCACCATAACTGCCACCATCATGTACCCCACCATCCGAGTCATCATCATAGTGCCGCTGCTTGCGTCGTGGCTCGCGCTGCATCAAAAAGTCATCATAGTGTGGTTGATCAGACTGCTCGTCCTGGTTTTGTACCACATCGATGTGTACGCCCAAAGACTTTTCCATCTCGCTTATGTTGGAGCCACCACGGCCTATGATGGCACTGATGCTGCGCTTGGATACTGTAACCTTGACCCGGCTCTCAGAGACCACCTCTACTCGGGCGCGCGAATCATACCTGCTGAATATCTCCTGTAGTTTGTCTTCTGCAAGCTTTGCAATACCCAGCTTTTTTGTAGCAGTCTTGGAGACCGGAACAATCACATTCTCCTCGCCGAACGTGTATATCTCGTGCTCCAATGTATTGTCTGCAAAGTTTTTAATCTCAATTACGGGCCTTGCCAGATCCGCCTCGGTCATGCCCGATGGCACTTTTACCTTCAACTCCAAACTATATACTTTGGCAATACCCCCGTCCTTTACAAACACCACAGTGTCCAGTACGCTTGGGATTATGCCAAGTTCGATCTTGCCTATAAAGCGCTGTATGGCGTCGATCGGCGAGTTTGCGTGCACCACACCCACCATTCCCACACCGGTCAGTCGTAGATCGGCAAACGTTACAAAGTCTTCCCTGCGCCTAACCTCATCAAAAACGGTATAGTCAGGACGTACCAGTAACAGTATGTCCGCAGTGTTGTCAAAGCTTCCATCAAGCTTGCTGTATTGGGTGATTCCAGAGTCCACCTGCAGGTCACGCGGGGACTCGAACGTCTTTACGATCTTGGCCTGCTGATGGTAAAAGTTTGCAAGGCTGGATGCTAGTGTACTCTTGCCGGAGCCTGGCGCCCCTGCAATCACTATCCCCTCTGCCGCATCAGAGAATCTCTGCATAAGCTGTTCTGTGACGCTGTAATCATCAAGGGTGAGCTTTGCCACGGGGTGTACGATGGTGATCTCAAGGGACTCGGAGAATGGTGGGTGTGTAATGGCTATGCGGTACTCGCCGTGTTGCACTACTGATGCGCCCGTCATGGATATCTCCACCGTACTAGAGTCAGACGCATTAACTGCCGCAAGTATCTGCGATGAGATCATCTTCAGATAGTCACGCCGCAGGATTTGATCTCCAATGCTGGTAAGGACAAATGATCCTGGCTTGCCCTTCTTTGCCAATGGTGGGCGGTTCTCTTTTAGGTGTATGCTCATGGTGGTGTCGTCAAAGAACTTTAGGAATTCCAGATCCTGATTCTCCCTGATGGTCTTTAGGAATACTGCCTCTACATCCTGTGCTTGCGCAGCTAGATATTGGACCCTGTCAGATGTGTACAGGACTGCCCCCTCGTGCCTTGCCATGTCGGTGATGAGTGCATCAATTCTGCCGCTGCCTGCAAGAAGTATATCCTGGTCGGACGTATGCTCGCCCTTTTGGAGGATGTCCAGGCCATAGCTGCCCGACAGTGCCCTGAGCTCCTTGACCTTCTCAAGGCCTATGAACCCCTGCTCCCTTTTGGTTGCTGCCTGCGCCTGCAGTTCATCAAAGACTGCCTGAGGGATTATGATCTGTACATTTCGTACAGAACCTGCATCTATCTGTGCAACAAGCTGGCCGTTGATTATCACACTGGTATCTGTTACTATTTTTGTTAATTTTGACATGATAAAGCACGCATCACACCACCTAAATTACTTTGCAAGTGGATCTGAGACACCCTATTCCTCTTGGTTCATGATGGAGATGGGTACCATGTTCCGGCCATTGGGGCTCGGAGAGGAAATTAGTAATTAGAAAATTTTGACCTCCAAAGTAAAAAAAGCTCACATACCACTCGAAAAACGGGCATGTGGTATATGATGTATGGAGATATATCATGATTTGATCAAAAATGCCACGAGATTCAAAAGGGTCACGGGCATGACCATCGAGGAATTCGATTCTTTGTATACCGAGGTGGCCAAAAAACATCCCAAGATGGAGGAGAAGAGGCTCGACCGGCCAGACCGCAAGCGCGCTATAGGCGCGGGACGCCGGCACGTCCTCAACCTGAAGGATCGTCTGGTGCTCTGTCTCTTCTACATCAAGACATATGCCACGCAGGAGGTAGTGGGAATGTTCTTCAAACTGTCGCAGGGGACCGTATCCAACACGGTTAGCAACATGTCCTTGGTCATCAAGGACAGTCTGCCCACGCCTAAGAAGATCTACGCGAAGGTCGGAAGGATCAAGACTATTGGGGAGCTCGAGAAGATGTTCCGGGGTCTGACGTGCCTGACTGACGCCTCGGAGCAGCCCATCCAGAAGCCGAAGCGCAGGGACATGGAAAAGTCACACTACTCCGGCAAGGCGCATACCCACACCGCAAAGGTGCAGTACACCATGAACTGCGACGGGCTGATAGTGCACAAGACTGCGCACTCGCCCGGGAGCGTAAACGACATCACCATCTTCAAGAAGAAGCACCCGTCATTTCCGGAAATCTGTTCTCCCGATGGAGGCAACAGCGTGGCCGTGAGGCTGCGCAATCTCATGGACAAGGGGTACATGGGGGCCCAGAAGATCGAAAACGGCACAAGGGTGATCCTTCCCATACGCAAGCGCCCGGGAAAAAAGCTCAGCGAGGAGGAAAAGTCGTACAACAACTGTCACTCCTCCATACGAATTTACGTCGAGAACGGCATACGCAGGCTCAAGGTGTTCCGCATCATGGGCGACAAGTACCGTAACCCGCTCAAAAAGTACGACATGATAAACTCCATAGTCTGCGGGCTGGTCAACCTGCGAATCCTGGCAAAAATGGCGGCGTCAGCCTGACCGGCAACATCGTGTAACTGCGGAAGGGCACGGACTGAATCTAATTGTTAATTTCTTCTCGGGTATGCAGGTGAGGAGGACAGGGTAGTGAACAACTCTTGTACTCCATGCACATATTGTAAGTCAATATCATCTGGCCGGACAGGCTTCTTGGCATAGCAGCATGTTGTAAGGTGTATATGCCATCAACCGAAAGTGCTAAAAACCGACCTTGTCACACAACATCATGTATGACATCAAACTCTTACAAAAGATACAACGGGCAGAACAATCCAAACTCATTGCACGCAGGTTGGAGATAGTCATTGCATCTCTACAAACAAACAATGGGTTTACAGGAGCAGCTTTGGAGTGTTCGTGTGATAGGAGGACTGTCAGTTTCTGGCGCAAGAGACTGGACAGTTGTTCAGGATCGCCAGAGGAGATACACAGCGCATTCTCAGACAGGCCACGGTCCGGACGACCCACAAAGATAAGCAAGAAATATCTTGACAAGACAAAGAGATGGTGTAAAGGCCGTGCGTTTACAACACAAGAGCTGTGTGATTATATGGAAAAGATCTCTGGCATCAGGATAAGCATGGCACAAACGAGGCGCCTTATCAAAAAATGGGGATACTCAAAAAAGATGAGTGCCACCCAATACACATGAGTACGTGCAGAAAAGTGTTGTGGGTGCAATCGTCGGGATAAGAATGCTTTTACCGACTATTTTGTATTCAAAAAGGGGGATCAAGACTCAGTCTCGCGTACGTGGTCAGGTCGTGCCTAGAATGATGTGTAATACTATCAAAAGACCCTAGATCCGTGCCTGAATCAAAAAATCTTCCCAGACAACCTGACCACGTACCAATTTTGTTGTGTGCATGAGTGTGGTGGTGTGTATTGTGCATGAGTGTTGCAAGCACACGACAGGCAGTCCAAACTACTCAAACAAAACAGACAAACAAACCAAACATTATTCACCCTTGCAAAAAAATACAGAGTTGTAGAATAGTATCCATGACAGAGAAGATTCAGAGAACGGGATATGAAAGACTAGATGCTGATGTCCATGCCGGCCATGAGCGGAACCAGAGGTTCTACAAAGACTGTGCAGAGTATTTTGAGTATCTGCGCAAGAAAAAGAGATCTGACTATGATTTTGAGGACGAATACTATTTCACAATGCCTGCAATCTCAAACTCATGATTGGGTACAAACAGCATCTCATGGTGATGTGCCATATGGTTTGTACAGACTGTGGCGTATGATAGATACTCCCTAGGAGTTGTAATGCCGACAGCAGTGATCGGCATGCTGTAGCGAACAGTAGAGCACAATAACATGCATAAATTCATGCATAGCTGAAATCTACCCAGTCATTCAGGCAGGAATGGTAGATCAGAATGTATGGTTGGGTGCAATCATAACAAGATGTGTGTAATTGTGGGCAGAATTCTGGAGGGGTATCAAACAAGGGATTGCTGTGTAAGAATGGGCATTAGTCAGGAGATTATAATACCATAACCACACAACAAGTTGCCTGCATAGCAACCTTGTGTGTTGTTACATAATCATGCACAAGAGGTGTGGTGATTATTTTTTATTTTTTATTTTTTTTTTAAAGTCATAGGGTCTGCGCATGAATGGTTAAAGAGGTCAGCCATGCAAAAAATCCAAGAATGGCTCACATCATACAGTTGTACGGTATATTACTGTGTAGTAGAATCGCGAGATCTGATCCTCGCTCTCCTTGAGTATGCGTACATCCCAGTCCGAATCCGGCAGGAATGCCATTGAGGATTCAGGCAGTATGGTGAATTTTTCCAAGCGTACGTCTGGGCCGGTATACCTGACATTGATGTTGAACCCGTCGATCTCGACGATCTCGTATATGTTGCCAGGCTTCTGGGTGGAGTTGCTTACCATGCAGTCTGTGGCAGGCCCTATCACACAGATCCCGGTGGGGACATGTGTAACCATGAGGTTTACATCAGAATTTGCCTCTTTGGTAGTAATTACCGATCCCAATACTATTCTGGGTGCAACAGTCATGCTGTCGAGGTTGTCGTTGTCATCATTGTTCATATTTGGGACTTGTTTTAGCGCGGCAGGTATGGTAATGTAATCGCGTGGTATGCGGTTCTCCTTTTCTATGACGCTGACGGGGCCCGGCATCAGTGTGGGGACTGCGTCAGTAGGAGTGTCGGGCACAACAGGGGCAGTATCATTTTGTATCTTTTGCACCACATCAAAGGTTATGGTTTTAACCTCAAAGTCGGCATCCACTGTAATCTCATAGGATCCCACAGAGTCTGCAGAGTCTGGTACTGCAAATTGATACTCAAACGAGCCGGTAGGTCCAGCCCTGATAGACGTGATTGTGCCTGTATGGGGGCCACAGTGGAATGCTCCACAGGTAATATCAGTGGCGTCCTTTTTTGCAACACTCACATCAAACTCTTCAAGGTAGATTAACCTGTTTGGCTTGCCGTTAAGCAAAACCATGTCGCCTGGGTTGTATTCGGACTTGTCAAGGTAGAGCAGCAATGTCAGGGGGTCCTTGGATCCAAGCACCAGATCGTTGGCTACCCCAAACGTAGTCTCCGCCCTGATGTTGTTGTATAGCGCCCTTACAGTATAGGGGCCTTCTGGAAACACGGTGGTGGGCAGCTCAAATATGCTTGAAAACCCCCCTCCCTGGTTTGGATATACGGCAGACTCGTGGATCTGTTTGTATGGGAATGAACCATCAAGTACCTTGACTGTCACCCGCGGCGGGGCCACTAAGCCGCCGTCACTGATCCGCAGGACGTTGCCCATGACATGGAGCTTCTCACCTGCACGGTATAGTGATTTCTCCGTTGTCACAAAGATTGGAGAGTCTGGAAGGGAGTCGTTTTCAGGGTCTGCAGATACCTTGAACAGCAGGTCCTGCCTGCGCTCATCAGCATAGACTGTGATTTTGTATACGCCAAAGTTGGATGGTATGTATGTACGAGCGTCGTAGGACTTTATGGTCTCAGATTTTTCTAATGTGGGGACGTCCCATGACCAAGAGAAGCGCTGATTGTCCACTATGGCGCCAGAGTTTATCGTGGTACCGTCTGGTCTGATTAACGTGATGTCCACGGCGCTGGTGCCGGTGGGCGGAAGTATGCCGGTAAGGGTTATGGTCTCACCAAGTCCATAGACCTGCTTGTCAAGGGTGATTGTCGCCACTTCGCCGGTTCCCACCAAGGGGTTAACGACTTGGAAGGAGACAGCAGCAGAGTCCCTCAGGTGTTCGGCGATCACGGTATAGTCACCTGCATAAAACAGGGCATTTATCAGGCTTGCAGACACAGTATACCTTCCAGAGGTCTCGGGCGTGGTGGTCAATGTCTGGACAATGGTGCCAAGCCTGCCACTGCCATTATCATCATCATCATCACGTGATATGGTAATCTTTACGGTGTCCCTGCCTAGTTTGTATGTAGAGTCATCAAGGGAGTCGCGGATAAAGCCCATGATGGTTACACTCTGGCCCAGATCATACGACTGTTGGTCTAGTTGAATGGTGAGGGACTGTTCGGGAGGTACAAAAGAGTCTGGATCTTCTACCACATGTACCACCACGCTAACAGAGCCCAAGTCCTGTGAGACATGGATGCGATAATCACCAAGCCTAGCATCGTTGTCAGGTATTGTAAAAGAATATGTAAAGGAGCCATCGCCCATGACGCTAACTCCGTCCTGTATCTTGAATCCAGAGCCACTGCCATGGGGTGAAGTTCCAGAAGATATTGCGATCTGCCGCGTCTGTGTGATCTCTAGATCTAGTGTATTGACCCATACTTGGTTGAGTCTGCCGTTGATCGTTACTAGGTCGCCCAGTCCATATGCCGTCCTGTCGGTGTCAAGTGAGATGTGGACATCCTCCTTGACGTCCTTGATCAGCTCAAAGGATGTAGAGGCAGGCAGTTTGGAGTATGTGGCGCTTATCAGGTACGTCCCAAATACAGGGTTGATGCTGGTCATAAGGACCTCAGTTGAAAACATGCCACTAGTGGGAAAGAGATTGCCGCGGGCAATGACATGGCCGTTAGGGTCAGTCACGTTGAACCGCACCCCTTCAAGAAAGATCTCATCAGTAATGCTGCCTGTGATGGAGACTGGGTCACCTGGCAGGTATTCTTGTTTGTCCGTGATTATCTGGAGTGGAGGGGCATCAGTATCGTCGCCAGAAAGAGTTGGCAAGCCATTATTGTTGTTATTATTATTATTATCATCATCCATCCCAACGCTAAACGTAGTACGTGCGATAGAGTCTGCATACTTTGCCGTGACATTGTATGCGCCAGCATTGATTCCCAGCAAGGCATCGAGGTTGATGACCGTGCCGTACGAGAGGCTGTTGTCGGGGTATAGTGTGAGTGTTCTTGAAAAGTCAGGCCCCGAGATAGTCATCATGACAGGCTCTTGGCGAAAGGTAGGCTTTATGATGGTGAGTCTCTCTGAGACGCTGCCATCTATCTGCGCAGATTGTCCGAACGAGTATGATTGCTTGTCTGAGGATATGTCTATGGTGACACCATCAGGTTTCACATACTCTACTAGTTTGCCATTTGATGAACCAGTTGTGGGAGTTGTAAACTTCCAGTCTTGTATGCCGGAATTGCCATAACCGTCATAGATCCTCTGCCAGGAGTCAGAATCATCCTTGGAGTCATAAAGGGGCGGCGTCTTGTCGACTGCATCCCCATCTGCATTGCTGAGTAGTACATACTCACCCGTGTTGGAGAACCATAGCAGGTCATAAGAGTATGTCAAAAACTGCCCAGGCATGATGGTCGTACCTTGTGGGATGGTCATCGTCTTTACGTGGAGGGTCGTAGAGGATATGGTCCAGCCAGACAGATCAATGGTGGATTGTGTGGGGTTGTATAGTTCCACCCATTCTGATACAGAGGCGGCGTCACTCCCCGGAGGGTTTGTATCCACTTCATTTATTACAATGTGGTCGTTGAGGTGGGTCTGTGCAATTGCAGGCTGGGCATATGATAACATGATGGATGTCGACAGCACCATCACTGCAAACACAGACAAAGATAGTATGGTAATGTGTCGTAAAGTCCTGTTTGTCATTATTGTTCCTAATTTAGTTATAGATGTGGGCTTTTTAGAGTATAGCTGTGAAAAAGTTTAGTCAATAGTCAAAGCAAATACACAAGACTTCTACCCGTATGCCTGAGTATATTGCACATTATGTATAATCTTCTGGCACGTGTTGGATATATGCTGGACCAACAAGTGGATTCAGGTATGAGATCGGTGTTTTATGAATTGGGTAATGTTTTGTATGTGATGCCACAACTTAGCCGGGCTCGGAGATTGTAGTTTACTTCATCAGTCATCACTCTAACTCTTCCTCATCGCCCAGAGTAAGACATACCACACAACGGGTTGATAATAACATACCTTATGGCTACATCAAAAACAAATTTGTTAAAAAAATGGTTGTCGTGGAGTGTGTGCAGATGTGGTGGCCTTGCAGCTAATACCTGTTTAATGGTGATATGATCGCACCTGCAACTTCTGTCGATCTTCTGATGACCCTTCTGTAAAAGCGCCGGACAATCCATCCTGACACAACTATATCTTTTTTAACCACTTTATGTGACGTCACTCATGATACTGGAGCCAATATCAAAAATTTTGGTTTCACTAGACGGCTCAAAAAGCTCTGTAAAGGGCCTAGAGATGGCCATACGTCTGGCACGAGAATGCAATGCATCAATAACTGGAATACATGTAATTGACTCTCCATCGCGTACCGAATTTGGCGGAGTGGGTACTGTAAGCGAGAGATACCGCAGCAGGGTTGACAAGTTTATGGCAAGGGCACAAGCAACGGTAGAAAAACATGGCATCACATTCAAAAAGAAAGTGGTAAAGGGCAACCTAGGATACAACATTGTAAAGACGGCTCAGGGCAAAGACCATTATGACCTGATCGTGATCGGTTCCAGGGGACGAAGCTCCACAAAGGAGATCTTTTTTGGAAGCGTCTCAAACTATGTCGTACACACATCACAAATCCCAGTCTTGGTTGTAAGATAATTACATCTCTGCACTTGGATTATATCCTGGAACCTATGATCTTTTTTGGGCACCTATGTAATCTGAAATGCTTACTGCTTTTGCTTTTTGAAATATTTCTGATGGTACTCTTCAGCCTTGTAAAATGTGGGAGCTGCAACGATCTCAGTAACTACAGGCCTGTCTGCTAGGCGTCTGGATTCTTGGATCTCTTGTTTTGATCTCTGAGCAATCTCTTTTTGTTTGTCATCATGATAAAATATTGCCGAACGGTACTGTATCCCGACGTCCGGCCCCTGTCGGTTCAGGGTAGTGGGATCATGGTTATTCCAAAAGACATCAAGCAACTTCTCATAGGATATCTCGTCTGGGTTGTACTCTACCTGCACCGCCTCTGCATGACCTGTCCTGTCTGTACATACCTCGTCGTATGTGGGATTGGGTAGCATGCCTCCTGTATATCCTACCTGTGTGGATTTTACTCCGTTGGTATTGCTGAATATCTCTTCTACATGCCAAAAGCAGCCAGCACCAAACGTTGCCTTCAATACATCATAAAATCCATAGACCTGATTAAAATCATTACTATGTCTTTGTATTGAGGATTCTAGGGCTTTGGTGGTGGTGGGGGGGTGTCTGATCTTGCAGTTATGATTGGTCTGCTGCTAAACAGTTGCACCGCCAAGCCTGCCTTACGCGCTGCGGCCTGGTGAGATTAGGGAGTTTCATACATGCTCTATGTTGCCATGGATGGCTGACGGATGTGTAATGTGGGCATGACATGTGCAGTAAGATTGTGTGTGTAGCATCCATTACATCCTCTGTTACACTGATCATTTTGGAACGGCCTTGTACAAACCTGCTATGGCCTGTAGCCGATCATCATAATCATGATCATCACCATCATACCCACGTCATGACTGGTCTACAAGGCTGAATATCTCTACTACCTTTGTTGCCAGTGTCTCAATATCTACGGTGGGTTCGGCTGATATCAGCAGTGTGATCTTTGTTACGGGGAATGGAAAGCTTATCAAGACCACCTTGTCTCGTCGCGCTGCGAGGTAGTTTATGGGGCCCAGACTCTTATCATACTCTCTTCTGATGGATGCATTTGAGACAAACTTTAGAAATGCATGCAGCCTAGTCTCATCTCCTTCGTATGGCGTAATTCCGTCCTTGAATCCTCCAACAACCAGCTCTCCCTCATTATTGACCATTCCCACAAATCGGATCTCGTCTTGGCCGAGCAGATTATTGCATCTGTCATTATACATATCCCAAGACATACTTTGCTTGTCTGCCATGATATAAAATTAGAAGCCAAAAATAAAAACCTAGCCTATTGCCTAGTCTGTTTCATAACTCCAAATCACATGCACCAAATGTCTATTCTTCAACAAACATACAGGCACATTTAAGAGAATTATGAAACAGACTACTATTACCACATCCTTCCTATGATTGTTATTGTGTATAATATTCAACACTAATTCAGATAGCCATGCTGGTCTTATCTCCGACTGCATTTTAACAGGAGATACTCTATTGTCTTGTCCTCGGATGCCTGCCTCATCTTCTGAATGGATCTATACAGGATCTCCTCCACATACCGTGGATAGTCTTTTGAGATCAGTTCTCTAATCGTATCCCTGTTTTGTATATAGTGGTCTGCTAGCGGCTCGTACACATATGATCCTATCATCTGCTCCTCGCACACGACAAATCCATAGTCGCGAATGACTTTATGGATCTGTTCGGGATTATAATGCTCTGACATCCATGTGAACTTTAGTATCCCAAGTCTTGAGATTGATGCAGCGCCTGTGGCTATGGGTATTGCCATTACCAGCAGTCCCCCATCACACAAGATCCTTTTTGCCTCTGAAACAAAGTCTGGAAATGGCCTAAAGTGCTGCGCAGATTCAAGCGCCAAGACTCTGTCCACAGAACCGTCTGCAAACGGCAGCTTCGTCGC
The DNA here is from genome assembly GCA_963662995.2 of Candidatus Nitrosopumilus sp. GTDB lineage: Archaea > Thermoproteota > Nitrososphaeria > Nitrososphaerales > Nitrosopumilaceae > Nitrosopumilus. The sequence goes on along the minus strand of CAXXLJ010000002.1, from coordinate 1,860,009 downwards.
CGATGAGTTGACAAATTCAATGCCAGGCCTGCTGCCTGGATGGTGCAGCTGCGCATAGTTGGTATTGACACAATATATGGCCAGTCTCTCAAAGTCATCCTTCCATAGGCCGGCAGGGGCAGCTAGTCCACTACCCACATCAACTGCTTTTATGGCGCTTTTGAGTTCTGCCATCCTTGCAAAATACCTGCAGAGGTTCCTTTGTGCAGATATAGGTTCAGTGTTGCCATCATTCCAGTATCCAAAGTTGAGCATCATTCCGCCAGAGGTGGCAATCTGCATGATGGGAGCCAGATGGCTGTACATGTTTACAACGTCGCTCTCCTTCCTGCGCAATGCCCACACAATAATGTCAAACGGGCTGATCCGGACCAAAAATATCCCATACTTGATTACACATGCACCATATTAATCTCTACACGAGTGGCCAAATAAAGGAGGTACCGTTACTATCCCATGACATGACAGACATGATCACACCACTGCATGCCTTGCACCATTCTCAAACACACATGTGTAAATGATCATATATGTATATCTGACTGACTGATGTCCATCAGTATCTTGCTGTAATGTGGCATGGCAAGTTTACAGGTGTTTAGTTACAGTACAATTCAGGATAGTTTATTAGCAAGATGCACCATATGAGTTTTTATGAATGATCCAGATTCATCTGTAGTATCGGAGATACGACTTGCAAAATGGACTGACAGGTTTGTTGCATGGTTGATCGACTTTATCATAATATCCGTACTTGTATCCATATTCACATTTGCATTATTGTCCCCACTACACATCTACGATGAAACCTTCACCCCCTATACTGCTGATCTGTTTTTGCCTGCTACTGAATTTATACTATACATAATTGGTAGTACAGTCTTTTTTACATATTGGATCGTTTTAGAATACACCACGGGCCGTACAGTAGGCAAGATGGCACTTGGCCTGAGGGTTACTAATGACAAGGGTAAAAGGGCTGATCTAAAGGGCATTATACTAAGCAGCTTTGGCAAATCGTTCCTACTCCCGTTTGATGTGTTTTTTGGCCTGTTCATAACAAACGATACACGTCAGAGGATATTCAATAAGATTGGAAACACGCTGGTCTTAAAATCTAGTTGTCCTGAAACCAGCTCTTACCCCAAATACATCAAGGACTAGACACTCTTGTCAACTTTTATCATACTTGAGTTTTAAAAATTTCACTAGCACACCTATTAAACAGTCCCTACTGTATCATTGTGTAATGTCTAACAATGATGTCAAACAGTGGTGGGCAGGCCTGCCAAAAGAACTCCAATTTGACATAGAGTCTGACTCGTAAAGTACAACAGAAATCCCACAATCTCATTACATACGCAAAAGATTGGACGTTATTGCGCTCAAGGTGGCCATGCAATGCATTCCCCGATGACATACTATGTCATACATGGCACATCTGTTCATACATTGCTCACACTTTTCGCCCTTTGTGCTGCTGACGATACGCCTGACTGGGATGCAATTATGCATTCAGTATGGATTGAATCCTGCCCTTCTTGCCTCTGGCTGGCGATATGCCTGACTGGGATGCGACTATCCATAGTGTATCTGCACAGAACAGAGACTGCAATGCATGTCATTTTATCCTACTATGAGCCAGATCGGATCCTAGGATCAAAGTAGCCATAAAGCAGATCTGCTATGAATATGCTGATCAGAAAAAATACAGTAAGAATGTATGTGGCGCCTATTATTACTGGCAGATCCATCACGGTGATTGCCTCAAAGTACAGCCTACCCATTCCTGGCCAATCAAAGACGGCCTCTGTAATTATGGCACCGCCCAGAGATCCCGAAAGGCTGAGTGCCAAGATTGTGATTATTGGGGGCGCGGCATTCTTTAGCGCATGAGTGTATATTATCCTCTTTTGTCTTATCCCTATGGCCTTTTTTGCCATGATAAAGTCCTCTTGAATTATTCCCACCATGAAGTTCCTTACCAGGTATGCCCATGATCCAAACCCGATCATCACGATTGTAATCAGTGGGAGTGTCATGTGGTACAGCAGGGCCCCGATATACCCGGGATCCGTGGGCGGGATATCTGGAGTGGCCCTGGCTGGAAACACTTGATACATAAATGCAAACAAGAATATCATCAGCATTCCTATCCACCACACGGGAAAACTCGAACTTATAATCGCAAAGCTTGATGTGATCCTGTCTATAACCGAGCCCACCTTGTTGCTGGATAGGGCCCCTAGGAAGATGCCAATCACTGATATGATTACAGTAGCGGTGGTAAACAACAATACTGTTCTTGGAAGCTTTTCAAATATGATGTCACCTACATTTGAAGAGCCAGAATTGCTTGTAAGAAATGTTGCATTACCAAAGTCAAGCAACAATATCTTGTACATCGTCAGGCCTATCCTCTGTGGAGAGTGCCACGGCTCGTCTAGGCCAAGTATGCCGATCCTCTGGTCTATCTGGGCCTGAATGAATGCCTCATACTCTTCAGCCGTTGAAAATCCTTCCGCCATGGATGGGTTTTCTGTAATCTCTGCCCTGACCTGAAATGCCGTTCCCTGCTTTAGTATGATGTCCATGTTGGAGCCAACCAGCGCTATGGTGATCAGCAGAGTGATCATCAATACTCCAAACATCGTCACGACCCTTGTTGCAATATACCTCTTTAGCCCCATCAATCTTGGGCGACTGGATCTGCTTATAATGATTTCAGTAATATCTCCAGCATCTTCTTGCATGCAGCTGATGCCACCACGCAGGTGCCGTCCGTATTGGGTGCAGTACAGAATGCGCATTGCCATGTATGACAGATCAAAAAAGATCCTGCACAAGTTTGTAGTGGTGGAATACATTACAATATCTGATCTTATCAATCCACCAAACATGGCATGAAGGTTTTAACTCTGTGGCGACATGGCGTTAGGCTGCCAGCCCAACGCATGACAGACGGAGCCGGCCAAGATCCAGACAGACACAAACGCTTGCCTGACGAATGATTTAATTTGGATTTGGGGTTGCAAAGTCTAGTGAATTTTACAAATTTTGATTTTGATCAAATGTTCGGAATGGGTGATGACACAAACCCGCTGATGATGCTTGTGTGGATCGTGCCCATCATCCTGTTTGTATTTTATGGACAGAGAATACAACTGCTTGTTACCTCTGGTGAGATCAAAAAGGAAATCAAAAAACTCGACGAGTTTAGCAGCGACTCTAGAACACAACTTGTGGCATATGCCCGGAGCGCCATCGGTTCTACTGACAATGACCCAGCAGAAAAGCTCGACAGGTTCATCGACTATTTCACCATCATGCCGGTTGACATGGATCCCAATGGTATAGTAGAGAAGGTACACCACACGGTCAGGTCCAGGGAGGATCATACAAGGGAGCATGTCAGATCCCTGTCACCGGACATGAGTGATCTGGAACTTAGCCGAATCCAGACACTGCTTGAGATTGCCTCATCACTAAGACTCATCCACAAGATAGTCAATCACATGTTTTTGACTGCAAAAAAACAGAAAAACTATCCCCTGATCCTGCCTCTGCAGATGCTGCTCCCATTCATCATGGAGCAGGCAGAGGCCATGAAGGCGGCCATCCCTGCATTCAGGAAGGGTCAGCCCGTGGGTGACAGCATAGGTCCCATGGTGGTAGGCAGATTGATGCTAGACTGTAAAAAGGAGACCGCTGCATTCCAGACCGTCCTTGCTAGGACGGATTTTGAGGGCCGCCACCTGTTTCTGGTAAAGGCAGAAGGGCCATACTCCACAGTCGGAAGGCCTGCAGACGCACTTGAAGCAGTGGCATCTACCAACAAGCTTGATGTCATAATCATGATTGACGCGGCACTAAAAATGGAGGGGGAAGACTCTGCATCAATGGCACAGGGGTTTGGCGCCGCCATAGGCGGCATAGGCACAGAGAGGTTCCAGATTGAACAGATCGCTGTGACAAATGACATACCAATATTCTCCATAGTGGTAAAGCAGTCCGTAAAGGAGGCCATAATCCTGATGACAAAAGATATTGCAGACAGGGCCGACAGCGTCCGCTCGCAGGTCTATGAGATGATTCGTGACAATACTAGGCCAGGCCAGTCGGTGATGGTGATTGGGGTGGGCAATACTACCGGAGTATCACAGTGATCATCATGGTGTGGGGTCTTTCAAAAACCAGTGACGATGACGTGCTAGAGACATATGCGGTGGAGAGGTGCAAGGACTGCGGCGCATTAACAAAGAGAAGGTTTGCTACAGGGGACGTCCTGTTTGCCGAATCGTCAAAGTGCACATCCTGCGGCGGGTCCGTAATTATAGAAAAGATATTCAGCCAAACCATGGTATAGTGTGCCAGCAGCTTTTGCCGCAGATAGCCTGAAATGTCACTTGTGGTATTGTAAAATAATTGCAGTGCCATGCCTTACATACACCTCTCTTGTATGTCACGATTATTGTTAGAGTTTATGATTAATCGACCGGAAAAAATTTTCTGAAAAAAATATGGGCATCATATGTGGTGTGGTTCAAGTCTAACATAGGTAAAGTCAGAAGGTCGTGCGCAGTCATCTACATATGGAATTTTTATCTGTGTCAGCTTGACAGTATAGTAAAAGGAGCAGGCACCATATCCTGCTCTTTATTTTATTCGTACGTGGTCAGGTAGTTTAGCCGTCATATGTAGTGTATGAGCTCTGCGTACGTGGTCAGGTCGTGCCCAGAATTATGTGTAATACTATCAAAAGACCCTAGATCCGTGCCTGAATCAAAAAATCTTCCCAGACAACCTGACCACGTATATCTAATATACCGTACCTAATTGGTGGCGGCGTCTGTGGTGATTGTGATGCCATTATCTGTGGGGATGAATGTGTGTTCTGCCTGAGCCACTCTCTGTTCGTTGACCTCAATTAGGACGGGATATGCCTGCACGGCCTTCTTTTTTATCAATATCTCCAACAGCCTCCTTGCTTCCTTCTCTTCCCACTTGGTGGTGATCCACCTGAGTGCAAAGGGCAGCATGTTAAAGTTGTCCCAGATAAAGTCAAGAAGCATGTCGGCTTCCTTGTCCTTTGTTCTCTTGCGTGTTTTGAGCGCAAAGATGTTCTTTGTCTCTGTATTCCTTACAAACCCTCCACCATGCTTTGTGGTGACAAACGGCTCACATGCATAGGCGGTATCTTCAGAGAATGAGAATCTGCTAATGGACCATACGTTGGGAATTGATCTTCCTGCATGTATCGTATACTGGTCAAGTGAGTGGCCGCTGAGATTCACTATGGGCTTGAACCCCATTTGCTTGATGGTGGTCTCAATGGCGCGCCCCACACTGCTTGCCTTTACATCTGCCTTGATCATGGACATTGCTTTTTTGAGCGAATCCTCTGCCGCCATTACCAGCCCATCAAACTGCGGGTCATAACATACAGTGACTGCCGTATCTGCAATGTATCCATTTATCTGGGCGCCTAGATCAATCTTTACCAAATCCGTATCCTTTATTGTCGTGAGATCATTGGGCTCGGCAGTGTAGTGGGCGGCAATCTCATTTATGCTTACGTTTACAGGAAATGCGCACTTTGCGCCTCTCTTTCTAATCTCAGACTCTATCTGCTCACATATCTCATATGCCGTTGCCCCTATCCAATCCTTGCTTCTTGTCATCTCTCTTACTTGGCCTGCTATCATTCCAGCTTTGAGATAATCCTCACGTCCCTGCATGTGTTGTCGTCCTCCACCTGCCTTTAAAATGATTATCTGCGATGCTTAAATTGGGCAGCCCTGAGACCAAACCGGGATCGTAGTCTAGATTGGTATGATTCTGCGTTTGGGACGCAGGGGTCGCGCGTTCAAGTCGCGCCGATCCCACCACTTATGTCATTACTGGAATGTATCTATACACTTGGGTGCAGTAGGATAGATTCTGACAATCACACTATGACAATCATTCTCTGCAAAACCATACATCTTATGTAACTCATGGTGGTGAGCCACACCATGACTGACAAATACTTTGCATCTTTGTAAAGAAATTATGCGTCTCATGCCTGATGTCTTTTTTTTTTGGTAATCCGTACATTGGCTTCCGTTTCACATTTGGAGTTTGTTGGATGAATGGACGATCAAACATCCTCCATACTTGCCAGGCCATGTGGTGCGTACTTGGGTTTCAGCCACAATTCTCAAAAAACACTTGTGTACCAATCTGCGCTGCTACCATACATGAATTACCAAAAAAATCATTGGCATACTCGGCACCAATCCCCATCATGTCATACCAACATCTCAAACAGTCTTGAACATTTCCGAATCCACGATACAAACGGCCTGATTGGGATGGTGATCTTTGGGCCCTCATGGGACTGATAATTTTGTATCTGCGCAACCATCAATCAAATATCAATGGCCGCCAAGGTATAGACACCCCATACATCATGGGCGCTTAAATTGGGTAATCCCAATTCCACGATGGGATCGTAGTCTAGCTTGGTATGATTCTGCGTTCGGGACGCAGGGGTCGCGCGTTCAAGTCGCGCCGATCCCACCATCGTGCAAATGAGTACTTTACATACATGACATGTCATTTTTGCCAGTGTAATCACAAGTATGATCCTGACGTGAAGAATAATGCCTCTGTGGATGTGAGAACATGCAGTAAAAATGAATCAAGAGCAGATACGACGGATCGAAGTCGTGGTGATATGGGCATAGAATCCTCGGCTAATTAGGAAACAGGCTAACAAAGACGGTAGGTTTATTACTATAATTTGCGTAGTTGCTCTGTGTCTAGAGTCCTGCTCTATATGATATTCACAAGTGTAATCGTTACTGGTCTTGGTGTATCTGATGCTTGGGCAGCCCAGCTTGATACTGAGATTGATCCTGCCAATGATTCATCACCATTTACAATAAAATATCTAAAGACCATCTCTATTGATTACAGTAATGGTGGAATGCTCTATGATGCGATGAATGGGGATGTATGGACTATAAGTGGTGAATCCAACATGTCCAACCCTGGAGTACAAAACCTTGCAGAACAACTCAACCAAAAGATTGTAAGCGATGGAAGCCAGTCACAGGTCACTGACTTGATGGTGTCGTATGATTTTTCACTTAGAGGTAATGATACCAGTGCCACGCTTGACACAAAAATACAGATTGAGGGACAGTTAGAAGGTTATATCATTATACGTAGTTCCAACGGATCACAGATTGATCTAGGGTGGAGAGGGCTCTCTGTAAAGGATCCAGTTGTAATTGACGGCACGGACATCAACATTTTATTAAACCTACTTGAGGTACATGAACCGGGCATTCACAAAATCCTTGCTGGAACCGAAGCAGACGAGATATTTGAAACAAACCTGATCGACGCTGACTTTCTTTTAGAACAGCCCATGACCAACTGGCACTTTTTGTTTGATCCTACTGGGATCAGCGCAAGCAGTGTAGAATATGGCATAAGTGATGCAATATCAGGAATAGTAGTATCCGAATGGACCATGGGTGAAAGCAGCCTAAGGGAAGGAAGGCAGATAGAACAAGAACATGAAGTTGAATTAATGCTGGACCAACCATACACCATAACGAGTATACAATCAGCTGACGCAGCTTCCGTGAGCATAATAGGGTATGGAGTCTTGGACAGATTCTCTGACGGGGTAGAGTTTGCAGGCGTGACTCCTGAACGTCCTGCTGGCACAGGTGACACTGGCAGCTTTTCAGTGATGATTATGTATGGTATGGCAGGAATGGCAGCAGTAGCAGGCGTTGTATTCTTTTTTGTAAGTAATAGATCGCTCAAAAACGAAAAGCAGGGCCAGCAGGGTATCGACCCTAGCAGGCTTGTGGGCTACCAGACAAGTGCCTCATCAGGTGGATATCAGACCAACCGCGGTGAGGCGCAGCTTAGAGACGATGCCGGTTATCAACAGACTAGGAATGTCTATGACACATTCACGCAGCAGCGCGTTGAACCCACACCACAACCACCACCATCGCCTCCTCCACAATTGTCTGCCTCTGCACCAGATCCTGCATCCGAAGATGCTGCATGTGGATGCGCTGCGTCGGCCGACATGGGATCAGAATGTGACTGTGAGATGCAGTCATCGTGTCTATGTGATGCAACATGTGGATGCTCTGCATCGATCTGTAAGGATCACTCGGCATCCATGACATGATGACATGCTTGCAAAACTAACCTCCACCAACTTCAACTACCATCATCATCATCATCATCATATATGATCTGTGAGGGTCGCAGGTAGCAAAAACACTGTTACTGCTGATGCAATCTGACAATGATGTGGCGTGATTAATTGTGTGTGCTGGGAGTAACCCTCCTTTTGTTTTCACGATATTAAGCTTTGCAGCCTACCTGAACCTGGTACAGGATCCTTGGGTTCTGTTTGGCCTTGCTCCATGTGGGTCGGCTTTTTCATTCCATTTATGGAAACCTCAGGCTCATATGCCATCACCGTGCGCCATATTGGATATCTTTTCTGTTCCGTTGCCAGCCATCTCTGACTATTCATCTCCAAATCACATCTCCTGTATGGAGGGAGGAGTTTCCTCTGCCGTGGCAGCGTATCGTGCTCCAGCTCACACATGCGCATGATGTATAGTGGCCTGATTTGTGCCTTGCCCTGTAGGTTTCACGCCGGTTATAAACAACGTTCCCCACTGCCTTGCCCATTTCTTTACACTCTTGGGATTCTTGATGTTTTGTGTGCTTGCCTCAAACCCTGCACGCATAAACAGATCTATCCACTCTTTCTTTGAATAGTGGTGCATCCTCACATTCATGATTCCCGTCCATCTTGCAGTGGCCTTGTTTTCTGCATAAAAGTCAGTTCCACAAAAGAATCGTCCGCCTGGTTTTAACAATCTGTAAATCTTTTTGAGCGCCGCCTCTACAGAGTCTGCATAGTACAAGGACTCCATTGAGAAGACAAAGTCAAACCTTCCACTATACCTACAAGACTCTACGTCCGTGTGTATGAACTTCATGCTGGTATCGTTACTACCATTTGCATCATGTGACATCTTTTGTGCCTGTACTATCATCTTTGAGCTCTTGTCTATGCCCACTGCCAGCCTGCAGTTGTCTTTTTGATGAATCATTCTTACTACCCACCCATTACCGCACCCAACATCAAGAAATGAAAATGGATGCTCAAATGCAACAGTATCTAGAAACTTTACAACACTGTTTTTGTGACCTGCCTCCATCTTTTCTGCCTGGCCGCTCTTGGCCCACTCGTCAAACAACTCTTCTACGGGGACACGGCCTGTACCGCGCGGGCAATCATCTCTATGCACAGTCATCTGAGATTACCTACCTGTCACCGCCCATAAATTCTAAACATCGCGCGTACACATCCTGTACATCTGCGATAATCACTCTGGTAGGCCATGCATGCTGTTTTGAGCAATGTATATCACATATTCAACACCTCATAATACTTGTCCATAAATCATATACATCAAAGCAGGCAAGATGTATGAACCAAAACCACACGACCCATGCCTGCAGGCACAATAGACACATTGGTAACACATCGCCATTATGAAGTGGAATTTGGGGCATTAGGGCCCACCGAACTTCCAACTACATCATCACAGTAAACACGAGCGGGTGGCAGAAACAACGCAGAGAGTTGTAGTTAATGTTTTTGAGCATTTGGTGTTCTTTTGTAGACATGTATGTATTTTATTTCCTGGATAGAGTATATGCCATGGATCCCTCAAAGGTGGACTGGAACCATCCCAGCGTGAAATACCTTCTCAAGTGCTTTGAAGAGGCGACAAATGTCAGAGACAAAGAGAGTGAGCAGACGCGGGAGATGATGGAACAAGTGTTGGAGGAAAACAGGCAACTGCGCGAAGAGCTCGAGCAGCTGCGCGAGGAGAATGAGGCGATGCACAAGGAGCTCGAGCAGCTGCGCGGGGACAGCAAGCAGGTAGTAGCTGGAAAGGAAAAAAAGCACGGCTCCGGACGCGGGCACAACCACAGAAGCTACAACGTGAGGGAGATGAAGGGGTATCCACAGATTAGGAGCGTCGACAAGAACGACGGCACGAAGCGGCCGTCGCATAGGATCCCACCCACCGTAAACGACATCAGGCAGGCCGACCAGACCAAGTGCCCCAACTGCGGCGCGGAACTCTCCAAGCCCACCGGAGAATACGAGCGGCTGTCCGAGGACCTGATCGAGTTCAAGTGGACGGTCACCAAATGGTGTGTCTCAAGAAGGTTCTGCAGGGGCTGCAACAAGCAGGTTACCCCGTACCTTGACGGCGTGCTTACCGGGGAGCATTTCGGGACAAACATCATGGCCATGGTGATAACCATGAAGTGTTCTAACGTGTCATTTGGCAAGATCAGAGACATGCTCCACATGTTTTATGGTATCAGCATCTCCACATCCACGCTGAACCACTTTTGCGACGTGGTAGCCCGTGAGCTTGAACCGCTGTACGACAAGCTCAAAAAGGCGCTCAAAAGGTACAGGGAGATTTACGGCGACGAGACGAGCTGGTTTGTCAACGGCATACGCAGGTGGGTCTGGGTGTTTGTCAGCAGCATGTCGAGCATATTCGTCATAGACAAGTCAAGAGGCAGGACCGTACCCATGGATGTGCTGAAAGGATTCACAGGAACCATCGTGAGTGACTCGTGGGGCCCGTGGAACTACGTGGGTAGCAAGCACCAAAAGTGCCTGCTGCACTACTTGCGCGACATGTACAGGACACTCGAGAAGAACAAGAGCAAAAAGTTTGTCAGATTCTTCAGGACGTTGTATAAAATACTCAAGGATGCCATAGAGCCCAGAAAGACTGACTGCAGGGACTCTACAGAGGATCAGAAACAGTCTGTGCAGAGACTCAAGAGTAGGGTGCACCGGCTGATAAACAAGGACCATACGGACAAGGACTGCAAGAGATACACAAAGCGCCTAAAGAGGGAGGTCGATTCACTCTTTACGTTCATAGAGCATGAGGGTGTGGACTATCACAACAACGTCAGCGAGCAGGCGCTGCGCAGGTTTGCAGAGGCCCGCAAGGTACTGTACGGGAGCAGGACAGAAAAGGGCGCCAAGAGGACTGCCGTGACCATGAGCATCCACGAGACATGCAAGAAGCGCGGCGTCAACTTTTACGAGTTTGTCCGCGACTATTTAGCCGGAAGGATAGATGACATTCCGAAGAAACGCATAAATCGCGCTGCGACGACCATCACAACCATGGCCGCCTGAGGCGGTTCGTGCAACATTTTATACATCTGCATCCACCACACCCGCATCTGCATCCACCACACCCGCATCTGCATCCACCACACCCATATCTGAGCCATGGCGGCCGTCACGACTGCACGCGCATCGGGATTTGCCTTCTCTTGGTGAGCTGATTTTGGCCTCAAAAAAACCACTTCATAATGGCGATGTGTTACACACATTGCAGATTTTTAGTCAGAGTTTTTAAGTGCGCACCGACCTAGTTTTGTAATGTCGTGTTTGTCAATGCCGACTTTTACTTCTGTGTGTTGTGCCTCCACCCAACAAGGCATTCGTGCATGCACCGTGATGGTGGCAGTAGCTGCAGGCCTCTTGCTATTAATCGCACCTTCTGTATCATACGCCCAGACAAGTTCTGGACTGATAACTACGCTTGAGGATTTTGGAAGCTACAAGCGCGGTGAGCCCCTGCTGGTGTATGGGCAGATTGCTACTGTCACGGACGGTTCGTTTTTGATATTACAGGTGGTAAACCCCTTGGGTGATCTGTGCCAGATTCAGCAGTTGGCACCATTACCCAATGGCATCTTTGTCACCGACGTCATCCCACTACAGGGCAGATTGTGTGGCATTGCAGGCGAGTATGAGGTTAGGCTGTTTTATGGAGACTATTCCAAGTCGGCTTCCTTTGATGTGACATCTGAATCTGTACCTGCCATTACTAATGTGCAGAGGGCTGAGCTGGCGCAAACACTCGTAGCAGACCAAGCCCTAATGCTGGGCGCCCCTGTACCCTTGGTGTCAAAAGACTTTTCAGGCAAGGATCTTGGGGCGTTTGAATCAGCATACGTTGATCTCTGGATGAGTTCCACGTCCAACGATCTCATATTTGAGGTGGACCCCATGATAAGGCCCGCCATCTCTTCCTCGCTGCAATCCGTACAGCAACTACTCGACGACGGTACAGTCACTTCTGGCATTGCAGCATCAATGAACAAGATGATTATTGCGGCAGTATTTTATTTTGAGATTGGTGATAAATTATCTGCGGCCGATCTGCTGGCAGGAGCATTTGAGGACATACGCAACGCAACGCCTGAAAAAGCATCAGCGCCCGTTACTCCTCCTACGTTTGAAGAGCTTGAGGAGACCCTCTTGAATCTGATGCAAAAATCCAACACCGTAATGAACAGGCCGGTAAAGACTGAGATCGGATTCATATTTGCACGCGGAACCGCCCCGCTATACTCCGACGAGATACGCCAGCTGGTGGACATTCTCTCAAAGTCACGCTATCTTGATGTCATGTCACGAAACGACAGGGATCTGTACCGCCTGGTCCAAAATGACTGGGAGTCCATGCGAGAGACCATGTTGACCAAGAACACCGTCAGTGAGCTGATCGAGTATGGACCGCGCGTCTCTGAGCTGCACGAGGCTACAATCCTCCTGCGTGATCTTGATGATGTGGCGCGGTTCATTCGTGATGATGGTGGTAGTGGTGGTGGCCCACAAGAGCTTAGCAAGCTGGCCTCCATGCTGCAGCCCAGCTGGAACAGTATGAGTTCTAAACTGACCCTTGCAACATCAGTCTCTAATATTTTGGAATCAGAGTTTGACATACGCCAAATGATACAGGTCATGGAGATCTCATCTAGAATCAACAAGAGCATAGATATCCTAAAGTCAGTCGAAGGCGGGCCAAGCAACGCCGTGCTTGTAGATGGCTGGCAGACGCTCTTGGACAAGGTCAATGATGCACAATCCATAGACGAGATACTCACTATAGTATCTGAGTTTGACAGGTCCATAGTTGAGATTCGTGAAAAGCGCAGTCCTCTGACAGTTTTGGAGTTTGAATACCTGGCCATGAAGGAAAAGGCCGAACTGCAGGCCGACTATCAAAATCTGCATACCATTGAAAACACCCTAAAGATACTCGACACTGCAAAACAGATGGAGTCTGGAAACCCGTCGGCTGCCCGAATAGACAGGATAGAGGTGCTGCTTGCCTGGGCAAGCCAGAAAGCCCCACAGATCCGCACTGATCTTGACTCGTACAACAAGGATACATTTCACATCCGTGCCAGTGACATACTTCAGAGGGCCAAATCACTTGAGAACTTAGTTGAGATGAGCATTACAAAGAACCGCTTCCTGCCAAACTATGTAGAGTTTACAGAAACATTCAACGAAAAGATTGATCGCGTGCGCAACCTTGTCATAAACAAGGATCTCCGGCTTGCAGACGAGCAGATACGCTCACTGTTTGACGAATGGGTGCTAGTCTCTGAGGCATACACAAATGATCCCACCGGCTCTGCGGTGGGTTATGATGTAGATGAGCTCAAGCGCATTGAGATGCGCAAGCATCTAGATGCCCTGACAGGAATGGTCGCCACGTTTTACAACAGCGAGTTTGCCGCTTATGTACAAGGGTATAATACCATGAAGGACGATGCATATGAACTGATTGATATTACAAACTTTGTGGACGCAAACAAAAAGATTCTAGAGATCGAAGAGTACATTGGGGAGCACCTAGCGCTAAAGAGCCCTGGCATCATATACGACATCTCATTTGACGCCGAGCACGATATCTGGATAATACAGGGCGCCACTCAAAAGGCAAGGTTTGATGGCAGGGACGAACTAAACGTAATCATATACAACATGGACGGCAGCAAGCACAGCCATCTTGAGTTTACCGCCACCCGGCAGGGTGACTTTTACACGCAGTGGATAGCGCCCACGGATCCTGGACTGTACGTAGTCATGCTGCAGTACAATGACCTCAAGGCCACGCGCATAGCACATGTGCCTGACCGATCCCCTACTGCCTATACCCAGTCTGATCTGAGCCTGGTGGGCCATGCAAGGGAGTTTGAGGAACTAAAGTCGTTTGCAGAAAGGTTTGGAGATGAGACGTTTGCACAAAACTCCAGGTTTAACGCGGAGGTCAATGAGATAAGATCAAAGCTTGCAGACAGAGCCACACATGACATTAGTGACGACATTGAAGATCTCAAGACACTCATAGAGAGGTACCTTCCTGTTCGCTCACGCGAGGCTGTGATAGAGGCTACTTACGAGAATGACCAGCTAATCCTCTCGGGTGCCGTGAACAAGGATCTGTCGTTTAGAGAGGATCTCTTTATAGATATTTATAATCAGCGCGGAGCCTTGGTCGGTGAGATATCCCTCAAGGACAACTCATCAGGCCTCTTTAGCCTTGTGGTCTCCAAGACGTTTACTCCGGGAGTCTATGTGGTACAACTACTATACCACGACGTGGCGGTCACCGACTTTTTCAATGTAAGATAGGTTTGGTCGTGGTGGTGGTGGTGGTGGTGGTGCCTGCCGCGTTGTCACTACTATTGTAGTGCGCCGACATTATCATCAACTCCTGCCGTCACGACCATTCTCATCATGATTACTGCTGATAGGATCATTATTATCGTCTCTGCCGTGGCCACCATCATTTTTGGGCCTGATCATGCCAAACAGTTGTCTTACTGCCAGCATGGGGTGGCGCGCCGCCATGCTTATCATCCTTGAGAGTCCAAAGTCTGCCCTTATGAAATCAAGAAACTCTTCAATGCCCAGCTCCCTGATCACATCCAGCTCCCTGTCCCATTGTGTATCCGATAGTGTGATCCACCTGTCCTGTACCCTCTTTGCAGAGTCGATTTTGGATCCGATCGCCCGTCTCCACTGTTTCTCGTACGGGTATAACGCATCACGGTCTGTCCTGCCCGACAACACGGCATCTGATGCCACCTTTCCTGCAACCCGGCCAAATTTTATTGCATACCTTATTCCTTCCAGTACCAAGGGGTTTGCCTGCCCTGCAGAGTCTCCTACCAGAACCAGATTGTTGAATACCGTCCTTCTTGACGTCCCGTCGTTTGGGATCAGCCCATAGTGAAACTCTATGGGAGTTATGTCTCCAAGGCTTTGTATGGGGCCTGCCTTGGTGTGTATCAGCTCCTTGAGCCTCTGCGTGGGGTCAATATCTGATTCGGGTTTTCCCACTCCGACTCCAATCCTTACCGTGTGGCTGTCTAGTGGAAAGATCCATGCATATCCTGCGGGAGAGTAATCTTTTCCCACCATCAACCACCATGTGTCCCTGTCTACGTTTTTTGCGCTCACCTCATACTCTGCACCTGCACCAAACCTCTTCCATTGGGACGCAAAGCCCATTGCCCTGCAGACAGTTGAGGCAAATCCACTTGCGTCAACCACAACCTTGGCATAAAACACGACACTACCCCCGTCTGCTCCTGTTCCAGCCACGCCTGTGATGTCGCCGTTCTCGTCCTTGATGACGTCGTCTATGTTGGTATTGACAAAGAGATCGGCGCCTTCCTGTGTGGCCCTAAATGCCAGCCACCTGTACGTCTTTCTCACGTCCAGCACTGCGGCCCTTGGTACAGAATCACTTATTGTCACGCTGTTGTTTGGCGAGCAGAATGAAAAGTTCTTGATTGGGTTAAAACAGTCGTCTGGAATTCCAAACTCCCTGATATCCCTCATCCATGTCACTCCGCTGGTCCTGACGTTTTCTGCAACTGTCTTTTCCTTTTCAAGTATGGCCACACTGACCTTGTTCTGGGCTGCTGTCAATGCCACCGATGATCCGGCAGGGCCTGCACCCACTACCACCATGTCGTAGTGGTATGTTTGTTGTTGTTGCTGCTGCTGCTCATCACTATCCGCATCATCTTTGCCATGATGCGCCTTGCTATGCGGGCTTGACAATCATACCACCTAGCCGTCTCGGTGATATATCTTTGAGTAATTGCCATGCGGTATATCTCCTACACAATCACCTTGTGCAAGCAACGACACGGTTTTGGATTTTGTACCATATGGGGTTGATGCTAAACCAATCACCCAAACACTTTTTGGCTCTGGGAGTTATTAAATTCCGCTAGCCTGATTGGTACGTGGTCAGGTTGTCTGGGAAGATTTTTTGATTCAGGCACGGATCTGGGATCTTTTGATAGTATTACACATCATTCTAGGCACGACCTGACCACGTACCCTGATTGTATTGTATCCATAATGGCGCAGCAGCCACACACCTGCATGAGTTAGGTTCAACACCTTGCCACCACACCTTATGGCAAGCCGTAAACCATGCTGCGTTCTGTACGATCTTTCACTATTTCTTTAAAACAGGGACGCCTTTTGTATCGTTCTCTCTCTCTGCATCAAACGTCTGCATGTGTT
Organism: Candidatus Nitrosopumilus sp.; assembly: GCA_963662995.2. Lineage (GTDB taxonomy): Archaea > Thermoproteota > Nitrososphaeria > Nitrososphaerales > Nitrosopumilaceae > Nitrosopumilus. The sequence continues at coordinate 1,843,511 of CAXXLJ010000002.1, read as the reverse complement.
CAGGATCCCTGTGCATATAGCTGTGCGTCTCTCCTATGTTCTTTCTACAAAACTTTGAATGGATCTTTTTCTGTATCTCCAACGTGGTCTCGTTCTCATGAAACATGCGTTGTTCGCAATCGGGACACACAAACTCTGCCATCAAGCCTTATCGGCATCAAATCTATTTAGATGTTTCATGAGTGGTACCTGTTGCAATTAGTGCCTAGACAGTACATATGATATCCGTATGACATAATTGGCATCATAATCCCAAATTACATAAGAAGATATACGTATTCCTCCGTAATTTTTAAACCGAGGCAGCACGCCTGAATTATTGTACATTTTATAGCGCCGGTCATAAGTCCATACACAAAAAATTCCTTGATGTGTATTCTAATTCAACATTATGTAGTGAATCTGGTTGTCATGATGAGTGGACAGCAAAGTCATATGATGATCAACCCCATCGTTTTGTCTGTTTTTGGCAACTCAAAACACACCATATCCGGCGCGGCATGCTACGCATGCCGTACGTGGTCAGGTCGTGCCCAGAATGATGTGTAATACTATCAAAAGATCCCAGATCCGTGTCTGAATCAAAAAATCTTCCCAGACAATCTGACCACGTACGGATTTTCTATACATGGACTTATAACCGCCGCTATATTTGACCGAGGGTCCCCCAGCGTATCCCCCATAGTGCTTAGGTCACGAATTCGCAGCAGAATCCATCTATGGATCCGAGAGCCGCCCCATGAAGAGTATGGTGCCGCTTTCATCATCCTGTATGGCAAAAATGAATGGATGATTCGCTGTGAATTTGACTGGTTGTGGAACTTCCTCCTCAATCATCAAGACGATGGTAGTGACGGCTGCAGCTTCTGTACCCTCTTCGTTTACGTCAACAAACGCATTCTGATATGCCTCAGATACATACAGGTTGCCATCCAGAGTCGTAAGATTGATTATGCCTGAAAAGTCTGCCATATGCTTATCAAAGGCGCTCGGCATTCCAAGATTTTTGAGATATTCCACGAGCGGATATTCGGTTTCTGCCTTGAACTTTGGCATTGAAACTATGACATCTGTGGGCTGTTGCTGTTGCTGCCATGCGCTGATTGCTTCTGCAGATAATGTCTTTTCTAACTGTCCAATATTGTTTTTTTCTAATGGCAAAAATACAAGCATTGAGAGCCTGTCGCCCTCATAGGGCATCTGCAAGATCTGCACCCCATCTGATTCTGTATAGTTAAAAAAGGCCTGGTTTTGCATAAAGTCAGCATCGACCTTGGCAGTATTTGTTTTCCAGAATGTATCTGTCCTCGTATTGTCGGGATCAAACTGCTTTACCCATGTTCCCTTAAAGTATATGGCGTTGTTCAGTATGGCTGCAGGTACTGGGTCAAATGTGGATTCATATACTACTTCGGGTATCTTGTCGTTCGTCTTGTCAGCCGCCCAGCCGTTTATGCGCTCTATGCTTCCCCCGACATCATCCCTAAAATCAAGCGTCTCGATATCTGCCAGATATACGTCGCGCACAATGTCCGTATACGTGTCATACGGGTCAAATCCCATGTTAAGCCACAGGGCGTTTGCAGTCTCAAGGGTAGCGTGAGAATCGTCGCGGTTTATAGTGGCTATTGTCTGAGATACATGCTCATGGCGGGCTTCTGTATCAGAATAAAAGCCAAACACACGCTCCATTTCAGATGCTGTTTCGGTCCGCGCGCCCTCGTACAAAAATGAAAATGCCATGTATATGCTAAATGGAGAAAAGAAGATGTTTTTGTCATTTTGGGCAGGATCCTTTGCCATCTGTTGGTATATGTCTATTGCAAATATGTTGTGGCGTGTTATGGCCTCACGCGCGGTCACGGGATCCGAGTATGAGGCGTCTGAGAGTGTTTTTGCCGGGGCAGGATGCTCTGCAGTCTGAGCCGCGGGTGTGCCTGTTTGCTGCGGAGCCACTGGCGCGTCTTGCACGGGCGTGCTTACCTGCTGCGGAGCGTCTTGTGCGGGCTCGGATGGTGAGAATCCTGCAGGTGCAACAGTGATTGCAGCGGCGGATATTACGGCCACTACGCCGGATATGATAAATATAGTTGCCAACATCCTGCGCCTGTTCATGGTATGATCACCGTGTGTATGGCGCGCTCAAAGTTTTGACCGTCATGCGCAGTAATCATAAAGGCGTACGTGCCCGATGCCACACCCGATGTGTCTATTGATATCATACCGGTGCTGTTCTTGTAGTCTGTGAGTGATACCGCCTTGGATGGTATTGCATACGGGATCATATCAAGCGTGACAGGATCCCCTTCAGGATCCGTTGCAACAACACCAAGTGTCATGTTCAGGCCCGCTGCGATTATAATCCGCGATGATACGACAGAAGTGCCGTTTTGCAGTACGGGTTCTGGGCCGTCATTGTCCTGTGGGGCTGGTCTGAATGCGTCACTTTCTGCCGTGTATGGTGCGACATATTTTGGCCCTATTATTACACTGCGCGGATCATCCATGGAACCGGTTGCAAACACCGTGGAGGTATCCGTAGTCGATATCCGTATGATGTTGTCATCGTCCTTGTTTGCCACATACAGGTTTCCTGCAGCATCAGAGTCCATGCCGTACGGCTCATTTACAAGAGTGATAAACTGGTGCACCAGTTTTTTTGTAGAATAGTTTATCTCGTTTACCCATCCGGCATCCTCTCCGCTCTGAAACAGACTGGTCGTGCCGCTGGCGCCAGCTATTGCGGGGCCGCACTTTAAGCCGGCCGCCTCGTCTGTATCCGGCTGGGTGGACTGCGGAGTGTTTGATATGGTTCCCTTGTACTTGCCGGTTGTCTTGTCATAGTATATTATTTTGTCAAGTGAGCGATCTGCCACGTACATGTGCCCGTCCGGGCAGAACGTCACATCATACGGTGACACCAGTACGGGGGCGCCAGTCGTAGACGGGGTTCTTGATGCATCGCCAAAGTATCCCAGGTTGGAGCCGGATGCAGATATTTTCTCTACTCCGCGTAAAGTAGCCACATAAAGCACGTTGCCATTCCAGACCATGCCGTTTGGAATCCCGACAGTCGATGCCCACTCGGCGTTCGTGCTTGTTGTTCCCAGCGATGCGCCGGTGGCGCCGTTGTACTTGCGTATCTTTTTGTATGTATTGTCTGAGACATACAGGTGCCCATCAGGACCGAATGCGGCATCAAACGGCTTGCCCAAGCCGCCTGACTTGTACGGCACTATGTCTCCCTGGTACGTACCTGTGGCCGAGTATGCCAGTATCTCGTAATCGTCGGTGTCTGCAACGTATATTGAATAATCTGTAGTAGGTGGCAGAGGCGTGACAGGTCCGGTATTATTCTGATCCGTCTTTTTCGTGACGGTAGTTGCATTTACAACTATATCGTCTATCTGCACGTCTTCTAATGGAGAGCTCTGCTGCGTTATAAACCTGATAGCAACAGAGGACTTGCCTGCATATGATGACATGTTATATGATTCGCTGTGCCATGTGTTGTCATCGCCCCTGTTTATGTTGGGCGACCAGTGAAACGCAGTCTTCCAGACAGAGCCGTCGGATATGTCGACCCTAAGATACTCGTCACGATCAAGCCCATAGTCGATAAACCTCCAAAACGACAGTGTGGCACCAGTATACCCTGAGAGGTCTATCGCATCTTTGGTGGTTATCGTACATGCCGTATCACAATCGTCTGCATGCAGCACCATGTTGGTGCGCGGCCTGTCAGGAAGCGTAGGCACAGAGTGCGCCGTGGATGTAGATATGGTCCAGTCAGACTCCCCTGATTGGATCCACTTTGCCAGACTTCCGGATTCAAAGTTGTCAGAGAACATGGTGACAGTGCCAGTAGTAGAAGATGAGTTATTCCTGTCGAGTACAACAGGTGCCGGCTCGTATTGTACGGACAACGACCACGAGTTGAGCATGCCCACATCACCCCTGGTGTAGTCGCCTATGCTCAAAGTCCAGTTGCCTGCCACGTGTGATCCTGACAGTGGTTTGAGTACGGTGGCGTCGTATGTTTTTTTAATGTCATTAGAGCCTCCGCCTATTTTGTTGTGCAGCGTTACAATCTTTCCATCAGGTGATGAAAGGTTAACCTTGAGGTCTCCTGTGTATGTGTGTGTTATATCCACAGACACAGATGCAGATCTCAAAGTTCCATTCACTGGAACACGTATGATGTCTGCCGCTGCCTGCACCCTAGAATTGTCTGCAATATCAAGCGCGGGTCTTGATAACGCGTCATATGTGGTGTATGCAGGGCATGAGTTTGTGCCTTGTGACCCAGATATGCCAGTGCATGAAGATGGAATATATCCTGCAAACATGCGCACATCATCATATATGAATGGGGAGAATGCAGTTCTCGTTCTGGGAGGGGACGACTCTAACTCTTTGTTGTCATGTGAGGCCTCCTCGTCTATACCATCCGCTGACAGTGTCAGTGTTTTGATTGTAATTGGTGATGTAAACTGTATCATTCGGTCGCCGCTAGAGGGTATGGCCGCAGTGTACGTGCCTCCCGTGGTAACAATCCGCGCATCCACTGCCTCCATGTTCACAGAGCCCAGATATATTGCAGAAGTAGGATAGACGGGGCCGGGGAACGTCTTTGAGTATTCTGTATGCGAATACCCCCGAGTCACCTCCAGCGTATCCCATTTTTTGACCTTTGAAGAGTCGGCTGCAACATTCTTTGAGTTTGAAGGCAGAGATTCTGCACGAACAGTTATCGTGACAGGCCGCCCGGTACTAAACCCGTCCTGCGGCGTGACCTCAAAGGAGTCGCTTGTAACAAAACTAGAGCTTGCATTGTAAAACATTCTAGACGTAGTCTTTGTTATCTGCTCATCGACAGATGCAATACCGTGCACAGGATCACGCGACACGCTAAATGATAACGAATCCCCATTACGATCCGTGCCTGTCAGCCTCACTATGGCCGGATCCTGTGAATGTGGGTCAATTACTACCATCTTTGCGTGGGCCACAGGAGCAGTGTTTGCAGGTGATGTCGGAAGTGGGGCGAGTGAATGGGTGCTTGCAATGGCATAGTTTTGGACGGGCTTGTTTATCTTGTCAAGGTTTGTGCCAGTAACCGTAACTGTATACGTGCCATTGGAGGGCGGGTTAAATACAGCAAACTCGTTTGTCTGATGATCAGAATCTGCGTTTATAATCTGGCCAGTAGGTGTTCGGATAGTAAAGCCCAGGTCTGCCACATTTACAACTCCACTACGAGTGTATTGCGATGTTATGTTGCCATGTGGGTGCACAAACCATGTCAATATGACCTTGACCGGATCTGACGTATCGGTAACTTGAAATGTATACTGTTTATGGTTTGCGCTCGTACCCAAGTAATCGCCCATTACATGATTGTGTGCAGGCGTCCTCTTTGAAACATACTCTAGTGTCTGGTTTACATCGAGTATGCCAAATCCCACATTGTTGAGTATGTTCAGAGATGCAGCGTTGTTTGCAGTGTTGCTGTTTTCAGGTTGCACAATATACGAACAGTTGTCGTTTAGATTGTTTCTTTCGAATTGGGGCGAATTACACGGTATGGGGGCTCGCCAGTCGGCTCCAAGCAGGATTGCCGCCTTTATCTCGACGGGTGTAAGATCCGGCTTTGACTGAAGCAACAGTGCAGCCGCTGCGCTCACCTGAGGGGCTGCATAGCTTGTTCCGCTCCGTGGATGTGTTGTGGCATTATGAACAAACGACAAGGTTTGAATATCTTCAGCAGGCGCCACCAGATCGGGCTTTAATCGAGGCGTGGTGTCAGTTACAGGCCCCCTACTAGAAGCACCATACATCTCAAGGACATTTGGAGTTCGATCATTTATTCCACCCACTGTTATTACATTATGTGAACAACCGGGGCTAGTTATTGTGTTGTACCTCCATCCTGAATTTCCAGCAGACTTTACTGCAACCATTCCCTTATCTACCGCTTCGTTGACTATCAGATTGTATACAGATGGATCGGCCACGGCACAAATACTACTAGTATACAAATCACTCATGGAAAAACTCATGTTGACTACATCTGCACCGTTTTTGAGAAGCCAATCCAGTGCATGAGGAATGCTCACTGTACCACTATACCTCACGTCCAGCAAATGCACACCCGGCGCAGATCCATTATGAAGTGGCAATCCAGATGCGGCAATAACTTGAGCTACCCGAGTCCCATGAGAGGTGTTCGTACCACCAACAGTAGTAGTAGTAATGTCACATCCGTTGGTATTGCACAATGCCCTTTTTAGCACTTTGTCGTTAAGCGCTGTCGTATGATTGATACCTGTATCAATCACCCCCACCGTAACACCAGAACCATTCAAAATAGTTCCCGACATGTCACGCAACTCTGCATCAGTCGCATGTGTCGTAACGCGAGCCGTATCGACCTCAGATACTACGTCAATTTCACCATCACCCAACTTCAATATTTCATCATGCAACAAAAGTCCCGGCAGCTCCACCACGGGAACTGAAGCAGTTACAAAGGATAGTATCTCTGCAGGTCTTATGTTCAGTGCGTCTGTACTTCCCAACATCTTGACAAGCGCGTCCTTGTTCTCTGCGGCCACTTGGTCTGGATCTCTGCCGTCACCATCATCTCTAGATACGACAAATATGATATCATGATAGATCTTGCCGTCGTATACATTGGGCGCTCCATCGACAGGATCCGTATTTATCATGTCTTGTATCTTTTCATATAGTCCGTCATCAAACTTGTATGATTCATCCACTATTCCAACAGGACCAACAGGTCCGCCTGGCAGGTGATCACTGAGTGTGTCATCTGCCTGTGAGGGAGTGGCAACAACCAATGCTAAAAACACTATAAGAGATGGGACAAGAAACAGCACATATTTTTTCACAAGCAAGTCCGCAATGTCAAGTATAAAGATGTGTGGATCGTGGAACTTTGTTTCCTAATTCTGCCCGTGGGTATCCGACCCTATGGACTCGCGGCGGTGCAGGCCCTAATTTGAACAATAAAATCTGGCCAAACAGGCAAGAAATATTCATACGTACCTTGAAATGTATACGACGAAAGATAGGTATCTATGTTAACCACCCCGGCGTGTACCTTGATGCATCCCTATTGTATTTCCGATCTGTGCCTAATTATTCAATAGAGTTTATGATTAATCGGCAGGAAAAAATTTCTGAGAAAACATGGATATCATATGTGGTGTGGTTCAAGCCTAACACAGGTAAAGTCAAAAAGTCGTGCGCAGTCATGTGCATGTGGAATTTTCATCTGTGTCAGCTTGGCAGTATAGTAAAAGGAGCAGGCGCTATATCCTGCTCTTTATTTTATTCTTCCAGTATTGGTAGGTGCCGTCCTGCCACATCTTCGCTTGTTGTACATGCCGCATATGCCGTTGAATTCTATATTGAACTCTTCGGTCGTACCGTCGTATCGTCCGGATATTCGTTTCCAGTTTTTCACATGTGCAAAGACATTTTCGACAGGAACGCGCCTTTTGTTATGTGTCTTGTTTTGTGCCTTTTTGGTGGCGGTAAGCTTTTTGCCCTTGGGTTTTGTGTGGGATCTCTGCGTTTACCCCACGAAGATAATTTTAGATTCCCGTGTATCCTCTGTCCAAATTCAGGCGTATGCGACTATCCGATGGTATGCGCTTGCCGGTCACCATGCGATCAGTCCATTTGCCAAATTCAGGCAGTCCTTGGATCAACACCGTCAGGTCATGGCAGCTTCCCTCTCTAGAGTCGCTTATTGTGAGGATATGGTTTTGTTTGTTTATCATCATGGCCGTGGTTATTGCAAACATCTTGCCCTTTCCAGAGTACTGTTTCTTTTGTTCTCCCTTGTCCTCTGGACGCGTGGTCTCTACAAGTGTGCCATCTATTGTAATCTCGCCTCCATCTCTTCCGGGTACAATTTCCTTGAACTCCTCCTTTGACTTTATCGTGAAGATGTACTTTGTCATGTTGTACGGTGTTACTGCATATAGCTCATCATCGTATTTGTTTGCAAGCTTGAGATAATGAGATACCGTACTCTGATCTATCCCAAAAAATGCACCCAGTAGAGGAAATTAGTAATTAGAAAATTTTGACCTCCAAAGTAAAAAAAGCTCACATACCACTCGAAAAACGGGCATGTGGTATATGATGTATGGAGATATATCATGATTTGATCAAAAATGCCACGAGATTCAAAAGGGTCACGGGCATGACCATCGAGGAATTCGATTCTTTGTATACCGAGGTGGCCAAAAAACATCCCAAGATGGAGGAGAAGAGGCTCGACCGGCCAGACCGCAAGCGCGCTATAGGCGCGGGACGCCGGCACGTCCTCAACCTGAAGGATCGTCTGGTGCTCTGTCTCTTCTACATCAAGACATATGCCACGCAGGAGGTAGTGGGAATGTTCTTCAAACTGTCGCAGGGGACCGTATCCAACACGGTTAGCAACATGTCCTTGGTCATCAAGGACAGTCTGCCCACGCCCAAGAAGATCTACGCGAAGGTCGGAAGGATCAAGACTATTGGGGAGCTCGAGAAGATGTTCCGGGGTCTGACGTGCCTGACTGACGCCTCGGAGCAGCCCATCCAGAAGCCGAAGCGCAGGGACATGGAAAAGTCACACTACTCCGGCAAGGCACATACCCACACCGCAAAGGTGCAGTACACCATGAACTGCGACGGGCTGATAGTGCACAAGACTGCGCACTCGCCCGGGAGCGTAAACGACATCACCATCTTCAAGAAGAAGCACCCGTCATTTCCGGAAATCTGTTCTCCCGATGGAGACAACAGCGTGGCCGTGAGGCTGCGCAATCTCATGGACAAGGGGTACATGGGGGCCCAGAAGATCGAAAACGGCACAAGGGTGATCCTTCCCATACGCAAGCGCCCGGGAAAAAAGCTCAGCGAGGAGGAAAAGTCGTACAACAACTGTCACTCCTCCATACGAATTTACGTCGAGAACGGCATACGCAGGCTCAAGGTGTTCCGCATCATGGGCGACAAGTACCGTAACCCGCTCAAAAAGTACGACATGATAAACTCCATAGTCTGCGGGCTGGTAAACCTGCGAATCCTGGCAAAAATGGCGGCGTCAGCCTGACCGGCAATATCGTGTAACTGCGGAAGGGCACGGACTGAATCTAATTGTTAATTTCTTCTAGTGATTCCTGCCCCCAATCTTGTGCTTTTCTTACTTGGGTCATGAACAGAAAGTGACGGATATACAGCTTGCACTGGTTTCCGGACTTTTCCTTCTGTTTTGGTCGTTGCGAAAGTGTGGCGAATCATTGAATTTTTTTTTTTGATTATCTGCGGTAATCCTCAAGTGTGTTATCAAATATTTCCTTGATGCTTCTTGTAAGTGCCTTTATCATCTTCTCATCTGAGATGATATACTCTAACATTTCATGTGTGTGAAGCAGTCTTGTGGGTAGTACAGAAGAGTAGTGCCTCTTCTGTCCAAGCTCCATATTCCACAGCGAGTACTCCTTTGCCAGATATGCCTTTAGCATCGAGATCTCTCTCTTTTTTCAGGTTCTATTTGGCCTGTTTTGCCTTTAGCCTCGAGATCTCTTTCTCTAACTTTACTAATCTGGTCTCTAGTTTAGTTTGAGTTTGTTTGTCCATTACCATATACTTGCAAGAGGTAAATTTAGCTGCACTAGTTTAGGTTAATAGAAAATTTGGCAAATTTTTCTGATCTTGTTTTTCGGCCGATTGATCATAAACTCTAATGTAAATGATCCCAACAATCTACAACGCAACGAAGAACTTCATGACAGATATTTGAATACGAGTGGTTTTGGTGACTTATTTGATCATCGCATCAACATCAAGACCTTTACACACTCCAACTACCCTTATGTGATCTTTGTAGCAAATAACGGTGGCGGCCAAAATGGTATCCAGATAATCAACATGCTTTGTGTTTAATCATCTTGGTGTGGATGGCCGTATCCGGGAGAGTGCTCAGAGCAGGCTTGATGGTACATCTGATGTAGATGTCTTTGAGGCATCTGGTAGATATGCTGCTGTTACGGCACATGAGGATGATGCCCTTCAACTAATCAACATTAGTAATCCAAGTTCGCCGTTCCCGATAAGTTATGTCCAACATTCTAGTGCGTTTAATGGCGCAGTCGGCGTGTATGTCTGAATACTGTGGCAATATCTATGCTGCCGTCATCTCTGATGTTCGACTCCCTCACAATAATTGATAACACACCCGATACGTACACAAAGGTATGGCAATACTGCTCTAAAAGACATGACCACCCGTCTTGTGTGATGGTGGTGGCAACGGGCCAAAATCCCTGTCAAATATATGCAGAATGGCAATCCCCTGTGCTACATCTAGTCCAATCCTTGTTCAACCCTTAAAATTCCAGCCAGATTGATGATGAGTAATAGTTAAAAGAAAAAGGAATATAGTAGAATCGGGCTTTAATGAATGGCAACAAGTGTAACAATGATGATGATGGTGATGGCGGCGGCAGGAATCGTTATGTATGGGCAAAGATCTTTGACTGGAAGACATACATCTTTACCGCACTTGCAGTAATCTCGTTTTCAAACTTTGTGGCAGTCCTCTTTGGACACACCATACCTGGCATACTGATGGCATTCTTTAAGGATGCAGGCGGGTATGTCATATTGTGTACAGTCTTTGTGTTTGCGCTTGTGTGGCTGATCAAGACAAGGCCTCACAACCGTCCAAAGTGGTACAGTGTAGTGGTCTTTGATGTATTTGGGAGCAGGATCAGACTGGATGGGATCAGGACAGAGTTCAAGACACATGACGTGGCGTGGAGTTATATGAAACAATACAAAAAGGCATATCCCCTGCACAACTTTGCACTGGTCTCAGAGTTTTCAAAATCTGACAAGCCTACCATATTCAAATACATTTGAGTTCACACTTTTATTATTTAGGGATGCGCGTAAATACAATATGGCGCTAATGGAATTTTCTGTTTTAGCACGCTCATTTGACAGAATGGAATCAACCACCAAGCGCCTAGAACTTACACAGATTCTCGTAGAGCTGTTCCAAGAGACCCACAAGAATGTCATTGCCAAGATAGTGTACCTGCTTCAGGGCAAGCTGCGCCCCGAATTTGAGGGGGTAGAATTGGGGGTGGCAGAAAAGATGGCCATAAAGGCAATCTCAAAGTCATCCGGCATCCATTCAGGCGTGATTGAGAAAGAGTACCACAAAAAAGGTGACCTGGGGCGTGCATCATCGGCCATACTAGAACAAAAGACGCAGACTACGTTTATGGCAGAAGATATTACTGTGGAACGGGTATATGATACGCTCTTCAAGATAGCACGTCTTGAGGGGCATGGATCACAGGACATGAAGATAAAATATATCTCCAGCCTGCTCAACGATGCAGATCCGCTGGAGGCTTGTTACATTCTAAAGATACTGCTTGGTACCCTTCGGCTGGGAATTGCTGAGCATACGGTCATGGATGCGCTGTCCATAGCATTTACCGGCGACAAGGCAAATAAGGACGTCCTGGAGCATGCATATAATGTCTCAAGTGACTTGGGCAGGGTTGCACAGACCGTGGCAACTGAAGGCCTTGACGGGGTGAACAGCTTTGAGATCATCTTGTTTAATCCTGTCATGCCCATGCTTGCAGATAGGGTCCGAAGCAAACACGAAGCAATGGAGAAGATGTCGGGCGGTTCCGGGTTTGTGGCCGAGTACAAACTAGATGGTGAGAGGGTGCAAATACACATTGACAATGGCAAGGTGATGCTGTTCTCAAGGAGTCTAGAGGAGATATCAGGTTACTATCCTGATATAGTGGAGAGGATCTCCGAGATGATCAGCGCCAACACTGCGATCCTGGAGGCCGAGGCAGTTGCAGTAAATGAAAAGACTGGTGCGTTTTTGCCGTTTCAAGAACTGATGCACAGGAGAAGAAAGTACAAGATAGAAAAGGCAGTAACACAGTATCCGATAGCCGTAAACTTTTTTGACGTGCTGTATTTCAACTCCGAGAGCTGCCTTGACATGAGCTATAAAGATCGAAGGAGGGTGCTTGAAAAGATCGTCCAAGATACCGGCGACTTTTCAAGACACATACCCATGACACCGATCAAGGGAGTGGACACCATAGAAGAGTTTTTGGAGAGCGGCATCAATGCTGGAAGTGAAGGATTGATGCTCAAGACCCTGGATGGCTCATACAGGGCAGGCTCCAGGGGAAGCAACTGGCTAAAGTTAAAGCGCGAGTATCAGAATGACCTGGGTGACAGCCTTGATCTAGTGGTGATAGGGGGGTTCTTTGGCAAAGGCCGACGTACAGGAATCTATGGGACGTTGCTTCTTGCTGCATATGACCCTGTAGAACACACGTTTACGAGCATCTGCAAAGTGGGAACAGGCTTTACTGATGAGATCTTGGATCAACTATACCAGATACTGCACCCGAAGGTTTCAATCAAGAGGGATCCGCGAATAGACAGTGAGATGGAGGCCGATGTCTGGTTTGATCCAGAGCTTGTCATAGAGGTGGTGGCATCAGAGATCACATTGAGTCCCGTGCACCGAACCGCGATGGACAAGCTCAAAAAGGGAGCAGGTATGGCACTGAGGTTTCCAAAGTTCACGGGCAAGGTAAGGGAGGAGAAGGCTCCAGAGGATGCCACTACCAGCGACGAGGTGGTTGCGATGTATAGGGGACAGACCAAGAGTAGTAGTAGTAGTGGTGATGATGCGGGCGCTGATGAAACAGTTGATGATGATGTCAATGATGCTAACTAATGGGCATCATGCATGACGAGCTGAAATTACAAATCATAATATAGGATTTAAATTACCACATAGTCCCTCAATACTCATTGTATAGTGGGGAGCTTGAGGTTCAAGCAAAGAGAAAGGCCATAGCAGTCCTGCAAGATGAGATTAGTAGGATCCTTCACGCAGCAAGAGAGCTTGCGACACTTCCTGACCTAATGATGAAGAAAGATAGATCAGGAATCAAGAATGCCATAGAACAGATATCCACCATTGAGGAGGAGGTCGAGAGCCTGCGAAGGAAGATCACAAGGGAGGTTGCCGATGTGGGCGGTCTGATAATGAACAGGGAGAACATACTCAACACAGCATATACGATGGATGAAATTGCCGGATACATCACGGGGATATCCTTCAAACTATCAAACGTAAAACCTACCACGCTAAAGAACGCAAAGATCGACAAAGACATCACCTCGCTAATAGAGTTGGTAGTAGACGAGGTCTACAAATTAAATGAGATAATCAGGAGCTTAAACACAAACACCGCAAATGCAATAGAGCTTGCGCAGGAGACCCAGACCATAGAGCGGGAGATTGACATAAAGTATAGACAAGCCACCCTCAAACTACTCACAGAGACTACAAACATAAGAGATTTGATGCTCATGAAGGATGTGATAGAGGGCATTGAAGAGATGGCAGACAAGTGCCAGCATGTATCAGACTCGTTTATACTGTTGGCGTTGAGCCTCTAATACCAATTACACCTTTTGATTGACTTCTCCACACGATGATTCATACATATGATGTTAAAATTTACCACAACAGTACTCAGAACATGCCACGCATCTCTTGCTGGCCTATTCCCCACACATACTTCCTTCATGTAGAGAATTCATATACGCAGTGCTATGACCAAGATTGTTGTTGCATGGCCGCAAACAAGACAAGGAAAAAGAACAAACGTGCAAAGATAGGCGAGCTTGTAGAGAACAGGATTATCGTATGGGACATCAAAGACTCACAGACCCTGTTTGGAAACGGGTACTATGGAAAGCCCATAGGAATGCCAAAGCCAAAGATTGAAGAGATAGACGTCCCCCTCGTCTTGGATCTGATCGAGGGATTGTATCTTCTTGAGAACGATGAGATCGTAATAGTCAGACGTGTACACGATGACGTCGGCCTAGGTGATGGTAGTACAAAAAAAAATACAAAGACCAGAGGCACCAAGAAGACTACCAAGGAAGAGATCGTGACAGTTGAGCAGATGCGCGATATATGCAGAAATGAATACCACGCAGCAGACAAAAAGTGTGCTGTTTACAAGATCTTCCGGGACAGGGGATATATAATCAATCCAGGAATAAAGTTTGGTTGTGACTTTGCAGTTTATGAGAGGGGCCCAGGAATAGACCATGCCCCATACTTGGTACAGGTATACAGCAAAAATCAACCCATCACATCCACTGGAATCGTACTTGCAGGGCGGCTTGCCACCACGGTAAGAAAGCAGTTTATTCTGGCTATCCCAGGCGCAAAAGAGAGTGTGGACTTTTTGGCCTTGGACTGGTGGCGTGCCTAGACCGATTTGATGTGGCCTGCAATCCGATCATAAATCTCATACAACTCCTTGGTAATCCCAAAGGCAAGATGGTTGTCCCATTTGGACCTGATTCGGATGACTCCTTCGGTGGGCTCTATGCATATTGTAGCATCTTTGATCGACTGCCTTGCAATCATCTCATTGAGCACATCATCGTCGTTGAGCATCGTGGCCAGACGGCCTGTGCCCTGCCATGTGACTTTTTTTATGGTCTTTGAGCCAAAGTGGCCCTCTGTGTCAAGCTCTGTCCTTGTAACATAGTTTAATGTTGATGATGATGAGATATAGCTGATTCTTACCATATAGTGTGCCTGAAACCTGTCCATGGCTCCCCATATTGTCGGATTTGGATCTTGCATCATTTACCAGCCTCTGACTTATCCCTTTTGAATTATCTGTATGGCATCAATATTGGAGTCCAACACATCAAGACATCCGCGGTTGGTCACCATCCGAGGCGTCTGGGTAAAGTATCTACTGTAATAGTCGCCTACCTTCTCAACGTCGTCTGTTCCTATGGGCTTGGGCTGTGAATTCACGCCGATCTCAGCTAGCATATCACAAAACTTTTCAGGCCATGTCTTGTAGACAAACGTGTCGGATTCTGCCCCTTCACCATGCGTATCATCCATTGTAGAAATGTTTGAATACCCACAAATAAAGATAACAGATTCGCCTGCACATACTTGGTTTGGCACCCAGCTACATAACCTGATACAATATGCGAATCCCTGACCCTGTTACAACACCATCTGCTTCTGTCCTATGCATCAAATCTCCTGCCTGTGGTTCTAGTGAAATCTATGCAGTCAGTTACAACGTATGGCACATGTCTTGCAACATTGCCACATAACACTAGCCATCATTTGTACAAGATCATTGCACCTGACGCTCTTACTTCAAGACTGTATGTACATGATGTTAATTGTCCAGACCGATCTCTATTATGGTGGCGCCTGCATATGCAGAAACATATTGGGCGTTGTCGGTGGTGGCCGTGGCGAATCTAGTCGGAAACACGTCGGTCTTTAACTGTGCAAGTATAGTGTGGGATGCGAGTTCTACATGGACAGAAACACCGTTCTCATCTGTAAACTGTTCGTTGGATTGGGGAATCAGTAACTCAAACGTGTATGTGTTGGCATTCATGATGCCGGGTTCGCCAGCATCTCTCTGTCAGTTGCTGTTGATGTCATGGTACGTGGTCAGGTTGTCTGAGAAGATTTTTTTGATTCAGGCACAGATCTAGGGTCTTTTGATAGTATTACACATCATTCTAGGCACGACCTGATCACGTACATGTCATGATACACATTAAAGATCATCGGTACTGGTGTATAGCACACCTATTGTTGTTGTGATTGCGGCTGTCTTTGGAGCATCGCTCTTGCAAGCATCCGTGACACGCGCACAGGTTCGGGTATGGCACCCTGTAGCGTGAGCCTGTTTAGCAGGCAGGCGGCATCACCTGACGTGCATCCACACGTCCTGACATAGACATCACATGCTGTATCCAGAGTAATCTTTTTTGGCCTTTGCAGTCTCTGATACATGATGATCTTTGATTGCCACGAGTCAGGAAAATGATGCCTAATAATGGATTCAAGCTCTGCAGGGTTTCGGTAAGAGATGCCGATTATTGGTATTCTGGTAGCCTGGTACAATAACTGCATGTTTATGATATTGTACATGGAGATTATCAAGCCTGACACTAGAATATATCTCACATCAGATCTGCCAAGCCTTTGATACATGTCCAGGATCGACTCTGTTGCGTCATCCCCTCCCAATGTGGCAGCTCCAAACACAAAATCGTCAATCACAAGATCCTTTCTCATGACAACCCCTGCCAGTATGGATCTTGGGATGGAATGTGGGGAGGCGACAGTGTGCTGCAAGCAATACTCTTCCTCTGCATTGTTGCTGGCAACAGTGCCATTGTTGTTGACAGAGACGGGTGTGTGTTGGGGTGATCCAAGATGAAATGGTCCTCTCTCAAAGCTCTCTGCAATCGTGAGTCCACGTAATCCTGGTTTTTCAAGACGGTGGAATCCCACGATTGCGCCTCCCAGTATATACACGATAACTCAACCCTGTAACCAACATAAGTAGTCCCGTGATTGTAGACCACATCACAAAAGACAGAAAATCAGTCTCGAACATGAGGGTATTATGAAAATTCATGCATCTAAATTTTAGGATAAATTGGCTTAGATGAAGCAACCCGAAACTTGGTCTGCCCTGCCGCACACAACACCCGTCTGGACTCTTCCACCCAACATGAGTTGGCAACACTCACACCAAACATCATGCTGTGGTTATCTACATGGTAGTTACATACAGACACCGCGGTCCGCATCCACGCATCGCCTGCAAACAAGATGAAAAATGGAGTGGACCCCATCAAATAGGATCGTTTTTTGCATGATAATACATACAGTCTGACTCATTTATTTGTCTCCCTCCATTGTGATGCAAACTCTGTCGGAGTGAGATATTTCAGAGCTGAGTGAATCCTTGCCGTGTTGTAATCATCAAAAGCTGCTGTCAGAACAGGTTCTGCTGCTTGATAGTTTTCAAATTCATGCGGCCTGATGTACTCCTTTTTGAGGGTCTTGTGAAATGACTCGACATGGCCGTTTTGCTCCGGGGTGTTCTTCCAGATGAATTCATGTTTGCCGATTCCAAGTGCAGATACTGCCTTTCTAAAGTCATGACTGGTATATTGAACGCCATTGTCTGTTCGTATGCGCAGTTTTGAGCAGTCAGGCTTTGCCTTGGCAACTGCATCTGTTAGCGAGTCAATTGCCACATCTCTTGTTGCATTTACATCAAACGCGTATGATATCCATTCACGGGTGTAGCAGTCAATTACGTTAAAACTATAGCACCAGCCATCCACTCCGCACTTGGCGTATGTGATGTCCAATTCCCATAATTGGTTTGGAGCCTCGGGTTTGAAGAGCTTGCGTCTGGTACGAATTACGTCATTTTTGGTCTTTTGTGGTTCAATCCAGCCTATTTTACGATATATTCGCTGTATTTGCTTGCGATTCACGGCAATGCCGGTATTGCGTGATATTTGGGCTACCATGCGACGTGTACCATATGTTGGCCTGGTCTTTGCAATGTCATGTATTGCAGCAATTATTTTCTCATCATCCTTGTCTGGCCTCCCTTTTGGGGTATAGTACCAGACACATCTTGAAGTACCTGCATACTCTAATGACTTGCGCAGGCTCAACTGTTTGTACAGCTGTTTGGCTACTGTCAATCTTTGTCGTCCTCCAAGGTTTTTTTTAAAACATCGTTGGCAAAAGTGAGCTCTCCTATGATTCTCTTGAGGTTCTCATTTTCCTTTTTTACTGCTTTGACTGGATTGGATTTGCCATGAGTACCTAGGCTGAACTTTCCGGCATTCATGAATTTTTGCCTCCAGGCATTAAACGTCTGGGGGTGAACATTATGCTTCCGGCACAGTTCTGCTGTGCCGATATTGGTCTTGATTGATTCTAGTACGATGTGGATCTTTTGATCGGGTGTAAACTTGGTTTTCATAGTGTATTTCTCCGGTTATCTGACTTAAGATGTATGAATGCAAGCGTTCCTATTCTAGCTGGGTCCCCACCATAGTGTTGTCAATCCTCATGCCTCCAACCATCCCATCACGCATCCAAGACATCTGCGCACCATCACTAATACTCACTCTGATGCACATGTAACACATCTGCCATAACTCACATCCATCTCGTGGCCATGCAACACCTTCACCTCTTGGCACATAACATCCATCTCGTGGCCATGCAACACCTTCACCTCTTGGCACATAACATCCATCTCGTGGCCATGCAACACCTTCACCTCTTGGCACATAACATCCATCTCGTGGCCATGCAACACCTTCACCTCTTGGCACATAACTGCATACTATTCTTTGTTTATCTTGATGTGTATCTTTTCGCCCCTGCTGACACCATTCTGGAATATTGTTCTGGTTTTGTAGCCATGTTTATTGAGGTAGTCGTTTAATACAGTCACCCATGGCATAGAATGCCCGCTATTGATCTTTGATGTCACTGTAATGTTATTGGTACTGGTCTCAAAGTTCACATGTCCCGAACACGTCATCTGCATGGCCGCGTCTACTATTCCCACAACATCATCAAACGATCTTGATCCCAAATGTATTCCATTGTTTTCAAGAAGTGCAGTAAGTCCTGCATTGGATTTTTTTGCAGGCGCTGACGGATCCAGCATATGCACCAGCCCTCCCTCGTTTACTACTCTTACCATCTTGTAGATCTCTTGTGCCTCTGCCTTTGTCATGTCATCAAGCGCCCTAGTCCTTGCAGCACTCTTCCACACACTGGCAAAGATCCCGTCTTGGCTGACTCCCAGTATCTCTGTGTATGGGAATACCGCACCTTTTGCGTTACTGCTGCTCACCATCAACAGCTCAGTCTCGTCGAATATGAAACAGTTTTGTATAATCTCATGTGCCCTGATCTCGACGCCTGCTGGAATGGTCCTGTATGGCTCTGAGCATACGATCTGAGGCGGCACGACCATCCTGACATCCACGTCCTTGCGCAGGACATCAAGTATCTGTCTCCTGCACTCCGCCAGCAACCCCATCCCCCATTGGTCGGCCATTATCCTTATTGATGACTTGGACTCTTCAATCATGTACTGCAGCTGCGCCAGCACGTTATTGGCACTGATGTGGGTGTACCGCTTCTCTTCGGATCCTTTTGCCTTTCTGCCCTCCTCACTTGCCTTCTTTAGGTTTGATACTAGGACGTTCATTGCATTTACCTTATTGATCTGCTCCTGAATTATCCCATCAAACACATCCTCCGGTGCTATCGGGGTACATCTTATCGGTTTGCCCTTTGAGATGATTGCCAGTTTTTTGTTCTTTAGCTTTAGCAGTGTGGGATAGATCTTTGTGCGGGGGATCTCTGAATAGTATGCAATCTCGCTTGCCGCAGAAGTCCCCCTGACAAGCATTGTAACGTATGCCTGTGCCTCATACTTGCTCAACCCAAACTCCTCTAGACTTACTGTCAGTGCATGCTCATTTACCATACTATTGGTTGATTTTTTATCTAGTAAACACTAGAGCTAAATTCATTTACACAATTACTCAATTTTTTTTCAGATTGTACCTATGGGCAAGTGTAACCGTGGTTACATTCACACACGATACAGCGTCCTCAAATACAATTATGCCAATATCATGTGATGACGAATATGACGACTCCGATGACTGCAATGCAAGGTATCTGCCAGTGCTTCTGTCCGTGTCCTCCCTGTTCTAGTTGTAACGCTTATGCAGACTCGTTGCGGCTCAAGCAGAACGATACGCCCACAGGCGTAATGGCGATGCCTGCGGCCTGCATACCATGTATAACGGCGGTTGATATTGCGGCCTCCCCGCTGGTGGCCACGATACTACACACAGGCGTGCCTGCTGGTGCCATTACTTTTGTCTCCACTCATGCCTCCTCTGCTACAACTTTCCACTTTGCCACCGCGACACCCCTGCCCAACCCTACGGGCACGGCTGTGTCAGCGAATGTGCATGATGTTGCCATCACTGCCGGCTCCACTACTTGCAGCCCGGCACACGTGGCTGCCGGCATGGCAACGGTAGAGGAGATGGTGCCAGCAGATGCGCCGCTCAACGTTAGGCAATCCCGTACATGCATGACCCGCCAGCACGTCCCAATGACTGCTCGGCTCAAACATTATGTTGACATGCTTGACGGCACAATCCTGACTCTCCAAAGTAGGCTGGTCGTACAGAGAGAATCAAACCTCTACTTGGCATTTGAAGAGGGCCTGCCTAGCAGCTGTGGCGCACACAAAAACAACAACGACGCACACGCCACTAAGGCACTCAGGATGGAGCACACACTGATATTCTCATTGGAGGTACTGCACACAATACGACAATACATGAAATCAATGACTGATGCTGCAAGCATCCTACAGACACTCGTCGTAGCAGTTCCCCTGATCAGAATCTTTAGCGTGCGGCTCTTTGATACAGTTCCTGACTGCAGCCACAGGCTCTTGGAGATGTCTGTGCATCTGGGCAGCATCGCGTTTGATTCGGCATCCCTTACCGGGGCAAGCCTTGACTTTGGCAGATCATCTGCCAAGTCATCTGCCCTGTTTACTAAACTAAATTTGACTGCCTATTCTAAAATATCTGACCAATACCCTAATCTTGATCTCCACACAGTGTTTAGTGTTTGACTATACTGGATGATTATGAGGGTGTAACAAGCAGGTTCAGACACCGCATACGCATGCCTGATCTCTGCTCTTCAGGAGAGGAGTTGCGGCGCATCAGGTCATTGTCTTCAAGGATTGATACGTGTCTCTCAAAGAAGGGCGATCCCGAGTGTGACCGCCTTGATGAACTTACAACTGAGCAGCTTCAAGACCTTGACAAGATCGTCGCCATGGCTGACTTTGTGCTGTGCAAATATGCTGACCAGAAAGAGATGTATTCACTCCTAAAACCGTTGGTAACCACAATATCTGAGACTGCCGAGTCTGTCAACGAACTTGATGATGAGATAACAGAGCTTGTAGTCTCTGCCGAGGATTCCATTGGTCGTGTAAAGCGGATGCACGGCCATATCAACGATCAATCTGACCTAGTTGGACAATTTGACGATCCATCTAGGCACGATGGGCGGGTGCAGGTGCAATTAATTTAACCAATATGGTCGCAAATGTTAACTCTATACAATACCAACAAGATCGTAGAGACAATACTAGGTAATTAAGATGAGTTTAGCACCACAAGAGCTAGAAAACACAGCAAGCAAGTACGCATCTGAGGCTATAAAGTTCGACTCGCAGGGCGCACGCGGCATGGCAATCACGCACTATCAACAGGCAATAGACATCCTTGTCAAGCTGCTGCAGTTATACCCCAACAGCAAGCTCAACATGATATACAAGGAGAGGTGTGACTCTTACCATAACAGGATCAATGCACTACAGCAATCACACGGCCTAGAGCCGGCAGTGGATCCCAAGGCAACAGATGAAGAGCAGAAAAAGTCTGTAAAACGCCAAGAGGACGAGAACAGCTTTGAGGAGTTTGTGATGAAGGAGAAGCCTGACATCACATGGGACCAGGTAATCGGTCTTGATGAGGCAAAAAGTGCACTGCGAGAATCCATTGTGTACCCTACTAAGCGCCCTGATCTGTTCCCGCTGGGATGGCCCAAGGGGATGCTCCTCTATGGACCGCCAGGCACAGGCAAGACTATGCTGGCTGCCGCTACCGCAAACGAGATGGATGGTTATTTCATAAACGTAGATGCATCCTCTCTGATGAGCAAGTGGCTTGGCGAGGCCGAAAAGAACGTCTCAAAACTCTTTGATCTGGCCAGGCAATATGCAGAGAAGGAGGGCAAGCCTGTCATACTGTTCGTAGATGAGGTTGACTCTTTACTGGGATCCCGTATGAGCGAGGTGGGGGGAGAGGTCAGGACCAAGAACCAGTTCCTCACTGAGATGGACGGAGTAAACAGCAAGGGCAAGGACCTAATGATGTATGTGATAGGCGCCACCAACAAGCCCTGGAGCCTTGACTGGCCGTTCCTACGCAGGTTCCAAAAAAGGATCTATGTCTCATTGCCAACTGACGCTGCAAGACGCAACCTGTTTACACAGTATACTGAGCCACTAAGAACAAGCTACAAGGTAAGCATCTCTGACTTGGCAAAACTCTTTGACGGGCACAGTGCAAGTGACATCAAGGACGTATGCCAGGCGGCTCAGATAAAGACGGTACACGAGATATTCAACGCACCAGACTATCATGAACCTGTAGAAGGCGAAGAACCCACACAACCAAGGGAGCTTACCATGAACGACTTTAAGGAGATCATGGCCAGAAGAAAGCCAAGCGTATCCACAGAGATGATACGTGCCTACCACAAGTGGAGCGAAGAGTTTCAGGCCCTCTGAATGTGTCACGTGCTTGCGCACACACACTCTTTTTTTCTTTTTTCTTTTTCTTCTTCTCTAATCCCTGACATGGTATCTGTACACCATCCGTTTGATCTTCCAGCCACTTGTATTGCGGAAATATAATTAATCATGCCCACTCAGACTGTTTGAGATTATAGCCGCGAAACCCATCAACTACTGCTAGATTCATGGTGTGGTTTGCCTGCAAAGAGAGTGCACGTTCCACCAATTTCACATTTGTATATTACTGAAATCAATTACCATGAATTATGATGGTATCCTCATCTCATTTGGGATTAACAAAAAAGATTTTGAGGGGACTAGCTAGCGTCATGCATTTTTCATCAATAAAGAAAACAGGTTATGCAATCACAATAATTACAACCGTTGGCATGGTACTACTTTGGCAGCAAGCATGTCCTTGGATTATGGCGATCACGCCTTTGCAGAGTCACTAATATCGCGCCCTCTTGTATCCCTATGTGGCATCATGAGTAGCCTGTCGGGTGTGGTTATGCAGAGTCACCAACACCATATACGCTCCCACATTCATAAGTAGCATGCGTGACAATAACCTCCTAGAGCTCAGCAGCGCAAGCGGCGTGGCCATCTGTACAAAATAACATGGCATATACAAGTCACTGCATTTCACGATGACTGACTAGAGATAATTAGTTTGGAAGATCCTACCTGTCCACGGGATGCGGACAGGGTCTGTGATGAGCATAATTCCAATTTTGCACTTGATATCTAGCTTTGTGTTGATACATTCGTACATAATGGCGATACATATGATATAATAGCAGCATATGAAGAGGATGACATTCAGATAATCGACTTACACGATCCACACAATCCATCCAGTGAGGGCTCTTTATTCTGTGATCCACCCAATCCTGAATCCAAGCTTGATGGTCCACGTAAAGTTACCACCTTTGTCTCTGGAGGCACAAATTATGCCGCAGCCTCTTCACTTCATGCCAATGGGGCACAGATTGCCAGCTTGGCAGATCCAATGGCATCGAGACTGTTAAACACCATCTTTGATTGCCAGAGGACTTACCGTTCCTACAATGGCATTTATTGGGCATAACAATGCAAAATGTTTTTCTGCTGGTTTTTCAAGTCTGGCGCGGTTTGATCTCATCACGATAGGAACTGTCCATAATAAAACTTAAATTCACATCAAGTCGGACTTTACACCGGGTCAAAATTACTACTAGAAAATCAAGACATGCAAATAAATTTGGGATGCTGATCCTTAATGATGGCACTGTCTTTGAAGGACAGGGCTTTGGTTATTCTACTACCATCTTTGGCGAGCTTGTATTCAATACTGGAATGGTGGGCTATGTGGAGGCGCTCACTGATCCATCCTACAACGGCCAGATACTCACACTGACATATCCCTTGGTGGGAAACTATGGCGTTCCTGATCCTGCCACAAAAGATGATGATGGCATCTCGTGCTTCTTTGAGTCTGACAGGATACAGGCCCGCGGACTTGTGGTGCATAACCTGTCTGATTCAGCAAGCCACTGGAACCTCTCAATGACACTCGACGAGTGGATGCACTCTGAACACATTCCAGGAATATCCGGCATAGACACAAGGGCACTTACCAAAAGGCTCAGGATGGGAGGCGTGATGATGGCCGCCTTGGAGGTATCGGATACTAGGATCAATGTATCTGATCTCAAGAATCACCTAAAGTCCGCCACCCCATATGACTCTGAACAGTTTATGGATGCCGTGTCTACAAAGAAGGAAAGGTTCTATGGCAACATCAATGGTGATGGTACCCGTAATGGCGGCATGAAAAGACCCGTGGTAGTCATTGACACGGGAACAAAGAATGCAATACTGCGAAATATTCGTGATATGGGCTATGACATTGTAATGCTTCCATGGAATGCCACCTACGAGAGGGTCATGTCGTTTAATCCAGCGGGAGTAGTACTCAGTAGCGGCCCAGGCGATCCACTCAAGTGCCCTGGTACAATTGAGACTGCCAAGAAGCTGATCCAACACCAAACACCCATGCTTGGAATATGCCTAGGCGCCCAGATAATTGGCCTAGCGGGCAATGCCAAGACATACAAGCTAAAGTACGGACATCGTGGACAAAACAAGCCCTGTATCAACCTTGATAACAACCAAGTGTACGTTACCAGCCAAAACCATGGATATGGAATATTTCCAGAGTCCCTTGCAGAGTCTGAGTTTGACCTGTGGTTTTCCAATGCCGATGACAACACAGTAGAGGGAATACGTCACAAGAATGGTAACTGCATAGCGGTCCAGTTCCATCCAGAGGCATCGCCTGGTCCGTACGACTGCAGGTTTGTGTTTGAGGAGCTGCATCGCCTCATGGATGTGAGTGATAGCCTGCATAAAAATAACGGTAACAACGACACCAACAACAATGATACCAGTAACAATGACACCAACAACGTTAAGGACAGCAGAGTATCTGACCACCACGACAGGAAGGAGGATGTAACGAAGGGGTGATGAATACACCTGCCAAAGAATGAGTCACTCAGGAAGATTCTCGTACTGGGCAGCGGGGCAATCAAGATCGGAGAAGCCGGCGAAAGTCGCTAAAACGACCGCCAATTCGACTACTCTGGTAGCCAATGCCTCAAGGCCATACGCGAGGATGGACTGCAGAGTGTTCTTATCAATCCCAACGTGGCGACGATCCAGACAGACACCAGGTTTGCAGACCAGGTCTATCTACTTCCCGTGACGCCCGAGTATGTCGAGTCAATAATTGAGAATGTCAGGCCTGACGGAATCATGCTGGCGTACGGCGGCCAGACCGCACTAAACTGCGGCGTCAAGCTCGGCGAGTCTGACGTGCTCAAAAAATACGGGGTTCAGGTACTCGGCACCGACATACAGGGAATACGCAACGCAGAGGACAGGCAGCTCTTCAAGAATGCCATGATCGAGTCAGATGTGCCGGTCCTCAGGAGCAAGACTGTTACCAACTTTCAAGACGCCAAGCAGGCAGCCGAAGAACTTCTTTATCCAGTGATAGTGAGGGTGGCATATACCCTGGGGGGGCGCGGCGGAGGAGTAGCCCGTAACGAGATCGAGCTCCACGAGATAGTTGAGCGCGGCATCAAGGCAAGCATGGTAGGACAAGTTCTCATAGAAGAGTATGTGGGGCACTGGAAGCAGATAGAGTATGAGGTAATGCGCGACTATAACGACAACAGTGTCATCGTTTGTAACATGGAAAATGTCCTGTCCATGAAGGTGCATACCGGCGACAACATAGTGGTAGCGCCGTCCCAGACCATCAATAATCGTGAATACCACATGTTGCGCTCTGCTGCATTGCGTGCCACCAAACATGTGAAGATAGTGGGAGAGTGTAACATCCAGTATGCACTTGCACCAGACTCTGACAGGTATGTGGCAATTGAGATCAACCCGAGACTCTCGCGCTCTTCGGCGCTTGCAAGCAAGGCCACAGGCTACCCGCTCGCATACATGTCTGCCAAGATCGGATTGGGGTATACTCTTCCAGAATTGATCAACAGGATAACCAAGAGTACTACTGCGTGCTTTGAGCCCTCTTTGGATTACATAGTCTGCAAACATCCCAGATGGGACTTTAGCAAGTTTGATCTTGTAAACCGCAAGCTTGGCCCCACTATGAAGTCAGTGGGGGAGGTCATGGCAATAGGAAGGACGTTTGAAGAGTCACTACAAAAGTCAATCAGGATGCTGGATATGGGCCACGATGGGTTCATCCTGAACCGTACCAATGGCAGGGTCCCTGCCGTCTCGTACGATGAAGAGCAGATAGAAGAGAAACTCACACATCCTGACGATCACATTTTGTATGATGTGGCGGCAGCCCTGCGGATGGGCATCTCCGTTGAGCGCATATACAAACTGTCGGCCATTGATCCCTGGTTTATAGACAGGATACGCAATATCCTGGATACCGGGTCCATGCTACTTTCAGACACCGAACCTGACACGGACCTGCTCAGGAGGGCAAAGAAGACAGGCTTTGCTGACTCTCAGATTGCTAGGGCCACAAATACCACAACGGATCATATACGTGACCTACGCAAAAAGGCAGGCATCATACCATGCGTAAAGCAGATAGATACACTCGCGGCGGAATGGCCTGCGGTCACCAACTACCTATACCTCACATACGGTGGTGACACACATGACATAGACGCACCCGATAGGCAGGGAATCGTCGTTGTGGGGGCGGGCCCATACAGGATAGGCAGCAGCGTGGAATTTGACTGGGGCACGGTAAACATGGTGTGGGGACTTCAGGAGAATGGCGAAAAAGATGTTTCTGTAGTAAACTGCAACCCAGAGACGGTCTCTACAGACTATGACATCTGCACTAGGCTGTACTTTGAGGAACTTACACAGGAGAGGATTCTGGATATCACGGAGTTTGAAAACCCCAAGGGGATAATCACCTGCGTCGGCGGGCAGACTGCAAACAACCTGACTCCCGGCCTTGCCGAGCGCGGCGTGCACATCATGGGGACAAGCGCCCATGATGTGGACAGGGCTGAGAACCGATCCAAGTTTAGCGCGGCCCTTGACAAGCTGCACATATCACAGCCGCCATGGCAAGCATTCTCAAGCATCACCGATGCAAAGAACTTTGCACAAGATGTGGAGTATCCAGTGATAGTACGACCATCATATGTCCTGTCAGGTGCTGCCATGAAGGTGGTCTGGTCACAAGCAGATCTTAGGACGTATGTAAAGGAGGCCACGGATCTGTCTCCAGACCACCCCGTGGTCATATCAAAATTCATGCTTGATTCCCTTGAGGTGGATGTGGATGGCGTTAGTGATGGCAAGCAGGTGGTGATTGGCGCCATAGTAGAACACATCGACAGCGCAGGAGTACACTCTGGTGATGCCATGATGTGCATCCCCCCATGGCGACTTAGCAATAGGATAATAGACACGATAAATCGTTACACCGAACAGATCGCCATAACCTTCAACATCAGGGGGCCGTTCAATCTGCAGTTTCTAATACACGATGATCACGTGTACGTCATAGAACTCAACATACGCGCATCGCGGTCCATGCCATTCGTCTCAAAACTTGTGCGGCTTAACCTGATATCGCTTGCATCCAAGGCAATCTTGGGCAAGAGCTTACCACACGTTCCTGCAGACAGGTGGCAAAAGATTCCAAACTATGGCATAAAAGTGCCACAGTTTTCGTTTATGCAACTGGATGGTGCTGATATTGCGCTAGGCGTAGAGATGCAGTCCACCGGCGAAGCCGCCTGCTTTGGAAACAGCTTTTATGATGCACTCTCAAAGGGCCTGACATCCGTCGGGTATAACCTTCCTGACAAGGGAACAGCACTGGTCACCGTAGGCGGCGTCCGCAACAAGGAGATGCTTGTAGCCACCATTGCCACCCTCAAGCAGCTGGGCTTTGAGATCCTTGCAACAGAACATACGGCAGAATTTTTTGGAGAAAAGATTGGTAAGGTTCGCATCGTTCACAAAATATCCGAACCTGGAAGAAAACCCAACATTGTAGATCTGCTATACGAGCGCAAGATAGACTTTATCATAAACATCCCAAGTACGTCCACGCTGGAAAAATACATGGGGATGCTAGACGATGAATACCAGATACGCCGTAAGGCACTGGAGCTTGGAATTCCAGTACTAACCACCATAGAACTTGCAGATTCTTTTGTGCGTACACTGCAGTGGCTAAGATCCAACAAGACCACCAGGGATCCTCTCAAGCCATACGATGATTCTATCAGATAATGCATATTGTAGGATGCTACTGTCATCATCATTCGCACCATAACATGATGCCAGCCATGGCTGTAGCTGGTACCGTTGCATATACAACACACCATGATGCTTGAAAATTTGACTGACCATGTTTACCAATCCTGACACAACCATCCACGCACACGGCAACAAGACACTGATAATGATTATTGATAAACAGCCACGATCATACCCAAATGTTTGTTCAATTCCACTCATGTCCAATCCAAAGACTGGTATGTTTCACAACCCCGCCACAGGTGTGGAGTGTCTTTCTCCAAACATCCAAACACGAGAGAGTTTGAGCCTAACAAAGACTGGTCTGTTTCGTAATCATGCCTAGAAATTACCATATTTGACAAATCCGCTCCGACACAAACGCTTTTTGTCATTGAAGTTAAATACTAATTATTAGATACAGAATATTGATAAAAACGGCCAATCATATGTACATTAAACGTGGGCATGATCTAGTTATTGACTGCGATCCTGAATGAAATAAAGATGTGGTCAAAACAAACCGTAAAAGATGGGTGCACTCTGAGTTTTCCATGACTGATCATGAGATGTGCTGCCCTCCAAACTGCCCTTAGCATTCTATACAGGAATTGCAAGCATGGTTAGGGACATGTTAAATGTTGATAAGAGCGACGATGATGATTGTGATGGTTATGATCAGTGCAAATCACATTCATACACTCAGACATACAAACGAATCAAAGAATTGAATGTGACCATAAACGACAAGGTGATAGTAGTTGCAGATCGTGAACATGAAGTAAAGATGAGTCAAGATCAGATACGACGGATCAGAGTAGTGGTGATGTGAGTACAGGATCCTTGGCTAATTAGGAAACAGAATAAAAAAGCAACAAAGCTTTATAAACTATTTTAGTATAATGCAATATAGCGTGTTTAGTTACAAATTTTATTTGATATTTTTGTTTGCATCGCTTGCTGTAAGTATTGGCATACAGATGGTAGTTCCATTCCCGTATGGTTTGATCATTGCACTCTCACTATTCATTGTATTCCCGTTGCTGCTGCGCCAGCGTTATATGAACAGGATGCGCGGGTATGGCGGTAGCCCCGGAGGTAGCGGGGGAGGGGGAGCCGGAGGCTTTTTTGGAATTGGCTCACAAAACAACTCTGGCGGAGTACGGTATGTCTGTCTGGTGTGCAACAACAAACACAAGGGCGGCACCTGTGCGCGCTGTGGCTCAAAGATGAATCGGGCAGACTTTTAGGCGTGGGACAATGTCGCTAGAAGAGATTAGAAGCAAAGTTATATTTCACAACTCTGTGGATGTCTGGATTGCTGCATGTCACGAAAAGAATGTCAACTGGAACGATCCTGAAAAGTACAAAAAGTTCATCGCCTACCTTCGCGAACACGACTTGAATCTCAAGGCATTCAACCTGTGCGCACATGAGGCAGGTGCAGTAGAAGAGGAGAAGACAAAGTTTGTAGAGACACTGGCAGAGTCTTCTGATGATCCAAACACACTTACCTATACCATCAAGCTTGGTGATTCAGCCCTGCGGATAATTCGCGGGTATGGTTTTTAGTACAACGGCAGATATTGTAAATAATCACTTTCTTAGTCTTGGATTGATTATTGCATCAAGGGCATTGCCGATAAAGACGAATGCAAGTCCTGTTAATGCAATCATGACGCCGGGCGGTATTATCCACCACCACAGCCCCCGCGCTGCCGCCCCAAAGGTACTGGCATCGTGCAGTATGTGTCCCCACGTAGGAAATGACGGATCGCCGAGTCCCAGAAAGCTCAGGCCTGCCTCCGTGGTTATGGCGGCCGGTACCGATATTGCAACGCTCGCAAACGCGTATGGGAGTAGTTGTGGCAGCATGTGGCGGAATATTATGCGTGAATTTTTCTGACCCATCATACCTGCAGCATCCACGTATCCCCTTGTCTTGATCTGCAGCGACATGCTGCGTGCAACCTTTGCCACGCCCACCCACCCAAAGATCATCAGGAATCCGGCCATCAGGAATATGTTGCTGCTTATTGTAACTGAGAGTATGATGAGAAATGGTAGTGCAGGCAGGGCATATATGACGTCATTGAATCTCATCATGGCTTCGTCTGTCCTTCTGCCCTTAAAGCCGGCATACAAGCCATACAGCAGCCCCATGGTGACTGATGCAATGGCCACCGTCAGTCCTATAAACAAGGCAAGTGGTGTGCCCCACAACAAGCCTATGGCCAGATCCCGCCTTAGTTCGTCGGTACCCATCACCCCAAATGCTTTACCTCCTATGATCAGGTTGGATTTTGAGATTTGGTTGTCTGGTTGATCACCATACATATCTACGAGAAATATGTATTGGCCCTTTAGGGTGCCATGTTGATCCGTGCGTGAAAAGACTGCGTCTTCTACGGAGAGATCGGCAGTTTCAAATGAAAACTCGCCAGATTGTAGCATCAGGTTCTTTTTGAGCGCCCTGTCAGTAGAGAAGATTCTTTCGGCATGAGTGGTGCGGGTATCTGTGTAGGGGAGCTGCATTGAGAGTAGGTCAATCTTGATGCCATCTGGCCTGATCACCGACAGCTGGAGCAGTGGCGAGCCTGTATAGTCTGATGAAAAGACATAGATGAAATCGTCTGGAAAGTCGTCGTATTCAAAGTGCACCCCGAACCGGTGTGATGTAAGCCAGACCTGTCCGTCCGAGATCATCAGGGCGTCGGGGGTTTTGAGTATCTTGTGTTCGGGAATCTTTTGGATCGCAAACATGTTCAGCCAGGAAGGCAACGCGGTCTTTGGGTATAGTATCCAGCTCTCAGGATTGTTCCACTCTTGAAAGGTGCTCATTGGAATCAGGAGTATGGTGACGGCCGATGTCCCAGCCAGTGCTGCAAGTATCACAATGCCTGCAATACCCATCTTGCTTTTGAGAAATTCACTCTTAATCTCATGAGCGGTTAGGTTGCTGCTATTGTTGCTGCTCATGCATGTTCAGCAGTATCTACAACCAAATGAATGTAAATGTTGACGCAGGTATGACGGCCTTGTTGCAATCCTCGCTTCCGCTATGCAGGCACAGAAGATGTTGAGGGCACATGCGGGATGAAGAGGCACAATTTAGTAATTTTAAAATTCAGAGACATTGTAGTGTATGCATGATTCAAAGAGAAGAACTAGATCAGATTCTAAGCTTTGTCGCCAACCGATGGGTGGAAGTGGCCAAGGATCCCGACAGCAAGGTAATGCAGGGACTGCCAGACGATTTCTGGATGAATGCAGTGGGCGGGAGAACCATAAAGGGCGGTTTCTGGGTAACAGCACTAATGTATACCGAGAACGAGGCCGATGCAGCAGCCTTCAAGGAGGTACTGTTGCGCTGGCAGGCCAAGGGAAAAGACAAGGACAAGGGAGATCTTGACCTGATTCAGATTGGAAAAAAGAAATAATCGTGGAGCCGCATGGGACATGCCAGAGTTTTCATCAGATGACCGCAAGATTTTGTCAAGTCATTTTTCCAACGTGGATGGCAATGTCTTTGCCATAATTACACCAAGGCAGGTGGACCGCGGCGCCCTGATGTCCAGGTATAGCAGATCAGACAAGAGCATGCGCCAGATATTCATGGATGAATTTCTAAACAATCCAAATAGGGGCAGGGAGTTTTATGACCGCATACTGCTCCAGTATGGCGATGATTCTGTGGCCGAGCTTGGAGAGGCACAGATAGCAATAGAGGACATCTCAAACATTGCAGTAAAAAAGATCGAGGACAGAAGGATAGGGCTGTCATACCTAGAAAAGTCATCAAGGTATGTGGCATGGGACAAGAAGGATGTACTTGGAAGGTACAGATTCCACAGGGACGCAGAGATCATGTCATCTAATTTTGCAGACGAGTATGAAGAGTCGTGCAACCATTCCTTTGATGTCTATTCCAAAAACATCCCACCCATGATAGAACATATTCGAGAAGAATATCCTATTGAGCGATATACATTCAAGGATTCTACTGACCATGGCAAGCAAAAGCCACTATCCAGATTGAGCACAGACGAGGACAAAAGATCAGCCAAGATGATCTATAGGAGCTCCACCAAGGCCAAGGCGTTAGACGTACTAAGAGGGCTCTTGCCGGCATCAACGCTGACCAATGTCGGCATTACCGGCAATGGCAGGGCATTTGAGTACCTCCTAGTAGTATTGGGTTCGTCTGAACTAAGTGAAGAGAGAGACCTGGCAATAAAGATCAAAAAAGAGCTAGACACCACCATAGGCTCCTTTGTAAAGCGATCCGATGACAAGTATGGCAGGCAGCTCCAAAAGTACTTGAAAGATGCCAGGGGCGTTGCTTGCAATTATGCAGGGCATGTGGATGCCACACCAATCGCAAAGCAGAATGCAGAGAATACGGTCAGGCTTGTAGACTATGAGCGAGAAAAGGAGGCCATCAACAAGATCATTACAACCATGCTGTATGAGCAGTCGCAGGGCAGGCCGTATCAGGCAATTTTGGATTATGTAAGTGATACAATGACACAAGAACAAAAGGCAGGCATCATAACAGAGTTTGTCAATCTTCGCTCAAACAGGAGGCACAGGCCGACGCGTGCATTTGAGAACACATACTATGCATTTGACCTGTGTACTGACTTTGGAATGTTTAGGGATCTGCACAGACACAGGGCACTGACTATGCAGCGGCAATTATTAACAGCACAACATGGCTACACCATGCCACGTGAGATTAATGATCTGGGAATTGAAGACGAGTATAAAGAGTGCATGGAGATGGCAAAGGACACATCAGATAGAATCAGAGTACAATTCGCAGAGCAGAGCCAGTATGTGGTAAACTTTGCATTCAGGTATCGTTACACCATGAGACTCAACCTCAGGGAGGCCTGCCACCTGATCGAGTTGAGGACGGTACCGCAGGGACATGCAGAGTACAGGCGCGTGGCACAGCAGATGCTAAAGCAGATCAAAGAGGTACACCCGACACTGTGCAGTATTGTCAAGTTTGCAGATATGAACACGTATGATCTTGAGAGGTTTGCATCTGAGACAAAGGCAGAAGAGAAGCGCAAGCACATCTCCAAAACCTCCACATAACTCCACAGCAACCACTACACCGAAGTGTCGTTTGACAAATCTGTCAACTATCATAGACGCAAGCCAAGTATTGAACCAAAAAGAATCATGAATAAAGTCCATGTATGGGTTAGTTGTCTGATGCAAGTATGAAGGATCGTACGTGGCTAGGTTGTCTGGGAAGATTTTTTGATTCAGGCACGATCTAGGGTCTTTTGATAGTATTACACATCATTCTGGGCACGACCTGACCACGTACGAAGGATCTTTAGCAGTGCACTAGTTGACATATCTCCGTCAAGACTTGGCCATGATACAATATCTTGGAGACAATGAAACGCATCAGAGACACATATGGTTACCAGATCCTTGATTGGTGAGTGTGTTGTCTAATATTACAAGAGTCTCTCATGCCCGGCAGCTGCAGCATAGACAGTATTGTGGCATTCTAGGTGTTTATGCTGTTTGTGCCGCCAAGCAAATCATCACTAATATCCTATAGCGGTCAAACCACAAGGATTACTTGGGTCAAGTATCTGAACCAGACTCTTCAAACTTTGAAAGATTGCTGGTTCTATGAGCTATTTAAAGAGGGACTGAATGGTTAATTTGTAACAAACCCTGCCATCACCATATCTTTCTTACTCCTAGTTGTGAAACAACAATTATTGTCATATTGTTGCTATGACTGTTGTAACTACTGCATACAGGGCGTTATGGTGATCAAATACGACTATATCATTTGCTACCCGAAGGTGATCAGAACTCCCATAACTTCCTATGAATAGAGGTCATACCTCCTGTAGTCGTTCTCATAAAAGGGGTGAACAGGTGTCTGTGTTGCAAACAAATACGATGCCACTATACACAAAGATATCCATACATCATGGTAAATTTGATAACCATGCATCAAACCACCCCCTACACATGCAAATCAGCCACACAACATCCACGTCCTGCATACTTACCCATCTTGAAACTTCATAACCAGAGATTTTACCATCACCTATCTAGTCTGCCTTGCCAAATCTGTGCACTCTAACCTAAATGGCAGCACCGGTCAGGCATCTCATGTGACATAGTAGTAACATAAGTCTTAGTACGGCTGATACCAATTGGCATATGTGCCACCTGATACATCTACGGCACCAATCAACGACCATCTGCTCTGTGTGGCGGCTTGTTCTGACTTAATGCCACCTGCATGAAGTGTATTTTGCGACGGTGTGATGTAATGTGCCTTGTACCGGCGTGGGCATGCTTTGTGTACCTTACCAATATAGAAAGATAATAATTATCTCCGTCCACGTATGGACATGCATGATATTGATCTTTTGCTAAAATGCTAAAGATGAAGGGCCATTGACCCGCTGCGCGCAGGCTGTGCATGCTTGTCGTATTTTTGGATTCAAATGATGTGTGTACAGCAACAGCAAATGTAGTACGTAATCAGACTACAAATATTCTAATAACAATACCTGCATGAATCATTATGGCAGACGAGAGAACTTCAAGGACGGCAGAACAGTGGAAAAAAATTCTGACTCCAAGTGAGTACGAGGTGTGTATCAAACATGGTACGGAACCGCCATTCTCCGGGCTATACAATGACAGCAAGAAGAGTGGGGCATACCTGTGCAAATGCTGTGGTGAAGCATTATTTTCGTCGGGTGCAAAGTTTGATTCAAGATCAGGCTGGCCTAGTTTTTGGGAGCCTGTAGATGAAAAGAAGATAGAGTATGTCAGGGATGTCTCGTTTGGAATGGTCAG
The DNA here is from genome assembly GCA_963662995.2 of Candidatus Nitrosopumilus sp. GTDB lineage: Archaea > Thermoproteota > Nitrososphaeria > Nitrososphaerales > Nitrosopumilaceae > Nitrosopumilus. Next base: position 1,808,448 of record CAXXLJ010000002.1, on the reverse strand, counting down.
GGTCGAGGTTAATTGTAACCAGTGCGGTGCACACCTAGGCCATGTCTTTGATGATGGCCCAATGCCCACAAACCAGAGATATTGTATAAACTCAGTCTCCTTATTGCACGAGGGTGACAAGGAAGAAGATGTAAAGATGGCCACAGGTCCAGGCAACAAAGACAGTGACTAGAATCAGAGTGCTTCCCCCACCCAACTAAAGCAGACGCAGTTGAGACTTATCTCCATTGGACTGATGTGAATTTTCATGGGGATGCCATGTAGGCCAAGTTGTCCTAGCAGCATTACTTTTGAGTTATGGCAAGTGTTGGTAGATCTTTTGGATGACAAGTATGCAAAAGACTGAGGTTGGAGTAGCTGTTTGTGCTCTCTGAATGCCAGGTGGTGTAAGACGAGCACAGTGGTCAATACCACCAAGAGTCATTGGCATGGTGTAATGGAGCGGCAATCCAGATCACTATTACCACCATGCTCGAATTGGTATGGTATATGATGTTATATTGGTAGAATCAGCAATGATGTCGCCACACATACCAAAAATCATTACCACCCTCCCAACATTGAAGGCGCATGGGTTTCAATTGCAGGCATCAGCAGCATCTGTCCAACCAATATCACGAGGTGCAGAAACTGTGTAATTGTGGGTTTTGTGGCGTGCCATCAAGAAACCACCGAAGTTGTACCAGAGAGTGTTCATACCAGCAGACCAGGTGGCCAATGATGAAATCAGGCAGATGAATGTGTGATTAAATCTATAAAAAAATAAAGAAAAAAGAAAAGTATCCTTTTCTAATCGTGTGCGTGTGGACTTCCAGAGCCAGAGGGCATTACCACATACGTCCCATCTTCCTTCTCGTGATACTCTAGATAGGAGGGTTCGATCAGGATTGCATGGGTAGGACATGCCTCTTGGCAGGCCATACACTGTGTGCAGTCATGTTCTCTGATCGGTTGTGACTTGTCGGTGTAGTCAAGGCGCTCATCCTGTTCGGTCAGTCCTGTACCGTCAAAGGTTGCATCAAGGCATTCGGATGCCGGGATGTCCTTCTCAGTTCTGTACCATTGGAATGTCTGAACCGGACATACGCTCATACAAGAACCAGCAGCAATACAAGAGTCCCAATCTACCGCGACTGTGGTGCCGTGAATCCCTAGGGGTACTTGCTCCTCGCCGTGTTCCTCGTACGCGGCCAACACATCCTCGTTTGAGAATGCCTCGCCGTCTGTCCTGCCATTGCCCCAGATAAAGTGCTTATTTTCACCGTCACTGTGGCTTGTCTTTCCGACTATCTCCAGATGTTCAACAAACTTTTCATCTATTGGCATATGATAATTTACTTAAAATATTATTTAAAGATAGATAAAATTAGTCCTAACTAAATTTTTGGGCGCCATTGCCGTACAGGATGTCTGTCCGGACAGCAAACACACCAATCCAAACAGGTGGTGACAATCTCTGGACATTGTACTCTGGTGTGTATTGGCAAGTGTGGTACATGACAACGGTGTCGCGGTTTTGGGATGATGTGCCTGTTGGATGCCATCAAAAATCATTAATAAAACACGTATAGTGATGGGGATTAAAAGAGGAGAAATGGTGATGGCGATTATGATGCATTACGACTACACATACTCCCAACCGCTGGAGAACAACAGGCCTTGAGGATAATACTATGCGGGTTTGGTGCGGTAGGACAGAGTCTTGCAAAGTTGTTTGTGTCTAGGACCGAGGATCTCTATACAAAATATGGAATAAAGCCTAGGATTGTAGGGGTATTTGACAGCAACGGAGGCGCCACGGACCAGTCGGGGCTGGATCTTGAAAAGCTGGTAAATGTAAAAAAAGAGTCTGGGACGGTAGGAGGGTATTCTGGTGCAAGGGGATCCATGACAGGAGTCAAAATGATAAACAGTGTAGATGCAGATATTATGATAGAGACTACTGCAAGCAATTACAAAGATGCAGAGCCCGGAATGACACACATAACGGCTGCCATGAAGAAGGGAATGCATGTAATCTCTGTAAACAAGGGGCCTCTTGCGCTTGCGTTTCCTTCATTGATGGAGCTTGCAACGTACAACAGGGTCATGTTTAGGTTCAGCGGGACGGTAGGCGGAGGCACCCCCATACTTGACTATGCCAAGAACAGCCTCAACGGCGAGAGGATAACCTCTTTTGCAGGGATTCTAAATGGTACTACAAACTATATCCTGACAAACATGGCCTCGGGCTTGTCTTTTGATGATGCACTCGGGGATGCAAAGAAGAAGGGATATGTTGAAGCAGACGAGTCCCTTGATTTGGATGGCCTAGATGCGGCTGCCAAGTTGGTAATTCTTGCAAACTGGGTGATGGGGATGAAAGTAACCATGCCAGATATAGAGTGTACTGGGATACGCAATGTGACACAACGCAACATCAAAAAAGCAGCTAAAAATGGATCCGCCATAAAGCTGATTGCATCGTGTGATGGCAAGCAGTTAAAGGTGGGCCCAGTCGAGGTGTCCAACGACGATCCCCTTTGTGTCAATGGTACGCTAAACGCCATCGCATTCACGTCAGAGCATTCAGGAACCCAGACCATCATAGGCAGGGGTGCAGGTGGTATAGAGACTGCCAGTTCAATACTACGAGATCTTTTGGACATCAGACGAGAGATTGTAAGGGCTTGAAATCAAACCTGATCTCAAAAAAGGAGACTGCGATACTTTTAGACAAGATCAGCACCCTATGGAAGATGGATATACCAAAGACCAAGAATCTCATGGTGCATCATATTCTAGATGATGCCCAGATCATAACTGGTAATGGCATAAAGGCACTGAGGGTGGGGGATGACTATCTGCCATTCCTAACCGAGATCAGCATGCTGGAAAGGTTTCCAGGCATTGTAGTGGACATGGGGGCCGTCAAGTTCATGTGCAAGGGAGCAAACGTCATGAGGCCCGGAGTCATACAGCATGCAGAGTTTAAGGCAGGGGAGATCGTTTGTGTAGTGGAAGAGTCGCATCACAAGTTTCTGGCAGTAGGAAAGGCATTGGTGGATAGCCCCGATATTGCAGGCATGCAAAATGGAGAGATAGTCAAGAATGCCCACTATATCTCTGACAAGTTTTGGGAGATAGACAAGACCATACAACTATGACTAGGCCTTGTCCAGATATTATTCATAGTGCATGGGTTAGGGCATGAGACGGCTAATGTCTGTAGGCATGAACTATTGCACGATGTATTTATGTGACTAAAATGCGGATGGGTAGCATGCATGTTAGATTAACAAGTGTATGTATTTTAGATAAACATACCATTGATGGTATGATTAGATCTCTTCGGTGGTCTCTTGCATGCCATCACTTGTGATTACTAGCATGTCAAGCCCATCGCCGCTTGCAGAATCCCTCATAGATGCAGAGCGTATTGCATTCTTTGCCAGACTGACTGCATCGTCCTGGGCCATATCAGGCTTGAACTGAGGATCCAGCACACCTAGTGCTATCTCTGCTCCTGTTCCAACCGCCCCATACTGGTCTGGAAGTACAGAGCCCAGAGGATCAAGGGTGTACAAGATAGGTTTGTCCACAACGCCTCCTACAATCACCTGTGTCAATAATGGAAAGAATCTCCTCTCATACATCATGTTGGACATCATCTTGGCCACAGTGTTTGGTGGGACGTCTCTTCTTAATTCCATGGCCCTGATCTTTGCAAGTGCTGCAATCTGCAGGGTCAGGATCTGCATGTCGGCCACAAGGCCTGCACAAGTTGCTCCAACTTTGGGCGTGATCTTGAACGTCTTTTTGGTAGACTTGCTTACGAGAAAGTTTCCATATGCAATTCTCTTCTCACTGGCAAAGACTACTCCTCCATCAAAGATTATTCCTACAGCAGTAGCCCCCGGCATGTACATCATAGACATGACTCCGATGCCCTGTCGGCATAATAAAGGGTTTTCTACATTTGGCCCGAAAAATTGATTGATGTGCATTGGGAGGTAGTTTGGGGGTTTAGTATGGTATTTTGGCCTGGGTAAAAAAAGACACAATTCTTTGTGGGAATGGCCGCAACGCCCACCGCCCAAATTTGATTAATAGTCACATAATTATAGTAGTAACAGAAGCAGCACTTGTTGTCTAGTGGAGTGATTGATGGAAAGATCCTAAACGATACGGTCTTTATGGGCCTAAGGGCTGCCATAGGCGTAATCTTTATCGTGCATGGAGCCGGCAAATTCAATCCAGGTTTTGCAAACGCTTTACCAAACATGGGACTGCCACCAGAGATGCAGATTCCAATAGCACTGGCAGAACTGGTACCGGGAATCCTGCTTATAATAGGAATACTGGGCAGGTTCTCATCGGCGCTGCTTGCTATTGTCATGATAGGCGCAATGTTCTATGTAAAGGGAGGTGAATCCCTGACAGGTGATGGTGGTGTGGAGTTTGATCTTATTCTTCTTGCAGCATCACTTGTAATCATGATTGCAGGGCCAGGAAGGATATCACTGGCACATGCCCTCAAGAAAGTTCCCAGAATACTGCACTAGTGTACAGGCATTGTAAAACATGTGTTTGTAGTTAGATGGTCAATTTATCAGAGCGTGTGCAATGTGTCACAACCATCATGGTATGTGTAAATCTTGATAGGCAGGGCGCATGCCAACTGCCAGCGGGTACATGATGGGTTTGTGTGGTACTGTTATTCCACAATCTGGTCAAACTGCTTCATGACAGATGGAATTTCATCCAGCAGGTCAGTTGCAATCATGTGCAATCCCAGCCTGTTTTGTACGTTCCATCCCGCGTTGCCATTTACAAAGGCAGCCACACTAGCAGACTTTGGTGCGTCTCTGCTGCGGGATAACAATCCTGCGATCAGGCCTGAAAGCACATCGCCCGTGCCACCTACGGTCATGGCTGGGACCATTTTTTTCTTGTAAAGGTATGTAGTTGAGCCGTCCGAGATTATATCGGTCGGTCCCTTGAGCAGTACAGTGACTGCATATCTTTTGGCGGACTGCTCCACCAGACGTATTCGCTCCTCTTCAGCATCAGACGCATCCGCTAGCGCGGATGCAGGCTGTGTAGATGGCACAAAAGGTGGCGGCGGTTGTATTCCAAACAGCCTCTTGAACTCACCGGCATGTGGAGTTAGTACGACATTCTTGTCTGCCAGAAGTGGCAGTACTTCAGGTATGAGAGCTGATGCGTCAAGAGACAGCCTCACATCCCTGTCCAACAGGGACCTTACGAGGTGTAAAAGTGCGTTCTTTTCTTGTATGGCAAGCCCCATTCCAATCGTTGCAGAGTGTAGGTTTCTGGGTAGTGCGCCCAAAAGCTTGGTGGCAGTGCCGCGAGTCAGTTTTTGATCAGCCATCGGGATGACGATGAGGGCGGGAGAGATTGCACGAGTAGCTGTAACATTGACCTTGGGGACGGATGTATATACCAAATCAGCCCCGCATCGTAGTGCTGCAATTGAAGAGAGTATGGGGGCCCCATGATACACATAACTTCCACCCATTACAAGGACTACTCCATTGTCACCCTTTCTAGAGGAGCTTCTTCGCGGGACTACAAATTCCTTGATCACAGAGTCGGACAGGTTTACTCTAGTCATGTGATACATCGTAACATTGGCGTGATAAATCTTGTTTTGTGGTGGTGATGATGATGATGATGATGATGAGTGTGTAATAGTATTGCCAGCATTGCTCGTACTCGTCAGATGCTGAGTCTTTTAGACGTTGTCTTTTTTGTGGCCTTTACAGTAGCCTTTGTGGCGGTTTTTGGTTTTGTGGTAGCCTTTGGCTTTGGTTTTGTGGTAGCCTTGAGTTTTGCAGTGGCCTTTGTGGCGGTTTTTGGTTTTGTGGTAGCCTTGAGTTTTGCAGTGGCCTTTGTGGCGGTTTTTGGTTTTGTGGTAGCCTTTGGCTTTGGTTTTGTGGTAGCCTTTGGCTTTGGTTTTGTGGTAGCCTTGAGTTTTGCAGTGTAGGAGATTGCAACCGTCTTCTTGGCTTGTGGTTGACTATATGATGGCATCTCAAAGAATGCTTTTCGGGCATGGCACAGGTATGTTGTATGTCCTATTGCTTGGAAGGAGTGCCGGGACTTACCCTCCCGTGCTTCAATAGTCCTGACAATCTGTTCTGTTGATTCTATATCACTAAACTCGTTTTTAGCCAGCGCCATGCTCAGATTCTCCAGCTGGTTTATCGTAGGACAGACTGCAAAGACCGAACCACTACCCTTTAGTATCTTGCGTACCTGTGGAATCACCGTCCAGGGATCACCTAGGTCAATCAGCACCACATCTGCATCCTCTACTGGCGGATCCTCCACATTCTTGAGATTCATGTTGTATAGTGTGACATACTTTGACATTCCCGCTCGCATGATATTTTTTGTGGCTATTTTTATGAAATTTGTATTGACATCAAATGTGTAGACATGGCCACGTGGCTTTACAACACTAGCCACAAAGGAAGTTAGGGAACCACTGCCCGTGCCAATCTCCACTACCTTCTGGCCACTCTGGATGCCTGCCCTAGAGATGATGTATCCAATGTCCTTGGGGTATACTATTTGGGTACCGTGTTGAATCTTCATGGTGTAGTCATACATTGTAGGCTTGAACAGGTAAACGTACTTGTCCTTGCTTGTGACCAGGCGAGAGCCATACTCTTTGCCTATGGCATCAGAGTGTCGGATTACTCCAATATGGGTGTGGAAAGAGTCGTTTTTGGATATCTTTAGCAGCCATTTTTTTGTGTGATTGTAATAAAACAATACATGTGAATTCTGTCTTATCTTGTTCATGAGCCTGCCATCGAAGTTTTAGATAAGAATCTACTGATCAGCGCAAAGAGAAAAATGATAGATACGTCCAGACAGCAGCTGCATTACTGTCACACAACATGGCATTCCGGCCTTAACATGGCGTGTACCACACTATTCTTCACCATCTATGATGGGTGGCATCAAAAGAACACCACATGTTTGCAGCGCCACGGGCAATTATTAATTATAGAATGTGGGCAGGGCCATGCAACAGAGACGTATGAAAAAAAAAACAAAGGTTGTCAATAGTCAAAGTTATTTTTCATACATGGCTCTTCAAACCACTTGCCATACAGCATACACGAATAGTCCACACACCGCCATAAACTGAATCAACACTTGTCTGTTAAAATATCTAGAATCTGATCGGCCTCAGACTCTGACAGTTTGGGCCTAGAACTAAACATGTTGTGTATTGGGCCCGCAGAGTCATCATGGTCTCTAGGCACCAGATGCACGTGGACATGGGGTATCTCTTGGCCTGCCAAACTCCCGTTATGTATGGCAACCAGGGTTGCCCCCGTAAATGTTTCTTCAAGCCTTGGCAGCATTGTATGTACTGCCGCAAAGAGATCCGTGTTCTCCTCGGAGCTCATGGCCTGAATCATTGTGTGGTGGTTTTTTGGAATGACCAAGACATGCCCCCTTGCTAATGGAAATGCGTCAAGCAACACTACAGAATGCTTGGTCTCTTTGATGATTCTTGCAGGAATGGAACCCTGTACGATATTGCATAATATGCAATCCATACTCGTCATTGTTGTCGCGCTCTTATAATGATAGCCACAACACGGTACGGTAGGTTTGGGATCCCACACAATAGGTCCTATAGTGACGTCAGAAAGTCTTTGCAATTTTCAAAAAACCATTGAAACATTTATAGCTTGGAAAATCTAGGGGGTCTCGTGGAACAACAATATGAAGAATTACTTGCAGCATACAAAAAAGAATCCAATCCAAAAACAAAAGAACGAATGCTTGCAGTGATAAATATTCTAGTACATGGGGAAGCAATCCCAACGGTCTCCAGATTCTTTCGCAAGGCATACAATTCTATCAAGAACTGGATAAGACGATTTGATGAAAATGGAATTGATGCATTATCTGAAAAACCAAGATCTGGACGCCGTCCAAAAATATCCAACCATAAAATTACAGAATATCTTGCAGACAACTAGACGGTATTTTTCCAAAGGTATTGGCACGTGACATAAAAAAGAGGGAAAAAGTACGATACACGGAATCCGGAATACGCGACATGCTGCGTCGTAGAAGCTTTACTCCAAAAGTTTCAGATGCAATCCACAAAAGAAAGGCAACCATTTCAGAGATAGAACAATGGCAAAAAGAGCTAAAACCATGGATTTCGTGCGTAAAACGTGACGGTTTTGAGCTGTTTGTACAGGACGAGGGTAACATGTCACCTCCCCCTCTCAAGTCGCATGTATGGGCATGTCTGCCATACAAAATCATTCAGATGATGTGATAAGATTTGGAATATGATGACAATAACTGCCCTACGCCATGGCAAGCATGTCATGTAATTATTTATTTCATAATGATAAACACAATTCCAAAATGACGTGCGCAGCCGTGTGCGTCCTTACGGGCATGATGTTTTCCCACGGCCCTGCCACATGCAGGGATGTAAGTCACGTTCCAAACAGCCGCTCAAACTCTGTCTGGGCGTTACTGCCATGCAGCTTCCATGTCTCAAGTATACTTGCTATTGTACAGTACATCTGTGCCCCGCGCAATGTTGCAAAACGGTACATCACCTTGCGCCGTATTACAAACCTGCGCAGCATACGCTCGGCAAGGTTGTTTGTAAGCGACATTTCAGGATTTGTAACTGCAGTAAAGAGGTAGGGTGCGCAGTTACAGACGTAGGTTCCCGCCTTGATACCCTCCTGTAGTAGAAGCCTACCTATCTCAGTCGTTTCAAGTATGAGGCGGTCTATCTTTTGTTCCGGCGTGTCAGGAGGCAGGCCCTTGGCATGCTGGTATATGCTCATGAGCCTGTGGTAGAGATACCATCCCGTTTCAGTATCGCTTTTGGTGACTGCGTTTTCCACCTTTGTCTTAACATGTGCCCAGCACAGTTGTCGTGTCTTGAAATGATTGTGTGCCGCATATGCATCGCAGGTCATTTTGATGTCTGGGTATGGAAAATTCTTCTCAATGACTGATTTGCGCCGTGTCTCAGCAGGATGAAACATGACGTGTTTGCCGTCCCCTATCATGACCCACATCCTGCCGTTTTTACTGACATTGCCGCTGTCCTTACCATCATTGTCCTTGTCCTTGCCATCATTGTCCTTGTCCTTGCCATCATTGTCCTTGTCCTTACCATCATTGTCCTTGTCCTTGCCATCATTGTCCTTGTCCTTGCCATCATTGTCACCGGTATCACTACTCCTGTCCGGGCCAAGTGGCAAGACTGTATCATCAATGTTTCCCGCACTGGATTTTGCAATGTTGTTGCGTATCATCTTGATTTCCGGTTTCAGCAGGAACTCTGATGCCCTGATTGCCTTGTTTATGGTGGCACGACACAGTTTCTTGTCATATGCTATGTGTATTGTCTCACACAATTCAGAGCCGCTCTTGTTGGTGTGATACAGCCGGACAATCTTGATCAGTAATTTCTTGCCGATGGATGTGCCATCAAGCATCCAGTCGGGCTTGGATGAAACAGGCCCGCACGTACCGCATATGTACAGGTACACGTCATAGAGCCGTTCGGTGACCCTGCCATCCTCTAGCTCTAGTGCAGTCTTTGAGTATCGGTCAATCTCCCCAATGGGACTGCCGCAGTCTGGACATGTATCAAGTGTTAGATTTATTCTGCCGTCAGGATTATACTGGCGTGCATGGCCCGTATGGCCTTCCGGCGGGCCTATCTTGGCGGGGGTTGTATTGGGAGCCTCTTTGTCGTGCCTGTTCTTTATCTGCTTCCGGGTTATCGTGTTGTGTGCCGGTGGTGTAGAACCTGCGTCGTTTGCCGCATCCCTCTGTTCGAGCTTTTGGCATTTTGTCCTCAACTCGTCAATCTCCTCAAGCAGTGCGTCGTTTGCCTCCTTCAGGTCTTCGTTTGTTTGGTCCTTGTATTGTGCATAGTCAAGAGTGGTGCGTGACATGTCTGACAGCATCCTTTCTCTGATGGTACTTGTCGTGTACACATTTTTTGTAAGCAGCATGTTGCAGCATTCCCATACTGTCTGAATTTTAGCATCAATTTTCTTGTATAGTGTGTCTTTTTCATCACGCATTATGGCTTGGCGCTTTTGGTCTGCCTCAAGTTGCGCTATTTTGTCCAGCAGGCCGGATATCAATGAGTGCTGCGGGTCAGATATGGCATCAGTATAGTTAAATAGATTCTTTGCAATGGTTTGTTGGTGTTGTTGTCTTCTCATTTTGTAGTGATCATGGGAAGTACACAATACCATCTTTTAAGCGTAAGGATTGCGCAAATTCTTCATTTTACATAAATTATTTTGTGTGATTTACGTGCCTATGCCCGCGGCTTGGGGAGGGGGAGGTGACATGTTACGGACGAGGTCTGGCTGGAACAAGACGGCAAACTAAAGAGCGGCCCTTGGTCGCCCAAGGGTCAAAAGATACGTCGTGTTTATTTTGGCGATCGCCAAAAGCGCGTAATCTATGGTGCAATCTCTGAGAATTATCAATATTTTTTGCGCCGAAGAAAATTCAATGGTTCTACATTTCTTCAATTCATGAAACATCTTTTGAAAAGAAGAGACAAGGCTGCAACCCTGCTGGATGCCGCACCCCAGCACAATACAAAGGCCTTTAAAAAATTTATCAAAGATAACAGCAAAAGACTGCATGTAAGATATTTTCTTACAGGAACTCCAGAGCATAATGAAATCGAGGAGCGCTGGCATCAATTAAAAATTCAGTCTTTCATGTACGAGTATCACGAGCATACCAGCGACCGTGCAGCAAAGGCAATGAAATTCCTAAACAATACAAAATTCAATACAGACATTGAAAAATATTTGTTCAGAACCCCGATTGCAAAGACTTTCTGACGTCACTATATGCATGTAGGAAAGATCATAGTGGTTGTATGCAATGAGATGATGAGGGTTTAGAGGGACAAGAAAACAATAGGCAGTATCCCGCCATGGGATGGCTTGTGTACCATATTTTTAGACATTCATCAAAATGTTTGTACAGACACCAGATCATTATACGAGATGGCATGGCTGCAGACGGCGTGGTGTTGACGGCAGATGTATTTAGTCAGGGCACAATCGTGGCCCATGCAAGGCCCTTGCCAAACTTGACGGTGGCATTCTGGCCCACATCAAGTGTACATTCTCCTATGGTCTTTGGTATGTTGTCGGGCGTCTCTACATAACACACTCCGTCCGTATTTGAGAGTATGATCACATCCGCATAAACATCTTCACGAATCAGATTCCAAAAAGGAAACACAACCGTGGCAAGCACCATTCCGGCTGTTATGAATGCGCCTGCAAAGATCAGGCCCATACGCTGGCTACTGCTCAGAGCCATGCTCAAAATACACCTCCCGTGCCCGTGCATAAAAGGATTGGTTCAATGGCGTGCAAGATGTGGCACTGTTCTGTTTTTTGTGTGTGGCATGACATGATGGCAGGCATCAAAGAGTCATACAACGTAGCACTAAATATATCACACCATCTAAAGATTCTCCAGAAAACTCGGCGGGTAGAGCATTATGCGATTTTTTGAAATGATATGACTCCAATACTCAAATCCTGTTCTTCGGTAGGGGGCTGCAACATGTCAAACCCTGCTTAAATTATGATGTGTCTTGACTCATCATTGAGAGCAGCAACACAATCTTAAAGAAAAAGATTGGTTATCTCATCAGCCGATTTTTCTCCAAACTCACATCTAAATGGTCAACCAGACTTATTGGTAGGGCGAGATTACACATTTATCATTCTTAAAATCAGACTGCCCAGTATGATATGCATCAGTAGTGTACTATGCCATATGCACCACCACCACAACAACCACAACTAGAGGCAAAACGACACCAAGATACCCTGACAGGATGAATTGTGAAAAGGTCAGACTGCCTTTATCGTCTTGACAATCGGGGGTCTAATCTTTGTAAATACTCGAAATCCACAGATACACTTTATCTCGGGCAGTCTGGCGAGTTCTTCGTTGGATACGGCTGTGCCGCATCTGAGGCACGAATAGTTTACGTCAAACTTTTCTTGCACCGGCTCTTCGGCTGTTGTCTCTTCATCTCCTGTGATGCTTGGGTCTTCTTGTTCATCTACCATGTTTATCATCATTTTGGTGTCCATAATTTAAGGATTGATTATCCTGTCAGATTCAGTTCGATCTGTACGTCGTCTGGAATCTTCAGTCTCATAAGTTGTCGGATGACCTTGTCATCAGCGTTTATGTTTATGATTCGCCTGTGCATCTTCATCTCCCACTTTTCATAAGTTTCTGTACCGCTGCCACATGGTGACTTTCTGGTGGCCACATGCAGTCGCCTTACCGGAAGTGGTGTTGGCCCCTTTACCTTGACGCCCGTCTTGGTGCCAATCCCCATAATCTCGCCGCATACATTATCAAGCATCGGCAGGTTAGTAGATGTGAGTTTTACGCGGGCAGTCTGTGTCATGGATTGATCATCATCATTTGTTGGCTATGACTTGTACTCTTCGGTGATTTCCTTGACTATACCTGCGGCTATTGTGGCACCCATGTCACGGAGTGCAAACCTTCCCATCTCTGGGAATTCCTGGAATGTCTCTATACATGTTGGCCTTACGGGCCTAATCTTGACTATTGCAGAGTCGCCTACCTTGAGGAACTTTGGATTCTCTTCCTCTACTGCACCTGTTGCAGGGTTTATCTTTTGGAGAAACTCTGTGACGGTTGCAGCAACTTGTGACGTGTGTGCATGCATTACAGGCGTGTAACCAGGTGCTATGGCAGTGGGGTGGTGTATCACGATGATCTGTGCCTTGAACTCTTTGGCCACGTTTGGAGGTGCGTCTGGCGTTCCAAGCACATCGCCCCTCTTGATGTCCTTTTTATCAACACCGCGCAGGTTAAAGCCAATATTGTCACCAGCCTCGGCAGACGGCATCTCGGTATGGTGCGTCTCAATGGACTTTATCTCACCAGTTGCCGCAGATGGCATGACGATAATCTTGTCGCCTGCCTTCATTGTCCCGGTCTCTACCCTGCCCACAGGTACGGTACCTACACCTGTTATTGTGTATACGTCTTGGATTGGGACGCGCAGTGGCTTGCCTACAGGCTTTTCTGTTACGGTAAAGTCGTCAAATGCTTCAATCAGTGTCTTTCCAGAATACCAAGACATATTTTCAGATCTCTTTACCAGATTGTCGCCCTTCCATCCAGAGACGGGTATGAATGGCACATTTTCGAGCTTGTATCCCACTGATCTCACAAGCTTTTCGCCCTTTTCCTTGGCTGCCTTGTATGCATCCTCAGAATAGTTACTGTCATCCATCTTGTTGATGGCAACTATGAGCTGGCTGACGCCTAACGTCTTGAGCAGGAATGCGTGCTCCCTTGCTTGGCCGCCTGCTGCAACTGCGGTGTCGGTCTCACCCTCCTTTGCAGAGAGTACCAAAATGGCTGCATCTGCCTCAGAAGCTCCAGTAATCATGTTTTTGATAAAGTCCCTGTGGCCGGGGGCATCAATCAGGGTGAAAAAGTACTTTGGTGATTCAAATTTTTGGAAGGCGAGATCTATTGTAATCCCTCTCTCTCGCTCATCTTTGATATTATCCATAACCCACGCATACTTGAACGTGTCACCTTTTCCTGTCTTTTCGGACTCGGTCGCATGTGCTGCGATTGTTCTTTCATCTACAACGCCCAGATCCATCAAGAAATGACCCATGGTTGTAGATTTTCCATTATCAATGTGACCTGTTACAATCAGGTTCAAGTGGGGTTTATCTGCCATATCAACAGCGTAATTGAGGGGATTTATTACTGTTATGAATTTTCTTTTAAAAAATCAATCTGGCAGGGTATTGGGCGGTTTTGTGGGCCTAGACGTGCCATGATGAGCAGGATAGTCAGGAACAGAGCATATGCAGAAGCAGTCACTTGCATCCCCCACATTTCCGTCCAGTCTAGATGGTGTGTCATGTAGGTGTCTGTGCATGGTGGCGTGTGTAACATCATGATTAATGATTGCAGCATGGTGACATGTGTTGTGGTAGATGGCATAGCATGGTGTCAATATTTTGTACAGTAATGGGTGGTTCAATGGATGGGTGCTGTGATGCCCAATTATCAGGAATTAGATCGTAGTTTTGCAGATTTGTTGTCCAACCCTAAAAGCACATAAATCAAAGGACGAGAGAAGATAGACATGAAGATCACTGTATCAGTCATCAAGGCAGACGTGGGTGGCATAGGAGGGCACACTAGGCCAAGCGATGCACTGATCGGTGCGGTCAAGGAGTTGATTGGCAGAGGCGGAAGAGATCTGTTAATTGACCATTATGTAGGGTATTGCGGAGACGATGTACATATTGTGATGTCGCATACACATGGTACAGACAACCAGCAGATTCACAAGTTGGCATGGGATGCATTCATGGCAGGAACTAATGTCGCAAGGAATGAGGGACTGTATGGCGCGGGCCAAGACCTGTTAAAAGACTCGTTCTCTGGGAATGTAAAGGGAATGGGCCCTGGAGTAGCAGAGATGGAGTTTGAAGAGAGGCCCAACGAGGCATTTACGGTGTTTGCAGCAGACAAGACAGAACCTGGCGCATTCAACTATCCTATATACAGAATGTTTGTAGACGCACTCAGTAATACCGGACTCATAGTTAACAAGAGCCTCTCAGAGGGAGTAAAGATCAACATAATGGATGTAGAAGAGGCCAGAATGGCACAGTTGCAGTTGTGGGAGGACAAGCCAACCATAGAGGCAGCACTCATGTATCCGGGAAGGTATGTGGTGGATTCGGTCACCACAAAGGATGGCGAGCCCATACTTGCTGCATCCACCGACAGGTTGCACAATATTGCAGGAACGTATGTGGGAAAAGACGATCCCATCTGCCTTGTCAGGACACAAAAGAGGTTTCCTGCAACAGAAGAGGTAGGCAGTGTCTTCAATAATCCCCACTATGTGGCAGGCAATACCAGGGGAAGTCACAACATGCCCCTGATGCCGGTCAAACTCAACTCTGCGGCCACGATCAACTTTTGCATTCCTATTGTGGAAGCACTCGTGTTTAGCATGCATGATGGAAAGTTTACAGGTCCGTTTGATGGATTCTCCACTCCAGATTGGGATGTGATCAGGGAGATCGCTACAAAGAAGGCCATGGCCATGAGGAGCCAGGGATTCATACATCCGGCCACGCTTGTCCCATCAGAACTAGAGTATGCAGAGGGCTACAGGGCCAGAATGGATGTATTGGAGAAGAAGATGAAGACAATGTCCGATGATGGACAAGAGGTACAGGCAGCAAAAGGCAGCAATGATGGCATCAGTACAGATACCAATGCACAACAGCAACGACGTTACGAAGATCCCGACTAGATCACAATAATTACAACCACAACAATAACCTGATATCTATACTGCTAGTAGTTGGTGGGGACCCAGCTAGAATAGGAACGCTTGCATTCATACATCTTAAGTCAGATAACCGGAGAAATACACTATGAAAACCAAGTTTACACCCGATCAAAAGATCCACATCGTACTAGAATCAATCAAGACCAATATCGGCACAGCAGAACTGTGCCGGAAGCATAATGTTCACCCCCAGACGTTTAATGCCTGGAGGCAAAAATTCATGAATGCCGGAAAGTTCAGCCTAGGTACTCATGGCAAATCCAATCCAGTCAAAGCAGTAAAAAAGGAAAATGAGAACCTCAAGAGAATCATAGGAGAGCTCACTTTTGCCAACGATGTTTTAAAAAAAACCTTGGAGGACGACAAAGATTGACAGTAGCCAAACAGCTGTACAAACAGTTGAGCCTGCGCAAGTCATTAGAGTATGCAGGTACTTCAAGATGTGTCTGGTACTATACCCCAAAAGGGAGGCCAGACAAGGATGATGAGAAAATAATTGCTGCAATACATGACATTGCAAAGACCAGGCCAACATATGGTACACGTCGCATGGTAGCCCAAATATCACGCAATACCGGCATTGCCGTGAATCGCAAGCAAATACAGCGAATATATCGTAAAATAGGCTGGATTGAACCACAAAAGACCAAAAATGACGTAATTCGTACCAGACGCAAGCTCTTCAAACCCGAGGCTCCAAACCAATTATGGGAATTGGACATCACATACGCCAAGTGCGGAGTGGATGGCTGGTGCTATAGTTTTAACGTAATTGACTGCTACACCCGTGAATGGATATCATACGCGTTTGATGTAAATGCAACAAGAGATGTGGCAATTGACTCGCTAACAGATGCAGTTGCCAAGGCAAAGCCTGACTGCTCAAAACTGCGCATACGAACAGACAATGGCGTTCAATATACCAGTCATGACTTTAGAAAGGCAGTATCTGCACTTGGAATCGGCAAACATGAATTCATCTGGAAGAACACCCCGGAGCAAAACGGCCATGTCGAGTCATTTCACAAGACCCTCAAAAAGGAGTACATCAGGCCGCATGAATTTGAAAACTATCAAGCAGCAGAACCTGTTCTGACAGCAGCTTTTGATGATTACAACACGGCAAGGATTCACTCAGCTCTGAAATATCTCACTCCGACAGAGTTTGCATCACAATGGAGGGAGACAAATAAATGAGTCAGACTGTATGTATTATCATGCAAAAAACGATCCTATTTGATGGGGTCCACTCCAACTAGAAATGTATGATGGCAGTGTTTTAGTGTAAAATATGTCAGCTACAAACAAAGTCAGGATGTGCAGATGCACCTCACGAATGTATAAAAATCAGGCAAGGATGTCGGATTGTGGTAGAAGATAATGAGTGAGGACAATAAAAACTGCAACGGCAGGGAGGCAATCCGCAAAAGGATGGAGCAGCTGCATGTAGAGTTGCCCGACAACCCCCCGTCACCTGCAGGATCATACATACCGGTGGTGAGGACAGCAAACCTGCTTTATGTGTCAGGACAGATCCCCATTGGCAGTGACCAAAAAGTGGCATTTACTGGAAAGGTATCGGACGACAACATGGAAGATGGCATAAAGTCTGCGAGAATGTGCGCACTCAACATCTTGTCCCAAGTAAACAAAGAGCTTGGGGGGGATCTGGGAAAGGTCACCAGAATAGTCAGGATCTCGGGGTTTGTAAACTCAGAGCCAGGATTCTCACAGCAGCCGACAGTCATTAATGGGGCATCGGACCTGCTCTTTGACGTGTTTGGCAAGCAGGTGGGCCAACATTCAAGAATCGCCGTGGGTGTGGCAGGCCTGCCGTTAGATTCCATGACAGAGATCGATGCAATAATAGAGATCAAACAATAATAGTCCATTCCCCCATGCAGACTAGGTAGAATCAAGCGGGCAACAAGCACAACGATATTGTTTGTTCTGTATTCATGCCATGGGGCATATAGGCAAAAATGTGACAAGTTGGATCATTGACGTGGTGGCAGATTGCAGGAAGAGCAATTATGGACATATATCATGTATGTAAAGACTGCATTTTTCATCCCAGCCATCATATCAAGATAGCAGGGACATAATTTTTTTTTTTTTGAAAGAGAAACGCAATCTTGCCAGTAGCAGCAGATGCGAGAAGTAGTGAATTTGTGGGGAAGATTGCAAAAAATAATGATGTCAATGCAACCGCATGCAGAATACGGACATGGCAGCCACGTAGTTGCGGATACATGTATGCAAAATCAGAGTTCAGAAACAAGTAGAAATACCTCATGGCAAATCCCCAACCCTGGTACCAGTTATGTCAAGCCGAGCGGTAAATTATCCAATATTCGGCGCAGGTGACGATGTCATGCACCACTCAACTTTTTGTTGAGCTCCGTGATGAACCGCCTTATCTTTGGTTTTGGAATGACGGCACCACATGCCTTGTCGTGGCCGCCTCCTGAACCTCCAAGATCAGTTGCAAGAGTATTGATGATCTTTCCCAAGTGCACACTACACGACTTGGAGCCACGTACAGAGACCGCGTATATGCCGTGATCGATCCTCTCTTTGTATGCCACACCCACGTTCTTTCCAGAGAGACCCATGACAAAGTTGACAGCGCCGCTTGCGCCCGCGTCAAGTACTTCCATATGGGCAAGGTTCTTCATGGTCTTCATTCCCTGTTTGACCTTGGCTATCATCTGCGCGAGTTTTTCCACCTGGATCTGCGCAAATGGAAATGAGTTTGGAATCTCGTGTGGGAACCTAGATGATGCAAGCTCGTCTACCAGATATAGGAGGTAGTCTGGATCCTTTTGGTGTCCTACTATGTTGTATGTAAGAACGGTAGCGTTGATCAGGGCAAACTGCCGGTCATACATCTGGAGTAGTTTGGAGCCCATTGGCCTATCTTCCATATAGTCTGTGATAGCTGCACATGCTGCAACAAACGGAGCATGATCGTCTAGTTTGGACTTGAATGCATCATAAACCTGTACTGCCGTGCATTCGTTGACATTGTGTATGGCCTTGACCTTGATCTTTTGAAGCGATGCTACTATCTCAGGGCTAATGTCATGATGATCAATATAGGTAACAGATACTCTGTTCTTTCTAAGAGTAGTCATTATGTCTAGGAAATCGTCCTGCGTCTTTTTACTAAGCCCCAGATCGCAGACAAACAAGGACTTTAGCTTTTCGTCTTCGGATGCTTGGCGCAGGGCACTCATCTGTTCTGGATAGTCTACAAGTACTGCATCCCCACCAAATGCCTGCCTTATGAGCGCGGCAGAACTGATGCCGTCGGCATCTTCCTTGTGTGATATACAAAGGATCTTGGTTTTGATCGATCTCTTTTTTGTAACAGGTTTTGGTTTTGTTGTTGAAGCAACAGACTTCTTTTTTGTAACAGGTTTTGGTTTTGTTGTTGAAGCAACAGACTTCTTTTTTGTAACAGGTTTTGGTTTTGTTGTTGAAGCAACAGACTTCTTTTTTGTAACAGGTTTTGGTTTTGTTGTTGAAGCAACAGACTTCTTTTTTGTAACTTTTGGTTTTTTTGCGGCCATGGTATTTTTTGTGCCTGTAGATTTTGGTCGAGTTTTCTGTGTGGCAATCTTTTTAGGACGAACTCTAGCGAGCGCTGTGATAGAGCCTTTTTTTCTTGTAGGTGAGATAGCAGGGCCTTTTTTAGTGGTGGTCTTTTTTTTAGCAGCCGCACTTGCAGTTGTCAATATATGAAAAAAAGTTACCAACCCTCATTTAAATCAAGAATGAGAGTGCATTAATTGTATTTGTGCTTGGCGTTCAACGGTCATGGATCATGTGTCACATGGTGTAAAACAATCATGCCATGTGTTTGGGGATTGTATGGGGATTGTATGTACACAATTATGCACGGCCTTACAAACCCTGCAATATACAGAATGGGAGATCTTTGTGCATGTAATATGCTAGGCAAGCAATCAGTCAGTTAGTCAGTAAGCCAACCAACTAGCTCAAGCTGTGTGCGCCCCCACAGACATAATTGTCATCATCTATAGTCTTGCAAAGGTTTTGTATACGAGAATGCACAGAATGCAGATACATATTGGCATGGTGCATCATCTATAGGAATGAATGAGTTGTCGAGACGCTCATCTAAGAGATGTCTTGATGTCTCTACATGTTGAAAGGTTAGGATAGTATACATCGCACAGGGATAGTCCGTCTGTCTGTGTTTGGCGGTCCATCTCTTGAATGGTTTTTAGTTTCTTGGGAGATGCACCAAGTATCATGTCATCAAGTCGTTGGAGGCGCTTACGCTGCTCAGGTGTCATTGATCTTTATGGAAAAAAGAGTATTTATGGACAAAAGTTGTTAAATTTTACAATTTACTAAACTTTTTTTTACATAGTTCCGACATTTTAGGCTCAAAATTCGTTGCTGGCATGTACAGATTCCTACAAAATGTGTCCATAACGGTATCTGCATACGAATGGTCATGATTGTGAAGAGATGGGAGTAGTGGGGTGTGCTCCACAAAATGTTATTGTTTTTGGCATGATTTTACATACAACCTACGTCATTTATTGGATGGCCCAGTATGCAGTCATGAACTAGTAAGATGTATTGATGGGGTTGGGTGGTGGTGGTAGCAGGAAGTTGCGGTAAAATATAATAAAAAGATTAAAAGATATTCCGTATGAAAACCAAGAATATTGGCCTACGTGGGATAGAGGTAGCCGATACAAAGGTCTCAAACATAGACGGGAGTCACGGTACGCTGATCTATCGCGGAGTTAACATAATGGATCTTGCAAAAAACTCCACATACGAAGAGACTGCATACTTGTTACTTTATGACAAGCTGCCTACAAGACAGCAACTAAACGAGTTTAACTCCAAGATGGTGGAGGCTAGGAACATTCCAAAGCAGATGCAAAAGAACATGGGGAATTGGAAGAAGGATGCCGACCCCATGGACATGCTTCAGGCATTTGTTGCAGCGCTGGCAGGATACTATGACGAAGAGTTTGCTGACAAGGAAGCAAGTTATGACAGAGCAGTCAACCTGATTGCAAAGGTATCAACCATAGTTGCAAGCTGGCAGAGAATCAGGAATGGATTGGATCCTGTGGATCCGGATCCAGAGCTGAGTCATGCTGCAAACTTTTTGTACATGATGACGGGAATAAAGCCAGATCCCGAGGTTGAAAAGATATTTGATGTATGTCTGATTCTTCATGCAGAACACACGTTTAATGCATCTACGTTCACGGCAAGACAGGTTGCATCAACCAGGGCACACATGTACTCTGCATCTAGTGCAGCGATAGGGGCGCTCAGTGGAGAGCTACATGGGGGCGCCAATACAGAGGTCATGAAGATGCTCCTAGAGATAGGCCAGTTAGATAAGGTTGAAGAGTGGATAAAGAACAAGATAAAGGCAGGTGACAGGGTGATGGGAATGGGTCACGCCGTGTACAAGACGTATGATCCTAGGGCGCAGGTTCTCAAGGAGTTATCAAGAAAACTTGCAAAAAAGACTAGTCAATCGTGGTTTGACATGACTGAAAAAGTAGAGACGATAACCATATCTGAGATAAAGAAGCAGAAGGGAATGGACATCTATCCCAACGTGGACCTGTATAGTGCCTCGATATACTACATGCTGGGCATTTCAATTGACTTGAACACGCCTATATTTGCCATCTCAAGGGTGGTAGGATGGGCAACGCACATAATTGAAGAAAAGTTTGCAGAGGCGGCTCCAAAGCCCGCGCTATACAGGCCAAAAGCAGTATACATCGGCAAGGAAGGCGGCTCAGAAGAGTGTGAATACAAGACCATAGACCAAAGATAGTAAACAAGCGAATCCTTGTACAATAGTGGCAACGGGTATTTGTGATGATCAAAATTTGATTCCCCCACACATAATTAGTGGTTGGAGATTTTTTTCTGATTCAAGTATGATCTGTAAAATCTGACCAAGTGTATTTGAACAACACTCTGCAAGGCATGATTGCAAACAATGAAGTGAGACATAATTCTATGTATGACACCATGGCATACTCGTCTAGTCAGTTCCATACATTATCTCAAAGATCATATCATAGAACGTAATGTCCCTCTTTTGGGCCTGCTCGTCCAACCACCGTATTCATGCGGCTAGTTCTGGATCACTATCAGCGTGTTCTACTATTTCATTAACCATCTTTGTAAAGAATACATGTTGGCAATGCTTTGATTCTACATAATACAATCTAGGCATCTGCTCAAAAACTATCTACATAAAAAAAGTACATAAATAACTCTATTTTAGTTGGCAAAAATTCGTCTGAAAATGAATCATGCCAACAAACAACAAAAATAATATTCACGTATGCAAAGAATCTTCTTCTGACAGTGTGATCCCGCATAATGGTACTGGAAACATTTTGGCAACTTTGGACTATAACGCAATGGTTTGTGTGCATGATGGTAAAATTCCTCATGTGCAGGCACTGATCAAATGCAGACAGGGATCACCTGCAATGTCAGAAACAAGACAGACACTTACAAACTAACCCTTGTCAATTACTATATTGGGGGGTTACGTGTTTTGTGAAGATAATGGCACACATCAGGGAATGGTACATGACAACTCGTCTTTCACCATTCCATAATGATGGCATGTCTTCTTGATGTGTATGATCAGTAGATGGAAATGTGCCCCCTAGAGACAAGCCTAAAACCATCTAAACACAGTATTGAAATTTTTTGATCAAATAGCCTATAAGATATTGTACCTACTTACCTTAAAGTGTCGAAACAAAAAGGCAAGCAAGTACAAAGTGAGATTGGAGGCAGGGTGCTTAATATCTTATCTAGCCTGTTTGCCACTGCCAGCATTGCATTCTCTGAAAGGTACAATGCGCAGTATGGAATACTAGAGTTTGTTACAATACTATCTCAGATGGCCAGGTTCAGGATATCATCTGAAGAGGCCGTGCGACAGATTGACATTAATAAAAAGAGACCAACTGCCAAGTGGTTCCGCGACATGATTCATTCCATTACATCAAATGATGCCATGATGTTATGTGATGAAATGCTAAATCACACCATAAAGCACATCTACAAGAAATACAGAAACAAGAGTGTACTGGTTGCAATAGACAAGCATCTGATTCCAAGACATGATAAATTCAACATGAAATATTTGATAAGATCCAAGGCGGATGGAGGAACACACAAGTTTGAGAGTTATTCCACACTGCAGATAGTAGACGGTCCTGCCAATGCGGTATTGTGCTGTATGAGGGAGCTCAAAGAGTCAATAGATGCCAATTTCGTGCGTAGATTCACCCAAATTCTCAAAGAAAACAAGATACGAGCACGCCTTATTCTGCTTGATCGAGAGTTTTACTCTGTCGATGTAATGGAGGCAGTATTACAATCAAAAAATAAATTTCTAATGCCTGCAATAAAAAACTCTACCACAAAAAAGGCAATTCTAGAATACTATGCAGGTACAAGAGATATGGCATCCAAACACACCATAACAAACAAGTTCCAAAGAAGTATGTCCTTTACACTGATCATCACCAAATCCAAAAAGCATGGGGATCTCAAGGCAAACATAACAGAATGGTATCATGCATTTGCGACAAACCTTACGATGGGGCGTGCCCTCAAGGAGATCACTACACTCCCTGAAGAATACAGAAAGAGATGGGGAATCGAGACAGGATACAGGCAAATAGAAGAGATTCGGCCAAGAACCACAAGCAGAGATGATGTGTTTAGAATGATGTTGTTTTACACGGCATTGTTATTCTACAATTTATGGACCGCAGAAAGGCAAGAGTACACATCATACGGAATACTGACGCTAAAGCTTATGGCATCATTGTCTGCCATGATTGGCATCGGTAAACTGATAGAGTTTCCGTACGATCCTGGAGGCTATGGTTAGTGAGCACATTTCCAACTACTGATGATAGTAACAAGGCCGTGCCGTCACACTACATCTATTCGATAAGGGTGACCTGCCTTCCTGACACTTTGATGATGCCCCTTGCAAACATGTCTACTGCACGAGGGTAAATCACATGTTCCTCATGCAGAATTCTGTCTGACAACGACTCTTCGGTGTCATCGTTCATAATCTGAACTGGTGACTGGATGATTATGGGGCCGGTATCCATTCCCGCATCCACAAAGTGTACGGTGCATCCAGATATCTTGGCGCCATACTGTATGGCCTGTCTCTGTGAGTGAAGTCCTGGAAAGGACGGGAGCAGGGAGGGATGGATGTTTAGTATTCGGTTCCTGTATGTGTTTACAAACTCAGAACTAAGGATCCTCATAAATCCTGCAAGGCATACAAGGCCATTTGCAGGAGTCACGCCGTACCTTTGCAGCATCTCCATGACAGTGGTGTCGTAATGCATCCTGCTTGCATCATCCTTGAGGAATTGGGCGCTGTCTATTACCTCCGTACTAGCACCAAACTCTTTTGCAATGACTAGTCCCCTAGCATCAGGTACGTTTGAGATCACGACTGCTGGATTGATTGGAATGTTTTGTGTTTTGACAGACCGCAGTATAGATGCCATGTTGCTTCCACGACCAGAGATTAAAATTCCTAGATTCAGCAACTAAGGTGTAGTGAGCCAATACGGCAATTTATATCAAATCCAAATTTCAGTACCCATGTTGCACAGCAAGATCAGTATGACTAGCAACGGAATTCTTTGTGAGACCGACAAGGGGCGCGTATGCTTGGATCCGAGGGGCGCCGACTCGCCTGGAATTAACTTTATATCACATGCGCACCTCGATCACACCCCGTCAAGAAAGGGCGGGACATTTCTCTCATCACACGAGACCCGTAAGATAATGAGCATGCGCGGGTTTGAGATGGACAGACACATGGACTATGCAAATGAGATGAAGATGTTCAACAGTGGTCATATTCTGGGCGCCAAGGGCCTGCTCTTTGATGACATATTCTATACCGGGGACATTTGTATCAGGGACAGAGGTTTTTTGAGTAAAGCAGAGGTTCCAAAATGTAAGATTCTCATACTGGAATGCTCGTTTGGGACAAACGAGTTTATCTTTCCAGACATAACAGAGATTAAGAGAAAAGCAAATGAGATGATAGCAGAATTCTATGCAAGGGGCATTCCGGTGATCCTAATGGGAAACCAGCTTGGCAAGGCACAGACCCTGACGGAGGTATTTGGTCACTGGCAGCCATTGTATCTGCATGACACTGTCAAGAAGATGAATATGCTGCACAAGCAGCTTGGTATTAAATCGCTGAGGGAGGCGATGGGGCATACCGAAGCAGAGAAGGAAGGACTGTTGAAAAAAAGGCCATGGGTCATGATAGCACCCATGATGTCAGAGAAGAAACAGTTTATCCAAGACATGAAGACAAGGTATGGAGCAATCACTATAGGATTCAGTGGATGGGCAAAAAACACAAAATATCCAATTGCCAAGGGTGACTATCTTATGCCACTCAGTGACCACTGTGACTTTAACGAACTTGTAAGGGTGGCAAAGATGTCAGAAGCCGAAAAGGTGTATACGTTTCATGGGTTTGAGTGCGAGTTTGCAGATCATCTCAATAGTATTGGAATAGATGCAGAGCCGTTGCGCAATGGCCGATGGCATACTACTGGAAGGGCATGTTGAAGTGGAGAAAAGAATAGTCATGGTGCTGACACCAAACACCCAATAATACATTCCTCCACGTAGCGCAGCATTGTGATATTAAACGCTGGATATCAGCCGCTTCATACCAAGACCTCGGTATTAGATGGCACTCATGATGAATATGTGATACTGCACGTGTTTAGGAATGGTACGTGGTCAGGTCGTGCTTAGAATGATGTGTAATACTATCAAAAGACCCTAGATTCGTGCCTGAATCAAAAAATCTTCACAGACAACCTGACCACGTACGAAAAATACTTGTTCAGAACACCTATTGTAAAGACTTTCTGATGTCACTACACAATTGCAACAGGGATTGAGAGTAAATACATGAGGCATTTGTGGACTGGATATGATTAATAGAGTTTATGATCAATCGGCCGAAAAACAAGATCAGAAAAATTTGCCAAATTTTCTATTAATCTAAACCAGTATCGCTAAATCCTTCTCTTGTAAGTATATGATAATGAGCAAACAAACTCAAACTAAACTAGAGACCAGATTAGCAAAGTTAGAGAAAGAAAACCTGAGGAAGGAAAAGGAGAATCAAAGGCTAAAGGCAAAACAGACCAAAGAAAACCTGAGAAAGGAAAAGGAGATCTCGAGGCTAAAGGCAAAACATGCCAAAGAAAACTCGAGGTTAAAAAAAGAAAATTTGGGGCTCAAGACGATGCTGGTAAAGGAGGACTCGCTGTGGAATACGGAGCTTGGACAGAAGAGACACTCTTCTGTACTACCCACAAGACTGCTTCACACACATGAAATGTTAGAGTATATCATTTCAAATGAGAAGTTGATAAAGGCACTTACAAGAAGCACCAAGGAAATATTTGATAACACACTTGAGGATTTGTTACAGATAATCAAAAAATCCAATGATTCGCCACACTTTCGCGACGACCAGGACAGAAAAGAAGAGTCCGGAAACCAGTGCAAGCTGTATATCCGACACTTTCTGCTCATGACCCAGGTAAGAAAATCACAAGATTGGGGGCAGGAATCACTGGGTACAGTTTTTGGGATAGATCAGAGTACGGTATCAAACTATCTCAAGCTTGCAACCAAATACGATGATGAGCTATATGCAGTAACACCGCACAACATGACAAAGTACATCTCCACGATAAAGTCAAAAGAGGAATTCAAGGAAATTGTACCCGGAAGAGATGGAGGCGAGATTACAATAGATGGCACACTTGTAGAGACCACGCGTCCAGAAGACAAGGAAGAGCAAAAGAAACAGTATTCTGGAAAGGGCAAGATGTTTGCAATAAACACAGCCATGATGATAAACAAACAAAACTATATCCTCGCAATAAGCGACTCTAGAGAGGGAAGCTGCCATGACCTGACGGTGTTGAACCAAGGACTGCCAGACTTTGGCAAATGGACTGATCGCATGGTGACCGGCAAGCGCATACCATCGGATAGCCGCATACGCCTGAATTTGGACAGAGGATACACGGGAATCCAAAACTATCTTCGTGGGGTAACCGCAAAGATCCCACACAAAAAGCCCAAGGGTAAAAAGCTTACCGCCACCAAAAAGGCACAAAACAAGGCACACAACAAAAGGCGTGTTCCTGTCGAGAACGTCTTTGCACATGTGAAAAACTGGAAACGAATATCCGGACGATACGACGGTACGGCCGAAGAGTTCAATATAGAATTCAACGGCATATGTGGCATGTACAACAAGCGAAAGATGTGGCAGGACGGCACCTACCAATACTGGAAGAATAAAATAAAGAGCAGGATATAGCTCCTGCTCCTTTACTATACTGTTAAGTTGACACATGGACGAAAATTCCAAATGCACATGACTGCGCACAACTTTTTGGCTTTACCTGTGTTAGACTTGAACCACACCACATATGATATCCATATTTTTTTCAGAAAATTTTTTCTGGTCGATTAATCATAAACTCTAATAATGGCAATGTGTATTGCAGGTGAAATCAAGTGTCACTATACCTGGAGTATAAAATGACTGATCCGTTCCAATACATTGCAGGCCACGTTATAATTGGGCAGGTTAATGATGTGTAAAAATAGAGTGTTGGCATTTTAGCCAGATGATGTCATCTTTTCCCGCAGTGCAGGCATGACATGACTTGCAAACTTGTCAATAGAGCCGAAATAGTTCTTTCCCCAGAACCTGATTACAAAGTGGTTGACTCCGGCATCGATAAACCTCTCAAACGTGGGGATTATGTCATCTGGCGTGCCCACGGCAGTAGAGGAGCGCGCTACTTTTTCAGGAATCTTGGTTGCTGCCTCTCTCATCTTTACAATCCAGTCCTGGTTGGACATGGAATATTCTGTAAAGTATTTCCTAAAGTCAAATCCCTCAATCTCGGCCAAGTTGTGCACGCGGAGTATCTCTGGTTTGAAGAGGCTCACCTTGACTGCCTCCTTCATTCGCGCCCAAGACTCTTCTGCATCATCAGAAAAGTATACGTCAATGTCTAGTGCATACTGGAACTTGTCCTTCTCTTCCTGGGACCGGCCGTTGTCATCCATGGATTTTTTAATCTGCATGGCATGATCCTCAAAGAGTTCAGGAGTGTACCCAATGGGAAGCCAGCCGTCGCCAAGCTTTCCCGTCATTGCAAGCGTCCTCTTTCCACCAGCCGCCATGTATGTTGGCGGGCGGGGTTTTCTGATTGGGGGCGCCTGCAGGCATGCCCCCTGTAGATTATAGTATTTGCCATCATAGTCTACGGTGTTGTCAGGTGTGGAATCATACAACGCATGAATTACATCTATCTGCTCCTCCCACTTTGAGACGGGCTTTTCAAACGGGATGCAAAACTCTTTGAGGTTTTGCGCCTCACCTGCGCCAATGCCCAAGATCGCTCTGCCCTTGGAGACCCTGTCAAGTGTGATGGCAGCCAGTGCAATGTTAGATGGGTGCCTCCTTATGGCATCAGTCACACATGTACCAAGCTCCACGTTGTGCGTGACTGCGGCAATGGCAGACAACATCACCCACGGGTCCAGCACCGTAGCGTGCTTCCACTGAGGGACATTGGTGTGATCCATGTAAAATATCGAGTCATATCCTGTCTTGTCTGCAAGCATGCAGGCAGTGAGTATCTGATCTTCAGTGTATCCGGCTCTTGCAACGTTGAGTCCGTTTTGAATTCCAAACTTTATAGAAGTTGTATCATTCAATTACCATTACAATAAAGTCTTGGAATAAAAAAGCTTGGTTGGTCAAGATTCTTCTAAAAATCATTCAATTGTATAGTTTGGGAGGGACATGTCTACCTGTAAAAACGGCAAAAGGGGGCGGATTGTGTGCTGGAGAATGTAAGACGGGCAGCATGTTGTGATATTGTATGTCAGGATGAACCTAGCCAAGGTTTGCAGGTAGCAATGCAGTCCATCTCGAGAGGTACTTGAGTTCAGGCAATAGTGTAGTGTACAAAAACTCCCTCCATCCGGACAAGCATCACAACATGGCAGATGCGCACATGCACCATGATCAACGTACCCGTATCATTGTATTTTCAGCCAGGTACTTTATGGTATTGACAAAATCATCTTGCCCCATCATGTCCTCTGCCTGTCACTGTGCAGTAGTCTTTATTCCATGATGGAATCTGGCCCTGTGGTGCATCCATGCCCACGAGCAGAATTAGAAAACAAAGTTAAGATGGGTATGACGCGGGCAGAATATTGTACATCCATTCATAAAACGATAAGCAGTATTAGTCCTGTCATCATGTGCCTGAGTCAACAAGGCTAGTCAAACAGACCACACATGACAGGCAACAAAGAAAGTGTGAAGTTGAGATGTCACAGGTCGCCTGCATTGATCGCTTCAAGGCATTTTACGACATCCTGTTTTGATATTGGAATGGGGTTTGGATCCAAATGTCCCCTGTCAGTCATGATAGTATCTGCCGCCTCTGAAACATCTGCTTTTAGTTTCAGCGGTTCAAAGCCAAGTTTTTTGGTAATCTCTTTGAATCTGTCATAAAAGGTAGAGTTGTTGTGCTTGTGTGCAATAGTGGTGCATGATGACAGGGAATAGCCGTGTGGTATGCCCTCATTTGAGAATGCATAAGAGAGAGCGTGTCCTAGTGTAGTTGAACAGTTTCCAAATCCCATCCCAGACAGCATTGAGCCATAGGGGTATTGGTCTGGCTTGTCATTCATGATTGCATCATAGAGTATGTTAAATGCCTTCTCGCAGAGTAGTCTGGTCAGGTCATTTCCTAATTTGCTGTCATAGCCTTCAGTGGCCTGTGCGCATGCATCGCATACAGAGTTGTTTATGATCTGTCGGGGCGTGCCATCAAGAAAGTAAGAATCAATAACTGCCATGTCTGCAAGGAACCTGTCTTCGTGCAACAGCTTTTTCTTGCCGTCAAACTTTAAGACACAATATGTAGTCATCTCAGCCCCTGTTCCAAAGGTAGTTGGAATCAGGATCTTTTTGAGTCCAAAGTCTTGGGCTGCATACTTTACCACATCAAGCGAGCTTCCCCCTCCCAACCCTATCAGGACAGACGGGTTTTTGCTTTTGTATTCAGAAACCACTGCACTGACATCATCTATGGAGGGCTCCGGGGTCACCTTGTCAAAGAGCATATAGTCTTGGATGCCCATCCTGTCTATCCACTTGCTCGAGAGATCTGGTTCGGCAGTGGTTATGATGAGTGCATTGCGCGGATACTCTGTCTGGCGGAGCGCATCATTGCCATAGTTTACAGTACTTGGTATCTGTAATACATCCATATGATGCAAAAAACCATTGGTGATTATATACCTTGCATTGGATTTGATGTTAATGGGGTTGTGAGATGATTATAAAGAATTTTGAGGATCTGGCTACAAGTGTGGGTAAAAGCAGCAACTATGCACGAAGGATTGACTGCCTAAACATACTAGAAGCAGGGTTGCAGGCAGCCGATCCAGACAGGATAATTCGCGGGGCAGTCACCACAAACGGGATCACACGCGGGGCAGGAAATGCGCCATTACGTACAAGCAAGTATTCTGGCATATTCTCTGTAGCGTTTGGAAAGGCAGCCGACACCATGACGCGTGCACTAAACTCTGTATTGCCCATGAATGGTGGAATCATAGTCATACCCAAGAGGTACAGGTCTGCTATAAGGGGCAGAAAGTTCCAAGTGTTCAATGCAGGGCATCCGGTGCCCGACCAGGCAAGCGTAAAGGCAGCAAGGGACACAATCAAATTTCTCCACAACCGCCGCAAGGATCAACTGGTAGTGTTTCTCGTGTCGGGTGGAGGGTCCGCATTGCTTGCAATGCCGGATGGCATAACACTGGACGACAAGATAAGGGTGACTGACCTGCTGCTTCGGTCTGGCATCCCAATAGGCGAGTTTAACTGTGTCAGAAAACACATCTCCAAGATCAAGGGAGGAAAGCTGGTAGATACGATAGGGTGCGACTGGATCTGCCTGATAATGTCCGATGTGCAGGGCGATGACCCATCCGAGATTGCGTCAGGCACCACATGTGCAGACACGACCACATTTGTGGACGCACTACAAATTATAGAAAAGTACGAGCTTGCAGCAAAGATGCCCGCTCAGGTGATGGATGTATTGTATGATGGTGTGAGTCGAGAAGGGAGAGGCGATGCGGCAGCAGGTAATTTTACAACAACGCATGCGGCAGAGGACAACATAGTTATTGCAAACAACGATGACTGCCTGGAAGCCATGCGCCGTACTGCAAAAGATGCAGGCTATGATGTCACGGTAATCAAGGCATATGGAGAGATCAAAGATGTCACTAGGCAGATAATCAATGAAATAGAATCAAGTGTGGACGGACAACATACCAATACGGGCAGCGGCGAGACGCAGTACAGCTCCAAGAATGGCGGTGCTGGAGACATCAACAATACAACCAACCAAGACGATAATGATGTGCTATGCAGCCAAAAGTGTAGATGTATCATATTTGGAGGCGAGACCACGGTAAAGGTACTCAGTAGAAAGGGAGTTGGTGGAAGGAACCAAGAGTTGGTGTTGAGGATACTCAAGAATATGCGCGGGGCAGAAAAGAGGATGGGACTTGAGAAAAGAAAGACCGCAACAGTCATTGCATCAATGGGAACAGACGGGATAGATGGTAGCTCTGCTTTTGCTGGTGCCATGGCAGAACCGAGCAGAGCCGACGACATTGGGGCCATAAAGGAGGCGCTCAGGACAAGCGATTCTGGAAGATTTTTTGCAAGGCGCGGGGGCGGGATCTTGACGGGGCCGACGCACACAAACCTGCAAGACATAGGGGTGATCATAGTATGAGGTCTTTTGCACTGGTGTCTGAGTAGCGCCCATGTAGGCTGGCTCACTAACAAGCCATTGATTTAACTTGTCTGCAAACTAGCAAGTCATGTTGCTGACGCAGCTATGCATTATGATGTGTGGGAAAGACGGTTGGATTCGGTTGATGGTGCCCAATGTTGATGGCATCGACGACCAGCACGCAGTATCAGAAACGGATTGCAAATCTAGTGGATTGTGCAGGGAAGGGATTGAGACGAGTCTTGATGTTGGGGGATTTGTCAATGATGTTTGGTAATAATTTGTAAATGAGGCAAGCGCATGCATTGTATTAGAATCACCAGCCCACATGCATTGTATTAGAATCACCAGCCCACATGCATTCTAAAGAGATAGTACGGCGATCATTTAATTAAAACAAATGATATATTATAATTGACGTTCATGCTTGAAAAGCAGTTTAGGCCAAATCTACTGTACAACAGGATAGTACACTATTACATTGACAAGAAGGGATATTCAAAAGAAAAGGCAAACACCATTGCCCAAACAATAGTTGCACGCGAGTCCAATAGAAGGATATGCAAAAACCAGCAGTGCAGGCATTTTTCACACGATCATATCAGAAACAAGGACATATGCCTAGTTGCTGACTGCCACTGCAACAAATTCAAGACTAGGGCATAACAACCTGGATAATTTTTTGTGTGACCATGATGTGTTGGTAATTATGTACTAGGATCATCATAATGATGTTGGTATCATCATAAACAATTTCAACAAAAAAACACGGCCACGAGGGGTCACGTGTTACAGGAATCACCAAAGCCAATAATACATGGTCATACGGGGGGATCATCGTCTGCAACCATGCCCAAGCAGTGCGGGAGTAATTGTGCAACATCAATGGGAATTATGGCCATTTTTTGCAACTTCTTATCGATCTTCTTACTGCCCACGATTAACAGGCCATACCGCCTAAGTAACCCCACTACGGAACGGGGCATTGGCCTCTGCAAAAATGAGTAGGCAGTATCGTCTTTTCCTACTTTGTCACAGAGGGTACAATAGTCTATGATACCGTCTTGCAGCAGGACAAGTCTGAGTGCGGCCCTTTCATTCTTGCCAAGGCCCAAGACGATGTGCCGAAGTGAATTCATGGTAGTGAGGAGTCTGTGAATCTTTTGAATATCAGTGGCAATGTATAGATCTGGTTCTAACTTCAGCATGATGCAGATATCACTAATCCACTCGCCTGAAAGCTTTTTGAGCATTGGGGCCAGACGTGGTTGTTTGGGGATTGGAATAGAATCGCTTTTTAAAAAATCGTGTGCCATGAATCGTACAACGGATCCAATGTCTCCGTTGGGAACCCACGGAGGAAGTGGGATGTCTAGGGCCCGGGGGATTATATCAACGATACCACAAGTTTGGTATGTGCCATTCGAGTACCATGGATGAATACAGCCCATAAAGCAATAGCCCTTTTTGCATTTCTTGAGGCCAATGCTTTTGACCTCAATGTTGTATTTTGTGCCATCGGATAATGAGACTGCTTGCAGCACATTGTTGGAATCGGCCTTCTTTTTTACGTAAAACGTGTCATTGGTGACATCCTTGAGCTGAAGCAGCTGTGCCGCCACGTCCGGATCGTCAATAAACTCTTTGACAAACTTGTCTACTGTGGTCAGTCCAGAAGAGTCTTTTTTTTCAAATACGGCCCAGGTCATGACATGCTTGTATGCAAGATCACCAGTTTTGTGATCCACGTTGTAGGGACACTCTTTGTAAATTTTGTCCATCATATGGTCATACTGCATCTGACCATAATCCATAAGTTGCTGTATGTAGCGTGCTGCATCCATTCCATATACATCACAGGTGCGCATGTTTATGTGTATTCTGTGTGCATGTGCGTATACATTACATTGCACAATGGTAAATAATTTACCCTACCCATTCCAACACATATTGATGAATGAAGCAGATAAGGGACGACGAGACGACGATAAGATGTACGGTAGTGAAGATATTGCAGAAGCCATAAGGGTGTGCATTGACATCCTAGAAGAGAATATCAAATACATAGAAGAGATCGAAGACAAGGTAGATGAAGAAAGGGAGGATGAGTTTACGACAAATATGGATCTTCACCACCTGTATGACATGGCAGAGGATGTGGCAGAGTCTGCAAGGATCAAACGCGCACAGACTAATTTTGCACGAAGGCAGGCAGAAGACAAGCAGTAATGACCACAATCACGGGACTGCTGTACATTATGTATAGAAAAAAAGTACGTGGTCAGGTTGTCTGGGAAGATTTTTTGATTCAGGCACGGATTTAGGGTCTTTTGATAGTACTACACATCATTCTGGGCACGACCTGACCACGTACGAAAAAAAATAGTGGCGGCATTGGCATGCTTGCCTGTTTTCATAACCAAGTTGTGTGGGTATATCAAACACAGGATGTCATGGAACATCCAGTCCATGATGCATCACGCAGTGGTGTGATGTAGTGGGGTAGGCAGCACAATCTAAAGCACATACTTGTGCAAGTGGCCATATCTTTGGAATCATGTAATGGCTCGCAGTTAACAGTTATGCAGCCGCGTCATTAATCTAGGATATGTAGTGAAATTTTTAAAAAAATCTTTTCATTTATTTAAGATAAATTTCCACGCGTAGTCAACGATCTAAATAATCGCACACCACAACCATGACAAGGCAGTTTTGATTGTCAAAATGTATCTGTCCGGGTTGTTATCGCATGAGATCAGTTACGAATTTGATTTGAGATTATACCGTTTCACATTGGAGAATACAGTTATGTACTTCTAGAAGAGACATTGACAAAGTCAGACACCTTGGACTCTCCGTGGTCGTTGAGGGCTATCACGCTGAATGTGTAGGCAGTACCCGGCTCAAGGCCACGTACTGTATACGAGGTGTCGGAGCTGCCCGTATTGGAGATCAAAAGAAGATATGTGTATTCCTCCCATAATTTTTAATCCGAGGCAGCACGCCTGAATTATTGTACATTTTATAGATTAATTTTCCACCGGGATACACTGTGTTGAATCCATTTTGTATGGATTTGTAATAATTCATGCGCACCATCCCGGCATCGCAACATCATGCTCCGAATCCAGTCAGAATGCAGAGCTGGCCGCAGGTGGGGAGGCGGCCTTGTTCCAGTCAATGACTGTCACCCATGCCCTGTGTGGCTTTGCATGCAAGCTCTGCGACACCTTACACATCTTGGGAGATGGCATGTCATGTTGTATTATTGGTTGTGCCGCTGAGTCGTGCCGTACACCTTGTTGGGACATTTTGTGATTCTTGTATGTGGTGCAAATTCCTGACAATCATAGTTTTTTTCAAAAATATGATGATTTCACTTTTAAAAGGCATACCGCAAACCAATATCATTTTTTATATAATAGATATACATATGTATCTTTATGACGATCAAGACGGGTACAAAGATGGTGACGTTTGCCTCATATGATCTTTGTAGTGAACCTGCCGCCAGGGGCAGGAAGTGCAGATATGGGAGTGTAAATCTATAGGTAACGAACCAGCATAATAAAGGCGCACGCCCGTTGAATCGGCAAACATATGCAGGTGTCGCCTCCTATACTCCAACATGTACCCAAACAACAGTCATGGCAAGATTTACCTGAAGATGCTTTACTACAATAAAGTGTTGAAATGATTATTACATCATTACATATGACTGATGGGCTCTGTTGGATCTCTCACTTTTAATGGAGTTTTAACACCCGGAATACAATAGAAGATATGTGTATTCCTCCCATAATTTTTAATCCGAGGCAGCACGCCTGAATTATTGTACATTTTATAGATTAATTTTCCACCGGGATACACTGTTGAATCCATTTTGTATGGATTTGTAATAATTCATGCGCACCATCCCGGCATCGCAACATCATGCTCCGAATCCAGTCAGAATGCAGAGCTGCCTGCAGGCGCGACATTACAGTCATAAAAGAGTATAAGCAGACGGCTCTGAATCCAGTCAGAACACAGAGCTGCCTGCAAGCGGGACGGCCCTGTTTCAGTCAATGACTATATCTCATCTGCTATGTGGCGGCGGGCCCCGGCATATCTTGCCCCATAGTCGGTCCAAGTTGGCAAGACCCGTGATCACGTTGAACTCGCTTATGATCCTGTCGTACGGATCCACAAGACGATTGTATAGTTATGTCAGAAAGTCTTTGCAATTTTCAAAAAACAACAAAAACGTTTATAGCTTGTAAAATCTAGGGGGTCTCGCGAAACAACAACATGAAAAATTACTTGCAGCATACAAAAAAGGTACGTGGTCAAGTCGTGCCTAGAATGATGTGTAATACTATCAAAAGACCCTAGATCCGTGCCTGAATCAAAAAATCTTCCCAGACAACCTGACCACGTACCAAAAAAAAGGTACATCTGGCCCCGCGAATTTATCAGCTATCAAGATGATACAGAACAGGCCCGTGCAGCAGCATTTACGGATTACCGCACAGAAAGGATTCATCCTGCCACGTATATGTGACGCCGGTAGAGTTTACAGCACAATGAGAGATGGTACATAAATGACACAGGTTGCATGTAAAATCATGCCAAAAACAGGAACATTTTGTGGGGTACTCTAGTTGAGGCTCACCAGCATACTAGAGATCCATTCGCAGGCAAAGATCAAAGAGTTTCTTGACACAGAGCACGTGGGGAGGATCTCCAGTATAGATGCAGACGGGTTTCCGCAGGTCATTCCCATGAACTTTGTCATGTTGGGAGATGTGATATACATGCATTCTCACACAAGGGGTGAGAAGCTAGACAACATAGCAAGGAACAACAAGGTAGGCTTTGAAGTAGACAGGGAGATAGAGTTTTTGCCGTCGTACTTTTCGGATCCAGATGATGCATCACTGGCAGACACCCTGTACATAAGCATAGTAGTCAAGGGGACTGGATCTATTGTGGCCGACATGCAGGAAAAGACGCGCGCATTGAACGGACTCATGCTAAAGTATCAACCAGAGGGAGGTTACAAGCCCATCAGGACAGACATGCAAAAAGTCCTTGATTCGGTGGCCGTAATAAAGGTGGTACCACAGACGCTGCGCGGCAAGTACAAGATAGGCCAGCACATGAGCCCCGAGGACAGGATTGAGCTGGCAAAACAGATACTAAAGAGAAACTCACCCTCATCCCTGCAGACTCTCAAGATCATGGGTTTTGAGGTGACCGATGACGGGATAAGAGAGATCGATGGCACCCACGGTAATGCGTGGTAGGGATCAGGCGCAGGATGGCACAGGTTGCAGGCCATGGTATTGTGGTGCCTGCCTGATTGGCGCGGTGCGTGTAGACGTGTCAGAAATTGTTTGGGAACAGTGGTTTGCGGGTTTGTGCTGACCACTGTTTGGGAATTGCCCATGGCGCATGTGTGGCCCCAACCAGACCATGTGTGGTTGTTTCAAGTCAAGGACATAGTACTAAGAGCATGATAACAAAAATCATGATGGTAGAGCTGGCCGCATCAAATAATGGCATTTATGTCATTGTTTATCTAATACACATTGTACTTGGTAAACAAATCTATTGTTCACAATACATCTAAAAAAAGAGCGGGTTGTGTGCACAGCTTGGCTCAAACCCAAAGCAGTTTACTCCTTGTTTTGTTTGACGCAATCTCTGTTGGAATCATTGTCTTGGCTGCAAGTTGTGCATATCTCTTATGATGGTGGTCATGATGTGTGGTAATCAATAATACTCTCACCAATATTGCAATATGTATTTGCAGTAGAGATAAGCTTGGCTCCAATGGGCGGGGGTTATTTCAGATCCATACTCCATTGTGCTTGGTGGGACCACTAGGTCGCGGTTTTTGAGTCAGGCGATAATGGTTATGCAGCAGTTGCAATAGATATAGACAATGGAGTTCAGATAATCGGCCTAGCGGATTCTGCAAACCCCGTAGCTGTGAGCAGTATCTAAAACATCCTCCCGTCTTCTATTGATGATGCAAGGGGCATAACCATCTTTGAATATGGTAATGCTGTGTATGCTGCCTTGATAGTACGGCACGACAATGGAATTATAATAATCAGTCTGGTTGATTCTGCAAACTCTGCAGCGATAGGCAGCATCTTAAACGACTATGATATCATGCTAATATCAGCCACGGATCTTGCTATCTTTGAGTCAGGCGACGCCCCTTATGTGACCGTCACCGCATGGGGGATCAGAGCATACAAGTGTTCAGCCTAGCTTATCCTACAACCCCTGCGGTGGTAAGCAATATCAGTGGTGATGGCCAGCAATTTTGGGGAATTGACGGCATTGAAGTATTTGAGTCAGGCGACATTACAATGCTGCTGCCATCTTGTCGTGGATCAGACCATGTAGATTATCAACCTTGACGAACCAACCAGTCCAACCCTAGTGGGCAACATCACAGATATG
The DNA here is from genome assembly GCA_963662995.2 of Candidatus Nitrosopumilus sp. Classification (GTDB taxonomy): domain Archaea; phylum Thermoproteota; class Nitrososphaeria; order Nitrososphaerales; family Nitrosopumilaceae; genus Nitrosopumilus. Next base: position 1,770,537 of record CAXXLJ010000002.1, on the reverse strand, counting down.
GATTCGATTGTCCTTGCTGTTCCCGACGACAGAGGTATTTGAATCAGATGACATCACATATGTGGCTGTTGCTGCGATCAGCGACAATTCTGTGGGAGTAATAGACCAGACTGATCTTTCCAGCCCTACAGCAGTAGCATCCATTACAGATATGTATTTGAGTCATCTTAACGGTGCCATTGCACTTGACGTCTTTGAATCATGTGGCGGCATTTATGCCAGTGCGTGCATACGCAGATAATGCCATGCAGATTATTAATCTCACATATTCATAATATTCAAATCTGGTGATTTGTGCGCAATCGCGCCCAGAGTTTAGTAGTACACATGGCAGCTACACAATGACTGTGTAGAACATCTAGATACGCAGAAGGGGTGATGGCGGTGTGTGATGGGCGGTGTGTGATGGGATGGCGTAAAGGGTACCGATGGCATTAAGTATAAGTTAAATTTTGTTTGAGGAGTGCATATGCATGGGCAGACAAACAAAGCCAGGTTCAAGAAGGGCAAGGTAAGGAAGGGCGATGGCAGCTGCCAGTTCAAGCTGTCATCAGAGTATTCACCTACGGGGGATCAGCCCCAAGCCATAGACACGCTAGTCAAGGGGGTGCGTAAGGGATCTGTCCAGACACTGCTAGGCGTGACGGGCAGCGGCAAGACGTTTACCATAGCAAACGTGATTGCAAGGACATCAAAGAATACGCTAGTGATATCACACAACAAGACATTGGCGGCGCAGCTGTACTCGGAGCTAAAGCAGTTCTTTCCTGAGAATAATGTGGGATATTTTGTATCATACTATGACTATTACCAACCCGAGAGTTATCTGCCGCAAACTGACACGTACATAGAAAAGGATACAAACATCAACGAGAGAATAGAGAAGCTCAGGCTGGAGGCCACTGCAATGCTGCGCTCAGGAGAACCTACTATAGTGGTAGCCACCGTGTCGTGCATATACTCACTTGGAAACCCGCTTGACTGGGAAGATCTGGCAGTTACAATCAGCAAAGGCCAGGATACACAGAGTAGAGAAGAGATCGTCAAAAGCATAGTCAAGGCAAGGTATGAGAGGAACGACATGCAGCTGGAACCGGGAAAGTTTAGGGTAAAGGGCGACACGATAGACGTGATACCGGCGTACGGCGAGGACGTGGTGAGGGTGTCGATGTTTGGTGACGAGGTAGAGTCCATAAGGATGTTGGATCACGTCACGCTTGCAGAGAAAGAGAGGCCCAGTCACGTGACAATATTTCCCGCAAAACACTATTTGATAGCAGACGATGTCAGGGACAAAGCCGTTGAGTCCATACGCAAGGAGCTAAAGGAGAGGCTGCACGAGCTTGATGAGTTGGAGTCGCAGAGGCTTGAGATGAGGACAAACTATGACCTTGAGATGATCCAGGAGATCGGATACTGTTCTGGCATTGAGAATTATTCGAGGCATTTTGACGGCAGGTGTCCAGGACAGAAGGCATTTTGTTTGATGGATTTTTTTGGGGATGACTATCTGCTGGTTATAGACGAGTCGCATGTGACGCTGCCACAGCTGCATGGGATGTACAAGGGGGATTATTCCAGAAAGGAGAAGCTGATCACGTACGGGTTTAGGCTACCTAGCGCGTACGACAACCGTCCGCTAAAGTTTGAAGAGTTTGAAGAGTATATACGTAATACAGTATTTGTATCAGCCACTCCGTCAGAGTATGAGAGAAAGAACTCCCAGACCATCGCAGAGCAGTTAGTCAGGCCCACGGGACTGCTTGATCCAGAGGTTGAGATCAGGCCCACCAAAGACCAGATGCAGGACCTCATAGGGGAGATCCGCAACAGGGTGGAGCGCGGCCAGAGAGTGTTGGTGACAACGCTGACTAAGAGAATGGCAGAGGACATGGCAGAATATCTCTCAAAAAATGACGTCAAGTGCAGGTATATGCACTCTGAGATCGATGGGATGCAGAGGACCGAGATAATCAGGCAGCTGCGCCTGGCAGAGTTTGACGTGCTGGTAGGCATCAACCTGCTGCGTGAGGGCCTGGATATACCAGAGGTATCACTGGTGGTAATACTGGACGCAGACAAAGAGGGGTTTTTGCGCAATGCCACGAGTCTGATACAGACGTTTGGTAGAGCCGCAAGGAATGCAGACGGCGCAGTCATAATGTATGCAGATACCATAACTGGATCCATGAAGGCCGCGATGGAGGAGACGCAGCGGCGCAAGGCAAAGCAGGTATTGTACAACAAGCAGTATGGAATCACCCCCAAGACGATAACAAAGCCCATCCAAGAACAGGTCACAGAATTTGATGATGAAAAGACCAAATCCATACATGACATGACCGCAGAGGTTGCAGAGGTTGAAGCACAGATGAAGGTATACTCGGACGAGTTGAATTTTGAAAAGGCCGTAGAGTGCAGGGATAGAATAAAAAGGCTAAAGGAGCACATGGAATCTAGGAGGAGAAAGGTAGATGCAGGCGGCAACAAGAACAAGGGCAGCAGATCGTTACTGTGATGATCATGACGGTAGCAGGAATGATGGCAGAAACAACGATGGTAAGAGTAATGATGGTGTTTGGACACAGTTGTGATAAAAGACGGCCATGGCAACGGTCATGGTAGTAACGGTGTGAAAGTGATGGTAGTGGAAACGATGATAGTAGTAGCAGTAATAGAAAGGATGATGGTGACAATACCATGAGTGGTGAAAAGAGCTACCTGAAGGTGCGCGGAGCTCGCCACCACAACCTCAAGAATATTGATGTGGATATTCCAAAGAACAAGCTGGTGGTGATTAGCGGCCTGTCTGGGTCCGGCAAGTCAAGCCTTGCCTTTGATACGATATATGCAGAGGGCCAGCGCAGGTACGTTGAGTCACTGTCGGCGTATGCAAGGCAGTTTTTAGAGATGATGGACAAGCCGGATGTCGATTCCATAGAGGGACTGTCGCCGGCCATATCAATACAGCAAAAGACCACCAACAAAAACCCGCGCTCTACGGTAGGGACAATTACTGAGATATATGATTACATGAGGTTGTTGTATGCGAGGATCGGCACGCCGTTTTGCACGCGCTGCCACAAGGAGATATCCACACAGTCCGTTGAGATCATGTGTGACACGGTATTTAGGGACTTTGCCGACGAAAAGATAATGATACTAGCACCTGTAATCAAGAGAAAGAAGGGCCAGCATGAAAAGGTGCTGCAGCAGGTAAAAAAGGACGGCTATGCGAGGGTGCGCATCGACGGGCAGGTCATAGAGCTGGATTATGGCAGGCAAGGAGTGGAGAATGGCGAGGCATCCTCAGCGCTGGACAAAAACAAGTGGCACAATATTGAGATAATAGTAGATAGGATCAAAGCAGACGGATCCCAAAAGTCTAGGCTATTTGAGGCCATGCAGACTGCGATAAAGGCATCAGGCGGGAACGTGCTGGTGGCATCCGATGGCCACGAGAACAACTTTTCACAAAATAATGCATGTGCCAGCTGCGGCCTGACAGTGGGAGAGTTGGAGCCGCGTAACTTTTCATTCAATTCCCCAATGGGCATGTGTAGTACGTGTAATGGGCTGGGTACCAAAATGGTCTGTGATCCTGACTTGATCATACCAGACAAGACAAAGAGCATGCTGCAGGGTGCAGTGGCACCATTTGGAGCACAAGAGGGGATAATTAAGATGTATCTTCAAGACTTGCAGTTTAGTAAAAAATTCAGCCTAATGACGCCCATAAACAAGATGGATTCAAAGGCATTCAAGACACTGATGTATGGGAGCAATGATTTGTCCAGAGACAAGGACAGGAGGACAGACAACATGTTGTTTCAGATGCCGGACTACCTACGCGGTGACAGTGTACAACCAGCACAAGGGTTTAAAGGCATTATACCCTCGCTGCAAAATATCTACGATAGGAGCAACGGAAACGCTCCATGGCTCAAAAGGTATATGCGCGAGACGCATTGCGACGCATGTGATGGACACAAGCTGCGTGCAGAATCACTTGCAGTAAAGATCAATGGGATGGGAATTATGGATGTGTGTAATATGTCCATAGATAATTGTTATATATTCTTCTCAAAGATGGATCTCACCACAAACCAGCAGCACATAGCAAGGGACGTACTCAAGGAGATCATGGAGAGGCTGGAGTTTCTCAAAAATGTGGGGCTTGGATACCTTACACTTGACCGCAAGAGTGCTACCCTCTCAGGAGGTGAAGCGCAGCGCATAAGGCTGGCCACCCAGATAGGCGCCAACCTGACGGGAGTACTGTATGTGCTGGATGAACCCACCATAGGACTACACCAGCGTGACAACCAGAAGCTAATACAGACATTGACCAAACTACGCAACATAGGCAATACGGTCATTGTGGTGGAGCATGACAGGGATATCATACAGAGCGCCGACTGGGTGGTGGACATAGGTCCCGGTGCCGGTGCCAATGGAGGCAACGTGGTGTGTGAGGGAGTAGTCAAAAAGATTGCCAAGGATGCAGGATCTGTAACTGGGAGATATCTCAATGACAGCACCCTGATAGGCATCAAAGACAAAAAGCGCACCCTGCGCGGATGGCTTGAGGTGAGGGGGGCCGCAGAGCACAATCTCAAAAAGATAGATATCAAGATTCCGCTTGGCATGATGGTAAGCGTTACAGGCGTGTCAGGGTCAGGCAAGTCCACGCTGATAAACGAGATTCTGCTCAAGAGGCTTACACGGCACTTTAACGGCTCCAACATCAGTGTTGGGCAGTGCAAGGAGATACTCGGTGTCAATAATATAGAACGAATAATAGCAATAGATCAGTCACCCATTGGAAGGACACCAAGGTCCAACCCCGCCACGTATACTGGCGCCCTTACGCTAATAAGGGATCTGTATGCCAGCACGCCCGCCGCAAAGGAGCGCGGGTATACACCAGGACAGTTTTCGTTTAATGTTCCTGATGGTAGGTGCTTTGCGTGTTCAGGCGATGGGGTCAAGCGTATAGAGATGCAGTTTCTGGCAGACGTGTATGTAATGTGTGACCAGTGCTTTGGAAAGAGGTACAACTCTGAGACCCTCTCGGTGCTGTACAAGGGCAAGAACATAGCAGACGTACTGAACATGACTGTGGACGAGGCACGAGAGTTTTTCGAGTATGATGCCACCATAAGCAGAAAGCTCAAGACGCTCCATGACGTGGGGTTAGGGTATGTAAAGCTGGGACAGTCATCAACTACGCTGTCTGGAGGAGAGGCCCAGCGCATAAAGCTGTCAGCAGAGTTATCAAAGAGGATAATGAGTGATACGCTGTATGTGCTTGATGAACCGACCACGGGCCTGCACTTTGCAGACGTGCAAAAGCTGCTTGATGTGCTCAACAAGCTTGTCAACAAGGGTAGTACGGTGGTAGTCATTGAGCATAATTTGGATATCATAAGAAATTCTGACTGGGTAATAGACCTTGGGCCAGAAGGCGGCGACGAGGGAGGCAAGGTTATGGCAACAGGAACGCCAGAAGAGGTATCAAAGGTGTCAGGCAGTCACACTGGCAAGCACCTTGCAGAACTGTTTGAACAGGAAAAAAATGGCTCCTGAGCCCGCCAAGATAGCCGCCGTGATGCCGCAAGAGCCGGGCATATACCTGATGAAGGATGTAGATGCGAAGATCATATACATTGGAAAGGCAAAGAATCTCAGAAAGAGGGCTAGGTCGTACTTTGTAAAGCAGCAAAACTACAAGACGCAAAAGCTTGTGGAGAACATTGTAGACATTGAATTTGTACTGACCGACAACGAGAGCGAGGCATTTCTGCTAGAGTCACAGATGATAAAGAGGCACAGGCCCAAGTTTAACATAGAGCTCAAAGACCAGCAGAAGTATACGTACCTGAGGGTTACTGATGAAAAGTATCCCAGGCTGGTCGTGGCTAGGAGGACAAGGGACGGTAACTTTATCGGCAAGGGAAGGACGTATGGGCCGTTCACACGGGGCAGCTCAAAGTTGCTTACCATAGGAACGTTGCGAAAGGCTTTTCAGATTAGGATATGCAAGACGCTTCCAAAGAAGGTGTGTCTGGAGTATCATTTGGGAAACTGTGAGGGACCATGTGAGTTTGAGAAGGCACAGCAAGATTATGCAGGCCATGTGGAGGCGCTCGAAGAGGTGCTCAAGGGAGGCGACCAGGCAACAGTGTTTAATGAGAGGCTCAAACAGGAGATGTACAAAGCAGCAGAGCTTGAGCAGTTTGAGCGCGCCATGGATATACGTGACACTCTAAGCAGGTTAGGCAGCCTCAAGACCGAACAAAAGATAGAGTATGCAAATAGTTCTGATGAGGAGTATTTTGGGATTAATGATAGCGGCTCAGATGGGGGTGATGCAGAGACTGCAACGGTGATGAACTTCAGGATGATCAACGGGGTCATCCGGGACAGCGACAGGTTTCACTTTGACATGGTAGGCGACAACTCTTTTTCGAACTTTTTATACCAGTATTATACTACACACAAGATTCCAAAGCTCATCTTTGTCAACAAGATGCCGTCCGAGAAGAGGTTGTTGGAGTCATTGTTGACAGAGCGGGCAGGATTCAAAGTCAGTATGTCTATTCCAGTAAGTGGAAAGAGAAAGAAGGTCATTGATCTTATTATGAAGAATATTGTCATGATCCGCCTCAAGGGAGGCAATCCTGGCCTGGTGGAACTCAAGGAGATGTTGGGATTGCCAACGGTGCCCAATATCATAGAGTGCTTTGATGTGTCAAACCACGGCGATGCGTTTGCCGTGGGGTCCATGGCAAGGTTTGTGGATGGCAGGCCCGACAAGTCAGGTTACAGGAGATTTATGATAAAGACTGTAACGGGTAGAAACGACTTTGCAATGATTGGTGAGATTACGCATAGAAGGTACAGCCGCCTGTTGTCAGAGGGGGGCGCCAAGAGAGGTAACGGGAATAATGATGATGATGGCGCGGCAGACACAAAGAATGGAAAAGAGGCAGCATCCAAGGGTGTTCTTCCCGACCTTGTAGTGATAGATGGAGGCAAGGGCCAGCTTGGAGCTGCGATCAAGTCCCTCAAGGCTTTGGGGGTGGGCATTCCATGCATTGGCCTAGCCAAGGAGAACGAGGAAATTCATACACATGAGGGTGCAGAGCCCATCATAATACCAAAGAACAAACAGTCGCTAAAGATACTCCAACATGTAAGGGATGAGACACATAGGTTTGGAGTGGCATACAACCGAACAGTACAAAGAAAGAGAATTGTAAAATAATAGTGAAAAAAGAGAATTTGTTGAACGGTTATTCTACGATAACGTTGCCAACCCTCCATGGATGAACCATGCAAAAGTAGTCATACGTGCCTGCATCATCAAACGTGAATGCGTATATTTCATCTATCATGACCAGACTGCTGTCAAACACTCCTGACGGACCGTCTGAAAGGTTGCCACCGGTCACAGTGTGCGCAGCAACATCAATGTTGACCCATTCTACGGTATCACCAGCAGATATAGTGATGGTTGCAGGAATGTAACATTCGTCAGTAACTTCGCAACCGACAACAGTTGTACCCTCGGGTATGATTACTGTGTATGTGTTGTGTCCTGCCAGTGTATCCATGTCATCAGTTGCCATGGTGTCGTCCATCATGGTGTCATCAGTTGCCATGGTGTCGTCCATCATGGTGTCATCAGTTGCCATGGTGTCGTCCATCATGGTGTCATCAGTTGCCATGGTGTCGTCCATCATGGTGTCATCAGTTGCCATGGTGTCGTCCATCATGGTGTCATCAGTTGCCATGGTGTCGTCCATCATGGTGTCATCAGTTGCCATGGTGTCGTCCATCATGGTGTCATCAGTTGCCATGGTGTCGTCCATCATGGTGTCATCAGTTGCCATGGTGTCGTCCATCATGGTGTCATCAGTTGCCATGGTGTCGTCCATCATGGTGTCATCAGTTGCCATGGTGTCGTCCATCATGGTGTCATCAGTTGCCATGGTGTCGTCCATCATGGTGTCATCAGTTGCCATGGTGTCGTCCATCATGGTGTCATCAGTTGCCATGGTGTCGTCCATCATGGTGTCATCAGTTGCCATGGTGTCGTCCATCATGGTGTCGTCCATCATGGTGTCGTCCATCATGGTGTCGTCCATCATGGTGTCGTCCATCATGGTGTCGTCCATCATGGTGTCGTCCATCATGGTGTCGTCCATCATGGTGTCGTCCATCATGGTGTCGTCCATCATGGTGTCGTCCATCATGGTGTCACCGTTGACTACAGGTCTGGGTACAGGGGCACTAGGCACAGCACTCTGTGCTGCATCCCCATAGATAGCAATACCCACACCTATAGCCACAATTGCAACAGTAAATCCAATTGCGACTTTGTCAATACTTGTCATAGTTATTGACCCAACGATTTAATCTAGATAAATAAACCTAATCATCAATAATTTTTCTGAATGGCTGTAGACGGGCTTGCTGTTCTACCGTGGGGGCGACTCAGCTAGAGCAGAAACACTCGCATTCATACATAATGCCAGTACCTCTGATTCTTGATTTGCAATTAATTGATCGTGTAATTGTAGAAACACTCGCATTCATACATAATGCCAGTACCGGAGGAAAACCCCATGGTAACTAGCAAGTTTACACCTGATCAAAAGATCCAGATAGTACCAGAATCAATTAAAACCAACATAGGTACTGCGGAACTGTGCCGGAAACATAATGTCAGCCCCCTGACATGTTATACATGGAGACAGAAATTCATGGATGCAGGCAAGGCAAGCCTGGGTCAGCATGAAAAATCCAACCAGATCAAGTTCATGAAGAAGGAAAATGACAGCCTCAAGAGACTCGTAAGAGAGCAGGTCATGGCCCTCGACATTTTAAAAAAACCTTGGAGAAAGAAAGTTGAAGGCAGCAAGACAACTAAACAAGCAAATGAGCCTACTCAAGTCCCTCAAATATGCAGGAGTCTCAAAATGTATGTGACATTACGAGTCAAGGCCACGCAGCATCCCACTTGATAACATGTAATGTTTTGTATTTGTGTGGATGTATGTCAACAAGAGTTTTTTGGTATTGTTGGTTGCGTGGGTATTGTTGAACTATTTCAATGCTGGCAATCTCTGACGGGAGTTGGTTCCAGAGGCTGCACGCCACTGCCGGTATTGTCGACACCCGTATTAACCCAAAGGGCCAGCATCAAAAGTGGTGCCTCCAAGACGTGATTCGAAGAGAGGCCAACTATAAACAACCATTTTTAATGTATGAGTAACTATCATGAATGGTGGACAGAGACCAGGCGCTCAGGGTACTTGATGTCAAAGATGGTTCTTCACAGGACGAGATCAAGACGGCCTACAGAAAGAAGGCACTAGAGATGCATCCAGACAAAAATATGGATCAGAGTGAAGATACACAGTTCAAGAGAATTACAGAGGCATACACCCACCTCAAAAACAACCACAAAGACAAGAATTCCAACTCATCAACGCAGAGATATCATACAGGTGCAGGATTTGCAGAGAAATCAAGATGGGGAGCTCCGCCGCCCGGACACACAACTACCCCCGAAGAGAATTGGGGCAGATACACACGCGGTGTGGAAGAAGAGGATCCAGACTTTTGGAAAAAGTATGAGAAAAAGTTTTGGGATGATTATAATGCACGTGTAAGACCAGATGGTAAAAATGGGGAGTATGAAAAGGCTCAAGAACCCAAGAAGCAACCCAATCTCTTTGTAGATGTTGACAAGAGCAAGTGCATTGGATGTTGTAGTTGTGAGATTATAGCACCCAATGTCTTTGAGATAAACAAAAACACCATAGCAAATCCCAAGTCATCTGTGATCAATCAGAGGGGCTCGGGAATAAACAAGATAATGAATGCGGCCGAGACATGTCCCACAAAGGCCATCAGTGTAGATGATACTGACAACAGGGAGAGGCTGTATCCATACTAGTAATGTTGATTGGTTGATTCACAGATATCAATAGTGACAGGCATGATAGGCATGTGAGTTTTTGAACAAATGCCAGATATCCAATGTATTTTGTTTTGACAGGGTGTATGGACCCCCCCCCCCCCCTCCACCATTGCGGCCATGGCAACATGGTGGTAACTGCATGTCACTGGTCTAGTCACTCGGTTCATCATAGGTATTGGTACAACATGTGAATTGCAGGCCAGTCAGGAATATTACTATCCAAGATCTGCCTTTTTAGAGTCCCAGCACTGCCTGCACAACTGGCCCTCAATATTCCATTTTGACTTTGGATTGTATCGAATAAAGCCCATCGTTGCGCCACACAGGGCACAAAAGGTCTTTCTCTTGTCGTGTGTCTGCTCCTTGCGGTCAAAACATTGCTTGCACAAGAGGCCCTCCATGTCCCACTGCCACCGAGGTTCCCACAGGTCGGTAACCTTTCTTGTGGTACTGCACAGCGCACATTGTTGCTTGGTCTTGCCTTCATAGTACTCTCTAGCCTTGTCAAAATAACAGTTGCCGCACACCAGTCCAGATATGCCCCATTCCTTTTTTGGCTTGTGTCGGTGGGTGAGTTTTGTATTACAGACAAAGCAGAATGCGGGTCGCCTATGGAATAGTCCCATAGCATATCTTGTGCTGCAAATAATTTAATGTATTCCATGACAAGACTACAAACCATCAGGGGGCAAGTTGTAGTCAGCAACAGCATCAGTACTAGGACACCGTTGGTGCCAGAACCTCATCATCATCATCATCATCATCATCATCTCATTGATATCAATGTGTAGTTGGTATCATCATGCCGTCATACTGTCACATAACCACACCATCATCATAGGTGTCACCACCTAGTTGCGTTGGCCAATTGTGTAATAGTTGGAAACGTTGTGGGCTTTTTCAGACATCTTAGGGACCAGGGTGTGTGGGCATGGGTCAGGAAAGATATTTCAAAGCGCCATACCACACCACACACGTGGCAAAGAAGCGGCAGATACTGGTGATCGGCAACAACACAAAAGGATGCACGGCACGCCATGAAAAGGTGGGATATGAGGTAGGCACACATATAGCGCGGTCAGGATCCGTGCTTGTCACAGGTGGGCTGGGAGGTGTGATGAATGCAGCATCGCACGGCGCGCATGATGCCGGCGGTTTGTGTGTGGGGATAATACCCCAGGATGACGCGTCTGTAGCAAACCAGTACTGTGATATAGTAGTACCTACGGGGATGGGGTTTGCACGAGACTTTATCAACGCCCTGAGTGCAGATGGAATAATCATAATAGGCGGAGGTTCCGGCACCTTGTCTGAGGTATGTGCGGCATACATGCACAAGAGGCCCATGGTGGCAATACGCGGGATGGGAGGAACGATCGAGACATACATTGACGGATTTTTGGATCACAGGCAGCATGGCAGAATAGTGGGTACAGACACCCCTCAAGAAGCAGTAGAGAAGATCATAAAGATGATTGCAAAATAGTGCAAATGCTGTAAACAAAGACCAAAGAAGAGTCGATTACAAGTCTAAAGCGATAATAGTAGTGGATCGGGGGCATAAAAGTCCCCGTGCTTCTTGGCGAGTTCCTGCAGCTCCGATATGATCCTATCTATTCCAATCTCTTTGGCGGTTGTAAACAGTGGTTTTTGCAATCCCAGTCCGAGCCGGGCCGCCTGATCAATCTCTTTTATGTCGCTTGCACCGTTGGTAACCAACCATGCCGCATTGTTTATCATGTTAGCCACCAGATGTATGGGGTCACATTGCTGTGCCAATTCTTCTGACAGTTTGACTCGCTCGTATTTTTCATCAGAGTATGGGTAGAAGCCCTTTCCGGACTTTTGGCCCAGCTTGCCTTGGTCAAACATCTCTTCGATCAGCGGATGGGGCCTGACTACCTTTTTGTCGCGGAGGTGCATCTCGGTGGTGGCCTTGTGTATTACATCCATGCCGGTAAAGTCTGCAAGCTCGAATATGCCCATTGGGAATCCAAGTTTAAAGCGTACGGCAGAATCAATCTTTTCAAGCGTGTTTTGAGAAGACCTCTCCAAGAGGTAGCAAGCTTCATGCACCACTGGTATGAACAACCTGTTTATTATGAATCCCGGCACATCCTTGCGGCACACTACTGCCTGTTTGCCGACGGACTGGACGTACTCTAGCGTCATGTCGGTGATCTCTTTGAGGGTGTCGTCTCCTGGAATCACCTCCACAAGCTTCATGAGTTGTGGCGGATTGAAAAAGTGTATTCCTATGACTTTGCCTGGCCGTGATGTGGTGGCGGCAATCTCGGTGATGGGAAGGGTGCTTGTGTTTGATGCAAAGACGACATTGGGGGCCGCCACGCTATCAAGCTCTGCATAGACCTTTTTTTTGAGCTGCATTATCTCAGGAACCACCTCTACCACTAGATCTGCCTCACGGACGGCATCAGACAGATCCACTACGGGTGTAATGTGTGCAAGGGTCTGATCCCGCTGCTGTTGTGTGATCTTTTGGCGGGAGACCATCTTGTCTAGGCTCCACGCAATCTTTTCCATGGCCTTGTCAAGGAATTTTTGTTCAATGTCGCGCAGTACCACGTTATAGCCTGCAGCAGCAGAGATTTGTGCTATGCCATGGCCCATCACTCCAGATCCCAGCACAGTAATATTGTTTATCTGCAATGACTGACAACTGACAATATCCTTTATAATGTATGTGAGGGATGAGCGTACCCGCTTGCATAAACGCATCACCCCGCCATGGCATGGGAGGCACGTATGACATGGTGTCTGGCAGGCGCGTGTTGGAGGTTGGGATGCCAGTTTGGGAGCCATCTACACTGCCACGAATTTGGATTTGTGGGGGGTGATGCAGTGCAAACCGGGACTGATGCCGGCACGGGATCAGCACTACATGCATGGATTACGCCATGATGGTGAAAAAAAGCAGCGCAACACAATGGCCACAGGCACAACGGGGAGGAGTTTGTAAAAAAAATCTAACCAAAATCAAAAATATTACTTACCCTGTCATGGTTATACAAATTCCAAGAGTATAATGCATGACCCATGACGAGATAGAGATTATCGGCAAAGACGTCAAAGACATGTACGGAACGTACATGGGAAAGGTCGTAGGAACGATGACTGACATCGACGGCAGCGTCCAGACAGTGGGAATCGATTGCGGTTCCCAGGGGCTGCAACAGATCCAGTATGACCAGTTGGTGGTACAGGGGGATGTGGTTATATTCATTCCAAAGTGGAGGCTGGACTCGCAGAGACTCATACGTGAGAAGCAGCTTACACTGCGCCGGCTAAAGGCGCTCATCGACATCATATCAGACAATGATGAGATGAAGGAGGATGCAGGAATCGTACACGACAAGTATAAGACGAGAATGGCCGAGCTTGAAGAAGCAGAGTCTGGGATCAAGGAACAGCTGAATGCAAGGCTGGCCGAGCTTGAGGAGCAGAAACGATCCGTCAGGATGCTGCTCTTTGATGCAAAGGTGCAGGCCAAGAGCGACGAGATCACGCAAGATACGTTCGCAGTGGTCAAATCAGGCACAAGCAGCATCATAGAGCGCATTGAGCACGAGACGTCTGAGATATCAAGTGTAAAGACCAGGATAATGGATCTTGATCTGAGCATGCAAGAGACGATACTGCCTCCGCCCCAAAACATACAGGAATCAGCAGTGTCATACCTCGAAGAGTCCACAAGCAGCAGGCAGCAGGCAGTCCAGGTGACGCTCCCGGAGGCCCCTACAGAGCCCGTAGCGGCGATCCTTCCAGAACCCATTATGCATGATGGCCAGGAGGACAAAGAGATGGAGGCAGTAGTAGCAGATGCTGCTACAACTACCACTCCCGCAGAGGCACAAGGAGTCACAGCAGATGACGTGGTAGGCACGTCACTGCCCGAGGAGCGCACCGAGATCAATGCGGCAGCAGCGTTCCCAGAGCCCCCTCAGGAAGTAACGGTACAGCAGTCCCCACTGCCCGCTACCGATGCTTCTGACGGCACTGCAGATCCCAAAGACGATACAAATCTCACAAAGACAACAACAGAGACTGAACCATCACACCAGTCGTCAGGTACCTATCGTAAGAACAACAATAGCGACGGTAACAACAACAACAACAGCGGCAGCGACTGGCTGGCAAGGATGCAAGCGCAGTAGAGTGCGCAAACCTCCAAAAGGGCACGTCTTGCTCCCTTTCTTTTTTTTATAGTTTTAACATTTAGAAGGATCCACACCCCTGCAAGTATGATGTCACAGACACGACATGGCAGTAGCAAGATGGACTGCAGTAGAGCAGGCCGTACGCATGATGGTATGGTGAGAGATGATGCCGATTCAGACTATGTGTCGTTTTGGGACAAGCAGGCCAAGAACCTGCATTGGTTCTCTGTGTGGGACAAGACCCTCGAGTGGAGCCCCCCGTTTGCACACTGGTTTGTGGGGGGGACGATAAATGCATCGTATAATGCACTTGATGTTCACCAGAGTACGATACCCGACAAACCAGCCTTGGTGTGGGAGGCAGAAGATGGCAGTACCAGGGTACTGACATACAGGCAGATGCTAGAGAAGGTATGCAAGTTTGCAAACGTACTAAAGTCACTCGGGGTGCGCAAGGGGGATCGTGTGACGGTGTATCTGCCAATGATCCCAGAGCTGCCAATAGCTATGCTTGCATGTGCAAGGATTGGGGCCGTGCATACTGTGATATTTTCGGGATTTAGTGCATCAGCTGTAAGGAACAGGATAAACCACTCTGGATCCAAGGTAGTTGTTACAGCAGATGGAGGTTTTAGGAGGGGCAAGCTGGTGCGGCTCAAGGACATAGTTGATGAGGCGATCCAGGATGTAGAGGGTGTGGGATCAGTTGTGGTAGTAAACAGGGCAGGAAGCAAGACTGTGATGAGCCAAGGCAGGGACGTGTACTGGGATGAAGAGATGGATGGTGCATCATCGGTGTGTGAGGCAGAGAGGCTTGAGAGCACACACCCATTGTACATATTGTATACGTCAGGTACTACCGGCAGTCCAAAAGGGGTGCTACATGGGACCGGAGGATACCTGACACACTTGTACGCCACGTTTGGGTGGGCATTTGGAAAGAGGCAACATGATGCAATGTCTGCAAGACAAGAAGAAAATGAAAATGAAAGGGATGATGGTGATGATGGCGCCGGAGGAAATGATAATGATGGTGATGATGCAAAACATGCGGCGGGTAATGATGTGCAGAATAACACAAAGTGCAGGGGCATTGGCAGGTATGGGGACGTGTTTTTTTGTACGGCTGATATTGGATGGGTTACCGGACACAGTTATGTGGTGTATGCCCCGCTTATGCACGGCATGACTCAGGTCATGTACGAGGGTGCACCGGATTACCCGGATCCTTCTAGGATGTGGGAGATAATACACAAACATGGTGTCAGCATATTCTACACGACACCCACAGCTTTGCGCATGTTTATGAGGTTTGGTGATGAGTTGCCAAACTCTTTTGATCTTTCGTCTCTGCGGTTGCTGGGTACTGTAGGTGAGCCCATCAACCCGAGTGTGTGGGAGTGGTACCACGCAACAATAGGGGGCAGCAGGTGTCCAATTGTCGATACGTGGTGGCAGACAGAGACGGGCGGGATGATGATATCACCACTGCCAGGGCTTGAGAGCAGGCAGCTCAAACCTGGGTCGGCGACACTGCCCATACCAGGAGTCAGGATGGATGTTGTTGATGAGCATGGTGTAAGTGTTGCTAACAACACAAAGGGGTATTTGGTGGTAAAGAGCCCTTGGCCTGGAATGCTCCTGACATTGTGGGGTGATGACAAGAGGTATGAGGGAGCATACTGGTCAAGGTATGGGAAAGAGTGCTATTATTCGGGGGATTATGCGTCCAGGGATTCGGACGGGTACATGTGGCTGCTGGGACGCGCAGACGACGTCCTAAAGATTGCAGGGCATAGGATTGGCACAGCAGAACTTGAGGGGTGCATCGTATCGCATGAGGATGTGGCAGAGGCTGCCGTGTGCGGTGTGCCGGATGAGGTAAAGGGAGAGGCCATCATTGTGTTTGTGGTGCCAAGACAGGGGGTGCAGCAACAGGGGCTTGTAGAAAAGCTGGTAGGCGTGGTGCGCTCGGAGATCGGCGCTATTGCTACTCCCAGGCAGATATACACAGTATCAAAGCTTCCAAAGACGCGCAGTGGAAAGATAATGAGGAGGCTACTGCGCTCCATTACAAACAACGAGGGGATAGGCGATATTAGTACCATAGAGGATGGGACCGCGGTAGATGAAGTAAAAGCAGTGTTTGGGCAGTTGCACGAAGAGATGCAAGAGAAAAGCGCATAAAGTGTGTACGTCAGGGGAACGACACAAAGGGCAAACATGCAGACAGTCAAGTGTAGTTGGGGGGGCGATGGTGTGGAGTTTTAGGCCAATATATGACCACTTGAGACAGGTGTGTCAATTGCAGTATTGTCCCAACTCATGCCGGCAGGTGGGTGTGGAGTAGAGGAGATGCAATTGCAGATGGTAATTGAGATGGCGTGTATGTAGATCAGAACCACTGATCCAAGTTCTGGCTCTTTTTTTCTAGCGCCTTTTTTAGCCTGCCAAGAACAGAATCCACCCTGTCGCGTGAGAAGTTTCGTTGGCTTGTCAGATAGTTGGTTATAGAGGCATAATCTACCGTGCCAAAGACCAGATCATCTACGTCTGCTACGTTTGGTTCTAGGAATATCTTTCTGATCTGCTCAAAGTCGATCTCTTGGAGGTGCTCCTGGATCTGTGGAATATCTTCAAGGCGCAAGTGTTTTTTTATCAGTTTTAGTGCAGTCTTTGCACCGATGCCTTTGAATCCTCGTGGATTAAAGTCGGTGCCGATCAGAATACCGACATCTACGATCTGCTCTTGTGTCAGCCCGAGCGAATCAAGCGTGCTGTTTAAGTTGATCATTTCAGGCGTGACGTCGATGTAAAAGCTCCTGTTTGGCACCTTTCTCTTGCCGCTGTTGGTAAAGTTTCGTATCATCCTCTTTGTGCCACACAGGACCGAATCAAAGTCCTGGCTTGCAGACGCGTATGCGTGGCCTGTCTTCGTCATGTGTGCTGCGGTCGCCTCACCCTCTGCAGGCGCATCAATGCATGGGATTCCAAAGTGGGACAACAGATGTTTTGCCTCTTGTACCATGCCGTCCTTCATGCTGGTAGTCTGTTGCGCAAACTTTCTTGCATCGACCATGTTGCCGTCGTCGATGGCTTTTTCATATTTTATCATGGCGTCCTTTTTGATCTGCCTCCTGCGGTCGATCTCGGCCGCCTTTAGGGAGGGCGGCTGGCCATCAAAGACGTAAACAGGCTTTATGCCCAGTGACAAAAAGTTGACGTTCCTGTACAAAAGACCGCTAAGGTGGCTAGTGGTCCGCCCTTCCGAGTCAGACAGGGGTAGCCCGTCGGGCCCCCTGATGCTTGCAAGAAACTGGTATATTGCATTGTATGCATCTATTGCAACTACTTTTGATGAGAGTGAATCTAGTGTGATCTTTTCGCGCACCACCAGATCCTTAAGGTTCAGTCCCATGTGATTTTGTCTAGAGGTTGTATTATTTTGTGTTTTGTCACCCCTGGTGAGTGCATGGTCAGGAGATGCTTGGAATGGCGAGAGATGTTTTCAAACCATGACAAATCAGGATGAATCCAACTTTAAGGATGCGGTCCTGTCTTCAAAGTACTGAGCAAAGATCACCAAGCGCATATTCATGCCGTGGTCAGGGGGTCATCAAAGGTTCTCAATGATGTGCATCCTGACATCAGACCTTAGGGTATTTTTCAACCATTCCCTCACAACAAACACAGAGAGTTTTCTAGAACGCATAGACCGCGTATACAAGTAGGTGGGCAAGAGGGCCATATTCCTAGACAAAACATCCTGGCATACCTCTGCTAAAATCCACAAAATTCTTCCAAGAACAGGACAAAGGTAATCTGTACCCAGCTGGGCACCCATACATTAACCCCATAGGGGAAATCTGCAACGTGCTCAAAGGTGTGATGGACTATTCTGTGTGGCATGCTGATCTCAATTCACATCTGGATGCCACATACAAATTCATACTAGGACATGTCTTTGATTATGATTTCAAAAAATACTGGAAGCGAAAACCAGCAGCAGGAGTAATGAGGGAATTGGTCCGCATGGATCATAGCCTAGATCCTAGAAGAAATTAACAATTAGATTCAGTCTGTGCCCTTCCGCAGTTACACGATGTTGCCGGTCAGGCTGACGCCGCCATTTTTGCCAGGATTCGCAGGTTTACCAGCCCGCAGACTATGGAGTTTATCATGTCGTACTTTTTGAGCGGGTTACGGTACTTGTCGCCCATGATGTGGAACACCTTGATCCTGCGTATGCCGTTCTCGACGTAGATTCGTATGGAGGAGTGACAGTTGTTGTACGACTTTTCCTCCTCGCTGAGCTTTTTTCCCGGGCGCTTGCGTATGGGAAGGATCACCCTTGTGCCGTTTTCGATCTTCTGGGCCCCCATGTACCCCTTGTCCATGAGATTGCGCAGCCTCACGGCCACGCTGTTGTCTCCATCGGGAGAACAGATTTCCGGAAATGACTGGTGCTTCTTCTTGAAGATGGTGATGTCGTTTACGCTCCCGGGCGAGTGCGCAGTCTTGTGCACTATCAGCCTGTCGCAGTTCATGGTGTACTGCACCTTTGCGGTGTGGGTATGTGCCTTGCCGGAGTAGTGTGACTTTTCCATGTCCCTGCGCTTCGGCTTCTGGATGGGCTGCTCCGAGGCGTCAGTCAGGCACGTCAGACCCCGGAACATCTTCTCGAGCTCCCCAATAGTCTTGATCCTTCCGACCTTCGCGTAGATCTTCTTGGGCGTGGGCAGACTGTCCTTGATGACCAAGGACATGTTACCATCGTGTTGGATACGGTCCCCTGCGACAGTTTGAAGAACATTCCCACTACCTCCTGTGTTGCATATGTTTTGATGTAGAAGAGACAGAGCACCAGACGATCCTTCAGGTTGAGGACGTGCCGGCGTCCCGCGCCTATGGCGCGCTTGCGGTCTGGCCGGTCGAGCCTCTTCTTCTCCATCTTGGGGTGTTTTTTGGCACCTCGGTATACAAAGAATCGAATTCCTCGATGGTCATGCCCGAGAAGTAATTAACAATTGCCAGACTTTCGCCCTAACAGGAGTAAATGATCGTATATGGGTAAATTACACCTGTATCAATACACATGTTATATTTTGTCGTGTTGAGGATGAACATTTGACAATTGTTAATTGCTTCTCCGTGACCCTTTTGAATCTCGTGGCATTTTTGATCAAATCATGATCTATCTCCATACATCATATACCACGTGCTCGTTTTTCGAGTGGTATGTGAGCTTTTTTTACTTTGAAGATCAAAATTTTCTAATTACTAATTTCCTCTACGGGGTAACCTGCTTGTTGCAGCCCCTGCAGAACCTTCTTGAGACACACCATTTGGTGACCGTCCACTTGAACTCGATCAGGTCCTTGGACAGCCGCTCGTATTCTTCGGTGGGCCGCGAGAGCTCCGCGCCGCAGTTGGAGCACCTGGTCTGGTCGGCCTGTCTGGTGTCGTTTACGGTGGGCTGGATCCTGTGTGACGGCCGCTTCGTGCCGCCGTTCTTGTCGACGCTCTTAGTAGAAACAATTAACAATTGTCAAATTTTCATCCTCAACACGACAAAATATAACATGTGTGTTGATACATGTGTGGTTTACACATATACGATCTTTTACTCCTGTTAGGGCGAAAGTCTGGCAATTGTTAATTGCTTCTAGTGAGTAACCCGTGCCGTTACAGGCAACAAAACCCAAACCCTGCAGTCCCTCGATGACGCGCATACCCAAAAAAATCGACGTTGCGTATCAAATTATGTAGACAATCTTGTGTGGTACAGTGGGCGAATTTGGTGTATAGTGGCATATGCCTGCAGGATACACCAAAACTACCAGAAGGCTTAAATGCACCCCCCCCCCCCCCCCGCACTTTCATGAAAGCCTTACTTTTTACGATTATTGCATTAACGGCATTATTTTCAGTTATGGTGGCATTGCCTGAAGCTGATGCCCAGACTAATCAAGCTCCGGTCCTAGATCCAATAACTTCAAAAACTGCAATTGTGGGTAAAACATTAGCATTCAATGTTACAGCAACAGACGATGGTACCGACCCTTTGCTATACAGCATAAGCCCTATTCTTGGTACAATAGACCAGAGTACCGGCTACTATGTATTCACACCATCAATCAATCATGTCGGCATACACACTGTCACATTCACAGTATCTGACGGCACACTTTCTCATTCACTACCCGTTAGCATAACGGTAGGCACTAACGCAGATCCGATCCTGACTCCAATCGGCATACTGACTGCACATGTAGACCGTCTACTAGCATACACTGTTACGGCAACAGACGCTGACACTTCTGACATGTTGCGATACAGCATAAGTAGCGGGCCTGGCAACATTAACGTCTTTAAGGGCATTTTTACATGGCAGCCAAACATTGGGCAAATTGGCACACACACAACCACAATCAGGGTAGAAGACGGCAGAGGAGGTTTTGCTTCCGAAGAAGTATCAATTCATGTAAGAAGCCCAAACATAGGTCCGAGTCTAACTCACCCAGGTGATCGAACCGTAGCTATAAACGAACAGATTACAATCACACTTTCAGCAACGGATGCTGATAATGACCAACTGTCTTACCTTACATTCAGTGATATTGGTACACTGACCGGCGACACGTTCACATGGACGCCAACAAGAGCTGATATTGGTTCACACAAAATCACCTTCACGGTACATGATCATCACGGGGGTATAGAGTCAAAAACTGTAACAATTAAAGTAGTTGAATCTATCACCCCTAATCAAACTCCTATCCTAGAACCAATCGGCGATAAAACTACAAGCGCAGGCAAGTACCTAAAATTTGATCTTAAAGCAACAGATGCAGAAAACGACCGTCTGACTTACAGCAAATCAAGCGATATAGGTACAATAAGCAGTATCGCGTGGACATACGTCCCAACAAGTGCCTATTTTTACTTTATACCAACAGGAGATGATGTTGGCAAATCATATGATATTACCTTCACAGTAACTGACAGCAACGGCGGCACTGATTCAGAAGACGTAAGAATCACAGTAAACGGACCGTCACCGGCACTGCCTCAAGATATACCAGTAGGAGATCAGGTAGCACTAGAGAAGGCAATAAAAGCATGCAATACATATAGTGGCACAGATCAAGGCTGGAAAACTCACCCTTCATGCAGACAATTGGATCTGTATCTGTCTCATCATGATGAGAATTGGACACCTAGAACTAACGAATATGAACGATGGCAAAACAGAAACGGAGTACCAGAAGAACCAGTAGGCGACACACTAGACATTACGTTTAACCCTACTAACAATGCCAACACGGTTAACACTGATCTTACCTTAGGTCACACTAGGACATACGTTATTTCTGGCTTTCCTCAAAATTCGATAGATCTAGGACATGTATTTGTCAATCCTACTTTTTTCAGTCCCCTTAATTTGCAATACGATATTGCAGTAGGCGACATAACACCAGGTCGTAACGTTCAAATTCCAATTCAGCCAGATGGCACAATATCAGTAACTGTAACATTACACTCACACGATAATTTTCCTATACGATGGCTGCTATTAAATATTGGTAGTGGTCTTGGATGGAGTAACACTCTTCAAATTAATATCGTAAATACCTTAACATCTGCAAGTTCAGAAGAATCAACACTAGGACAAGCACAAGCTCAACAAGGTTCAGTACAACCAACAATACCTACAATAGATCCAGCACTAATTGCCAAAGTACAAAGTTATGTTGATGAAAGGCAACACGGAGCAGCTCATGTTGAAAAATGGACTAGAGTACTAGCTGCCTTGGAGTTGTTGATCATAATGATCCAATGACAGCAGCAGAAGCCAAGACCAACACAAAAAAGTATGATCCTAATAGATGGACTCCAGTGTATGAGCAACTTTTGGTATTAGAAGCTGCAGAGGCACAGCCACAACAAGCACCACAACAACCACAACAACCAGTACAATCACAAAACACACCTACAGTAGATCCAGCACTAGTTGCCAAAGTGCAAAGCTATGCTGATGAGGTGCATAACGGTGCAGCTCATGTTGATAAATGGACTAGAGTACTAGCTGCATTTGGAGTTGTTGATCATAATGATCCAATGACAGCAGCAGAAGCCAAGACCAACACAAAAAAGTATGATCCTAATAGATGGACTCCAGTGTATGAGCAACTTTTGGTATTAGAAGCTGCAGAGGCACAGCCGCAACAACAGCCACAACCTCAACCTCAACCACAACAAGCACCTACAGTACCAGATACACAACAACCACAACCAGTGCAATCACAAAACACACCAACAACGGCTGATCCTGCACTAATTCAAGCAGTGAAAGGCTACCTAGTCAAGGCGTATTACAATGACGATCCAAACGATCCACGTGGGATAGAATGGCCTAATCACCTGCCAAGATGGCTACCTGCATTAGCTGCATTAACAGGAAATTATACGGACTATGAACCAATGACATCAGAGAAAGCATTCCAAAACGCCAAAGATTTCGACCCTGTCAAATGGATACCAGTTGCAGAAGAGATTCTGAGATTGGAACAGGCTGCTGCTGATCAATAAACACCACAGCAACCAGATCCAACACCTGGACCAACAGCAACAGATCCTACATTGATTGCCAACGTACAGAGATATGCTGCTGAAACCCAACACGGAGCAGCTCATGTTGAAAAATGGACTAGAGTACTAGCTGCATTTGGAGTTGTTGATCATAATGATCCAATGACAGCAGCAGAAGCCAAGACCAACACAAAAAAGTATGATCCTAATAGATGGACTCCAGTGTATGAGCAGCTTTTGATATTAGAAGCTGCAGATGCTCAACCATAACCACAGCCATAACCATAACCAGTACAAGACAAAGTAACAATACCAATCAATAAATCTCAAACTGATTGAAACAGTTCAAAGATACATAGACATGGCATAATGGTACAACGATGATAGAAATGACCCACGCGGACTAGAATGGTCAAAACATCTAGAAAGATGGTCACCAGCACTAGCTGCACTGACAGGTGACCACACATAATACTAACCAATGACATCACGAAGCATTAACAGTACGTGGTCAAGTTGTCTGGGAAGATTTTTTGATTCAGGCACGGATATGGTCTTTTGATAGTATTATACATCATTCTGGGCACGGCCTGACCACATACTGTTGTAGCATGTCTAACTGGGCAGATTTCAGTCGTGCCTAAACTTTTGCGTATTGCTATATATGATCGAAATGTATGGTGTGTACATATTGTCAGTAGATACAGCAGACGGTAGAACGCTGATCATCCCAGACATACACAACAAGATTGACGTGGCAGACAAGATAATACACAATGTGGGGAGTAGTGTTGAACACATCATATTTCTGGGCGACTATTTTGACAGTTTTGATGAGACGCCCGAATCCATATATGATACGGCCGCGTGGCTCTCAGACTCCCTAAAGAAAGATGGTCGCACTCACCTAATAGGCAACCATGACCTCAACTACATGACGCCCAACAAGAACCTAAAGTGTAGTGGGTTCAGCCAAGACAAGTACGACATCATATCAGGGCACAACATACCATGGGAGAAACTGCAAATGTTTTGTTGGCTTGGAGAAGATCTCAAAGATCGTGACGACAAGAGATGGTTATGCACCCATGCAGGACTGAGTAATGGCTTTTACACAGAGATGATCAAGGAGAATGGTGCACTGTCCGTACAGGAGATGATGGAAATGTCGCTTGCAGATTATGAGAACATGCATGACGAGTCATACAATACAAGGTTCTTTCAGGTAGGTGAGATCAGAGGAGGTTCGGCCAAGGTGGGAGGGACGGCATGGTGTGACTATGAAGAGTTTACAGACATTCCTGGGACCAGACAGATATTTGGCCACACACGCGGGGATTATATCAGAAGGCATCACGGAGAGCATGGTGCTGAGCACATATGCCTGGATACTATGCTGAACCATTATGCGGTGTATGAGCATGATACCGGTACGATAAATGTCATACCTGCAAGACAGTAGAGCACAACACATACACAGATGGACGATCCGTGTGGGGCAGGACATGTATGAGAATGACGTGTACACCCATACAATATGACAAAAATATTCACACATGCAAACCCGGCATACGGGGGTATCTGACGTCACAGACGTTGTTGTATAGATGATTGAATTAACATTCGGAATTTCATCGACAGATCTATATAGGGGATGGTGTTATTATCCGTGTGAAGAAAAAATTCCTCCCAAACGTATCAAAAAACCGTTTGCGCAAGATGGAAAAAAACGAAACGGATCCCAAGGCAAAAATGATCCTGCTTGCATGCATAGCAAAAAAAGAAAAAAAGAAAGTAGTGGAGATTGCCCAAACGTTAAACAAGCCATACAATACGGTCAGAGACTGGATTAACCGTATTTCAAAAGACGGACTGAAACACAGACATGACATAAAAAACAAGGGAGCCAAATGCAAGCTTGACAACAAACAGATTACAAAATTATTAAGGACACTTGACAGGGGCCCAAAGTCAGTCGGCTACGAATCTAACCTGTGGACGTTGAAGCTGATAAACAAATACATCAAACAAGAGTTCAAGGCAGACTATCATGATGAGTCCATATGGCAGCTGCTCCGCAGACTCAACTACAAGCCCATTGTTCCTAGGCCGCGCCATCCAAAGTCTGCAACACCCAAGAAGAGCGAGGCATTTAAAAAAAACTCATAGAATGTCTGCATTCTGGACCAACAAGGGATACGCCGTACTTGTACAGGATGTGATGAGGCACACGTACATGTAAGAATCGTGCCTAAAAGGACATGGAGCCGGCAGAAAAACCCCTCAATATACAACAAGGGCATGTGGGGAAACAAGATGGTTACCATAATCAGTAGTTGGAAATGTGCTCACTAACCATAGCCTCCAGGATCGTACGGAAACTCTATCAGTTTACCGATGCCAATCATGGCAGACAATGATGCCATAAGCTTTAGCGTCAGTATTCCGTATGATGTGTACTCTTGCCTTTCTGCGGTCCATAAATTGTAGAATAACAATGCCGTGTAAAACAACATCATTCTAAACACATCATCTCTGCTTGTGGTTCTTGGCCGAATCTCTTCTATTTGCCTGTATCCTGTCTCGATTCCCCATCTCTTTCTGTATTCTTCTGGGAGTGTAGTGATCTCCTTGAGGGCACGCCCCATCGTAAGGTTTGTCGCAAATGCATGATACCATTCTGTTATGTTTGCCTTGAGATCCCCATGCTTTTTGGATTTGGTGATGATCAGCGTAAAGGACATGCTTCTTTGGAACTTGTTTGTTATGGTGTGTTTGGAAGCCATATCTCTTGTACCTGCATAGTATTCTAGAATCGCCTTTTTTGTGGTAGAGTTTTTTATTGCAGGCATTAGAAATTTATTTTTTGATTGTAATACTGCTTCCATTACATCGACAGAGTAAAACTCTCGATCAAGCAGAATAAGGCGTGCCCGTATCTTGTTTTCTTTGAGAATTCGGGTGAATCTACGCACGAAATTGGCATCTATTGACTCTTTGAGCTCCCTCATACAGCACAATACCGCATTGGCAGGACCGTCCACTATCTGCAGTGTGGAATAACTCTCAAACTTGTGTGTTCCTCCATCCGCCTTGGATCTTATCAAATATTTCATGTTGAATTTGTCATGTCTTGGAATCAGATGCTTGTCTATTGCAACCAGTACACTCTTGTTTCTATATTTCTTGTAGATGTGCTTTATGGTGTGATTTAACATTTCATCACATAACATCATGGCATCATTTGATGTAATGGAATGAATCATGTCGCGGAACCACTTGGCAGTCGGTCTCTTTTTATTAATGTCAATCTGTCGCACGGTCTCTTCAGACGATATCCTGAACCTGGCCATCTGAGATAGTATTGTAACAAACTCTAGTATTCCATACTGCGCATTGTACCTTTCAGAGAATGCAATGCTGGCAGTGGCA
Source organism: Candidatus Nitrosopumilus sp. (assembly GCA_963662995.2). Lineage (GTDB taxonomy): Archaea > Thermoproteota > Nitrososphaeria > Nitrososphaerales > Nitrosopumilaceae > Nitrosopumilus. The sequence goes on along the minus strand of CAXXLJ010000002.1, from coordinate 1,744,341 downwards.
AACAGGCTAGATAAGATATTAAGCACCCTGTCTCCAATCTCACTTTGTACTTGCTTGCCTTTTTGTTTCGACACTTTAAGGTAAGTAGGTACAATATCTTATAGGCTATTTGATCAAAAAATTTCAATACTGTGTTTAGATGGTTTTAGGCTTGTCTCTAGGGGACACATTTCCATCTACTGATAATGGGCATCATCAGAAAAAATGAGACACATTATTTTGACTTTTACGATTCTGGAAACTGGGATAACACAAAGGATTTTCTTCTCAAGGTTTATGAGCAGTTTGGCCCCGTGCTGATCTTTATGGATAATGCACCATATCATAAAAAACGCGAGATCAAATTCCTGACTCGCAAACTCTAAGGAAAGATACAGATTAGATTCCTGCCCACATACACGCCGGAACTCAGCATCATTGAACCGCAGTGGATAGGTTGTAAAAACTGGGTGAACAGTACGCCGTTGAAGGTCTTGATGCAGCTGGGCAACGGATTACAAGCTGCCATTAATCAAGACGTCATAAAAATAGTCAAACTTTACGACTGTTACATTGTAACATGTCACCTCCCCCTCCCCAAGCCGCGGGTATAGGCACGTAAATCACGTAAAATAATTTATGTAAAATGAAGAATTTGCACAATCCTTACGCTTAAAAGATGGTATTGTGTACTTCCCATGATCACTACAAAATGAGAAGACAACAACACCAACAAACCATTGTAAAGAATCTATTTAACCGTACTGATATCATATCTGACCCGCAGCACTCATTGATATCCGGCCTGCTGGACAAAATAGCGCAACTTGAGGCAGACCAAAAGAGCCAAGCCATAATGCGTGATGAAAAAGACGCACTATACAAGAGAATTGATGCTAAAATTCAGACAGTATGGGAATGTTGCAACATGCTGCTTACAAAAAATGTGTACACGACAAGTACCATCAGAGAAAGGATGTTGTCAGACATGTCACGCACCACTCTTGATTATGCACAATACAAGGACCAAACAAACGAAGACCTGAAGGAGGCAAACGACGCACTGCTTGAGGAGATTGACGAGTTGAGGACAAAATGCCAAAAGCTCGAACAGAGGGATGCGACAAACGACGCAGGTTCTACACCACCTGCACACAACACGATAACCCGGAGGCAGATAAAGAACAGGCACGACAAAGAGACTACCAATACAACCCCCGCCAAGATAGGCCCGCCGGAAGGCCATACGGGCCATGCACGCCAGTATAATCCGGACGGTAGAATAAGTCTAACACTTGATACATGTCCAGACTGCGGCAGTCCCATTGGGGAGATTGACCGATACTCAAAGATTGCACTAGAGTTAGAGGATGGCAGGGTCACCGAACGGCTCTATGACGTGTACCTGTACATATGCAGTACGTGCGGGCCTGTTTCATCCAAGCCCGACTGGATGCTTGATGGCACATCCATCGGCAAGAAATTACTGATCAAGATTGTCCGGCTGTATCACACCAACAAGAGCGGCTCTGAATTGTGTGAGACAATACACATAGCATATGACAAGAAACTGTGTCGTGCCACCATAAACAAGGCAATCAGGGCATCAGAGTTCCTGCTGAAACCGGAAATCAAGATGATACGCAACAACATTGCAAAATCCAGTGCGGGAAACATTGATGATACAGTCTTGCCACTTGGCCCGGACAGGAGTAGTGATACCGGTGACAATGATGGTAAGGACAAGGACAATGATGGCAAGGACAAGGATAATGATGGTAAGGACAGCGGCAATGTCAGTAAAAACGGCAGGATGTGGGTCATGATAGGGGACGGCAAACACGTCATGTTTCATCCTGCTGAGACACGGCGCAAATCAGTCATTGAGAAGAATTTTCCATACCCGGACATCAAAATGACCTGTGATGCATATGCGGCACACAATTATTTCAAGACACGACAACTGTGCTGGGCACATGTAAAGACAAAGGTGGAAAACGCAGTCACCAAAAGCGATACTGAAACGGGATGGTATCTCTACCACAGGCTCATGAGCATATACCAGCATGCCAAGGGCCTGCCTCCTGACACGCCGGAACAAAAGATAGACCGCCTCATACTTGAAACGACTGAGATAGGTAGGCTTCTACTGCAAGAGGGCATCAAGGCGGGAACCTACGTATGTAACTGCGCACCCTACCTCTTTACTGCAGTTACAAATCCTGAAATGTCGCTTACAAACAACCTTGCCGAGCGTATGCTGCGCAGGTTTGTAATACGGCGCAAGGTGATGTACCGTTTTGCAACATTGCGCGGGGCACAGATGTACTGTACAATAGCAAGTATACTTGAGACATGGAAGCTGCATGGCAGTAACGCCCAGACAGAGTTTGAGCGGCTGTTTGGAACGTGACTTACATCCCTGCATGTGGCAGGGCCGTGGGAAAACATCATGCCCGTAAGGACGCACACGGCTGCGCACATCATTTTGGAATTGTGTTTATCATTATGAAATAAATAATTACATGACATGCTTGCCATGGCGTAGGGCAGTTATTGTCATCATATTCCAAATCTTATCACATCATCTGAATGATTTTGTATGGCAGACATGCCCATACATGCGACTTGAGAGGGGGAGGTGACATGTTACGTTACATTGCATGACTTTTTTGTTTGGTGCATATGCGGCAACTTATTTTGATTTGCATTGTATATGATGCAACCAAAAAATACAAAATCTGTACTATTCGTAATTATACAATACTGTTTTCATATAATCAAATTGTATTCGGACTGATCTATTGATGGTACAGGATACACGGATTAAATAACGGATGTTAATTCAAATTACTATAGGACACGATTCCATCTATCTATATGATCTGGCCATATTGGGTTTCAGCAGCATATCTCTGTACGTTGGCAATCAATGTAGGATCTGTTGCTGTTGGTCCAGGTGTTTAATCTGGTTGCTGTGGTGTTTATTGATCAGCAGCAGCCTGTTCCAATCTCAGAATCTCTTCTGCAACTGGTATCCATTTGACAGGGTCGAAATCTTTGGCGTTTTGGAATGCTTTCTCTGATGTCATTGGTTCATAGTCCGTATAATTTCCTGTTAATGCAGCTAATGCAGGTAGCCATCTTGGCAGGTGATTAGGCCATTCTATCCCACGTGGATCGTTTGGATCGTCATTGTAATACGCTTTGACTAGGTAGCCTTTCACTGCTTGAATTAGTGCAGGATCAGCCGTTGTTGGTGTGTTTTGTGGCGGTGTTTCTGGTACTGCAAATGCTTCAACTTGTACCGAACCGTATTGTTGTGGTGATGACTGTGTTTGTTCTGAACTTACTGTAAGTACCGGTGATAATCCATATATTGGTAATGATGCATCTGGTCTGCAGTTTGTATGACTAAGGCCGTAATCATATCCCTGACTGCAGCTTACAAAAGTAGAATAAATAGGTACATTGGAATGTGAGGGGATTGTATAACTTTTCTCTACGCCATCAACTATTGCCGTAATAGTTTTACCGCCGTGATCATTGGTCTTTAATTCTGTATATGGTCCGCCTGATTTAGCATGCCCTAATTTTTTAACTATTCCGTTAAAGTGATAGTTTGCATTGCCAAAGTTCTGTTTTTCACCTGATTCTGTTCTTATGTCACGGGGGGCATCCCATGAGCCGTCATAAAAATCGTCATAGTCATCTGCCACTTTTGAGCCGCCCATCCAGTATATCGGGGCGTCCGTATGTGTTGACGCGGTGTTTGTATTTGTCTTAATGTCATGATCACCACGTGTCTGAACCAGTGCAGTGTATTGATCTGCAATATGATCCGGCGTGTGTATGGTGTTATCTTTTATCATTCTTTGTACGTGTCTGTCATACGTGCTCTTGTCTTGTTTTTTACCATCTATGCCTTCTGAAGTGCTAAACATCAACCTGAATGATTCATCATGACTTACGCCGTTGGGAACTAGTGGCCAGTCTGCAGGCACTGAAAAGCTGTTACCAGACTCGGGATGTTGGAAGGTTGAATCAATTATGTTGATGCCAAGGATGTCAGACACCTCGCTGAACTTATTGTATATGCTTACTGTTACAGTCTCTGTAACCTCGTACTTTGTGTCCGGTTTGGCATGTATCTCGACTGTCAGTGTGCCGTCGTCGTCGGGAATGACATGCACGGCAGTGCCTTGTAGGATTTCCCGTTGGCCGTTGTGATAGTATATGTCAAGATCATCGGCATGCTTGTCGTCAATGACCATTGAGAAATACCAGGCTCCTGTTCCAGGACCGCAGCCAGCAAATGACGGGTCACAGTTGGAATCATCGGTCGTTTCACTTCTGCCGTCACTTGAAAACGTGTGTGTTGTTGTCTGTCCCTCAGTTACGTCTATTGAAGTTCGGCTTACCGTTGTAGTTGGTGCCGGCGCACTTACCGTTATTACAACGTCTTCAGTGGCAGTGCCGCCGTTTTGGTCGTCCACCGTGAAGGTGATAGTGTTTGAACCGACATCAGTGTTGGTAGGTGTCCATGTAAAGACATTGGCGTTGATTGTACCAAGCGTGCCGCTTCTGCTGTAAACTAGGACGTCAGAGGTGTCGGCGTCTGTTGCTGTAAGTGTGATTGTTTTCACAGTACCTACTGTTGCAGTCTGTGGGCCGATTGTAGTCAGGACCGGAGCTCGATTAGCAGCACTTACCGTTATTACAACGTCTTCAGTGGCAGTGCCGCCGTTTTGGTCGTCCACCGTGAAGGTGATAGTGTTTGAACCGACATCAGTGTTGGTAGGTGTCCATGTAAAGACATTGGCGTTGATTGTACCAAGCGTGCCGCTTCTGCTGTAAACTAGGACGTCAGAGGTGTCGGCGTCTGTTGCTGTAAGTGTGATTGTTTTCACAGTACCTACTGTTGCAGTCTGTGGGCCGATTGTAGTCAGGACCGGAGCTCGATTAGCAGCACTTACCGTTATTACAACGTCTTCAGTGGCAGTGCCGCCGTTTTGGTCGTCCACCGTGAAGGTGATAGTGTTTGAACCGACATCAGTGTTGGTAGGTGTCCATGTAAAGACATTGGCGTTGATTGTACCAAGCGTGCCGCTTCTGCTGTAAACTAGGACGTCAGAGGTGTCGGCGTCTGTTGCTGTAAGTGTGATTGTTTTCACAGTACCTACTGTTGCAGTCTGTGGGCCGATTGTAGTCAGGACCGGAGCTCGATTAGCAGCACTTACCGTTATTACAACGTCTTCAGTGGCAGTGCCGCCGTTTTGGTCGTCCACCGTGAAGGTGATAGTGTTTGAACCGACATCAGTGTTGGTAGGTGTCCATGTAAAGACGTTGGCGTTGATTGTACCAAGCGTGCCGCTTCTGCTGTAAACTAGGACGTCAGAGGTGTCGGCGTCTGTTGCTGTAAGTGTGATTGTTTTCACAGTACCTACTGTTGCAGTCTGTGGGCCGATTGTAGTCAGGACCGGAGCTCGATTAGCAGCACTTACCGTTATTACAACGTCTTCAGTGGCAGTGCCGCCGTTTTGGTCGTCCACCGTGAAGGTGATAGTGTTTGAACCGACATCAGTGTTGGTAGGTGTCCATGTAAAGACGTTGGCGTTGATTGTACCAAGCGTGCCGCTTCTGCTGTAAACTAGGACGTCAGAGGTGTCGGCGTCTGTTGCTGTAAGTGTGATTGTTTTCACAGTACCTACTGTTGCAGTCTGTGGGCCGATTGTAGTCAGGACCGGAGCTCGATTAGCAGCACTTACCGTTATTACAACGTCTTCAGTGGCAGTGCCGCCGTTTTGGTCGTCCACCGTGAAGGTGATAGTGTTTGAACCGACATCAGTGTTGGTAGGTGTCCATGTAAAGACATTGGCGTTGATTGTACCAAGCGTGCCGCTTCTGCTGTAAACTAGGACGTCAGAGGTGTCGGCGTCTGTTGCTGTAAGTGTGATTGTTTTCACAGTACCTACTGTTGCAGTCTGTGGGCCGATTGTAGTCAGGACCGGAGCTCGATTAGCAGCACTTACCGTTATTACAACGTCTTCAGTGGCAGTGCCGCCGTTTTGGTCGTCCACCGTGAAGGTGATAGTGTTTGAACCGACATCAGTGTTGGTAGGTGTCCATGTAAAGACATTGGCGTTGATTGTACCAAGCGTGCCGCTTCTGCTGTAAACTAGGACGTCAGAGGTGTCGGCGTCTGTTGCTGTAAGTGTGATTGTTTTCACAGTACCTACTGTTGCAGTCTGTGGGCCGATTGTAGTCAGGACCGGAGCTCGATTAGCAGCACTTACCGTTATTACAACGTCTTCAGTGGCAGTGCCGCCGTTTTGGTCGTCCACCGTGAAGGTGATAGTGTTTGAACCGACATCAGTGTTGGTAGGTGTCCATGTAAAGACGTTGGCGTTGATTGTACCAAGCGTGCCGCTTCTGCTGTAAACTAGGACGTCAGAGGTGTCGGCGTCTGTTGCTGTAAGTGTGATTGTTTTCACAGTACCTACTGTTGCAGTCTGTGGGCCGATTGTAGTCAGGACCGGAGCTCGATTAGCAGCACTTACCGTTATTACAACGTCTTCAGTGGCAGTGCCGCCGTTTTGGTCGTCCACCGTGAAGGTGATAGTGTTTGAACCGACATCAGTGTTGGTAGGTGTCCATGTAAAGACATTGGCGTTGATTGTACCAAGCGTGCCGCTTCTGCTGTAAACTAGGACGTCAGAGGTGTCGGCGTCTGTTGCTGTAAGTGTGATTGTTTTCACAGTACCTACTGTTGCAGTCTGTGGGCCGATTGTAGTCAGGACCGGAGCTCGATTAGCAGCACTTACCGTTATTACAACGTCTTCAGTGGCAGTGCCGCCGTTTTGGTCGTCCACCGTGAAGGTGATAGTGTTTGAACCGACATCAGTGTTGGTAGGTGTCCATGTAAAGACATTGGCGTTGATTGTACCAAGCGTGCCGCTTCTGCTGTAAACTAGGACGTCAGAGGTGTCGGCGTCTGTTGCTGTAAGTGTGATTGTTTTCACAGTACCTACTGTTGCAGTCTGTGGGCCGATTGTAGTCAGGACCGGAGCTCGATTAGCAGCACTTACCGTTATTACAACGTCTTCAGTGGCAGTGCCGCCGTTTTGGTCGTCCACCGTGAAGGTGATAGTGTTTGAACCGACATCAGTGTTGGTAGGTGTCCATGTAAAGACATTGGCGTTGATTGTACCAAGCGTGCCGCTTCTGCTGTAAACTAGGACGTCAGAGGTGTCGGCGTCTGTTGCTGTAAGTGTGATTGTTTTCACAGTACCTACTGTTGCAGTCTGTGGGCCGATTGTAGTCAGGACCGGAGCGTTATTAGCAGAAGCTGGGTTTACCGTTATTGTTATTCGTTCACTAACACTGCCGCCGGCATTGCCAGTTACTACAAATGTGACACCAAATGTACCTGCAGCCGTTGGCGTCCATGTGAAGAGGCCGGAATTGTTGTCAAATGTGCTGCCGCTAGGTGGAGTAATAACGGTGTAAAACACGCCGTTACCTGCAGTATCTGTTGATGCAAGTTGGATGCTTAGCGTTTCTCCCATGGTTATTGTTCTGTCGCCTACTGGATCTAGGACTGGATTTGGTGCTGCGTTTACCGTGAATGTTACTTGTTCACGAACAGTAACGATGCCGTCATCTACTACGATTGTAATAATATGTTCACCGACATGAGCAGACGTTGGCGTCCATGAAAAGACGCCTGACTGGCTGCCTATTTGAGCATTGCCAACAATACCAGACAGAGTGTAAGTCAAATCGTCACCATCGTCATCTGTTGCTGAAAGGTTGATTGATAGTGTGTTGCCTGCGGTTACGGTTTGTGGACCTGGGTTAGTTAGGACCGGAGCTTGATTAGTAGTAATTACCGTTATTACAATGGCTTCTGAATCAGTACCACCATTGCCGTCATTTACTGTAAATAGGACATTGTGAACCCCAAGGTCAGACAGTGCTGGCGTCCAGGTAAATGTTGCCGTACGGGTATCATCGGCAGTTATGGTGCCATCTGTGCCGTTACGGGTATACGTCAATGTGTTTTCCGGAAGATCAGAATCGACAGCAGACAACGATATGGAAAGGGCAGTGGCCTGCACGGTCTGGCGTGCGCCTATGCCGTCAAGCGACGGTGCAGAGTTTGTCTCAGTTACCGTAATGGATAGGTCCTGGGTTCCCACATTGTTAGAGGAATCTGTCGCAGATACTGTAACCCTGTAAGAGCCGCCTGTGCCATGAGCTTCTGACGGCGTCCAGGAAAGGGTGTGGCCAGTTATTACAGGTACAGGTATGCCAGGAATATCATGTGACACTATGGCAAAGGTAGCGGCAGGATCGTCAGACGTTATGGTGTGCGTGTTTGATACAAGCTCTGCAAACGTTACAGTGGCAGATGATGTAATGGATGGTGCCACAGTATCAGGTGCAACAGGCGTGGCCTGTGCAGTATCTGATGCGGGGCCCGTACCTGCTGCATTTACAGCACTTGCTCTGAAGATATAGGTATCGCCGTTTGTAAGACCGGTTACGACAGCCGAGGTTGCAGTACCGGTACCGTCTGAGAATGTAGTCCATGACGTACCTGTGTCAGCACTATACTCTATGACATAATCAGTGATTGCGGCATCGCCCATATCGGAAGGCGCAGTCCAAGACAGGGTTACCTGAGCATCGCCCGGTGATGATGTGAGTCCCGTGGGTGCGCCAGGCGGAATTACGGGCATGATCGGTATCGATACAGTATTAGATACAACATTCCCGTTTCCGGCATTATCATGTACAGAATCAGCAGATATGCTAACTGTCAGCGTCTGTTCATTTACAGGATTCGTTATCTCGAAATAACCGTTACGTAGTATCTGGATGCGATGATTAAAGGTGTCTGCTACAAATACATGTGTACCGTTGGTTGTGATTCCCTCAGGAAAACGAAGTCGATCTTTGTCTGGGCCAATACTGCCAAACTGCAAGTGGTATGTACCTGATGCATCAAACACTTGGATGCGGTGGTTGTTGGTGTCTGCCACATAGATATAGCCTAAAGTATCTATAGCAATTTTATCAGGATTGTTAAATTGGCCTGGGCCGTTGCCTTTTTCTCCAAATTGGTCTAGGTAACTGCCTGTATCATCAAATATCTGGATGCGGCCGTTGAGTGTGTCTGCTACAAAGATGTGACCGGTGCCATTGACAGATATTCCTGTCGGTTCATCAAACTGGCCGTTGCCTGTACCAGATTGGCCGAAATGAGATAGGTAACTGCCTGTATCATCAAATATCTGGATGCGGTCGTTGAGTGTGTCTGCTACAAAGATGTGGCCGGTGCTGTTAATTGCAATGTCTTGCGGTTCATCAAACTGGCCGTTGCCTGTACCAGATTGGCCGAAATGAGTCAGGTAACTGCCTGTATCATCAAATATCTGGATGCGGTCGTTGAGTGTGTCTGCTACAAAGATGTGGCCGGTGCCGTTAATTGTAATTCCCTGAGGCCGATTAAACTGGCCGTTGCCTGTACCAGATTGGCCGAAATGAGCCAAGTATTTGCCTACATCATCAAATATCTGGATACGGTCGTTGTCAGTATCTACAACAAAGATATGTGTTTGGTTGGATGTAATATCTTTGGGTTTGTCAAACAGACCATCAGATGTTCCAAGTTCACCAAAGAATTGTAAAGACGGATGAATTAGATTCTGTACTGTTCCAGAAGAGGAACGAATATCGGATGTATCAAATCCATCCACAGACTCGCTAAACAATACATTAAATGGAATTAGTGAAAGGTTTGTCTGATTAAAAGGTGCAGACAACAGCAGATAAGGCGGAGTTTTGTCTACTTTCAGACGTATCGTGTTAGAGGGCGCATTGTTGTTGCCTGCCGTATCCTGTACAGAATCAGCAGGCATGTTAACTGTCAGCGTCTGTTCATTTGCAGCATTAGCTACCCCAAAGGAATAGGTATTACTCTGTATCTGGATACGGTGATTAAGGCTGTCTGCCACATATAGACCGCCTATTGGATTAAAAGCTATTCCCTGAGGGCTAGAAAATTTGCCGTTATTGGTAACGATTTGATCGAACTGATCTAAAAATATGCCTGATGAATTAAATATCTGGATACGACTTTGTTGAGGATTCAAGTCCTTTCCATCACCTACTACATATACGTGGTCTGTGCTGTTAATTGCAATGCCTCTTGGGAAAAAAAAGAAGCCAAAGTCTAACTTGTCCACGTATGTACCTAATGCATTAAATATCTGCATGCGGTCGTTGTTGGTGTCTGCTACATAGACATATCCCGTGCTGTTAATTGCAATTCCCTGAGGCTGATTAAACTGGCCGTTGCCTGTACCAGATTGGCCGAAATGAGTCAGGTAACTGCCTGTATTATCAAATACAGAAATGCTACCGCCACCGGTGTCTGCTACATAGACATATCCCGTGCTGTTAATTGCAATGCCTTTTGGTTGATGAAATATGATCTGGCCAGATTCTCCGTATTGATTAAACTGTTTCAGGTAACTGCCTGTATTATCAAATATCTGAATGCGGTTGTTGAGTGTGTCTGCTACAAAGATGTGGCCGGTGCCGTTAATTGCAATTCCCTGAGGCCGATTAAACTGGCCGTTGCCTGTACCAGATTGGCCAAACTGGTCCAGGTATTTGCCAGAGGCATCAAATATCTGAATGCGGTTGTTGAGTGTGTCTGCTACAAAGATGTGGCCCGTGCCGTTGGCAGATATTCCTGTCGGTTCATCAAACTGGCCGTTGCCTGTGCCTTTGCTACCAATAGAGACACCAGACAAACTAGTCAGATTTTGCACGGTTCCTGAAGATGTTACAATATCAGATACATCAAGACCGGTTATAGTCTCGCTGAATAATGCAGTAAACGGAATGATTGGAAGAGATGTAGGGTCAGTGGTATGAGTAAAGAGTGTCACAACAGGTGGAATGTCAATACGACTTATTGTATTCACAATGCTGGCAATTCCAACACCAGATATGTCCGAGAATGCGTTATCACCCACATTCAGATAGATTTTGCCGGCAAGAGACGATACTTGTGATCTTTGTGAACCAGTCAGTTCTATCTCAATGCGTTTGTCATCTGTCGTGGTAATAACCCGGGCACCTAAAAGACTGACATCATTTGCGTTACTGTCATCATTTGAAATTGAGAGTTTGCTCAGATCGGTTGCCGAGGCATCCATTGTCTCATCAAAATAAACTAGCAATACATTAGTATCAGAACCTGAGCCAAAGGCTGCATTGAGCAACATTGGTTTTGTAGTATCAAGCAGTATAGTTATAGAATTATCGTGATTGGCAGTATTTGCAATATTGTTTATTGTCTTGACTGCACCAGAATCAATGTCTAGTTCCAACGACGGGATAAGAGATAGCAGACTCACTCTCTGTGCCTCAGTCAGGATAATCAGAATGGAGTTGGTATCTGCCATAGAAGATACAGTAGAGGTAGTTAAGGTCATGCCTCCTGAGTCACTGCCGGATCCACGGATGTGGAATTTTCCTAAATCAATGCCTGATACAGGCGTAACATCAATAGTCTTATCAAAGTCTACCTGTATGGTTCTGCTAGCACTGTCAAGATTAAGAGATACGCCGGTCACGTCCGGCGGCGAGGTATCCTCTACGGTTACTTGTATGGTTGCCTGAGCCGCGTTACCTGCCAAATCAGTGGCCGATGCCATGATAGTATGATCTCCAAGCGATAATGATGCAGTTATACTAGAGCCTGTTCCAAAATTGCTGCCGCTAGAACTCCATCGTATGTCTTCAATGTTCCCGTCTATAGCATCTGTAGCATTAGCTTGAAAAGGCGCATGTTCAGATGGAATATGTGCTTTGTCTAATGGCAAAACTATGCTTACAGTGGGGGGAGCCGTATCAACTATGATATCCTTGCTAAACGCAAGGGAACCTACGTCATTACTTGGGTTTATGTCAAGTACAAGATCATGTGGGGGCAGCTTGGGAAGCACGTCTTCATGTGGCGAGGCATGTGCCTTTATTGCGCCACCGTTAAGATGAAGCGACATGTCTGACTTGTAATTAAGATCTGTGGACATGTCACCGGATTGTATTCCGTACAAGAATCTGAGTTTTGATGTTTCATTGCCTGACTGATACGCTGCACGTTTATCAGATGTTCCCGTCTCCAGTTCAAGATACGGTTGCCCCGTAACCATCACAGGTTCTGAAAAGTGTACGTCTATTGGAACCGAACCCGAGTTGTAATTTCCATCAGCTTTATCAGAAGACACTCCATATGCAAACACATCCTTGTCAAGGGATAAGATATAGAATCGTCCCTTGCCTGTATTGCTAGGAGTAACATACGGTTCGCCCACCGCAAGATTCACAATACCATCACCATCAAAATCCCCGATGGTATCAATAGAGTGTCCAAAGTATGAATTATTATCAAGGGGAATTTTGGATGTGCTATTGCTTATCTCAACTGTCTCCTTTATCGTCCCGTCAGAGTTTAGGAATATTATAAAGATTGCACCGCGGTTAGTGCCTCCACCATCATATCCTGGCGCCCCGGCTGCAATATCAGGTATACCGTCACCATCCAGGTCTCCTACAGAAATCACAGAGGCACCAAAACCGTCTCCTTCTTTCAGATCAGGACCAGCACTTTCATTTTTGTCTATATTCAAGGAGCTTTTAACTGACAGTGTGCCCCCGTTATCGTCAAGTAACAGTATATGAACCGCACCAGTAGACCCGGGAGTGAGAAGCAAACCAGATAACGCGGATTGAAATGCCATAGCACCTACTGCAAGATCCACAATGCCATTACCGTCAACATCTCCGATGCTTGTCACAGAGGCACCAAATCCATTATGTTCATCTGTCAGACTGAGTCCTGCTGTGTTACGGTTTATCTCCATTATGTGATTAAGAGAGGGGGTTTTCATAGAATCAAGTTGAATTGACAGTATGTGCAGTGTGCCGCCTTGACTTCCCGGTGCGCCTACTGCAATGTATTTTGTGCCGTTGTGATAAATTTCGCCCAGATCTGTCACAGAACTTCCAAAAAAGGCATTCCATGGAACATTAAGACCAGATACATTGGGGTTTTTAAATGAATAATGATTTTTTTCAGAACCATTTGAATTTAGAGAGGTTATCCATAACACGCCCCTTCTATCATTGTTATTCACACCATCACCTTGCTGTTCTCCAACTGCAATCTCGTTTATCCCGTCGCCATCCAAATCCCCGATGTTTGCCACAGAGAATCCGTATCTGTCATAACTCCCCCCATGTGAGATTTTTGTTGACTTTAAAACACTGCCATCAGAATTCATGAGCAACACTTGAATCAATCCAGAATTTCCTTGAACAAACGGTTCTCCCACAACTATATCCTGTACGCCATCACGGTTCAAATCCCCTATGTGCGCCATGGAAAATCCAAAGCGGTTTTGGTTTCCAATATTGACCCCAGAAAGATCAGCCCGATATGTTTTATCTGTCTTGCCGGTACTTGTGCCTGTCACCACGTCAAGTGAGATCAGATGAACCGTACCATGCTTTCTGCCATCACTGGTATAATCAGGCGCGCCTACCACAATACCCGTTATGCCGTCACCGTTGATATCCCCCGCTACAGATATGGATGAGCCAAAAGCATCATCTGTAGTTACGTCAGGACCGTTTTCCGTATTCCCGTCGATTGTGATTGTTGCACGTAAGGAGTGATCCCCATTAAAAAAGACAAGATGCGAGGAGCCCTTTTTATTGCCTTTTCCAACATCACCGACTGCAATATCCACAGTACCGTCACGATCAATATCACCCAAGCCGGTTACAGAAGAGCCAAACGTGGAGTTGCCTTCAAGAGATGGGCCATTTTTCACATTACCATCAATTCTAGATGTAGAAACTGCATCTAGATGATTTCCAGTCCTATTCAGAGCCATCAAAAAGACGGCACCTCCTCCGGTGTTTGTATCAAGATATCCGGGTGACCCCACTGCAATATCACCTGTACCGTCACGATTCATATCCCCGATGTTTGCCACAGAGGCTCCGAACATGATTTGTGCGGCAGGGGGTATGGAATTTGTACTTTCCTTAGATGCAAATTTGGATTGCCAGAAACTAGAAAATGTGAGTTTTTGTGTATGGGATATGGAATTTTCACTGTCTATTAATATTCTGTATACTGCTCCGGTACCGCCATTATCACCTGGTGCGCCCACCACGATATCATCTTTGCCATCCGAATTTACATCCCCGATGTTTGCCACAGAGGCTCCGAACGTGTCACCCGTTGCCAGAGATGGGCCGTTTGTAAGAGTGCCATGAATCTTAAATGAAGAAGATTTTAGAAAGAAATCAGATTCCATCAATATTATGTAAACGGCTCCGGTACCGCCATTATCACCTGGTGCCCCTACCGCAAAGTCTACTACGCCGTTTCCATCCACATCCCCGATGTTTGTCACAGAGGCTCCGAACTTGTCACCCGTTGCCAGAGATGGGCCGTTACGAGTGGAGTTGTGAATAGGGTGTTGAGATTTTATACTGGTCTCATCACTCATTAACAGCAGATATACTGAACCGCAATCCACGCATGAAAATGTATCTATACTTGTTGCCCCTACCGCAAAGTCTACTACGCCGTTTCCATCCACATCCCCGATGTTTGTCACAGAGGCTCCGAACTTGTCACCTATATCCAAAAGAGTTATCGGACCTGTTTTGTCATCAATCTGCAGGGTATTTGTCGGATACGCAATAGGAACTGCCATAAAGTTGTCTGTCTGTCCATATGCTGTAGGAATAATGCCATGTAAAGGCAAAAACCAGTCAGACCCATCAGTTACAGATGAGGTAATAGTACTTGTCACAGACTGTACAGGTGTGTTAGATAGTTCCGTCTCAGTCAGTACGGCACAAGACAGCACAAGAGAGACAGCAGTAATGATAAAACAAAATACAAACCAGATCGGTCTCAGACTGTTTATTTTGCTAGATATGTAAGAGATTCTTGATTCAGATAGAGTATTAGTGGCACCCCCAAACATCTTAAAATGCAACGCCATGGTGTTGAAACTCATGGAATGCACCCCTCGTTTTGGTACCACTTTTTGCATCAAATTCCGAATGATCCCAACCCTCATTTATTTGTCGTCTCCCAATCAGTTAACCCACCGATGGAATTGGGATCATAATTTTATGCTCAAAATCAACAAAATTCAATGCAAACAAATCAATTAGTGCAACCTCTCAGATTTTTAATGTCAAAACCAAAAACCACAAGAGGTGCAACATATTGAGTGACTCACTCACATATAGTGACGTCAGAAAGTCTTTGCAATCGGAGTTCTGAACAAATATTTTTCAATGTCTGTATTGAATTTTGTATTGTTTAGGAATTTCATTGCCTTTGCTGCACGGTCGCTGATATGCTCGTGATACTCGTACATGAAAGACTGAATTTTTAATTGATGCCAGCGCTCCTCGATTTCATTATGCTCTGGAGTTCCTGTAAGAAAATATCTTACACGCAGTCTTTTGCTGTTATCTTTGATAAATTTTTTAAAGGCCTTTGTATTGTGCTGGGGTGCGGCATCCAGCAGGATTGCCACCTTGTCTCTTCTTTTCAAAAGATGTTTCATGAATTGAAGAAACGTAGAACCATTGAATTTTCTTCGGCGCAAAAAATATTAATAATTCTCAGAGATCGCACCATAGATTACGCGCTTTTGGTGATCACCAAAATAAACACGGTGTATCTTTTGACCCTTGGGCGACCAAGGGCCGCTCTTTAGTTTGCCGTCTTGTTCCAGCCAGACCTCGTCCTGTACAAACAGCTCAAAACCGTCACGTTTTACGCACGAAATCCATGGTTTTAGCTCTTTTTGTCATTGTTCTATCTCTGAAATGGTTGCCTTTCTTTTGTGGATTGCATCTGGAACTTTTGGAGTAAAGCTTCTACGACGCAGCATGTCACGTATTCCGGATTCTGTGTATCGTACTTTTTCCTTCTTTTTTATGTCACGTGCCAATACCTTTGGAAAAATACCGTCTAGCTTGTCTGCAAGATATTCTGTAATTTTATGGTTGGATATTTTTGGACGGTGTCCAGATCTTGGTTTTTCAGATAATGCATCAATTCCATTTTTCTCAAATCGTCTTATCCAGTTCTTGATAGAATTGTATGCCTTGCGAAAGAATCTGGAGACCGTTGGGATTGCTTCCCCATGTACTAGAACATTTATCACTGCAAGCATTCGTTCTTTTGTTTTTGGATTGGATTCTTTTTTGTATGCTGCAAGTAATTCTTCATATTGTTGTTCCACGAGACCCACTAGATTTTCCAAGCTATAAATGTTTCAATGGTTTTTTGAAAATTGCAAAGACTTTCTGACGTCACTATATGAAAATATCGCATCTGCCCTGTTAGAATTTGTGGAAAGATGTGACATCATGCCTCACGGATCCAATGCCAGACACTCAATACGGAATATGATAGACATAATGATGCCTGCCTCTACATGCACGGCATCGGTAGGCGGGTATGCCGCAAGCTTGTATACCACATCAAACAGCATATTGCCCACCGATGAGTGGGTAAGAAAGGCGTTTGCAAGGACAAAACCGGATGTGGTAGAGCAGGCAATGGAGGATACCATCTCAGGCCAGATTGTAAAACTCCAAAAATCAGGCGTCATGAAAAAATCAATTCATGTGGCCATCGACAAGCACCTCATACCAAGATATGATAAAAACCCTGGACCTGAACTGTTACGCTCCAAATCCAAAAACGGTACATGGAAGTTTGAGGGATACATTACTGCCCAGTGTGTTGATGAAGGGCGCAGACTCACTCTTGCCGTATTTCCTGTAGGGATGGGCCATTCCACGGCTGATTTTGTGCGTAAAATCATCCAAATATGCAACAGGTATGGCATTATGGTCAAGTGTTTTTTTATGGACAGGGAGTTCTTTTCAGTTTCAGTGTTGAAAGCAATGAACAGTCACGGTAGTGGATTTGTCATACCGTGTAAAAATACGTACAATGTAGTGGTAGCCCTTGACGAATTTGACAAAAAGATACGCGATGCTACATCAGATGTAATACTTGAGAACGCCGACTCGTCTGTAAAATACATCATGGTAATACAGAAACGCACTACACACAAAGACAAGAGTCCGGATGCGCCGGCACATGAAAGGTACATTGGATTTACCGCCAACTCCAATGAGATAGATGTTGCAGCCTACCACAAAAGATGGGGGATAGAAACTGCATACAGGCAGATAGAGGGAATCAGACTCAGGACACGCAGTACAAACCATGCCGCAAGATTTCTGTGCTTTGCGGCATCTGTGATACTGTTCAACCAATGGGTGGTTATCAATGCATATTGTGGATTTGGAAGTGACGGTAAATGGCAGAAAATTATGTTTACTGTTCTTACATTCAAGGCAGTGATGGTATCAAGATGGCAGATACGACCAGAACCGCCCCCTGTTATAGCACCGTGACGGGATTGTCAGGCCATCGGTGGGTTAACTGCCAATGTGCGACAAATTCAGTTGGCGTCATGTACTTGATAGATGAATTAATTCTCTCAGTATTATAGCGGCGGTTATAAGTCCACGTATAGAAAATCCCTTAATGTGAACTCTCATTCAACATTAGAGTTTATGATTAATCGACCAGAAAAATAGGATCAAAAAAATTGTCAAGTTCTCTATTAAATTAAACTTGTATCGTTAAATTTACTTCTTTCAAGTATATGGTAATGGGCAAACAAACTCAAACTAAACTAGAGACCAGATTAGTAAAGTTAGAAAAAGAAAACCTGAAAAAAAGATAGAGAACCAAAAGATAAGGCAAAACAGGCCAAAGAAAACTCGAGGTTAGAAAAAAGAATTTGAGACTCAAGACGATACTGGTAAAGGAGGACTCGCTGTGGAATACGGAGCTTGGACAGAAGAGGCACTACTCTTCTGTACTACCCACAAGACTGTTTCACACACAGGAAATGTTAGAGTATATCATCTCAGATGAGAAGATGATAAAGGCACTTACAAGAAACACCAAGGAGGTATTTGATGACACACTTGAGGATTTATCGCAGATAATCAAAAAATCAGGCGATTCACCACACTTTCGGGTCGGCCAAAACAGAAAATTTTTTCCGGTCGATTAATCATAAACTCTATTGTAGTTTGGAGTGTGCTCAAACTCTTCTGCCTTGATCTGGTTGGGTGCCCCTTATGGTGTGCATGGCAACATCTACCGGCGGGAGGTGATAGCATGGTTGATGCATTTGTTATCATAAAGGGGTGAGTGATGGCCTGACTGGAAATTCTCTGTTGTTGCTGTACTGCCTTTGTATAGATGCTTGGCTGCAGGCAGATATTGCAGAGTCGTTGAATTATGCCATGTGATACAAGAGGGGATCATACAACCATGACAATTTGCTTTATTATAAAGGAGATATTAGGCACCATGTGCCGGGATAGCCAAGTGGTAAGGCGGCCGTCTCGAAAACGGCTACGCGAGAGCGTACAGGGGTTCGAATCCCTTTCCCGGCGCCATTGGTTGACTAGCAGGTGTACCAAAAAGTGAAGAGACGTCATGGAGTGTAATATGTGAGATGGTATAAACAGTTGCAACAAGGCGCTGGTTGTATGGTTGTGTGTTGAAGAGATATGGGTATTTTGTGTAGTGTATAGTCATATGCACAGAATGAATGTGTGTGGAATTGGTATAACATGGATGGGGGTACTGCATTATGGCGGTGTACCATTAAAATAACAATTACACCATGTCAGGAGCAGGTATGGTTGTGGATTTGGAGTCAAGGACAAGAGAGGCAGGTATCAGTACAGCAGAGCTGATATCTCATTTTAGGGAAAGGTGCAAGTATTGTGGCCATCACCGGATAATGCATGACGAGGCCGGACGATGTGAGGGCGTCATGAACAAGCCGTGTGGTTCGGGTTGCGACGCCTTTGTGCCGGAATGATCACTACAACGGCATGGAGAAGCATCCAATCATGGGTGCGGCAAGGGCATCCGTATCCAAAGGTGCAAAAAAGGCGCCTAGATGTGGCGGGCCACACCATTACAACTATTTAATACTATAATCACCATATGATCTTGTCTTGGAGGAACAAGGGCATGGAGAGAAGATATATCCGATGGGTTATGAACCGCAGCAAGTCCCCGAGTCTGCCAATCCAAACGTGAGGAACCAGCTGCTTGATTTTATATTAAAGTCAGGGCCGTCAACAGCATTACCCGCAGAAGAGGTGGATACGGACCTCTTTGCAGTTATGGCAAGGAGGCGCTCTACTAGAAAATTTTTGAGTGACATGCCGGTAGAGGTCACAAAGATAGACAAGGTGATTGCAGCAGCAGACACGGCACCCACTGCTGGAAACTATCAGGGATTTGAGATATTTTATGTAAAGAGTCCCGCAAAGAAAAAATTGCTGGTAGAGGCGTGTAACAACCAGCCATATGTTGATGCGCCCGTGGTACTGGTTTTTTGTAAGAATCCATCCAGGGTAAAGTTTGACTTTTCAGAGTATGTCCTTGCAAAGTTTGCAATACAGGATGCAACACTGGCGGCCGGATATTCGCAGCTGGCAGCACAAGCGCTCGGGCTCAGCTCGATATGGGTAGGCATGTTTGATGAGCGCAAGGTGATGGATGTTATCGGGACTGACCTCATACCTTCATCGGTGTTGTGTATAGGGTATCCAAAGCAGACAAAGTTTCCAAAGCCCAGAAGGAATCTCAAGGAACTGGTACATGTGGTGTGGTAGGATCAATACGTGTGCAAGTGTGCGGCGGCGGTAGGGTCGTGACCGGCGGACAAGGTGGTGTGGGCACAAGGCGGGTGCAAGTGTGCGGCGGCGGTAGGGTCGTGACCGGCGGACAAGGTGGTGTGGGCACAAGGTGGGCACAAGGCATACAAATGACGTCAGTGGGATGTGTGGACTCAATAATCGTCCAGTCTGCAGATAGGCAGTCCAATGCGATTCATATTTAAATAATTATCAACCTGTCTTCAACGTATGATTGACGCGTATGTGATGCTCAACTGTGAGCTTGGAGCAGAGGATGAGATTGTGGAGAAACTCAAAGAGATCGAAGAAGTCAAAGATGCGTTTGAGACCATAGGGACGCACGACATCTTGGTAAAACTGCAAGCAGACAACTTTGAGAAGGTGCGGGAGCTGGTATCGTGGAGTATTCAAAGTGTAGGCAAGGTACGGTCTACGGTTACGCTGATAAAAAAGCATAATTAAAACCTGCAACCAATTCAACCAGTGGTAGATCAAGACAATGAAGCTGTCAAGCTTGTAGACAGTGTGATATCAGGAAGTAACGAGCTGGTCAACGGCATCAAGTCAGTAATGCCGGAACCTGTTGCAGAGTCAATGACCATGTTTCAGGAATCCAATGTTGTGAACCTCAAAAAGATTAGAAAGATTCTTGAT
Organism: Candidatus Nitrosopumilus sp.; assembly: GCA_963662995.2. Lineage (GTDB taxonomy): Archaea > Thermoproteota > Nitrososphaeria > Nitrososphaerales > Nitrosopumilaceae > Nitrosopumilus. The sequence goes on along the minus strand of CAXXLJ010000002.1, from coordinate 1,723,830 downwards.
AACAGGTAAGTGTGCACAAAGAGAGGAATGGTGGCACACATACACAGTGGCAAGATGTTGGGATGAGTATGGCTGTAAGTATTGCTAGCCGCATCTGTAGTTGGTCCATGATACGCTATTGTTTTTTTGCAACATCTGTAGAATCAGACAAGGTGCTGCTACGGCCTGTGCCATCATCGGTGCCATCATCAGTGTCATCATCATCATCATCATGTCCACTGCTTGGACCTACCATGTCCTTTGGGCGCACCCTGTTGTCCCAATCCCCGCGTGCACCCTTTACCAATGATACTATCCCTGCACCAATAAGACCCATTACAGCCCCAAAGAAGAGCACCTGATCGGCCACCCTAAACACACAGTCAATCTTGACAGGAGGGAGATCATCAGAGTATTCATAGCATGTTCCAAACTCTTCGGCCTCAATAGTCGCGCCCCGATAGTCTTGTGACAATACTCCAAGCACTATAAACCCCACAAAGACCAAAATTATTCCCACTATGGTAAAGCGCATATCACTCATGAGATACCTGACAGACGCCACCATATTTAGATTAGAGTGTACACGATTGAGTTCGACAGGCCAACAGGCAGACGGGTGCAAAATCTGATTATGTTGTTTCAAGAAGGGTAAAGGATGTGTCGGACGCCTGCACCATGCTGATTTGTGATAGTACAAGTTTGCGCGATAGTTGGATGGTATGGCATCAATACCACGAGTATGATATCTTTGGATTTGTTTGATAGTAGTGGTGTAGGAATGTTTGATGGCAAAATGCCACATCAATAGTACTCTTTGTGTACATAGCACCACCTCCACGTGTCGCCTGGTACTGCCTTCATTACAGGATGGCCTGTCTCTTTGAAATGTTTTGTAGCATGTTTGCCGATCGAAGAGTCACAGCACCCTACATGCCCGCATACAAGACACATGCGGAGCGCCACTACCGGCAGATGTTGCTTCTCACACTCTTCACAGTTCTTGGTGTTGGGTGAGATCTCGTCGCGCGTATTCGTAAAGTGATCACATTGTTTTGACATTGTATGTATTTTGTATAATCCGTTATTATTATTGTTTAGTTGCAATGGTAATCTGTTTCACAATTCCAAATCATATGCACGATGTGTCCATGGCGGAACGCAAAAGTCTAGAGATAATTAATTTGCCTATGGTGGCTGCACTTTTGGCACACCTGCAGCCCCAATCAACGACCATTTGTACGGGATAGCGGGCAGTTTTGGTAAAAATACGGCCCGATGGTGGGCTTTGTAGAGATGTAACGTAATGTGGTCTATACTGGAGCAGGCATGCTCTGCATGCCTTACCAATGCAGAGATAATAATTGGCTTCGTTCCCCATAAGTATGTCTGCCCTCAAGTTCTTGAAACAAATGCAAAAGTTGAAGACTACGGGACCGGTTGCGCGCAGGATGTGTATGTTTGGTGTACTTTTTGAGTTCAGGTGGCATGTATATGACAGCAGTAAACGTGTTTGGGCGTAACCGGATGACCATACCATTATGGCACAAAAGATTTACCAGCTGCCAAAGAATGCTTGCCTGGATATGGTGCTAACTTTCAGACAAGCCACGATCAGAATTGCCCACAGACATCCAAGACCATCCTCAATGAGGCAGAGGCATGGTGTCATGGCCGTACATTTGCCTCAAGAACTGTGCTATTATCTCAGAGATCTCCGGCGTCAGGCTGAGCATCTCACAGACAAGGTGTTATGCCAAAAGCCATACATTTGATTACGATTTCAAAAAATGCTGGAGACGAAAACCGCCAAAAGGGATAACGAGGTAGTTGATACGTATGGATCATGGCTTGGATCCCCCATAAAGGAACTGGGTTGGCAGCGCCAAAAGGCGTAGGCCGTGCAGGAAATTATTACACACATCATGCATACAATCTACTCATCACCATCATCATCACCATCACTGTCACACATCATGCATACAATCTACTCATCACCATCATCATCACCACCATCATCATCACCATCATCATCATCACCATCACTGTCACACATCATAATCCTCTAGCCAAAAACACTCATCAAACACAAATTATCCCGTATTGATCCCTCCCCCAACCCACAAAATCTGGACTCAATCTCACATTTTTTGGCACGATTGCGCCCAATCGGCATTCAGAATTACCATTTCATGTCTGTCCGGACGGATTTCAATCGCACCTAAACTTATGGGCCTTTGGTATGGATGGGGTTGTAGCAGCAATTACGGGTTTGCAAACATGGGAGAATATGGCGGTGTTGGGACAGATGGTGTGTGGTAGGAATGATTTATGATTGTGCCGCTTTGCCTGCACCGCCCTCAATGAGTGCCTTGAGGTTTGCAAGAGATCGTTCATAGAATGCCTCCATGTCATGTATGGCATTGTTGAACTGTACAGTAGACAGCTTTCCAGACCCCAGAAAAGACTGCCATGCCACCTCTGTCAAGGATTTGGAGATACCATGTATTGAGATCGTTGCAACGTATGGACTTACAGGCAGGCCCCATGACGCCACGTATGTAAACTGGGACATCTCACTCCAAAGTATGACATGCTCTTCCACGCGGCTGCCGTCATGAAAGGTGATGAGTCTGGCAGTACCCACGCCCCGGCGCAGCAGGCCATTGCATCCCTTGATGTATGTTACATCTTGTACAGAGTCTGCCCACGCGGGTAGTCCTATCAGGTCGCTTATCTGCGCCCAGACTGTGCCTGCAGTCGCAGTTATTCTGATCGTCTTTTTGATCATGCGCGGCGAAGAGGGGGACGCATCACCATCATCTTGCATGGGAGGTATGAAGGGGCAAGCGACTATAAGTCTTGGTTGTGATGGGTGGGAGAAGATGTGAATTGGTGGTGGAACTGCAACACAATGTGTGGATATAAGATGGGCCTGTTGCTTGGCAGATAAACCATTTAATGGACAAGAGACATTGTACAATAGATGGTATTCGGATGGGGTAGAAAGAAGAAGCAAAAGATCGAAGATCGCAGCCCGGATGGGGGCAGCCATTATAGTACAGACGGGCAGGATACGCCTGCCAGTGACACAAAAAGTACCATCCATCTTGCAGATGTGTCAGGCATCATAGATGAAATTGACGCAGTCAGGCAAGATAGGATCATATCAGATGGCAGGCGCATCAAGAACCAAACACAGCCGTTGATAGATGAGCTGATAAAGATTGGAAACGTGCTTGAAAAAGACGACCTCAATGTAGATGACGTAGACAAGCACATTGGCACAATAGTAATCAGGGGAAAGAAACAGCTGATTGGTGCCATCAAAAAGGACGTGGTGCACCTGCCTGACGTCACCGACATGGCCAGTGTGCGCAAGCTGGACACGGTACTTGGGGCCATACTCAAAAAGGTAGGGGACGTGCTGGGAAGACAGAGCAATGTGATTCACATATTTGCAAAAAAGTATGCAAACCAGCTAAAGGCAAACCTTGAGGTGATGGCCACAAACTCTGTAGAGATTCACGAGATTTTAGAGAGGTATGATGTGTCGCAGGCAGAGGCAAAGCAAATTATACAAATGGTCGACGAGGTTGGTGCCATCGGCCAAAAGAGGATTATGAAAATTCAAAAGATAAAAGAGATTGCATTAGATGTGGCTGGCCTTGATGAAAAGATGTCAGAGATGCGCGACTCTATTAAAGTGACAAAGTCATCGGACGACTACAAAAAGTATCTGGATATGTGCATCAGCCTTGAGGGGATCAAGTCTCAGATGGCATCCATACGCGGCCAGATCAATGCAGAGTTTGCAAAGATATCAAGGCCTCTTGGCAGGTACGAGTACCAGTCGGCCTTGGACAAAGAGTACAAGATGGTACTAAAGACACTCACAGTAGATCCATCCGATGCATTCAGCACCCAAAACACAGATGCCATAATAATGATTTTACACAACATAGCAGAAGGAGTATCGTCGGGATCCATATCCGTAAAGGATGTAGACAGGACCATATCACAGGTGACGCAGATCAGTGATTCAGTAAAGGGGTATGTACAACGCATTGTACAGAACCGAAAAGATCATGGCGCGATGCAGGCCAGGATAGCCGCGCAGCGCCCAGATGGGCTGGACGGCATGGAATTGGACCTTGCAAAGAGTATCTCGCTGAGGGATGGTCTTGCAGCAAAGTCTACCACAATCACAGATGAGCTTGACAAGATGAACCAATCAGAGCCCATGTTGGTTGCAAAGATTCAGGATATGCTCACAGGCCATACAAACTCTACATACATCATAATCCCAAAATTAAACTAGTCCATATGGGTATGATGATGGGGATGTTTTTTGGGCGCAAAAAGTTTGAGCGAAAGGTGCTGCTAAAGCGCGATGTACTGAATAGTATTTTATCATATTGCCAGATGAAGCACCCCAACGAAGGAATTCTGATACTAAGGGGCAAGTCAAAGAACGGCCAGATAAGCATAAACGGGCTAGTAATACCGCCGTTTGACTATTCGGGCCCTACATTTGCAGGGTTTCCGCACTCGTTTCTGCCGTTTGATATGAGTTATGTGGGGGTGGTGCATTCGCATCCAAGCGGTTCTGCAGAGCCATCGGTAACGGACCTACACAACTTTTTTGGGCTGATCTCGCTGATAGTAAAGTTTCCGTATGATGATGACTCTATATTTGCATGGGACAGCAGCGGTGGGTCAGTGCCACTTGCAGTGGTGTAATGCACAGATGGTGGAGGGCTTGCACTCATGTACCAGGATGGTCATGTGTGGTGATGGGAGGACGTACCATCCCACCACATAATACGTATACTTAACTAGCCAACATGGAGGGACAAGATGGTGGAAGAAAAGTTCCTGCAGGTTGGCGCAGACAGGATCAGGTACTTGAAATCCGGTAGCGGCAAGAGGACGCTTGTGCTGGTACATGGCCTTGGGGCATCTGCAGAGAGGTGGAACAGTATAATCCCGCGGCTGGCTGATGATTTTTGTGTTGTGGCGCCAGACCTCATAGGGTTTGGGTACAGTGACAAGCCCCATGCAAACTATACCATGGATCTCTTTTTGGATTTTATGCAAAAGTTTCTAGAGATGGCAGATGTGTGCAAGCCCACCATGATAGGCGCTTCCATGGGAGGGCAGATAGCAGCCGAGTTTGCATCAACGCATCCAAGATGTGTGGACAAGCTTGTACTGGTGTCCCCGTCAGGCACGATGAACAAGCCCACTCCTGCGCTTGATGCATACATACTGGCATCCTTGTATCCCAACAAACACAATGCCACAGCGGCCTTTGAGATGATGCAACCGTCAGGAGAGATAAACGACGAGTTTATAGACAGTTTTGTAACAAGGATGAAGCTACCTAATGCAAAGCTTGCATTCATGTCCACCGTACTTGGACTGAGTAATACGCAGCTAGGTGAAGATAAGATGGGCGCCATATCTGCACCCACACTGCTGGTGTGGGGCTCCAACGATGCGGTCATACCCATAGAGCATGCCTACAAGTTTGCATCCATGATACAAGACTGTGAGTTTTTTAGGATGGAGGGGTGCGGCCATGCGCCATTTGCAGAGAGTCCTAGTGTGTTTGTTGACAGGGTGCACAAGTTTATGGGAACGGAGTGAGGGATGATTAGTTATGAGGTCAGATCATGGATGGTACAATATTATCACAGCATCACACCACCATAACATCACACCACCATAACATGATACCATTATACCACGGTATCTAGAGATGGCAATTTTATGATCCGCTTGATTTAAATACCCCTTAATTCCCACCATTACCAATGAGTGACAATACAAACCCATATGATCCTACAGAGATGTTTAAGGACTGGATACAAAAGAGCGGCGGTGCACAAGCAGAGTTTATGAAAAACTTTGGCGCCCTTATGAACAGTCAGATGTCTGGGACATTTGATCCACTTGTCACACTACGGGAGGTCTCTGAAAAGACTAGAGAGGCACAAACTGCCATGATGGAGAACATGAGTACCATGCAGAATAGGGGCATGGACACTATGCTTAGCATGGGACGAATGTTGCCATCGTTTATGGAGTGGGGAGCCTACAAGACTACGGTCGGAAGTAATGGCAGAATCTCAATTCCAGAGGCAGAGCGGACTGCTCTAGGTCTAGAAGAAGGCGACATGGTACAAGTAATTGTGCTTCCCGTGGCGAGGAAATCAAAGAAAAAGGAGGTGAAACAATGAGTAAGAACGAAACAACAACAACAGGAGGGCAAAACGCCAAAGACGGTTTTTCCGTGTATCAGCAGAATGTCAACAAGATCTTCAACAGCATCAAACAATCAGTGCCACAGTATCATCAATCAGTAACCAACGCACAGCAGGAGTACTTTAAGGCATGCGAGCATATGATTGATTCAGCGATTGCACTGGAGAGAGAGTATGCAAAGAAGGCAGGTATTGAGACAGGCATTCCAGAGGCAGCATCCAAGATGATTCACAACACTACTGAAGAATACATAAAGGCTGCATCCATTCAGAACCGTGCGGTACTAGCCACTATTGATGCCACACAGCAAAACATCAAGACGTTTAACGACAATGCAAAATCATTTGTCGAGCTAAACAAGAGCATCATGCACTTTTGGACTACACCATTCAAGTATAATTAGGCAGAAGTAGAAACTGTCTTTTTATTTTTTATTTTTATTTATATTCATTTTAGTGGTATTGCAAATTTTTGGTAGGGAAGAATATCAATAATGCAATGTAATACAAGTCTAAATTTTACAGCCTTGTGCTTTGATTTGGTCATCTACATTTATTTATCAAAGTGCACACAAGGCCATGTTGGAAAAATCTGAATCATTAGCAACAAATCTTATCCCAGTGAGAATGTTGACACAATATGTTTACTGCAAGCGCTTGGCATACATGGAATGGGTACAGGGAGAGTTTGCATACAACAAGGAAGTGATGGAAGGAAAATATTTGCACAAAAATGTAGACAAGATATCTGGAACCAAAAAGATAGTGCAGGATACCGATGAAAAGATTCATGCACGATCTATTATGCTCTCAGATACCACACTTAACCTCATATCCAAATTAGATTTACTGGAGCTGGAAGGAAATGTCGCAACGCCAGTTGAGTACAAGCGTGGCAAGACACCTGACAACCCCAAGAGAACATATGATGATCATGTGGTACAGGTATGTGCTCAAGCATTGTTGCTTCGTGCCAATGGGTATACATGTACGCATGGTATCATATACTACATATCATCAAAACAGCGAATTGAGGTAGAGATCGATGAGCAGACAGTAGAAATGACGCTGCAAATGATCAAAGAGATGAAGGAGATGGCCGAGGCTGGAACACTCCCTCCTCCGCTAGTTGATAGCCCAAAATGTCCTAGATGCTCACTGGTTGGGATATGTCTACCTGATGAGACCCTCATGTTATCGGATACTCCTACCAACATAAACAAAGATCAGATTCGGAAAATGTTCCCTACACGCAATGATACCATTCCATTATATGTACAAGAGCAGGGCGCATACATAGCCAAATCAGGTGATTGTATTCATGTGAAGAGTAAGGGCGCGATCATAAAGAAGATCAGGCTCATTGATATCTCTGTTGTGATTATCTTTGGGAATGTTCAGATCACCACACAAGTAATCCGCGAGTTGTGCAAGAGAGAGATTCCTATTTGCTATATGACGTATGGAGGATGGTTTACGGGCATGACTATAGGTTTGGGGCACAAGAATGTAGAACTACGTATGCATCAACATCGCACACACAACAAAAAGGGGCTTCAAATGGCAATTGCACGCGAGATTGTATTTGGAAAGATAAAAAATTGTGTAACAATGCTGCAAAGAAATCACAAGTCACCTTCTGAAGATGTGATTACCAATCTTGATGATCTTGCAACGCGTGCACGTGTCACCAAACAATATGAATCTCTACTTGGAATTGAAGGTATGGCAGCACGAATATACTTTTCAGAGTTTAACGGTATGATAAAAACAGATGTGATAGATTTTCAATTTTCGGGCAGAAATAGAAGACCGCCCAAGGATCCAATTAATGCAATGTTATCGTTTTTGTATGCTATGTTGACCCGACAGGCGACCACCACCGTGTCCATGGTTGGGTTAGATCCGTATCTGGGCTATCTTCATATGCCAAAATATGGTAAACCAGCATTAGCATTGGATTTAATTGAAGAGTTTCGACCCATTGTGGCAGATTCTGTATGCATCACACTTATCAATAATGGTGAGATCACACCATCCGATATGACAGTAACGCCCTTTGGTGTCAACCTTACAAGCGAGGGTAGACGAACTGTGATTTCTGCCTACGAGCGACGTATGGACTCTTCAATTATGCATCCTTTGTTAGGCTATACTGTAAGTTATAATAGAATTATGGAAACACAGGCACGGCTGCTTTCAAGACATCTTTTAGGTGAAATTCCTAAATATCCAGCGTTTAGGACGCGGTGAATAAATGCGCAATCAGTATTTTGTGTGTTATGATGTTGCTGATCCAAAACGACTTGCAAGAACCTACAAAAAGATGCAGGGGTATGGGGAACCAGTGCAGTATTCTATATTTATGTGTGAACTGAATGATAAGGAGATTATAATTATGAAAAAAGATTTAGGTGAAATATTGAATTTGGCAGAAGATAGATTACTCTTGATCAATATGGGATCCCCAGAGAAGAGTACAAAGAATGTATCATTTATGGGTCTCACGCTCCAGATGCAAAGGGAGGCATCCATTGTGATATGATGTGTGAGTGTTGTGTAGTTAATGATGTAGACACATGGGATTCTTTTGAGGTACGTGGTCAAGTTGTCTGGGAAGATTTTTTGATTCAGGCACGGATCTAGAGTCTTTTGATAGTATTACACATCATTCTAGGCACGACCTGACCACGTACCATTTTTTTTAAACTGTTGCATAACCTGCATGTCAAACACATTCTGGACCTCTGCCACAACCGGGCTTTTGAGCATGCTTGCAAACCACTTGTCCTAGGGCTCTTTACTGCCCCTAGGTTCTTTCTTGCATTGGCACATCCGCCTACAGATGAATCCTGAATTGCCGCATTTATGATCCCTGCATTAAGCGTGTTCATGTCAAAGATGGTATTATGATGTCCGGGCATTGTTGTACACGACAACATGGGACACAGGCCCGTCACAACATCTTGATATAGACGTTTGTTGTTTACCATATTACGGATCTGGTTTGTTTTTTGTTTGGACAACGTTAAACTACTGGATCCGTCACATTTAGCTTTTTTGGTTGGAATATACTTCCGGTATGGGATAACTCAGTTTAGTTAACCTACATTTTGCTTAACTGGAATATACCAATAGACTGATAAGCCGGTACAGTACTCAGTGTTTGTATGCGATCTCAACGGCAAAGAGTTCATAATAATGGGGGAGGATCTTGAGGGATTGTTAAACCTGGCAGACGACAAGGTATGGATAGTTGATATCGGTCAGACAGATATAAGCGGTGACAGGATAAGCACTATTAGCACACCGTTGAACGTACAGAGGGAGACAGTCACAGTGATGTGACCTGATGCGAGACGTCATGACCTGTTTTGTACGTGCATCGGCACTCGCAGTTTCCTTATATGGATTGATGCGACATGCCGTACAGTGCACTCTTGGCAGGCTGAAACCGTCAACAATAGAAAAGAAAGGTCTGAAAATCAAAAACAAACCTGCTGACATCGTACAAACTACAGGATTTCCGTAACGAAAAAGTTACGGCCCCATTGAAGCTATCAGAATTAATCTGATCATTATCTGGCATTTCCGTAACGAAAAAGTTACGGCCCCATTGAAGCTATATTTGGAATATCAACTTAGAGGCCCTCCAATATGAATTTCCGTAACGAAAAAGTTACGGCCCCATTGAAGCTTGTTGGAATGCACTGACAATAAGTTAAACCCCAAATATTTCCGTAACGAAAAAGTTACGGCCCCATTGAAGCCAGGCTATATTGGAAAGTGCTTTAATTAATGATCGTATTTCCGTAACGAAAAAGTTACGGCCCCATTGAAGCCGGCTTGTCGTTCAATAATCAAGATACATGCCTGTTGATTTCCGTAACGAAAAAGTTACGGCCCCATTGAAGCCATACTTATAAAAAATTAATCCCTAGATATCAATTTTCCGTAACGAAAAAGTTACGGCCCCATTGAAGCTTCGCTTGCGATCGCCTCTTCCGTAACGAAAAAGTTACGGCCCCATTGAAGCATAGGTTTCAGTTTCCCGTTGAGATATTTCCGTAACGAAAAAGTTACGGCCCCATTGAAGCGGTAATAATGTGATTACACAGGCGGGTCTGCAACAGATTTCCGTAACGAAAAAGTTACGGCCCCATTGAAGCGTATACGATTTATTTCATCGTCCATTTTTGTGATTGATTTCCGTAACGAAAAAGTTACGGCCCCATTGAAGCACGACACGCCCACACTACATCACTATACTGTACAGATTTCCGTAACGAAAAAGTTACGGCCCCATTGAAGCGCGATAATGACTGAATCGGGATAACCCAATTCGGCAGATTTCCGTAACGAAAAAGTTACGGCCCCATTGAAGCACAGTATTCAGGATTAATCTCATTACCTATGTAATGTCGATTTCCGTAACGAAAAAGTTACGGCCCCATTGAAGCGTTGTTGTAGACTTTATTTTTTCGTCCAAGAAATCCAATTTCCGTAACGAAAAAGTTACGGCCCCATTGAAGCGTAGTGAGAATCTTAGGACTGTACCGCCGGTGGTTTTAGTAATTTCCGTAACGAAAAAGTTACGGCCCCATTGAAGCTTAATACTAATTGGAGAAGCCAATATGCGGTACGCCCATTTCCGTAACGAAAAAGTTACGGCCCCATTGAAGCTGTAATATTGTGCATGTTGTGCGAGATTATGATGATGAATTTCCGTAACGAAAAAGTTACGGCCCCATTGAAGCGTAGACTGTGCGGCGAGCCATTGCCTTGCCTGTCTTGATTTCCGTAACGAAAAAGTTACGGCCCCATTGAAGCACGTCCAACATATCGCCACACTTAAGCGCGAACAAATTTCCGTAACGAAAAAGTTACGGCCCCATTGAAGCGGTAAACAAGGAAAGCGAATACAACAATTAGAGACTGATTTCCGTAACGAAAAAGTTACGGCCCCATTGAAGCTATTGTGAAAATCCCCATGTATATGAAATGATTAAGCAATTTCCGTAACGAAAAAGTTACGGCCCCATTGAAGCTATTATCACCACTATCACCGACCATATGAGGGATAAATTTCCGTAACGAAAAAGTTACGGCCCCATTGAAGCTCCTCTGTTGTGGTCAGGGTATAATGCCCGACCATTTATTTCCGTAACGAAAAAGTTACGGCCCCATTGAAGCTATTTTACGGGGCCGTGATAAATGGGTATTATCGTATATTTCCGTAACGAAAAAGTTACGGCCCCATTGAAGCACAAATATCATATACATTGAGCACACCATTGCCAGGCAATTTCCGTAACGAAAAAGTTACGGCCCCATTGAAGCGACCGCTAAACCATGCCCTTGTGTGATCTGTTCAGAATTTCCGTAACGAAAAAGTTACGGCCCCATTGAAGCAATTATCAACACTAATAGAGCAGGGTCTGTAATTGCGATTTCCGTAACGAAAAAGTTACGGCCCCATTGAAGCTGCGCCATTGAGCAGAAATTATTTCATACCCATTAATTTCCGTAACGAAAAAGTTACGGCCCCATTGAAGCTTGCTTCTTACTTGCGCCCCTGGTCCAACAGTACCAGATTTCCGTAACGAAAAAGTTACGGCCCCATTGAAGCGTTACAGTAAGGGGCTTGACAGACGCGGAAAACCCAGAATTTCCGTAACGAAAAAGTTACGGCCCCATTGAAGCTGAATTCTTTTTCCCTGCTTGCCTAATTTCTCTTCTAAATTTCCGTAACGAAAAAGTTACGGCCCCATTGAAGCTTATTGGGACAAAGTTTAGCGGGGACGGCGGGCGCAAATTTCCGTAACGAAAAAGTTACGGCCCCATTGAAGCACCGCCCCGTATTCAGTCGGCGACATAATCCCCATTAATTTCCGTAACGAAAAAGTTACGGCCCCATTGAAGCCTTATACAGACTGACTGATCCGGTTCCTGATCTGCCAGATTTCCGTAACGAAAAAGTTACGGCCCCATTGAAGCGGATATTCGCCAAGTGTGTGGGATAAAGTAAGAGCGTGATTTCCGTAACGAAAAAGTTACGGCCCCATTGAAGCAGACTACTCCCAATTTTCTGGCCAGAAATTCCAAACGATTTCCGTAACGAAAAAGTTACGGCCCCATTGAAGCTATTACCGGCGGTGGACTGATCGTATTAATATTAAATTTCCGTAACGAAAAAGTTACGGCCCCATTGAAGCGTCTTAACAATATAACGTGGTTGCATATTATACCATAATTTCCGTAACGAAAAAGTTACGGCCCCATTGAAGCTGCCTTAGTGACTAATCGCCCTGGCTAGTATTACCTAATTTCCGTAACGAAAAAGTTACGGCCCCATTGAAGCTTGGGTTATACAAGAGGCTCAAAAGCAGAATAGGAATATTTCCGTAACGAAAAAGTTACGGCCCCATTGAAGCAGTATGAGTCGTATTTCATCTACGTTTGTTGTGTTGATTTCCGTAACGAAAAAGTTACGGCCCCATTGAAGCAATGCTCAGGGCGAATCAGTCGAACAACTTACTGACATTTCCGTAACGAAAAAGTTACGGCCCCATTGAAGCTCTTAGTAACACTTCTTCTGCTATGTGAAAAAAGAAATTTCCGTAACGAAAAAGTTACGGCCCCATTGAAGCTGAGTCACATACACATACCCACAGTGAGGGCATGTCAATTTCCGTAACGAAAAAGTTACGGCCCCATTGAAGCGACAATGATTATTTATAAAATCCGCTAGGTTACTCCATTTCCGTAACGAAAAAGTTACGGCCCCATTGAAGCCAATACCGATTGACCAACATCACTATTACCCCAAAGCAATTTCCGTAACGAAAAAGTTACGGCCCCATTGAAGCAATGCCGTCCCAAACCCTACCCACCACCCCGGTCATATTTCCGTAACGAAAAAGTTACGGCCCCATTGAAGCTCCCAAAGATATCTGCATAAAATCACCCGCTGCAATTGCAGAATTTCCGTAACGAAAAAGTTACGGCCCCATTGAAGCGTACCAGCAGCGGTTAATTACGCATGATGCTGCCGAATTTCCGTAACGAAAAAGTTACGGCCCCATTGAAGCCAACCGTTTTGCGTTCCGTCATTCCCACAGTCGGATCATATTTCCGTAACGAAAAAGTTACGGCCCCATTGAAGCCAATCTGCAACACTACTATCAAACGTCTGCAAGTCCCATTTCCGTAACGAAAAAGTTACGGCCCCATTGAAGCTGAGCAGTCGATAAAAAAGGAATCAAAAAGTATGCTGATTTCCGTAACGAAAAAGTTACGGCCCCATTGAAGCGGGCAGGCTCAGGCGAGGTCATGGAGTGGAAAGAGAAATTTCCGTAACGAAAAAGTTACGGCCCCATTGAAGCCCGCCCACGTCACAAATTATGTGGTCAGGATTATACTATTTCCGTAACGAAAAAGTTACGGCCCCATTGAAGCACACTCTATACCCAGTTCTGACACAAAACGAAACAAATTTCCGTAACGAAAAAGTTACGGCCCCATTGAAGCAGTATGCGGCGGCGGTGGAACAGTATACGGATATGTGATTTCCGTAACGAAAAAGTTACGGCCCCATTGAAGCGTTGATTTGTGGTGGTGTGTAGACCACCCATTTTTTGGGATTTCCGTAACGAAAAAGTTACGGCCCCATTGAAGCTCCAAACTAGCAATTTTAGTGAAAATCCCCATCTCCTTAATTTCCGTAACGAAAAAGTTACGGCCCCATTGAAGCATATACACTAGTGTTGGAGGGTAGTCACAATGAAGACAAATTTCCGTAACGAAAAAGTTACGGCCCCATTGAAGCATGGATTCTTTGTTTTTCTCTCTGTATTGTTTATGAATTTCCGTAACGAAAAAGTTACGGCCCCATTGAAGCCTAATCGTTAAATGACCACCACCCCTATACACACCAATTTCCGTAACGAAAAAGTTACGGCCCCATTGAAGCAATGAAATTATGCAAGAAGGTAATACCACATTAGATTTATTTCCGTAACGAAAAAGTTACGGCCCCATTGAAGCGCAAGCCATTCTAGCCATGTCCAAATCCACGCAAAAAGATTTCCGTAACGAAAAAGTTACGGCCCCATTGAAGCACAATTAGACGCCTTGAAAACATCTCTTGATAAGACGAATTTCCGTAACGAAAAAGTTACGGCCCCATTGAAGCGTACCTGACCCGCTGCCTTAAGATAATTACTGTACGCGTATTTCCGTAACGAAAAAGTTACGGCCCCATTGAAGCCTATAATATTACCAAGTCTGTATTATATAAAGGATTTATTTCCGTAACGAAAAAGTTACGGCCCCATTGAAGCTGCGGGACGTATACGTAGGACGTATACGGGAATTGATTTCCGTAACGAAAAAGTTACGGCCCCATTGAAGCTTCAAACACAAGATACAGGTTCCACAGGTACTATAAGAATTTCCGTAACGAAAAAGTTACGGCCCCATTGAAGCACCATTTGCGCCGACTGCTAGCTTGTATGCCTTATATTTCCGTAACGAAAAAGTTACGGCCCCATTGAAGCCCTCTTTTGTTTTTTTCACATGTTGCTCCTCACTAAGATTTCCGTAACGAAAAAGTTACGGCCCCATTGAAGCAATTAAAATCTAAACAATTTCAGGACGAGGCAAAAAATTTCCGTAACGAAAAAGTTACGGCCCCATTGAAGCACGGATTTCACGAACATTCATAGTCCCATATTTGTAAATTTCCGTAACGAAAAAGTTACGGCCCCATTGAAGCGCGGCGCCTGGTCTACACACTCTATCAATGGGCGCCATTTCCGTAACGAAAAAGTTACGGCCCCATTGAAGCTGTTATTAGCACTGCCCAGACTTTGCGTTTGTGTGGATTTCCGTAACGAAAAAGTTACGGCCCCATTGAAGCTTGCCAAGCACCATCTTTGTACTCTCTGGCATCTGTATTTCCGTAACGAAAAAGTTACGGCCCCATTGAAGCAGTGTGTGGTAAAGGGGAAATTGAGACCAGGTATATATTTCCGTAACGAAAAAGTTACGGCCCCATTGAAGCGGGAAGAGCGCGAATATTTCTGGTGATGGGGGGACTGATTTCCGTAACGAAAAAGTTACGGCCCCATTGAAGCTTCTTCACCCGCCACAATTTTGGATCGAGGGTACAATTTCCGTAACGAAAAAGTTACGGCCCCATTGAAGCACCGTACTTTGTGAGATATTCTTTGGGTAATTTATCATAATTTCCGTAACGAAAAAGTTACGGCCCCATTGAAGCATGGGCAGGGCAGCAGCATTCCCCCCTGACGATAAAATTTCCGTAACGAAAAAGTTACGGCCCCATTGAAGCTTATACACCCTAGCTTGTCCACCAGTTGTTAGACCAATTTCCGTAACGAAAAAGTTACGGCCCCATTGAAGCGATTATAAAGCAAATGCATCAGAATTTGGGATCGAATTTCCGTAACGAAAAAGTTACGGCCCCATTGAAGCGTGCTTAAATCAGTTAAATCATTAATCCACTGTGATGATTTCCGTAACGAAAAAGTTACGGCCCCATTGAAGCAGGCTTGAATATCGTTTGTGGTTAGTGGTTGTGTTGATTTCCGTAACGAAAAAGTTACGGCCCCATTGAAGCTTGGCTTTACTGCTCGGCCGCCGCCTACCGACTATTCATTTCCGTAACGAAAAAGTTACGGCCCCATTGAAGCTGTTGTGTTGATGCGATCTGCCATGTCGATTCCATTATTTCCGTAACGAAAAAGTTACGGCCCCATTGAAGCAGTTCCACCGTCACCAGAAATATTCGCAGACTTCCCATTTCCGTAACGAAAAAGTTACGGCCCCATTGAAGCAAATCTGCGGCCATACTTGTGGTGTGCAGAAATCATCAATTTCCGTAACGAAAAAGTTACGGCCCCATTGAAGCTCCTCCCAAACCTTGACCACACCTTGCCTATCGATCTATTTCCGTAACGAAAAAGTTACGGCCCCATTGAAGCTTGTCTGTATATGCCATCACATTTCGGTGTGTGGACATTTCCGTAACGAAAAAGTTACGGCCCCATTGAAGCATATACTCAAGAAATTCATCAACACTACTATACTGAATTTCCGTAACGAAAAAGTTACGGCCCCATTGAAGCAATGGTGACCGCACTTCTCCACACGCAGATCGCCGCCATTTCCGTAACGAAAAAGTTACGGCCCCATTGAAGCGTCTATCTTGATTGCCAACTTCCGCCCGCGTGAAAAAATTTCCGTAACGAAAAAGTTACGGCCCCATTGAAGCGCCACCACTATTATCATCAGTGACAGCATTATCCCCTATTTCCGTAACGAAAAAGTTACGGCCCCATTGAAGCCCAGTTATCTCTTCCTACTTATATATACTCAGCATAATTTCCGTAACGAAAAAGTTACGGCCCCATTGAAGCTTCTTTGGTGTGCGTGCCATTTGTGGTATAAGATGCATATTTCCGTAACGAAAAAGTTACGGCCCCATTGAAGCTTTATTTCTCCAGCCACTCTTCCAAATCTATTGACAATTTCCGTAACGAAAAAGTTACGGCCCCATTGAAGCCAACCAAGTTGGGAAGACCTTATCGATCAATCAGAGGCATTTCCGTAACGAAAAAGTTACGGCCCCATTGAAGCTCTAATTTCAAGTTTCAACCTTCATGGGAAGACCTTAATTTCCGTAACGAAAAAGTTACGGCCCCATTGAAGCGTCACAAAGGACGAGGTTATACCCATGAGCTCATCAAATTTCCGTAACGAAAAAGTTACGGCCCCATTGAAGCTCGTTTTCTCCGAGTGCTTTGGGTCTTGTTATTTGGATTTCCGTAACGAAAAAGTTACGGCCCCATTGAAGCGTCTCTATCTCTGATAGAGGGTATTGTTGTCTTCATATTTCCGTAACGAAAAAGTTACGGCCCCATTGAAGCGGGATCGCTCGACACCAAGCCGAGAAAAAAATATCAAGATTTCCGTAACGAAAAAGTTACGGCCCCATTGAAGCGCAGAAAGCGGGTGGATGGAATGCGTCACCACTTGGAATTTCCGTAACGAAAAAGTTACGGCCCCATTGAAGCATCAAATGATTTTCCGAATATGGATAATATTTGAGCGTATTTCCGTAACGAAAAAGTTACGGCCCCATTGAAGCGTCGTATAGTCAAGATACATGGCAAGGACGGCCCCGATTTCCGTAACGAAAAAGTTACGGCCCCATTGAAGCATTAATACCTGTATTAACACCGTGTCCTGTGGCTTGATTTCCGTAACGAAAAAGTTACGGCCCCATTGAAGCGCCTATCTTGATTATCCACATTTGTCCGAGTAAAAAAATTTCCGTAACGAAAAAGTTACGGCCCCATTGAAGCCTCTATTAGCCGACAAACTAATAGCTTGTATATGACGAATTTCCGTAACGAAAAAGTTACGGCCCCATTGAAGCCTCTTCTTTTTTGTTGGGGATGATGATGATGATGATGTAAATTTCCGTAACGAAAAAGTTACGGCCCCATTGAAGCTAGTGAGTGTTTTCTCACAGACGTATAGTGACGTCAGAAAGTCTTTGCAATTGGGGTTCTGAACAAATATTTTTCAATGTCTGTATTGAATTTTGTATTGTTTAGGAATTTCATTGCCTTTGCTGCACGGTCGCTGATATGCTCGTGATACTCGTACATGAAGGATTGAATTTTTAATTGATGCCAGCGCTCCTCGATTTCATTATGCTCTGGAGTTCCTGTAAGAAAATATCTTACACGCAGTCTTTTGCTGTTATCTTTGATAAATTTTTTAAAGGCCTTTGTATTGTGCTGGGGTGCGGCATCCAGCAGGATTGCCACCTTGTCTCTTCTTTTCAAAAGATGTTTCATGAATTGAAGAAACGTAGAACCATTGAATTTTCTTCGGCGCAAAAAATATTGATAATTCTCAGAGATTGCACCATAGATTACGCGCTTTTGGTGATCGCCAAAATAAACACGACGTATCTTTTGACCCTTGGGCGACCAAGGGCCGCTCTTTAGTTTGCCGTCTTGTTCCAACCAGACCTCGTCCTGTACAAACAGCTCAAAACCGTCACGTTTTACGCACGAAATCCATGGTTTTAGCTCTTTTTGCCATTGTTCTATCTCTGAAATGGTTGCCTTTCTTTTGTGGATAGCATCTGGAACTTTTGGAGTAAAGCTTCTACGACGCAGCATGTCGCGTATTCCGGACTCCGTGTATCGTACTTTTTCCTTCTTTTTTATGTCACGTGCCAATACCTTTGGAAAAATACCGTCTAGTTTGTCTGCAAGATATTCTGTAATTTTATGGTTGGATATTTTTGGACGGCGTCCAGATCTTGGTTTTTCAGATAATGCATCAATTCCATTTTCATCAAATCGTCTTATCCAGTTCTTGATAGAATTGTATGCCTTACGAAAGAATCTGGAGACCGTTGGGATTGCTTCCCCATGTACTAGAACATTTATCACTGCAAGCATTCGTTCTTTTGTTTTTGGATTGGATTCTTTTTTGTATGCTGCAAGTAATTCTTCATATTGCTGTTCCACGAGACCCCCTAGATTTTCCAAGCTATAAATGTTTCAATGGTTTTTTGAAAATTGCAAAGACTTTCTGACGTCACTATACTTGCAAGATTAATTTCCGTAACGAAAAAGTTACGGCCCCATTGAAGCGTAGGAAATGCCATTTTTCTGTTGAGCGATTAAAACATTTCCGTAACGAAAAAGTTACGGCCCCATTGAAGCTTTTGTAGTACTTGGTATATATTTCATAATTTGTTTAATTTCCGTAACGAAAAAGTTACGGCCCCATTGAAGCTGCTCCGTATAGGGGGGCCAGCTAATTGACCCCGGTAATTTCCGTAACGAAAAAGTTACGGCCCCATTGAAGCACGGGCTTGCTGTATTGTCAGGCCCTCTTCGCCTACCCATTTCCGTAACGAAAAAGTTACGGCCCCATTGAAGCGATGCTACCTATTGAACATGCCCTGATCTTTGATGAATTTCCGTAACGAAAAAGTTACGGCCCCATTGAAGCTGTGGAGGTCAATTTTGGTCTCCAATGAAGTCGTCTATTTCCGTAACGAAAAAGTTACGGCCCCATTGAAGCTAAAAAGATTGGATTTAATCTGCACGATACAATGATTATTTCCGTAACGAAAAAGTTACGGCCCCATTGAAGCGTACCAGCAAAGATTAATCACGCATGACGCCAAAGAATTTCCGTAACGAAAAAGTTACGGCCCCATTGAAGCAAATCATAATCCTCTATTGCGTTTAAATCCCACATAGCATTTCCGTAACGAAAAAGTTACGGCCCCATTGAAGCCACTTAATGCTGTCGTGGATTGGCCGGCGCTATTTATTTCCGTAACGAAAAAGTTACGGCCCCATTGAAGCACTGAGCCTGACGTCAAATTACGGCTTGATGAATCAATTTCCGTAACGAAAAAGTTACGGCCCCATTGAAGCGCAAACTTCTCGATATACCCTCGATGATTTAATATCCATTTCCGTAACGAAAAAGTTACGGCCCCATTGAAGCTCAGCTAACTGCAATGCGGTTAGATGTTTCTGCAAGATTTCCGTAACGAAAAAGTTACGGCCCCATTGAAGCACTGCACACTGCAATTTGTAATTTTGTAAAAAATTGAATTTCCGTAACGAAAAAGTTACGGCCCCATTGAAGCAGAATTAAATACAGATGGGAACACCCACAAATCAGTGAATTTCCGTAACGAAAAAGTTACGGCCCCATTGAAGCTGGTTGTGGCGGGACTCTTCCGCGGGCAATTTTTTGATTTCCGTAACGAAAAAGTTACGGCCCCATTGAAGCACGTTTATAATTTGTCTCAATCCGGATTAGGATCAGTTATTTCCGTAACGAAAAAGTTACGGCCCCATTGAAGCGCCCTTTTGAGCTCATTTATGTGCACAGCATTAATTATTTCCGTAACGAAAAAGTTACGGCCCCATTGAAGCTGTTGTGGGCCGGGGAATATGTTATCTTCTTCCTCCTCATTTCCGTAACGAAAAAGTTACGGCCCCATTGAAGCCACATAAAATTGTGTAGTTTTATCAAGTGATTTTTCTAATTTCCGTAACGAAAAAGTTACGGCCCCATTGAAGCACTGAAATACCACTTGTACAATAAACTGATATGGACTATTTCCGTAACGAAAAAGTTACGGCCCCATTGAAGCTGACACAATACCAAGTATCACCTTTTTGCGATGGACGATTTCCGTAACGAAAAAGTTACGGCCCCATTGAAGCATACTGCGTATTATCAGTGGTTGTGGTAGTCGTCATATTTCCGTAACGAAAAAGTTATGACTCCATTGAAGCGATCAAAGTTAGTCAATGTCTTTGATGCTTGCATTAGAGTTTATGATTAATCGACCAGAAAAAATTTTCTGAAAAAAATATGGATATCATATGTGGTGTGGTTCAAGTCTAACACAGGTAAAGCCAAAAAGTTGTGCGCAGTCGTGTGCATTTGGAATTTTCATCCATGTGTCAACTTAACAGTATAGTAAAGGGGCAGGAGCTATATCCTGCTCTTTATTTTATTCTTCCAGTATTGGTAGGTGCCGTCCTGCCACATCTTTCGCTTGTTGTACATGCCACATATGCCGTTGAATTCTATATTGAACTCTTCGGCCGTACCGTCGTATCGTCCGGATATTCGTTTCCAGTTTTTCACATGTGCAAAGACGTTCTCGACAGGAACACGCCTTTTGTTGTGTGCCTTGTTTTGTGCCTTTTTGGTGGCGGTAAGCTTTTTACCCTTGGGCTTTTTGTGTGGGATCTTTGCGGTTACCCCACGAAGATAGTTTTGGATTCCCGTGTATCCTCTGTCCAAATTCAGGCGTATGCGGCTATCCGATGGTATGCGCTTGCCGGTCACCATGCGATCAGTCCATTTGCCAAAGTCTGGCAGTCCTTGGTTCAACACCGTCAGGTCATGGCAGCTTCCCTCTCTAGAGTCGCTTATTGCGAGGATATAGTTTTGTTTGTTTATCATCATGGCTGTGTTTATTGCAAACATCTTGCCCTTTCCAGAATACTGTTTCTTTTGCTCTTCCTTGTCTTCTGGACGCGTGGTCTCTACAAGTGTGCCATCTATTGTAATCTCGCCTCCATCTCTTCCGGGTACAATTTCCTTGAATTCCTCTTTTGACTTTATCGTGGAGATGTACTTTGTCATGTTGTGCGGTGTTACTGCATATAGCTCATCATCGTATTTGGTTGCAAGCTTGAGATAGTTTGATACCGTACTCTGATCTATCCCAAAAACTACACCCAGTGATTCCTGCCCCCAATCTTGTGATTTTCTTACCTGGGTCATGAGCAGAAAGTGTCGGATATACAGCTTGCACTGGTTTCCGGACTCTTCCTTTCTGTCCTGGTCGTCGCGAAAGTGTGACGAATCATTGGATTTTTTGATTATCTGTAACAAATCCTCAAGTGTGTTATCAAATATTTCCTTGGTGCTTCTTGTAAGTGCCTTTATCAACTTCTCATTTGAAATGATATACTCTAACATTTCATGTGTGTGAAGCAGTCTTGTGGGTAGTACAGAAGAGTGTCTCTTCTGTCCAAGATCCGTATTCCACAGCGAGTCCTCCTTTACCAGCATCGTCTTGAGCCCCAAATTTTCTTTTTCTAACCTCGAGTTTTCTTTGGCATGTTTTGCCTTTAGCCTTTGATTCTCCTTTTCCTTCCTCGAGATCTCCTTTTCCTTTCTCAGGTTTTCTTTGGCATGTTTTGCCTTTAGCCTTTGATTCTCCTTTTCCTTCCTCGAGATCTCCTTTTCCTTTCTCAGGTTTTCTTTGGCATGTTTTGCCTTTAGCCTTTGATTCTCCTTTTCCTTCCTCAGGTTTTCTTTCTCTAACTTTGCTAATCTGGTCTCTAGTTTAGTTTGAGTTTGTTTGCTCATTATCATATACTTACAAGAGAAGGATTTAGCGATACTGGTTTAGATTAATAGAAAATTTGGCAAATTTTTCTGATCTTGTTTTTCGGTCGATTGATCATAAACTCTATTATAACGCAGGATAATATGTCAGATATCCTGCCAACATTATGGTCAATTATGCACAGCATCTATTACATGTTGAATTCATGTGATAAACAAAATTAAATCAGCGTTTTGTACGCCAAAACGTATCTCCAATGAGAGTTGATTCTATTAAGTTAGGTTCAGAATCGTTTCACAAGCCCGACCTCGTACTCTAATTCAAGCAAGTTCAAGATTCATCTGTGGATACTGTTACTTGTTTTAGCATGTTTTTTCTGTCGTACTTGGATATTGGAATGAGCAACGCTGCCATGATGTATTTTTGTACAACGTCAGAGAGGGTTGTATCTTTTGCAACACCGGTTTTTTTAGAATACCTAAAGGGTAACAACCCATGGGAATGCAGCATGTATGATGCTTTTGCGTATGCGTCATCAATTCTCCCTGCGGATAAAAGATTCAGCACTTTAATGTCAAACGGAATATTTTCTTTGGGATTTGGGGGATAAACAACCTTCATAATCATGTATGCTTCAGGCAGCATCATGACCGTGCCGTCTCTGCGGATATTTTTCCAAGGGTACTTCGTGTCCGATTCCATATCAATCATGGACAGGGCAGGCAGGAGATTGGACATCTTTTTCATGTCAATGTTGCCATGAAGAAATTCGTTGACATCATTAATATCTGCAGGGATAAATGCCTCAATTGGGATGCTGCTTACAGATTTTATCTTGGCATCAATACTGCGTCGCAGTAGTATGCGGCTCATGTTTCGTAGGACGTCGTCATTTTCACTCCAAACCGTAGAAATTGAATTCTTCTTATACGCCCATATGCCCTTTTCACATACTATGTTTACCATATTTGTCCTGATACTGCCAACTGAATCTTTTGATTTTATTGACGCAATAGATGTGGACAATCGAAATTCTACCGACCCGTCATAACAGTATTCGAGCCAGTTCTGAGATAGTTTCAACGCCGTCTTTGGATCTTCGTACCTTGCAGTATATCTTTCTAGTTTTCCAACAAGTACCAAAACATCCAACATGAGTTGTTTTGTCTGATATTTGCAAAACTTCACGATGGCGCCGTCAAGATTTCTAACCATGCGTTTTATTGATGCTGATGCTTCCTTTGATGCGCTTTGTTTAATTATGGGATTGTACCATGCGTCTATTTCACTCAACAAGTGCACTGCCGGTTCGTATGCCGCCTGTATCTTATTAGCATTGATGGTAAGATATGCATCCCCTTTTCTTTTTAAAATACAGAATTGTTGAAATTCCGATATTCCACGCTCTGCGCCATAACTTGCTATTGCACGGGCAAATTCAATGCCAGTCTTTGCCTGCCTTCCATCAAGTTGAATCCGCCCTTCATTGCACACATGTACCAGTTCTTTGTACGTTATAGGGTTTTGCCACATGGGCAGCCAAATCTCCCCCCTTGCATTGTTGCCACCATCGTCACTAGAGGCTGTTGCATATCCTATATTTGCAGCATTTGTGGTAAATGGGAATACGGCCTTGCCAGTATTCATAGATTGGCGTCTTGCAATACTACCCCCGAACATTATGGTTCCCTCCATCATCAGGACATACTCCCATGGATTGGAGAGCGGCTTGCCTTCGAAACCGGTTCCGGAGTTTGGACCGCCTGCACCATCTGGATTGTGGCCCATCATCCTTGCCTTATCCAGCTTTACAGTTTCGCCAAACAGTGCCGATTCAAGCCATGTCTTAGATTCATTTGTATTTTTGTCATCCAGTAGCATTTTTAATTTTGTAAGAAAGTTTCCAGCCATGTCAAAATTTCCGTCATTTGCACCACTACCCAGTATGGGAGCATACTTTACATCCTGACCGGTTAAAACGAAAACGGCATCAAGCCATGGTATTGCATCATCAGGCAAGGTGTTACGGCACAATCTCAAAAACAAAGGTTTTGTTTTTAAATTTATGCTAGATTTCTCAAACTTTTCTGTCTTTGTAATTTTACAGAACTCCGAAATTACATCCTTTATTCGATCTACTGTTTCCTTATATGATTTGAATCTTTCAGACACCAATACATCCTTACATGATGTAATTGCATTTTCATACTTGTTATAGCTCCAAGGGCCGACTATGGGAGATGGTCTGTACTGTTTTAAAACAAACTCGGTTATCTCATCCTTGCTTAGATCTGTATTTAGGATCAATCTGTCATTGTCCCAGCAGGCAGTGATTTTTGGATCTTTTTGTTCCGCAATAATCCTAAACAGTCCCATCGCTTTGAGATAATTTGAAAATGGGACTGATGCGCAACCTTTCAGTATGTGTCTGTTCATGTAACGGTGACCTCTCTTTGTTCTCTCTCTTTTTTGCTTGCCAATCCGTCTGCTGCCCGAATCAGCATCTCAAGATATGCAAGACGAAATGGGCCGTACCTGTCACGTAGTCCTATTACCATTTCCGTCCATGACGGGTCGAATCCGCCGTTTCTTCTACCAATCTGTGCCAGTGATATGTCAAGATCTGTCTCTTTTGTAGATATTACATCGCTGGTAAATTTTGGCAGTACGTCTCCATCTGTTTTTATACCTAGCAGGTAATCATCGTCGTATCTGTGGTGTTTCTTTCTGGATGGATTTCTCATCGACAGTCTTACTTTACCGTGGTGGGATGCTATAAGATATGCAACCAGGTCGCGCAGTTCTGACATATCTTCTCTTGTATGTGTAAGATATACAAGCACACTTGCAACCTCGTGTCTGAAACCTGAAATTGTATGCCTACCCATCTTTTGACTCTTTGCCCATATTTCAGGTTTGGTAGTATCGGTAATTCCTCTCATCATGGTATCTTGAAATACCCGATGCGCCTTTCCTACATCATGATATCGCACAGCTGTCTTTATTGCCTCTTTGATGTCACAGTCAAGGAACACTATATCATTTAAAATTTTATCAGTTTCGCCTAAAACATGCGCCGTATGATCCCTGAGGGTTACTGGCTTGGTTGATTCGGATTGTTTGTCTGTATCATTAGAATCGCTAATCTCATTTTGATTTTTAATGGGATTCACGCTGTCAGTTATGCTTACATCCCATCCGTATTCCTCTGAATATCCCCCATCCTTGCCATCAAGCATGACTGTCTGTCCAGGAAATATGTTCCCGATGTATGCTCTATCCCATTTCCCTTCAACATAATTCCAAATCTTGCCAGATTCTTTGTGTTCCTTCATAAATTCTTTTAGGCTGCCAATGGATACACTGCACAACTCCTCCCTGACAGGCGCGGATTCCTTGTCATCGGTACGCCAAAACACGTCCACATCCAGTTGTTGCTTTATAGTGCGTACGAATCTTGACGCGTCAACGTAATTACCGGACAGGTCAGATGTTGTATCGAACAGATCCATCAAATCTTTCTTGCGTAATACCGCATCAAAGGATCTTAATTCTTTGTACATGGGCAGTGCTCCTGGAGAAACAGACTTGTCAGTCATCTCCATCAATATTTTTTTCGAGTTTTCCAAGTCCTCCATGTTATAAGGTGCAGAATTTTTCTCATCAAGTGTGGTGTCTATCCAGTATACTTCGGCGCTATCTAACTTCCCTTTTCTGTTGCACCGCCCAAAGCGCTGGACTAGGCTTGACCATGGCGCAATCTCTGTAATCATGGTGTGTGCAGAAATGTCGACACCCGCCTCCAAAACCTGTGTCGAGATGATGATTTTATCCTGATTTTCATCTAAATCATTTATCCATCTGTTCAGTTTTGCCCTGTCTGCCGTTCTAAACTTCGAATGAATCAATTTGCAATCCGCCTGAATCTTTTTAAAAAGATTATAGATATCCTGAGCTCTTTTTACAGTGTTTATCATAATTACAGTAACCGTGCCTTTTTTATGCAGGCTGTGCAGGTATTCCACATTCATTGTATCATATTTTTTCTTCAGAACAATCTTGGCTTTTCGTAGTGTCTTGGCCGCACTGTTGCGTCTTTTCAGTTCGCCGTGTTTCTTGTCCTGTTTCGTAATGCTGTGTACATCAAGTTTATCTGATGGTGAATTTACGGTTTTTAGCCATTCTGGCTGCAATGTGGCAGACATCCATACAGTGTGGCACGGCCCAAAGGTCTTAAACGATTTACGAAAGGCGTCAAGCTGTATTGATGTAGGCAATGCATTCTCCATAATCTGAATCTCATCCAGCACCCACAGGCAGTCGTTGTTAAGCAATCCAAACGTGATGGGCCAGCTAAACGGACTGATGCCATACCTGCGGTTTAGCGCACCTGAGATCAACACATCCTGTGTACCTACAATTATGTAGTCTTTTGCAGGATATTTGTCAAACTCTTTGTCCTGTTCTCCACCCAAAAGCAGTGCGACGCCTATCTCTTCCTCAAGACCTAGGTTTCTCAGCCATCCCTTGATTCTCTGCTCTGTCTGTTCTACCAGCACTCTTCGTGGCAGGCAGTACACCAGTCTTTTTGGAGTGTCATCATCATGTAACCTGTGCCACAACCATACTCCAAGTATTGCAGATTCTGTCTTGCCTGCACCGGTAGGCACATTGATGACTGAGGTGATTGGTGATTCTGCAAGTCTCTTTTGGTATGGATAAGGGTTATTTCCCGTAGCTTTTTTGAAGAACGCCTCAAAGTTTTCAAAAGGCCGTCTGCTCATCCTGATCCTGCTTCCTCTTCTTCTGGCACGAACATACCCAAGCCAAAGTGTGATGAATAGCCCAGTGTAATGGGTCCCCTAACCGGCTCTTTGAACTCTAACTGCACATTGTAAGATTTACCATCTCCCACACTTCCGTGTCTGCGCCATCTGAAAAAATCTGATGGTCTGTGGCCGGTATTGTGCAGGTTTGCATGATCCTGATCCATCGTGACGTTTTTCAACGCGTATGGTGTACCGTATCTCTTTTCTATCTCGTTGCGAATCTGCTCTTCCGGACCATCAATTTGATGCATCGCTGATCCCTTTCTTCGATACTTTATGTGTCTTGAAAGAACGACAGGGGTAGCAGATACCCACCTGTATGACTTTTGCAGTATTGGAATTTCTGAAAAGTTATCTAGCGTGCCACATCCCTGAAATACTAGATGCACATCCACTACGTTGCGCCCATACAGCCTCTTTAACGAAAACAGTGCATCAAGCTCGTCCTTATCAAATTGTTTGGATGCAATGATTGTAAGATGATCTATTTCTTGGCTTTGTGCTTCGTATGTGGGAAGGTAAAATGCATGCATGTGGCCTGACAACGGGTTGCCATCACCATCCTTTCCGGAGAATATAGCAGAGACGTCACCGTTCTTTATTTTGCCGTACTTTGACATGCATGCACTTCTTGTCATGTCCCCTATCCTCAAGGTATCGACAATTGAGGGCCGCACCGTACCGACAACCGCGTATCTTACCAGTGTTATGTTGTCCGTGTGGGCAGTTTTTGTATCATGCGATATTTTTCCTACAAAGCAGTTTTGCGGTCGCGTATACTGCACCCATCTTCCCCCTGGCGGGTCGACATAGTTGCTATCTTGCAGCTGTTCGGTGGTCACACTAATGGAGTCAAACCTGTCTTTGGTGGATTTTGTGGCAGGTTCGGTAATGTCTACAAACTTTACATCTTTCTTTGGGACCAGAACAGACACCAAATCTGAATCTTTCTGCGTGTGATTCTCTTTTAGTGGACTACAGTTACAGTTACCTGAGTTTGTAGACGTGCCAACAGTGCACCATGATTCCGCACGTCCAAAATAATGTAGGTTTTTTAGGATCGTATCGAGGGTTTCGGTCTCTTCCCTGTTCAGCGTCACATTCTTCCAGATGATTTCTATCGGTTTTTTCCCTACTACTACAAACGTATTCATGATCAGTGTATTGCTGTCCTCGACTGGTACGTAATGTCTGGTGTGTGACACGCTAGCATCAGGCAGATGATAGTCGGGCAACTCGCTTATCAGTTTTTGCAGTATCGGCCATACCTTTTGTTCAGTGAGTTCAGGTTTTGTAGTCTTCCATGCCGAGATTATTGCACGTAGCAACCGCCAGATAGACGGGGGCCACTCCGGAACACCTTCGTTTACATGCTTACCCCAGGGCGTAGCATGATACATCCCATTTAAAAAACAAATTGTTATAACAAACAATGTAATCGGTTATTTTTTTGCTTTGCCCGGGTATTCTATGGTAATTTGTTTTTTGGTAAACAATCCCTTGGCTTTGCATTTTTTTATGATCACTTTCAGGTCCGAGTCAAGGTCAGACAAGTCTGGAACAGTAAAACCTTTGGGATATGTTGCCACCAAACCATCTTTCATTTTGAGGTCACATGCCGTACGCAGGCGAAGACCAGTTTTGAGAAACGAACGTATCTTCCATAGTGCAAGCGTAAACAACAGTTCATTGGCCAATTCATTAAGACGATACGAACGAATCAGTGACAGATCAATATTGAAATACACCTTGATTGATCCTGCACTGTATTCTGTTTTGGAATATGGAATATGGCCATATCCCTTTTCTGCACCGCCGTCACCCCCGCTGGCATCTAGATGATCCAGCTTGACACCCCCGCTGACAATGGGTTGAATGTCAGTTGCCTCAATAAACGATGATAAAGAGCGCGCTATCTTGTATCGCCCGCCAGACAGTTGTTTTTTGGCCAAAAACAGTCCATGCAATACAGAGTTGGTGTCATGCTCAAACACAAACTTTACAAATTTTGGAATGTTTACAGCACTCTCCTTGTCATCCATATCCAACTCCTTTTTCAGCATATTTACTAGCGTAGGATCCTTGCCTTCCAGCATGTATGATGAGTTCATACGATGTGCCTCTAGTACAGAGTTGGTCAGGAACTCACCCTTTTCATCATTTACTGTGATTATAGGAATCCCGTTCAGAGTCTCAACTAGGCCTGTTTTTTCAGAATTCACACACACTGCCTCCAGTCTGTTTGCCATGGATTGTGCCGATTCAACCAAAAGGGATTTGGTATTTTTGCCATCAGTTGAAACAGACGAAAACTCCGCGGGGCCCAGAGACGGAAAGCCGGTTGGCTGAAAACGAGAGCCTTGAGCAGGTTCAAGATGACATTCAAGTAACAATCTATCAGAATCTAAAAAATCAGTCATACTTAATTAATGATGTATTAGAATATAAACTCTAGAGTTTTCAGCATTTTTCAGATAATTTTAACGCGTAATTAATTCGCGACTTCAATTCAACGTACCTGCATGCAACTAATTCTCAAAAATGCTGCAAATTAACACAGTGTATGTAATTATGCACACCTGCACGAACTTTTTCTTAGATTACACATAATGTATACTATACCTACTACTTGATGGTACGTTGTGTTGTGCAAAAACCCCAACTGATCAAGAGGCCAGTTTACAACTTTGTTTCCTAATTCTCCTCGCACACACCGGCCGTGCTTCCGTCGGGCGGTGGCATGGTAATTATGCCGTCACGATATCCTGCTTCTTGCCTCCCATGCTATCGATTCGTCCCTCCACCTGTTGTATAATGCCACCTTGAGCCTTACCTCCTGTATGATGTTGTCCCACTTGAGGGCCATCAGGTGCTCACCGAACAGGCGCTTGAACGCTGAAAACACACTCTCCACGATCCACCTGTGGCCGTAACCTATCCGGGCCTTCCAGTATGCCTGGTTCTCTCTTTTCTCTTCTCTGTCCATCAGGTCTAGGCGCGTCGCGTCGGGGCTTCCGCCCATCTGGTCCCTTACGGACGCGCCCCACACGTCGCCTGATCCCTTGCCGCGTGCGGTCGCGTTGATTTTGTGCATGATGCCCGGGGTCACCCCGGCCCGCGCACACGCGGCCATGTTCTGCCTCGAACCATACGCGGCGTCACCAAGAAGTAAATCAGGTGCGGCTCGGACACCGGAAGCGCCGGAACAAATCGACGCGAGTGGCGGGACACCGGACGCGAGAAGGTTTTCATATTCCGTGATGCTGCTGTTGTTGCCGCTGGCTTTGGGCCGCTCCGCGCCCACAACCTGTCCGAGCAGCTTGCAGAACATAGACGAATCTCCCACGGAATCGTCGGTAACCTCCAAGGCCAGTATCTTCATGGTCTCCGTGTCGACCAGCACGTAGAGGAAATTAGTAATTAGAAAATTTTGACCTCCAAAGTAAAAAAAGCTCACATACCACTCGAAAAACGGGCATGTGGTATATGATGTATGGAGATATATCATGATTTGATCAAAAATGCCACGAGATTCAAAAGGGTCACGGGCATGACCATCGAGGAATTCGATTCTTTGTATACCGAGGTGGCCAAAAAACATCCCAAGATGGAGGAGAAGAGGCTCGACCGGCCAGACCGCAAGCGCGCTATAGGCGCGGGACGCCGGCACGTCCTCAACCTGAAGGATCGTCTGGTGCTCTGTCTCTTCTACATCAAGACATATGCCACGCAGGAGGTAGTGGGAATGTTCTTCAAACTGTCGCAGGGGACCGTATCCAACACGGTTAGCAACATGTCCTTGGTCATCAAGGACAGTCTGCCCACGCCTAAGAAGATCTACGCGAAGGTCGGAAGGATCAAGACTATTGGGGAGCTCGAGAAGATGTTCCGGGGTCTGACGTGCCTGACTGACGCCTCGGAGCAGCCCATCCAGAAGCCGAAGCGCAGGGACATGGAAAAGTCACACTACTCCGGCAAGGCACATACCCACACCGCAAAGGTGCAGTACACCATGAACTGCGACGGGCTGATAGTGCACAAGACTGCGCACTCGCCCGGGAGCGTAAACGACATCACCATCTTCAAGAAGAAGCACCCGTCATTTCCGGAAATCTGTTCTCCCGATGGAGACAACAGCGTGGCCGTGAGGCTGCGCAATCTCATGGACAAGGGGTACATGGGGGCCCAGAAGATCGAAAACGGCACAAGGGTGATCCTTCCCATACGCAAGCGCCCGGGAAAAAAGCTCAGCGAGGAGGAAAAGTCGTACAACAACTGTCACTCCTCCATACGAATTTATGTTGAGAACGGCATACGCAGGATCAAGGTGTTCCGCATCATGGGCGACAAGTACCGTAACCCGCTCAAAAAGTACGACATGATAAACTCCATAGTCTGCGGGCTGGTCAACCTGCGAATCCTGGCAAAAATGGCGGCGTCAGCCTGACCGGCAACATCGTGTAACTGCGGAAGGGTACGGACTGAATCTAATTGTTAATTTCTTCTCGTGCATCTTTACAAAGCCGCGCCTCACCTTCCACTTGGCCCTCATCCACTCGCCCCTGTTGTGCTGCTTGAGCCCACTGGCGTCAAGCGCTAGTATCCTCGACCTCTTCTTGTCTGATACAGTAACCACGCCGCCCGGATCCCGGTTGATGTCCGCGCCAAGCTTGCTGATCCGCTTGTACAACTGGCTGAATACGGGAGTGTTGGATTCGCCCACCATCCTACCGACCATTCCCTGGAGCTGCCTGTACCGGACCCCTAGCGCGACCCTGATGCCGGCGGCCATCATTACGAGTGTGTCTGAGTACATGTACGGGGCGCCCACCTTGCCCTCATTTGCGCGCCTCACCTCGTCCTCCCACTCCGGATCATGTTCTATGACTAGGTCTGCGCCGCGCCTGACGTACTTTTCGTTGTCAGTCTTGCCGGCCGCACCACTCCGGACCAGGCTCACAGGCAGCACCCTCCACTATCGTCTCCCCTCCGGGCGAGCTGCGCCACCACACTGCGGTACGCATCTGAGAAAAAACCGGATCATGATTATTAAATACCGGCATCGCGAACCCACATTGGCGTCTGTATAGGTACACTAATGTTGTATTCATCATACCTATCTTTCGTCATATGCATTTCAAGACACGTATGAACATTTCTTGTCCGTTTGGTCAGATTTTATTGAGCAAATTAGAGCCTGCACCGCCGCGAGTCCATAGGGTCAGGTACCCACGGGCAGAATTAGGAAACAAAGTTAGTTTACAGAATATGAATATCAACCTGATCTAGCAGCCAGCCACTTCCCAATCTCTGGAAGTACTCTCTTTTGCGACAGCGAGCTTGCAATCATACCCACGTGTCCTGTCGGGTACAGGCGCAGCGTCTTGTCCTTGCTTCCCACTGCATAATGGAGTGGCATGCTGCATTCTGGCGATACCAGATGATCAGCAGCTGCCACATGTGTGTATATGGGCATATCTATCCTATGAAGATCCACTTGTTGTCCTCCTACATTCATCTTGTTCTGGATGAGTAGATTGTCCTGGTAGATGTCTTTGATCCACTGCCGGAACAGCTCGCCGGGTATGGGAGGCGTATCTCCCAGCCACTTTTCGACACGCATAAAGTTGTCTACAAACCGCTTGTTGTCTATGTTTTTAAAAAAATTGATATACTTTTCAATGCCCTGCTCAAATGGTTTTAGTATGGCAAAGCAATAGTACATGAATTCGGGTGGCATGTTGCCAATTATATCCACCATCTTGTTGACGTCAATGTGCCTTGCAAGGTTGCTTATGACGGTCGTGTCGCGCCACCCGTCTATTACGGGCGATGTCGCTATATAATTTCGGACATTCTCAGGGTGCAGGGCGGCATATATGGTAGATATGGTGGCGCCCGTACAGTATCCCTGCAGTGAGACTGATTCAGAAGAAGACTCGTCCTTGATGTATTCGATGTGTGAATCCATGTACATGTTGGTATAGTCGTCAAAGGAGAGATACTTGTCCATGTTGGTGGGCGTGCCCCAGTCCAGCATGTAAATGTCAAATCCCTGCTCCAAGAGATTGCGCACCCAGCTCTTCTCCGGCTGTATATCAAGTATGTGGAATCTGTTTATCAGTGCGTATGATATCAGCAGTGGCGTGCCATACTGCCTGTCGGTGAGGGGGCGGTAGTGGAGCAGGCGGGTCTTGTCGACCTGATGCACCACGTCATGTGGGGTTACATCTAGGCTGATCTCGTCGGGAGCAGCGACCAATTCGGGTGCCTTTGCTACGTTGATTCCAAAGCTCATCATCTCCTCTAGGAGCCGGGGATCTATTACAGACTCATTGCTCATCCTTGCTTGGCCTCCTGTTCTTTTTGATGTCGATCTCTAGCCGGCTCAGCCTCTTTTTGATGGAGTGGATCTCCTTGTACACTTCATCCATCTCTTCCTTGGTAGGCATGTTGACTGAGTGCAGCACGATGCTAATGATCTTGTTCCAGTGCCTTGTCAGTTCCAGTTCCTTGGATACTAAATTACCATAGTTTTTACCAAACTTTTCAGAGTCAAAGAGCTCTGTAAAGTCGCTGTCAAATATGTCCATCCAGATCCTCTTGTACGAGTCTAGATGCTCCACGTCATGGGGTATGTCTGGTGCCTTTGCGTCGACTTTCTTTTGCGCCTGTGCCCACGTCTCTGCAAGCTGCGCATAATATTCAGTAGTGTACCGGCTAAAGTCCATCAGGTGGGAGTTTATCTCCACAAGCTCGGTGGTTATGCCCTTGGTGACTGCTGCAAACTCGCGCATCATGCCCACTGATGCGAGCGCCTGCGGCTTGCTTGACATCAGGTGTGCCAGGTCAGTCCAGAATATCGACAGGTGCTTGTAATAGTCTGTAATGTTTTTTGGAGGATCAGGCTGCATCGGAATTGTGGTATGAGAAATACTAAATAAATTGCTTGCTAGATAAGAAGGCCTCAATCATCTAGTATCTTACGCAGGCCTGCACATCGATTCCTTATGGTCACCTCGGTGACTCCGGATGCAACTGAAATATCCTTTTGTGACTTTGCCTCGCCAGTACTTATGCAGGCAAGATACAGGGCGGCAGCTGCTATGCCCATGGGATCCTTGCCTGCCACCATGCCTATCTTTTTTGCCTTGTTTAGTATCCGTACTGCCTTGCGCTTGCTCTTTTCAGAGAGATCGGCCAAGCTTGCAATGCGCGAGACGCCTTTTATTGGATCTACTACGGGCATCTTGAGATCAAGTTCCCGAAATATCAATCTATAGCACCTGGCCACATCCTTGCGCCGTATGTTGATGCCTTCTGCAATGTCATCAAGTGTACGGGGGGTCTCAGTGTTCCTGCATGATGCATACAGGCATGCCGCGACCAACCCATGTATGGAGCGGCCGCGCACGAGTTTCTTCTCCATGACCTTGCGGTAGATGTATGCTGCCTTTTCAACTACGGCGTCTGTAAGTGCAAGCTTGTCCTTGAGCTTGTCCATCTCGTTGAGTGCCTGCCTTAGGTTACGATCAGCAGACGTGTGCGCCTGCGTCCTGCTGTCCCATGTGCGGAGCCGTTCTATGGAGCTCTTGACGCCAGCCGACAGCGGCTTGCCTGTAGAGTCTTTGTTGAGTGAGCCTATTACAGTAGAGAGGCCCATATCATACATGGTAAGCGATGTACCAGCACCAACACGGGTCCTGTTCGAATCCTCATTTGAGAAAGAACGCCATTCAGCACCCGTATCAGTAATCTTGTCGTTTAATACAAAGCCGCACCTGCTGCAAAACAGCTCCCCAGTGTTCTGATCTGTAACCAATCCTTTGCTGGTGCAAGCGGGACATTTGGTGCCCGCGGCCATATTCTCAAGCATATTCTGGTATTGTGAACACAATTACCTTATTATCTGTTCTATGATCCCCAGCTAAGCCAAATGCCTCCCAAGTCCGATGTCAGGTTGGTGATTTTGGTTCACGCATAAGAATTGAGTATGTGGTCAGGTCGTGCCCAGAATGATGTGTAATACTATCAAAAGACCCTAGATCCGTGCCTGAATCAAAAAATCTTCCCAGACAACCTGACCACGTACCTTTTTTTGTAATAGTCACTCCGCCCACAGAGGCATCACTGATGGCGGCGTTTATCATGTCATGAGTCAGATCATCTATTCCATATGTTGCATTTTTGCTGTTGGATATATTGGCAGATGCCAGCACGGCTCCGTATTGTTTGCTACATCTTGATATGGATGAGGGCTGTTTACCAGTTCACGGCCCTGCATGGTTTTTAGTTTCAAATCCAAAAGCCATCGGTGTCATAACTATGGATCTTTGGATTTTGACATCAGAACAGACTCAATCTAAGTACATTTAGCTGAGCTGATCCCCCAAGATTCCAAGAGGGTATGCCGGGCGGCGCTGCATTGCACAGCCTAAAATCCCCTCCCCTAAACACGAACATAATAGTGGAATAGTGTAGGCATCATGCTGATTATTATACAACTCACGATACAACACATGTCATGGCCGATGTCAAAGATGTAGGAGACCTAAAGGCGATAATAGAGGATTTCATAAGGATTACCAACATAGACTATGAGGATCAAACAGAGAAGATCAGGCAAAAGAGCTCCGTGATAGAGTGGCAGTTTCGCGCGGGACGTAAGATAGTCATAAGCAAGAACGTAAACAGGGACGACAGGATTCACCTCAGCGTCACCATGGCGTTTCCACGCGAAGATGCCAAGGTGCTTGTCATCAAAAACCCGTCATTCTCAAAGACCGTGATGCAGATAAGCGAAATATGCACACTGTGTGGTGTTGGCCACCAGTGGATCAAGGGGGGCGACGGGCACGACGGTAAAAACGGCGGTGAGAATGCAGGCAGTCCCGTGATTGGGCTGTCCATCACTACGCACATTGACGTCGAGGTACTAAGCAGGCATGCATTCCATGATGTGTGGGCCAACCTGACCAGGGTCTCAAGCCACATACAAAAGATTATCCGCTCAAACTTTAACGAATTGCCATCATCAGTACAACACAACGACAGCATCCCCGACGGCATTCCAGAGGGTATGATGTATGGTTAGACAAGCATAATTGGTATGGTTGCGACACCAGCTCACATCACAGAAGGTGCCGCAATTCCCAATATGGCCAACGCCCTTTCAAGCGTGGTCCTAAAAGATCTTACCAGGTACAGACGCGATGCTTCAAGGGCCTTGTCGTCCAAGCCCAGCACCCTAGCCTTTTCATAAAAAGCGTTGAATATGACTGCCAGATCGTGGCAGTAGCGTGCAATGACCTTGGGGGATAGGTTGTTTGCGGCATCCATGACTTGAATATCAAAGAGGCCGATCATCCTTACAAGATCCTTCTCTGGTTGTGTAACAAGCAGGGAAAAGTCAACATCTTTGGGGTCAGGCAGACAGTAACTATGATGGGCATCATCATCATCATCATTGCCAGCCCTTTCTAGTATCCTAGTGGCCCTAGCCCCAGTATATTGGACGTATGGTGCTGTATCACCCTCTAGGCGCAGTGATGTTGCCATGTCAAACGTGATGATCTTGTCAAGATCCTGCTTTATCATCTCGTAGCGGATTGTCCCCACGGAGATGGCGTGTGCAATGGTGTGGATGTCATGCTCAGACATCTCGGGGTGTCTCTTGTGGGTCTCTTTGCCTGCAGTTGTTTTGAGGGTTTCATATACAGAGTCGGCATTGACGTACAGCCCCTTTCTGCCAGACATCTGGGCTTGCCGGCCGTCAGTATTGATGCCAAGCATGTCTGCTGTGTCTGCACTGAGTGTGACGGACTCGTATCCAAGATGTATGTATGCGTCTGGCACGGACTTGAACCTTCCCATCAGGTCAGATATGATCTGCTGCAGTCTTGCCTGCCGCGAGTCTATCACCGTGATAACCTTCTGGCCTTCGATGATGGGTTTTGAGTTGTAATTAGTATCATGCAGGGCATTGCCGTCTGTGGTGGTGGGGGCCTCAACGATATCATGGCTAGAGGCATGGCGGTCATCCTCGTCAGAACCAGACCCGGCAAGTACGGTCTGCCACAACACCTTGGAGGGATCCGATGGCTGCTGCTTCACATACACAACATATCTGAATGGATCCTCAAGTAGTCCAAGCTTCCATGCCGCATATGGAATGTCCTTGGCGATGTAGGTGGCAGTCCCGTTGCTGCGCACTATCACCTTGTCATCGTTGGCATCCCTAGCTTTGTCCTCCCCACCATCTGCTGCCATGCTAGGCTTCTTGGCTGGACCGCCATCATTGTTGTTGTTTCTGCCTGCTTTGCCGCGAATCACCCAGCAGCCTGCATTCTTGCCATCGCCTTCAAACTCTACTAGCCCCATCTCCTTGAGCATCTCAAAGGCCCTCTCCCACAACCCGGAACGCAATATCTGGGATTCAAAATTGATGCAATCATATGATACACCCAAGTTCCAGCATGTCTCAAGCTGGCAACGCAGCACCCTCTGTGTCACCATGTCTGCAAACGCGGCAGTCTGGGAGTTGGCGTCTTCAAGTTCCTGCAGAGTGCGCCTGCGCACCTCCTCAAGGCCCGGATCTTCAGTATAGCGCTGCGTGGTCTGGACATAGACATCATCGCCACAGTACTGATCAAATTTTTTCTCTCCATCAGGCGGCTCTAGATCAAAGCCTAGGTGTCTAAACCCCACAATAATGTCGGCCACCTGAAGCCCAGAATCATCTACATAGTTTAGTACGCTCACCTCATGGCCCGCACTCTTGAGGATTCTTGCCGTAACGTCGCCTATGACTATGTTGCGCACGTGTCCTATGTGCAGCGCCTTGTTGGGGTTGACGCTGGTGTGCTCGACTATTACATTCATAGTATTGTCATTATCATCATTCACAAGATCATCATCGTGGGATCGTACAAGGATCAGTTTTGCAAGCTTTGGCCAATCTGCAAAAAAGTTGAGGTAGCCTGATTTGTGTGCATTACATCTTGCCACCAAAGGTCCCACGTGACCAGCATACTTTTGGCTCAACATCTGTGCAACATCGCCAGGTGACATCTTTAGCTTGCCTGCAAGCAGAAACGACACATTAGAGCTTACATCACCAAACCCAGACCTTGCAGGCTCTACGGAAAACTGTACATCACATATCTCAAGTTCATCCAGTATATGATCAATATTTTTTGTAATTTCGTCGATTATGAATTTGAATGTCACATCACACCTGCTCTTTTATACCAATTTATCATATTCGCCCATAAGATCTTATGCGTATTCCCTACTTTGAACGATAAGTTTAGATCGGCCATGATCGCGCTACACAGCAAATGCAGAATTCGTCAGATCAAGCCATACACAAACTGAAACAAGAAAATAAAAAGCTAAAAGAAATCCTAGCACAAAAAGACGAGAAATTTAACAAAATGCTCAGGAAAAAAGATAAGGAGTATGGCAAGGCGGAGAGGAAATTAGTAATTAGAAAATTTTGACCTCCAAAATAAAAAAAGCTCACATACCACTCGAAAAACGGGCATGTGATATATGATATATGGAGATATATCATGATTTGATCAAAAATGCCACGAGATTCAAAAGGGTCACGGGCATGACCATCGAGGAATTCGATTCTTTGTATACCGAGGTGGCCGAAAAACACCCCAAGATGGAGGAGAAGAGGCTCGACCGGCCAGACCGCAAGCGCGCCATAGGCGCGGGACGCCGGCACGTCCTCAACCTGAAGGATCGTCTGGTGCTCTGTCTCTTCTACATCAAGACATATGCCACGCAGGAGGTAGTGGGAATGTTCTTCAAACTGTCGCAGGAGAAGCAATTAACAATTGTCAAATGTTCATCCTCAACACGACAAAATATAACATGTGTATTGATACAGATGTGGTTTACACATATACGATCATTTACTCCTGTTAGGGCGAAAGTCTGGCAATTGTTAATTACTTCTAGGGGACCGTATCCAACACGGTTAGCAACATGTCCTTGGTCATCAAGGACAGTCTGCCCACGCCCAAGAAAATCTACGCGAAGGTCGGAAGGATCAAGACTATTGGGGAGCTCGAGAAGATGTTCCGGGGTCTGACGTGCCTGACTGACGCCTCGGAGCAGCCCATCCAGAAGCCGAAGCGCAGGGACATGGAAAAGTCACACTACTCCGGCAAGGCACATACCCACACCGCAAAGGTGCAGTACACCATGAACTGCGACGGGCTGATAGTGCACAAGACTGCGCACTCGCCCGGGAGCGTAAACGACATCACCATCTTCAAGAAGAAGCACCCGT
Organism: Candidatus Nitrosopumilus sp.; assembly: GCA_963662995.2. Lineage (GTDB taxonomy): Archaea > Thermoproteota > Nitrososphaeria > Nitrososphaerales > Nitrosopumilaceae > Nitrosopumilus. The sequence continues at coordinate 1,684,497 of CAXXLJ010000002.1, read as the reverse complement.
CATTTCCGGAAATCTGTTCTCCCGATGGAGACAACAGCGTGGCCGTGAGGCTGCGCAATCTCATGGACAAGGGGTACATGGGGGCCCAGAAGATCGAAAACGGCACAAGGGTGATCCTTCCCATACGCAAGCGCCCGGGAAAAAAGCTCAGCGAGGAGGAAAAGTCGTACAACAACTGTCACTCCTCCATACGAATCTACGTCGAGAACGGCATACGCAGGATCAAGGTGTTCCGCATCATGGGCGACAAGTACCGTAACCCGCTCAAAAAGTACGACATGATAAACTCCATAGTCTGCGGGCTGGTCAACCTGCGAATCCTGGCAAAAATGGCGGCGTCAGCCTGACCGGCAACATCGTGTAACTGCGGAAGGGCACGGACTGAATCTAATTGTTAATTTCTTCTCGGGGGTGACATAACGATAGATGACACGCACTGCCCTGTCTAGCGCCCGTCAAAAGACTGTCAGGCGCATGAGGTACTCTAAAGAAGAAACTGGTCACAGATAATATCAACACCAACGCCCGCATCAACGCCGAGGAGATAATAATCACAATATCCAAGAGTATAGTGGGATCCACACACACACTACATTACGCTGCTCAAGGAAAACCCCATGCCGTTTGATAAGGGGACTGAATCCATGAAGGGCGCCTCCACCACGGAGACAGAGGACAGGATCCGCCACTGGGCCGACAAGGGCTACCAGGCAATGGCTAAAGATCTGCCCGGCACCGGCACCGGCACCACCACCACCATGATCCCCTACAAAAGATCAAAAACACCCCACGCTGACTGCCGAACAAAGGGAGCACAGCAACTGCAAGATCAATAACACCACTAGGATGCCGGTGGGGTATGTCATCGGGAGGCTTAAGAGATACGATCGTCTTGTGGATCCGTACGACGTGACCATAAGCGAGTTCAACGACGAGTTCAACGTGATCACGGGTCTTGGCAACTTGGACCGACTCTGGGACAAGATAGACCGGAGAAGCAATTAACAATTGTCAAATGTTCATCCTCAACACGACAAAATATAACATGTGTATTGATACAGGTGTAGTTTACACATATACGATCATTTACTCCTGTTAGGGCAAAAGTCTGGCAATTGTTAATTACTTCTCGGGCCCGCCGCCACCGGGCAGATGAGGGACAGTCATTGATTGGAACATGGCTGTCTCACCTGCAGGTAGCTCTGTGTTCTGACTGGATCGGAGCCGTCTGCCTATACTCTTTTATGACTACAATGTCGCGCCTGCAGGCAGCTCTCCATTATGACTGGATTCGGAGCATGGTGTTGTGATGCCGGGATGGTGCGCGTGAATTATTGTAAATCCATGCAAATGGATTCAACACAACACATCCAGGTGAAAAAATAAGCCATAAAATGTACAATAATTCAGGTGTGCTACCTCGGATTAAAAATTACGAGGGAATGCGCATATATTCTAATGATGGATGATGAATACTATGACATTGTGGTCAATGTACATATTTGTAGCAATAATGCTGATTGCAGTATTTGTAATACCAGCACATGCAGACCACGACGCACAAAACTTTGACGGCCTGACAGTAGTGTATATTGGCCTTGATACAAGGGGCGACTCTACACTCATCATACTGCCCAATGACAAAACAATCCTCATTGATGGTGGTCTGGCTCACACATACACCGTCATCCATGACACACTACAAGACTTTGGAGTAAGTACGATAGATACGATGATCGTAACACACCCCGACTCGGATCATGTAGGTGGACTCAATGCCCTGCTCGAAGATGATAAATTTGAGGTCAAAGATGTGCTCATATCATCCTCACCCAAAGACACCAAGACATACAAAAAATTCCTAGAATTAGCACAAGGCGAGACCATATCATATGCATCAGATACAATCAACCTTGACCCAAACGTAGCAATTACAATAATCAGTCCACCATCAGAATCGCCGATTAAAGCAAAAAGAAACGCCTCACTCGAAAACTCAAACTCCCTGATAACATTGCTCCAGTATGGTACAGTCAAATTTCTATTCACAGCAGATGCTACATACACCACAGAAGAGTGGCTTATCGAAAACTATCCAAGTGACACACTAGATGTGGATATAATGAATGCGCCGCACCACGGCTCCAAGCATGCCAGTACCACGGAATTCATAAACGCCACATCGCCTGAGGTCGTGATTTTTTCTGCCGACCATGACAACCAGTATGGTCACCCCGATCCAGAGGCCATAGCAAGGTATCAATCAGTAGGCATCAACCACACATACACCACATTAGACAAAAACATCGTAGTACAGACAGACGGTGCAGGCTGCTCAATCACAGTAGAGGACAGTGAGGTTGCGTGTTTTGAGGGTGTAAGAATGGCCTCATCCACACCTGCACCATCCAATGCTACTATAGTAGGAACTGTATTCAACGATGCCAACCACAACGGCATGCTAGATGCAGGCGAGCATGGCATTCCTGGAATAAACATACTTGTATATGACTATATTGACAGCACCGTACACAGGAGTATAACTGGTGTTGATGGCACATACAATGTGAGCGGAATTGAGTTTGGCCAGACCGCGCTATCCCAGATAGTATTGCCAATCCACAAACATCATTTACCATCAAATGGAATCAAGAATTTGATAGGATATACACCGCCGCTTGATAGCGAGAGTTCTGTTGCAACTATCAACTTTCCGCTACATTACATACCTCTATCCGAGAGGGGCACAATCACATTTGACGTATATCACGACACAAACAACAACGGCGCAAAGGATGAAGGTGAACCGGGAGTGCCGGGAGCCATAGTGTATACGTTTGAGCTACTCACATATGCAGCAGATGTGAAATTTACCAATCATGCTGGCAGCACAACCCACACTGGGCTGAACCCAGATGTGGTACTAGCACAGATCAGTTATTCTGATCCTGCCACAGGCAACATACTATTGCCAGAAGGGTTTACTAGGATAACCACCACAAACATGGGCTTTGAATATTTCATGATGCAGCCAAACGATACCCGCACGCTTCAGATAGGTCTTGGCAGGTAACCATCCAACTAAGTAATTTGAGCTAGACATACACCAGAAATGGTGTACAGGCACCATAACGTAAAATTTTTTAGGCGTGTTTTACAGCATTATATCATGCAAGACGAAGAACCAAAAGATGTCATGGTGCTAGGCGCCATAAAACATGGAATTAAAAAGTTTGACAAGATTCAAAAGACCACCGGAATCAGCCCCGAGGAACTCAACGCAACCCTAGAACACCTAGAGAAGAGGGGATTTATCACCGTAAGAGAGACGAAGGGATGGCTGGGAACCAAGATAGAGATTCTCATTACAGAAGAGGGTAACAAGGAGGTTGACCAGCGCGTATATGAGATGCAGACAAAATGGAACCAAATGTCCACACTCTACAACAAGGGAGACAAGAAAGGACTCAAGCAATATATGGACAACAACAGGTCATTTCTCCCCATGATGATGTTCTTTGGCGTGATGGACATGATAATGTTTAGTATGATGTTTAGTATGATGGGTGCATCAATGACAGACTATGTCCCACAAGAGAGCATGCCTGATGGTGGCGCAGATGCCAGTGGAGCTGATGGCGGCGCAGATGCAGGTGCAGGAGATGGCGGCGGTATGGACGGCGGCGGATTTGACTTTGATGTAGGATTTTAGTGTATCCTGTATGTCAGATATGATATTGTATTGATCTACGACTCGCTTGAAAAGTATGGATTCGTCAGGGTGCTACAGTTTCTGCAGGCACACAGCACAGAGTATATCTCCGGACAAGATCTTAGCGATGTGCTTTGTATAAGCAGAGTAGCAGTATGGAAGCACGTCAAGAAGATCCGGCAGCTGGGATATGACGTGCAGTCAAAGCAGAGGATCGGGTACAGGCTGGTATCGGGCTCTGATGCCGTCCTGCCATGGGATGTTACGTCTGGTCTGCACACTAGGAGTATAGGGAGACGAGCATACTTTTATGACTCCATAGACTCTACCCAGAGCCAGGCGCTGAGGATGGCAGGCGATCCTGCAAACAATGGAGTAGTGATAGTTGCGGCCAGGCAGACCGGAGGACGTGGCAGGGCGCAGAGAAGATGGATCTCCCCAAGGGGTGGAATCTGGATGTCAGTCATACTAGACGCCGGTATGGGCATCTCGGACGCTGCACTGCTGCCCATGGCATCGTCCGTGGCGCTGGCACGCTCAATAGAGCAGCAATGTGGAGTGTCTGTGGAGCTAAAATGGCCCAATGATCTGACCATCAATGCAAAAAAGGTGGCAGGCATACTGGTGGATGCATCACTAGAGTCAAACAAGGTGACCAGCCTGGTGTTTGGGGTGGGAATAAACTATGATGTTGATACTGCACGAATACAAAAAGAATTGTTGTGTGATGGTGCTGGTAGAGGCAAGGATGTGGATGGCCACAGTAACCAGAATAATCATGATAATTATGATAGTGACATCAACAAGACTGAAAATTTTTACGGTGCTGCAACACTAAATGGCAGCACGACAGGAGTCAAGCCCGTTCAGTTGGTCCGCAGATTCTTGGAAGAGTTGGAGAGAGTTCACGACAGGCTGATGTCGCATGACACAGAGGATATAATCACAGAGTGGACACGCAGATCATCCACCATAGGAAAGTCCCTGCAGATAGACACAGGCAATGGTATGATCACCGGAAGGGCGTTGAGAATTGACAGTGATGGAGCCCTAGTAATTGCAACGGGCAAAGACAAGGCACAAAAGAGAATCATAGCAGGTGAGATCATAGGGACAGGTCCCCACACAAAAGAATAACTGTCCCAGTATAGTTGTGTAATGCCGCCCATACATAAACATCTCATCACGCATGCAAACAAGCCGTCAAGGCCATAACGATCGACTCTAAGGGATGTCACTTGCCGTTCTTATTTTTGGATGCGACCTTTTTGGCAGCTGATTTTTTAGTAGACGATTTTTTGGCGGGTGTGCTGCTAGGGGGTTTGGGAGTCTTTTTCTTGGTAGGTTTTTTGACAGGTGTGTTGTCAGAGGGTTTGGAGGCGCCTGAATGAGTAGATTCGATCATTTTGGACTGCTCCTTTAGTATGTCCTTTAGGTCATTTTGGATCTCAAAGACAGATGTAAGCAGCCCCTCAAGTGCCGTAGAGTACCTCTCATACAACAAGACTAGCTCTGCCCTGGTATCATTGGTCTTTGAGAGGTACGTGTTTGCGCGCAGTAGGTTAGTGGACGCAATCATCTCTGGTACCTCAGGCTCAGGCTCGCCTAGTCCTGCAAGTTTTGTGCGCACATCCAAAATTCTTTTGCGCAGATAATAGATGGTCTCATCCGGATCACTGCTTGCCAACACGAGACATGACATATCTGATCAATTAAAGATTTTTCACAGGCACGGCTCCCAGAAAGCATGTTTGGTATGACGCAGGCGGGGTTTTGGCACCATTGTGCCCTTGTCATGAACCAAGTTGTACCATACAGAGTAGGTGCCAAGCACTGATGCCAAAGCATGTGTTGAGAAAATTTTTTGTGTCCACATCATGCCAGCAGATCTGCAACATGATGTACCATGTGCCTAAACGGCACACCCATACATGAAGAGATAATTAGGTGCAGCAACCCCAAACAGTAGATGGATGATTCATTTCCTGACGCACAGGTCTTTGAGTTTGAAAAGGTACAGTTGAACAGCCCTGTTGTCTTTGCAGGGTTTGTAGGTCCGGGACTGGTAGGCACGATTGCAATCAACCACATCATAGATGAGATGAATATGAAGGAGATCGGTGTCATGAGGTCAAAGTACCTGCCCCCATCCACGGTCTTTCTGCATGGCAGACTACGCCACCCGTTCAGGTTTTATGCAAACGCTGACGGAAGCGTGTGCGCCATAATATGTGAGGTGACGCTCAACATGAAGGGACTGTACTACCTAATCTCATCTGTCCTTGACTGGGCCATGCAGAATGGTTCAAACGAGATAGTGATTCTTGACGGGGTTGCAAGCGAAAGCCATGACGGCAAGGCATACTGTGCCGCAGAAGAAGACTTGGTAAGGACGATGGCAGACAAGGATATCAACATGATCCCGCAGGGGTTCATCACAGGAATCACGGGAGGTATACTAAACGAATGTCTGGTAAGAGAGATACGTGGCCTGACCATGCTGGTCAAAGCCAACAGCACGGTAGCCGATCCAACAGCGGCCGCCACACTCATTGATGCCATAAACAGGTTCTACGAGACATCCATAGACACCACTTCTCTCCACAAAAAGGGTACAAAGATGTACTCTGATCTGAGCGAACTGTCTGAAAAGTATGTAAAACACAGAAAAAAGATCGCCGATATGTACATGTAATGGCACCATAATGTTACCAAAATCTTGCAAGCCACTACATGCACCCACATCACACCCCTAGCATTACACATCTTATCATTACACATCTTATCATTACACATCTTATCATTACACATCTTATCATCACACCGCCTACACGATGCCACCTCTCCACCCAACGTGCATCAAAAAATCATACTCCCCCAATACTTTAATTACAATCACTATCAAGCAAAGACGGATGGCCAAACCCAAAAAGGCACAAAAGAGTAAGGGACCCAACGTAGTTGGTATAAACGTACTAAAACAAAATGGTCTAGATGTGGATGAGCTTGTAAAAGAGCTGGTAAAAAATGCTGCCGTAGAGTTTACGGCATACTATTACTTTACCAACCTCAGGGCACACTGCACCGGCATGCAGGGTGAGGGACTCAAGGGGATCATTGAGGATGCAAGACTTGAGGATCTCAGTCACTTTGAGGCATGCATAGAAAGGATATACCAGCTGGGCGGAACGCTCCCCAACGATGCAACGCAGTTTATAAAAATGTCCGGCTGTGAATTCCTACAGCTTCCACCTGATCCCACCGACCATGATGCAATACTGCAAAAATGCCTAAAGGCAGAACAGGGTGCCATAGTCAACTGGGACAAGATCTGTAAGATGACGTTTGGAAAGGATCCAGCCACGTACGACATTGCAAAGGACATTCTTGCAGAAGAGATTGAGCATGAGTCATGGTTTTTGGAACTGATCTATGGCAGGCCCTCAGGGCACATGAGGCGCAAATACGCCGGCGAGAGGCCGCACACCAGAAAGCATTCCAGATCCCTCGACATGGCATGAACTACAGTCATCAATCCCATTTTTTGTATTATTTTTGCAAACCCACACAATCAGTGTGGGATGGTTACACATCATCACACCATAACAACACGGCATAATCGCGTGCAATGTTCATACACGCCTGTACACAAAAACATATCACGTTCAATTACCCGCTGCAAGTACAAGGCATCATGGATATACAAAAGGCTGTCTCCACAAGCATCATGCCGCCACATACATTATACCCTCACAGTACGTGGTCAGGTTGTCTGGGAAGATTTTTTGATTCAGGCACAGATCTAGGGTCTTTTGATAGTATTACATATCATTCTAGGCACGACCTGACCACATACCACCACATACCCAAGCACAGCTAGGCACGCACGGCAGGCTCTAGGCACAGTCCCAATTATTATGGTTAAATAGAAAAATGGTGAATTCATATCATGATAAAACAGATGAGCCTAGATGCATGGAAAATCAACCACCTAACGCAGTTGCTAGAAAAGTTTTCAAGCATAACCATAAAGACCGGCAGGCCCATCATCCTGTTCAGGCAGACATTAGAAGAGAGTGACAACTGCTATGAGGAGATCATCTGCACGCTCACTGACAGACATGTAATAGAGCAGATAGTCACGTCAGGAGGTATGCTTGTGCCCAGCTTTCAGCAGCAGGCAGTATTTACGATAAAAGAGTATCCGCAAGAGCTGCTCAAAAAGAGCCATGACCGCTTTGCAGAGGTAAGCGAATTTTTAGAAGAGCAAAAAAATATTACAGTTAATAAAGACCAAAAAACTACACACTGATACGATGCGCCTATTGGAGTTTCAAGCAAAAGAGTTGTTTAGGGAATATGGAATCAACCTGCTTGAAGGCAGGGCATCAACGTACATACAGCAGGCAAGGAACCATGCAAAGGAGCTTGGCTATCCGTTTGTAATCAAGATACAAGTTCCCGTGGGGGGAAGGGGCAAGGCAGGAGGCATCCAGAAATGCCACAGTAGTGACGAGTTTGAGATAAAGTATCCGCAGATAATGGAGATGAGTATAAAGGGTGAGAAGGCAAGGGCCATACTGCTAGAAAGGATGGCAGAGATCAAGAGTGAGCTGTACCTGTCACTATTCCTAAACCGTTCAAAGAGGTGCTACACCATAATAGCGTCCGCAGAGGGCGGCGTAGAGATCGAATCCGTAAAGAACCAGACCATAAGGGAGGTCGGTGCAGGCCACGTCTCCGACGAGGTAGCAGACGAGGTGGCAAACGAGTTGGGTCTTGAGGGCGTGACAGCACAGGGCTTTGCAGACACCCTCAAAAAGCTCTCAAAGCTTACAGTCGACAAGGAGGCCGAGCTTGCAGAGATCAACCCGCTTGCAATCATGAATGATGGCACGGTGGTAGCGCTTGACGGCAAGTTTGTAACAGATGACAATAGCAACTTTAGGCACGAAGAGATGCAAAAGTACAGGCACATATCAGATGCAGAAGACAGGGCCGAGAAGAGTGGATTCACGCTAGTAGAACTAGACGGGAACGTGGCAGTAGTAGGTAATGGTGCGGGACTTGTCATGTCCACACTTGACATGCTGTCTGATAATGGCGGCAAGCCCGCATGCTTTCTTGACGTGGGTGGTGGGGCCAACAAGGAGTCCGTGTATGAAGCCCTCACCCTGATAAGCAAGATTGGGGGAGTCAGGGCCATACTGGTAAACTTGTACGGGGGAATCGTAAATACAGCAGTGGTGGCGTCTGCCTTCCTCAAGGCGTACGATGACAGAGTCATCGACATACCCGTGTTTGCAAGGCTCAAGGGAACAGACTCAGACAAGGCCAGGCAGATGCTTGAAGGATCAAGGACTGCAATATACAACTCTGTAGAAGAGGCCATAAATGCGGCGGTAACCGGAGGAGAAAAGTCAGGATGAGCAGCAACGACGACAACAACGACAACCCCAACCCCAACATTATGGAGATACTCAAGGGCAATCCAGACGATCCCGACTATATGAAGAAGGGAGTGATAGTGCAAGGCATTACAGGTGCGTATGGATCACTGCACACCAGAAAGATGCGCGAGTATGGAACAAACATAGTGGCCGGTGTCACGCCCGGCAAAGGAGGACAAAAGTTTGATGATGATATCCCCATATACAATACGATGAGCGAGGCGGTAGATGCCACAGGGGCCAAGATATCTGCCATGTATGTGCCTGCAAAGTTCTTTTTGGGGGCAGCAAGCGAGGCGCTCAACGCCGGGATCAAATTACTGGTGGCAATACCCGAGCATGTTCCGGTCAGGGATACGATGGAGTCGCTAAACCTTGCAAAGCAAAAGGGAGCAATAATTATCGGCCCCAACACACCGGGGGTCATGATCCCAGGCCTGATCAAGGTGGGCATCATGCCTGCCAGTCCGTTTAAGCCTGGCAAGATTGTAGTCCTCTCAAAGAGCGGGACGCTCCTCTACGAGATATCAGATGCACTCAGCAGTGCAGGATTTGGTCAAGCGATCACCATAGGAATAGGCGGCGACCCCATAAACGGCACGAGGCTCATAGACGCATTTGACATGGCAAGGACCATACCAGACCTAGAAGGAATGGTCATAGTAGGAGAGATTGGTGGGGATTCAGAAGAGATCCTGGCGCAGAGAATCATAGACACTAAATTTGACAAGCCCATGGTAGCATATGTTGCAGGAAGAGCCGCCCCCAAGGAGAAGAGGATGGGTCATGCGGGCGCCATTGTAATGGGAACGTATGGATCAGCAGAGTCCAAGATATCCATGTTCAACAAGGCAAACATACCAGTGGCAAAGAGGCCAGCCGAAGTCCCAATACTGCTTGCAGGAAAGATGTAGAGTTCCGATTAGAATAAAAGAGGCGCATCCCAAGATCCAGACATAATGCCCATAACGGATCCAGAAAAGAAACGCATCGCCCAGCAGGCACGCCTTGTAATGAAGATATGCTTCAAGTGCGGGTGCAGGAACGATATTGATGCCACGCGGTGCAGAAAGTGCAGAAACCCATACATGAGACTCAAAAACAGAAACTTGGGCGCCAAAAAGTAGTACACTAGTTTTCAAAAAGTTTGTGCCATAATTGTGTCTGCATGTTATCAAAAGCAAACACACGCAAAACCAACACAATATTTAGACAATCCAAAGACAAAAAAACTCTAGTTTGTCAGGAATCTCGGACCGGTCGTCTAGCTTGGTTTGGATGACGCACTCACACTGCGTAAGGAGTACAACCTCCCGCAATGGTCGTGGGTTCGAATCCCATCCGGTCCATCTTTTTTTGGCATCATTGTGATCTAGGAATCATGTGTGAACAGAGTCAATGACAAGGCAGATCACACATACCGCCACCTACACCCCGGTTGTGTTGTTGGCAGCAAGGCATGCCACACTCCAAGAGGATATTATGATGGGCATGGTGCAAATCCAAGTATGCCTCAATGATTAGAGTAACAGGCTCTTCTGTTGTGAGTAGGTGTAATCCAACGTCAAAATTTATAGGCTGTCCATCATGAAGGGGATTGGCACACATAAACCAAGACATGTTAGGATCAGCCACCACATGACCCATTGGGAAGTAGTCTGTATGAATCAGTGTTGTTGCATCATTGTCAGTAATGAAGGGCATACATGCCGTCAAAGTCTGTAGCAGAGTATACAACACTGTCAAAGTTTGCCTAGTCTATTGCGATCATGGTATAGCCTTCAATCCCCATCTCACCTTCATCCTGCATGTTGTTGCCATCAATGTCAAAATAGACAGTCGCACTTACGATTGTAGACTGGCAGGTATAAGCTTCATCAGTACCTGCATCAACTACCCAGAGTATTCCATCAGCACAAGATATTCCCAGGCATTGTATTTTTGTCATTGAGCACCTGAAGGTTGTACCGGCAGGATAGGCACGCGCCTGATCAAAGGTTAGTGACAGTTGTGAACAGGCAGTCATGATGATTATTGGTGGCAGCTAGCATGTGCAACCGGTGCAAGGCAGTACAGACTAGATTAAAAATTCTGCAGCATTTTGTCCCTCTTTTGTAATCTCAATCCAACGCGTGCGTCCGATCCTCTCCACCTTTACAAACTCCCATTTTTCAAGCAGTGGCTGGATAATGTTCTTGTCAAGGCTGGCAAACCTTGCCTGGGAATAATTATTTTGATCTGCATTGACGGTGATCAATTTTTGCTCGTCGGCAAGCTCTGCCATCTCTTTTTTAGTGAGGCGCCCCCCCTTGTCCATGATTATTCTCAGAGCGCATATGTGCTTGTCATTCGGAATCTGGATATCGTATGAAGGAATGTCATTGATGCTCTTGACGCCTGTAGAGATTGGATCTTTGGAACCATGATACTCTTCTGCCTCCACATAAAATGGATAGACGTTATTGCTGGCATTGAACATCATACAGGCCATCATGCCTCCGATCGCCTGGATCTTGGAGCCAGATGCCAAATTGACGTAGACGTTATTTCCATCCTCCTTTTGGATTATATCCTTTATCGTGCGTATTATCTTAAACAGGTCAAGACGGTCGTGGTGTGCCATTACAACCTCTATGCCCTCGGCTGCCAACTGCTTTTGTATCTTTGTGATAAAGGGGCTGGCCTTGTCAGCAGATCTATTCTCATGCACCAAAAGCCACACTTTATCTGCTTTGCGCTTGATTGCAGGAATCACTATCCTGTCTATCTCAAAACCGACAGGTGCCACATGGACACGCAAATTAAGATTACTCATTATAGTATCCATAGTATGGATACTATTGTAATGGTATATAATAATTCTGTAGGGGTGTCTTGTGTGTGAGAAGACAGACAACTACACTTGATACACATTTGCAACACAGTGTAACAGAAAAGCCGTGGGTGTCTGACAGACAGTATCTGCTGACATTTTGGGATAGTACGCCAGAGATTGCCAAAGAGCACGTCGCAATGTTTCCAAGGGTAATTCGGGAGTTTGATGACGACCATGAAGAACCCATGATGTGTCAGGGGTGACTACAAGCTGGTTGTATGGGACATGATAGTATTTTTGTACGTGGTCAGGTCGTGCCCAGAATGATGTGTAATACTATCAAAAGACCTTAGATCCGTGCCTGAATCAAAAAATCTTCCCAGACAACCTTACCACGTACGTATTTTTGAGGTTATCAGCATGGCCACCATGGACAGGGAAAGCCGGCTGATAGCAAGATTAGTCATTTAGATGGCTCATTGCCACTGCTTGCAACAATGGGCAAAACATGGCAATGCACCTCCGAGATGACGGGAGAGGGTGCGGCCAGGTAGATTGTGGACTGGTTTGTTGGGGGGCGTGCCATGTATCTTTATGAAGCGATATGTTTAGGGACGGCAACATGGAGCAGTGGCATGGCCATAAAAGATGCAACAACAACAACCATGATCGTCCTTTTCCTGCACGCCGTTATTGTATTTGTAATGCCTTGGACGGGCACTGTGCCACAGTCTTTGCAATATCTTCTTGTGGGGCGCCATCCTGCACTATAACAAACTTGCCGTCCTGCACCTTAAAGACAGACGGCAGGCCCTGTACACATTTTGCAGAGTGTATGCAGAGATTCTCATCCCAAGTTACCTTCATGACGTGTATGTGACAGTAGGCTACAAAAACCTTGTCGTTGGGGCTTTTGTGCACCAGAACAATTACTTTATTTGCATACAACCTTACAAAAACATCATCATGCCGCCAAGATGAATCAAACGTACAAGCATCGCAGATTGTGGTAGGTTGGGTGAATCAGAGTACAATGTGGGGTAGTGAGTATGGCCTGCAACATGAAATGGAAGATGATGGTGTGTGATGCACCTGCAGGAAGTTTCAGAAAAAAAATCAGTTTCCAGCAGATACGACGACATCACATATGTGAAGAGTATACATCACATCATGGGTTCATTCAAGAAGATCTTGGTACCGCTTGATGGCTCTGCAAACTCTATGAGTGGGTTGGACAAGGCCATCGATATTGCAAAGGCCAGTGATGTATAGATTACGGGATTCTATGCATTCCACCGCCCGCTGCTAGCAGGTATAAAGTACACCAAAGAGATGAGAGAAGAGGTGCAGCAAAAGGCCGTCAAGGCCATAGATTCAGTGATGCAAAAATGTCAAGGGCCAACTCTGCATTTGCGCACAAGACCGGTGCTGGAAACACTGCAAACGAGATCATCAAAGTGGCTACCAAGCGAAAGCATGGTATGGTGGTCATAGGAGCCCGTGGGCTCAGTAGTACAAGGGAGACATTTCTTGAAAGTGTGTACAACTCTGTCATGCACAAATACAAAATTCCCGTATTGATTGTAAAGTGAAGACAGCAACAGTCGTCTACCACTTATTTATTTAGAGTAAAGGCAGTGTCACAAACGGCATGTGCATGTGTGTAATCTTGTGTTGCTGTCCCCTTTGTGCACAGGCTAGGCCGCAAGGCATGAGTGTGAGTATAAGCAGTGCCAGATGGAACTGTTTTTAGAGTATTGTATGGAAGTTTCAGAGGCGAGAGATGTGGGAGCAAAGACAGGTGTGGTAATAATAGTGATCCTGATTGTTGTAGGACTCGCATACTATGAGGGAATCATAAAGATAGACCATGACAAGATCGACCAGGCGCTGCAAGAGGTTCCGGTACAAATCGATGATGATTTTGTGGGGGCGGTAACAGATATGGTACCAGAGAATGTGACATCCGGCGCATTGATGCAGGAGATTCCCATCAGAAATGAGTCAGGATTTGACATTGCGCTAATAGAGATGTACGTACATGAATTTACAAACGATCAAAGAGAGGATGCAGGGCTCTTAAAATTCCACAGGATACAGGCAATCGACTCAATTGCAAGGGATCACAGCCTAGATATGTCTGAGCGCGGCTATTTTGAACACACGACGCCCGAGGGACTAGAGCCCACGGACAGGGCAGACAGGGCAGGATACAGCTGCGTAAAACATTATGCCACACACTATACGCGCGGGATAGCAGAGAACTTATCACTGAGCTACACATACACCCACTACATAACACCGGGGGTGAAGACGTCATACATATGGATGGCAGATGAAGAGGCGATCGCAGCCGATGTTGTAGAGGGATTGATGAACAGTCCTCCGCACCGCGAATCCATACTCAATGGCGACTATGACAAGATAGGCATAGGGGTTGTGATAAACTCTGATGAGATGGTCTACGCTACGCAAAATTTTTGTTAGAAAAAAAAAAGTCTGTCTCGAAAAAAAATCAAACGGTTGGGCAATGGTTTATCTGATGCCACTGCCCCCTCACCAAACTAAAGAGAGTCATGGGCCATTTGCCTGCAAGAGTATAATCAGCCTTTGGGCCAACCATGCACAATGGTAGTGCAGGCCAACAAAGAATACAAGCTGGGATGATGCAATCATCATGATTGACAGCAAGTCCTAGATGGGGCGCATGTAGAGATTTTTTGTTTGGTCAGTGCAGGACGCAAGTCTCAACACGGCGGTTTGATGATGTGTAGGTGTTTTACAGTAACCATCCACTGGCACATTTGTCTTAAATCCGATGCAGACGAACAGGCATGCTTCAATAAGATTTTTAATATGCATATGACCAGTCACAGCATGATTCAAAGACCAGTCTCAAAACCATCATCATCATCAACAGGTATAGTATCAGCGTTGTTTGGTGTGTTCGTGATTGCAGTCATGATGATGACCATCACAGCAACTATAGTGCCTGCAGAAGCCCACTATGGAGACGGCACCAGCATGACTACCGTATCTGCAATAAATGAAGAGATCAGTCTGCAAAAGACCGTGGTTACGATGAGCATCCCAGATGACAACGTGTTACCATGGGCGTCGGTAAAGGGTGTGACATCGGATCACGTAAAGGGATATCCCATAATAATACAGTTCTATCAAGATGAGATGCCAGTTCACTTTACACAGGTCAATGTCGATGATGACGGAACTTACGAGTACAAGTTTAGGATAAGAAGCACTGATCTGGCTACAGGAGAGATCATAAACATCTTTGGTGGAGAGTATACGGTAAAGATCTTCAACGTCATTGTAAACAATATTGACAAACAGACATAGTCAATTGCAATACTTTTTCAGTACGTGGTCAGGTCGTACCCAGAATTATGTGTAATACTATCAAAAGGCCCTAGATCCGTGCCTGAATCAAAAAATCTTCCCAGACAACCTGACCACGTACCTTTTTCAATTGTTAACAAGATGAACATAATGGCGTGGCGCTATTACGCGCACAATTTTTAATAGCCCAAGCAGGGCCAAGATCATGGCAGCCGCATACAAACACGGCAGGTGGAACATCACAGAACTTGTAGGAGAAACAAAACAGTCTGCATTAGAGACACAGATACAGCACCTGCAGAAAAGGGTCAAGATGTTTGAGAAGACCAGATCATGGCTCAAGCCAAACATATCCTCACAAAAGTTTGCAAAGATACTATCCCAAATGGAGCAGATATCAGAAGAGATGAGTAGGATTGGAGGGTATGCATCGCTGTCGTATGCGGCCGATACCCAGTCAGATGAAGCCACATCCCTGCTGAGAAAGATTACAAAACTAAGCGCAGACATAAACAACCGCATACTGTTCTTTGAGTTGTGGTGGAAGACAGAGGTTGATCAAAAGAACGCAAACAGGCTCATCAAGGATTCAGAAGAGCTGAGCAGATACCTGCAGCACATGCGCCTGACTGCACAATACTCGCTAAGCGAGCCAGAAGAGAGGATCATCAACACGCTAGATGTCACAGGCGTCTCGGCGCTGATAAGGCTGTATGACAAGATAACAAATGCCTATTCTTACACAATGACTGTGGGAAGCAAGCAAAAGACAATGACCAGAGAAGAGATTACAAATCTTACCAGGAGTGCTAAACCAGACTTGCGCATGACCGCATACAGGACAGTCCTTTCAAAGTACGATCAGGACAAAAAGATACTAGGCGAGATATACCAGAATGTAGTACTAAACTGGAGAAACGAGGGTGTTGAGATCAGGGGGTACAGTACACCCATATCAATGAGAAGCATCAACAACGACACGGATGACAAGACTGTCAAGGCGCTGCTTGCAGTATGCAGAACAAACGCTGGAGTGTTTCAAAAATTTTTCGTCCACAAGGCAAAGTTGCTAAAGATGAAAAGGTTGAGAAGGTACGATCTGTATGCGCCCATACCAGCAGCAGACGGCCTGCATGCAGTACAAAAAAAGTATTCTTACACAAAGTCGGCGCATCTTGTCCTAGAGTCGCTTGAGGCATTCAGCCCAACTATGAAAGGGCTTGCAAAAAGGGTGTTTGATGAAAACCACATAGACTCTGCTGCAAGGCATGGCAAGATGGATGGGGCATTCTGCAGCACGATATCTCCAAGCATAACACCATATGTGTTGCTCAACTTTACAGGTAGGTCAAGGGACGTCTTTACCATGGCACATGAGCTGGGCCACGCCATACACAGCATGGCCGCACAGGACAGATCTATCATGGTACAGCAGGCACCGCTCCCCCTAGCAGAGACGGCATCAACCTTCTCGGAGATGCTCCTGTATGACCACCTCTCAGGCAAGATACCCGAAGATGAGAGGATGCACATTATGGCAGAAAAGATAGACGACCTGTACGCCACCATAATGAGACAGGCATACTTTACGATATTTGAGATCAACATTCATGAGCAGATTGGTGCAGGAACCACGGTCGACGAGATCTCAAAGACATATCTGCAAGGCCTACAGGAACAGTTTGGCAGATCAGTCAGCGTCTCCAAGGACTTTGCAGAAGAGTGGAGTTGCATACCGCACTTTTACCACAGTCCATTTTATTGCTACTCATACTCGTTCGGCAACCTGCTTGCACTGTCACTATTTCATAGGTATAAGAAGGAAGGCAAAGACTTTGCTCCCGCGTACATCAGCATACTACAAGCAGGGGGCTCAAAAAAACCCGAGGATCTCTTGGCAGAGTATGGCTTGGACATTGGATCACGCGGGTTCTGGCAACAGGGATTTGACTATATCCATGACCAAGTTGGCAGGGTATCACAAGCATAGATCAAGATACGACAGCTAAATGGCGCCATCATGCCTGCAACCAAAGAATCCATTAACAGTGTGTAGTCACCGCCTACACAAACCAGCATCATGTCCATATTGATAGTCCAAATGGTTGGCAGCCACACAACGCGCAAAAAACACCCACAGCCTTAAAGCCGTAAATTGATAAATGGAGCTGACAGTCAAACGCAATGACTGCCAGCGTGTTCCCCGAACGGTTTGAATTCGATGTCAAGGTACGCACATCATAAAAGAATTTAAGTCTTTGAAATTATGGAATAGTTCACCCATCACCGTGTATTGGTATGCTCACCATTGTCACATTACAGGAATTGGTATTTAGCCAAACTATCAATTATCTTGCATGTATGGTTGGGCGGTTTACTGGGCATGGTAGATGTGCCTTTAGGGGATCGTTGGTTAGTCTACCATGATGTGTCATACCAAACAAACAAACAAACAAACAACCGAATATAGCAAGACAGCAAGCATCACTATACCAACAGATTCTACCAGAGATGTGTACTAGATGTATTTTTTGCGCCAAAGACGAAAAAAAAAGAATGGTACGACGGGGCATGGATGATCATGTTTTACCAACTGAATTTTTGGGGCATTTAGAGTAAAGTTATAACTTCAATACAAGGCATGACAAGCATGTCAAGGATTCTGTTATTGGTGATGGTGCTCACGATACTAGCAGGTACTACATACATGGTAGAACCAGCATACTCACAAGAGATCGGCCTGGCCACATTCCAAGAATCGGCTCAGATCATTGTGGATATGAACATATCCAACAAGAGTACTGCATCCATAGTGCTGCAGAGTACGTCAACGCATGAGATCAGGATTCCCGCAGAACTTGAGCAGAAGATCAGGCAAGACAAGATGGTACAGGCAGTAGTATTTACCAATCAGGATCAGTGCGTGTTGGGGGTCAGGGAGGCAGAGTCGTGCATAATGATAAACATAAAGCGCAACCCTGACGACCAAGGAATCATAGCCATACAGGAATCATCCAGGAGAATTGCAGACCAGTACATAGACGAAATAAACCAGGCGCTCAAAGTAGACGCACAGTTTCATTCTGTGTTTATTCATACCGATGACGAATCAAACAGGGCCCTTGAGACATCAGGCATAATATCTGGTAGGGGAACCATATCTGCGGTATATACGATGCCCATGGAGGACACAGACTCCATGTATCAAAAGATTACAGCACTGCTCATTCCCAGGGAGATCAGGGACGGAGGCGGCTTTTATGATGTGGCAAGGTGGCTTGCATCAAGTAGCAGCGATGACGCAAAGGTGACATTCTCACTGATTCCATCCGATGCCGGATCACTTCTTCAGATAAAGCTCTCAGTGAGCAGCCCTACCCCTATGTCCGCAAACATTATGCAGATCAAACCTCTCGAGTTTCTAAAAGTGGACAGGATAGACAGGTCAGAGTATTTTGTAGATGGTTTCTACCCCCTCAACTCAATAATCCAGATAGTGATACTCTTGCCCACTAGTGACTTTAGTGTCACAAATACCGCAGGCAATACACTGCCAACACAGTCAGTCAATGGGGAAAAGATCCCAATTGATGTCAGTATGAATGGCTGGATATTTGATCCTGATCAAGGCAGGGCGATTCAGGGAAAGTACATCTTTGGAAAACAGGCAACTGTAACAGATGGGGATCTGACGTT
This sequence comes from Candidatus Nitrosopumilus sp., assembly GCA_963662995.2. Classification (GTDB taxonomy): domain Archaea; phylum Thermoproteota; class Nitrososphaeria; order Nitrososphaerales; family Nitrosopumilaceae; genus Nitrosopumilus. Next base: position 1,665,467 of record CAXXLJ010000002.1, on the reverse strand, counting down.
TACACTAGTAAGTGCCGAGTCCCCCCCAGGCACCGGTATCAACAACAACAGCACCACCCCCACACCACCCACTGGTGGTACTGACGTTGTTGACAACAGCCAATCATTTATCGTGCTTGGTATAATCACGGTGGCGGCCGTAGCAGCTGCTGCATTTTACCTAAAAGGATACAGGACTAAAAAATAACAGACAGCAGTCATTTTGTATAGAGATGTCAGAGTTTGAAAAAAAGATGATTACCTGTGTTGTACGTGGTCAAGTCGTGCCTAGAATGATGTGTAATACTATCAAAAGACCCTAGATCCGTGTCTGAATCAAAAAATCTTCCCAGACAACCTGACCACGTACCCTGGGTTAGCACGTCATGCCCACATTAGCACAAATGAGGCATTCATGGATCAAGATTGTAAGAGTGTAAAGTAATTGTGAGATCTGTCCGTGTACATCACACGAGCAGTACAGCTGCTGCAAATACTGTCGTCCATTTGCCATCCTTGTCGCCCTTTGCAGACTGGGTGATGTTGTGTGTGTTGTAGATCTTGCCAGAGATGGACCACTGCTGCCTCTTTTCATCCCAATTCTTGTCTACATCAAATGGGATCCCAAGTGATGAGGCAAGCATCTGTGCTGCAATATCTTCGGCATAATCACCTGCCTGCGTCTCGGTCTGGCCAAACGATATGTGTTCAGAGAGATATCCATATCGGTCATTGTCCTTTGGTCGTGCAATGCCCACGGATGCAGAGCACTGACGGTATGGCTCACACGTCTGGTTCTTGGAGTATATGCTGAATAGTATCTGGCCAGCTTGAATCTGTTTGAGGCCATCTCTTCTAGATATGAGCTTGGCATTAGGGGGAAATATGCTGGAGATCAGCACCAGATTGGTGCCTGCAATGCCTGCATCACGTAATGCGTACTCAAAGCTTGTCAGTTTGTCCTCATGCACTCCCTTGCCCTTGGTTAGGAAGAGTTTCTTGGCTACCAGATCCAGCATAACGACGATTCTGATTAATTATTATTTATATTTTAGTTGGATTTTTGTAGTGCAGATCCGCTTGCCAATCAGTTGAAAAAACATGGGTGATTGTACACAAGATTTGGATCGTGTGTTTGGGATATTTTTGACATTACCATAATTTATGAGACATCATAGGCAGTTAGTTGTAATATGTCTCAAGTTACCAATACCACTGCCATGCATCATGTATGACAGATACATAGGCGATGCATACCACACATGATGTATGTTACACATCATAGATGTTTGGTGGATTGTAAGGTTCAAAATTGTGTTTTTTATCTTGCATGATCAAAGGGTTGTTGGACTATATGTTGTTGAGTTGTGTGTTGTCAGGGTTTATTGTCCTCACCATCACGGTCTTTGGTATGTCTCTTTCGCCTTCTCTTCATCCTCTTCTCCTTGTCTGTTAGTCGCTTTTCCTGTGTCAAAAACAGATATGCAAAGAACGCCCCAAGTCCAAAGTTGACCACACCCATAAAGGTGATGATCATAACCATTGAGGCAGGCGCATAGGTCAGTCCTATGTACATCCCGACCACTCCAGTAGCAAAGAATAGTATCATCAGCATCTTAATCCTGAGGGGGTCAATGTATCTCATAATGGGAATTGTGGGATCACATTATTATAAATTGACGTTAGGCACTGTAGGAGACAAAAAGGCACCAGATTGCATTGCAGTACTGCTGATAAAAATCAGTGCAACAGTAGCCATGACAATAATGGGCGTTTGATGTGGGAACGGCCAGAATGTGTCTGCAGGCATGGCACTATGACAAATGGATCCAATACACAACCAGCCACACACCATTATCTCGCAGTAGAATGGCACTCATTACCCACTGTCATCAACCTGTGGCTTCTTTACTGTGGAATTATGGTGTCGTATGCCAGATGAACATACCTTAACCAGTTTGGACATCTAGATCACCAATAGAAAGATTGTATGTGGTCAGGTCGTGCCCAGAATGATGTGTAATACTATCAAAAGACCCTAGATCCGTGCCTGAATCAAAAAATCTTCCCAGACAACCTGACCACGTACGAAAGATTTTACATATTTGTAATGCTAAACCAGACAAGCTAGTACTGCACATCAAAGGAGAGCAACGTGGCTGGTAACACTTTAAACGGCAAAAATTTCATTTCATACCGTGCCAATGTAGCTCAGCCTGGCTAGAGCATTCGCCTTGTAAGCGAAAGGTCGTGGGTTCAGATCCCGCCATTGGCTTTACCTTGATCTGCAAGTAATAATCGCACCAATAAAACATGAGAAGGGTAATCATGTGGAGTGTGTAGCCATCCCCTATTCGACAACGATTAAGTAATGTGGCACAGTGAGCGCTCATATGAGCTCTGACGATTACTTGGCAGATCAAGACAAAGACAAACCATATGTAGACAAGCAAGATGTATATGCAAAGCGATCCACCATGAGGGTGCTTGTAATAGGGCAGATAGTAACTGCAGTGGCAGTAGTTGTGCTTGCTGGTATGTACATAACAACCATTGATATGGATGCCGATCAAGCGGCATCCCAGAAGCAGATTTATGATGCCATTGCAAGGCTGGAACTCAAGGCACTACAGGACCAGCTGCTTGCATCAGACGAACAACAGCAAGCATCAGGCAATATGCCTGCCCCGATAAGAATATCTGCCGACAATGATCCCATCATAGGCAGCCCTGACGCCCCTATCTCCATCATAGAATTTTCTGACTTTCAGTGCCCATTCTGTGCACGTTTTCACGTCCAAACCCTTCCACTAATCATAGAGGAGTACATAGAACAGGGCAAGGCAAAGCTGGTATTTAGAGACTTTCCCATTCAATCTATACATCCAAATGCAATGATATCATCGCTTGCAGCAGAATGTGCAAACGAACAGAGACAGTTCAAGCCCATGCATGACATTCTCTTTGACAACCAAAGGACGTGGAGTAGTATGAAGACCAATGATGCAGCACTCTTGTTTGTCCAATATGCCACAGAGCTGTTACCCGACATAGATGCGTTTGAGTCATGTCTGTGGAACGGCAAGTATGTCGACGAAATAATAAACGATCTTGAGGATGGGAGGCAGTACGGCGTTGGAGGCACTCCGGGATTCTTTATTGGAAATGATGAGCTCGGATACATCAAGATAGAGGGGGCCCAGCCCATTGATAGCTTTAGAAAGATTATTGATGCACAGCTTGGCAGCGGCTAGTCGCGATATGGTGGCGCAAAAAATCCCATACATGCAACAAAAGTATAGACATTCCCAGCCAGCCAGCCAGCCAGCCATTCAGTGCCCAAATATCCAATCCAGTGAACAATAGTGCCATACTCACGATGTGTGTGTGAGTATGAATGCATGTTTGAACAATATCTGGCACGCACCAAGTGCCATACCCCCATTCAGGAAACAACAAGGCGAGATGTAGATAAATATGGCACAATGAGTTTAAGATGAGCTTGTCAGAAAAATATTGACAAGATAACAAGCGTTTATTAGACATTGATCACAAGGTTCCTCAAATAATAATGGCGAACAAGCGAGTAAGGAATCTACTTATTGTCAATTAATTAGGAAAAAGTAGACGAAGATAAAATGACAAAATTTCAAGAACTAGGACTAAATAATGAAATACTAAAGGGGATAAGCGATCTTGGATTTGAGGATGCTTTCCCCATCCAAGAAGCAGTAATTCCAGTACTGTTGACCGGCAGGGACGTGGTAGGTCAGGCGCATACTGGCTCTGGCAAGACTGCGGCATTTGCACTCTCTATGCTGCAAGAGATACGTCCAAAGGGCGGAATTCAGGGACTCGTCATGGCGCCCACCAGGGAGCTTGCGATGCAGATTAGTAATGAGATCAAAAAGTTTGGCAGGTACACAAACATCAAGACAGCCACGATCTACGGCGGCCAGAGCATGGGCATACAGCTGGATGCCCTTGATGCAGGCGCAGAAATAGTGGTGGCCACGCCTGGCAGACTGATAGACCACCTCAAGAGAGGATCCATAGAGCTCAATGATGTGACCCACATAGTTCTAGATGAAGCAGACACGATGCTGGATATGGGATTCATTGATGATATACAGTTCATTCTGGATTTGGCGCCGGAGGACAGGGTCATGTCCTTGTTCTCGGCCACAATGCCTACCGAAATCCTAAGACTCTCAGAGGAGTATCTCAACAATCCCAAGCAGTTCCTGCTTGATGCAGATGACCTGAGTGGGGAAGGCATAGATCAATCATATCTAATAATCAAGGATCGTGACAAGTTCAATTATCTTGTAGATTTCATAAAGGACAACAAGGGCCAGTGCATAGTATTCTGCTCTACAAAATATAGAACCAGAGATGTGGCAAAATTCCTCCACAAGGAGAGGTGTGTGGCAGTCGTCATAGAGGGGGACATGTCCCAACACAGGAGGGAGCAGTCCATGGCAAGGTTCAGAGGTGGCAAGGCAGACATACTAGTTGCAACTGATGTGGCCTCTAGAGGCATAGACGTTCCTAGAGTAGGTCTGGTAATCAACTATGACATACCCAACCAGGAGATGGTATACTTTCATAGGATTGGAAGGACTGCAAGAGCAGGTGCCAAGGGCAAGGCAATAACATTCGTATCCTACTCTTCGGTGAGTGACTGGAACCTAATCAAACGACAGATCAAGGTACCCATCAAGGATCTCAACGAGGAGATGGGAATACAAGTATCAATTCCAGATCCGCTAAAAAGACAGATTCCACAGAGAAGATATGGTGAACACTCTGGTGGCGGCCAGTCAAGGCGTGGTGGCGGTTACGGCAGATCAGGTGGTCGCGGTGGCGGCGGATATGGTCGCGGTGGCGGCAGTGGCGGTTACGGCAGATCAGGTGGTCGCGGTGGCGGCAGTGGCGGTTACGGCAGATCAGGTGGTCGCGGTGGCGGCAGTGGCGGTTACGGCAGATCAGGTGGTCGCGGTGGCGGCAATCGAAAACGATTCAACGACAGGGATGACCGCGGTGGCGGTAATAAAAGAAGTAAATAATCACCACAGGCCATTTGGAATACCTAGACCTGAAGAAAAATTGTAAATCACAAGATAAGAGACAAGTATTGTTCCTCAGTAGTCAAGCACGTGTATGAAATACAGCCCATACATTATGACGTAGGTGGGCATAATGACGTATTATGTATAGCAGATGTGCACTATACCCTGCCTGCAGGTAAAGGCCGTTTCTCAAAAGGCATTATAGCAACAAGTTGTAGTGTGTACAAATGATTCATTAGTTATGAAACGATTCAATGCCATCCCTACAAGGAGTGCCGATATGTTGGCACTATTGTACGGTTATGCTTACACCTTGGCGCGACCCTCATACCAACACGAAAACTTAAAGACAAGAATCACGTAACAATTACAAGATAAAGTAATGCATAGGGGATTCATTCTACTAAATGGCGATCTTGGAGCTGAAGAGTGCATCGTAAACGAACTAAGCAAGATGCAACACATACGCAATGCGTATCTGACCTTTGGTGCTTATGATGTGATTGCAGAGATTCAAACAGAGAATGAAAAAGAGTTTGAGGTCACCATCAACAGAATCAGAAAGATCTCAAGAGTGATCAGCACGATGACATTGAATGTGATCGACGATGACAGTTATGCAAGTAATGATGATGACGGCTCAAAGTAGGAAGAAGAAGAGTAGTTGTTATATGAGTGTCTGAAGGGTTTTGATTAGTTGCAAAAGGTTGACTATCAAGGAACTGTGTGGGTTTTAAACTACAACAATCCAGATCCCCTCGTAAAGCACACGCTGCACATGCTGGAAAAACATGGAGTCAGACGCGAGGACATTATACTGACAGAGACCCCAACTGTCAAAGTAGACGACATAGTAATTCAAATCTGGCCCTACGAATTGATCGTGGCAAGGGTGAGGACCATCCGCAACGACTCATTTATCAGCAGCACAGAGTTTACCATAGAGCTAAAATTGGACGAAGACGGAAACTATGTGGATTATCTTGAAGAATAGAAACGGTGGCAAAAAGAAGAGCAATAGAAGAAAAAGAATCAACAATATGATAATGGTAGGCATAGCCGTGGCCATAATAGGATCGATAGCGGTGTATGGATACTCTGTAGAACAGACAAGGCTCAAAGGCCTGCAGTTTGGAATTGAGATTGAGCGGATTCAAGATGAGATCATGCAGCTGCAAAACAAGTTTTACTCTGAAAAGATAAAGTGGGAGGAGGGTGATTCCACAAAAGAGGATTTGTTGGAGTTTTATCAATTACATATAGATATGTTTAATAAGACCATATCAAAGTACGACACGACCAGCCCGCCAGAATTGTTTAAAAGTTCTGTGGACCTGCTAAAGATATCATCCGAGACGCAGCTGCAAAGTGACATACAGTTCATAGAATGGATAAGAACCAGTGATGCGTCTGCCAAGATTAGATCAGACACGCTCTTCCAAGAGGCAGTAAACTATGAAATGCAGGGGCTCGTTGAGTTTTACGCGGCCAAGACAGGAGTAAAGACGTATGACGAGCCAGGACAGTTTGAAGCCCCAAGAAACGACATAACACAGATGGTAATGCATGTATATGAAAGAATGAAGCAGCAGTGTGATGTGAAGTTCGTGAAGTACCCAAATCCGGGCACGGAAAGCTACCTTAAGTGGGTAGAGATGCAACGGATAAGTTGTATTGATGAAGCTGAAAAATGGAAGCAAGAGCGATTGCGGCTGCAGAGGTAGCACAACAAGACAGATATCAATGGTAAAAATAGATTGATATGCAAAACAAGCCATACAAAGTACATGTCATATATGATATGACATGTACGCCATAATATGCGGGCACAAACTACTTTAAAGAACACATCATAGGAAGTGGTGTGTGGAGGTTGCGCGCTACGAGTAGAGGGGTTCCCACTACTGCAGTATATGCTTCCACCGCTGCAATCATGATAGTATCAGTTGCCATGGTGAGCTCCACCATGCCCACAGCATTTGGAGATGCATACATACAAAACGATCAGATGTACATAGGTGATGATGGCTCACTGCATGTGGTGGGTGAGATTGTAAATGAACACAAGATACCACTGAGCCAGGCAAGTGTTGATGTGACCTTGTTTGATGAAAATATGAAACCAATTATGACCAAGAAGGTGCCGTCCATGATCAATATAATAATGCCGGGACTGATGGGGCCGTTTGATATGATCTTGACAGACAGTAAGATTGATGATATACAATCATACAAGCTGGATCTGAACTACAAGATGAGCAGTCCAAAGAACGGAGCCATAGACATCACAGAATCCAAAATGAGCAGGGACAGTCACAACAACATGATGATAACCGGCATGGTTGTCAACAGGGGAGAGATAACAGCAAACATGATATCAGTAGTGGCCACCCTGTACGACAGCAGAGGCAATGTTGCAGCCGTATCAAGGACGCATCCAGAGCCAGACTATCTCAGAGTGCAGGATGAGGCATTCTTTTTGGTAACGGTACCCGACAAGATTCACACAAACGGCGCTGACAAATACACACTGATAGCAGAATCAGAAGAGTATGCTGCAGTTCCAGAATTTCCGATGGGATCTGCAATCTTGCTGATAACCACATTGGGAGCATATATTGGGATCACCAGATATGCCAGAAGAATCACAACAACCCTGATCCCTGCAACGAGTCCAGGGTAGGTCCGAGCTCGGTCACAAGGCGTGCCTCTTGTAGTGGGGTAGGCCTTGAGAATATGACTGGAAATGTGATGGTAAGCATGTCCTGATCGGTATGAGATATTCTGATAGAGTGTGATTTTAAAAGTCCGGCCTTGGTCAAAAAACCCATCCATGTCTCCAAATGTCCGGATACACGTACCACATTCTGAGTTACCGTGTCAATACCAGTATTGAGATCCGTATCAAACAGTCCAAACTTTACAAGTGGTACCATGACTACTCCTCCCGGAACCGAATCATGGTTCTTTATCATGGCCTCTATAATCTCACCAGAGTCATTGCGTTTGAGTGCGTCGCCATAGTCGGGATCAAAGTATCCTGCAATCATCTTTTTAGAGTCGTATATGCGAAAATATCCTTCATCAAAATCTAGCTTCCACATATACTCATGCATGTGATGGGCAAATAAACGAGTTGTGCTGACTTGTACATGCTGCAATGCATGGTTCAGATACATCTGATCAAATAATATACCAAGCAAGTATGGAATTCTAATTTGACATATGCTCGTATTCTGATTGAGTGTAAAGTAAGATTACCATAATGAAATCAACGTAATTAATGGAGTGGACCCCATCAAATAGGATCGTTTTTTGCATGATAATACATACAGTCTGACTCATTTATTTGTCTCCCTCCATTGTGATGCAAACTCTGTCGGAGTGAGATATTTCAGAGCTGAGTGAATCCTTGCCGTGTTGTAATCATCAAAAGCTGCTGTCAGAACAGGTTCTGCTGCTTGATAGTTTTCAAATTCATGCGGCCAGATGTACTCCTTTTTGAGGGTCTTGTGAAATGACTCGACATGGCCGTTTTGCTCCGGGGTGTTCTTCCAGATGAATTCATGTTTGCCGATTCCAAGTGCAGATACTGCCTTTCTAAAGTCATGACTGGTATATTGAACGCCATTGTCTGTTCGTATGCGCAGTTTTGAGCAGTCAGGCTTTGCCTTGGCAACTGCATTTGTTAGCGAGTCAATTGCCACATCTCTTGTTGCATTTACATCAAACGCGTATGATATCCATTCACGGGTGTAGCAGTCAATTACGTTAAAACTATAGCACCAGCCATCCACTCCGCACTTGGCGTATGTGATGTCCAATTCCCATAATTGGTTTGGAGCCTCGGGTTTGAAGAGCTTGCGTCTGGTACGAATTATGTCATTTTTGGTCTTTTGTGGTTCAATCCAGCCTATTTTACGATATATTCGCTGTATTTGCTTGCGATTCACGGCAATGCCGGTATTGCGTGATATTTGGGCTGCCATGCGACGTGTACCATATGTTGGCCTGGTCTTTGCAATGTCATGTATTGCAGCAATTATTTTCTCATCATCCTTGTCTGGCCTCCCTTTTGGGGTATAGTACCAGACACATCTTGAAGTACCTGCATACTCTAATGACTTGCGCAGGCTCAACTGTTTGTACAGCTGTTTGGCTACTGTCAATCTTTGTCGTCCTCCAAGGTTTTTTTTAAAACATCGTTGGCAAAAGTGAGCTCTCCTATGATTCTCTTGAGGTTCTCATTTTCCTTTTTTACTGCTTTGACTGGATTGGATTTGCCATGAGTACCTAGGCTGAACTTTCCGGCATTCATGAATTTTTGCCTCCAGGCATTAAACGTCTGGGGGTGAACATTATGCTTCCGGCACAGTTCTGCTGTGCCGATATTGGTCTTGATTGATTCTAGTACGATGTGGATCTTTTGATCGGGTGTAAACTTGGTTTTCATAGTGTATTTCTCCGGTTATCTGACTTAAGATGTATGAATGCAAGCGTTCCTATTCTAGCTGGGTCCCCACCATTAATCATCATCATCATCATCATCATCATCATCATCATCATCATCATCATCATCATCATCATCATCATCATCATCATCATCATCATCATCATCATCATCATCATCATCATCATCATCATCATCATCATCATCATCATCATCATCATCATCATCATCATCATCATCATCATCATCATCATCATCATCATCACCATCATCACCATCATCATCATCACCATCATCATCACTGCCCACCCATTTCATCACACCAAGCATGATTCAGAATATTGTCGTGAGCCTTCACCGTCCCACAAAGATGGTCCACCCATCTAGTACAGACAATATACAGAGAGTTCACCAAACATCAGACCACGCCGCTACGGTGTGTACCATACTACGAACCATATGAGAAATAAATGGGAAGCAAGATGCAGAGGTATGGATGGCATAACCAAAGAGGATCGTGAACGAGTGTATCTCTTGCAGATGGTGGCCGGCTCCAGGGGCGGATTCAAGCAGATGTCTCTGAAGCAGTTAGTGAGGTTGCAAAAGTTGGTAGAAAAAAAAGACTACAGCCACGACAAAAAAGCCAACAAGGCAAAGGCAAAGATGCTTGCAAAAATAAATGTCAGAATATACGAGCTTACTGAGGGAAGGGGAATATGGGGCGGTATCAGTGATAGTCAGGACAGGCCCTAAACAGTGACACATGGCATGATGTATAGGGACAAGACCCAACACGCATCAAAGTGTAGCACATTCAGACGGCAGGGCGCGTTCTGCACGATACTATAGAGTGTGATTTAATTAGGTACAAATATTCTATATACCGCCATCAACCATGTCACAAAACAGCCTTATCCACGAGACCAGTCCATACCTGCTACAGCATGCCAGCAACCCCGTGCAATGGCATGCATGGAATGATGACGCCCTACAAAAGGCCAAAGACGAGAACAAACCAATCTTTCTAAGTATAGGGTACAGCTCGTGTCACTGGTGCCATGTGATGGCACACGAGTCATTTGAGAATGAAGATGTAGCCAAGTTCATGAATGAGAACTTTGTAAACATCAAGGTTGACAGGGAAGAGAGGCCCGACATTGATGATATTTACCAAAAGGCATGTCAGATGACTACAGGCCAAGGAGGCTGGCCGCTAAGTGCCTTTCTTACGCCGGATCAAAGGCCATTTTATGTAGGGACGTACTTTCCCGTACTGGATTCACATGGCCGTCCAGGATTTGGAAGCGTCTGCAGGCAGCTTGCACAGGCATGGAAGGAACGACCGCAGGATGTTGTGAAATCTGCAGGAGATTTTGTAGAGTCTATGCGCAAGGCCGATGAACGCAGTAGGACTGATTTGCAAAAGCCGCCGCCCCCCGCGCAACAATCATCATCACCGTCTGCTGCTACAAACCTTACTAGGATCATCCTTGACGAGGCGGCAATGAACCTGCTTCAATTGGGGGATCCCACATATGGTGGATTCGGTTCTGCACCAAAGTTTCCAAATGCCGCAAATGTGTCATTTCTGTTACGATACTCCAAGATTTCTGGCCTATCCAAATTTCGTGAGTTTGCACTCAAGACATTACGCAAGATGGCAAAAGGCGGCATATTTGATCAGATTGGGGGAGGCTTCCACAGGTATTCTACAGATGCCAGGTGGCTTGTGCCACACTTTGAGAAGATGCTGTATGATAATGCACTTATTCCAGTAAATTATGCAGAGGCCTACCAGATAACAAAGGATCCGTTTTATCTTGATGTGATGTGTAAGACGCTTGACTTTGTCCTGCGCGAGATGACGGGTCCGGAAGGGGGATTTTATTCTGCATTTGATGCAGACTCGGACGGCGCAGAGGGTAAATTCTATGTGTGGAGCAAAGATGAGATCAGAAAAGTCATCGCCAGTAACGATACCAGTGATAATGGCAAGGACGGCGGACGTAATGCAGATCTCTTTTGCCTATACTTTGATGTAACTGACGGTGGCAACTGGGAGGGCAACAACATCCTATGCAACAACATCAACCTCTCTGCCGTGGCCTTTAAGTCAGGAACGACAGAGCCCGAAGCCAAGAAGATCATAGACTCATGCTCGGAGACGCTGCTGCAGCATCGGCAGGCAACCAAGATAAAACCCGGACTTGATGACAAGGTTTTGGTGTCATGGAACTCGCTCATGATTACTGCATTTGCAAAGGGGTATCGCGTGAGTGGTGATGGCAAGTATCGTGATGCTGCAAGGACTTGCGTTGCATTCATTGAAAAGAATCTTCTCACACATCATGTCAGAGAGGATGACTGCAGGGATAGTAATGGCAAGGATGATGGGAACGAAGCCAGCAGTAAGAGTTGTGGGGAGCATGGCAATAGCAGTGATGGTGACCAGCGCCCGCTGCTGCTCCATACGTACAAGAATGGCACTGCAAAGATTGATGGGTATCTTGAGGATTACTCGTACTTTACAAACGCGCTGCTTGATGTTTTTGAGATCGATCCTGAACCCAAATATCTCAGACTGGCGCTAAAGCTGGGTCGCTATATGGTGAATCATTTTTGGGATCCTCACAACAAATGCTTTTTCATGACATCTGACCAACATGAAGAGCTTATAATCAGGCCAAAGAGTAGTTATGACTTATCCATGCCGTCAGGCAACTCAGTAGCTGCTCTGACTATGATCAGGCTGCACTGTCTGGCAAACGAACAGAGATTTGCAGATATAGGAACAGACATTCTAGAGTCACATGCCGAGTTGGCAGCCGAGAATCCGTTTGGTTTTGGACATCTTCTCAACACGGCAGCCCAATACATGTATGGACCCATTGAGGTCACGGTGATCAACCAAGAGAATGCAGAGCTGTGTAGGCTGCTGTGTACAGGCTACTTGCCCGATGCCATCTTGGTCATGATAAGTGACAAAGCACAGTTGGATGGACTTTCAGAATATGCATTCTTTGCTGGAAAAGAATTTGAAACCAAGACGTCGGTCTTTGTTTGTAAGGACTCTGTCTGCTCTTTGCCCATGTACACACAAGACGAGATAGTTCAACAACTAGGTCATTTTTAGATCCAAATACAGAGTACTTCCCACTTTGGGCTGGCCCATCTGTTCGTATCTTGATCTGGGCATGGACATGGTGATCTGTGTCTGTTGGTATGTCTTGATGGTGACAGTAGGCTGTGCAGACAATATGGCTTCTAGCAGAGGCATGACCTGCTCCTGTGTCTCCTCATCAAGTCTCTGTGTAACACTATCTATCATCATCTGCTTTTGGGAGACGGGTTCAGTAGATACGTTCTCCACCATACTAAGCTGAATCATCTTACCATCATCAGTCATCTGTGTAATCTTGAACTCATTTGTATCCGATGACAATACACCACAAAAGAAGTCTTGGGATTTATCTCTATCTAGATGATTGAAAAGTATAGTGCAACCACGGCTGTGGCCGTTGCGCCTGCCACTCCAAGTACAAAGATGATCTTGCTCCCATCCATTGTTACGATCCGCTGGACATAAACAAAATTAAACTGTACCGCCATCCTAACTTGCATGCATAGCATCAAATCATTTGAGAGATGATCATAGATGTATCAGTCACAAACATAGTCCGTATCACACGCACATGGTGCTTTGTCAATCTTTTTGTGAAGCGTCCGACATTGCTTCCATCATGTCATCATCGTTCCCGTCATCCCTAGTAGTGGCATAATCCATATCGCCGGAATTATCATCATTCTTGTCATTGTGTGACGCTTTTTTGCATTCATAATCGTCATTGTTGCCTTGCCCCTCATCATCATTGAAGAGGTGTTGCGATGGATCTTTTTCTGCTGCATCATTCCCATCACTGGCATAGACTCTGTCACTGTCGGCACTGCAATCATCCTCATCACCGCGATGTCCTGCGTCTTTGTCCCCTTGTAGGTCACCAACGTCTGCACCATCCACACCAGATGTATCGTCGTTGTCATCTTCATGCACTGCCTTTTTGTCCTCATCATCATCATCATCCTCTTGTGCATCCGGCACCGAGCCGGTGATTGCCCCTTTTATCAAGGGAGCATTCTTTTTGATGATCCTGTTAAACTCTTGCATGTCGTCAAGGCCAGGTGATTGCTGTTGATTCTGGTATGCTTGCAGAAACCCAGAGTAGACACACCCAGTTATGATACCAAATGCAGTATCTGCAACCGATTCCACATCTGGCACATAATTCTCTGCAATCTGCCTGTATGACTTTGCCTCACTGATATAATACTCTAGCAAGCTATCAATAAAATCCCTGTTTGGCTTTGATATTACCATAACACTATTGCTACTATCCTGTTTATTTAGATGTCCTTGATGTCCAGTCTAGAAGCATGAGAGTGCTTCATGCATCATACTTGTCTAGACATGATGTGACAGGTAGGTAGGTAGGTAGGTAGGTAAGTAGGTAGGTAGATGCACAAAATCCCGTTGGGCATAGTTTCTTGACGCTACATGGACCAATACCAGCACTATCTAGAGACATGTCATTGATTGTACGCAGGATAATCTTAAAATTTCGCACTTTACCTTGTATAACATGGAAAAAATGCGAGCCATGATACTCAACGAATGCGCCAAGATAGAATCAAATCCGCTAAAGCTTGTACATATAGACAGGCATGAGATCAAGAGGCCTGATGAAGTGCTCATCAAGATAGAGGCCTGCGGGGTATGCCACTCCCAGCTGCATGGCATAGAGGGAGACTGGAAGGATCTTGGAATCCCTCCCATCCTGCCTACTGTGCCCGGCCACGAAGTGGTGGGAAGGATAGTCCAGATAGGCAGTGAAGTTACAAAGTTCAAAGTGGGCGACAGGGCAGGCATAACCCCACTTCTTGAGGCATGCGGCCGATGCCAATACTGTAAAGAAGGTAAAGAGCACCTGTGTGAATCATCTACGATAACAGGAGAATCTACTAGGGGAGGGTATGCCCAGTACATTACTGCTCCACAGAATTTTGCAACCAAGGTTCCAGACAACATGAGCCCAGAGTATGCAGCACCGCTGTTTTGTGCCGGGATCACTGCATACAAGGCTGTGATTGCAGCAGAGCCAGAATCACACAAAAAGATTGGGATCTTTGGGATAGGAGGAGTGGGCCACATGGCAGTGCAGTTTGCCAAGGTGCTGTGCGGAGAAGAGGTTATTGCATTCTCCAGAAGTGACGACCACCTCAACGTTGCAAAGAGACTGGGTGCGTCTGATGCAATCAGATTCTCCGAGGATCAAGAACAGACTCTAAAGGAGATCAGAGACAAGCATGGGTTGCTTGATGCTGCAATTGTATTTGCACCTGCAGATATTGTAACAGACACTGCGATAAAGGCGATAAAAAAAGGTGGCCTAGTGGTGATTGCCACGATAGGTGAAAACCCCGCGTTCGTGGCATTCGAGGAGAAGACGATCAGGGGCACACTAATAGGCTCAACCAAAGACATGGAAGAGGTGATCAGATTGTGTAAAGAACACCACCTAGAGGTGGTCTCGCAGGCATTTCCACTAGAACAGGCCAACGAGGTGCTCAAGAAGCTAAAGAATTCACAGATAGAGGCAAGGGCGGTATTGATCCCATGAAAGATTCCAAAACATGAACTGCAAACGGTGTCATCACACCCATGAGATTCACAACAAGAGCGATGAAAGCCATTCCATAATCAAGGCTGGAAGGTGCAGGATCCCACATTGCCCGTGCTCACAGTATGTGGATCCCATACAAGAGATCGATGAGGACCTCCTGTAGCTTCATATACAAAGATCACCACTATAAACAACATCATAATAATGACTATAGACAAACACAAGCCGGCAGAAGAGATGCTCAAGGAGATGGACAGCATGCTCTCAAGACTTAACGCAATGGAGATCATGGCATCTGATGACGAATACAAAAAAAACTCTATCAAGATCATGAGGGCAATAGTGCGCGGTCAGATGCATTCAATCAACGAGTTTGAGCACCTCAAAAAAGCACTAGACTTGCTAACCATGCAGTTGTTTGACGTACAAAACAAGATCAGGGATTAAGTCGTGTGTCGCTTATTCCGCAGCCGCCGCAGCGAAACACCGTAGTCTTTTCAAGTATTTGATCAGGCTTCATCTCAGAACCACAGCACGGACAGTTGAAAGACTCTGATGTGGTTGGTTTGGTAGGGGGCTTGGACGTGGGTGGTGCCGACAGATCACCCTGCCGCCGCACCGCATAATCTGGTTGGCGTTTGCCCGTATCCGGGTTGCACGGAGGTTTGTAAAAAGCCACAATCTTGCCAGATACCGCCAGCCGGGCATCCTCACCAGACTCAAACATTGGCAGGATTGCCACATACAATGATCTGTCAGAGCCTGCATGCTGCACCCAGCATTTGAAGCTGGGGTGTTGTACAAAAAACGACTTGTCATCGGTCTTGGTACAGTCATCCACATAAAGCAGGGTGAATTTATCGTCCTTGGATCTAGACAGGATCAGATACACAAGCTTCTCCATTGGAGGCCCCCACTCATCAAGGGATACGGGTCCCAAGAATTCATACTGTAGAATTTGAAATCCCAACGATGTCTGTACAACTAGCCCTCTTTTTTCTCTTTCCGAGTTGACGCATGTCACCATAATGACAGTTTGTCACGCCATGTATGGGACCACCATGCCATCTCATTCTCCCACACATGCTTTTGGGTTTGAGAGTACAGACCAGTTTGAGCAAAGTGATGTTTTTTGGTATGTGGTCAGGTTGTCTGGGAAGATTTTTTGATTCAGGCACGGATCTAGGGTCTTTTGATAGTATTACACATCATTCTAGGCACGACCTGACCACGTACGTTTTTTGTACTTTGGAAAGGGGGTTCGTTGGTATGGGCTGTAGGGCATGATGTTGGGAATTTGTATGCAACTTGTCTCCTCCTCCCCCCAACATAGAATCATGATGTGTGTGATAGTCGCTGCAGATGGCCTTGCAGCCACCAAGTACTCCAATTTTATACTCATCAATAATAGTATGAATTGGTGACAACAGACAACTTTGCAGGAAATATAATAGTCAACCTAGCGAGTCTGCCAGACTTTCTAAGAAGGCCAATCCTCAAAAAGAGAATGGTAGAGTTTTTTTCATTATCTGATGAAGAGAAACAAGAGGTAATATCAAATGCGCTTGAGGCAGGACCAACCATCCCATTTGCAAACTTTGCCAAACTGTTTCAGACATGGCTTGAGATCCTAGCTACCCTGCCCGAAGAGCAGAGACGGGGCTTGTTCTCTGCGTACGTCCATCACATCACACTATACCCTCACAAGCTGATCGCTTTTAATTTGGATGGCATTTTGGAGATATTTCTCAAGTTAGATGAGGGCTCAAGGCAGACGATCGCTGCAACCATAAGAGACATCATAAACGGGTTGGATGAGAAGCACAAGAGAACGGTTTTACTGATTGTCCACGACAACGCCAAAGAGCAGATGGGTATCAGTTAGATGTATTTTGGGTTGAGGCGCTACTATTGTCATCGTTGCTAATGCTTGGATCACCTGCAGAAGCATCACTAGCAGTAGCAGTAGTGTCAACACCTCCTGCCGGCGGTTGGTCAGGGGCACGATTGTCTTCATTGGCATAGTCAATTACCTCGCCATCAGCTGACATTACTCCGACGAAGATCTTTTCATGCTTCTTTAGCAATTTTCGATGATCTAGCATGGACATGTCAAGCCTCATTTCATTCATAACAATCACGCTATACTCTTTCCATTCATGCCAGCACTTGTCACATACCGGATACTTTGCAGCAGACGGATCAGCAGGGCCGCCTTCGGGTATACTTGTCTTGCATTTTGTGCAAGTGCTGTCAGACATGACTCTATGATTGGATAGACTCTTTTTATCTCTTATCAAGATAAGCACCCATGAAAACTTGGCTGGCAGATGTCTTCAGGGGTGCAGGGTCAAGCAAGACATGTTGCTACGGTCTTGTCACTGACAAATCTGTGGCTGGATTCTCATAAAACTAAAAATGGCTGAGGCACAGCAACAGCTTTCAGATTTTCAAGAAACATCATGAACAAAGTGATAATAGTGAATGTATACAATAACTAGCCATGAAGATAAAATGTCCCAAATGCAAAAAAGGTAGTGCCGAGCTTGCAATGGACTTTTCGGCAGTATGGTGCGTCTCCTGCGACTTGGACATAAGTTATGGAGAATATGTAAAACTTTTGGCTCACAATGATTCTAGATATTCAGACATATTAGGAGACTATACAGGAAATACAGAGGGACAGACAGCAGGCTCGCTTGATGAATGGGACTAAACAGAACAGGATGGCAACAGTCACACCACACTGCATATTCACCATATCATGTCACATCACATGCACCTGTCACTTTAGCTTTAATAGACGGGGCAGCAACTAGCGTGACATGTCATCTATCGTGCTTGTAGGGGGATTTTTTGGTGACGAAGGTAAGGGCAAGATCATATCATATCTGGCAATCAAGGACAACCCTGAGATAATAGTGCGCGGCGGGGCAGGCCCCAACGCGGGCCACACAGTCATGGATAATGACAGGACATACAAGATACGTATGCTGCCTTCAGGATTTCTCAACCGAAATGCTCGCATCATGATAGGTCCGGGCGTAGTCATAAACCCAGACATACTCCAAAAGGAGATCCAAGAGTGCGGCACATCGGGCCGTACATTCGTAGACAGGCATTGTGGAATTATAGAACAATCTCACTTGGAGTGTGACAGGAGAGGTGATATCAAGAACAAGATAGGAAGTACCGGTTCTGGTACTGGCCCTGCCAATGCCGACAGGGCCATGCGCACACTGATGCTTGCAGGAGATGTAAAAGAACTGCTCCCCATCACCACGGATGTCGCAGAAGAGATACACACAACACTGGCAGCAGGACACGACGTCCTTATAGAGGGGACGCAGGGAACGTTTCTCTCCCTATGGCACGGAACATATCCGTTCGTCACCTCAAAAGATGTCACGGCATCAGGAATATGTGCAGATGTGGGTATAGGCCCAACCAAAGTGGATGAGGTCATAGTGGTATTCAAGTCATATGTGACACGTGTAGGTACCGGGCCCCTTGCCAACGAACTTTCTGCAGGGGAGACGCAAAATAGGGGGTGGGCAGAAGTTGGAACCGTCACAGGACGCCAGAGACGGGCAGCAGAATTTGATTATAGTATGGCCAGACGTGCCGTCATGCTCAATGGTGCAACGCAGGTCTGCATCACAAAACTCGACATCCTCTTTCCTAGCTGCAGGTCCATGATCTCCTTTGAGAGCCTGCCTGATGATGCCAAAGCATTCATACAAAAGATCGAAGACGAACTGGGTGTGCCTGTTACAATAATCGGAACCGGTCCGCGCGTAAACGACATAATCGACAGGCGACAACATGGCCACAATTAAGTCATAATTGGTATGAAATAACGGATCAGGAGCATCTATCTTTCAGTACATACATTCAATCACATGTAAAAACCAAAAAATATAGACACACACTTCATTTCATGCACCAAAAGATGCTCAAGTCCTGCATAGTCTTGTCCAACTCTGACACTGACTTCAGCCTGCATTAATCGTGTACCCTGTCTGTTGTAAGCAGGGGCAGAATTTTGATTGGTCTCATTATTCCAAGATGGGCACTAGGTAATTACGCCAATTAATTTTTAGGTACGTGGTCAGGTTGTCTGGGAAGATTTTTTGATTCAGGCACGGATCTAGGGTCTTTTGATAGTATTACACATCATTCTAGGCACGACCTGACCACGTACATTTTTAGTTTAGGCGTAAATTGAAAAAAAATGCAAGTGTTTTTTTTCACCTCAGATAAGGCACAGCCGAAACGATATTTTTTTCCTCCCAGCACCTCACATTAATTTCTGCGGCGCAGGTACGCAGGCAGAACAGGGCATTGTAAAACAGGCACAAAAATGATGCTGAATGTTTGCAGAATGATCTCATGTGTGGTAGTTTGTGCATAGCGATCAAACACGTCATGAATGTGGTGTTTGGTGAAGATGTGACTAAATTCACCATGTATTCGTACCGGGTCAAGCAGCGGCTCCATTTTGTTTTTGATTGATGAATTCGTATCCAAAAGGCAGACATTACCTGACCAAGTACTAAATGCGTCACACCACAACGATTAGCACACGAGGTATGAATTGGATGAAGTGTATGCGTGATGTCTAGATGTCTTGCCTGCTGCAGTCTTGTTGGATCATGTATGAAGGGATTGTTGTGCAAATTATTGAATGTATTAACAATCGAGCCTAGAGATCACGTTCCTCGGCCAACAATAGAGGATAAGTTTAATTTGATAGTGGCAATAAGATGTATGTGGACAGCAACCAGCAGCAAGCATTTCAACAACAACAACAACAACAATCAAACAAACATCAACAAGACACAAACATAACAACCGAAGACAAACTGCCGCGCTACATTCAGGTCAACTCTGCTCTAGAGTTCTCTAGAATGGTATGTGCCCTTGAGCGTACGCCGCGCGTCTCATTCCTGCACAAGTATGGCCAAGAGAAGATCCTGTCCGTACAGATGGATATACTCAAGGAGAAACCTATCGTATACTATACCCCAATGGACAACAGCGGGCAGTACGTCTGTTACAGCCTCAAAGGAGGTAAGGAACAATTCAGTATAGTGGATTCTACTGCCGATACCAGCAAGTTATACTCCCCAATCGTCAAGATAAAATCCCTGCCAAAGACCCTGCGTCCCGGCAATGGAACGCAAGACAGGTACCACCCTATTGAGCTTGAGGACATATCCAGCCTTGCAAAACTCACATGGGTGGGATGGGAAGAGACAACATTTCCATTGTTTTTGTTTCCGCGCAACGGCGTATGGTTGCTTGGTATCTTTACAACGTTCCATGATGAGGGAACGTCATACTTTTGCTACATAGTACTAGACCATGATCCGGAAAAACCGTTTCTGAAATTTTCCACAACTGTTGGATCCGTAGTTGAGTTCGTTGATGATCCATCCGAGCATGGCTACTCTTACATCAAGATAGTAAAACTAAAGGATACCCATCCATTGGTTGACTATGATGACCACATTCAGAACTAGGCTCACAAAAATCTCGCAGGCCAATGGCAGGATAATCCTTGCAAATGACTATGACATCAATATGCATAATGGGCACGGTACCGATGAAGATATTGAGGCCAAGGCAATTCACAGCATAGAGCAGCTGCATCCATACATCTGTGGTGTCAAGATTAACTTCCATCTGCTACTTCCGCTTGACAGACAAGCAATTCACAGGATTACAGAGACGGCGCATGAGTTTGGTCTCCAGACGATCGCCGACATCAAGCTCAACGACATAGGCAACACCAACCAAGTGGTCATGAGGAATCTGCAGGCCATGGGGTTTGATGCGATGATAGCAAATCCCATAATGGGGCTTGACAGCCTCAAAAATCTAGTGGCTGATGCGCACAGTGATGGTTGCGGCGTCATCACCCTGTGCCATATGAGTGCACCAGAGGCCAGGCAATCATATGACATGCAAGTAAAGGCAGGAGATCAACACAGCCAAGGGCACAAAAAGATCTATGAGTTGTTTCTAGAATGGGCCCTTGAGGCAGGAGTTGATGGGATAATAGCCGGCGCCACATATCCTGATATCATACGTTACTGTTCTACACAGGCCGGAGACAGATTGGACATATTCTCTCCAGGTATCGGCACACAGGGGGGCAACGCGGACAAGACAGTAGCAGCAGGAAGTGACTATCTAATAGTAGGCAGGACCATCATTGGTGCCAAAGATCCCGTAGGTGTGGCAGAGAAGCTGAGCCGCAAAAACACACCAGAGTGATGATCCCAAACAGATGATGATGATGTTAGTGCTGAAAGGCTCAATGGTTTTTCATGCATGGTACGTGCTAGTGGTCCAGTATGGCATGTATCTTTTCAAGTAGGGCGCTAGATCCCAATTTGAACCCCTTATCATTAATTGAAGAGTCATAGTCCATCCAAGTATAATCTATGTGTTCATGGGATAGTGAAATATCCTTGGTAGACGTCTCTGCCAGGAAAAAGATCACTGTCTTGTGGATCAGCATTCCCTTGCGCTTAAAGTCATATTTGATCGATGATTCAAAATCATCCACAAAATTTATGTCTGTAATTCCGGTCTCTTCCCACGTCTCGCGCACTGCGGTCTGACGGGCCGATTCACCTTTTTCGATCTTCCCTTTTGCAAAATCCCAGTGACCCGCAGGGTGACGCAACAGCAGGAAGAGTATGTCAGAACCTTCTTTCCTGAACAGCACGATTCCAGCAGATGTCTGATGCTTTTCGTTTTTGTGTGACACGAGAGGCACTATGTGAGAGCGTCTCGCGTTGCGATTGTGGGGGGCATTGGCATAGTTGTTATCGTGGCCGGCATGATCGTTGTCATTGTGGTTGTCATGTTCGTTATAGTTGTCATTACCAAGCATGAATAATTGGGAATGGTACCATCATAATAATTAATAAGTACGTGGTCAGGTTGTCTGGGAAGATTTTTTGATTCAGGCACGGATCTAGGGTCTTTTGATAGTATTACACATCATTCTAGGCACGACCTGACCACGTACATTAATAATAATAATAATTATCGTCATCATCAAACCACAATCATTTTCCAAGCCGCCGTCTTCTCTCTTGGAATATTCTGATTGCCCTCATCAAGTCTATCTTTCGAAACTCTGGCCAAAAGATGTCCAGAAACACCAGCTCACTGTAGGCGCTCTGCCACATGAGAAATCCGCTAAGCCGCTTCTCTCCGGATGTACGCAGGATCATGTCAGGAGATGGTTGTGGCAGGTGTGAAGTGTATAGATTGGACTCGATCTCCTTCTTGTTTATGTCGTTTACGTCAAGTGAACCATCTTTTATCTTTTGGCCGATCTTTTTGACTGCATCAACCAGCTCGTACTGCCCGCCGTATGCAAGCGCAATATTAAGGAACGTCCCATCATATCCCTGTGTGGCGCGATCCAGCCTGTCCAGTACATCCCTAATGGATTCTGGAAGCAGTTCAATTCTGCCTATCGCCTTGACCCTCATCTTGCACCTGTGTATCCTAGGATCCGCATACAGCTTTTCAAGCCTCATGCGTATAAGCTCGTAGAGATAGTCCAACTCTGCATCCTCCCTGTCCAGATTCTCAGCAGAGAGGGCATACAGGGTTACTATCTTTATGTCAAACTCTTCACACCAGTCAAGTAAGTTCTCTACTGCATCTGCCCCCTGCCAGTGGCCTTTTTTTGGCATCGTCAGGTGCCGCCGGGCCCACCTTCGGTTACCATCTAGAATCAACGCAACGTGGTTTGGAATGCCCCTGTTGTGGATCTCTTTTTGCAACCTGTTGCTGTATATGCTGTACAGGCCAGACATTCTGAGGAATGCATCTTTTATCCTGCTGTTGCGACCGCTGTGGTGGATCTCGTTGTTTGAATCATAAATGTCACTGTCATAGTTGTCTTTGGTACGGATGTTATCCATATCATCATTCTATGAACACATCTACATATATGCAGTTTTTTTTAGAAACTTTTGTTACACAGACTGTCGTGCAACACATTGCCCCACACCCAACACAAGAGATGGTCAAATCTCAACACATGGTTTGGTTTGCATGCATCAAAAACATCGCATGCAGGAACTTTTAAGATGATGCAAGAGTGATGCCAAGATCATTCTGTGCATCATCTGCGGATGTTTAAATCAGCAGAGTATAATAATGAAAAGGGACGTATGCACAACCAGTCCCTGTCGATCACTCGTCTTCCTCGTCCTCTGAGATCATCTCTTGTTCTTTTTGTCGCCTGTATTTTTTAAACAGGATTATTGCAGAGACCAGTGTAGCTATCAGTCCACCAATTAGTGGGGGAATCAAAGTAAACGAACTCTCGTCATGGATCAGTATGTTGGCAAATTGCGCTATGGTAGGATACAGGGCAACAAGCACGACGATCCTCAGGATGTCGATCACTTGTTTTGGAACGCCCCCGATCCAGTTACTGAGCAGTGTTCCCGTGAATATGGCGCCTATCCCTATCCACAGAATGGGTAATGCGCCCCCGACAAACTGCCCTATGACTAACTGATCGGTTGTCTTTACGAACAGTTCCTCGACACTCATGTCAGTAACTGGTGGGTTTATTGCATCGATCCCGGCCGGAATCGAAGACAGCATCAATATGATTCCCGTTACCATTGTGAATAACCTGATGAATCCCATTGGGGACGGCTTGGCCCACTTTGACCATGCCCTATCAATGTCAAATGCCCTCAGCAACAGTGCCCCACCCACTATGCTTACTAGAACTGCAAATATTTCGGCAGTATAGTCAAACACAGTAGCTATGCCGCCTATTAGTAATAGTATTCCTGGAACACCCAAAAAGAATTTTGAATATTTAGGATCATATGCTAGCAACTGTAGGTACTTGCCAAACACGGCGTACGAGTATTCCACTGTACGGCTGACCCTCATCACCACGCGCTGTACGGATACAATCGGCAGGACGTTTTGAATTACAGGTATGACACTCTCATCGTCATCCCCGTCAGAAACGATGACAGCTCCATCAGCAGGAAAGATCTCAAGGATCTTATTGGTCTCTTTGAGTATCTTTTCGTCGGCCTGAACACCACGGCTTTCCACACCTGCAATGACCGTAACCTCGGCCTGATACCCACGGCTCACCAGATCTTCATATGTTTTGATTGCAGAAAAGATTGAATTAGAGTCGGCATCTTCTGGATCCTCTAGAGCCAACCTTTGTGCTGCTTCAATGCAGGCATCCCTGCCAATCACGGGGGTAACAATACCAGCCTTGTCTCCCACATCATTGTCCCTATCTATACAGATAACCAATAGTTTGGTAGTGTCAGTTACATCTGCATCTTTTTCTACCTTATCTGTAATTTGGGACATACCATAGGTATAACTGATGGTTGCTTTTTAATAATTCGCAACGATTGTGGGGGGATATGTGTTAGTATGCATTACATAATGCAGTCACGTATAGCATGCCATGAGCCAACAAGCATCCTAGAAACACTTCAGGAAGGAGATCAGCCTCATAGATCTTTGAGGTGTTTCTAAACAACCACACTGCGGAAAGATGGTTTGAATCCAAGATATGAAAGGACAGACGCAAGTGCTCCCGATGCCGACTCAACGATCCCACCGTGTCAAGGTATCCCACTACGCCATACTACTACTGCGTGTACAGGAAACAGTTCTAGGTCAAGATAGGTACGGTAATGGAATACTCGAACACATCATACCAGAAATAAGTGATAGTAATTTACCAATTTATCACGAATCTGAGGGGAATATCAAGCATGAGAGTGCAGACATGAAGATAATCCAAGAGTCGGCTTGGTTCATGATGTATTGTCTCAGGGAATTTTAGAAGATGTTGACAGGTGTGAAAAAATGAGGGCCCCATAGAGATCAATAAAGTATGTCAGTGACAAAGAAAATAACGTACATGGTCAGGTTGTCTGGGAAGATTTTTTGATTCAGGCACGGATCTAGGGTCTTTTGATAGTATTACACATCATTCTGGGCACGACCTGACCACGTACGAGTTCTGCTAGGTGATTGCTCAATCACAAACCAGGGAAACCTGAAACTAGATAATCTCACTATCCAAAGTATTCTTGTACAGTTGTGTAATGTAACCCAGCCTAGCACAAAAATGATTCTTGTATGGTGCCAACATGCAGCAGATCAAATACAGGCTTGCACATATTGCGTTTGCACACATCCCTCCACACACATCCCTCCACACACATCCCTCCACACACATCACCCAATCACAACACATGTCAGTGAACAGATGTTATTGGTGCCACTGCTTGTTCGTCTAGCCACCTGTGATCATGTAGATTGTCATCCAAATCTGGGCTCATCCTCCCCTTACACAGGATTAGTCATTAACCAACAATAGATAATCTATTTAACGTGAGGCACTATACATCAGACGTGGTAGTGTAGAGTATGGTAAAGAGTCATCACTATGCATTCGTATTCTTGGTTATGTTGACAAGCACGATTGGCATGGTACCGATATCAAATTATGATAATAGTGACAGCGGTATGGAGCATAATAATGGGAATGGCGGTATGATCCTCACTGCAGCCTTTGCCAACGAGGTCAATGACTCTGATGGGGATGGGGTCCCAAACCATTTGGACAGATGTCCACACCAGATTGAAGATTATGATCCACTGTATGGCGGCAATATTGACGGATGTCCAGCAGACTTTGTACCATGGTATGACACGGACTCTGATGGGATACAGGATCACATAGATGCATGCCCCACAGTACGTGAAACATACAACATGTACATGGATGATGACGGGTGTCCTGATACAGTGCCGGGAACTGACAGTACATCTGGCGTAACCCCAGATACTGATGATGATGGATACCCTGACAATATGGATCGGTGCCCAAACAGACCAGAGACGTACAATGGTATAGACGACAAGGACGGGTGTCCTGATGATCCAGTGACGCTACAAGATCGTGACTCTGACGGAATCTCAGACGATGTAGATGCATGTCCTGCACAGCGCGAGACATACAACATGTACATGGATGATGACGGATGTCCTGACGTTGACAAAGAAGCAAACCAGGTACAACAGTACACATTCCCCGATGACGATAATGATGGTGTTGACGACAGATGGGACCAGTGTCCTGACGAGCAGGAGAATGTCAATGGATATCTAGACCATGACGGATGCCACGATGTGCAAGGAGTATTCTCCAAGGGCCTGATAGACACGGATTATGACTCTATTCCCGATGCAGTAGACGCTTGCCCCACTGAACGTGAAAACTTTAACAAGTTTGAGGACACGGATGGATGTCCTGATGTTCTCAGGATCATGCCCGGAGGGGACAGTGATAGGGACGGGATACCAAACTCAGATGACATGTGTCCATACAGCATGGAGACATACAACATGTACATGGATGATGACGGGTGTCCAGACAATGTAGGTGATAACCCCAGCACATATGACTCGGATGGGGACGGACTAGTTGACAATCGAGACCTGTGCCCCACCCAACCTGAGACATATAATGGGTTCCAAGATGCAGACGGGTGTCCCGATACACCAGTCACATCTGTAGACTCTGACGGGGACGGAATAGCAAACAATATGGACCAATGTCCGCTAGAGTCAGAGTCATACAACAGATATCAGGATGAAGATGGGTGTCCCGATACTATTGAGGCAGATATTCCCGCTACAACATATTACATGCAGGATACTGACGGGGACGGAATAGATGACAGGTGGGATGCATGCATTACACAGCCTGAAAATTACAACGACTATCTGGACACGGACGGGTGTCCCGACACACCGCGCATCTCCACACCTGCGCCAGCAGATACAGACTATGATGGAATACCCGACAACGTTGATTCATGTCCGACGGTAGCCGAGCGGTTCAACGGATTCCTCGACGAGGATGGATGTCCTGATGTGAGGACATACGACACGATCATTGACGGAGACTATGATGGAATACCCGACAACGTTGACCAGTGCATAGGGCTAAGGGAGGTCTACAACAGATTCCAGGATGCAGATGGGTGTCCTGATGAGGTGCCTGACACTAGGACTGCATCAGACTCTGACAAGGATAGTATCATCGACAACCTTGATTTGTGTCCCAGGCAGTCAGAGACATACAACGGATTCCAGGATGCAGATGGGTGTCCCGACAAGATCTCGCTTACGGCAGATACGGACCTAGATGGAATTGTAGACGTGTATGACTCGTGCCCCAGGCAGTCAGAGACATACAACTTGTATCAGGATGAAGATGGATGTCCTGATGCAACAGGTGTCAGTATCTCCACATATACATTTCCTGATGCGGATGGCGATGGCATAGAGGATAGAATGGATTCGTGTATCAATGAACAAGAGAATTTCAACCAGTATCTTGACTGGGATGGATGCCCCGATGTGCCCGCTGCAGAGTCTGCCACACCGGCACCAGACTCTGACAATGATGGGTATATAGACTCAGAAGACTCTTGTCCTACAAGCCCCGAGACATGGAACAAATACAATGATCGAGACGGCTGCCCAGACATATCGCCGGAACAGCAGAGGTTTGCACACGATGATGACCTAGACGGCATTATCAATGCAGAAGATCAATGTCCATACAACCCTGAAGACTACGACAATGACAGGGACATGGATGGATGCCCAGATACTGACTAGAAATAGAATCAGGCACAACTGCATACTGTTTGATACTCTGGCTAGCAAATTACTATGCGCAGCAGCATTCCTACAATAATTATCAAAAAAGATAGTAGATGGGGACGAATATCTCCAACAGTCTAGAGTGCCTTGCCTATCCTAAACATGCCGGTTCCACATTCTGGACATGTGCCTTTCATGGCAGGACGTCCGTTCTTGAGGGTTACCTCTTTTGGATCCTTGATAGACCTTTTACCTCTGCATTTTACACAATATGCTTCAACCATTCTATAATTTTGGCAGATTATGCTATATTTATAGCAAAGAAACCATCCCCATGCCATCAAACACAAATACATTCAACTCCATCCTTCCATTTCCCACAACGGCAAGCAAGGAACTGGTAACATGTCACCTCCCCCTCCCCAAGCCGCGGGCATAGGCACGTAAATCACACAAAATAATTTATGTAAAATGAAGAATTTGCGCAATCCTTACGCTTAAAAGATGGTATTGTGTACTTCCCATGATCACTACAAAATGAGAAGACAACAACACCAACAAACCATTGCAAAGAATCTATTTAACTATACTGATGCCATATCTGACCCGCAGCACTCATTGATATCCGGCCTGCTGGACAAAATAGCGCAACTTGAGGCAGACCAAAAGCGCCAAGCCATAATGCGTGATGAAAAAGACACACTATACAAGAAAATTGATGCTAAAATTCAGACAGTATGGGAATGCTGCAACATGCTGCTTACAAAAAATGTGTACACGACAAGTACCATCAGAGAAAGGATGCTGTCAGACATGTCACGCACCACTCTTGACTATGCACAATACAAGGACCAAACAAACGAAGACCTGAAGGAGGCAAACGACGCACTGCTTGAGGAGATTGACGAGTTGAGGACAAAATGCCAAAAGCTCGAACAGAGGGATGCGGCAAACGACGCAGGTTCTACACCACCGGCACACAACACGATAACCCGGAAGCAGATAAAGAACAGGCACGACAAAGAGGCTCCCAATACAACCCCCGCCAAGATAGGCCCGCCGGAAGGCCATACGGGCCATGCACGCCAGTATAATCCTGACGGCAGAATAAATCTAACACTTGATACATGTCCAGACTGCGGCAGTCCCATTGGGGAGATTGACCGATACTCAAAGACTGCACTAGAGCTAGAGGATGGCAGGGTCACCGAACGGCTCTATGACGTGTACCTGTACATATGCGGTACGTGCGGGCCTGTTTCATCCAAGCCCGACTGGATGCTTGATGGCACATCCATCGGCAAGAAATTACTGATCAAGATTGTCCGGCTGTATCACACCAACAAGAGCGGCTCTGAATTGTGTGAGACAATACACATAGCATATGACAAGAAACTGTGTCGTGCCACCATAAACAAGGCAATCAGGGCATCAGAGTTCCTGCTGAAACCGGAAATCAAGATGATACGCAACAACATTGCAAAATCCAGTGCGGGAAACATTGATGATACAGTCTTGCCACTTGGCCCGGACAGGAGTAGTGATACCGGTGACAATGATGGCAAGGACAAGGACAATGATGGCAAGGACAAGGACAATGATGGCAAGGACAAGGACAATGATGGCAAGGACAAGGACAATGATGGTAAGGACAAGGACAATGATGGTAAGGACAGCGGCAATGTCAGTAAAAACGGCAGGATGTGGGTCATGATAGGGGACGGCAAACACGTCATGTTTCATCCTGCTGAGACACGGCGCAAATCAGTCATTGAGAAGAATTTTCCATACCCAGACATCAAAATGACCTGCGATGCATATGCGGCACACAATCATTTCAAGACACGACAACTGTGCTGGGCACATGTTAAGACAAAGGTGGAAAACGCAGTCACCAAAAGCGATACTGAAACGGGATGGTATCTCTACCACAGGCTCATGAGCATATACCAGCATGCCAAGGGCCTGCCTCCTGACACGCCGGAACAAAAGATAGACCGCCTCATACTTGAAACGACTGAGATAGGTAGGCTTCTACTACAGGAGGGTATCAAGGCGGGAACCTACGTCTGTAACTGCGCACCCTACCTCTTTACTGCAGTTACAAATCCTGAAATGTCGCTTACAAACAACCTTGCCGAGCGTATGCTGCGCAGGTTTGTAATACGGCGCAAGGTGATGTACCGTTTTGCAACATTGCGCGGGGCACAGATGTACTGTACAATAGCAAGTATACTTGAGACATGGAAGCTGCATGGCAGTAACGCCCAGACAGAGTTTGAGCGGCTGTTTGGAACGTGACTTACATCCCTGCATGTGGCAGGGCCGTGGGAAAACATCATGCCCGTAAGGACGCACACGGCTGCGCACGTCATTTTGGAATTGTGTTTATCATTATGAAATAAATAATTACATGACATGCTTGCCATGGCGTAGGGCAGTTATTGTCATCATATTCCAAATCTTATCACATCATCTGAATGATTTTGTATGGCAGACATGCCCATACATGCGACTTGAGAGGGGGAGGTGACATGTTACAGGAACTGACCCCATGCCTGCAGATTATACCGTTTGTGATCAGTATAGCAGATGCTACACCATACATATGCCAGAACAGCGCGGCCAAGATGTGTAGGGGTATGAGATACACCTGCCCAAGAACAGCCTGCCAGTGGGGATTTGTAAAGAAGTCACCTCATTATCAATTATAAACTCCTGTTGCCCAACAATATCATACAAAATGGCATCAAGAAAGGGAGTGGTGGTGACTTGCATCATACTGGGGGCAGTTACTGCTGCAAGCTTTCTTGCATGGATTGTTCCGCAGAATGATGGCACCAATGTGGGTGATGGAAGTGATACTACATTCATAGTGTCGGATCATGAAAAGTATCTGGATGGAGTGATAAACATCAACCAGATACTACAAAAATCCATAGAGATAGAGTATCAAAGCCTTCTTGATGCGGCAATAACGCCAAAAGAGTACATGGAGGTAGCTGATGCTACAGCAGTACAGGTGACTGACCAAATAAGTGAATTTGTGACATCAAAACCTCCGGAAGCATGGCAGGAAAGTTACATCAACTACATGGAATCAATGAGAAGTTTCAACTCGCATATTGTGGAGACAAAGGTGTTGGCGGATCTTATAGAGAGGGGCCAAGCAGAGACTGAGATGGCAGAGAAGTCAAGACAGGCCATACAGTCCCTAAAGAAAGATGCCGCAGAGTATGCCAAAATTTCTGATCAGACAAGGCCCACAGTCAACTAGCAGGCACCAGATGCAGCACCTATACTGCGCCCACACACATAATCCCAAGATGCCAAATTACTCATTATAACATGTCATGATCTACAAAGAATATTGGGCATCACAAGCTTTGTCATTGTACATTATGGTATATGGCAGCGTGTATTGTCGCGTACAGAAAGAATACTGTCAAGTTGTTTAGGCGAGCAAGGGTTAAAGACAAAAGCAGCATGAGATCATCATGATATAGCAACATGGTAAACATTCTTGAGATTTTTGCAGAGTATTCGTATCTGGGAATATTTCTGGCGCTGATTGGGGTCAATGTGGCGCCAATCCTGATGCTGCCAAGCTGGATCGTCCTGACATCATTTTATCTCCTTGATCCAGGACTAGACATAGTGATGCTTGCCGTAGTGGGAGCCACGGGGGCCACCATTGGAAGGTACCTGCTCAAGAGAATAAGCGGAGCATTTAGAAGATTTGCAAGTCAGGAACAAAAAAACGGCCTGGATGCCATTGGCAACTATCTCAATAGCAAGAGGTACGGCTATGCCATAGCATCATTCCTATTTGGGGCAACCCCGCTGCCAAGTAATTTTTTGTTCATCACGTACGGGCTGATACACGCAAAGAGTCTGGGGATCTATGTAGGATTTTGGTGCGGGAGGACAATATCATATATAATCATGATATATTTTGGAAATGCCGTCCTAGCCCCGCTGCTTGAGATGTTCAAGGACAGGCTTGTAGGAATTCTCATTATCGACTGTATAGGGATAGGCATACTAGTGGTATTTGCATCAATAAACTGGCAGGTATTGATTATACAAAGAAGGATCAAGTTTGTCAGGCCGAGGATCTGGAGGATCTGATGGGTGTGTCCTCCCCATCACTTGACGGGCTGATAGCAAGCGTGCGGCAAATCATGATGTCAGAAGATACAGGTAATGATGCCGGTATGGATGCAGACCCTGCACATGACTTTGAACATGTTATGAGGGTGTACAGGAATGTACAGACCATATGCAACAGTGAGAGGGTGAACATGACCAGATCCCCAAAAGATGTCCAGGCAGGGCGAGAGGCTGACGAGAAGCTGACACTAGCTGCTGCATTACTCCACGATATAGTGAGGCGCCCAAAGACGGATGTGGCCACGCGCGCAGCTGCGGCCTGTGAGAGTGCCGATGCAGCAAAGGAGATTCTGGCAGAGCATGGCTTTTGCAGTGAGGAGATTGCAGCAGTGTCTGATGCGATCCGGGATCATAGTTTTTCACGTGGAACAGTACCCAAGACCCCCGAGGGCAAGATACTCCAAGATGCCGACAGACTTGATGCGCTGGGTGCCATTGGTATTGCACGTGTCTTTGCTACCGGAGGCGCTCTTGGAAGGCCTTTTTACAGTGCAAGTAATCCGTTTTGTGTCAATAGAGCGCCTGACGACAATACATGGACAATTGACCATTTTTTCCAAAAGCTGTTAAAGCTCGAATCCATGATGAATACAGAGTCAGGCAGAAAAGAGGCTCAAGACAGGACAGACATTATGCGCCTGTTCCTAGAGCAGATCAGACGTGAGATACTCTTCTAGCCATAATCCAAATATCTGTCGTAGCGCTTTTCGATCTCACTGTTGTCACCTGATAGGATCCGCTCGTACTCTCTGTCCCTCCTGAATGCAATGTATTTTGTGATCGCCTCAAACTTTGGGGCATTCTCAGTAGTCATGTCCGCTCCATAGGAGTCAAATACAGGCTCCATCCTTTTTAGAAACTCTATGGATTTGTCTCTGTATTGCTGCCTTGTGGGCTTTCTGATCCCCATCATCCTAAACCAGACTACCGCCCAGCTTGCACCTACCACATGTGGCAGCAGGTCAAAGGCCCTTTCGATCTCAAAGCGCTCGTCGTTTCTCATAGTTCCCCAAGAAATCTAGCCGCAGCCTTTGCAAAATATGTAACCACCATGTCGGCGCCCGCCCTCTTGATAGAGTATAGAATCTCCTCGGTAATCGCCCGCTCATCTACATACCCTGCCTGTGCCGCAGCCATCACAAGTGCATACTCGCCGGATACACTGTACGCAGCAACCGGTATGTCAAAGCGCCTCCTAGTCTCGGCTATCAGATCCAGATACGACAGCGCAGGCTTTATCATCACAATGTCCACACCCTCATTGATATCCTCCTGTACCTCCATCATCGTCTCTCTGGCATTGGTATAGGGAATCTGGTACGTCTTCCTGTCCCCAAACTGCGGAGTGCATTCTGCCGCGTCTCTGAAGGGCGAGTAAAAGTTGGAACGCTGCTTTGCAGAGTGTGACATGATGGAGACGTTGTCAAAGCCGTTGTTATCAAGTGAGCGGCGTATCGCTGCCACCTGCCCATCCATCATGGCCGATGGAGAAACGATATCTGCCCCTGCCCGCGCCTGGCTGACTGCAATGCTTGCAAGTATCTTGAGACTGGCGTCATTGTCTATGCCATTGCCGCGCACTATCCCGCAGTGGCCGGTGGGGGTATACTGGCACATGCAAACATCTGCCATTATTACCATCTTGTCCCCCAGATCGTCTGATATTCTAGTAATGGCCTGCTGTACCACGCCATCAGGGTCAAATGCGGCAGAACCCTTGTCGTCCTTGTGTTCTGGAATGCCAAACAGCATCACTGCTGGAATCCCCAAGTCGGCGATCTCTGCTACCTCGTTGCTGACATCGGCGACAGGCAGCCTGTCCATTCCAGGCATGGAGCTTATACTCATTCTGGTGCTGATGCCCTCTTGCACAAACACGGGGCAGATTAGATCGCTAGTATGCAAGGAGGTCTGCCTCACCAGATTCCTTACCATCTCAGTAGTACGGAGCCTGCGCAGGCGCCTAGTGGGAAATGGCATTGTACCAGTACGTGATGTGTTGAACCAGAATATAACTAGTCTGATTGCGGGGAATGTTGCTGCTGCCCCTGTGTCTGTTGCCGGGATGGGGCGGAGCGCGTTGATGACTCGGATGTAGTAGTAGTTACAGATTGTGACGTATGTGGTTGTGGGGCAGGAGATTGTGGTGTGGAGAGCCTCTGGTCATAGTCAAACAGCTTGGCTGCGGTATCCAGCACGTCTGTTCTACCCTGCTCTGAAGCCTTGCGTATGTTGTTCATGGGGGTGGAGACGATACCTTCAACTACTGCCTTTGTGAGATCGTCTATTATAGTAATTTTATCAGGATCTTTTTCGCTGAGCATCTGAAGCGCCTTTTGTAGTTCCCGCAGCCGGAGTGAATCTATCTTTTTGAAAGTGTCACGTACAAGGGGCTCTGCATCAAGACGTCTCATGAGGGTTTCAAGTACATCAACCTCCTCATGAATTGTATTCTCTACGGATTTTGCCTTGTTTAGTCGCGCATTCATGTTCTTTTCTACCATCTCTGCAATCTGATCCAAATTCATGAGTTTGACGCCACCTATTGTTGCAACCTTTTCGTCTACCGTCCTTGGGTTTGAGAGGTCCAGTATCATCATTCCGCTACTGGGATTGTTGTTGCCATCGCCTGTATTTTGTGCACCGCGCTTGGCCCTCACATCCTGCATGGCCTGGATAATCTTTGCATGTGTCACCAAGGAGTAGGGCGCGGTAGTCGCTACAAACAACAGATCATACATGCCAAATCCCGAAAAGACGTCTTCAAATTTTACAGGAACCCCACCCATGGTCTCACAGAACATCTGCGATCTGCCCATGGTACGGCTTGTCACGTCAAAAGAGTATCCCCTTCGCTGCAGTGACTTTGCTACCAGTGTCGCCACCTCCCCCGTACCTATAAGCAGTATATTCTTG
Organism: Candidatus Nitrosopumilus sp.; assembly: GCA_963662995.2. Lineage (GTDB taxonomy): Archaea > Thermoproteota > Nitrososphaeria > Nitrososphaerales > Nitrosopumilaceae > Nitrosopumilus. The sequence continues at coordinate 1,630,482 of CAXXLJ010000002.1, read as the reverse complement.
GACTTTAGATCAGCAATATTCTCTTCTGCAAGCTTTACCGCCATGGAACCCACAGATATTCCACCCTTGCCTATTCCACTGGAGTTTCTAATGTCGGTGCCAATCCTGATCGCCTTGTCAAACAAGACGTTCATGCGATGTCCGGATGCTTTTGCATCCTTTGCAGATCTGATCGAACTTTTTATCTGACCCAATATCTGTTCCTCACCTAACACCATGGAATCCAATCCTGACGTAAGCTTGAGCAGATGATACAGCGCTTCACGATCGTGTACAAATTCCATGTTGTCATCAAATACATCCTCTTGCAGCCCCGATATTGATGCCCATGTCTTTTTGATCTCTTCAGGACTGCCCGTATCTGACCTGCCAAACAGTTCAATACGGTTGCATGTCTGGATAATCACACATTCATCCAACCCCGAATGCTTTTTGAACTGATCGTATGCGTCGCGCATGTCGCGTATGGTAAACTGCTCCAGCACGTGGATTGGTGAGTTGTGAAATGTCACGCGAGCGTTGATAATGCTCGGGCTCATTTGCCAAAACTCTCCAGCTTTTTGGCTATCAATGCCTCGGCATCATCCATCATACCATTGCGCACAAGATCTGTAATCTGCCTGTCATCAAGGATCGTGTGGAGGCGCATCTCTTGTGGTCCGTCCCCCGAGGTAGAGGACGTTGTAACTGTGATCGTATCAGAAGGAGTAGTACTGTTACAGCACTCATCATTGCCATTGTGGGGGTGGACAGAGTTGTTGGCGGCATTGCGGCGTTGTTGCACAATCCTTCGTACTGCACCATGTGTCTTTATGCGTGCAATGTCGTCACTTGTGATCAATCCTAGGAGTGCATCACTTATCCTTGCCTTTAGTTCCCTTGACATTGCAGGGCTTCGTCCTCCCGTAGATATTGCAATCCTGACAAGATCGTCTGCAATATCAACCACAGCAAGGTTTGCAAAATCACTCTCCTCCGGATTGTCAGAGCTGTATGCAAGAATCCGCTCTCTTCTTGCGGCCTTGATCAACATATGATTCAGCCTTCTGTTGCTAGTGGCTGCAATGATTATGTCCGGCATGATCTCTGTGACGAGTTTTGTGTCTTGTATGGTCTTTCTCATCAGCCTGATCGCACCCTGGTCCGCCAGCCTGATAATCTCTTCTCTGATCAAATGATCTGCAGGAGTCCCCACAACGATTATCAGGCATCCAGAGTCCATCAATGAGTTGATCCTTTTTTGTGCCTCGCCCCCGCCTCCCACTACAAGGACAGTCTTCCCGCATAGGTTCAGGTCAACTATCATGAATCACGAATACACAGTTTTCTATTTATATATTGAAGAAGGCATCTAGCATCAATCCTGATATTTGTATATTTGGCAGCGCAAACCGGCGTGGTTTGTTATAGTACAAAAGCACAGTGATGATGGGAGAGGCATCCACCAAGCAGTAAAAATCCAGCAGGCACCAGAATAGATTGTCCATTCATCTCAAACATGGTAATGCCCATGCATCAAGGCAAGCCAGCAACAACCAAAAGGCATTCATCATGTATAGGTGATTCCAAGACATACCCAGACACGCATCATCCTGAATCTTGTAAAGGCCTGCCAGCTACATTTTTAATTGAATGTTCATGTCAGGCATTGTTGCATTCTTCACAGAGCTCACAATCCATGGATGAACTTGACAAGGAGCTGCTCAACGAGATTCAGTGGACGTTTCCCCTAGTAACACGCCCCTTTGATGCAATTGCCAAGAAGTTTGACACTGATCCAGATACCGTTAAACAACGGCTCGGCCGCCTCAAAAAGACTGGGATTCTAAGACAGCTGAGTGCAATCTTTGACACACGCAAGCTCGGCTATACCAGTTCGCTTGTGGCAATGGACATAAAGCCCGACATGTTGGAGTATGTGGCAAGCCAGATCAATCGCCATCCCGGTGTAAGCCACAACTATGAGCGTGACCACGAGTTCAACCTCTGGTTTACGCTTGCCGTCCCGCCGGGCTCGGATCTGAAAGAGGAGCTTGAGAAATTTAGCGCACTTGAGGGAATCCAGAGGACGAGAATGCTACCTACCTTGCAGTTGTTCAAGATAGGTGTAAAGTTGGACATGGTAGAGGCCAAAAAGCACGAGGTGGCACCCACCGAGAAGAAGGGGGTAGCCACGGATGGAGTGATGTTTGAGCCCACCGAACAGGACAAAGACTTTGTCAGGGAGATGCAAAAGGACATGGAGATCATAGACGAGCCATTCAAAAAGGCAGCAGATAACCTAGGCATGAGCGAGGAAGATCTGTTTGCAAAGATGAAACATTACGAGCAGATCGGTGTAATGAGAAGGTTTGCTGCAATCCTGCGACACAGACAGGCAGGCTTTACTGCCAACGGCATGATAGTATGGGATGTTCCAAAGGAAAGGATACGCCAAGTGGGAGAGAAGCTTGGAGCGTTCCCACAGGTGAGTCACTGTTACGAGCGTCCCACGTACCCTGATTGGCCATACAATGTCTTTTCAATGATCCACTGCAAGACCCGCGACGAAGCGCACGAGATGGCAGGCACCATACAAAAGCAGATACAAGTGGACGATTACAGGATCCTCTTCAGCTCCCGTGAGTTCAAAAAGACTAGGGTGGAGTACTTTGTAGAAAATTCATTCACATTAGATGAGTGATAGTAGATGGGCGGGATTATGATTACAGCCAGTATGGAAAAGAATCAGGCGAGCTTGCAGCCCATGTTATGCTAAAAACCCCTAATTCATTATAAATTACAGCATGCAACAAAACATATGACTAAATGGAAGGCAGATGAGACAGAGTTTCCAGTATCCATAACACACAACACCAAGAGGCACACAAGCTACTGCTACATACCAAAACCAGTTCTTGCATTTCTTGGAAACCCCAATGGACTCAAGTTCATCATACGAGACGGCCAAGTGGTAGTGACACGGCCTGACTAGCTGCCATGCCAGAGAAAAACATTTGTCAACTGAGTCAAGTTGCAAATATGATGCTGCGATCATGGTTATGAGAGTTTATGCGTAATCGACCAGAAAAAAATTTCCGAAAAAATATAGGCATTACGCAGCCAAAAGGAGTTAGGAATCAGATTTGGTAACATTGATTGTTTGCAATCCTAAATCAGATTTTATGTCCGACCATAATGACATGTAATTTCGTGACATGGATGTATCCATATCGTGTCCTACAAGAATGCCAGCAATATTGGCATCGCCGTTAGACAACTCCTGAAATATGGGCCCTCCACTGTCAGTGCCTTTACTTTCAACACTTGTTAAAAGAGCATGTGCCTTCATAGGGATTCCTTCGGATACAAAGTTAGCAGTTGTTATACTATATGTTGCAGATTGGATTCCGGTAGCTTTGCCAGCCCATTTTAAGACCATATTTTTAGTAGGAATCACTTCTCCGACTACTTCATATGCAACATTATTTCCTTTAAAAATTTTTAAAGGGGCCACAATCGGAACATATGGTACTGCTTCTGTACACAATCTAAAATCAATTTGGATTTCAGAGCAGCCAATAGGATATTTGATAAACACTGAATCAGATATTTTTGTATCAGTTACGTTGTATGTGTGAACAGAGCCAAGCAGGTGTTTTTTGGCCACAGAATCACCTGATATGCGAATGTCTCGATATACAGATTTTTCAATAGGGTCTAAGGTAACTGCATGAAGAGATGCCACAAATCCCATATCGCCATTTTCTGTTTGTACACCACCAAGAGTGATTGAAGAGTCAGAAATCGCGGCATCGCCATCGTCATCATAAACTAGGCTGTTCATGGGCATTGCAGCCAGAGTAGGCATGCAATCATCTGTAATGAAGTTACATATCTTATCTACGCCTCCAGTCAGAATGAGTGAGAAAAAGTCATCAATTAGTTCAAGTATGCTCGGATCAACTGCGTTACGATTGTCACTTCCTGCATCGGGGGATACTGCATTGCCCTCTATCTTTAGTGACCATGACACGACAGAGCCTATATCTCCACTACGGTAGTCCCCAACCTTTAGAGTCCACTGGCCAAACGCATCGGTATTTTTAAGTGAGCTAAAATATGAATTATTCAGATCAACTGTCCAAGTATGAGAACCATCACTTACGCCTCTAGGTCTTGCAAATATTCTGTGTATGTCTCCATCGGGATCTTCCAAATAACCATTTAATTCATCATGATCTTCATGATTTATGACAACAGTTAGAGTAAGTGATGTAATTGTAATATGTTCAGTCATATTTACAGCATCAATCTTCTCAAGACTATCTCCATTGTCCACCAGTGCTCGGTTTAGAGTTTTGTGATAGTTAAACGTCTTGGACTTTGTAATTTTGTTATCAAGAGTGATTGTATCTTTAATGGATGAAGATGGTGAATCTAGCGCAATTCCTCCAATCCTCACAAACAGTGCCGAATCGGGATATAGCTTGGCAAGTGTAGTTCTCATTTCATCTATGTCATCTTGGTGTAGATCATCAAACGCAATCTCAACCCTTCCATTTGGCCACATATCGGTGATTAAGTTTACATGATGATCATCCCAAAATTCCTGCTTTTCCCAAGAGTCTATGGCATCTTCATTGCCATAGAAATATTTAAAATAATCATCATATACTTTGAGCGTTTCATCAACATTTCCAACTAGTTTTATAGTGCTTAAATCATGCGTTTGAGATATCATGTCTAATTCTGCAAGTGGGATTTTGTAGTATTCTGGCACTTCGTTAGCTGATCCTACCGGCCCTGTGGTACTATTAATTATATGAGGATTGTCAATGCTTGTGTCATCATCCATTATACTTTGTGCGAATCCTATGCTAGAGAATGTTATAAATGCAAGTGACAAAAATGCCGCTACATAGATTGTATGACGTATAATCATTGTAAACGCGTTAATTCGAATAGATAAAAGCTTTGTGTGAATGAATTCGCGCAAGTTCAGGTCTTGAGTAATACTGACCTATTTGTCTAGATTTCCTACACTCTCAAATCTTCTATGTCCTGCTACGAGAAGCAATTAACAATTGCCAGACTTTCGCCCTAACAGAAGTAAAAGATCGTATATGTGTAAACCACACCTGTATCAATACACATGTTATATTTTGTCGTGTTGAGAATGAACATTTGGTAATTGTTAATTACTTCTACGGGTTGACGCCATCCCCGTACGCGCCAGACAGTCCTATGCAGGAATAACGTGCATACCAGCTGCCTGGACTTGGTACACTGCCTCTGCAAGGTCAAGCGGGCCGGGCACGTCAAACACACTATAACTACTTCCATCCGGATTGGCACAAATTTTTTTGATCCTATTTTTCTGGTCGATTAATCATAAACTCTATGGCACTCGCCATCGTCGCGATATGATATCAGGACCACGACATCACGACATCACGACATGACACTGGCGACCACGCATCTAGTCCTCGTTGTCGTCATGGCCCACAATGTGCGCCATGCAAAAGTACTCGTCATTCATGTTGCAATAGTGTGTGGCCCGCCGGCCACATGCCTTGCACAACAAGGGCTTATGGCCTGCATCGTTGCAATCATGGCCAGTGTCATTATCAGACAGCATGGTATGGCATATCCTCATGCTTCGCTTAGAAATGTAGGCATCCTTGTAATTGCGGGTCATGGCAGTATAGTACGCACGGTCTGTGAGGCTTGGTTGTCGCCCCGCCCTGATCCTCCTGCGCATTGCAGACCACTTGTTGCTCTTGCCTATCCCTGCGCGCTCCATCTGCCCGATCACGTCAAGCATGGTACCAAGGGCGCCAGAGGAAATATTGGGATAGTTGTGATTATTGTTGTTGTTGCCGTTGTTTTTGCCACCCAACATAGATCGATCCGTCATCGTTAGGTTTTGGGTGGAGCCGCCGCCATGGGTTGGCCTGCGCTGTCCGTGAGGGTTGCCTTTAGATCGTATGCAGGCCAAGACTCGTACAGATCCCCTATCGCGTCCATATCAGACTGTGAGATATACTTGCCATCTGCCATCTCTGCATAACTAGCGACCTCATCAACACTGACCATCGTAGGCAGCACCGACGCGGATCCCTTCTTGGTCATGATAAACTTTATTGCAAGTTCTGTAATGCTCAGGCCGTTTGCATCAGCTATTGGCTTGAGCTGTTCCACTTTTTCAAGTGATGCCCTTATCCATTCCCCCTTCCTTACCGACCGGTGATCCTTTTCATCGATCTTTGTGTCAGTATTAACTTTGCCCGTCAATATTCCTGATGCATCAGGCACCCTTACCAGGATGCCAACGTTGTGTTGTGTCTGCACAGCACGTCTCATCAGATCATTTCCGGGGGTCTGCTCCAGTATGTTGTATACGGTCTGTACGGCACCCAAATTGGGCCTGTCCATGGCCTCGATTCCCTCTTGCAGCCAGCCAATGGCAGGGCCAAGTGCAACCTGATACGTCTTGATCAAACCGTCTGCAATGAATTCATCTAACGTATCAAAGATGGAGTCGTTACGGATATCCCCAAGTTTGGGATTGTGCAGGCCATACATATCCAAGTGATCTGTGCGCAGTCGCTCCAAGCTTGCCCTTATCGCCTTTTTTGTAAAGTCCCTGTCGAATCTTTGCGGAAGCTCCGAGTGGCCGATCTGTTGTGCATCCGCAAAGTCATAGCCATATTTTGTAGATATGATTACCTCATCTCTCATGTCAGCAAAGACCTCCCCAATCAGCTTCTCACTCTTGCCCTTGCCATACATGTCACCGGTCTCAAAAAAGTTGATTCCCACATCGTATGCCTTTTTGAGCATTCTCTTTGCTTCGTCCTCTTGGATCTTTTTGCCCCACCAGTCAAGTGCAATGGACCACGCACCAAAGCCTATCTCAGATATTTTAATGTCCGTCTGGCCGAGCCTGTTGTAGTTCAATAATGCATACAACATAGATTTCATCATTTATGTCTATCCAGTATATTGTCGTGTGCAACACGCCACCAGTCAAAACTGGGTTTACGTGTCTTTGTGCCCATATCGTTGTTGTTTTCATCTGCAAGATGCAGGCGAACTTGTTTGTGCCAGATATGTTTGATGTTTGTAATTTGTGCATGTCGACAGAGGCATGCCACCGCATCTCCAGCCAGTGCAGTTGATCGTCCCGTATACGCATTCATCCATATTGGAATGGTTGGAGACGATAGCCGATTCAGACCTGCAAGATGGGATCCTTGAAGCAGGCAGGATTCTAACCCATGCTAGTTATCAGGGGCAGAATATCTTTTTTAGCGCACACTATCATGGGTATGTCGTTTTGTACGTATGACGAGACCTCGGTCTCGCGTAGATCCATGATTAGATCCTGAAAGTCACGTATATCATCCACCTCAAATGCAAGCATAAAGTCTTGGTCGTGGATTCCAAAAGAGTATGTGGTGTTTAGCACTATCTGCGGATACCTCTTGCTTACTGCAATGTGCTCATCCATGATGGACTGCCGTTTCTCCCTTGGCAACAGGTACCATTGCCTAGTCTTTGTAAAAGGATACACTATGACGTGCTTTTTTGGCTGCTCACCGGACACAAATCCATGCGCTTGTTCGTCTTTGACGTATATTGACGGTCTTGTACATGACAGGTACGTCATGGATGGGGTCACATACTTGCCAAACACAGTCTTGTACAATCTCTCAACTGCCCCCTGGATCTCGTCTACTGTCCTAGCGCAAAACCACAGCATAAAGTCCGAGTCATCCCTGAGTCCAAGATTAGAGTATGACCTGAACCTGATTCCAGAGTTGTACAGTACATTGTGCACCTCCATTGCAGACTCTTGTTTTGCAAGGTCAGCCATCCATCTCCATTTAGGATCCACCTTGAAGAACGAGAAACTAAAGAAATGCTGTTGGCCGGTGTCGCCTTTTGGCATGACATCTCGTGTTTCATACCATATTTAAACAGGGCATGACAGATTGGGTATCATTTGAGACCAAATCTAAGATCTGCAGGGATAGGGTAAGACGGCCAAGGGTATCATAATGGAGTAAACCTGCCACCCTTGTGTGGATGTGCTACATATAGGGCATGGTATGCTTGGCAGATATAGTCATGTCATGCAAGTGTGCCGGCAGAATGATTCTGAAAATGTCATAGTGTGTCTAAATCAAACAGAATTACTGTGTAGTAGGTGATGCCTCTTCAAGCACCCATTCATAGCCCTCGCTCTCAAGCTTGTCTGCAAGGGAGGCATCTCCTGTCTTTAGTATCTTGCCGCCTGCAAATACATGTACAAAGTCAAGCTTGTCTAAGAATTTCAGGATCCTGGCATAGTGTGTAATGACGATTACAGTAGCCTCCTTGCCGGATACTTGACTGATTGCCTTGGCAACTGCCTGGACTGCATCAATATCAAGTCCAGAATCCGGCTCATCAAGTATGGATATCTTGGGCTTCAAGACTGCCATCTGCAGTACCTCGGCGCGCTTTTTTTCACCACCAGAGAATCCCTCATTGAGGTATCGTGAGAGAAACTCTTCGTTTAGTCCCACCTTGGCCAAGTTCTCGCGTAAGTACTTTTGAAATTCACGTACGGTTATGAATACCTCGCGATCGTCACCCTCAAGTGCCTTGCTTAGGGAGTTGTATGCAGTCCTCAAAAAGTGTGAAAATCCTACTCCTGCAACCTCCGTGGGGTACTGAAAGCCTAGGAACAGCCCCTTTTTGGCCCTCTGATCAGCGGTTAAATCCAAGATGCTTTGTCCATCTACCAAGATGTCGCCCTTGGTGACTTCGTATTTGGGATGGGCCATCAACGTATAGGCAAGCGTGCTCTTTCCAGAACCATTGGGGCCCATGATTGCGTGTACTTGGCCTGAATCAGTCTTTAGGTTGACACCTTTGAGGATCTCCTTGCCGTCGCGTGTAACATGAAGATCCTTGATCTCAAGTACTGCCATACCTACACAAGTCCATGTCTATATATAATACAGACGAAATTTAGCTAATCCTAATGTGTCTTATCTTGTATCTTGAGCGCAGTTGATATCTGTACGACTGGCGTGACATGACACCCCGCCCATGGTCAAGCGCATTCAGCTGTTTTGTATCAATGTTATCCTGCCGGGGGTGTAAAGATGCATCAGGGTCAAGCATCGTGATAATAAAAATAAAAATTGGGGGTGTGCAGACTAGCACATAGTTTTAGCCAAAGATGGCCTCAGCACAACCTTGAAGGTGAACAGATTCATGATCTCTTTGCATCGATTCCTGACAGTCACCTCTGAAACAGTTGCAGCTGTTGCAACGTCCCTCTGAGGCACATTATGTCCTAGCAACGCAGATGCGATGTACAGATATGCCGCTGCAATCCCGTTGGGTGTTTTTCCATCAGCTATCCCAGATACCTTGGTCTTTGTTGCAAGTTCTAGTGCCAACCTCTCTACCCTTACCTCGGTATTTGTCAGGTTTGCAATCTTTGCAATATATTTCTCTAGAGGTACTGCCGGCATCGATACCTGTCCGAGTTCCATAACCATGGAGCGGTAGTACTTTGCCGCCAGCTTTGACTTTGTCCTGATCTCCTGAACAGGACAGGTTTCCCTGCATATCTCATCTAGCGATCTCACCACATTGCACTGCTTGCATGCCATATAGATCGCAGCAGAAGATATGCTTACCACTGATCTGTTCCTAACGTCTACCAGCGCGTCATAGTTTCTGTATATCAGCGATGCAGTCTCTAGCAAGTTTCTTGAGAAACCAAGCGCGCAACATGCCACGTTTATCTTGGTCAGAACGTTGGCAAGGCGCCTCTCCTTTGAGGTTGCTATACGTACCCTCTGCTGCCACTTTCTCAGATTTGTCATCTGATGGGCAACAGCGCGGTTGATTGGTTTACCGCTAAAGTCCTTGGTACCTATGGCGATCTCGGTGGTTATACCCAAGTCATGTTGTGACAGGGTACTCAACCCGGTAGCCCGGGAAAGCTTTTCCTTGTCATCCATGATGGCGTTGGCCATGTCAGGGCCCCTATCTTCCACCTGATCTGCGACTACCATGCCGCAGCTAGAGCAGATCGTCTCACCGTTCTGCATGTCGTCGATCAGCGCTGATTTGCATTCTGGGCAGCTATGCTCTTGTTGTTCTAGTATGTTCATTTCTTTCTTCTCCTGTTTTTTTGTGTCCTTGCTGGAGTTGTGGTTCTTTTGGTGGTAGTGACGGTTCCCCTTGTAACGGGTTTTCTTGTAGTTGTACTATTGGAACTTCTACGACCGTCCCTCTTCATAGGAGTGTCATCAGATGATGCCGCTTCAAACACGCTGTCTCCCACATACCTTGTGATGTTGTTGGTAAGTGGGGTTGCAGATGCAAACGGCCTCTTGACCGGGCCTATCACCTCCATTACCTTGGCAACTTTGGTTCCCTTGCGGTCACAGAGTATTGTACCCTCACCTATCTCCTTGGATAGTTGAATTACAACCCTACCGCTACCAGCCAAATGCATTATTTCCCCTACCTCCTGCAATTGTTTTTGTTAAAGCGTGGTTGTTAACAAAGTCTGTTGTGAAACTTATTTTACAAATAACTAAATTTATCTTTACCATGAATCTCCCGGTTCCGCAATATGCTTTGTACAAAAATTCCTGCCATCCCAATCGCTGGATGGGCAGCACGATCATTTTTTCTTGGTTCTCTTTAGTAACAATTGTTGTGATATTTTGGCAAGAATATCAGTCTTGGAGGTCTCGTTTTTTGGTAGTGACACGTATCCCGACCTGACAAATGGTCTTCTGGGGAATCTAGCCTTGTCATTAGACTCTACTTCTTGATAGCCGACTGACTTGGCAGAATCTGTAAGTTCTTTTATCGTGGGCTCAAAGATACAGGCATTAATGTTCAGTCTTCTGCCCTTTGAACGTTTTAGATTCTTGTTGAAATAGTCAAGCCAGACTACAACATGGTCATAGTCTTTCATTTCTCTTTCTGCAGTAACAGCACAGCATTGACCACGCCGTTCTGTCCGGGCTTTGAGACCACACGGCACTTGCCGTCCTCAGTCTCCAATATGGCTCCCTTTGTTATGATGCCCCTTCTCTTGTAGTCGTTGTTTGTGGTGTTGTCTATAACCTTGAGAATCTTTGTGTTTTTTACTTTGCCGTCTTCCATTGCCAAGTTTGCAAAATCAATAGACTTGAGTGCCGTCTTTTTGTTGCTGCCCCTGACATTTCTTGTTATTGTTACCTGAGCACCAGTAACGGCCTCGTTTGGATACCTGTCTATCTCATACTTTCTCCTGATTCGCAGCGGATGCCTCCTGCCGCCGGTCGTCTTGCTAGTAGCCAAATTCTCTACAGACTTTCTCACAACAAGGCTACCGATTACTCTAATTTATACAAAACGCGGCTGTATGTTTGCTTTCATGTTGGGAGTATGTTTTGTTCCCTATTCGCACGATCTTCTATTGCAAGACATCACACCCACCTCTACAACGCCACAAATAGTATGTACAAGCTGGTCATTTGCGCCCCTGATGGGCGTGCCGGCATATGCCAAATTGTTCTATTCCGCAGATACATGTCCCCCGAGGAATTCAACATATCACTTGCACCACCAAACCTAAGCACAACTACCACGTCAGAGATGTTTGGTGGAATGATGCCCTGCTTGGGCCATCATGTACAGATGTTATTGCGGCGGTTGCAAGAGCGGTTGTTTTTATGTGGTGGTGGTGACAAATGTCAGTATGCCATATGTTACGTAGAGGGCGCAGAGGCAGCATTGGTGGTAATGGCCTGTGAAGATACGACAGACGGAGTAATGGCAATAGAGGAATCGGAGTTTTTTGCCCCAGATCTCTTTCTCATCTTGGAGAAGAGCAGCTGGCGCAGATCTTCTGTATTCCCCTGTATGCCAAAATATTTTTGAAACTTGTCAGTGGTGGTATAGATCTTTGTCCTCCCCACACTTTGGTAAGAGACATAATCCAGCTGGCGCAGATCCCTGAGGTGTGCATAAACTCCGGATCCCCTCGTCTCAGCAAGCTGTTTGGATGAGATTGGTTGCATGTATGCAATGTATGAGAGGGTCTTGAGGGTGGCATTGGGAAGTACTGGTTTTGAGGCATATCGCTTTACAGTAGAGCTGTACTCTGGTTTTAGCTGAAACACGTATGAACCATCAGGCAGCACTGCTATCTCCAGAGCCTTGAACGCGGATCTAGTCTTTTTGATGAGCTTGTCTAATAGATCTTGTGTCTTGATCCTAGATTCCGTGCCAGATGCCCTGACGATCTCCTCAATTCTCAAGGGCCTTCCTGCCGAGTACAGAGCAGCCTCTATCCTTGCAATGGCCTTGTCCACGTTAACTATCTTGGCCAGTATTATTCACTCCCCCTTTTGGCGCCAAACATGACAACACCATCCCCCTCCAAACCATGATAATACTGCATCCACTTTGTCACTTCCCTGCCCCAAATACTGCAACCGTGTGAACGATCTTGACATGTGCAAAACAAGGGGCGTATGGACGTCAGAACCGATAACAGCAATGTTGTTGTAATGACCATGCAATGCAGCCTGTTTGGGATACATGCCACAGCAGGAGTCATTGTCGCTGCCATGACTGCAAAGGTGCGCATAATTGCCGCAATGGCGCTAGACTTTGGAATGAACATAATGCACAGGTAGATCGTGGAATTGTGATTGGAGTGACTGGTATGTTCTGCATGGTGGTGGTGGTGGTGGTAACAGCAAACACATACACATTGTAATACTGTTTTATCATCCTCAACATTATCATACCACTTCTCCATTGGTATTGTTTTATCTGCGTAACCCAACCAGAATCACCTAGCCAATAACCACATATCGACTTGATCATATTTAACAATGCCACAAACCATTATTGCTCTGTTCACTTCAATCAGACCGTCCGATTCAGTTGTTTGTACAGCCACCAGAGCGGTCAACTCCATCATTGATCATTGCCTGATTGGCCAGGCATGGTATTATCATCGTCACCCTGATGCATCAGGGTAACCAAAATGTCGTCTCCGATCTGCTTGAGATCCACCTTTTGATCCCTAGCCATAAACAATATAGCAAAGAAGCACTTGATCGAGTCCGTCGCATCAAGATCAGAGATGATCTCTTGTAACAACATGCCCAAGCGCCCATCAGAAGAATCTACCTGCAATGCCGTCAGCTTGTTCATAATCAAGTCCTCGTACGTTGCAATGACGCTTTCAAGCGAGAGAAAGTATTTTTGAAAGTCCGGAGGTTCAACTGCATCGATCTCAAAGTTTCTACCCCTACGCGACTGCGGGTTTGCAATGGTACCTATGAGGTTTTGAAGCAACCCCAGTAGGTCGTCAAGTGAGACAGGGTATGTTGACTCGTGTCTGTAGGGCATGTCGATTAGATCAATGTCCACATCTTTTCTTTGAGACGCAGGCTTTTTTTGTGCCGCCGCCCTCTGTAGTGCAAAGATGCTCTCTACCTTCATCCGGTAGATTAGTGATGAGGAGAGAGCCGCCATTCCTGCAACCTTGAGATCCTTGCCACGGTCAGACTTTTCAAGGATCCTGGCCAGAAGATCCAGAATTTGAATCAGATCAATCTCCCACACATCGCCCTTGGCCACCGCGGATGTGGGACGAAACAGAATGTTTATTGGGTCCTGTGAGATGCTTGCTGACGTATCAGATTCTGTCATACAAATACATGTACAAATTCAATAATAAATTGAGTGATTGATGATTTTTTGATGTGTATGCCACATTTGCATACGGACACAGATTATACAAGCCACAAACATGTAGGATAGCAGCCATCTGAGCATGTCATGTTTGGTCTTTTTGTGATTGTTTGTGATGTCTTGTGGGGGGTCGTCTCAGTATGATAGTGTTTTTACGTACGTAGTCAGGTCGTGCCTAGAATGATGTATAATACTATCAAAAGACCCTAGATCCGTGCCTGAATCAAAAAATCTTCCCAGACAACCTGACCACGTACGTTTTTACTTTGTCCAATGCATTTTTTCTGAGAATAAGGCGCTTGGGTATGTGGCGATACATCTGTAGGATAGTAAGGATGTATATTCACATCCAGTAGCGCAGGTACCATGCAAATATGCAGACAGCCAAATTTCCAACAACACCATCTATCAACTCTTATATTATAATGAAGAAAAGTTCAACCATGAAGTCTGTCAGAATACCAGGTCCAGGCCAACCGCTAGTGGTATCTGAATCTGAGACACCTACTGTAAGCGGAGATCAGGTACTGATTAGGGTCAAATCCGCTGGTGTGTGTCACAGTGATCTGCACCTATGGGATGGCGGCTATGATATTGGTGAGGGACAGATCATGAAAGCAACTGACAGGGGTGTAAAGTATCCTGTTACGCCAGGACATGAGATATCTGGAATCGTAGAACAGACCGGTGACAATGTCTCTGGTATATCAAAAGGCGACGAAGTATTGGTGTTTCCGTGGGTTGGTTGCAGGCAGTGTCCTGCATGTGATGTAGGAAATGAGAACCTGTGTGATACACCAAAGTCAATTGGTGTATTCCAAGACGGTGGATATTCTGATTATGTAGTGGTGCCCAATCAGAGATACTTGGCAAAATTAGACGGTGTGGATCCGGATGCGGCCACATCGATTGCATGTTCGGGCCTTACTGCATACAACTCTGTTAAAAAGGCAAACGAGAACTCGCCCAAATACATCGTGATAGTAGGAGCTGGAGGTTTGGGCCTCATGGCCATTCAGATTGCAAAGGCCATAACAAAGGCCAAGATCATATGCATAGACAACGACGATGCAAAGTTTGACACCGCACTAAAGATGGGAGCTGACTTTGTTGTCAACACCAACGTAACGGGATCTATATCATCCGGGACCGGAGGGCCTGTTAAAAAGATCATAACAATATGTGAAGGTAAGGGGGCAGACAGTGTCATTGACTTTGTCAACGCACCCCAGACGGTAAAGACTGCGCTCAGTGTACTGCGCAAGAGAGGAAACCTGGTACTAGTAGGGTTGTTTGGAGGGTCTATGGAATTATCACTAGTGACGATTCCACTCAAATCCATCACCATACAGGGGGCATATACTGGAAACTATGATGACATGGTAGAGCTTTTGAATCTCGTGAGAAAGGGCGCGATAAATCCGGTCATCTCAAAGAGATATACTCTTGATCAAGCAGATACTGCACTAAAGGATCTAAAGGCACGTAAAATCATAGGCAGGGCAGTGATAAACCCATAGTGTATTATCCTTTGAGACATTAATTTTCCCGCTCGTATATGGGTGGCTAGATACTGCAATAATTTTTCGCCCTGCATCTAGGTACACCCCAATCATACTTTATCATAACCATGTCTTGCCTGCCATTGCACAGAATATGATTTGGCAGTTTGTATAGGACAGGTGCAAGTAACGTACTGAGGATAGTAAGGGTGCGGCAACGGCAGGCCTGCATACCATCATCATCATCATCATCATCATCATCATCATCATCATCATCATCATCATCATGTAGGATGGGTGCCTGCACATACACCCACACACCAACTCTTCTCGCTGTGATGCCGCATGTGTTGATTGCACACAAGCCGAAGTGTGCCAAGCACAATAAGTTACGGCACTGATGTGAGCCTGATCGGCCACGCCCCATGCAACAGCAGGTCAGTCATCCAGAATCCAGCCAGGTTCCATGATCTCGTGCATGTCACCATCATCTCCCGTACCGGTGGCAAACCTCCAGACATGAGTAGTAGCGCCTGCACACATAGATTCTTTGATCATGAGAAGTGCCTCAGTCTCCGATTCTAGGTTACTATCAGCGCTTTTGTGATCCTTGCAAAACTTGCATGACTGATCAAGTGTCACGGGATCTATATCAGCCAACGGATATGCCCTGCATGCAAGCGGCCTATCTTCATAGATTCTGCAGGCAAATCCTCCGTGGGGAGATCTCTTATCACTATCCGTATCAAGAAAAGGACAAACATCCCCATTGTCATTGACGCCCATCATCTGATATGCCAGAATTTTTGATGGGGCTTTCATGTCTGCTACATCAGATGTACCTATCCTTGGTAGGATCTTGATCTTCAGTTTCAGTGATTCTGCCAGCTTCTCAATTCCAGCCTTCTCGTCGGGTAGTATCAACACACCTATCTTGCCAAATCTCTTGTCAGGATAGTATCTTCGCCGGGTGCAACAATCAGAGCAGTCCTCAACACATTGAAATTCCACAGGGTGTCTATGATGCAGATCGGTAAAATTCTTTGTATCATGATGGTACAACCATAACTTATGGTTAATTATAATTTTACATGACTAATAGACACGTTCCCATATCATGGCCAATTATGGCGCACACTATCGTCTCCCAAAAGTACGTGGTCAGGTCGTGCCCAGAATGATGTGTAATACTATCAAAAGACCCTAGATCCGTGCCTGAATCAAAAAATCTTCCCAGACAACCTGACCACGTACTCCCAAAATATAGCTGGCTGCTGAAATCAAAAACATGCAACATAGTAACGTCTGATTTGTTGACGACTGTCTGTTTTGTCTAGCTTGTTGTCACTAATGCACATCCGCCTTACTGATCCCTGTATTCTTCCATCTAATTATTTTTTTATTAAATAGTTATCATCATGTATATTTAGTAATTAGATTCGTATTTGGGCAAACAAACTTGTGTCAAATCCACCTGGCATCCATACTCATCTTGAGCAAATCAAGACACCATGTTGGTAATGAAAGGAATTAATCATACATCACCATCACTTCAAAATGATAGAAGACTGTAAAATAGAGACCACATGACCGCATTGTAATATCATGGGGTGATAGCGTCTTTGTTCAACCGGAGCTAGGATTATACAACTAGATCATTAAACCCATGAGTTATATTCTGAAGTGATTCATACGCATCGTGGGTAAACGTCAAGTTAAAAGCGAGAGCGATTTGAAAGAGATACGTCTCCCGGAAGAGGGCCAGCTCTTTGGCAGAGTGTTGAAGATGCTTGGTGGGGAGCATGTACTAATAAAATGTGACGATAATATCACCAGAAGAGGCAGGATCAGAGGCAAGCTCAAGCGAAGAGTGTGGATCAGAGACAATGATATTGTAATCATAGCCCCATGGGATTTTAAATCCGAGCGCGGAGATATTGTCTGGAGGTTCACACTGCCCCAAGTAGAATGGCTAAAAGCCAACAACCACATAGCCAAGGACTTTTAACAGTAGGACGGCGCCAAGGCACCTCTGCACATATAGACAACAATACACATACTGTCATGGTCTTTATGATGAGATGGTTTGAGGGAATAACAGCTAGGTACGTGATGCTATACAGACGTCGTGATACGAGTCGTCATGATATCACATGGCCAGTTGTCATTACGTGTATTGGTGCAAGAATTGTCATGAAATATGTGCCTGTGTGGTGACGCTTGCTGTCAGCGCACCATTGATTTGTCCAACATGTCCACACCATTATAGTGCACAGTCTTGGCTGCATCAGTCAGATGCCAGACATATGCCAAGTGAAGTATATGAGTAACCACATCTTAAACACCCACAAACACAACCCACGCCACCGCTTACTTTCCCCAACAGTAGACAAGCATTGATTGCACGCCCAATATGCAACCACCAGAGAGGCTTACGATAATCCCGCCATCAAGCGACAAATATCTGCTGTAAGGATTCAATGTATTTTGTTATATTGGTTAATATAGTGATAGATTCACATTCCAATCAATGGAACAAGGCACAGTAAAGTGGTTTAATCGTACCAAAGGTTACGGCTTTATCGAGAGGGAATCCGGCGATGATCTGTTCGTTCACAAATCCGATGTGGAAGGCGCTATCAACGAGGGTGACAAGGTAGAGTTTGAGGTAGGCGAAGGTAGGAAAGGCCAAGCAGCCCAAAAAGTCACAAAATCAGCTTAAGCACAAATTTTTAGAACATAGAATTTTTGTTTTCTTGCTTAACTATTTCATTTTTATAGCAAAAAACCAGGCTTGGCGATAGCTAAAAACGACTTGTACATGCAAGATTGTCAAGGAATCTGCATTACAATCCGCGTGCAACAGGCCCACCATATGATGTAAAGGATGAGTTCAAGCATAGATCAAGTTGAAAGGCCCTCAAGTATTGTATGAGAGATGATGATCACGTGTAGCCAGTAGAGACAATAGCAGCAACATACAACAGAATCAGCAAGGTCTAGTCAACACGAGTATGTAGTAATGGGATGGTAGACGATACGAATTGTATGTGTAAGAGTGTGTAAGGAGCGGTGGGCCGCTGCATCAAAAAGCTGGAGGCTAGCCCTTGATACGCATTATCTTGGTCTTGTCCATGACAACCCAGTATTCTACATTTTGTCCGTTTTCTAGATTGCCCTTGACTTGATCATCAATCATGTTTATGTCAACAGTCTCAAACGTCTCCGAATCCATGATCTGCACCATGTCTCCGTTGATCGAAATCACCTGTCCTTGTTTTTTGTTTATTAGTGGCACGTGTATCTGCATACTAACAGGACCTACATGAGGGCGTTTCTGACCGTCAAAGATTCCTTCCCCTACAATTCTGGCTTTGGCGGCACCATGTTTGCCGGGCTTGGATGTGCCATACTCAACAATCCTGCACGGCTCACCACTGGGCTGATCAGAGTGTGGCAAAAGTATGTAGGAGCCTATTTTCAAAGAGCCAAGATCCGAGGGTTTGCTCATGAGGGGATCTTTTGTCCCGAATATTTAATCTTTGATTTTAATTTATTTTAGCTTGTCAAGAATGGAGAAACTCATCAGATTCGTCATCATCAGTCCCTTTCTGGCTGCATCTTTCCTAGTCTGTTCACAGTACTTGTTTACACTCTGATAGCTCTTTTCACTGGCTACTTCGATCACAGTAATGCGCTCAGAGAACGGGAATGTGAATTTTGGTGGGATCAGACAAAACGTGTACATATTGCCCAATCCTGCTTGCTCTATCTGTTCTTTCTTTAATAGGATGTTTGCAATCTCTTGAGAGTACTCTCGGTCCGCCCCATATTCTAGATAGCATATCGAAACAAAATTGAATTCCCCCTGGACCTCCTTTTGGAAAAAGGAGTCACGTATGTTAAAGATGAATGAAATCTTGTCCTGATTGTACTTGTGTAGGTCTTTTGTCATCTTTTTGCTGTCATAAAACTTTGCCAAAAGGTAGTGGTTTGTAGAATCTGGAAAATAGGGTTTGGCGTCATTGGAGAGTGTTCCTGTAACAAAGAACATGCTCTGTATGTTGTTGGATCTGATCCATGCCTCCTTGATCTCAATTGATTTGTGAGTGTGTAGGTATGGGACACATGCATAACCTGGATACGATGATATCACCTGTGCTGACAATAAAGTGTGAATGCCTATCAAAGATATTTATTCTTTGTATGTAACATCGTGCCTAGATTCCTCATCATGGTAAAGGAGGGCTGCAAGACGGGTAGAATGCATAGCCCGCATAGGCTGGACACGAGCGTGAAAAAGTAAGGTGCATCATCACTCCTCAACGACCAGCCTAATCTTCCTTTATGACATGAGATGTATGACACATCATCTCATCATCTCATCATCATCATCATGGAATACGACATCGTGGTTTAAACAATCTAATGAAAGATCAAATTCTTTTTCGTCGGCTTTGTGCAGTGCTGCCATGATGAGTTCTGTTATTATACATGTAGATTACCAAGTTTTTGTTGGACAGTAGTCAAATGAGATGGAATTATACATACTGTCAATACAAAAGATGAGAGGCATCATACCTAAGATGCATGTATTGGGATTCAGATCCATCTGCTGGTATTTGTATTGATTACAAAAATGTAAGATCATGTAATAAAATATCGGCCATTTGAAGGGCGCAGCACGGTTGCACTTTTTTGGTAGAAGAATTGTGTGCGTGGTTAGGATTGTAGTAGTGGATATAGTTTATGACAAGGCAGGATGATGATGTATTGGCATTAGTGGTGGAAACGCAGGAATGTCTAGCCTAGCATTTATGCAGGACAACTCGTATTCGCCACACGTCTGATCTCATTTATTTGGCTGCCTAATTTTATTAGTGATCTGATGATTCATACGCGTAATGATAAAATTCATCATAATAGTGCCATAGTTTTTTAATGGCAACCGCAGGGTTTTCCTTGTCCCAAGCTAGCTCAGCCTGGTAGAGCTTCCGGCTGTAGATGTCGGCTTTAGATGGCTGACCGTATAACAGCATATCAGGCATACAGAAACCGGGTTGTCGAAGGTTCAATTCCTTCGCTTGGGACTCACAACAAAACATAGATAGCTTTGC
This sequence comes from Candidatus Nitrosopumilus sp., assembly GCA_963662995.2. Taxonomy (GTDB): domain Archaea; phylum Thermoproteota; class Nitrososphaeria; order Nitrososphaerales; family Nitrosopumilaceae; genus Nitrosopumilus. Next base: position 1,610,102 of record CAXXLJ010000002.1, on the reverse strand, counting down.
TCATTCTGGTAGTATCCTGTTTTGTGCCATGTTAGTACTGCCAACGTGATGTATGGGGGATCACCAACACCACAATGATAGTGCGCCTATAGGTGTCGTATGACATCCTCATATGAGCCCGCTATTATGTCACTTTCTAGGATTATCTTGGTATCTGTGTCAAGTGGCAGCCCCATGCGCTTGTATTTAGAGTCCTCATTGTAATATATTGCAACCCTGCAACCAAGATCCTGAATCTCTTTCTTTGATTTAAGAAACAGTCCGCCCTGTGTACTCAGCGAGTCTTTGTACAAGCATAAATTCCTCTTGGAGTGGGATCTTTTTGGATCCTGATAGCATATTACATCATAAGATGTCTTGGCCACAACAAATGTGAGGCTGATCGACATGGATTTGGTCCATTCCACCACATACTCATCATATGCTGCTATTGCATCATATTTGTCACAGAATTGCATACCCATAACCAAGCCATTGGCATCCCTTATGTACAGCAGGTTGCTGAGATCAGGCAACCAGATGCTGCCAAACTGTGTATCAAAGCTCATGACATCACCAACTTATGATAAACAAGTCTTTCTTTTATCTTGTGTGTAATGGTATGATGTATAGCGCAACAAGCGCCAATGGCAGCAGATCTAGCATCCATACCTCACAGACATTGCACCACAAACCACTAAAGCCAAAGTCATTGTGAGACAGTTTGTATAGTCGCGAGTGTTCCATATTGGCCTTTGTTAGTACCACGGATGATACGCTGTATTTGGGGACATGAAACCACAAACCACAATAGACTGCTTGAGGAAGGGGGATCACTGTGTGTGAATCTAGAGGGTGTGGAGGATGCCACAGCCTCAAAGAAATATGATTTAAAACAAGCATGTTTTCCTATATCAGGTAAATGGTTGAGTTTTTGTTGGATGAAAATGTATTGGGCCTTGCCAGGTTCCTTGAAGACAGCGTCAAGTATAGGAGTGTGGGGGGTAATGGCTGCCCAGAGAGAGAAGCAGAAGATCAGGTTATTGTACAGTTTGCGCATAAAAACGATCTAATAATCATTACCAAAGATGCCAAGATGGTAGATGCGTGTAAATTCAGGGGTGTAAAGTATGTCACCCATGGTGATGAAGATCTCGCAAGGAAGATCATAGAGGTTGCAAACAATGACAGAAGCCCAGAATGAATGGTGTGTAATCAAGTGCGGTATGACACCCATTCTTCCTAGCCACAATCTAACACCATGAATCATCATCAAGCTCACCACCCACGTCATAATGAGGTGGTTAGCGCGCAGTGTGGTTGATCGTTTCACGGCATCCAAGAGGTTTTTTTCAGTAGATTTGACAAATGTATGAAAGTCAGAGATATTGGTTTGTATATTGTCAACATCATGTTGGAGGGGTTAGGCTGTCAAGAGGACGCATGTACTTGAAAGAACATGGTACGTGGTCAGGTCGTGCCCAGAATGATGTGTAATACTATCAAAAGACCCTAGATCCATGCCTGAATCAAAAAATCTTTCCAGACAACCTGACCACGTACAGAACATGTATTTGCAGCAACGCCAGTGGTAAGAGTTCGACCCTTCTGAAATCATGCCTAAAATGAGGCATAATTCTGTGCGTTTTTGTCTGAAATAGTACAGTAAATTCTCATGATTTATTGATCTTGGGTGTTTAAAAGGAAAGTTGGTGAATACTCCATATCAACCACAAAATGGAGTACACACCGATTTATCTTGTAATGTTTGGATTTAAACCAACTGTTAGGTATCCCCAAGGATTCAAACACAGTCAGCTCAATAAGAAAAGAATCTACTGGCAGCATGCATGCCTTGTGGTTTCTGTGAGGTGGTGCATGTAATGCTAGTGTCTGAAATTGTAATACTGCGCAAGGAACTGCACGAAATGCATTTCAAACTTGATGACATGACAAATGCAAAGCAATGTGTGGAGGCTAAAGTTAAGACACTTCAGTTGGATTTGGCCGATGCCCATGCAGACAAGTCCCAGACAGAACGCAAGATTGGCATGCTGCAGACACAAATAGACTATTTGAAGCGTGAAAATACACGTCTGAAAGAATCTCAAAATTGTATTGCAGGCCAGTCAGATGCAGAACAGATACCGCCAGTGAATCTTTACACACATAATATGGACCTAGCAAGTTCTCCCAACATGGCTCTTGTCCGTGCACATCTTCTCTTATCATGGTACCAACGATGAATTTGCCGCCAAAAATTCAACATGCAATGACATCATAGCTACGTTTATTCTACCCGCGCAGAAATTACATGCATATCAAACCACGGATGCTGATGATGAAGTGGAAAAGCCATCTGATCCACGATGATGAGGATTATGAGTGATGAGGCATCCTGTACCTTGTCTTGTTTTGTGTGCTTGTGTGTATGAAGATGGTGGGTCACGAATCTGTGTTTCAAGCCAAGTCAATCCTACCATACAAAACACAAGGTATGATACGGTAGATGTACTGGGATGGATGTATGCCTGACAATCTTCAAAAGATAGTAGTGTATGATGCAGGACAACTGTGACAAAAGAGATGAACTTGGCAGGCCTGTTTTCTGGTGGTAAGGACAGTACCCGCGCCATAGATGTTGCGCGGAGGCAGGGCCATGTAATTTCGTGCCTGCTAAGCGTCTTTACAAAGTCCGCAGAGAGCCACATGTTGCACCACCCCAACATGCAGTGGACCGCTCTACAGGCTGAAGCCATGGGAATCCCGCACATTACTGCCGAATCAGATTCAGACGACACGGAGACGGAGATGCACGTACTGGAATGCATGCTCGGACAAGCCAGAGAAAAGTTTGGCATTGATGGCATGGTACATGGAGGGATACGAAGCAGGTTTCAGAAAGATCGCTTTGAGGAGGTATGCGGCAGGTTGGGGCTTGCAGCAGTGGCCCCGCTATGGAATACAGATCCCCACAGCCACATGAACCAGTTGCTTGATTCGGGGTTTGTGTATGTATTGAGCAGTGTATCAGCAAGCGGACTAGGTGAACAGTGGCTTGGACGGGCCGTATCAACAAGGGCAGACATTGATGCATTAAAGGTCCTCTCAGATAGATTTGGGTTTAATCTTGATTTTGAAGGAGGTGAGGCAGAGACATTCGTCACGCAATGCCCGCTATTCTCAAGGTCAGTGATACGAATAAACAAAGCCAATAGTCAATGGGATGGATACCGTGGAAGGTTTGAAATAACAGAAGCAGAGATATATTGCGATGTTTGAGAAGCTCAAGGGCAATCTAAGTGACGCAATCAAAAAGGTAGTAAGATCATCAGGGGTGAACAAGGACCTCATCAAAGCACTAGCAAAGGATGTCCAAAAGGCGCTCCTAGAGGCAGGCGTAGACGTGCGCCTAGTCTTCAAGATCAGTGAGCAGCTGCAAGAGCGAGCCATAAACGAGACCCCGCCGCCGGGCCTGTCTCGAAAAAACCACATAATCAAGATACTCTACGAGGAGCTCTCCAACGTGATGGGAACGGAGACAGAATTTGAATTTGTCCCCGGTGTGCAGAACAAGATCGTCCTGCTAGGGATACAAGGGAGTGGAAAGACCACCACGGCATCAAAGCTTGCCAGACTCTTGACCAGCCAGGGGTACAAGGTAGGAGTCATAGGGGCCGATACGTATAGGCCAGGGGCGTTGGTACAGCTCAGAACGATGTGTGAAAAGTCAAACGTAGAGGTGTATGGTGAGCAGAACAACAAGGACTCTCCAAACATAGTGAGAAATGGACTGAAATACTTTGCAAAGCATCAGCTGGATATAATCATAATAGACACGGCAGGCCGCCACAAGGAGGAAAAGGACATGCTTGATGAGATGTCTAGGATAGGCAAGGTGGCCGAACCTGACCTGTCGTTGCTTGTCATTGATGGGACCATTGGAATGCAGTGCTACAAGCAGGCAGAAGCATTCCACAAGACGGTCCCAGTGGGCGGGATAGTTGTAACAAAACTTGACAGCTCCTCAAAGGGAGGCGGATCACTTGCCGCATCAGCTGCCACCGGCGCCAAGATCATGTACATTGGTACTGGCGAACGCATAGACGACTTGGAAAAGTTTTCCCCGACGCGGTTTGTGGGCAGACTACTAGGGATGGGTGATGTCAAGGCCATTCTAGACATGGCCAAGAGGCTGGAGAATGAGGGTGACGACGTCAGGATGAAGAGGATGACCAGTGGAAAGATGAACATGGATGACTTTTTCTACCAACTCGAACAGGTCAACAGCATGGGATCACTGCAGAGTATTGTTGAACACATACCAGGCCTTGCAGGGAGCGCAAAGGATGGCCAAATGGAGCGCATGGAGGAACGAATAACAAAATGGAGGTACATAATCCAGAGTATGAACAAGGATGAAAAGGACAACCCCGACCTCATCAAGGCATCAAGAATCATGAGGATTGCGCGCGGGTCAGGACATCCAGAGGGCGATGTCAAGGAGCTGCTCAAAAACTACAGCCGCTCCAAAAAGATGTTAAAGTCGTACAAAGGTCGAGAGATGCGCAGTATGCTAAAACAAATGGGACTGGAATGAGAAGAGTGGCTACTGTGTTCAGAGCCCCCGACATAATGACAATGAGTTTGTGGTGTGGAGTGCAATAGTATGATCATCAAAGGCAAGACAGTCATCCATGACAAGGGCCGTAAAGACGCTGCAGATATGGTTGATAGTATTCTGGCAGAGTATGGCCTGTGCAACGATTGTTTAAAGAGATTCTTCCCCAAAATCTCACTACGCAAGGCTAACAATAATGCGAGCAGGCATAACGGCAGACCGGTAGACAAGAGGCAGAGTACCAGCATGGAATGTACGGTCGGGATCAGTACCACAACAGGCAACAACCACAATATCAGCGCTACACAATCTAGATCTTCGGTACCAGCACCACTTGCTAGCAAATGCCATATCTGCAAGGATCTATTTGAGAATCTGGATCACATATTGAATATGATGTATAATGCATCGACAGGATATGATTTTGAGACGTTTGGTATAGGGGCCATCCTCAAACATTCTACCGTCGACAGAGACGACCACATTCGATCCAAGTATAGGCTAAAGGGACGCTACGGTATAAAGACTGGTATCACCAAGGAACTAACAAAACGATTTGCAATAGGTGCAGGCAGGCGAGCAGAGATGCGCGAACCTGACATCACATTAACAGTTGATCTAAGAAACATGTCATGTGCCCTGCGCTCCAAGTCGGCATTCTTTTTTGGGCGATATGTAAAGTCATCTAGAGACTTACCACAAAAACAACAGCCATGTACAACCTGTAGCGGCAATGGATGTAAGGAGTGTGCATTTCACGGCATCTCAAAGTTTGACAGCATAGAGGGCATCATATCAAAATACCTCTTTGACGAGATTGGTGGAACCGTGACTAGGTTTACATGGATTGGTGGTGAAGACATCTCCAGCCTAGTCATGGGAACGGGAAGACCATTCTTTGTCAGAGTGCAAAATCCGCTTCGAAGAAAGATCCACTGGCCCCCGCGGACATCATCAACCATGCAAGGCAGTACTGCATTGCAAGAAGGGCCAGTCAAGATTCTTGAGCTGCGCAGTGTGACAGACCATCCAAGAAATCCCATCAAATTCACATCACTCATCAAGATCGAAGTATCCATACAACCCCCAGGAGTCAGATCAAGTGACCTAAGGAAGCTCAAGACTCTGCAGAAATCCCCAATCATCGTATATGACAGGACCTCAAAACGCACCAAGAAGAAGATCTTTTCTGCAATGTATAAAAAAAAGGCTGCCAACAGATTTGTACTTACTATAATGGCCGAAGGAGGACTGCCTGTCAAGAGGCTGATAAGTGGGGAGGATGTAGTACCAAGTGTATCACAGATTCTAGGCACAGCCTGCACATGTGTTAGATTTGACTTTCTTAATGTACAAATAAAACAATAATTAACAGGCAAAATACACAGCAGTTATGCCTCCCAGAAAAAATAACAAGCATCAAAGAAGGGCTGATCAAAGTGCACAAACACGCAAAAAGAAGAAGGCCAAGATTGGAAAACCCTCACACTGAGTCAGTTAACCCACCGATGGAATTGGGATCATAATTTTATGCCCAAAATCAACAAAATTCAATGCAAACAAATCAATTAGTGCAACCTCTCAGATTTTTAATGACTAAACCAAAAACCACAAGAGGTGCAACATATTGAGTGACTCACTCACATATGAAAATATCGCATCTGCCTTGTCAGAATTTGTGGAAAGATGTGACATCATGCCTCACGGATCCAATGCCAGACACTCAATACGGAATATGATAGACATAATGATGCCTACCTCTACATGCACGGCATCGGTAGGTGGGTATGCTGCAAGCTTGCATACCACATCAAACAGCATATTGCCCACTGATGAGTGGGTAAGAAAGGCGTTTGCAAGGACAAAACCGGATGTGGTAGAGCAGGCAATGGAGGATACCATCTCAGGCCAGATTATACCACTCCAAAAATCAGGCGTCATGAAAAAATCAATTCATGTGGCCATCGACAAGCACCTCATACCAAGATATGATAAAAATCCTGGACCTGAACTGTTACGCTCCAAATCCAAAAACGGTACATGGAAGTTTGAGGGATACATTACTGCCCAGTGTGTTGATGAAGGGCGCAGACTCACTCTTGCCGTATTTCCTGTAGGGATGGGCCATTCCACGGCTGATTTTGTGCGTAAAATCATCCAAATATGCAACAGGTATGGCATTATGGTCAAGTGTTTTTTTATGGACAGGGAGTTCTTTTCAGTTTCAGTGTTGAAAGCAATGAACAGTCACGGTAGTGGATTTGTCATACCGTGTAAAAATACGTACAATGTAGTGGTAGCCCTTGACGAATTTGATAAAAAGATACGCGATGCTACATCAGATGTAATACTTGAGAACACCGATTCGTCTGTAAAATACATCATGGTAATACAGAAACGCACTACACGCAAAGACAAGAGTCCGGATGCGCCGGCACATGAAAGGTACATTGGATTTACCGCCAACTCCAATGAGATAGATGTTGCAGCCTACCACAAAAGATGGGGGATAGAGACTGCATACAGGCAGATAGAGGGAATCAGACTCAGGACACGCAGTACAAACCATGCCGCAAGATTTCTGTGCTTTGCGGCATCTGTGATACTGTTCAACCAATGGGTGGTTATCAATGCATATTGTGGATTTGGAAGTGACGGTAAATGGCAGAAAATTATGTTTACTGTTCTTACATTCAAGACAGTGATGGTATCAAGGTGGCAGATACGACCAGAACCACCCCCTGTTATAGCACCGTGACGGGATTGTCATGCCATCGGTGGGTTAACTGCTGAGTGAATCAACATTTTTACATCGAAAATTTCCGATAAATTGTATTGGATCCGCTTGTACGTTTCAAAAGTGCGCACCATGATGGGATCATGCCCGACAGGGTGTATGATCTAGTTGTGAAGCGCTTTCCTATTGCGGTTGCAGGAATAAATAGGATTGAGAAAGCGTCTGGAATCCAGTATCCGATAGCATATGTTGAGCCATCTCTAGTGATATCTGCCCCGCACCCAAGATCATACGAGTATGGCATCCTGTTTGCTAGGACAATTCCAATGGTGTTTGATGGGAAGTTCCAAGTAATCATACAAATCTCTGCGCCGCTGATAGCATACGGGCTCAAAGGCACCGTACATGCAATTTTAGCACATGAATTTCTACATTTTCTGGAGCTTATAAGAAAAATATCGAAAATGGAGCTGATCTCAGATGAGATATCAGGAAACCTGTTTGAAAATGTCTACAGTGATGAAACCAGACTATTAGAACCCAGCGTGGTATTCAATGACAGGACCCTGTGCAACCACATCACAAAGAGATTCCCTGCAGGGTTCCGCGACTACAAGCTTGAGGACAAAGTGATGAAGTTTTGGACAAACAAAAACCTTCCAAAAACAAACATTGTCCTGGACACCAACACCATAAAGCTCTCCGCAGAGACCCTATCACAGATAAGGCTTGATCCTGATTTTGTTGCAAAGATCAGGGAGTTGGAAGCAAAGAGGCATCGTGTGCGCAAAGAGAAACTATACTAGAATTACCGCACAGTACTAGACATACTGCTGTCATGTGAATTTTATCATGTGTGACTAATTTTCTATTGTACCGAAATCATTTCGCCTACACTTTGGAGTGGACCCCTAGTTTTGGTGCCACTTTTTGCATCAAATTTCGAATGATCCCAACCCTCATTTATTTATCATCTCCCAATGTGCGGCAAATTCAGTTGGCGTCATGTACTTGATAGATGAATGAATCCTCTCAGTATTATAGTCTGCAAATGCAGCTGACAACCTTTTCTGCGTCTTGGTAGTTTTTGAATTCATGTGGCCAGATGTATTCCTTTTTGAGGGGCTTGTGAAATGACACCACATGGCCGTTCTGCTCTGGCGTATTCTTCCAAATGAACTCGTGTTTGCCAATATCTAGAGCCTTGACTGCCTTTCTAAAGTAATGACTGGTGCATTGAACGCCATTGTCGATTCGCAGGAGCATCTTTGAGCAGTCGGGTTTTTCTGTAGCAACTGCATCTGTAATGGAGTATATTGCAACATGCCTTGTCGCATCGATATCAAAGGAATATGCTATCCACTTGTGTGTAAAACAGTAATGGCGTTAAATGAATAACAATATTTGTCTATCACACAATTAATGTATGTAATGTCCATTTCCCATAGCTGGTTTGGAGTTTTTGGCTTGAAGAGCTTGTGTTTCGTTCTGTTTATGTCGTTTTTCGTATTTTGTGGCTCAACATCATATTTTATGGTATATTCGCTGCAGCTGTGTGATTTACGATAATATCCGTTTCACGTTTTATCTGAGATGTCATGCGCCTTGTGCCGTATGTGGGTCGTCTAGAAGCAATATCTTTGACCAGATCTACAACATCAGGGTTTATCTGCATGTCTCTTGAATGCTCAGCATAATACCAAGCATGTTTGGACATGCCGCAATAAGCTAGGGACTTGTTGAAGCTCATGTGGGCCATCATCTCAGATACTGTCTTTGTTTTCATCTTTTTGTTCCCTCTAAGGTTTTTTTTAAAATGTCGTTGGCAATAGTTATATCATCAATGATTCGTTTAAGGTTCTCTATTTCTTTGACTTGGTTTTTTGCTGTATCTCCTCGGTCTGCAAGGGCTTGCTTGCCGCCCTGCAAGAACTTGTCCTTCCAGTCCTGAAAAGTTGCAGAAGATACATTGTGTTTGCGGCACAACTCGGCTGCAGATATGCTGGTATTAAAAAACTCCACCACAATGCTGGCCTTTTCTTGTGAGCTACGCATTTTACTCATGTCCTTGCTACTGCCTCCTGTATCCAAAAATATTCGGTTTTGATCGGTCTCACTCTAGCATGATCCTTGCCATATCACTGCAAGCATTCGTTCTTTTGTTTTTGGATTGGGTTCTTTTTTGGTACGTGGTCAGGTCGTGCCTAGAATGATGTGTAATACTATCAAAAGATTCTAGATCCGTACCTGAATCAAAAAATCTTCCCAGACAACTGACCACGTACCTTTTTTGTATGCTGCGAGTAATTTTTCATGTTGTTGTTTCACAAGACCCCTAGATTTTTCAAGCTATAAACGTTTCCGTTGTTTTTTGAAAATTGCAAAGACTTTCTGACGTAACTATACTTACAAAAAGTAAATTTAGTGATACAAGTTTAATTTAATAGAGAACTGGACAAATTTTTTGGGCCTGTTTTTCCAGTCGATTAATCATAAATTCTATAGTTTAGCCGTTGACTACACCTGCATGCCATCTGTTTTTGGAGAGTTGTTTTGTTGGTTGCTGCGCAACTGTGTTTGACTAGCGTATCTCTCGTAGATCTGCCTTTAATGACTCTAGCTTTTCTGCAATCAGTTTCTTTTTTTTTGTAAAATCTTCAATTTCGTATTTTAGTGCTTTTTTATGAGACTCTGGTTTTCCGACGTCCCCACAATACATCTCTTTGCGTACTCCTTGGTCATAATACACATAGTACATGTATGCCTTTTTCCCAATGACACGCTTTACTTGTGATCCCATACAATACTCTTGTACATTCTACTTTATAATCTTATTGCTATCATTAATGAGTTGATAGTTCAACGCGAATAGGCACACATGGATGGCCACACATCGTATGTAGTGAACTCGCGGATGTGTCCGGCAGAGTAGGAGAGTGTGAATGGGTCTTGACGGTGGTAGTGACGGCGAACCACAAGCTTGGTATGCTTTTGGCATTGCACCAGACACTGGTAGTTTGTATGTCTGGTTATGATGGTATGCTTGTATCTTGTGCTTATCATATATGGCATGCTGCTATTGCTCCCTTTGATTAACATGCAGGCAATATGACATTCTGCATGCTTTGATACATCTCACTGGTTGCAGATACTAAATACATGCCATCCGTTCGTGATCCACTCACATACGTGGCCTAATTCTTCCAGTAATATTGTTGCAAGATTTAAAGACAACATAGAATTCGAATCATCAGAGCCAGACATGACGAAAAACTCTGATGTTCACATGGTGTATGTGCTGCTGGACGGGGTAGGAGATCTTCCTCATCCTGATCTGGAGGGTAAGACTCCCCTTGAGGCTGCTAATACTCCCGTTCTAGACAGGATTGCAGGCAATGGCGTGATTGGTGAGGTAATATCTGTGGGAAAGGGAATAGCCCCAGAGTCAGACATTGCAGTGTTCAACATGTTGGGATACAAATTCAATCATGCTGACTATGCAGGTAGGGGCGTCATTGAGGCAATAGGGGTAGGAATTGACTTTAGGGATGGGGATCTGGCTCTGAGGGGCAACTATTCTACACTCAACAAGGATCAGATCATCATCGACAGGAGGGCAGGAAGGGACATAGATAGGGACGATGCTCAAGGTATTGCACGCGAAATAGAAGAACAGGTCAAGTTTTCGAGTCCTAGCACATCGGTAGTGGTATCTCCTACAATAGGCCACAGAATCACGGTGAGAATACGGCAAGACTCTCAGGGACTGTCTCCAAAAATCACCAACACAGATCCCGCATACAGCAACATAGGTGGGATGGGAGTGGCCAAGGCGGTGGGTGATTTTTTGAGAATCGAAAAATGCCTCCCACTAGAGGATGGAGACGATGTCAAGTATACGGCCCACCTGGTAAACGAGTTTTCTGACCAAGCCATAAACATCATGGCAAAGAGTCAAATAAACAAGAGCAGGGACGAGCAAGGCAAAAAGAAGCTCAGCTGCATTCTGCTAAGAGATCCAGGTACTAGATACCCTGATGTGCCCCCCATCAACCAAAAATATTCTATGAATTTTTCATGCATTGTGGACATGCCAGTTGAGCTTGGAATATCGCAGGTTCTTAAAATGAAGGCATTTGAAGCAGGTGGGCTTACCGATTATGAGCAGAAGGCAAAGGTGGCTGCCGCAGCAATGCAGACACAAAACGCAATCTATGTTCACCTCAAGGGACCAGATGAGTTTGGTCATGACGGGGACGCAAAAGGCAAGACCGCTAACATTGAAGAGATCGACAGGAGGTTCTTCGGGACGCTTGTAGACAGTATTGATACTAGCAAGGTAGCCATCGTTGTCTCTTCTGATCACTCTACACCATGCATAAACAAAGGCCACAGTGACGATCCCGTACCAGTATTGGTATCTGGAGACTTTGTAGATGGTGACGGCACCACACGAATGACCGAACAACAGGCACGTCGTGGCAGCATCGGCCTGATCCAGGGAGCAGAGGTGCTTCCTAGGGCGCTGGATCTAATAAAATCAGGAATGCGCTGATCTCATCAGCACATGGCCAATACATCTGTCTTGTGCATGGTGGTCTAGATGTCAGGTACACAGCCAAACATTTGAAACCTGTACATGGCTGAGAATTTTTTCTGACTGCCTTGTATGCGTGTAGTTTTTTTTTCAGGTTAATGAATATTGTACAAAATATGCTCCTACAGTGGTTAGCATGTGTGACAATAGTAGAACGTCGTGTACAACAAATGCAGGCAATATGCGCAGATTGCACTAGGGTACTGCTGTGCGCAGTAGTATGACACTCCTCACATTATATCTCAAACAGGATGAGGTTGTTGGCTTGTTGCATCTGTATTGCCTTGTTTCTTATCCTGTCTACATCTATGGAGTGGTACATGGATGGTGATGTTCCAAGCTTCTCCAGAGCCCTGTTAAGCATCCCTACTCCTATGTCGAGATCATTTTTCTGGCGGTGTGCAAATGCCACTGCTACTAGGATGATGCCTTGCACAAGCTCCTTCTCCCTGCCGTAGCACTTTTTCCATACGCCTTCAAAGGCCTCATGACTCTCCCAGAATCGCTCGTTGTTGAAGTAAAAGATGCCATCTGAGATTCCCTTCTCCTTGTCGATCTCTTCTTCGACCACATGTCTGATGTTGTCAACCTCTCCTATGGGAACCAGTTTTTTGAGTAGTTGATTGAGATCATCTGCCTCCACGGACACATCAAGCTCTATGAACTTTCTGGCTATCCTAGCTACTCGCACCGAGACATTCATGTCTGCTGCCAGCTCCCTAGCCTTGTATACCACCTCTCGGGAGTGCTCCGGGGCGTAACGTATGTTCTTCAGGTGCAGCATATAGCGTTCCATAAGGGTGCTTGTACACATTTTCTTAAATTTCTTCTTAATTGCTTTCTAAACATTTGGCAGTCTCGTTATGGGTGTGTGTCATCGCAAGCTAGGATGGATTTCAAACGACATACACCGCAGGATCAATCACATGTGTGTTCATCTTGACAGGCTACTACCTGCATTGATCATATCATCTAGACACACAATCCACAAGTATTCGAAACTTACACACATTGCACAAAACATCTGCAAAAGAACCAACCCCAGCTAACATACAATCAAGGTTTATATAAAATGCATAGAGGATTTGGGTACATGTCAATAATACAGGCTGTCACAGACACTAGCAATACTTTCCTCTTAAGGCGGGAAATTACATGCAACTTTGAAGGACTAGGCGGCAAGCTCAAGAAGCTGCAAGCAGTTGACATGGTTACAAAGGAGTTTGGTCTGGGCGGCAAGGTGGTGATCCCTATGAGACTCAAGACGCATGTGGGCAAGTCACTGATCACCGGAACATTCTACATCTATGATGATGAGGCTCTGGCAAAGAAACACATCAACCCTACAATCATGGCTAGATTGGACAAGGCAAAGCAGACCAAAGCACCTGCTGCTGACAAGGCCGGGGAATCTACTAATGCAGTGGTAGAACCACAACAGGACCAAGAGGAGGCCAAGTCGCAATAATGCCAAGCGCAAATTCGGGCAAAAAGGGATTCAGCCCCAATATATCCAAATACTACAAGGTAGATGGAGACAAGATCGAGAAGCTTAAAAAGATCTGCTCAAGGTGTGGCAAAGGCGTATTCATGTCTGATCACAACAACAGACATACATGTGGCAAGTGCGGTCTGACAGAGTTTGACTGACTGCTTGACTGGTCTTGTTTTAATCCAAAATCGATCTATTGCAAACTACACGCGCAAAGGCGATCCCTTGAAGTACTTTTGGTTACACACAACAAAAACCAAAAACTGCAACTATTGTGTGTAGTCCTAGCGGCTTGTGATTATTTACCAATTCATATGCAGATCAAAGCAAATGTGCATGATGGGTTTTGGTTTACACAAATTCTATCAACCAACAATCTATGGGTATTGTTTGTACGTGGTCACGCTGTACAAATATGTGTGATGTTTTGATTCAAAAAATTGTTGTTTAGAATAGTATGAACCTTTACATGCAGTACGGGATTTGAGTAGACTCCACAAAATGTTACTGCTTTTGGCATGATTTTACATCAGAGGTTGAAAATGTACTCCTACTTTACACATGTCAAATAATATTCTGCTATTTCATTACCAGACATCATGATCTTCTCGATCAGTATACTGAATAATAGCAGAAATATGTCCATAGGCATTTTTTTTTTTGGTTTGTTTCCCAATTTTTCTATCACTCTATCTAGCTTTTGCCTTGCTGCATGCCACAAATTGCACAAAGCAAGGGTAAGAAAGAACATGAATGCCATGATTGAGTGTTTTGTGCTGTATGTGAGGGAGCGATTTGCCATGGCGGACTTGCTGTAGTGGTTTTCTACACCACAACGTTTCTTGTATTCTGCTGGGAGGTCTGAAGATCCTGGCAATAACTTTCTGTCTTATGTTGGTGACAAACATCAAGTATTCCCATGTCATATTACCATTTTTGGTTGTCATGCGCTCTTTGATTACCAAACAAAACTTGAATTGAGCCCTGTCACCTGCCTTAATTGTATAGTGTGATATTGCCCTCCTTTTACCGCGCTCAAACCCTTATTGCCGCCTTGATTCCGGAGGTCTTTTTGGCAGGCATCAAAAACTTGGGTACTTTTGAGTAGATGTGTCATCATCTCAACTGTACAAAACTCGCATCCATCAAGTAATCTACACCTTACGCTCAAATCATCTACTACTTTATTGAGCAATTTATGCACGGATTGGATTGTTTTCACGTCCTTTTGGGGGAGCAAAGCAGTAACTGTCGGCAATTCAGGTTTGGTAACTATCCTTACTGTGACGCGGCCTCAAACCGTGACGTTCCATCTTTGAGCTTGCCGCCTACTATTCACTCATCAGTGTGCCTGCCGGCGCCGGTAAATGGCATGGTATGGGGGTCTGGCAAGTATGCAGCGCTGGCATCTCAAGGCATGTGTGTTCTCTGTTGTGTGCTGCAACACGCGCATGGCTGCATCTGCCAACTTGTCTGTAGACATCTTGCCCAATACACCCAAAACCCACCGGAATGTGGATATTCTGATATTCGTGCCAGCTCTATATTCGTGCCAGCTCTGCGCATGGTTTGTGTACAGCCTGATTATATTTGGCCATACAATCTAAAATCAATACATATTATCTAGCCCATACAGATTATGCTGGTCTGATATGGGCAAGACCCAGACATTTTCACATATCATGTAATTGCTAGAATTCTTCTCTTGAGAGAGTGTCTGAATTCTAATTCATTGAACTGGCTTTTCATAATATTGTATCAACTCCTAACCATTTAACCATCAATGTCTACAAAAACCATTCATTTGATGAAAAAATATACAAAACACCTAGAGGGTACATTTTCAATCCCTGATGTCATGTCACGACATGACACATACTCACATGGCATAAATCCATCAGAAAATGCAAAAGTTTGAAAAATGTAAAAGCAAGATGAAAAACAAGGACATGTATGGAATACAGCATTACAGATATTTTCTTAATACATGCACCAAAAAATAAACCGCGTAATTATTGACTTTGATACTATGGATTTTCCAATGACGCGATCTGAAAATATTACGGCATAACCGCAATCAAATTCGGCAAACGTTTAACTATAAACTTTTATCGTTTACAGTGATGGGCAACCTGCGCAAGGACTATATCTCTGAACGCATGACGGCACCTTCAAATACCAACAAAGAAAAAAATGATGCAAAAAAACGGCCCTATGCACCTAGAAACGAATACATGACCAACCCATCCGTATTGTCACTTGTGGCAAAGAATGGCATGCTACAGCGGCTTAGGGACAACGAGGATGAATGCATCAAGAAATGGTCCATAAGGGTTTTTGAGAGCAAGAACCCAATAGTTGACAGGAACAAAGAAGAGGCATTCGCAGACAGGCCTTTCTACAGCGAACCCGCATATGGCTACCACCTCATAGTAGTGGGATCTCCTGACAGTAATGCGACCCTTGCAACACTGTCTGTGGAGCAATGGTCAAACATCTTGGTGGTTATTCAGGACAGATTAAAATGGCTTTACACCAAGCGAGGGGTGGCATATGTTACCGTATATGCCAACCAAGGAAAGATGGCAGGAGAGATCAATCCTCATCCACACCTAAACATTGTGACATTTGCATCAGTGCCACCAGTCATCAATGCAGAAGCAGACGCGATGCGCAAGATTTCAAGCGAAAAGGGAATCTGTGCCATGTGTCACACAATAAAGAAAGAGAACAACGGGCCCAGACAAATACTGCAGACCGAGGGTCATATTGCATGTTGTCCGTGGGCGCCCACTTATCCGTACGAGTTTTGGATCTCACCCAAAAAGCACACTACAAAGTTTCTAAAGATCAGTCAGAAGGAGATCAACGACCTTGCACTGATCATAAGGGCCACGCTAGGTGGGTTGGTAAATACCATCAAGAATGTGCAGTATAGTATGGCATTCCATTTTTCGCCAGAAAAGAAGGACAGCAGACAGATTCATTGGCACATTAAGGTATATCCGATCACACAACACTGGACGGGCCTTGAGCGCGGGTATGGAATATTTCTAAGCGACACAACCCCAGAGCAAGCAGCAGAGAAGCTTCGCAACGCCTGCCAGAAAGAGTTTGCCAAAATGATTGAGATTGAATAACTCCCATAAACAGCCGATCACATACACATCTAGATGATCCTTGTTTCTCGCAAATTACAGATTACTGTAAAGGTAATTTCCAGGCTACTCAACATGCAAAACATGACTATACCATTACAAATGCCATATTGTACACGAATAATTATGGGTGTATGAAATTATTTCATGTGCATGATGTATTAACGAATTCAATCCAAACAACTGAATTTGTAAATAATCACATGGCGCCAAGAGGCCGTACCAGTAGTGGATGGTCAATGCTAATACACAATGTAAAATGTAAACTATCCAGCATCAAGCATCTTGAAAAAAAAAAGAGGCGCCTGTTTGGGTTTGGTATAATGCACACCACAAAGTCTTTTGCAAGATGGCCCCAGACACATCCCAAACAATCTCAAATAGCACAAATCCAAATCAAGATATTTGAATTCTTTGTGTAGATGTGGTATTGTGTTCCCCTGCCAAGTATCCAACATACAAGACATCGTAAATTATATCCATGGTGCATGCGCACTATGGGCACTACTGCAGGCCCTAGCATCACTGTTTCATAACCAAACGATCCAATTACCATTCAAGCAGTAGTCAATCCTGATGCATTCCGAAGGGAGAGTTCATCATGAATGGTTTATTTATCAATCAGGATGTTGTGTAGTGTGGCGCTTGAGAAATGGCTTGCAATTACCAGTGTGGGCCTGTTTGCAATGTTTGCAGGTGAAATGATCTCAATATACTATTTTATGACTGACATTCCTGAAAACCTAGAGTTTACAATAGTATTCTCTGGTGATCCAAAAATTCTTCAATTCATATCGATCGGTGCTGCACCAGCAGGAGTACTTGCAGGAGTGGCATTCCTGATGTCAAAGCATTATGGATCGCGTAATATTGGCCTGTTGATTATAACAGGTGGCTGCGTACTGCTTGCAGGAATGTTTGTATGCCAGACGATGATCGACCGCATTGATGAAAAGTATCTGACAGATGCCGTAGTGTTGGCGCCTCCGCTTTTCATGGTACTGTCAGCGCCTGTAATGGTTGTGGGTGGATACCTGATAAAACACAAGAGGAAGAGGCCCAAAAAAGAGTACTTTTAGCCGTGATCAAACCTCATAGAGTTACCCTGCTGCCTGAATCCCAGCCCCTCATAAAACGGCTTTACTTCCTCCGAACAGTCTAGGATTGTCTTATAGCAGCCGCGTTGTTTGGATAGATCAAGGGCATATCTTACCATCATGGCACCAATCCCGCGGCCCTGATTGCTCTTATGTACAGCAACATCCTCAATATGGCCTGCAAGCCCGCCAGAATGAATGAATTTCTGTTCTATAAGCAGGGTGATTGTGGCCACTATGCGTCCCTGTTGTTCGGCCACTATTATCAGATGATCCGGATTTGAGGTTATGTCCTCAAAAATTGCATCTGCCCTGTCCATAGCTATGTCACTTACAGGGCTGAGCGAATCAAGCGTATCAAGAAATCCATTATGGATATCCTCCTTTTGCAGGTTTCTGATCGCAGGCGCCATGTATCTAATCTATCTATTGTCTGCGCACACATTTACTTATCGCTAACATCTCATATCTTGCCAAGTTTCTGAGTGTAGGTGTCCAGTGCCTTTTCGTATGAGAGCTTGTCACCAATATCCATGAATCCGCCCTTTGTGAGAAAACTGTCCACGGGCTTGTCTTTTTTTATGGAACGTATAATGAGATCGTCCATTCCGTATGGTTTGTCATTGGGAATCATTGATAGTACTCCTGAATTCATAATGTAGCATCCCATGTTTATACTGGCCTTGATTAGGGGCTTTTCATCCCATGCAGTCACCCTCCCCGTCTTGGGGGCAGTCTTTATGATGCCATATGGCAGGCGTGTCTCATACTCATGCAGGCTCATCGTGATGAACGCCTTGCGTCTTCGGTGCTGTTTTATCATGCGTCCAAGGTCAAAGTTATAGATAGAGTCACCATACATGCAAACAAACGGCACATCATCATCTAGTAGATTCTCCGCGGTTTTGAGCTGGCCTGCAGTTGCAAGAGGCCTGTTTGAGACAGCATACTCTACATCCAAGCCAAAGCTCTTGCCATCCCCAAAATAGTCCTCTATAGTTCTCCTCAAATAGCTAACGCATAGGATCACGGATCTTATGTTGTTCTTGGTGATCCAGTCAGTCAGGTGCTCCAGGATAGGCTTCTCACCAAGTGGCAGCATAGGTTTTGGAAGAAATGTGGTGTATGGCCTCAATCTTGTGCCCAATCCCCCTGCAAGGATGACTGCCTTCACGCACCGTGTTGGTGCAGTGGCTATTTATGTCAAAGTATGGCAACTTGTGGGAACGCCCACATACTGAAGATGGTTTTGTATTGTAATCACATACACAACGCCATCATTGTGATATGATCGCCTCTATCTTGTGCACGACATCGTCGGGATCCATACCAAAGACAATTATCATTGGTTCCTTTCCCATGTCTCCAAGATGGTAGATCGCATCAGGCGGCGTATCAGTTGTGCCTTGGATGGCATCTCCGATCCCCCACTCAATACTTGAACCAGCAGACTTTACATCATTCGGCTCGCGTCGCCTGTTGTAGTTTAGAACGGTCAGTCCAGCCCGCCTAATCTTTAAGACAACATCATCACTGTACCGAATGTTTACCGCAGAGAGTACCTGCCGGTACATCCTGTTCACGGCAAGCATGGCAGTGGCCACATGCTTTGATCCCCCATAGGCAAGGTCTCCTGCAACTGATGTAGATGTGCCGGTCCTGACTATTCTGCCTTTCAGTCCCATGATCTCACTTACCGACGTGGGCCGCCGTTGAGAGTATACAAAATTTGTCTGGCATTCAGGGATGTATCTAAAGATACCACGGATCATGATGAACCGATTGATTGCGTGTGATAGTGCAGAGGCAGTTGGGTCGGCGTCGTGGGCAGGGACAGTTATTGCAATACCACGGCCCAGGCTCTTTGCATTGCGTATTGAATCAAGTGCAAACCGTCTGGCAAGCACCAGTGACTCATCAACCATCTTACCTTCTGCAAGCCCCACAAGTACTGCTGCAGAGTGGCCACATCCTCCACCATGTGTGATGCCAGTAATAAGATCACCTGGAATCTCCCATGCCACATTACCAGAGTCTAGTACAAGATCAGACATCATGCCGTCGCTGCCCCCATGCTTGGGCCTAGCCAATCCTGTAATGACGATGTTTTGTGCGCCCATCTCTCTTATTGCAGATGCGATCTTTAGGTGTGCATTCTGCTGACTGGCCTGCATTCCAGATATGGCAGCGGCTTCATACAAGTTTGGTGTAATCACGGTTGCAAGGGGGATCATATATCTTCGAAAATCATCAATTGCAGACACTTCCAACAGATCTCCGCCAGTAGTGGACTTGATTACTGGATCCACTACTATGGGGATCTCTGTCTGCATGCCTTCCAACTTGTGGTAAAGTGTCTTGATGGTACGAGAGTTGTGTACCATCCCTATCTTTATCCCGTCTATATGAAAATCTGATATTATAAAATCCAGCTGCTGCTCAAGCATATCCTGGGATACGGGCTCCACGGTTCCAAATCTAGAAGTGTTTTGGCTGGTGAGCGCAGTGACCACAGTCAGGCAATGGGCACCAAATGACGAGAATGTTTTGATGTCACCCTGGATTCCTGCCCCCGATGACGGATCAGAACCACCGATTGAGAGCAGATTCATAAGATCATCACACAGACCGCACTAATACCTGTTTTTTGTTGTTGGCCGATTTTTTTTGCGACATTATGTGATTTGAATGCCTGCCATGATTGGCTTAATTGATTCCCAGATACATGCTGCCCAGATCTGGGTTGTTCAAAAGATCCATGGGCTTGCCCTTGAAGATGCACTTGCCACTTGCCAATAGGTATGCATAATCTCCCAATCGCAGTGCGCGTTTGACATTTTGCTCTACTAGTATCACAGTTATTCCAAACTCATCACGCATATGTTTGATCTTGGAGAGGACTGTATTGGCCAATTTTGGGGAGAGGTGTGCAGTGGGTTCATCAAACAGCATGACGGTAGGCTGGCGGATAAGCGCCATGGCCATGCCAAGCATCTGTCTCTGTCCACCACTAAGCGAGGTGGCATTTACATTCTCAAACTCCCGAAGTACAGGGAAGATATCAAACATGCTAGGCAGCAGATCCGAGACGGATGTGCCAGAGCCCAATGTGTACCCAGCCATTACTAAGTTCTCCCTGATGGTCAGGTTGGCAAATATGTTGTTGACTTGTGGTAGGTATGCAATCTTTCTTCTTGCAATCTCGTATGGCGCAAGATCTGTTATGACCTCATTATCAAAGCTAATCTTGCCAGAGTATATTGTGCACAGTCCAAAGATGCTCTTGAGCAACGTACTCTTGCCACATCCGTTGGGGCCCACTATCACCGTAATGTCCTTGTCACGTGCCTCAAAATCTATGCCGAAGAGAATGTGACTGCCTCCATAACCGGCTTCTAATTGTTCTACATGTACAACCGCGTCAGCCTGTCCGCCGCCGGATGGTGGTGACGAGGATGGTTGTTGTGGTGGTGGCACTTGTGTAGGGGACACTGGAGTCATTATGAATCACTGTTTATTCTCCAATGTACGACTCTATCACTTCGGGGTGCTTTATAACCTCGTCAGAGTCGCCTTCAGCTATGATTATGCCACGATCCATGGCAAATACATGATCAGAGTACTGTAGCGCAATATCCAGCCTGTGTTCAATAAACAAGAATGTGATGTGGTCATTTTTACAGATAGTGGTGATCATTTTGAATATGTCATGGGCCAGTGTTGGGTTGACACCTGCTATAGGTTCATCCATTAAGATTAGTTTGGCACCAGTCATCATTGTACGTCCGAGCTCCAAGAGCTTTTGCTGGCCGCCACTGAGGTTTTGGCTACGTATATCGCGCTTTGTCTCAAGGTTGAGTGTATTCATTGTGTTTAATGCCTCGCCTGCTATCGCCGCCTCATCCTTGTCCCACATTGATTTGATAGGAGCTGTCCGGAACGACTCACCTGGATTGGCGGCGCTTGATATCATAAAGTTCTCCATTGTGGTTAGTTCTACAAACGGTTGGGGAATCTGCCATGTCCTGACAAGGCCCGCCTTGTACGTGTCAAATAGTCCCTTATGGGTGATATCGTGGCCATCAAACATTACCTTGCCACCATCTGGCTTGAGCAGTCCCGACACCACATTGATCAATGTAGTCTTGCCGCATCCGTTGGGGCCTATCAGCTGGTATATCTTTCCTACCTGTAGATCCATATCTACGCCCTTGAGTACGCGAAACCCACCAAAGCTTTTTGTAATCCCAGAGACGGACAGAATGCTATTTTCGGCATTCATAAAAAGTATAAAAGTCGATTACAATTAAGGATTATGGGACAAAGGTAAAGAAAGTTTGTTTGGGGATTGCAGAGAATCATGTGAGTATGGGATCACCCTTATCATGTATGATGTGTCAAATTATGTTTCCTCGCCTCCACTCTTCCGCATCACACAGGACTTTGGTGATGGGGATAGGAGTATAGAGCATGGCGTTTGATCCTATAATCTCTGATGCAGTAATATTTGCCAGTTTGCTAGCACTATTGAGCATAGGCCTGACGTTGACATACCTCACCACAAGGGTGCCCAACTTTGCCCATGCAACTTTTGCGGCAATCGGCGTATATGTCACTTTGATCGTAACTAGGGTGTGGGATGCATCACCATACGTCGCGATACCCTTGGCATTTGTACTCTCTGGAGTTGCGGCAGTGGCGCTGTACACATTCATACTAAAGCCGTTGATAAGAAAGGGCGCATCGCAAGCAATCCAAATGATAGCAACACTTGCATATGATCTTGTACTCATAGCCCTACTCAACATATTCTCAGACTCAATAGTGAGTACATACCATATCACCGCCAGGGAATTCACGCTACGCAGCTATGACGCGGAGTTTATGGGGCTGCCCATGATAGTGGTGATAGCGCCATTGACAATAGCCATACTTGCAATTACACTGCATATCATGCTCAAAAAGACCAAGTTTGGAGTAGCAATGAGGGCAGCCACAGAAAACTCCGATCTTGCAAGCACTGTTGGAATCAACATAAAGATGATTTACAGGGTGTCATGGCTGATGGGAGGCGGATTTGCTGGAATCGCAGGTGCGCTGATGTCGTTGTGGTTTCAGGGAGACCCAAACCTGGGTCCGCAGCTGATCCCGAGTGTCTTTGCTGCAAGTATCGTGGGAGGATTCATGAGCATATATGGTGCGATAGTAGGAGGCATACTAGTAGGCTTGACCGAGGTGTTGGGCACGCGTATACTAGCCGGGGAGATAGGGTCATGGCTGATTGCATATAGGCCACTCATCCCACTCTTGTTCATAGTGGTGACATTGATGCTTGCGCCGCGCGGACTGATGGGAATCAATTGGTCAAGGGTGATTAGTAGGATTACAGGAAAGGCAGACAAGAGTGAAAGAAGGGAAAGCTCTGGCAGTAATAATAATGATGATGATGATGATGACGGTGCAGTTGATGATGATGATGATGATAATGATGACGGTGCAGATGATGATGATTATGATAATAGTAGCAGCAATGGCAAAAAGGACGCAGACCAGGAGGATGGTGACAACACGAAGATGAGGACCTCCATATGACATGTCCAGTATCGACAGACAGGAAAAGGTGCACATCTTGTGCAATGCCATGGCATGCACTACCGTATGGCACCGCAGACACGGTTAGAGTTGAAGGAGATATAGAGTCTTGGTTCTAGAAACACAAACTATCTTTATAGTAGATCTTCTTGCAATATTTGCCATCTATGTGGTAGTCAACCTTAGCTTGAACATGGAGTTTGGGTATACTGGAATTCCCAACTTTGGCAAGGTACTGGCAGTCGGAGCAGGGGCGTTTGTAGCTGCCGCCGTACCGGGCAGGATCTTTGCACAGATTGCAGGAATCGAAGGGGACTATATCGCCAACAATCTGGCCATAGTATCTGACATCAACATATGGCTAGTAGATAACGTAGGAATAGGATTTGCGGTGTTTGTACTGACAATGGCCATTGCTGCCGCAGTTGGTGGCGGCATAGGAATCCTCACAGCATACCCTGCAATCAGACTCAGAGGCGATTATCTGGCAATCACGCTATTGGCATTCGGTGAGAGCATCAGGATTATTGGAATAAACTTTACACCTCTGGTGGGGGGGACGCTTGGAGTGCAGGTACCGGATCCCCTCTCATTCCTGCCCTCCGAGATGCGCTTTACGGCAGCTACGATAGGACTGGTGATTGTGGCAGCCCTCGTCTACATATACAGTGAGAAGACCATCCGTTCGCCACTAGGCAGGCTCATGCGCGCCGTACGTGACAACGAGGTGGCAGCAGAGGCACTTGGAAAGAATTCTGAGCATATCAGAATCAAGGTAATCATGGTATCTGCTGCACTGGCAGCCATAGGCGGGGCGATGTATGCATTCTATGTTGGCAGCACCATTGCGTTTGCATACGATCGTGCAACATGGACATTCTGGCCATTCCTGATGATACTCATAGGTGGGCTAGCAAACAACAAGGGGGTTCTGGTCGGCACACTGATCTTTGTAACCCTGCGCAAGCTGATCATATTCTTCAAGGACTCGTTTGAAGGATTTGTACCGTTTGATGTGATCTGGTTGGACTTTTTGCTGTTGGGAGTTATATTGTTGGTAATTCTGCTGTACCGCCCACAGGGCATATTCGTAGAGAAGCCCACCCCCACGGTACCATCACTGCAGAGTGCCAAGTCCAACGAACAAGGCGGAGTAAAAAGGATACTCAGACTGTTGTTTAGATGACATGCACGCTACCAATGCGCATCTCGCCCCACAGGCCGCATTTGGGAGGTTGGACACATGGCGTAAAAACAGGCAAGAGATCATACCCCACATTTGGAATCTTGTGCTGTATGGAAGGATTCATGATTGTTTAAATCAGGCATTGTGTGTGTGGTAATTATGACTACACAGATGAGTCAAGCACGGCGTGGAGTTGTCACAGACGAGATGAGGCAGGTGGCAAAGGATGAGGATGTCTCACAAGAGTGGCTAGTTCATAGTATTGCGCGCGGTTCGGTCATAATTCCAAGCAACAATGCAAGACAGCAGCATATTCATAATGTAGGGATTGGTAAGGGACTCAAGACCAAAGTAAATGTCAACATTGGGACGTCCACACTCAGTGTGGACCTTGATGAAGAGATTGCAAAGGCCAAGATTGCCGTGAAATATCATGCTGATACCATTATGGATCTCAGTGACGGGGGGGATGTCAGAAAAATAAGACAGGTGTTGTTGGACTCCGCCCCCATTACATTTGGAACAGTTCCGATATACGAAGCATACAACTTTGGGGTAGAGGTGCACAAAAACCCCCTAAACCTGACTGAAGACGACTATATCAAAGCGTTTGAAAACAATGCAAAAGACGGTGTCGACTATACCACCATCCACTGTGGCATTACAAAGGACATTGCAAAGAGAATACTCAATGTCCGCAGATACGGCGGCGTCGTCAGCAAGGGCGGCACAATCACCGCAGCATGGATGCTAAAGCACGACAAGGAGAACCCATACGTGACACATTATGACTACCTAATGGAGGTTGCCAGAAAGTACGATGTTACATTCAGCCTTGGTGACGCGCTTAGGCCTGGCTCCATCCTTGATTCGCATGACGAGCTGCAGGTACAAGAGATGATCAACATATCACGGCTCACCAAGCGCGCCCACGAGCAAGACATACAGGTCATGGTAGAAGGGCCAGGCCATGTTCCACTAAACGAGGTAACTGCAAATGTAAGACTTGCCAAGTCACTGATAGGCGATGTACCGTACTATGTTCTTGGTCCACTTGTGACAGATGTGGCATCAGGCCATGATCACATAGCAAGCGCCATAGGCGCGGCAGTCTCTGCAAGTGAAGGGGTGGATTTGTTGTGTTACCTCACCCCTTCTGAACATTTGGCATTGCCAAACACCGAAGAGGTAAAGGCAGGACTGATTGCATATAGGATTGCCGCGCATGCCGGAGATCTGGTAAAGATCCGTGACAAGGCCATAAAATGGGATGCCGCCATGAGTGAGGCTAGGCGTACACTAGATTGGGAGAGACAGCTAGCGCTCTCCATTGACCCGGAACAAGCAGCAAAGATTCACAGCAGGACCGGACAGCATCCTGGAAACAACGTACCCTGTACGATGTGTGGCGGGGCATGTGTCTACATGATGTTGCCGCAGCAAAAAAAGTATGAAAAAGTCAATGTCCAGACGAAAAGCCCCAGCACATAACATAACGCAAAGACGACGATCTAAAACCATAATCGTATTGCCCGCCATCTGTTTGTAGTTATGTGAATCACCCATACGTGAAATGTTTTTGCAAAGATTTGATGTATACGCTGGCATTGTCTTTGATGAATCAATCCCCCATCACGTACAATCATCAGAATCCCAACACTCTGCTACACAATACAGCAACAAGCCACATACATATTGGTAATATGTACATATGATTGCCGGTATTGCCGGGTGGAAAGTTGTTATGGCGTGATCAAGGAGAATCATGCGGAGCCGTAGTCAGGCCACACGTCCTCAAGCGCCCCACCACGTGTTATAATGAGTCATTTTTGAAGCACAGTCAATAGTCTAGCAGCAATGACAATATCCTCTCAAGATTGGGTACCGTATTGTAGCGCCTCAGGTTCTTTGAGCTTATCCACCGGTACTCTGAGTTTTCATAGTTTAATTTGATTTGGAGTGTGTCAGTCTTGAACAGGAATGGGTACACCAACCACTCGTGATTCAGGTACTGCGGCGAGATCACGCGTGTGGGATCGGCCTTACGGACCAGTGCGATATGTTTGTCTGTGAGTCCTGTCTCCTCAAGAATTTCAATCCTTGCACGTGTCAAGGGACTTTCCTTGCCCTCAATGATTCCACTGACGCCTGCCCACAGACTCTTCATGGACCTCACCTTGTTGCTGCGCTTTAGGATAAGCAAACTTTGCCCACCCATGCCATCAGCATCTCTGTGATGTATGATAAATGATGTGACTATTCGAGTAGCATGGATCATAAAGTTACGCGGTAATCATGGTGCAGACTTGTTATTATTATTGTTGATGATAGAAGGGGAAGGAATTTGTCGAGTCCTCCCACCAAGCATGCCAACGAATGGTGTGAATGCAAAGGTAGGTACAGATATGATGCTGGCACCATGGTGCAGAATGTCACGTAGATGAATAGTATAGGTGGTTATTTTTCTATAGCCCTGACCATCTTTGTGAGGCGCTTGTAAGACTCTTGGGTGTCGGTGTGTTTGGCAAGCCGCTGCTGGCACTCTTGGATGTAAGTCACGACCTCCTCGGTCTTGGACTCTTGAACCGCTGCAAGCAACCGCCCAATGTCTTTCCAGAGCTCTTCGGCAACACGACGGATTTCAGGATTCGCTATTATGGTCTCAATGAGTTCCGGCGACTCTGTCATTATGCTCTGGGCCAGCGTCTTTTGTACCCTAAACGTGGTACCCGACATCTTTTCTGACAGCAACACCTTCTCGTCCTTTGATATGATATTTGCAAATACTAGGTTTAGTAGGTGTGTCAATCCCAGAATAGTTGCAATCTTTTTGTCATGTTCTGCCGCGTCGATCGTAACAAAGTTGGCCCCTTCAAACAGGGACTTTGCTACCGAGAGTTCTTTTTTTGCATCCCGTATGGGGACAGATATTATGTTTTGTCCCTTGATCGTCCTTACTCCTGGTCCAAACATTGGATGAATGCACAAGGGGTTGATCTTTGTAGGCATTTTTGAAAGCGACGAGGCCACTTTGGACTTTTCAGATGATATCTCTATTAGGTATGTGCCCCTCTTCATCTCCTTGGCTATCAGTCGGATTATCTCTGGCGTTCTCCTAGTGGGAGTGCACAATACCACATAGTCTGCCTTTAGGATCGCTCCGACAAGGGATTCGGAGACCGTAATGTTGCGTCCGGATACCTTGTTGTTGGGGTCGTGGCCTGTTACGGCAAATTTTTTGTCTACAAAATATTTTGTAAACCACTTGCCCATCTGTCCTCCTGCACCTATAACCGTGATCTTTTTCATGGATAATCATTCCGAGTCATTATTATATCATATAGTATATTCAGCCCTTTAATTAGTGTCTTTTCGTCCTGACATGCAGAAATTCTGATATGATTAGCATAATTATCACCAAATCCAATTCCCGGAGCCACCGCCAGCCCGTGTTCTTCAAGGGCATGATGTGCAAACTGTGCTCCGTCAAAACCGTCTCGATGCACCCTTGCAAACACATACATCGCTCCGTTTGGCCGAGCAAACTCTAGATCGGGGACAGAGTCCATCTTGTGCACCAGTGCATCAAGCCTATGCCGGATGGTATCAGTATTGGATTCAGTCTTTTCACGTAGTGCCGCCATGGCAGCGTATTGAATGGGCGCAGCCACACTTGTCAGGCACAGGGCTCCCAGCCCCGCCATTTGCTCAATTGTGTCCAAACTGGCAACTGCATATCCTATACGGAATCCAGTCATGGCATGAGATTTTGAGAAAGACTGCGTCACTATACTGCGATCATAGCCATATGTGAGGACGCTCTTCCAGCCAGAATCATCATATGTGTATTGGGAATAAATCTCGTCGCTAAGCACATACAGGCCATGGGAACGAGCCAAATCCATTATGGAATCAAGCAGTGCCGGTGGAAGCACCTTGCCTGTGGGGTTGTTTGGATAGTTTAGTACTATCATCTTGGTATAGTCGTTGACGAGATCCTGTAAAGTCTCCAAGGACGGTTCCCATCCGCCATCAAGGCTTGTGTGCACAGTCCTGACCTTGACTCCTGCATGGGTGGCACACTGCCTGTAGGCGGGCCATGCAGGCTCAATTATGATCATCTCGTCACCAGGATCAAGCAATGTGGTAACTGCGGCAAATACAGCAAACCTAGCACCTGGTGTGACCATGATATTGCCAGGTGCAAGTTCTGCCCCAAACATGTCAGATGCATATTCTGCGATCGCCTTTCTAAATATGGGAATTCCGGCAGGATGTCCATATCTTAGATATCCTTCTTCAAATGCCCTTCCAAGCGCGGCGCCTACTGCCTTTGGCGGCTCAAAGTCAGGCTCACCCACCTCCATATGGATGATCTTCCTTCCCTGTTCTTCAAGGAACTTGGCACGATGAAACAAAGACAGGTGGGTAGGAGGCGATGGTGCCGATGGGGTAGTAGTTGTAGACTGCACTTTAGTGGACTCGTTTATCAAGAGATTAAGAAGATGTACGGCACTTTCCGTATCCATGCCAATGTGTTTGCACAGTAAGCTCACCTTGTCGCGCAGGTTCCGTTCACGGGCCTCGTCTGTTATGGCGCGTCCGGTCTTTTGCTTGATCTCACCTATCTGCCTTGCAGTATCTGTTCTGATCTTGAGTAGTTTTACCATCTCCCGGGTAACAGCATCAATATTGTCCCTGAGATCTGCAATGTCTGCCATGTCAGAGTACCGCCGGTATTACCCCTGCCAAAAGCGCATGATCCGCCAATATTAGTGACACAAGCGAGTCCACTACGGGCGGAGCCCTAGGCACTACGCAGGGGTCATGCCTCCCAACCACCCGAAGTGTAGTCTTTTTCATTGTACTGATATCAACGGTCTGCTGCTCCTGTGCTATTGACGATGCAGGTTTGAAGGCTATCCTTATTGTGATTGGCATGCCATTTGATATACCACCCAATATTCCGCCAGAGTTGTTGGTCTTTGTAATAATGCGCCCTTTTCGTACCGCATATAGATCATTATTTTGAGAGCCATGCAGCAGTGCACCATCAAACCCGGATCCAAATTCGACCCCCTTTACAGAAGGTATTGAGAATAATGCACTGCTCAGATCTGATTCCAATGAATTGAAGATGGGTTCACCCAGGCCCACGGGGACGTTTGTTGTGATAGACTCTATGATACCACCAAGTGAATCTCCCTTTTTGCGTGCAGCCATGATGGCAGATCTCATCCGTCCTGCCGCGGCTACGTCAGGGCATCTGACGTCGTTTTTGTAGATTGATGAGGAGTTTGTCCTGGTATTGAACCGTTTGCGCGTCATGGTGATCTTGCCTATCTGTGATGTATATGAGACCGTACGGATTCTCAGTACAGTCATGAGCAACTTCCTTGCTATGGCGCCCCCCATCACATGTGTTGCAGTAAGTCTGCCGGAGAATCTTCCCCCTCCCCGATAGTCATTGTACTTGTACTTTATCATGGCAGGATAGTCAGAGTGGCCAGGCCTAAGCTTTGTCCTGAGGCTCTCATAGTCCTTTGAGTGCTGATCGCTGTTGCGTACCAGCATCGTTATGGGTGCACCCGTAGTGCGCCCTTCAAACACGCCCGAGACGATCTCCACTATATCCTGCTCTTTTCTCTGTGTTGAGATTATGTTTTGGCCGGGCCTGCGCTGATCTAGCATACTCTGTATATCTCCCTCGCATAGTTCCAGCCCAGCAGGGCATCCATCCAGTATGGCACCTATCATCATTCCATGACTCTCGCCCACGCTTGTCAAGACAAGGCGCTGGCCCAGTGAGCTTCCTGGCAACACATGTTATGGGTAGTATGACGTTTATAATTGTGAGTTACGTGCAGGGCATGCTTGGGCAACAGCAATGCCAGTAACCCCGCCTATACCAGTGTGATCTTTGCACCAAGTCCTTTGAGTACGTCAACAAAACCCGGATATGACACTGCCACGGACTCGGGATTAGTGACGGTGCACCCGCCCACATATGTTGCAGCTATGCAAAATGCCATGAACAGCCGGTGATCATTTTCAGAGTCTAGTACGATCTCCTCGTCCGTGGACGGGGGTGCAGGTGATGGTGATGGTGTCGAAGACGCATGCGAGTCAGGAGGAATAAGCAACAGTCCGTCACTCCTCTCCTCAACACCTACACCAAGCTTTGTGAGTTCCCTTGAGAGTATGGCAATGCGGTCAGTCTCCTTGAACCGCGCATGGCCCACATTGACTATCTCAATGGGTTCGGACGAGCGGAGTGCCAATATTGCAAGCGGGGGCAGCAGATCTGGGGAATTGCTCAGATCAAATCTGCCTCCATGTAGCCGTTGCTCAATGGAGGAACGCACATGGATCTCATCATCGCCCACAGTAATGTCCACACCCAGCTGTACCAGTATGTCTATGAACATCTCGTCACCCTGTGGAAGGTCGCTTATTGCCCCCTTGATCGCTATGCTGCCATTTAGCGCTGCCGCTGAAAGAAGTAGAGCCAAGCTTGAAAAGTCTGCAGGAACTTCAAACGTGGTTGCCTTGTAGGCCTGGGGCGCAACTCGATACATCTTGTATGGGATTACGGTCTGCACAGATACCCCAAACTTGCGCATTGTAGATATGGTAGCATCAAGATATGGTTTTGAGACCAGATTTCCCGTTATGCAGATACCTATCCCTCTGTCTGTCAGTGGGGCCACAATCAGCAAAGCAGAGATAAATTGGCTTGAGAGGTCGCCGGGGATCGTCACATCTCCCCCGGTGATCTTGCCCCTGATCTTGATTGGGGGTTTGCCATCAACGGAGGAACATACAGCACCCAATGATGAAAGCGCATCAAGCAGGGGCTGCATGGGCCTCTTTTGCAGGCTTGAATCACCGGTAAGTGTAATCTCGTCTGAGAACAGTCCCGCAATGCCTGCAGCTATTCTTATAGTGGTACCAGAGTTTTTTGTGTCAATCTTAGGTACATTTGTATCCAGATTGATGGGACTGCGTACAATGGCTAACGATTTATCTTCCACGCCTATGTCGGCTCCAAAACTCCCACAGGCATCAATTGTTGCCATGGTGTCGTCGGAGAGTAGTATGTTCTCAATCCTGCTCTCGCCACTGCTGCGTGCAAGCGATGCTATGAATATGGCTCTGTGGGTATAGCTCTTGTTTGACGGGGGCCGGTTCACCCAGCCGCGTATTCTTGACTTTTCAATCCTACATAGCATGGACATCGGCCTTTATGTTGTTGATTTTTGATACAATGACTCGCCCGTCAAGTCGTGAGAATGTGTTTGTTATTGTCCGGAGAGTCTTCTGGTCTGTAATCGCTGCAATGGAAGGGCCATTACCTGATACCGATGCTGCAAGAGCGCCCCGCTCAAGAAGATCCGTAACTATGTGTGAATCAGAATTGAGTGCAGATGCAGTAGCTAATCCATTGATGGTCATGGCATCCCAGTACCTAGACATTCTTGCAAGATCCCATGCATTCTGAAATACCGTAGAGAGTGCAGCAAGCCTCCTCGGATTTGTGCGCCGCCTGTCTCTAGGTATGAATATAACAGCACTCAGGCCTGAAGGGGCGTCCTCAAAATGTATCCTCTTGCGCTTTACATTGTCTGTTACGTTAAACCCACCATAGTAGCATGAACAAGCATCATCGTACGCCCCCGTAATGCTTACCTTGGCATCCAAGGATGCATCCACTCCAGCAAGCAGTATCTGCTGATCGGAGAGGCGTGGCCTGAATACCTTTGCGCACGCAAGTGACACCGCAGATGAGATGGCACTTGAGCTCTTGAGACCGTACCCAGTGGGAATATCAGACTCCAGTTTGACTGAGATTCGGTTGTTATCCATGATCTTCTTGGGGACGATATGCTCAAGCGTCTTGGTGATCAACCGGGAGCTAACATTCTTGTTGTTTGAACTCAATGCGATACCTTTCTTGCCTGGCTCCGCGGTCACAGTAGCCTCAGCACTAAGTGCTATGCCCAGGGTTGCCCCCTTGCGGGTCGCTATAGCATTGACCAATGAGACGGCCCCATGCACAGTGGCCTTTGTAGTAATGGGAGGCAGTGCTCAAAATCCTCCCAGCAGCGCCCTCTTCATGGCATCATATGGTGCCTTTGCACCGTGCCAGATCTCAAACGCTTTGGCGGCCTGTCCGAGTAGCATCTCATACCCAAAGACTATGGTTGCTTTTTTCTCTTTTGCCCTCTTTATGAGATCTGTGTTCATTGGCATGTACACTATATCATAGACTATCGTATCAGGCCCTATACCGTCTAGCGGAATTGGGCAGGGTTCATTCTTCATGCCTAACGGTGTTGCATTAACAATCACATCAGATCTAGATGCCAGATCTCGGGCACCTTCGATCGTTACGGCATCCGCATCCTGGCCTATTCTTCTCGCAAATTCTGTCATGTCCAGAGCTTTCTGCAGAGTTCTGTTTGCAATAGTAATGTTCTCCACACCCTGCTTTGCAAGCCCTGCCACGATGGCCCTAGATGCGCCGCCAGCCCCGAGAAGCAATACGTCTGCACCAGTAACATCCAGTCTTCTACTTACAAGTGGATCCACAAATCCATCCATGTCAGTGTTGTATCCCTTGAGGCGATCATCTGTATTTGTAACGGTATTGGTGGCCCCTATCAAGCTACATGATTCGTCTGTCTTGTCAAGGTATTGCATCATTGTCACTTTGTGCGGAATGGTGACATTAAACCCGCTTATTCCTATTTTTTTGAGTCCATGGATTCCATCTTCAAGCTCGTCACGTGGAACCCGGTATGCAATGTACGAACAGTCCAGTCCCAGTTGCTTGAACGCAGCGTTGTGGATGTTGGGGGAGAGTGAATGATCTATGGGATCACCAATCACCGCAAATGTTTTGCCCATTACGTCTACCTGTAGAAGAATGTGATGATTTAAACGCAACCAGTAGAATTGGGCAATCACCGCCTGCATGCAGCGCGTCAATAGAGCAGAGTTGTGCGGGATGAGCCATACCAATTTGTGAGATAGTTTCCCAATATCTTATCTAGATTCAACATGGTTTGTAAGTACAGAATATCTGTACCATGGACTGTCTTTAGAGACTGACCGAGAAATGCCAAATTCACATCAGAAAATACGACACATCGTCATTGTCATCATCATAAAATGATTGGTGTATGAATCACAGAAAGATTCTCACCGCATATGGTTCATGCTACGACACGAGAAACTCAAAGTGTAAAAATCCAAAAAGCATGATGTTGAGAATTTATGATAAAGGTGGATCTAAAGGAAGTTGAACCTACAATGGGTTCGGATCTAAAGGAAGTTGAACCTACAATGGGTTCGGGTCTGTTCTGAAATGACGGTAGAAGGCGATCGGGCGCCTACAACACCCCTCATTTTTTATCCCATTAATTTGACAGTAATTACAACTGTTCCATTTTATGTAAAAGAGATCAGTATTGGTAGACCACATCAAATCGAGAGTACCCAAATAGAAACAAATTTGCAGATGGGGTATAAGTGCCAATGAAATGACATTCTCATTATCTATGACACTCTCATTTGACAATGTAGTATGAGAATATTTTTGGGATTTACCTGTTGTTTGTTGAGGTCATATGCAAGTTGTAAAAAATGATTTAGTAAAATGTGTATTTCTAGATTCGATTCTAAATCTGGGTTAAAATTGGTACCAGTTGTTTTAATCCTAGTCCCAGTGTTGTGTAATGTACTTGTATGCATCCTCGGCATCTAGTGGCTGACATGTATTGTTTGCCCTGATGAAGAATTTTTTCTCTCCATCCTTGTTGAAAAACACGGGTGACTGAGCTTGTTTTATACGACACAGACATATCTCCATGCCTTTTGTTTGTATGGGCTCAAACTCCACATAGGTGTTATTTGTCTTACCAAGATACTTGTTGATCATGTTGGTCAGATGCTGAACAAAGCCATCATAGTTTTTCATTTTCAGTGTGGAATAGTCTTTTTCCAATCCGATTGGATTGCCAGCATCATCTACTCCTATCAGCAGATCTCCGCCCTCTGAGTTCATAAATGCGCACATCTCCTTGGATATTACATCCTCTAGGGAAGGGTTTCTTTTTTCCAGTTTGAGATCCCATCTAAGGGTGGACTTGTACTCCAAATGCTGTGATTCCGTAGTATGTAAGAGGGACAGTCTAGGGTCATCGGGTTCACCGGATGGAACTACAAGTTTGTGCAGTTCGGCTCTAATGGTATCGGCCCTTGCATGAACAAATCCATCAAAGTTATTGTTGAGAAGGCAGTCAAAGGCATCATCAGATATTAGGTGAGTCTTTAGTCTCTTTCGCATTGTCGATTCTTCTATTTCTTGTTCCTTGATTATCTCCTTGATATACTCTGCAGGTGTCTTGTCCCTGAGAAAGTTCCTATTGGTGTTGCTATCAAGTACCGTCCTGTTGAGAATCGAGTTTATGTGGACTGTGCTCTCGTATTTGGATGCCAAGGATTTTGGAAATATGTGGTGATCATCCAGTGTGCTGTATTCAGGAGCGCGGTTTGTAAGAAAGTCATTGGCACCCATCTTAGAAACAAGACATACCACCGTCTTGTATATAGAGTCATTTGTCTTGATAGTGTTGATCTCAAGTGAGTCTATACTATCTCTCTGCTCTATGACAATTCTTGGAATTGCCATGTCATCATCAAACCACAACAAAAGTTCGCGATAGTCCCGTTCAATCTTGGTATCAGTAGAGCCAGAATAGCTGTCAGACGTAACTACTGACCAATACCAGTTTTGAATTTTGGACATGCATTTTGGCATGTCGTTTCTGCCGTCTACCGTATACATGAGGGCAGCCAGTATGGGAACGATGACAGTATATGGGGTCATCCACAGTGCCACTGCCCCAAATCCGTCCTCCCTGTGAGATTTTAGCTTTGCAATTGCAGCGGATACATACCTGCATATGTCAAACCATTCTCGGAGGAATTCTTCCTTTTGAAATGTTTCCG
Organism: Candidatus Nitrosopumilus sp.; assembly: GCA_963662995.2. Taxonomy (GTDB): domain Archaea; phylum Thermoproteota; class Nitrososphaeria; order Nitrososphaerales; family Nitrosopumilaceae; genus Nitrosopumilus. Next base: position 1,574,627 of record CAXXLJ010000002.1, on the reverse strand, counting down.
ATTTTTTGTATGCATCATCCAGAGTCAAAAGTTCCCTTCTTCTAGTATATCCCTTTTTGAACAGGCATAGACCTTGTAACGTGTACTTGGCAGCATCGTTAAAGTTCTCGTCCACATCTTGTATTTCAGCAGAGTTTGATTTGGCCTCATCCCACAATCCACGCAGGTTTACATCATATTTTGTAAACCTAGCATTAAGCAGATCAAACACGCCTAGTCTTGTCCCCGTACTGTTTATCTTCTCAAATATCTCTGCCACGCTGTCAAGTGAGAGGGATCGTGGTAACTGTACCACTGGTATCACATACTTGAACCACACATGATCCAGAATCCTCAATATCTGGTCATAATACTCGTCTGCCTTATCATCTAGGTTTTCAACCTCTTTTAGGTACGTCCTAAACTCGCCCAGCCACAGAGTGTAGTTTCGATGGTAAAACTGGGTCAGAGGAAATATCTTTCTGGTAAACTGGTTCTTTCTTTCCAGATAACCATATTTTTTGGCCTTGTATTCATATTCAGAAAATACAATGTCAGTCGTGTCCGCACTAGGGTCAAGCATGGCCTTTAAATCTACAAAGAACAGCATACGTTTGCCGCCAAAAGATGTATCTGGGGGCGCCACTGCATGAAATAGGGATGTAATGCGCTGTTGCCCATCAAGTATAATGTTCGTGGGACTCTGAAGTAACGGGGCACCCTGAGCAGGAATTGTATCTATCTGGTCATCATAATCCCATGTCAGAATTGAGCCTATGAAGAAACCTTGGAATATGGACTCCCATAACTCTTCTACTTGTTTTCTGGTCCATGTGTACTCTCTTTGGAATACAGGAATTGCATACTTGCCTTCTTGAATATTGTCGATTATAGAGTCTATGCTTTGCAGGTCCGGCGGAGGTAGTTTGTGTATGCGTTGCCGCACAAAACTCCATGAATCTATTTCACTAAATTCTTTTTTGACCGGATCACTTGGTTTGGGACTGGTTGATGCAGATACATCCTTGTTTGTACTATTTGGGATATGATTAATCTGTTCATTGATTTTGTCGAACGACCAGCAAAACAAGTCAAAGAGCTCATAGTCCATCTTTTCTATGCCAATATGGCTCATCAATTTTTGACATTTGGGTATGTTATCCATATAGTCTTCAAGTTTGTATGATATTTTGTCTCCCCAGTTCAGTTTATCAGAGAATTTTCTGTATGTGTCTATTATCTTGTTGTTGATTAGCGGGAATGAGTCATTGATGCAAAATAAAATTGGCGTGATGGCGCCACACTGTAAATTTCTTGAATAGATTTTGTTTGAGGTAAATTCTTCAATTAATTGTCCTAGTTTTTCTGGTTCTTTCTGAAAATTTTCTGCTAGTAAGAAGATCATATTGGCAACAATATTCCACTCCTTTTCAGAGTAATTGTATTTCTTAAAGAACGTCCTGATGTTCATAAAGACAGGAAACGTGCTTGTTCTTTTTGCAAATTGGGTGTCATAATATGGAAGCAAGCCATACAAAACAAGGTTTGTGAACTCTTCCCCATTCCTATCCATCTTTGAGAGTTTTTGTATTAACTCCTTGACCTGTCTCTTCTCATCTGCAATAACCTTCCTGAGATTGACTCCATCTTCTGAGTCTAGCCATTTCTGGAACCATACGGTAATCTCATCGGGATTAGACATTATACCGATGTGCTATGTTGGTTTTTTAGGTGTTTGGTCTAGGTTCTCTTGCAAACTCAGTTGATGGGGGTTTGATTAGTATTTTGATGGAATTTGCAGTCAAAAGATCAACCCATGCTAAAAATACCCTACACTATACAGAGCCTGCCTTCTCTGCCATGTCTGCTATTTTTTCCAGTCGTTTAGCAAAATATCGTGTGCGTTTTTTTTCTGGCATATATTTTGCATGCTCATGAATACCCCTCAAATACTTTGAGAATGTTTTGTCAAAATTCCTATCCACGATATTTACTGCTTTGTACAGATTCTGCATGTTAAGTCCCTCTAGATTGTCCCTGCGCCCAAGAAAGTACTGTGAGTTTCCTGCAAGGATATACAGGTATTCTACACCGTTTCTTTCTCTGATATTGATGCCCATCTGTATAATGTTACATTATATATTTTTAAATAAAGGTTTGCGTAATATAACATTGTACAAATGAGGAACAAAATCAAAAGTAAAATATCGGACAACATACATCATTCCAAGGATGAAGTTGCCTAGAGGCTGACCGATATGGAAAAAAATAAACGATCTACAAAGAACAGCACTGCCAAACAGACCAAAAAATCCAGACTTCTTGCAAACCTAGATGTGGTGGGACGGTACAACAACCTAGCACGTGAAAGCAGGCTTACGGCCGAAGGGTGTCTCAGGAGGTGGGGAAATTCTGTGAGATTCATGACATGGTCCCCACGCAGCTTGCAGACTTGGCAGTAAGGGACCTGAGAACCGTTACAGATCTTTGAGGACCACATAACCATGATGGAACCACAGGACATGTCACCCGGATATATCCAAGAGCAGATCAAGACTGTAAAGTCATGGTTGAGGCATTTTGGTGTAGACATCAAGCGCAAATTAAAGGTGTCCGCATCAATGCCCACTCTCACGCGTATAGACGAGTGTGTACCAGACGGCATAGAAATGCTAGAGAGATACAGCAGGGTAGGTTTACGTGAATCTGCCATAATAACACTGATGGCAAAAGCAGAACTGCGTCCAGAAGTGCTTGGAAACCATGACGGGACAGACGAGAAGCAATTAACAATTACCAAACTTTCGCCCTAACAGGAGTAAAAGATCGTATATGTGTAACCACACCTGTAACAATACACATGTTATATTTTGTCGTGTTGAGGATGAACATTTGACAATTGTTAATTGCTTCTACTGACTGCAGATACGGGATCTGCATGATGTGGCGATACGCCAAGGAATCACAAAATGCAACAGGACACCAAACCGCATAGTGGTAAGGCCGAGATCTCAAAAGCAAGGCATCAGTACTTTACGTTACCACCAAATCTGCAACGCGACATCTGCTTGCATACCTCAACGACAGGCTGGCATGTGGGGAACCTCTATCATCAAATTCTGTCATGATATCACTTGACCATACACACAAGACAAACAGGGGACGCAACTCTGAGAGGACATTCCTGCCAACACCGCGTATCAGCAAATTTGTACAAAAGGTGTTCAGGCCACGATTCGAATGGAGTCCATATGTGCTGCGTGTATACTTTGATACACAGTTACTCATTACAGAATCCAAGGGAAAGATGTACATGACTTTCGCGTCTTCTTCATGGGGCGCAAGAGTTCCATAGAGGTAAGATACACCACCAACAAGAGAATCTTGTCCGAAGCTCTTACACGCGAGATGTGTAACTCCTTTGAACACTCAGAAGAGTTTCCAGAACAGGGCGATGTAGATCCGATGCCAGAGCAGAGACAAGAGATACAGGGCATTATAGAGCAGACAACGGCAAGATAATTCTGGAAGGAACTCGGACCCAAAATGAAAGCGGGTCTAAAGGGATTCGAACCCTTGACAGCCGGATTAAAAGTCCGGTGCGCTACCTGGCTGCGCCATAGACCCTCGCCCATCAAACAATCATTTTGTATATAATTTAGTCCTTTACAGAATTTCTGTCAAGGGATCACTGCCACACAGCATAGTGTGACGTATGATAGATGCAGCCTTCCAGATTAAGAACAAGTGTGCCACACGTGAGACACAAACAGAATCAAGGTGGCATAATCTTTGGATCACTATCAATTGTAATGTATTGGACTGCTTCCACTTGTTGGCAAATTGGCAGGAGATCATACTGGTATTGTGAGATTTATAATTTCATGCCACATCACATCTACAACAACATGACAAAATACGCCACAAACAAGAATAGCAGAGACGTCAACTAGTCTGTGGTCAGTCCTACACTATTTGCATCATACTGTCACATCACTAATTGGCAACGACGCACATAGATGCAGCAGAGGCTTGTTCAAGCAACCGAGTTTGTGGTAGTAGCCAAATATCATCAATATTTGGTAATTAAAACCAATTTACGGTATTAAATACCAATTAGTGTTTATGAATGGAACACAAAAGCAAAGTATCAAATCCCAACTAGGTTATTGGAATCCTTTGGGCGGCATCTAGGCAGCAAGTGTAGTCATGACCAATACAAGATATCATACCCTGTCATGACAGTAGTTGACTAGATTGTTTCCTAATTCCAAACCACAGGTACAATATATCCAGTCTCCAGCAAACATCTAGGCAGGATTAAGAGAATTATGAAACAGACTATAGTTGACGTAAACCTTTAATCAGGCATCAGAATGAATGTTAAATGTGCCCTTGTAGTATAGCCCGGTCTAGAATTCGGCCCTGTCACGGCTGAGACGCGTGTTCAAATCCCGCCGAGGGCGCCATTTATTTTCATTATCCTGACAGTTGTAGAATGGTAGCGTATAGTTAAGATGATACATGGTAATGGTGTACAGAAATTCTGGTAGTATAACACACAGAGTAGGCAGTACATTAGCTCGTTTGTAGAGAGGCGTATGAACAAGACGTCAGACAGGGCATGATATGGCAAGTATACATGTAGTGAGAGTATGGCACGCGTATGTTTCACATACAATTGGCTTTACAGATACTCGAAAAGTGGCGCAGGTGGTGAGAGGCATAATATGTATCCATATTAGACTTTTCTAGATGCCCTTATCTGAATATGTTACAACTGCACCCTTACCGGTTGTGGACAAGTACATGCTGATGCAAGATAAACAGATAGTCGTTGTATTTTAGACATCAACCGGCCAAATTTTTCGACAAGATCGTATTCACACAATATATTTAAGCTTCAAGATCAAGATGGAATAATCATGGTAGTAGACAACAAAGCAACCATCACATACATCCAGTTGCTCAAGGAGGATCTTGTGATTATTCGAGTAGTTCCAAAAGACGATCCTGTGCCAGACTTTCAGGCAGGACAGTTTATCACATTGGGGCTGGCCAACCCAGCTGAGGGCGGAAAGATAGTAAGACGAGCATACTCTATTGCATCACACCCAGAGAATAAAGAGTACATTGAACTTGTCATAAGATGGGTCAAAAAGCCGCTTCCCGGAAGGCTCACCACACAGCTGTTCAATGCAAAAGAGGGTGATGAAATTCTCTGGCTAAAGCCCACAGGCAGAGCACTTTTGATCAACTACAAGCTTCCCAACGGGGAGGATGATATGAGGAGGATTGTATGCATAGGTGGTGGGACTGGCTTGGCCCCGTTTGTCAGTTTTGCACAACATCTGTATGAGCGCGGTGACAAACGTGAAATCGTAGTGTTACATGGTGCAAGCTATGTTGATGAGCTTAGCTACAAGGATCTACTCACCGATCTAGAGAACAAGAGCATTGCAATGGGTAAGGACAAGTGGAACTTTAGGTACAGGGCATCCATCAGTAGGCCACAAGAATGGTTCAACAGATCATGGTCAGGACAGATTGGAAGAGTTGAGACATTTCTGAGGCCTCATGAGAATGGAATGTCGGCTCTAGAGACACTAGTGGGGGAAAAGATCACAAAGGAGAACACGATCTTTTATGTCTGTGGATGGCAGGGAACCATTGACGGCGTCATGGACTTTTTAAAACCACAAGGATTTACCACCGAACATGACAAACGCTCGGACGGAAGCTTTGAAGTCAAGTACGAGTCGTACGGGTAAGACATGCATGGGGGCAGACATTATCATAATGATGATGATGATGATGAAAATTATGAATACAATAGTTGGAATTGCCACCATCATACACAAGACCATACCGCATTGCAGATCACAGAGATGAACTAGCGGTTGGTAGGAGCTGCTACAACTACAACCAAGATCACCGCGCTATACCTTGCACACCTTAATCCTGTCACAAACGCACATGTTGAGATCATATCGCATCTACAGAAAGAAGCAGAGATAGTAAAGGTCATGCCAGTGGTCTTTTTAGACGGAACCAGAGAGATCAACAGCAAGAGTTTTCCATTCAGTTTTGAGACCAGAAGAAGGATGTTAGAGTCAGTCTTTGGGGACACCATATGGATAACAGACGACTATGCGTTTTTAGCACCATTCAAGAGATACATGCCTCCCATCATAGCCCCAAGATCATGGAAGCTGCGCAAGCAGATACTTGACGGGGTACGGGGGGATTTTTTCTCATATACAGGCGACAAGGCAGAAGGGGTCATGTTAAAGATATACAGACTCAAACCAAGAATAGGACAAAGAAGACAATTATCAGCATCAACTGTAAAAGAAAGCATGTATAGAGCGGCTCTAGAAGATGGAGGCCACCAGAATCAGTTGCCAACACAGTCATCACAATCGACCTGGGGAAGCAATGTACCAAAGAGCGTAGTAAGCATAATAGAACAAGAATGGGAGACTGTCAATAAGTATGCAGAAATGCATGATGCGACCAGAAGGATAGCAGGTATGAAGTTCCCCACTGAGGGATGGGGCTAGTAATAGTCAGAAATGCGACATCAGTAATACGGTCCAAGGATCACACTCGCGCAAGGACCAGAGTGGCAACGATGAAAACACATCAGCCATTTGTGTTGTGTAATAATACAAACCAATCTGCACATGAAAATGTGAAGGTACCAAGCGCTGCGGCGCATGTAGGAATGAAGATTGTCTGCACGTAGTCGAATGTAAATAAAAGGCGTGACGACACACATCGGTGACGTAAAGATGGCAAGAATAGTACAGATAGGAGTGGGAGGATGGGGAAAGAACCATGTCAGGGTACTCTCACAGCTGGGTGTACTGTGTGCAATATGTGATGGCAACATGCAAAGAAGTACAGAATATGGACAAAAGTACTCTGTAAACCACTACGCCACGGTGGACGAGCTGCTTGATGCAGGAGACGAGTTTGATGGTGCTATCGTTGCAACCCCAACTGCAACCCACATGCAGATTGCACAAAAGCTGCTTGATGCAGGAAAACATGTATTTGTAGAAAAGCCGCTCACATACAGGGCAGAGGATGGGCAGATATTGACTAGGCTTGCTGCCAAGAAGAGAAAGATCCTGACGTGCGGGTATATAGAGAGATTCAATCCAGCTGTGAGCACTGTAAAGGGGTTTGTGAACCAGAAAAAGTTTGGTAAAATGATAATGTTGGAATTTCACCGAGAGAACAGGATACCCACGCACATAAAGGATGTAGGGATCATCTACGACACTTCTGTTCATGATATAGACACAGCAAACTGGCTCTTTGATGACATGCCACACATGGTGTTTGCCAGAGCAGGCAAGGCCAGTGATGATGGCGCATATGAAGACTTTGCAAGCATCATGATGGGATACTCTGGGGACAGGATTGCAATAATCACATCAAATTGGATCACACCAAAGAGAATCAGGAGATTTAATGCCGTATGCACGGATGCAATAATCTCGTCTGATTTTATCACCCAAAAGATAACCATAGACAGTGCTGACGGGACACAGACTGTGCACAATGATAAGCAGGAACCACTCCTGTTGGAGCTGCGCAGTTTTCTGGCAGCAATCGACGGCGATAACGAGCCTGTTGTGAAAGCAGAGCAGGCAGTAAATGTCACAAGGATCGCCGAAGCTGCGCTTTTATCCAGCCAAAAGGGAGTGCCAATATACATGGATCTACGGTAATCATGAAAAGAACAATGATGGACATACTAGCATGCCCCATTGACAAGACTCACCCCTTGGAGCTGTACAGTACAAAGGAGAAGGATGGTAGCCAAACAGTAGTGGAAGGCGTATTGTTTTGTCCGAAATGCTCAAGGTTCTATCCCATAATTGAAGAAATTCCAGTCATGCTTCCAGATAAGCTTAGAGACAAGACAAACGAGATCAAATTTCTCAAAAAGTATACAGACAGCCTACCAGAAAAGATAACCAGAAAAGCAGAGCCGTGGCACCTGTAGTAAACAAACGTCACAATACCCATCAGTACAATGCTATACTGAATGTAACAGGTGGGCTACATGCAAGAGACATGTGTTAATGGACTAGTGTTGAATTGGGAAAGTAAAACGGTGTAAAGTGGGCCCGGCATATGTGACGCGGCTAGGATAGTAGTAATAGTGTTGTAGTTACGTCTTTGTTACTGCCATCACGGCCACATCATTTGCGCTGTATCTCTTTTCTAAACATCCAATTCTTGAGCTTGGTGAGTATCACAATCCAGGCAACTATCATGCCAAGGGCAATAGATGCCTTGGCTAGGGATGTGATCACTTGGTCATATTCTCCAAACCCGGTGATCGATATCGGACCCAGCACCAATACTGCTATGCCACCGCCAGCAAGAATTAAAAGCCACATACCAACAAGGAAGATGTATATCTTATGTTTCATGGATGTGGGGCCCCCTTTGATGATGAGGATCATGATTATTGTGACATAGGGAAATTATGTCACTCATCATACTTTGTGACATAGATCGAGAATGAAAAGTATGCAATAACTGTCTTTTGAATGGGCAACAGAAGTAACATGCCTAGTCCATTCAAGGACACTGACCACAACAGATGAACCAACCAATCATGTTTCATCTAAAGAGGGCATGAATGACAGTAAATTATGGTAGGTTACTTTTGTGGCTTTGGGCTGTTGTTGACTTGATTGTTGATCTGCTCCGCCATAAAATGGTTTGAAACATTAACCTTGACGTCATCAACACCATCCACCATAAGCAGGTTGTCATGTATGTCTTGGCATATTTTAAATCCAAACACAGCAGGACAGAAAGGACTGGTAAGATGGAGATCTACCTTTACACCATCGTCGGTTATGTCGACCTCGTCGATCAGTTCTAGATCAACTATAGACGTATTGATCTCTGGATCCACGATCTTTGAGAGCTCGTCAAAGAGTTTTACACGCAACTGCCGAATATCCTGACTCATATGATTGCAAAAACGTCGATCCTATATATAACCATTCTAGAATCTTAGGTGATGTATCGTTCCCGGCTTGGCAGCGAACTGCACGATACGACACTAGAATATGTCTCGTCGATGCAGGATGATGTAAAGATAATCAAATATGACATAATAGGCAGCCAGGCGCATGTGTTGATGCTATACAACAATGACATCATCGTAAAGAAGGATGCTAAAAAGATCCTCCGCGCGCTTGATAATCTCAATGCAAGTGAGGACATGATGGGAACCAATATGCAATCCGGGGCCGAGGACATACATGAGATGGTAGAGTCGCTGGTCATCAAGGATGCAGGTATGGCAAGCGGTGGCAAGATGCACACAGCAAGATCTAGAAACGACCAGATCGCGCTAGACATTAGAATGAAGATGCGTGACGACATAAACACCATCTGTGACTGCCTGCTGGATATGATAGAGGCTCTGGTCTCAGTTGCCAAGAGTCATCATAGAACTATAATGCCACTGTACACGCACCTACAGCAGGCCCAAGCTGGCTTGTTCTCACACTATCTGCTGGCCCATGCCGATGCACTACTCAGGGATTATGAGAGACTCTACGCCACGTTTGGGCGTGTGAATCAGAGCCCGCTCGGGGCGGGTCCCGTGGGAGGCACAAGCATCCCCATCGACAGAGATTACACAGCAAAGATGTTGGGATTTGATGGAATTGTAGAGAACAGTATAGATGCCACAAGTGCGCGCGACTTTGTGGCAGAATATGTAGCCATGGTCACCATAATGATGACCAACTTGAGCAGGATCGCAGAAGACTTTGTGGTGTGGTCCACATCTGAATTTGCGTTTATAGAGCTTGCAGACGAGTTTGCGTCTCCTTCCAGTGTTATGCCACAAAAGAAAAATCCTGACATTTTAGAACTGACCAGAGGCAGGGCGGCAGATACAATAGGCAACCTTACAGCAATCCTGTCCACAATAAAGGGACTGGCATCAGGATATGGACGTGATCTGCAGCAGATAAAGTCTCCAGCATGGACCGCATCAAGTACTGCCATTGGCGCGTTGCGCGTGTTCAGATCTCTCGTGCTTACTGTCAAGGTGAACAAAAAGAGGATGAAGCGAGCTACAGAGTCAAGCAACCTCATTGCTCTTGATATTGCGGAGGGTTTGGTCATGAAGGGGGTACCATTCCGTGTAACCCACAAGATATCTGGCACCCTGGTGCAGCTGGCGCATCAGTCAAATACATCCATTGCAAAACTGACAACAGATCAAATAAAAAAATCGGTATCTGGAACCAAGGTCGATCCTGTAATTGTGACAGATATCATCTCCTCTGCCACCGTTGTCACTTCCCTCAATCAGAGAAGATCTTGCGGTTCCTCTGGGTATGCAGAACAAAAGAGAATGATAAATCATAGGATCGACATGATCAATAAATACAGAACAGATCTCTCCATTAGGCAGAACGCAATCAGATCATCCATGGAAGAACTCTCAAAACAGGTAGTGAAAATAATCGGTCCATGCACACAAAAAGAGAATTAATCAAATCGTAACACATCGCCATTATGAAGTGGTTTTTTTGAGGCCAAAATCAGCTCACCAAGAGAAGGCAAATCCCGATGCGCGTGCAGTCGTGACGGCCGCCATGGCTCAGATATGGGTGTGGTGGATGCAGATGCGGGTGTGGTGGATGCAGATGCGGGTGTGGTGGATGCAGATGTATAAAATGTTGCACGAACCGCCTCAGGCGGCCATGGTTGTGATGGTAGTTGTGGCGTGAGCTATGCGTTTCTTCGGAATGTCGTCTATCCTTCCGGCTAAATAGTCGCGGACAAACTCGTAAAAGTTGACGCCGCGCTTCTTGCATGTCTCGTGGATGCTCATGGTCACGGCAGTCCTCTTGGCGCCCTTTTCTGTCCTGCTCCCGTACAGTACCTTGCGGGCCTCTGCAAACCTGCGCAGCGCCTGCTCGCTGACGTTGTTGTGATAGTCCACACCCTCATGCTCTATGAACGTAAAGAGTGAATCGACCTCCCTCTTTAGGCGCTTTGTGTATCTCTTGCAGTCCTTGTCCGTATGGTCCTTGTTTATCAGCCGGTGCACCCTACTCTTGAGTCTCTGCACAGACTGTTTCTGATCCTCTGTAGAGTCCCTGCAGTCAGTCTTTCTGGGCTCTATGGCATCCTTGAGTATTTTATACAACGTCCTGAAGAATATGACAAACTTTTTGCTCTTGTTCTTCTCGAGTGTCCTGTACATGTCGCGCAAGTAGTGCAGCAGGCACTTTTGGTGCTTGCTACCCACGTAGTTCCACGGGCCCCACGAGTCACTCACGATGGTTCCTGTGAATCCTTTCAGCACATCCATGGGTACGGTCCTGCCTCTTGACTTGTCTATGACGAATATGCTCGACATGCTGCTGACAAACACCCAGACCCACCTGCGTATGCCGTTGACAAACCAGCTCGTCTCGTCGCCGTAAATCTCCCTGTACCTTTTGAGCGCCTTTTTGAGCTTGTCGTACAGCGGCTCAAGCTCACGGGCTACCACGTCGCAAAAGTGGTTCAGCGTGGACGTGGAGATGCTAATACCATAAAACATGTGGAGCATGTCTCTGATCTTGCCAAATGACACGTTAGAGCACTTCATGGTTATCACCATGGCCATGATGTTTGTCCCGAAATGCTCCCCGGTAAGCACGCCGTCAAGGTACGGGGTAACCTGCTTGTTGCAGCCCCTGCAGAACCTTCTTGAGACACACCATTTGGTGACCGTCCACTTGAACTCGATCAGGTCCTCGGACAGCCGCTCGTATTCTCCGGTGGGCTTCGAGAGCTCCGCGCCGCAGTTGGGGCACTTGGTCTGGTCGGCCTGCCTGATGTCGTTTACGGTGGGTGGGATCCTATGCGACGGCCGCTTCGTGCCGCCGTTCTTGTCGACGCTCCTAATCTGCGGATACCCCTTCATCTCCCTCACGTTGTAGCTTCTGTGGTTGTGCCCGCGTCCGGAGTCGTGCTTTTTTTCCTTTCCAGCTACTACCTGCTTGTTGTCCCCGCGCAGCTGCTCGAACTCCTTGTGCATCGCCTCATTCTCCTCGCGCAGCTGCTCGAGCTCTTCGCGCAGTTGCCTGTTTTCCTCCAACACTTGTTCCATCATCTCCCGCGTCTGCTCACTCTCTTTGTCTCTGACATTTGTCGCCTCTTCAAAGCACTTGAGAAGGTATTTCACGCTGGGATGGTTCCAGTCCACCTTTGAGGGATCCATGGCATATACTCTATCCAGGAAATAAAATACATACATGTCTACAAAAGAACACCAAATGCTCAAAAACATTAACTACAACTCTCTGCGTTGTTTCTGCCACCCGCTCGTGTTTACTGTGATGATGTAGTTGGAAGTTCGGTGGGCCCTAATGCCCCAAATTCCACTTCATAATGGCGATGTGTTACATCAAATCATGTATAGATAAACTACAGAACGAGATCATCACATCACTAGGTACAACCGCAAAAAAATCACGCTTTGTCCTAGTCCTTAAAGCCCAGCATGTATCCACGAAGCATCTGTATGCCCATGGCAGGGTCTACACCCTTTGGACAGACCTGGCTGCAAGATCCTGCAAAGTGGCACCTCCAGATGCCATGTGACTCGTCAATTATAGGCAGGCGGGAACTCTTACCCTGATCCCTGCTGTCTGCAACGTATCTGTATGCCTGCGCCAGCGCTTGTGGGCCTACAAACTTGGAGTCAGTGGCCATTGTGGGGCACGCAGAGTTGCACAGGCCACATTTTATGCAGTTTGTAAACTGTATGTATTGATCTAGTTGCTCGGGTAACTGTATGTGTTCTTTTGCGCCCTGCTCGTCAAGATCAGCATCGTCGCTTATCATGTAAGGCTTTACGGAGCGATGCGCGGCAAACATCTTCTCAAAGCTTACCGCCAGATCGCGAATGACTGGAAAATTCTTCATGGGTTGGACCGTAACAACATCAGAATCCAATTCACTTATCTTGGTAAAACATGCCAATCTAGGCTTGCCATTAATTATCATTCCGCATGAACCGCAAGATGCCTGCCTGCACGAGTAACGCACCGCCACAGAATGATCAAGATAATTCTTGACCTCAAGAATTGCGTCAAGAACAGTTGTCCATTTTTCATACGACATTGTAAAGTCATCAAATCTTGCCCCGTCATCACCATGAGCAGGATTACATCTAGATATTCTCAACGTAATCTGTCGCGGTGATGTAGACGTATGTCCTGCAGCGCTGTTACCTGATGTCATCTCTTTTGAGGGGACAGTCACTATTGCCGCCATTGTATCGTCACCTATACCATCCCCATGTTGGTCATAATAATTGTTCTTGACCCGTACGCTATGAGTACAAACATAGCCCCAAGGCATCCATATGAGACCGCTTTCTCATACGTGGGACCTTGCTTCAACTCCAACAGGATGACACGCAGTCCGTTAAAGCCATGTATGGAAAGAAGTATCAAGATCAGTTCCAACATGAGTGCATAAGGAAGAAATTTGTAGTTTGCGAGGACGGTCTCATACTGTAACGACTCTGCAAATCCCGTAGTCATGCGCATGAGGACGTGTATCGCAACCAAGGCCACGGCTGCTAGAGCAGTACCATAGTGAATCTTCATCATGGTGCTCTCTCTCATGATTATTGTACCCTCCCGATTGCGTGCATGGTTGAGTCAGATATTGTAGTCATCGTTGTAGTCATCGTTGTAGTCATCGTTGTCATCAGCACAGGCATATCCATAATCATTCACCCATCACTCTCCAAACATCACAGCTAGTCCGTACATCATGGCAATTGCCGCCAAGATGATCGCCGAATAGATACCCATCTTGTGCCTGTAATTCTGTGAGGCGGGCTCATACGGATAGTCTGGCCTAGTGGGTCTACCAACCCCCACACCACCATGCCCTAGCATGACCCTGATCCCATTGACCGTATGAAACACACACATCCCGATCACTATAGATAGTATTATGTGGCCCTCTACAGTCTGGGTCATGGCCAACACCTCATCCCAGCCCACACGCCCACGCAGGATATTACTGGTCTCATAGATGTGTGCAATAAAGTATGCAAGCAAGCCCAGTCCGCTGAGCCTCATTAGCCAGTATGCAACACGCTCTATTCCATAACGCCCGGGATTGGCCATTCCTTTGATACCTTCGCGATGATCGTCACGTGTCATCTTAGTATTTTCTCTCCACCGGCTTGTACCGGGTAATAGTGACTGGATACGTCCTCATGAGGGGTTTCTCTGGACCATGGTAGGCAAGTGTGTGATGTAAAAAGTTTACATCATCACGCTTTGTATAGTCAGTTCTAGCATGCGCCCCGCGCGACTCTTTTCTGTTGATCGCCCCAACAAGGATAATCTCAGCCACACGGAACATAGAATCAATCTCCATCACGTTTGAAAAGTTGGTATTGTATTCCTTAGCGCTGTCATCTACATGTTTCCATGCTTGGTTTTTGAGGGATCTGATCCTGCGCAGTCCCTCTGCGAGATCAGCTTCGTTGCGATATACGTATGCCTTTTCATTCATGATGTCGGTAAGTTGCTGCCTAATCTCGTAGGGGTTGACATCACCTCTCCCCCTGAATATACCATCATAGATTCGCTTCTCCTCTGCCGCAACCAGATGGTGGGGCCACGGAGTTGAAGATAGCGCAGCGCCACTACTATTCTTGTTGTTCATGATATACTCTGCCGCCATCTCTCCGGTAATCCTCCCCCACACTATGCATTCGGATGTGGAATTTGCCCCCAATCTGTTGGAACCATGCACGCTGTTACATGCTGCCTCGCCTGCTGCCCAGACACCACGTATCTCCGTTGCTCCGTCAATATCAGAATGCAAGCCGCCCATCATATAATGGCATACGGGCCGGACATCCAAGAGATCTTGAGCTGGATCTATTCCAGAGAACTTTATAGATATCTCACGTATTCCACCTAGTCGTTCCTTGATACGCTCATCTCCTACGTGTCGCAGATCAAGTTTTACACAATCTGCACCAGTCTCATGCTTGAATCCCCTACCATATTGGATCTCTGTCATTATTGATCTTGATACTATATCACGCGGCGCCAACTCCATCTTGTTGGACGCGTACTCTTTCATGAATCTCTCTCCCTTGTTGTTTAGTAGGTATCCACCCTCTCCTCTTGCACCTTCAGTGATCAAGATGCCGGATGGCATGATGCCTGTAGGATGAAACTGAACAAACTCCATATCCTTGAGTGCCATGCCAGCACGCAGACCCATATCTAGGCCGTCTGGAGTAGAAGATAGGGCATATGTTGAAAAACTGTACAAACGACCCGCTCCGCCTGTGGCGATAATCAATGCGCCACCCCTGATCACATAGAATGTGCCAGAGGACAGTTCTATGGCAGTTAGGCCCATGAATTGTTTTCCATCATGTATGATGGATGTAACGAACCACTCGTTGAGGTACTCTATATTGTCAAATTTCTGGCACGTATCGTACAGGGTCTGCATCTCAAAAAAGCCCACCTTGTCTGACGCGTATGTAGCCCTAGGAAAGCTGTAGCCACCAAAGTTTCTCTGATCCACACGGCCATCCTTCCTTCTAGACCATGGCATCCCCCAATGCTCCAGTTGATATACCTCCCTCGGTATCTCTATGCAGAGTTTCTCTGCCACATCTTGATCCGCAAGAAAGTCACTTCCCTTTACAGTATCATAAATGTGCGACTCTATCGTGTCACCCTCGTCCTCAAACAATACAGCAGCAGTCCCCCCTTCAGCAGACACAGAATGCGAGCGCATTACCTGTAGTTTGGAGACGATGCCTATCTTAAGACTGGGCCCTTTCTTGGCAGCAGATATTGCAGCCCGTAGACCTGCAAGGCCAGAGCCGCACACGATCAGATCAAAGTCTATTGAGTCGACCATTCCAGTCAAATTTGGCTACATACGGGTTAAATATGTAGTAACCCATAGACGTTAACAGTCATAGTGAAATCAGCATACATGATTTGTTATGCCCTTCCCCCGCGCGCATCAAGGAATATAGATACAAATTCTGTTCATGTCAAATCACATCATGGTATGAATGGATATGGTAGACATACACGTCATACATATGTGGTCTAGAATCTCAGGCCAGAATTTATTCTAATACAGGTGCAATCAAGTACGGCGTCCAGCCAGATGGGCCAGCCGGATATGTAAATTTATCATACATGCTCAAGTCGCATTATATTTCAGTCACATACCTGTCAAGCATCTTCTGATCCTAGTCAAGTCTTGCATACAAAATGCTTATGCAGACACTAGTCTGTTTCATAATTCTCTCAAGTGTATCTAGATGTTTGTTGAAGAATAGGCGAATCGTACCTATGGTTTGGGATTGTGAAACAGACCAGCAGACGCCGAAGATTAAAATATATCGCTAGCGATATGATTGTATGGGCAACATATGGTTCAAAAAAGTAGCAAGTGCTGTCCCAAGGGGATTCTCAAGGCAGTTCATACTAAACCTGTTGAGAGAAAGTCCACATACAGGAAAAGAGATCATCGACTATGCCACAAAACACAGCAAAGGAGTTTGGAAGCCATCACCGGGCCTGATATATCCACTTTTGGGCAGGTTGCTAGACGAGGGACTTGTAGACGAGGCAGAGAACGGAAAGTACACTATTACAAAAAAGGGCACAGAGATGGCAGAGGATATTGACAAGATAAGAGAGAACATAAACAAACAGATCGATGTGCTTGCCAGGTTGGGCAACGTAGGCAAGTTTGTCACGGCGGACATAATTGACAAGATCATCATAATGGGCCTTGCCATCAGCTCAAATGCATCATACATGAAAGAAGAGAATATACAAAAATACAGGCAGTTCCTTCAAGACGAGCTCAAAAAGATTGACCAAATAGAGAAGGATGGTGGTGACAAGGGAAAAAAGGATGCCAACAAAAGAGATGGTGATGATGATGATGATAGTGACTCAGCAGATAAAAAGAGCGCAAACAAGCAAAAACAGATCAAGGTAGAATAATTCTAAAAGTTGGGCAGTGTGACGGTGAGGATGGGTTGACGTGTATGAATTTGTGTAATAGTGTTTGTCGTATAATATAAGACACGTTTCATAAGATGCAAAAGATGTTTCAGATTCGCTTAGACATACCATACTACAAAGATAAAACAAGAATCCATTTCCAAATTCGTGATTTGCTGGCAAACACAGACCACACAAAAGCGTCATATAGTTCACATACCATGTAGTGCTGTGAAGCTGCGCAGTATGCTGAAGGGAGATGACATCCTAGTGGTACCAGGAGTGTATGATGCCATGAGCGCAAAGATTGTAGAGAATACCGGCTTTGAGGCCACGTTTCAGACTGGCTATGGAACATCTGCATCACTGTTGGGAATGCCAGACTATGGATTTCTCGGAGGCACAGAAACAGTAGACAATGCCAGAAGAATATGCAGTGCAGTATCAATCCCTGTGATCGTGGACGCGGACACTGGTTATGGAAATGCGCTAAGCGTGTGGAAGATTGTCAGAGAACTAGAGTCCGCCGGGGCTGCTGGAATATTCCTAGAGGATCAAAAATGGCCCAAGAGATGCGGTCACATGAGTGGAAAGGAGATCATACCACAAGAAGAATATACACAAAAACTCGCAGCGGCAATTGATGCTAGGCAAAGCAAGGACTTTGTCATCGTTGCAAGGACCGATGCCAGGACCACATCAGGATTAGACGAAGCAATTGAGCGTGGACTTCAAAACAAAAAGACTGGTGCAGATGCAATATTTATCGAATCGCCGAGAACAGTAGACGAATTGAAACAGATAGGCAGATCGATAAGGGCACCACTCGTGGCAAACATGATAGAAGGAGGCATCACACCAATCGTACAAGCACAAGAGTTGCGCAAGATGGGATTCAGGGTGGCGCTGTATCCACTAGCAGTACTGTTTGCAAATGCATTTGCCACCGCCCAGACACTCCGAGAACTGCACGAGACGGGCACTACCACAAAGTCCAAAAGAAGAATGATGCAATTTGACCAGTTCAACGAGTTGGTAGGACTGCAACAGTACAAAGACATGGAGAACAAGTACGCATCCTCAAGGACTTGATTGTGTAACAGGGGACTCTTTTAACAAATCAATTAGTGGGGGATCACTCCCATCATGGGGCATAGTTCAGTCATACAGCACCACATCGCGCTGTAAACCCTACAAAGATCAATACTGCTAATTGTTAAAACAATGGGATAAATGAAAAAATTTCAAGTAAAGAAATGTAGCCTATGCAGTATTTCTCTTTACTTCAATCTCTATGGTTGAGACGTTTCGTGTCTTGCCGTCTTGTGACTCTAGCTGTTCTGAGCCAATCTTTATGTCACCTATGGAGTAATCGGCATTGGCTGTCTTTCGTGAAATGATTTGAACGACGTCTACAGCACGGCATATGCTGAGTCCCCTAGCTTTGATGTGGACGGATGGTAGATTTGCCAATTGAATTAACGTAGATGTTACGTATGCCATCAGTGGCTTCTTACCAATGAATATAGTGTCTCTGGTTTCGGTCGACATGTAGGATTTGGTATTTCAGTATAATTTAAATCTAAAAGTGTGCACCGTTGATGCCATGCCTGAAGAAAACAAGTCATCATGAAAGCATCCAAGATTTGTTTCTGTATTCAAAGATCTTCAAGCACACAGGCTGCATGCACATAATCACATGTCACAAACATAAGCATCACTGCAGACTATCCCACATCTGCCTGCATTCCATGCATGGTATGGTAGCAACATATTGTCAAGCACCACATACAAGAGAAAAGCTGCATACACCATGAAAATATCATTATTTGACAGAAATATATTTATCATAACAAGGCAAAAATACCTTGGATGGTAACTGAGACCAAAGCCACGGTCACATACTTGGAGCTGCTAAAAGAAGATTTAGTCATTATACGACTAGTTCCAGAGACGGGTGTACCAGAATACAAGACGGGGCAATTCCTTACCATAGGGCTCCCCATACCCTCTGAGAAGAAGATTGTCCGAAGGGCATACTCTATAGCATCACATGAGCAGAATAAAGATTATTATGAATTCCTGATAAGATGGGTAAGAAGGCCGCTGCCTGGCCGTGTCACTACGGAGTTATTCTATGCAAACGTGGGCGACGTAGTACAACTAGGCAGTCCAACAGGGGCGGCACTGCAGATCAGTGACACGCTGCATAATGGAGAGAGAGACATGCGGCGTGTCATTTGTGTAGGGGGCGGAACAGGCCTTGCACCGTTCATAGGATTCGTCAAACACTTCCACGCCAACAAGGACAAAAGAGAGTTGATAGTACTGCATGGAGCAAGTTATGTAGACGAGCTAAGCTACAAGCGCTTCATGACCGACATGGAGATGGAAAGTGAAAGGAGGGGCAGGGATCAGTGGAACTTTAGATATAAGGCAGCCATAAGCAGGCCCAAGGAATTCTTCAACAGATCTTGGTCCGGCCACGTTGGGAGGGTAGAATCGTTCTTCAAACCCGATAAAAAGACAGGTCTGTCGCCGGTCGAGGAGATGGTTGGTGAAGAGATCACCCCCGAAAATACAATCATATACATCTGTGGGTATCAGGGTACAATTGATGGAGTGGTGAGTTTTGTGGGCTCGAAAGGTTTTGTCACAGAACAAGAAAAGAATCCAGACGGAAGCTTTGGAATAAAGTTCGAGTCGTATGGATAGTACCAAACATAGACGCCATCATCCTATTACTCTTGCCCCATCTGATTGCACAACAACAAGTTATGCATTATTATAGAGCATCACCATATTTGTGTGTGTTATCTGGTTGCTTGCAAAAGAGTTCATGCAAGCATGACAACACCATGACGAATTGTGGCTAGTCTAAGGGTTCGGGGGTGTGGCAACGAACTTGTATCAAAACTTACACCACGCAATAGGCTTTCCCCACCATTCTAATTCATTCTTGTGTGGCTGTGCCGTTTGTATCATAGCATTGGCAGGACATGGTGATGGCGACAATGATGGCAACAATGATGACGACAATGATGATGATGGTGACATCAGCAACAGATGCAGGCAGAGCAATCCATGCATCAATCTATCATGATGGTACTTGCAAGGCGGTATAATGTAATCTTTGGGCGCAACCAGTCCATTCACTCAGTGACATTACAGACTACCGACATCTAGAATTTGTGCAATAATGTTATCCTTTGGATTTTTATATTGATTATCTTTTTCTTTGGGCATGGCAAAACTCAAGTGCAGAGACTATGGTTTTGAGTGTGATTTTGTGGCAGACGGAGAGGTTGAACAAGTCATAAACAGATTTCAAAAACATACCGACGATGAACACGGAATAGATTATTCCAAAGAAGTCATAATGCAGTTTCTGTTACGAAAGCATGGTATATAACATGACGATCATGTATCCAGGACCCTCATCCTAGTTGACAAGATCGGAAGCTCCTTTTCAATGATCTTCTCTACTGCCGGTACGATTCCCTTTCTTGTCCTGACATTCTCTTCATAGATCTCAAAGACCTGATCCCTAAACAACAACTTGATTCCTGGAAGTGTGGTGATGCCCTCGTCAACCGTCCTAGGATCAGATAGATCAAGTATCAGTGTACCTTTCTTCTTCTCCTCCATCACCAACCTGATTCTCTCATATGTGATTAGAAAATAGTCGGCCGTAGTAGCCACAAATATGACATCATACTTGTCAAACCCTGCCAGGACATCAATAAAGTCTTCTGGAGTACCACCAAGGATCTCTGTAAAGCCCGTAGCTCGTTCAATGATACGGCTTGTAATACTAAAGGCCATGCCATGCTTTTTGAGGGTCTTTGCAATCATGGCTGCCTGCTCGCCCGTCCCTATGATCAGTACTTTCTTCTTTGTGTCCAACCCCACCTTTTCACTTACCAACTTTACAGCAATGTCACCAAGTGATACTACATCCTTGCCTATGTTGGTGGTGTTCCTTATCTTGGTGACTAGTCGGATTACATTCTCAAACAGCTTGTTTAGTATCTTTCCTGATGCGCCTGCATCTTTTGCGTCGGCAAGGGACTGTTCTACCTCGTTGAATATCTCTTCTTTTCCCACTACGACAGAGTCTAGTCCTGATGCTAGTCGCAACAGATGCATGTAAACGTCATCTCCTTTGTACACCTCAATGGTTTGATCAATGTGATCTATGTCCCATCGATCCAAGGATACAAGGGATGCCCATGCGTTCTTGATCTGGTTCATAATGAGAACCTTGCCTGCGGCACGCCTAGCATCAGGCGAGTCACCCTCCCCCACATTACTCACGGTGAATACTTCGACCCTGCTCGCAGTCTGTATTATGATGCACTCGTCGATCCCAGGGATGTTTTTGAACACTTCGTATGCAGCTCCCACATCCTTAAAGATGAATTTTGATAGTGCGTATAAAGGGATATTCTTGAATGTAATTCTTGTATTCATGATATCAAAATTTATGGTGTTGTAGTTGGATTCAGCCATCATACCACTCCTCACTTGGCTCCCAATCTGTCCCTGCCACCCTTGGCGGTACGAAATACATTCATCCCTACAAAAAAGTTTTCATGTAAGGACTCTAGATATGTCACCTTGTCCTCTGCATCTTTTATCTGTCTCTCCGTGGCATCCGGGCTATACCTGAGCCTTTCAAGATCATCTCGGGTCTCGTCTAGAAACTCGTTTACGCCCCTCTCATAATTTGACATGCCGCCAAACTCAGGACTCAGAACATTGGTAGGGACATATGGTGGCGTCTGATCCCTTGGGATCTCTACCTCACGTGTAAGAGACTCTTGCTGTTCGGCTGTAAGGACTGGCCTCTGGAATCTATCCTCTTTGTTCAAAAAGAACTCTGGCTCACCCATATCACGACGAAAGATCTCATCAGCATCACGTTTGTAAGTAAATGTGGATTTTTTTGCAGGGGATGCACCCGACAGCGCCGCAATAGCCTTGTACTCCTCTTCTGCAGCAGCCTCTACGTCTGCCTTGGCAGCATGTGCCTTTGCCATTGCCTCCCTTACGGCATTTTCTGCGTCTTCAACTGCTTTTGCAGCTGCTGCTGCTTTAGCAGATGCATCTGCAAGCGCCTTTGCCTTCTTGTTGGCAGCCGAGGCTTCCGTCTTGGCAGTATCTGAGGATTTGGTATTGTCCTTGTCATCCTTCTTCTCCTCCTTAGACATCAAGTTGGTACTGAAAATGCCTGAATTTTAACATTCTTGTGAGATATACATACAACATACCTATTGTTAATAAATCACAGCCCACTGAACCATGATCACGTACGGATGGCAGGGACGACCCCCCATGGCAGAATGTGGGCATGTGATCTCAAAGCAGAAGAAATAACCAGGCACGCCAGTAAACAAACAGTGACCATGGCTTGTAATATGGAGCTTGGAGACAGTATCACTACGTATGGGAGATGAAGATATCAGCACTACCACACAATCCTGTACAGCCTGTTGCGCGTCACAGATGCCTATTAGGCCACTTGCAGGTCATGTGTGTGTAACATGCAACAGCAAGATCGTTGTATGAAATACAAACTAGCAGAAATGTAGTTGGTGTGATCATGCAAGAAGGCACAAGGATTGTGCCACGAATAAATCCTGCAACACAGTAGCCTCCTGCATGATCTGGGCACCATGTTATGTGTAAACGGCATGGTCCATTGGACAACAAACCATACCAAGAGCGGTAGGCATGAAGAGTAATGGTGGACAGCCCATCATGAGGAGTACTGAGATTTGTGTAGCGATAAATACAAATGAACCACTATTGCAACACACTTTGAGACAAGATGCCTCAAAAAAATAAAACCATTATTATAGGTGATAAAATTCGTGTCTGCCGACACTAATCCTTACATATCAACCAGATCCCGAATACACAACCACCGGTTTCTGTTAGTATTTGTAGCAGCAATATCATTCGTATTCATAGTATTATTTATCAGTGTAGAGCATAGTGCTGAAAACTGTGACTTACTGACAATCCATCACGAGTGCGACATATCAGGATGGCTTGCCCTAATAGTAGGGGACGTGGTGTGTGGCATGGTATTGGCACTCTTATTCCACTACATCTCTATGCACAGCAACAAAAAGATCGATGAAGCCAGATTTCAGATTAATCAGATCATTATAGAGCAAAAAAAGTTGCGCGACAGGCGTGAGACATATGTGATTCAGGCGCTAAAAAACCATTTCAGTTCATTGTTGCTCTGTATAGGAATAATCAACAGGTTTGCAAATAGTGATAACGAAAAACAAAGACAGATTGCAGATGCCAAGACGCATGATTTGGTACAGATACTACAAAAAGGACAGGCAGTACTAGGAGTATCCATAGATGTACTTGATCCGATGCTGGTAGAGAATATAGAGAAGTTGTTTACGTCAATAGAGAAAGCAGTCATAACGGGAAAATCCAATGGCGGTACAGATATAGATCTTGTAGAGATCAAGACCACCATAAAGAATCTGACTGCCAATCTAGATGACTATGAACATTCGCACAACATTATAAAATAATAATCTAAATATGCATCATGCCTTGATAATAGGTAGGGCATACACATGGAACCTACTACCAACATGCAAGGCCAAGACAAGAGCCACCGCGTCACTACGGATCTTCTGACACATTTTATCTATGCCAAGTGCAATGCAGACCACGACATGCATCCACATATCAGGAAAACTCTACCTAGGCTGTACCGATCTGTAAACAAAGAGGGAATCATCACACGTTGTAACGAGACATATGTAAAGAAGCTCGGCCATGACTCAATTCAAGAGGTGGTGGGAACACACATTGATACGCATATGCCGCCAGATATCAAGGCCATGGAACGTGCGATGTTTGAAGAGTGGTGGAAGAATCCTGTACAGACCACATGCATGATAAGAATCATGACCAAGCAAGGAAACATGATGGAGTTGATCGCACGTATAACTGGCCGCGCCGACAAATCTGGCAACATCACCGAGATGTCAGCGATTATGATGCACATGACAGAGCTGGAATCCCTTCAAAAGTTAGTCAGGATAAAGAAATATGAAAGCCTCTACGAGAATTCGCCTGATCTTTACAGAACCGTAAACTACAATGGAACCATCATAGACTGTAACATGACCTACATCAAAAAGATGGGATTTACTAGCAAGAGAGAGGTGTTGGGCAGGAATCTTGTCGAACACACCGCAGACAAGAGTGTTGACGCACTGCGCAGAAACATGTCAGACTGGAGGCGCACCGGCAAGAGCAAGACAACAGAGATCTGGATGAAGAGAAAGGATGGATCAATCTTCCCATCCATACTGACACCCACAAACATCTATGATGATGAAAACAACATGATTGGAAGAAATGTAGTGATAAAAGATGCTACAGAACTCTTTGACACCAAACACTTGCTCAGCGAACAGGAAAAGACCGACAGGATGAAGGAGGAATTTCTATCTGTGGTCACGCATGAGTTAAAGTCACCCCTTACCCCGATCATCGGGTTTGCACAGGCACTTGGACGGCCAAAACTGCTGGGCGATCTCAATGACAAACAGCGTGATGCAGTGACAACCATACTCTCAAACGCACAGAGGCTGCGCAAATTGATAGTAGATATGCTTGATGCTCATAAATTGGAGTTGGAGAAGATGAGGTTTGACCTCCAAGAGATGTCAGTCAACGTGCTGCTTGAGAGGATAAACAAATCATTTCGGATTGCGGCGCAAGAGAAGGACATCACAGTCCACTGTAGTGTGAAAGGACAATTCGATGCAAAGGGAGAAGGGTTGGAGATCAAGATTATAAGTGATACAAGCAGGCTTGAACAGGTCATTACAAACCTAGTGTACAACGCAGTAGACTTTATCCCAAAGGGTACAGGCAAGATCACGGTTACGGCAGAAAAGATAGACGGCACCATAAAATTCTCCATACAAGACAATGGGTGCGGCATACCACCAGAGAAGCAGAAGCAATTGTTTACAAAGTTCTATCAGGCAAATACGAGTCATACTAGAAAGCACGGCGGTACAGGTCTAGGCCTAGCCATATGCAGGGGGATTGTCAATGGTCTAGGAGGAGAGATATACGTAGAGAGTATAGTGGGCAAAGGCAGTAACTTTTATTTTATTCTACCAGAGAATAGCAAGCATAATGAAAATTCTACAAATTGATGACAATGATGACATTCGCACGTTTGTAGAGCTGGCCGTGACCAGTATGGGTCACGAGTTTAAGTCTGTAAATAACGGCAGGCAGGGAGTAGAGATGATAACTACCAACCAGTATGACATGGTGCTGCTCGATCTATCCATGCCTGACTTTTCAGGTATTGATGTGATAGATGATCTTGTAGAAAAAAAACTCATAAACAAGCAACGCGTCGTGGTTTTCTCTGCATCCTCAAATGATGCAAACCAGATCCAAGAACTCATCGACAAGGGAGTGCACTCATTCCTTCCAAAGCCCGTAGACCTTGACGAGCTTATGGACAAGATCACCACGATGGAATCAGAGATAAATCAATAGCATAACAAGCCACATCGCATTACAACACCGCATTACAACACCGCATCACGGATACGGTGGACATGGAAGAGAGTAATTTGTATGGCATAACAGTGGAGCACAGGTCCACAAATATCACATATGCTGCCTATCGTACAACCTTGTGCTAGTACTAAGAATGTAGTCTTGTCTGCCTCTTCTTTGTGCGAATGTTATAGCATTGTGTAACCATAACACACCATCTTGATGTCATGGTATGGTTAGAATGCATACATCACAATCATCACTAAACGTTAATAACCAATCTGAAGGTCATGTTATCAATCAGGGTTCTGATATTGGGCCGGTCGTCTAGCCTGGTAGGATAGGTGCATGGCATGCATCGGATCAAGGGTTCAAATCCCTTCCGGTCCACTATTTTTTGAAGAGTGGATCGTCGGATCATCCAAATTTGTGTGTTCCAAGGCTGCAAAATTCAGACATGCATATATGATCTGTCTATTGGGGTAGTTTTTGCATGTGTGTAAGCATTGCATTGATCTCGGGTTCATTTTGCCCGGCATCCTCTGTAAGCATCTCTTCTGTTATCTGCATGCCAAGTTTGATGGCAGCCCAGATGGCACCCATTCTTACTTCCCTGTCTGCATCCCGCATGGATTTTACAATTATATCCCTAGATTCGTGTGCCTTGAGGTGCCCAAGAGCCCCAACTGCACATGATCTAACAATTGCGTGCAGATCGTCTGCAAGCTTCTCTATATGTGGGATTGTAGATCTCTCACCCCTGTTTGCCAGTATCAGGGCCATAAAGCCGCGTATGTCGGCGTTTGTGGAGTCTAGATATTCAACCAACACACTACATATGTCATTCTTGTTTGCCAAGAGAGAACTAAATGCCTCACCCCTTACGCGAATGTCTGCATCACCTAGTCTAGCAACGATCGCCCCAATAATCTCACGATCCGTAGTGTCATTGACTTGCTCAAGCGCATTGATCTTCTCGTGGCTGCTACCTGACTCCATGGTCTCAAGGAATCCTTTGGGCATCTCCCACAAAACACTGCCTCCATTTAATAACTGTTGGATGACAGAGACGAGTTCAGACTATAATGTTGGGAGAGTTATCAAATTGTGTGTAAAATTGGGTCAATGTCCTTTGAATCATGATCCAGCAAACCAAACTGCCTTTGGAATCCTCTTTGTAGGCTGATGAGTCAGATGATCCCACACAACAGTAGCATCAGTCATGGTATTCCCACCTGCTCTGCTACATGATCCAGAGCCTTTCTGCTTGAGGCGGCAATAAAAGAGATCCTAGTATCATAGTTCAAGTCTGCGTCCAGCGGATTCAAATGAGCATCCACCAACAGGCCGCCTGCCTCCTTTGCCACAAGATAGCCTGCTGCAATATCATGAACCCTAATCTTGTCACGCAAGTCTATGAATACATCCAATAGGCCGTCTGCAAAGAGCGCCATCTCTAGTGCATTGGCACCAAAATGTCTAGTATGGTTGTGGTTAGTGAAGATGGGATCAAGCCTCCTCAACAGTTCCTTCGTGGCGCCTGATGTATTGATGCCAACTATCCTATATGTCGGATCCTCAAAGGGATCCTGCACGTAAATACGTCTCTTGTCTAAAAATGCCCCCTTGCCCTTTGATGCCCAATACATCTCACCGGTGGTAAGGTTGGTAATCACGCCGTCAGTTATGGAACTAAGCTTACCGCCAGTAGCAAACGCAAGGGAGCTGCAAAAGAATGGTACGCCGCGGACCGCGTTGGCAGAACCATCTATGGCATCCATAATGACATAACCTCTAGAATTATCAGACAGGACCACCCTGCCGCACTCCTCTCCCAATACTATACATTCAAACTCCGCCTCTTTGAAATAATCAAGTACTGCCTTTTCGGCAACCATGTCAATATTTCTTGATATATCACCTCCGGCTCCCACACCAAAGTCTCCGCCTGCCTGCTCGGTGCCGGCAAGATCCTTGACACCTTCATAGATCCTTGATGAAGCTTGCAGGAGTATGTCCAGCACTTCCACATTGGAGATGGACAATCTCGTAATTTAAGTGAAGAATCGTTGTAGTGTGCAGACAAGCATTGGGGTGTTTAAACAAGCATCTATGACACGTTGAAAAAATGGTACGTGGTCAGGTTGTCTGGGAAGATTTTTTGATTCAGGCATGGATCTATGGTCTTTTGATAGTATTACACATCATTCTAGGTACGACCTGACCACGTACAAAAAATGTATAGACACAAGACGAAGCAGAATCATATGGCATGATGATTCAACAGTGATTGTACAACATGATACGGCATTGACACCACATCATGTGTGGAGCTTGCACTGGTGATCACTTATCTGGTAACTGAATTTGGGAAGAATGATTCTAGCAACATGTGTATTTTTCTGGACGGCAATGATAGATAAAATGAGCATCACACATCAAGGAGTAGTGCAAATTCCACGCGCTGATTTTTTTTTTTGGTGGATCCTTTGAATGCATAAATACCAACCAACGAGACGCATACTGTGAGTGGGAAGGATCAATCAGTCATAAGCAAGGAGGCATTGCTGAGTACAAAGCCCGGCAAACAGATAATCAAGCAGGGGTTGTTCAAATCAAAAGGATACAAACTCTTCAACAAGTACAAAGAAGAGACAGAGAAGGGATTTGCAAGCTTTGCAGACAGGTTTGCGCAGGATCTCCTACATGAGATAAAGTCCGACACGCAGCCCAATGCAACCCAACAGGCATTTGGTGATGAAGTAGGTTCGGCCGAGATCATACTAGGGGGATCAGAAACGGAGAAGATAAGAGCAAGGCTGCAAAGCCCCGATGTTCTCAGGGATAGGGTATCAAGAATCCTGGATTCCAACTTTGTAAAGATGACATTTCCTGTGTTTAATGCGCTCTTTGACGGGGCTGCACAGTATGCAAAAGATGAGAGGAATGATCCACCCAACCTCAGAGAGGATGTGGTAGAGGGGCACATACTGGCAATTGATCTAAGCGAGCCCATGGATAGGATTGTGGACAAGGATGAAGACCTAGAATACCTTGATGATTACAAGTTGATGAACCCGTACATTCTAAAGCTCGCAAGGGCAAAGATCTCAAGCGGCGGCCAACGTGTTCTCAAGGAGTTTGAGGAAGGATTCAAAGATGCCAGATCTGGACAACATATGGATGAGATGCTAAAGTCAAAACCTTCCGAGATTACCGAGGCCGAAATGACTCTATCATACAAAAAGTACAGGGCAGTAATGGGCACTGCGGGCAAAAACATGGCCTTGTCGCAGAGACCACTTGGAGAGATATTCTACCTTGGAATGGCAAAGGCTGCGGAAGGAGTGGGATGCGGTAATGAGATCGAAGATTCTCTCAAGAACGGCTTTGTCAAAGTTCCGTCGTGGCCACTGTACTACTCTGTGCTGGCAGACGATGTCAGGAAGGGTTTTGAAATTACACTAGAAAAGAGCATCCTGTACCTGCAAGAGGCACGCCTCGCCATCAGACTGCTGCCGGATGGATTTCCAAACAAGGAGTTTTTAGAATTCCTATTCCTTACAGTGGATCACTACAACCAGTATTGGTACAACAAACTACAAGGCGCAAACATGTGGGAGAGATTCGAGTCCAGTCTTGTGAGGTGATGTAATATTGATGTGGTCCGAAAAGTATCGCCCAAGCACAATATCTGACATGGTGGGCAATGAGGAATCAAGGGCAGCAATCATAGAATGGTTTGCAAAATGGAGAAAGGGAACAAAACCACTCCTGCTAGTGGGACCACCCGGAACGGGAAAGACCACCATATCATATGTAGCTGCTAAACAATTTGGGTATGATCTCATAGGGCTCAATGCAAGTGATGCTAGAAGCAAGTCGAGGATCAATGACATACTCACCCCAGTACTGGGAAATGCAAGCGTGATGGGTGCGCCCATGATATTCATAGACGAAGTAGACGGGATCCACGGCCGTAGCGACTACGGCGGCGCTGCTGCCCTTACTAAGATCCTCAAGGAACCCATCGTACCTATCGTACTGGCTGCAAACGACGACACGGCAGACAAGATGAAATCTATCAAAAAATGCACCACAGTCATACACTTTAAGAAAATCCCTCCGCGCCTACTGAGAGTGTATCTGAATGGAATACTCGAAAAAGAAGATGTGGAGATCAGTCCTGGTACACTGATCAATGTGATCAACAAATCACGAGGAGATATTCGTTCCATGATAAATCTGGCCCAGACGTTCGTGCCAGGGTTTAACCCACAGACTGATGCACCGCTTGAAAAGATAGATGTAGAGGCGGGCATCAACGCGTTCTTCAAAGCAAACTCATTAGAGGAGGCGCGCGGCGTCCTGTATGCGATGCACATCAATCCCAGAGACAAGATCAATGCGTTTTACTCCAGTATCATCACAAGTAGTGAGTTGGACGGCAAGCAGTTGGGCAGATACCTTAGAGTCATATCTGATGCCGATATACTCTATGGTAGGATTATGAAGACGCAGAACTGGAGGCTCCTGCGTTACCTCAATGACATTCTGATAGGACTGTACAATGACGGAGGTAATGAAAAGATCCACTACGCTCAGTACAACATATCATGGCCGCTACTCAACAAGATAAGATGGGATGGCGCAAAGCTCAAGGCATTCTCGTCGGCATTGGCAGAAAGGCTGCACATGTCATCCAGTGCAGTGGCCACGTTCTGTCTTCCGTGTATAATGACATGCATGAAAAATGGCACCATGCAGCTGGAACAAGACGATGAGGAACGATTTGGTGATGTGATTCGCAAGGGGATTAAGGAGATGATGACATGATGAGCTGGGTAAAAATATCCATGAAGTTTCCAGGCACATGCATCGTGTGTAGTGAGAAGATTAACACAAACGAGGTTGGTCTCTGGTCAAAGGGAACAGGCGTAAAGCATGAAACATGTGCGGGAACAGATGAGTTAAAGTGCATCATATGCGGCGGGCCCGCCGGCTGTGCAGACTGTGAATTTAGAGACATGTGCGACATTGTAAATGTGTCACAATTATGTATATGTAAAGGATGTAGTGAAGAGAGAAGCGACCTAGAATCATACAAAAAGGCTGTAGGCAAAAAGTTTCAAATTCTCAACACACCATCAAGAATAGAACGATAAGATTGTAGGTGCGCAATAATGTCGTCCGCACGTGCATGGTCATGCTGTTTGTGCGGGCACCCATATGGGCATGAATAATCCTGATGAGAGGTTAATCCTTCTAGGCATAGTGGGACCATTACACAGCATATCAAGCCTGATAGCAGAAGATCTTGGGAAGATGGGAGGATAGTATGAGAACAATCATGATGCTGCAGTGTATTGAGAATCAGTCCATTGGTGTAGCGGCGTCAGTACTGTGTTGGGTGGTATTTGTATATCCGCTGCGTGTGAGTAATGCAAGCATACAGACATTGGGCAGCACTGGTAGTTACCGCCATCATCATCATCATCATCACCATTACATGCATAATTATCCAAATTAAATTAATATATGAAGCCATAATTCCCAAGATGGTAACTAATGCATATTGAAAAGATCAAGACACACACAGAGAAAAAAAGAATCGCATTACAGGGAGGGGGTCAGGACAGAATTCAGTCTCAGCACAGCAAGGGCAAGCTTACTGCTCGCGAGAGAATAGAACTATTGCTTGATGAAGGGACATTTACAGAGATTGACGCCCTTGTCACGCATCATTACCACGAGTATGACATGCAGAAGAAAAAATTCTTTACTGATGGTGTGATTGGTGGGTATGGTAATGTTAACGGCAGGCAGATCTTTGTGTTTGCGTACGACTTTACTGTACTCGGTGGCACATTAAGCAGGATGGGAGCTAAAAAGATTACAAAACTTATGGATCATGCTCTGCGCACCGGATGCCCCGTCATTGGAATTATGGACTCTGGTGGTGCTAGAATACAAGAGGGAATTATGAGCCTAGACGGGTTTGCCGATATATTCTACCACAATCAACTAGCATCAGGGGTTGTTCCACAAATTACTGCAAGTATAGGCCCGTCTGCAGGAGGCGCTGTGTATTCACCTGCAATGACAGATTATGTAATTATGGTAAAGAAGGCAGGCACCATGTTTGTGACGGGACCTGATGTAGTCAAGACAGTGCTTGGTGAGGAGATCTCTTTTGACGATCTAGGCGGGGCCATGACACATGGTTCCAAGAGTGGGGTTGCACACTTTGTAGCAAACAACGAGTACGAGTGTATGGACTATATCAAGAAACTTCTCTCGTTCCTGCCACAAAACAATGCAGGACAGCCACCAAGGATCAAAACAGGCGACGATCCAGACAGGACGGATCATAACCTCATAAACATAATTCCAGACAACGCACTACAGCCATATGACATTAAAGAGATCATCAACTCCATAGTAGATGATCATGACTTTTTTGAAGTGCATGAGTTGTTTGCACCCAACATTGTGATAGGTTATGCAAGGATGAACGGTCAAGTGGTAGGGATAGTGGCAAACCAGCCCATGCATCTTGCAGGCGCACTTGACATAGACTCTTCAAACAAGGCTGCACGTTTTATCAGATTCTGTGACTCGTTTAACATTCCAATAATCACACTTGTTGACACACCAGGATACATGCCTGGATCCAATCAAGAACACAACGGAATCATAAGGCATGGTAGCAAGTTGCTTTATGCATACTGTGAAGCGACTGTTCCTAGAATAACACTTGTGATTGGAAAGGCCTATGGAGGGGCATATATCGCCATGGGAAGCAAGAACCTACGTACGGATGTAAACTATGCATGGCCCACCTCCAAATGTGCTGTATTGGGGGGAGAAGCAGCAATAAAGATCATGTATAGAAGAGATTTACAGGCGTCAGATGATCCAGATGGACTCAAAAAGAAGCTGATCGATGAATTTACAGAAAAGTTTGAAAACCCTTACGTTGCCGCGTCACATGGTACTGTTGATAGTGTCATTGATCCTGCCGAGACTAGGCCCATGCTCATCAAGGCGCTCAACATGCTTGCAGGCAAGAGGGAGAAACAGCCGCCAAGAAAACATGGAAACATAAACTTGTGATTGGTATGATAAAGTCAGTCCTTGTTGCAAATCGTGGAGAGATTGCCTTACGCGTAATCAGGACGTGCAAGGCGCTTGGGATAAAAACTGTGGCAGTATACTCTGATGAGGACCGCAACTCGCTGCATGTAAAACACGCCACTGAAGCATACCACATAGGAGAAGCAGCGCCTGCAAAGTCTTACCTCAATCAGCAAAAGATACTTGACGTAATACTGTCATCTGGGGCAGACGCGGTGCACCCAGGATACGGGTTCCTCTCAGAGAATGACGACTTTGCAAAGCTGTGTGAA
Organism: Candidatus Nitrosopumilus sp.; assembly: GCA_963662995.2. Taxonomy (GTDB): domain Archaea; phylum Thermoproteota; class Nitrososphaeria; order Nitrososphaerales; family Nitrosopumilaceae; genus Nitrosopumilus. The sequence continues at coordinate 1,541,587 of CAXXLJ010000002.1, read as the reverse complement.
GACAACAAGATCAATTTTATAGGTCCATCATCAGAATCCATGAATCTCTGTGGGGACAAGATGCGCTGCAAGGCTGCCATGCTCAAGGCAAAGGTACCAACCATCCCCGGAAGTCCCGATCTGGTAAAGGATGCTGACGAGGCACAAAAGATTGCAAACGACATAGGATACCCTGTCCTACTAAAATCAGTGTATGGTGGAGGGGGCCGCGGGATCAGGCTTGCTAACAACGACAAGGAGTTGCGCGACGGCTACGAGTCAGTGACTGGTGAATCGATTGCGGCTGTTGGAAAATCAGCCATACTAGTAGAAAAGTTCTTGCAAAAGACTAGGCATATAGAATACCAGATGGTAAGGGACACCCACGGTAATGCAGTGCATTTGTTTGAGCGTGAATGCTCCATACAGAGACGTAATCAAAAGCTCATAGAGCAGACACCATCACCCATAGTAGATGAACAGACTAGAGAACGCATAGGCCAGATAGTGTGTGATGCTGCCCATGCAGTAGACTATACCAATCTAGGCACAGCAGAGTTTCTAAGGGCAGACAATGGTGAGTTTTATTTTATAGAGATCAATGCCAGGCTACAAGTGGAGCACCCCATAACAGAATATGTGACTGGACTGGACATGGTAAAGCTGCAACTAGACATTGCAAACGGCGAGCCCCTACCATTCAAACAAAAGGATCTGAAAATGAATGGTTACGCTATAGAATGTAGGATTAATGCAGAAGATACCTTCCTTGACTTTGCTCCATCCACAGGGCCCGTTCCTGACGTGACTATTCCTGCGGGACCGGGAGTAAGGTGCGACACATACCTGTACCCAGGATGTACAGTATCGCCATTCTATGACTCATTGATGGCAAAGCTGGTAACATGGGGCCAAACATTTGATGAGTCAAGGCTCAGAATGCTTGCAGCCCTTGATGACTTTTACGTCCAAGGTGTAGAGACGTCTATTCCACTGTACAAGACAATTCTAAACTCAGACGAATATAAGAACGGACAACTCTCCACAGACTTTCTTGAAAGGCATTCCATGATAGAAAGACTTTCCAAAGATCTCAAAGAGGAACAAGAACACAAGAGTGAGGCAGCAGTGGCCGCCGCCATAATACATTCAGAATATCTAAAGAGTCGCGTACATGGATCACAGCACGGTGACGGCAGTGACAATTCCGATGCAGACAACATCAATAACAACAACTGGAAGAACGGACTGGATTAATGATAGATATGGATTACAAGATACGCGATGTAAAACAGCCCTTTGAGGGAAGAATCTCAAAATACCATGGCAGCCGCCAGTATACAATCACGATAAACGGAAACCAGCATAGTCTAAGCATCATATCCATTACACCCAAGGGAGTGGAATTCATCTTGGATCAAAAATATCACAGGGCAAAATATCTAGAGAGAACTACCAATGAGATCAGTCTAGTCATAGACAACGTAGTGATGACACTCAACATGCACACGCATCTTGACGAGATAGTCTACAAGAATTCTGGAGGAGGCGGAGGCGGAGGCAACGTTCAATCTGGCCTAAAGAGTCAGATTCCAGGCAAGGTAGTCTCAATTGCAGTATCAGAAGGCGACTCGGTAATGAAGGGAGACATAGTATGCACGCTAGAATCCATGAAGATGCAGGTAGCAGTAAAGGCACACAAAGACGGGACAGTAAAAGCCCTAAAGATCAAAGAGACGGCAACCGTTGCCAAGGGCGACATCATCGCAGACATAGAGTAACACATTCAGGCAAACACCAGCAGGTTATGTTTTTGATGAACCAAGACAAATGTAAAACAAAATGCCAAGTGCATGGCAGTCATGATGATGATGATGATGATGATGGCAGTATGATATCTGTGTGTGTCAAGGGCTAGTTATGTTTTAAAAAGTCCTTAATCTCATCGTAGGGAGGCTCTTTTAGAGGATCCTCTGAGACCCATTTGTAACCTATCTTACCGTCTTCCATTATTATGAATACTGAACGCTTGGCAGCATTGTAGTCCTTGACATGTAGCAGATCAGGCATCAATACGCCATAATTCTTGATGGTCGAACTGGTATAGTCACCAAGCAGTGGGAAGTTAAAGTTGTGTTGGTTTGCAAATGCCTTGTTGGCAAATGGCCCATCATTGCTGACTGCAACCACTTGTGCCCCAAGATCCGAGATCTCCTGCCAGGAATCACGGAACTTGCACAGCTCAACTTCACATACGGGAGAGCTTGCAGCTACAAAAAACGACAGTACAATCTTTTTGTTGTTGGCTTTAAACTCGTCAAGGGTTCGCATCTTCAGTTCCGTATCAGGCATCTCAAAGCTAGGAGCCACATCACCAATATCTACAGACATAACTAACCCCGGCATACAGGCTATATAGCACTTTCATTAGGCTAACCTGCAAAAATGTGTTGGTTTTTCCACATTTTCTTTGCCTGTCTACTCTTTATCCTCACGATGCACCAGGCATCAGGCCACGACACACTAGATGAGACTCCTTTTTGCGCACATGCAACAACCCATGTGGATATCTTGCCAATCATTCTATGAGCCAAAAAAAAAAACGAATCAAGGCACACATCAATGTATGTAATTGCGTCAGTCCAGTACAAGTGGTGGACGATTCAATCAATTGTATATGGATTGCTTGTTGCAAGAAAATATCAAAAGATATGAGTTAACGGCAGGTCATGCCGGCAAAGCAACAGATCTACAAATAGTACATGCCATCCATCATAGTTGTGCAACTATCTTTTGAAGCTTTTCCAAACTCTTGGAAGAACCAATGTCGCGCCTATACTCTAGAGCCCCATCCACATGCATCTCAATGGCCCTGTCTACCAGCGATGATGCATCTTGTATGGAGTCAGAAAGGGCACCAAATGCTACGGCGCGTGACTTTTTGATGGTTTCATACTGATGTATTCCAATTCTTATGCAGGAGGCTGTAAACACGGTCACCCCCATGTCAGTGATGGCATCCTCGTCTAGTCTGAAGGAGGTGATCTCGCTGCTCGGATCTGGATACTCTTTTGCAACCAGATACTTTGTGACACATGCAGTTTTTGCAAACGATACAGCATGAGGGTGCTGATCATCATCATCATTATTATTATTATTATTATCTCCCTCATGTTCTGAAAGGGTCTTGTTCCATATGGATATTAGTAATTTGGAGAATGAGCCTTCAAGAACGCTCAGAATGTTAAGCACTTCGGGATCGCCAAAGCGCCCATTGAACTCCATAAACTTGATGCCATCGCGTGTCTTGAAGAATCCACCATTGAGGACACCGTTGAATGTAAGATCATGTGATCTCATGTCATCTATTATTCTCTGCATTATGTACCTGCATTCTTTTAGATCTTGTTCTGTCATGAACGGCAATCTCTTTTGCGTACTGGTAAAGCAGCCCATACCTCCCGTACCAGCCCCCAGATCATCTTCATACCTAAACGGATAATCGTAGCTTGCAGGTGACATCACTAGATGCAGTCCATCGGTAATACCCATAATGGTAAATTCGACACCGTTCAGCTTTTCAACAAGCAAGACGCTGCTGCCAGAATCTTTGGTTAGAAGTGACAATGCATAGTCGGCGCAATCCTCGTATGTGAGCAAATGTTCCGGCATCACTTTTACGCCCTTACCGCCGGTGAGTCCTTGCGGCTTCACCACAACATCCATGCCACGCGACTCAAATTCGGACAACGCGACATCAATCATGCCAGGATCAGAGACGATCCTGTAAAAAGGAGTATGTTCAGGACATACGCGACTCATTGTCTTAATAGAATGCACCTTATCCCATTCTATGCGTGTAGCCGCCTGCGTCCCCCCTATTGCCTTGAAGTTGTTTTTCAGTAGAATATCTACAACGCCGTTAGCTAAGGGTTGGTCGGAATTAACAAAAGCATACTCGACATCATGCTCCCTAGCAAAGTCCAGTACTGTGTGTGGGTCATCTACATTGCCAACAGCATATTCACCACCAGACATCTTTACACAGTCCATAATGAACGGGTTCTCGTGACTCACAATAGCGTACAGTCTAGTATCATGTACAAGTTGTAACGCAAAGGCACATTCACGGCCGCCACTCCCGACTATAAGGAATTTTTTTCTTGTTACAGACAATGGTGTTTCTAGTAGCGTTTAAAAAATCACGAATTATTATCTTTACTGTATTGGTTTTTGTGCAGTCAGAATCATGTGAATGTAATACAATTCTTTTTTTTTTTGTCAAATATTGTTCAAGAAACTAGATCTTCGGTAGATTATTTTCCATCCACTCCCCCATACTAAATCCCTCAAATGCTTCTAATGAGTGCGGAACATGAAATTACCCACATACACAGAAGTGTCTATAGTAGTGAAGGCTGCGCAATTGGGCCATGATGATCAACAGCCAACGTCAGCGCCATCTTAGGTTACCCTAATTTTTATGCAACGCCAAAAAAAGAGGCATACCTTTTTATACAAAATTTAGAGTCAAAAGCTAAATTGGTCGGGGAATTAGCGGGCAATTACAGTACCGTAGTAATGATGTTTGGTTTTGCCGTAGTCGCAATGGCCCCAGCCCTAGTAGTATCAAGAATGGTTTATCCTAGAAAGAGAAGTAATCCGGTAAAGTTCTTGCCCATGGAGTGCGGTCAAGTACCATCAGGAAAGGGACGTACCAATTTTATGATGCAGTATTATCCTTACATACTCATGTTCGTGGTGTTTGACGTCATGGCAATCTTCCTGTATGCGTGGGGAAGCACCCTTTTGGAACTGCCAAAAAGCGCCACACTGCCAATGATGGGATTCTTGGCAATCATGTTTGGTGCCATGGCGTTTGCACTATACCAGTCAGGAAGGCGGAGAATATGGTAAGAATAGTAGTCTTTTATACGAACGACAGTAACCACAAAGGCAGGAGAAGGGATTGCTAAAAAACCTAATAACCCCAGAGAACGCACACGTCTTTGTAGGAAAGCTGGGGGACGTATTAGAGAAAGCAATCGACAAGCCGCTGGGTTATGCCATCAATTGGGGCAGAATTTGGTCGCTCTGGCCGGTCCATATTGAAACAGCTTGTTGCAGTGTAGAGTTTGGTGCGGCATCTGGTCCTAGATATGATGTAGAAAGGTTCGGCATTATTGAGGCGTTTGGATCACTAAGGCAATGTGATCTTGTAGTAGTCCAGGGAACCATTACAAGAAAGATGGCACCACGTCTTAGACTGGTGTATGATCAGATGCCAGAACCCAAGTATGTAATTGCCATGGGAGCTTGTGCCATTACCGGCGGACTGTACTTTGATTCGTACAATGTACTTCCGGGAATTGATGGGGTGATACCTGTTGATGTCTATGTTCCGGGGTGTCCTCCTAGACCTGAGACTCTCATACAGGGATGCATTTTGTTGCAAGAGAAGATCAAGAGAATGAAGGCTAGGAAGATTGTATGATGAGTTCGGACGACAATACAAAGCCCAGGACAGGATCAGAAAAACCTGCGCAGTCACAACAACAACAACAATCACCACCACCAAAACCTGCTGCCACTACACCACCAAAACCTGTTGCCAAAAAACCCCCAGAACCGGCTCCTGTGCAGATGCCAGAATTCGAAAAGAGTATAGTTGACAGGATCACAGGAGAATTTGGCGAAAAGACCCAAATAGCATTTGTAAAGAATGATAGAATAGGCGTAAATGTGGACAAGGAGAACGTGCATGATGTGGCTGAATTTGTTCGTGATGCTCTAAACTATGACCATGTAGAGTCTGTATCAGGGGTAGATCGGCCACAAGACAATGAGATCGAGGTGGTATACCACATTGGATCATACAGTGATGACTCGTTGGCAAGACAGATACTAGTCCTCTCCACACGTGCACAGAGAGAAGAAAACCCAATTCCAGGAAATGATGCTACAAGACTTCCAAGTTTGCGCGATGTATTTTATAGTGTAGAATTCCACGAAAGGGAGATCTTTGAGATGTTTGGCGTCCATTTTGAAGGCCATCCAGACAATCGGCGCTTACTACTGCCCGAGGACTGGGCGGACCTGCCGCCTCTCAGAAAGGACTTTGCAATAAAGGGGAGATGATGAAATAATGACAGCAGAACTGCCAGCAGAACTGCCACCAGGACTGGCGTTACAAAAGGTCGACGAGAGGATAATGACTCTCAATGTAGGGCCACAGCACCCAGGTTCTGGCCACATGAGGATAGTGGTACAGATTGATGGAGACTACATAGTAGGATGCGATCCTGATCCTGGATACGTGCATCGTGGTGAGGAAAAGATGGCAGAATATCGCAACTATGTCACCAACATACCCCACCTTGAGAGGCCTGTAATTCATGATTCATGTAATGTGTTATACCCGTACGTGTTGGGAGCCGAAGAGATACTCAATATTGAAGTTCCCGAGCGCGCAAAGTATGTCAGAGTAATAGCATCCGAGTTGAACAGATGTATCTACACAATGTACTGGCTTGCGATATACGGAATATTTTTGGGTCACTCCACCATGTTCATGTGGCCTACTGGTGACCGCGAGATGCTCATAGATCTCATGGAAAAACTGACGGGCGCCAGGGTTACACATGCATACTTTATCCCCGGCGGCGTCAGAAATGACCTGCCACCCAACTTTGAGGATGTCTGCCTGCGCCAAGTAGATTATTTTGAAAAGAGAATTAGAGAGTACGTGGACATATTCTACAACAATCCCATACTGATATCAAGGACGAGAGGGGCAGGAGTGCTGACGCGCCAGAACGCCATAAGACTAGGTACGACCGGCTCTGTGTTGCGCGCAAGTGGTATAGATTATGATGTGAGGCAAAAGGAACCATATGATATCTATGATGAGCTTGATGTACATTCCAACGTCATGAAGGCAGGTGACGCATATGCTAGGTCCAAGGTGCCATGGCTTGACATGTTGGAAAGCTGCAACATAATCAAACAGGCGCTCCAAAAGATTCCAAAATCAGGTTCCGTAAGGACAAAGCTAAAGCCAAATCCCAAGACAAAGGGACCCGACACAGTCTACAAGCGCGTAGAGTCTGGCAGGGGCGCCTTGGGCTGCTACATAGTATCCGATGGCAAACCTGAACCATACAGGGTCAAGATGAGTGTCCCATCGTTTAGAAATCTTATTGCGCTGCCGCATCTCCTGATAGGCGAGAAGCTTGGCAACATGCCAGCCGTCTACTGGAGTCTCAACTACTGGCCTGTGGAGGCTGACCGCTAAGATGTCTGTGATAGCACCTAAGTTCAAACTCAGTGAGTTTATCAAATCCATACTGGACAATGCATTCTGGGCACTCATGTTGATGGTGCTCGTTGGAATCCCCGCAGTCATGATGGTGTTGTTCGTAATAGAGATGCCAATCATAGATGGAGAGTTACTCACGCCGTTCCTTGCATTTACATGGCTTGCAGATCCCACCCGCTTGCTGCCGATCGTTCATGCATTCATGGCTACGGATCTGTTCCGCATTATGGCATTCCCGGGGCTGGGCTTTGCGGCACTGATAGCAGCAGGAACGATCTTCATAGAGAGAAAAATGCTTGCAAAGTTGCAATTGAGAGTGGGGCCATTCTATTGTGGAAAGGTAGAGGGCATACTACAGTTAATGGGAGACGGACTCAAGTTAATATCAAAAGAGATCATCATTCCTGCAAAGGCAGACAAGCCCCTGTTCTGGGCCGCGCCCGTCATATTTGTGGGAGCAGCGGCCGCATTTGTGGCGCTTATCCCCGTGGCGCCCGGATGGGTTGTGGCAGATATAGACATGGGACTGATAGGAGTCTTTGCAATAATTGGCTTCTTTCCCATCATAACCATCATCTCAGCATGGTCAGCAAACAGCAAATTTCCGTTCATAGGCGGTATCAGGGCGCTGTTTCAGATGGTATCCTTTGAGATACCGCTCATCCTGTCCTTGCTTGGCGTCGTAATCCTTACCGGCACCCTAAACCTATCTGAGATCGCAGCAAGTCAATCTGTCCTGCCATGGATAGTACTACTACCAGTAGGAGCCATAGTCTTTTTCATCACAATGCTTGCAGAGCTTGAGAGGATTCCGTTTGACCTGCCAGAAGCAGAGAGTGAGATTGTGGCAGGCTGGCTTACGGAATTCTCTGGCATGATGTACGGACTGGTACAACTTGGATCATACCTAAAGCTTTATGCGTTTGCAGGCCTCTTTGTAGTGCTGTTCCTAGGTGGCTGGAACGGTCCAATGATAGTGCCCCCGTTCCCCGCGGAGATTCTCACCGATGGGATAGTAATGGGGCCCGTTACGGCAAACATACCAGGCCTACCACTATTCACACAGGAGATGCTCAACGGTGCGCTATGGTTTATCCTCAAGACGGTGGGCGTCATATTCTTCATACTGCTGCCCAGAGGGGTCTTTCCCAGAATAAGAATAGACATGTTGTTGAGTTTGGGTTGGACGAGGCTCATAGGTCTTGCATTCGTCAACATCTTTATTGCGCTGGGCCTGCTCTACGCTGGAGTACTAGGGCCCATACAAGGAGCAGGAGGTTTGTAGTAGAATATGACAGATGAGAACAAAGAGAAGGGAAGTACGAATATGACGAGCATGTCAAGATCAGACGGAGATGTGGAGAGAGAGGGACGCTCCGGTGGAACGGCCACTGGGATAATTCGTGCCCTCAATTCCGGAATCAAACACTTGGCGGTAAAAAGATTCACGCTGCGTTATCCAGAGGAGAAGTTAAAGTTTGTGGGTGATGGGTACCAGTTCGATCCATCCACGGGTGTAGGTATTGCAGGCCTCAAGGGCCGCCACATGCTATTTCATGACCACTGTACTGGCTGTCAGCTCTGTTCGATTGCGTGTGAGGGAGTAGCAGAGGCCATAGGCATGGTAAAAGTTCCAGAGGAACAAAAACAGAACAAAAAGTCCATCATGCCCCAGATCGACTATGGTAAGTGTGTCTTTTGTGGACTGTGTGTAGATGCATGTCCATTTTATGCCCTGTACATGACCAACGACTACGAGCTCTCATCATTCAGTAAGGAGGGCTTGATATACACCCCGGCCCAGCTTGCAGTAAAGCCGTATGTACAGCAGGACAGTGAGATTCAGATAACTGACAGGGGTGCAACACATGGCTGACGCTGCGTTTCTGGCGCTAACCGTCATGACTATCGGCTCTGCCATTGCAGCACTTGAGTTGAGATCCCTAATCTACGGTTCAATAGCACTTATGGGAACGTTGGGCGGCATCGCAGGATTCTTCTTTCTGCTTGACTCGCCATTCGTGGCACTGTTCCAGTTGATTGTATATGTTGGATCTATAGCAGTGCTTATCCTGTTTACAGTGATGCTAGTAAGGAGGGATCTTATATTCAAAAAAATCGAGGACAAGCGCAGAAAGTTTGCAGGCATTGGTCTGATGTTAGTGATAATGATGGCCCTTGGTGCCGTATTCATGGACTCGGGTATCAAGTCCATGACTACAGAAGAGGATGCCGTTGATTTTAGGAATATAGGTGCGGACTTTGTGACATACTACTGGCCAGCGCTGATCCTGACAGGACTAATCCTTGCCGGCTCCGTAACTGGAGCACTGGTACTGGCTAGGCGGGAGGACATTGAAGATGACCAACGAGTTAATTGATTTTACACTTGTATCGGTGGCCCTGCTAGGAATAGGGATTTATGGTCTAGCCGTAAAACGCAACTTTATCAGGATGTTGTTTGCAGTGGAGATCGTCATAAATGCTGCCAATCTCAACCTAGTTGCGTTTGGTAGATTCATACCAGACAGCGGAGGACAAACGCTGGCGCTCTTTTCCATAGCAATAGCGGCCGCAGAAGTCGCCGTGGGCCTCTCACTTATCATAGTAGCATACCGCATGTATCAAAATATCGACATAGCAGACTTTAGGAGCCTGAAGGGATAATGGAGTACGCCCTACTGCAGGCAGTATTCCTGCCCCTGCTCCTATCCCCGGTAGCATACATCATAGGAAGAAAAGCTGGCCCATCGCCTGCAATGTGGTTCACTTTTGCCATACTCCTCTACTGCACAGTACTGGTGATAATGACGGCATATATGCCAGACTCTTACACAACAAAGTCAGAGCACTATCCATGGACCGAGCAATTTGGAGAGTTTGGTCTGCTGATCGATGGTTTGGCATCACCATTTGCCATAATCATCTATGTGCTGTGTACCATCATAGCGCTGTACTCAAAACCATACATGATCCACAAGTTCCACGAACAGTTCGACGAGCAACGCAAGGAAATAATGGCAACTACTACTACCACAACCGGAGAGAGTTCCACAACCATACCAGTGCAACAACAACAAGAAGAAGAAGAAGAAGGTCATCAACATTTCTCTGATGCAGGGACCGAATCAGGGCACGGTGTGGGAGATGTCCATACATCATCTGAAATCCGCAACTACGTAAACGCAAAGTCTGGATTATACTTTGCGCTGTACCTAGTCTTTGCAATGGGAATGCTGGGCACCGTCCTTGCAACCAACCTTATTGAGTTTTACATATTCTTTGAAGTGATGCTGATACCAGGTTTCTTCTTGGTGGCCATGTGGGGTGATGGTCCAAGAAGAAAGATCGGCTTAATGTTTCTGTTTTGGACCCATGCAGGCGCAGTAGTTCTGCTACTTGGGTTCCTCATGATCGGCCTCACGGTAGGGAGTTTTGATTTTGCAGACATTTCAGAATCCAAAATACCACAAGACATAGCCATGTTGTCAGCTGTCGCCATTGCCATAGGCTTGGGCGTCAAGCTTGCGGTTTTTATGTTCCACGTGTGGCTACCGTATGTACACGGTTCGGCGCCCACACCCATAAGCGCACTGCTCTCACCCGCCATGATAGGCATTGGAGCTTATGGCATATTCAGACTGATAGTGGAGTTGTTACCTACTACGTTTGCAGACATGGCCATATGGTTCCACATATGGGGCCTAGTCACCATGATATATGGTGGGGCAATGGCGCTGATGCAAGATGATATCAAACGCCTCCTTGCATACTCTAGCATAAGTCAGATGGGATATCTGCTGTTTGGGATAGGCTCGTTGTCAGTACTGGGCATGGCTGGCGCAGAGATGATGTACATAACACATGCGCTCGGAAAGGGCATCCTCTTCATGATGGCGGGAGTAATCATAGTAAGACTAGGAACAAGAAGTATAGCACGGCTTGGCGGACTAGCAGGAAGAATGCCGATCACGGCCACTTGTGCAGTCATCGGTGCACTTACAATCATGGGCGTGCCCCCAACGAGTGGCTTTATGGGAGAGTGGATTTTGTTTTACGGAGCTCTAGAGACTGCCATTGAGGAAGGTTCCACGCTAAGGGCAGTTACATTCGGCCTGGGCTTGGTGGCAACAGCACTTACAATGTCATACATGTTGTGGATGCTAAAACGTATATTTTTTGGAAAGATGCCAGAACATCTCTCTGCAAGAGCCAAAGAAGGAAGCTGGTACATGACAGCGCCAATGATGGTGCTTGCAGGATTTACTATAATAATTGGAATATATCCAGATCTATTTTTGCAGTCCATAGTACCATACATGAATGGAGTATTGCCGGGAGTATAGATGATGGTAACAGAGAGCTTGACGCCGGTATTTGAAGCGAGCGCCGAGAGCGCTTGGTTGGTATGGATACTTCCATTTGTAGCAGCGCTTATCATGCCTGCAATAGGAAAACTGCGCTCTGGTGGGGGCACAGCCACAGGGTATGTGGCGGTAGGATTCGCCTTGATGAGCGCCATCTCTGCCGCGTCGCTGCTCCCCATGACACTACTAGGACATGAAATACATGACCAAATAATATGGATAGATGCAATAGGCCTCAAGGCAGGCGTACTTGCAGATCCACTATCAGCCATCATGGCAAATGTAGTGGGGTGGATCTCGCTCCTGATTATGATATACAGTACTGGATATATGAAAGGGGACAAGGACATCGTGCGATTCTGGTTCTGGATGATGTTCTTCATAGGATCCATGCAGCTAATAGTGTTGTCAGATAATCTGTTACAGGTCTTCTTTGGATGGGAGGGTGTAGGACTGGCATCATATGCGCTGATTAGCTTTTGGTACCGCGACAAGAAAAAGGATCATGTCGGGACAGAAGGACGAACAGTTTTGGGCATGTTGGACTATTACTCACCCACGCACGCAGGAATGAAGGCATTCATCATGACCAAGGTAGGCGATGTGATGATGATCGCTGGAATGTTATTGATATTCTTGTTTGCAGGTACGTTCGGATTCAAGGAGTTGATGGGAGATACGGCATGGGCCGTCTCCATGGACGCACAAGGGTTACTCGTGCCGGCGTTCGTGTTACTCTTTGGAGGGGCCGTAGGCAAGTCTGCACAGTTTCCACTAAACGAATGGCTTTTAGAAGCCATGACTGGCCCCACTGCGGTCTCTGCACTAATCCATGCAGCCACCATGGTTAAAGCAGGCGTATTCCTAGTTGCAAGGATAGGCCCACTGATGTTTGCACTGGCAGCCGCGGGAATACTGGCAGACCAATTCTTTGAGATAGTCGCATGGGTCGGCGCAATCACGGCCCTATTACTGGCCACACAGGGAATGGTAAACACAGAGATAAAGAAGGTACTAGCATACTCAACAGGTTCACAAATAGGTTATATGATGATGGCCCTTGGGGTGGCAGGACTCTCCTACCAGTATGTAGACGGGTACACTGCAGGATTCTTCCACCTAATATCGCATGCAATGTTTAAGGCATCGCTGTTCATGGCAGCAGGTTCTCTGCTGCATGTTGTAGGATCTAGATTTATGACCGATATGGGAGGCCTTCGCAAACATATGAAAAAGACGTATGCATTCATGTGGGCGGCAGGGTTAGGCCTCATGGGAGCACCATTCATTACCACAGGCTTTTGGAGTAAGGATGCCATATTTGCAGCAGTATACGAGTCTAACAACGAATGGGCCCTACCACTGTTTGCCATTGCCGTACTAACCGCCGTGATTACTGCGTTTTACACCACTAGGATGATAGGAATGGTATTCTTTGGTGAGAAGAGCGACCACATCAAGAGAATGGAAGAGAGTAACAATCACGGAGAAGGAGGAGGACATACAATACATGAGGCATCAATGTCAATGTGGGTACCATATGGTATCTTGGCAATACTTACCATCGGGATAGGCATAATCGGACTGTCCGCAGAAGAAGGACTCCATCATCTGTTCACCGACTATCTGGAACACTCTTTTGGAATACACACATCATATGATATGGTCTCAGGAGATGCATCCGTGCTGCCCGGTGTTCTGAGCGGCCTAAACCCTGTGGCTCTAGTTGCATCACTGGTGGCGTTTGCCACCGGAATTGGGTTAGGGTATGTATTTTACATAGGCAGGTGGATCGACCCTGCACGATTCATAGAATCCAATATTGTATTTTATGCCATCCACAAGCTGCTGCTCAACAGATGGTACCTCAATGCACTCGTGTACTGGTGTTTTGTAACAGCCCCGTTATGGTTAGCAAGAGGCGTATACAGATACTTTGAAAAGACTGCCATAGACTATGGCATGAATGATGGGATGGAAAAAGCTGCCGGATGGGGCGCCAAAGTGGTACAAGGAACACAGACTGGTGTTCTGCAATCATATCTGTTTGTATTTGGAGCAGGGCTGTTATTCATAGTCCTGATACTGCTGATATAGGGAGATGAAATGAGGAGATGAGAGAAGAGAGATGCTAGAGATTACATCAACCCCGCTTGTGATAATTGCCATACTTGGAACAGTAGGCATAGTACTGCCAATCATAAGCATAGTTAGAAAGGAAAAAGGCTCAAACGCGTTTTATGCAGCTATTGCCTTTGCAACGCTCATAGCGGCCACAGCATTCGTAGGATACCAGTTCATATCACAGAATGTAACGGGTTCAGCCCTATTTGCAGAAGACGTTCTGGCAGATGATGCATTTGGTGGCTTCTTTGCGATTGCAATGCTAATAGTGGCCATATTCACCACCGTCGGCTCGTTTAACTATATGCGTAAACACGAAAAGGATGGCGCTTCTGCCATATACTACTCCCTTATCCTGCTTGCTACCACCGGCATGGTACTAGTGGCATACTCTACGGACTTGGTCATGTTGTTTGTAGCATGGGAATTGATGAGTATACCCACATATGTATTGGTAGGATTCATCAAGAGGAATCCTTCATCAAACGAGGCAGCACTGAAATACTTTTTGTTCGGAGCCCTCTCATCTGCAATCATAGTATATGGTATATCCGTGGCATATGGACTGACTGGCACTACCAACATAGGCGGAGTCATTGAGGGCTTTGCAACGCTTGACCCCGCAATGATACCACTAGGCCTACTATCAGTAGGAATGCTTGTGGCAGGGTTTGGGTTCAAAATGGGGCTTGTACCATTTCACCAATGGCTTCCAGATACCTACGAGGGAGCACCCTCACCGGTTGCCGCCCTGCTTGCAGCAGCCACCAAAAAGGCAGGCTTTGCGGCATCAATAAGAGTCATAGTACTAGGAATGGTGGCTCTGAACCTAGACTGGACATTGGCTCTCGGAATAATAGCAATAATGACAATGACAGTGGGTAATGTGGCTGCCATCATGCAAAAGAATCTCTCCAGGATGCTTGCATACTCTAGCATTGCGCATGCAGGATACATCTTGATAGGACTTGCCATTGCACCATATAGCCAGCTCGGACTACAAGGATCATTATACCAGATATTCAACCACGCTGTAATGAAAGGCGCAGCCTTTATCGCTGTGGCAGGAATCGTTACCACCTTGGCTGTAACCCACATTGACAAGCTCAAGGGGCTGGGAAGAAGGATGCCCATAACGGCACTCGGTTTAGTCATTGCGCTCTTTTCGCTTGCAGGAGTGCCGCCCCTCTCAGGATTTTGGAGTAAGCTGATGTTATTTGGAGGAGCGCTAGATGCCAGTTCATCACTGTGGTGGGCACCATGGCTTGCGATAGCTGGTGTGCTCAACAGCGCCCTTTCACTTGCATACTATGGTTGGATTACAAGAAAGATGTACTTTGAAGGTGAGACCGAAAAGATGGTAACAGCAGAATCAAGCGGCAACAGTAATAGCAACAACATAAAGACCAAACTAAGAAACGCCGAACCCAGATCCGTCATAGCTGTAATGATCTTCTCTACAATATTCCTAGTAGGGTTTGGCGTATATCCTGAGCCACTGATCAAGTTCGTAGAGTTTGCATCTCCCGTAATTGGTGCAGATATGATGGTGCAAGCACCATAATGTGTGGCTACCAAGAAACCATAAAAAGAGACAGGCATAAGGTTTGCCCGAACAGGTGGTTCATTGGGGGCATGTTATCTTCCACATCAAAGAATGTAGATATCATCACCAGTGTTCTTTTTGCCATCAGGCCTTTACTGTCAGATCGTGAACAGAAAAACCAAATGTTGGCTGAATATTGGTGCAATCATCAAAGATCTCAAGACAACTTGACTATGCATGATTCTTGCAAGCATGAATGGCAAGCATGGTTACCTATGCTTTTGTAAAATGTAAAAAAGATCAGCCGTCCAGATGCAGCTGCACAGACTCTCCCAGTAATGTCAATTCATAATACTGTTTTTGTATTGTTTTCTCCACCTGCGCCACATAGCCTAAATGAGACAAGACATCAAGACACGCTCTTGCTGGCTGGCGTTTCTGGGCCACACTTGTATGCACAATCCCGTCAAGAGCATTCTCATCAAACCGTGCAGGCGGTAGTCCTGTCAGGATAGCACGCAACATGGAACCTTTCTCACCCACACTGCCAAGATTCAACCTGCAAAGCTTGCCAGTGGAACCCATTATCAGGCATGTATAGCAGGACTTGGAATTTTCATAGTATGTATAGATATCATTCTTCTGTATGTCTGAGCCCATCTCAACTCCTGTCCTGAAGATGAATTTGTAATCCTTTGGAATGTTGGGTGACAAGTCCACCTCGGTAGTTTCAAAAAAACCACCTTGCACATCCTTTGACCAAGACTCTCTGTAAAATACTGGTATCAGATAGTCACTCATCTTTGGTTCCTGTTTTAATCGGCTTTTTGCCTCTTCCACGTATTCTTTTCGTATATCAAGACCAATGTACCTCCTGCCCATGTTATAGGCCACCTTGGTGGTCTGTCCGCTTCCATTCATAGGATCCAAGATCAGATCACCTTTTCTGGTCAACAGTGTGGCTAGCCTCCACGGAATCTGCTCTGGAAATGGTACTGGATGTTTGGTTGAACGCGGTGGTACGGGGGGGATGTTCCAGATGGAGTTGGCAAATTCACGCTTTATGATCCGGTTTAGGGGTATCTTGTCCTCTTTTGTTTTGGGGGTGTCTTTGAGTGCAGCTATTCCTTTTTGCAAGATCAGTATGTACTCATGCATTATGTTTGCCCTGAAATAGCCAGGGTATGGCAATTTGATAAATATTCCAAAACGATTTCCAGATCCATTTCTTCCAGATGTGACTTTGTGCCAGATTATCATGTCCCGGAACCGCCATTTGTTAGGATCGTCTTGGTTTTCGTGGTTTGTCAACTGTGATAGCAGTAATGATGGAAGCGCTACAAGCTTGCCATTGACCACCTCGTCGCCTATCACAATGCAACAATACCCGCCATCCTTGGTTGCTACAAACACCTGATCAAATATCTGTTTCATCATATCCAGATAAGCATCGGTTCCCTGCTTACCTGTGCCCCTCATCCATACATTCTCTGAACCTTTCAGATTGGATACATCTTGGGTATAATCAATTGCATTCCTATATGGCGGAGAGGTTACGGTAAGTGTGACGGATCCGGGTTGGACGTATTTGGAGAGTTGTCTTGCATCAGCATGAATAATTGTATTTTCTACATATGGTGTAGCAGGCACGCACTAACGCAACATGTATTCTACAAATACTTTTACAATCAAGATATCCAATGAACTTTTGGATCAGTACCACCATGCACAGTACAGGAGCCAAGACACAGTCTAGTGATCCTTGATTTGTAGTAATCATTTTGATGCCGGCAGGGCGACGACGTCATTACATGGTCCGTATCATAATCATCACCATGCATGGCCTTTGTAGTTATTGACAGCAGCAATGCAGAGAATCTTCCTGCAGTACGTGGTCAGGTCGTACTTAGAATGATGTGTAATACTATCAAAAGACCCTAGATCCGTGCCTGAATCAAAAAATCTTCCCAGACAACCTGACCACGTACTTCCTGCACATGTTGTCACAAGACAGACAGTTCAGTTCCTGCCGCGTAGCACGGCCACGTACTAAAACACCCTGACATATCGGCAGACATACCTGCAGACATACCTGCAGACATATCGCCGGATTAGTAGTGTTGTGTCTATAATGCACAGCATCTAGTGGGCCGCAGTTGCACGCCAAAACCATCCTTTTCTTGCTTGAGAACATAGGGTAGCCCAAGTGCATTATGCGAGGCGAACAGGCCATGATGACACGTCATAGCAAGTTACAGCAGACAAAACATGCACGTTAATCACGGGGTTTTGTGAGAATTTGACTCAAGTAAACCGTATCAGCTCGTCAAGACTGTCCTTGGCACTGTTGTCTGGTATCTTTCTCAGACCGCTTCGGGCCTTTTCTGAATACTCTTTTAGGAGATCATCCATCTTGTCAAAGACATTTCTTGGATCCGAGCTCTTTTTGATCAGTATGTTGAGGAGCTTGTTTTCGTTTTTCCAATCCAAGAGATCGTCCCTGATCTGATATGCTATACCAATGTTTTTTCCGTATTCGGTGAGTGCCGCTATCTGTTCCTCTGTTCCACCTGCTATGATCGCCCCTATCCTAGCAGCCACCTCAAATGCGGTGGCAGTCTTGTATCCTATCACCTTGATATAGTCATCAAATGTAACGTCCTCACTTGCCTCCAGCCTGCTTTCGATCATCTCGCCTTCACTCATAAGCATGGCAGTGGTGGCCAGATCCTTTGTGATTCTAGGATTGTTAAGACGGGACGAGATTGCAAGGATCAATCCCAGCACAAAGTCTCCAGTCAGAATGCTGGTATTGTATCCATACTTTATGTGAAATGGATCCTTCTGACGCCTCATCGTCTCGTTGTCGATTATGTCGTCGTGTATAATAGATTCCATGTGCAAAAACTCCACAGCGCATGAAGCAGAAAACGTGTTCTCATCTACCCAACCTACACTCTCCGCGGCCAGTACCAGAATGACTGGCCTGATCCGCTTTCCTCCATCCAGAGAGTACCGCAGTGGTTCAATAAACTCTGACTCAGAGTACATAGCAAGCTCGCCTTCTAATGCAAGATCTACCCTCTTGGCATATTTCCTATAGCTCTCAAGTAATGTATTAGCTTCTATATCTTTACTGTCCACGGTGTCCTAATCAAAAACCCCCATCATTGCTAATTAAATCTTGGTGCTCCAGCCGGGACTTTCATCGATTGATTTTGAACCCGGGATCACTGCCTTGAAAGGGCAGTATGCTTGACCGGTCTACACCACTGGAACCCACATAATCCATGTATAGTGGTCATAAAATCTTTTGTGATGGTGTTCATAATGGGGGGTGTGCAGAACATTGCTCCTACCCACCCTTGCCCAACCAGGTTTTGCCTCATGCACATCTTCTCGCGAGTGCCGTTGTCAGTCTGCCCACCCAACACTATGTATCCATACCTTGATGGTATCCTAATCAGTCTCGTTTGTAGCTAAAGGCAACAGAATAGTAGAGACGGATGTCATATGCAGAAGATTAAGGCACTGTGCAACTAGCCAACTAGCCAACGCTCACAAAGAGTTTTTTAGTGGAAGGTTGGAACGTACGTCATGAACATAATAAAAAGAATTGATGAAATGATTGAAGAAAAGAGTCTCCTAAAACACCCATTCTATGAAAAGTGGTCCGCAGGTGAGCTGACGCAAGAATCACTGGCAGGATACTCCAAGGAATACTTTCAGATTGTAAAGACAGTTCCCTCATTTATGGACAAGATAATTGATAATGTACCTGCACCTGTATCCGGCGCAGATGATGCGGCCACCAATGAGTTGAACCTCAACAGGCAGGAAGAGTATGAGCACATAGAGTCGTGGATCGTGTTTGCAGACAAGTTGGGCATATCAAGGGATGAATTGTCAGCGTATGAGGGGCTGCCCAAGACCCGCAAGGCAATCTCAAACTTGGATGGGCTGATGGGAGAGACATATCTGGGCGGTGTTTCTGCAATGTATGCATTTGAAAAGGAGATTCCCAAGATCAGCCAAACAAAGATGGATGGTTTGTCAGAGTTTTATGGCATGCCAGACGGCGATGATGCCATGCAGTACTTTCGCCTTCACGTAGAGGCCGATATCAGACATGCTGCATCTTGGAGGGAGATCATACTGGATGGGTGTTCTGACGAGTATGTCACAGGCAATGACAACAACAATAACAATAACAATAATGATGTGGTGATTGATAGTGCGTCTGAGTCGATAGCTGCTCAGAACCTGTTGCTTGACGGCTGTTATGAAGAATACTGTCAGTAAGAGAGATCAAGGTACGGCAGCAGACATGGTTTTGTGGCGTGGTCTAATAACATTTTATACCCGAAAAGGAGTCTTTTACTGGGGGCCCGTAACTCAGCTTGGTAGAGTAACCGGCTCATAACCGGTGAGCCAAGGGATCGAAGCCCTTCGGGCCCATTTTGCTTCCATGGCTTTTAAAGCAGGTATTGTCAAAATTTGTTGGCCGCGATGAAGAATCAGAGTTATATCTGACATAGTGATTGAAAGGCATTTGTCTGAGCTGCCTACACCACAAGTACAAACATACCCATACAGCGTATGATCTGTAGATGCTCCATGTACCAAGGTTGTAAGAGGTGTATGCAGATAGGATGATGTATTTTGAAAATAGAAATATGTCCAGAATGTTTTGAATACCCGTAGCCAAAGATCTCTAACAACGTGTATGCGCACAAAGATAGTAGAGTGGACAGGGTTCAGTCACAAATAGATAGAAATAATCCGCCTAGCCACATACTGGTATGCAGAGCGTCAGACGATATGTAGATTTTGAGATAATAAAAGAGCCATGGAACAAGTACAGTATCAACGACGGTAGCAAACTCAAGACACGCGTAATACTAGAGCGCGCATGGTATACAAAAGATGATAGGGGCCAAAAAAAATACAATGTGGGAATCAAGAATTTTACCGTGCTCATGTGCGATCCTTCGCTACAGGGGCCTACAAGCAATGTTGCATATACAAAAGAGCAGTTACGTAAGGGTATAGAAATTATGAACTCTAGATACAACACCATATCCTATGATGCGAACGAGTATGTGCTTGATGACATGACGCGTGTCCTGATGCACACAAACATAGTAAAGATCAGCCGATCAAAACTCTACAACAATATTGGAGATCGCATATATGATGTCCAGATAAATACGACGATGTCAATCACTCCCAATAAACAAGACTGGGCATAATGCCCACACGACATGTGCACGTAACAGATGTCAGACAACGACCACTAATGATAGGTTAAGAAGGTACAATCACAACTACGGCCCAGAGTTTGTGGGGCAGTAGGCCGCGCCGGGTTTATTTTGGTGTATGTCATGCATGAATCATGCCTGAGATCTGGCTCAACTATGGCGTGACAGAGGTGGTTTTGGACATAAAAGAAGAGAATCTGGGGCAGCGGATCGATTCCACTGGCAGTATTATGCAAGATGCAGTAATAAATGAGCGATTGGTAGACTCTCTTGATCTGTCGGGCGCGATAGATCTTGTAGTCATGCATGATTCAGTATCAGTTCGAAGAATCATATCCATGTTGTTTGCACTATGCGAGCAGAGATCCTTACCGTTTCCAAGGATCTTGGCAAACAAGAGGATTCTGCACAGGGTCAAGGCAGGGTTGCCAGAGGGCAGCATGATCATTGAGTTTGGAGGCATGGACGGCATAACGTCAGACTCGAAACTCGTATTTATTGCAGAGATTGAATTTGACGGCCTCTTTGGCTACGAGACCATTGCCACTAGGTTGATCAAGGAATTTGGGCGTGAATCCATGCGGGTAGCATATGCCAAGAGAGATGGAAACCTGCCAGCACCTGGCAAGTATCCCGAGAGCATGACAGAAGCAAAGAAGTTTGCTAACAGTTTTGAGATCCAGGGAATAGAGATAGTGGCATGTTCACAGGGGATAATAGATGTGCGCATAGGCCATCCAGCAGAGACACTCTCAGCTACAAAGACACTCGAGTCCGGAGCCATAAGGGATATGGAGGAAGAAAGATGCAAGACGATGATAATCAGTACCGGCAAAGAAGCAAGTAATAGTGGGTTAGGAAAGGCACTCTCCTCACTATGGAACTGTGCAAGTATCATGAAGGACGGAGGCCTAGCCATGCTAGTTGCAGAGTGCAGGTATGGGTTGGAGTCCGAGGCTATTCAGCAATATGTAGAGGGCAGGCTTGTACCAGAACATCTACATAATCCCACAAGATATGTCAATGGAATGGAGGATCTGTTGTTCCTCTCTGGGATCAAAAAGAGATTCCAAATAGGTCTGATCTCGGTCCTTCCAGAGTTTTATGTGGGAAAGATTGGAATGATTCCAGTGCCCGGCATGAAGCACACCATGGACTATATCCTAAAGACACAGGGGGCAAGGCAGAAGGTGGTCATAGTATCTGATGGCGCCAGAACCCTGTTAAGATAGAACAGTTGATGGGTTGTAGGGGGTGCACACACATGCTACGAATGGCAAGGTAGTCGCAGACAAGCAGATACAAAATGCATCAATGAAGTAGATAGGCGCTGTCAGGACAAGAAATGGGGCACGATATCAGTAGGCAGCGGAGCACACAAGATTGCAAGGACCATTATTCCAACGTATGAGATCTTTCTGTTGTAGGAGATCGGAGATAGATCATCAAGCGGGGTTGCGCTAGGATTCCTTGCCCCCATTACAAGAATAAGCAGTGCCATGGGCCAAAAGTTGAGCAATATGAGAATTCCAATACTTGCATATGTTGTGTATCGGTGCAATTTACGGCCTATGAGCGTGCGCGCCATGTGTCCACCATCCAGCTGCCACGCAGGAAGTAAGTTCAAAAATGTGATGAGAAACCCCACCCAGGCCGCAAACATAAAGGGCGTCATGAGGATTTGTTCACCGTACCAAGCCCCCTTTTCAAATATAGCCAGACTGGCAGTCATTAGTAGTGGTTCACCCAGATTCCAGTCCCTCAAGACTATGCCAGATTCAGAGAACAGTCCTGCATCAACTATCTGCTGATCTAGGATTGGGGCATAGTATGCGCCATATAACGACACAATGATGGCCACGATCAGCCCTGCAATTGGGCCGGCGATTGCAACATCATAAAGAATCTCCCTGTTTATAGTAAGTCCCCTTGACTGAATGAATGCGCCGAATGTTGGAATCCCATATACTGGTATGCCTGGAAGGAAATAGGGCCAGGTAGTCTTGAGCCCATGCATCTTGGCTGCAATGATGTGTCCAAACTCATGAATGCCAAGTATGCCAAGCAGAGATATTGTATAAAACACTGCCAACTCCATTGGATCACCTATGTAGATTACAGAGTTTGCAAAAGATGTCCTATAGTACCCATCGATCATTACAAACAGCACTACCACGCCAAACAGAATTCTAGGGGCCCACGAGGAGTTTAACCACTTGCGCTGTTTACCAGGTGTAAATTTTTGTATGATTATGTATCTCTCGCCGTTGTCCAACTCTTCTATCTTGCACATATACTGCATGGATTCTAATCGCTTGGCCAGATCCTCAAACTTTGACTTGAATTCAAGATCTTCTATCTTGAATTCCAATGAAAACTCTGCCTTTGTAAAATTACTTACATCAAATATTGATTGGACCGTAGATACAACATCATCATATGGGTGCTCACTCATTGGAGGATATTGGATTTATCCATTAATGGTCTTTTGGTTTAAAAATAAATACATACCAATACATCATCATATCATGCAAGTAATCTTAAGGCATATAGGCAATTGTAGTATCAGGTGTGCTGAACCAAACGACCTGATACCAGTAATGGAGATCAACTTAAAGACACTACCAGAACATTATTCAGATTATTTCTATGAGAGTCTGCTTGCTGAATTGCCCGAGGCATTCGTAGTGGCAGAGATCGGAGGCAGGCATGTGGGATACATAATGTGTAAGATTGAGTATGGTTTTTCAAGCTTCAGGAAACTGGGATTCGTCAAGAAGGGCCACGTGGTATCCATTGCCGTATTAGATGAGTGCAGGGGCCAAGGGATTGGCAGAGCGCTTGCTGAAGAAGCCGTCAAGGGCGTAAGATCAAAAAAGTGTGATGAATTCTACCTAGAGGTAAGGTGCAGTAACACGGATGCGGTACGATTGTATGAAAATCTAGGATTCGTCATCAGACAACAACTAAATGCCTACTACAAGGACGGCGAAGACGCATACCTCATGGCAATAGAACTTAATTGAGCTCATAGTCGATCAGATACAAACGACAAAAATACATCAGATATGTATTAGTATAGACGGACGTTCTCAGGATAGATTATCCATGCTGCCCAGTCATTTTCAAACCTAGAAAGATGCAAAAAATTCACATCCAAAATGATTCCTATGTGCAGGACAGCAAATGAATAAGTAAATAAATTACTCATGAAAAAGCCAATTCGTAATGAACAGGCGCAGGCAGCTGGGCATCACCATCTTTGTGTTATGTATCGCTGGGTTTTTCGTTTATGCATATTTGTTGATGCTCTCAGAATGGAGCCCCATCGTGTTGCAGTTGTCCATACTAATGATTGCAGGAGGGATACTAGGAGTAATTGCATGGATAGGGTATGTAATGGCCACTACAAAGCCCTCGGCCACATCAATCATATCAGATGAATAGTATTAGAATAACGTCGTGCTTCCAAAACAAGCCACCATAACTCACCACAACCAATCACTAGAACTGCAACTATCCCACATGCACACATACCGGTAAAGACTAGCATAGATTGTCATGACTGGGTATCATCATTGTTTGTATATCCTTGCATCAACTACGGTCTGATAGTATCTGGGCCCCACTGGCCTTACCAGCCTTGAACCCATAATCTCTGATCCGATGTCTGGCGCAATAGCATTCACCTGTTGAAGATAGTGTTGTTCTGAGAGGCTTGCAGCATCGGACTTGCGGTCGGCATGTATATGACAATAGTAGTGTATAATTCCCCCACTCCTAGTGGCGCTGAACGCCGTCTCTAGAAACTCATCGGAACGTTCTGGAAGTAGCATCAATGTCCTGTCAGAGGCGCCCAGTAGCCTGTCTTGGATTATCTCAGATGCATCTCCGTTAACAGGGATGACTTGGCCTGCAAGCTTGTTGAGTTGTATGTTCTGCCTGCATAGATCAGTTGCCACAGGGTTGATATCAAGACTGTACACGGTACACTTTTTCTTGCGTGCCGCCATTATTGAGAACATGCCCACACCTGCAAACATGTTGATGACGGTCTCGTCATCCTGGGCCAGATCTGCAATCCTAGCCCTCTCCGTGGACAGCCTGGGTGAAAAGAATGCATTCTGGACATCAACCACAAACCTACATCCGCACTCGCGGTATTGTGTCTTGGTATTGTCCTCGCCTGCAAGTATCTTTAGGTCCCGCGTACGAAAATTACCTTTCACAATTGATGTCTGATAAAAGACGCTACGCGCAACCTTTACCTCTGCGAGTAATGTCTCGCCGATGATCTGTTTTTTTGGAAGGAGTGCGTCAGGTATCTGTACGATAATGATGCCACCGATCTGATCAAATGCAGAGATCAGCATCTCGGACTCATTGGGTGTCAGCACGCCATCTAGTGCCTTTTTGAGCATCCTAGTCAATTTTGATAGTAAAAGTTTCCTGACACCTTTTGTTCCTTGTCCAAACGACTCTCTAGCTTGTTTACACGCGGCCTGAGACTCTTTTCATCCCTTCTGAATGACATGTCAAGGGACTTGAGAAACCTGTTCATAGCTGCAGCCTTTGGCATGGGAGATGTGGCTTGGCCCGTCACACCCGATTCACCTTCAAATATTACCATGGTATCGGAGAGCAAGTCCATCAGTTGTAGATCGTGATCTATAACAATTGCAGACTTGCCAAAAGAGCGCACAAACTTTTGAAGAAACTTGGCCACCGCAATACGATCTTCCACATCTAAAAATGCAGATGGTTCATCAAGCGCATACAGATCGGCATCCTGCAGCAGGCATGTCGCGACGGCCACTTTCTGAAGTTCGCCTCCTGATAGATTCATCACAGACTTGCCATAGAGCTTTATGATCTTTAGTGGTTCTAGAATCTGTTCCTCCTCAATACTTCCAACCACTGGGCCTCCGTTGGCCTTTCCTAAGAGAGCCTCAACTTGCACATCCACATCATTCTGAAGGTACTGAGGCTTGTATGCCATCCTAACCTTCTTGTCCACATGCCCAGAGGCTGGTGTCAGGGATCCTGTTATCATCTTCATCATGGTGGTCTTTCCCAATGCGTTTGCGCCCATCACACCCAACACCTCACCCTTTCTTATGCGCCCAGATTCTATGAATACATGAAATGATGGATACGTCATCTCCAGCCTAGGATATTTTACTATGTCGCTTCCTTCTGGGAATGTATCAGTGGAAGATGATGACACATCAAACGAAAATTTTTTGTCCCTAAACCTGACATTCTCACCTGGCAAGTACCCGTCAAGGAATGTATTGATTCCCACCTTGGTGGATTGTATACTTGAGACGATGCCGTATGCGGTGGGCTCACCATACAACACCTCAATGTAATCACTGAGAAAGTCCAGTAGAGTAAGGTCGTGCTCTACCACCATCACGCTCTTGCCTACCTTTGCCAAATCTTGTATCACACGCGCCACCCTAGTCCTCTGAAATACATCGTTGTACGATGACGGTTCGTCAAAAAAGTAAAAGTCTGCCTCTTTTGACGCGGCCACCGCCACGGCTATCCTTTGGAGTTCTCCGCCGCTGAGTTCCTTGAGTACATGCTGCAAAGAGTTTTCAAGTCCCAGTTTTTTGATCAGTTCTCTGGACACACCCCTTTCATCATATTTTTGAATTAGCTCATCGCCGGTCATGTCAAATGCCTGCGCCACGTGGTGTACTTGCTGTGGTTTTATTGATGCGCTGAGGTTACCATGTTGGATCATCTCAAAGTGTTCCTTGAGTTTTGTTCCACCATATCGCTTCAATATCTCATTCCATTCAGGCGGATTCTCATAACTGCCAAGATTGGGCTTTGTTGCACCTGACAAGATGTTGATCACGGTACTCTTGCCCATGCCATTTCGCCCTAGCAGTCCGACCACCTCCCCCTTCTTGGGTGTAGGTAGCCTGTACAGTCGAAAGGAGTTGGGACCATACTGATGTATCTTGTCGGTGGCAAGTTCACTTGCCAAATTTACGATAGTTATGGCATCAAACGGACATACCTTGACGCAGATTCCACAGCCATTGCATATGTTCTCGTCTATGAAGGCTTTTTTTGACCCATCATCTAGTGTGATGCAATCAGCTCCCGACTTGTTGACCGGACAGTACTTTATGCATTCTAGGCCGCATTTTCTTGGCTGGCACAGATCCCTGTCCAGAACGGCAACCCTGTGTGACATGGTGTGATTGAATATCATTACCCTTGTCTTATACCTGTTTTGAGTAGAGGCGAGATTGTGCAGGACCAGTTTTAAAACTAAACAACCCTACACGTACACAGATGTTTGACAAAGCGTAGCAGATATCACATGGTAATGGCCATACACACATCATTTGTGTACACACAAATCCAGCAATGGCTAAAAAGCGCCACATTGAACAGACTGTCTAGATACGTTAATAGATAAGAACATTACAGTATTGACAAGCCGGCCATAGCGTCAGGGTGCGACCCAATCCCATTCCGAACTTGGAAGTCAAACCTGATGTCGCTGTTGTGCTACTAAGATGCGAGAGCCCTTGGGAAGCAACAGTGCTGGCATTACTTGTTTATTACACATCACTATTGTAGCATGACCATCATCAAGGCTTGGGACGTTTCGGATGGCATTTGCAGATTAATCTTTTAATAACCGAATATCAAAACTGTTGTGATATATCAATGTCTAGCAAGTGCAGTGTGTGTGGCGAATCACATGACAACGACATCAGGTTGCTCAACCACATGATGGAGAAACATGGATGGAGAAACCCAAACGCTGGCACGCCAGATAGGAATAGTAGAGGCTACTAGAGTTCACTACCACAACAGAATTTACCTAATCAGGCTCTTTTGTATATAGTCCATGATCAGGCGCACGCCAAAACCTGTGGCGCCCTTTGGATTGTACGACTTTTTCTTGGTGGCAGGCTGCATCCATGCCACACCCGCTATGTCAATATGCACCCACGGCGTATCCTCAATGGCATTTCTAAGAAATGCAGAGGCCGTTATGGTCCCTGCTGCCGGGCTCGGCCCCAAATTCCTCATATCAGCTTTGTCAGATTTTATCATATCCATATAGTCCTGGTTCAATGGAAGCTCCCAGATATCTTCCATAGTATGTACAGAAGAATCCATGATGTTAGATACAAGCTGTTTGTTATTTGACATAACTCCTGCAACGTTATTGCCTAGAGCTATTATACATGCACCAGTCAGAGTAGCAAAGTCAATTATGGCCTCAGGCGAGTAATGCTTCTCCCCGTATGCTAGTGCATCTGCCAGGATCAGCCGTCCCTCAGCATCGGTATTCATAATCTCGGCAGTCTTTCCATTGTATAATCGTATTATGTCACCCGGCCTGTACGAGTCCCCTCCAGGCATGTTCTCAACAGAAGGAATGATTCCCACTACATGTACTGGCAGTTTTAGTTCTGAAACCGCCTTGATTATTCCAAGTACGGTACAACCACCACACTTGTCAAACTTCATCTCATCCATCTTTGCTCCTGGTTTTAGTGATATCCCTCCAGTATCAAATGTCACCGCCTTGCCAACGAGCAGAATGGGTCTCTTTTTATCTAGCGTTTTTGTCCCGTCATATTCCAGCACGATAAGCTTGGGCTCATTGCTGCTTCCTTGTCCCACTGCGGTAATGCCTCCAAAGCCACCTCTCTTCAGGGCAGCCTTTGAGATCACGTTGCATTGAACCAGTCTTGGCTTCTTGGACATTGTCTTTGCAATGTCTGCTAGCTTGGATGGGTTACATTCGTTGGGAGGCATATTTGCGACGTCTCGGGTGAACAATACGCCGTCCGCGATAATCTCTGCAGTCTTGACCGCATGCTTGATGCCTTCGGTCATTGGGGTGGACACCACAGTCAGATCTGGAGGATCTCTTGTTTTTTCAGATTTGAAATGCTCAAATGTGTATAACGCCATCTTGGCTCCCTCCACTATCTGCGAGGCAGAGATGCTAGGATCAGCCACAGAGGTGGGCGGGGTCACTATAGATAAATGTCCCAATCCCAGATCCCTTGCTCTTTGCGCCATTTTGCCTGATACGAGCCTGATCGTATCACCTGACAGATCATCTGGTTTTCCTAGTCCGGCAAGCATGATTCGGTCAGCATGCCTTGCTCCGGGGGTAGGGATTATGCTTATCTTTCCAAGCTTGCCACCCATGTCCTTGAGTGATTGTGCCACAGCCATGTCAATAGTGGAATTAGATGTGTATCCCAGCATTGATACGACGGCATCATGGTCACTCTCATTCACACCCTCCAGCACAAATCCACAAAGGATGTCAGTATTTTGTTTTGTAGAGCCTGCGCTCCTTATCTTCATCCACTAACCGACTATCAGACATTATTTAGAGTTAACAGAAATATCGATCACACGACTGTTTGTAAGCAGGCTTGATGACCTGACAAAGACAGCCTTTGGTGTCTTGCAGTGCAGTTCACCGGTGTCACCATTGTTGTCATGTGCGCAATTATCGCCATTATCACCATTGTAGTCATAGTCATTGTAATGATTCCCACACGAACCAGATGAATTTATGATCCTTTTTGAAAAAAAGATCGATCTGGCTAGTGGGAGTAGTGCGGCCCTGCCACCATATGCTTTTTTTCCATCAATGAACCAAAACATCTCAAGAGCAGATTCATCCAAGATCTTGTCTCTTATGTCCTTGCCACGGTTAGAATAGTGTCCCACGATGTCTATTTGATGTCCGCCACCCGCAAGAAAACCTATTGCTTTTGCAAACTTTATGCACAGATAGCACCGGTTATCAAAGATCATCACAGGCACATCCTGCCCTATCTGTGCCACATCCTTGTTCACAACATATTGTTTATAGTGATTGCATTAAAATATTAGCATTCACTGTAGATTTTGAAGATCCTAGTGGCGCTTCATAACGACGTGCCTGCACGTGTACTGAATCTGAACAGTAACCAAAGATTAAAGAAGAACAGTCTCCTTGATATGGAGACCAATGTCGCATTAACTAGTTTATGAGAGCTTTTGGGCATCTACCAGCTAACACCGTGAGATGTCTCTGACTCAACGTATTGTTTGGGTAATACTTGTTAAAAGATGTGTATTGAAAATGTTTACCAACGGTTAAATAATTTTTACCCATTTACGAGCAGCTACATAGTAGGGGGAGGTTGCGCCATCTCATAGGATTTGGCCGAAGACATGCCACCATAGCCTGGATCAATTGTCTGCCTAGGATGGTTCGTAGTATCGTGATGACATGCCTTGTTGCATACGGGACAGAATTTTCTATCCATCAGAATACACTGACATATGTGGTTCTCCATGTATGCCTGGGCAGCCTGATTCCATTCCCCCGTGCCATTGCAATACACGCAGATGGCACTAGAGTTCTTGCCCTGTCCCTTACAAAAATCACATATGTCCTCAGTCACTCTGCTATACCACACACTATTGCTTTATCAACATATCTAAATGTCTGAACATAGAACATCTAGGATTTGATTAGGAATGATGTGTTGGATGAATTTTTGGATTTTGCACGATACAAGCAACCCCCAGATATCTTCAAACATGATATGTGCAGAATGCTACAGGCACAGTTAGTCTCTGCCATGGATGTTCCGGCATAAACCACATGATGTGTAGTAGTTTGGCTGTACATGCATCACCATACAGCATCTGACAGTGGCACAGAGACTACCCCACGCCAGTATCATACACATGCTTGTCTGTGTTGGAAAGCCAAGTGCATGTTAGGAATTGCTGTCAAGAAACATCAACTATCAGGACATTGGTCCTGCAGGTAAAAGTAGGTATTTATTAAATTTGTAAAGAAAATGGGTAGAATGGGGCTTGACTATTATCCAATTAAAAAAAAGATTCTCAGGGCCCGCAAGATAGTAATCAGTGGTACGAGCGCCGCAGGCTCTGGGCATCCAGGCGGATCCTTCTCCATGGCAGAGATCCTAGGATGCCTGTTTCACAAGTTTCTAAGGTTTGACCCACAAAACCCCCAATGGGAAAACAGGGACCGCCTTGTGCTCTCCAAGGGCCACGCAGCCCCTGGCCTATTCTCCAACATGGCAGTAGCAGGATACTTTCCAGAGTCAGAGATGCAGACGCTCAGGAAGTTCGGTAGTAGGTTACAAGGCCACCCCGACCTAAAATGCCCGGGGGTAGAGTTTTGTGGAGGATCCCTAGGCACCGGACTATCGTACTCTGTGGGCATAGCGCTTGCAGCAAAGATAGACTCCAAGGACTTTCATGTGTATACCATCATAGGGGACGGTGAATCCAACGAGGGGCAGATCTGGGAAGCGGCCATGACTGCATCCAAATACAAGACGGATAACATCACGGTCTTTCTTGATAGGAACTTCATCCAGCAAGACTCCTATACAGAACGTGTAATGCCGCTTGACAAGAGGCTTGATGAGAATGCAAACATATCTGAGATGTGGAAGGACGCGTCGCGCTGGAGGACCGGCGGCAAGTGGAGGGAGTTTGGGTGGAATGTGATAGAGATTGATGGGCATAGAATAGAACAGATTCAAGCCGCCATTACAAAGGCGAAGAATACCAAAGGAACGCCCACCATAATAATATGCAGAACCATCAAAGGCAAGTCAGTCGAACACATGGAGGACAATCCACAGTGGCACGGAAAGGCCCCCGATCCTGATATGGTACCTATCATAGAGACAGAGTTAGAGACACAGTCCATGATCGCCCCGTCCATAATAGCAGGCGACATGTCAAATCTACAAAACGAGATCAAGAGGTGTGTAGATGGCAGGGCAGACTACATACACCTAGACGTAATGGACGGCAAGTTCGTTCCAAACAGGACGTTTGATTATGAAAAGATTAGACAGCTGAGGCCGCTTACAGAGATCCCATTTGACACGCACCTCATGATAGAAGATCCCATGAAGCATGTGATTGAATATGTTGACGCGGGAAGTGACATCATCACTGTCCATGCAGAAGTAACCAACGAGTCCAGTTTTGGTGAGATCCATGACATACTGAGGCAAAATCAGGTAAGCGTTGGGCTTGCGATAAATCCAAACACAGAACTGCCAGAGTGGTCGTATGGATTCCTAGAATCCCTTGACCAGTTAATCGTAATGTCAGTGGTGCCCGGCAAAGCAGGACAGCAATACATCAAAGAGACACATGCAAAGATGGCCAAGATTGTCCCAACCCTAAAAGAACATGGGTTTACAGGATACATAGAAGCAGATGGCGGAGTGA
The DNA here is from genome assembly GCA_963662995.2 of Candidatus Nitrosopumilus sp. GTDB lineage: Archaea > Thermoproteota > Nitrososphaeria > Nitrososphaerales > Nitrosopumilaceae > Nitrosopumilus. The sequence continues at coordinate 1,509,709 of CAXXLJ010000002.1, read as the reverse complement.
ACCTTGACAATATTGGATCGGTGTTTGTTGATGGAGCACGCGTCTTTGTAGGCGGGGGGGCAATTATAGGACGATCAGATGTCAGGGCAGCAATAAGTGAATTCAGGAACAAGATTCTCAGAATCAAAAGAAGTGTTTTGTTGGACAGGGCCCGGCAGAATGGAGGATCCAGCATGATGGATAAATGGATAAGTCTACACACAGTGGGAGAGAAACAAGAGCAGATCAAAGAAATTGCATGTGAGGAGGGGTATCTTTGAGTAATCCAAAAATGACAGACATGCGCACAGAGTATTCCAAGTCGCTGATTCAAGTGGGAAGGAACAACAAAAACGTGGTAGTTCTGGGAGCCGACACCACCGACTCCTTAAAGACATCAGGATTTGGGGCTGAATTCCCAGACAGATTCTTCAATGTGGGTATCGCCGAAGCCAACCTAGTAACCATATCAGCAGGACTGGCCGCTTCTGGTAAGACTGCATTTGCCAGCACCTATGCAATATTCCTTCCAGGCAGAGCTGTAGACCAAATCAGGAACAATGTAGCATATCCATCACGGCCAAACAAGAGCGGCCTTGATGTAAAGCTGGTGGCATCACATGGAGGGCTGTCCGTAGGCCCTGATGGAGGATCACACCAGCAGGTAGAGGATATTGCCATAATGAGGGTGATTCCCAATTTTAACGTCCTCATCCCTGCAGATACGGTGGCTGTATCGGCACTAACGCACTTGATGGCAGCCAAATATGGTCCATTCTATATGAGAATGACGAGATCAAAGACGCCCCTCATACACCAAGAATCCCAGAATTTTGAGGTTGGAAAGGCTATCACACTTAGGGATGGGTCTGACTGTACGATTGGCGCATGTGGAATTGCGGTCAACATGGCACTTGAAGCAGCAGAGTTGCTGCATCGCGAGCACGATATATCGTGCAGGGTATTGGATATATTCTCGATCAAGCCTATTGACGGTAGTACACTACAAAAGGCAGCGCGTGAGACAGGGGGAATAGTGACCGTAGAGGAACACAACGTGCTTGGAGGAATGGGTTCAGCCGTTGCAGAGACCATCTCGGAATCAAACCATCCCGTGCGCGTAAAGCGCATAGGTGTGCAAGATATGTTTGGGGAGTCTGCCAGAGACAACGAGGTGCCGCGCCTTCTTGAAAAACATGGTATAACATCGCTTAATATAGTAAAACAGGTCATGGAGATCAGAGGCACATAAACATGAAGATCTTTCTAGACACTGCAAACATTGAATCTATCAAGAGATTCAACGACATGGGCTTGCTTGACGGAATCACAACCAATCCATCCCTGCTCTCAAAGGAGAGAGGTACAAGTCCCAAACAGGTTATGGCAGAAATTGCAAAAATGATCAGCGGCGATGTAAGCTTGGAGGTTGTAAGTATGGACTATGACGGCATGATGAACGAAGGTAAGCATCTTCGGGAATATGGTAATAATGTAGTTGTAAAAGTGCCAATGACATCTGATGGTCTCAAGGCATGCAGATCGCTGTCATCACAGAATATCCCTGTCAATGTTACATTGATATTTTCACCCAACCAGGCACTGCTTGCTGCCAAGGCAGGCGCAAAATATGTCAGTCCATTCATAGGAAGGCTTGATGATATTGGCCAGAACGGAATGCTGCTCATAGAAGACATAAAAAAAATATTTTCCAACTATGACTTTCACACTGAGATACTAGTAGCAAGTATCCGCAGCCCCATGCATGTAGTGGACGCAGCAAAGATAGGCGCCGATGTGGTAACACTGCCACCCGCCGTACTAGACAAAATGTTGCACCACCCCCTCACAGTTGTGGGGTTGGAGAACTTTCTTGCAGACTGGGAGAAGATCAAGAAAACAGATTCTAATGTTGCTAACGTGTAATGTATAATCAAATTATTTGAAAAAAATTATTGTAAAGATGTAAATACCAAGTATTTTAGAATGTTTTTAATTATTTAATATGAAATACGTCCACGTATGATGTCTTATCAAAAATCAACATGTCAATGTTAGATGATGTAACAAACCGCAGTGCATTATATATATAAAATTGATAACGCAAATTCATGTAGATGGTCATGTCAGCATTCAAAAATGAAAAATTTGGACATCCATGTTTATGATAGACGCCAACATATATTCCGAGTCCTAGTTTCGTCCCCTACTCTTCCTAGTAGATGTGCCTCTGCCTGTGATTCTAGTCATTCCCTTGGTAACAGGCTTAGAAGCCGGATCGGGCATGTCTCCTAGTCGTTTAGAGGATGTTCCTCGTCCAGTGTGAACCATGGTATTTTTGGCTGCATTTTTTCGTGATTCTTGAATCTTCCTGAATTGTGCGCCCGTCCATTTTGAAGGATCGTTATCAACCTCTATTGTACCGGTGCCTCGTCCAGTTCTTATTCGTACTTTTGCCATATTCTATAATTGAATTGCCTTGTATTTATCTAAGCTGATTGATTGTTGTTGCTACCTGTCAACCCCATTACATCACAAATCCAACACGGGTGGAGAAATGATATGCAAGTGATTCAAGGGGGTGTCCAGACCCCGCGGAGAGGATGGAACAGGTTGTGTTTGGAGTGGAGTTTGTCAAATAGCCAAGATGTTTTTGACTATGCAAGACAGATGAAATATGTTGGTCTAATAGGATTAATGAACCACATTTTCTATTCACTATGTATACCTTCCAGTAACGGGGCTCGCTCAAGCAGTGTAACAACAATCCCATACATGATAAGATGTCATTATTACCTGAGTGTTTCAAGCATGTCTACATAGAAAGTACGTGGTCAGGTCGTGCCCAGAATGATGTGTAGTACTATCAAAAGACCCTAAATCCGTGCCTGAATCAAAAAATCTTCCCAGACAACCTGACCACGTACAATAGAAACAGCATAAGAAAAGAGGTTAGTGTTCAAGCCATCCCAGTTTTTTAAAGTAGACAAACATGACGATCGCAGGTATAGTTGATGCCATTAATACCAGTAGAAAAGTGGTAAACTGTCCCAAAACTGCAAAGTCATCCCCACTACCACTCCCTGGCAAGGGCACATTCATGCCATAAAACGTACCAATTACTGTAGCCGGGATCGCCAGTGTAAAGATTATGGTCAACATCGAAAGCACCTTGTTGGTCTTTTTCGTGCTGAGCACAAAATCAGTATCCTTGTAGATTTCCATTGTCTCCCTTGACTCCTCAAGTGTCTCAATGACCTTGTCGATGTGATCTATGACGTCATCAAAGTACAATGCAAGTTCCTCATCACCCCCATCAGAGAATCTCTTGACATTACTGGCAATCTCTAAGACAAACCGCTTCAATGGATTGGCTATTCTCCGGAGCCTGTTGATCTCCCTTCTGAGTAACAATATGCTTCTTTCAACAGGGCGCGTATCATCAAATACTCTATCCTCCATCTCATCAAGACTTGCAATAACTTTGCGGGAGGTGTGTAGCAGATCATCAACCAGAACATCTATTATCTCGTGGAGTAATTGGCCTGAGGATCTGCCAAGCAATCTGTCTTTTCTCTGTGGATCTGAATCGGTCTTACATATCTCCACAAGATCCACCAGAGGTGTGAGATCCCCCTGGTGTACTGTAACCAGAAAGTTCTTCCCCACAAATATTGATAGCTGGCTGTTCTTGGATATACCCATCTTTTGTGACAGCGGAGGAAAGTGCAGTATCACAAAAAAATGATCTCCATAACTGTCAAGCTTTGGAAGTTCAAACTTTGTCATGCAGTCCTCAATGTTCAGTGAGTTGAAGTCATACTTTTTGGCTAGTGTCTCCACATCGCTCCGGTCAGGATTCTGTAGATCAATCCATACAAATCGTTCTGCCTGTATCGTCTCCATCTTTCGCTCAATTATGTCCTCTATGGATTTTTTGCTAGAGCGCAATCGATTTGTGATAAATCCTTTTCTCAAGTCGAAAGATACCATGTTGTAACAAATTTAAAGAGATCGACTGTGCCAGCCAGATGTAGTCAGTTATAGAGAGACGCCAAGTCTAACAAGGATCATTTGAACGGCAACAAGTAGTTCATGCCAACCCATGTGATCCCAATTGTTATTCCCATTGCTACCCACCAGTAACGCATGAATCACGTATTCTCATCTTAATAATAAATCTACAGTAACAGGATTTTTACAAAATTTTAAAACCACAGCCCTCACAAGAGAGTAGTTCGTACACGTGGATTCGTGCGCCACAATACCCCATCAGGCATCAATAGTACAGAACATTATATGACAACAGACAACAAATACTTCCAAGCCGTTGATTCTAAGCACGAAATATGCCAGTCATTATTGGGTTCTAGAAATTAATTCTATGGAGGGCTAATAGAAGAGCTCACATCAAACTCAAAGATTATTACAGGATGGCATGTAGTCTTCACTGTGGCCTTCGTAGTACAGTGGTTAGTATAAGGGATTGTGGATCCCTGGACAGGGGTTCGATTCCCCTCGGAGGCCTGTACTCTTTTCCGTACTGTTAACAGATATCTATGTACGGCCTGCAAAGCCAGTACTGTGGCACCACCACCATCATCATCATCAGACATCCATGCACCCATAATGCTGACAAACCGTATCAATAACATGGAGCTCCTGACTGGAACCATCCTGCACCTACTATGATTACCAAACTATGGCATTTGATACCAAGTCATATCAGAAACAAGCATAGTATTTTTGTGCGCCACTAGGCCAGCACCCACAATAGAGATACATATGGAAATACGAAAACACTGTCTTGCTACCAAGATAGTGTTGTCATCTGTTCATCTCTGGTAAACGGTCTTAGAATATTCCAAATTTGCTTGATTCCATCTCTTCCTTGAGGGCTAGTTTGAACCTCGGAGACTTGTTCTGTATGTTTTTTGCCAGCCATGTAAGGAATTTTTTCTCGACTCCCTTTCCCTTCAAGTTCACAAAATCTGCGCCCATCATCTCCTCCATCTTTTGTACGAGTGACCTATTTACACTCAGTACAAAGAAATGCCAACCAAATGCAAACTCTGAATCAGTCATTACAAACTCGTCCTGGCCATGCACCATCTCTTCCAAAAGAGACAGTTGGTAGGTCAGAGCCTTGCAGGTCTTATCATAGTCAACCGCAGAGACGTTGATGTTGATCCTGCCATTACCATCATTATTGACATACTCACCAACCATGTAATAGATAATATGAATACGAATTAAAATGATTGTATGTGGTTTCATTGCAAGATAACCCAGATTTTAAGCACGATTCGCAAGTACCAGTGTGAAATTGTTCCAAAACATCATGTTTGTTATATGTGACTGTTTTGAGACGCCTACGACATCAGTATTGATGGTATAGTCCAATTGTGTACCTACAGAGCCCGTTCTGCAGACGACTGTAGTTCAGGTAGTAGATACTCAAAGTCAATATCAAAGTGCATCTTCATGATCTTGACATATGTGCGTATAGGATCTGGAATTTTATCACCACATGCAACCCCCAGCTTCTTTGCATTGATCCATATCGTCAGGGTCTGTATGATAGTTAGAAATCGGTCGTTTTTGATCTCTGGCGAGCCAATGGCCTTTGTATATCTCTCTGCAAACTCCCACGCCGTCACAAAATCAATACACTTTACATTAAGGACGGCCAACATCTGTTCACGCAGATCCAGCGTCAGTTTTAGAGGAACTTTGTTGAGTATGTATGGAAAATCTACCTTGTCTGGAAGGCAGCCGGGGAGTGGTCCCCATACCGTAATGATGCGCGTTCCAGAAGTCAAGTATTCAAACACGCGCATCATTTCATCCACAATGAGATCGTCCATGAACCAAAACAAAACAACAGTGGCGTCAGATATATCCGCCTGCGTTATATCCTGACATACCAACTGATATCGTGTGTCTTGCTGGCATGGGACGCTTCTAGCCACATCCATGGCTTTGGCAATCTTTTTGTCATTGTTATCTATTCCCACAGCCTTTTTAACACCAAACTCTGCTGTTGCAATCTGCACGCCCCTAGCATCACCACAGCCCAAGTGGTAGAATATATCATCCTGACCAAGCCCCACAAACTTGAAGATATCCCTCAACGACTTATCTGAAATCTGGACATCTTCACCGTTGATCAGGGTTTCTGGAAGTGTCTGTAGGTATTCTTCTATCTTCAACAATGTTACTGGTGGGGCCCAGAATTAATCTATTCCCTTATACTCTCTAGCTTTGATACCGCCTGCCACAGTTGTGTCCTAACATATGATGGCATATTGGGGTCCTGTGTCACGTCGTCCAACAGGCTTATAGTGTTGGCAGCCCTGACTGACAGGGAGAGTTCTTGATTGTTCAGATCCTCCATTAGCTCTAAGATGGATTTTTTTATAGCCCTAGGTGTAGTATTGTTGGACACGATCTGCGTGAGTGTCTCAACTGCCTCTTTCATAGATTCATTGTTTTGATTGTTGTCTACCATCTTCACCATTTCTTATAATAGGTGGTATATAGTTACATCGTAACATGTCACCTCCCCCTCCCCAAGCCGCGGGTATAGGCACGTAAATCACACAAAATAATTTATGTAAAATGAAGAATTTGTACAATCCTTACGCTTAAAAGATGGTATTGCGTACTTCCCATGATCACTACAAAATGAGAAGACAACAATACCAACAAACCATTACAAAGAATCTATTTAACTATACTGATGCCATATCTGACCCGCAACACTCATTGATATCCGGCCTGCTGGACAAAATAGCGCAACTTGAGGCAGACCAAAAGAGCCAAGCCATAATGCGTGATGAAAAAGACGCACTATACAAGAGAATTGATGCTAAAATTCAGACAGTATGGGAATGTTGCAACATGCTGCTTACAAAAAATGTGTACACGACAAGTACCATCAGGGAAAGGATGTTGTCAGACATGTCACGCACCACTCTTGACTATGCACAATACAAGGACCAAGCAAACGAAGACCTGAAGGAGGCAAACGACGCACTGCTTGAGCAGATTGACGAGTTGAGGACAAAATGCCAAAAGTTCGAACAGAGGGATGCGGCAAACGACGCAGGTTCTACACCACCGGCACACAACACGATAACCCGGAGGCAGATAAAGAACAGACACGACAAAGAGGCTCCCGATACAACCCCCGCCAAGATAGGCCCGCCGGAAGGCCATACGGGCCATGCACGCCAGTATAATCCGGACGGTAGAATAAGCCTAACACTTGATACATGTCCCAACTGCGGCAGTCCCATTGGGGAGATTGACCGATACTCAAAGACTGCACTAGAGCTAGAGGATGGCAGGGTCACCGAACGGCTCTATGACGTGTACCTGTACATATGCGGTACGTGCGGGCCTGTTTCATCCAAGCCCGACTGGATGCTTGATGGCACATCCATCGGCAAGAAATTACTGATCAAGATTGTCCGGCTGTATCACACCAACAAGAGCGGCTCTGAATTGTGTGAGACAATACACATAGCATATAACAAGAAACTGTGTCGTGCCACCATAAACAAGGCAATCAGGGCATCAGAGTCCCTGCTGAAACCGGAAATCAAGATGATACACAACAACATTGCAAAATCCAGTGCGGGAAACATCGATGACACAGTCTTGCCACTTGGCCCGGACAGGAGTAGTGATACCGGTGAGAATGATGGCAAGGACAAGGACAATGATGGCAAGGACAAGGACAATGATGGCAAGGACAAGGACAATGATGGCAAGGACAAGGACAATGATGGCAAGGACAAGGACAATGATGGCAAGGACAAGGACAATGATGGCAAGGACAGCGGCAATGTCAGTAAAAACGGCAGGATGTGGGTCATGATAGGGGACGGCAAACACGTCATGTTTCATCCTGCTGAGACACGGCGCAAATCAGTCATTGAGAAGAATTTTCCATACCCAGACATCAAAATGACCTGCGATGCATATGCGGCACACAATCATTTCAAGACACGACAATTGTGCTGGGCACATGTAAAGACAAAGGTGGAAAACGCAGTCACCAAAAGCGATACTGAAACGGGATGGTATCTCTACCACAGGCTCATGAGCATATACCAGCATGCCAAGGGTCTGCCCCCTGACACGCCGGAACAAAAGATAGGCCGCCTCATACTTGAAACGACTGAGATAGGTAGGCTTCTACTGCAGGAGGGCATCAAGGCGGGAACCTACGTATGTAACTGCGCACCCTATCTCTTTACTGCAGTTACAAATCCTGAAATGTCGCTTACAAACAACCTTGCCGAGCGTATGCTGCGCAGGTTTGTAATACGGCGCAAGGTGATGTACCGTTTTGCAACATTGCGCGGGGCACAGATGTACTGTACAATAGCAAGTATACTTGAGACATGGAAGCTGCATGGCAGTAACGCCCAGACAGAGTTTGAGCGGCTGTTTGGAACGTGACTTACATCCCTGCATGTGGCAGGGCCGTGGGAAAACATCATGCCCGTAAGGACGCACACGGCTGCGCACGTCATTTTGGAATTGTGTTTATCATTATGAAATAAATAATTACATGACATGCTTGCCATGGCGTAGGACAGTTATTGTCATCATATTCCAAATCTTATCACATCATCTGAATGATTTTGTATGGCAGACATGCCCATACATGCGACTTGAGAGGGGGAGGTGACATGTTACTTTTTTGTTATCAGCATGTTGCAGCATTCCCATACTGTCTGAATTTTAGCATCAATTCTCTTGTATAGTGCGTCTTTTTCATCACGTATTATGGCTTGGCGCTTTTGGTCTGCCTCAAGTTGCGCTATTTTGTCCAGCAGGCCGGATATCAATGAGTGTTGCGGGTCAGATATGATATCAGTACGGTTAAATAGATTCTTTACAATGGTTTGTTGGTGTTGTTGTCTTCTCATTTTGTAGTGATCATGGGAAGTACACAATACCATCTTTTAAGCGTAAGGATTGTGCAAATTCTTCATTTTACATAAATTATTTTACGTGATTTACGTGCCTATACCCGCGGCTTGGGGAGGGGGAGGTGACATGTTACGTTACATCTCTACAAACACATCATCTGACTCTATTATGACGCGATATTGTGCAAGATCTTTGATCTTTGCAGGAAATTTGACCAGTTTGCCACTCTTGCAATCAAACTGCGCCCCGTGCCATCCGCATGTCAGGGTGCACCCATCCAAACTTCCTTCAGACAGACTAGCACCTGCGTGGGTACAAGAATCGTTCACTGCATGAATCTGCCCATCCATGTTGACCAGTAAGATATCCATTCCACCCACGGACGCCTTAAGCGTACTGCCTGGCAAGATATCTGAGATCCTGGCAACCAAAACCTTTCCCATTGTACCTATTGTTATTGCCTGATCCTAATATTTTTTTTGGAAAGATTTCCAAAAGATTGGTTGGCAAATATTTGATGTGTGGTTGTAACAGAACCGTGCGTGTTCAGAATGCAGAGTACCCCGCACATACATTATATTGGTAGTTCTGCCCCTCTGATTAGGGTGATTCACGCATTTGGTTTTGGGCATTCGTGTTGATTCAAAACATGGTGTACTGACGCATCTCATGTCATGTACAATCTGACTGAGCGTATGTTGATTTTTTCAAAAACCCAGCTGGCGGTGTTTTTGGAATCCAGTCTAGACGCATCACCACAATCTTGCAGTCATCAATGGTGAGCTTTGAATCACTTGAAATTTCCAAATAAGGTTTGTTACGCCACAACTTTGCTGAAAGTCAGAATTTGGGTGTCGGATCCTCAATCTCAAAAAATCTGTTGAATATCTTATCAACTAAATTTTTAGAAACCAGAACCACGTGATCATAAATATATAATAAGAATAAAATGCAAGCACAAAAGATGGCAAATAGTGTAGATATAATATTAGATCCTTCTAAAGGAGTATATCAAGACGGAGTCAAGTACTGCCAAGAAGGATGTGTTAAGATTCTTAGTATGAACAACGGTCGAATACACGCTAGTGTACACGGTACAAGACTGGAGTATGTAGAAATTAATGTGGATACGGAACAAGACATAATTGAGCATGCTTGTACATGCTTCGACGATTCCAACGAATACTGCAAGCACACGATAGCGACCTTTTTGCAACTTGAAGACACAACATCCCGCAGAGTACTAAAAGAAGAGATTGAGTGGAATGAGGATGATTATGACGATGATTCTGACAATTATTATAAAGCACCCAAGTTTGCACAGCCTGCAGATCTTCCGGATCACCCCCCAAATCCTCTAGATGATTATAATGATGATGTATATGATTATGAAGCATCCAAGTTCGCGCAGCATGGTACAATGCCTGTGCATCATGGCATAAACGCTGCCAAACCAACTCTGCCAAGAAAACCCCTGCCGCATAAAATTTCAGACAATATGGAACCAACGGAAATGTGTAAAGCCGTGTTGGATCACATGTACAACAATGCAAAAAATGCCAGAGGTCGCATAACCAACAAGGAAAGAGTATACTTTGGCATAGTAGACGAGCTGGCATCCAAACACCGTGATGTGTTGGATACGATCGATACATATGTGGCAACTGCATGGTACATATCAGAAAACATAGACATAGTAGATAATCTCAAAGGATACTATACTTCACAAATCATTCACATGATGCGCAGAATTATAAAAAACGCCAAGGGCATGGTGCGCGACCGCGATGGAATACAAAAACGCATGCAACGAATCTTTACCATGTACATGCAGGAGAAATCGGATCATTTTGCAAACATGTATTTTGAGACATTGTATAAAATGTGCATCAATGAAAATGATTATGCCTACATTACAGGTCTGTTCAGTGCACATCAGGATGGCAGTGAAAACATTGGTCAAATAAGGCGCAGTTCTGAACAAATCCTAGAAGCAGAAACAGAGTTACGAACACAATCTGGTCAGGAGGATCTGGAAAACTTTCTGTTCAAACACCATGAAGATAGTCCCAGTACATATGTAAGATATATCTGGTTACTGTTAGACAGGGACAAGGACAGGGCGCTTGAAGAGGCCAACAAAGCCATTGATATCTTCCCCAATTCTACCAAGATCACTAATGTAGCACTCCAATTGTCAGAAGCAGCAGGAGGACGGAAACATATTGAATTTTTAATCAAGTTGTTCGTACGCACGTGCAACTGGGGATACTACGACCAAGCAAGGGATCTAGCCGCAGACTGGAACAATTACTATCTAGAATCAATACTATCAAATCTCAAAGATAGTGCCAATCCAAACATGCGCATTGATGTCCTTTTACATGAAGGTATGCATGAGAGGGCCTTTAAGGAGGTTATAGATAGTAATGATCTCAACATGCTTGATGCCTACAGCCACGAATTATGTGAGAAATATCCAGATAAATCTTATGAGTTTTATGCAGAGCGTATATCAAACATCATAAAATCCATAGACAATGCAGAACAGCATGAAGAGGCACGCAGACACATCATGACCATACAGCTCATACCAAAGCACAAAAAAGATGCCACACGATTCCTAAACAAGCTTGCGCGCCAACACCCACAACTAGATAAAATAACACGCATGTGAGGCCACTAGGCTGGGCCAGTCATTTACATTTTCTGTGAATTTATAACAATGCATGATTCGTATTAATGTGGTGTGGTCTTTTGTTTATGTTGCTGTTGTACAAGACAGTATTTCAACTAAACCACTAGGCAGTATATTACACAAACCAGCCCCGAATCAGTTTTGAATGCTTGATGAAAATATTCACAACACGTACGTGGTCAGGTCGTGCCTAGAATGATGTGTAATACTATCAAAAGACTCTAGATCCGTGCCTAAATCAAAAAATCTTCCCAGACAACCTGACCACGTACCACAACACTGCTAGTAGAGAATGGAGAACGTCAATAAAGCCCAATAGTGTAGATGTGTGCCTTTGTTATTTTTAACACTTACTTGTTGACACGAGTGTGATTGGGCAAATTGAAGTAAAATCGTATTGTTTTTAACTGATATTGATTGTGGTTGGGTGTATTTGAATAAATCAACATATGGGGTAATAACCATGATGCCAAAGAGCGCCCTGCAAGAGGAAGAAGAGAACAAGCAGGTCATGATCATAGACACAAAGAGTGACGAAGTCAGAGAGATTGTGACATCCCTAATGCCAACAACTGGCAACAGAAAGCTCAACGTGGATCTGGGAGATGACAGTGTACGTAGGATCAGTATGATCCGGAAAGAATACCCCATGGAGATACGTGGAAAACACACATGGAATGATCTCATGGCAGATATGAGCAAGAAGAAGAGGATCGAACAGTTTGTTTCAAACCTAACGCCGGTAACCCCAACACCTAAACGTTTTAAGGGAACGCTGTTGCCGTTTCAAAAACTCGGACTGGACTTTTTACTAAAGACAGACGGAATCACACTTGTTGCAGATGAGATGGGATTGGGCAAGACCATCCAAACCATTGCATTCGTGGCACAAAGACAGGAAAGCCTACCTGCAATAGTAGTTGCGCCACTAGTGACTCTAGAGAATTGGAAGAGAGAGATACAGAAATTCCTCAGACTGGACAGCAATGGAGGCGTAGGTTGTAGAATGCCGGAGATCAAGATAATACGTACCGGTAAGACAAGTGAGTTAAAGCCAGCTGACTTTTACTTGATAAATTATGAGCTCGTGCGCAAGCGCCTAGACGACATCACAGCAATTAATCCAAAGATGATAGTGTTTGATGAGATACAAAATATACGGAATACCAATACATACAAGACACATTCGTGTTTCAAGCTTGCAGGGCATAGGACTGTAAAGTACAAGATCGGTCTCTCTGGAACCCCCATATACAATAGGGGCGATGAGATATACGGCATAGTCAACACCATTATGCCAGGCATATTCGGCACCAAGGAACAGTTTATGGATATGTGTTATGAGGAAGTTGAGGAATATGGGTATGTCACCAAGACTTTCAAGGCAGACAAACTTGCAAATTTTCTACAAAAGAGAATAATGATCAGAAGAAAGAAGAAAGAAGTTCTTGTGGACCTACCTGACAAGAGCAGGCTGCAGCAGGAGGTCAGCATAAACAGCACCATGTACAAGAAGAAGATAAAAGAGATGTATGCCAAGATAGCAAAGGCAAAGAAGGCCCTTGATGCTCACAAGACAGAAGCAGACAGAAAGATCAGACTTGCAGAGCTCAACAAGCGCATACTAGAGATGAGGGTAGAAGAGAGACAAGCGGCAGGACTAGCAAAGGCACCATACATAGTGGAGTACATACGTGAGATGTTGGATGACTATCGTGATGAAAAGTTTGTAGTCTTTTGCCATCACAGGGCAGTACACAAAATTCTCTACGATGGATTGTGGGGATTCAGTCCCAAGCAGATAATCGGAGGCCAGACCGATCAAGAAAGACAGAATGCAATAGATAGATTCCAGAAAGATCATGACTGCCGCATCATAATATGTGGACTAAGAGCGGGCAATGTAGGAATAAACCTTACAAAGGCATCATATGTAGTATTTGCAGAGCTTGACTGGAGCCCAGCAGTACACAGGCAGGCAGAAGACAGGCTACACCGCATAGGGCAAAAAAACACAGTGTTTGCGCATTATCTAGTAGGACAGGGCACATTTGATGAATATATTGTCAACATCCTGATCTCAAAGGGCGCCGAGATAGACAGTGTACTAGGAGATAACCACGAAGAGACCAACAACATAATGGCGCTAAAGTTGTTGGAGGAAAAGTTTGGTAAGGGAACAGGACTCATATCCAAGGGTATACACAAATCAACAACGGATGCAGCAGGCCAGATGTAAGAGAGACACATCAGCCATGCCTACCACACAGCATGGCGATCAGCAGAGATGATGCTCATATACCATAGTCATGAACAATTTAATGAACAACACAGAACAATGAGGAATGTCGTACACAGAACCACAAACTAACGCAAGGAAAGTATAAGAAGATGAACGCCGTACCAACAATGTCCTGATCTACACGCACACATTACACAGGATTCAGCACGTAACCAAGAAGCGATTCATATGATAGGTTCAACATACCATGTTACAACGGATACAGCCAGCAGTTACACACCATAGCCAGAATTATCACTGCGTAGGAGCTCGTTCATGACCTGCTTATTTGTGTGTGAATATGGCCTGATTCTGTGAATCCTTCCTACAATATCCAAATCTTACAAACTGTATGGATTGTCCATCCTTAATGCTCAGATAGTGCGGTTCTACAAAGACGGAAAGTTCTTCTAGACTATTAACATTGAATTCATCTCCGTTAAAGAGGGGTTTTGGGATTATGAGTTTGATCTTGTGTGATGTATTTTGTGGTACCCACTGAATCTTCGGTATGCCATGGCGCGTATGAGCAATGGCAGTTGCAGCATCCACGGACGATGATATTGAAGGAATGGCAACATCATTATTGTTGCCATTGTTGTTGCCATTGTTGTTGCCATTGTTGTTGCCATTATTGTTGCCATTATTGTTGCCATTATTGTTGCCATTGTTGTCGTGATCAGCGCTGCCACTACTACCGGCCTTGGGTGGGATGTTGCTACTACTAGGCCCAATATACTTCCCCTCCAGCTGCGTGCCACGATCAGTTATGACGATATCACCAAGTCCCAAAAGCCTTGCTTGCATATCTGGCCTCAGAGCGCGTGCATCATCACCAGGAATGTAAAGACAGCCATCAGTTTGGATGGTTCGAGTACCCATAGAGTCGTTGGACGGATGGCATGAGATCTCCACTGATTGGGATGGAAGGTCATGCACCACCAACCTTACAGGCTCATTGACCATAAACAGTCTAATGCTTGTGGAGTCGATCACCTTCCTGTTGAATGCCTCCAATGCATCAAACGGCGCCAAGGTATTGGCCTTTGTAAGCCCCAGTGAAAGGATAAATTTCCAAATTGCCTCCGGTGTAATTCCGCGCCTGCGCATCGCCTCCAAGGTAGGCAGTCGCGGATCATCATACCAAGAGACACGACCATCGTCGATCAGTGGCCTGATGATCCTCTTGGATATAGGCATCCCCTTGAACTCCAGCCGTGAGAAGAATCCCTGGTATGGTTTTCTCATGTGGAGTGTATCAAGAATTGCGTCAATAAGATCACTCCTTAGTTCAAACTCTTTGGAGCGAAGGGCGTGTGTGATCCCGTCTACACTGTCCTCTACGGCCACAGCCAGATCATAACTAGGCCACACCTTGTATCTGTGATATAGTCGATAATGTTTTTCATGAATGATCCTAAATAGAACGGGATCGCGCATGACAGCATTGTCGGCTTTCATGTCACCACGAAACCTGACTATTGCATCGCCAGGCTTGAACTTGTCGCCTGAGATCATCTTCGCCCAATCTTTCTGGTTCTTGTCAATATCCCTCATACTGCACTTGCAGGATTTTCTCTCCTTCCTGTTCTTGCCTATGCGATCCTTGCTACACGTACATACGTACGCAGCCCCGGAGGCGACAAGCTCGTCTGCCTTTTGATAAAAGAGATCCATGTCATCAGACGTACTCTTTATGGTGTCAAAGTCGGCCCCAAGCCACCTCATCCCTACATTGATAGCCGCATGATACTCCATTCTCTCTGTCTCAGGATTTGTGTCGTCCAGCCTGAGAATGCATTTGCCATCATACATCTTTGCATATTCTAAGTTTATGATGGCCGCCTTTGCATGACCTATGTGTGGATACCCATTGGGTTCGGGCGGAAATCTTGTGATGACCTTGCCATGCTGTGCATTTGGCAGGTCTGGCAGAGATGCGGTGATGCCCGAACCGGTCACAGAGCCATCGCGTGTGGTAGTGTTATTTCCTGTATCAGGTTTGGGTACATCTGGAAAGTTTGTGGCAATCTCATCCTTCTGCTGGTCCAGAGTCATTGTATTTATCTCTGCTACTGTACTTGCTACATCATCCTTGAGCTTGTCCACTATGGATCGCAGATCAGGTCTTGCACCCAAGATCCGTCCAAGCACTATCCCGTCTTTGGTCTGCCCACCGTGCTGTACGGCGTTCTTTAGTGCAGCTTCTCTTATCTGCATTCGTAGTTTGTCATCCATGATTTGCGCCTATAGTCCATCATTCCTCTTCTTTTTTGTGTGTATAGCAGATATCGTCTGTCCCCCCCACCACCCACATTATGCGCTTCTCTTCACCACAAAATCCAGTAGTGCAATCAGCTGTCTCTTGGCCTGGCCATCATACCCTGACAGAGATCTCTCCGCCCGGCGCGCATAACCAAGTGCCTGTCTGCGGACATCGTGCTCCACCCCAAGTGAACGCATTACATCCACCGCCCTGTCTAGATCCTCACGAGATATATCGCGGTTTGCAAATGCATCCAGTATGATCTTTTTGTCCTGGCCCCGGGCAGTCTTTATGGCAAGGAGTATGGGCAATGATTTTTTGCCCTCCCGCAGGTCATTACCTACGGGTTTTTTTGTAAGAGCCGAGTCACCAACCACACCTATGAGATCATCGGTCATCTGGAACGCTACGCCCAGGTTCCTCCCAAACGACGAGAGGTTTTTGATGTCAGCATTGCTGCTGCGTACAGCACAGATTGCACCCATGGAACATGACACATCAAAGAGTGCGGACGTCTTTTTGCCTATCATGGTAACATATTCCGCAGGGGTGGGTGTGCGCTTCTGTTCTGCCATCTGCATGTCAAGATACTGCCCTTCGCACACATCAATGCACCCACCGGCAAGCCTAGAGACCAATTTGGACTTGGCTTCTGCAGGCAATCGAGAGGCCACAATTGTCTGATATGCCTTTGAAAAGAGCACATCACCAGCAAGAATGGCAAGCGGCATCCCAAATTTTTTGTGGACTGTGGGGACACCATGGCGAATCTCGTCACCATCCATGATATCATCATGAACCAGTGTAAAATTATGCACCATCTCTATTGCACCGGCAGCAGGCATGGCATCAGATGCCTTGCCCCCCATGATCTGACAGCTCTTAATGACCATATACGGTCGGAGCCTCTTTCCACCATGTATGATCAAATGTCGGGCGGCGCTATACAGACTTGCAGGCTCTCCCTTTATCTTGGAATCAAGGCGCTTGTTTATGGTAGTTGCATTATGCTTCATATCTGCATCATAGTGTCTGCTGTGTATGGCAGGGTAGGCCGTCATGGGTTGAGAATCCTCCATTTGTCTTTTGGTAAATGATTGTCGATCGCAGATAGTAGTGCAGTGCGCGTCTCATCATTCAACCATGTAGACAATACATCACTATGTTTTTCAAGTGCATGGTGTTCAGAATGCGGTAGCAGTGCCAAAGCTATGAGCATCCAAGGACAGTATACCATGACATCAGTCTGCATCTCCGAGAGAAGGCGCTCAGCTGATATCAACCTTATCTGATCAATCTCACCGCCTATTCCGGTGAGTCCCGAGTCTTTGTAGTCGAGCATACCCACAAGAGTTGCGCATATCTCGTTTTCAGAGCCAATATCCTTGTACGGCACATGGTATTCAAACTTGTGCATATAATCCACACATACGCCGTCAATGCCAAGCTCTTCAGGCATCCTCCTCTGGGCTGACAGTACGTATGTCTCAAACTCCCTAGGATGACTAGCAAACGTGCCGTCCCAACATCCTGGCCACAACATCTTCTGCCTAGCGCGCCTAGCAAGGACAAGATCACCATCAGTCCTATCAAAGAGTAATGCAGTGAATGCCCTGTGAAGCTTTCCGTCTGGCAGGTGGCACCTGACTTTCTCTGATGTTCCGATCCTGCGATCGTGTTCATCTACCAAGATTACAAACTCTTCAGGCATCAGTATGACCACCGCCCCCCCTCTTTGTGTTCCTGTCCGTCCTGTCGGTAGCATGTCGGACAACATAATCATGTGCATCTCCATGACGATCTCCATTCTTGCCCACGAAGATAGTCCCCACGAATCTGCGGCCTTGCACCGCCTGTACTATCCTCTCAGGTTTTGATCCATTTACAAGACATACACTAGATGCAGCGCCAGATCTTGATATCAATGTGGCCTCCCTGACCTTCCTTGCCATCCCGCCCGTGACATCCATTGTGTCCTGGCCCGACGAGACAGGCACCAGAGGCGCATCCTGTCCACTTGTAATCTCTCTTATCACCTTCTTTGATTCCATGTCACGGTACAAACCGTCTTCGTTTAGTACAAAGATACACATCCTAGGCCTGAGTACTCTAGCAAGGTGCGTCATGATCTTGTCACCTGATAGTATGTATGACATGCCGCTGCCTGTCCATAGCGCGTCGCCGAACGTGACAGGAATCATGTCATAGTCTGCAATCTCCCCAATCTCCCTGATCCTATCAGTGACTGGCCTCAACCCTTTTGCAGACATGAAACCTGAGGGGGGCAGACAGTATGGATGTAGTCCACCTTTAAGCAGGCCCTCAAGCACCAGAGAGTTTAGTTTAACCATGGAGGCCTTTACAGCGGCAACACCCAGTATGTCGTACGTGTCTTGCTTTGTGTGCATGCCATACTTTACCGACCAATAATGTCCATACGAGCCGCCACCGTGTACCAGTATCATGGGTTCATGGATACGCTGCAAGCTCTTTGCAATTCCCTCAATCATCTCCCTTCTAGCAGTCAGGGGCCTATTTTTGTTCGTGATGATCGAACCACCAAGTTTTATTAGAATCATAACGATATGTTCGGACAGCATACTGTCAATTATAAAGTATCAGTCCATCCTCATCAATCTTTGCTGCAAAGCAGTGCTTGCAACCCGCATCTGTAAACTCTTCGAGTACTCGATCCGTGCATGAATCTTCCACAAGTGCAAAGACACATCCCCCGCCTCCGGCTCCCGTGATCTTTGCACCCAGAGACGACCCTCGTACTGCTCTGATCAACCTGTCCAGAGTATCATTGGAGACGCCAATCTTCTTCAAATACTCTTGATTAAGAGAAAATTTTTTGCCCAGATCAGCAGCGCTGCCACCATTGTGTATAATATCCAACACATCCTCAACCAAGCGCAACTCTTTGTCACACAATACAGAAAACTCTTCCTCATTCTCCCGCTTGTAAATCTCCACGGCCTTGGCCATCTGATCTGTAAAGTGTCTGGTATCAGAGTTTGCCACCACTAGGCGCAGTCCCGAATCAAGCCTACCAGACCTAGAGAACGTATCCTTGCCAGCATATTCCACAATGCCGCCATACATGCATACGGTGCAATCGGCGCCGGACGTGTCTGCAAAAATCGTCCTTTCTGCATCTATTGCGAGGTCTAGGATCTCACTCTTTGTCATGACTGCAGTAGTCGCACCCAGAATAGCGGCGGCGGCGGCCACGCAACAGGCAGACGATGAACCCAATCCAGCCCCCAGCGGGATGTCTGACCGTACTTCAACATTAATGCTAGAATTGTCATGAGACATAATCGCCAGCACTTTGTCTGCCACATAATATAGGGGCCTGAGAATCGCGTCAATATCTGCAATTTGCTTGCCAGCTGGCATGTCAAATTGATCTGCAACGTCAGAAGTTATGGAGATCATCGACCGGCCATCTCGTATCATCTCTGCACTCACCATAATTCGCTTGTCTATAGCACACAGAATAGCCTTTGTCCCATACATCACAAAATGCTCGCCACACAGTATGACCTTTGCAGGCGCAGATGCTCGGCTCTTCAAACAGACGAGGGTACTAACATGTCACGTATAACTGTCGCATTGACCGGCAGTAAGTTGTTGCAATAGTTGTTGGTACAGATGTCAAGTGTGGTATGGGCTGTCAGTGTATAGGTCTGCGCAGTCCTATCACTACTCTGTCTCCTCATCAGTAATTTTTGTTTCAAAATCATCAATCTCATACTTCATGGGCGCATCCGCATCTAGATCTCCCCTCTCAATGAGAATATGATGTACTAACAGGCAGTAGATCGTTGCAAGTGCCTTTCTTCCCCTGTTGTTTGCGGGAATAATCACATCAATGTTTGATGTGATGCTGTCTGTATTTGCTATCCCTATCACAGGAATTCCAGCATTGGTTGCCTCTCTGATGGCCTGTTCATCGGTCAATGGATCCGATATCAAGACAATCTTTGGTTCAATATAGTGGGGCAGTGAGGGATTTGTCAGTGTTCCGGGCATGAATCTTCCCTGAATTCGCATGGAACCTAGTGCATCACAGAATTTTTCCACAGGGGTCTCCGCATATCTCCTGCCTGAACACACTATCAAGTTAGCTGTTCCAAGCCTGTTGATGAACTTGGCCGCCGTCCGTATTCTCGCCAAGGTGACATCAAGATCCAGCATGTACAATCCTTCTGGATTGGCTTTTGTTATGAACTGCTTCATAAATTTGGTCTTGACCTGAGTCCCTACACGGATTCCCGTCGAGACGATCTTTTTTTCTATTGCCGTCGGTTCTGCCTGCTGACTCATAACGAACCTCAATCAGCCATACCGCATATTAAATCATGCCCTGATGACAGGCGCAACATCTCATTGAGTTTTGCAACTCTCTCCCCCCCGACGATTCCCACCTTGAGCATCTTGGAGCGTGTAGCTATCCCAATATGCGAGATGTGTGAGTCAGTAGACTCGCCAGATCTGTGTGATGTGATCAGGTGTATGTTGTGTCTTATTGCGTTTGCTGCAAATTCTAACGCATTATAGAGCCCGCCTGCCTGGTTGACCTTGAGGATGGCAGAGTTGCATGATCCCATATCGACTGCCTTTTGAAGAATGTCCTTGTTTGTGACGGTCAGATCATCGCCTGTTATGTGTACGTCTGGGAATTTAGAGGCCAGCTCTGCCATGTCTCTAAATGCCTCCTCGTGGACTGCGTCCTCGGCGTAGACAAGTTTGTATTTTTTGATAATATCTGCCGCAAAATCTATCTGTTCATTGCTGGAATTGACAAGGATTCCATCCCCATTATCAGCACTGCCTGACCTGTCATAGACATACTGTTGCTTCTTGTTGTTCCACTGAGTAGATGCCGCAAAATCCACACCCAAAGAGACCTCCTTGCCCAAAGTATATCCAAGATTCTCACATGCCAGTGCCGCCGCGTCAAGTGCCTGCCAGTTATCTATCCTAGGCGCCCAACCGCCCTCGTCACCCCTTCCATTTGTAAAGTTGGGATCCTTGGCCTCAAGGACATTGCGCAGTTCCTTGTGTACCTCCAAATTGGTGTTAATCGCATTCTCAATAGTCTTGGAACCCATAGGACAGACCAAGATCTCTTGTATATCTGGAGTGCCAGGCCCTGCATGGGCGCCCCCCCCAAGGATGTTTCCTAGTGGGAAAGGGAAGTGGAATTGTTGTGATGGGCGGTATGATGATGACATCTGTGACATCTGTCTTGCCAGTATCACAAATAATGGTTCATCAAGAGCACGTGATGCAGACTCGGCGGCTGCAATTGATACCGCAAACGCAAGCGAACCACCCATCACAGAATAACCAGAAGAATCATCCATCCTCCTGAGTGCATCATGGATGTCACCGAATTCGGACGGATCCAGTCCTACCAGACTCTGGGAATGCTCACATAGTATTCTTAAGCTCTGTTCAGGACCCCCGTCAGGAAAGCTGGTCGCCTCATGTATTCCCACACTAGCCCCAGAAGGAGCACAAACACGCCCCATAAATCTTCCATCAGACACCACATCTACCTCTATGGTCTTGGATCCCCGGCTATTGTACAGGATACGACCCATTACTGACGTTATCTTGGTCAAATCATTCTAGCTCTAATTGAACTTCTTGTTTTCTTTTTTGAATTGCTTCATAAAACGGAATTACCTGCTGAATCGTCTCCACTGTTGTCAACAACATCCTTCTGCAACAGTATCTCTCCATTCCAAGAGAGTCAAGAGTCGCCACTGGATCCTCACCCGCTTCTACACGTTTTTGATACTCACCATGCTTACCTGCAACAAGATTACCGCATGTAAAGCATCTGACTGGAACCAGCATACGACCCAAGAGACAATCAAGGATTATAAAAACCATGCACGGTGAATCTGTGCGGGCGTTGCCCAGCCTGGCCAAAGGCGCTAGCTTGAGGGGCTAGTCTCTCAGGAGTTCGTGGGTTCAAATCCCATCGCCCGCACCACACCACTACTCACCACATTCTGATTACACCCCCATACGCCAAACCAGACTATCACCCAGATTACTATCTAAATCCAGGCGCGTTTGATCAGTTATTCCAATACATGCACAAAAACAACCCGGTAATACAACGAGTCACCCACAGGCCATTCACAAACGCCTCCAAAAACATACAGGAGCAGTATGGTGATCATTGACCAACAAGAGGCACCAAGGCCAGACATGTAACGACCTAGCAATCACGTTGAGGAATAATGATCAGGTACATCCCTTTACAACAGACCTGCACATGGGCAATAATTTATGATCTAGTGTGAAGCCATAGCACATACAAGTAGACATCATGAATGGTACAATTATCGTTCTTGATCATGCTCCCACATAGCCTTGACCAGCTCTACGCGTCTTGTCTCCTCAGTAACGGCAGACCTAACGCTTTCTACAAGAATTCTGTTGACATCTATCTTTCTTCTTGCCTCTTTAACCACCTTGTCGTACAACGAAAAAGGATACATGTGCAGATACAAATTATCCATGATCGTGAAGATTCTAGTAGACTCGGCAATGTTGCCCATGCGAAGCTGATCAATGGCAGTCCTCTTCATTTCCCCTATGCAATCAAGCAGGCCTAGTACGTATGCTTCTGGCATCATGATATCAAGATCTTTATCAGTTGGGATAGGTCTTTGTTCTGCAACGGCCATAAGACATGCAGCTTCCACATACTCTTGTTCAGGTACTATCAGATGCCTGCCAAGATCGTTTGAAGTTACTTTTGTACGATATTTTTTTAGCAGTTTGCCGGCAGCTTTTAGATGCTTGTGACCAGCCTTTAGATCACCCTTGTGAACTGCAATTATTGACTTGCTACACAAAACGATGACTTCCCTGGTACTAGTCAGCAGGAATTCGCGCGCATCCTGTGACGATTCAAGATACTTTGCAATCCTGTTGAGCGCAGGGATCGCCTCATTTAGTGCATCCATTACATCAGAATGATTTATGGCTTGGATAAAGCCGTTTGCCAAACTCTTAATTTAGATATGATCCCGCCCATATTATGGACAGCATTACAGTTGAGCAGATGTATCGCATAGAGGAGAAAGGCCATGAAATGGGTTTCAAAAAAACGTTCATGATGGAGAATGCAGGCGCGGCGACGGTAAGAAGAATGGCAGAGCAGTTGGGCGATCTCAGATCAAAGACAATACTGATCTTTGCAGGAATGGGAAACAATGGAGGAGACGGTTTGGTAATGGCGCGACATCTGGCAGGATTGGAATGTGCCGTCACCGTGGTACTTTTTGGAACCTCGGAGCGAATCAGGACCGAAGAATGCAGATGGAATTGGTCACTGCTTGAAAAGATGCCATCCATCAGACTCGTGTCTGCAAAGGATAGTAGAGGAGATGACAGTGATGGTATGTCACTGCTACCGCTGTCTGGAATTATAGATCCTACAAGCCCAGTACCGGATGTGGTGATCGATGCGATCCTGGGCACGGGGATCAGTGGGGAGATCAAAGAGCCGTATGCATCGGCCATAAGATACATCAACGAATTAACAGACAGCTACAAGGTTGCGGTAGATGTACCGTCAGGATTGAATCCACAGACCGGAGAGACTTCAAACATTGTTGCAAAATGCGACATGACGGTTACATTTCACAGGATGAAGCAAGGGATTCCCAAGAGGGGCGACTTGACGGGCAGAGTATATGTAGAAAAAATCGGAATTCCACCAGAGGCCGAGGAGGGGATCATTACTTGAAGGTGTACCAGATACATGTAGGCAACATGCAAAACTTCACCTACGTGGTGGAGGACAGTGACACAGCGGAGGCGATAATAATTGATCCATCATGGAACCTTGAGATGGTCGATGATGTCATACATGGCAGCAAGCTGAACATACGATACATTGTAAACACACACCACCACTTTGATCACACCACAGGAAACGAGTACATGGCAGAATCCACCGGGGCGCCCATAGTACAACATGAGGCATCAGAACTGCAGCACGACACAACAGTAGAGGATAGAGACATGATAGAGTTTGGTAGATCCAGCCTGCAAGTACTGCACACACCCGGCCACTCCAAGGACAGCATCTGTCTTGTGGGGGATGGTAAGATATTCGCAGGCGATACGCTGTTTGTTGGAAGCTGTGGCAGGGTTGACCTGCCCGGAGGTAGCGCGGAGCAGCTCTATCACAGCTTATTTGATGTATTGTATCCGCTTGATGACCGCTTGGTATTGTATCCGGGTCACCATTATGGTACAACACAAACATCCACTATGGGAAAAGAAAAGGCCACCAACCCTGTAATGCAGAGACGGACACAGCAGCAGTTCGTCGAGATAATGGGAAGATGATACCTCTTGGAAAATGTGGATCTGTTCGGTGATGCAGAACGGGGACAAGAATTTCTGGATTCCGTAAGGGGAGGAAAATTCCTGCTCTCACTCGTCATATCATACACAGAAACATGTGAGATACCTGGGATCACCGTTGCAGGTGCAAGCAGAGACATGATGCAGCTTACACCCCCATGTGATGCAGAATATCTCCATTATGGATATTGTAAGACGAACGATACAATACCTATGACTCCTGACGGCAAGCCCACACCAGGACTACTGACAAAGATTGCCCTAGAGTCTGCAAGCATTCCCCACATGATAGTTAATGCAGGCAGTAAGGTGACGCCTCAGATGCCATTTGTAGAGACCGGCATGTCGCATGGAAGAAACATATCCACGCATGACGCCATGACATACTCAATGGTAACTCATGCGGTGGACTATGGAAGAATTGTGGGCAGGACCATGGCATCATTGACCGACTGTTTGGTCATAGGTGAGAGCATCCCCGGGGGCACCACCACTGCCTTGGCAGTATTGCGTGCACTAGGGTTTGATGCCAGAGTCAGTTCTAGTATGCCCGACAATCCTGGGGCGCTAAAGGGGCGCATAGCCAGTATTGCTCTTGGCAGGGTGGACTCTGAACATCCGTATAGCATTGTAGCCAAGGTGGGTGATCCGATGATCCCGTTTGTGGCAGGAATGCTCAGTGCGGCATCTGAGACATCCAAGATCATATTGGCGGGAGGGACACAAATGGCCGCCGTACTGGCCTTTGCATCCAAGATAGGATTCAACAATGACAACGCCCTAATTGGGACTACATCATACATAACCGACGACAAGAGTGCAAACTTTGTCAGCATGATAGACAGTATAGCAGATATTCCCATAGTGGCTGTGGATCCAGGCCTGGCCGCATCCAAACACTCTGGACTTAGGGCATTCTCGGAGGGATTTGCAAAGGAGGGAGTCGGGGCAGGCGGCTGCATAACAGCATCCATGCTCAAATCTGGAAATGGCCCTACAAAATTCCTAGAGATGGTAGACAAGGAGTATCATAGGCTGTTTACTACTTTACCGTGACTGATTTTGCCAGGTTTCTAGGATAGTCGGGATCTATGTTTCTCTCAACTGCTGCATAATATGATAAGAGTTGTATCGGGACGATCTCAATTATGGGATATGACAGTTCATCAACATTGGGGATTTGCATCCAATAGTCATAGATATCGTTGTTAATATCAGACACTCCAATGATCTTTGCGCCACGTGCCTTGATCTCTCTCGCACTCGTCAGCGTGTCGGGGTATGTAGAGTCATTGGGATTTATGATCACTACAAATACGTTGGAGTCCATGAGCGCAAGGGGGCCGTGTTTTAACTCCCCGCCAGGAATTCCCTCGGCATGAATGTATGTAAGTTCTTTGAGTTTTAGTGCTGACTCTATTGCGATTGGGTAATGTACTCCCCTCCCAAGCACATAGATATCAGAGGTATCTCGTAGCTTCTTTGCAATCTGTTGAATCATGGACGTATCCTTGAGGACTGCAGCCACAGCGTTTGAGATGTCATCAAGACGGATTCTTGCCCTTTCATGGCCGTTGCCACTACTGCCGTTGCCACTACTGCCGTTATCATGGCCGCCCAGCATCTCGGCTAGCTTGTATAGTATGACAAGCTGTGATGTAAAGCTCTTTGTTGATGCCACACCTATCTCCGGTCCACAGTTCATTCCTATTACAATGTCGGCCTCGCGCACAAGTGAAGATGTCATGATATTTACTATGGCAGCCACCTTGCAGTCTGCATCCTTTGCAATACGTACTGCATCTAATACGTCTGCACTCTCCCCGCTCTGTGAGATTGCAATCAGAGCTGACCCCCGCTCCATGCTGTCTGATGAAAACTGTAACTCACTTGACAGGATGGGTTCGACTTTAATGCCGGCATACTTTGCTAGGATCTGCTTTGCTACAAGTGCTGCATTGTAGCTTGTTCCGCTACCTGTGACGTAGATGTTTTGTGCACGTAGTATATGATCAGCGATCTGCCGTATTGCGTCTGTGGTATTTGCACCAGCGGCAAGGATTGTGGCAGGCTGGTCGTTGATCTCCTGTAGTGTAAAATGGGCATATTGGCCCTTATAGACATCCCCAAATTCCTTGGCAACTTTTGTGATCTCGTATGGTACATGTACGCCATTAAAATCAAGAATCTGAAATCCATTATCGTCTAGAATCATAAAATTTCCATTCTCCACGTATACTGCATCTCCAGTATACTCGATAAACCCCAATACATCGCTTGACAGGAACAACTCATCTCTTCCAATTCCAATGATGAGCGGTTCATGGAATTTTGCGGCTGCGAGTTGGCCGTCTCTAAACATTGCAACGAATGCATAGTGTCCATCGATTTGCGCAATTGTCTTCATGACCGCATCCTTGACATTGTGTTCTGATGACTCGTAATGTTTTTGGAGCAGGTTGGCTATCACCTCACTGTCAGTCTCACTCTCAAAGACGTATCCTTCAGCCTGTAGATCTCTTTTTAGTTCTTCAAAATTATCAATAATTCCATTGTGTACGATGGCAATCTCTCCAGAGTTACTCGTATGTGGGTGTGCATTGGCATTGGTGACCATACCATGCGTTGCCCATCTGGTATGGCCGACACCCACAGTTCCATGTAACGCATCTAGATTGACTCTTTGGTTTACTTCACTTACCTTGCCAACCCCTTTTTTCACCCTTATTTGGTTGTCTGATTTTGTAGCCACGCCCACACTGTCATATCCACGGTATTCCATTCGCTCAAGTCCCCTAACAAGTATTGGTGCAGCTAATTGTTTCCCATAGTATCCTATAATTGAACACATGACTATTCTAAGTATAGTAATTGGGGTTATTTACTCATCCTATTGTTGTTTTGTCACTTTACGAGATTCTTTTGCATTGATTAATTAGATTGTGATGATTGTCCCGTGGCAGGTTGTTCTTTAGGGGACGCATCAGATTGAGTGGCCTCTGGGGACGGAGACAAAGTGGCTGCCGCAACTGCTTCTGCCCCAAACTCTGTTGTTTCTTGCTCTGTGTCATTATCCGTCTGTTCAGATGACGATTCAGATTTGGGATCCTTTAGGATTTCCGGGAATCTAGATTCAGGGGCAAAACGAATCTGCTCTTCCTCATCTACGGTCACCACATATGAGGGAATATTGATCCTGCGTTGGCCTATCATTATATGACCATGAGTTACAGCCTGTCTAGCTTGGTATGGAGTTTTGAACTTGAGTTTTTTCATGACAATTGTTTGCAACCTACGAGAAAGCAAATCGTTTGCGTCAAGGTTAAGCACGTCATCAAGAGTAGCGCCTTCGCTGACTAGGCCAATTCGTGCAAGTGATCTCATCAATACAGGTTCCTTCTCTTCTCTGATCTCCTGTCCTAGTGCCAACAGTGAACGCGCTTGATGTCGTACACGCGAGAGCTCTGTGTGGGCCTTCCATAGTTCGCGCTTGGTTCGCAACCCAAACGTACCAAGGGTCTTGAGTTCTTGCATCTTTAGATCATAGTTAAGAGGTCTCTTTGGTTTTCTCCACACTCTTCGCGGATATTTTGGATCACCCATCTAAAACACCACATATTGTCTTCCTCCTAGGAGGAAGCACCCTCCTTTGTTGCAGTGCCTGCCGCTGGAGTGTCTGCCGGGGCTGGGGCGGTATCTGCCGGCTTTGGACCACTACTAGCACCAGCAGATTTTGTTGCTTGTGCAGCTGCCTGTCCGCTCTTGGCAACACCTACTGCTCCACCCTTTCTTCCAGTGGTCCTGGTTCGCTGTCCTCTTACTTTAAGACCGTTGAGATGGCGATACGCTCTCCAGCTTACGGTAATTCTTTCTCGTTCAATATCATTTCGTAGTGTAAATGGAATATCAGATGTCAATAGATGTAGATCCTTGCCCGTTTCAATATCCTTTCTTCTGTTAACAAACCATTGAGGAAAGTTTTCGCCTACAGGATTGGTGATCAGTCTCTCAATGTCTTGTACATTAGAATCAGAGAGGTGACCTATGTTAGAATTTGTGTCAATTTTGAGCACTGACAGGACAGTCGTGGCAAAGTTGTAACCGATGCCTTTGATCTGTGTTAGTCCAGCCACAATCTTCCTCTCACCAGGAATATCGTTGCCGACAATCCTAACAATGTGTCTATATTCTTGGGTACTCAAGTATTTCAAAATTCAAAGAAACCCCGATAAAAACTATGCTAGGAGTAACAGACACGTCTCAAGGCTCAAAAGCACAGGTTGTGCAGCATCTCGGATTGTCTCATCTGCATAAATAGTGTGGATCTTGTCCAAGTATAGATTGCCCATCACCCACACAAGGATGATCATGCATGCACAATGAAATCATCACACATATTTTCCTTTGAATGCGTTGCAAATCACCTTAGATCCTCGTCACTTGTCCAATCGGTGCCATGTATGTTCCACTGGTTACACCTGCAGCATCGTTTGACCCCGCGCCCAGTATCAACATCCATGCAGAAACAATGCTGGCCCTTGCCTGAAGGATCCTGACTGCAAAGTTTTTGCATGATTCTACAACACGCAGGTACTAATTATCTTGTCTTGTCTGTCCCATTACAGTCCACATCACAATATTGTATGAGGGGCAAGCAGGTTGATTCTATGTGTGATGGAGATAAAACACCCCATCAACTAAATTTTTTAAAGAATTGCCACCAAGTAAATTATAAATTTCCGTAAGTCAATCTTGTCACGGATGGACACGCCATATGACCGAGACAAGGTGGTGGACTGTATGTTTGATCCAGTGACATCATCCATACTTGCAGAGCTAGAAGACGGTAGCAAGGAATGTAAGGTTTTAGCAGATATTGCATCTATCTCAGAGGACGAAGTATTAAACAGACTCGCCTACCTGATAGAGCACAAGTTTGTTCACAAACACTCTGATGATGATGATAGAGGGTGTACACTTACGGCCGACTCTGAAAAGCTTGGCACCATAGTGGAGGATGGCGGAAACTTTGATGCTGCAATCAACGACCTAGAAAAAATGGATAGTTATCTAAACTGATCGTGTCTGCTTGGCTCCCTCTTGAGTCTTATCTGGTATATTCCAACACCTACGAGTCCAACCAATCCCGCACCTATTACATATACAGAGACAGTCCCTAGGATGTTTTGTGTAGAGTTAGGCAATGGTCCTAGGGCTCCGAATACCTGAATCTCTTGGCTACCAGTATTCCTTATGATCAGCACATAGGATCCCGCCTCAAGTACATCAAACTCTTGCTCCATAGTATCTTGAATTATTTCATAATACGCAACCTGTCCCCCTGAGGGATTCACGACCGTTGCAGATACGATCCCGTCATTCACCTCAGGTGCCCCCATTACCTGTACCGCAAAGACTCCTTTGGTCATCAAAAGATTGTTGTCATCAGGTATACCCAGTTCGCTGGAGATTGTAAGATCTTGTCCTGATCGTATGGCTGCATCACCCTGCCTAAACTCCTCAAGTGCGAGCTGGGTGTCCACTACCAACAGGATCAATCCCGCTATGATCAACATCCCTGAACCTACCAACAGTGTTACGGACTTTTGCATGGATAGCATACATGGCTCTTTAGTTTAAACCTATTTTTATAATTGTTAGTCTAGTACAACAAAGTTAGACGAGACTAAAAAAGTTAGTATTATCTAAATTTATATTTCAAGTGCTGGAATTCATGTCATGCACGTATCACTCTCAAAAGCAATGGCATTATCCATAGCAATCATCTCTGTATGCACAGCAACATACCTAGTGTTTCCAGGAATAGGCAGCGCACAGGACAATGAGAGGGTGTTAGTGAC
Source organism: Candidatus Nitrosopumilus sp. (assembly GCA_963662995.2). Classification (GTDB taxonomy): domain Archaea; phylum Thermoproteota; class Nitrososphaeria; order Nitrososphaerales; family Nitrosopumilaceae; genus Nitrosopumilus. The sequence goes on along the minus strand of CAXXLJ010000002.1, from coordinate 1,479,266 downwards.
CCATTCTGGCAAGTTAATAAAGACAACCGGGGAGGTGCTTGATCCATTGTACACGGTAACGGATGTAGCAGAATTTGATCCCATGAAGTATCTTAGGGAATTCGATTATGGAAAAGTATCACAACTGCCTGATGGCACAACATTACGTGAGTTCACCATAGTTGCCGAAGACGATAAGATCATGGAGGTTTCACCTGGTGTATTTTACAACGTCTGGACGTTTAATGGAACTGTTCCTGGACCCACCATACGCGCAACAGAGGGGGATCTGGTCAGAATCCATTTCATAAATAACGGCACCAAGGAACATACAATGCATTTTCATGGGATTCATGAGGCCATATTTGATGGGGTCTTTGAACCAGTGGGACCAAACGGAGGGAGATTCACCTATGAGTGGAGAGCCGAGCCCGTAGGAGTACATCCATATCACTGTCACGTAATGCCACTAGAAGAGCACATCATGCATGGACTGTATGGTGTGTACATAGTGGATCCCAAAGAGGGCAGGCCAGCTGCTGACGAGATGGTGATGGTACTCAACGGATTCGATACAGACTTTGATATGGAAAACAATCTGTATGCAGCCAATACGGTTCCGTTCTACTACCAACATCACCCCATCAGAATTAATGTGGGGGAATTGATCAGAGTGTATGTAGTCAACATGCTGGAGTTTGATCCCATAAACAACATGCATCTGCACGGAAATCTATATCACTATTACCCCACTGGAACTGATACTGTACCAGCATTTTACACTGACATGATAACCTTGTCCCAGACCGAACGCGGGATAATGGAGTTTGTGTACAACTATCCAGGAAAATATCTGTTTCATGCACACAAAGTAGAGTTTTCGGAGAAGGGATGGGTTGGGCTGTTTCTAGTTGATGATGTACAAGGTCGTGGAAATTCTACGGATTTAGAATATGTCAACACAGGTGGGGGTTGAGATGTCATAGAGGGCAAAATCATTGCATGTGGGATAACTCCATTTGTGTTTCTGGTGTTAATGGTGGCATACATACTAGGTCCTGGATCCGACATGTTGGATTTGGGGGTCCCACTTCCAGAGATCACCATAGAGAGAATAGATTTTGTAAAATCTGAGATACAAGCAACTGTAAGGAACACCGGACCTATGCAAGTAAAGGTCACTATGGCAGACGTCAACGACAGAATACAGCCTGCAGCAGTAGAACCAGACGGAACACTAGAACGGTACGAGTCAGCCCTAGTAAGAATACCATTCGAATGGAACGAAGCGGAGCCATACAGGATAGGCATCACCACAGGTGATGGTACGAGATTTGAAAAGCAGGTAGACGCCGCAGCCCATGCGCCAACACCAAGTATTGAACTAGTGGGATTCTTCGCAATCATTGGCACGTATGTGGGGGTCATACCCGTGTTGATTGGATTACTATGGCTTCCATTCATAAAAAGAATTGACAAGAGATGGTACCACTTTTTTATGGCGCTTACTGTAGGACTGCTGTTATTTCTCGGAGTCGACTCAATAGAAGAGGCGCTTGATGTAGCGGGAGAGAGTCTAGCAGGGTCATTCAATGGGGCGCTGCTAGTGGTAACAGTTACAGTCCTGTCATTTCTTGGCCTGCATTATTCTGGAAGTAAATTTACCAGAATGGGAGTCAGCAGAAGTAGCAATAACAGTAACAGTAGTAACAATATGAAGGGAATTGCAAAGACATCTCCACGGATTGCAAGACATGTGGCAGTGGCCCTAATGATCTCAATAGGGATAGGATTGCATAATTTTGGAGAAGGGCTGGCCATAGGGGCAGCTGTGGGGCTTGGTTCAATTGCATTTAGTACGTTTTTGATCGTAGGTTTTGCAATACATAACACAACAGAAGGACTTGCCATTGCGGCACCAATGTCGCGTGGGCGGACCCAGATAGGCAAGCTTGCAGCCATGGGAATGATAGCTGGAAGTCCGGCAATATTTGGGGCATGGGTAGGAGGATTTGTCTATTCGCCGTTTACGTCGGTAATCTTTCTCTCGGTGGGTGCTGGAGCCATATTTCAAATAATAATCATCATACTAAGATGGATCAAAGAGGATGAACAACGCCTCAACAATAATGACGGCACGAAGAATAGGAATTGGTCAGGTAGTGAGGGAGATCTCTCTAGCTTGCCTGTAGCAGCAGGCATCTCTGTGGGAATGCTGATCATGTACATAACTAGTATATTGATCTAGTTAGGTTCAGGATGAATTGTTATTGCAGAGTTTTTGAACTCGGTCCTTATGAGGTGCTCTATCTCGGATGTAAGATCGTGTACCTTCTCAATGGACAGATTCCGGTCAAACGAGCAATCAATATCGATCTTGGTAATATTCTCAAAGTTGAGGGATACTATGCGTCCTATCTTTCTGATCTCCGTATATTGTTCTAGTATCTGTCTGATTTTTTTCTGGGTAGTTTTGTCCTCTAGGTCAAAATTCGTAGGTACCGCCAAAAATGGTTCAAGATGGATGGTAGTGTGCCTAATATCAGGGATTCCCTCCTGAATTTTCTGTTCTACGATCTCGGAGATCTTGTGCGCAGTATACAAATCAATCTCACGATCTACCATCACATGTAGATCAGAATATGTCTTGCCACGCGTCTTGTACGTGTTGACATTGTGCACCCCCCTGACGCCATCTACACTGCTTGCTATCTCTTGAATCTTGGCATCAACAGGGACATCTTTCCAGTCTGGCTCAAAATGTATCGTTGTCGCAACATTGGGAATATTCTTTTTTATGACAGCATCTGTATTGCTACTGATCTCATGTGCTTTGTCAAAACTGATATCACCTCGCAACGAGATTGTAATGTCTGCAAATATCGTGTCTCCGGAGCGCCTCATCAAGACTGGCCCCACAGCAACGACTCCCTTGATGGAATTGGCCATCATTCTGACATCATTTACGAGTTTGGGAGATATTATGTCAGTCAAATCAAGGGCGGTCCTGTAAACGAGTTTGATGCTCAATGCAGCTAGTAATCCGCCCAGAATCAGTGCAGCAGCAAAGTCGCCATGATGGAACCCATACGCCACCAGTACTATGCCCACAATGGCCACTAGTGTAGAAGCCAGATCCATGAATGCATGTGCAAAATCTGCCTGTAAGGTAGAACCTCCGATCGTCTTGATTGATCTGCGTAGAATGATGATCCTGAATATGTCAACGCAAATTGTGTACGCTCCGCCGATTATAGCGAATAGCCCTGGCAAATAGGCAGAATCAGGAGGACTATACAATCTGGCAGATGCTTCGTAAATGAAGAGACAGGCAATTAGAAATATTGCAATACCTCCAATCAGTCCCCCCAATGATTCGATCTTGCCGTGTCCGTAGGTGTGTTCTGCATCCGGCGGTCTGAGTGCCATTCTTGCAGCCAACAGTAGCACTAAGGTAACAACGCAATCAAGTAGAGCATGAATGCTGTCAGTAATCAGGGCAAGACTGTTTGATGCCAATCCAAAGACAAGTTCCACTAGAAATGCTGAAAAGATGGCCAAAAGTGAGACTTGTAATACTCTGGTTCTGTTGGTAAAGATCTGCATCGTTCTTGATATGTATGATCATGTATTACAGGGTTGCCAAAATAGCATCCCAGACATCAAATGCATAAAATTAAGAGACAATATGCGTATTCGTCTGTTCAACTCACAGACATATACATCATTAACCAGTATAGGACTCCATTAACCATTGCAAATCTGCTTAGTCACTTTGGGGCGAACTGGTGTCACGACAAAGCACATAATAAAAATATTATCAAGATGAACTGGCATAGTTGCGCCATCACTTGTCACCCTATCACCCTCCTCAGGTAGCGCCACAGCAGCACAAAGTTGTGTCGTTGAAAGCTTCAAAGTAGTTGCAAATAATCCAAATATGAAAAAACAAAATGATGTATGTCATATTAAATTCGAAGTGTCAAGGAATAGGCTAGATCGAAGGATCAACCACAGAGAACTTGGATGTACGGCGATGCAATCATCCAGTTAGTCACTGATGTATGGAGGCGATAAAAAGAATCTAGTGCAGAGGGCGGGATTCGAACCCGCGAACTCCTAAGAGAAGGGATCACTTATTATGTAGATCTTGAGTCCCTCTCGGTTGACCTGGCTTCGATACCTCTGCAACAGAATTTGAAAAGAACTAATATTTTTCGATTACTATTGACATAGTTTGTTTCGTAATTGTATTAGACGTGCCTAAACGTTTGTTGAAGAATAGACACCTCGCGCCTGTGATTTGAGATTACGAAACAAACTATATTGACATTGATGTATGATGTGTGATGGTATGTAGACACATGCAGTAGCGTCCGGTGGTTATGAGATTTGTTGTTGGATGTGAAATGACAAGTATGACGGTACGTAGACACATGCAGCATCTAGGCTACAAACATTACAATTCATACAAATTCTGCTGCACCATGGCATACTTACTAATCATAACGGCATTTCATGTAGAGACTTTTGCGCGAAATGGGTGTTTAACAAAGCTTATAATCGTCCAAGATTGACTCAAAACACATGGAAGAATACACGTCAATCTCACAGGCAAAAAATATGCGTAGTGGAATCAGCGTCAAAGCTAAGGTTAAGAGCAAGAGCGATACAAGAAATGTGAACCTTAAGAAAGGCGGAACGGTAGATGTTTGTGATGCAGTCATACATGATGGAGACACAAACGAAAACGAAATGAAATTGACATTGTGGGGTGATGACATCAAAGAAGTAAATGTAGGTGACACCGTAATCATCACAAATGGCTATGCAAATGAGTTTAGAGGAGAGATTTCGCTAACAAAAGGTAAGTTTGGCAAGATGGAAATCGAACGTCCATAAACAAAAACTTGTGAAACCGATTTTTATTTCATATGACAGAGGCAATAGATGCCTCCAGAACTTTTTACTTGTGTGTACAGGTTTAAGTCGTGTCAAAAATTTGGTAAGTCACTTTTGTTTTCATGAAATCATAAACCCATAATGGCATAGGACTACACCAACCTGCACATAGGTGTTAACACACAAACAAGACATTCATGATCTTGCATATACTTGCCTGTGTAATATGGGTCATACAACAAGATAAGATCTAATAGCATTGGTACGTGATCAGGTTGTCTGGGAAGATTTTTTGATTCAGGCACGGATCTAGGGTCTTTTGATAGTATTACACATCATTCTAGACACGACCTGACCACGTACTAGCATTGATTAGTCTGACTCAGTATGCCAAAAAGGCGTCCATGCAGTGGTCTTGCTACTGCTCGTCACATTATCTAGGCAAATCACAACCAAGCAAAGCACATACAATATTTGTGTCTGAAAAAAAAGGTACGTGGTCAGGTTGTCTGGGAAGATTTTTTGATTCAGGCACGGATCTAGGGTCTTTTGATAGTATTACACATCATTCTAGGCACGACCTGACCACGTACCTATAATCTATTCAAATTTTCATGCTCAACCATCCACGCTAGAAGAATGGGATGTTTAGCTAAGATATGAGGGTCTAACAATCATGAATAATAAGATATTCCCTATGGCAAATTAAGAAAAAATGGGGTAAGGAAATTACCTTCGATATTTATTCGAAGTTTTTTTAGTCTTTTTAATAGATGGTCTGCCACGGGGTTTAGTTTGCTTTGCAGGTGGTCTGCCACGGGGTTTAGTTTGCTTTGCAGGTGATCGTCCTTTGGGTTTGGAAGTGGCGGACTTTGATGGTCTGCCACGGGGTTTAGTTTGCTTTGCAGGTGATCGTCCTTTGGGTTTGGAAGTGGCGGACTTTGATGGTCTGCCACGGGGTTTAGTTTGCTTTGCAGGTGATCGTCCTTTGGGTTTGGAAGTGGCGGACTTTGATGGTCTGCCACGGGGTTTAGTTTGCTTTGCAGGTGATCGTCCTTTGGGTTTGGAAGTGGCGGACTTTGATGGTCTGCCACGGGGTTTAGTTTGCTTTGCAGGTGATCGTCCTTTGGGTTTGGAAGTGGCGGACTTTGATGGTCTGCCACGGGGTTTAGTTTGCTTTGCAGGTGATCGTCCTTTGGGTTTGGAAGTGGCGGACTTTGATGGTCTGCCACGGGGTTTAGTTTGCTTTGCAGGTGATCGTCCTTTGGGTTTGGAAGTGGCGGACTTTGATGGTCTGCCACGGGGTTTAGTTTGCTTTGCAGGTGATCGTCCTTTGGGTTTGGAAGTGGCGGACTTTGATGGTCTGCCACGGGGTTTAGTTTGCTTTGCAGGTGATCGTCCTTTGGGTTTGGAAGTGGCGGACTTTGATGGTCTGCCACGGGGTTTAGTTTGCTTTGCAGGTGATCGTCCTTTGGGTTTGGAAGTGGCGGACTTTGATGGTCTGCCACGGGGTTTAGTTTGCTTTGCAGGTGATCGTCCTTTGGGTTTGGAAGTGGCGGACTTTGATGGTCTGCCACGGGGTTTAGTTTGCTTTGCAGGTGATCGTCCTTTGGGTTTGGAAGTGGCGGACTTTGATGGTCTGCCACGGGGTTTAGTTTGCTTTGCAGGTGATCGTCCTTTGGGTTTGGAAGTGGCGGACTTTGATGGTCTGCCACGGGGTTTAGTTTGCTTTGCAGGTGATCGTCCTTTGGGTTTGGAAGTGGCGGACTTTGATGGTCTGCCACGGGGTTTAGTTTGCTTTGCAGGTGGTCTGCCACGGGGTTTAGTTTGCTTTGCAGGTGGTCTGCCACGGGGTTTAGTTTGCTTTGCAGGTGGTCTGCCACGGGGTTTAGTTTGCTTTGCAGGTGATCGTCCTTTGGGTTTGGAAGTGGCGGACTTTGATGGTCTGCCACGGGGTTTAGTTTGCTTTGCAGGTGATCGTCCTTTGGGTTTGGAAGTGGCGGACTTTGATGGTCTGCCACGGGGTTTAGTTTGCTTTGCAGGTGATCGTCCTTTGGGTTTGGAAGTGGCGGACTTTGATGGTCTGCCACGGGGTTTAGTTTGCTTTGCAGGTGATCGTCCTTTGGGTTTGATCGGGTTCGCTGGTTTGGTCACAGGTTTTGGGGCAACAGGCGCACGTAACGCACCACTAGATTTGGGAGATGTTTTTGGTAAAGTGACAGGTGGGCGAAGTTGAGGAATCACGACGGGTGCACTGGGCGAAGGGACAGAATCAGGCAAAGCCGAACTAGCCAGGATTTGGCCTGCCGGAAGTTGTTGTCCTAATGAGGGTCTATTTAATGACTCCACAATCTCTTTCTCTTTTTTGGAGTAATGTTTTAGATCCTGCTCAAGCCGTTTTGCATCCTCGCGATGTTTCTGGATTGTGTTATTCAATTGAGTTTGTAATTCTATTTGTTTTTGTGACTTTGACACCATCTCAGAATGCTTGGCTTCGAGTTTGGCGACAGCTTCGGAGATCGGTTTTAGCATCTGTTTTCTGTTTGTGATTTCTAAAGTTAGTTCCTGAATTCGATCGCGTGACGAACCAGATATGTTCTGTAGGGCCTGTTTCTCTTCTCGCGTATTAGTAGATTTTATGTCATTTTCGGTTTGCTCTATAGTCTGCTTTTCTAGAGTGATTCTTTCTTCAGCATCAGATATCAAACGTTTGATGCTATCAAGCTGAGAAGTTTTTTGTGTTATTACGTCTGACAGTTCTGCCATCTCTTCACGTCTGAGATCTGTTTGATTGTCAATGTTGCGCAATCGTGACAGATAACGTTTGTCGATAGAATTTATCTCCTTGAGTTGTAGTTTTGTTTTTTCCATCATCTGCACTACATTCTGCTTCTCCTTACGCAATTGATTCATAGATTTTTCTATTTCCACTGATTATCATTATATGTATTACTATGTTAAATGTTAATGTAGATAATATTTGACTTAATGGTTAAAAAAATTAACTAAAAAAGACTTCAAGAACGGTGTTTTAAAAAATATTAATCAAAGGATTCAAGAGAGGATGATGGATTTTCATCCAAAAGATCTGCCGATATCAAAGACATTTGACCTGAAAGACGAAGCAGACATACCAGATGTTGTGGACGAGATGGTGAGAATAGGATTCAAAGCCATAGATGGAGGGTTTAAGATCCTCATGCCAAAGGAGACCAAAATCGCAAAGAGGATAGGATACGCCGTAACAACAGGGATTACACACGGACTAGGTAGAAAAAATGAAGCCAGAGATATAAGATATTGGACGTATCATCACGACGATGATCACTATGCAATAGTAATGATAAGTAACACAGTACTAGAGAAGCTAGGAATGTGATCGGCCAAATATTTTGTATAGTTTTGTTTTGCTTGCAAGTACCCCAGCAAGCATTATTCCGATCACAGCCCCACCGATCACATCCATCGGATAATGTTGCAGGACGTAAACTCTACTAATTGACACCATTATGGGGTATAGGAATAGTATGTACGCGCCACGCGGAAATCTTTCTGACAGGGCATAGCCAAGTATTATTGCAAATATGACTGAACGTGCGGCATGGCCTGATGGGTATGAGGCGTTATACCCACCCTCACAGAACAAAGCAAACGTATCTCGACTTATCTCCACGGGAAAAGGCATTCCCTCATATGTAAGATCAGGCCGATCCCTGTCAATGCCGCATTTGATATAACCTGTAAGAAGTGTAGAAATTACAATCAGTATCATCAAAGTGATTCCTACCCGACGAGTCTTTGGAATCAATAACACTATAATTCCAAATATTAGCATGTTGAATACGTCACCACTTTCAGTGATGTACTGCATCATGATGTCAACTGAAGGATCGTTTACTCCTGATGAGAATAATGCTATTATCCCCTGATCGAAGTTCTCAGTGATCTCATAGTATACAAGCAATGTAAGTACTAGGAACAGTACCGTCAGTAATACGAAGGAACGTGATCTAATATCAAAAATCCAGTTTTGCAATTGTTTGGATCCTAAACATGCGACTTTTTAGTTTTATCAGAAGGCATTTGTAGAAAATATACCCACGTCTAGACCACAGTGAACGTTGTTCATCATGCATCCCACCCCCTTTCAACACATTCATCCACCCATGTGGCTTCTTATCATGTATGTTCAAGACCAGAATTGTCCACAGTATATTAGAAATGTCATTATTACCACCATCATGTATCCGTAGATAAAGATAGAAAAATTTGTAAGAGGTCAAGAATGCCCAGTGGATCTTTGCCTAGAGTACCAAACTATGGGCACGAATGTTGTAGATTACTCAAAGAATTTATCCAAGTATTCAATAGGGTGAACGTGGATGTTCTCACACTGGATGATTTTGATCTAAAAGGCAAGACAGTGTTTCTGAGGGTCGACATGAACTGCCCCATAGACCCAAACACGATGAAAATTCTAGGCACGAAAAGAATAGAGGAAATAACAGAGACTCTCAAAATGCTGGAAGACTCAAAGGTGGTAGTCGCCTCGCATCAGGGAAGAGTAGGAAATAAAGACTATACCGGAATGCACAACCATGCAAAGGTACTCCAGAAAGTAATGAACAGAGAGATAAAATATGTAGAAGATGTGATAGGTGAAGCGGCGCAGAATGCTATCAAAAACCTAAACAACGGAGACATTCTGCTGTTGGATAACCTCAGACTGTGCGCGGAGGAAAATTATGAGTTTGTGCCGGCCAATGCCGCAAAGACAATAATGGTAACACGACTCTCCAAGCTGTTTGATCTCTGTGTACTAGATTCGTTTCCCAGCGCACATAGATCGCATCCATCAATAGTAGGATTCCCACAGGTCTTACCGGCATGTGCAGGGAGAATTGCAGAAAGAGAAGTCAGAAACCTTGATGAGATAATGACCGTAGCAAAAGCACCGCATGTGATTGTGCTTGGAGGATCCAAGATACCAGATAGGCTTGAGGCCATCAAGATGTTGATTCAAAACGGTCGTGCAGATCATATCCTGCTGACAGGATTAATTGGGAATGTGTTCATGCGTGCTCAAGCTAGGATCAAATCCCCCCTTGGAATAAAACGAGAAAACGAGATGGTGGCAAGGGCACACTCCCTGATAGGTGAGTACCCGGATGTCTTTGCCACGCCAGTAGATATTGCAATAAACAAGGATGGGGAACGAATAGAGATGGACGTAAGAGAGATAAACAAAGGGGACAAGATCTTTGATCTTGGTCCAAAGACTGTGGAATACTATTCCAGACTCATAAGCGGAGCTGGAACTGTCTTTATTAGTGGACCCGCAGGAGTTTTTGAGAATGAGAACTTTGCTTATGGAACTAAAAGTCTGTTGAGTTCAGTAGCAAACTCTATGGCCACTACCATCGTCAGTGGTGGTCATCTTACTACTGCGCTAAAACAACAGGGACTGGCAAACAATATCAATCACATGAGTACAGCAGGAGGCGCACTTGTCCTTTACCTTACAGGGCAGAGATTGCCCATGATTGAGGCATTGGAGAATGCAGTCAGCAGATACAAGTCCCAGTTATAATTTACAGATATTATTGTCATATCTATCATACTGTCATTATGGTATGACGGTGCGAATCATTCATCTACTTTCCCACACGATCATCTTTTGGTCTTTTTGTGGGATTATAAATATAATGTTGGTATTCATGTACTAATATCAATACGCGCACAACACAGAATCAGCAAGTTATACATTTGCTTAATAATCAGTATGCGCATAACGGACCCTACACTTCATACGGACAACCAAATATGAGCAAGCATCAGTATAAAACAGATGATAATGACCGTCAAGTATCAGGAATTTTATACCACGGTCTCTTGGGCATGAAGAAACGTTTTACGAGCAATGCTGTAACTACTAAATATATCATAATGCCCACCGGCTCTATCCAATTCTGGTCGTTGCTGCCTGGAATGACTCCCAGTGCGGGCTCCACGGCATATACAAATATCACCCCCACCATCAACGGAGCCATCCCGACAAAAAACAACATCAGTGTGCCAGTATCACGGATCGCCCTTAACAAATCTCGGTATGTGCCATGTGGTTTTTTCCACTTGCCAGGGCTCACCCATACCTGCATGCCGCCTATGTACCAATACACCATACCCTGGAATATCATGGCGCCTATGATGTTGCCTAGTGTGACTGGAACGAGGTTCTTAAGCCATGCCTCACCCCATGTATAGTCGGCCCCAGCCCAGATCCCAGCAGAGAGAGCAAAGTGATTCACTATACTGTGTTCAAATCCTATGGCAAAAAATATTGACGCAGGAATTCCTATCAGGAATATTTTTGAAACAAACTCCTTTGTCCTATAGGCTCCCCATACACCCATGGCAATGAGCCAGTTTGCAAATATGCCTCTGTACAACAATTGATCCCACGAATACTCGTTTACCTTGGCATTCCCGATCTCTACCAGCGTATCCATCATGGAAGAGCCTAGCACGCCTGCCTGTCCTGCACCTATTATTATCATCCACGATATAACAAATCCCGATATCCAATGCCCCGAGTGAGTAATAGACCACTCCCACAGTACCTCCCGCCATCTGACCTGGCGACTCATCAGAGATATACCTCCAGTCATATAATCACCAGTAACCAGATTAGATCCATAAAGGATTACCAAGACGAGTGCAGAGAATCCAAATACGGAGAACGCAAGAAACTTACCCAGTCCAGGTGACAGATCCAAAGCCACCATAGACATGATCATCCACGCCAAAAAGGCCGCAAAAGCAAGATACGTAGCAGCCTGCCACCCCATGAGTATTCCTTGCCCCGGGTTCACCTTGACCTTTGAAACACCAAGATTACTCAGTGTCCTCACCGTGTCTGCAATGTTAAACAAATTGGTATTCAAACGAGGGAGTGAATGTCCAGAATCATCTAGAGACTCATCCTCGTCACAAGCACCTATTGATCGTTCTGCCTGCACATCACCACCTTCGGCATGTTGTTTCAGCCCATCATCAGTAACAGGATGTGACGCATCATCAGATTTCAAACTACCAGGTTGTGCGTCATCATCTTTCACATGATCACAACCAATGCAATTCTTAATAACTTGATTGATGGTATTGTCAATTACTAGATATTATTCCATCATTGTCAGTACAATCCAAAATCAATGAGGATGGATCACTATCGCGCTAGACATAATCTTCGTTGGTTGTGAAGCACTACCTAAAGAATCCATATGTCTGCCTGTTGTGTACTGATATGGTATAACCGGCACCATTACAACACTCCTGAATGGGTGAAAGTTTTAGCTGAAGCTATTTAGCTATACCTAGTTTTCCTTATGTATTTATAATATAACGGAGTTATGTTGAATATGTCTACTAAAAATCTTGACATGGATTATTCAAAATATGATTTTAAAGACTCGACAGAAATGTATGTGCATCTGAGCAAAAAGGGGTTGAGCAAAGAGACTGTAACAGGCATAAGCAAGATGAAAGATGAGCCGCAGTGGATGCTTGACTTTAGATTACGCGCCTATGATATCTTTATGAAAAAGCCCATGCCCACATGGGGTGGGGATCTGAGTGTAATTGACTTTCAAAACATATACTATTATGCAAAGGCATCTGAAAAGACCGAGAAGAGTTGGGACGATGTACCTGATGATGTAAAGAATACGTTTGACAAGCTTGGAATACCAGAGGCAGAGAAAAAATTTTTGGCAGGCGTCGGAGCACAATACGAATCAGAGGTGGTATACCACAACCTCAGAGAGGATCTTCAGAAACAAGGAGTTCTCTTTTTGGATACAGACTCGGCACTAAAGGAGCAGCCCGAAATATTCAAAAAATACTTTGGCAAGATCATACCGCCAGAGGACAATAAATTTGCGGCCCTCAACAGCGCCGTATGGAGTGGTGGCTCGTTCATATATGTGCCACCAGGTGTCAAGGTCGACATGCCCCTGCAAGCATACTTTAGAATTAATGCAGAGAATATTGGTCAGTTTGAAAGGACATTGATCATAGTTGACGAAGGAGCTGAAGTACACTATATTGAGGGATGTACCGCCCCAGTCTACTCATCAGAATCCCTACACTCAGCAGTAGTGGAACTAGTGGCGCATAAGGATGCAAAACTCAGATATACCACTATTCAAAACTGGAGCAATGATGTATACAACCTTGTAACAAAGCGCGCCTATGCATATGAGGGGGCCGCGGTAGAATGGATAGATGGTAACATCGGCAGTAAGATTACTATGAAGTACCCAGGCGTCTACCTGATGGGGGAACGTGCCTACGGAGAAACACTCTCCATTGCATTTGCAGGCAAGGGACAGCATCAGGACACGGGAGCAAAGATGGTTCATCTTGCACCAAACACCACATCCAAGATAACATCAAAATCCGTAAGCAGACTTGACGGCCGCTCCACATACAGAGGGCTACTCAATGTGGCAAAGGGTGCCACAAACGTAAAGTCTACTGTAAGATGTGATGCACTATTACTTGATGACACATCAAAGACAGATACGTACCCATACATGGAGATCAATCAAGAGGATGCAACTATCACTCATGAAGCCACCGTTGGGAAGATAGGCGATGAGCAGATATTCTATCTTATGAGTAGAGGATTCAATGAGGAAGAAGCACTATCACTTATCGTAAACGGATTCATGGAGCCATTCACAAAAGAGTTGCCCATGGAGTATGCAGTAGAACTAAACAGACTCATAAAACTAGAGATGGATGACTCTGTAGGGTGAGCATTGCTCCCATTGACATGATATAGGTATATCTGGTATAGGTATGACGGGTACAATGTCTCAAAAAGTCCTCTCAAAGATTAGCACAAGTCACATAGATGACATATCTAATCACGGAAATGAGCCCGGCTGGCTAAAAGACTATAGAAGAGAATCACTTGCCATATACGACAGCCTTCCAATTGAGATCTCACCACTTTACAACAAGTATACTGATGCCGCTAAGATGGATCCTCAAAATGTGTATCTGTCGATGTCTACTGCTCCTACAGTACCAAAATTTCTTGAAAAAAGACTAGGCGAACTACAAAATGAGATATGCATAATTCAGATAGGTACAAACATTCACAGAATATGCCTCCCCGATGAGCTGAGGCAGAAGGGTCTGGTAATATCATCCATATTTGATGCCATCAATAGTGATGGGAGTGATTTTAACGTGGTAAGAGCCGCACTAGATACTTCAGATCCAAAGGACGACAAATTTACAGCACTAAACAACGCAGCATTCAACTGCGGCATATTCATACATGTTCCGCGCGGTATGATCATAGACACCCCCATACATGTACTGACATGCCTATCTGAAGACGAATATTCTGCCATATCTAGGAATGTGATCGTTGTAGAACAAGACAGCAAGGCCTCAATTGTACAAGAGTTGTACTCTCCAAAGTCTGATGCGCAGCAAGCATACATTGAATTGTTGAGTACAAAAGTTAAGGCAAACGCACACTTGGATATCACCACCCTGCAAATGATGGATCAGCATGCAGTGAACTTTTCAACCAGGCGGACTGACATGGAACAAGATTCCAGAGTCAACTGGTATTCTGGACTCTTTGGTTCAATGCTGTCTAGGTACAAGATTGACTACTTTCTCAACGGAACAGGTGCGTCTGCAAACGACTCTGAGGTGATCTTTGGAAACAATGATCAATCCTTTGACATACAAACCAACGTCAACCATCAGAATCCCGCCACCGAAGGAAGAGTGGTAGAAAAATCGATCCTCAGGGACAGATCAAAATCACTTTTCAAGGGAATGATTAGGATAAAAGAGAATGCAGCAAAATCAAACTCATTCCTGTCGGGACGATCAATTCTGCTTGACAAGGGTGCAAAGTCTGATGCAATACCTGGACTGGAAATATTTACAAATGACGTAAAGGCCACACATTCAGCATCCGTTGCACAGATTGATGAAGAGCAAATATTCTATCTCAAGACTAGGTGTCTCAGCCACGAAGAAGCAGAGAGGACCATAGTAGAGGGATTTCTAGAACCGATGTCGCGAAAGATGTCATTTCAAGTCAGGGCTTGGATAGCATACCTGATTGAATCCAAGTGGGAGAACCGCGAGATGACCATCAACACGGACGAAGAGTTGACAAAGTTTGTAGAAGTTGAGGAGACACGCTATAACGAGGATGCTGAGATTGAACAACATTACAAATACAGGTAATGTATGTACAGGAGGGAATCAACGCTGTCAGAATGGGTAAAGGCCTGCAATTTGAATCAGTTAAAAAACGGCCAGATGTTTGGATTCTCCCACGGAGATGATAGGATCCTTCTTGTCAACATTGGAGGGCAAATCTATGCAGCTGACAGTACGTGTACACATGCAGACGCAGACCTATCTACAGGATTCCTGAGTGAGGAGGGAGTAAGATGTCCATTACACCTGTCCGTGTTTGATATGAAGAGTGGTAAGCCGCAGAACCTTCCTGCTGAGACTCCTCTCAACACATACAATGTTAAAATAGACGACGATGTTGTTTATGTGGAGGTATGATGTATGCAAGACAATAACGACAAAAACATCTTGCTGATGTTTGAGAACATCAAAGATGACTTTCCCATTCTGCAAAGGACTGTCAAGAACAAGCCACTAGTATATCTCGATAACGCTTCTACTACACAAAAACCAAACCACGTCATAGATTCAATCAATCATTATTACAAAAACAACAATGCCAACATACACAGGGCAGTATACACACTGGCAGAAGAAGCTACGGATGCATATGAAAAAGTCAGGGACAAGATTGCAAAGTTCGTCAATATCGGAGACCGGCAAGAGATCATATTTGTGAGAGGTACGACCGAGGCAATCAACTTGGTAGCATACTCGTGGGGTAGAGACCATATACAAAAGGATGACATCATTGTGACTACTGAATATGAACACCACAGCAACATAGTACCATGGCAGATTCTTGCGCGTGAAAAGGGGGCAAGAATAGAGTATATCGAGGTTAATGAAAACGGCGAGTTGTGTCTTGATGATCTGGACAGGTACATTGCTACAGGCAGAGTCAAGATTGTGACATTCAGTATGATGTCAAATGTGTTAGGGACCATCACGGATGCCAAGACAATCATTGAAAAATGTAAGAATGCCAGCGGACACATCATGACTCTGGTGGATGGAGCCCAAGCAGTTCCACACATGAAAGTAGACGTGAAGGAACTTGATTGTGACTTTTTTGCATTTTCTGGCCACAAAATGCTGGGGCCCACAGGGATAGGAGTGCTATGGGTCAGAAAGTCAGTATTGGAGACAATGAATCCGTTTCATGGGGGAGGCGAGATGATAAGAGAAGTTCACAAGTACGAAACCACATGGAATGACCTACCATACAAATTTGAAGCAGGCACACCAAACATAGCCGATGTCATAGGTTTGGGGGCAGCAATAGACTACATTATGAAGATTGGGATTGATAACATAAGAACGCATGAGATAGAATTGACCAAGTATGCCATGGAAAGGCTTGGCAACATCAAGGGGCTTCACATCTATGGAACAAAAGATATTGCAAAGCGCGGCGGAGTCATCTCATTTAACTTTGCAGACGTACACCCACACGATGTTGCACAGATTGTTGACGAAGAAGGTATTGCTGTCCGCTCCGGCCACCACTGCGCGCAGGTACTTATGGAGAAGATGGATGTGGCAGCCACATCAAGGGCAAGTTTTTACATTTACAATACAAAAGAGGATATTGATAGATTGGTGGATGCGCTCAACAATGTGGCGAGGTTGTTTAAATTATGAATAGTGGCAGCAACGCTGACATTTACCATGAAATGATAATAGACTATTCAAGAAATCCAATTAACTATGGGCAGATCAAGGATCATGATATCACTTTCCATGACTCCAATCCGCTGTGTGGTGATAGTATTGACATTGATCTAAAGATTGACAACGGAGATGTCACAGACATCAAGTTTCATGGAAAAGGATGCGCAATCTGTATGGCATGCTCATCAGTGTTGACCGAGATTGCAAAAGGCAAGAGCATTGAAGATGTCAGGAACATATCAAAAAACGACGTGCTGGGCGAGCTAGGGCTTGAACACCTGCAGGCAGTACGAATAAAATGTGCGTTGTTATCTCTAAAAGTACTAAAGTCAGCCCTCTACGCATACCTTGGAAAGCATATCAAGGATACAAAAAACCAGGACGTCAATGGTGATGGGGATGGCAGCAACACCAACGCAGATCTTGACAAGCTCAAGGAAGAAGCAGCAAACTTGTACTGAAGGGAGGTGCGCCTTATGCATGTCATAAAGGCGCTTGTCCAAGATTGAACCAACTAAAAGACTATCAAGATCATCATACTGAATCACCGCCCACCATCAGATTCAACATCGTATCTCTTCACTGTTACAGATACCACCACCGTCGTCATCATCATTATCATTATCATGAGAAAGGCAAAATCATCCTGTGTCTAGTCCACGAGATACACGTTCAGGTTCAGTGTCAGGCAGGCGCAGTGTCTCTGCAAGACGAATAGTTTTTGGATGCGGTCTGATTAAGTACTTTGTGGGGAGTGTCTCGCATCGGGTTGGGGTCATTGGATCGCCAGTTCATCACATAACCGTCCGTCTTTGGATTTTCAGTACTGATTGTATTTACACTAATCAGATGGGCATCTTTGGTAGTAGCATGTACTTTTTAGCAGGTATAATTTTGTACGTGGTCAGGTTGTCTGGGAAGATTTTTTGATTCAGGCACGGATCTAGGGTCTTTTGATAGTATTACACATCATTCTGGGCACGACCTGACCACGTACAATTTTTGAAAGAATTGAATTAATAACATTTTTTAACTTTGACGCACCATACATACTGTGTCAATAACAGATATGTTAAAACAGACAAAAGAACAAGAAAATAAAAAGATCAATGATGCAGAAAAGATAGTTCTTGATGCAAAGGCCGCATTGAGGAAGACCAAGACCAAAGCCAGTAAAAAGATAAAGGCTGCAAAAAAAGAGGCACGAGTAAAGAAGAAAGAGGAAGCAAGGAAGAGAAAGGCCGAAAAGATCAAAGCAAAGAAGGATGCTAAAATCCAAAGAAATGAGGCAAAGAAGAGAATCAAAGCAGCAAAAAATGAGATAAAGATGACAAAGCGGACAATAAGAAAAGAAGCAAGAGACAAGATCAAGGACGCAAAAAAGAAGTTAAAGAAAACGGTATCTACCAACAAGCCTAAAGGAAAAGAATCCAAGACAAAAACTACAGTTGCAGATCAATAAACGCAGCAACAGTAGTAATGATCTACGCACGAATCTCAAATCTTGAGAGATCCTGAACTAGGGATTTATAGAGACTGCCACGCGTAATATACTCCAGAGATATAATCGGTGCAAGATCTCTTCCGCTGTCTTTTTTTGTCCTGTGCAGCACGTACAGAAGAAATATGTCGCAGTCATGTATGTCCCCCAACAATTCCTGCATGTGTTTTATGTTGGATGTAATGTGCAGATAGGCGCCGTCTGGATCCAACTCCAAGACATATCTGAGCCTTTTGAGGATCTTTCTCATTGAGTGCAGATCCCTGTCACGAGATCCTTCACTAACCACCACTGGGATCAATCCCCTAAAGGAGCGGATCAGTTGCAGAGTGTTCTTTGCAAATCTGTGCGGAGCAGGCTTGTCATGTCTGATCTTTGGACTCTTAGAGCGGCGTAATCTTTTTGCAAGATTGATGGTTTGTGAAAGTTTCTTGTTTCTCTTTTTTTGTAATGCCATTACATGCGGCGACTCTGGGCCATACCCATACCCTGCAAGCTTTTCAATGATGATGTCATAGTCACGTACATCACTGTTGGATGAAAAAAACTCCTTAAACCCTGCAATTAGTTTGTCAGATGAGGATGTCCGCGCGCGTTTAGGCACCAAGAGATACGCAGCCTCAAGACGCCGTATCCCAGTACGGATATCATGAATATTCTTCACAGATGGATCATCCAGATACAAGCCCAGTCTACCATACACTACATCTAGTCTAGCAAAAAAGATTGTGTCATACATGTCAGAGGAGATCATGTGTTTTTGGTCAAGAATTTGCTGATCTGACGCTGGAGCGAGGCATTAACCTGCTCCACGGCCCTATTGCCATTAACTGAGATCAGATCATACTCCTGCTTGATGTACTCAAACTCCTTTGCAAGTTTTTCTTGGTATATGATGAATGATTCAAACATGTCGTGTGAAAAACCCAGATCCGCACCAGACTCATAATAGTCCAACGACTGTCGCTTTGCAAACACACGATGCACGAGCTTGAATGGATCCACATCCAGATAGAATATGAGATCCGGGATAAGAGCAAAACCATACAGATCGGCGGACCAAAGCCTCTTGATGCCTCGGATCGTATTTCTTGCCATCAATGTGTAGATGTATCTGTCTGCCAGCACTACATAACCAGCTTGGAGTGCAGGGATTATCTTGTGTTCAAGCTGATCAGCAAAATCAGCCGCATAAAAGAGGGCATTAGTTCTCTTGCCCAGAGAGATGTTTTGTTGTGCAGCCAAGATCCCCACACCAATCAGATCGGATCTCTTCAGGCCAGTGTTGAGAACTGCAAACCCATCTGCCTCTAGTTTTGCAGTGATCAGCTCGATCTGAGTGCTTCTTCCCGATGCATCCGGCCCCTCTATGACGATCAGTCTGCCGCTCAGTTCAAGATCTTTAAGGTATGGAACACTGTTAAACTTGTCATCGCCGTACCAGTGTGGCCGTCTCTTTACTCCCACATGTGCCAAATCATTCTTCATTTTGAGATCTTCCTCCGCAGTTGAGCTGCTATCTTGGGCGGAAGCAATTCTAGGATCTTATTTCTCATGGTTGTCTGTTGTGTCTTGATTCCTAACGTGGCATCGATTACGGTGAACTTCTCACGCTTCAACATCATCTCATACTGATCTATTATCCTACTCTGGAATATCCTGTAGCTGTCATAAATGTCCCTACTCAAGTTCAGATCCATACCAGCCTCATAATACTTTAATTTTGGACGGCCAGACAAAATCCTGTCCATGGAGACATCAATTGGGACACGAAAGTAGAATGTGACATCAGGTTTTAGTGCAAATGCATACACCTTCTTGACCCACTGCAGGTTGCAGCCTCTCGTGGCATCCCGAGCATATGCAGTATAGGTATATCTGTCAGCTAGAACAAAATAGCCTGCCCTGAGTAGTGGAAGTATGTTCCTCTCGAATCTGTCTGCAAAATCAGTAGCGTGTAAAAGACTGAATGTGGATGGAGTAAGGTTTGCCTTCTTCTTGCCCTTGGATGTAACGGACTTTACAAGATTCGAAGAGTTCCATTCGGTTCTAAACACCTCAAGATTATTGTAGTGCAGCCACTGCTCTAGCAGACGCAATTGTGTGGATTTACCAGATCCGTCAATGCCTTCTACCACGATCAGTTTTCCAGGTATGCCATACTTTCGCAAAAATTTTTTTGAAGTCGACAGTGCATCTAAATTTGGACGTTCCTGTCTATAAATATTCTGAAAAGCAGTGATCAGAGATACATCTGGATCAATAAACTATTGACAATGCACAACACACATCCCATATGTGAGATCAAGATTCCCTAGTCATAGCCAGCAACTAGGCATAAGAAAGTCCCTTCCCCACATGCTAGATACGCATCACAAGCACAAGATCCTTTGGCTGCGTCCATACATGGCATGTATACTAACCAACCAGCCAGATCATACACTGCCAAAAACCACACCTTATCTGCATATTCTGCTGCAATCAAACGTCAAGTTATTTGGGCGCGGACGCATTAGAGGCACATTCAAGATCATAGTGTAATCGTACGTGGTCAGGTTGTCTGGGAAGATTTTTTGATTCAGGCACAGATCTAGGGGCTTTTGATAGTATTACACATCATTCTGGGCACGGCCTGACCACATACGTGTAATCAAGACATACTTCTAAGCTGTTTGGGGGTAAGCAGGTTTTTGAGACATCCCAAAAGCGCTTGTCTGGTCTTGTCAGCTCTGAGGTGGGCAAATCCACCTTTTTTTAAAATGATACACATCCTGCTGTCACCTTGTTTGCTACCAGAGATGATCGCATGTATTAGTGAGGAAAGATGTGGTTCGTGGCCAACCAACAAGACAGAGAATCCTGGTTTGAGATCCAACAGTCTCTTGATGGTCATGCTTACATCCATCTCTGGCTTTAGTTCCTCCCAGATCTTTATTGATTTGCGTTCATGTCCCATACGTTTTGCCACAATCTCTGCAGTCTGCCCTGCCCTGACAAGGGGGCTTGAGACTATGCTGTCAAATTCTATATGCATATTCTTGATCGCTTTTGCAATTACCTCCATGTCAATTCTTCCGGATTCTGTAAGCTGTCTCTGGTGGTCGCCGGAGATGGTAGGCGTATGTGCCTCTGCTTTGCCATGTCTAAGTATGTAAATATCCACACAAGATGTATGGTATAGAGTTATTAGAACTTGTTTGTTGTATGCATGCTCATAGACACATGGCTTCATGGTATGTGACGTGATGCAGTAAGCCACCTGCACTCAAGGCCCACCACATGCAAATTAGATACATTGTAGTATGAAATGGATCGACCACATCATGGCATTGATGTCCTAAGTTTGTCAATGGAGCCTACCACGGTATGTGTATCGGACATGATGTGTTGTATGCTGAACCGTTCAAGTTCATTGGATGTAAACGGTCCTATAGATATCAGGCATGGTACTTTTCCAAGTCTGGTGCAGAGTTCCTGCTGTTCATAGTCTTTTTGCATGATTTCAAAAAAGCCGCGCACCGATGACGCACTGGTAAAAACAATTCCATCTATTGCATCTCTAGAAAAGATCTCCCTGAACTCATTCCACTGAGAAGTGTCACGAAAAGCACATACGTCATACAGATGCATCTCTAGTACATCCACCCCAATCTTTGAGAGGAGTTCCTTTAGGAACGGGGTAGCAGCTCTGCTTCTGGGAATTATGGCCATCTTTGCAACTGCGCCTATGCTCGTAAACACCTCTCCCACACCAACAGATGAAAAGGTATGAGCAGGTTGATGGTTCACCTTGATCCCCTCAGATTCAAGAGCTGCCGTGGTCTTTGGTCCCACTGAGACCACAATCGTGTTTGCCACTGCCAGTAGCAGCCTGTCCAATAGTCCTGCCTGTCTTGCAGTGTCAAATAGTAGGCGCACTGCCTTTGAGCTCATAAAGACAGAATAGTCAGGATCATACTTGTGTATGGAATCTAGAAATTCATATGCAATGCGTTGACCTCTGCTGACCAGTTCAATTGTTGGGAGTGGAAGTGCAGTTGCGTTCTCACGTTGTGTAATATTGATAAACTCGGCAGCATCCTCTCGTGAGCGTGTTATTGCAATTACCTTTCCGTTCAGTCTTGTGTCTACAGCCAATATCCTCACCTCCACTCCAAAATCTTCGACAGATCAACGACCCTGCCTATGATTATGTTTGCAGGAGGAATTATGCTGTTCTGTTTCACTTTGCGCGCAATATCAGCAAGTGTCCCGCTGACCATCCTCTGCTTTGGAGTGGTGCCATTCTGAATCACTGCCACGGGTGTGCTCTTGTCCAATCCGCCTGCCATGAGTTGATTCGATATTATGTCTATTCGTGAGAGTCCCATCATAACAACTATCGTATCTACGGATCCTGCAAGTGCCTTCCAGTCAACTGCAATCCCGTCCTTCGTTGGATCTTCATGTCCCGTGACAAATACCACGGATGACGCATGCTGCCTGTGTGTGAGCGGGATGCCTGCATATGTTGCAGAACCCACACCAGATGTAATGCCCGGCACTATCTCATATTTTACGTGATTGTGTCTTAGAAACTCCGCTTCTTCACCGCCGCGTCCGAAGATCATTGGATCACCACCTTTGAGCCGTACTATCGTCTTTACAGTCTTTGCGTATGATATCATCAGGTTGTTAGTGGTGTCTTGGCTTGATGTGTCGTCACCAGCGGCCCTGCCGACATACGCCTTTTTGGCCGACTTTGGTATCATGGACAGTATTGCCTTGCCCACAAGCCTATCATACAGGACCACGTCCGCTTTTTGGAGTAATTCGGCTGCGCGTAATGTAAGTAATTTGGCGTCTCCTGGTCCGGCTCCAACAAGATACACTTTTCCAGTCAAATTTTGTTCCATTCTAATACCTGTTGTCTCCAATTTAATGCAAGATCCTGTACTCCATGTTTGCGCAGATCCTCGCCCACCATCTTTCCCAGTAGGCAGGGATCATGCAAGGATCCAATCCGACTTGCCCGTAACGATGTCTTACCATCAAGTGAGAATGCAGCAGCAGAAAGTCTCAACATGTCCGGGGCCGAAAGTTGTGCGTATGCACCCACAGGAAACCTGCATCCCGAATCTACAACTCCGGACAAGGCGCGTTCAGCCTGCACGGCCTGTCTTGAATCTCTGTCCTCGATCTTTTTGAGCATACGTATTATGACATCATCAGCATTGTTATTATCCTCAACACCTCTGCTGCCGGCCCTTGCCACCACAGCTATGGCTCCCTGTCCAGGGGATGGAATAAACTCATCGGTGGGCAGTATTGAAAATTTGGTGTCAGCACACATACCCAATCTGATAATGCCTGCATGCGCGAGTACTATTGCATCATACTCTCCGTCACGGACGCGCCTGATTCTAGTATCAATGTTGCCACGGATTGGTTTGATGACAACATCAGGTCTCTTTTGCGATATCTGCACGGCGCGTCGTAGTGAGCTTGTGCCTATTATTGCACTAGACTTGATTGAATCCAGTGCAGAACCGTCACGAGAAACGAGGACGTCGTTTGCAGGTATGCGCTTCGGGACGCATGCAATTACAAGACTAGGATCGATGACAGATGGGACATCTTTGAGGCTGTGCACTGCAAAGTCCACCTCGCCGTGCGCCACTGCCCTGTCAATCTCTTTTTCAAAGATCCCCTTTTGGTCCATTGAGAACAATGGCCTAGTGTCAGTATCACCATGTGTTGTAATGGTCTTGATCTCATAGTCTGAACCAGGATTTGTCGCTTTTAGACACGTTATGACAATCTCTGTCTGCGCCAGTGACAGCCTGCTTGCGCGCGCACCTACGACATATTTTTTTGCCAATCCTTTACCGTCTCCAATGCAGCATCATATGAGGCAGATACGTCATGCACATCATCCTCAGATAGAGCCGCCGACATAAACACGGATTCAAATTGTGACGGGGCAATGAACACACCACTTCCCAATAGGCTGCGCAGCATTATCTGGAATTTTTGTGCGTCTGCCCTCTTTGATGAGGTATAGTCTGTAACGGGCTCGTCCGTAAAGAAGATCTGAAACATTGACGGGATGTGGTTGATGCGGTGTGGAATATTCATATCAGTTGCCATCTCATCAATCGTGGTAACGAGTCTCGCCGTATCCTTACGAAGCTTATCATACAGTCTGTTCTTGATCGTATTAATTGTGTCAATGGATGCGATCGCCGCGCTGACCGACACAGGATTACCTGCAAACGTACTTGCCTGATATACAGTACCCTCCGGCGAGAGCATGTCCATAATCTCCGACCTTCCACCCACGGCAGCAATTGGGAAACCATTACCCATAGCCTTGCCCAGTGTAGTGATGTCAGGAGTGATTCCATAAGCCTGTTGTGCACTGCCAGGCGGCACCCTAAAGCCAGTGACGACCTCATCAAATATCAACAATATATCATTGTCATTGGTAATCCTCCTTACATCCTGTAAAAAGTCAGTACTAGGAAGTATCAATCCCATGTTGGCCAAAACGGGTTCAACTATAACACATGCAATATCATCCTTGTTTGCCAGGATTGTTTCTTCTAGACCTACGGCATCATTATACGCTACGACCAATGTGTTGCTTGATACCTCTTCTAGACCTCCCGCAGACACTGAGATCCCAGCATGCGCAGAACCAGAGCCAGCCATCACAAGGACAGAGTCATGCGCACCATGATAGCATCCTTCAAATTTTATAATCTTCTTTCTGTTTGTAAATCCCCGCGCCAGCCTGATCGCGGTCATGGTAGCCTCACCACCAGTATTGACCAGCCGCACCTTCTGTATTGAAGGAAAGTTTGCCACCAACAAATTTGCCAGCCTAGTCTCGTACTCTGTAGGGACACAATACATCGTGCCACGTTGCATCTGATCAAAGACTGCTTGCATCACCTCTTCACGCCTATGTCCCAGTAGCATAGAACCATACCCGTTGCAGAGATCAACATATCTATGTCCATCTTCATCCCACATACTAGAACCATCAGCCCGCTTGGCAAAGAACGGATATGGTTCATAGCGGCGCACCGGACTGTTTACACCAGACGGTATTACCCGTCTGGCCTCTGAAAATAATGATTTTGAATTGGTATCCAACACATGGACATGAATTGCGCCATTATTATTCGTAAAAAACTACCAATGTGCCTACCATCAGTGTTAATGATGATGATGATGATGTATGACAAATAGGCAAGATCAGGATTCAGGCACGTAACAAAAAGACGGTTTGGTATACGTGTCAGCTAGATACTGCTACCAACAGACACAGATCCATCAACTACAATCATTCTGTACATACACCACTATGTCTTGCGCTGATGCGCCCACAATTTTTGTCGAAACAAGAATGCTGCCATTGCAGTCCCCACATACGGAGCGCTCCAATAGAGCCACATGTGATCTAGCGCGTCTGAAAACAGTGCCGGCGCCAGTGAACGGATAGGATTCATGGACGCCCCCGATATTGAACCAAAGAAGATGATATCTAAAGCCACGATTCCTCCAATGGCGATCCCACTCAGTCCCCTCAACCCCTTGGTATACACCACTGCAAGTATGACTGCCATGAGTAGGAATGACGCAAGTACCTCTACCAACACAATAACCAACACATGATAATCGTAATTTGGCACATTGGCGCCCAAATCTGCACCATTTCCAACAACCACCGCCACAAACAATGATCCTAGAAGAGATCCTGCAAGCTGGGCTGTAAAATACCAGACGGCCTGTATTGGTGTAATGTGTCCTGTAATGTAAAATGCCATAGTGACGGCAGGGTTAAAGTGCGCAAGTGATATGCTCCCAAACAAATAGACTCCTAAGATCAGTGCAACAAATGGGCCAGCCGCTGCAAACCACACACCATACTGCTGGTCAGTCTGAGAGTCATACACTATAGTACTGGTTGCAAGAGCCACAAGAACAAACGTACCTATCAACTCTGCTGCAAATATTTTGGAGTTCAAGTGTGTTATTGTAGTAGTGTTAGTCATCAATCCGTCATTATCATCATAATTACAATCGTTAGGCATCCATTTTGCTGATCAGATCTAAGACGTGGCCCTCGATCTGATCGCGTATCTGTCTTATCTGCTCCACGCTACAGTCTTTGGGATCATTAATGCCCTTATCCACCACATCCTTGGCACATAGAGCAGTATAGAAGTAGCTGTCCATGCGCCACATGCTTACCATGGCAAACTGAACGAACACCACACCTGTCAGTGTCTTTGGTTTCTGGCATGTTATGTCAGTCCCGACATTGCACATCGCCTCTACTACCCTTGGGTTCAACTCTGCGTATGAGCTTGTGCTAGAGCTAATCTCCGCCAGACTAGGTGCATGCTTGTGAAAAACCCATTCTGCCATCTGACTCCTGCTTGCATTCTCCACGCATACAAGCAGTGCACTAATCTGATCGTGCATCAATACCAAATAAATAGGAGTTTATATAAAGTTAAATTTGCATGAACGGAACATATATTCTTAGATGCATATGTGAAGACACCAGAATCAGTATCTTGGAGATACTGCTGAAGGATAAAGAGTTGTGTGTCAACGATATTGTACAAAAGCAAGGTGAAATCCAACCACTAGTTTCACACCATCTCAGGGCGCTTAAAAAGTGCGGCGTGGTAAAAGCAAAGAGTCAGGGTAGAAATGTAATATACTCCATTGCAAACAAGCGACTCGCAAATATGATCACAAACATAATCAATACTAGTAAGCAGATTCCTGATCTGTGCTACAACGATGACCGGCAGCATTAGCAACTCAGGTTAACTCACGCTGGATTTTCGTATAACCGGTAGCCCATGTGTGGAAATGGTGCAGAATACTATTACGCCTTGTCAGGTGAATTCCGTAGATATGGTGGCCTGGTTTGTACTAGTTGTGAAATTGTGGGATAAATGAGTTAAACCACGTCAAAAATGCATCTCTACGTGTCCTGTACGCATGCCTCCCCCACACATTCATGCTTCCAAATCTCTGCTAGTCAGAGTAATCAGATTACGCCAGGGACGGTATGAAGTGGAGATAGCAGCCTACTCTTTCTTGTGGCGAGAGTCCACAGAGTCTATCTCTTCCTTGTTGGGTCTATGTTTGCCAGTAACAATATAGTTGACTGCATCACTCATGAATACGGCATGATCCCCTATCCTTTCCAAATATTTCAAGAGGAGCGCCTCGGCCAAGGCACATTTTGTGTTGTCATATTCAAGCAACCTTGGTAGCCTGTCTTTGTAGATCCTGTCTACCTTCATCTCATATTCACGTATCTTGACTGCTCGTCGTATGTCAAGATTGGAAAAAGAGAGGACGGCCTCCCTTATCACATGCTTTGTCTTATCCGTAGACTCGATCAGTGACGGATTGATGCACTCAGACACATCACCAAACAGATCACGTATGAGCGTGATATCATATGCATATCTGCCGAACCTAGAAAAGGCATATGATATCTCAGTGGATGAGCGGATCAGCCTAAAGTCGTCAGCCACCGGTTGATACATCAGGAGCATATCAAACGTCAAATCCTCTACCTCAAAGTACTTTGAGCGAATAGAGTCTGAGAAAGACAGAACATCTGACTTTGTATTGGTGCCGTGTATGTACGAGTCAGTGGCAAGTGATACACACTCTATGACCATTCCGCCCATATCAGCCATTAGAGATGAGAGTTTTTGCAGAGAAGGATCGATCAGCCTAGTCATCGGCCCGTCATCCAAACTGACCTTGAACATACTTGGAAGTAAGCTCGTCTTTGGGATCCGTAAAGATCTGCTTGGTATTGCCCACCTCGATCAGATCTCCCAAATACATGAATCCGGTATAGTCCGATACCCTTACCGCCTGTTGCATGTTGTGTGTTACTATGATTATTGTATACTCCCTTTTGAGCTCTGTGATGGTCTCTTCGATCTTTTGTGTAGCTATGGGATCAAGCGCTGACGCGGGTTCGTCCATGAGAAGCACCTCGGGCTGTATTGCAAGCGCCCTTGCAATACAGAGACGCTGCTGCTGGCCGCCGGATAATTCGATCGCAGATTTTTTAAGGTCGTGTCTGACCTCGTCCCACAGGTATGCCATCTTTAGTGAGTCCTCAACAATCTCATCAAGTATTGTCTTATTCCTTATGCCATTGAGTTTGAGACCTGCAGTGACATTGTCATAGATGGACATGGTTGGAAACGGGTTGGGCTTTTGAAATACCATCCCCACCTTTCTTCGGTGGTATATGGGATCAATTGACTTGTCGTACAGGTCTATTCCATCAAGCAATACCCTACCGCGGACGGTCGCATTCTTGGTCATGTCGTGCATTCTGTTGAGGCATCGCAGAAAGGTTGTCTTACCGCAACCAGAGGGCCCTATAAGGGCAGTAACTGACTTTTCTGGAAACTTCATAGTTATGTTGTTGATTGCATCAACTCCATCATAACTCACGGTTACGTTACTGGCGATCATCTTGTATTTTTGGAGAGGCGCGTCAGGTTTTGGGGCAGAATCAGCGCCTACGTGTGAATACGATTCTACCTGTTGCTCTACACCCGTAGGACTGGTAGGTTCCGTAGCTGGTCTCAATGAAGTCAATTCTTGTATGTCCTCCATCGCTTAATTAACTGTCCGAGTGGGACCACGCTCCGCTTTCCTTTTCTAGATGAGAAAAAGTAACGAACTGCCAAATTGATTCCAAGTATGATGAAGATCAGTACGAGTGCCGCTCCCCAGCCCTGCATCTGTGCACTATCATAAGGCAGCAACGACAACCTCCAGATCCTCAGTGGAAGGGCATCCATTGGCACATCCATACTACTAAAGAACTGGCTGCTTCCCAGGATGGTCATGATCAACGGAGCGGTCTCTCCCCCTATACGTGACACAGACAATAGAATTCCTGTAATCATGCCGTTCTTGGCAGCAGACACAACGATGCGAAATGTAATGACCCATTTTTTCAGGCCCAGGGCAGTGCCTGCTTCACGGTACGTAACTGGAACCATCTTGAGCGACTCTTCTGTAGTGCGCGCCACTATAGGAAACATGATAAGCGAGAGTGCAAATGCTCCTGCCCATACTGAAAAGTGGCCAAGAATCAAGACTACTACCAAGAATGCAAATATTCCAAGTACTATGGACGGAAACTCCATAAATACGTCATTGAAGAATCTTATTGGCTTTGTGATCTTGGTCTCATCGTATTCTGAAAGGAATATTCCAGACATCACCCCTATGGGCACCCCAATCATGCTAGAAAGTCCTATTATTATCAGCGTCCCCTGTATCGCGGGCCCTATTCCTCCTTCCCCCGAACCTATGGCATCTGGTGTCTGGGTCAAAAACTCGTAGCTGATCGCAGCCACACCGTTTTTGAAGACCTCTACCAGTATGCTACCTAGCGGAATGATTGCCACTATAACGCACGCAAATATTACTATCCGTGCAGCCTTGTCGATCAAAAGGCGCCTAGCCACATTCTGCTTAAACATGGCCCGATACTCCTGTCGTCTCTGGTTGGAAGTCGGAGTGATCAATTGTTTATGGCACCCTCCTTTACACGCAACATTCTAGTAACCAAGATGTGTGCCACCACGTTAATCATGATCGCTATAAGCAACAGAACCAGCGCCACTCCTATCAATGCTGGAAGGTGTAATGATGCAGGGGATGCTTCAACAAACTCATTTGCAACAATACTTGACATGGTCTGACTTGGTTTGAACAAGGATGATGGGATCGCTGCCAGGCCTGTAGCATTACCAATGAGCATGGTTACTGCCATGGTCTCACCCACAGCTCTTCCAAGACCCAGTATTGATGCTCCGATCAGACCTGTTTTGGAATACGGAAATACAGCAAGACGAAACATCTCCCATTTCGTGGCACCCAGCATGTAGGCAGCCTCCTTTTGTTGCTGGGGTACGGCCTTCATCACTTCCCGGGATACTGCCGAGACTGTAGGAATTATCATGATTGCAAGAATCACACTTGCCGTGATTATGTCCAATCCGAACGGAGTACCAGAGAACAACCAGATCGAGTCTCCAAACATATCGTGGAGTGGTAATTCGATCCAGTCCTTAAAATATACACGAAAAACAAAAAGTCCCCAGAGACCATATATCACACTTGGAACGGCTGCCAAGAGTTCCACCAAGAATCCCAGCGGACCACCGATCTTGGCAGGCGCATCGGATATGAACATTGCAATGCCTAGGCTCAGTGGCACCCCTATGGCCATGGCGAGCGCCGAAGTGACTAATGTGCCCAATATGTAGGGTAGTGCCCCAAAGGACTCACGTCCTTCCACTGCGTTCCAATCAGTCTTTGTAATGAATGACAGCCCATCCTCTTCCCATATGGGATACGACTCTGTAAACAGTTCAAACACCAACAGTGCAATCATCACTAGCACATAGACACCTGCTATGGTTGCTCCAATCTTGAATATCTTGTCGGATATGGACCGACGTTTAGGCGACTTGTGTTTGAATACTGTTCTTATCACACTTTTTGGAATGGAGGTCAAGTTATCTGATGTGTTAACATATTTTATGAGGTAACTATATCACTATATAGATTCTGAGACAAGCTGTAAATAACCGTCTAATAATTATGATTGTTGTGAAGTGATTACACCGCCATGGAGAATCAGAGACAGACCAGACGAATACAGATAAGCGGTGGGTCCACATACATCGTCTCTCTCCCAAAGCGTTGGATCAATGACCTCAAGATAAACGCGGGTGACAATATCACCATTACAAAGAATTCAAACGTATCCTTGACACTCTACCCGCAGGGAGGAGGCAAGAGTAAGGAGACCGCGGTGATTATTCCCAACAGAAAAGACACAGGAGAGTCGATCAAGAGGAAGATTATTGCAGTGTATCTAGACGGGTACAATTCCATACGAATTGCCTCAAAGGGAGGGATGATGTCGCCGGATCATGCCAAGAGCATAAGGGAGCTGGTACGCACAAGCATGATAGGTACAGAAATAGTAGAATCAAGCTCCAAGGAGATCACCATCCAGATTCTCTCTAGACTGCCAGAGCTGTCATTTGAGACCGCGCTTGAGAGAATGTACCTGATGGCGTGTAACATGATAAGGGAAGCCATTGAGAGTCTTGAGGAGATGGACAGGGTTCATGCAGATGAAGTAGTCAACATGGACGACGAGGTAGACAGATTTGGTCTTTACATGAGACGCAGTCTGGTCCTTGCCGTATCAAATAAAGGCATACTACAAGAAGTAGGACTTCGAAAATCATCAGAATGTCTGGGATATAAGGCGATCATAAGCAAGATTGAAAGAATTGCAGATCATGCATGCCTCATTGCAAAGAGAACTAAATTCATCAAGACTGGAATCGATGTAAGAATAATGACCAAGATAAAGGTCCTTTCACAGAGGGTCATTGAAGTATTTGAGATGTCCATAGGGGCGGTACAGGAACACGACTTTGAAAAAGGTGAAAGAGTGGCAGGCAACATAGTTTGTGTGATTGACGAGGAGAAGCAGATAATGCATGAGATCAAGGAGACAGAAAAATATTCTACGGCTCTAAGATTCGTACTAGAGGATCTTAGAAGGATTGCAGAGTATTCGAGTGATATTGCAGAGGTGGCAATAGATGAGAATATTCAGAACGTCATATTAGAGGAATGACTGCAAGTGCCATACATGTGCAGTATAGAGTAATCAAGTTCATGCCAACACATGATCATCATCTAAAACTTGTCATACATGTACACACCAAGCCCAGACACGTTGAAAGACCAGCGCCATGTACAGACTATATATAATAAAATAATAAAAAGGTACAACTATACTTTCAAAATACCTATAGAAATAAGGTATTGTAGACCATTAATGTATTCTTGATCAGTTATCTTTCCTTCAGCCCACCACTTGGCATTGCTCTTTATCCATTCTGGGATGTTCAGGGTGTCAGTAGTGAGAGGCGGTCCTTCATAGTCCCAAAGCGAGTCACCATCATAAGTCACCATGGACAGTCCCTGTTTCCCGATCTCAGATACATTATCAGCGAGTGGCACGTATAGCAGGCTTGATGAATAGTCTTGACCGTCTGTAATCATCCAATAGATCAGATGCACCACGGCCTCTGCTTGTTCTCTGCTTTCTGTCACTAATTTGAGATCATCATACAAGAGTAGGTATGTAAAGCTGGCTAAAGGATAAGAGTCCTGACCAGGTGCATTAACCAGAGAGACGTCTACCCAAGTATCTTGAGCTGATGGGAGTACATCAGCCACTCCGCTTGATGCAGCAGATATGCTCTCAAGTGTGGGTTCAATGAATGCTGTCCCATCTGCGTTTTGAACTGATGCATAGCTCATACCGATCTGAAATGCATATGCAAGCTCTACATAGCCTAGCGAGTACTCTGTGGATTTTATGATTCCTGCAACACCTTCATTGCCTGCAGCAGCAAGTCCGGACGGCCATGGAACGGACTTCCCCGCCCCTATACGATCATACCATTCAGTGCTTATTTTAGACAGGTAGTCAGTAAAGATAAAGGTAGTTCCAGAACCGTCTGAGCGGTGTGCGGTAACTATCTCCTTGTCAGGCAGGTTCAATCCAGGATTTGTGGAGGTAATGGCATCATCGTTCCATCTAGTAATCTCACCTAGAAAGATTCCAGATATTGCATCTGCTGTTAGTTTCATCCCGCTATCGGACACTTCTGGAATGTTATAGACAAGGACCACTCCTCCTATAGACTCGGGAATATGTAGTGTTCCAGGTGCTAAATTCCGTTCTGCTTCGCTCATCGGTTTGTCCGAGGCCGCAAAGTTTACAGTCTTTTCGATGTGTTGTTTTATTCCGCCGCCGCTGCCTATTGACTGATAGTTAAGATAGACATTGTCGTAGATCTTGTTGTATTCTACCCGCCACAGATCAATCAGTGGATATGGAAACGTCGCGCCCGTGCCTATCAAATTGTATTGTAGATCATCCCTAGGTGGATCAGGCATCTGAGATGCATCAGCTGTTAACGGGAGCGCCATTGCAATCAGGGCCACTATTACCAGTATTGATGTGGTTGTTCTCATTGTGTACCCCTGTTTTGTAATTTATTTACAATTAACAATCATAGATTACGAAAAGACTGTATACAACCAGATACTATATAGATAAACAGAAATAGTGTCACCAAATTTCAGAGTCCAAATACTTGTACCAGAATTAATCAACGAATAAGTCATGGTAGATTATTCCAAAATTTATTGTGGAGGCTAAGTAAGACAATGGGTAATGAGCAATGGCACACATCCAATCTGGTTTCAGATTCTTGTAGGAGATGGTGGTAGGATGTGGTTGGAGTCCGTATACTTTAAAAAAATTTCATCCAATTAACTTTGTTTCCTAATTCTCCTTGTGCACACCGGCCGAGCCTACGTCGGGCGTGGCATGTTGTACTAAAAAAATTAGATGATTGGCACATTCATGGTGCACGCCGGCCGAGCCTACGTCGGGCGTGGCATGGCCGTCATGCTGTCACAATGTACCGCCTCCCACCACCTCCTGCGCCATCGACTCGTTCCTCCACTTGTTGTACATGGCCACCTTGAGTCTTATCTCCTGGGGAAAGGAGAGAATGGTGAGGGAGGATGGTATGTATGGTTCCCTCATCACGACTCGGGAATCTTGCGCCTGATCTCTATGTGGTTGTACTCCAACCAAGACTTTACGGCGGTCATCATCGCTTTGATATCCGCGAGTGTACTTTTTCTCCTCTATTCAGTCTGTTTCATAATTCTCTCAAGTGTGACTAGATGTTTGTTGAAGAATAGATACGTCGTGCATATGGTTTGGGATTGTGAAACAGACTGTATACAGGGACGGTATAAAAAATACATATGACAAGATCCTCAAAGAGACCATACTGATATCTGTAATCACAATACAAATTCAATTAGAAAAACATACCATCATAATCAAACAAATTGCCAAGTGCAGTAACATTGTACATAAACGCAAGTGAATCACACACGACAATGTGACAGATGTTAGGAATTACAAATCTGATAAATGGTGGCAAGAGACAACGTCATGTAGTAAGATGTGTCAGAATGGCCTGCTTACCTCGCGCGTAAACGCATAGGTTGCAAGACCAGTGGTCACCAGCACAAAGACGATTATGATGCCGAGGCTGAGTAGGAATGGAATGTTGCCGCTACTACTACTACCACCGCCGGTAATTGTCTCTGGAACTCCGGTCATCATCTCCCTTACCAACAGTACAGCATATGTCACAGGGTTTAGTTTTGTGACGGCAGCAAGCCAATCTGGAAGTAGAGCCAGTGGAAACAGAGCAGGGCTCAGCATGAACAGGGGGATGCCAAGAAAGTTGATCGCCCCCCAAAATACCTCGTGTGACTTTACTACTGCCGCTACTGCCACCGATATCGCAGAGAATCCCAGTGAGAGTAGTACAACGATTCCCATGATGGGCGCAATCATAATGACAGGATCAGGAAGTCTGACACCTATTATTAGGGCCATTCCCAAGATCATGAATGCTTGCATAGCAGCAATCAGTGTTATTGCAGACATTTTTCCCAGAGCGATCGCCGAACGGGAGATCGGATAGGTCAGTGCCTTGTTCATGAATCCGTACCGCCTGTCCCACAGTGTGTTGACACCGCCAAAGATACTGGTAAAGATGGCAGTAAGAATCAAGACGCCAGGAGTCATAAATTCTATATACTGTCCATCAAAGCCTACCGACTGTAGCAGTGGTTGGGTTCCAGAGAAGGTATGGCCTATGACAATAATCCATACCGCTGGTTGTACCAACCTGATTAGGACCCCACTCTTGGATCTCTTGTACCTCTGCATCTCCCTCCAGAGTATCGTCCAAGTATCGTACAGCAGGGTGCTCATATGCGCCTCTTCCTGCCAACCGCATTGCCTTTGGTATCAAAACGCTTCTTTGATCCCTGATCATCATCAAGGATCTCATGGCCCGTATGTGACATAAACACATCATCAAGTGTGGGCCTGTTGAGAGAGATCGAGGTTATTTGAAGGCCCAGTCGTGATGAAATGCGAAAGATCTCAGGAACTGTCTCTGAAGAGCCTCCCGATGTAAAAAGAACAAGAACTCTCGAGTTATCGTCGTCTCCCTTCTCTTCGTTGATGCTACTTACTAGCCCTGAAGAGTGTAATTCTGTCGCGAATGCATCATGATCACCTCCCTTGACTGCCACTAGTATCGACTCATCCCCCAGATCTGCCTTCATGGACGAGGGCGAGCCGTCTGCCAGGATCTTCCCCCTGTGAATAATTCCTATTCTGTCACAGAGATTGTCAGCTTCCTCCATATAATGAGTTGTAAGAAAGACGGTCATTCCAAGCTCATCATGGATCTTCCTTATGTGCTCCCAGATCTTTTGGCGCGTCTGTATGTCCAGTCCCACGGTGGGTTCATCAAGGAACAGCACACGTGGCTTATGCAAGAGCCCACCTGCAATATCAAGCCTTTTTCTCATCCCGCCAGAGTATGTGAGTACAGCCTCATTCTGTCTTTCGGCCAGGCCTATGAGATCCAGTGCATCGTCTATCCTAGAGTTGATCTCAGAAGGAGGAACGTGGTTGAGTCTTGCCTGTAGTACAAGATTCTGTCTGCCAGTCAAATAATCATCGACTGTAACCTCCTGTTGTACATATCCAATCTTTTGCCGCACGTCTTTTGTATTTGATACTACATCAAGACCACAGATCTTCGCATGTCCAGATGTTGGTTTTAAAAGTGTGGTGAGGATCATTACGGTGGTACTCTTGCCAGCTCCATTTGTTCCAAGGAATCCAAAAATATCGCCATCCTCCACGCAGAGGGAGACATTATCAACGGCGGTCACACCACCAAATGACTTTGTAAGTGACCTTGTCTCAATAGAATACACACAGTATGTCATACCTGCCAATTATAAATTGCTAGGGGCTTCAAGCATCGTCGCAATAGAGCCTGTTGTAGGGTATGTGTACAAGGCAATACGTGGCCAAGCAGGCCAGCATCCAGACGCATCAAACCATCCAAGGAATCCGTGCATCACATCCACGACATGGCAGTACAATTACCATAACACGTACTGTAAACGTCCCGCCATGATGTGATCAGGACGTGGCGCTGTCCATGTCGGCATACAACATCACACCTGCATCAATCGTACGTGGTCAGGTTGTCTGGGAAGATTTTTTGATTCAGGCACGGATCTAGGGTCTTTTGATAGTATTACACATCATTCTGGGCACGACCTGACCACGTACCATCAATCAAGCCATGTGGGGCCTCATACATTCCCCTCCTCCAACAGCAACTAGAATACGCCAAGGTATAGAACTGAATCACGTCTAATCATCTCCCCGTGATCAATGTATTCTAGATAGTACAGCGTACTGCTCTTTGCTTCACAAAAAAAGCATCATTCCCAGAAAAAAAATAAAAAGAATATCCACGTCTATAAGCCATGAGAGGATTGTGCCAAGGATGTTATGCATCAAATGTGAAGATAACGATCAACGATGGGGTTCCCCTGTGCAACATATGTGTAAAAAAGAAGAAATCATGACAGGGGGATCATAAGAAATATCATCTTGGGAAAAATTCGTATAAAGAGAGGATATCACGGCAGATCCTTAAACTCTTTTTTGGTCATACCAAGAATGACATACTCGCCTACACCCCAGATCACGGATGTGGATATGATCTTTGAATGCAATAGACCGTCACTTATCTCAAGAGACTCTAGATCGTTGGTATTATGGTTCATGTGTATGCGTTTTACCTTACCGATTTTAACGCCGTCAAAATCTACTACATGGATTCCAGTCCTGACCGGTGGCCTCTCAAGATGGAGCATCTTGGATGAGAATTTTTCGATATAGTCCCTAGAAAGATAATAGTCTTTTTTGAATCCTTGGTGGATTGTCACCCCTGTTACCTCAAGAGTGTCCATGTCTATGTGGATGTGTTTGACCTTACCATACTTGATGCCTTCCCTGTCTATGACCTTTTTTCCTACAAACGTATCAGCCGTGACTATGTTTGTAGACATTCCTGCTAGTTTTACAGACATGATATTGTATGTACAGATTTGTTCATAATACAGTGCATCAAAAATTTCTACAAATAGGGTTAAATTTACTTGACTCAAAATAACACCATAGGCATGGACATAAGACATGAGACAAGCCCAACCAGAGTCATACTCACCACAAATGGAAGAAAGACTGACAAGAAGCACTCGGTGATGCTGCTCGCGGTTGTTTATAACACAAGAATCTATTTTTCCAGACATAGGGCAGACAGTGACTGGTTTAAAAATGCCATCGCAGAGCCGGCAGTAAGCATATCATATGAGGGGCATGTGTTTGTAGGAAATGCCAAAATGGTAACAGACGAGTATCTACAAAAAAAGATATCCCAGTTAAAATATCCAGGACAGCAGAGGGCTTCTGAGAGGAGGGTAGTCATTGAGGTAACGCTAAATGACAGTTAAAATTATGCGCAGCATCACATGTAATTGCGTGTAAGAATTTTAGGGGTTGTGCAAAAGATTGTGTAGTAGCAGAGGATCATGACAGCTACCAATGATGGGTTGGTGCACACAATCCAAATGTTTGGCAGGATTACACACTACAGATGGTATAGGAATCATGAGCAATTTGTTTGGGAGATATGGCAGCAGACACATAACTGGGATAAGACGTATACAACAAGTAGCATCGTCACATATTTGATGAAATTAGGGTTTAAGCAAACATTTTAATCAAAATGTCAGCAACGACAAGTGTTAAAAGAATGAGTTCAGCCACAATGACAATAGGAATAATTGTAATCGCGGTGATCGTTTCTGTAACAGCTACTGCAGGCGTAATGCACACAATGTATGTACAACAGAATCAGGAAATTGTGCCGGCAACTGTTCCAAGTGACACACAGGACGAGCAATTCTTGTTGACATTTTTTGAGGGCACAAACAACATCAGAAAGATAGACTCAAACGAACATCTCAGAAACATTGTGGAGATTTCAACCATGGTTTCGGATAAGGCATATGACAGTATGGAGGTGATGATAACGAGTGATAACATAATGCGAGAGGGGAAGAGTGTATTAACAGATGCGTCAGCAGGATTGCAGGCGGTAGACACGGACCAATCTGGAGGTACGGCATATTCTACAACCAACGTACAAGTAGAGAATGTGGACGAGCCTGACTATCTCAAGAATGACTCCAAGTACGTATACATTGTATCAGGAAACATACTACAGATAATTGATGCGTATCCCGCAGAGTCTGCAGAAGTCGTAGTGAAGATAGCGCTGGACATCGTTCAAGACAACATCACAGACATATTCCTCAACGGGGACAGGCTGGTTATATTCTATAATG
Organism: Candidatus Nitrosopumilus sp.; assembly: GCA_963662995.2. GTDB lineage: Archaea > Thermoproteota > Nitrososphaeria > Nitrososphaerales > Nitrosopumilaceae > Nitrosopumilus. The sequence continues at coordinate 1,440,487 of CAXXLJ010000002.1, read as the reverse complement.
AGTTGAACAACATAGACATAATCCCCCAGTATGAATTTTGGCCCCGTACTACCTACATTTGGAACACCCATGTGCTGATCGTTAACATCTCTGACAGGAGTGACCCACAAATACTACACGACTATTCCATTGATGGTGACTTTAGAGATGCACGAATGATAGGAGATTATGTGTATTTTGTTACAAACAGTGCTATTGATTATGACTATCCCACACTGCCCGTGATTCGCGAGGGCGCCACCACAATCATGGAACCCAACGCATTCTACTTTGACAACATGGAGAGGTTATCAGGATTTAACACGCTTACTGCAATTGACATCTTTAGTGACACAATAAGCTCGGAAACATTTCTCATGGGGTATACGGGAACATTTTATGTCTCCAGCGACAGCTTTTACCTTGCATATACTCAAGACATCCCATTCGGACTTTATGGTAGTTCGTCACATGACAAATTCTTTAATGTTATAGTGCCACTGTTGCCAGAAGAAGCACAGGACAAGATCAATGCAGTACTAGAAGAGAAAGTAGACGACGACGGCAACAATAACGATGATGACTCGAATGGGATCAGTTCCCTTAGACAATGGTCTACGATGGCACAGATAATGCAGGACGCGTACAACAAAATGGATGGTGATAGTAGAGATGAGCTGTTCAACAAGATTGACAATGCCATGATAGAATATGATAAGAGTAGGATGCAGGACAGCACAAGGACGATCATTCACAAGATATCGATAGAACAGGACATGATAGAATATGTTGCAAAAGGAACGGTTCCAGGCAGGCTGCTCAACCAGTTCTCCATGGATCAATACGAAGACAGGTTCAGAGTTGCAACTACCACCGAACATTATACACAGTATCAAGGATGGATTCGTGCAAACGGAGTATATGTGCTGGATGAACAGATGGGAATGGTTGGGGAGCTAGATCAAATTGCCCCCGACGAGAGCATCTTCTCTGCCAGATTCATGGGAGAGAGGCTTTACCTAGTTACATTCCAGCAGGTCGATCCCTTCTTTGTGATTGACCTATCCAATGACACACCTAGGATCTTGGGAGAGTTGAAGATACCAGGATTTTCAAACTATCTTCACCCATTTGACGATGACCACATAATTGGAATAGGAAGAGATACAAAGTTATCAGAGAACGGCTGGGTTGAACAACTAGGAATAAAGATTGCGCTGTTCAATGTCGTAAATGTGACTAGTCCCAAAGTGTCAGATGACATCATAATAGGAGACAGGAATACATATTCAGAAGCGCTGCACAACCACAAGGCATTCTTCTTTGACGGTACAAGGGGGATCATGGCCATTCCTGTTACAGGAAACGAGGGCGCATTGGATGAGGACGCAACCAGTTTACGTAATGATGCAAGATGGCATGGATTCTATGTATTGAATCTGAATGCAGTAGACGGATTCAGTATTAAGGGCACCATACCCCACAACGACCCTGGCAGTGGTGGTGCAGATAATAGATGGTACGACATGAGAGACGCTAGGTCGTTTTACATAGATGATGTCCTGTATACTGCATCATACGACTACCTAAAGATGAATTCTCTGGACACCTTAGACAAGATCAATTCGATAAAGCTTGTCGGGACAGGGAAGTTCGTAACTGTAATGGAGTAATACCACATACCCATCACACTATGTGAATGATTGTAGAAACACCCCTTCGTTCAAACTCAACGCCGCCCTCATCAATCTCGCTTATTGTTACGGTAAACGAGATCAGATCGCGGGGTTTGGCATCATCTGCAATGAGTAGCAGATGTTCGTCCATCATTTCATATTCTTTGGTAGGCAAGTGCGATTCATCTATGCGTGCACCGCAAGTGGACTCAATCCTGAATCTGTCGTTATTGAAGTGAAAGCCTAGTTTCATCTTCCTTCCCTGCCTTCCGGCAGCCTTGAGATTGACATCTATGATACCTGGTCTTGCCTCGGTATAACCAGACATATGATTGACAAATATCCCAATCTCAAGTGGCTTGCCGGCAGTAGACTCGGCCATCTTGTGGACCCCATCATTCATTGCTACGTTCACCGCCTTGATGGTCTGGGCAACTTTTGCAATCCATTCATTGGTTCTTACAACCGTGGCACGTATTGCATCGCGTCGTCGCTTGTCTTCATCATCAGGCAGCTTGTAATAGTCCACCCATGCCTCATAATCGTGGGATATGTCCTCAATGAAGTCAATGCATGTACGCCTGAACTCGAACACATTATCTGTCCTCTCTGACTCGTCATCCGTCCTCAAACCATCATAGTCCATAGGCATTGCCATGGTTGTAAATGATTCCATGCCCTAAAAAAATTGTGTGGCCTTGACACAACACAGAGGTGGATCATATTGGATCATATATTCTAGGTACGTGGTCAGGTCGTGCCCAGAATGATGTGTAGTACTATCAAAAGACTCTAGATCTGTGCCTGAATCAAAAAATCTTCCCAGACAACCTGACCACGTACTATTCTAGCAACATATTATCTTGCCTTGCAGACATGGTATTGTGGCCGATAGTACCATATGCAGAATATACTACTTGTATATGGTTATATAGAATTTTTCTGTAATACATACCAATGTCAGAAAGCAGTATAATCAATAACGGTAATGATAGCAACGAGGTCAGTAGTACGGGAGTTGCTAACAGGGATCCGCCAAGAGTACCAGTAACAGACAAAATGAAGGACAGGGGAGTCTTTTCGGAGCTGATCTCTGATCTTCAAGAACAACTAAAAAAAGACATGGCGCAGATCAGGTTCCTGCTCTCAAAGAATCCAGGCATGGGATATACAAGGATTGTTGAAATTGGGAAGGATGTAGGCAGAAGATACGGCATCAAACTTGTCGTCAACTTTCCAAAAGAGGGAAGAATAGAAGAGTTTGACATGTATGGGAAAAGGGATCTAAGCCTCATTGTAGACTATGAGCGCAAGAGATTTCCGATAGATAGGCAGATCATAAAGCTCAAAGCAAAAGAGATGTTGGTAGGCATAAAGACAGAGGACGCATATATGTACGAGAACAAAGAGGGGGTCAGAGTATACACCAAAGAATGGAAGATAGACATCCTGCCCCACTCGGTGCATATATGGACGGAGTTTAACAAGCCTGTAACGGCATTTTGTGATTGGTTGATGGAGAATGCCTACCAGATGAAAAGTCACGGATAGTCAATTTGCTTACAGGTCTTCAAGTTGTCTGAGCAGTTGTAACGCCTCAGAATCTTCCGGCCGCAGCTCAAGGATGCGACGACAACATGTAATGGCACCATCTTTTTGTTCCAGTGTCAAATGTGCATTGGTTTTAAGGACAAAGGTCTCGACATCATTATCGTCCAGCGCTATTGCTTTTTCAAAGTAGGATAGCGCCTTTTGTGCGTCCTCCACGATTAGATAGATGCTGCCCATGATGAACATAAAGTCGTGATCATTGGCAAAATCATATTCCAAACGGGTTCCAAGTAATATGGCCTCATCATACTCACCATCTTTGATCAGTCGTTTGAGTTTACGTTTTGGGTACTTGAAGAAGCCAACCATAATTCATATCTTCGTCCTGTTTTGGTATGAGCAATCTATGCGTTGTTCATAGTATGAGGCCATGTATCATCAAGAGGAGATGGCGATTATTCCCTGCTTTATGAGAAACTGGATTGCCTGGACAAACGTATCATCTGATATCACCCCGTCAGCCCACCAAGCCGCGTTGGTCTTTATCCATGAGGGAATGTTAGTATCACCACTGCTGCCATCATTGGCCGCTACAGTGGACGGGACATGGATTATATCGTTGTTTATGAGAAACTGGATTGCCTGGACAAACGTATCATCTGATATCACCCCGTCAGCCCACCAAGCCGCGTTGGTCTTTATCCATGAGGGAATGGCAGTTGTTGTGGGTGGATCTTGTTGTTTATTGCTGGGATATATTGGGATGGTAACGTCAAGACGATCATTATTGGATATTGGAACCTCATCTGATGGTGCTAGTCCATAGATCCAGATCACATAGGTTGTGTCGCCCGGAGGTTCTTCAATGCGCATATCAAGAAGGTACTGGCCTGACGGGGAGTAGAGGAATTGTTTGTCTTCATCATTGGCAATTGATCTTATAGGCGCATCATTATCATCTACTACAAAGAGATCGAATTGAACCCTGTTGAGAAATTCAGTCTGATCAAATTTGTTGTAGAATTTTAAGAGCCACTGTATCTCACACCCTTCCATTGGTTCATCAGGGCCGTATGATAGGTGCACAGAATATTCAAAATTTTTGGTAGATTTTTTTATGCTGGTATTCCTGTCAAAATCACGTTCACAATAGGGGGGCAGAGTGTCATATGTGACAAATTCAATGTCTTCAAACGGACTCTGGGTTACACCCTGTTTATAATCAAGCAATTTAAAATTATATTCTGTAGGAGGAATGCCCTCGGATACATGCGTCAGGGTGTGTGCTTTAATCGGGAATGGAAAGTCATCTACTATCCACACACTGCTCTTGTATCCCCCTGTCCTCCAATCGATCCTGACAGCATCATCCCAAGTACCAGCAGGCACTACTACACGTTCTATAGTTGTTGGGAGGATCTGTTCCCCGCCTATGTTTGCAATCTTGCCCCATGATGGGGATGAAAAATCTTTGGGTCCCTTTCCAGAGACACTTACATCTGACGTTGCAAACGCAGACAACCAAGCTACGGATGACTTGAATGAGCTCCTATAGATTTTTAGATTATCACTGCCGCCCGTGGGTTCAGGAACGATCTTTCCCAGATGCATGGTACCGTTGAGAACGTTATCCCCATCGTAAACGACCACATCTGCCAGCCATTTTGTCTCACTCTCCACATGTATGTCTCCACGGATCCATACATCCATGCGGAATTTGGCACATTCCTTATAGTATACATGACACATGTCATATGAGAAAAAGTCGCCGAGTTCAAGTCCCTCTCCGACGTACCATGACCCCTCCTTGTCTACACCGCCGGACTGTATCTGTGCAGAGGCTGTGGAAGAGAGTGATGACGCCCCTAGAATCAATGATGCCGCGATAGTAAGTACCAGTAATAGGCTTCTCAAGTCAAAAAAAATAACAGATGCAGATAGTTAAACGTTATTCAGGCAAGACATATGGCCCAGGCAACAGACAGATCTTGTGGCCAACCCTCAAAGTGTAGAGGACAAACAAGAATCAGACATAGGCAAATATAGAGGAGAACAAGAAAGTCCAGAGATGTGTGAGTGCGCAAAGGTTCACCTATACGAGGTGGAATACAAGCTTGATGGCATCACAGTAGTGCCCACCCACAAGAACTGTGGCTTTGCACTTGATGAAAAACAGTCAGATAAGTTCCAAAAAGAGTTGGTGAGATCATGGGGCTTGGGAGACGAGGATGAAGAATAACAACCCGGTTCTTTGTTAATAAAACGTGTAGGTCCGGCAGGCCGTCTAGAACAGTAGATCATGATTCCACAGGCAGATGTGTCACTGTATGCAAGTATGTCCAGTGTACAAAAAGGTCAAGCCATTACCGAATCTAAAAAATAAAAATAAAAAATAAGGAGCTACTGTTATCTAGTGCTCAGTGTTATTGCAAAGATCTAATTTACAATCACATGTAGCGTCACAGTAACATTCACCTTGCATCGTACAGTCACATTCAGTACCATTTTCTGCCTGTGCTGCACAACCACATGCTGCGTCTGACATACAATAGTAAGAATCAACGGCTGTTTTAAAAGTTTAGTACAGCAGCTAGTTACATGATATTAGCAAAGTTGGGTCTTTAGATGTGTCATTATACACTGAATTTGCCCAAACAATGTCATGAAGAGGGTGTGCTACAAGACCCGGAGTTCTTCCAACAGTACGTGGTCAGGTCGTGCCTAGAATGATGTGTAATACTATTAAAAGACCCTAGATCCGTGCCTGAATCAAAAAAAATCTTCCCAGACAACCTGACCATGTACTTCCAACATATGAACAAATTTCGGATGTGTCATGTGTGATTGATTTGTCCAAACAGGGCATGGTTATGTGCATCTATTTTTGTACATAGTGTATAAACACCAGAGGGAATACCACGGAGGTTTACAACTATTCACGCAATGCTATGACATCCAATAGTGTATTGCACGAACGCCGTATGAGATCTGCTCTACGTGACAACAGACAGAGGTCTGCATCTACATCAAAGGCGATCTTGAGGATGTAAATGAGATCAGGCCTACGTGTCAGATCCTGAATCTTCATAAAATTTTCCTTGTTTGTATATCCTAGATAAAAATAACAATCCGAAAACATTGAATTGTTTATAAGCAAATCGTGCCTGTACCTAATTGCATGTGAAGAATCGGTTCCACCTACCAGGCCGGCTAGTCCCACGGTCGATTTGAGTACACGTTCAAGTAGGATCGATGTGGCCCTCTCAATCCCAACCGTCTGAGTGGCAACAGACACATGCTCGTTGGTGTAAAGACTTTCATCAGACTTTCGAAGCAGATCAAGCATATGAACAGGATTGGGTGCCTTGCCATTGAGTGAACAGATAGCATCTGCTAAGCAATAAGAGGCGCACTTTTGCCAGCACGGAGCAAATACGTCCGAGTCACGAATCAAGTCTATCGTCTTTTGGCAGCAGAACAAAGAGTCGATCAGGGAATTTTTTGTAAGATCTGTCAACAGGGACTGCCGTCTTGTTGCTATCTTTGATAGGAACATTCGCAGATCCCATGACTCATCATGTATGATATTCATGCCATCATACTGTAGTAGTCTTTTGGGGTCTGTCTCGTGCAGCGATGCGTGATTGATTATAAAAAATTCATTGTCACTCTCAACTACATCCGTCTGTCCTGGTCTGCCATCAAAGACTACAATGTCGTGCCCGCAGGAATCAGAACATATGTCTGAAAACCTACAAGCGCTAACCCCCACAGGGAATCCTGATAGGTCGTGTCGATCTTCTAGCAGTTTCCACACATCCATGTATTTAATACCACAAAATTTTCTATAAGTAGATGTGTTGACAAAAATTTACAAGAACGTGTAACTAGATTCAGTCAGATTGACAGATTACAGATGCATGTTAAATAACACAAGCATGACAGCATATGATCACAATGTAGAACGTACAAGAATGAACAGTTTGGATGACTAGTATTCCACAACCAAACCACAGCAAGGTAGGCAAGATAGGCAACCGCATCCCCCAAACGCACCTCATAGGAAATAGTAGGAATGGATCTCATCCACTACCACAACAAGAACATTTCCTTTAAATTGAGAAAGACCACGTCCTCATCAAGCTCCTATAGTGTAGTCCGGTTAAGCATACTGCCCTCTCAAGGCAGTGACTCGGGTTCAAATCCCGATGGGAGCATTCACCAGTGTCACAAAGTGGTATCTTCAACATGACGGATTGGTACGTGGTCAGGTTATCTGGGAAGATTTTTTGATTCAGGCACGGATCTAGGGTCTTTTGATAGTATTACACATCATTCTGGGCACGACCTGACCACGTACATGGATTGTATCTACTTTTGATGAATTTTAGGTGTGAGTATAGAACCAACAGAATGACAACACAATCGTGGATTGTTGCAGCCACCATCCATTTTATACATCCCCACACCATTGTTCTGCCTTGGAAGAAGGGGCGGTATCAAGCATGAAAAACAGGTTCTTTTAGACGGCACGTATTTTCATAGAATGTCATCTTGTTGATTTTGTAGTATATGACCTCGCCGCGGCGCTCAATTACCGCCATTATAGGTTCTTTTCCCATCTGGGTGATCTCTTCGATCTTTTTTTGTAAAACGCCCATCTTCTCCTGCATGCCCTCATTGAGTCCAAATACCAAAAATTTTGCTCCCTTTTCACCGAAATGGCCGCGCTCATAAACTCTAAAGTCAATGCCAAAACCAAAGCCATCCTTTACAACATATCCGCGGTTGCGCAGATCGCGATATATCAAAAACCTGGTAAGTATGTCAGGATCATCACGCTGGCAATCGCCAACAAATAAGTCAAAGTCAATCTGTTTTCTGCCCCTATGCAGAATCAGCCGCCCAGTATGTAAAAGGTAGAGGGCCTCAAATGGCGCCAAGAAGAGCTTGCCGTCCTTAGCATCGCCATACCCCTTGAGATCAAGTTCATGGATCATCTCCTTGTCAGATATGCAAATCTCCGACGAATCCGTCATTTTTCCCCGGACAAGAGGGGGCACTGTATCATCCATGATCAAAAGAATGCAAATGTATTTGCATATAAGCATTGGAAGATCGATAGTCTGTTTCACAATACCAAATCATAAGCACGATGCGTCTATTCTTCAACAAACATCTAGGCACACTTGAGAGAATTATAAGACAGACTAAAGATCGATCATGGTTTAAAAATCAGCCAATGAGATATTTGGTAGTCATGGCATCATGTCTCGTTTAGCCATACAAGACAACAAGATACTTGCAACACACCATACATTACAACAGACCACCTGAAACATGTGCAAAAAAAGTGGCAATACATAGGAACGTCTCCACATGTAAGCGATGTAGTTTCCAAACATCATCACAATATCTCGAATGATGCCATCTTCATGCCACAACCGTTAAAATATGGGTAGCAAGCACGAATAGAACATGCACGGTGCCAATTATAGGGAATGGAGAGGCCAACCATTCACTAGAAAGGAGTACATCAAGGGTAAGCCTCAGATAAAGATTGCAAAATTTCAAGGTGGCAAGAGGGGCACATACCAGTACTGCGTCCAGCTTTTAATCAATGAACAAGTTCAAATCAGGCACATGGCAATAGAATCAGCAAGGCTGGCCGCCAACAAGACGTTAGAAAAGACAACAGGAGAGTCTGGATACTATTCTAGACTCAGAATCTACCCCCACAACCTTCTTAGAGAGAACAAAATGATTGCAGCAGCAGGTGCAGACAGGCTTCAGGAGGGGATGAGAAGGGCATGGGGCAAGGCCACCAGCTTGGGCGCCAGGGTCAGAAGCGGCCAGTGCATCATAGAGCTTTATGTCAATGGTAACGAACACCTAGAGGCAGCAAAAAAGGCGCTCAAGGCCGCATGTGTAAAACTGCCAGGCACACCACTAATCAAGATGACTGAGTGGAACAAGTCATCACCATAAGCCTGTTGCACGTGTAACAAGCAGTTGTCATAGATGGTTTTGTGTAAAGCAGATAGGGCAAATACTAGTTACAGCCTCCAAAAATCATCACCAATCACAGCCCAAGACAGACTTTTTGCTTGCAAGAAGCGCCAGAAACTCCTTAAACTCTTCTCTGGTAGGCTCCCTGCCAAGAATCCTCTTTGACTGATAGTAAAATGAATTATAGACCCTTCCCACCACCACTCCGAGTGCAAATGGTTTATGAGCCCCCGTACCACATAGTTGATCTGCAAGCTGACGTATTTCGTCCCTATTTGATACCGTCTCATCTATCTTTTGTTCGATCCTTATTAGAACATCTTCATTCATATCATAACCGGCAGGCGGTAGTTAAAAACAGTTTAATATCTATATTCTATTCATAGCATTATTGCAGTTATAGTATAGTTTGGTTAATATTCGAGCTTGCCAAGTTCGTGACCCGGGTTCAAATCCCGGTAACTGCACCAAATGCAACAATTGTTTTTTGTGCACTGTATTGTCTGCAACTGCATGTATGAGACATGCACGTAAAATATATCAATCATGCCTGACAAACACCACAAACGTAATCCAACGATCACACTGACAATTGCATTCATCTATGCAGCAGCTTTTAGCGTCTTGGAACTAATTCGCCTCGAATGATCTCAAGTGCCTTGATTGCATTGTCTAGGCGCGGCAATTGAACCATAATTACACTGTCATCACTCGCCGTCTCCCTGTATTCAGAACCCTTTGATATGGCCAACATGCCTGTAGATGCAAGTGTTTCAAAGAACTCCAGATCAGTACGTGCATTAACCAAGAATTTTTCCACTATGCCGCCCACGGAAAACAACAAGGTTATCCAGACGAATACATTTCCACACCCATCATGCAATACATCCAGATTGGTATTGATCAGTAGGGAATGGCCAGCAGTACGTGATATAAACATGTCATACATCTTCTCCCCAACCACGATGCATGGGACAGCCTTTCCATCAAAATTAAAGGACGTAATCCCATCATGGACGTGTTGCAGCAACTCTCGTAGCTCACTATTGTTGCTAGTCATCGTCATCTTCTTTGGCCTCTATATTATGGGCAATCTTGTCTCCCGCCTTCATCAAGAATGGAGATATGAACGCAGTGATGACCGTGACCATCCCAATAAGCGGGAACAAAAAGGTGCTTACTGCACCAACGTCCACACCTGTCTTTACTATGACAATTGAAAACTCACCTCGCGGAGCAGCCAGTGTTAACGCAGAACGCAGAGACCTAATGCGCTTTTGACGAAATATTAGATTTCCAATCATATTCCCCCCAAACTTCATGCAAGTGGCCACCGCGATCAATGCCAGTGCCACGAAGATATAATCTCCCAACTGTGATATGTCCATGAGTGCGCCTATTGAGATGAAGAATATAGCAACAAACATGTCCTTAATTGGGCTTGAGAGTACCTTTGCAACGTGCGCAGACTTGGATTCGGCCACAAGTACGCCAGCTAGAAATGCACCTATTGCCACAGACAACCCCACAATGTTTGCAAATAGAGAATAACCGAAGCAAACGCCAAGAATACTGAGCAGCAGAATCTCGTTGTGTTTGGTCTCTGCCACCTTGTCGATCAGTGGAGGGATTACGCGCGTACCAATCGTAAACGTACCCACTATGAGAGCGGTCGCCATCAGAACCACAATAGCAACCGACTCAATAGATACGGTTCCCACCAGCGCCACAGACTGTAATGAGGAGATCAAGATTACCGCAATCACGTCCTCAACTATCAATATTCCTAAGACTATGAGAGAAGAATTATTCTTGATCCTGCCCATATCTTCCAAAAGTTTGACAATTATGGCAGTACTAGATATGGACAGCGCTGCTGCTATGAATAGCGCATCCATAAATGCCATTCCAAATGCACTAGCAATGTAAAATACGACACCGAGTGTTGAGAGTAGCCCTATGGTTCCTACGCCTGCCGCCACGCGGCCGATGCTCCTGATCCTCGCATATGGAAACTCTATACCAATCACGAAGAGAAGCAGGATTACGCCAATATCTGCAAACAAGTGAAGCGACGTGATGTCAGAGAGTACAGCCACTCCAGCTGCGGCATGTGATGTTTGGGATACATTAGGCAGAAACCATGACCAGAGGGGGGAAAGTGGGCCCAATAACATTCCCGCAAAGAGATAACCTATGATCAATGGTTGTCTTATCTTAAAGAATGCAAGCGTTACCACCGCTCCCACAATCATAATAATTGCCAGATCAGTGACAAATATCTTATGAGGAAGTTCTACAGGAATATGACCTATCAGGGTGCGGACCGCGTCACTGAACGACTCGGCAAATCCATCCAGAATCATATAAAAATAAACATCTTGCATGCCATTATACCCTATAAATTGCCTTAAAAACAATTATTTGCAAAAACGCAGTATAGAGATTAGCAAGGGCAGGTAAAGAGTAATAGAATGAATAGAGTTTATGATTAATCGACCAGAAAAAATTTTCTGAAAAAAATATGGATATCATATGTGGTGTGGTTCAAGTCTAACACAGGTAAAGCCAAAAAGTTGTGCGCAGTCGTGTGCATTTGGAATTTTCATCCATGTGTCAACTTAACAGTATAGTAAAGGGGCAGGAGCTATATCCTGCTCTTTATTTTATTCTTCCAGTATTGGTAGGTGCCGTCCTGCCACATCTTTCGCTTGTTGTACATGCCACATATGCCGTTGAATTCTATATTGAACTCTTCGGCCGTACCGTCGTATCGTCCGGATATTCGTTTCCAGTTTTTCACATGTGCAAAGACGTTCTCGACAGGAACGCGCCTTTTGTTATGTGCCTTGTTTTGTGCCTTTTTGGTGGCGGTAAGCTTTTTGCCCTTGGGTTTTTTGTGTGGGATCTTTGCGGTTACCCCACGAAGATAGTTTTGGATTCCCGTGTATCCTCTGTCCAAATTCAGGCGTATGCGGCTATCCGATGGTATGCGCTTGCCGGTCACCATGCGATCAGTCCATTTGCCAAAGTCTGGCAGTCCTTGGTTCAACACCGTCAGGTCATGGCAGCTTCCCTCTCTAGAGTCGCTTATTGCGAGGATATAGTTTTGTTTGTTTATCATCATGGCTGTGTTTATTGCAAACATCTTGCCCTTTCCAGAATACTGTTTCTTTTGCTCTTCCTTGTCTTCTGGACGCGTGGTCTCTACAAGTGTGCCATCTATTGTAATCTCACCTCCATCTCTTCCGGGCACAATTTCCTTGAATTCTTCTTTTGATTTTATCGTGGAGATGTACTTTGTCATGTTGTGCGGTGTTACTGCATATAGCTCATCATCGTATTTGTTTGCAAGCTTGAGATAGTTTGATACCGTACTCTGATCTATCCCAAAAACTACACCCAGTGATTCCTGCCCCCAATCTTGTGATTTTCTTACCTGGGTCATGAACAGAAAGTGCCGGATATACAGCTTGCACTGGTTTCCGGATTCTTCTTTTCTGTCCTGGTCGTCGCGAAAGTGTGGTGAATCATTGGATTTTTTGATTATCTGTAACAAATCCTCAAGTGTGTTATCAAATATTTCCTTGGTGCTTCTTGTAAGTGCCTTTATCAACTTCTCATTTGAAATGATATACTCTAACATTTCATGTGTGTGAAGCAGTCTTGTGGGCAGTACAGAAGAGTGTCTCTTCTGTCCAAGCTCCGTATTCCACAGCGAGTCCTCCTTTGCCAGCATCGTCTTGAGCCCCAAATTTTCTTTTTCTAACCTCGAGTTTTCTTTGGCATGTTTTGCCTTTAGCCTTTGATTCTCTTTTTCTAACCTCGAGTTTTCTTTGGTCTGTTTTGCCTTTAGCCTTTGATTCTCCTTTTCCTTCCTCAGGTTTTCTTTCTCTAACTTTGCTAATCTGGTCTCTAGTTTAGTTTGAGTTTGTTTGCTCATTATCATATACTTACAAGAGAAGGATTTAGCGATACTGGTTTAGATTAATAGAAAATTTGGCAAATTTTTCTGATCTTGTTTTTCGGCCGATTGATCATAAACTCTAATGAATAAAGAAAATCAAAAGGTCAAGCAGGCATAAGAGATTGTTAAGGACGATATGCAGGCATGTTTTAGGCCTTTTGGGTTGTTTTGTGTGATGTCCTATGGATTCATGTACATTGTAGCAAAATCTATTGTGTGGATACAGCCAAACATCGTGCACTAGCTGCAAGATCAGCTCAACATTCCAGACGCTCAAAGAAGATCCTCTAGCCAGCATCCAGAAGCATTGATCTTGCCTGTAGCGTACCGACCCGACATGTATGGAAGTTGCTTTTTGCATCATGTAGATAACCAATATCTGGTAATCATGGGTTGTTTTCAGATACCAATTATGAATACCGGCCTCTTCTTTCACTCCCCAGTGACTTGCGATCACTTTTAGGCTCAGTCACCATATACAGTACTACATATCCCCCACAGTGCCGATGCTATGTCACTTGCTTAATGTAGTGTCAGCGCTTTTGTAATTCAAGCGCTTGAGAAAAATTATCATATCATCACCATCTGTGATACGATTTTGTATCTTCAGGGGCATACACACGATTACCTATATTCATAAGGGCGTACTAATACCTCATCATACAGTACAGTCTTTAACCTACTGTACCCACCACACATCACAATCTAATGATGCAGAATGATGAATGACATAGGTCAGCTGAAGAAATAATGTAGAGAGATGACCTGGGGTATCTGACTGTATCAAACCACACATAGCTGCTCCACAAAGGAGGCATCACGCCATTCTACGAACACACGTACTTGTGTGCAAACTGGCACATAACATGATGAAATTTTTTTATGTTTTCGTAGACGCATGATATGCCAGGGGGAGTCAGGTCATCTGCATCATGGATCTGTGTATATCTGGCAGGCATGAATTTGACGCAATCTACTAGTGATTGTATATACTACAAGTTATAGTACAGACATGTACATATGAGATACCCAACTTTTTTATCATTATGTATGTAATCCAAAACATGGCAACCAAGGCAATCAAAAAAGATGCAGTCAGCAAAGTCGGAAAAACAGACAAGAGGGATACTACCACTAGTAAAAAAAAGGAAACCGAGAATGCCACACCGGCAGGAGAGACTAGAAAATTATCCACAAAAAAGAAGACTGCAAAGTCAGAACCAAGTACATCCATGTTGCTTGAAAAAATTGCCTTAGTGTCTGATTCCAACAAGGCGCTACAAAAGGAGATCAAAACAATTTCAGGAATCTTTGGAGACAATCAAAAGATCCTGATATCAATGAAGGCCATGATGGATACACTGACATCCATGCTTGGGCACATTCAAAAACAACCAAGACCGGCAGGAACATCCGAAGATGACATGCAGAAACTGTATGAAGGACTAAGCCACATCAAGGCACAATCCGACATGATTGATAGGATCAACGATCAGACAGTCAGACTGCAAGAAGAGATCAGTAGAATCTCAGAATTGCAGGATGCATCAGGATCACAGGAACTAACGCGGCAGATAATGGATAGCAAGGACTCAATTCAAAACAACTCCAAGATGATCATAAAGATAGCACGTAGAATTGATGAAATCAGAGATGATCTTAGGACGGTGTCCGGAAAAGCAGATTCACTTGCAGACATAGGTCAGGAGTTGGATGGGTTGAGGGACAGCATAAAAAAGATCTCTGGAAAGGCGGCAATGCTGGAGGGAAGAACCACCCTAATGGAGGACCTCAGGCAGGAGCTTGACGGTATAAAGAAAGGGATCTCGTCTAGTGCTGACCTACACGAAGAGTTGGATTCAATAAAGATCACCATAGATGATATATCATCCAAGGCTGCAAAAATTGATCCGCTAGGCGGGATTATAGAGGGCCTTAACAAGCAATTCAAATCGGTAAAAGCAAGGGCTGACACTGCGGATAGTATAGGCCGCAAGGCAATTGGTGAGATTGCGGGTAAGATTGACAAGATCGAGGCAGAGATAAACACACTGGCCCACAGGGCAGATTCGACTGCATTTGTAGGCCAAGGACTTGAGCAGGTGCAAAAGGATGTATCAAGCCTCAAGCACAACATCTCCGACAGAACAACAAGTATAGAGAAGAGGATAACGTCCGCGGCAGACATTCTAAAGAGACAGGATGCATCATCTGCTGAATTTCACAAAAAAGCAGATATGCTGTTCAAGGAGATGCAGACGGTGAAGAGTACGGCCACCAGAGCATCATCGGACTCTTCAAAAGAAGTCATGGCGCTTCTAAAGCTGTCAGAATACCAGTCAAGTATCAGAATGTATGCGGAATCGAAATATGGGGATGTCAGGGATCTTCGAAAGATAGCAACGAAGACAACTGACATTGTAAATCTTTTTGACAAGATCTCAATAGAATCAGGAGAAAAGATTCCACTTCCCCACGAAGTGAGGCGATGGGCAGTGGGAAAAATTTTAGACTGTGCAGACAGATGGGAAATTAGGTTTGGTGATGTTTATCCCGTACTGACTAGGATCATAGGGCGCAGCATGCTCAAGGAAGTTGTAAGAATCAAACAAGTAAGAGAGATCTATGGAATCAAGGCAGTAGACAAGATCAGAAAAGATTTGGGGATCACTTGATGAAATGGAGCTGACACGCCAATCCAAGAGTGGCGTACGTGTAGTTTGTGATTCATGGCATAATTATCAAGCATCGTGAATAAACAACCAACAAGGGCATGGTGCACATGCGTATCTTCCATCCATCACAAACAACAGATTCTTCTTGACAGCATATTCAGTACCCTGTACATGGTGGTGATATCGGTAACTGACAATAGTTGAGTGTATCATTATGTCAAAAGCAAATGCAAATAAAATATCCTCCAGCAGCTGTGAGAAAATCAGAACCCAGTGGCCTTTTCAGTGGAAGGGTCTTGTTCCTCTTCCCTGTCTCTGAGCTGTGCCTTTTTTCTTTTCAGGGTTGCAAATATTCCCAGTATTGCAGTAATCCAAATGGTACTCAATATGATGTTGGATATGCTGGCATATTTGTAGGGGGTAGCATCCATGATGTTGATCTTTATCATTGTAGCCCTGCTATTGATATCAAGCATTCCCGTATGATACGCAGAGCTGTCCTTGGGTATGGCTGAGACACGCTCCACACTTGCAAGCATAGAGTCCATGTCTTCTTGTATCCTTAGAAAGTTGGTAGATTCTGTGGCAAACAACCAGACAGGATTCTTGGAAACGAGCATGCCATTCTCGTCAGTAGTATCTGGTAGGCCATCTATTACAATGTCTAACTGCGCTTGGATTGCCAGTATGTGTGCTTGTAGTGCAGCAGGATCAGAAGAACCCACGATCCCATCAAGGTGACCACGCATGAGATCAAGGGGATAGATGTCGTTGTTGTATCCACTGATTGCCATGTACCCACCAAACGCGATAATTGCAATGATCCCCACCATGGAGAGTTTGTACACAAGATCTGCCATATTCTCTTTCTTGGAATGTACATGTGGACTGCCTGATTTATTTCTTTTAAACCTAGTATGGGACAAGCTCATGTATGCTATATACAGAAATCCCACTACCTGAAGTCCGATTATGGGTATAAAGATTGGATGATTGGAGAACAGTGCCACGAGAATCCCCAATATTCCATATACGCCAAAAAAGATCTCAAGCAGTGTTGTTTGTGTAAACGGTAGGTTGTACGACTTGTCCTTCCAATCATCATGCCTAGTCGTTATTCCATATTTTGGTGTCCTTAGAAACTCATTCTTCTTGCCTAGTATTGCATCAAAGACAGCAACCGTATTATTTACAGACATTCCGGCGTTGTATACGAGAAGCATAGGCAGTATCTTTGCCTTAGACTTCCAAGACTTTCTATTGTACATGCGTTGTATTATCATAATGTATGCGCCAGGACCCATTGCCAAATACGTCGCTATGGTCAGTGCAGGCAGGAAGCTGATCACGTATAGGTTGACCTGTCCTGCAAGCAGAATGGGAAGAGTAAGAAATTGTATGAGCATCAGCGGATAGACGATATGGCGAGTTAACTGGATGAATGCTTGGATCTTTGCCTCAGCCGCCACCTGGCGCTTGACCACAATGTCAGACAGCAGCTTTACAGCACATTGGATAGAGCCCTTTGCCCAGCGGAACTGCTGCCTCTTGGCGGCATTCATCTGTACAGGGAGCTCTGCATCCACCACGATATTGGGCAGAAAGATGCACTTCCACCCCTTCATTTGTGCCCTGTAACTGAGATCAAGATCCTCTACGAGTGTGGCAGTGTGCCAGCCTCCAGCATCCTCTATGCAGTTGCGCGTCCATATGCCGGCAGTACCATTGAAATTCATAAACAGGTGCGAATTACTCTTTGCCTTTTGTTCTATGAGAAAGTGGAAGTCAAGACTGAGCGCTTGTGCTTGTGTGATTGCAGAATAGTTTTCATTTACGTGACCCCAGCGGCACTGTACTAGGCCGATTTTGGAGTTTGAAAAATATGGAATCGATCGTTTGAGAAACCATTCAGGAGGGATAAAGTCTGCATCAAATATGGCTACAAGATCCGTATCAGTGGTCCGCATTGCATGTTTGAGCGCACCAGCCTTGTAGCCACTACGCGTCCCACGGCGCACATGCTCGATCTGAAACCCTTGCTTCTTGTATCTGTCGACTACATCACGGAGTAGAACCGTGGTATTATCGTCAGAGTCATCTAGAACCATGATCCGCATCTTGTTCTTGGGATAGTCTAGGCCACATACAGCATCAACAAGTCTCTTTGCAACATACTTTTCGTTGTATATGGGAAGCTGGATAGTGACTGATGGGCTTCCAGGGTCGGTAATCGTGGACAAGACATCTTTTCTTTTGCATGAGAGGAATGCAAGATAGTAAAAATTGCACGTGTATGCGATGATGATTACTGCCGATATCAGAAACAGATCAAAGACAAACTGTGTAAAAGGATTGATTGGCATACCACCGCTAGTCTCACAGAAGGCTACTTGTTATTTATACTTGCAAAAATAGTCAACCCAAATAAAACACAAAGAATACATGTCATGAATAGAGTCTGGTGTCTTGTGCTGATGGTCCTGTAAGATGGGGTCTGGATTCATGTGCCGAGAAGAAAAGCACAAAAAGATTCTTGAGCTGACCATCTGTCCGAACCATTACTAGGCACAAAAAACAAAGAATCCATTACCAATAATTACACGTACGAGAAGAAATTAACAATTAGATTCAGTCCGCACCCTTCCGCAGTTACACAATGTTGCCGGTCAGGCTGACGCCGCCATTTTTGCCAGGATTCGCAGGTTGACCAGCCCGCAGACTATGGAGTTTATTATGTCGTACTTTTTGAGCGGGTTACGGTACTTGTCGCCCATGATGCGGAACACCTTGATCCTGCGTATGCCGTTCTCGACGTAGATTCGTATGGAGGAGTGACAGTTGTTGTACGACTTTTCCTCCTCGCTGAGCTTTTTTCCCGGGCGCTTGCGTATGGGAAGGATCACCCTTGTGTCGTTTTCGATCTTCTGGGCCCCCATGTACCCCTTGTCCATGAGATTGCGCAGCCTCACGGCCACGCTGTTGTCTCCATCGGGAGAACAGATTTCCGGAAATGACGGGTGCTTCTTCTTGAAGGTGGTGATGTCGTTTACGCTCCCGGGCGAGTGCGCAGTCTTGTGCACTATCAGTCCATCGCAGTTCATGGTGTACTGCACCTTTGCGGTGTGGGTATGCGCCTTGCCGGAGTAGTGTGACTTTTCCATGTCCCTGCGCTTCGGCTTCTGGATGGGCTGCTCCGAGGCGTCAGTCAGGCACGTCAGACCCCGGAACATCTTCTCGAGCTCCCCAATAGTCTTGATCCTCCCGACCTTCGCGTAGATCTTCTTAGGCGTGGGCAGACTGTCCTTGATGACCAAGGACATGTTGCTAACCGTGTTGGATACGGTCCCCTGCGACAGTTTGAAGAACATTCCCACTACCTCCTGCGTTGCATATGTCTTGATGTAGAAGAGACAGAGCACCAGACGATCCTTCAGGTTGAGGGCGTGCCGGCGTCCAGCGCCTATGGCGCGCTTGCGGTCTGGCCGGTCAAGCCTCTTCTCCTCCATCTTGGGGTGTTTTTTGGCCACTTCGGTATACAAAGAATCGAATTCCTCGATGGTCATGCCCGTGACCCTTTTGAATCTCGTGGCATTTTTGATCAAATCATGATATATCTCCATACATCATATACCACATGCCCGTTTTTCGAGTGGTATGTGAGCTTTTTTTACTTTGGAGGTCAAAATTTTCTAATTACTAATTTCCTCTACGTGGTCAGGTCGTGCCCAGAATGATGTGTAGTACTATCAAAAGACCCTAGATCCGTGCCTGAATCAAAAAATCTTCCCAGACAACCTGACCACGTACAATTACACTACCTGCTTGTAGATAGTGTTAGCATTCAACCAATCTTGGTTAATGCATCCACATGAGGCTGCTGTACATCTGATTGCACCAACGTGTATGGAATTCACACAAGGGGGTTGGAAGGCAAATTATGCAACTACAGCAATGTAACTTTCAGGCTCAAATTGGTGGTTATTTTTGCTCAAAGATCTTGATGGCCTGTGGTGGGCATACACCTTCACATGCAAGACAAAAGATACAGTCAGGTTCTTTTGACATAAGGGGTTTTTTGTCGGAACCGGGATTGCCGGGAGAATCAAACCACTCATACACGCCAACTGGACATGCCTCTAGACACCCTCCGTCTGCTACACAGATATCATAGTCTACCGAGACAAACTCCCCCCACACTCCCATGATAGCATTAGCCGTCCCCTTTCTACCCCATGTCTTTATGGTATGTTCAGGGGCATCATATGAAACTGATGGCTTTAATTTTGATTTGTACTCTACATCGATCGGACCAGGCTTGGCGCCATCAGGTATCTCAATCTCACCATCATCTTCTTCGGCATCTTCTTCGGCTGCTTCTATGGGCTTTGGTTTTGCACCAAGAACAATCTTGGCCAAGGGGGTCAGTTCTTCAAGTTTTTGTATTGCTGCAATTTCAGATATCTTTTCGGTCTTTGCATAGTAGGAGACTAACTTGTCTGCAAGGATCGTATTACGCAAGATGGTATCAATGACCATCTTTGCAAAGTGATCAGCCTTTTTTCTATAGTCACGTACCCAGTTTTGATCTCCAAACTTTTCGATTGGGAATATCTGGTAAATGATATCAACCACCTCGCCCGTGACGATCTCCACGGTTACGGACAGCTCAACCTCTTCGTATCCCTTTGCGTCGCGGTTCATCATGTTGTGTTCGGTCCAGCGGTACGTAGCAAAGATCCTGTCTGCATACATGTCCATCTCAAACGCCTTCTTAAGTCCGTCATGGACGGACTTTAGTTCGGCCGGTTCTTCAAGCTTGATCGGCAGGCGGTACAATCCCAGCTTGAAGCCATGCAGGGGATATACGCCGCGCTTTGCGGTGGGGGCCTCCATGGACCAAACCCTGTCCTTGAGTAGTAATGACATCTAGTTTATCTTTGCAGTATTTTGTTTAAAAATGTTGTCAGTTGTCACCATCAGGACATGTAAGTTCTCTGAGCTGGGTGTATTTCTGCTCTAAGACATTGGCATGTACCGCCACTTGTGGCAGATCATACGACTCCTTTGGAAAGTACCACCTGATCGACACTATATGTCCTATTCCATCCATATCATGAATCATACCCTTGTCAGCCATGACGTTGTGCATCTTTTCATCACTTGATCTCTCCCTTACTGCAAGGCCGCGCTTGGTCCTGTCCTCCATGATTAGATCATGTTGGCCATCCTGAATTGAATAAAATGTACCCTTTTGCAGTATGGGAAGATACTGCGCATGATCTGCAACGTGATTCATATCATCAGCCTGTACGTGTTGTGGAGGATCATGAGTGTCATTATGATCGTTGTTGGTATGATCGTTGGCGACCGGAAGCAAGGCTTATCGCTCTACGGGGTTGCCCACCATATTACCCCATTCTGTCCAAGAGCCATCATAATTTCTGACCTTTGGATATCCCAGCAGATACTTTAGGACAAACCAGCTGTGAGAGGATCTCTCACCGATTCTGCAGTAGCAGATCACATCCTTGTCAGGAGTGATGTTTTCTGGTTCATAGTTTTGTCGCAGTTCCTCAACTCCTTTGAACGTTCCATCAGCATCGTTGACCGCAGTAGCCCAAGGAATGTTGTTCGCCCCAGGTATGTGGCCACCTCTCTGCGCGTGCTCCATAGGATATTCTGGAGGAGCCGTAATCTTGCCAGAAAATTCTGCAGGAGAACGTACGTCTACCATTACAGTGTCCTCTCGTCCCAAGGCCCGATTAGCATCAAACAGATAGGCGCGCAGTCCCTCATCCGGGGGCAATGCCACATATGTGGTAGATGTGATCATGGGTTCTTCGGTTACATATGGTCTATTTTCAAGCTCCCATTTTTTTCTTCCTCCGTTCATAATCTTTAGGTTTTTGTGTCCATAATACTTGAAGACCCAGAATACAAATGCTGCAAACCAGTTGTTAAAGTCACCATATAAGATCACCTCCGTCTCAGGCGTAATACCATGCATCGACATTAGCGCCTCAAACTCTCTCTTATTGATGATGTCACGTGTAAGGGAATCATTTATGTCGCGTTTCCACCATATGAGGCTGGCGCCACTGATGTGGCCTTTCTGGTATCCATTTACTGGATCATAGTCGACCTCAACCAGCCTTCTGGGATTCTCACCCCCACCAGCGTCGTTACCATGGTTTGGCAAGTGTTGCGCGACCCACTCTGTATCCACCAAAACCTCTGGGTGTGCATAATCACTCATGGGTATATCAGAGCACATTCATAATTAATTGTTATGTATTTTACTATGCAAGCAACCTTGCTAAAATCCTGCCAGATGGTAATTTTCAGATTGTAACCAAGTATGAAGCCCAAAAATATCATTTTTAAGTAGACGCAAACAAGAAGACAAGTTTGAAGTTACAATGTATTGCAGTCGTCAGCAAGGTAGGCTCAAGGGAATCAGAGCAAGCTGCAAAAGACATTGCAAAGATGCTCCTCGCAAGAGGGATCAAGGTATACACTACATCTCCCGTCCAGATCGAAGGAGCGCAGAAGGTGGAAGTATTAGAGGATCTCAACACGATAAAAATAGATCTAGTCATCACATTGGGGGGTGATGGGACGACGCTGCGCGTATTCCGAAACATGGTCAATGAAACTCCGCTCTTGACCATCAATGTAGGAGGCAACAGAGGAATACTTTCCGAGATAACTGCCGACGAGATTGATGTGGCAATAGATCAAATTCTAAACGACAAGTTCTTCTTAGACAAGAGGACCAGGGTGATTGCGTCCTGTGGAGGAAAAGAATTTCCCCCAGCCCTCAATGAGATCTATGTCAATAGAACAAATCTTACCAAGACATCCGAGATAGAGATAAAGTTTCAAAACGATACTATAAGACAAAAGATGGACGGTGTAATCATTGCAACCCCGAGTGGATCCACAGGCCATTCGTTCTCATTAGGAGGACCTATACTCCATGAGAGCCTTGATGTTCTGATAATCACCCCCGTTGCGCCCGTCTACAGGCTCGAATCGATCGTTGTCCCTGACGAAAAGATTGAGATAATATGTTCACACGACTGCAATATTGTGATGGATGCACAGGTGGTAAAGTCAGCAGGATATGATGAACCCATAACCATTAGAAAATACAAAAAGCCTGCAGTCTTTGTAAGGCTCAAAAAACGCGGACTGCGGCAGATGAGTAAGCTTGGGTTTTAAAATTCTAGACGCCAGTGCTTTTTACGCGGGAGTGCCGTTCAGGTCACCTGACGAATGCCACACGACACCGTTGGTGTACGATGAGATCATGCACATAAAGAAGGATCATGATGCGCTTGGAATGTTGATCGAGACCAACAGGCTCAAGATCAATGAGCCCAGAACAGAGTTCACACAGGATGCAAAAAAGGCAGCCAGAACAACAGGCGATCTTGAACAGATGTCCGAACAGGACATATCAGTCATAGCATTATGTATGGAGACCGGTGGAGAGATAATTAGTGATGACTTTGCAGTGCTGAATGTGGCAAGGAATATCGGCCTAAAGACATCATCTATAATGACGAATGGGATTCGTAATGTAGGCAGGTGGATTTATTACTGTCCAGGATGCGGCATTCATCATAATAATCATCACAGTAATATAAAAAAGGAATGTCCTGTTTGTGGTAACTCGCTCAAGGCAAAATTGTTCAAGGGAAAGTGACAATACATCCACAAAATAGGGAACCACATATTTTGGATTGGAGTCCTGCCAGATAATGTGCACATTTGTTATCATGTATAATTGTAATCGTTTGTTTGTGTGATTGCCCATCTGTTGGCAGCACATCAGTCACTGCATGGAGCAGCCGTGATATCTGACCACAATTAGAAGTCATGGCGTGCACATCATGCACAAAAATGCTGAAAGTACAGGCCACATAGGTACAAACATGTTATTCCAATGTCTTTTGGCCGGATCCCTTGAATGCTTTATTCTTGGTGTTTATTGTCTTTTTGATCTTTTTTGCACGCGCACTACCCAGACCCTCAACCTTTGCAAGATCAGAAGCAGTTGCACAAAAGACATCAAGTGGTGTACCAAATCTTTCAAGCATCCTTGTCGCAAACTTTTCTCCCACCCCAGGCAGACTACATAGTATGGATAGCTGCTGTACTTGTAGATCGGGTGACTTTTTGATCTTTTTCAAATATGGTCCATTCTTTGCAGAATCCTTTCTAGTACACATCAAAAAGAGTAACCGTGCAGTATGGTATGCGCTTGGTGTGGGAATAATAGGGATTGCAAAGTCAAGCACCACTGTAGAGAGCGCCCCGTAAAAGATCATTGGATTCTCTGTAATCTCCTCAATCTCATCTACATTGCCTTCTATCAGGACGACAGGATGTTCAAAATGTTCTTTGAGTTTGGAACACTGATCAAAGAGTCTTCCGTCAAATACAGATGAGAGTAGATCACGTGTACTCTTTCTTTCCACGACAGTCTCAGGCGCCACAAT
Organism: Candidatus Nitrosopumilus sp.; assembly: GCA_963662995.2. Taxonomy (GTDB): domain Archaea; phylum Thermoproteota; class Nitrososphaeria; order Nitrososphaerales; family Nitrosopumilaceae; genus Nitrosopumilus. The sequence goes on along the minus strand of CAXXLJ010000002.1, from coordinate 1,416,123 downwards.
ATAGTCACCCACAGGAAGTGTCTTCATCTCAACGCACATGCCTATTGACTTTAAGAGATCTGGAATCCTGCTTTTTTGCTCGTGCTGATCGACTACAATTCTAACATTCTCATACTTTACCAACAATTACGCATGATTGGAATTCCTAATATCTTGTGTGAAATGCAAGATGCCGAGGCCATGGTGGTATATAATTGGACGATTGTGTCATACCACATGTTAGTGATAATGGTACAGCATGTAATAGGCTCTATGTGAATTCATGTATGGCGGCATGACAACTGGAGTGGGTAGAACAAACATCTATTTTCTGGGATTCTCTTCAGGGCGGGCAGTATTAGACGATAGTGATGCAGTAGTAGCAGTAGATGCCGTGGGCTGGTTGGTGGATTGTCCTGTTGCTGCCCCTTGCATCATGGTTGTAATCTTTTTTTCTTGCTCTGTCAGGGACTCTTTTAGCCTAGCTTGCTGTTTTTCAAGTACGGTCAGGCGCGTCTTTGCCATCTCTGCCCTCTCTTCAAGCTCTGCTACAAGTGCCTGTTTGGTAGACTTTATCATAATGGGGCCCGCATGTTTGAAGATAACCTCCTCATCGCTGGCCTTGTTGAGTTCCTCCATGGCCTTTTGTGCCTCGGCCTTTTCCAACCCTATATGCTGTATCTGGGTCATAATAGATTGAAGGTTCTGCTGGGATTGTTGGAGTGTTGTAATCTCTGACTGGAGCCACGGAGGTATTTGTTGAGGTGGAGAAGATGGGGGCGATGACATGCCTTATGAGATTTATCGTTTCGTTATATCTTTACCGATTCTATTGAATCATAGCTTGTCTGGACAAGGCGCAGTGTTGAGTTGAGGTTTGCTCTCAAGTGCGCCAAGTGGTTGGACTTTACATGGATGTGGATTATACTGTTGTGCTTGTCATCTAGATTTACATTAGTCTTTACAGGGTTTTCTGGATAGAATGTATTGTCGATGTTTATAGAATCATACACGGCTCTTGCTTTGTCGCCTGCATCTATCGTTATATCTGCACTAAAGCTTGATGTCATACGCGGTGCCTGCAACTTTGTACATACATTTCTTGCATGACCAAATTCCCACGGCGTCTCTTCCAAATGTCTTTGAGCCGCACTCTGGGCATGTTCTCTTCTCCTTTAGTAAAAGATGAACCTTTGTGTATTGTTTTCTGATCTTTATGCCATATCTTGCACCTAATCCCTTGAGAGACTTTTTTGCTTTTGCCAACTTGTCTAACCTGTCTGCTGAATCGCCCTGAGTTTTTCCCTAACCTGCGCGCCCACCTTAACTGCAATCTCGCCGCATCTATTGATCTCGTCCTGTTGGAAGCCATCCTTTCCACCCTTTTGTAAGGCACAAATATTTCCATCAGAGTCGCTTGTAATCGTAATCCTTGCATCCATGCTAGCCCATTCCTCGCCATTTGGATCAACTAAGATGTGATCTCCTATCCTACCCATAGTTACAGATACCGGGATTGTTGTTATAGGCAGGGGTGTTTGTTCACCCTCCACAAGTGTGGGGACGTCATTGAGCATAGTCCATTTTGGTGTCTTGGCTGAGAGTAACGCAGCAGTGGCCGCATATGAACATGCATCAAAGAGATTGCCATCATAATCAACCACAACATTGTCTGCAAACACACCCACTACGGACTTGTTCTCCTCTATTACCAGCTGCGATACATCCACCATATGACTCTCTCGTATCCCTCTATCTACAACCCTTGCAAGTTCGATTACATCTGGGTTGGGTGGTCCGGTCTCAACAGTAGGGTGTGAGAGCGGCAATAGTTCAGCGGTGCAGATGAAGATTCCACGGTCACCTGTATCAGGGAATGGCCTGTCTGGCTGGATCTTTATACCGCATACTACCTGTGTATCACCAATGTTGACCCTAGCCGAACCGTTTGCCTTGGGAACTACATTGGCCTCAATTGTAATCTCTCTTGATTGCTCAAGTGTTCTTCCATCCACGCGCTTGTCCTGAGTGAGTAGCTCTAGTATCTGTGTCTTTTTGAGGTCGTCAAGAACCGATCTTGAAGCCATATCTAATCAGATCCGTTCCCAAAATACTTGTCATTGAGTGCCTTTTTCTGAAGGTCATATACTATCTTGCATCCATTGATGCCCACTTGGACGCACTTTTTGTATTCTTCAGGCGTCAAGACACCATCCAATTGTAATAGTGTAACCTTTTCAAGATTTGGCATGTATCCCACGGGCATATCAGCCTGTCCAGCCTGGTCTTCTTCGTTGTTGACATCAAGAACTATTGTGTCTGCTACCTTGCCGGCGGCGCATGCAGCAACCATATCACGCATGGGAATTCCCGCATCTGCAAGCGCTACAGAAGCAGCAGAGAGTGCGGCACATCTAGTCCCGCCATCTGCCTGGAGTACCTCAATAAATACATCCACGGCAGTCCTTGGGAACTTGTCTAATATCACTGCAGGCTCAAGCGCCTCCTTGATTACCTTGGATATTTCAATCTCCCTTCTAGACGGTGCAGGATTCTTTCTCTCACCGACGGAGAACGGCTCCATATGATACCTGACTCGCAGGATTCCAGTCGCCGTATTGGACATGTGTTTGGGGTGGACATCCCTCGGACCGAATACGCCTGCCAAAATCTTGTTGTCTCCAAATTCAATATATGCCGAACCATCAGCGTTCTTTAGTCCTCCCGCCTTGATCATAATCTTGCGTGGTTCATCAACCTTCCTGCCATCACAACGAATGCCATTCTCATCAAGCAAAACCATGGTGGCATCTCTTCCGCCCATTATGATCCATCTCCTTCTTTTGAGTCTAACATTTTTTTAACCTGATCAACAAGATTAGCGACATGCGCCTTTTCATCAACCATCTGTACAGCATTTTTAGCCTTTAATAATCCATTGGGAGACTCGCATGAAACGATTATCCGCCCATTCTGGCCAATTGTGATCATAGCACCCGTAGCCACCTCTATGGTCTGAATCATCGTGCCCCGTTTGCCAATAAGGCGCGGAACCTTGCTTGGGGAGATGGGAACCAAAATGCCAGAATCAATCTTGCCCAAATCCCTATCACATATCGTTATGAGTGGATCCCGTGTCCTATCAAAGTTGGCAATCCTAGCAGCCACGAGATCTCCTAGTTTCAACTTTGATGTAAGCTCATCTGCATGTGCTGAAAAGTCACGGCCAAACACGTCTTGTGCAGGCAAAAACCCCACATAGCATGAGTTGATATCAAGCTCCCACGACATTGACGTATACGAGATAACCTTGCCTATCACTAGATCATTTATCTTTGGAATGTACTTGCCCGTAAGTGGAATTACTCTGATCGAGTCCTCATAAATCTCCGAGGTGCCCACAGCAGTAGATATTATCTTGTTTCCATCAAATATTACGTTCTGTTCTGGCCTGAGAGGCCTAGTGGTTACGACATCGCCTGGAATAACATATTTGTTCCTATTTTCCATTACCGTATGACCTCAACCGTAGCAGAGCCCCTAGTTATGGAGCCCAATCTGTCTATCACGGTTGGCCTTGAGGCTGCGGGTATTTCAAGTATTGCTTTTAGAGAGCCATTATTCTGCCATTGTTCGCTGCTCAGTGAGCCCACAGACTTTAGTACAGAATATGACTGCGAAGCGTATTGTGCGGGTATGACTATCTCGAGTTGCAAGTTTTCTGATTTTAGCGCAATTATTGAGCGCAGTTTCTCTACAATCTCCTTTGTCTGTTCGTCTGCTTCTTTTTGTGGATCAACGGTAACACGGCCATCCTTCATGGCCTGCTCAATGCGCAAGGGAGGGTGTGGAAGGTGTGTCCTAGGATCCACATAAGTCTTGGCTATAATCGCAACTATCTGTTTCCTTTTTTCATCTACCATTCTGCGCCTTTGATCAGTGGTTAGATTTAGATCACCCTTTTGGAGGATTATCTTTGCAATCTCTGCAGAATCTTCGGTCTTGAATGCATTCAAGAGTTTCTCCGCAGGAGGTTTTGTTCCCTTTCCAGAATCGGCATAAATATCATCAGACACAAGGACAGCAGAGAGATCCTTCCGTTTGCCAAGCTTGTAGTCTAGGGCGGGATCAGGCTTTACAAGAATCTCAAACTTGTCTCCTTCAAAAGAGAATCTCACTACAGTTACATCTGCCATCTCGCGATGTCTGCGGTTGTTTGGTATTTATCTGAATCGTACTGACTGGGTTGTACAAAGCCCGGCTAACCGGAAATTGTGTCCGCACCATCCCTCCCCATATACGGCCATCCTACATGGCTGGCCCAGCCGGATCTGAGCACATATCAAATCATGCGTACAAGAGACATCACGGTTGTGTGATCTCAACACATTAGTTGGACAGTACGTGGTCAGGTAGTGCCTAGAATGATGTGTAATACTATCAAAAGACCCTAGATCCGTGCCTGAATCAAAATCTTCCCAGACAACCTGACCACGTACGGTGGATACATATGAAACCCCGCCAGCTAAATTTTTTAAAACGTCGTCCAACATGTGTACAGGCAATTATTGCCTTCATGATGTGACAGTATGGGATCAATCACAGATGGAAAATTTAGGGTAAGAAGGTGGACCAACACATCTATGAAATCATACAATATGGAATGAGAGGTACGTCAGACTAGACATCTATTCGATATTTCCAACCATTTCACGAAACTCGCTCATTTTGTTATTCACTTCATCCACTCCAGCAAGTACTACCTGCTCCGGACTGAGCGCCCCGGTGGACTCTATGGCCAGTATCTTTTCATCATCACGGTCCGTATCAGTAAGCACTGAGATATTTGCAGAGTTCCACTTTGCATGCTCGGTCCCACGGCCGAGTCTTGCGTAACATTCAAACTTGATCCTTTGGTTTGGAGCCAGATTTACAATCGGAATGCTGTCGGAGGTTGGAACAACAGAATCATCCTCAGAGGAGATCTCCCCAGAGAGCACCATCCTAGTCTCGTTTGACTCTCCAGAATCCAGAACCAGCATAACCCTGCAATTTGAACAACCAGCCTCATCGCCACACTCACATTTGGACGGCTCATTGAATCTTGTAAGATCTGTCTTTAGTGGTACCAGTCCCAGACGGTGCGCCAGTCCCTCATCAGGCAGAACAGAGGTATTCTCTATGATATCCACACTATCAATTGCAAAGACGGGGACGCCATTAAGGCATGTACGTCTCAGCGCGTTTGCGTACTGGAGTGGTACGCCTTTGAGCTTTAGTGATATCTTTTGATCATCACTACTAATTACTTCCAGAGACGACAAATCGAACAAAATCCTCAAAGTCCACATAAATATCTAGCTTGTGGCATTGGTAACAGGATCCAGCGCACAAAAGTCTGTGAATGTTCAGGCATTTACGCACAAGATCATCAAAACCCAGAACGCAAACCCATGAGTTTCATACATATTATTATATTTGGGCTTGGAGTTGTCGACGATATGACCAGCCAAGTTGTTTTGCATATGGCCAAGGATCTAAAGAGATCATCCCTAAAGAATGACGCCCCCATATGGGCAAAACTTGCAGAGTATGCGCTAAAACCATCCATAGCAAGAAGGGACATAAACCTCAACAAGATCGATCAGCTTACAAAAGACGGAGACGTCGTTGTATTCCCAGGCAAAGTACTGGGAACTGGCAACATATCACACAAGATCACATTGTTTTCATTCGCAATATCAAGTTCAGCAGCCATCAAGATCACACAAAAGGGAGGAAATCTTGTAAGTCATAAGGAGATTGTAAGGCAGAATCCCACTGGAAAGGGGGTCGTATTGATTGGCTGAACAGAGAGCATTAATCAAGACAGACGCACCCATAGTGGTTGATGCAACTGGTCACGTTGCGGGCAGAATGTCATCATATGTCGCAAAGCTATTGATAAAGGGAAACAGGGTATCGATCATCAACTGTGAAAAAGCAATGATGAGTGGGACGAGGACCAACATAATACAAGAGTATAGGGAATTCCTAAAGATTAACAGTATCATAAACCCAAAACACGGCCCTGTCCATTACAGAAGACCAGACACCATCATAACAAAAATGATACGCGGAATGTTGCCATATGGTAAAAAGCCATCCGGAATAAAGGCGCACAAGAGACTCAGGGCATATATTGGCTCTCCAAAGGAGTTGAAGTCAATGCAAAAGATTCAGTTTGAGAAGGCAAGGATCAGAAATACTATATCCGACTATACCACAATGGGAGAGTTATGTAAGGTGATAGGAGGATGGCCACAATGACAACACCAAAGACTGAGATATATTTTGCCACAAGAAAGACAGCTAGCGCCCATGTATACATCACCGAGGGACGCGGACAGATCAGGATAAACAATGTCCCGGTGGAAATGATTCCCCAAGAGATCGTCCGCGAGATGATTCTCATCCCGCTTGAGATCATCGGCGATCTTCGAGAAAAGATCGACATATCAGTAAGGGTCAGAGGAGGAGGATTCATGGGCCAAGCAAGTGCTGCCGCTACAGGAATCTCAAGGGCGCTTACGGGATGGACAAAGACCAAAAAAGAGCCCAAAGACCATCCGTTTACAAAATCAGTAAGAGAGGATCTCAGGAATAGGATTGTTGATTATGACAAGTATCTGATAAGCGGGGATGCCAGAAGAAAGGAGCCTAAAAAGTTCGGCGGCCCTGGTGCAAGAAGAAGGAAACAAAAATCATACCGTTAGACAGTGAAGGCAGTAATATTAGCAGGTGGAAGTGGAACTAGGGGAAAGCCTTACACAGATTACTTTCCAAAAGCAATGATACCCGTAAATGGCAAACCATTGATAGGCCACATAGTAGAGTATCTAGAAACATCAGGTATCATAGATGAGATCATCATAGTAGCAGACTTTGGTGGGCTTGGTGGTCAGATCAAAAACTATTACAGCGGGGCGGGACGAACCGACATCACATACGTACAAGACTCACAAAGTGGTACGGGTGGCGACCTATTGCATGTGGGTCCGAGGCTTAGGGGAGAGTCTGAATTTCTGTTGTGGTTTGTAGACAACCTATGTGCTGCAGACATTGGCGCGATGATAAGGCAGTTCAAGGAGACCGGCAGTCTTGCATGTATTGCAACTAGGACCAAGAGAAGAGAAGAGACAGGATTTGCGCATGTGGGAGAAGACGGAATCATCAAGCAATTCAAGGAAAAGCCAATAGTGCATATGCCAATGGCAGAGTGTCTAGGGATATACATCCTGAGCAGTGACATAATCAAGAGAATCAGGGCACATGCAAGACTGCACTGGAAGGCAGATGGCGCAGAAGGTAGGAACAGACACGGCAATAACAAAAGATACAGCATAAACCTCTCCTACGACATACTACAGCCCATCTCAGGGGAGGGGAGGGTATGTGCCTACGACATTGGGGACAGGGATTGGATTGATGTAGGAACCCCTGTAATGCTGGACAGGAATGCCTCCGTGGTGAAGAGAATCACAAGACAGATGGCACCATAGACCGCTTCTCAAACTCAGATATGTGATCCTCAAACTGAAGCGTCTGTGCTATATCATCAAGGCCCTCCACGAGGATCTTCTTCCTGAACGGAACAATCTCAAAGTGTATTACCCCAGACGAAGTGGTGATTGTCTGCTCGCCTAGATCCACATGCACGGGGCCTGCCTCTCGAAGGAGTTTGTCGACGGTCCGTTGATCTAATGAGATCGGTAGGATGCCATTCTTGAAGCAGTTGCTAAGAAATATGTCTGCAAATGAGGGGGCAATGATTACAGCAAATCCATAATCAGACAGGGCCCACACCGCATGTTCCCTGCTTGAACCGCATCCAAAGTTGTCGCCGGCTACCAGTATGCGCGAACCATCATACCGGGCATCATTGAGTATGAATTCGGGGCGCTTGTTGCCATTCCCGTCATATCTCCAGTCATAGAACAGAAACTTTCCAAAGCCGGATTTTGTGATCAGTTTTAGAAATTGTTTGGGAATAATCTGATCCGTGTCAACATTGGTCTTGTCAAGCGGAGTCACCCTGCTATCTATGCTAGTAAATACGTCCACATCACATCACATATCTAGTTGACTAGTTGGAGTACATGACTCTAACCTTCCAAGATGTCGGGACATCCACACATGGTGTTGATCATCCATACACGATACGCAAGTACACCATGCAGTCATAGATTCATCTCCCTCACATCAACAAAGTGTCCATTTATTGCAGCGGCAGCTGCCATGACAGGGCTAGTCAGGTGTGTACGTCCGCCCGTACCTTGCCTTCCCTCAAAGTTCCGGTTTGATGTGCTGGCACACCGCTCACCAGGTGATAGTATGTCAGGATTCATGCCAAGACACATGCTGCATCCTGCCTGCCTCCATTCAAACCCAGCATCCATAAACACCTCATCAAGGCCGATCTCCTCTGCCCGCTCCTTGACCATCTGAGAGCCAGGAACCACCATGGCCCTGATCCTGTCAGAGACCTTGCGTCCGCACACAACCTTAGATGCCTCAATTAGATCCTCAAGCCTTGCATTGGTACATGAACCAATGAACACCCTGTCAAGATTGATCTCTTGGATCGGAGTGCCCGGATTGAGATCCATGTAGTCGAGTGCCTTTTGTGCGCTAGCCTTTCTGCCAGGATTTCCTTCAGAGTATTCGTCAGGCGACGGAACCGACTCGGTCACATCACATGTCATCTCCGGACTGGTACCCCAACTCACCTGTGGTGCAATGTCATCCACACGCATAACATAGGTCTTGTCAAAGTATGCATCGTTGTCGGTTTTCAGATCTATCCTCCAGTGGTCTACTAGAGATTCGTAGTTTTTCGGGGTGTATCGCCTGCCACGCAAGTATTCATAGGTCTTTTCATCGGGCGCTATCAGTCCTGCTCGCGCCCCTGCCTCTATGGACATGTTGCAGATGGTCATCCTCTCCTCCATTGAGAGATCCGATATCGCATTGCCACTATACTCTATCACTGTTCCAGTGCCTCCACCGGTACCTATGTTTCTGATGATTGAGAGAATGATATCCTTGGCAGTGACAGCGTGTGCATTCATCCGCTTGCCTTCCACACGGATCTCAAACGAGTAGGGCTTTTCAATCCAGATGGTCTGGGAAGCAAGGACGTGTTCCACATCGCTTGTCCCTATCCCAAAGGCCAGTGCTCCGAAGGCGCCGTGTGTGGAGGTATGGCTGTCGCCGCAGACAATAGTGGAGCCCGGCAGAGTGATCCCAAGCTGGGGTCCGATTACATGCACTATTCCCTGATGTATGCTATCCATATCAAACAACTTGATGCCAAAGTCCTGACAATTCCTTTGTAGTGCCTGCATTTGGACTGCGGATGTCTGATCCAGTAGAGGCAGTGATGATATTCTGTTATTTTCAGTGGGAACATTATGATCCATCGTAGCTATGGTAAGATCCGGACGTCTTACCTGTCTGTCGTTGATACGTAATCCATCAAACGCCTGCGGCGATGTAACTTCGTGGACCAGATGGCGATCCACATACAGCAGTGAAGGACCGTTATGCCCCTCAACTACCGTGTGAGAATCCCAGATCTTCTCAAAAAGTGTCTTGCCCATATCTACAGATCATTGTCCTGATCAGGTTTGTATTGGAAGAGGCCGCCGGCTTCAATAATCTTGCTTATGATCTTGGAGAATGGTTTTATTTTGTATGACTGCCCATTGGTAATGTTTCTAACCAGAGTTTCAGGCAGATCAATCTCTACTTCGTCGCCTTCGGATATTGCGTCATACGCGTCACGGCCTATCTCTATTGGCAACAAAAATGCGCCGTCAACGGAGTTCCTGTAGAATATCCTTGCAAATGACAGGGCAAGAACCGCCTTTACACCAGAGTGTGACAAGGCGATGGGGGCGTGCTCCCGTGACGAGCCACATCCAAAGTTGTTCCCCGACAGAATGAAAAAACAGTCACCATCCGATACCTTGGAGTGAAATTCTGGATCCAGTCCCTCCATAGCATGTGTGGCAAGCTCAGCATAATCGTGTACCTTGAGATACTGACCAGGTATTATCACGTCAGTGTCAATGTTATCCTGTGCATATTTTATAATGCGCCCCCTCATTTGAGATCCCTCGGATCTGTGATCTTTCCAGTTACAGCAGATGCCGCCGCCACTAGTGGGGAAGACAGATATGTCTGCGATTTGACATGACCCATTCTTCCAGGAAAGTTTCTGTTCGTAGTGCTTATGCATATTTCGTCCTGGGACAGCACCCCCATATGAGCACCACAACATGCGCCACATGTGGGCGGGCCTACAGTAGCGCCTGCATCTAAAAAGATCTTTAGCAAGCCTTGGTCCATGGCGCGTCTGTATATTGATATTGCCGCGGGCAGTATCTCTGTCCTTATCTTCACCTTTCTTCCCTTGAGTATTCTAGCTGCTGCCTCAAGATCTTCGTACTTGGCTCCGGTGCAAGAGCCTATGTATGACTTGTCTAGATCTACTGACGGGGCCTCCCTCACAACGGCAGTATTTGCAGGCGAAAATGGCTTGGCAACTAGCGGTTCTATCTCTGAGCCCTCAAACTCAAAGACCTTTGTGTATTGGGAATCATCACTGTCATCTGTGTTTATCATCTGCTTCGTCTTTGCTGCCGCAGAGGCTGCCGCCTCACTACCGCCCTTGTCACATATGTAATCAAGCGTCTTTTGATCTGGCGCAACAATGCCATTCTTTGCACCAGCCTCAGTAGTCATGTTACATAATGTCAGTCTGCTCTCCACAGACATTGCATCAATCCCGCTTCCGCCGAACTGCATTGTCTTGTACGCACCTCCATCAGTACCTATCTGGCCTATTATGTGAAGTATGAAGTCCTTGGCCATCACATGATCAGGCAGCCTACCGTTTAGTTTGAAGTACATTGTCTCGGGTACTTTGAACCAGATCCTTCCATTGAGCAGCACATATGCAACATCTGTATGTCCTAGTCCGCAAGCAAATGCACCTAGAGCGCCAGTCGTGTTGGTATGCGAGTCGCCACCCACATAGACGTCTCCCGGCATCACCATGGCCTCCTCGTGAGAGAGAGTATGGCAGATTCCATACTGTCCCATCCCATATTTGAAATGTTTGGCAATGCCATAGGTCTTTGTAAAGTTTGACAGCTTTGCAATGTTCTCAGCTGACACCTTTTCGGCAGATGGGACAAAGTGATCTTCTGCCACCCACACCTTAGATGGATCCCATAGTTTGTCTACTGGTATTCCCTGTTTTTTGAGCTTCTCAAACACTTTGATGACACCGGGGCCCGATACATCGTGAACCATCACCTTGTCCACATCTGCAAATATGACATCATCAGGAGATACTGAGGATCGTCCAGATGCACGTGCGAGTATTCCTTCCACAATATTCATAGCCAAGTGAGCAACATACTTGATGGATTAAAAACTTTACAGCGTGCACTCATCACGTTAGTATGAGCAAGATAAAGATCCATCCATAACCATGACTAAAGAAGAATTACTATACATGGCATTTGTAAACCTATGCATGGGTCACACATGGCGACATAGAATACAACAGATATTAGGACGGTATCCAGTGCGTTTCTACCAGTTGCACTAGTAACCATACCAACAATAAAAAACGAGGCAGAAGCCGCAGATACATGCAGCTTACTGTCCTGCCCTTAATAGCTGCAAGAATGGACAAAATGTTTAATCTCTTTGGGGCATTGCAGGTGACGTTAAGAGACAACAACACAAGGCTGCAGGATGGTGACGTATTGGTGATATCCACAAAATACGTCTCAAATTCACAGGGGCGCATACTGAACCTGAATGATGTCAAGACATCACGAGAGGGAAGAGAGATCTCCAGAAGATTTAGGATCAAGGCAGAGGTCGCAGAGGCGATACATAGAGAATCTGAGAGAATCTTTGGTGGGGTCGGGGGATTCGTCATCACGATGTCTTCATTGACATCCTCGGCAACATCTTTGGGTACATCACGATCGTCATCACTACAATCACCAGATGGCAGCATGATGGCCCCAAATGCTGGAATTGACAAATCCAATGCAAAAAAAGAGACGGTGATCCTCTATCCCGTAAATCCCTTTCTCGCAGCAGAGCAGATTCGCAGAAAGGCTTTTTTGAGATGGCTTGTCCATATAGGAGTAATCTTGGTTGACAGCAGATTGATGCCCACTAGGGTAGGGACATCAGGAGTTGCAGTTTCATGCGCAGGTATTGAACCCGTCTTAGACAAGAGGGCAGAAGTAGATCTTGATGGCAATCCACTAAAAGTGACATTCCAGGCAACGGCAGACAACCTAGCCACCATAGCAAATCAGATGATGGGGGAGGGTGCAGAGTCAAAGCCATTTGCCATAGTAAGGGATTCAGGTGTAAGAATTACTGACAGGGCAATCGGCCCCTCTGAGATGACTGTCCCAGCCGAGCAGTGTGTCTATGTAAGAGGGTTAGCAACACATTATCAACATGTCTAGTGTGCACAGCCCATAGTCTGCACATGTGAATCATACAAAAGCCAGATGAATGAGACACAGTGGCGATGTGTTGCAACTACTACTACCACCCCCACATCCCTTGCAGACACATATAGGCCCATTCAACTCACGTCCTTCTCTCCATCATGGCACACAGGCAAATTATACAAGTTTGTTGAAACATGAAACGAATCCACAATATCCTGAATATCGCGTGTTTAGGCACGGCATAGCTTGCCTTCTTTAAATATAGTATTTTCAAAGATAGAATATGGAGTATCTCACAACATACCCCAAGACTGTATCGTTTCTTGATGGACTCAGACACAAGATCGCCGTGGACAACAAAGAAGGAGTTGAGCAGCTTCATGTGGTGGTGAAGCGTAGTTTTGATGAGATGTTTAGAATGTTTACAAAGGAAGGATTTACCAGAGTAAAGTTTGAACACAAACAACCCGAGCAGATAGGCGATGGCCTAAGTCTAAAGCTGAAAAAGCCGTGGGAGATGCATGTCAGGATGGTTAGGATCAAAAAAGGACTGATAGGAATACATGCAGAGGTGGAAGTATCTAGGGATTATCTTCAACACCTCTTCTCACAGAGGACGCCGGTTATCTATGAGGTGGAAGAGATTCTAAAAAAATACCAAGTAGAATATAGTGTGTGGCATGACAGGATAAAAAAGTACGTGCACGTCATTGTAGACAATTACAGGGTAAAGCTAGCAACGCCTAGCCTTCCAGTATTTGCATGGAAGCCCATGCTATTTGTGATAGGAACGATCGCCTCATTTTATTGCTGGAAGTTCTTTGATACTATCTGGTAGCAGCAATATGTAGAGCCAACCAAGATCATTGATCTAAGTTACGTGTAGAGTTGTCCAGATGACAGAGATTGTGTCAAGGATATTCATATGCCCAAGGACTCGGCCTTGGTCAATTCCAGAAATACCTTATCGCCTACACTCAGGGTCATGTCCTTGTATTCGTGCATCTCCAATTTTATCTGCGTTGTGTTTCCATGCATACCCATATTATTCATTCCAGACATCATCTTGTTGATATCTTTCATCATATCATTCATGTTTGTGAATCCCATTACGTGTGACTCTCCAAAGGGAGACGGTGGATTCTTGGTACCCTCGTGAAATTCCTTGAGGGGAGACAGAGAGACTACCACGTATGGGGCGCCATCAGGTGATGCATCAATACTCTTTACAGCAAACTCCTTCTTCATAGTATTATGAGGAAATCATTCCCATATAATTTTTAATTTTGGCCTGCCATATCACACACCACATGATATGTATCGTATTTGTGTACCACATCCGTAGTGTGGCCATAGTATGCGTACAATACCACAGATGCCCAACCATCATACGCATATTGCAATGCCGTCTTTACCAGTCAAGAATGTATGCAATATTGTAATGATAGGTACCATGACAACTTTATGCCGTGTAATTTTGGGCAACGATCTTGGGTCCGCAGGCTGTAACAGTAATTGTTATTATTAGAATCCGCCGCGCCGTACAAGCATCACATGAAATTGGGATGCAGGCCACGATGGATTACAATTAAATTTTCGTGTATGGTGTGTTTGGGGATGGTTCAAACAAACATGCGAACAGGCCCACACCACCAGGACAGACGGGTGTTGCATAAGTGCAGCACCACCGTTTCAACTTAATTAATATCGCACCTACACAATCTCATGCAAGCGTACGACATTGCCATAATAGGTGGAGGAGTGCTAGGCACATGTATCTCATACTGGCTATCACTACTATATGATGCAAAGATCTGTGTAATTGAAAAGGAACAGGGCGTTGCAATGCATGCAAGCAGCAGAAACACAGCCGTAATCCACTCCCCATTCTACCTTGATCCTTCCACAAAGAAAGTGCTGGCTAGGTCTGCCATGTCATCATATGCAATGTGGGAGAGACTTGCAGAGAAGACATGCACGCCGTGGAGGAAGACCGGTGTGCTTGAGATAGCACTTGATGAGTACCAGCACAAGAGTCTAGAAGAGTACATGCAATGGGGCAACGAAAACGGCATTCCACAAAAAGATATCCATCTTTTGGATGAGAGGGAAGTGGCACAGATCGAACCCAACATAGAATGCCACTCTGCGATCCTCTGCAAGCGCGAGGTATCATCAAACTTTGGGATCCTTACGGACATGGTCAAGAGAGAATCACAGTCACATGGTACGCGTTTTCTGTTTGATATGGAGGTTGAGAGGATACAGCAGGACGGGCAGGGATTGTACAATATAATTTCAGCCGGTAAAGATCATGTACAGGAGATATCGGCAAATCTTGTGATAAATTGTGCAGGGGGCAACGCCCTAGACATAGCACAGATGTTTGGGCTTGCCACTGACCATTCGGATCTGCATTTTAGGGGAGAATACTGGGTGGCAGAACCGCCGCATGACAAGCTTGTTAATACAACCGTCTATACGGTAGCAGAGTTCAAAGGATATCCATTCCTGGATCCGCATTGGATAAAAAAAGCTGATGGTACAACAGAGGTGGGGCCCCCAACGCCGTACCCGTCCCAGGTCCAGAGACATATGACGGGTATATTGGAGATCTTGACACCGCAGTCTCAAAATTCGTAGACATTGTTACGGGCAGTGCAAAGAGGCTGCTTGTTGACGCTGAATTTCTTTCATTGGTATCAAAAGAATGGTTCAGTTCAGTCTCCAAGACAGCCATGATTGGCCGTGTAAGGAAGTTCATACCGCGTGCAAGACCAGAGTTCTTCCAAAAGAGAGGCACAGCAGGCATACGCACCCCCATAATAACACCAGAAGGAAAATTCTTGCCTGATGTGATGGAGTTGGAGGACGATCACTCGTTTCACATACTCAACTACAACTCACCTGGTGCAACCGGAGCACCAGCATATGCAGCCCTAGTGGTCAAGAGGTTGTGTGCGGGAGGATTCCTGCATCATGCGCGAGATTCTCCCCCAAACTCGGTGTGGAGACTTGCCGACATCGACGGTTAAGATTAATATCCACTATGAACCAAACTCAATGGTGCTCCCAGACAGATGCTCCATGGCCAAGGATTCAAAGCAGTGCCCCAATCCGCCGGAATTTATCGTATCAATCGTAACTGATGATGGGGAGTACATGGTTGGTGTGACGTGTGGGAGGCACAGGCAAGCAATATCAATCAAGATCAAAACACTGCAGGATCAGACAAAGATTCGTGACGGCATGATCAACTTTTCTCCCGTCAAGTCTGTGGGAACAGACTGCCTCACTGACTGCGATGACGCAGGCAGTATGGACAGACAAGGATGGCAAGACAGCCTCATCCAGATCGGTAGGAACGAGTAGATAATACCAAAGGTTGAAATAATTTTTGATGCCCAACATGTGTATTGCTTTTTGAACTGCTCACAGAACTGGTGAAGACAGATGATATTCTGTTCGTGGTAAAGGATGACTGTGATGCTGCAGCAGCCATAAGCGAGATCAGGAGTGGTGGATCACTGGGAGTAAGACAAAAGAGCAAATGGATCACCATAGGTAGCAACGATGATCCAGCTCACATGCACATTAATTCAGAGCTTGTCAGTTATGCAGAGTTTATTCAGGAAAAGAAACCCAATAGTCAGCGCATCAGTTTTAGTGTACGATTCCATGACAAGGAACAACGACGGGTCCTTGCAGCGTTCTTTACAAAGATGTATGATGACGAGTCCACGATGATCATCGGCCAAAGACTAGACGCCTATGAAAGATTGAAGAACAAATACTCCCCATCTTCCAGAATATTATTTTAAAAATAAAATCCTGCCTGACACACAAGCAAGACGTAAAATATTATTTTTGTGATGCTTCCGCATCTTGTTTTTTCTTTTCCTTTTCGGAACGCATCCTAGCTAATTCTAATTCTTCGTTTGTATGTTTGAACTTTTTCAAACCGTTACTAGTCAGCAGATCGGATATAAAAACTGCACAGATTCTTCCATTACTGCACTTGCGTGTCCACATACAAGATGCCTACCTAGGCCATGCAGAAACCACTTACATACACGGTCTGCAGGCATAGTTGGGTCCTGTAAACATCAATTTCAAGTATGGTGAGGACGTATTTGATCTTCATAGTCTGATTACACACCATAAACGGAATCTTCATGAATATTCCAGCCCAACAAGACGAAAACATGTGGGCACGCAACCGAGTTGTTTGCCATTTCAAGTAGATATCTGCAACTCACCGTATTTCCGTACACAAACTATGTTAGGCTTGTAGCTTAGGCCAGACACATATTATAGTTTTATATGATCTTGTAAAATAGATACACCATGTCCGCTGAGGTATTCGAGGAGGATTTTGCCATTTGTGTGGAATGTGGAAATTCCATTGAAAAGTGCGTATGTGTATGTCCCTACTGCGGGGAACGCGACAAGTGCGAATGTGCGCTGTTTGATGCAGCTACTGGAGAATAAGCAGTTGGCAGGATGGCAGAATAGGACTAGCACGCCCACTATACGGGTTGATGACAGCACGAAGGTGGGGCAGGAATACACATAATGAATCCCATTGATTTTACATGGATGATTGGTGGACCACAGGGAAGTGGGGTAGAGTCCGGAGCAAACATTTTCTCAAGGGCGTGTGCAGAGATGGGGTATCATGTGTTTGGAAAGAGGGAATTTTACTCCAACATCAAGGGAGAACACAGTTATTTTGTGGTCAGGATATCAGACGAACCAATTCATTCCAACGCTGATGATGTAACTCTCATGGCATCATTTGATGCCGAAACGATCTTCCGGCATTTTGATGAGGTGTCTCCGGGAGGCGGGATAATTTACGACATGAATCTCAAGGATGTGGACACCAGCAGGGTTCATACGCTTGATGCAGCGTTCAAGGGGCGCCTGCACGAATTCCTTGAGGCAAAGGATAAGCCATTCACCATAGACGGCGCCCTCTCCATAGCTAAGGAGAGGGGAGTCAACCTGTATCCTGTATCTTTCAAGGGCCTGCTTGAGAACATGGCACGCGAGGTAGACAACCCGAAGTTACGTGGCATGATAAGGATGTACAACGTGATCGGCATCTCGCTGTCTATGGGGCTGATCAAGACGCCGATGGACCCTCTGATTCGTGCTGTGGAATCAATATTCTCAAAAAAACCGCGCATTGCAGACATTAACAAGCAGATGGCAGAATACTCTTACAATCATGCTGCATCCACACTTGGAGACTTTGGACATACCATCAACAAAATCACAAAGACGCCCAACACAATTCTAACACAGGGTCATCAGGGATCCGCAATTGCAAAAATGGTCGCAGGTTGTAGATTTCAGTCATATTATCCCATCACTCCCGCATCAGACGAGAGCTTTGACTTGGAATCCAACGAGATCTTGCCAGTGAAGAATGCACGGCCTGGTTCTACCGCAGTGATCCAGACAGAGGATGAGATATCTGCTATCGGAATGATGATAGGCGCTGCGCTTACCGGTACACGTTCATCTACATCAACATCTGGACCAGGTTTTGCATTGATGACCGAGGCTCTCGGATGGGCAGGCATAAATGAAGTTCCCATAGTAATCACACTATACCAAAGAAGCGGACCATCCACAGGTCTTCCAACTAGGCACGGACAAGATGATCTGCTCTTTACTGTATTTGCAGGACATGGTGACTTTCCAAAGATCGTATACGCATCAGGAGACATACATGAGAGTTTTTATGATACAGGAAGGTGTTTTAATTATGCCGATATCTATCAGGTCCCTACAATACATATGATGGATAAGTTTATCTCAAGTTCAGTCATAACATGTCAAAAGTTCAAACCAGAGATGATTACGATTAACAGGGGTAAGCTGCTGGACAAGATGGACCATAATTATAATGATAATGATAATGATAATGATAATGACTGCGGTAAGAGATACCAAAGATTTGCGTTAACCCAAGATGGTATATCACCACGCTCCAAGCTGGGGTTGGACAACGGCATATTCTGGAATACGGGGGATGAATCAGACGAATACGGCCACATCACAGAGGATCCACATCTGCGCACAAGTATGATGGACAAGAGGATGTCAAGGATGGATCTGATACTGCAACAGATTCCAACAGACGAGCAAGTAGTCTCCTTCGGCACTGGGGATCATATGATAATTTCGTGGGGTTCAGCAAAGGGCCCGATAATTGATGCACAGAGGATGCTCAAAAGAGAGGGCATCAATGTAGGATTTGTCCAGATCAAATTGATCCACCCATTCCCCACAGAGTTAGTAAGATCAATGATCAAGGATGCTAAAAAATTAATAGACATAGAGGCCAACTATTCTGGACAACTAGGAAAGATCTTTAAACAGAATGTGTCAAGGGATATAGACCATTATATTTTAAAATATACAGGACGTGGAATGACATGCACAGAAGTGTATGATGCCATAAAGAAGATCATTGCCAACAAGGCTTCAAAGAGGGAGATATTGACGCATGGCGCTTAAGTTTGCAGATTATAAAACTGACGTACATAATGACTGGTGCCCGGGATGTGGTGATTTTGGCATTGTGAACGCCCTGCAGATGGCGCTCGCAGAGATGGGAGTGAGGCGCGACAAGGCAGCTATCTTTTCAGGCATAGGATGTTCTGGAAAGACTACGCACTATATCAACACATATGGAGTCCACACACTACATGGCAGGGTATTGACATTTGCGCAAGGAGCCAAGATTGCAAACCCAGACATCACCGTGGTGGCAGTAGGCGGGGACGGGGATGGGCTGGGAATAGGGGCAGGCCATTTTGTCGCGGCTGGAAGGCGAAATGTAGACATGACATACATCATATTTGACAATGGCGTGTATGGGTTGACAAAGGGACAGGCATCACCCACACTCAAACTGGGTGAGAAGACAAAATCCCTTCCCTCACCCAATACCAACTACAATGTCAATCCCATAGGCCTAGCGATAGCGAGTGGGTTTACGTTTGTGGCCCGCGGCTACTCTTACGATGTCAGGCATCTTAAAGATCTTATCGTCAAGGCAGTCAAGCATAAAGGGTTGTCGTTTCTAGATGTCCTACAGCCGTGTCCCACGTACAACGACATCAACACGCGCGACTGGTACGCAGGAGTGGATTTGGCAGACGAGTCCATGAAGAGACATTCTAGGATATACAAGCTTGAGGATATGCACTATGAACCCAATGTAAGCTACAATGATGATGTGAACATCAATGAAAAACTCTCCCAGGCCCTGATAAAGTCACTGGAGTGGGGAACCAAAATACCCATAGGAATATTCTACCAAAACGAGACTTTGTCCACATACCATGCAAGAATTACCGATCACATACCAAACTATCTAGAAAACCCACCAGCCATGCAGACTATCGAAGAGAATGGGGCGCCTACCACTGACGTCTCTGAGATCCTCGATTCCATGGAGATATAACATCCGTATAACGCCGGTAATAGTATTACAGAGACAGACATGCAGGTGTCTTCAATATCGTTGATGTGTGCAGGTAGTGGTGGCAATACTCCAATTGTATTACTTTACCTAAGAAGTTATAGATTAGTTTGTGGAAAATCATCTATTGAACACCAGTGAGGCCAACAAGATATTCAGGATGTCAATACTCAAGCACTTCTTTGAGCCACAGCTGATTAGTCTAGACTTTAAGAGATCTCCCATAAGACACCCCATCATAAGTGACAATGGGCTTATGCAGTACGAATTACTACACATGTTCTTTGATGTGGATACGGGCGCGGATTATCCTGATGGAGACGAATGGTTCATAGTGGATATGCTATTCCCACACGACATTGCACTACCTGACAACCTGAAAGGAGAGGATTTTTTTACTACCATAGTGGCAACCAATGAAGAAAAGACATACTGGCATCACCGCGAGTTGATTCGCTACAAGTATGGCAAGGCCAAAAAGTTGTATGACGCACTAGGATTCGTAGAATCAAAATACAAAGAGCTGTATAGTTTGTTGGAGCCTCTGCAAAAGGATATCAATTAACAGTAGTTTGTTTGTTTGTGTTGTGAACCATCCTCGCTATCGTCTTCCATTACCCATGAATCGCCCCGGAAGGTGTATCTGCGGGCCGATTGGGACGGTTGCTGCTGCTGTGATGTAGAGGCCACCATAGCCCTGTCAAGGCGCCACCGAATTGACTTTGAATCAAACCTGTATGATATCTCCGTGGTGCCGGGCGGTATCTTTTCTGGATCAAGGTGGTGCGGCAGCAGTTCTAGAACAAAGTCAATCTTTTCTATGGCGTTATTGAACCACTGCTTATCCTCTACATCTACCGTAAATACTATCTTAGGAATACCTACAAAGCCTATCCTGACCCTTATGGCATTTGCGTGGCCCCGCCTGCGCTTCATCTCCTTGAAGACATCCTTCACTCTCTCCCAGCGCTTGTATCCAAACCACTGAAAGAATTCTTCGTTGAATGATAATGGTATCCACATCTCTAGCAGACTGACAACATCCCCTTCTTCTGGTTCTGTCTCATCCTGCACTACAACAAAGTGTGAGTTGAGCAACCCATACAATACCTCTATCTCCCAGGGAGATACTCCATAGTATCGTAGTTTGGTCTGTAAGTTTTCAGACAACACTGTAATGCTATGTGAATTGTAATTAAAGATTCCAAGACAGGTATGTATCAATGGATCCGTCACAACGCCTGTGTTGAGCAATATCAAGACGACAAGCATCCCATGGAATATGAAGTTCTAGCAGGCCACTCTGGTGCGGGTTGCTAACCATGATGCTCTTGGCACACACCACGCCCTAATCCAATATCAAAGCAGCACCAGCACCATAACCATCACACATGTGTTGGATGTCTACGCCACATGTGATCTGTTTAGATGCAGCGAACTAGGCATTTGCACGTCAGCAAGGCCAGGGCAGTGTGAAGTTATACATCTTACAAAAATATCCAATGCAAAACAAGCGCGTAATGTTTGGTTTGTTTAAAGCAGACCAACAACATTAACGGCTCATTACAAACAATGGCGCCGGGAGGGAGATTTGAACTCCCGTTCCCTTGCGAGAACGCGCTTTATGGTTTATTATTTCCAGGCGCGCGCCCTACCAGGCTAGGCGACCCCGGCACGTCTTACGACAAGAATATTTTATTGAATTTGGTTATATATTGTGATACCTTACTGTAATCATACTCAGGCATGGCACACAGCACGACTACTGCACCATTAGATTGATTGCAGTCACGCCTGCATAAAGTTTGTAAGGTAAGATGTGTGCAGAATCCGGTCGTGCAGTCAACGGTGCTGAAAGGGCTTTATTCAGATTACCGGGGCATCGTAGTGATAGTTGTATGAGTCAAGCTGGCATAATGCAGTTTATGTAACATCTATTTTAAGATCGTAATGATTGTTGATCTTTCGATAGTATTTCCCCGTCCATCATTTCCCATTGCAGTTATCTTGTAGAGTCCTTCTAGTGCCGCATTGCCGTTGTTTTTGATCTGATCCCATACAAAATCTACTTCTGCGCCAGGTTCAAGGACGTATGGGGTATGCGTCGTATCGGCCGTTGCGTTGGGTGTGATGGTGGGTGAGTACATTAGTATTCCAGAGAGGCCCGTAATTCGAAGGCCATATGTAGCATCAGAAAAGTTTAGCGGGATGCCTCCAGAATTTATAATATTGATACTTATTGTTTCGCCTTGTTCAAAATCTGATTTTTCAGTAACTATGGAGATGGATGGGCCTTCAACAAAGACTACCTGGCCGGTATTCTTGATCTCAAACAGATAGAGGCCAAATACAAGTCCAGAAACCACGCCGATGCCAACAAAAACTATCAAGCTTTTTGCAAACAATGTTTTGAGACAATTTTTCTGATGTTTTAATTCTTTGTGGATTGTTTCCTGCCAGGTCCCCATCCAACCATATCACCCAAGATCATATTTAGGATCTGGACCACCATGTGACAGCAGGTAAGTGATCTGGCAAGAAGCATAAAATCATCTTCAGTTGAGTACATTCTAATCAGGCAACTGAATCCAACGAGACGTTGATCATCTGACGATATAGTGAATGGTAAGAGGGTGGTGATTATGATGATTGTGGTGAAGGTGATGGAACGGCAACCGTGTCATCAGTATCAGGATCACCATTGCCATCATTGATGCCAGTGGGAATGGTCCTCTTTGACCTCCATTTTCTCGGGTACGTATCAGGCGCCATTATAATCCTCTTTGTCTCAAATGCGTGTCCCTTTACGGCGTCACGTATATCATCTTCGGACATTGTTGCCTCGGCCAGAGCCACGACTTCACCCTTTTGTGTATAGATTCCCACTAACTCACCCTGTCTGAGGTTGGGTGTGATCCTCAAAATGCCAGGGATTGCAAGCTGTGCGCCATGGCACAAGGCATCCACGGCAGAATCACGAATTACTACAGCCTTCAATCCTGCAAGTGCATATTCTACAGGCTTGATCATTCCCGTCAGTTTGCTGTCATCTCTGTTCTCTTCCCATATTGCAAATGCGTTTGCAAGTTCGTGCAGTGTCACAAGACCGTCACGCTCATGAAACCTGTCCACACTAGTCCGGCGCAGCTCGACCATCGTTGCACCAGGCCCCAATATCTCCCCCATGTCATAAAACAGCTTTCTGATGTACGTACCAGACTCACACAGTATCCTAGCCAGGAACAGTCTTTCCTTCTGTTCCAATATTTCAAGCTCATGTATGGTCCTGATTCTGGTCTGTCGTACTACAGCAGAGCGTTGTGGAGGCTTTTGAAAGATCCGGCCTTTGAATAGATCAACGGCCTGCTCAAATTTTTCCTTGGATGGAAGTGAGTGGAGGCGACCCAAAGCATGATACTCTTTGGGCCCATATAGAAGCACGCCTAGCGCTTTGGTGGCATCGCCTAGCCCCAATGGCAGAACCCCCGAAACCATCGGATCCAGTGTCCCGCTATGCCCTATCTTTGGAATCTTCAAGAGTCGTTTTGTCCAAGCAACGGTCTCGTGGCTTGTGGGACCGGGTGGTTTGTCAAGCAGTATTATGCCATAGTTTAGCAGCTGTTCAATACTCCGCCGGTCATAGTACGTCCCAAATGCATCATCAGTTATGTCTTGATCAACCTCTACCATATCACGTAGTTGGATCAGTGATGACTGCACAATATCCGCCTCACATTCTGTTTTGCTGCATCAATCACCTGTTGTGCCGTAATGCCATCAGTATACACTGCAAAGTCAAATATTGATTCGTTGTACCCAAAATCAAAACCATATATCTTTTTGTACAGATCTTTGTTCCGATCAAAGCGCTCCTTGGTGACTGCAAAGGCATCCTTGGAGGACATTTTGTCCCTTATTGTCATCCTTTCGGCACTACTCGCATGTGAACCATCCAACCAGATCTTGATGCCGTTGACAAGGTCTGCAGAATTAGGGTCGTCATCGCCTACGTCGTCATGGTGTGTTTGTATCAACCATGGCAAGGTATAACTGGTAATGGACACTCCGCCTCCGGTAAAAAGCGTCATCAGCCTGTCGTCAAGCTTTTTGTCAAATTCTGGATTGCTTGTGCGTTGACGTAGGAATGTCATCCCTTCTTGTGTATCCCACCAATCATCCCCCTCAGAATCAAACCCCTGCTTCCTTGCCATCTCCTTGAGTACATCTCCCCCACTAACGTGCCTAAGGCCAAACTCGTTTGCAAGATGTTTTGCAACCGTAGTCTTTCCCACTGCAGGGGGGCCGGAAACAATAATGGATAGAGACAACTAGCTAAGATCCATAGAGGTCTTTGTAAGTTTCATGATTATGCCAGTAAATGCAATGGATGAAAGAAAGTACCAAGCCCAAAGAAAGAGCGCGTTTTCTTGTGTGCATACGTGATCCGCGTCTGCCGCCTGCTCTGCTGTGCAGGTAAGTTGGAAAAAGTCACCAGGAATTACGTTGAGGGGTATGGGAGATATTGCCACAGTATACGAGAATAGTTCAGGCAGTACTAGGTAAAATATTAAAATTAATGGTACAAACGTAATGAGCATCGGCCTCATATTCATTTGCATCATCTCCATGGACATCTTGTTCATGTATGACGATTTTTTACTAAGTTCATTGATTCTTGTCTGATCTTTGGCGCGCATCGCAGCCATCCTTTCTTTCTGCCACCCACGTGTCTCTTTCATGATACGTCTGAGTTTTACTTGATCAACCAACTTCTTCCTGACAGCTGCATTGAATAAGTTGAGCATGATCCCAAATCCCGATACGGCAAACATTGATACGATTAGCCCCTTGATCATAGGATCATCGCTTCCCAGGGAGCCACCACTATGGCCACTGAAAAAATCAAACTGTAGTGACAGTGACTCGGAGATGAATGGTACAAAGCCATGAAAGTTTTCAAGCGCCAACATTGCACTGGCAGTCATAATCATCATCTCAAAAGTAATCATCTTCGTTGCACCATCAATACATCACTGTCCGCCCTACAGCCCCAGTGAATCAGTTATCTCTTTAGCAGCCTCATCCAATGTTCCCTCAGCATTGAGAACATGTTTTGCAGGGGAACCAGTCATCACAGAGCACGCCGACACCACGGATGACTGCACATCAAGTTCTTTCTTAATGGTAGCGATTGTTATCATGTCCCTGTTTCGGGTCGTATCATTGATCCTCCTGCGGTAGATCTCTTCTGGCTTTGCAGAGACCGAGATAAAGTTGGAGGGCTTTATAATATCCAAGACAGGGGCAGGTATTCCAGGATAGTAACCTTCTGGTGAGTTGACAAAGGCATGGGTATCTACTATCACAATGCCTTCCTCGTCTGCAATCTTTTGTGCAGTTATTAGCTGAAGGCGCTGTTGTTCTGCTACTGGCATCTTTCTGAGCTCGTCCCGGTCTTGGATGCCGTTGTCCTTTGCAGTCTCAAACATCAAAGTTCCAAAGCCCATCACTTTGACGTGTCTACCGTGTTCGCGCAAAATATCAACGGCCTTGGCCAAAATTGTGCTTTTGCCTACGCCCGGTATGCCCAGTACGATTATCTTCCTATCATTATTTCCTGCCAAGCAGGGCACCCAACCTAGGCATAACTACCTCAACCTGTTCACGTACTAGTTGTGTATAATAGTTTATTAGTATATCCACCATAAGCAGTATTCCTATTCCAGAACCGAATACTCCCAGCACATCTGACACACCTGCTAAAAGCCCCAATATCATGGATCCAATGATCGTAACTGACGGAATGTACTTGTTTAGTAATGCCTCTACTGGTTTGTTTGACCTCCGGAAACCTGGTATTTGGACATCAGCATCAAGTAAGTTCTGTGCTGCGCTCTTTGGAGACAGGCCACCAAGCTCCACCCACAATCTGCCAAAGACCACCACTATACCAATCATAAACAAGACATACCCCACAGCACGCATGGGATCCAGAGACACGGCCTCCAATCCTCTAGGCGGCGTGATATAATAGATCAATCCTCCTATGGGTGATGACGGATTAGTGGGATCAAACTGGGCTATTATATTCATGAAAATATTGTTGTTGCGCGGGTTCATATTGGCCCACAACAGTTGAAATACAAAGATGGCGTTAGCAGTAAGTGCTGATGCCAAGATTACAGGTATGTTGGAGACATACATCATCTTGATTGGATACACGGCAGAAAAGCCTCTGTACTTGGTGGAGACTATCGGGATCTCTATCTTCATCCCCTGTGTGAACACCAGTATCAACAATACGCCCGCCGTAAGACATAGTCCGAATATGCTTGGCAGTTGTTCGGTTCTGAATAATATGTTCGATACATCGCCTGCTGCAATGGACTGAGCTATGTATGGAATGATTCCGATGGTTCCGCCATCTTGCGCAGGTAGTGGACTGAACAGACTCCACAGGATCTGTTGTGCCACACCTGCCATAATGAACAAGCTGATTCCACTACCCAGTCCCCAGCCTTTCTGGATCAGCTCATCAAGGAACATGATTATAACGGACGCCGCCATCAGCTGGCCAACCATTATGTATAGAACATTAGGATCTGTTATTCCAGGACCGTAGACTGCGACACCATACACAATGGACTCTGCCACGATCACCACGTATGTAACCAATTTGGTAGCAGTTTGGAATACGCTTCTCTCGTTTGGTTTCTTAAAGTCAAACTTTAGTATATCCGAGCCGCGTAACAGCTGCATAAGCAGGCCCGCCGTGACTATAGGACCTATTCCCAGCTCTACCAATGTGCCCTGCTGGGATGCAAATATGACCCTAGCAAATGCCAGAAAGTCAAACTCTGGCGCCGATGCTCCAAATAATGGGGTCTGACCCATCACCATGTAAATGAGCAATGCCACACCACACCACAGCAGTCTGGTCTGGAGAGGAATCTTCTTTTTTGGTTTTGGTACTTGTGGGATGTATGGCTCTGCCTTAAACACAACCCTGCGGATTATGGAGGTGAGTGTACCTTCAGCCATTCTCAGAGAGCACCTCGTCCGCGGTCGGCTTGTCTTGCTGAACTCCCACACTGCTGCCTTTGGCCGGCCTGCTTTGCTGATTTATATTGCCTCCAGCAGCCTTGACCTTCTCCTCCGCGGATGCAGTAAATCGCCCCACTCTAACCACATATGGGGTAGTCACGCTCCCACCACCAAGTAGTTTTTCATATCCTGCTGTAGCTAGGTCAATGATCTTCACGGATTCTTGTTGCGATCTATCTTCCTGCTTGCCGATCTTTGCAAACAGATCATCCAGATCCCTGATGCTGGCCCATTTTTTAGTAATGTTTGGGTTGGGTGGCGTGGTAGAATTGTGCCCAAAATGATCTGGATAATCCTTTAGCATGGTACTATAGTGATGTTTCATCATACCTGTTATCCCAAGACCGCCTTTGTGGCCACTTGCACGGTGCTGGCCTACTTGTCCCCATCCCATATGCCGGCCCCCTCTAAGCCTACGAGTCTTTCTAAGTCTAGTTGCCATTTTATATCATCATCATATTCCTAACTATGGTGCCAAGTTCCTTGTTGTCGCCAAGAATGCCCTTCTGACCATACAGTTTTTTGGTGCTTTTCTTAAACCCATACCTTGGAGGAGCCAAAGCAAACCATGGCTTCAGAGGACTGAGTTTGGAGAGGGTTGCCTTGCCTTCTGCCAAGGCAGTTGCCAGTTCGTCAGAGTTTGCAAAACCAATATTATCCAGATCATTTGGTGTTATCCTTTTGTAACCAGACTTTCTGGCCTTCTTGTCTATCAACTCTTTTGCCAGGGTAGCATCGATCTTTGTCCAAGATATGTAGTGCTTGACCTTGTCTAGCATTCCAAGGGTGTTGTACTTGGCAGGCAGGATTGTTGCACGGTATTTTTTGTCGAGCTTTAGGAGAGTCATGGTACGAGCAGCCCAGTATGGAACGTCTGCTTGTCCTTTTATTCTAACAACAAGATATGCTCCGTCCATCGCAAACCAACCCTAGATGAATGTCTGCCTGAGGCAGTCCAGTATGGCCTTTGAGGTGGAGTTGACAGTGGGTGTCGAGCCCTTTGCAGTAGTCCACGCATCCTTGAGGCCTGCTAATTCCAATAATCGCTTGATCTTGCCACCAGCAACGAGTCCCAGCCCACGTGGTGCTGGAATGATCTCAATGGTGACGCTGCCGCCCTTACCCCTTACCTTAAACGGCACAGAATGCTTCTGGTCACACCTGCACTCCCAGCTGCCGCATCCCATCTTGATGGGGTTAATGTTGAGGTATGCTTGGTTTGTGGCCTTTTCTATAGCAATTCTCATTTGTTTTGATTTTCCCTGGCCAATTCCCAGATAACCATCCTCGTTTCCAGCAGCTACGATTGCCTTGAATCTAGTGGATTGTCCGTTTGAAGTCATCTTTTGTATTATTCCCACATCCACTACCTCGCTCTTTAGGTCAGGTAGTAGTTTTTTGATGATTCCTGCTTCTTGAATCCTCAGTCCAGACTCAATTATCTGCTCAAGTGTAGAGATCTCTCCGGAGAGTACCTTCTGCCCCAAAATTGTTTTTGGTACCCAGACCTCTTCCTCAGGCTCTCTTCTCCTTCTAGGGCGTCCTCCGCCACCCCTTGATTGAGCCCTTTGGTTCACTGTCTACCTGACCTCGCTGTCGATTGCAGATCTTACTCTTGGTACTTCATTCTTTACGGTAAGATGTTCTCCGTTGATCCTGTCTTGTGCAGGTAGTATATCTTCATCGGCAGGTACCATCACACCCGCGTCAATCACCCCTTTCAGGGCAGCCGCCATTCTCTGTGTGTATCTCTTGGTTCCAGTATACAGGATGGCGTCCTTTGTGCCTTGTCCCAAAGCTCTCTTACCTGCTAGGTATCCCGTAAGGTATGCCGCAGGAATACTCTTTCTTGAACCCTTCCATCCTTGTTTGAGTAGGTACCTAGAGTGTGCAGACGCAACAACCTTGTCTCCAAGCATCATGGGTGTGAGAATCTGTACCTGAGTGTTTTCGTTTGTAATGTTTACAGTGATAAAATCGCGTTTGCCCATCAGCATGGTGCCGCGCTTTTTATAATTGGTCTTCTCCTCACGGAGTCTTCTTAATATTTTTGAATACGCCACTGAAAAACGGGTTTGAATCTGCTCTTATATACGTTAAGCGTGGATCAGTGCCACAAGTAATGCTTTTTGGGTATGGAGTCGATTCTCAGTCTCATCCCACACTACGGACTGGGCGCCATCAATGACAGATGAGGTCACTTCCCTGCCCCTCTTAGCAGGAAGGCAATGCATAAAGATTGCGTCATCTTTTGCTGCACTCATAAGACTGGAATTGACTTGATACCTGGGCAGAAACTGTCTTGTACGTTTTGAATCGTTGTTGTGAATTGAAGAAAAAGTGTCGGTAACTACCACATCAGAGTCGCGTACAGCTTCAAATGGATCCCTTGTCAGTTCAACGTCAGTATATTTGCGTGATTCTAATACTGCCGTCATGTCAGGCTCAAACCTCTTTGGTGTTGCAATTGATATTGCCGAGGCACCTGAGAGTGCCGCCCCATATATCATGGAGTTGCATACGTTGTTTCCGTCCCCAATCCAAGCTATCCGTAACCCCTTCAGCCTCTTCTTTTTCTCCTTAATTGTCATAAAGTCGGCCAATATCTGACATGGATGAAAAGAGTCCGACAGTCCATTTATCACTGGTATGCTTGCATGTTCTGAAAGCTTTTCAAGTAGTTCATGCTCGTATACGCGTGCCATTATGCAGTCGCTATACCGTGAGATTGTCCTTGCAGTATCTTCAATTGATTCGCCTCGAGACAACTGCATCTCACTAGACGAAAGGTTTGCAGCATACCCGCCAAGATGATACATTCCCATCTCAAAGCTTAGCCGTGTGCGAGTAGATGGTTTTTGAAATATCATTGTCAGAGTCTTGCCTTTTAGAAGAGGTCTATGTACACCTCTTTTGAGATCACGTTTCAGCTTGGTTGCATCATTGATCAGTCTCAAAAATTCTTTCGGAGTCAGTTCCGCCAGAGTGAGTAGATTCTTAGTTTTTAGCTTCATTTCCTAAAGAACCCAAACATGCCACGCTTCTTTTTAGGCTTTTCCTCCTGCGGCGGGAGTTGTTGTGATCGCAGTTGTGATACAGTCTTTGTGTCATCGTGTGTATGTGTGTCTTCTACACTAAGATTATTGGTGTTGTCTGTATCACTTGATTCAGAAGACTTCGGCCTGCCACGGATGATCCATTTACGTATATTCTTTGCCAGCCTATGGGCATCGTCGTCATTGTCTGGAGGAGACACATCAAACAAGTCAGAATATGTAGATATATCATCATCATTAATTCCTTCAAAGGGATCATCAGAGAATGGTTTAGTCTCTATGGCAGGGGCCGGTTCAGGTGGTTTGGTTTCAGGGACCGGTGGCGTGGCATCTATGGCAGGGGCCGGTTCAGGTGGTTTGGTTTCAGGGACCGGTGGCGTGGCATCTATGGCAGGGGCCGGTTCAGGTGGTTTGGTTTCAGGGACCGGTGGCGTGGCATCTATGGCAGGGGCCGGTTCAGGTGGTTTGGTTTCAGGGACCGGTGGCGTGGCATCTATGGCAGGGGCCGGTTCAGGTGGTTTGGTTTCAGGGACCGGTGGCGTGGCATCTATGGCAGGGGCCGGTTCAGGTGGTTTGGTTTCAGGGACCGGTGGCGTGGCATCTATGGCAGGGGCCGGTTCAGGTGACTGTGGTACAGACACATCAATCTTCCTCATTTCAACATCATCTAATGAACCAAAAACGGCCTCTAGAAAAATATCCTTGTCAAATGGTTTTAGATCCGGATATTCCTGACCTGTTCCCACATACAGAATCGGTGTGGATGTGATCTTTACTATCGACAGGGCGGCACCACCTTTTGCGTCTGCATCAATTTTAGTCAAAATAGAGCCATCAAACTTTACACGCTCAAAGAATTCACGTGCCTGATTTACAGTGTCACTGCCAGCCAAGGAGTCCCCCACAAAGATCTTCATGTCAGGATTTACAACTTTGGTAATTTTTTCAATCTGCTCCATCAAGTTTTTGCTAGTCTGCATTCTTCCTGCAGTATCGATCAGGACACAATCAGTCTTGTGTGACTTTGCATACAGGATCGCATCCCTAGCAACGGCTGCTGGATCCGAGTTGTAATTCTGTGCAACAAGTTTAAGATTGAGACGATTTGTGTGTTCTCGCAGCTGTTCTATAGCTCCGGCTCTGAAGGTATCGGAAGCAGCCACCACTACTGAATATTTTGCTTGCTGCAGCATGTGCGCAATTTTTGCCAGAGTTGTGGTCTTTCCCGTGCCATTGATCCCCACAAATAGAATCAAGAAGGGTTGTGGTTGTGCCTGTGTCTTCTTTGTGTTGATTTTTTCGAGCAGACTAACATGGTCCACTGCATCAAACAATGCAGAGATGCTTGAGATCATACTGTCTTTTACGAATTTGTTAATTGTCTTCCTATCCACTTTAGAACCTATCAATTCCCTGCTCAGATCCGATCTTATTACGTCAATAACCTCGCTTGCAACATCAGATTCCAAGAGGGAGATCTCCAGCTCAGACAAAATATTTTCGATATCTTTTTCATTAAGTTGCTTCTCGCTAAAGCTTTTCGCTGCATTGGAAAATGCATTACGAATATTATCAAACATGATTTACCCCGTGGCCGTCTTGTTTTGGCGCATCTGCATAAGCTGGTTGATCTGTGCCCGTCCTTGTTCCAACTGTAGCGCCACATTGTGTTTTTTTGCAGAAGTTTCACGCAATGCGGTCTCGGCTTCTTTAATTCGTGATTCAAGATGATTTATTGTGTAAGCACAGTCTTTTTCCACAGTGACCCCAGCGCCGATTTCCATAACAACCTTACAGTCTGATGGGATCTTTGCAGGAACAGATACTCCCACCCCAAGAGATATCAGGCTGTCGGATTCAGGGTTCTGGAGCATGGCATTAAGTGCATCTATTACGTTAGTGATATCACGTATAAGGCCCAAAAGGTTTTCTTCCAGTTTTGACAAATCAGAAAAATGCATTTCAAGCATCTGCAGCTGTTGCACAAACTGCTCAGCATCCCTCTCATTCATCACAACAGATATCCTCTTTGCCATCTATAAATTCATTCATGATTTGCAGAAGGTTAGCACTTACCTGTGTGCCGGCAAATCTCTGTCTAGATAAGATGTCACAGATTCTGTTGATAATAGTTTGTGTAAAAGAATAGTCCATTGCAATTGTCAGGTTCGGGTGTAATGGTGTATCCTACACACTCTGCCCAAATGTGCAGACTAGAACCAAACTTGTGCACCTGCGTGCTGCATAATCAACTTGGGCAAGCATGTGCATTGTGAACAAAGAAAAAGATGGCATATGTATCCATGGTAATGATTGTGGCGATAGCACCATGACATAGTAGTAAATCAAAAAATGGGGATGATGGTCTACTCATCGTATTTTATTTTATTTTGCCTTTGAAAACCTGTCTTCTACTTCGTCCCAGTTGACCACATTCCACCATGCTGTAATATAGTCTGGCCTTCTGTTCTGATAGTTGAGATAGTATGCATGTTCCCACACATCGCATCCCAGTAGCGGCACTAGTCCTTCGGTTCTTGGACTAGTCTGATTTGGCATAGACTTGTACTGAACCTTGCCTGATGAAGGATCATACACCAGCCAACCCCAGCCACTGCCTTGAATTACCGCAGTGGTGGACGAGAATTTTTCCTTAAAATCAGCAAAGCTTCCAAACGATTCATTGATTGCATCAGCAATTGAACCTCCTGGCTCTCCTCCTCCATCTGGCTTCATGTTGTTCCAAAACAGTCTATGGTTGTCAAAGCCTCCGCCATTAAAGTTGACGGCGCCTCTCTTGTCTTCCGGTACTGAATTGATATCAGTCAGAATATTGAGAATGTCTTTTTGCTGGATCTCGCTTGGGCATGCCTCAAGGGCGGCATTCAGTTTGTCCGTGTATGCTTGATGATGTTTGGTATGATGGATCTCCATAGTCTTTGCGTCAATGTGAGGCTCCAACGCACCATAACCATATGGCATATCAGGAAGTGTATATTTTCCCATATCGTCATTCTAGGTTTATCACATTTATTGTTTTAGTAATTGGCTGTATATTTGGAAAAATCAATCGAAATGGCGCCAATCTGATTGAATACAATCAACCAATGCGAAATGTAAGGCTGTTAATTCATCTTGATTCACAGAATCGTGTCCAAAACATCCATCCATCCATCCATCTATCCATCTATCTATCTATCGTACGTGGTCAGGTCATGCCTAAAAATATCCAGTAAGTAATTGGTTTTTTTTGACATACCACTACAAATACTCTTTCTAAGAGACATTTTCAGTTGAAGAAAAATCAAGACTACAAAAAGATGTACAAGCAATCACAGCGCGATCTTATACAATCCAGAGTAAATGCTACAAGGCTGGAGGCCAACATGGAGGCGCACAAGGAACAATTGGAGGCAGCGCAAGCAAAGATTCGCGACTTCGAAAGGCGCGACGCGTACCATGACGTGCCCAACGTGCCGCCGTCAAAGGACACGATAACCGGCAAGGTCAACAGGAAGAGAAGGGCGTAAAACAGGATCAGGTCGGGAAAAAAGCCCGGCGCGCAGAAGGGCCATACAGGGCGCACCAACAAGCCCAAGCCAGACAGTTATGAAACCCACACGGCGCCCACGTGCCCAATTGCTCTGGATCGGATCTGAAAGTCACGTCCTCGGAGATCCATTCCATTACTGAAATCCCACCACCACCATCGCCCCACACCACCCGGCACACGATCAACACGTGTCGATGCACGGAGTGCGGGCGCAACAACATAATGCCAGACATATCACACCTGCCAAGGCGCGGCGAGCTTGGAAAGCGCATCATATCGCGGGTGTTTGAAAACTTTCTTGACCGCATGCCAAACAGACTCAATGCGCGCAGTATAACAAAACACTGCAGGCACGTGTCTTCGGGCACCATCCACAACATCCTGTCAGGCGTGGGAATGAACCTAGGGCAGCCAGCAGAGGCCATAGCGCTCCTGCTGCTCAATGCAGGAATCCTCAACATAGACGAGACATCAATCCGCCTCAAAGGAAAGCTGGTCTGGGTGTGGATATTCTATGATCCCATGACCGGCGACTGCCTGTACGTGCTGCGCGCAAGCCGGGGTAGGGACGTGTTACATGAGATACTGGGGCCGGATGGGGTGGAACAGTCGTGTGCGACGGGTGGTCGGCGTACGGCACATTCACGGTGCAGCGGTGCTGGGCGCATATAATACGCGAGATACAAGATCTGTCTGAAAAGAACAAAGACAGCACCGAGGCATGCCGCGTATACGACACTTTGCGCCGCATATGCGATGACGAATGCGACACCAAAAACAGGAAGCACAGTAAGTGGCGACTTGCCGCCCGGCAAAGGCTTGAGGCGCGCGTATCGCGCATGATCCGCAAATACGGCGACGATCCCGTCGTGGAAAAGTTTATCAAAAAAATCGCGCGCGCCAAAAAGGACCTGTTTAGATTCGCACTGGATCCCAATATTCCATCCACCAACAACGACGCCGAGCGCGGTCTGCGGAAGATCGTGGTGCATAGGAAGATTCGTGGATGCATCAGATCAAACAAGACCATGGAGTGGCTGGGCAACCAGTTCTCATGCGTTACGACATGGAAGAACAGGCATCTTGATCGCATGGCAGAGCTCATGCACTACATATGACGGCTAAACTGCCTGACCACGTACCTTCTTTGTATCGAGTTTCATTGTGTGTGGGTGTTCGCGGTTCACGTATTTACGCAAATATCTCCGCCAGACCCACACACCTGTGTTTCCGCCGCGCATATTGATCCGTAATCTGCCCATGTCTACAGGCGTGGGTCAACGACTTTTCGGACTACAGAAAACAAAGTTTAACAAAAACTTTATTAGCCACCCCCCCCCCCCCCCCTTCACTTTAATGAAAACCTTACTTTTTACAATTGTGTCATTAGCCGCACTTGCTTCATTTGTTGCATTGCCAGCAGTATACGCACAAACAGCTGATACATACAATATTGTCCTAACAGGACAAACAACAAACACCAATCTTCACTTTAATCACGAAAGAACATATGTCATACATAATTTGCCAAATGAAATAATAGAACAGGGAAATGTCTACTTTGCACCATCTACTTCGACCATGAGACCTAGTGACTATACTATTACAACAGATGTACAACAAATTCGCGGCTGGTATAACATTCCAATTAATGACGATGGTACAATATCAATAACCTTCAAGGCAACAGGTTGGTTTGATGATCCTGATGACACCGCACTTCCCAGTATCTCATTTTTCTTTAATAATATCCCAAGATCCGATGGATTTTCACGTATCGCTATCATGTTGACAGATAACCAACCACCAACAACACACGGTCAACTAATTGCTGTTGCAAAACAAGAGGCAAATAGAATACCAGATGATTGTCCATATAGAAACAATGGTGTCAACCAGATTACTTATTGTGATCATCTGGGTAATACCCACTCTCAAGATTGGGACAGGGTAACAGCAGAATATGTAGAAAGATGGGAAAGAATATTGGTATCTTATGGAGTTGATAGATATCTCGCATGGAAAGCTGGATACACCATAACATACGAAAATCAAAGTCCCACAAAAGCAGCTA
The DNA here is from genome assembly GCA_963662995.2 of Candidatus Nitrosopumilus sp. GTDB lineage: Archaea > Thermoproteota > Nitrososphaeria > Nitrososphaerales > Nitrosopumilaceae > Nitrosopumilus. The sequence continues at coordinate 1,380,320 of CAXXLJ010000002.1, read as the reverse complement.
CAAAGTGCCTTTTTGATGTTGAACCGATGACGTATAATGAACTAAACACTGCGAGGAATGACTATGATAGAGGAAAAACCCTTGCAGAAAGAGAAGATAGAGTTAGATTAGTACAAAACATAGGGAAAACATCCGCAGAAGGCTCAACACAAAATAATGCAAATCAACGCCAATTTACTCCCGTATATGCCCCAGCATTAGAAGAACTTTTGAGAATAGAGAATTGGTATAAAGGCCAAGGAATACCAATAGGTACAGCATCACTACAATCAATCGCACCAGACAGCAGAGAATGTCGAGTAGAAGCACAACCATCTACATCACCACCACAATCATCACCACAACAAGCACCACAACAAGCACCACAACAACAATACGGTTCTGTACAATCACAAAACACACCAACAGCAGATCCAGCACTAGTTGCCAAAGTGCAAAGTTATGTTGATGAAACGCAACACGGCGCGGCGCACGTTGAAAAATGGACTAGAGTACTAGCTGCCTTTGGAGTTGTAAATCATAGCAACCCAATGACGGTAGACGAGGCATTGGCCAACACAAAGAAATACGATCCCAACAGATGGACTCCAGTCTATGACGAACTGGTAAGACTAGCTGCACATCAACCAGATCCAATACCACAACAACAACCACAAACACCACAGCCAACACCTGAACCGGTACAACAAGGTTCAGTACAGCCAACAACACCTACAGTAAATCCAGCACTAATTGCCAAAGTGCAAAGCTATGCTGATGAGGTGCATAACGGTGCAGCTCATGTTGAAAAATGGACTAGAGTACTAGCTGCCTTTGGAGTTGTTGATCATAATGATCCAATGACAGCTACTGAAGCCAAAGCCAACACAAAAAAGTATGATCCTAATAGATGGACTCCTGTGTATGAGCAGCTTTTGATATTAGAAGCTGCAGAGGCACAGCCGCAACAACAGCCACAACCTCAACCTCAACCACAACAAGCACCTACAGTACCAGATACACAACAACCACAACCAGTGCAATCACAAAACACATCAACAACGGCTGATCCTGCACTAATTCAAGCAGTGAAAGGCTACCTAGTCAAGGCGTATTACAATGACGATCCAAACGATCCACGTGGGATAGAATGGCCTAATCACCTGCCAAGATGGCTACCTGCATTAGCTGCATTAACAGGAGATTATACGGACTATGAACCAATGACATCAGAGAAAGCATTCCAAAACGCCAAAGATTTCGACCCTGTCAAATGGATACCAGTTGCAGAAGAGATTCTGAGACTGGAACAGGCTGCTGCTGATCAATAAACACCACAGCAACTAGATCCAACACCTGGACCCACAGCAACAGATCCTACATTGATTGCCAAAGTGCAAAGATATGCTGACGAAAGGCAACACGGAGCAGATCATATTGAAAAATGGACCAGAGTACTAGCTGCCTTTGGAGTTGTTGATCATAATGATCCAATGACAGCAGCAGAAGCCAAGGCCAACACAAAAAAGTATGATCCTAATAGATGGACTCCTGTGTATGAGCAACTTTTGATATTAGAAGCTGCAGATGCTCAACCATAACTACAGTCATAACCATAACCAGTACAAGACAAAGTAACAATACCAATCAATAAATCTCAAACTGATTGAAACAGTTCAAAAATACATAGACACGGCATAATGGTACAACGATGATAGAAATGATCCACGCGGACTAGAATGGTTGGAACATCTAGAAAGATGGTCACAAGCACTAGCTGCACTGACAGGCGACCACACACAATACCAACTATGATGTCATAAAGCATTCACAATTGCTGACAAATACGATTGTACTAAATGGATTCCAGTTGCAGAAGAAATACATAAACTAGAACAAGATTCTTAGTAACACATCGCCATTATGAAGTAGAATTTGGAGCATTAGGGTCCACCGAACCTCCAACTACACCATCACAGTAAACACGAGCGAGTGGCAGAAACAGCGCAGGGAGTGTAGCCTTGTTAATATTTTTGAGTATTTGGTGTTCTTTTGTCGACATGCATGTATTTTATTTCCTAGATAGAGTATATGCCATGGATCCCTCAAAGGTGGACTGGAACCATCCCAGCGTGAAATACCTTCTCAAGTGCTTTGAAGAGGCGACAAATGTCAGAGACAAAGAGAGTGAGCAGACGCGGGAGATGATGGAACAAGTGTTGGAGGAAAACAGGCAACTGCGCGAGGAGAATGAGGCGATGCATAAGGAAATTGAGCAGCTGCGCGAGGACAACAAGCAGGCAGTAGCCGGGAAGGAAAAAAAGCACGGCTCCGGACGCGGGCACAACCACAGAAGCTACAACGTGAGGGAGATGAAGGGGTATCCACAGATTAGGAGCGTCGACAAGAACGGCGGCACGAAGCGGCCGTCGCACAGGATCCCGCCCACCGTAAACGACATCAGGCAGGCCGACCAGACCAAGTGCCCCAACTGCGGCGCGGAGCTCTCGAAGCCCACCGGAGAATACGAGCGGCTGTCCGAGGACCTGATCGAGTTCAAGTGGACGGTCACCAAATGGTGTGTCACAAGAAGGTTCTGCAGGGGCTGCAACAAGCAGGTCACCCCGTACCTTGACGGCGTGCTTGCAGGAGAGCATTTCGGGACAAACATCATGGCCATGGTGATAACCATGAAGTGTTCTAACGTGTCATTTGGTAAGATCAGAGACATGCTCCACATGTTTTATGGTATTAGCATCTCCACGTCCACACTGAACCACTTTTGCGACGTGGTCGCCCGTGAGCTTGAGCCGCTGTACGACAAGCTCAAAAAGGTACAGGGAGATTTACGGCGACGAGACGAGTTGGTTTGTCAACGGCATGCGCAGGTGGGTCTGGGTGTTTGTCAGCAGCATGTCGAGCATATTCGTCATAGACAAGTCAAGAGGCAGGACCGTACCCATGGATGTGCTGAAAGGATTCACAGGAACCATCGTGAGTGACTCGTGGGCCCGTGGAACTACGTGGGTAGCAAGCACCAAAAGTGCCTGCTGCACTACTTGCGCGACATGTACAGGACACTCGAGAAGAACAAGAGCAAAAAGTTTGTCAGATTCTTCAGAACGTTGTACAAAATACTCAAGGATGCCATAGAGCCCAGAAAGACTGACTGCAGGGACTCTGCAGAGGATCAGAAACAGTCTGTGCAGAGGCTCAAGAGTAGGGTGCACCGGCTGATAAACAAGGACCATACGGACAAGGACTGCAAGAGATACGCAAAGCGCCTAAAGAGGGAGGTCGACTCACTCTTTACGTTCATAGAGCATGAGGGTGTGGACTATCACAACAACGTCAGCGAGCAGGCGCTGCGCAGGTTTGCAGAGGCCCGCAAGGTACTGTACGGGAGCAGGACAGAAAAGGGCGCCAAGAGGACTGCCGTGACCATGAGCATCCACGAGACATGCAAGAAGCGCGGTGTCAACTTTTACGAGTTTGTCCGCGACTATTTAGCCGGAAGAATAGACGACATTCCGAAGAAACGCATAACTCGCGCCGCGACGACCATCACAACCATGGCCGCCTGAGGCGGTTCGTGCAACATTTTATACATCTGCATCCACCACACCCACATCTGCATCCACCACACCCACATCTAAGCCGTGGCGGCCGTCACGACTGCACGCGCATCGGAGAAGCAATTAACAATTGTCAAATGTTCATCCTCAACACGACAAAATATAACATGTGTATTGATACAGGTGTAGTTTACACATATACGATCATTTACTCCTGTTAGGGCGAAAGTCTGACAATTGTTAATTGCTCCTCGGGATTTGTCTTCTATTGGTGAGATGATTTTGGCCTCAAAAAACCACTTCATAATGGCGATGTGTTACGATTCTTAGAACCACACACATTTTATTTTTTAATTTATTGAATTAATCAGCTGTGCCCTACAGGCATATGCCACCACATGGCAAATCCGCCCACCATCCCACACAAGATTGTCTACATAATTTGTACGTGAACAGGTTGTCTGGGAAGATTTTTTGATTCAAGCACGGATCTAGAGTCTTTTGATAGTATTACACATCATTCTAGGCACGATCTGACCACGTACCATCTATCCATCTATCCATCCATCTATCCATCCATCTATCCATCCATCCATTAGTCCAAACTTTGAAAGAATGATAGACTAGGTCGTCTACATAAATGGAGGATGGTAATGATGATTGCAGTAATGAGGGATGGGATTATGTATCTAGACTGCAATCAGTGCATATCAGCTATCGTTTTTTTACTACTGAAAATACGTCTTTGCTATGATGCGCCTGATCCTTTTTCTGGTTGCGCTGGTGCTTCCTGCATGTCTTGTCTTGTCACAGATTCCTGCAACATATGAGGATAATGAGATTAGGACGTATATTGAGAAGAGTGTTCCGTATATCGGCGCGAATGTACCCATAATTGATGGAGTAGATGGGACAGGGATCAGAGTGGCAGTGATTGACACGGGGGTGGATTTCAATCATCCGGATTTATTTGGATGGGGTGAGGGGGGCAAGGTAGCAGGAGGATACAACTTTGTCCACAGGGGCCACCCCCCCATTGATACGAACGGGCATGGCACTCAAGTTGCTGGAATAATTGCAGCTGACGGACACGTAAAGGGAATTGCCCCCAAGGCAGAGATCTTAGCCTACAAGGTATCAGAGAACGGTGAAAAGGTATCAGGATCGCTCATCACAAGGGCAATTGACATGGCGATCAAGGATGAGGCAGACATTATCAACATTAGTCTTGGGATCAATGTGACGAGCAACGAGATTGAGCGTGCAGTCAATCGTGCGTTACAGGAGGGGATCGTTGTAGTGACTGCTGCTGGAAACGATGGTTCAGAACCTGAGACCATTGGAAGTCCAGGTAGCAACCGCGGATCAATAACAGTGGGTGCAACATATAACAATCTGACTGCAAGTCTAGTCGCAACGCTGAATGTACAGGACAAACAGTACACAGCAATTCCAATGAGGGATTCTGTAAATCTGATGGATCCCATCATCGGAAAGATAGTCTTTGGAGGACATGGAAAGGCGGAGGAACTAAAGGATATTGATGTTACAGATGCAATAGTTCTGGTGAAGAGGGGAAGCGACATACAGGACGAGATGTTGTATTTTTCAATCAAAGAGAAAAATGTAGCAGATGCGGGAGGAGGAGCCATGATTGTATACAACAGTGAACCAGGAATATTCTTGGGGGAACTCGTTCATGAGTTCGTCGCACCAGGATATGAGCCACAAATTCCAGTTGTGTCAACCAGCATGCAGGACGGACTTGAGATCAGAGAGATGATTGATGGTGTGGACGACGACGGCAGCAGTAACACAGCAGTATTACACTTGTTTTATAATCCAGACTTTGTAGCACATTTCAGTTCTAGGGGGCCAGTTTCTCCATTTTACATAAAGCCAGAGATCATGGCACCAGGCGCATACATAAACACCACACAGAATAATGCAGGATATAATTTTACAAGTGGTACCAGCTATGCGGCTCCGCATATAAGCGGGGCGGCCGCAGTACTGCTGCAAAAAAATCCATGGCTGCTCAATCATGAAATAAAATCCCTGTTGTTAACCACATCCAAACCTGTTTCTGACCCTTATGGAAACGGATTCACCATACATGATGCAGGTACCGGAAGAGTAGATCTAGCCATGGCATACAACGCGGAGATGATGATAATACCACCAAACTTTGTCATCAGCGTGTCTCCAGACAACCCTGAGGTCACAAAACATCTAAAGCTAAAACCTATCAATGGCGCATTAACAAATGAGATCAGTATAACATTTGTCGGTGATGAGCAAATAAAATTTTCACATGCACATACAAACAACACCATACAAGTAACCATAGGTATTGACGGGGATAGTTATGGTGAGTATGAGGGAAGAATCATGATCAGTGACGGTGTAACAGAACATACAATACCATTTCTGCTACACTACACACAGGGATCTATCCAGACACGACTCAGTAATCAGGATCTCATATTTGATATAAGCCACCCTGATGGATGGGACTTTGCAAAGATAACCGTCATAAACAGTCATAACGGAGAAACGCGTACAGTTACCGCCACGCCCAACAGGGACGCATCAATCAAGTTATACAAAAATGCACAGTATTGGATTGATGCTAAGATAACTACACACAATAAGGACGTGGGCAACATCTCAAGCGCGTTTGATGTAATTAATGTAGATGTGTTTGCAAACAACTCCAACACGTTGCAACAACAACATCAGCAACCGTACTGGCAGTTCTTATCGCAGTCAGAGAAACTTGCAGACATTCCTGCCAGACAGATTGGGATAATAGCTGCGGCCGCCACACTGACTGGAATCATAGGCCTGATATTCTCAAGGAGAACATCATTATCATCACGGTAACAATATCATATATTTTGGGGGTTAGGACCGGCAGCGATTATGTCATGTGAGACATCGCCAAACTTTGTAAAGTTCTCAACAAACATAGTGGCTAGTTGTTTAGCAGAGATGTCATACATATTGTCGTCAGACCAGGTCTTCTTGGGGTTGAGGATCTCAGATGGAATTCCTTGGATGCTGACGGGCATGTCCAAGTTTAAGAGATTGTCATGCCAGTATTCAACCATCTCAAGGGCACCAGAGAGGGCTGCTGCAATTATTGTCCTGCTATGCATTATGCTGATCCTTTTTCCTACACCGTATGGCCCTCCTGACCAACCAGTATTGACAAGGTAGACCGTTGAGCCGTGCTGTTTGATCTTTTTGCCAAGCTGCTCTGCATAAACAGAAGCCGGACGTGGCATGAACGGCGCGCCAAAGCACTCAGAGAACACAGACTTGGGTTCCTTGATTCCCCGCTCCGTACCTGCAAGCTTGCTGGTATATCCCGACATAAAGTGATACATGGCGCCTTGGCTTGTAAGCCTAGAGATTGGAGGTAGTACCCCTAGCGCATCTGCCGTAAGAAATATGATTACGCGTGGATTTCCGCCCATGCTTGGAAAGACAGCGCCCGGGATGTAATCCAAGGGGTATGCAACACGGGTGTTTTCAGTAAGACTGCTGTTGGCATAATCGGGTGTGTTGTCAGGGTCAGTGAGCACAACGTTCTCCAGTATAGCTCCTGGCCTGATTGCGTTCCAGATCTCTGGTTCGGCATCCTTGCTGAGGTTGATGCATTTTGCATAGCATCCACCCTCAAAGTTGAAAGTGCCGTTATCGGACCAACCGTGTTCATCATCGCCAATAAGCTTCCTGTCAGGATCCGCAGAGAGTGTTGTCTTGCCTGTACCAGACAGACCGAAGAAGAGCGCTGTGTCCCCATTCTTGCCGATGTTTGCAGAGCAATGCATAGGAAAGACGGAGCGCTGTGGCATCAGAAAGTTCATCACGCCAAACATAGACTTTTTCATTTCGCCAGCATACTCTGTTCCCCCAATCAGTATGATTTTTTTGCTCAAATCAATTATGATAAAGACATTAGTCCTAGTTCCATCATCCAAAGGAACTGCTTCAAAGTCATTAATGCACATGATGGTAAACTCTGGTTCATGTGTCCTGAGATCATCATCAGTGGGCTTTATGAACAAGTTTCTGGCAAAGAGGTTCTGCCATGCATGATCATTGAACACACGTATTCGTAGACGGTTGTCGGGATCAGCACCCACAAAGCCGTCAAATACAAAGAGTTCCTTGTCGTTTACATGGGCGCACATCTTCTCCAAGAGTGTAGTAAATTTTTCGCCGGGGAACTTGTGGTTGATCTTTCCCCAAGATACCGTGTTTTTAGTAACCTCATCATACACTATGAAGCGATCGTCAGGAGATCTGCCAGTATACTTACCAGTATTGACAGAGAGAGATCCGGTAGAGTTTATCACGCCTTCTCCCCGTTCTACAGCCAGGTTTGTCAATTCTTCCGCGTCAAGGTTGCGATAGACTGTAGATGGGTAGATGTTAAACGCTGCCAATTGTGATGAAAACTTGTCAGTAACCATCATTCCAGTTATCTGGGTCATTTGATGGTACCTCCAAGAATAATTTGTTCAATCCCAAGCTTGATCATGAGATATTTCGATCCGCCACAAATTTCCTTATTATCTCTTCCCATCAACGATAGTCTGTTTTACAATCCCAAATCATAGGCACGATGTACCTATTCTTTAACAAACATCTAGGCATGCTTGAGAGAATTATGAAACAGACTACATCAACGATCATGATGAAATGCTCCACATGAATCATTATGCATGTCTAACAACAGAACATTTTATTTTCAATTCCATGACTGGTATCCAGTGGTACAGGATGTAGGTGGTTTCTACGTATGTGTCATCATGCCCTTCCGTCTCTTCAGGCTTGCCATCACACACACATACACCGGAACGTGTCTACCTGCTTTGTGAATCATTCTGAATGTATAACAGCCGTGGTGATCATGTAACCAGAGATTACCAGTATCTATGTGGCCTATGTATGGAACTATCCTGTACGATATCTCGCTGTGCCCGATAGTAGGTTGTGCGTGGTGCATTTGTAAATTCAAGAGAGGCTGGTTCGCATGACAAAACAGACGGCATGTGAAGGTCAATACCACAACGTATACCGCTCCACTAGAGGAAATAGAGGGCAGTAATCGTCATATTGTATGATTTGACGTCATTTCAGCACTATTCTAGTTACATATTTATTCTAAAATTCAAGAAACATCTTGATGCCGATCAACAAGAACGCGCTTGCAAAGAGGCAAGAGATCAAGCAAAATAACCCAGAGTTTGTCAGACCAGAGAGTTGGCGCTATGCTAGGCTCCGCACAAACTGGAGAAAGCCCAAGGGCATAGACCACCACCAAAGAAAACAGAAGAGTAGAGGACGTCCAGGCCTTGTAAAGATTGGATACGGTGGGCCAAAGGTGGCAAGGGGATTGCACCCGTCAGGATTTACTGACAACCTAGTCTTCAACACAGATGATCTAAAAGCACTCGATCCAAAAAAGGACGGGGTAAGAATTGGTCACAGTGTAGGGACAAGAAAACGCAAAGAGATTGTATCAGTTGCTGTGCAAAGTAAGTTTAAAATTTTTAACGCGAGAGTGAATACTGATGGTAATAAATCTTAAAGCCAAGAAGAGGCTGGCCGCTAGGGTTACTGGTGTAGGTGTGCACAGGCTAAAGTTCTCATCGGATCATCTTCAGGATATAGGAGATGCCATTACAAGGAGCAGTATACGCGGCCTAGTTGGGGGAGGCAGGATAAAAATCAAGTCCTTTACAGGCACATCAAAAGGAAGGGCCCATGCCAAAAAGGCGCAGAGAAACAAGCGTGGTAGAACACAAGGCTCCAAGCGGGGTAGGAAGGGTGCGCGTATGGGCAAAAAGACTGCATATATTGCCAAGGTTCGTTCCCTAAGACGGCTTTTAAAGATTGGAAAAGACAGAAAAGATCTGACCAATCCCGAGTTTTGGTTACTCTACAAAAAGGTAGGTGGTAATACGGTCAGAAACAAGGCACACCTCAGGACCCTGATGGAAGAGATCAGGGAGAAGAGAGACAGCGATTAACTGTAAATGAGATACAACAATATTCGCCAGTAATGCTGGCATACCTTACTTGGCACACGACATATCTTGTAAGACCCAAACACTATGCAAAGAGGACACGTATTCAGATAATTTGATGTCCAAACAGGCAATCCATCATTCTTGATTTCGAGGCACTAGTTCTGGTACCTTTTGTGGAGGCGCAGAAAAATCATGTAAGAATACTGCAAGATTCATGATTTTCCCATCATCATTGATTCTTACACCCTCGTTGTGTAACATCTTAGCCTTAATATGCTCGCCGTAAGCATATCCACCAATTTTACCCGTAGACATAACCACCCTGTGACACGGAACGATCCCAGGATATGGATTTTTATTCATTACTCTTCCCACCAGCCGCTGTCCGTTTTTGAGCCCCACTACCCTAGCCAAGTCGCCGTATGTGGTAACTTGCCCACGTGACACTTCCATCAGTCTCTTGTAGATCCTCTGCTCTAGACTCATAATGTGATCACCTCAAGATCGGCAGTGCCAAGAAGGTCATATACCTTCTGTTTGTTGGAACCCAGCCCTTTTCCGTCCAACAGGGCGGCCTTTGCAGCACCGTTCCTAGCAAGAATATGAGAGAACAGAGCAGCATCCAGATGATCAAGGGCATGCCGTGGAATGACCGTTCCGAGAGCGTGTTTGCCCTCAAGCAGTTCATTAGTGAACTTGGATGGGTAGTGATTGCCTCCAAAGCAGATTGCCACGGGATCATCACCACTTATGGTACGTGACATAGTATTGTGCACCAGGTCCGCCACCGAGTCGCACAACGACGTGTCTTCCCACTGCGCAGGAGTTGTGCCAATCTCTATGAATATTGAGGGCTTGTTCAATGCTGTGGGGCCGTGATGGGTGGCTTCAATGGTAATCTCAAACTCTAGAAACTGATCTTTGTGCTCTGCCAACATTCGAAGATATGACTTTTGTAGGTGCGGATGAGGAATGGCTACCTGACTAGGGTTTCCACCAAATTTCGCCTCAGAAAAGTTGCCCGTACTATGGCAGGTCAAAGCCAAGGTTCCGGATTCTGCCGCATGTTTTGAGAGAAATACAAACCCATCATAGTCATATCTTTGTTCCAACCAGTCAGCAGAGATAGCAGGAGTGGGTATTATCACCAGATCATAGTATTTGCCACAAAAGAAGTCATCTTGTTCACCGTCTTGATCATCGTACGAATCCATTTCCTCTGCAAGATGCTTAGCCATGCCGTATCCAGCAGGATCATCACGATATGCCACCAAAAGCTGCCTGTTTCTGCCAGTGTTGGCGCCACGCGTATGTCCTTTCATACTGTCCGTAACCTCCGTAGGCACCCCTGTCATTAGACAAGAGATATAAAGATACCCTATTAATTTCCATCATTGAATCCAAGACAGACTTTGAAAAACATGGCCAATACTATAAAAATGGCCAAAAAACCCGACAAGGATGAGTACCAACAGCATCTAAGGCTGGTACTGTTGGGTATAGCAGGAGTCGGGACGATTGGATTCATTATACAGTTTGTATTTTCAGTGATGACGTATGGAGGAAGTAGATAGTTACGACAAAACAGACGATGATGTTGTTGATAATAATGATGATGATAATGATAACAACATGACGACTGTTGATAAAAACCAAGCAGATACAGAATCACACCTTTTTGCGATCAGAACCACGGGAGGACAAGAAAAGGTCGTCATGAGGTTGTTGGAAGCAAAGGCAAACTCAAATCAGATCAAAATTCAGTCCGTCATGCTAGTAGACAACCTCAAGGGATATGTTGTCATTGAGGCGATCAACCCAAGCGATGCATACATGGCAGTAGAAGGAGTACGACATATTCGTGGTCAGTTGAGAGGCGAACTGGAGTTCAAAGACATAGAAGGGTATCTCATCAAAAAGTCGACAGTATCACAGCTTGCCATAGACAACATAGTAGAGATAACAGGCGGGCCGTTCAAAGGAATGAAGGCAACTATAACTAGGATCGATGTTGAGAAGGAAGAGGCCACAGTAGTGCTGCTTGATGCGTCGTACCAGCTCCCCGTGACCGTGGATGCAAACTATCTAAAGCTATCAAGCGGAGCTGCCTGAGAGGGCAAGGATTAAATTTTTCGTATTAGAGTGAACAAGAATGGTAGAACAAAAAGTATCATCATTAGTGACAGGCGGTGGTGCGTCAGCAGGTCCTCCTCTGGGTCCGGCACTTGGTCCTCTTGGTGTCAACATCATGGAGGTAATCAGTGCGATCAATGAAAAGACCAAAGATTTTGAGGGAATGAAGGTTCCAATAACTGTCTCTGTAAACAGCGATACAAAAAAGTACGATATTGAGATAGGCATTCCGTCCGCTGCAGCACTAATCATGAAGGAGGCCGGAATACAGAAGGGCTCCGGCGCATCAGGTACAGAGTGGGTCGGGGATGTCACCATGGAAGCAATTATCAAGGTGGCAAATACAAAGTTGGAAAAATCGTATGCCTCATCGCTGAAATCCGTTGCAAAGACAATCATAGGTACCTGCCTAGCACTTGGAATAAAGATCGAAGGAAAGACGCCCAAGGAGATTACAGCTGAGATTAATCATGGTAAATGGGACGAAAAGTTCTAGCCACTACTTAATCAGATAGACAGGATCCTTGTTGGTCTTTTGGAGCTCCACAAATGTCTCTGTATTGTGAATCCCCCGTATCTTACCAATCTTGTCAATTACCACAGAGTGAAGTGATTCGAGATTTTTTGTATATACCTGGATCACCATGTCGAATCTTCCAGTTACCTCTGAGATTGAGACTATCTCAGATATATCCATAAACGTCTTGTGTATTGCATTTTTGAATTTTGGATCGCGGTTTATTCCCACCAATGCTTTGACTCCTATACCTAAAAGAGAGTCATCGATCTCCACAGTATATTTTTTGACAAGATTTTTCCTAATCAGCCTCTTGATTCTACTATACAAAACAGATGTATTGATTCCAAGTTTTTTGGACAATGTAGGAACAGATATGGAGCCATCCAAGGTAAGTTCGTAGAGTAGCTTCATATCAAGATCATCAAAGCCATGCAACGTATTGAAAAATTGTGAGCATGATTTAATATATGTAAGTTGTGAGGGATGGGTTTGTTCAAAGATGTGTGTGTACATGTTTTGGAGGCCAGTTATCTAGCGACAGAATATGAAGTGGTATTGTGTAAGTCATAGAGTATGGGTAATGGAGTATCGTGTATAGTTGTTTGAACAGAGCTCCACAAACACCCATAGTTGATAATTTGGGAGCGATCCAGGTATCGGCCATTTTGGGGAAATGATTTTTTTAGGCTTGGCACAACTAGACAACAGCGAATCAAAGCTGGTCATTGTTGTCAAATATTGCACAGTCAAATTTTCAAAACTGTGCCTCTAAACGATTTTAAGTGAGGCAACTAGAAGGCGATTACAATGATTACAGAGCCCCAGCTGGTAAGCATGATAAAGGATGCCAAGACATCAACCAAACAGAGGAAATTCAAACAATCCGTAGAGCTGATTGTGAACTTTAAGGATATTGACATCAAGAAGGGGTTTGCACTCAACGAGGTTGTCCAGCTTCCAAAGACAAGCTCGCCTGCAACCGTCTGCATAATCGCCACGGGAGACATGGGACAAAAAGCAAAGCAGACGGATGCAGATGCGGTAGTCGGGGCCGATGAGCTGGATAAATTTGCTACCAACAAGAGGGAGTCGCGCAAGTTCATCAACAAGTATGACTTTTTCCTAGCAGACACACAAGTAATGCCCACAGTAGGAAAGACACTTGGGCAACTTTTAGGGCCTAGGGGAAAAATGCCGACTCCGGTCCCGTTCAATGCGCCACTAGAGTCATTTCTGCAAAGATTCAGGACGTCGATCAAGGTCAGAACAAGGGCATCCCTGTCCCTATCATGCAAGATCGGAGACGAGACAATGAATGATGCTGATCTGGCAGTAAACGCTCATGCAATCCTGAGTGCAATCGAGAAAAAGCTGCCAAGTGGTGAGCGAAACATAAAGAGGATCATGATAAAGACCACCATGGGAAAGCCAATAAAACAGGTCCAAGAGGTTAAGAAAAAGTTTGCATGACGAAAACAGGGCAACCTATCCCAAGAAAAAAGCCCAGATGTATCAACAATTACAAGAGCTGCCCAAAAAATACAGCGTAATTGCGCTAATCAAAATGGACAAGGTCCGCTCTGGACAGATACTTCCATTAAGAAAAGTGTTCAAGGGAGAGATGGAGTTTGTGAGTATAAAGGACAAAGTTGCGCAAAGGGCACTGATACAACTTGGAATACCAGGAATGGACGAGTTGATAAAGGAGCTTACAGGGCAATGCATGTTTATCTTTACCAACATGTCACCGTTCAAGGTCAACGTACTATTGTCCAAGAACCGTGTCATGATGTATGCAAGGGGAGGAGATATTGCAAGCATAGACATTGTAGTTCCTGCAAAAAACACAGGTATCGCACCGGGCCCCATGCTGACCGAGTTCAAGGAAGCAGGAATTCCCACCAAGATCGACCAGGGAACTATATGGATCGCAAAGGATACCAATCCAGTACAAAAAGGCGATGCAATCAATGAAAAGCTTGCATCAATCCTAGCCAAGTTGGACATAAAGTCAATTGAAGCAGGAATCATGCTACACACCGCACTTGAAGGCAGTGTGAAATACTCTAGTGAAGAACTTGTAGTGGATGTAGAGGATATCAGGGACAGGTTTGCTCAAGCTCACCAAGAGGCAGTCTCACTGTCCATAGAAGCAGCATATATCACCCCAGACAACATCACGCAGATACTAGCAAAGGCATCACAACATGCACATTCTCTATCAGTAGAATCAGGATTCATGACCGACGATACAAAGATAGAGATTTTACAAAAAGCCCATCTACAGGCAAAGACATTGGCAGAGCAGGCACATGACTACGAGCCTGCAAACTAAACACAAAAGATAACCACGTCTTACATCCATCTAGCAATTGGCACACAAACTGGTAGTTGGGAATTTGTTGGTATAGTCACTACAATGGAATTCTACACATCTTGCCACACAACAGAATGGACACGAACAAACATGTGAATTGTTGACCTGTGTTCAAGACGAGGCTATGCAGATTTATCGGTGAACTTTGTGTTGGATTATTAGAAAAATATGAGTAGTTAACCAAACAGAGAAGAGAGACCCTCCATAGCGGCCTCTTCGGTCTTGCCTTCATCCTTTGGCTTCGCTTCTGCCTTTGTATCACTTTCTGATGCAGCCGGTGCAGGTGCTGTTGCTGCCGCGGCTGCTACAGGTACGGCTTTGACTGCCTCATTGATATCAACATCTGCCAAAGCTGCAACCAATGACTTGACTTGGGCTTGGTTGATTTCAGCTCCTGATGCCTTTACGACCGAGCTTATGCTTTCTTCGTCAATTTTTTTGTCTAGTTTGTGAAGAAGCAGAGCTGCGTAAACATATTCCATGTATCGGGATTGTTTTTAAAACATAATATAAAACTATAGCACTGCCTATCTGGAATACTCATCGGATGTTTGAAAGATACGTGGTCAGGTCGTGCCCAGAATGATGTATAATACTATCAAAAGACCCTAGATCCATGTCTGAATCAAAAAATCTTCCCAGACAACCTGACCACGTACTTTGAAAGAATGTACAGGGAGATGATGTGGCATCTAGGTCGTTTGCAATATGAACAATATTCCAAAGTTGGGAATCAAAGGATCAGTGCTCAATACAACACCCCACAGGTTTAGAAACCAGTGCCGGCAATATCTCTTGTATGATTGTCAATGCCTGAAATATGTCCTAATGCCACCCATCACACAGTTGGTTTGGTATTTGTTATGCAGGCACAAAATTTTAGATTGTGGGCAGCTTCTGGGGACGGCCTGCAAGATGGTGTTGGTTAATGCCTGCATTTACAGCCATGCAAATAATCATCAATCTTCTGACAAGGCACCTCTAGATAAACTTGGAATGTGATGAGCGTGTCAGGACCCAGCTAGGCAATGAGTGGTTGTGAATTACAGTTAAGCGAAATGTACTTGCGAATCAGACTGTTTACATGATGCCTGATTCGCATATGTTATGGGGGCTGTTCGGGATCAGGGAGTACGGCCTGTATGCAACATGACTGGAAGGTAAGCTGTGTCATGGCACTCTGCCTCTCTGTACCATCCGATAGCATGACCCTAACAATCATCCATTCGTTGTATGCCAGCAGGGAATAGTAAAAGCAGAGCATGCGAGCCGCCATGTCCTGTATTCTGGTCTTTGCCCGCATCGTTTCCACCAATCTGTATCCTGTCTCAACACCCCAACGTTTTGTGTATTTTTTTACGTCAATTGTCGGGGCGTTTGTGGCAAACCCTATGAATTTTTGCTCGGGTATCGTTGTGTCTTTGTTGTTCTTGCGCTTCTCTATTCTCATGGTAAAATCCACCATGCCAGTATGTCCCTGTAGCGTGGCCTGAGATGTTGTATTCCTTGTATTTTTGTCGTATTCCCGCAGTGCGGCGATGACCCCGCTGGAATTCCTGCACGGCATCAGGTATGTCACATTATTGTTGAGTAGCGCAATTATTGTATCCACTGAGAAAAATTCCCTGTCCAAAAGGACCAACCTTATCTTGGCACCTGTCTTTTTAACGGATTTCAGGATTCTGTCCACAAAATCAGGCACGGAATCACCCATTTCCAGGTATTGCGCACCCAGATGTATCTTCAGTGATTTGTCCACACACTGGGCAGTCATGTATCGCTCAAATAATTTGGTGCCGTTCTTGTAGCGGGATCGTGTGAGCTCTTTGCCGGGTTTTTTGTCATACCTTGGGATAAGGTGCATGTCAATTGCAATTGTTATCCCCTTCTTTGGAACCATTCCGAGGCGTACCATTTTTTTAAACTGTTGCGTCACCTGCATGTCAAACACATTCTGGACCTCTGCCGCAACCGGGCTTTTGAGCATGCTTGCAAACCACCTGTCCGAGGGCTCTTTCCTGCCTCCTAGGCTCTTTCTTGCATTGGCACATCCGCCTACAGATGAATCCTGAATTGCCGCATTTATGATCCCTGCATTAAGCGTGTTGATATCAAAGATGGTATTATGATGTCCGGGCATTGTTGTACACGACAACATGGGACACAGGCCCGTCACAACATCTTGATATAGACGTTTGTTGTTTACCATATTACGGATCTGGTTTGTTTTTTGTTTGGACAACGTTAAACTACTGGATCCGTCACATTTAGCTTTTTTGGTTGGAATGGGTGTGTCCTACAGGCATATACTGCTACTGATACGATGTGGTTCCAGAAGATTCTGCAGGCATTTTGCGCGTCGTATTTCATGCCCACATCTGGAAACAGCTCACCAAAAGCGTCAAATTCCTCTGTGCCGGAGATATCGTGCGCAGGCTCCGCTGTCAACGCACCATCGTATCAATCAATTTCGGTGCGCCGTTATGCCGTAATGGCCTCAAGTGACTGGCGTGTGAGCCTGCCACTTTCTACTTGTGACCGTGCGATCAGCTCTATGTTGTAGCAAATTAAGCGCATTGGGATCTCGCGTCGTTGGTTGTCGGGCCTGCGGCACCTGACATAGCTGCCGTACATCTTCTTGATGGCCGCAAACACTGCCTCTATGACGCTGCGCTGGTGGTACCTAGCATTGAATGCGGGCAGGTCGTCGTGGTACATATCCACCATCTTGCGCCATGCTTGGCTGCCGTTGGCATTGTGTACAGTGTTGGACTTGGGCTTGATCAAAGGCGTCATGCCCATCCCAGCCAGCCTGTTGCATATGTCCCGCGACAGGTACGCTGCGTCTAGGCAAAAGTCCCTCCCCTTCATGCTGCACGGGCCGTGTAGCAGGTCATCCAGCATGTCATATAGTCCCTTTATGTCGGCCATGTGGCTTGTAGTCACCAGATATGTAAGTACTACCTTGGTTCCCACGTCGATGATGGCGTGCATCTTGATCCAGCCGTGCTTATTTCTGATCCTGTCGGTCCTGAAATCCACCCACTTTTCAAACCTGCTCACAGAGTAACCCGTGCTGTCGCCAGCAATAGAACCCGAACCCTGCAGCCCCTCGATGACGCGTGCATGCACCTCCCTGAGGTAGGACTCTGGGATCAGTGAATACGAGTTGCATATCGTGCTCTTGGAGGGTATGTTGCCTGTCAATCCCATCTTGCGCGCCGCCTCCTGGTCTGCGTGTAGATATCCCACCATCTTGCGGTACGTCCTGCGCTCGGCCTCCAGCATAATGCATACTATGGCCATGGTTCTGGGCAGGTATCCATTCTTGCCACCCACCCCCGGATTTAGGGTGTATGGTTCGTCCATCCCGTTGACGATCCTGACCACTGTGGCCAGAATCAGGCTAGGTAGGTATCTCTGGACCAGATCAAATGATCGTTGGTCTCTTTTTTTGGTCTCTGTCATTGACGTATATTGGATATTTCATCTAATGATGCGCATACCCAAAAAAATCAACGTTGTGTGTCAAATTATGTAGACAATCTTGTGTGACACAGCGGGCGAATTTGGCATATGGGGGTATATACCTGTAGGACACACCCGGTTGGAATATACTTCCGGTATGGGATAACCCAGTTTAGCTAACCTACATTTCGCTTAACTGAATTACACAATAAACCTATAAAGCCCCGCCTTTTGATCTTTATAGAAATGCAGACAAGCAAGGTACTTGAAAAATCGCTAAAGGATGCTCTCAAAGAAAAAAGGCTGATTATGGGCACAAGGCAGGTAATGAACTCTGTCAGAGACTCCAAGTTAATCATACTGTCTCGATCGGTAAAAAGAAAGGCACAAGAGCAGATTGTATCTGATGCAAAAAAGGAGAATGTGTCTCTGACTAACTTTCAGGGCACATCAGTTGCTCTGGGCAGACTGTGCGGCCTACAGTTTAGAATCTCCACAATTGCGTTCACATCCATAGCAGATACTAATATCAAAACGATTCTAAAAGACGTAGATACAGAGGAAGAAAGACAATGATTGAGCATAATCATGCTTTCCTGTTTTATCCAATCTCAAACAAGAAATTTTCCTTTTGGTGATAAAAAAAGAATTCTCATGACACAATCAATCAAGATAACCACCAATCAAATACATCTAATGAAACTGTTCATGGATGTCACAAATACCACCGCTCATGATTGTGTAGAGGATGAAAAACAAAACAGAGTAATATTCGTAGTCAATAGCGACAAGATGGGGCTAGCGATAGGAAAGGGTGGCGTGCATATAAAATCGCTTCAAAAGATTGTAAAGAGGAATATAGAGATGGTAGAATATAATGAGGATCCCGCAAAGTTTCTGGCCAATCTGCTCAATTCAAACCTAGTCTCGGACGTAAAGATAAGCACAAAACCAAATGGTACAAAGCAAGCCATCGTAATGGTTGATCCTAGAAAGAAGGGAATAGTGGTGGGCAGAGATGGAAGGAATGCAGAGAAGGCAAGGCTCCTTGCAAAGCGATATTTTGGCATTACAAGCGTATTAATTAATAGTAGTGCAAGCACTATGCTAGAGATGTGATGATGTAATGAGAAAATCGCCATTAGGTCTGTTTGCAGGAAGAGTCCTCACCACCAAGAAAAAGAAGCAGAGGTGGGCAATATCCACATACAAGCGCAGGGAGCTTGGAATCGACAAAAAGGCGGATCCGCTAGGAGGTGCACCCCAGGCTAGGGGCATCGTCTTGGAGAAAGTAGGCATTGCAGCAAAGCAGCCCAACTCGGCCATCCGCAAGTGCGTCCGTGTCCAATTGATCAAGAACGGTAAGACCGTTACGGCATTCCTACCACGTGACGGAGCAATGAATTTTATAGATGAACACGACGAAGTCCACATTCAAGGCATGGGAGCAACACAGGGAGGTGCCATGGGAGATATTCCCGGCGTACGATTCAAGGTATTCAAGGTTAACGGCACATCGTTGCACGAGCTTGTAATAGGTAAAAAGGAGAAACCAAGGAGATAATATTACATGGCACAAACAAGGAATCTGCTGTTGTTTAGAAAGTGGGATGTATCCAACATTGAAGTACATGATCCGGGACTAAAGACTGCCATATCCCTCAAAAAGCAGATCATCCCATACACGTTTGGCCGCTCCGCGCTCAAGCGGTTCAACAAGGCAGAAGTCAACATAGTAGAACGCTTGATCAACAAGACCATGCACTTTGGTAAGAGATACGCAAAGAACACTGGCAGAATGGCAGGCAAAAAGACAAAGGTTCTCAACACTGTAAGAACCGCATTTGATATAATCCACTTAAAGACAGGTAAAAATCCCGTAGAGGTTCTAGTCAGGGCCATAGAATTCTCGGCACCAAATGAGGACACTACAAGAATAGTGTACGGCGGTACAGTCTATCACGTATCAGTAGATGTGGCCCCGATTCGCAGGGTAGATTTGGCCCTAAAGTTCATCTCCGATGCCATCAAAGAGGCCACCTTTTCCAACCCCAAGTCCATAGAAGAACATATGGCGGATCAGATCATACAGGCTGCCTCCAATGATTCTGCAGCACCGTCGGTAAAAAAGAAGAACGAGCTTGAGCGTATCGCACAAGCATCAAGGTAGTGTTATTCAAATATACCAGTAGCCCGAGGCAGATTTGAACTGCCGTCTCTGCCTATCCACTCTTGAGATCCAGAGGGCAGAATCCCTAATCTAAAATATTATTTGACCGCTAGACTATCGGGCTACTAGATAGTCTTTATCATATTGGAATATATCGTTTGCTGTTTTCAAACTTTGTTTCCTAATTCTCCTCGCACACGCCGGCCGTGCTTCCGTCGGGCGGTGGCATGGTAATTATGCCGTCACGATATCCTGCTTCTTGCCTCCCATGCTATCGATTCGTCCATCCACCTGTTGTATAATGCCACCTTGAGCCTTACCTCCTGTATGATGTTGTCCCACTTGAGGGCCATCAGGTGCTCACCGAACAGGCGCTTGAACGCTGAAAACACACTCTCCACGATCCACCTGTGGCCGTAACCTATCCGGGCCTTCCAGTATGCCTGGTTCTCTCTTTTCTCTTCTCTGTCCATCAGGTCTAGGCGCGTCGCGTCGGGGCTTCCGCCCATCTGGTCCCTTACGGACGCGCCCCACGCGTCGCCTGATCCCTTGCCGCGTGCGGTCGCGTTGATTTTGTGCATGATGCCCGGGGTCACCCCGGCCCGCGCACACGCGGCCATGTTCTGCCTCGAACCATACGCGGCGTCACCAAGAAGTAAATCAGGTGCGGCTCGGACGCCGGAAGCGCCGGAACAAATCGACGCGAGTGGTGGGACGCCGGACGCAAGAAGGTTTTCATATTCCGTGATGCTGCTGCTATTACCGCTGGCTTTGAGCCGCTCCGCACCCACAACCTGTCCGAGCAGCTGGCTGAACATGGACGAATCTCCCACGGAATCGTCGGTGACCTCCAAGGCCAGTATCTTCATGGTCTCCGTGTCGACCAGCACGTGCATCTTTACAAAGCCGCGCCTCACCTTCCACTTGGCCCTCATCCACTCGCCTCTGTTGTGCTGCTTGAGCCCACTGGCGTCAAGCGCTAGTATCCTCGACCTCTTCTTGTCTGATACAGTAACCACGCCGCCCGGATCCCGGTTGATGTCCGCGCCAAGCTTGCTGATCCGCTTGTACAACTGGCTGAATACGGGAGTGTTGGATTCGCCCACCATCCTACCGACCATTCCCTGGAGCTGCCTGTACCGGACCCCTAGCGCGACCCTGATGCCGGCGGCCATCATTACGAGCGTGTCTGAGTACATGTACGGGGCGCCCACCTTGCCCTCATTTGCGCGCCTCACCTCGTCCTCCCACTCCGGATCATGTTCTATGACTAGGTCTGCGCCGCGCCTGACGTACTTTTCGTTGTCAGTCTTGCCGGCCGCACCACTCCGGACCAAGCTCACAGGCAGCACCCTCCACTATCGTCTCCCCTCCGGGCGAGCTGCGCCACCACACTGCGGTACGCATCTGAGAAAAAAACCGGATCATGATTATTAAATACCGGCATCGCGAACCCACATTGGCGTCTGTATAGGTACACTAATGTTGTATTCATCATACCTATCTTTCATCATATGCATTTCAAGACACGTATGAACATTTCTTGTCCGTTTGGTCAGATTTTATTGAGCAAATTAGAGCCTGCACCGCCGCGAGTCCATAGGGTCAGGTACCCACGGGCAGAATTAGGAAACAAAGTTTGTTTTCAATAATGCCGGATACATCATTATGACGCATCCGCAACAGTGATGGCAATCTGCCTGTAGCGCTAGCAACATATTCAGGTAGCATACAATTACACACAGTTGTACCAAGACCAAATCAGAGAGTCGTTGGATCTACTTGAGAAAGACTGGGATGTGGATCCGATTCTGAGGCGATTCGTACTAGGAGACATAACAGACATCTCCGACCGCCCCGTCAGAGTGGACGATGTGATATTTCACATACCATACCTAAACTCTGAAAAGAGTTATGTCCTGTGGAAGTGTTACTGGCCCGACTGCCACAACTGTTGTGAGAGGCAGGGAAGACTCCCGCTGACCAGTGATGATCTTATCATCATTGGAAATGGCCTCAAATACAAAAGGACATCAGATTTTATAAAAAATGAAACATTAACCGCAACCTATCAAGAACATGGACCCTCTGGACAGCAGACCACAATGACTTCGATCAACCTGAAGAGAAGGGCAGATGAGACCACAGAGGAAGACGGAACCCACATACCATGCAGATTCCTCAATGATACAGGGGGCTGCAGTATGCATCCTGACAGACCCGGTGTCTGCTATCTCTATCCATTCTCCACATGGCTTGAGAATGAACGCGGGGTGCCACGCGTCCATGCCACTTACCAGTTTACCGGTGATTGTCCTGGATTCTATCTTGCTACTGACATAAAGTCTATGCAGAGTGAGCTTGTAGAATACTCCAAGATCATATACGACTACAACATGGCCTCAAACCGTACTGCCAGACAAGGGCTGGGTAGTGCGAGCATTATAGGCTAGGCCTTGGCTACTTTTATCAAGTCAACAATCTTAATGTCCATTCCAAATCTGTCCTCATGTTTTTTCATGTACCTGAATATTGTTAGAAAGTCAGGCAGTGATTTGATAAAGTTAAAGTTTTTGTTGATCTTTGCCCTAACAAAATTAAACACTTTTGCATACACCTTGAAGTGTTTGTCTACAGCCTTCTCATATGCCCCAAAATCATGCATGTTCTCCAGAAAGATCTCAACGCATTGCATACTGGGAATTATCCCCTCACCCAATAGTGCATAAACAGTACCTATAGACTCACCGACGCCTACAACTTTACCTCTGTAAAACGGCTTGCACCGGTCTGGAGTAGCCAACCTGATCGGGCGGCCTTTGGTCTTTAGCACGCGTCCCCCATATTTTTTTAAAAATTCCTTGGTGGCAGTTATGTGGTTCTTTCGATAGTCTCCAGCACCTATATGCGCCCATTTTTCACCCAATGGAAAGTACCAAAAATAACCAGACATCCCTGGAAACGGCTCTATGTAAAAGTCCTTGAACGGGACGCCGTCCTCGTATTCAACCTTGTACTCGTATGTAGGCAAGAAAAAATCCTCCTTTAGCTTTGGCAGATATACCCTGTGGAATCCCGTACAGTCTATGATCATGTCATATTCAGCCTCCAGTACCTCCGCAGGCGGTGGCCTACCATAGATCACCTTAGAATCTTTTATGAAATCCTTGATCAGTGCCAGCTTGTCATATGTGCACAGACCATGTAATCCTATGTCAAACTTTACATCATTGTTCATTCTGACATGCATGCTCTTGCCATCATGAATGAGAAATTTATCAAAGTCGCGGCCAACCTTGTTGCAAAATTCCTCAAGCACAGGTTTGATCGTCCCCCATGCGCAGATCGAGTCATGTCTCTGCTCCGACATTATCTCATACCCGACAACCTCGTGCGCTGTATTCTTAAGCCTGGCCATAAGGTAAGAGCCAGCCACTCCCATTCCCATCACTGCTATCCTCAAGACATTGTGCGATCCGCTTTCGCCTATAAATACAATGACTGGATCATGCATCCACACCATATGTAGATCCACAGACCGGTAGGCATCAACATGTTGCAGAGACAATATGGATACAAAAACACCAATTAAATTTGATGTCTATCAAGCCACATATCATGGATGTATCTGATGCAATAATGACTAGACGCTCCATCAAGAGTTTCAAGAAAGATCACTCAATGACCAATACCGAGATCGAGAGATTGTTAGAACTAGCCATCTTCTCGCCCACATCATACAACATACAGAACTGGAGATTTGTGACCATTACAGGTCAGGCAGACAAAGACCGGCTCTCCGAGCTCTCGCATGGCCAGAAACAGGTCTCAGAGGCATCTTTGGTGATTGTTCTGTGTGCCGACCTTAATGCATGGAACAGACAGCCCCAACGATACTGGAGAAATGCACCAAGGGAGAAGCGCGATGGTATAGTATCATCACTACAGAAATCCTACAGGGGTAAATTGGCCTTGCAAAGAGACGAGGCCATGCGCTCCTGCGGAATGGCAGCGCAGACGATCATGCTTGCAGCCAAATCCATGGGGTATGACTCTTGTCCAATGAAGGGATTTGATTATGATGCAGTGGGGAAGATGATATGCCTGCCCAACGATCATGTAATAGTTATGATGGTTGTGGTGGGTGTCAGGAATATGGAACCGCCTCCCAGAGGTGGCCAGCTGCCGATGTCAGAAGTAGTTTTTGAAAACAGGTTTGGAAGCAATTACAACAATGGTAATAATGGTGACAGGCACAGTATCAAATCATGACAGATGTAAAATGTAAAGCAGGTATTCTCCCTACGGATATGAGGCATGAAAAAAAAGAGGTCAGATTGCACCTAATATACTACAACGGCAATTGACTGTAGCCAAATCCTGATCTTGATGGTTGTCCCACATCATGCATCACTCTACCAATATGGCAGGCTTGAACGGCCGTGCATGTCGCGCCTTGTTCTTGGGATCATGAATGTCTGAATCGGATTCACAAAATATATCCACGTTCACACCATACTCTGCGCGTATCAGTCCTGTCAGTTCACTTGTAAGAAAGAACCGCTCATTGAATCCTTCTGGTGTGCCACCATTGTAATCATGATTCCTAGCTTGTCTAATATCCACGGGTGTTGAGAGTATGTCCTTGAGTGTACGCTGCACAAAATCTGGATTCTTTTTGATTTTTTCAGTGTCTGGATCCGCAATCAACGCCTTCATGATCTCACCCATGCCTGTACATCCCCCCATCACCTTACCTAGAATGCCTCGGTATACTCTGGATTTGAGGGGTTCAGCAGTATAGATTGTAATCCTACTAGGACTGATCTTCGTCACTTTGAGAATACTTGTAATGTCCTGCATAATGGATCTGAGCAACTCCTCTGACTGTATTGTTGTGGGATCAATCTCATCATGGGAAGATTCAGGCCATCCAGACACGGATGCCAATCCAGAATTGCCCAACTTTGCCCACATCTCCTCTGCAATATGGGGTGCAAACGGAGACAGCATTGCCACCCGGGTGGAAATTATTTTGTGCAGTATTCCAACAATGCTGTCATCTCTTTTGGCGCTACTGCCATCATTATTATCATCATCATCATCATCATCATCACCAATGCTGTCACCACGGCTGTTGTCATTGGTGCTCATATTTGCATAGTCTCCAATCTCGCCCCACCTGTCCTTTGCCCTAGCCCTCTTTTGGTACCAGGCCAGATCCGACTCGAATGAGAACAGAATACCGTGAAGTGCTTCGCGCAGCCGCATCTTGTTCATAGCATTGGTTACTTGTGACACCATGATCCTCTCCCTTGAGAGTATCCATCTGTCCTCTGCGTGGTTGGGAGATTCTGGCAAAGTAGTAGCACTGGTAACAAAGGCCCCCAGCTCGGAGCACTGTCCATGAAGCAACTCAAGCCGTGCCTGGATTCCAGAGATGGATTCCATATTAAAGTCGGCATCCTGCAAAAGCTCGGCAGATATTATTATTGCCAGCCTTATGGGATCAGCGCCATAATCCATAATGGCCTTGCGCAGCGGAATGATGTTTCCCATACTCTTGGACATTTTGGCGCCGTTCATCAGTACTGAACCATTAACCACTATCTCCCTAGGCCACATAGTCTCTGGAAATATTGCCGTATGATTCAAAACAAAGAACGTCAGGTGGTTGGGAACCAAGTCACGTCCAGAATGTCTAGAGTCTACAGGATAAAAATATACAAACTCATCTCTGATCTTGCCTATGATCTCCTGTGGCAGCCCCATAACTTTGGATACTTTGGAGGCACTGCCTGTCCCTAAAAAGACATAATCAAAAAACTCTACAGATAGGTCTTTTGCGGCAATCGTGCCGTCATTGACAAACTTGGATATGATGTAATAGGCCATATATATGACCGAATCTGATAGGCTTTCCACGATCCAGTCTTTATCCCAAGGCAACCTTGTCCCAAGACCGTGTTGCCTTGCACAAGCCCTCTCGCGCAACCAACCCACCACATAGCTGAACTCTGTCCTGATCTCGCGTGGCAAGATATTCATCCCTTCCATACACTTGGTTGCAGACTCTTTCCAGCTGCTATCTGCATAGTTTAGAAACCACTGGTTGTTGAGGACCTTGACTACGCATTCGGCCCCACACCTGCACCTTACCGGCGCGTTTGTAAGCTCTAGCAGGATCTCGGCATGCCCATCACAGGTCAGCCAGTCTCTTACAGCATCCTTTGCATCCGATACCATGGTTCCAGAGAATCTGGCGGTGTTCTCTCCAAGCTTGCCGCCATAATACTCCTTTGCATATATCTCCTTTGTAGCCTCTTCAAGCTTTGGGTCATGTTGATCCCTTATCTTAAATTTCTCAACTGCTTGCATTGCAGGAATTTCCCCATACCCTTCTGTCTCTATGATTGGAATGGGTTTAATGCCACGTGCAGTAGAAGCCACAGATGGTGTTGTTGCATGGCCATCCGCCACACAAGCACCCTCTTTGTCATTGTAGTAGGCACGCTCGCTGACACTGCCTGATGATGTCTTAAGATCCTCAAGTGCCTGGTAGTCATAGGGCGCGTGTGCAGGTACGGACATCACTATTCCAGTACCAGTCCCACCCTGTACAAAACCTGCAGGAAGTATTGGTATCAGCCTTTCGTCGTGTGGAGTAATTACCGTCTTCCCCACCAGATCCGATCCCTTGATCTCCCCCTCGTACGTTATCTTTCTGTCTAGAAACTCTAGCTTGTATGCACACTCTTTGCTTACGATCCACTTTTCTGTCCAAGTCTTGCCACCCTTGCTACTGTCACTTGCGCTGCCGCCAGTTATGGATATCTTTTTGTATACTACATCAGGATCCACCCACAAATTTGTAATGCCAAACAGGGTCTCAGGCCGCAACGTAGCAGTAGGAATAAGATATTTTTCAAACCTGAACTTGATCATGACATATTCTGTAAAGTCAGGTTCAACGTCACCTAGCGTATCATGTTGGGATACGGGATTTTGGTCCTTTGGACACCATCCCACTGGGTGTGATCCTTGGATTATGAGATTCTTGTTGCGCAGTGTCTTTATCTGCCATTCTATGAACTTGCTGTATGCGGGATCAATGGTAGTAAACTCACGCCGCCAGTCTATAGAGTATCCCATCTCAATCATGCCCGCCTTTATCTCCTCATGGAAATAGTCGGCAATCTTCACAGGTTCCGCAAACTCTTTGATGTTCTCTTCAGGGACGCCATAGAGATTCCTCAGGTTGCCCATCAGATCCTCGTCGCCTGCCTCTACCCTCTTTGCCATTCCGAGGATAGGAGTTCCCGTATAATGAAACGCCATGGGAAATAGCACATTATAGCCCAGCATCCTGTAAAACCTTGCATGAACATCAGTCAGCGTATACGTCCTTCCGTGTCCAATGTGCTGTGGTGAGTTGGGGTATGGGTAGGCAACCGTAATGAATTTCTTGGGCCTGTCATCAGGGTTAGTTTCAAACGTGTGTTCCCGAGCCCATTTTTCCTGCCATTTGGTCTCAATTGCATTCCAGTCTATCCTTTCCTTCATCCACCTCACTTCCCATTATTGTAGAATTATTGATCTTGCCTTGGCCACAGCCATCTCTTTTTTAGATGTGTCTTTTCCGCCGCCTTGTGCAAATCCAGCATCACCTCCCCCCGAACCGCCCAGCACAGATGCGATCTTGCTTGCAACCTCGCCTGCATCAATACCTGATCTCTTGCCGGCATACACCATTATGCGCACAGTAGGGCCTGCATCAAACATGCCGCAAAACACTGCATTCTGATCTCTGTTTATCAAGCTCTTGCCAAACTTTAGATGAAAGTACTCATCATACCTTGTGTCAGATGTAAAGCAGCGCATACATCCTGCCACTGACGCGACCGCAATCCCATCTTCCTCTACGGATACACCCGAGAGAATCTTTTGCAGCACATCTCCAATGACTAGGTTTGTCTGCTGCCTGTGTGCCTCTCTCTCCTTGCGAATCTGCTTGTTGTGTGCTGATTGCTCGTCCCTCTTTTGTTCCCGTTTCTTCAAGTCTTTTACCTGCCTGGCGGCTGTAGCGCCTGAAACAAACTCCAAGCGCACCACCCCGTCCTGGATTCTCTTGGCTTTAATGATCTTGATAGTGCCTATCTCTCCCGTGCTTTTGACGTGTGTACCCCCACACGCCTCCACATCCATGTCCCCAATAGATACAATCCTGACGGATCTCACTGGAACCACGCCTCCCTGATATATCCTGAATCCGTACTTTTGCTCTGCAGTGGACCTGTCAAAGTGCTCTACTGACACAGGAATGTCGTCACATACTACCTGGTTTGCCTTGTCCTCTATCGCTTGCACCTGCTCACCGGTGAGTGCGGAATGGTGTGTAATATCCAACCTTGCGTGATCGGCCGCCTTGAATGCAGAATGTTGCCACACCCATGATCCCAGAACGTTCCGGGCCGACGCATTGATGATGTGTGTGCTGGTGTGGTTCATCGTAATGTCAGAGCGCCTAGATGTATCCACACAACACTTTACCACCGTACCTTCACTGGGTACCCTTTCATTCTCTGCTAGCCGATGCACTATAATGCCTGCATGCTTGTCGACATCAACCACCACGGCCCCGCCGATAGTGCCATGATCCGGCTCCTGCCCGCCCCCCCTAGGATAAAATGATGTCCTGTCAAGTACCACACACACATCAAACACCCTGAGCACGCGTGCATCAAACTCGGCAGGATCAGATCCATAGTACAGAGCATCGGTGGGAGGCAGCCCCTTAAGAGGCAGCTGCTCAGCAGTCCGGCTGTTATCCTTGCCTCCTGACTGGTGCAGCTCTGCCAGCTTTGTATAAAATGAAGATGGAATCTGCGTGAGTGCACCTACATCCACCATATACTCTGGCATGATTCCGTCTGATTCGTACAGCGTCAACAGCTCGTCTGCAGTGGGCTCACCGCGCTGGCGTATGCGATCTACCTTTTTTTTCATCTGCGCCCTAGACTCATCATACCTGCGTGACTCGATCCGGAGAATCTCCTTGATATCATTCCTCTTTTGATCAAGCTCTGGATACGTATGCTGCAGATAATCCACATGTGCATCTACCAACTCATCCATATCAAGCCTGACACCCATCCTACTGCCAGCGATTGCGTTGATCCTGCGCAGCATGGTTCTGAGATTGTAGCCTCCCCCCACGTTGCTTGGCAGGGCACCATCCGCTATTGCAAATATCAGCGTCCGTAGGTGATCGGCTACCAGATACACTGCCTCCAGTGGTGCTATCAGTCTGTCCATCTGGCCGCCAGTCAGCCCTGCCATGTCGGCTGCGTGTGCCTTGACTTGTCCAAGATCATCAAACTGTCCCAGCGCCCTTGCTACTTGTGTAAAGTACTCTTGTAATATTCCAGAATCCGTGTCTGTTCCCACCATCTCTGACAACATTCCAAGCACTGGACCAAAGCAACAATCGTACGCGGTAGGCGACCCGGTAGTAATCCACGCAAACCTCTCAAGGCCTGCACCCATGTCAATTATCCTCTGGTCAAGTGTAGTGTGCTTCCCTAGATCACCCTGAAACTCTGTAAACACTGCGTTTCCAAGCTCCAACCCCCTCACATAGTACTCCAATGATGAGCCAAAGGAACCACCACCAGCCCATACATCCTCCACAAATACTATCTCCTCGTCATTGATCCCAAACTGGCGCGTGAGCAGACCAAAATCCAGATCCATGCACTCATCTTTCCAGTATCCTCCCGAATCAGCTATGCTGTGCTGGCCTATCATGCAAAAGCTTGAAAAGTGCCTTCCCGTTACCCCCACATTCTCTAGATCCTTAAAGCGCAGGCATGTCTGTGGAACTACCAACGGGTTTGCAGGAAACTCAAAGACCACCTTGGAGCCCATTACTCTCTGAAAGTCCACTATAGATGCCACTGTAAAGTACAGGTCATCGCGCCACCTGCACACCACAGGATACCTGCCCACAGATGTATGGTTGTTTCCAACAAAAAATTCTTTGGTCTGTTGCCATGCTTGGGTATAATCGAATCTCTTGGATGTGGGAGGATCGCCTATAAACGAATAGGTATCCGGAGCAGCCTCTTCCGGGCACAAGGTTCGTCCTGAATCTAATGTCCAAAAGAACCTACCGCATCGTGTGCAAGCCTTGCGCTCAAACCCCTTGTCTTCAAACAGCCTGACTTTATAGTACCTGTCGGGATCCGACGAGAACTCTTTTAAGATCTCCCCTTTGTCCACTTGTAGATCTGATTCAGTCCCGTATTAAGAACTGTCGATTAGTACCACGCATCATGCAACTGCAACGCCCCCGATGGCGCTATTCTCTACCACTCAGTTGTTGCCAATCGCAATCGCGCAGTAAACCCCATTAATTAATTGTCATTTTGAAAAGCAAATAGGTGAAATATTTAGAATCCTATCAGGGTTGTACTGGCCAACTACTGCATCTCATGATTCATCATCATATCCCCGCATATACCCCAATCAAATTTTCAAGAACGCCAATTAATAACAAATTAAATACGATTGCCTAGTCACCAATTCATGTTTAGCAGAAAGCCCACCATCAAAGAAGGGATTCATGTATTCTCCACTAAGAAGAATGGTAAATACAACGACTTTATCTTTGCAGTCGTTACCGGTATGGAAGGAAGAAAGGTAGGAGTCAATGGCGTGATCGTCAATCCCGTGGGCCTCAAAAACAAGCTAGGACATGGTAAGACAGGAGAGCGCTCCCGGGAGATCTTGGAAAACCCCACCCCCGACAACATCATCTTAGCGCTGATCTATAGGGTAGAACACGACAACTTTACCGGTATACTTGACCTTGACACGGACAAGTGCGACATCATACCACCCAAGGTGTATGCGATGCTTGATGGCTGGATACGCGAGACCCTGCCAGAGTTCATCAATAGGGTGCTGTCCTTGCAACCCGGATCCGAGAGGGATGAAGCAAAACGGATCCTCAGGCAGAGAATGGATACCCTCATTGATAAGAATCTCAAAAGGACACTATACTCTGTATGTAGAAGTCTAAAGATCTTAAACTAAGCATCTGGGCTGCAGTCATACGACAAAAAAGAGCCTAGTCTTCTTGTCAGACCAACCAGGCGCATCCAAGTTGCAATCGTATAAAGTATCCACAGTAGTGATGCCTACCATGTGCAGTGCATATGCGGGGTTGTACTAGAATTGTGTATGGTATATCATTGCCGCCGGTATCTGATTCAGAACCAATCGCATCACGCATGGTAAAAAGATAGCACATTTAGATTGGCATCAAAAAAAATAGGTTGATATCAATCCCAGAGATTGGGATTCAGAACGGGGCAAGAGCCACCATTTCCATGGCATCTAGATCTTGTGCAAGCATGTAATCCTGACCATTAACAAATGGTATGCACAAGATCTGACTTTGTGCACGAATATTACTGCGACTCCATCTACTCTACAGTGATTGTAGTGGTAGTAGGTTGGGCAAGCGCTGTGGGATTCTTAATCGAGTCCCAGATGTATGTCTCTATCTTGTACGTGCCTGGCATTGTGGGGGTCCATGACTGGGATACGCCCAGATGCTGCCCCATAGATATGGTGCCACTCACCCAGGATACAAACACAACGAGATTATTAGAATCAATTATCTGGAACAGATAGACAAACTCTTGTGTAAGATCATGTTCGTTTATGGCGGTACCTCCCACCAGCAGTTGCCTATCTGAGATAAAAGACTGCACAGGATTACCCATCAGATCAGAGATGGTAGCCGGGAGGGTGTCCAAGCGCTCCAGCGGAGGTATGTCAGTATCCAACCTAGTAGATGTTGTGATCCCCATGCTGTCTGATTTGGAATGAGGCTTGGGCAAGGTGTAATCATCATACTTTGCAGTAATGCTGTCACCTGGCAACGCAAAGAGCCTGTTTGCGCTAGAGGTTAGTTTTTGTGAGATATGTATGGTGGATGTAAACATGCCAGAGTCCTCGGAGGATTCGACCGCATCAATGCTGACACCAGCAACGTCAGAGTCAGAATAGACGCGTATGGGGGCATGATCCAGCGCCTCCGGATTCAGATTCATGTCTGGGTCATACACACGAACCACTACGGGGCTGTCGACACTACCATCATTGCCACGGCCGTCATTCAGGAAGAAGACGTCCTGTGAAAAATTGATCGTGGCAAGGTTCCACGTTACAGGAACGGATTCCGTCAATACAACACCATCTGCAAACTCAAACGAGATGGTGACTGCCGAATCGCGTTCTGCCGCCAAGAACCCGCCGGTGGGGCCGCTGCCTCCGGTTCTTGGCATTGTATCCGTGTCGCCGTCTCCGTCAGAGTCGTGCAAGAAGCCTGTAAGAATCACCTCTGCGGTGAATATGCCTGAGGACATATCTGTCTCGGTAAACCTGTATGGTTCCAGAGAATGGTCCCCTGAAGAGATCTTGATAGAATGATCCCTCGTATCGCCTATCGAATCTATTAAATGCACATCAGCATTCCAGCTTGGGGCCACAATAGTCATTCTAATCTTGTCGGTCCAGGAATACACCGGCTTGTCCGTAAATATTGGAGAGTACGGCCGGTCATAATCCGGAACAAGTTCACCTAATGCCAACACAGGTGTCAACAGAAGCAACAGTAGAGGAATCAGCATAAAGGGGGCCGTAACAGTTCTTGAATATGTGTGAATTTAATGTTTGGTAGACGCACTGCCACAGATGTTATTGTTGGCGTAATCATACATTCCAACGTATGATGGTGATACCAGCATAGTGTTAAGTGACGGGGCGGCATAACTTGTACCACAAAATTACCGGAAGAATCGGATGTTAAATGAAAAAAACGTCCAATACCACACATCTCCACATCATCCTGTCCATTACCGCTCTTCTGTACCACAATTCAGCATCCATACAACATGTGCATGCAGGTAGTTGTCTCCAATAATCCACAGAACCATGTTTGAAGGTCACACCACCACCACCGCCTTTTTTTACATTATGATGAATACTGCTAATCCTAAACATCATCCCATCACCATGCCATCATTTATGGAATTGCCCTAGACGATCAATGATTGTGTTTTTTATGCTAGCGCCACATACCACACAGATTATCTCTTCTTAGAGACCTGCATGTACAGATCAACCGTACCACTACCTATCGGTATGTTGCTGCCAACAATTACGTTCTCTGTTATTCCCTTGAGTTGTTCGATCTCACCACCTAGCGCCGCGTGTGCTATAGTTGGAACGGTGATCTCAAATGCGGCCCTTGCAAGGACACTGTCCTTGGTGCCAGCAACACCATGCCTGCCTATCTGCTGCATGTATCCTCGTGAGCACATTAGATCAGATACCAGCATGATATACCTGTTGTCAACTTCTAGCCCCTGATCCTCCAGCGTACTGTTTAGTTCGTTGATGAGTGCATTGCGTGCGGCCTCAATGCCCAGTGTGCCTGCAATCTCAAAGACGTTGTTGGTCCTGACGTTGCGTTTGTCTATACCCTTGACTTCCAATAGTTTTGCAATGTTGGAACCAGTAGTCTGTATCACCCACTCGTCGTCCTTTTGTACCAATGTAACGCGTTCAATATCTGGTACACCTTTAACGGTGGTGTTGAGAACCTTGTTGCGTAACGCAATGACGGTCGCCGTATCCAACTCTTCAACAAGTTTGAGTGTAAGTAGTTCACCTGTAGTCTCTATCTTGAATTTTTTGTTAGACGAGAGTGCCGCCTCTACGTCTGAGACCTGGCAGCCTCTCTCTCGAAGTCTGTTGACATCAAGGGCGATCCTGATCTCTGTTGAATAATTTGTCTCATTGTATGCTGTAAGCGCACTGACCTTGGTCTGGAGTACATTTCTTGCAACATCTATGGCATTCTCCCGAGATCCCTTGGACTCCTCATCCAAGTATATGTCCATGGTTGGGGTAACTGGCTTTTTTCTAGCATCCACGAGTTCTATGAGTCTTGGAAGTCCCAGCGTTACGTTGCGCTCCTTGATTCCTGCAAAGTGGAATGTCCTAAGTGTCATCTGTGTGCCTGGCTCACCTATTGACTGAGCTGTGATTATGCCCACTGCCTGTCCGGGCTCAACCTTGGCCTTGTTGTATAGTGACAGACCCTTCTTGCAGACTGCCTCAATACCATCCCGGCTGAGGTTGGAGTCATGCAACGCCTCGATCACAAGTGATTTGAGTCTGGGATTAAATGTTTTTGTGTATTTTTTGGCAAGTGTATCGATCTCTTCCTTGGTGGCCTTTTTACCAGAGTCCACAATGACCTGCGACTCGGCCAACCTACTTGCGTTGAATGCCTCACCATGGTCGCTCTTTGCCACATCTATTCCATCCTCACCATAAAGAAACTGCACTATGTGTCCGTGTGGATCACGGACGGTTCCATCATACTCCAGCCTGATATGTTCCAGTGCGTTGATCAGTCTGCGCTGCATGTACCCACTCTGTTGCGTCCTGACAGCCGTGTCTACAAGCCCTTCGCGTCCTCCCATGGCGTGGAAGAAAAACTCTAGCGCAGACAACCCCTCGCGATAGTTTGACTTTACAAATCCGTGTGCGTCAGGATTGTTATCGTGTTCTCTATAATGTGGAAGCGCCCTGTTGTCATATCCATCATGTATCCTCTTTCCTCTCCTAGACTGCTGGCCTAGCGCGCCTGCCATCTGGCCCACGTTGAGTGATGAGCCCCTAGCACCAGTAGTCGCCATAATCTTTCCTGCATTAGATGGGTCAAGAGAATCGTTGGCGATCGAGCCGGCCCTGTCTCTTGCTTTACCCAGTTCGTTGACGATATATGCCTCAAGAGCCTCTTCAGGCTTCATACCTCTACTGAGCTTGAGTGTTTCGTTGTTAAACTGGTTTATGAGGTCTGCAACCGTACCATATGTGCTCTGTATGTCATCAAGAATCTTCTGCCTATCGGCTTCTGGGACCTCAAGATCGCCAAAGCCATAGCTGAATCCATAGTGGGTGATAAACTGCTTGACCATAATCAGTATGGAATTGAGAAAGTTCTTTCCGGTGGCGTTGCCATAATCCTTTGTGATGCGGTGCAGTACACTCTCAGGCTCTTCTGCCCCTATGGATGTCTTGTCGATCACGCCACTGATAAGCTCACCATTCTTGATGACCACATCTTTGGGCTTGCCCTGTGTGCCCTTGGACCACTTTGATGTAAGCACATAGTTGAAGTCTTTTGGAAGGAATAATGAAAAGAGTTGCTTGCCAGTGTATGCAGGACCACCTCCCTTGGCTGCCTTTGCAGCAGGTTTTGGTAATGCCCCACTGTAGCCACCCAGCATAGCAAGGTTGGAGAACTCTTGCGGTGTCAGTCTTGTGTCATCCTTGGTTAAAAGGTACGCACCCGTGACAAAATCGCGCAATGCACCAATGATAGGGCCGCCGTATCTAGGCGATATGAGCTGATCTTGAACTCTCATCAATAGGATTGCCTCGGCACGCGCCTCCTCGCTCTGTGGCACATGAAGGTTCATCTCGTCACCATCAAAATCTGCATTGTATGGAGGACACACAGAGGGGTGCAGACGAAATGTCTTTCCTGGCAACACATGTACATAGTGTGCCATGATTGACATTTGGTGCAGTGATGGTTGTCTGTTAAACATTACAATGTCACCGTCTGCAAGATGCCGTTCCACCAGATATCCTATCTCTAAGGTATCGGCGATCATGGAGCGATCCTCTACAAAGTCCAGTCGGATCTTGACGCCATCCGGCCTTACGATATAGTTGACGCCAGGGAATGTATTTGGCCCGTTGATGACAAGCTTTTTCATATTCTCAATGTTCCACTCTGTCACGATCTCTGGGATGGTAAGCTTGGTAGCTACACTCACCGGAACTCCTACCTCAGACAAATCCAAGTTGGGATCGGGCGATATGACTGTCCTACTAGAAAAGTCTACACGTTTGCCAGACAGCGAGCCCCTGAATCTTCCCTCCTTGCCCTTGAGTCGCTGAGTAAGCGTCTTGAGGGGACGCCCTGATCGGTGGTGCGCCTGTGGGATTCCCGACACCTCGTTGTCA
Source organism: Candidatus Nitrosopumilus sp. (assembly GCA_963662995.2). Lineage (GTDB taxonomy): Archaea > Thermoproteota > Nitrososphaeria > Nitrososphaerales > Nitrosopumilaceae > Nitrosopumilus. Next base: position 1,343,932 of record CAXXLJ010000002.1, on the reverse strand, counting down.
AAGTAGGTAGTGGTGTGATATTGTAGTAGATCTACCAGATCTTGGACTATGAGTGGCGGTGTCCCCGCCTCCTTACTCTCCTTGAGTCTCTGATTGACACGGATGATATCAACCATCTTGTGTGTCAGATCGTCCTCTGAACGGATGCCCGTTTCCAATATTATTGATGGTCTGACGGTCACAGGAGGAACAGGTAGTGCTTGGAGTACGAACCACTCTGGCCTAGCCGTAACGGGATCGTATGAGAGCAATTGAAGATCTTCATCAAGTATCTGTGAGAATCTCTCGCGAATAGTGATGGGTAGCAACCTATGCTCTCCAATTTCAGTCTTTTCAACAAAGATTGTGGGTTTTGTAAAGACAAGATCATACTGGGTCTTTCCGCAGTGGGGGCACTCTTTGGCTTTTTTGGCCTTTTCGATAATCTGTTCAGGTATCCGCTTTTGTGATATTACGGTGTATGCAGCATGCTTGGCCTTGATCTTTTTGAACGCATCAAGATCCTCCTGCGGTACCTTGAGTCGTGCGCAAGAGCGACACATGGACTGGAGTAGTTTGTAGATATTGTCTATGAATGCTATGTGTAGTACTGGTTCTGCAAGTTCTATGTGGCCAAAGTGCCCCGGGCATCTGGCTGCTGTATTGCCACATGTGAGACATTTTTGGCCCGGTTCCAAAGTACCCAACCTGCCATCCATAAGACCACCTTGTACGGGCATCCCATCCTCGTCATACGTTTCGGGTGCCGTTATCTCAGCTACAGAGTACTTTCTGATCTCCGTAGGAGACCATACCGAGAAGCGAATTCCATCAATTGATTTTATTGCCTGCATAGACATGATATCACTGCACCTCCTCCTGCCACATCATACCTTCTCCCTTATCAATAGTCTGGGAGTCACGTTGAGGCTCTGCATCTCCTGCAAGAGCAGTTTGAATGCATACGCTACGGAGACAGAAGAGACCTTAGCCTTGTCTCCACAGACCCGACACACATACTTTCTCTGCTTGATATCCTGATACGCTACCAAGCCGCACCTCTCACACACGAAAATATCAGACTTGTCAGACTCGTCAAGCAGCCTGTCCTTGAGGATCATGGATGCACCATATGCGATCAGGCAATCCCTCTCCATCTCACCGAATCTCAGTCCTCCGCCGCGTGCCCTTCCCTCGGTGGGCTGCTTTGTTAGCATCTGAACCTGTCCGCGCGCACGCGCATGGATCTTGTCGGCCACCATATGGTGTAGTTTTTGATAATATACCACTCCAATAAATACCTCCACTGGAAATGATTTACCCGTCCTGCCATCATACATAGTCTCCTTTCCAGAATATCTAAACCCATGAGCATCCATCACATCCTTGACCTCATCCATCTTTTCTCCAACGAACGCAGAGCCATCAAATCTACTTCCTCGCAGGGCGGCCGCCTTGCCACAGATCGACTCCATCATCATTCCTACAGTCATGCGTGATGGGAATGCATGTGGATTGATCAGTACGTCCGGAGACATGCCGCTTGCAGTATATGGCAGGTCTTCTGCATTGGCCAGTATTCCTAGTACACCCTTTTGTCCGTGTCTTGATGCAAACTTGTCACCTATCTCTGGCACCCTCATATCCCTTGCTCTAATCTTGTACATCTTTCCACCCTCGTTTGACTGTGTCATCACCACCGTATCAATAACGCCGGTCTCGGACGGACGAACGCCTATGGACGTGTCTCTCCTGTAAGGACCAGCAGGTTCAAACTCACGGTATTCCATGAACCTCGGGGGGCTGGTCTTTCCTATCAGTATGTCACCACCCTTCACAGTAGACTCAGACGCCACCACGCCATCCTCTTCAAGCAGCCTGTATGCGCGTTCACCCTTGTACCCGCGTATGTTGTCATCAGCATTTGGAATCTCAAAACTATCACGTGTCCCACCAGGGTATTGCTTTGCCTCTGCATCATATATCCTGTAAAAGAATGTCCTAGCAAGCCCCCTATCCACGGATGCCTTGCTCAGCACTATGGCGTCCTCTATGTTGTATCCGTCAAATGGCAGCACTGCCACAATGCAGTTCTGGCCTGCAGGCCTCTCCTCTAATCCGAGCAGACCCATCGCCTTTGTATTGACTATGGGTGCTTGTGGATACAACATAAAATGCTGCCTAACGTATGTACTGGTATTCATCATAGGAGTAGAAAATCCTAGGCTCTGTTTTGCCATGGCCGATTCATATGTATTCCTAGGGGATTGGTTATGTTCAGGGTATGGTATTATTGATGCGCCTGCACCCAATATTGCGGGTGGAAATACCTCAAGATGTGTGTGTTCACGTATATTGTCCTCGTCTAGTGCCACGTAGCAGTTCTCTTCCTCATTTGCGTCGATCAGCTCCAAAATACCAGCCGTAAGCAGGTCAGTCCACGAGATCATCTTCTTTGAGATCTTTTCTAGTAGATCCGCCGTCAGCAGTGGTTGCCCGTCTTGTATGATAATCAACGGTCTGAGAACACGACCCGCGTTGCAGTTTATGTACAGACGCTTAGTAGAGTCTTCCATGTCGGATTTGTGAAATGAAATCCCTACGTGTGCATGTATCTTTGAATTTCTACGCAACTCCCTAAACGACGCTGCCAGCTGTGCTCCGTCCTTGTAGTAACCTATTAGACGGCCATCAACAAATACCCTTGTACCATCCTTTTTGAGATCGTCTTTGGATTCAAAAAAGTGCACTGTTCCAAGATCATACAACCTCTCAATAATCTCCTCTGACGGAACGTTCACAGAGATGATTCCAGACAGGGCCAGATTCTTTACCAAACCACAGTTGGAGCCCTCTGGCGTCTCACTGGGACAGATTCTTCCAAAGTGTGTTGCGTGTAGATCCCTTGCCTCAAAGTTTGGTTGCGTCCTGCTCAAGGGAGACTGAATCCTCCTCAAGTGGCTGATTGTTGAGAGATAGTTAGTCCTGTCAAGAAGTTGTGTGATACCGACTCTGCCCCGTCCCCAATTACCAGTAGCGATCGCATTATTGAGCTTGTCTGTGATTATCCCTGGACGTATAGCAGCCGCTACTGCGTTGATGCCGCGTTTTTGGCCCGAACGCTCCAGTTGATACTTCATGTCTCTTATCAAGTTCCTAAAAGCCGTCCTGAACAGATCTGCCAGCATCTGGCCTGCGAACTTTATGACTTTGTTGCCATAGTGATCCTTGTCATCAGGGATGATCCAACCAAGTTTTAGCTCTAGCAGTTTGCATGTAGCTTCACCAAGAAACTGCGCTTTTTCCTTCCTGTTCTCCGGATGCTTGCCCAAGTGTGGCAGCAGCCCCCAGTCAAGCAGGGTCTCGGCGCGCTTTATCTGAAATTCATCAAGCATGCCAGGCGCGATCCTCTTGCTGATGTACACTATGGAGTCTTTGGAGGTCTGTATATCACCTGCCTTTTCAAAAGAGCCTTCCAGTTCATCTTGGACAGTGTCAACCAGCGATACAACGGCAGCAATATCCTTGTCAGACTCTATACCCAAGGCCCTCATGAGGGTGACGACTGGAATGTCCACGGGAGAGCCCGGAATCCTTGCAACGATAAGACCGTCGTTTTTCATTACAAGTTCAAGTTTTGCGCGATACCCCACAATCGACGAATAGACTTTTGCCTTAAAGACCGTGTTGCCACTCACTGTCTCCTTGTCCACAATTATCTTGTTGTATGAGAGATCTTCTAGGCCCACTATGACCCTCTCAGATCCATTTATGATGAAATAGCCTCCAGGGTCGCGTGGATCCTCTCCGTGTTCCACAAGTTTTTGATCAGCAAAGTTGTGCAGTATGCAGGCAGCCGACTTTGCCATTACGGGGACATCGCCGATGTGTACAAACCTGCGCTCCAGTTCCCTGCCATCCTCAACCACGCTTGTCTCCATCATGACAGGTGCGGCGTATGAGACGTTTCGCAGCCTTGCTTCAGCCGGAGTGATGTGTGTGATGGAACCATCAAGCTCCATCATTCTTGGTTTTTGAAGCTTGACCTTTCCCAGCTGGATCTTGTATGGATACTCGGCATTGTCGATATCTGTCTGTCCCATCTCGTTTATGATGCCCTGAAGGACGCGGTTTAAAAACTCGTCAAAGGAGTTTAGGTGTTGTCTTGCTATGCCCTCACGTTTGAGAATATCTTGTATCACGGGCCAACGTTTTGTAGAAGGATCTGCCATCTCTCCTGATCTTCCTCCCTTCTCGGTCTCCCTATACCTCTACCACATATCTGTAGTAGAAGCTCTCTCCCGCAGTGGGACTCTTTCTGGTAATCTTGATCATGTCTCCTGGTTTTACCCCAAGCCCCAGTATCGCAGGATCACTTACAAAGATTAATGGAAGTTCGGTAGGCTTGCAGTTGTATTTTTTTAGTACCGTCTCAGCCTCCTGTTTGGGCATAATCTCGTGTTTTGGAACGTAGACATGATCGGGTACAAGAACCTGATTCTTTTTAACAGCCATTGTGTACAAAACTCCTATACGAAACGTTAAATATAATATTAAAAAGTATACACAAACTACCAAATCTCATTTTGGGGTTAATATATATCTAATCTGACGGATTGTATCTGTTCTGCATCTGACTGGCCTGCAATACAATTTTGAGATTCTTACAGACGTGTATTTTCACGCCTCAAATAATCTATTTGTGTCTGCTGCATACCAATCTTGCGTTCTGTCTAGGACTTGTCTGCATGGGCATCGGCCAAATCCAACCGGAGTGTCTTAACTTTGGCCTCCGCACATTGCTTTGCATTTGTCATGTCATCAAGTTTGAAATGCATTTCGTGCAGTTCCTTGCGCAGTATTACAATTTCAGACACTAGTATTACAATTTCAGACACTAGCAATACATACACCTCACAGAAACCACAAGGCATGCATGCTGCCAGTAGATTCTTTTCTTATTGACCTGACTGTGTTTGAATCCTTGGGGATACCTAACAGTTGGTTTAAATCCAAACATTACAAGATAAATCGGTGTGTACTCCATTTTGTGATTGATATGGGGTATTCACCAACTTTCCTTTTAAACACCCAAGATCAATAAATCATGAGAATTTACTGTACTATTTCAGACAAAAACACACAGAATTATGCCTCATTTTAGGCACGATTTCAGAAGGGTCGAACTCTTACGACGGATTTATCTAAAATTTGGTCCGAAATTGAGTTTTAATGACCGAGTACACCATAACAGTGCCACGAACGATCATCGCCACTACCTGCAAAATTTTCTGCAGTCTGTATTGTATTAAACAGAACCCCATCCATGCATCACGACATAATTAACATCAGAACCAACACGCTGCCATGGGGAATTTGGTGCAAATGGAACGTCACTACAAGTCTTGGCTAGTGTCATTTCCTCTTCTGTCTTTATTCCCCAAATACTTTGAACGTGTTATCCTTCTGTTCCACTTGGATAGTGCTAACCAAGAATATGTCTGAAAAAACAGTAATGCCTACAAGATACATCTCACACCGGGCACCAAGGTCACGAATCTGACTGCATACAAGAAGAATGGCCAGTCATGTTAGTATAGTCCAGACATGATGATGGTTTTAGTTTGTCTAGGATCGCTTGAATTTTTCTAAAGCAAATGTTTTAGGGCGCACAGTCATTTCATTGTGGTTGCAATGGCGCATTGCACACCAACCACAACCAGAGACAGTATTGTGTGATTCATCTCATTACACAAATTCGACAAGCATGTGCGCGTTACATTGTGGATGCTCCAAAGATTCTGATACGGGGTTCTAGTCAGCTAAATTTTGAAAAAAATGTTTTTAGCAACTTTAAATAGTAGAGATTTAGGCGTAATATAGATGAAAGATCATCCAATAATGGTATTTGCCTTATCTGTGATCTTGGTTATGAGTATCGGCGCTGTACCACACACTGTGTTTGGACAGGCAATAGTTGAACCCGTGACAGTTGCAACAGACATGGAAATGTATTCTGCAGGTGATCTTGTCAGGGTAACAGGCATGGTGGGTATAGCACACTCGGGCATGCAAGTCAGCATAATCATTACATCTCCTAACGGAAACATAGTAGGCATCGGCCAGGTACCAGTTGAACCTGATAACATGTACGATGCTGAGTTCGTCGTAGGTGGAATGTTATGGAAATTGTCCGGCACATACATGGTAGAGGCCACATATAATGAAAACAATGTCACCACATCATTTGAGGTGGATGCAACCGGTATTGGTCAAACGGACCCCAATACGCCAGATCCCAGCCAGCCCGTTGAGTACAAGAATGATCTGCTAGAGCCTTCTGACGCCCCTGTAACATACACAATCATGGGAGGTTCACTGATAAGCATTGAGCCCGACGTAGAAAACAAGTCTCTGATCATCATGATTGATGCAACTGACGACGGCTCGCTCATCATAACGATTCCAAGAACCATACTAGAATCCATAGATGCGGATGGCGAAGATGTAGATGTATTTATCCTCGTTGACGACGAAGAGGCAAATGATGTAGACATGACGGCAACCCCGACTGACAGAACATTCACCATACCTTTCTCAGTAGGTAACGAAAAGATCGAGATAATAGGCACATGGGTAATACCAGAGTTTGGTGTAATTGCAGTCATGATATTGGCAGTAGCAATCATATCAATAATTGTGGTATCTACAAGATCAAGATTCAGCATCATAATGCCACGATACTGAGCTTCATCCTTTCCCATTTTTTGTATCCAATGTCACAAAATGAATCAAGTGGCGCACTTCAAAATATTCATTCGTCCCAGAATGGAACCATGCACATGACAATAGATTCATGGTAGTATGTATGTTTTTTTAGTACCATGCATCAACTGTTTATCACAACCTTCATCCTGCACACACACGCATTGAACCGGTCAAGGTTTGAAGGCATATACCAGACCGTCACATCTCCTGCACCCGCAGGCGCTGACCATAAATACACATATCAAATCATTCCCTATACACGTTAAGCAACAGAGCTTAACGACAAGTATGTACCATACACCAACAGCTCCACCCAGTATTGTTTGATGATACGTACCCCAACGATCCAGACAACTTGGTTTGTTGTGGATGTCATGAAAATTGTCAACTAAACATTTGTACTATAAACTATTTAATTATAAATTATTGGTAATGATTTCTCTCCCTAGAGCAGTTCAGATGCAGGTTGCGCCTTTGGGCCCAATACTGCATCCGCATCAGGAATCATGCCACATCTACTAATCATACCTGCATGCTGACATCACATCATTTGTAATATACACAGCGATTTTGTATACGAGTTGTCCTGCAACCGTTAGAGCACATAAAATTTTCCGCAGGATATCAGACGAAATGTTTGGTTCTGTATTAGAGTGGACCGCATGTAGGACAGAGCAAAGTACCACACTTACCACAACACACTCCTTTTCCTGAATCCATCATTTCTAGATGCTCAACAGTTCATGCAAATCAATACAAGATTGCTTCAAAGATGATTATCCCACAAGCATCTCCAACACTACCAGATGCAAAAGATCATGAATGTGGTAAGATATCTAGAACATTAGAATGGGGTCATTCCTCTCCCTATGGATGGGCTGGTTCATGAGCATCTGAACTGTTCATAATAGGGATTTTACACCTTCAAATCCTGTCAAAGCAGCAAAACCCCCGATTTACAAGCCAGATTGTCGTACAAATGCCTACGGACGCGTTTTTAACATCAGTTAACCCACCGATGGAATTGGGATCATAATTTTATGCTCAAAATCAACAAAATTCAATGCAAACAAATCAATTAGTGCAACCTCTCAGATTTTTAATGTCAAAACCAAAAACCACAAGAGGTGCAACATATTGAGTGACTCACTCACATATGAAAATATCGCATCTGCCCTGTCAGAATTTGTGGAAAGATGTGACATCATGCCTCACGGATCCAATGCCAGACACTCAATACGGAATATGATAGACATAATGATGCCTGCCTCTACATGCACGGCATCGGTAGGCGGGTATGCTGCAAGCTTGCATACCACATCAAACAGCACATTACCCACTGATGAGTGGGTAAGAAAGGCGTTTACAAGGACAAAACCGGATGTGGTAGAGCAGGCAATGGAGGATACCATCTCAGGCCAGATTGTAAAACTCCAAAAATCAGGCGTCATGAAAAAATCAATTCATGTGGCCATCGACAAGCACCTCATACCAAGATATGATAAAAATCCTGGACCTGAACTGTTACGCTCCAAATCCAAAAACGGTACATGGAAGTTTGAGGGATACATTACTGCCCAGTGTGTTGATGAAGGGCGCAGACTCACTCTTGCCGTATTTCCTGTAGGGATGGGCCATTCCACGGCTGATTTTGTGCGTAAAATCATCCAAATATGCAACAGGTATGGCATTATGGTCAAGTGTTTTTTTATGGACAGGGAGTTCTTTTCAGTTTCAGTGTTGGAGGCAATGAACAGTCACGGTAGTGGATTTGTCATACCGTGTAAAAATACGTATAATGTAGTGGTAGCCCTTGACGAATTTAACAAAAAGATACGCGATGCTACATCAGATGTAATACTTGAGAACGCCGACTCGTCTGTAAAATACATCATGGTAATACAGAAACGCACTACACACAAAGACAAGAGTCCGGATGCGCCGGCACATGAAAGGTACATTGGATTTACCGCCAACTCCAATGAGATAGATGTTGCAGCCTACCACAAAAGATGGGGGATAGAAACTGCATACAGGCAGATAGAGGGAATCAGACTCAGGACACGCAGTACAAACCATGCCGCAAGATTTCTGTGCTTTGCGGCATCTGTGATACTGTTCAACCAATGGGTGGTTATCAATGCATATTGTGGATTTGAAAGTGACGGTAAATGGCAGAAAATTATGTTTACTGTTCTTACATTCAAGGCAGTGATGGTATCAAGATGGCAGATACGACCAGAACCGCCCCCTGTTATAGCACCGTGACGGGATTGTCAGGCCATCGGTGGGTTAACTGAACATACATAAATACTAATATGGTGATGTTTGGATAGAATAAACTTGAAACGTTCTACAACACCTATGGTAGTGGCAGTTATGGCCTTGTCATTAATCTCAATGGCCTCAATCCAGCAAGATGCCTTTTCCCAAGAAGATGGCATGTCCATAACGGCAATGGCAGACAAGGACTCAAATACAATCACCGTAACTGGCAAGACGATCTCAAGCAGTACAGATGTTACTTTGTCAGTGACATCTCCAAGCAGGATGAATTTGGCGGATGCAGCACAAGTTACGCCTGACGACAACGGAATGTTCAGTGCAGTGTTCAAGATAGGCTCCACATGGACAGAGAATGGGCTATATTCCATAAAGGCACAGCAAGGACCTGCTTCACCGTATACGTTGGATGTATCTGTTGAAGTAATAGATGGTATGACCACAAAGATGATTGATACAACATCATCCAGCTTGGAAAAAGAGTACATCATTATGCCAGAAGAGCCAGAGATCATTTACAAGGGAATTGAGATCTATGCAGATGCAGTCGTTGGATCCACCACAATCACAGTCACTGGATCTACTGACAGAATGGAGCAAGACATCACCTTGACTGTAACAGCGCCAAACGCAAACAGAGTATATGTAGACCAAGTATCGCCCGCAGATGATGGAATGTTCAGTGCAGTGATCACCACAGGCGGACCCCTATGGGAAGAAGACGGACTCTACACCGTGACCGCGCAACAGTTTGACAAAAACGAGAGACCCGAATACACAGCCTCAACCGTAGTAGACATCAAAGATGGCGTTATAGTACCAGAATTTGGCACTATTGCAGTCATGATTCTGGTTGTAGCAATCATATCAATGGTTGCCATATCAGCAAGATCTAGACTCGGTATCATGATGCCAAGATACTAGTAGTATTTTTTTTAATATTAATGGGTGACCACCCATTCCCCAAGCTCGGCAAGTCAGCATAGACATGATGTATTGATGGTCACACCGCACCCACAAGAAGTAATTAACAATTGCCAGACTTTCTCCCTAACAGGAGTAAAAGATCGTATATGTGTAAACCATCTGTATCAATACACATGTTATATTTTGTCGTGTTGAGGATGAAGATTTAACAATTGTTAATTACTTCTACAAGATGAAGCGGGCATCATTAACCAAACTCCATTTGGAGTCAAAAGATGTAGATTGTGTTTGCAGTCTTGATCTTGCCCTTGCCCGTCTTTAATCCAACAATGTTTTTGTTTCTAAAAATTAGGTCCGTGTGATGGTGTTTTGGTAGCGTACCCATATGGTAGTAATCAGATCTTGTATTCAATGGTGCACCCAAAATCAATTAAGCAACTCAAATATCTAATCAAGCAAAATTTTTGAAATTTGTTTTTATAAATATATAAATAGAGACAAAATAAGTTTCAATAAGATGGGTGCCAAAGTTTTATTAACACTGTTTTCTGTTTTGGCAATTGGTACACTGGCATCTACTACGGCAATGACATCAATTGCATACGCAGGTGGGGAAAACGAACTTCCAATGGCATGCGTCAGATGTAATCTGGAGGGTAATGATGTCAGGACAGAGGCAAACAAATTGTTGCTTGATACAGTACCAGTATCTGTTTGGACTGACAAGATAGATTATGAGCAAGAGGATATAATCATGATAAGTGGCAATGTAGCAGATATAGTCATGGAACAGGCAATTACGATTACAGTTGTAAACCCACTCAACTCCATCATCACAATAGGCCAAATTGATGTTATGGATGACGGTAGTTTTGCCACATCCATAAACACAGCAGGTCCAATGTGGGCTTATGACGGCACATATGTCATCAAAGTCAATTATGGTAATGCTGCAAGGAGCAACAATGTACAGATTGGATTTATGACAGGGGCCGCATACAACCTTGATGGCACCAATGCCATGATGCCAGGTTCAGATATGTGTAATGCCAACGAGGTGGCAATAGATGGGGATCAATGCATACCATACAGCATATCAGGGGGAATGGTAACAGGCGCTATGATCAATATGGATGATACCTCTGTTATGATATATGTAGATTCGATGGATGACGGAATGCTTGAGATAAGCATGCCAGAGTCAGTTCAGACAGGAATGTTTATGGTATTAGTTGATGGTGCAGAGTGGGATGATACAGAGATTGATGGAAATATGATCACCGTAATGTTCCCAGCAGGCACAGAGAGTATTGAGATTATCGGTACATGGGTAGTTCCAGAATTTGGCACTATAGCAATCATGATTCTGATGGTGGCAATCATATCAGTAGTTGTCATATCAGCAAGGACCAGACTTGGTATGGTAATGCCCAGATACTAGCTGGTTTTCCTTTACAAATATAGTTCTGAAAAAATAGTTTATCATATTGATCACTATTCACGACACACCCAAATGCAGGACGTCCTCAAGCGTACAAAATCCACTCTGAATTCACAGATATAGTACCAGCATAATCTTTCAAAAAAATCCAATACAGTAAAAGAAATATACAAAACACACTTTAGAAGATTCGTGGGGTTTTGGATATTTGGCATTCTTGCGATACTGATGATGGTCTCTACAGGGATGGTATCATCCATGACAGCAGGGACATCATCGTCAGCCAACACAACAACAGAGCCTACAGCCATGATTATGATGATGCCGGTTGCATTAGCACAAGAAATTCCAATAACCGTCCAGACCAATGACAAATACTATACAGAAGGAGACACCATTGTGATCTCTGGAACGGTGACAACCGTATTGGTAAACACCCCAGTATTGGTGCAGATATTCGACGAGAACAACAGCCTTACGTATGTTGAGCAGCTTGAAATATCGCAAGACAAGAGATATTCCCACCACATACTAGCAGAGGGGCCAAGATGGAGCAAGTCCGGGGATTATACAATCAAAATATCATACGGGATAGGAAACATTGCAGATACACGGTTCAGTTATGCTCCACGCTCAAGTCCCATAACAACCGAACACATCTACGAAGTGGATGCAGGGCCAAACCACGGGACGTTTGATGTAAAGTACAACATCAGAGGAGGTATAGTCCAAGAGATGGTAGTGGATCAGACGATATTTGGTATGATAGTACGGATTAATGCAACCGATGATGGACACATTAGGCTGGATCTGGATAGGGACTACATAGGAGCAGAAAAACAAGATGGGAAGGATGAGGGATTTATAGTGCTTGTTGACGAAAGATGGATAAAACATGAGGAAGAAATCATACATTCAGACGTCAGAACCATCACGATTGAGTTTGATGAAGGAGACGCCGAGATTACAATAATAGGGACATATGTAGTTCCAGAGTTCGGTACAGCAGTCACGATAGCTGTAATCATATCTGCAGCAATGCTGGCCATAGTTACCTTGATGGCAGCAACATCAGATGGTAGCGGAACAACACGCAAGCTGCTCATAATCAAACAGAAAGACAGCCTAGTCCCCAAATGAGTATTTTTGACTAAATGGTGAGACAGACCTAAGCTCGCGAATAATCGTCTTGAGTGTATTGATAACCTGCATCATCTCCTCGGACGTGTTGTTTGTTCCTATCGTTAGCCTCAGGGAACCCGTAACCTGTTCATGTGAGAGGCCCATCGCCTGTAACACGTGGGATGCCTTTTGGATATGAACCGAGCATGCAGAACCTGTGGAGGCTGCAACACCATACTCGTCAAGCTTGATGACAAGATCTTCTCCGTTGACACCAAGGAACGTAAAGTGTGTGTTGCCAGGCAGCCTAGATTCAGGATGTCCGTTGAGCACAGTTTGTGGGATCTCATCTAGTATTCCCCGCACTAGGCCATCACGGAGTTTTCTTACATAGGCCATATTTGTAGTCATGCCTTCACGTGCAATCTCACAGGCCCTTCCAAACCCCACAATGCCAGCTACGTTCTCTGTGCCTGATCGCATGCCATGTTCTTGCCCGCCTCCTAGAATAACCGGATCTATGTCCACGCCATTTCTGACATACAGTGCACCCACCCCTTTGGGGCCATGCAGCTTGTGTGACGAGATGGAGAGAAGATCTATCCCAAGGTCCTTTACGTCTATTGGGATCTTACCCACAGCCTGTATTGCATCCGTGTGTAATAAGACGCGGCTCTTGTTGCATATTTTAGCAATCTCAGCTATTGGTTGGATCGTACCTACCTCGTTGTTGCCAAACATGATTGAAACAAGACGGGTATCCTTGGATATGTTGCAAGCCAGATCAGACAAAGAGACCGTACCAAATTTATCCACGGGAAGATAAGTCACATTGGCTCCCTGCACAGACATCTGCCTACATGGTTCTAGCACAGCATCGTGTTCCACCGATGATGTAATGAGGTTGCCGCGAGAGGATTTGGATTGTGTGTAAACCCTACTTGAAAATGACATGACGCCGCGTATTGCCATGTTGTTTGACTCGGTGCCTCCCGACGTAATCAGGATCTCAGAAGAGTCAGCGTTTATCAGTGATGCCACCTGTCTCCTTGCCTTCTCTACTGCCTTGCGGGCCATCCTGCCGTAGCGATGCACGGATGATGGATTCCCGTACTGATCCTTCAGGTATGGCTGCATTGAGTCCAATACATTATCAGAAATCTTGGTTGATGCTGCGTTGTCTAGATAGATCAATCCACAACCACGTTGGCATTCCCGGACTTGTATCCTTGCCTGTCGATCTCCACGTTGACAAATCCAAGCATCTTGAGTCCCTTGGTGATCCTATCTAGGAGAGTGTCAGGTTCGCCTGTGACACCATGTGTGGCGCTGCTGCTATGGCCGTTACCAATACTGCCATCATTGTTTCCACACAACACGGGAATCAGATCTTTATCGATCTCGATTCTTGCAGAGCCGTCAAAGTCACGCACCCTGACCTGTTTTGTGTTTGTTAGTTGTTTGACAATGATCTCTCCTGATTCTATCATGGCAAGCCTCTCGGCTGTGATCCTCTGCCCCCATGGAATCCTTGATGCAAGGCATGAGTTGGACGGTTTGTCATAAATGGAGAGGCCCGCGTTCATTGCCATGTGTCTGATCTGGGGTTTGGAGATGCTCAACTCTGCCAGTGGACTCTGGATGCCATTTTGCCGCAGTGCCATAATTCCCGGCCTGTACTCTCCAAGGTCATCAAGATGCGTTCCATCCACCACAGTATCAATGCCGTGTATTCTAGACATCTCAAGTAAGCGCGTGCCAAGTTCCATCCTACAATAAAAGCAGCGCTGTGAATCATTTCTGACAAAAGATTTGTTTTCAAGCTCATTGTAATCCAACAGGATCTGCCTAATGCCTATCTCAGAACAAACCCGCTTTGCGGTCAAGAGTTCTTCGCGCGATAGTGTCTTATAGTCTGCAGTTACCGCTACTGCCGAATTATTCAATTTTTTGAACGCTGCATACGCCACAAGAGCGCTGTCCACTCCGCCGGAGAGTGCCACCATGACACTATCCTTGCCATCAAACCACCTCATCAGATCGTCAAGGCTTGCCAGTGTCTGATCCTCCTCTACCGTACTCTTTGTTACCACTCTCCTCTAGCACCTCAAGATCCTTTCTGAGCATCTGCTCTACTATCCTGATTGGCTTGCCAGTTGCAACAGATATCTTACTTAGATCATCAAACTCGATCTTGAGATAATATTCGTCTCCAAAGTTGGATCGCTTGTAATGAACTTCAAAATCACCATAATCCCCTACTGTCAGAACTGTGCTGTGCACAGATCTGTGCACGACAAACCGCTCAGATTCAGATATCCTGATGCCCAACGTGCCCGTCTCATGTACCAGAACCTCAATCATTTCATATACAAGCTCCTCGCTGCACAGTACGCATACAAGGTTTGTAAGCCTGCTTTTCTTGCCAAACCCAGAATATATGGAAGCATCTTTTGCACCTCTTGCCATGAGCTTCTCAATGAGACCGCCCAACACTTCTCCTGACACATCATCTACATTTGTCTCAAGTATCTTGATATGATCAGAGCCGATACCATCTCCGATACTGCTGCGTATGGGATATTTGTCACCCTTCACTATCTTTAGCACATTTGCAAATGCCTCAAAATCCTTCTGGCCCGCACCATACCCCACCGAAGTGATTCTCATGGATGGATAGTATGGCATGGATTCAGTTGTAATGCTCCTAAGTATGCAGGCACCGGTGGGAGTCGCAAGCTCGTCACTCACAGGATTTCCGCGGATGGCCAGTTTAGAACCCTTGAATATCTCAAGTATTGCTCCTGCAGGGTTTGACATGGTACCATGGGAGAATGTGACAGAGCCGCTACCGACTGCAACCGGCAAGCATACAAACGTCTCTTCAAAAAGTTTCAAGTTGTCCATGGCAGCAGCAACCCCGATGATGTCTACCAGTGTATCAATTCCAGATGCTTCATGAAAATGCACAGACTCCACAGGAACTCCATGTATGCGGGATTCAGAGTACAACAAGTGATTGATGCATGATTCTGCAAACGCACTTGCCTGCGCAGACAGTCCAACTTCTATGGCCGCATCGGTTATGGCCTTTTTGATATCAGAGCCCATCCTTTGGTGGACTTTACCACCATCTTGCCCATGATGATCATGACCACTGTTGTTGTTGTTGTTGCCATCACCATCATTACCTATCTCCAGAATCAGGCGGGTGGATTGAACACCGTGTTTTTGGATCTTTTCAAATCCAATTTTTGTGATGGGGCAATCTGGAAAGAATTTCTCTGATCTGCGTATGCTGTCAATTACAACGTTCTGATCCGCCCCCATATCTACCAGACACGATAGCATCATGTCACCAGACACGCCTGCAATCTGTGGATCAACAACCACTACCATGTCTATGATTTGATCAAAAATGCTTATAAATCAGGCTAATACCAAACGGCTTTTTGGAACAAAACAAGGACAATTGATTGGCAACAGATGTGCCAGAGTTATGCATACAAACTACTCATAAGCGAAGATGATGGTGTCTGCCCTATAGGCAACAAAGCAGACGCAATGATGTAGATGCATCTTTAGTACACGTGCATTTGTGGATAAATGTACTGACACACAACCAAAAAATGAATATCAATCTGGGCATTAAAAAGATAGGTCCCAACGAGTTTTTTGTAATGCGTCATACACTAGATTTAATTATTGACGATCAAGACATCAATCATGATCACCATAGTGGGATCAGGTAAGGTAGGTGGAGATGCTGCACTCTTTTGTGCACTAAAGCATCTTGACGATCAGATCTTGTTGTTGGATGTTGTGGAGGGGCTCCCCCAGGGAGAGGCCATGGACATAAACCACATGCTAGCAGAAAAGGGCATTGATGTAGAGATACGGGGTTCAAACAACTATGAGGACATGCGCGGTTCAAATGTAGTCATAGTGGTAGCAGGCTCGGGAAGAAAGCCTGGAATGACCAGAATGGATCTGTTAAAGATCAACTCATCCATAGTAAAGAGTGTTGTAGAGAATGTCAAAAAGTACGCAGATGACTCTATACTGATCCCTGTAACAAACCCGCTTGACCCCATGGCATATATCGCATACAAGACATCAGGATTTGACAGGACCAGAGTATTTGGGATGGGAGGAATGTTGGATCTGTCAAGATTCAAACAGTTCATCCACGAGGCCACGGGTTATTCGCGCAGCTCTATTAGTGCATTGGTAATAGGAGAACATGGGGAGAATATGCTTCCGTTGCCAAGATTTTCATCCGTTGCAGGAATACCGCTATCATCGCTTATCACAGAGGCAAAGCAGAACGAGTTGATACAAGACACCAAGCAGGTTGCAGCCAAGGTCATTGAGCTAAAGGGTGCCACCGTACATGCGCCTGGGAATGCAATATCCACAATCGCTGAATGTGTATTGAGGGATGCAAAACGTGTAATCCCAATCTCTACATATCTTAACGGGGAATATGGGCATACTGATGTCAGCATAGGTGTTCCTGGAATAATAGGCAAGCATGGTATTGAAGGAATCATTGAGCTGGATCTCAACGACAATGAGAGACGAGTATTTGATGATGGTGTCAAGAGCGTAAAAGATGCCATCGGTGGTCTTGCAGCAACCTAAGCATTTTTTTATACAGTCAACACAGTTGCCAACGTGGAGATTAACGAGATTCTAGAGTCTGTAAAGTCAGGAAGGATCTCAGTTGACGAGGCAGAGAAATTTCTCTCACTGTACTCCATAGAACAGGTTGAAGAATTTGCCAAGATAGACATCAATCGGAGGGACAGACACGGCATTCCCGAGGTAGTCTTGGCAGAAACCAAACAGCTTGACGAGATTAAAATGATTGTAAAAAGAATTCTAGAAAAGTCAAGATACGTCATAGTCTCGAGGGTAAGAAGTGAGCACCGCAGAGAGATCATAGAGTATGCAAGAGACTGCTTAGGATCAGAGATAGAAGAGGGAGTAAACTCGTCATCACTGCTGCTATTCAAGGAGCCCATCACCGCAGGTGATGGCAGGGTGGGAATAATCACCGCAGGCACATCAGACATTGGCGTGGCGGAGGAGGCCAGACTGGTGTGCAAAGCATTGAACTGCACATGCGTTACAAGCTATGACATAGGCGTTGCAGGAATTCAGAGGATCTTTCCTGTACTCAAGGAGATGATAAGGGAGGATGTGGACTGTATAGTAGTTGCGGCAGGGATGGAGGGAGCTTTGGCCACGTTGGTATCTAGTATGGTAGGAATTCCAGTTATAGGAGTGCCTACATCGGTTGGGTATGGGTACGGCCAGAAGGGTATTGCTGCCCTAGCATCAATGCTACAGAGTTGCTCGCTTGGACTTGCCGTGGTAAACATAGACAATGGTATTGCAGCCGGAGGGATAGCAGCAAACATAGCAAACCGACGGAGTAAAAGAATGCCACCATCATGATGATGATGATGATGATAAATGACATACGCAGCACACACGTACACAACGTGTACCGGTATGCGCGTGTCAATGTTGTGGCACATATATAAAAAAATGACAGCGCTAGAATTTCGGGTATGAAACCACGCATCCACTGTACACATCTGAGTAACATGTATGCGGCCCACATGCTCCACTATGGATTCATGCTGCATCAGGCTCAAACACGCTTGGTATTACTCGCAAATGATATATAATATCCACATCAAAGTTTGGCAATTGGCCGGCAAACGTATAGTTCTTAGTGCTGATCGAAGCCTAATGACAAATTACCGTGGAAATTTTCTGTATGGCTTTATTGCATGTGGACCCTATGAAGTTCTTCCAGAATGGGTGTTTGACAAAGTCTTCTGTCCATCAGTTGAGACGGATCCTATTACAGGCGAAGTAAAGGTAGCACAGGTAGGATTGCGCAGAATCGAGAGCTCCCTGCTGCAGGGAGGATACAAGAGGGAAGATGTCTTTCTTGCACATCCTGAGATGTTGCACAAGGCCATAGGTGCAGATACCAAGGTGGTCGGAATCAATGTAATGGATCCTCTGGGAATGGCACCTGTAACCACAACAATGTCGCCAGAGAAACTCTCCTATGTAGCAATGAAATTCAAAAAGATGTGTGCAAGTATAATTCAGCTCAAGAAAAAATATGACTTTAAGGTAGTTGTGGGAGGCAACGGGGCATGGGAGCTTGCAAAGCCCGATAGGATGAAAATTCACGGATTGGATACGGTGGTAGTGGGAGAGGCCGACGAGCTTGCAGTGGACCTGTTTCAGGATCTTGAAAAGGGTGATGCGCCAGAGCTTATGCATTGTTTTGTTAGGAATCTTGAGAATATTCCAATCATAGAAGGACCCACCGTTAACTCTTTGATCGAGGCAATGAGGGGGTGTGGAAGGGGGTGTGACTTTTGCGACGTAAACAAACGATCAAAAAAGGACCTTCCTTTGGATAGGCTACAGCATGAAGCCAAGATCAATCTGGATTATGGATTTGACTCAATATGGCTGCACTCAGACGAGATGCTTCTCTACGGATGTGACAACAGGGACTTTATTCCAAACAGAGACGCCATAACAGACCTGTGGAAGGGACTCAAGGGGCTGGGAGCCAACTTTGTAGGGACAACCCATATGACTTTCTCAGCGGTGGTCGCAGATCCCACGTTGATGCAGCAAATATCTCACATCAACAAGCAGAATGAAACAGGCAGATGGCTTGCGACCAACCTAGGAATTGAAACAGTGTCCCCATCAATGGTAAAAAAACATCTGGGTGTCAAGACAAGGCCGTTTGCATCCGAGGAGTGGGGCAGTGTTGTCAGGGAAGGGGCAGAGATACTTAACAAGAATCACTGGTTCCCGGCCGCTACGATCATAATAGGCTGGCCAGACGAGACTCCCGATGATGTACAAGACACCATTGATATGATGAGCGACTTTAGGGCAATGGATTTCCGGGGCTTGGTGGCGCCGCTACTCTACCAAGACTTTAGTGAAAAGAACTCTATGCATTTTGGAAACCTAAACGAAGCACAATTCACCTTGTTTTGGAGATGTTGGGAGAACAACCTACGCGTTATTAACGACATCATTCCAATAATACTCAGAAACAAGACGTACGGACCAGTGATGAAAGTGTTCATGTATGGCATACTCAAGGCGGGCACATGGGCCATCATGAGATATCTCAGAGGATTATGCAAGGATCTCTTCAATGGAAGGACACCTGACGAGATAATTGACAAGTATGCAAGAAGCAGATCAGTATCTTCCCCAAAAATTCAAACAAAGAAGCTATAGTCCCCCAAGAACCACCTACCGCCAAAAGAATGATGTAAATGGTGTATAGTAGTAACTGTCAGATGAATCCTGATCGAGTCACACAGATGATGAACTAGTAGTACTATTGAGACAACTACTGATGAAAAGATATTCAAAAGATAACAGAAATCGCAAATCACATGTTGTCAATGGCAACATCTGCTATGGTATTGCGCTTGGGGGTCAATGATACAAAGTAAACTTTGTCAGCTCTCTCTATCCCGTCTACCTGCCTATAAGATCCAGAAGAGACATCAAACTCATAGATCCCAGGCTCAAGTGAACCCTTGGCATAGATTGCCAGATATGTCTCATCGGTTCCCTGACTAAGTGGGATAAATGACAAGATGTAGCCCCTGTAGGAGGTTACAGGTATGGTATTCTTCATAGGCGGAGATGCAGCAGCCATGTACATGAAAATATCCTCTATTGTATCAAACTCCTCATACTCTATTTGCATCAGACAATATACGATGCATCAATATAATAACCTACCATCACCAAGCACTCACGACAGGGAACAAAAGGGCATGGCAACTAGGTATTGGAAAGTATGCAGATAGACAAGTACACAACATATCATCTATGATATGAATAAAGAATCAGTCATGAAACCAGTAATTGGTGTATACAAAAACTTGGCCTGCCAAGAATGTTTACAATCTGAATTACTCCAAGATCTTGGCTCATGTCGTCTGCACGCATACATGATTCGTGACCAAGTATGAGAGAATCAGGCCATGACATGGGTAAGTTGGTCATCTCATGACTACTATGAAACAATCAGAATTGTATACGGGAGACTGTTGTTATAGCTGCCTACATCTGTTGCAATTTTCTGGACTTGATGTATTTGCGAATACTAAATGCGGCAAACGCAGGTGCCGCAATGTACATACCCAGATTCAACACAATTACGGATATTCCAAGACCAAGAACCTCTGCCTCAGAACTGCTTTGTGCCAAAGTCATGATGGACAGCGAAGATATCATCGGTGTGATAAACATCCTTACTGATTCCTTGAATATTGTGTTCTCTCTCTCCCAGTCAGCTATAGTAGGAGCAAATGAGTAGTATAATGAATTGAATCCAGCCATGAACGCAGAACCAGATGCGGTTGACAGCACAGTGTTGTCCCTAACCTCACGTAGCAGTTGGATCTGTGGTGCTAGTTCTGTTCCATATGCGGCAGTTGCAATAAGGCATGTTCCGCCCGGTGGCGTAGTAGAGATTGGTGTACAAACACCATCAACTAGTTCCGTTCCTTCACCACATTCGATATCAGAAGGTGTAGAAGGGTCTATGGTAGTAGGAGGTGGTGGTGGTGGCGGTGCAACATCAGGGCAGCCGTCTTCATCCTCAAAGTTGTTGATGGTTTCAGGCTGAGTTGGGCAATCGTCTTCTGCGTCGAGTATCCCGTCACTATCTCTGTCGGCGGGTGTTACCGGTGGAGGTGGTGGTGGTGGCGGTGCAACATCAGGGCAGCCGTCTTCATCCTCAAAGTTGTTGATGGTTTCAGGCTGAGTTGGGCAATCGTCTTCTGCGTCGAGTATCCCGTCACTATCTCTGTCTGTAGATGACGGCTGAGTGGTTGATGAACCACCACCAGAATACAAAAAGGTCGTGGTAGCAACAGTACTACCAAAATTCAACTTAATTGTGTTGGTACCTGCCATCCATTTTTCACCACCAGCTGTAAATGAATGCGTAAAAGATCCATCAGGGAGTGGAGAGAATTGTCCTATAATCAGGAAGTTGTTTTTCTCATCAAATACAGTCATAATAATGGCATGATCACCCATGATAGAATTGGAATCATAGTCCTTGATGCTTCCGGACAACACCACTGTGTCTAGGTAGTCATATGATGGGACCTCTACGGATACGGACATTGGGGGGACATCATGATTGTCTGCAAAGACGCTTGTGCCGGTTCCATACAACATGATAGATAACGACAATAATGTAAACACAAGAAAGCTTCCCAATCTCATTTTCATATTTGATCATAAATAAAGAGTATTTATGTATTCAAAGAAGATCAATTTTTAATTCAATCGTACAACCATAGGCGGCATATTCCAATACCCGCCCACATTTGATTTGTAGAATATCTCTCACTTACTGTTCACATTCAACCACAACAACAAGTATCTCATCGCGCTCCAAACTAGATAGCCTGTATATTCGGAATGGCCAGCACCTATCCAGATAGGAGGACAATGCATTCTGTATGGGTACCAATCATTTCTCAAATAAAACGTCCATAGTATCATAATCGTTCGAGATATAATCGCCAGCATCCTGTCAATAGCGCATCTAGGCGTATTGACAGAAGTGGATTAGGCTAGCGACTAGTAGTGATATAATCTAAGAAGCAGATATTCTACTATGGAGTAGTGGACGCATCAGATAGGCAAGTCATCTTGATCATGATTGATCAGGACAGCCGTCATCATCACGGTCATTATCATAATCCTCTGGTTCAAACGGACACATGTCGTTATTGTTGATGATGCCGTCTAGATCATCATCATGCAAGAACCGCTGCTGCTCTGGTACCGAGTCTGGGCAGCCGTCATCATCCATGTACTTGTTCCAGACCTCTGGGTTTGCAGGACATGAGTCTTCGCTGTCAATATACCCATCATTATCAGAATCACCGGTTGTCAATGGGAGTGGATCAGATACCAGTACATCGGGGCAACCGTCCCAGTCTAGATAATCATTATAAGTCTCAGCCTCATCAAGGCACGAGTCACGTCTGTCATCAATCATATCACCATCGCCGTCAGGATATTGATATACAAATGGGGAACCATCAGACAGCGGGGCAACATCTGCGCATCCGTCAGTATCCTGATACTGGTTGTATGTCTCACGTTCTGTGGGACATGTATCCACGTCATCATAAATTCCATCCATGTCCGAATCACGTAGCACAGATCGGCCGTCTGGACAACCATCATAGTCCAGATAACCATTGATGGTTTCTGGAACAGTTGGACAGAGATCGTTGATGTCAGTGATTCCATCCGCGTCTGTATCTGTCATGTCAACATTGTCTGCAACATAGTCGGGGCAGCCGTCGTCATCCATGTATCTATTGTAAGTCTCTTTGATTGATGGACATTTGTCGGCATCTCCAAATATGCCATCGCCGTCTATGTCAGAGACAGGTCTGGAACTAATACTGTCAGGACAACCGTCTGCATCCATAAAGTTGTTGTATCGTTCTGCCTGTTCAGGACACTGATCCGCCGAGTCGGTGATACCATCATAGTCAGCATCAGGCATCTTGTCGCCTATAAACCCCTCAATGTCAGGACAGCCATCCCAGTCTAGATAATTGTTATAGTTCTCAGCCTCTTCAAGGCACTGATCCCATCTGTCGTCTATGCCATCCCCGTCGTTGTCTGGAAATTCAAACTGCGTCTGATCTACCATCGCCTCGTCCGGACATCCGTCATCATCCTGGTACCTGTTGTATGTCTCGGGCTCTGCAGGGCACTCATCTACATCATCGTAGATCCCATCCATGTCAGCATCACGCAACATGGGTGAACTGTCTGGACAGCCATCCCTGTCGTTGATCCCATTATAGGTCTCAGGCTGATTAGGACACAAATCAACATAGTCAGGGTGCCCATCAGCGTCTGCGTCCGACATTGCTGTTATTCCAATGGAACTGTCAGGTGTTAGATCAGGGCAGCCATCCTCATCCATATTTTGATTGTAAACCTCTGGGGCGTACGGACATACATCAGTAATGTCTGGTATGCCATCAGCATCAATGTCCCCTGTTAATACCAACAGGACCGTATCTGGGCAACCGTCATCATCTTGAAACTTGTTATAGTTCTCACGCTGATCAGGGCATGCATCCATAGCATCTGGTATACCATCATAGTCGGCATCGGGAACCGGTATAGAAGTGACACCAGGTATATCGTGACAGCCATCCCAGTCTAGATAATTGTTATAGTTCTCAGCCTCTTCAAGGCACTGATCCCATCTGTCGTCTATGCCATCCCCGTCGTTGTCTGGAAATTCAAACTGCGTCTGATCTACCATCGCCTCGTCCGGACATCCGTCATCATCCTGGTACCTGTTGTATGTCTCAGGCTCTGCAGGGCACACGTCTATTCCATCTGAGATTCCGTCCTGATCTGCATCCCTCAACACAAGTGGGTTGTCAGGGCAGCCATCCTTGTCATCAATTCCATTGTATATCTCGGGCTGGTTTGGACACAGATCCATATAATCTGGATATCCATCCTCGTCCATATCAGGAACGCCGTCTCTTGGAACAGTGGAGCTGCTGACCGGATTCAAATCGGGGCAGCCATCATTGTCCTCATACTGGTTGTATGTCTCGGGTACAGTAGGACAATCATCAACGTGATCCTGAATCCCATCATAATCCGCATCATACCACGGCACAAAGTCGGCAGGGCAGCCATCTATGTTGTTACCATACTGGGGGTCATAATCCTCGCGCATATTGGGGCATTGATCAATATTGTCAAGAACACCGTCCTTGTCAGTGTCAGGTATGGGCATCTCTGCAAATGCCATATTGGTATTGATGTCGCCATAGTCAGCAAGTGATGCTAGTACCCCTACAGTAGTGGCGAGTATTAGCAACAGAGTGAATCCTGATGTGTGTGAGCGGTTACTTGGTTTAAACATCATATCACCATATCACCATATCACCATCTGCATTATTGATCGGGACAGCCATCAGTATCGTTGTCACCATCATAGTCTTCAGGTTCAAGTGGGCACATGTCATAATGGTTTATTATGCCATCAAGATCCGCATCATGTTTGTACCTTGACTGTTCTGGATAAGTATCTGGGCAACCATCATGATCGTTGTACTTGTTCCATGACTCTGGGGAGTTTATACATTGATCAAACTCGTCATATATGCCGTCACCGTCACTGTCTACTGCCACATCTACAAACGGTACCGCATCGGGGCAACCATCATAATCTACATGTCTGTTCCATACCTCATCCTGTGTCGGGCAGAGATCCATTACATCAGCAACACCATCCCCATCGCTGTCAGGCTGTTCAACATCCGTGTCTGGACAGCCATCTGCATCTTGGAACCCATTATAGGTCTCGGCCGTCTGCGGGCAGCTATCATCTGCGTCATTTATGCCATCATTGTCAGAATCACCCATAGCAGGTGCTGATACAACTGTGTCTGGACAACCGTCAGTGTCTTGGTACATGTTGTAGGTCTCTTTGGCTGTAGGGCAGGCATCAACCATATCGGCTATCCCATCCCCATCAGTATCTATGGTAGATGTATAATTGTCAGGACAGCCGTCGGTATCCAAGACACCATCATACGTCTCTGCACTAGTGGGGCACAGGTCATCATAATCATTTATTCCATCGCCGTCAGAATCAGGCGGGCTTGTCTTCTCGTCTGCCACATAATCTGGACAGCCGTCATCATCTAGATACATGTTGTAGGTCTCTTTGGCTGTAGGACAGGCATCAACATCGTCGGGCACACCATCAAGATCCAAGTCCATGTTGACAATAAAGTCAGGATAGTCTGGGCATCCATCATCATCTTCGAACTTGTTGTATGTCTCTCGCTCTGATGGGCACTGATCCATCAAGTCCAATATACCATCATAATCAGAGTCCATCTCTATCTGATCCGGACAGCCGTCAGTGTCATAGTATCTATTCCAAGTCTCAGCTTCACTGGGGCACTGATCATCTTTGTCTGCCACGCCATCAGAGTCAGAGTCCATCTCTATCTGATCCGGACAGCCGTCAGTGTCCATATACCCGTTGACGGTCTCTGCCACCAGGGGGCACCTGTCGCCAAGATCTGAGATACCGTCTCCATCAAAATCAGAGAGCATTAGTATGAAGCTAGTCTGTGTTGCATCAGGGCAGCCGTCCGCGTCCTGCACCCCGTTATAGTCTTCCTTTTCTGCTGGACATAAATCAAACTTGGCTGGAACGCCGTCCATGTCCTTGTCGGTTGCTCCAAAAGAGGCATCGGGGCAGCCGTCGTTATCTAGAAATCCATTGACCGTCTCTGGCTGTGTTGGACAGATATCATCAAAGTCATTAATACCATCAAGATCGGTATCAGGCACATTGGAACTGGAGCCTAGATAATCTGGGCAGCCGTCAAGATCAAGATACATGTTGTAAGTCTCCTTCACAAGGGGACATTGATCAACGGAATCAAGAATGCCATCAAGATCAGCATCAGTGTCGGTAGAGTATATGGGAATGTCAGGACAACCGTCATCATCCTGGTATTGATTATACCTTTCAGGCTGGTTGGGGCACTGGTCATCTGCATCAGGTATTTGATCCCCGTCAGTATCGGTGGATGGCCCTATAGTAGAGGGTAGACTGTCAGGACAGCCATCATAATCAGCAAATCCATTAAAAGTCTCTTGTGTGGTAGGACATACATCAAATCTGTCTGCAATGCCATCAGCGTCACTGTCAATGAAGACAGAGGCAGTACGGGTGTCTGGACAACCATCAGTGTCTTGGAATCCATTGTATGTCTCTGGATCATCAACACACATGTCAATCATGTCAGGTACCATGTCACCGTCTGTATCTACAAATGAAGGATCATCTACAGAGTCTGGACATCCGTCATCATCCTGGTATCTGTTGTATGTTTCAGATTCCAGCGGGCACTGATCCAAGCCATCCAATACACCATCCCTGTCCTGATCTCCTCTGCTTAATGAGTCGGGACAGCCGTCAGTGTCAAGCACTCCATTGAAGATCTCTGCTCTGGTTGGGCAGAGGTCTGCCAAGTCTACAAAGCCGTCTCCGTCAGAGTCTGGCAGGCCACTTTGGCCACTGCCGGGTACCGTATCTGGACATCCATCATCGTCCTGGTACCTGTTGTAGTGCTCCTTTGTATCAGGACATTGATCCTCATAGTCTTGTATGCCGTCCTGATCCTCGTCATACCATGGAACAAAGTCAGCAGGGCATCCATCCATCACATTATCATATGGAGAGTTTTGATCTTCAGGCAAGTTTGGGCATGCATCAACAGAATCATCCACGCCGTCATTGTCCATGTCATTTAAAGCGGCAGATGCAGCCGGAAGTACGAAGGGGCCACCAGCAAGTGTGGTTGCCACTATTAATATTAGTAATGGTAAGATATCAATCCTTTTTTTCAATGCTTAAAAATACCTTGTGAATCCAGTTATTAAACCTCACCCTTAAAAACGTCAAAATTTCTCTAAAATACCTATTCAGGTACCAAAACAAGAACAATTTAAGTAACTGTGGCACGATTCACATTGATGAGCTGTTCAGGCGAGGTAGTAGCAAAAGACGATGAGGGCGGTTCAGAGGATCTGATCCAGATCAGTCCCGCCGTATCAGATCAGCTTAGGAAGGCAAAGTATGGGGTGGCAGACCACTCCACGGTAGAATTGTGTCATTGGACAAAGAAATCATTCAAGCACGAGGGCGACTGCTACAAGCACAAGTTCTATGGCATATCAACACACAGATGTATGGAATTCTCACCCGCAGGAATGCACTGTGAGAACCGTTGTGTATACTGCTGGAGGCCAATGGAGTTTTACGATTCACTGAGGATGCAACCAGATCAGGTGGCAGGTCCCGAGGAGATCATTCAGAAACTGATGGTTGAAAGAAAGAGACTGATAAACGGATACTATGGAGATTTACGAAACGACAGACAAAGGCTTGACGAATCACTGCTGCCCGCCCATTATGCAATATCACTATCCGGTGAGCCCACCATGTATCCAAGACTGCCAGAGCTGATAAAGTATCTCAAGTCACTGGACGCAACAGAGTCTGTATTTCTTGTCACCAACGGACAAGAGCCGGACATGATCCAAAGATTACAAGATGAGGATGCACTACCCACACAGTTGTATCTGTCATCAAACGCGGCCGATGTAGAATCGTTTATGAAAATAAACAGGCCAAGATACGAAGATTCGTGGGAGAGGTGGAACAGGACACTGGGGATGCTAAAAGAGTTGAATACTAGAACCGTCCTGAGGGTGACACTAATTCGTGGATATAACGATCTGGCAGATATGGTTCCGGAATTTGCGTCCATGTTTGAGCGTGCCAGCCCACACTTTGTAGAGATAAAGTCATACATGCACATAGGCAGATCCACCAACAGGCTGGAACATGACCACATGTTAGAGATGGATGAGGTAAGGGAGTTTGCTCAAAATGTTGTGAAACTCTGCGGTTACACCTTTTCTGTGATGGACGAGAGTTTTGTCTCCAGAATATCGGTACTGCAAAACAGAAAACGATTTACGGATCGCTGGATTGGTTCTGGTCACGCGAGCGCCACCAGTTAGAAAATTTTTCCAGTGCCACATATCGATGAGAGATCTCATCCTTGACTCCTGCCAGTTGTGCAATGGTAGGCCTCTGCTCACCATCATCATCACCATCATCATCACCATCATTACCGTTGTCATCTACCGGGCATGGTACGAATATGGGGTCATACCCCCAACCATCACCCTTTTGGGATGTGGATATGGTTCCATCTAGTGTTCCACAAAACGAGGTGGTGATGACTCCGTCACAGTAGGCAATTATTGAAATGAACCTTGCACGCCTGTTATTGTTGCTACTCCTGGCATCAAGCAGATCAAGTATGCCACCATTGCCTATTGTAGAAAATACATACGACGAATACGGTCCTGGAAAGCCGCCAAGTGAGTCTACAAAGAGTCCCGCATCCTCCACAATAACCGGCCTGTGTGATATCTTAAATGCATCACGCGCTTTGCGCACCGCAATATCGCTGAGCGAATCCGATTGGATCTCCTCAAGATCATCCTTGAAAAACTCTAGATCCATTCCTAGACGTTTCATGATGTGGTATGCCTCTTGGTATTTGTGCTGATTGGAAGATACAAAGAGTAGGGGCAGGTGTGCTACAGGCAGCCCAGAGATGTGGGATGGTGATGAATCAGATTGCACAAAACCTGGCACGTTATCAGACCACCCGGGCGTATCTTCCGCGACTTTCGATCATTGTGACTAGTCGCAGTATCGTCTTGGTATATGCACATCCCACTATCTCTTGATAGCCCGCTACAAAATTGTCCCACGCATCGTGCATTATCCGTGCATATGCACTGCCCAGTATCTCCCTAATCAGCCTGAGATCTACTGCGTGATCCTCGGGCCGTACCGTATTCTGGGACAGTCCAAAGTCAATAACAAAGACCGTATCTTGATATAGGATAAAGTTTGATGTGGTTAGATCACCATGCATGACGCCATTCTTGTGCAGTCTGCCCACTAGATTACCTATCTGCCCAGACAGTGATACAATCTTTGAGAAGTTCAGATCATGCACAGGTGTGCCAGGGATGTTCTGCATCGTGATTGATGCATCTTGCAGATTCATAAAGTAAACAAGCGGCGCAGGCACTCCAAATGACTTTACCTTGCATAGCATCTGTGACTCCCTCATGGTGCGCTTTCTACGAATTTGAGAGTCAAGATATTGGTTGCGATAATCCTTTGCCTTTCGGATCTTTAGGATCGCATTTACATCACCTTGCCATTTTGTACTGTAAATGTCTGCCTCGGCCCCTTTTTTGAGTAGTCTCATTACTTATATCCAAACGGATTCAATAAAAAATGTAATCATGCAAGAGGGGGAGAAGCGGCTAAGACAGGAGGACTGTAACGAGGACATGCTGGGCGTGGGAATCCTGACGCTTACAAACAAGAGAATCGTGTTTGATAAGACCAAGTCAAGGATCATGGACTTTTCAAAACATATGGGAAACACAATCTTGGATGTGCCACTTGATAGCATAGCCAAAACCTGGAAGGAGGGGTGGCTGATGAAGAAGGTCTGTTTTAGCTCAAAGGCGCAACATGATAGCGGCGAAGAACAGACTTTCAAGTTCGGGGTCTTTGGAACTGGTAGTTGGCTGGAGAGCATTAATGATGCCATAGATGACAACAAGCACAGTGAGGATAGTAGTAACAACGGTACATAGATGTAGTAGGGTACAAGACTGCATGATGTGCCAATCCTGCATATAAACAGTATGTAGATATGTGGCAAGCATGCTGCCCTACCTACCAAGGAATTTGGGTAACGTATCAGACAAATGATGTCAGTTAGTATCGGTATGCCAACCAGATCACACCAGCACCTATCAGGCATATCCTAAAGATTGATTATGATTGTTGATAGGATTGGCGAGGGGTATTCATAGAAGGTGTGTGCGTCTTCTATACAGATTACAATTGCCGCATAGTAATGGGCCAATCAGTAATTTACAACAACAGAATCAAGTCGCCATGATTGTGTTACAAACGTTTCATTGATTGGGGCACCACCATCCTTTACCTGTGATTCTAAGAGGCCCGTCCAACATATCTGGCTTCCACAGTCGCCTGCGTACCGCAACGGCACTACAAAGAATTTGCAGCCATGCCTGGCACACACGTGTTGCAGCATCACAGAGAGCCGTTTGTTGGCTGCAACCCCCCCTACTATCATTAGTTCCTTCTTGCCCGTAAACGACAGTGCCCTCTCCACAGTCTCACAGATCATCGCAAATGAGGTCTCTTGTAGTGAATAGCAAGCGTCTACCTTGTTTGTTTTAGCGATGGACTTGGCAGCAGAAAGCAGTCCTGAGAAGGATACATCGTTTCCCTTTACAGAGTAGGGCATCTGTACATAGCTGTGTGATTTTGAGCCAATTTGTTCAATATCCCTTCCACAGGGGGAGGCAAGTCCGATTGATCTACCAAACTGATCCAATAGTTGTCCGAGAGTAATATCCAGAGTCTCTCCAAATACTCGCCATTGTTTCTCAAAGAATGCAAGAATCATGGTATGGCCCCCTGAGACTAGCAACACCAGTGGGTTGGATGCGCCGGTAAGCATCTTGCCAAGATCTATGTGGCCAATTGCGTGGTTGACTGGATATATGGGAATTTCATAAAATGACGACAATGATCTTGCAACAACTGCCCCTACGCGCAAACACGGTCCCAGTCCAGGGCCGGCAGCATATGATATGATATCCAGATCCCTTACCGTAACGCCTGCCTCTTGCAGACACTCTGTAAGTACTAATGAGCTGTTTTCCACATGATGTCGCGAGGCTTCGCGTGGATGGATTCCCTCCCCATCAGCAGGACGGAATATCCTGCGTACATCAGAGAGTATCTTACCCCTGGTACATCTCTTCTCAAGTACGGCGCATGAAAATGTATGCGCCGTGCTCTCTATCCCCAATCCCAGCATCCGTGATTGTTGTTTTTTCTTCTTTGTCGTTTCTTTCATTTTTCATCAGCTCCGTTAACCCCTGCTTTGTGTGGAGACGATCTTGACTACATCACCGTCTTTAAGGGGATGATCACCGCCTATGCGTTGCTTGGTCTTACAATCAATGGCATACAGAAACCCCTTTGCAATGTCAGCATGTACGATAGCTGCCAGGTCCTTAGCAGTAGAGCCGCGCGGAACCAGTTTCGGATCCGGCAGTACTATACCATCCTTGTTGGTAAGCCTAGCTTCATCCTCCACGGGATACACCACTATGAATTCCAGCAGGTCAAACACTACGGTATCAAGAATCTTTTGTATTCCAGTAGATGGAATCTTAGAAAAGACAGAATCCTTTACCAGATCCAACGCCTTTTGTTGTGGTACGGAGATCTTCGCTCCATCTATCATCTCAAAGCCACCGTCACCTGAGGTGTATCGTATTAGTCCTGCTTTTGAGGCCTTGCCAAGCAGTAGCTCCGTCTCGGCGCTGCATGGTATTACTGTAACCACACCATCGATGGTATCCCCACCAGACTCGATCCGTTCCATAATGCCAAGATCGTTGCACAGATCTGCCTTGTTGGCAGCAATTACCATGGGTTTTGTGCTCTTACGCAGTTCTTTTACAAACGCGTAGACATCGGATTCAGACCACTCTTTGGGATGTTTGGATATGAGTGACATCTTCTGCAGGATGTCCTGTATCTGATAATCCTTGATTCCTAGTCCGGTAAACCTCTTTGCAATTCCATCTGTAATCTTTGCTCGCTTTTGATCTATCTCGCGCGCTATCTTGTCCCAGTCGCGTGTTAGAATATCTGCAAACCACTGATCAAACTCATCATGTACAAACGCCACATCTTCTATTGGATCATGAGTACCTGCTGGCACTGGCTGGCCCTGTATGTCAGTGGTGCCTGCCGCATCCACCACATGGATAAGTGCCCTTGCCTGTCTTGCATCATCAAGAAACT
This sequence comes from Candidatus Nitrosopumilus sp., assembly GCA_963662995.2. Taxonomy (GTDB): domain Archaea; phylum Thermoproteota; class Nitrososphaeria; order Nitrososphaerales; family Nitrosopumilaceae; genus Nitrosopumilus. The sequence continues at coordinate 1,311,776 of CAXXLJ010000002.1, read as the reverse complement.
GATTTCCCAGTCCCTTGCCTTCGTGTGCACCAGGAACCAATCCTGCTATGTCCACCAGTTTTACAGGTACAAGCCGGGTCCCATCCACACATAGATCAAGATCGTGTTCGATTCCAAAATGCTTGCAGGCGCATTGCGCCCTTACAAAAGCCACGCCCACATTGGGATCTATGGTGGTAAACGGGAAATTTCCAGATGCCACGGGTGTCTGGGTTGCGGCCGAGAAGAATGTGGACTTGCCAACATTTGCCTTGCCCAACAGGCCTATCTGCATACATGTAGGGGTCTAGCTCTGTTTTTATTAGTATTGTAGCAAAACAAAACAGTAATCCAATAATCTGGTTGGTTGAACAAACGGCACAGGCGTACTGATCTTGCACAAAACGGTTTAATTCGGCTTGCCGCCATACCGTCTAATGTCCATAGTTATTACAGGAAACCCCGGCGTTGGAAAACATACGATTGCACGCGGCATATCCCAAAAGATGTGTGGAGGAACCATGCCCATAATAGACATCAATGATGTAGCAAGGAATGCAGGCCTGCTTTGTAATGATGAGCATGACGCAAACCATATGGCAAAAGATGTAAGGGACAAGAGCAAGAACAGTGAACACATTTTTGGATTTACATACGATGTCAATATCACAAAACTATCCAAAGCGTTAGGTGAAAGGATTGTTGAAAAAAAGTCGCTAATAGTAGGGCATCTTGCGCCCTATGTAATAGACAGGGATCAAACAGGCATAGTGATCATCCTAAGAAGGGATCCACGGGACCTCTATGCAGTGTACGGCAACAGGCACTATTCTGAACAAAAGGCATCACAGAACATACAGAGCGAAGTACTGGGAGTCATTGCGCATGATACCATCTCCAAATTTCGTGAAAAGGCATTTCAGCTCAACAACCTCACAGGAAGAATTAATGACGTGGTGGAAAAGGCAGTCTCCATAATATCGACTGGAACGGGGGGAGACAACACTATAGACTGGTTGGAGGACACATACAAAAATGGCAATCTGGGAAAAGTCTTTGGTTCCCAAACATCAGGATAAATCCGTACTAGGCAAATATCTGGTTGACCAATCAGGTGATTGAATAAAAGATTGTCTAGGTGTGCAGATGATACGGGGCATGATTTATGATAAAACACTCTAGCGCGAAGTACTGGTATCTGAGCCATGGCCTGAGTCTGGACCTAAAGGCTTCCTGACAACAGTCGATGCCAAGCCCTTGCACACCATATAGGCTGCGGCAAATGTTGGGACAGTCACCTTTTGATGGTTCGTAAACGGGCCAAATTGCTCCCTTTTGAGTCTAAATCGTACCGGACAATCAGCAAATACATCCACAGGATCATCATTGAGTAGTGGTGCCTCCATATATGGATCAAACTTTTCCAGACTTGCGCATGGGATCTTGGCTAGGCCGCTCTTACTGTTCAGCGAACCAGGTAGACGAAAGATCCTGTGTACGTCCATGGTGACATTGGGATCAATTCTCACGCCGATTCGTTGTGTGAGATCATCTAGCATGCTCTGAAACGATGCATAGCCCTCTTGTTTCAGCTGTCTTATGATCTTGTTGCGCTTGGACTTTGAACCATAAACCTCGGCAGAGAATCTTGCACGCCATCCACTCTGTTCAAAGTCTGGAAATGTAGAAATGTCATTATTTGTGGGCTGTGATGTCTTCTTCATCCCAAATCTCTCCGGAATAGCTCCACGAAACATGATATAGTCTACAAGATCGGATCTTGCACGCGAGTCAAGCTTTCCAAACTGTGAGTGGTATGCATACACATGAAACCCCTCGTTGCCGGAGAAATAGATATCAATATCAGCCTCATTGACATTTAGATCATTTGTGAGGATCCTTGTGATCTTGGATACTTCTGCCTTGGATGCATCCATGCATGCTTTACAGGGCAATGATCTTTTTTTGATCTTTAAAGAGCCGCAAGCAGAACAACTGTCATTACCAGTCGAGACATTGTGGCATTGCTCGCATATGGATATGGTATGATTAGATCTGCATGGAAGTTGGAGATCCTTGGCGTCAATGTCAAATATAAGATCTGCCTCCTTCCAATCCTTCTCGTTCATTGGTAGTTCTGGAAATGAATAGTATGCGTTGGAACAATAAACATCTGAAGGCACATTCTTCATGAATAGCAGGCGCAGTTGATTATCATTCTTGATCCTGAGATGGCGGATCATTCCAGAATTGAATTTTTGGTAGCCAAACTCACGTGCGGCGGCGCGCTCGGGCACGCCAATCATATCAGAGTGCTCAAAATAGTATTGTTTAAACGAGTTTTCTAGAAACTCTATATCTTCATTGGCCATCTGCACCATTGCTGTCCGTCTCCTGTTCGGTTTGATCTGGCTTTGTCCCACTTTTCGACCCACTGAATTGTAGGGGATTGATTATACCATCACACTCTGAGGTCGCAAAACAAAGGCCCTGTGTTCTGATCTTGCTGCACGAGGGACACAAATATCTCTTGCCTCCGCTTGAGATACCCGCCAAATGATTAAGCTGGTACATGGTTATACTTTCGTTATAATCTGGGGCATTCTTGAAGAGTGGGGCTATCTGCTCTATTGGTAGTCCCTTGGTTAGAAGAAATGTACCCAGCATGAACCTAGCAGAATGTGGAAGATTCTCACCATCCTCAAGTAAATCCACGGCATGTTTTATGCATGGAGGGTAACTAATCCCCTCGCCGGAGGCTGTCTTGCCATGACGTGAAGAGTCTTCAAACCTACCTGCCAAAGACACAAGACGGGTCACATGTTCCTCAAATCCTGCCAGCATTGCGGGAGCTTTTGCGCTTAGAATCTTTGAATTGATATATGTGCTTAGTTCCTTTCGTATCAGCCTTGCCATCTCATGCGTATCAAGCAGCACCCTACCTGCTTCGATGCGCCTGTTTACTATCTTCCATTCACGTTCGTAAAAATAGGCAGCGCGTTTTAGATAGTCCGATACGGGAATAACAAAAAAATCATCATGTATTTCTGCATTAACCGAAAAGAGATCGCGTATAAGTCGCAGCGCAACCTCTTTTTTTATAGGATCAAATCTGTTTGCAAGATCGCGTTCCAGATATTTCTCTGCGCGCCTAGCCTCTGCAAGAGCGAATCTTTTGATCAATGTATGCGCCCCACTCAGCCTCAGCAACACTATTGCCAACAGAAACGAAAAGATCTCCACAAGCAGCATCATATCACTTGAGACCTTGCCTTTGTGCAGATCAGATTTGTAAATGCCTCCGTTAGCGGCCACCTCAATGCGTTGTAGTGCTCTGTCTACTATGTGCCGCAGGTCTGGATCCTTACCAAACTGTTCAAGGGTAAAGCCCTGTTCCTTGAGGTATTGCCCCGCGTCGGCCAGAAATGGATACTTTGCAATCTCATCCTGTCCAAACACAACCATACAACACTGATGAGACGCGACATGGATAAAAATCTGATTCTTTGTACATGTAGATTCATCACACAGCACAAATATCCAATGTGGGATCATGAAGTATATTATTGGATTATACAAGAGGCCAAGAAACAAAATAGAAATGTTAGCAATATGATTGAAACAATTATTAGGATTCATGCTGCGGATACGATGTACACACAAGGGGGGGAGTGAAATAGACGATGGTTGATTTTCTGTTTAATGATCATGATTGTGATATAGAGTGCAAAAATTGCGAGAAAAAAATACTTTGCAATATTGTGTATATTGTGCCTTATGATAATGATGATAATAATTCATGGTTCGTATGCGGGGCTTGCATGATGTTAATGATTGAAGGGGATTCTTTGCAAGAGTATGCTCCTGAGTGGGATTCTGAATTTGGCAGGGAGTTAATCAAGATCGGTAATAATTTGCAGCTGTTAATAGATTCAGTAAAAGATACGGTTAATGATTTAGGGGTTAATAAAAATGAGTGATGATAATAATAATATTATGATTGATAAAGATAATAATAATATAAAGTGTGAATTCTGCGGTGATAACATGATGGTACGTGGTCAGGTTGTCTGGGAAGATTTTTTGATTCAGGCACGGATCTAGGGTCTTTTGATAGTATTACACATCATTCTGGGCACGGCCTGACCACGTACACATGATGAGTTGGATCCAATACCAAACTCAGGATCAGGTTACCCATGCCACCTTACAGAGCTGATTTAAATTATGTTCTGGAAAATTATGGTAATGCAGATTGGATGCCATGTGTCAATTGCTGGTTCAATAGACAGAGCAGTGGACAATGCAGTCAAGAGAAAGTGTTCTGCATTTCAAATATTTACAAGAAACCCTAGGGGATGGAACGCAAAGGAGCTCACAGAAGAGGACGTAGGTAAGTTCAAGTCAAAGCTGCAAGCAAGTGGGATTGATAGGCTTGCCACATGTGCGCACATGCCGTACCTGCCAAATCTTGCAACCCCAAAGGAAGACGGATTTAAAAGATCCGTAAATACCCTCATAGACGAAGTGCAGCGCTGCTCCATACTAGGAATTCCATACTTGGTAACCCATCTTGGAAGCCATCTTGGTACTGGCGAAGAGGCCGGTATTGCTAGGCTGGTGGAAGGCCTGACGGAGGCTGGCAATGCCAAGATAGAAGGCGAGGATGGTGAAGATGTCAAAATACTGCTAGAGAACACTGCGGGACAAAAGAATTCGGTGGGATCTGACTTTGGGCAAATGGGTGAGATACTCAGACAGCTAAAACCAACAGACAGGTTTGGTGTATGCTTTGATACATGTCATGCATTTGTAGCAGGATACGACATGAGAACTAAAAAGGATGTCAAGAAGACGTTTGACGAGTTTAGCAAGCATGTGGGGCTGGATAACCTCAAGATTCTGCACCTCAATGATGCAAGAGGAGATGTTGGTTGTAATCTAGACAGACATTACCACTTGGGACTAGGCGGTATAGGTGAAGAGGGCATCGCCGAGACGATAAAGTTTGCGGCAGGAAAAGAGATCCCCATGATACTTGAGACGCCCATTGATAAAGAGAGAGACGATTTTGGAAACATCGCAAAGGCACAGGAACTCTTTGGGCCGCGTGGGTAGGAGAGTGTACGATACGTGGAATGGTACAGGAGAACTCAAATTCATGGTTCGTCATGACGGATATGGTGACTAGCAGGTGGCAGATATGAAAAAAGCAGCCACAAGTGACGGCATAGCAGGTAGTGGTGCAAATACGACACACTATGATTCAGTCATAAAGCTGGCTCTTGAGCGGGGCTTTTACTTTCCCAGCTGCGAGATTTATGGTGATGCACATGCAGGGTTTTGGGAGTATGGTCCATCAGGGGTCAGCCTCAAGAACAAGTTTCTAGAGTTGTGGAGAAGAGAGATTGTAAGGAGGGGGGGAATGCTAGAGATTGACGGCTCGCAGATAATGTCAAGATCAGTATTTGAGGCGTCCGGCCACCTTGGAAACTTTGCCGATCCAATAGTAAAATGCACACAGTGTGGCGCCACGTTCAGGGCAGACAGGACCATAGCAGAATCGACAGGAATCACAATTCCAGAGAGAGCAGAACCCAAAGAGTTTGATGATGTCATTGCACGCAACAAGATAAGGTGTCAGGGATGTAATGGACAGCTTGGCAGCACAAAGAGGTTTAATATGATGTTCAGGGTGGGAATTGGTCCAGAGGATGAAGAGGCGTATCTCAGGCCCGAAACATGTCAATCGATCTTTGTAGATTTTCCCAGACTCTACAAGACGATGCGCGGAAAGCTCCCCATGGGAGTGGCGCAGGTGGGAAAGAGTTTTAGAAATGAAATAGCTCCCAGGCAGAGCCTACTCCGCCTCAGGGAATTTTACCAGGCAGAGATTGAGATCTTTTGCAATCCAGCAAAGTTGGACGAGATCGACGGGTTTGAAGAGATGAGCAACACCATAATCAGGGTCCAGGCAGATGATGTAGACAAAGATGGTGTGCAACAGACAGCCACCCACATGACATGCATGGAAGCCATAGAGTCAGGCGTAGTACCAAACAAGTTCATTGCATACTATCTTGGGATGCTTACAGAGTTTTACCAAAAGGCTGGAATAGACATGTCAAGGACCAGATTCAGAAGGCTGGGTGTCAAGGAGAAGGCATTCTACGCGCAGGCAGCGTTTGACTTTGAGGTGCATACCGCCACTGGCTGGCTGGAGCTAGTCGCGTGCAACTACAGATCAGATTATGACCTGTCTAGTCATGCCAACAGGAGTGGTGAAAAGTTTGAAGTGATGGACAATGACACAAAAGTCCTCCCGCATGTCTTTGAGATCTCCATGGGCGTTGACAGAAGCCTCTACTCCATGCTAGAACATGCCATGAGGCATGACCAGGAGCATGACAGAACTGTCTTATCCATAAAACCATACCTTGCCCCCATCCATGTAGGAGTCCTCTCGCTTGTAAAAAAGGACGGACTCAGGGAAAAGACCGACGAGATTCATGCACAGATCAAGAGGGAGTGTGATGCATTCCTAGATCATTCTGGAGCCATAGGCAGAAGATATAGGAGGCTTGATGAGGTGGGCGCCCCGTTTGCCATTACAGTGGACCATCAGACCATTGAAGATGGGACCGTGACCATCAGAATGAGGGACAGCATGGAACAGAAACGAATCAGTACCACGGACGTCAGCAGTATAATAAGGAAATACATTTCATATCCCTAGGACTGTGCCGCAACATTGCTCACCACTACAGAAATCCTCTAGCTCGCTTTGGCTGGTCACATTAAATACAGCGAGCAAGCGACAGATAGGCTGCAGAGACCTTTACAGGACAGTCTTAGATTGGGTGAATCAACAGTAATGGGGAGTGGATCGTCAGAATGTGTCCTGATCGGGACGGCGCCCACCATAACCGATCTCTTTAATCTGGCTCTTGCCTGCTGGAAGGGCACGAACAAACTCATCTAGGCTTATCCTCTTGACGATCTTCTCTTCCAACCTGGAAAACTCTCCCCTGATCTTCTTTGCAGTATCAACCATCTCAGAGCCATGTGGTTCAATGACTGCATAACACACAGAACTCTTTTTGATTGGATCGGGCGGTCCTGAAGTCAGGGCATAGTTGCCTACACCGCGATCAGTGCTGTTGTTGGAGTCGGCACCATCATAGGCATCTGCATCACTGATGCCTGCAATGTCAACATCGTCATTGTTGTCATCGCGTGGAATTATTCCCACCGCCAGTCTGAGCGTCTCGGCCCTGACAAAATTTCTTGTTCCCTTGATGGTAAAGGATCCCTTTGGCAAAAACTGTCCGCTGGGCGCAGACTTTTTTACCTGATCAGGGTTTACCCAATAAGCGCTCAGCCCATACATTCCCTCCCGCCAAGCCCTGCTAAAACAGACTGTGGCATGTGCCACTTCGGTCATGCTCAATGTGGGGACATCAGCAGTGCCGGATTTTAAAATGAAGAACGGAGATCCGTGTATCTCTGCATGAAAAGCCCTGTCGCTGCCACCAAGATGTTTTCGTACAACCGCAGAGTTTGACGATGCATCACGCCCACCTATTGCAAGAAGGCCATCAGACGTAAAGAACCACCTGTATCTTTCATACCAAGCCTTCTTTACAATGGCAGAGACTGACACACTGCTCCCCCTCTCAGACTCTGTACTGTTTGTGAGCGTGTCAAGTTTTTTTGCAGTCTTTTGCTTCATCTCATTTATGGAATGTGTGGCCCGCGACTGTCGCTTTGCCTCATCATAAAGAACCGATGCGGTGGACTGGAGCGGCGCCTTTGGATTAATCTTGATCTTCTCGTCTGCAATCGATATCATGGGAACGCCCTTCTCTCTGATCACGGCAGCCCCGAGATCAGAGAGGATCTTTGCAGCCCTGTTATCATCCAAGGAGAGTATCCCCTGCGACGGCATGGCTAGCAACGAGCCTGCGACGCTGGAGATGAGTTCAGATCTGTGTAGTACCGTCTGAATTGCCTTGTCCTGTTCTTGTATGCGCGTCCGCAATTCTTGTATCTTTTTAGCAGAGGCGCCAAGCTGTAAGCCCTTGCCTCGACTCACCAGAGTTTCTGTAAAGACGGTATCCAATCCGCTCACAAAGTCATCAACGGGGGTGCACGACTCGTCAAGCCGGTCAAGTCTTATTGGAAATACCTCTGTCCTAGCATCATTATTTCCACTACCATTGTCATCACCATACCTCACTATGACAGGCTCATGCCTTCCCAATGCAACGTTGCCGACTAGGCGCCTGGTAGTCTCAAAGAGTGCCGTAACTTGGTGCGGCTCCAGCATATTTGAGACAGTCTTGGAGTCAATCTCTGCAACCCTAAAGATCCCCTCTACATACCTCTTTGGAAGGCCGAGCGTGCGGCCCATCCAGCGTGAGGCAACCAAGTCGCTTTGCTGCATATCATCAAAATTGGTCCTCACAAGATTGAATATGTCCAGATCGTTATGGAGTGGTGGTGGCACATACTCCCCACCCACGGTCAGTTTTCGATGCCTTACATCAATGGAGTGCTGCAGTGCAAGAATCTTCATCTGATCATTGCAGAGTAGAATATTGCCATCCCCAAAAAACTCCCCTACAAGCACAAACTCTGTCCCAAATCCCTCAAAGGTAAAATAAGCGATTCTCTCAGAGCCGGTCTGCCTTATTTGTTTGAGCCGCAGGCGCAACAGGTCACTTCGCAGTCTCCTAAGAAGCCTGTTGGGCTCCATGGAATTGATGCGCATGGTGGTGAGCCATACGCCAAACGTTGATGAGATCATCATGAAGAGGTCGTCCTTCTCGGTATGATGCATCTTGAAGAGCAGGCTGTCTCTGTCAATTCCGTAAATATTACTCACATAGTAGTCACGCACCTTGTCCGTTATGTGATCCACTAGATAGCGCAACTCAATTCCTGCCAACGGCATGATAAAAATGCACCAACCAATGGAATTATACCCTTACTATTAGATGACTTGTAGTAAAAGGCCGGTTTACAAGTTATCATACAAGCAAATCTTGCCCATCATGCCGGCAGTGCGATCCTGATAATGCCAGATTCAAAATATCGCATCCATCCATGCACCCATCCATGCATCCACCCATCCATTAATACAGCCATCTATTTGGCCACTCATCGCCTCAAAGCCACAAACTGAATTTTGGTAGGAACATGATTGCCAAAGATTTTAAGAAGGCATGATAGAGTCACGCTGGAAATCCATTTGGCCAAATTTAAAAAGAAAAAGTCAGAACCAAGATATTCAACGCCGAAAAAGGACGAATCCAAGACGGCAGGGAGGGGTAATGAAACAGTGCATACCAATGATGGCTCCGAACCCACAGAGGCCCCATCAACATCGCCTACACCTCCAATCAGCCCGCCGTCATCTGCTGAGCCTCCGATAAGCATACCCGAGAAGAACGAAAAAGACAGAAAGCTAAACACATTGTTTTGGATGCGTGTATTCCTTGCAGTTATTGTAGGGACAGCGGCCACATTCATCTTTGAGGATATTGAAGGCGAGGACAGGAGATGGGCATCTATTGGCCTGATGATAATCGTATTCATCGGCACCGTGTTTGTTGCAAGGGCCGTAATGAGGATACACCTAGTGTTGGGCCCGGACAGAAAGAAGATCGTCATGCAGGGCATAGGAAGCTACATCTTCATCTATCTGTTTGTATGGATAGTAACATACACGCTTGTCAACTATGCAACAATCACCAACAAGATCAACATCCAGGGATAGCAACAGTAATAATTTGATTTCATCTAGTTTGAGACATGTCATCAATATGGAATGCCACAACGCCGGGAATTCCCGATGGATTGTTTGAGCGCGCAGAGTCAGTTCCAATAACAAAGGAAGAGGTCAGGGCCATCCAGATCAGCAAGGCGCGGCTTTGTCCTGGCCAGGTTGTATATGATGTGGGGTGTGGGAGTGGTTCCATATCAATAGAGGCGTCAATACAGGTAAAGTCTTCTGGAAGGGTGATCGCCATAGATCGTGATGAGAATGCCATACAGCTGACAGGCAGGAATACCAACAGGTTTGGAATCACAAATGTCTCACTAGTCCTCGGGGATGCCGCCATAGAGATTCCCAAAATAGTGACCAAGGCAGATGCAGTATTCATAGGAGGCACGGGTGGAGACACTACCAAGATAGTGCAACTGTGCCACAACAGGCTCAAGCCGGGAGGCAGGATAGTGATTGGCACCATACTGATCGAGACCCTGCACGATGTGCTAGATACACTCAAGGAGCCTGAGTTTGATTCTGTGGATGTCACGCAGGTAACGATCTCAAAGAGCAGAAAGACCAGTACCGGAACCATGATGCTTGCAAGAAACCCTGTAACGATAGTATCTGCCACCAGGCAATGTGATGATGATTCAGCCTTTTAATTGGGGCACAGCATCCATAATATAATGCCCGGCAGCCTTACTGGAATTGGTGTGGGTCCTGGTGATCCTGACCTGCTCACAGTAAAGGCAGTAAGGGCGCTCAGTAATGCCGACACCATCATGTGTCCAGCATCCAGCAAGGACAGGCCAAGCATTGCACTTTCGATAGTATCTAAGATTGTCTCAGAGTCTGCAAAAAGACAAGAGGTCATGAAACTCGTGTTCCCAATGACAAAAGACAGGGACATACTAGAACAGACATGGAGGGAGAACGCTCACACAATGGCACATCATGTAACGGCAGGCAAGGATGTAGTATACGTTACAGTGGGGGATCCATACCTGTACAGCACATGGATCTATATGCATAGGCACCTGCGCAAGAGCAATCCCGATATGAAGATCAGTGTAATACCAGGAATAGTCTCAATGTTCACCTTTGCATCCAAAGTGGGTGTAAGTATAGCAGAGGGGGCAGAAAAGGTTGCAATAATCCCGTCATGTTATGACCTGTCAGGGGTCAGGGAGATTGCAAAAAACGCCGAAGCCATGGTCTTTTTAAAAGATGGAAGGTACTTTGACCAGGTAGTATCAGTACTAAGAGAGTCAGGATTCCCCGACGATGCAGTATTTGCGATAGGCCAAGATCTTGGTACGGAGAGGGAGATAGTAAGAAAGTTGACGTTAAAGGAGGCCGAGGATGGGACGGCGCTGACCAGCAAGTACTTTTCCATACTGGTGGTAAAGCGCCATGCCTAGTACGGTCTTTTTTGTAGGGTGCGGACCCGGCGATCCAGAACTGATCACCATAAAGGCCAAAAGACTAATCCAAGAAGCAGATGTCATTGTATACTCTGGATCCCTAATTCCCGAACCAATACTAAAAATGGCATCCAGCAAAAGCCTGCATGACGCATCCAGCCTAGTAAGAGAAGAGATCTTTGAGTTGCTATACCTCAATGCCAAAGAGGGAAGATCGGTGGTAAGGCTGCATGACGGGGATCCGTCCATATACGGAGCCATAAAGGAGCAGATTGACGGCCTAGAGGTAAAGGGGATACGATCTGTTGTAGTTCCAGGAGTCACGGCATTTCTGGCCTCAGCAGCTGCCTTGGGAACACAGCTTACACTACCAGGAGTCACCCAGACCATAATCATCACTAGAGCAGAATCAAGAACCGAGGTACCAGAACGCGAGAGCATTGCAGGACTAGCAGAACATGGGGCCACCATGGTATTCTACCTCAGCATACACCTCCTCTCCAAGATAGTAAAGGAGGCAAAATCTGGAGGTTATGACAAGACGACGCCCGTGGCCGTAGTGTACAGGGCAAGTTGGGAAGATCAAAAGATCGTAAAGGGAACCCTTGAAGACATTGTACAAAAGGTAAAAAGTCATGCAATAACTAGAACTGCGATTGTAATTATAGGCGACGTGACTGATCCTAAATCCTATGAATACTCAAAGCTGTATGACAAGGGATTCAGTCATGGATATAGAAAGGCAACTGACGAGAAGAAGAATGGCTGAAACACGGTAGGGAATGGTTTCAGGCATGATAGGGTATTGATGCGCCATACCAGCAGATACACGCCAGAATCCAATGGCAGGGATGGCTTTAGGCATGATACAGCCATGGTATGTGGTCAGGTCGTGCCTAGAATGATGTGTAATACTATCAAAAGACCCCTAGATCCGTGCCTGAATCAAAAAAAATCTTCCCAGACAACCTGACCACGTACCAGCCATGCAGGCACGGCGCCCATGCCATGTGGCAAGCATCACTACAACACTCCAAAGAACAATGTGACACAAACGCGGGCATGATTAGGACATTAGTCTTTCTTTGATCACCACAGTCATGATCATACCTAGAATAGAAAGTTTGTGAGCTAAATTCAGGCTATAGTGAATCAAAATACACCTAATCTGTTAATACTATTTATCTAGAGAAACATTCATGCCAAATTTCGACAAGACTTGGACTCGACCAGAGACTCAAGGCGTAACGGACAAAATACGTGGTGCTGTAAAGCCTCAAGGCGCATTAAAGCCGCGAATCCAGACTGCTGTAAACAAGCTGCAGGTCCAAATATCAAAGATGGACACGATGCTAAACAAACTGCACGAAAGAGACGCACAACTCTTCCAGAGAATTGTGGCTGCAATGCAACAACACAACACAAGCACAAGCAGAGTGTTATCTAACGAATTAGCAGAAATTCGTAAGGTTGCAAAAATGCTCGGCAATGCAAGAATGGCGCTGGAACAGGTTCAGCTAAGACTGACGACAATCCATGATCTAGGCGATGCCATGGTGGCTATAGGACCCGCAATGAATACCATGAAGGGACTAAAGACATCACTAGGCAAGTTCATGCCAGAGGCAGACTCTGAACTAAACAACATGACCGAAACGCTCAACGGACTCATGATGGATTCCCTCGCAGGCGATTCATTCGGTATGGAGTCAGATGTCTCAAGTGAAGAGACAGACAGGATTCTTGAGGAAGCATCTGCCGTTGCCAACCAGCAAATAGGTGACAAGTTCCCATCTGTGCCATCTCCCACCGGACTTTCGTCCCAATCATCTACATCAGGCTACGAGTAGGGGATAGGACAAAATCCTTTTTTTATTTTTAAATTCCAATTTGCATAATGTAGCGTACACCCGCGCTGCCGGCACCAACTAGCAAGTTGCGACTAACCCCACAGCTTCTCTTTGAAGGTGAGTTTTTTGTTTAAAAGGAAGTTGCTAAAGGCTGCAGTTCCTATTGCCAGAATCAGGGCGAGTGGCTGGGCCACTCCATAGGACTCTACCAGCCAAAAGACCATGGCTATCTGTACAAGTGCTCCCAGTGAGCTGAACAGACCGAACTTTCCAAACTGAGATAGTGTCTTTTTCTTAGAAAAGACTCTGTTCTCAAACGTCCAGATCTTGTTGAATATGAAATTGGATGATATTGATGCCACTATGCCAAGAATATTTGCATGTATGTACCACATCTCTGTCAGTCCAGATGTAAAGAGTGACGAGACCAGATAATTGACGCCTATGCCTGATGCCCCAACTGTAAAGAATCTTGCCGCCTTTGAGATGAAGCGGATGGAGTTACGCTTCTCTGTTGTGGGTTTTATTTTACCATACCTGTACAGCTTCCATACTGAACGGCAATAATCAAATATGGTCATGTACCCAAGCTTGCTTGAGCCCAACTTTCTGTCCTCAAATGTATATGGAATCTCCTTTATTGTGATCCCGTTCGTCTTTACAAGCATCTCTAGTAGTAGTTTGTAGCCAAGTGCATCAAAGGTCAGTCCAGAGAGTATTCCTTTCTTGAATGCAAAGAACCCTGATATTGGATCCATCGTAGTTATGTTGAGTCCCTTCTTTGCAATCAGGGCGGCAATCTTGCTCATCAGTTTTCTCTTGAGGGTCCAACCCTTGATGCGCCCCCCCGTAACGTACCGCGATGCTATAACCATATCATACTGGTAATGCCTTAGAAGATCCAGCATCTTTGGGATGATCTGCGGTGGGTGGGAGAGATCAGAATCCATCACTACAATAGTGTCACCCTTTGCATTGTGAATGCCGTGTAGGATTGCAGAAGAGAGTCCGTTTTTTGCCTTTCTTTGGATTATATCAATGGTATTCTCTGCAAATTTTTTAATGCTAGAGACGTACTCTTCAACGATCCTTGCTGTCCCGTCAGGTGAATTGTCATCAACCACTATGGTCTGCGTGACGAGACCTTTTGGAATATTCTCATGTATTGACTTTAAGACATTGACTATGTTTTGGGATTCGTTGTATGTGGGAAGTATGATTGAGATCTGAGGATTGTTTTTGTACGCCATGGTGTAGCACCTCAGGGCCCCCTAAAGCATGTATGGCACACACTTTCAAGATTACCGCCGCAACGGATCGTTTCCTCCTGTGGGAACTGGCAAGCATGTATCAATATGGCAACATGTGAGTGATGCTTTATAAAGTAATTATTTGCTGGTTTTTGTAAAAATCAGCAGTATTGCAAGTGTATGTCATGCATGCACCGCTCCCAATGGGCACGCTAGTTTATGGTACCATACCAAGCAGTGTTGACTCAAACTACAAACATGTATTCAGATGAAACAACATAACCATGAACTCAAGTCAAAACAGAGACTACTAACCAAAACCCAATATGAACAGTCTCAGATCAGAACATACAACCCGCATCCCAAGACCTGTCATAACCTCCAAACTGCATGTTGCTACAACCAATCAAGAATCAAGAGCCATTCTGCTTGGCGCGGGTGCTGCGTCCACGGCTGCTCTTGTTGCCACTAGACGCATAGTATTGGCACTTGGCGCTAATCTTGCATACATCACACATTGGTGAGACAGGCTTGCAGATGTTTTGACCATACATCACAAACGTATCATTGATCTCTAACCAGTATTTTTTTGGAATCGCTTTGATCAATTGTTGTTCGGTCTCCTCGGGAGTTTTGGTCTGAACCAGCCCAATTCTGTTTGAGATTCTATGAACGTGTATGTCTACTGGAATTGCTGGTTTTTCAAATGCATACACTAGTACGCAATTGGCAGTCTTTCTTCCCACGCCGGGCAGCTGCACCAAAGCATCCAGATCATCGGGCACCTTGCCGCCATGTTGTGAATCAATAATCTTAGCCACCTCTATGATACGCCTAGATTTTACGCGGTAAAAACCAATAGGACGGACGATCTTCTCAACATCGCTCAACCTAGCGTTTGCAAGTGCGTGCGAGTCTGCATATTTTGAAAAGAGTTTCTTTACTACCTTGGCGGTATTTTCATCACGTGTGCGGGCAGACAGAATTGTTCCTATCAAAATGCTAAACGGGCCGCCACCGTGTTCTGCCTCATGAAGCTCTCGCAGAGCAGTCATCCTAGGCGGTTTTATGGAGTGCATTGTACTCATCATACCGGACAAAATCCTCCTCATACCAGTTACAAGATCTGCGTACAATATTATATCTGTAGCATCTGTTGTGAATCATGCACCTTACAAGGGATGAAGAGGCAGGACTGCACGGCGAACAGGGGGAGATCATGCAGATGGCATACAGGATACTGGTTGCCACAGGAGAAGCCACTGATGCGCACAAGTTAATCCCCATAAAATGGGCCCATCTGGCAGGAGTAAACTACAACACAATAGGTGATGCTGGCCAGGAGTTTCTTGCAGGCATAGCCGCCAAGGGTGCAAGAGTCAAAGTAAGAACTACCCTCAACCCCATGGGGTTTGATATAGACAGTGTATCAGACTATATCCAAGATGAGGACTTTGTATCAAAACAGCTCTCCATAAAAGAGTCCTACAAGGCCATGGGGGTAAACCTGTCGTTTTCGTGCATCCCATACGAGATATTTGACATGCCTGCCAAGGGTGCGCAGGTGGCGTTTGCAGAAAGCAACGCGGCAATTCATGCAAACTCTTATGACGGACTCAGGACCAACAAGGAGAGCGCCCTAAGTGCACTAGCAAGCGCGATAACCGGCAAAAGCCCGTATTCGTCACTGCGCATGGGAGGAGAGGGAAATGATAGACAGGATGGTACCATGGAAGACCAATCCGACATTACGGTAAGGATGAAGATAGACCAGCCGGACGAGATGACATATGGAATGCTGGGCTACTTTGCAGGAAAGGTAGGCGACAAGGCCGTAAGAATCACAGGCATAAATGAAGATGGGGCAGGAATGAACAGGCGCCAGTGCAAGGCCATGTGTGGTGGGATGGGGACATCAGGTACATGTGCAAAGTTTCTTTTTGGTAACAAGCCAGATGATGCATCGTCATCATCTAGAGGTGAAGAGGTAGACTTTGACCAAAAAGAGTTGAATAATGTACACGACGAACTCAACACTGCAGAAAAGGGGGATCTGATCACACTAGGTAGCCCGCAGCTAGGATTCGAGGAGATTATGGATCTTGTAGCGCGGCTCAAAGGACGTTCCTTCATCAAGAGATGCCTGATATTCTGTCCAAGAACAGTAAAAGAACAGGTTGCAAAGGCAGGCCACGTGGATCATCTACAACGTGCAGGCTGTGAAATACTTGCAGACTGCTGCACATGCCTGTCACCCTTGATCAACAAGGATCAGATGGACTCAGTCACCACAAACAGCATAAAGGGTGCATTCTACATGAAGAACTTTAGCGGGGTCGGAGTAAACCTCAAGCCGCTAGAAGAGATAATCAGGGACGAAACGGACTGATATTGATATGCCTATAGTGACCGCTCTCTTACAACCACAATCACACCCACAATTGCCACAAGGATGGCAGCAGTTATGAAGAACAAAACAGAAAAGAAGGTACTGGTAAAAGGAGAGGCCAGAGGTGCCGTACTAAAATCGGATATGCCAATTAATTTTCTAGGTATGGTAGACAAGGAGTCAGGCATCATCAAGGACGAGAGCCATGAACTGTATGGGAAAACCATGAACGGCCGCATACTGGCATTTCCATCCGGTGTGGGAAGCAGTGTGGGAGCATACACCATATACTCCATAAAGTCAAGCGGCTCTGCACCACTTGCAATGATATGCCAAAAGGCAGACATAACAGTCGCCACCGGCTGCGCACTTGCCGATATTCCATTAATAATAATACCTGAAGAGGAGTTTTCATTGTTGCGCGATGGTAAAGAGGTCATTTTAAACACGGAAGCCAGATCAGGAAATGTAATCTCATATGTAGACAACAAACCAGACATGTAATCAACACATGTCTTGGAGAGTGTGATTGACACTGTCAGCATAGATCAACACAGGTAGCAAACCCCACATGACACGCATGAATTGGTAACAACAACAAGCCTTGCAACTCCATCTAAACATGCAATGTTTTGGTACCATATACGGGCAGGTATGCTTGTGGGGTTATCGCTTCTTGGTAAGATACAATGCGCCCACAATTACCCCGATTCCAGCAGCCACTAAGAACGGAAACAGTGAGAAGGGGTTCTGGGCAGGATCGCCGGAGAGAAACTCCACAGTCATTATTCCAGAGCCAACTGCCGGGGGATCGCTGGAGCCTTCAAGGCCATAAACCGAGTATGACTCTACTGCAAAGATGCCAATATCCAAATTGGTAACCACTATCCTCGCCCCATTATTTACAGTCAGCCCCGCCCTGTCGGTATAGGAGACATTGGTCTTTGCTTGTGGGTACCAGCCCCTCTCCAGATCGCTGTGTACCACCACATATCCTTCCTTGGGTGTCTGTACGGCCACCCAGAATTTGAGGTCTGGTGGAGAACCCATTCCCACCTCAATGAACTGATCCGAAGGCTTTTGATCGAACAGACGGATGACGGCACTGCCATCAGGGCGGACATATGTCAGGTTGTTGTCTATGGTAGCCTGCCAACTTATGGTATGCACATCATTAAGATTTATGACAGGCGCGTCACGCAGGACATGGTTGAACTCAGAGGCCGCCATATCTATGGTATCAATGATCAGTGAGGGGTTTGTTAGGCTTTGTGCAAATGCAACCCCTACCGGCACCATAACTGCATCGACAGTCACCATATGTGTGGGAACTATTGCGGCGGACACCATGGCAGTTATTGCTATTGCTACCAGCAATGCAGATATCAAGTATGAAGAATACATAATGCGAGCCAGTAAAGGTTTGATCATACCGTATACATATCTAATCTACAAATGGTTTTGGATGGTCCAGTATGATGCGGGCCACCTCTGGCCTTAAGATGAACTTGGACGGCGACTTACCATTCTGAATCATCTCCCTGAGCTTTGTTCCACTGACTTGTTCTCTTGTATCCGCATCATGCGGGCATGCCTTGGTCGTAGTGTATGTAAGACATGTATGACAGTAAAAGAGCGCGGGAAAGAATACAGGTGTGATCTCCAAATCAGGATATTCATCAAAGATCTTTTGTGCTGCATCCGGTTCATAAAACGAGCCGACGCCTGCATGATCCCTCCCTATGATAATGTGGGAGCACCCATAGTTTTGTCTCATGATCGCATGATGTACCGCCTCCTTTGGGCCTGCATACCTCATATCTGTGTGTAGCGTCCCGAGCATGCATGTGTTGGGAGGATAGTATAGTTTTATCATGGTCTCGTAACATTTTACAATCACATCATCTGCAAAGTCTCCTGGCTTTTTGCGCCCCATTATGGGATTGACAAACACGCCATCACACATCATTCTAAAGGAGGTCTTTTGTATCATCTCATGCGCCACATGGGGCGGGTTCCGGGTCTGGAATGCAACAATGGTCAACCACCCTGCCTGTGAAAATGCCTCTCTAGTCTGGGCTGGAGTTAGTCTGTGATCCCTTATAGTGTCATTGACAGGCTTGCGTACATAATCTATCTTTCCACCTACAAGAAAGTCCTTCATGGCCATGACCCTTGCCACGCCAGGATGTGTCGCATCACTAGTGCCATAAACTTCCTGTGTAACATGCTGCTTGTCAAACTTGTACACGTCCTCTGCGTGTAATACTGCAACATCTGTCCCCTGAGGATCCCGCAGAAGCACATCGCCCGCATTCTTGATCATTGCAGATGTCTGTTCATCTACGTCAAGTACGATTGGGATGGTCCATGGCAAATCATTTTTGAGTCTCCCTGACCGCACCACACTCTCAAAGTCTTGTTCGCACATAAACCCCTCTAGCGGGGTAAAGATTCCGTCGGATATGTTCTCCACATCGTTTGCAAGAGCATTATCAATCACAACCGGCGCTAGGCCCTCTGTCTGTACACCCGTATTGGTCCTGTTGACCAGATCACCTCCCCCGTGTGGTTTGATTAATGAAGAAAGATTCCCAGACATGATGATACTACCCCCCTGTTAAGGGACTATATGAAGCCCACACTCCTTGTGTGTGCCCGTCTTCTCCCACCACCATCTACCTGCCCGCATGTCTTCTCCAGGCTTAATCGCCCGAGTACATGGCGCACAGCCGATACTTGTATAGCCCTTGTCAAGTAGGCTATTGTACTGGAGATCATGGTCCTTGATGTACCCCTGTATACGGTCCCATGTCCAATCTATTATAGGATTAATCTTTACAATTCCACCATGCCCAGAGTCCAACTGGAACATTGAGACGTTGCCGCGTATACTGGTCTGATCGCGCCTGAGTCCGGTTATCCAGCCATCTAAAGTAGCAAGTATCTTATTCATGGGATGTACCTTGCGGATCTCACAACAGAGTTTCCTATTCTCCACACTCTCATAAAAGAGGTTGGGCCCCTTGTCCTGAACCATCGCTTCAACCTCTGCAGAATCGGGAAAAAGTATCTCTATGGATATGCCATATCTCTTCCTTACCACATCCATAATGTCATAGGTCTCCTGCGGTAGCCTACCCGTATCTAGTGTAAAGAACCTAAACTCTGGGTTTATGGCCAACATTATATCTGTGACTACTGCATCCTCTGCACCAAAGCTTGAGGCCTTGGCCACTCTAGGATGTAGATTATCCGATGCCCACCGTAGCGCATCCTCAGCCGTATGGATTTCAGAGTTGAGTTCATCTACCTGATCCTGTGTAAACCTTTTTGTCACGTCCCATGTGGGCATCTGGCGTATATTAATTTCTGTCGTGGAATGGTACGCCGCAGTTTTACAATTGCACAAGACTGCAAATTGTTCTTGGTATTGACACAACTATTGTTATAATTCCATAACGTACATCCCTTACTAGGACAGCCTAGATTTAGATTCGACAACTACGTATTCTCTATGACGGCACAGGATTGTTATGCCATGCATGACGTACCAGACAGAAGGAATTGTACGGCACCCGCTCTTTCTCTGGCACAAGCGTACAACAGCAAGACATAGGATTGGTCATGGCGTAAGAATGCCTATTATAAACGGGTATTGGGGAGTAGTGATCAGCAGATGAATGATAGCAAGAACAGTAGCAATGACAATGGCAACAATGATGGACTTTCTTCATATGTTGTAGTGTTTCCTACCATATTCTCAAAGAAGAGAATTGCGCCGATGATCTCAAACATCAAAAGGGTTCTGACGACACATGGCCAGCGCTTTGGGGCCGTCAGGCGTGATGGGGATGTGATACTGGTGGATGCAAACGATCCCGTATTTGCATCATCTGCCATTAACACGTTGTTTGGGATAGAAAAGATCGCAATTGCCAGACGTATCAACAACGACTTTGATGGTGTGGTAGCCGAGATCATCAAGGTGGGAGGCAACCTGCTGCTAAAGGGAGAAAAATTCTTAGTAAGGGTGGAAGGCACAACAACAGGATTTCACACCAATGATATAGAGATGGCCGCCACATCAGGCATCATAGAAAAGAAGGCCAAGCAGATGGATATCTCACCGGGAACCGAACACAAGTACAACAAGCTGCTATACACGTACCTGACGGAGAGGAGTGCATACGTATGTATCTTTATTGATGTGGGCAGGGGCGGAATCCCATTCAGGCGGCAGCATGCAGGCGGCGGCACCGTCAGCGCCATATATGATGAGATCTCGGCGATCTCTTGTCTTGAGGCAGTCAAACAAGGATACGACATCAAGATCATCGTCTGCTACAGATCAAGATCAGATCTTGTATGCCTTGCAAAGATGATCAGCCAGATAATCCCAAGTCTGGCCCGACGCAACACAGAGCTAGAGTTCTACCACCTGAAGGCCGGATTGGGTGGATTCAAAAACTATATGATCTTTGTAAACATGGTAACCGAGATAATGCTGCAGCATACAGACCATAGAGATGTGGACAGTGTAGTACTAGCACTCTCGCCGCTCATCTTTGCAAAAGACTTCATAAAGAGTGTATCAAGGCGCGTCTTTGAATGTGGAAAGGTACCAGTCATGCCACTTGCAGGACTTGATGCAGGCCTCTTTGCAGATGCCAAGGAGATTGGGTTCGGAGAGAAGGGCTACAAAAGGCTGCACAAGATCATTACAAGGATGGCAACCGATGCCGGAGTAGGCGCATCTTCCTCCTACAAGGAGCTCTGCGCCGTGCCAGCGGATGTAAAAGATGCCCTAAGTACAAGGGAATGTATTACGATAAAGACAGGCCCCAACAATGTTCATGACATCTTAGACTCCCTACAAATAGAAGAAGAGTAACAATGACCTCACGTAGTTCCTTGCTTGTCAACTTTGTTTCCTAATTCTCCTCACACACGCCGCCGTGCTTCCGTTGGGCGGTGGCATGGTAATTATGCCGTCACGATATCCTGCTTCCTGCCTCCCATGCTATCGACTCGTCCCTCCACCTGTTGTACAATGCCACCTTGAGCCTTACCTCCTGCAGGATGTTGTCCCACTTGAGGGCCATCAGATGCTCACCGAACAGGCGCTTGAACGCTGAAAACACACTCTCCACGATCCATCTGTGACCGTAACCTATCCGGGCCTTCCAGTATGCCTAGTTCTCTCTTTTCTCTTCTCTGTCCATCAGGTCTAGGCGCGTCGCGTCGGGGCTTCCGCCCAGCTGATCCCTTACGGACACGCCCCACGTGTCGCCTGATCCCTTGCCGCGTGCGGTCGCGTTGATTTTGTGCATGATGCCCGAGAAGCAATTAACAATTGTCAGACTTTCGCCCTAACAGGATTAAATGATCGTATATGTGTAAACTACACCTGTATCAATACACATGTTATATTTGTACGTGGTCAGGTCGTGCCTAGAATGATGTGTAATACTATCAAAAGACTCTAGATCCGTGCCTGAATCAAAAAATCTTCCCAGACAACCTGACCACGTACTTATATTTTATCGTGTTGAGGATGAACATTTGACAATTGTTAATTGCTTCTACGGGGAGACACTGCGCAATGCAACACCCAATCTCTATACGTTTGTCCGGCACAAGGGCATGGAGTCTACAAACAACAAATCTGAGCAAAAACTGCGCAGGGTAGTGATGTACAAAAAGATACGACAGATGTTTCGCAGTGTTACTGGGATGAATATCTATGGAATATTCATGACCTGTCTTATGACATGGGATGATCAGGGACATGACCTGTCCGAAAAGGTCTACAAGACCATCATGGCCAGTTAATCATACCAAAATCAGTTGTAAGTGATGCTAATAGGGGTGTAGGAGGGTCGAACTCTTACAGTTAGTTTAGTGTAGTATACCGAAATCATTTCGCCTAGTCATCTGCATCTTCCTCCATCCATCTGGGATTGTTTTTCCTGATCTCTTCAGTTGCCTCTCTGTCAGAAAATGCCCTTAGGGGCGTCTGACGATTCTTCATGTCTAGTGAAAAATGCAATCTGCGTTCGTTATAGTATTGTATGTATTCGGACAGACTCTCATAATGCCATAACTCTTCCTCGATACTGCGGTGAAAGCGTTCCAGCTTGCCGTTTGTCTGTGGGTGGTACGGTCTGGAGTTTATCAGTTCTATTCCTCTATCTAACAATTCTGCCTCAAAGGCAGTAGGCATCCATGATTTTGGAACAGACTTTCTCCTGCCGCTGGCACCAACAAAACACGAGCCGTTATCAGACAGGATTGTAGCTGGAACTTTGAACTGTTTTATCGCATCACTGAGGGTCAGGATTGCATTCTCAGATGTGGCATGTGTGAATAGACGTGCCGCCATTATACATCTTGAAGAATCATCAATATACGTGACTAGATTCATGCCTGCAAAGCGCGGATCTTTCATCTCATGCCAGTCTACATGCCACATTGCGTTAGAATATTTACGCTCAAAGCGCACATATTTGCGCTTTTTTGATTTCTTCTCACTTGCGGTTACTAGGCCGTGACTCTTCATGATTTTGTATATACGTCTGTAGCTTATATTGTGATTAGTCTGTATATTCTGGACCGTACGTATGACGCCTACGGGTTCTTGCTTATGTGCCTCTAGCACTGCCTGTGTCTCTGCTGCTGTGGGTAAAATGTGTCCTCGTCCAGGCTTGCCCTGAACATGGTGCTTTCCAGTCTTGCGAAACTCTGCCAGAATCTGTTGTATGCGCCTTTGCGTCACGTCAAGCTCTACTGCAATGTCTGCTGTACGTTTTAGCTTCTGGTACTGGTCTATGGCATATTTGATCTGCTTTTGTGTAAGGGATTTCTTCATATGTTTTGCTGATCGGTATAGTCTCAAGTAATCCTTTGTAAACCTCCTCAAGTGTAGGCGAAATGATTTCGGTACAATAGAATTTAACTGAGTTGTAAGAGTTCGACCCCCCTACGTGCCTATTAGCATCACTTACAGTTGATTTTGGTATGATTAACTGGCCATGATGGTCTTGTAGACCTTTTCAGACAGATCATGTCCCTGATCATCCCATGTCATAAGACAGGTCATGAATATTCCATAGATATTCATCCCAGTAATACTACGAAACATCTGCCGTATCTTTTTGTGCATCACTACCCTGCGCAGTTTTTGCTCAGATTTGTTGTTTGTAGGCTCCATGCCCTTGTGCCGGACAAACGTATAGAGATTGGGTGCTGCATTGCGCAGTGTCTCCCCGTAGGAATATCCTAATTCAGTATAAATGTCGGCAATACATATCGTGTTGTCTATCCAACTGTGTAAATCATCTTCGCTTATGTCCGGACGGATGTTTTTGGACCCATGGTACATTGACTGCAAGCGTTGGTGCAGCTCAGACATGCTGCCACCATGTCGTGCTGCCAACAGTTCAGCCTCACGTAAGATGTGGGCCCAGCAGCGCTGTACTGTCTCAAACGAGCCATATACGGAATAACCGTCAACGGTAATTGGGATGTGAAAATACGGGCAGTGCAGATCAACGACTATTCTTCCACGTGTCGGTGATACGACTATCTTTATGCCATACGTGCCTATGAATACCCAGGTATAGCCACGTTTTTTGCCGATTCGAATCGGTGTCTCATCGGCCATCAGAAACACCGTATCACCCAGACGTTTTGTAATGTATCTTGCCTTTGGTGCAAATTTTTGCATTGCTACTGCCTTGAGCGCACCAAACACGGTGCTTTTTGAGACGTTTGGAATGCCCATCAGTGCAAGGTTGTCTGCTATTTGTGCAAGACTGAGTGTCTGGAAGAACAGGCATACAACATATGTCATGATGTTGGGCCCAAACGAAGATCCACGGGTAATTCCCTTTGGAGTCGTGTTTATCTTGTGGTTGTTGCTGCATTTACCTACAGATGACTGGTGGCGCGTCTTTTCTGCCTGTGGTACATACGGAATGTCTATTACATCCTTGTTTACTGTCTTGACATCAATGTTTTCATCGCCGCATGTAGGGCACTTACTGACCGTATTATCTTTAGTTTCTGTTACTGGCATGTCAGGTATGCGAATTGTAGTGTTGTTGTTGTTGTTGTTGTTGTTGTTGTTGTTGTTGTTGTTGTTGTTGTTGTTGTTGTTGTTGTTGTTGTTGTTGTTGTTGTTGTTGTTGTTGTTGTTGTTCTTTGCCTGCTTGCCTTTGTCCTGTTTGATTCTACGGGGCACATTATTCCAGAATCCACCAAACCTGTTGTTTGTGCGTCTTTTGCGCTTTTTCTTACTGTTCTCTTTATCATAATGGTAATTGCCTGCATTCTCCTTGCGATATTCTGATAATTGCCTCTGTGCGTCGCTGCCAGAAGACGGCGGCGTGTTGGCATTGCTTACACGATTGTGGGCCTTTTGGGTCTTTTCAAGCTCCTTTGTCACCTGCGCATACTTTTCTTCAAGCTCTTTGTTTTTCTTTTCCAGCTGCAGTATCTGTTCTGCATCTGACTGGCCTGCAATACAATTTTGAGATTCTTTCAGACGTGTATTTTCACGCTTCAAATAGTCTATTTGTGTCTGCAGCATGCCAATCTTGCGTTCTGTCTGGGACTTGTCTGCATGGGCATCGGCCAAATCCAACTGAAGTGTCTTAACTTTAGCCTCCACACATTGCTTTGCATTTGTCATGTCATCAAGTTTGAAATGCATTTCGTGCAGTTCCTTGCGCAGTATTACAATTTCAGACACTAGCATTACATGCACCACCTCACAGAAACCACAAGGCATGCATGCTGCCAGTAGATTCTTTTCTTATTGAGCTGACTGTGTTTGAATCCTTGGGGATATCTAACAGTTGGTTTAAATCCAAACATTACAAGATAAATCGGTGTGTACTCCATTTTGTGGTTGATATGGAGTATTCACCAACTTTCCTTTTAAACACCCAAGATCAATAAATCATGAGAATTTACTGTACTATTTCAGACAAAAACGCACAGAATTATGCCTCATTTTAGGCATGATTTCAGAAGGGTCGAACTCTTACACTGAGTTTAGCAAAAACTTTATTAGCCACCCCCCCCCCCCCTTCACTTTAATGAAAACCTTACTTTTTACAATTGTATCATTAGCCGCACTTGCTTCATTTGTTGCATTGCCAGCAGTATACGCACAAACAGCTGATACATATAATATTGTCCTGACAGGAGTACACACAAACACCAATCTTGACTTTAATCACGAAAGAACATATGTCATACATAATTTGCCAAATGAAATAATAGAACAGGGCAATGTCTACGTGTTATTCTCTAGTTCGACCTTGAGATCTAGCGACTATACTATTACAACATCTGTACAACCAATTAGAAACGTACATAACATTCCAATTAATGACGATGGTACAATATCAATAACCTTCAAGGCAACAGGTTGGTTTGATGATCCTGATGACACCATACTTCCCTCTATGACATTTTTTTTAACTAATGATGCCTCAACCACGAGAGGGCCATTGGTTTCATTTCTGAATGTCAGGTTGACAGATGACCCACCACCAACGGCACACGGTCAACTAATTGCTGTTGCAAAACAAGAGGCAAATAGAATACCAGATGATTGTCCATATAGAAACAATGGTGTCAACTATAATACTTATTGTGATCATCTGGCTAATACCCCCTCTCAAGATTGGGACAGGGTAACAGCAGAATATGTAGAAAGATGGGAAAGAATATTGGTATCTTATGGAGTTGATAGATATCTCGCATGGAAAGCTGGATACACCATAACATACGAAAATCAAAGTCCCACAAAAGCAGCTACAAAGTGCCTTTTTGATGTTGAACCGATGTCGTATAATGAACTAAACACTGCGAGGAATGACTATGATAGATCAAGAACCCTTGCAGAAAGAGAAGCTAGGATTAACGGAACACAAGGGTACGCGACAACAACCGCAGCCGGTGGTACTGTTGATAGAGACTTGGCAAACAGGCAATTTACTCCCGTATATGCCCCAGCATTAGAAGAACTTTTGAGAATAGAGAATTGGTATAAAGGCCAAGGAATACCAATAGGTACAGCATCACTACAATCAATCGCACCAGACAGCAGAGAATGTCGAGTAGAAGCACAACCATCTACATCACCACAATCATCTCCACAATCATCTCCACAATCATCTCCACAATCATCACCACAATCATCTCCACCACAACAACAACAATACGGTTCTGTACAATCACAAAACACACCAACAGCAGATCCAGCACTAATTGCCAAAGTGCAAAGCTATGCTGATGAAACGCAACACGGAGCAGCTCATGTTGAAAAATGGACTAGGGTATTAGCTGCCTTTGGAGTTGTAAATCATAGCAACCCAATGACGGTAGACGAGGCATTGGCCAACACAAAGAAATACGATCCCAACAGATGGACTCCAGTCTATGACGAACTGGTAAGACTAGCTGCACATCAACCAGATCCAACACCACAACAACAACCACAAACACCACAGCCAACACCTGAACCGGTACAACAAGGTTCAGTACAGCCAACAACACCTACAGTAGATCCAGCACTAGTTGCCAAAGTGCAAAGTTATGTTGATGAGGTGTATAACGGAGCAGCTCATATTGAAAAATGGACCAGAGTACTAGCTGCCTTTGGAGTTGTTGATCATAATGATCCAATGACAGCAGCAGAAGCCAAGGCCAACACAAAAAAGTATGATCCTAATAGATGGACTCCTGTGTATGAGCAGCTTTTGATATTAGAGGCTGCGGAGGCACAACAGCCACAGCAAGCACCACAACAACAGCCACAACAAGCCCCTGCCGTACCAGATACACAACCACAACAACCAGTACAATCACAAAACACACCAACAACGGCTGATCCTGCACTAATTCAAGCAGTGAAAGGCTACCTAGTCAAAGCGTATTATAATGACGATCCAAACGATCCACGTGGGATAGAATGGCCTAATCACCTGCCAAGATGGCTACCTGCATTAGCTGCATTAACAGGAAATTATACGGACTATGAACCAATGACATCAGAGAAAGCATTCCAAAACGCCAAAGATTTCGACCCTGTCAAATGGATACCAGTCGCAGAAGAGATTCTGAGACTAGAACAGGCTGCTGCTGATCAATAAACACCACAGCAACCAGATCCAACACCTGGCCCAACAACAACAGATCCTACATTGATTGCCAAAGTGCAAAGTTATGCTGATGAAAGGCAACACGGAGCAGCTCATATTGAAAAATGGACCAGAGTACTAGCTGCCTTTGGAGTTGTTGATCATAATGATCCAATGACAGCAGCAGAAGCCAAGGCCAACACAAAAAAGTATGATCCTAATAGATGGACTCCTGTGTATGAGCAGCTTTTGATATTAGAAGCAGCAGATGCTCAACCATAACCATAACCACAACCACAACTGGTACAAAACGAAGTAACAATACCAACTCCACAAATCTCAAACTGATTGAAACAGTTCAAAAATACATAGACACGGCATAATGGTACAACGATGATAGAAATGATCCACGCGGACTAGAATGGTTGGAACATCTAGAAAGATGGTCACCAGCACTAGCTGCACACAGGTGACCCCACACAATACCAACTATGGTGTCACAAAGCATTCACAATTGCTGACAAATACGATTGTACTAAATGGATTCCAGTTGTAGAAGAAATACGTAAACTAGAACAGGGTGCTTAGAACCCCACACGTTTTTAATTTAATGAATTAATCGGGTATATCCTACAGGCATATACCGATACGGTGGGGTTCCAGAAGATTCAGTAGGCATTTTGTGCGTCATATTTCATGCCACATCCGTAAACAGCCTGTCAAAAGCGTCAAATTCCCCTGTGCCGGAGACATCATCGTGCGCAATCTCCGCTGTCAACGCACCATGATGGTATCAATCAGTGTCGGTGCGCCGTTATGCCGTAATGGCCTCTCAAGTGACTGGTGTGTGAGCCTGCCACGTTCCACCTGTGACCGTGCGATCAGCTCTATGTTGTAGCAGATTATGCACATGGGGACATCACATCGTTAGTTGTCAGGCCTGTGGCATCTGACATAGCTGCCGCACATCATCATCATCATCATCTTCATCTTCTTCTTTTTCTTGATGGCCCCAAACACCGCCTCTATGACGCTGCGCCGGTGGTACCTGGCCTTGAATACGGGCAGGTCGTAGTCGTCGTGGCACATATCCACCATCTTGCGCTCGGCATCTAGCATGATGCATACTATAACCATGGTTCTAAGCAGGTATCCCTTCTTGCCGCCCACTCCCGGATTGAGGATGTATGGTTCGTCCATCCCGTTGACGATCCTTGCCACCGTCGTGGCCAGAATCAGGCCGGGCAGATCCCTGGACCAGGTCAAATGATCGTTGCTCTCTTTTTTTTGATCTCTGTCATTGACGTATATTGAATATTTCATCTAATGGTGCGCATACCCAAAAAAATCGACGTTGCATATCAAATTGCAGACAATCTTGTGTAGCACAGTGGGTGAATTTGGTGTATGGGGGCATATGCCTGTAGGATACCCTCATTCAGGACCATAGTCAATAACTAGATTATACTCACGTTTAACGTACATGTGTTTATCCATTTTTATCAATATTTTGTATATAATGATTAGTATAACTTTGATAAAAAGCGCTTGTGTTGAGGTGGATTTGACAAATATGGTGATTTCTAGGCGTGATTACGAAACATACTATGCTTGTCCAATGGCATTTATGCCCCGCCTGTGGCGATCCCCAACCGTCATTTGGAATTTAAACAGCTTGTATGGCTGTTAGTACATAATGCCCAAGATAGGTGAATTCATCTACCCGTGGGGTGCGGGCCATTATTCTCGAATGATGAGGCTCAACGAGGCTTTAGCAGTCCAGAGTGCAGAAGCAGGATGTGATATAAAAGAGAATGATATCCACATCTCAAGCAAGGGCCGCATATACGAACAACTGTTAGAGAGATATCCTGACAAAAGAGACAAAATTCATGAAATTCTCATGCCCACACCCATTGATGGAAAGACGGGGCCAAGCATTACAATGTCACTTGCCAACGTACTGCTGCCCGTTTCTGATAACCCCCCATTAGTGAAACAGATTGCACACTATCTAAGACAGGAGAGGAGACTCTATGACACACAAAAGTTTGATCTTGTGATAAGCGACGGAGACATGGGTACCAACGTCCTAGCAAAGAACCGCGCCATTCCCAGCTTGTTTGTAACCAATCAGTTCAGGCCCAAGCTATACAGTACAAGATCATATCTTTACCCATCGCTGTTATTCATAGCAAAACAAATTACCAAGGCATCAAAGATCCTTGTGGCCGACTCGCCCCCTCCCCATACACTGTGCGAATACAACCTCAACTTTACAAAAGAAGCAGAAAAGAAAGTAGTCTATGTAGGACACTTTACGAATGGTGGGCATGGTGGGAGCGGCAAAAAGACAGACATGTCGGATCTTCAAAAGATCATTGAGCAGGACGGTGGGCAGGGATTCGGCTACTGGATGAGGACGGGAAACAAGTCTACCAATGACGGCACTGGCAGGAGATACGAGGAGGCATTCAGACATGACATG
This sequence comes from Candidatus Nitrosopumilus sp., assembly GCA_963662995.2. Classification (GTDB taxonomy): domain Archaea; phylum Thermoproteota; class Nitrososphaeria; order Nitrososphaerales; family Nitrosopumilaceae; genus Nitrosopumilus. The sequence goes on along the minus strand of CAXXLJ010000002.1, from coordinate 1,281,462 downwards.
TTGAAAAATGAAAGGAGGATAGTCTCACATGCCAGAAACGATCCAAGTATAGACTCTGTTCTGGGTGTGGATCAAAAGAGATACACATTCGCAGATGCCTTGGACAAAAAAGTAGATTGGATGCAGATAGATGTAGGTTTTCTCTCAGAACAGGAAAAGGATGCCGTCTTGAACAGATGTACCTATGCAGTAGTCAACGGCTCACATACTGTAATGGGTGAGATATTGGGAGGAAAGGCAAAGCCTGTGATAGGCATCCCAGTGTACGACGAACACACAAACAACATAAGATGGGCAGAGAACAAAAACCTCGGAGCGTTGGCAACAAAGACGGAGCAAGTAGCATCTGCCATAATGCGCATCAAGGAAGATTACGGTAGTTTTGAGGAGAATTTGAGTAAGTTCTCAAAAAATTTTGTTTCCAACGGGGCACAAACCACTGCACAAATTGTATTGCAGGCTCTTGAAGAGAAGAGATAAAATGCAATCCTGCAGACACAATCTGTCTGGCACGCGGGATGTTCGATGGGCGAACGGACCGCAAGGGATGATGAAAAAATCCGCGTGTCAGATGTCATCATGATGATTACAAATGCAGTGATAGATATCATCATGACCGTCATTACATCATGACCGTCATTACATCATGACCGTCATTACATCATGACCGTCATTACATCATGACCGTCATTACATCATGACCGTCATTACATCATGACCGTCATTACATCATGACCGTCATTACATCATGACCGTCATTACATCATGACCGTCATTACATCATGTGGTTATGACACCATGGTGGTTCGTGCCATTGCACCAACCATCATGTCGCAAACAGATGGCAAGCAACAAACCCCGCCGGAATGTTTGTATGCCACGCAGGTTAGCAAAAGATTCCAGATTGTACGTCAGCCCGTTGAACCATCCTTCAGGCACGTAACGGTAGGCGTAACAAAAGGGAGCGCACGCGACACAGACCTGCACACAATTCCAGAACCCACAAATGTAGCAGGATTATTTTTGGGAACGCTTTTAAAGAAAAAATTAGGCTAGTTCAACAATGCCCAATTGCCCAGAATGTACAGCAAGAGAGAAGATAAAGATACAGACAAAGTATGAAGAAGAGACGCTTGAAGAGGATAGAGGCAGGGACGATCTATACAAACTGTATGATGAGATCGAGATTCCAATGAAACTGGACATATCCACAAAGCACTTTATCTGTAAAAGATGTGGACTCTATGCCACTAGAGAACAAGTATCTGACATGAGATACAAGTTAAATCAAAAGGAAAAAACGCGTCGAGACAAGCAGGATGACTATCTTGAGTGGTGGCAAAAAAGCAAGAAAGATAAATGAAAAAATGATGGTGGTTTTGTAGAGGCATGCCTAAAAAGAAAGCAAAGGATGAAGGTGATCCAGATTGGGTCATGGAGGACATTCAAAATGCAAAATATCAAAAACCCGAGAAGGTAAAGAGAATAGGGTACATACTAGAACTAAACGGTGATCAAACGGCAGACGTGCAGTTGTATGATCCTGTGGAGGATGGGCGGCATATAATTACAATGAATCTCTCAAAGAAGATCAAAGTAGACGATCTAGAGAGAGGAGTAGTTTATGAGTTGGTGTTTGAGCAGCGCAAAGCGCCGCTCAGTAAGAAAACTCTAGAGTATGTGAAGAGCAAGTGGAGTCTGGAGATGGATGCATTATATGAATTTGAGCTCAAAACAGTAAAACAGGTGGATGAAGACAGGGGCAACAGTGATGATTCTGACAGTGAACCTGACGAGGAATAGCCACGCATTAATGTTTACACCATAACGACAATATCAACAACAACGGCACTGCCACAAATTACAACACAAATGTGAGGCATGTATGTATCGTGTAGTGTGACGATCTGTGGACGATACATGTACATCAAATCTTGATAGAATTATTACCTTTGCAAGTAACCAAACGTGTATGAAAGGTATTGACCAAAATATTCGAGTCTGCCCTAAAAGGCCTCAAACAGGATACATGTGTTCTTGTGTGATCATGCACTGTGTGCAAGAAGCATGTACAACAATCAATCCTTTTCGGGAGTATCCAAATATCTTCGAAAGGATCTCCCAAGTATGGGATTGATTAGATATGGGAATGTCTGTTTCAACCACACGGCGCCGCGCACCGGTGCGGGTACTATTATCTCCAGACGAGGTGAATCAGCAGCTCTGAGAATCGCCTTGGCAACGGTTGAAGGATCAAGCGAGGCGGGTGAGTGCCCAGACATCCTCTCAAATGACTCGTGATCAAAAAAAGGGGTTCTGACCATGATCGGGCTGACTACGGTAACTCCTACGCCGGTAGCATTCAGCTCATGCTTGAGGCCCTCAGAGAACCCCAACATTGCAAACTTTGATGCGCAGTATGAGGCAATCCCCGGCAGGCCTATGCTTGCGCCGACAGATGCCACATTGACTATGTGTCCAGATCCACGCTGTATCATATCAGGAAGGAATCTCTTTACACAATGTATCATGCCAAAATAGTTTGTATCCATCTGTGATTTTATCTGCTCAATGGAGAGTTCAGAGACGTATCCATGTATGGCAAATCCCGCATTATTTACGAGTATGTCAACCGAGCCGAACATCTCATGTACATCTGCATACATTCTGAGCACATGATCCTGTAGGGATACATCACACTGACATGCCAGGGCAGATATTGTGAAGGAGTCTTGGAGCACTTTTGCATTCTGCTTGAGCAGATCTAATCTTCTTGCAGCCAAGACTATGTTTGCGCCGCGCTTTGCGAATTCATTGGCCGCAGCTTTACCTATCCCGGATGATGCCCCGGTAACCAGCACAGTCTTTCCGTCAAGGTCCATGGTATGGGATTGTGTGGTAACGATAAAGCAGTTTCGACATTATAAAAACAGCAGATAACAGCACACGCACTTGGTTCCTTTGAAAGTCTAAATTTGTAGCGTGTAATGACATTAGATTGTTAAGTAATGGCACGGGCATTATGGTGATTGTGCAAGTGGTCAAAAGTCATCAAGCGACCCCATACCAATACGAACCAAAAACTATGCAGGGTGCACATTTGATGTAGAATGTATGGCCATTCCTCATACCACGTGCTGTGGATGTAGTATGGATGACGCATCAGAGGAATCAAAGACGCAGTACAGTGGAATCTCTTTTTCAATGGACTTGCGCTGCGCGTCCGTGCCCCTAAATATTATAGACATGAGGCACAGGCAGCTGTGACTGTCCTTCATCTCTTCTTTTATGACATGAGCAGCAGATATCGCGGAACGCCCGCTGGTAATTACATCATCTACAATGATCGCAGGTGCTGTGATCTTTCCCTCAACGCGTTTTTTTGTTCCATGTTCCTTTGTGCTTTTACGTACAAAAAACGAAGTGATTAATGGGTTAGTGTCATCCATTGTATGTCTGTAGTAGCTCTGCTGCGATATTGCAGTCGCAATAGAGATAGAACCAGACTCCAAACCGCCTACGGATCGTGTCTTTGGCATGTGGGTAGTAATGTAATCATATAATATTTTGGCAACCATATAGATGCCCTCGGGATCACCATTGAGCAGCCTCAGATCAAAATAGTAATTGCTTGTGGCCCCAGATGCCAGTTTGAATGGTGTATCATCTGAATATTGTAATGCTCCGGTACTTTTCAATAGATCGTGCAACCTCTTTATATCATCATTGGATTTCTCTAACATCATTTTTGAACAAATTCTCCGTCAAAAAATTACCTGCTCGCCAATTAATACCGATCCTGTCCGTATCATTATTACCATCATCATCATCATATCAGCCATTGGCACTAACGTTTTATCAGAAATAAACCATTCCACATCATATACCTGCACCACATTTGTAAGCAGTGTGTGGATGAAGAGATGATCAATAGACAACTAAAGCAGTGCCAGACAAAATCCAGAGAATGGATGAGTTGGCTTGGATGTGGGTCAAATATGAGAGCTTCAAAATTTTCCATACGTCAGAGTTACATCAGCCCAATCACATGCTGAATCAAAATCCACAATGCCAAAATCAGTGCACCAACCACGATCGATGATGGACAGCACCATGCCAGCTCCAATAAAAGAGGATGTATCAATAATGAAGTGTAGATATAGCATTCCTTTATGAATCTGAATAGATACTATTGCATACTAGTAGTCAAGCATGCAGGGGATGAAGTTATGTGATCTGTGGTTTTGAAAACTTGCTTAATGCCAACTTTGTCAATAGTAACCAAGTGACTAAAATTGGTATGTAGTAGGTAGCAATCCTCCATCCAATTACGGCATCCCATGCAAGGGAGTGTTCGGGGACGATAAATTGGAACGGATCTAGATTATACAGGTATGCTATAATCCCAAACTCTGCCAGGCCAGAGCCTCCAATAGTAATCGGCAGATTACCGATTGCATTTGCCCCCATAACGGCCATTATGGAGTCGAATACGTCGATCACATATCCTGTACCCATGGCAATGAGCATAAATGAAATTCCATAGAACAGCCATGCAGCAACAGAGATCAGAAACGACACAGTAAAGATCTTTTTGGACTCGGGCGTCTTGAGATTCTTCCTACTCATGGTACAAACCTCTGCCATCCAGTGATTGATCTGATCCACATACTTGACACCTTTCTCCCTGCTAAATCTCCGGACAAGACTCGCCAGTACCCCCGGCACATGAAATGTTCGCTTGGAGGACATGAAAAAGAGAACCAACCACAACGATGTCACAACAATGCTGGTGCTCAACACTACTGCCGCTACTACGTATGCCCCATTTGCCAGTGCAATAATCCCAGCGATTATGGAAAGCATTCCTGCTGCAAAGACCTCAGTGACAATATCCATGATTGCAATCCATGTAGATTTTGATGGCTTGACCCCCTTTTTGTGCAGATAGTATATCACGACAAACTCTGCCCCCACAAACATGGGGGTGGTAAACTTGACAAACTCACTGCTGACTCTCACGCCTGTAAGCTTCCAAAAAGAGTCAAAACAGCCAAGATACCTTCTTGCAATGTATGCAAGCTTGACACCTTGAAGGAGAAGTTTTGCCATCATTGCGGCTACCGCAGCTACAAAAGGAACAACCCCAATTGCCAGCACGTCCTCCAACTCGATATCAAACTGGACTGCGATTATGATAATGGGGATCAGTGTGATGGGTACGAGCACAAGTCTCCATTTCATTTGATGAACATGTTGAACGTGTAAATATGAAAGTTGAGTTAGTAGACAGTCACAAAAATTCCGTATAGTTTGGATTAGGTTGCAAACAACAAAAAAAAGTGGTATGTACAAGGTGGTAAGACGCAAGTTAGTTTGAAATATGGTAGGATAGAAACAGCCAACAGGTTGAAGACGGTCATAATATCAGGCACTGCAGGATCGGGAAAATCATTGTTGGCATCAAAGATGTATGAATACTATACAAAAAATGGAGCTTTTGCGGCTGTATTGAACTTGGATCCCGGTGTGCAGGGGATGCCATACACGTGTGATATAGACATCAGGGATCATGTAAACATCACATCCATAATGCAGCAATATGACCTAGGTCCCAACGGCGCACTTGTAATGGCAAGCGACCTAGTAGCATCCAAGATTGATCTAATACAGGACAGCATAGACAGGGTCAATCCTGACTATCTGATTGTTGATACACCAGGACAGATCGAACTGTTAGCATACCGCGCCAGCGGGCGCCTCATCATAGATGGAATCTCATCAGAAGAGAAAGCAAACATATTCCTCTTTGATGGTGGCCTGATCACCACTGCGATAAACTTCGCATCTATTGCATTTCTTGCAGCATCAGTTAGCCTGCGGATGAACATCCCCACAATCAATGCAGTGACAAAGACGGATCTGATAGGTTCCAGAATAAACGACATATTGCGGTGGTCTGAAAATTCTGATTTTCTGGAAGATGAGATCGGTCAAGAGACTGACGGGGACACATACTCCCTTGCCACAAGCATTCTACGCGGCTTGGACGTTAGTGGACTTGGTCAAGGAGTTGTTCCAATATCCAATGTTACAGGCGAGGGGATGGTTGCACTCGGAGGCATACTGAGCAGAATTCTTAATTTGGGTGAGGAGGTAGAGGATTAGAATGACAGCCACTACAGCCACAGCAAAAGCGCCCTCGTCAACTGCAAACCTAGGGCCCGGATTCGATGTATTTGGATTGGCAATAGATGCGTTTTATGACAGGGTGACCATGACTAGATCAAAAAAGGATGACAGGGTCAGGATAAGCATGACTGGTGGGCCTGTAACCGGGAGTGAAGGCAACAGCTATAGCACAGGTGGCACCATCGACAGCAGATACAACTACGGTAGCATCCCGACAAAGCCCAAAGACAACACTGCAGGCCTAGTAGTTGAGAATATGAGACAAGAATTTGGAATCACTGACGGAATAAATGTAAGGATCAGTAAGGGGGTTCCCGCCGGATTTGGTATGGGAAGCAGTGCGGCATCGGCGGCGGCGGCGGCTGTGGCATTTAACAAGCTATATGGATTAAACTTGGACAGAAATGCGCTTGTAGAGTTTGCAGGATCAGGTGAGAAGGCAAGCGCAGGATCAGTACACTATGATAACGTAGCAGCATCAGTACTGGGAGGATTTGTGGTGGTCAGAACGAATCCCCTAGACGTAATCAAGATACGGCCACCCCCTGATCTCAGTATGTGTGTTGCCGTACCGGAGATCGAGGTGCCAAAGAAAAAAACCAAGATATCAAGGGGAGCCATCCCAAAGAAGGTAAGCATGACAGACAGTGTAGCAAACCTTGCAAACGCGTCCAGAATGGTGGTAGGATTTATGAAAAGGGATTCTGAGTTGATTGGAGGATCAGTCAGGGATGTGATAGTAGAACCAGCAAGAGAACACATGATACCTGGCTTTGCAGCGGTAAAAAAAGCAGCCCAGAATGCAGGTGCCTTGGGGGTTACAATAAGTGGGGCAGGTCCCTCCGTGATAGCATTTTCTACCGACGCTGCAAGAAACATCAAGAGGATCAGCAACGCTATGTCAGGCGGGTTCTCATCAGCCGGCATAGTATCTAGGACAATAATCTGCAAACCCAGCAGGGGAGCGGCATCTGTTGTTACAAGCAAACACAAATAGGATATGTATATTTTGCAACAGATGGAAATGATGATGATAGATGGCTAGCACAGCCAAAAAAGCAGTAGTGGTGTTTAGTGGCGGAATGGACTCTGTCTGTGCAGCGCTTCTCTTAAAATCAAGATGTGAACAGTTGTATGGCATAACGTTCTCCTACGGCCAGAAAGCCGACATGGAATTAGAAACGGCAAAATATCTTGCAGACAAGATCGAATTAAGAGAACATAAGATAGTAGACATCAGCTTCATGAAAGAGTTGTACGGGGAATCCAATGTCCTGACAGGTGGACATAAAAGAACCGCCCCCCCTAGTAGGTTTGAGTATTCCATTGTGGTGCCAAACAGAAATGCGGTGTTCCTGTCCATAGCATCTGCATGGGCGTTTTCTATCGGCGCACCACTGGTGGCATATGGGGCCCATACAGGAGATAAGAACTATCCTGATTGTAGGCCAGCCTTTATTGAAAAGATTGAATCGGCGTTCAACCACGGCGAGATCGATGGGATCAACTCTAAACGGCGAAAGAGTATAGAGATCTGGGCACCATACCTTGATGGGCTTGCAAAGAGTGACATACTCAAAAAGGGTGTAGAGATATTTGGGGACCATATATTTGACACATGGAGCTGCTACGCAAAAGGCGCTCGCCATTGTGGGGTATGTGAGTCTTGCAACAACAGGAGAATGGCATTTCAAGAGGCAGGAATCACTGACAAGACCATATATACGACATGATGTGACAAGACCAGACGTCCATGCAGTGTTTGAAAAGATCGACAATCATAACATTCGTGTATGTGACACAGAACCAGTTCAAGATCAAATTTGGTTTCACTCTATGAACTTTTACATCTGTTAATGCACAGACATCGCAGCCGTATGGTATTGTCAAGTATATTTATTCTAACCAAGCCAGAATCCACTCAAAACACAGCATGCCACTGCCGGCGCCGTCAGTAATCAACTCCCGTGAAGGTTACACTAAAGATTTAGCATGCGCAATACGTCGCTGTTTGGTAGTTCTAATTGCAGGGTTTGTATACTAGTACTTGTTTTCAAGGATCTTTTTCTTCAAAACGAATCCCCTGATCCCCATATACCAAGCAAGAAAGATCACACCCACAATACTCATAAACACATAGTTTTGTATGTCAGGCGCTAGCTCTTCAATGGAGTTGGTAATCTCCCTTGAGACCAGCATGGATATGGCAAGAACAATGCCAAACTCAATTGCATACCATGTCCAGTGAGGCCATGATTCCTTTGGAATGTGTATGTTGTCGTGTGTGCCCACACAGGTATTCAAAATTATTGGTTATTTAATTTTTCAAACTTGCACAAGCACGAATTTGAATCTGTACATCTCTTGTTGCAATTCATCAAGACAGAATCAATAAACCACTACATGGTAAGGATAATCAGTTCAAACACCAAAATATTGTCTCATGCGCTTGCATCATGTACGCAGCATGGCATGTCAAGACAAGTCACCCCGTCATCATGTGCAGGCATAACCATCATCCTCACACACCACCATACACACCACCACACACACCATCACAACAAGTCTGGTATTGTAGATGATGATAGTGATGGTGGTAATGGTGTGGTGATACTATCCCACACACATTAGACAAGTGGATCAGATGCTTGTCTTCTGATAAGTGTCACTATGTTGTTTCTCTCCTCTCTATCCTCATAAACACCCCTAAACTCGGCGGAGGAGAGTGTGGCATCATTCCTAACACCGCGCATCTTCATACACAAGTGTTCAGTATCAGCAAGCACCGCAACGCCCCTGACGCCCTGAGCATACAGTTCATCTGCGATGTTCTTTGTTAGTCGTTCTTGGATCTGCAACCTCTTTGAATATTTTTCAACCAATCTGACAAGCTTTGATATGCCAAACACCCTGCCATTGGGAGAGTAGGCGATGTGGATCTTGCCAAAGAATGGCAGTATGTGGTGCTCGCACATGGAGTAGAATTGGATATTACGCGCAACTACAATATCAGAGTTTTCAGAGAATTGTACAGACAGTTCTGGATCCGATTCGTAACCCGCAAAGATCTCTGTATACATATCTGCAATCCTCGTAGGCGTCTCTCGTAAACCCTCGCGGGTGGGGTCCTCACCAATCTCGATGATCAACTCCCTGACAAGTTTCTTTACGCGTTCCTTATCCATAGATGATTTGATAGAACCATTCGGATATTTGAACCTAATCTGATGGTTCTCACATCCGTATAGGCTGGACAGTGTCATTATTTTTGATGGCATGCTTCACTGCAGGATGCTGTAGGACCTTGGCGGATCATCTTCTGATGCATGACCCACGTTGTAGCCATGTCCTGATAGACGCATCATAATTACAGCCGCACCGTCAGCACCACCATACAGATGAGAAGATAATCCCAGTAACTATCTATGGCGCCCCAATAATCTTGTGCAGTTGCGGTACCAACCTGACATCGGCATAATGAGGATACACCACATCATACAGGCCCAGCAAGTGGTCCAATGAAGGTTCCGCGATGCCATGTGTTGGCTGAATTACAAACCCATCAATCTCATCTTTTGAGACTTCCATAAAGATTCGATTCACCAGCTCCTTAAACTCACCAGGCGATGTACGCGAACTTACAACGATCTTGACATAGGTGGTCTTTGTGGCCCCGACTGACGCGTGCAGACATCTAATCGCATGTTCCAAAAGCTTCTCATAGTGATTAGAATCCACAAACTCCGAATCCTTGGTCTTGAACTCAATCTTGACAATATCCATGAACGGTAGGACATGGCCAAACCTGTCAGCATCAAAGCACGAGGACTCTAGGTATGTAGGTATGTTTTTTGCCTGCACATGCCTTGCAAGTTGTGCAACGGCTTGATGCTGCACCAACGGATCGCCTCCCGTAAAGTTCACCTTGTATGTCTGTTCCTGCAGGTGTGAATCGATCAGCCTGGCTGCCTCATCCACATCATACTCTGTTCCAGAGTCAAGAGGCAGGGATTCTTTGGTGTCGCAATAAAAGCATGCAAACGGGCATCCTGCAAGCCTTACAAATAGTGTTTTGGTACCATATAGGATTCCCTCACCCTCAAGAGATGTAAAGATCTCAAACAGCCTAACCTTCAAGTGACAACAGTGGGCGCCATGATTATTTATTCAGTGGGGTTCTAGTGTATTGTGGGTTCCTTTGTGTAAAACAGGCCAGAGATAAAAAACACCACACCCAAGATACCTATCGTGCTTCCTACAAGCTCTACTTGGTTTTGAAACTGATTGCCAGCAGGTGCCCACAACCAAGCCATCAATGCGCCGACTATGATCATTGGAATTCCAACACCTACTACAATTGCTTTGGAGGCCAACGCATGAGCTGACTAGAAAATGTATATGAAGTTTATGATGGAAAGGTTCTGTGTAATGGAATGAACAGGCATCCATGCGGCTTTTCTATGAAACAACCTACCACACAACTGATCACATCAAAGCAGTGTAAAAACCACCATACATCATGATGTATCAAGGCTTGTATTGCACCCTTGGCTGCATTTGGATGCACCTGGTTATCGTGTTGTGTATGTACAGGCTACCTGCGGCTGCGGCGCACAAAATAAGCCACAATCGCCACCACAGCCGCCGCCACTACAGCAAGCACCATAATCATCGGCATGGCGGGCTGGGCATCTGCCGTCTCCTCATTGCTGGAGTCTATCCACAATAGGCCATTGCCACCATTTGTAGACGGCGGCTCGTCTACAAATACAGTCGCATTGTGCACAAGATACAGCTCATCCCTTACACTGTCCTTGTATCTTACTGTAAGTGTAATATCGTGGCTGCCATACCTTGGTTCCCCGTCAAACTCAATGGGGATATTAAACGGGACCGGCGCATCAACCTCAATCTCGTCAAGGAACTGCGTGTCCGGCCGTATGTTGGAATCACCGCGCGGTTCTACGGACACGAATCCAAACAGGCCATCCTCGTTACCCTCATTGATTATCTCTCCTATTATCATCTGCACGTTCGACAGCCTTATGACATCCACCCCAAAGATGCTAAGATCGATCAATCCTTTTACGTAAAAGTCTACGATCTTGGAGATCTCGTACCGGTCGCCGTGTGCATTGTTGTACGAGATCGACAGAGGCAGCCTCAGGGTTTCACCCTTTAGTGACTCGGGCACATATATTGACGATGTAATGTACTGTGACGAATTTGGGGCCACATTTCCTAGATCCCACTGTGATTCAAGCAACACTACATTCTCAACATTGGTAGTTGATGATGATGTGGAAGCCAGTTCTGTTTGAATGTTGACCGCCACCACATCTACCCCGGATATGGGCGCAGTGCCTGTGTTGGATATCTCGATTATTACATCATTTGTCCGCAGCGAAGTGAGAAATGGATCGGTGGCCCTGACATTAATCACACTATCGCCGGTAACCTTGAATTCAAAGTCGGTGTATGCCGTCCTTATGCCTGATTCCCTAAGCCTGGAATAGTCTACCTTTACAGTACCCGTGTACTGCTGAATACGTACGTTCTCACCAATGTTAACATAAAACGTCAGGTTAAAGATCTCACCTGCGAGTGAATTGGCATCATTGTCAGCAAAGACTAGGGAGTTGCGGCCATCTGATGCCGAAAAGCCCAGAGGCGGCAGCAGTAGCTGACCACGTATGCCTGTAATGTCCTGTGTCCCAACGTTTGCAAACACAACCGTAAACGGGACGTTGGCATCACCTGCATCAACCTCCATCTTGTTGTCCGGCGTACCAAAATATGCATCCAGAAACTTGACGTCTCCATAGTCCCTCTCAAACGGCGAATCGCCGGACCCTACTGGTACTGTCTGGGCATACGAGTATGCGAAGAATGGAGATGCCCCACTAGGATCTGCGCCGATCCAAACCGCAGGCAGGATCAAGATCATCATTGTAAGCATAGCAGGACGCATCATTCCGGCACCATTATTATTGCCACCTGACACCATTGCACCCAAAACAGCAGCAGTAACCATACCCCTAATACCAGCACATGCGCCCAAGTCAGTCATCCCCATACCAGCATCAACCAGTCGGCAGGTCCCCCTCAAGCACCCTACCGTCCTTTATGGTAATTATGCGATCAATATCATCACCAAAGTGCAGCCTGTCATGTGTTACAATGATAAATGTCTGATGTAGCCTCTTGGCAGTAGACTTTATCAACCTGACAATAGTATCAGACGTCACGGAATCTAGATTCCCCGTTGGCTCATCTGCCAACACTATGGATGGCTTGTTGACAAGCCCGCGCGCGATGGCGATCCTCTGGGCCTGGCCACCGGAGATCTTGTTTGCCCGCTTTGTTGTTAGGCCCTCTAGTCCCACCAACCTAAGGAGATCTATAGCATCCCCGGTGGCCGAGTGCATGTCATCGCCGGCGATCTGACGAGGTAGCAGTACATTCTCCAACACCGTGAGATCAGCAAGTAGGTTTGAAAACTGAAATATGAATCCCAGCTTTCTATTGCGCAGCGACGATATCTCATTGTCCCCGAGCGTCGCGGTGTCAATCCCATCTATAATGACACTGCCGTTGGTGGGACGATCAAGCAATCCTATCATATTGAGTAGTGTGGACTTGCCCGAACCCGAGCTGCCCACGACCAGGACCACCTCGCCTGCCCTGATCGAGAATGAGACGCGGTCAAGCGCATGTGTCTGATTCTCATCCTTGCCGTAGATCTTGTCCAAATTGCGCACCTCAAGCACTACAGGCGCTGCCACATTGGCAGTCGTGCCAGTTCCCGCCACTTGGATCAAGCTGTCCAATGCCGTCATCATCCCCCCACCTCCCGGGCTATACTGCCCTCATCGCTTCTACGGGCAACAGCTTGGTAGCCCTGTAGGAGGGATACAGTGATGCTATCAGTGCCAGTACAAACGATGTCAAGGCGGTCTGTATGATCTTTTCCCAATCGTAGTTGACTTCAAGTGGGATGCTGTTGTTAAATGACATCTTTGTCTCCTTTGCATAAAATGTATAGCCAAGTCCGGAAGCAGTACCCACACCTGCCCCAATTGCACCTATCATCATGCCCTGAAACAAAAAGATCACCAGAACGTCACGGCGCCTAGCCCCCAGTGATCGCATTATACCTATCTCCCTAGTCTTGCCGCTGACCAGCATCATCTGTATCGTAACTATGGCAAACGCCGAAGACATCATTCCAAAGTAACCTATCAGGTTGATCATTGCAATGCCGGATCTGAACCCCTGCAGTTGTGCCTCTGATGCCTCCTCTGTGGTCTCTGCCACAAAGTCATCGTTGGGAAACGAGCGCAAAAAGAACTCCTTGACCTCGTATGCCTTGGAGGGATCATGCAGCCTTACCATAAACGAACCACTCTCTCCTGGCCTGTCCAGCATATCCCGAAGCGTGTCAATATGCATGACAGCAGAATAGTCAAAGCCCTGTCCTCCGGGGGACTGCGCTAACCCGGATACTATAAACCTCCTTATCTGATCTTCCCCCCACCTGTCAACCACCAGAATTTTGATGCTGTCGCCCACCTGCGCCCCGCCAAGATCCCTGGCAACGCTGGAGCCCAACACCACAGAGTTTCGGGCAAATACATAGCTGCCATCAGTCACCGTTTTGTGCGCGCCTGATGCCTTGATATCACGTAGTGGATCTACACCCACTAGTGATACCCTAGTATCCTCGATCAGGTGGCCATTCTTTGTAATGTTGATCTCACCTGTTGCAGAGAGCCGCGGAGTGGCCGCCATTACGTACGGAATCCTCTCAAACCAGCTTACCACCACCAGTTCTGACTTTGTAATATAGTCGGCCTCATCAGTCACATACACATCGCCCGTCGTATACTCGCTAATATCCCTGACTATGGCATCAAACAACCCCTGAAATATTACAAAATTAACATGTATGACCAAAATTCCTATAGTCACTGCCAGTACCGCGCCGATCAGGCTTCCCCTCTTGTTTATCAGCATTCGGCCAGCCAGCTGTAACCTGTAATCCATGCGAAACAATAAGATAGTCTTATATATAATGTATATCATATTAAATATTCATAATTCAGACAATTTTATATTGTAATAGTTCTTTTTGTTCATTATAGGAGTTAATATGTAACATAATGGACAATCTTGATATGAAGATACTAAGCAGCCTGCTCAACAACTGTAGGGAATCAAACAGACAGATTGGTGCACGACTAGAGATGACCGGAGGCGCAGTACAAACAAGGATCAAAAGAATGCAAGAATGTGGTGTAATCAAGAGGTTCCTTGTAAATGTTGAGCCGCCAGTACTGGGACGGGGTGTGTTGTATATAGTGGTGTCTGGACGCAGCACCGACGATGTCATAGGACATGCAAGCCTTGTGGGTAGGCCTTACTTTGTGGTACCCTGCATAGGCGGGATCACTGTGTGTGGGATAGTGATAAAGGATGATGTAGAATGGAGTATGCAGATAGCGCGCAAGCTGATGAGGGATGTTAGGGTACTGTCCATATTCGAGGCAGGAGATCCAAGGGCGGGAGCTAACCTTACAAGGACAGACCTGGAGATACTAGGTAAGATTGTCGAGGATCCTAGGCAGAGGATAAGCAGTATTGCACGAATCACAGGTATGTCAAAAAAGACCGTCTCCCGCTGCCTTGAAAAGCTGTATGAGAATAATGGAATAAAGTTTACGTTGGTATATGATCCCAAGAAGATGCGCGGATTTATTGCATATGTCGTACTTGCATGGATTGTTGATGCGGACAGGCTGACAGAATCCATTGAGGAGATCAATTCAAAGTTTTCCAGATCATACCTGCAAGAGCCGTTTGTAGCAAAGAACCAGATAGTGCTGTTTGTGTATGGAAGGGATGTGTTTGAGATGGACGAACTCACACAGGGAATCGGGGACATCAAGAGTGTGAGATCAGTTGATCTATTCATACCAAAAGAGATCTCGTTTTATACACAATGGACCAGCGACGTCATAGCAGACCTCAAAAGATCGCAGCGGTTACATCCAAGGTACGGGGATGGTAAGTGAGTAGTTGTAAAACGAGTTAAATAACAAGATCATAAATGAGCATACACATGAAGTGCAAAAAGATCTATGAGGGTAGGATTCTGGGCCTCTCCATATATGACATAGAGGTGGAAGGTAAAAAGGCGAGGCGCGAGGTAATAGAACACCCAGGCGCAGCTGCCATACTTGCGTTTGATGAAGAAGGCAAAGTGATACTAGTAAGACAGCACAGGTTCCCCCATGGGTATGTCCTAGAGGTTCCTGCAGGGACATTAGAGAAGGGCGAAGAGCCGATCAGGTGCGCATTCAGGGAGCTTGAAGAGGAGACGGGATACAGGGCAGGTGTAATGCAACCACTACTCACATACTATCCATCCATAGGCTACAACACCGAGGCAATCCACTGCTTTGTGGCATCCGGCGTCCAAAAGACTGGCACGGGACAAAACCTTGACAGTGATGAGATACTATCAGTAAAGAAGATGGGCCTTGAGGAGCTGTTGACAATGATAAAAACGGGCAAGATTCAAGACTCCAAGACGATCTGCACGATCATGATGTATATGGCCAAGAATAGTGCCTCCCCCGCACACCAGGCGCCGTAATGGTGTAACTCAGCGCTTGACATACACGATATACTTTATGGTGCATTTCATGGCATATTTCATGGTACATTTTGTAAGAAAATGACATCCACTGCTAAAAGGCATGCCGCAGGTCATTATAAATTACTATATAATAAATTGATAAATACAGTATAATGATTCACAAGATAGCGCGTCTTCATCATCTCTCATCCACCAAACCGGGAGCTGCGCACAGAATACAATGGGCATGACAGTGCCAAGTCCAAAAGGCGGCATGCCATGATGCATTATGGTATCAGTGCCGCAATCCAGAATGACGGCGGTTCATCAACAGGGTCCACACCAAAACAGATCGTATTTCACGTACCCAATGATGTCACGGTATGCATCAAGACCAATGCCGCCGGGCTTGATGGACATGTCAGTGATCTGCTCAATAACATACTCTGATAATGGTCAGGACAAAAAAGGTGTACAGGCAGAGTCTGTGCGGTGTACTGTCAGGAGAGTGTTTTCAGAATTTGTAGTCAAAGCAGGTAGGAGGCAGTCATGTGTATCAGACACACGCATGATCTTGATGAAGTGATGGTAGAACTTGAGAGGTACATGCAAGCAATGGGAATGAATGTTGCCCATACAGACAACAATACGACCTGCAGCATGACAGTACATCACAAGATGTACAGGGCATGATGATTGTCCATACAAGCAGTACCGGGAGAGATGTTTTGTAAGTTTGTACTAGACAAAAGGGTAGACAAATGCATCGCAATGCAGTATCTGCCAAGATTTGTGTATAAAATAAGAATCATGATATTTGTAGATGACTTGGCGGTATCTGCAACAGGCAGGAGATGGTGATGAATCACGTACAATGTCCTGTCAGTTTCATCCAAACAGGGCAGTTTTAACATGCATCGCAGTCCGGACAGGCATATCCACGCCTGCATGTAGATCACTTGTCAGCGTGTCCGTTGTATATCGGTTTTACAAGGTCTGCCACATCTGCCCAAGACTGGGTTATCCTTTCAAACATGTGCACTAGATCAAGAAAGTCTATTGGCACCTGCTCTCCGCCCTCCAAAGAGTATGTGCGCAGCTTGCCGAGTCTATCAGCGAATCTTTTGTGCATTGCAATTGCCTTTATTGCCATCAGCCTGTCAGGCTTTGTAAATGCATCAATGGATTTTTCTGCAAGAAGGCTAAAGCCCCCCACCACATCAAAGACCTTCTTGGAATACTCGTCGGGTAGCGACGACTTGTGTATGAAATCAGACAGCTCTACCACAGAGTCGCCTGCGTTCTCCAACAGGTTTGCCGCTACACGATAATCAAGTACATCAATGTTCTCTAGGTTGAATGCGCTAGCAAGCCTTCTGTTTACCAAGGCGCTGCGGATCAGGCGCACCAGCAGAAAGTACTGCCGATTGACCTCCACATCACGATTTGGTACCGTCAGCAGGTTGGACTTGTCAGTGGAGACAAGCCCCTTTGCCGCATCGTCATACATGCCTAGCGCGATGGAACTCATTCGTTTTAGAATCTTGCCAGGATTGAGTGTTGTAGCATCAAGAAGAAACTGCATGTTGATGTGTGATGCATCCTCCTCGATTATCTCCATGCCCACTAGCCGCCTCATGGAGTTGCGGATCTGTTCCCTGTCTTCAGCAGGAACTATGGACTGGGATATTATCTCAATTACATCAAAGCCCAGCAGATATGCGCCCGTAATATCGGCTACAATATTCTCCTCCTTGGGCAGGGGATACGTTATTACAAGCTCCTTTGCAGGACGTGCATCTCCATCCCGCCTGCCTACAGAAACTGTAATGCTGCTGTCGTTGCCAGACTCTAGCTCCACCTGGTTGCCCTTCTCAAGGCCGTTTGCATCCACCCATTCCTTTGGAAGTGAGACCAGAGTACTGCTTCCGATCCTCTGTAGTCTTCTGGTAAATTTAGTCAATTTATACTAGTTTAATTAATTTAATCCATATTCTTATATTTTATGGTAAGTTTAAACTCAAATTAATGGGTAAAGGAGCGGCATTCTGTCCTGCACACATTACGGGTTTCTTCAAGTCTTATCTTGGAGAAGATGGTTATGATCATGGTAAAAAGCTGCTCCCACCAAACACTCCACCTGAGAGTCTGGGATCCACAGGCGCGGGTTTTTCCATCAAGCACGGAGTTACCGCCAGGGTGTCAGCTACAAAGGATATGAAAGGAGATGAGGGTACAAGCAAGTATCATAATGATGTCCATAACGGCATGAAGACATATGATGGTGATGGTGATGGTGATGGTGATAGGAACCAGGCGCTAAGGTTCAAAGTGAGCACAAGCGGGCATCATACGGACGGCAGGACAGACATAACAAGGGAGGTACTGGATAGATTCCTTGAGATCGACAAGTCGTCACGTGGAATGTTTTTTGATATAGAATATGAGATAGCAGTCCCTGTAGGGTATGGTCTCGGGGTCAGTGGCGCAGTGGCCATGTCACTATCCCTTGCATTGGATCAGGCACTACATACGGGACTGGCGCAAGACGAGATCGGCAGGATTGCACACAATGCCGAGATAAAATGCAAGACGGGGTTGGGAGATGTTCTAGCATCGTTTCACGGGGGCTTTGAGATACGTACCAGACCAGGTGCTCCGGGCATAGGCAGGGTACAAAAGATTCAGCCATGTGAAGGGGAGGCATCATCCATTGCAGTGGCGTGCTTTGCGCCGATATCCACAAACATGTTCATCAAGGAGCGGTTGACGCAGATCAATGGGCTGGGAGGTAAAATGGTAGGCAGCCTGCTAAAGACCAAGAGTTGTAAACACTTTCAGGAGATGTCGTTGAGGTTTGCAAGGTATGCGGACGTGATCACCCCCAGGATGCAAACGATCATAGATAGACTGTCACGTAACGGAATAAATTGTGGAGTTGCGTTGTTTGGAGAGACTGTCTTTACAATGATCCCAAAGGGAGATGAGCACAGGCGCAAGGCGCTCGGAATACTCAAAGAGTACCCAGGGGGCACGGTGATAGAGTCTATGTTGGATAGCGCCGGCGCAAGGGTTCTTGATGATGATGATGATAATGATGATAACAATGACAAGATTTGATGGCGGCGGCGGTGATGGTAGCGAGGACTATGGGACCACTACCGCCATGCCGCACGCAACACAGATTCCCAGATCACATCCAAGGGCAGCTTCTCTGCTGGTACGTGAGAGGCTGGTCAGAGGCTTTGACTGCGGACTTGTGGCAAAGGAGGGACTTTTGGCGCATGGAAGAGGCGAGGCATTTGACTACCTGTTAGGAGAGATTACTGGCAGGGCAGCTGTGCGCGCAATCAAAGCGGCTGCTGCACAACTGCTCCTATCCAAGAGACCAATAGTATCGATCAATGGTAATGTAGCAGCCTTGTGTCCTGGCCAGATGATAACCCTAGCAAAGCACGCGGGAGCAAGGCTGGAGATAAACCTATTTTATGATAGTGCACAGAGAAGGCAGGCTATAACAGAGGCGCTCAGGAGTAACGGGGCCCGCGACATATTGGGAACAACAGAGGACCTGTCCTCTTCGTCTGCAATACTGCCGGGAACAGATTCTGCCAGGAGAGTCGTCAGCAAGCATGGCATTATAACAGCAGACACGGTACTAGTCTCCCTAGAAGATGGAGACAGAACGGCCGCGCTCAGAAATGCAGCAAAGACAGTCATTGCAATCGATCTCAACCCGCTTTCTAGAACGGCACAGACTGCAAGCATCACCATTGTAGACAACATAACACGCGCCGCCAGACTGCTCACAGACGAGGTTGTAAGACTATCCAGAATGGACAAGGCAGAGGAGGAATGCAGGCAGATCGTTGACGGCTTTGACAATAAGGCAAACCTCGAGGAGAGCATCTCTCAGATCAATGACAATCTGATGGGTGTGCATAAAACAGACAAGGACGCAAGAGTGGAGGTGCCATGAGAGATGCGCAGAAAGACAGTCAAGGATATTCTGGATATGAAGGCGGGGCCTGATGAGAGTGACAACAATAAAAAGATCTCCGCCGTCACAAGTTACGACTATACCATGGCCACCCTCTGTGACAGGGCCGGAATCGACATCCTGCTGGTAGGTGACAGTGCAGGCATGGTGATGCTGGGTCATGAGAATACAGCCGGCGTAACCATGGATGAGATGTGTATGTTTACCAAAGCCGTCAGCAGGGCAAGAAAGAACTCCCTGCTGGTGGCAGATCTTCCATTCATGTCATACCAGGCTGACATGCGTGATGCACTCATCAACTCTGGAAAGCTGATAAGCGCGGGTGCGGATGCCGTAAAATTGGAGGGAGGCGCATCCATGGCAGGCACGATAGATGCAATCACCAATGCAGGCATACCCGTGATGGGGCATATCGGGCTGCAGCCCCAGACCACCACCCTGATGGAGGGCTACAGGGTACAGGCAAGGACAAGTGATGCTGCAATACGGCTGATCAAGGATGCCGAAGAGCTTCAAAAGGCAGGTGCATTCTGCATAGTGCTAGAGATGGTAAGCCGTGAGGTTGCAGAGATAATCACGGAGGTGATCAACATACCCACGATAGGGATAGGCTCAGGCGCCGGCTGCGACGGGCAGGTGCTGGTAATCCAGGATCTATTGGGAATGTACGACAGGATTATTCCCAAGTTTGTAAAGAGATATGCAAACCTCTCAGAAGAGATCATCGACGCCCTCACCGAGTACAAGAATGAGGTAAAAGCAGGCACCTTTCCTGCCGAAGAGAATACATTTCCCATGGACGCAGAGCACCTCAAGAGGCTACGCGAGGACGTAAAGAAGGGGTATGTAAAGTGATGTCAGAAGGCAACCACACCAATAAATCCAGCCATCACGGAGCAGGGCAGAAAGATCTTGGGAAACAGGGACCATTATCACATCAACAGGATCACGGCAACGACGAGCATCCATCCATGAACATCACAGGCTCGCACGGCACACAGTTGACTGCAAGGAGGATAGTCTTGTGCGTGTCTGGAAGTGTGGCTGCATACAAGGCAATAGAGCTTGCAAGATTGCTCATGAGGTATGGGGGATCCGTAAAGTGTGTCATGAGTGGTGCGGCAGCACAGATCATACGTCCCGACTATTTTCAATGGGCTACTGGAAACAAAGTGATTACAAGACTGACAGGAGACTTGGAGCATGTTCAGCTGGCAGACTATGACAAGGCCGATCTGATAATAGCATATCCAGCAACTGCAAACACCCTGGGCAAGATGGCAAACGGCATAGACGATACTGCAGTAGCAACGGTACTTGCAACCGGACTTGGCTCAAATACACCAATTCTGGCCTGCCCTGCCATGCACCAAGCCATGTACAAGAGTCCCGCAGTAGCAAGAAATGTGCAGTTTCTAAGGGGGAGGATCAAATTTTTAGAACCCCTGATGTCAGAAGGTAAAGCAAGAGCCGCAGAGCCCGAAGAGGTATTAGAATATGTACTGGGCATGTATGCAACAGAATCGTCTGCCCTGAGAAGCAAAAAGGTATTGATGACCGCAGGCCCCACAATCGAACCGATTGATCCCATCAGGTCAGTCACCAACACAAGCACTGGAAGGACAGGAGTACTCTTGGCATCAGAGTTGGTATCGGCAGGTGCAGAGGTTACCATAATCTATGGTCCAGGAGAGGTAGCACCCCCTGTAGGCGCCAAGATCATAACTGTAAGGACTGGAAGGCAGATGCTTGCAGCAGTAAGAGGTGAACTACAAAAAAAGTTTGATGTCATAATTATGGCAGCAGCTGCACCAGACTATATCCCCGAAAAGATCTCAAAGACAAAGATCAAGAGTAATAAAGAGTCATTGACCGTCAAGCTCAAAAGGGCCCCCAAAATCATAGACCAAATCAGGAGGCTTCAGCGCGACACGCTACTAGTTGGTTTCAAGGCAGAAGCCAATGTTTCCATAAACACCCTTGTAAGATCGGCGCGCAGAAAACTCAAAGAATCAGATGCAGACATGATCATTGCAAACGATATTGGGACAGAATACCAAAAGGACACCGACAAAAACCAGGTGTTTGTAGTGGATAGGAATACAAAGGCATCATCGGCATCATTACCGTCATCAGGACGTACAAGCAAGCAAGAGATTGCAAGGTTCATTACAAAAGAGATCCAAAAAAGAATAAACCCATGAGGATAACAACACATACCATGTCCAACACATACCATGTCCAACACATACCATGTCCAACACATACCATGTCCAACACATACCATGTCCAACACATACCATGTCCAACAGATACAGGGAGTGCATGACAGTGATGGATGCAACCATGGAGTATAAACTGCCATATGAGCAGCATGTGGTGTATCTCCGTCAAAGATCACACCGCACCAAGATGCAGGAGTAGAACAAGTATTGGACTACAAGGATCGTATAGAGTATAAGAGACAAAACATCGCAAGATGGAACGAGATTGCACCCAGATATCACAAGAGATGGGTATCTACAAGCAGGAAAGGTACATCGTCAACTAAACAGAAAATATCCACCACCACAACACACGCAGGCCCGCTACGTGCAACCAGCAGGCTGGTACAGCAGGTCAATGCCAAAAGTGGTGATACTGCCCTTGACGTAGCTTGTGGAACAGGCATCGTGACCAGAAGGCTTGGACAGAAGGTGGGCAAGAAGGGCCGCGTGGTGGGTGCAGACATGTCCATGACCGCGCTAAGCATTGCAAACAGATGGAACCGTGATATGCACAACATAGAGTTTGTAAATGCCGATGCAGAAAACTTGTCATTTCTAAATGAAAGGTTTGATCTCATTACATGCCAGTATGCCCTGTTTTTCTTTCCAGATGCCGCCAAGGCCCTCAGGGCCATGAGGAACAAGCTCAAAGATTCAGGAACGTTGGGCATATTGGTTCATGGCCACATTGACAGGGTACCATACCATGGAAGCATACTAGACGCGGTAACACAATTCATTCCAAATTACACGCCTCCAGGCACCCCTGCACTTGACAGATACAGTACAGAGCCGGCGCTCATCCGCGAGGTCAAAAAGGCCGGATTCACAGACATTACAGTGGAGGCCCATACACTGTGGCACACATTGGATAGCTTTGAGGAGTATTGGGGCAACTATCTAAGGTACATATCAAGATCAGACAGACAAAAACTAGACACACTCACAAGACAGCAGAGAAGCGATCTCAAACAGGCCGTAAGGGATAATGTCCTGCCTTACACAAACAAGAAGAGTGGTAGGATCCGATTCCCTTGGGAAGTTTTAATTCTGACTGCAAGACACTAGTGGTAGGTAGGATATTTTGGCAAGGGGTGGCAACAAAAAAACAGGCGGCGGGAAGAGGAGAAAGAGTGATGGTGATGGTGATGACATACAGGAAAAGAGAAAGGGATCCAGTTTCAAGTCGTTTCTCAAAAAGAGGGCGCCCATCTATCTAGGGTTAGTGGCGCTGTTTGTGGTATTTGCAGTACCAGAGCTGACAAAGGCTGGCCTTCAGGACAGCCTGCCAGAACTCGCAGCAGGAGATCAAAAGATAGTAGACATATTGATGGGATATAATGGGCCCAACGAAACCGGACTGACTTTGGCAGAGGCGATCTCAATGAAGATCAGTGAGCAGTACCCAGACGAGAGGATCTTCAATGACAAGAGGACGAGTGTTGAGCTGACGGTCACCAATATTGCCACAGATCTGTACATGGTGGACTTTGTATTCAAGTCACACAAGGGCGAGATTGTATACAACTGGAATGTAGATGTGGAGTCACAAGGCATCACCACAGACAATCCCGAATCGCAGTATGTTATAGATCTAGTTGACTTTTATGACTAATCAAACCCTGATCATCTCCTTGGTAAAATGGTGCAACACATCTGGCCTGCTGCCGGCATCCCTGCCTATGACAAGCGAGTCCTCTATCCGTATCCCAAACTCATCTGCTATGTAGATGCCCGGCTCCACGGTAACTGCCATGTTGCCTGCAAGTATTGTATCACTGCCTAGGGAAACCGCCGGCGGCTCATGCACATCCAACCCTATCCCATGTCCAGTAGAATGGATAAAGTATTGTCCAAACCCTCTTTGATTGATGTGCTGCCTGCATGCAGCATCAACATCACTGCATGAAGCCCCATGTCGTGCAGCGTCTAGGCCAAGTTGTTGGGACTCTCGGACAATCTCGTATGCTTCAGCCGCCCGCGGCGGGATCTGGCCTAGAGCAAACGTTCTGGTGGCATCCGAGACATATCCCTTGTACCTTAGAGTGATGTCAACTACTACAAGCTCACCACTTTGAAACCTCCTCTGAGTTACCTGTGCATGTGGGAGTGCCCCATTGGGACCGCCTGCAATTATGAGCGGGTTTAGTGTGAACCTGTATCCGGTATCAAACATCTGCCGCTCCATGGCATACGACATCAGAATCGCCTGTAGTTCTGACTCGCTCTGTCCCACAGTGATCTTGTTGGAGCAGAGATCAAACATCTCGTCAATAATTTGTGATGCATCTTTGAGGATGGTTATCTCCCCATCATCCTTTAGCATTCTAGAGTTGTCAAATGGTTTTGAGGATTGTTTGATTTCGGGGATAAATTTTTTGATCGACTCCATGGTGGAATAGTCACGACAGTCTGTGCAGGCGCGTCTATCTGCTGTGCCAAGCAATCCTGCCAGCGTAGAGATCATGCTGTTGCTTCCTCGCCCCGTGGCCACCACTATGTCACAGTCTTCAGACTCTGAACGCGCCCTCTCTGCTTCTAGTTGTGGCACTATAATCGTGGTTCTCGTGTTTGTGGAGTTATTGTTGTTATTGCTGTCCTGCATGCCATCATACTCCAACAGCCCCACTGCCTCCCCCCAGAAACCAGTCATGTAAAACAAGTTTTCAGGCTCAAATGCAACTAGCGCATCATAGCCCATCTCACCTGCATGCCATAAAAGACTCGCCCTCCTGTGTCTCATGTGTAATTATATACATGTCTCAATTTATGTATGTGTCATGATTGTGCTTTCACATACAGGAATCAACATAAACAGGAAATGCCAACATACATGAATCTTTTAGAACCATAATCCTGACCTGTGTCAAGATCTCTTGTCACAATCACAAATAGGCAGTAGAGTATTGTAGAATGATATCGCCCACCTAGGTTGTGAAGTTGTGTAATGGGTGCTGTAAACTGGTAATAGTTTTCAAACAACATCATGGTGGTTCATATGCATGATGAAAAAACGTCTCAAATGCCCTTGTGTGTCATATCTTCAAGCAGAAATTGCAAACAAGGATAGTGTATGTAAAGTTTGTATAGTGTCGAGCAGGAATCAATGACTATCATGTATGAAAAGGAGCAGCATGGCAACGAGAGTAATTGTGGTTGCAGTGAAGATAATAATAATTGTAGTGAAAATACAAAAAACAAAAAAGTAGTTGCGCTGCTTTCAGGCGGCCTAGACAGCCAGCTTGCAGTAAGGATGATGCAGGAGCAGGGTTTTGATGTCTCTGCCGTGGCCATAAAGACACCGTTCTGCGACTTTGATTGTGGAAGGGGGTGCGGATTTGAGATCAGGGAGAGGGCAGATGATCTCAACATAGATCTCAAGACGGTCTATCTAGGAGACGAATACATCAAGATGTTAAAGAACCCCAAACATGGGCGCGGAGCCGGCTTTAATCCATGCATCGACTGCAGGGCCATGATGTTTGATGCAGCAAAGGAACACATGAAGAAGATTGGGGCAGAGTTTGTCATTTCAGGAGAGGTACTAGGGCAGCGCCCAATGAGCCAGCATGGGCCTGCACTTAAGACAATTGAGAAAGAGTCAGGATTGGAGGGAAAGATAGTCAGGCCGTTATCTGCCGCCCTCCTGCCAAAGACAGATCCAGAGAGGGATGGTCTGATCAAGAGGCAGGACATGGGCATGATCAGGGGTAGGACAAGAAGGAACCAGCTAGCAATGGCAAAAAAATACGGCATTATAGATCCACCCAATGCAGGAGGAGGTTGCCTCCTAACGGATCCGCAGTTTGGAAGAAAGACAAGGGATCTATTTGAACATACAGAGACACCCACGATAAATGATATTGACCTGCTAAAAGTTGGAAGGCACTTTAGACTAGATGAGGATACAAAGCTTGTAGTGGGAAGAGACAACAGTGAGAATGAGATGATCAAGGCCATAGCGTTGCCGGGCGACATACTGTTAGAGGCAAGGGACCATATGGGCCCCACCTCAATTCTACGCGGAGCAAACGCAGAGCTTCATGTGGAACATGCAGCGTCAGTGACACTGAGATACTCTGACGCGCCAAAGGATGTTGATTGGACGGTAGTTGTTTCAAGGCAGCAGCCGGTACAGCCCACACATGTAGAACCGATTCCAACACAATCATCAGGACATATCTCAACACAGCAGATGCCAACATGCCAACCGCACAATAACAACAGTGCCAACGAAATCACTACAAGTCCCGCTACGGAACAGTCGTACATAAAATTCAGGATCTAGTCATGAAATTGCTGCGAAAATAGTGTGTTACAAGAAAGGGTTTTTGAGGAAGTATATTGCATTTCATCTAAGATGCAAAAACAACAAAGTCCCACGTACCTCAAGGCCATAACGATCAGAGATGTCAGCGATATACACGCCATCAAGGAAGACATCAAGAAGAGTATGATCCTGATCTTAAGAGTGACCCCCTTAGCTCAGAAGGACGTGGAACAACTGCGCAAGGTGGTAGAGGATCTATACGCAATAGCAAAGAGCACAGATGCAGATATTGCAAGGCTCGGCGAGGAGAGAATTATCATTGCGCCGTCGGGCATAAAGATTTGGAAGCCCGAGTATGATCTAAAATAATTTTATGGCTTCTTGGATCTGTGGATAGTGTGCAGACATCTTATACATACGTCGTATGTTGATTGCAAGATTTTCGGACTTTTTGCGTTCCCCGTGATTTACCAACACCCTGCGAAGCTTTGGCCGCAGTTTTTGCACAAATGACATGAGCTGGTTGTAATCGCTGTGTCCGCTAAACCCGTCAAGCCTCTCGACTTGGCAGTTTATTGATACAGCCTCAACCTTGCCAGCCTTGCCCAGTAGCGAGACCTGCCGTGAACCGTCAAGGATCCTCCTGCCCATGGTGCCGTTGACCTGGTATGACACAAACAGTACCTTGCTCTTCTTGTCGGGGGCAATACTCTTAAAGTATTCAAGGACGGGGCCGCCCTCCAGCATGCCGGATGTTGCAAGTATTATGCATGGTGAACCCTCACGCATGGACTCTTCCCGGTCATCTGCATGCTCAACGTTGGTAAAGTACTCAGAGTCAAACGGGTTATCATCAGTCTCTAGGATCTTTTGTTTGAGTTCATGTGCCAGATATTCTGGATACGACTCGTGTATTGCCGATGCCTCTGATATCATCCCTTCGGTAAAGACAGGTGCCTCAACCATCTGTCCAGACTTCATATAGTGATCTATCACCATCATAATCTCCTGCGCGCGCCCCACAGCAGGGATAGGAATCAGCACTTTACCGCCATCTGCAAGCGTGTTGTTGACCGCGTTGATGAACGCAGACTCTACCTCCTGCCGGCTGGGTTGGATATCCTCCTTTAGGCCGTACGTGCTCTCGATCAGCAGTGTCTCCACCCTTGGAAAATTATGGCTGGCGGCTTCAAACAGGATGCTCTTGCCGAACTTGATGTCACCAGAGTATACAAAATTATGATCACCGTTGCCAATATGGAAATGGCATAGGGCAGAACCCAGTATGTGTCCTGCGTTTGCAAGTACCAGCTTGATGTCAGGGGAGATGTCTGTGACGGTGCCGTAGTTCAGTGTGATGGTCTGTCTCATGATCTGCCGTACATCGCGCTCCGCGTAGATGGGGGTTCTTCCCTGCGCTGCAGCCACCTTGATAGCATCCATCTGGATCAGGTTCATCATGGGCAGGGTGGGCTCTGTGCAGTATATTGGGCCCTTGTAGCCATACTTGCACAGCACCGGCAAGAATCCTGTATGATCCAAATGGGCGTGGCCCACAACCACAGCATCAAGATCATCCAGGGTCAGTCCCAATGAATCCAATCTTGGAAATGCATCCATCGACGAGCGCGCCCCCGGGTTTATTCCGCAGTCTATGAGTATCTTGCTCTCAAGTGTGGACAACAACAAGCATGACCTGCCCACCTGGCCGAACCCACCCAGCGTGTATAACGAGGCCTCGGTTCTCTGTGATAGTCTGGGCCGGAATATCTCGTCTCCCACTTGTTTGAGCTGTTTGGCACGCTCGGCCGAGGCTTGTTTGAGGGCGGTATTGATCATCTGTATTGTACGTGACTGGATGGTAGTAGCCTTTCTGACGCGCAGTCTCCAGCCTGTCTTGGTGGTGACCTCGGCATGATTGAACTCCTTGGGGCTTTTCTGCAGCAACCATGGTCTCTTGACCTCTACGGACACCTCTCCGGTGGTCGTATCAAAGACGGTCGCCTGCAGGTTGGCATCCTTGGGTACGCATTCAGTAAGGATCTTCCTTGCCTCAGCCTCGGGCTTGCGGATCGATTCATCTGTCCTGACCACTATTCTTTTCTTAATGGTGTTGACCAAATTAGATATTCGCGCACTGTTCTCCAGCAGGTATGCAGGAGTATTTGTATAGAGAGCTATTCTTGGACCCTCGTACTCTATCTTTGTAATGTTGGCATCCCTAGGTATACTTTGCAGTATGGTGGCCATGACATTCTGGCTGCTAGATTGTTGTTCTTTCTGTTGCTGTTGTTTTCTTTGCATTAAATCACTATAGTTCAATGACTGACTTTTTCTGCTCATCAGTCAAGAGACGGAATCCGTCCTTGTCCATTACGGCGATGTTGATTCCGTCGCCTGTGCCGATGTTTCTAACTATTGCGGCCTTTACCGCACGGAGTGCTGTTGTCTTTGCCTCCTTAACCGTAAGGTCGTTGGCATATTCCTCCTCAAGCAATCCATACGCCACAGGCGAGCCGCTGCCAGTGGCCACGTATGACTTTTCCTCTACAGTTCCAAACATATCTATGTTGAACAGTGCTGGACCGCTGGTGGCGTCATACCCACCCACAAGAATGTCGGCAATGAAGGGATAGCCGCGATTTTGATGGAAGATCAACGAGCAGAGCCTTGCAAGTGAGTTTATTGGTATTGAACCCTGTTTTTCTATCCTGTGGATGCCAGAATGATATCTGAGAATGTCAACTATGTTCTGTGCGTCTGCCACTCCGCCTGCCAAGGTCAGCCCCGCATGATGATCGATCTTTTGAATCTTCATGGTATTGTTGTTTGCTATGAAATAGCCTGCGCTGGCCCTCATATCCGCGCACAGTACCACACCGTCCGCTGCCTTGATACCTACAGTGGTAGTCCCATGCAAAATTTTTTCTTGTACACTATTCGTCAAAAATACACAACCTATTAAGATAAAGTAAGTGGGATGCTACCCTTTTAAATAACTTTTTGATCCTCTTTTCAGATTGGAGGCTATGGTAAGTGTGAATCAGTGTGTGTATGGTATTGGGGGAGCATCATGAGTGATGTAAGACAGAATGCCAATGTAGGCAAGAGTGTGGGCCGCAAGCATACATCATCACACGTCATGGAGCTTCCCAGACTCATAGAGATTGGTGAGAAGAACATAGTAGAATTTGGGAAGTTTCTACGTTCGCTTGCAAGGCCAACAATGGTCTCCATGGTAGCAGGAAGGGCTGTAAAGAGGATACTTGGAAAGCGCGTCGAGTGTTCATTGCGCACAAGTGGGATCCACTTTGCATGGCACCAGACAACAGACAACCAAGTGGAGTATCTAAGCAAAATTC
The DNA here is from genome assembly GCA_963662995.2 of Candidatus Nitrosopumilus sp. GTDB lineage: Archaea > Thermoproteota > Nitrososphaeria > Nitrososphaerales > Nitrosopumilaceae > Nitrosopumilus. The sequence continues at coordinate 1,251,731 of CAXXLJ010000002.1, read as the reverse complement.
AGGAGGATGTTGACATGGACAAATCTGACCTAGTGATAGGCATTGGTGGTGGACTCTCTGTAGATACCGCAAAGATGATCTCATTTAATCTAGGAAAGCCATGCGTAAGCATGCCGACAGCAGCATCACATGATGGAATATCAAGTCCTTTTGTATCAATAAAGAGCGACAAGCCACATTCGATTATGACATCATCGCCCATGGGCGTCTTTGTGGACATAGATGTAATCAAAAAGGCACCTGCAAGACTGCTGGCAAGCGGCTGTGGGGATCTGATTGCCAACATTATAGCGGTTAAGGACTGGAGACTGGGCAACAGGAGAAATGGTGAATACTATGGAAGATATGCAGCGGATCTGGCTATGATGAGTGCAAAGATAGTCATGGAGAACTCGTCCGGCTTTGTAAGGAATGGACCAGATGCAAGGATGATCGTAGAAGGGCTGATAAGCGCCGGGGTAGCATCATGTATTGCAGGGAGCAGCAGACCATGTTCGGGTGCAGAACACCTCTTTTCGCATGCGCTAGACAAGATTGCCCCGGGCGTAGGCCTGCATGGGGAAAAATGCGGCCTTGGTGCCATAATGATGGCAAAGCTGCACAGGCATGACTGGAAGAAGATCGCAAAGACGCTCAAAGATGTAAAGGCCCCCACCTCGGCAAAGCAGATAGGCCTAGAACCCCACATGGTAGTTGAGGCCCTGATGGCGGCACAGGATCTCAGGCCAGAGAGATACACCATCCTAAAGGAGATAGTAATGACAGAAAAGAGGGCAACAAATCTTGCAAAGAGTACCAAGATAATATGATGTAGTAGTTGTTTATGTGCCTAACACGGGTCTGTTATTTGCGCCAAGTCATGTCCTACTCAGCAGCGCGGCAAGACAAAACGTCTGTTAGTAGTACATGTTATGAACCATAATGTGCAGACACGCCCATCTATACGAGTAACCCATTATTGAAATGTGTGGGTGTATGAATCATACGCAAGATTGTGACCGGAGAACAGATTGCTGGTGCTGGGTCTTGTAATAGTATGTGTGATTTGAAATGTATAGCTTGATCTTTTTCAAGTATAAGGTATTTGGATTGTAAAGAGGTGATGTTTAGTAGGTGGTGGTCGCAGGCCGATCGCCATATCCTGTATCATATCTATCCCGGTCATACTACTTTTCTTGTGTAGTGTGATAGTTGCCATTGCTGGCCTGCTTGTCATCGTCATCTTCATCTTCATTGTCACCATCTTCGTCACCATCTTCGTCTTCATAGTCATCGTCACCATCTTCGTCTTCATAGTCATCGTCACCATCTTCGTCTTCATAGTCATCGTCACCATCTTCGTCTTCATAGTCATCGTCACCATCTTCGTCTTCATAGTCATCGTCACCATCTTCGTCTTCATCCTCAGCATTGTCCTCGTCATCGAAATCATGTGGTTTGCCTTCTGTGGTAGGAGCACGGAACATATCAGAATCTAATGGAGTTTCAGGCGGCTGCTTTTCGTTGTAATAGGTTTCAATAAAAGTCACGGTGCTGAGCTCTGGTACAAAATTAAATATGTCAAAGTGGACAAAGTGTTTTAACATCTGGATGTTGTCAAGACGCGAGATATCATTGGGAATTTCTATGTGGAGTGTGTTGTTATGTAAGGTGAATGGAATTTGGTTATGATCTGTATTGAACCGATATTTGATAATCTCCTCAATTTTGGACTTTGGGGTGTCTAGCTGTCGAAGTATCTCAACGTCAAAAAGAATAGTCTTTCCTGCATGTCTGTGGTTGTAATCAACTTGAACCCTACCAGAACCTATAAAACGAATTGTGGCAATTTTGTTATCTATCTTGATTGTGTCGCCTATGGACACCTTATCTGCATCATCTCCTAGTTTTCTAATAGAGATCATTTTAATTTTTTCAGGGCGTCGCTCTCCAAAAGCCTTGCCTGGTTCTACCTCAACCGTACGATTGTCTCCAACTGACATGCCTGCTAGGGATTCTTCAAGTCCTGTAAGAATGGGAAATGATGAGTCTCCTATAGAGACCAGTTTGGGCCTATATCTGTGATCATCGTGGTAAATGGAATGTTCGTGTGCAACAGGTTTAAGAGTTGTCTCATATACTTCATTACCATCCTTGGTTTTTGCCGTATAGTCAATCAATACCAGCGAGCCCTTTTCAAAAGTCATATGGATAACTTTGAAATTTCCCAATATTAAGTTAAACCAGACGATTCATCAATAAACGGCACATACGAACCAAGATGAACCAAACAAACCAAAAATCCAGCGAGTCAGCTGATCAACCCTTGTGATTTACTGCGGAGACCCGCCGTGATGGAGATGAGGCGGTTGGTTGGTTGGTTGGTTGGTTGATAAGATAAGCAAATGAATAGTATACATGTTTATAATATGTAAATATCTACTGAGAGGCTGGCAGGAGGCGCCATGATGTATATTCCATAATAGAATTGCTTAAACGATCATTACAGCGTAAGCCACACTACACATCACGATATCCACAGGATGGATGGATTTGTCATCTGTCCAAATCATCAACTATGTGCATGAACTTGGCCAAGAACATTAGTGCACACTACAGGCAGGCCATGCTAGATCTAAATACGATGCACATCTGACTGCACCCAAAACAACCAAACATCAAGTACACCCTGCCCTGATGAATAGGTGACGCCTCCTCCCCCTCGCGCCTGCAAATGATGCACCAACTGCTGCGCCAAGCGCCAGTACTATTGCGGCCGTTACCCCGTCAAACTCTGGTACAACCACCACCACAAACTCTGTCTCTTGGCCTGTGTTACGGATGTTTTCAAACTTGATGATTGTGGGGCCTGTCTGCTGTTCATCAAACACAAACTCTTCAAAACCTCCACCCACTCTGGCAACATCTGTAGAACGGTAGATCTCTTCACTGTTCTGAACTATAACAAACGTATAGCCAGAGTCGCGTAGAGGCTCGCCGGTACGGCCGTCACGAATGGTAAAGATGAATGTGGTATCAAGTCCCGGCTCCACCACCACCGGTTCCCATGACAGATTGATCAAAAAATCCTCACTTTTTGTATACGCGTCCAGTGGGAAATCAATCTCCTGGCTGGGCTCCAACACCAGTACGAGCTCGTCAGGGAGCGGTCCTCCTGACTTTTTCATCTCGTTTTTGATTAACCTGAGATGGTCCTGTAACAATACAAAGTGTACGATCCTCTCCTCATCCTCTGTATAATCATCAATGGTCACAGACGACTTGAACAGATCTACTCCGTTTGCCATGCCGACATACCCAGGTGAGAAAAACTCTGCAAAGTCTTTTGGAATGTGTACTTCCGTATGCACCACCGGAATGTGTGACATCCTAGACTCGCGCCAATCAAACGGCATTGTAATGGTGGCACGCTTGGCAGTGGGATCATACTCAAACGACGAGAGTCTGTCAAAGTATGATTTGGTCTTAAACTGCACATCGTTGCCATTCAAGTCCTTTTGCTCAAATGACAAAGCCTCCACCATGCTCAGATCCGCATAATACACACCAGAGTCCTCAATGATGTTGAGGGGATCATCAAGCGTCCTGACCTCGATCTCAAACGTATACAGTCCTGCAGAGTCCAATAGAGGGCCTGCCACACCAATCACAGTAACGCCATCAGAGTCCCGCTCTGTTCCGTGCCATGCACCAAGTACAGAGTCCCGCTCAGCGTCAAAGGTGATCTCTGTATCCTGTGTAGGAGTCACATTGAGTTGCAATACCCCATTGGTGGCAAAAAAGTAATGACGAAACAGCATCTCGTTGTCTTGGAATAGTCCGATCAGAAATGTGACGTTACTTGCGGTATCTTCGGCTTCTTCGGTCATGGATGTTATGGTGATTATTGCAGGTCCGCCATCAAAGTCCGTTGGCATCTCTACAGTGATGGACATCTCTTTTCCTCCTACATCAATTGAGGAGATCTTTTCAAGGCCTAGGCCATGCCCATAGGCATAGTTTGTCTGACCAACCACACCGGCATCATGAATGTTCCAATATAGATTGTGTGGGAATTGCAACGGATCTGCTGCCACAGCAGAGGCGGCCACAACAATAATCAACACCATCACACAGAGTACCCGTCTTGGTATGGAGATCATATTATTTCATCTCCCGCTTGCACTAGCACCACAACATACATCGCACTCATATAATCACACTGTCTACGTTGCCTTATTTTTTTACTTCCAACAGCAGGTGTTCAACCGTGCCCACGAGATCATCCATGGATGTGGCCTCCAAGATAACCTGAAGATCATCTGGGTTCGCAGCCCCAAGGGCTGCCAACGAATACACATAATCCGTTGTGGGGGGAGTATCAGTCATCAGATAGTACTGTTCCAAGACGCGGTCCAACACGCGCGGTTCCACCACCTGGGGCAGCGCCTGAGCGATAACCTTCTTCTTCCACAGGCTGACTAACCCCTCCCATCTCTGCAGTGGTATTCTCTCGTCGATCTCTGGAAGCATTTTGACCCTGGAGCGTATGTACATCTTCTTGTCCGTTCCCTCCTGCTCATGCATGAGTGATATGGCATTATGGCCGTCTAGGGAGACTGGATCATACTTGTCTGGTTTGGGAATTGCCGGTGGGATGATATCCAGTATGTAAAATGGGTTGCGCCCAATGGCATCAATATGCTGCTGCATTCCGTCAGGAGCGACATCATGACACTCTATGATCTTAGCCATCGTGCCCACGCGTGCGGGCCCCTCCCATCCACGGACGGGATGCGCCGCATCAATGAGACAGACCCCAAACTGGCCATCGCCCAGCATGCAGTCATCAATGAGTTGTTTGTAACGCGGCTCAAAGATGCGCAGCGGCAGTTCCTGCCTAGGAAACAGCACCAGGTCCAGAGGAAATACGGGGATTATCTTGGAGTTCTCATTTCTGCTATCATCCAGCCCATCTCCTACCACGCCGGCTTGATGGGAGGTATGAACCGGAGCGTTGTTGTTGCCAACCACACAAGAAGTAAAGGAATCCAAAGACAATTGACTTCTTTTGTCGGTTCTGATATATGAAACGATCACAATCTTGCAGGTATGTTGAAATGCCATTGGCATTGTAGTAGTTGATACAGTTGTTGTAATTGCAGCAGCATGAGCACATTGAACAGATGGTGTGCGCTTGCCCACGCGATAAGTGCGCATGCCTCATGCTGTATGTTTGTGCAAGAGCATGGTGACGAGGAGGAAGATCAAGATATTGAGGAGTATGTGTTGTTACTGCGATGGTGATAGTAATGGCATACCCAATCCACTTGTAGGTTTTTGTGGATCTCTTGGATACGTAAAAATACAAAAACGACTATTCTGCTCATCCCATACTATTGCCAGTACCATATTCTTTGTTGAGTACTAGGCCAAGTAGTGCCGCGCGCGTGTACTTGCCATACTCTGCCTGTTGAAAGTATTTTGCATGTTTGGTCCTGTCCACATCAGGTGGAATCTCGTCCACACGCGGGAGTGGGTGCATGATTATTGCATCATCCTTCATCTGTCTGAGCAGGTCAAGGCCCATCACATAACTGCCCTTCACCTTGAGATACTCTTCTTCATCTGGAAACCGCTCCTTCTGAATCCTCGTTACATATATGACATCAAGCTCGTCTATCCGCTCCTCAATGTCTGTAGACTCTGCAAAGTCCAACCGCTTCTTGATCTCATACACAGAATCGGACCGTATCTTGAGGGACTCGGGTGAGATCAGCTGCACGTCCACGTCATCGTACTTGCCTAGCCCATACAGCAAAGAGTAGACTGTCCGTCCATACTTTAGATCCCCTACTATGCCTATCTTGAGGCCATCGATCGTCTTTTTCTCCCTTTTAATCGTAAACAGGTCTTGGATAGCCTGGGTAGGATGTTCCTCGGTGCCGCTGCCCGCGTTGATCACGGGTTTTTGTGAGATCTCTGCAGCAAACCTGCTAGAGCCATCCAGTGGATGCCGCAATACCAGCACGTCTGTATAAAGCGACATGGTTTTTACTGTGTCCGCAAGACTCTCCCCCTTCTGCGCCGACGAGGAGGCCACATCAGAGATTCCAAGCGAGGTGCCGCCTGCCAATGCCATTGCGGCATCAAAGCTGAGGCGTGTCCTAGTGCTTGGTTCGTAAAACAGGTATCCCAGTGTCCGTCCCCTGCAGATCTCACTCCTCTGTGTGGGGCTTTGCTGCATTACCCTGTCTGTTGCAGCAAAGATCTCCTCAAGCTGGGACCGATCAAAGTCTTTTATAGAAATTATATCGCGTTGGTAAAACCCCGTCATACTCTCAATAATATATACTGGTCACTATACAAAGTATTCTGAATGGAACAGTCTGAGCTTTTGGTCAGGAGGATCAAAGAAGGCACGGTCATAGACCATATTGATGCAGGCAAGGGACTGCAAGTTCTCAATGCCATAAGGATAGACGGCACGGATGGCAGCCTGATCACCATAGCACTGAACGTGCCCAGCGGTAAATTCAGAAAAAAAGACATCATAAAGGTAGAAGACAGGTTCCTAAAGGATGATGACACCAACAAGCTTGCAGTTATCGCACCCAGCGCCACCATCAATATGATAAAAGACTACAAGCTCGTCGAGAAGAGGAGGGTCTCACTGCCAAACGAGATAGATAAGATATTTAGATGTTCCAACCCCGACTGCATTACAAACAGTACAGAGTATATTGAGTCCGTGATGGATGTGTTGGACAGGGACGGAAGGGTGCTCAAATGCAGATACTGTGCTAGGGTATTGGATGTCAACAAGCTAAAGTACAACTAGAGACATTTCAAAAAGATGACTCTTTCTGGTCATGACACGAGTCGTCATTGCTATTGTAATCGTGATCAACATTGTTGTTATCACAGTACTGCTATTGTCCAAGGATGATAAACATCATGACAATACCATAGATAGCAATAGACTCTACCATCCCCACAAAGATGAATACTTTGGACTGCAATGCAGGGTTTTCGCTAATCACTGCAAGACCAGCTGCACCTACTTGGCCCAGACCGATACCTGCACCGAGTGCTGCGGCACCAAATGCTATGCCAGCACCGATCAGTTTTGAGCCATCGCCACTCATGGCCCCGCTACCGTCTTCTTCTGCCGCATATGCGATATCAGTTACGCCTGCAGCAATCAGTGTTATGGCTGCAATTGATAACAACAAAACAATGGGTTTCATCTATATCCTGTGCCTCTAAATTCCATATTTAAATCATGATAATGTATAGTTCGCCATACTCTACCAAAAGGCTTTCCGGCTGCCATCCCTTTGGTATTATGGCCCCATTGAAGATCAGAATCGATATCAGACTGCCAAAAGGCTTTCCGGCTGCCATCCCTTTGGTACCTGCCCACCAAAACACCTAGGCAACCGACACACACCCCCCCCCCTGCCAAACCCGCAGTACATGTGTACATTGAACACAGTAGCCAGTCCAACAATACAACAGCCCAGTCGTTCCTCCTCCCTCCCCCCCAAACATTAAAATCCATTATGAAATGAGCACCCACATGGCATCATCATCGTCATCGTCATCAAGCCAACAGATTGAGCAGACCATTGACAGCATACTTGAAAAGACCAAAAAAGATATTCTGGCGGATCTCGACGATGTCAGGGTGCAGTCCAGAAAGGCCTTGGATGATGCCCTGCCCAAGCTGGAAGAGGAATACAACAAGATCATCGCTGACGGACAAAAAGAGGCCGTCAAGCTTGAGAGGCAGGTAATCGGCAGCGCAGATCTGGATGTCAGAAACAAACATCTCTTGCTTCTAGAAGAGGCTGTAGACAAGGTGTTTAAAAAGGCGCTTGAGCAGATTTCAGAGGCCGAGCGCAGCAATAACAACAAAGATTATGCAGATCTTATCAAGAGGCTCATAGATGAGGCAATCCAAATATTGGAAACCGACAAGATCATTATATTTACAAATACAAAAGACGCTGATCTTGTGGGATCTATGCTTGCAGAGTTTCCGCAAGCAGAATTGTCCGTTGAAAGGATCGAGTGTATTGGAGGAATATCTGCAAGATCAAAGGATAATTCCATGGCATTTGAAAATACAATAGATGCACGAATACAACGCCTGAAGCCTTTAATAAGGAAGGAAATTGCATCAAAATTCGGAATGGGTGGAAGAGAGAGCCAAGATGGTGGAGACGGTAACAACAACAACAGCTAAAGGAAGGATTGTCTGGGTGAGCGGGCCGGCCGTCAGGGCAGATGGTATGGCATCAGCAAAGATGTACGAGACGGTAAGCGTCGGCGATGCAAAGCTGATAGGCGAGGTAATCAGGCTTACGGGAGATGTTGCATTTATTCAGGTATACGAGTCAACCAGCGGGCTAAAGCCTGGCGAGCCAGTGATCGGTACAGGAAACCCACTCAGTGTCATGCTGGGTCCTGGCATCATAGGGCAGCTGTATGATGGGATCCAGAGGCCACTAAGAGAGCTGTCAAAGGCATCAGGATCATTCATCGGCAGGGGGATAGTGACATCGCCCATTGATATGCAAAAGACATACCACTTTGTACCCAGCGTAAAGAACGGAGACAAAGTAGTGGCAGGAGATGTCATTGGGACAGTTGAGGAGAGCGCCCTTATCACCCACTCCATTCTGGTACCACCGGATCATCCAGGAGGAACAATCGCTGATCTCGTAGTAGAAGGAGACTATAATCTAGAGACGGTGATTGCTACTACTACCACTACTACGGCTACCACCGACACTACAAAAGCCGGAGAGCAGAGTAGTAACCAAGATGACGCCGCACTAGGCACCATACAGCTAAAGATGTATCACAAGTGGCCCGTTAGAAAGCCGCGTCCCTACAAGACTAGATACGACCCCACTATACCACTCCTTACTGGACAGAGGATACTAGACACATTCTTTCCCATCGCCAAGGGTGGCACGGGTTCGATCCCCGGAGCGTTTGGTACAGGAAAGACCGTCACGCTGCACCAGATTGCAAAATGGGCAGACTCTCAGGTGGTTGTGTATATCGGGTGTGGTGAACGCGGAAACGAGATGACAGAGGTGCTCATAGAATTCCCACACCTCAAGGATCCGCGCAGTGGCAAACCCCTCATGGACAGGACAGTGCTGGTTGCCAATACCAGCAACATGCCGGTGGCCGCAAGGGAAGCTAGTATCTATACGGGCGTGACGATCGCCGAATATTATAGGGACATGGGCATGGACGTGGTACTCGTAGCAGACTCTACAAGTAGGTGGGCTGAAGCACTCAGAGAGATGAGCGGTAGGCTTGAAGAGATGCCTGCAGAGGAGGGCTATCCATCATACCTTGCATCAAGACTAGCAGAATTTTACGAGAGGGCCGGCCGTGTCAGGGCCATAGGAAGCCCAGACAGGGATGGCTCGGTGACGCTGGTGGGCGCAGTATCCCCATCAGGAGGTGACTTTACAGAGCCAGTGACCACACACACCATGAGATTTATCAAAACATTCTGGGCCTTGGATGCAAACCTTGCATACTCTAGGCACTATCCGTCAATCAACTGGATGAATAGTTATTCGGGATACTTGGCAGATGTCGCAAAGTGGTGGTCCGAGCACGTCAATGACCAGTGGTTAGATCTCAGGAGTGAGGCATATGGCATCCTGCAAAGAGAAGACACCCTCAAGGAGATCGTCAGGCTGCTAGGACCAGAGGCGCTTCCGGACGAAGAAAAGTTGATTCTGGAAGTTGCAAAGATGGTAAAGATAGGACTGTTGCAACAAAACTCCTTTGACGACATAGACACATACTGTAGTCCTGAGAAACAAGTCAAGCTGTTAGAGTTGATGGTGAACTTTTACAAGAGTGGTCAACAGGCACTCAAGGAGGGTGCGCGTCTTGCAGACATACGCGACATGGAGATTATACCGTCGCTTCTCAAGGCAAGAATGGAGATAAAGGATGAAAATATCACACAGATCGACCAGCTGCAGGCCAAGGTGGTCGAGCAGTTCAAGCACATCACTGGAGTAAAGGTGTCATCGGGCTGACAGACGGCAAGGCCACCGTAGAGGGGGGCGTACAGTACAGCAAGATTGCAGAGATCAAGGGGCCCTTGGTCATAGTTGATGAGATTCAAAACGCCGCATTTGACGAACTGGTAGAGATTGAGACCAAGGATGGTGAGCGTCGTCTAGGCAAGGTACTAGAGGTAGGCAATGGCCAGGCAGTGGTGCAGGTCTTTGAGGGGACGACAGGACTCTCCGTGTCTGGAACCAACGCAAAGTTTGTGGGCAAGGTAATGGAGATGCCCGTATCAAGGGAGGTGTTAGGCAGGGTCTTTGATGGTTTGGGCAGACCCAAGGACGGGCTACCGGATCCCATAGCAGACAAGTTTGTAGATATCAATGGCGAACCCATGAACCCAGAACAGCGCGAGTATCCTAGGGACTTTATCCAGACTGGTGTATCAGTGATTGACGGTATGATAACGCTGGTAAGGGGACAAAAGCTTCCCATATTTTCAGGCTCCGGCATGTCACACAACCTACTTGCAGCGCAGATAGCAAGGCAGGCAAGTGTGGTCGGCACAAGCGACGACTTTGCAGTGGTGTTTGCAGCAATTGGGGTGCAGTTTAGTGAGGCAGAATATTTTAAGAGAAGTCTTGAAGAGTCTGGAGCCCTCAAACGCAGTGTATTGTTTTTGAATCTTGCAGACGATCCCGCCATAGAGAGGATCATCACGCCGCGCGTGGCGCTGACAGTGGCCGAATATCTGGCATTTGATCTGGGAATGCATGTACTGGTTATCCTGACTGATATGACAAACTATGCCGAGGCGCTCAGGGAGATCAGTGCAGCCAGAGAAGAGGTGCCCGGAAGAAAGGGTTATCCAGGCTATTTGTACACCGACTTTTCCACAATATATGAGAGGGCAGGAAAGCTCAACGGCCGTAAGGGCAGCGTCACGCAGGTGCCCATTCTGTCCATGCCATCTGACGACATTACGCACCCCATACCAGACCTGACGGGATACATCACAGAGGGGCAGGTAGTGCTTGGAAGGGATCTCTTCAGACAGGGAGTATACCCGCCGGTCAACATCCTGATGAGCCTCAGCAGGCTGATGAAGGACGGGATAGGCGAGGGACGTACCAGAGAGGATCATGGAGAGATATCAAACCAAAACTATGGAACGTATTCACGTGCGCAGGAAGTCAGGGCACTGGCAGGAATCGTTGGAAAGGCGGGTCTGACTGATATTGATCTAAAATACATGGAGGTGGGCGATGCCTTTGAGAAAGAGTTTCTTGCCCAGTCTACTGACGAAAACAGGACCATAGAGGAGACGTTGGCCATTCTGTGGAAGGTTGTATCCAAGCTTCCAAAGAACGAGCTGACCAAGATCAAGGACAAGTACGTAGAGCAATTCTACCAGGACAAGTAATAAGGACATGTCGTTTGGTCAGAACGTAGCAGCCACAAAGATCGAGCTCTTCAAGTACAAGCGCTCAAACCAAGTCGCATCCATGGTGCAAAAGATACTTGATGACAAACGCAAGGTCCTGCTCAAGAGCATAGAGGAGATGATTGATGAGGCTGCAAAGGCTAGGGGAGGCATCTGGGAACCGCTTGATGACATATACAGGTCAGTCAACGAGGCATACCTGTCCCTTGGTGCCGATGCCGTGGATACTGTGGCAGAGTCAACCCCGCCGGTAATGGAGGTAGACGTGCAGGTACGCAGAGTAGTGGATGTAAAGATTCCCACGTTGACGGTCACAGAAAAGGATACAAAGTCATTGCCCTATGGCTTTGCAGACACAAACTCTTCGATCGACAGGGCGGCCAAGCAGATAAAGGATCTTTTGCCAAAGATCTGCAAGGCAGCAGAGTATGAAAACTCCATATTCAGTCTTGCAAAGGCGCTCGAAAAGACCCAGCGATTGCTCAACGCGCTAGAGAACGTCATCATCCCCCAGCACCAGCAAAAGATCCGATTCATTCTAGCCACGCTCGAAGAGAAGGAGCGCGAAGAGTTCGCAAAGTTAAAAAAAGTCAAGAGTAAGATGGAGGCTAGAAAGTAACATGACAAACAAGGATATCAAGAGGATGTTGGAAGACTCAAAAAAGGTGGTCGATGTACAGCAGGACAGCTTTACAGAGACGGTCAGCGAGGATCTTGCAACATTCAAGAAAAAGGCACTAGACAGAATCCACTAGCAGCATCGGCGCAGATGTGTTGTATTGGTACCATGAATACAGGATGTATGATATGTCTGGGAAAGATCTTTGGTGCTCTTGTTCTCAGCATCACTATTATTCACCCATTATACCACCACACAAAAATTCTGTAAATCCGCTGCGCATCCAACCGCCATGTTGGTCCATGTAAAATTACGCCCTGCCTGCGACTGGTCATACCACTTTACAATACCAGTCCAGCCAGACAAGCAGACTACAAATTTCATCCCCACCTAATGCCAATGCACTAGACAGGGGCATGCTAATGGTACATGGGTGATCACGACACGATACAATACGACAAGAACCGCCGGAAACGATCAAAAGATACGCTCAAGATTCAAGTGGCGTAAGTATGAAAAGATTCCTGCAGATAGTCTTTCTGGTGGGGGCGTGCCTCCATGTATAACAGCATCAGATCATTATCCTACGTAGACATTCTGGTAAGACATTAATTTGCCAAATGGAGACAAAAGATCGATTTTGTACAGCGCCGCTACTGACAAGCAGGCTCCACCACAGGATACCAGCAGGATAATACGCATGGGTGTGGTCATAGCCATAGCCATCATAATCTTTGCCGTAGTAGGCCATCAAGTAGTAATCCTATCCATGAACTTTACTGAATTCGGCGAACAGTTCCGCAAGCCGCTGTTTTACACTCTTGTATCCACAGCGATCCTGTCTGCAATAGCCTTGGTGCGCGTAAACATAGTAGGAAGATCATCAATCTTTTGGTACTTTATCAATGCAGTAATCGGATTCATAGCCAAGGGCGGAAGCGGCGGCCAGATGAGATCCTCAGGTGGCATGGGGGGAGGAAGTAATGATGGAGGCTCAGTACCTGGCATGGCAGGCGGGCAGTCATCATCGCAAAGGCCACAGATACTGGGTTCGGTTCCTAGTTTTCGCGACTACAAGCTCAGCCCGCTGCAGTTTGGAGTATGGCAGGTCACCAAGATACTGCTCTTTGGTGCATTCTTTGCAAACATAATGTTTGGATTTGCAGCAGTATCATTTGTGGAAGGCAACAGCCTCGGAGTCGAGCACCTACCCAAGCTGTTCTCGCTGCCCTTTGTAACGCCCGAGACAGATCCAAGTCATGCCAATGAGAATGTGGTACCCATGATACCGGCGCTGGTCATTTTGATCCCCCCAATACTTGCGGCCATTGCACTCCGGCTCATACTGTATGTGGGAATCCACAGGCTGATCGACATCATAGTATCATTTGCACACGACTCCAACAGTGGAAAGCCCAGATATCTAAACTATGCATCAACCCTGGAGGGAATACTGGGAGTAGTCGTCTTATGGTCGGCATTTGAGATGTTTTTTACCAATGAAATAGATTATAATACCAGGTATGTCATCGGCGGGGCGCTGATGATGGGGCTGGCCCTGATTGTATTTTCTGTAATAGACAGGATTCGTGCGCGCGTCCTGACCCACATGTTCAAGAGAGACGTCTTTATCAGAATTGGCACCATGCTGGCCATTGGCATCATCATATTGGTAATGATCACCGTCAACAACAGCATTGCCGACGCAAAAAAGATAGAGTATCTGGGTCCGTACACGGCCCAGCAGATAGGGGTAAACAGGTACCTAGGGGAACTGGACCAGATACATGAAAACACGCACGACGTGCACCTAGCAGTGGTCTCGCCCAACAACATAGACGAGTACGTTGAAGAGAATGGTGATGTACTTGATGTAATACGCGTCTGGGACTGGACGGCCGCATTTGCCAAGCTGCGGCCCGAGATAGGCCTCATTCCATACGTGGGCTTTGAAGACAACGACATACTCAGATTCAACAACACATTGTACTGGACAGCATCCATGAAACCCATTGTTCCATCTACTGTCAGCCTCGACAACATGTGGTACAATCAGCACCTGGTGTACACGCACGTACCCAACGCGTTTCTCACCCTGGAGGCTACCAATGGACAAATTGTAGACAGCGGCAAATTCTTCAAGCAGCGCGAGGTATACTATGGGGAGGGCGGCCTGTTTGCTGATACGTGGTCTGGCTATCCCACATCGCGTGGTACAAACAGCGACGAGCTGGGAGGGGTACAATACTCTGGCTCGGGCGGCTTGGAAGTATCGCCTCCGTTGAGCTGGATATTTGAGCCCAACTTCCTGCTCTCATACCCCACAGAGTCGGTCCACATAATGAGGTACAAGGATGTCAACGACAGAATGGAGGCACTATACCCATACTTTTTGTATAACCCATTTGGACAAGAGCTTGACTCTCTGCCGGTAACAGACGGCAAGGACTCGTATTGGCTGATCCCACTGATTGTGGGATTTGAGACGCACAATGTGCCCTGGTCAATCGGCAACCCCTACCTGCGCCTAGTAGGGTATGCGCTAGTGGACTCGTATGACGGAAACATTCAGTTGTTAAAGACTGGTGACGACTTTTTCACAGAGATGTTTGCAAGCCAGTACGCAGAGCAGTTCCATACCATGCCGACATGGTTGGAGGAGCAGATCAGGTATCCTGTGGAGCTGTTCAACTGGAAGACAGAGATGTACAACATATACCACGTGACTGACGTAGATACATTCATCCAGGCAAACGAGTTTTATGAGATACCGGGAGGCCTTGAGACATATTATGTGGAGGCAAAGCCGCCGGGCTTCAACCAGACAGAGTTTGTAGGGCTGCTCTCCCTGGAGCTGCGCGGGTCACAGGGAAGAAATCTTGCAGGATACATGATAGTGGAGAACGATCTTGGTAACCTTGGCAACATGCAATTTTATGAGGTGCCGCTAAACTCCACGACCAAGCTGATAGGACCCACTGCGGTCAGGGAAGCGCTTGACAGAGATCCAGAGTTTGCACAGCTCAATACCCTGCTGAGGAACCCTAGGGTGGGAGACAACATATTGTATCGCGTGGGTGATCATGACATTTACTTTATTCCCGTGTATACTGCAGGTGCAGGTGGGGTGGTGGCACAGCTTGGAACCATTGCAGCAGTGGGTGCCGCGTTCAATGGCGAATACTTTGTAGGACTAGGAGAAACGCAAGAGGCGGCGTTTGAGGCATACCTCAAAAAGGTATCAGGGGTAGTCCCGATCGCGCCCAGACTCCCCATAGGCAATGGCAGCAATGGCAGTGTTAGCACCAATGGTGATGGTGGAGACGTCTCGTACACCGTACTAGAGAGGGACGACAGGATAGAGATCATACGTGATGTCTTTGCAGACAGGGGAATCACTGTAGTTGAACCCACATCCATCACGGTGCCGCTGGCATTCAATCAGGGACATCTCTTCTTCTTTACAGAGAACGACCGCAAGGATGCAGAAGAGTTTCTGACCGGGTTCATCGACGAGTATGTGGGCGAGGATACTGACAGGGTATTCGTGTGGTATGATGACGGCGACGATGATGCAGAGAACCTCAACATAGGAACAATACTGATACGCAGCGGGATATCCGAGCTACACTATATCTCAATAGAGGTAGGCAGTTGATTGCTTCTTGTCATGGATAATGGCTCTGCATATACGGAGAGGCTAATCGAGCTTCTTGCGGGGATGGGGATGTGTGTTGCACGGCATACCCCACGTTCCCTTCCAAAAGCAAGCAGACTATCAGAGTATGGAGAGGGCATAATATTGTCAGGCAGGAGAAGTAACGACAGGCAGACAAACATGATCAACTCCAGACTGGTAACACATGCAGTAAATAGTGGCACAAAGCTTCTGGGGATCTGCTATGGGGCAGAGATTCTGGCCCTTACGCTTGGAAGCACGATCAGGCGCACTGCGACCAAATACACGACGATGCCTGTTGTGGCAACTGATTCCAAAGTCACCGCCACCACAACACCATCTTCAACCACTATCAACGATACTATCAACGATACTATCAACGATACTATCAACGATACGACCAAGTTTACATCCCAGAAGGACTTGCAACAAGTCAAGGTAACAAAAGACAGCCAGATCACAGACGCAGGATCCGTACTACATGTATTTGAAAGCCACAAGTATGAGATATCCAGTATGAGCGCACCGCTGGCAGGCCTTGCAAGCTCTAAGCACTGTAGGTATGAGATCATACGGTATGCAAAGATGCCGATCTTTGGAGTGCAATTTCATCCTGAGATGAGTGATGACGGCTACCGCCTGATCAAGAGATTCTGCAGTGCCTAGCCACTGTATGGGTACAATGCAGTATGGATCAAAGATGGCGCACCATATTCAGAACCAAACAACAACATTACTCTCATATACTGCGCACGTACCAAGATACAATTTCAGATACAATGAACCGTCCATCTATGTACCGCTTATGGTATATTAGATACGTTGTTCTGTAATGGATCATTGAGTCTGGGTGATGATAATGGTGATCACGAACTGTTCTTGCCTCTGATAAAGCAAGAGAACGCCTGCCTTCCACTTTCGATCAATGTAGTGGCACGTTACTGGGACATAGAGCTGCCTATCGCAGAAGCAGCACGTACGGCAAAGGAGAGATATCCGGGATTTGGTGGCAGCATAATGATAGAAGGTATAGAGACGGCAGAGCGGCACGGACTGGCGTGTAGAATAGCCTATTCGTCATTGAACGAGTTAAAGGCAGTGATTAATGCAGGAATTCCCCCGATTGTAATTCTCCCAGGAATACCAGAGATCACTCAGCATGCCTCTGTCATTACAGGCTATGATGAAAAGGATGGCACGGTCTTCCACTATGTCCAAAAGAGTACAAACCAAGGAGAGCAACAAGAGGGAGCCATACCACAAAATGTCTTTGACGCAGAATGGTCCGAAGAGGGAAGATTGATCATAATCATAGCACCGCCCGAGACATTACGTGCTGTAACGCTTGGAACTTCCTGCAACGAATCAAACCGCTTGTGTTTTGCATCTGAGCGGCACATAATCATAAAGGAACATTCCAAGGCGCTTGAATCATTGATGCAGGCCGTAAAGCTCTGCCCCGACAGCCCAATGGCATGGAGCATGCTTGGCTCGTTGCAAAATACACAAAATTCCGCAGAATGCATCACGTCATACCAAAGATGCCTCAAGACCAACCCCAAATCATACCTAGCATACAACGGGCTGGGAAACCATTATCTCAAGACAGGACAGTTTGAAAAGGCAGAAGATAGCTATACCAGTGCCATAGGAATCAACCCAAGGAGATCTGCCAAGATCTACAAAAACAGAGCATACATTCACGAAAAACGAGCACAAAACTCTGAGGCAAAAAATGATCTAGTAAGATACCTAAAGTATCTTCCAGATGCCCCAGACCGTGAGATCATAGAACAGGCAATAAGGGATCTGTGAATTGTGAGGTTGATTATGATTAATAGTATGCGGAGTGCGGGATTCGAACCCGCGACCTTCAGCTTGGGAAGCTGACGTCATACCGGGCTAAACTAACTCCGCCCGCTGTGAATAAAGATCAACCTATTTTTAGTATTGCGTGCACATATTCAATCATACACAACAGTAGCACAAGATGGTTAGTTGCAGTATGTGGATCACGGCACGAACCACGCATCTTGGCAGCATCAGGTCATAGTAACAGAGTGGCAGGATATGCGCTTGACACGCAAATATTTTTGTAATTGTCTTACTCATCTCAAACATCACAGATGCAACTGCTGCCATGGTATTGCAAACATTTCTTCAATCCCCAGATCAAAAACAACACTGCGCATTGGGGTGTTCCTTGGCCAAACATACAGGATCAGATTTATAGTCACAGGACACTGTTCCTGCTAATTGCTAGAGCTCGACAGGAAGGTATTTGGAAAGATCACAACAAAGGAGATCATCGGCGCATACCCGCCAGAGACACCCGATACCAAGAAGATACTAGAACGGGAGTTTGTATCATTGGTTGGGCAACTAGAGTTACAACCGCGCGATGTCCTAGAGGAGATCATACGGAAGCAGGAGATGGCAAGAGAACACATCAACAGCAGGCCCGGTGCCATGGCCCTAGCCCAAGGCAAGATAAGGCTCTTCAACGAGTGCAACGACAGATACATCCAGCAGGTAATGCAAAAGTTATCAGAGCACAGCACGTCGTAATATGTGTAGTCACTTAGTCGTCACGTTCTGAAGAAGGCTTTCTTTGATTCATACTCTTTTTCCTGTTATGGCCCCGAACCCTGTTACCGGCGGTTCTTCTTTTGGCCAGCAGTGAAATGATCAATCCTGCAGGAATTCCTATGATGGTGCCCAAGCTCACGTATGGTGCGACAAAAAAGTCGCCTATCCAGATACCCCCATCCATGGTCAGTTCCATAAACGTCCTAGGCCTAAGGATGGTTGGAACCGTCTGCGAGTCTGTCTTTCTCTCACCCACATCGTCTGTATACTCTACTATAATCTCAAACGGAAGCCTATATTCCCTGGTTATATCGCCTGTAGGGGTAATGATCCTTGCAGTGATCCCCACAGGCACACCGGCATCTATCTTTGAGAACTTGTGCATCGTCTCACCGCCAAACTCCATATCGGCCGGGGGAACTACGCGTATGATCACGTCTGTAATAGCCACATCCTTTGATGTCACCTCCACATCAACAAAAAACTCTGCATCTGCAAAGATAGACTCTGGTACCTTGGTATAGATGAGGATATCTGGTTCACCCTTTACCATAATCGGAATCGTCATGTCATAGAATGTGGGCTCTTGTGGAGTCTCATTGTTTACTACAAGTACCTGCGAGTATCGTATGTTTAGAAAGTGTGTGCCAGGTATCGCATCCTCGGTTACACGCAGAATTATGTTCTGGCCGTGCGAGCCCCCCTGTGTAAGCCTGTCTATGAAAA
This sequence comes from Candidatus Nitrosopumilus sp., assembly GCA_963662995.2. GTDB lineage: Archaea > Thermoproteota > Nitrososphaeria > Nitrososphaerales > Nitrosopumilaceae > Nitrosopumilus. Next base: position 1,232,639 of record CAXXLJ010000002.1, on the reverse strand, counting down.
TTCTATTGGGTGGATCAATTGAGAGCATGTATGCATCCTGCTGCATAAAGTCAAACGAGACATCCTGCTTGTCCTCCCATCCGTTGTTGCTTACCAGTATGGAGACCACCTCCTCCCTTCCTACTGCAATACTGTCAGGGTATGTGATGGTGATATCCATCCCACCCTCTAGGCCCCGTACGATCGTCTCTGCGTGAGTGGTGGCAGCAGATAGTGACAATAATGAGGCCAGCAATAACAGTGACAGCGATAATGATGATACAAAAGGTGGCATGACAGGTTTAGCAGATTGCAGTTGTGTTATTGCCTTCCTGCACGGCGTATTGGGCTTTGCCATCATTATCATTGTCATCAGCGGCCGCAGCAGCATCATCATCACTACTATTCCTTTACATGGTAATGACTATTCTGTGTTGTGAGTTGTCTGTACCAGCACATTAATGTGTAAAAAAGAGACATATAGCAAGGTGGTATCCGCATCTTATTGTCGTAGGATATTGTCATTGCCCCATGATATGTGTCACCGGCGCGTCATCACGTTAAATAACCCGTAGGCGGAGCAGTCTTGCGTGGTGCCTACTAAAGATAGTATGCAGAAAATGGCATCATCATCATCATCATCATCATCATCATCATCAAATAATGATACAGCAAAACATGACCCTTGCGCATCCAGTCCACTTTCAACAGGTCGCGTATTGGTGTCAGGATGTATGTGCTTTGTGGGCTCACGGCTTGCAGACAGGCTCTCCGAGTTGGGGTATCAAGTCCGGAGCCTTGCCAGAAGGCCCATGCAAGACCATGACAATATTGTGTATGTGAGAGCCGATGCCCTTGATCTTGCAGAGCTGACTGCATCAATGCAGGGAATTGATACAGCATACTACCTGCTGTATTCAAGAGAGGGTAGCGCGAACCAATGGCAGGATTTTGCCGAGAGGGAGAGGAAGCAGGCAGCAAATTTTCTTGCAGCTGCCGAAACAGCAGGAGTGAAGAGGATCATCTACTTGGGTGAACTCGTAGGTCAAGGCGTCAAACTCTCGCCACACACGAAGAGCAGGAAGGGTGTGGGGCGCATTCTTGCAGGAGGAAACATTCCTGTAACGGAGCTGCGCGCGTCGCTGGTCATCGGTGTGGGTGAGGGATCCTTTATGATGTTACGATATCTAGTGGAGAGATTAAGGGTGATGATATGTCCCTCGTGGGTGCAGTCACGCACCCAGCCAATTGCTGTGAGCGATGTAGTGGAATATCTAGTAGGGTGCCTTGAAAGGGATCAAACCGCAGGCAAGGTTTTTGAGATTGGCGGACCCGATACAATGACGTATGAACAGATCATGAGAGAGTATTCCAAGCACTTGGGTAGGAGTCTGTTCATACTGCGGATACCATTCCTGACTATCAGACTGTCGTCACTGTGGGTGTACATGATAACGCCCGTCAGGGCTTCGCTTGCAAAGCCTCTGGTAGACAGCCTGGTGCACGATACCGTTGTCGGTGATCCAGCAATTACCAGGATCATACCGCTTGAGCTCAAGAATGTGGCCGAATCTATCAAGATTGTTGTAAGAGAGCAGGAGCAAAACAGAGATAGTGCCCATCTAGCAGGCCCTGTTTGTGCAACGCGCACACCAAGAACTGGGCTCATACCCAACCAAAGGATCCTCATCTTCTCCTTGCTAGCCATGGGAGTTTGTGGTACCGTATACTATTGGCTTGATGACAGGAGTGAAGTGTATGAACCGTTGTGGTTGCTCTGTTCTGCTGCATGGTATGTAGCAATAGTATTCGTAGTGATCATGGTTCACAACAAGACCAGGCTTGGATACATGCTAGGAGGAATCCTGTCGTGGACAACCCTGGCATTCTGGCTGCTTGACAACTTTTATGTCGTGTTTGAGACATCATTAATCTCGGCTGCCCCAGGTCCAGCGATGGTTATACGCAATTTTGCAGGCGTCACGGTTGCAGCAATAGCCGTGGCCACATCTCACAATCTATTCCACAATGCATCTGACTATCAGCGATCCCATGAGATGCACGCCGCATGACCAAGATGTGCGGGTAATTATCGCGCACTACTTGTTTCCGCAGCATCCTGTTGATGATTGTTGCAGGCAATACTGGAATTATTTTTGTACATGGTCAGGTCGTGCCTAGAATGATGTGTAATACTATCAAAAGACCATAGATCCGTGCCTGAATCAAAAAATTTTCCCAGACAACCTGACCACGTACTTATTTTTTATTATCATTGATATTGTCAACATCATTAATGGCAGCTTCTGCATCGGTCTCATCCCTCTGTGCAGCAGCGGCATCCTCTGCGTCAACAGCATCCCCATAAACAATAACGGCAGGATCTTCATCCTTGTCTGCTATCACTTCCCCATCACTCTCTTTTGGGGAGATGGCCTCATTATCATCATCTTCATCTTCCTGAGATGTATGCGGACTTACAAATCCTCCTCTGACGGCATCCGGCGGCGGAATTTTTTTTGTTGTTCCAAGACCGGCAGTGGTAATGATAACTGACGTGAGGATGATAAAAAATATGATCTGCGGGTATGCCTCTGCATTTGGCAGCCCCATTGTTATGGGGTATGTGGCAAGTACTGCTGCCGCCAGTCCTCTGGGAATCATGGAGCGCGTCACTGCCTTGTCCAGCTTGGAGAAGCTCTTTGTCAATATGATCCGTACAGTGGCAATCCTGCCGATATAGATGACAACCGTAATGAGCACACCAAATATTATGTATTCAATCTGTCCAAAGCTTGCCATCAGCCCCACAAACACAAAGAAGAATGATCTTACTAGGAATGTCAGCTGGTTATGTGTGGGATCATCGGCACTTACTGCCAGCATCTTGAACTTGAGGATGCGCGAGAGGTATGCCTTGCTGCCCACCATCAGTCCAAACACGAGGGCCGTCAGGGCACCGGATTCACCAAGCGAGTTGGACAGGAAGAACAGTACAAAGAGGATTCCTAGTGTCAGCATGTACGCGTGCTGGGCATTTTTAAACTTTGTAGACAAGTACATCCAGGGAATTCCCACGCCGAGCCCAAGCAGTAGTCCTATGGCAACCGCCCTGCCGAGCGTCTGCTCCAGCGTCTGTAAATCAAATCTTCCTGCAAGAACAGCTTCCAGCAAGATGAATGCTATGATTGTGGCCAGAATGTCCGTCAGGGCGGACTCGAAGCTAAGCATGGATCTAGCCTTGTCAGATATCCTGATGCCCCTGACCAGACCGAATACGATGGCCGAGCTGCTTCCACCCACGATCGAAGCCAAGAGGACGCTGTCCAGCATAGCCCAGCCCAACACATAGTGGGCTGCAAGTGAGATGAGTATAACAGAGACGATAAACCCGCCGATTGCAAGCGCAGTCGAAAAGTACGCAGTCCGAATAACCTGCTTGAGATCTAGGTTCAATCCACCGTCAAACATGATGATTATCAACGCTAGCGCCGCAAAGTACGGAACCACCATTATGACTGCCTCGGGGGAGATAATGCCAAACACGGGCCCCAAAAAGACGCCTAGGATCATCAGGAATGCTACATCGGGGATGCCCGTCTTTTTAAAAAATGCCTCGCCTGCAACACCCATAAAGATTACAACTCCTGCTGCAAGTAGCATCACGGGTGCAGAAGCAATAGATTGGTCATGAATAGACATGGTGCTAAGTAGATCAAATAACCAAGCCAGATCCTGCACTATTACATCAATGTCAAATGCTGTCAGCGGAGTTGTTTCATCCATCTGGCCGCCTACCACACCAAGCACAGACAGGACTGATATTGGAAGCATACTATAATAGCCAGGCTTAACAATTTAAAATAGTGTCCATTGTTAAAAAATTAGTCACAAACTGACATGAATCAAACAGCTCCGTCTAGAATCCAATCATGTACTAGCCAACTCTTTTACATCATTATCAGGAACGATTAATCATAGACATCTGTCATATATGTACATGACCAAGATGTTTACAATCACATGTAGGCATGAATCGTATTTTGTCTGTGGCTGACAGTTCTAGGCCGGGTTTATCACGAGTGCGCACAAGCATGCAGTTACAAGGCATCATGGGAGTATCAGCAAATGAGATTGGGATGCCAATATTTGTGTGGTACAATGTCTGGACATCTTTTTGGTAGGTAGGTAAGTAGGCAAGCCACATACGAGCGCACATTAAATAATAGATGGGCATACGCCCCTTGCTTGAGCGCTACAGAGACTTTACGTGAAGATCACAAACAGATTGACCGGTTAGACAAAATAATCATAAAGTGCTATATGAAATTGTATGCAGGCAGAGATGTCCCGTTAAAAGACGTTGACAAAATTACGACCGTAATTGAAGAGTTTTTAGATGCTATCCACTATTCCAGAGAAGAAGACTCTTATTTTCCATGTGTGGCCAGCTATGACCACCTCAGAGAAGAGATAAGAAACCTACTGATCGAACACGAGTTCTCAAGAAGGATTGCGTTTAAGATAAGAAAACATCTCAAGCAGTGGCGGCAGAATGGAATAGGACAAGCAAGAGAGCCGGTTGCGAGATATCTAAAGACCTACTCTGTATATCTGGCAGATCATAAGGCAAAGGAAGAGAAATTTTTTGACAAGGCAGAAGCAGAAGAGATCTCAGTAGAAGAAGAGCGCGAGATGTATGAACAGTTTATGTCAGACACGGCAGTCTCAAAAAAGATCCAGGACATGATAAAGGAGATCGAATATCTGGAATCCAGACCGTGGGCAGTTTAGATGAGATGTATCGTATCGACTTGTGTGTGTAGCCAGTACCCAGCAGTTTTAATCTAATCACCGCACACTTGAATCATCTCAAAACATCATAGCACATACTTACTTGGATAGTTTGAGATCATTGAAATAAAGTTCCTTAATCGCGTCTAGAACCCAAATACAATTCATATATTACCAGAGTATGGCATCAAAAATCTCTCAACACATAAAATGCTAGAATATGAAAATAGGTACAAATGGGTTTCTTGTTGTATTTATTAAAAGATATGCGTATTCCCACTATAATTTTTAATCCGAGGCAGCACGCCTGAATTATTATACATTTTATGGTTTAATTTTTCATCGGGATGCGCTGTGTTGAATCCATTTTGTGTGGATTTGTAATAATTCATACGCACCATCCCGGCACCGCAGCATTACACTCCGAATCTAGTCAAAACACAGAACTGCCTGCTGGTGAGGCGTCCCTGTTCCAGTAATGACTGTCTCCCATCTGCCCTGTGTGGCTTTGCATGCAAGCTTTACGACACCTTACACATCTTGGGGGATGGCATGTAATGTTGTATTATTGGTTGTGTCGTTGAGTCGTGTCGTACACCTTGTTGGGCATTTTGTGATTCTTGTCTGTGGTGCAAATTCCTGATAATCATAGTTTTTTTTTTAAAATATCATGATTCACTTTCAAAAGGCATACCGCAAACCAATATCATTTATTATATAATAGATACGCATATGTATCTTTATGACGATCAAGACGGGTACAAAGATGGTGATGTTTGTCTCATCTGATCTTTGTAGTGAACCTGCCGCCAAGGGCAGGAAGTGCAGATATGGGAGGGTAAATCTATAGATAACGAACTAGTATAAAATGAAGGCGCACGCCCGCTGAATCGGCAAACATACGCAGGTGTCGCCCCCAGACTCCAACATAGACCCAAACAACGGTCATGGCAAGATTTACCTGAAGATGCTTTGCTACAGTAAAGTGTTGAAATGATTATTACATCATTACATATGACTGGTGGGTTCTGTTGGATATCTCACTTTTAATGGAACTTTAACTCCCGGAATACAATTCCCCATTAGAAGATTGTGTATACCCACCGTAATTTTTAATGCGAGGCAGCACACCTAAATTATTGTACATTTTATGGCTTAATTTTTCACCGGGATGCTCTGTGTTGAGCCCATTTTGTATGAATTTGTTAGTATCTGATCTGTTGCCTTGAGATACCTGCACACTGGTCTGGCCTATTCCGAATATAGCCTATGGTACGCCCTGCGTGGGATTGTCTTTTTTGTGAATCAGTGCCATGAGTATGGTGTGCCGGAGGTGCAGCCTGCACCTGTTTCCTGGATCGGACGCTCTGGATTCGTCGTCGCGAAATAGCCGCGTCTTGCCGCTGGCTGTTACATACACTCTTGCACGCTCCAAAATATGTTGAAATTTTTCTAGTTTTAGGGTCGCATAGTACAGGCTGGACTCGTCTGATATGATGCCGTCAAACACCTTGATCCTGTACAGGTCCGTGCCGTTGTCAGAATTCCAGTCTGTCGTCCTGTTATTCCACAAGCGGCGCTCAATGTCCAGCTCTTTATCTTTTCGCACTAGCTCTTTGTCTTTTCGCACTAGCTCTTTGTCTTTTTTCCTAAGCATTTTGTTAAATTTCTCGTCTTTTTGCGCTAGGATTTCTTTTAGCTTTTTTATTTTCTTGTTCCAGTTTGTGTATGGTTTGATCTGATGAATTCTGCATTTGTGGTGTAGTACGATCATGTCCGATCTAAACTTATCGTTCAAAGCAAGAAATACGTATAGGATCTAATACAATCACGAGTGTAAAAGTTCCAAAAGAGGTACGGTGAGGCATCATTTGGAAGTCCCGAAAAATATGATCAAAGAACCCAGCAATTGTTTGAAAATTCCCAAACAAAAGATATCAGTGGACTGGTGCAAAGCGTAAGCTCTTTATGGACACTGCGCAAGTGGCATTCCATGAAACCATTCGTCATATGGATGACAGGCCTTCCATGTTCTGGCAAGACCACGATTGTGGAAAATCTCCAAAAGGTCATACCTAACCTTGCAATGCTGGATGGTGACCAGCTAAGGGAATGGTTATCCCCCAAGGACTTTTCAAAGGCCAGTCGCGATGAGCACAATAAAAAAGTAGCACATATGGCAAAGCTCCTGCTCAATCACGGCGTACCTACAGCAGTATCATTGATATCCCCATATGCAAGCAACAGGGAGATTGCAAGGAAGGTGATTGATGCAAACGACAGATTCGTCGAGTGTTATGTAAAGTGCTCCCTTGAGAGGTGTGAAAAGAGGGATGTCAAGGGCATGTATAGGAAGGTGAGGCGGGGGGAGATCACTGGGTTTACAGGAATTGATGACCCCTATGAGACACCAGAGAATCCGGATCTAGTCATTGATACCGAATACAAACAGCTCTCGGCTAGCACAAACGAAGTGCTGGGCTTTCTCAAAGAGAGAGGGTTGTTTGATGTAGTCGATACAAAATGATTATTATTCCATCCTGCCAAACTCTTCAACAATCCTGTCATGAACAAGCCCGTTTGTAATCAGAATGCCGTTTTTATGGCACATACTATCTATACTGCCCCCACTACCGTGGCTGGAACAGATATCATTGACGCCTCCGTTGTATATGATGTCATGCCCAAGCATGTCAGTCATTCTTCCCCCCGACTCTGTGACTATGCAATGGGAGGCTGCCGTATCCCATTCCTTTATTCTATCCGTGGTAGTTAGGTATGCCTCTGCATCCCCCGAGCTTATCCTTGTAGCCTTTAGTGAACTACCTATGTTTGTAAATTCTCCAACGCCCAGTCCTTTGATGAACAGTTTCTCTTTGTCTGAAAGGTGATGTCTGGAACCTATCATTCTGCACCTCTGCATATCTCCAATATTGCTCACAGAGATCCTCTGCCATGATGTGCCAGAATGGTACCTAAAGGCACCGTATCCCTGTTGGGCTGCAAACAACGTCCCACCTGCAGGCCAGTCGATTACACCCAGTACGGGCCTGCCGTTGCGCACTAGTGCAATCATGACTGTAAACTCGCCAGTGGTCCTCTCCACAAAGTCGTTGGTGCCGTCAAGTGGATCTACTATCCAGACAGCATCACTATCAGATGGCCTACCAGGATCATCTGCGATAGTGTCATGGCTGTCATCATCATCATCATCATCATTATCATCATCATCATTGTATCCCTCTTCGGATATGATTCCATAACCAGTCTGGGAGAGATGACTCATAATTATCTCATGGCTCTTTAGATCAGCCTCTGTTACAGGCGAGTTGTCTGCCTTTTTGGCAGTCTCAAATCCCTTCCGATAGATATCCATGATGGTGTCTCCTGCCTGCCTTGCGGCCCTAATGGCCACATCAAGTTCTCTGAACCGTCTTGGTATGGGTATCTGCTTCACCCCACACCACCTAGGTTGTAAGTTCCGGCTTTATAGTCCAAACAACCCCAAGTACCACAAACGGGATGGACATAATTCCTATAATTGCCAATATGGTGTTGAACTGGGATTCTGACACTTGTGGGTTGTTAATTATCCATGGTAGTGGCAAAGTGATGATCACCCAGATCACCCCCAGTAGGATTATCAGTTTGGCCTTTGCTCGTCTGTCCATTACCATCGTTATTCATACCACCTCACCACAGTGTCGTATTAAATTCATCTGAAAAAACGCCTGCCAGTACAGGCCAGTCGTAATAGCCACACAGGGTAAAACATGAGGAGTGAACCACAAAAGCAATCATGTACAACGCAGCCGCGTCACGGCATGGCAAATGATGTAGATAAATCATTGGAGAGGCAACATATCCACGGATACGGCGCCCATCACATCACCATTTGGATTTATAGTGATGGTTATCTGCTGTCCGTCTGGGATTATAACGGTATTTTGACCCGTGTAATTCCACGTATAATACTGGGATATGGCTGTCTGTTGCAGTGTGCTCTCCAGCCAAAAGTCCTCATAAAAGTAAATGTCAGAACCGTCAAGTGTTATAGACAAGTGTTCAGGACTGCTTCCGCTTGGAACAAATCGAAAATAATACACATCGCGGTTGGTACCGGCATCATTACCATCGCGATCATCCCCACGTTCAACATAGAACGTGTCTGTGTATACGCCATCAACATACATGCTGGGCTCTGCAAGAGTCACATGAAACACTACATTATCGTCCCACATCTTTGTTTGTTCATCAGGTATGGTTGGATACATCACAGCAAACCACACAGCAATCACGCCGATCACTATTGCCCCTGCCATACATACTACTATGGCCATCCGTACCTTTTTGGGTCTGCTTCCAGTATGATTGTCATCACTGTCCAATACCATCCAAAGCACCATATCGAAATAAATTTCTAATCCGGTGCCTCATTGTACATAGATACATGGTATGTGGTCAGGTCGTGCCCAGAATGATGTGTAATACTATCAAAAGACTCTAGATCCGTGCCTGAATCAAAAAATCTTCCCAGACAACCTGACCACGTACGATACATGATAGCCGCCACACACACACAACATAACAAGGATAGGCTGTGTAAATCAATGATAGACGCAAACGGTGATGACAATTACTCAACAGTCAGGTTGTATCTGATTCACAGATAGTCTTTTTTGCCCGCTCTTATCTTTGTGGTTGCCACCTCTAGAATCGCAAGTTGATCCGTTACCCAAGAGTCATTTATTATTCCCATAATCCTCTCCATCTTGAACGTCCTAGGAGCAGTGATCCCATGCTCAACATCATAGAGTTCTATAATCCTGTTTTTTACGTTGGCTGGTTTAATTTTTTTGTTAAGTGCATGTGTATGCGCAAAATCATTTCGAATCATCCTGATCTCATCAAGCTTTTTAATAATCTTGCATCTGGTGCGTTTGTCAATCTTTTTGCCAAAAACTTTATGATGTTTTAGTATTCTTCCCAGCCAAAAAATTTTTGTGCCAAACGATGCGGTTCTGTCTTCGTCAAATACTGTACTAGTCCACAGGGCAAGATCATTCTTGTCCCTGAGAAACAGTTCCGACATTATAGTTCCAAGTGTGGAATCTAAAACTGACACATAGCTTAGGAGGTTACCACGAATCCTGTTGACCAGATTCACATACTCTACATCTGTGAGAAGATGATTCTTGTCAGGTAGCTCAAAAACGAATGCGTCCACATACCACACAGAGACATACACCTTAATGGTTTTTGCCACCATAAATCTGACATCACACCAATACTATTATGCACACATGAATCTTGGATGACTACATCTGGTAGTACGTGGTCAGGTCGTGCCCAGAATGATGTGTAATACTAACAAAAGGCCCTAGATCCGTGCCTGAATCAAAAAATCTTCCCAGACAACCTGACCACGTACATCTGGTATTTGCCCCTACACGCGTGGTAGAGATGAACGCCGATTGTCATTTCCACAGTATGAGTCACATATAGTTGGTGAGGCATGAGGTCGCGAGCATCTGGCGCGTACACCATTTGCTCAACAAATCTTTATCTGCTGTCAAGAATTATGCACATGACATCTTAAATACATAATCTAGGAGGTATATGTGTGACCAAATTGCAGAACGAATGGGACAAACGGCCGCAGCCAAGTATTACAGAAAAGGTTGGCGCCACCATAAGGCCCAAGGGCCCGCTAAAGCCAATGGTTCAGATTGGGATCAAAAAAATACGGCTGCATGTGACAAAACTGGACTCCATTCTGAAGGTACTGCAAGCCAGGGACAAAAAACTATTCAAAAAGATCGTAGATGCCACTCAAAGACACGACACCTCATCAAGCAGAGTCCTCAGCAGTGAGCTTGCAGAGATAAGAAAGGTGATCAAGATTATAGGAAATGCCAGGATGGCACTAGAACAGAGTGAGATGAGGCTAACCACCTGCAATGACTTGGGAGACATGGTGGCCGCAATAATGCCCACTATGGGCCTGATGAAGAGCCTAAAGTACTCGCTGGGCAAGGTGATGCCGGGTGCAGAACAGGAGGTCGGCCAGATGGCAGACATGCTGGGCAGCTTTATGACGGAGAGTTTTTCAGGAGACACAATGTTTGGAATTGGTGAATCATCCAATGCAGAATCCGAAGAGATCCTAAAAGAGGCAGCAGCAGTCGCCGAAGGAGTCGTAGGAGACAAACTTCCAGCGACGCCAGCAGAGATGCAGGAAAAGTTGAGATCAAAGTTTGGTCAGTAGACTCAAATTATTTGGGATTCAAATCATGCTATTCTACCATTACTAACCCCAATTCCATAGCTTGTTTCCTAATTCCAAATCACAGACACAATATATCCAGTCTCCAGCAAACATCTAGGCAGGATTAAGAGAATTATGAAACAGACTACAATTCAGTAGCAGTCAATCACAATTCAGTTTATGCTGATACGTCACAAAGCCATAACGGGCCAATGTACAACACTACAAAGTAATCAGATTCTGTGTATGGATAAAGACTAGTCCGCCTGTTGGTGCTGCTGCTTCTCCCTTAGGGAACGTATCCGCTGATCCTCATCATTCATTATCCTGTCTATGTTTGTAAGTTTGTTGCGGAGTGTCACAACAAGCCCTCCCACATCGTCTGCATTCTTTTCTACTTCTGAGCGCTTTTGTGTAAGCTTTTGAATCTCTCTGTTCTCTTCATCAATGTATTGATTTACCTTGGTAAGTTTTTCTCTGAGATTTTTTATGTCAACTGACTCTTCATCGATGTTCTTTTCAAGCTTTGTACGTTTCTCCCTTACCTCTTTTATCATAAGGCCCACATAATCAATAGACTCTTCGAGTTTTGCACGCTTGTCGATCAGATCATCAATACCAATTTGGCTTTCCAGAGAGGCGGGTGTAGTATATTGAAGTTCAGGTTCTGTATCTGTGTCCTGTTTCCCAATAGTTACAGCCTCTGTTTTTAACCCTGCGGCATCACTGTCATTTAGAGAGTCACCGCCATCAGTGGAATCTTCTTTTACCATAACACCACCTTCGGCGTTGTCCTTTTTTCTATCAAACATGTAAATCTAAATGAGTCACATGCATAAAAATCTTGAAGGCAAGGCTGCCACGCTTGTGCAATTCTATCGACAGAGATTTGTTGTTAGTTAGTTAGTTAGTTAGGTTAGCCTAATATAGATCACACCTTAGGGTGCAGAGTGCCAGATGCGCCATATTGAAACAATTCAATCATAGTTTGGTGCATATTTGTAGACTGTAATAAAGATAGGTTGACAATATGTAATGTATAACAGCATCTTACAAAGATATAATTAATATAATCAAATATACGCGGTTTTCAGGGTTCATAATGAGTAGTAGTATTGCCAGCATGCACCTGATGGTTGTATTTTATTGATTCGCACCACCAAACCAGTTTAGAGATGGACGCGTATATTTGAACCAACGGATAAATTTAATCTTGGGCAGAGTTTGGTTGGGCAGTGTTCTGCTGCATCTTTCTAAATTCATATACCTGACAGCGGATCAACATCTGTTGAAGACGCACCAAAAGCTGACCGCCATAGGAGCCGTTCTGCTGCTTGCCACACTGTTGATAGACCAGCATCATCAGAATAGTGATCTCACAGGTACACAGTTCAACTATGCATATGTGACAGGGATGGGGATGCTTGCGGCCTTTTCAGTGAGTTTTATCATGTTTACAAAGAAGCATCTGAGATCATAGTGTGTAAAAAAAGCAATGAGTATTAAAAGATAATATTGATAATGATGCCTGATCTAATTGACATGAATGATGGTTTGATCAATGATCATACCACAACATTATTGCAGGCTAGTGCAGATTCAAAATTACTGCTGTAAGGTTATATGCAATTATCACACATCTTGATCATGTCAAGGGATGAGATAGAGGTACCAAGGGAGGTGCGCGAGTTTATGCCCGAATGGATAGAAGAGACTTATCTGGGTGAGTGGCACGGTGCGCGCAAGCAGTATAGGTATGGCCGCCTGCATATCAGAGAGTATGATGACAAGTTTCTGGTCCACATAGACAAAGCCGATCCCAGAAGTGACCCGCTAGGGCATCTGATATATGACGCGCCAGAAATATTGGCAGGATTGGTAGATGGGGGGCTGCATCTGGTAAAGATGTTTGCAGACAAACAGACAGGCAAGGATCCCATCAGTGTTTTAGAGATGTTGTTGAAGGCGGGCGCATCAGGATACATTACATACGCAACAGTCAAGGAGATAAAGAGACATTATTACTACTACTACCGTGATAAGTAAAATGTATTATGTCAGAACGATCCAAGTGTTTGCCAAGCTCTTACCATCAATCATTGCGTTGCGCAGGGACAGGCAGAGATGGATCGCACAAGAGACAAACAAGATGGACCAAGAGAGGTTTAGAAAGAATGCACGCAAGGTGCTAAACACATTCATCTCACTTGGCCCCGTCTACATAAAACTGGGACAGTGGCTCTCATCTAGGGCAGATATCCTGCCCCAGCCATACCTGGAAGAGCTTGCAAAGCTGCAAGACAGCGTGCCTGCAGCACCCTTTGAACAGGTAAAGCCCGTAATAGAGGAGGACCTGGGGCTCATCAGTGAGAGGTTTGACGGGATAGACCCAGAGGCAATCTCTGGTGCATCACTTGGACAGGTGTACAGGGGAAGCATCTCTGGGCAGCAGATAGTCGTCAAGGTAAAGAGGCCCGGCATAGAAAAGGTGGTAAGGAGCGACATCAGGGTACTCAAAAAGGTGTTGCCTCTGGCACTGAGGTTTGTTGATCCAAACCTTCGCTACTCGGCAAGAGCTATGCTGGCACAGTTTGTAGAGACCATACGCGAAGAAATGAACTATGAGACAGAGTCATCAAACCTCAAGAGAATAAGGCACGACATGCACCGCAGCAACAAAGTGATCGTGCCCAAAGTGTATGACGATCATTCATCAAAGAATGTCCTGACCATGGAGTACCTGCCAGGCATCAAGGTGACCAACATCAAAGCGCTTGAAGAGAAGGGAATTGACAGGCAAAAGATCGTCGTGGATGTGCACAAGGTCTTCTTTACAATGCTCCTAAAGCATACTATCTTTCATGCAGACCCACATCCTGGAAACATCTCCGTGACTGATGACGGCAGGTTAATCCTGTACGATTATGGAATGGTGGGAAGGCTTGACAACGAGACGCGGCTGCGGCTGGTCAGGTTGTATCTGGCACTGGTGGAGAAGGATCCGGCAAGGACCGTCAATGCCATGAACGAGCTCGGGATGCTGACCCCTGACTTTAATCGATCCGTTATTGAAAAGGGGGTAGGGTTGTCTGTTCGCGCCATGCATGGTAAAAAACCCGATGAGATGGAGGTGGAGAGCTTGATGGAGCTTGCAAACAAGACCATGAGTAAGTTTCCGTTCATACTTCCAAAGAACTTGGCATTGTATATGAGGATGGCATCGATCATTGAGGGCATCTACAAGACCCACAAGGTAGATTTCAAGTTTGTCAAGGTGATCAAGGATATCTTAGAGGAGGAAGAGTCCCTGATGAGGGATGCATACATAGAAGAAGCAAAACAGTCGTGGCATAGGCTGACAAAATCCATTGATGCGGCAATAAGCATAGCGCCAGATCTAAAGAGGTTCTTGGATGAGAGCAGGTCGCTGCAGCTGCGTTCTGCCGGGAGATCCAGCTCAAATGCATCACTGTTGTCTGGCAGCATCATCTCGGCAGCACTCTTTATGGGTTCAGCAATCCTGTACACTGCAGGCGAGGTCACCACAGGGACCGCCGGAATGGTAGGATCTCTGGTCATAATGTGTATCTTTGCAGCGGTCTTCAAAGGGCGGCAGTGATGTATTATCATGGTGTGAATGCTGCTAATGGTGTGGCAACGGTTGTAATGAAATGATGTAGTAAAATTAATTTTGTATCCTCCCAAGCATAATTCTGGATCCTATTGTTGGCCATGTCTGCCTAATGGTAGCCTACCATACCACAGTAACCATCCGCGCGTCCTGATGGGAGTCAAGTTACTAGCCATCTCTTTGTAATGGTGGCAGAGGATAGTTGATTGGGATGTCAACTTTGAGGACGCCATTATCATATAGTGCCATAGGTGCACCGTAGGGTTCTTTGTGACTGTTTGTACCCCTAATCAAACTGTATGGCAGTTTGATCTTTTTGTCAATCCTACGAGGCCTCTGCCCATAAAGCATGCTGCTGTCGTCTGCGTCACTGATATAATTATGAACATTGTGATTTACCACGGGTATACCCGTACTAGAAGGTGTAGATCCCTTGGTTGCGTGAATGGTGAGGAATTGTTCATCAAAGTATACTTGGATCTCATCTTTGTTAAACCCCGGCATGTCAACTAGCAGCACAAACCTGTCCTGGTACAGAAACATGTCAACAGGGGGCAGGACAAACTCAAAGAATTCCCTGGTCTTGCTGCTGATATCTTGTTCTATTTCAGAATGAGGTATATTTGGCATTATAGGATATTGACTGTTTTAGTTATATATCTTAAATTCATGATTTGCCACCAGACAGGTGTGCAGTACCACATTACGGGTGTTGATTGTGTGAAACGATTTGATGGTATGCCGGTCAGCAAACATCTCCTCCCACTCTCATCTTAACAGGTATCAGTGGGGTGCAATCACTAGGATATTTAATACAAATAAAATCTTCCAGTAATGTGATAGTTGCAATCGAAGGTGGGGACCAGGCAGGCAAGCAGACACAGTCAGTCAAGCTAAGGGATACGCTGATGGAAATGGGTAAGAAAGTTGCACTGTTTCACTTTCCAGACTACAACACCGCCATAGGTGAGGAGATCAAGAGGCGCCTAAACTTCAAGGACAGCGCAATAAAAGAGACCATTCATCCCAAGGTCATACACTGCCTTTTGGCTGCAAACAGGTGGGAAAAGTATTACGAGATCAACAGGGCCACAAAGGACAATGATGTAGTTATAATGGATCGCTACTATCACTCCAATATAGTGTATGGTAAGGTGAGCGGGATTGACGAGTCCTGGCTTGAGAATTTAGAGAAGGGCATTCCAAAGCCGGATCTTGTGATACTGCTTGACATGTGTCCGGCAGAGTCGTTCCAGAGAAAAAAGGCCCACAGGGACAAGTTTGAAGCTGATAAAGATTTTCTACAAGAGATATTCAAGGCATACCGCAGCGCCTCCAATGACAGGATGGGACGGGGGGAGAGATGGACCACCATTGACGCGTCTGAATCCATACAGGCAGTACACAAAAAAATTTTGATGCATGTCACAGAAGGGTTGGATAGCCATGGATAGTAAAAAGTATGTAGACATTATCGATCCCATACATGGGTTTATCCGCGTGTATGGGCACGAGATAGACATAATTGATCATCCCATATTCCAAAGACTAAGACGCATAAGGCAGTTGTCAGGCGTCCACCCGACATACCCTTCAGCACAACATACTAGGTTTGAGCACTCCCTTGGAGTCATGCATATTGCAAGCCAGGCTGCACGCACACTAAATGAAAGGGGAATTATAAAGCAGGACAAGATAGAGATACTCCGACTGGCAGGCCTGTTGCACGACGTGGGCCATGGTCCATTCTCGCACATATTTGAAGAGATTGCACAAAAAAAGATCTCACATGAGGAGTATGGCAAACAGATCGTGCTGCACTCAGAGATAAGCGACAGACTCTCAAGACATGGGTTTGATGCGAGGCTAGTTGCAAGCATTGCATTTGATGAACACAAGCCCCAATACATGAGCGAAGTGATATCAGGTGTTCTCAGTGCAGACATAATGGACTATCTGCACAGGGACAGCTACTTTACGGGCGCAGAGCATGCAAAGATCGATCATAGAAGAATCACGCACTCACTTGACGTATACAGGGGAAGGCTTGCGCTGGAACGTTCCGCGCTCTACTCGTTTGAGTCCATGATGCATTCAAGATACCAGATGTTCAAGGCAGTATACTTACACAAGACCGTGCGCGCAGCAGAGATGATGCTCCTTGAGGCGCTGCGCCTCTCCGACGACGAGTTTGGTTTTACCACGCTAAGTATGAACGAGTATGTCAAGCTTACAGACGAACATGTACTCTCCATGCTAATCAGCTCACAGTCACCCAAATTGGGGCGCGCCAGGCAGTTTGCGCAAGACTATCAGAACCGCAAGCTGATAAAGTGTGTCTTTGAAAGGATACAGACGGGCAGAAAGGCCCTCACAAAGAGGGCCAAAACAGACGAGATCAGAGAAGAGATATCCAAGAGATCAGGCATAGATGAAAAGGAGATATTTGTGGACAGTATGGTGGCTCCCGCAATTCCGATTGCGCCGTCCAAGACAGAATCAAGATCAGTCATGCTGGTGACAGGCATGAGAGGAAGGCGCTCTGCAAAGGAGATGCTGATCTCAGAGATGCCCGCTGTATCCAGGATATCAGGATTTATGAACATACTAAGAATTTACACAAGCCATAAGAACAGGAGAAAGGCTGAAATCGCCTCTGAAGCGGTACTAGGTGATCTCAAATGACAGACAAGAAGGTAATAGTTGTAATCAAGCTATCAGGAAAGGTGTTTGGTATGGACAATGCAGATCTGCTCCGTGCACACGCCAGAATGCTTGCCAAGCTCAGTAAGAGAGGATACCTGCCGGTAGTAGTTGCAGGTGGGGGAAGTATAGCACGACATTACATCTCACATGCAAGATCATCCGGGGCAGATGAGGCCACTTTGGACGAGTTGGGGATAGAGATCTCTAGGCTCAATGCCAGACTGATGATATGCGCCCTAAAGAATACGGCATATCCGCGCCCACCCACCACGCTAACCGAGGTAAGGCATGCTGTGGATGATGGTAGGATAGTGGTGACCGGAGGGTTGCAGCCGGGCCAGAGCACCAACGGGACGGCGGCACTAATAGCCGAAAAGATCGGCGCCGCACAGTTTCTCAATGCCACTGATGTTGACGGAGTTTACGACATGGACCCCAACAAGTTCAAACAGGCAAAGAGGTTCAACAGCATTGGGCTCAGGGAGCTTAGGAGTATACTAGTACAGGAGGACTCGGTGGCAGGCGGATATGATCTGATGGATATTCTGGCACTCAAGATCATAGAGCGTTCAAGAATCAAGACCATAATACTAAAGGCAGAACCAAGCGCCATAGAAGAGATTCTTTTAGAGGACGACAAGGCCGGCCACCGTGACACCAGCACGGGTACCAAGATCATCCTTTCCCCAAAATAATAAAATGCCGACTGCCGCTTAAGGAAGACACATTGCTGGCATCTGGTCAGGATTGACGTGTTGGTCATCACGAAAGGTGTTGGGCCCAAATACAAAACCAAGGCTATACCAGACCAATCCATGATACCATCTTGATTATGCCATCCGGTCCATCTGATTCTAGGTTGTATCCATTTATCAAGATGACACATCCCATATCATAGCATCATGGTACACCCAGTATTTACACCAATTTTACCAAATAATTCATGTCTGAGAGATCATGCAATTGTGAAAGGGTGGTGTGACTCTTCCAGTTGAATCACAGCATCGCAGCTAATCACATCCGTCATCTTTGACGGTATGTCTTGTTTCGGACCAGATTCGTATCTCCGAGCCACCATACTCTGGAATGCCAGACTCTAGCAGCTTTCTAAAGATTGTCATGGCCTCTTGCTTTTCCATCTCTTTTGACTGTGCCTTTGTAAACCCATCCGCATCCACAATTATTGCAACATACTTGCTCTCCGGAGAGACGATCACTGTTGCAAGTTCCTCCTCGCCCACTGGCTCAAAAGCACCTGCAACCTTTTTGGTAGTCAGGGTCAGCATTGCAAATCCTGCGGCCTCAAACATCTTCATCTGTGATCTCCCTGCTATCTGCTTTCCCTTCTGTACTGCCTGAAAATACTGCATTATACTTGCACCATACCATCACCACAATAATAATCATCATCATCATCATGCCATTGATTTCCAGTATGATCGACATCAAAATGGAATGGGCAATAAAATAATCCAAAGATCGCACACCTGACAGTATTGGAAGTGTCAGACAGACAATTATGAATATCAAATAATTGTATAATCAGTTGTTGTCCCGTCAGCCACCAGACGGTTTTCCGGGGTTTTGTTAGGCTTTCCACCTGTCCATTCTTTTTTGCACTAGGCATGCTGTTGTTATGAATCATGTATGATTTAATTTTTTTAAACAATTGGTTACAATTATCAGCAGTAAGGTCAACTTGTATTATTTAGGTCTCATACATCAAAAGAATGAGATTGAATGCACCATGTCAACATTTAAGATATTTGGGGTTTGACAAAAGCCATTGAATCCAAAGATCTTTGTGGGGATTGCCGCAGTTGCACTTGTTGCAATACTTGCAGGAATTCTATTTGCAGAACCTGTGATGATCGTTGAACCGCAATATGACAATGGGGGTGACCCCCACCACCACCACAGCAACAACCGCACCTAATGCAGGCCAAGCCCTGCCACTCAGGGTTGAGTTGCAAGACTTGTCAATCACAAAGATCTCAGAGCGCTCTGCAACTATTGCCATATCCTTCAAACTCTCCAATCCCAACCAGTACTCCATGATTGTCCAGACCCTAGACTACCAGTTGTTTGAGACGGGTTATTCTGATTCAAAACCGATCACAGGCGGACAGATAGGTAGCAGGCCTGGCGGAATGGTTGAATTTGGTTCAAACTACTATACACTTCTAGGAGAGGGAACCATAACCCTAAAGGATACCCTGATGATAAACAACTCAGGAGACGTATCGGATCTATGGGGCGTCCTCAAGGAGGGGTCGGCAGA
This sequence comes from Candidatus Nitrosopumilus sp., assembly GCA_963662995.2. Classification (GTDB taxonomy): domain Archaea; phylum Thermoproteota; class Nitrososphaeria; order Nitrososphaerales; family Nitrosopumilaceae; genus Nitrosopumilus. The sequence goes on along the minus strand of CAXXLJ010000002.1, from coordinate 1,212,980 downwards.
CTGGAAGGTTGTAGGTGACGTCTTTTACAACCTTAGTTCCATGACCAGCGGCCAAGAGAACGAGCTCCACTTTGAGTTTACTAGGCATGGTTGAACATTAAATGTATCATAAATTTTTAAAATAGTGATAATCTGTTTTTAGGAAAAAAATATTGGCAAAGTTATAATAGCCCGTAAGAAGGAATTGTATCAAATGGCAGAAGCAGGTATGGCCGCATTTGGTTCAGCGATAGGAGTTGCTATTGCGCTAGCAGTAGTGTGTTTTGCTCTCCGTGGCAAGGGACACCCAGAACCTATAGAATGATTGGCCAAGATAGACAACAGTAGAGGGGTTTGAACCCTTTGAATATGTGATATATATTTTTAATTTATTTCATGGTGAGCCGTGTGTTGATCTTGTAAATTATGCCCAGTGTATAGTACAAGTATTTGTGTATGACTGTCTAGTCGTCCTTGGCCATTCCCAACATCTCTGCGAGTGATTTTTGTCCAGAGTTTCTCTTTTTTATAAAGCACCGTTCATAATACTGGCATCCAGAACATTCGCCTGACGGCTCCACTATGGGTATCTTTTTCTCATCTAGCAGGTCATGAAGCACCCTGGCCCGACGGATGACCTCTTGGAACATGCCCTTGTTGCGCGTTACCGAAAAGGCCACCTCCTTGCGGTCAGAGGTGACATATATGATCACGCCATCGGATTTGTCATATATCCACATGCAGGCATTCAGGTACAGCACATCATCTGCCCTAGGGTTGTCCATCTCTTCATCTGATGAACGAAACAGCATTACAGAGCTGTCAAACATAATGTCAGCCCTTCCCCTGAGGCTAATCCCATCCATATCAAGCTCTTTTGGACTGCTCTCCTTTTGTAGCATTCTTAGCAGCCCTGTCAAGAGATCACTGAATCCCTTTCGCACGGGCTCATCCGGGTCAGTCCTGTCATAGTATGAGCGCCTCAAGCATTGCACCACTTCTTGGACATGTATTGTGTCAATATCATTGGGATCGATCTCCTCATGAAGTTCGCGCCCTATAGAGTCAAGTGCCCCCTGGATCGTGTCTTGAAAGTTTCTATCCCCCATCATAATACCACCACATGCAAACCATGTCAATATAGGTATTGTATGTAGTAATTTGGTATGTCATGACCACACCCACCACACCATCACATGGTAAGAAATCAAACAACGAGGCCAGTCTGAATCAAAAAAGATCTTTTCAAGATGACACACTTTGTAATGTGGTCAGTTTATGATTCTGTCTAGGCGCGCCGATATTCTACCAGAAAAGGCAAGAATTACAAAGTGTATGCCAAGCCCTGTAACCGAAGCGATCACTAAGTTGTCTGTACCATAATAGAGACCTAGGAATGCACCAAGCGATGGCAGGGCAAATATGAGCGCCATCATGAGACTGACGGGGTTGGTCAGGACGTCGGAGGGTGTCTTTTTGGGGCCGTCTTTGCTGGTGCGGCCTTTATGATTTGGGGGGGAAGAAGATTCGGTCATAATCTTAACCTGCAGCGGCATCTATGGTAGTCATACCCGTTGCAAATATGGGCATGGGTGTTGCCATCATGGTATAATGGCATGGGTCACTTCTGTTATTACCGTTGTTATTGGTGAGAATTGTTGTGGTTGCGGATGGGAGTAACAACCATTCCCCAATGCGGTACTGAATTAGAATGGCAACCAAGGCTTTTGCGGCAAGTGGACCACTACACCATATGATTACAAAAAATGAATGATGGTGATGTCATGTATCATGACACTGACAGTCATTGGTGTGATGGTTGTTCAACTCGATTAGGTTGTTGTAATTAGTTCATTGCAGGCCGTGTCACTGTTCGCCCACTATCAGCCTAGACATGGTGGTCTCTGCAGGGATCTGTTGTTCCACGGCATATGCAATGGCAGCCAGGTTGCGCACCTCAAACGCGGTTAGTTTTGTAATACCCACGATCGTCGCCAGACTAAACATCTTTGTAAAGGAGTTGAGTGATGCGCGATATATGGCCATCTCAAAGTCCCTCTCAAAGATTGCAATGGCGTCCAGCTCGCCGCCGTCGCCTTCTATCTGTGGGATCAGTTCCTTGTATTTGGTGGCAGAGAGTTCGTTGAATATGTCGCGTATGGTCGCTGCCGATATCATGCGCGTCAGCAGATCGCGCGCCGCAGGCGACTGCACCACAATCATGTCATGGATGTGCTGGTCGTCTAGCCCCCAAAACTTGCCCCTTATCACACATAGTATGTTGTAAAAGTCAATATCCATCTCTACCAGCTTTGCAGCATCAATGTCGCCGGACTTTAGTACCTTAACTAGGCGCGAGATCAGTATCTTGTCAAAGTATGTATCAAATATCTGCAGGTTCTTTTTGTCAGAGTATAGTGCTGCGGCCTTTGCCGCATCCTCTCCAAACTCGGTCTGGTTGAGGCTTGCCACCGCCTCCTCCAGGTCCTTGGCCACCAGCGCCTTGACTGTCGTATCCCGCTGCTTGATGAGCTCTTCTGCACGGAGATTAATGTGCGACTCGATCTCTGCTTGAGGCTTTGCCAGCACCTTGCCCTTTAGAATCTGTTTGAGGTTGAAGATGAGAAATTTGGCATAGTATGCATCCAATAGGCCGCCACCTCCGCCCACAGTCTTTGAGATGCCATGATGTACGCTTGCTAGGTGTCCCCTCAAGGCTGACTCAATACCATGTGATGTGTATGGTTTTGCCACATCAGCTACAACCTCGCCATATACAGTATTTCTTATTCTAGTCACAAGTTCATCTAGGTTTCTTGACTCGGACAGGGTCTGAAAATCTGATCTGCCCAGCAGTTTGCCTCGCTTGCTGTACGACTTTACAGAGGCATACACATTCTTGGAACCACCACTCATTTAATCTCCCAGCATGAGCAGTCGATTTTAATGTTTGGCGTTGGTAATCTGGTGCACATGCATGTTTATCCCCAGACATCGCCCGAGTCCTAGTTCTGCAAGTGCTGTATGTCCAACCCTCAAAATATGCAACTAGTCAGGTCCCACGCCATGATCATTGTGGCAGCAGGCCATCCTCCTCAGTCACGTCACCATCTTCACCATCCTTGTGTCCCGTTCTCGTCATTGTGTCTCCGCCTTCTTTTGCGCCGTCATCGCTGAAGACCATCTTGTTGAGCATCTTGAGGGCATCCCTGCACTGTTGCTTGTTCAACCCCATAAACGCCTCAAGTACCTCCACATGCAGTGCCAAAGATTCATCAGGGATCTGCGCTAGCCTTGAGAGATCAAAGGGGAGTAGATCCTCCATCACACCGTCACAGAATGCCTCGACATACTTTTCAATGATATGATACGCAAACCCCGGACTGTCTGCAAGCAGGTAGTCCAGCAACCCCTCAAACTCCCGCTCTTGAGGTTCTGCAAGCTCAAAGAACCTCTCAAGTAGGTTTGGTCTGTCCCCCATCTCGCGGATGGAGATGGCAGTCAGAATGCCCTTCTTGGTCAGGTGATAGTATGGAATTCCCTTCTCTTGTAGTGCTTTGGGGCCCCTCTTGAGAGGCAGCCTTCCGTCCTCTTCCACTAGCCCCAGTGGGAGTAGTATCTCATCCAGATCACGAAACACTCCAGAGTAAATGTTCTTCCAGGCAACATTGCGCGTTTCTGCTATCTTTTGGGAGAGTCCAGTCCTTGTCCTCTCTGCGGGGTTTGCATTGCCTGCAAGCATGCCTATTATCAGCCTCTGCCGCCTGGCCTCACCTGTTAGATCACCCCTCTTGGTCTTGAATGTTGCAAAGATGCTCAGCCGTAAATCTGCCTTTGCTTTTATGCTACACACCTTGACATAATTTTTATATTCTATGTCAGTATCTAAATGTTTCAAAATATAACAATTTACTTTTTGAATGATTTTAAGGTCTTCAATGCTTAAATAATTTTTAATGTCCAAAAGCTTAATGAGTTATAGGAACCACAAGTATGCTCTATTACTTGTGGCCGCAGTAGCCATTACAGCAACTGGTGCAATGTCTCAGGCATATGCACAAAGTGTTGAGGATGGTATGGACGGATATGTCAAAGGAACCAGTGGAATTTACACTGGTAACCCCAACGAGTGTTGGTATGACGACGGCGAAGGCGGCATGCTGCCCTGTCTAGTAGACACGGGCGATATGGCATGGATGCTTACAGCTACGTCGTTGGTACTCTTCATGTCCCCAGGTGTCGGTTTCTTTTATGGCGGTCTAGCCAGATCAAAGAACATCGTCAACGTACTAGGCATGACCCTGATAGTGATGGGTTTGATGTCGGTACAGTGGGTCCTGTGGGGATACTCGCTAGCATTTGGCGGAATAGATTCTGACGCAAACATGTTCATGGGTAACTTGGACTATGCTGGATTCAATATGGTATCGGCTTGGGCCCCGTTGGGTGAGCTGGGAGCGTGTGGAGACACATGGTCTGCAGCCTACCAGATGAACGAGTTCAAGGACGGTGAGTATTGTAGTCTGAGCTGGCCGGGTACAGTACCCCATCAGCTCTTTGCAATGTTCCAGGCAACCTTTGCAATCATTACTCCGGTATTGATTATTGGTGGCCTGATCGACAGGATCAAGTTCAGCGCGTTGGTGATATTCGTGCTCCTATGGGGAACCTTCGTGTATGACCCAATAGCACACTGGGTCTGGGGAGGCGGATACATAGGAGGAGGATCTCTGGATCTCAATCCTGATCTGTCCCCGTCATACGCCCTTGACTTTGCTGGTGGTACTGTAGTGCACATTTCTTCCGGATTTGCAGCACTAGCAGGAGCCATTGTCCTAGGCAGGAGACTCGGATACGGCAAGGTGCCGATGGAGCCACACAACATACCAATGGTAGTACTGGGTGCAGGAATCCTCTGGTTTGGCTGGTTTGGCTTCAACGCGGGAAGTGAGGTTATGGTGGACGGTATTACCGTCAGCGCATGGACTGTCACAAACACCGCTACAGGCATGGCCGTAATCACATGGGTCCTCATGTCATGGGCACATACCGGAAAACCAAGCGTAGTAGGAGCTGCATCAGGTGCAGTAGCCGGGCTGGTTGCAATCACGCCAGCCTCCGGTTGGGTAGGCCCCATGGCCGCAATCATAATAGGTATTGCGGCCGGTACTGTGTGTTACGCATCTGTTGCATTCAAGAATGCACGCAAATGGGATGACGCATTGGACGTATGGGGAATACACGGAATGGGCGGCCTTACAGGCGCAGTCTTGACAGGCACACTGGCCAGTCCACATGTGTGGGATACTGGAGACGGTATCGGCGCATGGACGGGCACTCCTGAAGGCATGGAACAGCAGGCAATCAGTATAATTGCGGCTGCAATGTCTATAGGATATGCCTTTGGTGTCACAATCGTGATCCTCAAGATAATGGATGCGGTGTGGCCCGGCGGAATCAGGGTTACTCCCAAAGAAGAGGAGATCGGCCTTGATCTGGCACAGCACGGCGAGAGAGCATACGTAAACGAATAGGATACACATCTATTCTTTCCTCTTTTTATTAGATTATTCAGTGGGGACGGGTGCGCACGTATATGAGAGTTGTAGGATCCCGCGCTTTTCAGGCCATTGCCAGATGTCCATTGGGGATTGGTATGTGGTCAGGTCGTGCCCAGAATGATGTGTAATACTATCAAAAGACCCTAGATCCGTGCCTGAATCAAAAAATCTTCCTAGACAACCTGACCACGTATTGAAAACCTTCTCGCGTCCGGTGTCCCACCACTCGCGTCGATTTGTTCTGGCGCTTCCGAGAAGCAATTAACAATTGCCAGACTTTCGCACTAACAAGAGTAAATGATCGTATATGTGTAAACTACGCCTGTATCAATACACATGTTATATTTTGTCGTGTTGAGGGTGAACATTTGACAATTGTTAATTACTTCTCCGGCGTCCGAGCCGCACCTGATTTACTTCTTGGCGACGCCGCGTATGGCTCGAGGCAGAATATGGCCGCGTGTGCGCGGGCCGGGGTGACCCCGGAGAAGCAATTAACAATTGTCAAATGTTCATCCTCAACACGACAAAATATAACATGTGTATTGATACAGGTGTAGTTTACACATATATGATCATTTACTCCTGTTAGGGCGAAAGTCTGGCAATTGCTAATTGCTTCTCGGGCATCATGCACAAAATCAACGCGACCGCACGCGGCAAGGGGCCAGGCGACGCGTGGGGCGCATCCGTAAGGGACCAACTGGGCGAAAGCCCCGACGCGACGCGCCTAGACCTGATGGACAGAGAAGAGAAAAGAGAGAATCAGGCATGCTGGAAGGCCCGGATAGGCTACGGCCACAGGTGGATCGTGGAGAGTGTGTTTTCAGCGTTTAAGAGCCTATTCGGTGAGCACCTGATGGCCCTCAAGTGGGACAACATCCTGCAGAAGGTAAGGCTCAAGGTGGTATTGTACAACAGGTGGAGGGACGAGTCGATGGCATGGGAAGCAGGAAACAGGATATCGTGACGGCATAATTACCATGCCGCTGCCCGACGGAAGCACGGCCGGCGTGTGTGAGGGGAATTAGGAAACAAAGTGTAAGAGTTCGACCCCCCTACGTGCCTATTAGCATCACTTACAGTTGATTTTGGTATGATTAACTGGCCATGATGGTCTTGTAGACCTTTTCAGACAGGTCATGTCCCTGATCATCCCATGTCATAAGACAGGTCATGAATATTCCATAGATATTCATCCCAGTAATACTACGAAACATCTGCCGTATCTTTTTGTGCATCACTACCCTGCGCAGTTTTTGCTCAGATTTGTTGTTTGTAGGCTCCATGCCCTTGTGCCGGACAAACGTATAGAGATTGGGTGCTGCATTGCGCAGTGTCTCCCCGTAGGAATATCCTAATTCAGTATAAATGTCGGCAATACATATCGTGTTGTCTATCCAACTGTGTAAATCATCTTCGCTTATGTCCGGACGGATGTTTTTGGACCCATGGTACATTGACTGCAAGCGTTGGTGCAGCTCAGACATGCTGCCACCATGTCGTGCTGCCAACAGTTCAGCCTCACGTAAGATGTGGGCCCAGCAGCGCTGTACTGTCTCAAACGAGCCATATACGGAATAACCGTCAACGGTAATTGGGATGTGAAAATACTGGCAGTGCAGATCAACGACTATTTTTCCACGCGTCGGTGATACGACTATCTTTATGCCATACGTGCCTATGAATACCCAGGCATAGCCACGTTTTTTGCCGATTCGAATCGGTGTCTCATCGGCCATCAGAAACACCGAATCACTCAGACGTTTTGTAATGTATCTTGCCTTTGATGCAAATTTTTGCATTGCTACTGCCTTGAGCGCACCAAACACGGTGCTTTTTGAGACGTTTGGAATGCCCATCAGTGCAAGGTTGTCTGCTATCTGTGCAAGACTGAGTGTCTGGAAGAATAGGCATACAACATATGTCATGATGTTGGGGCCAAACGAAGATCCACGGGTAATTCCCTTTGGAGTCGTGTTTATCTTGTGGTTGTTGCTGCATTTACCTACAGATGACTGGTGGCGCGTCTTTTCTGCCTGTGGTACATACGGAATGTCTATTACATCCTTGTTTACTGTCTTGACATCAATGTTTTCATCGCCGCATGTAGGGCACTTGCTGACCGTATTATCTTTAGTTTCTGTTACTGGCATGTCAGGTATGCGAATTGTTGTGTTGTTGTTGTTGTTGTTGTTGTTCTTTGCCTGCTTGCCTTTGTCCTGTTTGATTCTACGGGGCACATTATTCCAGAATCCACCAAACCTGTTGTTTGTGCGTCTTTTGCGCTTTTTCTTACTGTTCTCTTTATCATAATGGTAATTGCCTGCATTCTCCTTGCGATATTCTGATAATTGCCTCTGTGCGTTGCTGCCAGAAGACGGCGGCGTGTTGGCATTGCTTACACGATTGTGGGCCTTTTGGGTCTTTTCAAGCTCCTTTGTCACCTGCGCATACTTTTCTTCAAGCTCTTTGTTTTTCTTTTCCAGCTGCAGTATCTGTTCTGCATCTGACTGGCCTGCAATACAATTTTGAGATTCTTTCAGACGTGTATTTTCACGCTTCAAATAGTCTATTTGTGTCTGCAGCATGCCAATCTTGCGTTCTGTCTGGGACTTGTCTGCATGGGCATCGGCCAAATCCAACTGAAGTGTCTTAACTTTAGCCTCCACACATTGCTTTGCATTTGTCATGTCATCAAGTTTGAAATGCATTTCGTGCAGTTCCTTGCGCAGTATTACAATTTCAGACACTAGCATTACATGCACCACCTCACAGAAACCACAAGGCATGCATGCTGCCAGTAGATTCTTTTCTTATTGAGCTGACTGTGTTTGAATCCTTGGGGATACCTAACAGTTGGTTTAAATCCAAACATTACAAGATAAATCGGTGTGTACTCCATTTTGTGGTTGATATGGAGTATTCACCAACTTTCCTTTTAAACACCCAAGATCAATAAATCATGAGAATTTACTGTACTATTTCAGACAAAAACGCACAGAATTATGCCTCATTTTAGGTATGATTTCAGAAGGGTCGAACTCTTACAACAAAGTTGCCTTTAGTGATATATGTCGTGACAGGCCTGGGCGTTCCAATAGGCCTTTCAAGTCACGTAGTTTGACGCGCACTGACATCACTCTTTGCACTCAAGACGTGACATCACACTCTTCTGCGACATGGTGTCAGTTTCGGCATTTTTTGAGTTATTTTGTTCTTCATTATGCGTAACACATCGCCATTATGAAGTGGTTTTTTGAGGTCAAAATCAGCTCACCAAGAGAAGGCAAATCTCGATGCGCGTGTAGTCGTGACGGTCGCCACGGCTCAGATATGGGTGTGGTGGATGTAGATATGGGTGTGGTGGATGTAGATGCATAAAATGTTGCACGAACCGCCTCAGGCGGCCATGGTTGTGATGGTAGTTGTGGCATGAGCTATGCGTTTTTTCGGAATGTCGTCTATCCTTCCGGCTAAATAGTCGCGGACAAACTCGTAAAAGTTGACGCCGCGCTTCTTGCATGTCTCGTGGATGCTCATGGTCACGGCAGTCCTCTTGGCGCCCTTTTCTGTCCTGCTCCCGTACAGTACCTTGCGGGCCTCTGCAAACCTGCGCAGCGCCTGCTCGCTGACGTTGTTGTGATAGTCCACACCCTCATGCTCTATGAACGTAAAGAGTGAATCGACCTCCCTCTTTAGGCGCTTTGCGTATCTCTTGCAGTCCTTGTCCGTATGGTCCTTGTTTATCAACCGGTGCACCCTACTCTTGAGCTTCTGCACAGACTGTTTCTGATCCTCAGCAGAGTCCCTGCAGTCGGTCTTTCTGGGCTCTATGGCATCCTTGAGTATTTTATACAACGTCCTGAAGAATCTGACAAACTTTTTGCACTTGTTCTTCTCGAGTGTTCTGTACATGTCGCGCAAGTAGTGCAGCAGGCACTTTTGGTGCTTGCTACCCACGTAGTTCCACGGGCCCCACGAGTCACTCACGATAGTTCCTGCGAATCCTTTCAGCACATCCATGGGTACGGTCCTGCCTCTTGACTTGTTTATGACGAATATGCTCGACATGCTGCTGACAAACACCCAGACCCACCTGCGCATGCCGTTGACAAACCAGCTCGTCTCGTCGCCGTAAATCTCCCTGTACCTTTTGAGCGCCTTTTTGAGCTTGTCGTACAGCGGTTCAAGCTCACGGGCTACCACGTCGCAAAAGTGGTTCAGTGTGGACGTGGAGATGCTGATACCATAAAACATGTGGAGCATGTCTCTGATCTTGCCAAATGACACGTTAGAACACTTCATGGTTATCACCATGGCCATGATGTTTGTCCCGAAATGCTCCCCTGCAAGCACGCCGTCAAGGTACGGGGTGACCTGCTTGTTGCAGCCCCTGCAGAACCTTCTTGAGACACACCATTTGGTGACCGTCCACTTGAACTCGATCAGGTCCTCGGACAGCCGCTCGTATTCTCCGGTGGGCTTCGAGAGCTCCGCGCCGCAGTTGGGGCACTTGGTCTGGTCGGCCTGCCTGATGTCGTTTACGGTGGCTGGGATCCTATGCGACGGCCGCTTCGTGCCGTCGTTCTTGTCGACGCTCCTAATCTGTGGATACCCCTTCATCTCCCTCACGTTGTAGCTTCTGTGGTTGTGCCCGCGTCCGGAGCCGTGCTTTTTTTCCTTTCCAGCTACTACCTGCTTGTTGTCCCCGCGCAGCTGCTCGAGCTCCTTGTGCATCGTCTCATTCTCCTTGTGCATCGTCTCATTCTCCTTGTGCATCGTCTCATTCTCCTCGCGCAGCTGCTCGAGCTCTTCGCGCAGTTGCCTGTTTTCCTCCAACACTCGTTCCATCATCTCCCGCGTCTGCTCACTCTCTTTGTCTCTGACATTTGTCGCCTCTTCAAAGCACTTGAGAAGGTATTTCACGCTGGGATGGTTCCAGTCCACCTTTGAGGGATCCATGGCATATACTCTATCCAGGAAATAAAATACATACATGTCTACAAAAGAACACCAAATGCTCAAAAACATTAACTACAACTCTCTGCGTTGTTTCTGCCACCCGCTCGTGTTTACTGTGATGGTGTAGTTGGAAGTTCGGTGGGCCCTAATGCTCCAAATTCCACTTCATAATGGCGATGTGTTACCATTATGCTTGTTCACTCACTCAACTTCTGTCAAATTCATGTAGTAAAAAACCAGATGAAAAGAGTCTGCTCATTGTCGCAAACTGTAAAAAATTTTAGGTGCCACTGGACACACACAAATTCGTCCAGACCATAATCGCGTCGTACTGCCAAACAAAACAGATGTCGTGCAAATCAATTTAGGATGGATGACCCTGCCAAGATCATGGGGATGGTGTATCCTGTGTCTGATTTGGATGACTCACTTCTCAGTGACCCAGATGTATTGGTAGTAGATGCCCGCTCGTTTGGTCAATACTCTGATGGTCACATACCGGGATCCATAAACCTAGATCTCTTTGCATATCACTGGATAGATACGACACGTGAGGGTTTGTATGGGTTTATCACACAAGCCCAGACATTGTTCTCGTTTGTGGGGGTGGCAGACAAAAAGAGGGTGTTGTTTTATGACGATCTCTCTGGCATGCTGGCTGCGCGGGGCTTTTGGATACTCAGATACCTGTCACAGCCCAACGTCTCCATCCTGGATGGCGGCATAAAAGAATGGAAAAGGCAAGGCCACAAGGTTGAGACTGCAACCAACGCGTTCCAGCCCTCAAGGTTTGTAGGAAAGCCTGACGGGGAAGCCATTGCAGGATTTGAATACATTCTAGAAAACATAGCCTCCCTTACAATCATTGACGCCAGATCAAGACAAGAGTATGACGGAACCATGGCAAGGGCTGCCAAAAGGGGCCACATACCAAATGCAATCAATATTGACTGGAGGCAGAATATAGTTGAGGACGAAGGTAGTAGTGATGGCACCTTCAAACCCATAGATGAGCTTGAAAGGATGTATGATATCCCAAGGGATTCACAGATCGTGACATACTGCCAAGGAGGATATCGTGCCGCCAGTACGTTTTTTGTGCTAAAGCTGCTAGGCTTTGAGAATGTACGCGTATATCCAGGCTCATGGGGAGAGTGGGGTAATAGGCAGGATCTGCCCGTGGAATATTGATTATGTACGACAAGCAGGAAGAGTAGTCGTTGAACATGAACAACGCACACCACCATCAGGCAATGTGTTGATGGTGTGTGGGCAGAACCGGATGTCAATAATGAGTGAGGGAGCAACTAAATTTGGTTTACAATAGTGATGGCCTACTATCAGTAACAACAATCTGCCATGTATGACAACAAAAAGCCCCAATCCCTTACCTGCCCATCCGCCCATCATAACACCTGCCAATCAAGTCAGACGATGCATCGGTGATGACCACCACAATGGTGTGTTATGGGCGCACCACATACACGCCAAAGACTGCAAAACCTAGCATGACCAGTGCCGGAATGGTGGTGATTGCAGCTTCTTTTGAGACCATCCTAGATCATCTCCAAGTGCGTTGTTTTATTTCTTGTTATTGCTGGTTGTAAAGGGGGTAGCAGCCACAGGCCTTTTCCAAGAGTAAGAGTTGTAGACGGTCTCAGGGACAAGCTGCCTAAATGGTTTTGAGCCGCCGTCATACCACTTTGTAAAAAATTCATACAGGTGCAGTCTCAGGGACTGTATGTAGACGATAAGCCCCTCGATCATCATGATTCCTATCTGCCCTCCCACGATCAGTACAAGTGCCGTAGGCGAGTCAAGCCCCCCCATGGACTCGTATGCTTTGTTTACCGTAAGTAGTAGGGCAGCATGTACCAGCAGCATGATGCCTATACGCGCATAGCTTATCGTATGCGCCAGGCACTCGATGGTCTTTCCAAGAAACACCTCCATTATAACACTGACTATATCACCGCCGTCCTCTGGGTGCTTTTTGTTGTGCTTTATGCCACCCACGATCATGAGTGCTATGCATGCAATGATTATAACCACAGAGATCCTGACCACTAGCCAGACTACAGCCCAGTCACCTACAAGTACAGTAATCCACGGGACGGCCTCCGCATGTATCCTAGAGTACATGTTCATTACATCATAACCTGAGCCGATGGCACCCATCATGACTCCAAACACCCCCAGCCACATGAACAGGTTTGGAATGGCCTCAAATATCATGGAATTCTTGTCGCCGTTCCTGAGGTACCTGTGGATGCGCAGGATAAACGCCCATCCCAGGTGTATGACACCAAGGAATATGGATACTTTGAGTATCAGTATCACTTGCTCATAGGTAAGCTCGGCCACGCTGATTGCGCCGATCAGCCACGATATTGAGTGGAGTGGTCCGCCTTGATGCAATAGTTGTTCAAACCCTGCAAAGTGGTCCATGTGGAATCCAAATACCTCTCCCTGAAAGACGCCTGCTATGGCACCTGCCGCACCCGACATTGTAAGCAACATCCCCCACCTTGAGAGCGAACCCTGTCCCTTGAGCTTGAAGACCAGCCCCAGGCCCATCAGCAACAAGCCATGGCCCATGTCTGCAAACATCAGCCCGTAAAATATGGGCCACATCAGTGCAATCATCCAAGTGGGATCAAACTCCCCCCTCCTGGGGATTCCCTGGCTTTGTGTAATCACCTCGTACGTCCTTACCCAGCGCGGGTTGTCCAGACATACGGGAAGCTCAGAGAGTACCTTTGGATCCGTAATCTCTTCGGTTATCGATGTCCATTGTCCTGTAACCTGTTTGAATTTTTTATCCATCTTTTTGGGTATGTAGCCCTGTATGAGCGCAAAATTTTTGGTTCCTCCAGGTTTGCGCAGCGTCTCAAGTACTTCTTTTGCAACCAGTGCATTCTCGTGCATTATCAAGACCTGTCCTCGTATCTTCTTTGCAAGTGAGGCCAACTCTTTTGAGACTGTCTTTTGTCTCTGCGTCAGTTTCTCTAATCGTTCCTCCACAAGAGAGTATGCCTTGCTTGGTACCTGTGGAAAGTCTTCGGGTATGACAAAGGGGCCAGAGTTGAGTGCGCGCATGGTTTTGAGGATCCTGTCAGAATCATCGATTCCAGACACCACTATAACAGCAGACTTTGTCTTGGACTGTAGATCATACTTGAAGATGGGCACGTCATGCAGAGAGCGCTGAACCTCTTCATAGTCAGACGTATCAATTACAAACAGGTTGGAGTAAAAGTACTTGCCGGCACCAAGCCCTGCCAAGTCAACATCAAGCTTGCCTGCTATCTGCAGGGTATCCTTTAGTGCCTCAAGCTCTGTCAGGGAACGCGTAATCTCTGCACTCTCTTCTAGCAGCTTTGCAGCATTGGTAACAGAATCAGGCACAGTCTCCAGATCCGAGATCATCTCGCTAATCTCTGTAATGGTGTAATCTCTCTTTTTGAATACCGTCCCTTTGAATAGTATCTCCAAGATTCCCACCCTAGGAGGAATTCCCAGCCCATTGATCACATCCTCGATAAACTGATATGACTTTTGCGCCCTGAGAAGCAGATCGTCGATCTCTGGAGTGACTGTCTCATTGTCCATATCTGTCTTGTGAAACCACTCAAATTCGGCAAGCCTAGATATGACATTGGGGGATTCAGTTCTTGGCAATATGACACTACCTATTAAAAGATCTGCAACTGCCACATCTGACGAACATGGGGTGCATTATAATATCTTTCTTCAATATGTCAAATCTCTTGATCGGCTGCAATCATGGTAAGAACATGTAAAACAACGTGTGTGATTGGACGCGAGTGACATGGTGCGACCATTATTGGCGCCATGCTGTGAATGATTTTGGTATGGTGGTAATAAATTGGCATAATATGCCCATGATGTTTGTCTTAGGAGAGGGCGATTGCTACGCCGTATCCTCTAGAACCTGCGGGTCCATTGCAAGGCCATCATCCTCTTTGAATGGTGTGTGGGTATGTTGCCGCAGGGAGGACAGACGCGCAGTAGCTGCGTCAAGGCTGTCATATAGATAGTCAAGTACCTCTAATCTTGCATCCGCTGCCGTCTGCCTGTGCCGTTGCGGTATGCTGTCCAGCCTCTTTCTTGCACACAGGTTAAAGTGTCTGCCCATCATACCAGGTGAGTATTCAAGCCTCTCCAAGTAAAATCCTGCTTCATCCAGAACATAGAGCAGTTCGGGCTTGCTGTACTGCCAGATATGGTCGTCAATGGGCGTTTGATCACCGGTGCCATACATTGGTATGGATGCTAAATCAGGATAGTATTGTGTAGTGACGCCCCATTGGGCAGAGTCGGGAGTACTTAGAAACAAGTAGCCATCCTCTGAGAGCAGTGAATGTATCTTTCTGAGTGTGTTGAAGGGGTGTAGGTTAAAGTGTTCGAGTACCTCTGTAAGTATGATGACGTCAAAGCTCATGGCGTCATTCCATGGAAATGTATCAAATTCGAAATTGTTTATTGCAAAGTTGATTCCCACATCTTCAAATAATGCAGGCCGTATAAACGCATCAGTAAAGTCTGTCACATACACATCACAATCAAACACATTCTTGCAGAATAGCGCAAGTGTGCCATACGCGCTGCCAATATCCAAGCATCTACCCACGTTACATCTCTTATCCTGCTTGATCTCTAGGATCCATTTTGGTATATGCATCCAAAAACTAATCTCAAAATCCCTATAGGCTGTCAGATAATAGTGATCAGGACCCAATGGTGAATCAGAACATGCCATGGTTATGCGCTCTTGGCATTTGTGTATCTCTTGCAACCAGTATGGCTCTTTGTGCTTGGCGCCGGCAGGATTGTGTCTGACTGGTGCCGCAACATCAAAAGATGCATCAGCTTTATGTCTAGATGGTTTTGCAGCAGGTGTGTTTGGGGGGTGTGGCTGATCTATCTTTGATTTTGATGTGCGCTGGTGTGTCAACGTACCACCATCGTGCTTGTCTCCCTTGGTTTTTGTAGGTTGTTGTGTATCTTTTTTCATACCCCATTCCCAGCGAACCTAGCAGATGTCACTGTATCTTTAAATTCTACTTGCACGGCATATGACCACACATCTTACAAAAAAATGTTGAGAATCTACCTCTTCCAGGATGTTGCAACATAGGAGTCACACCACGTGCTGGACAAGTCATGATTGCCAACATGTCGTCAATTGAATTTTGGTATTACACAATCTATTTTATACACGGCATGGATCTCAATGATGGATAAAGAGAGATGTCAGACGGTACCATTGCCACTTCTTCATTATCACCAACCACTACCACTACAATGGGTGAGATCTGGGCCCGACGCTCATTGATCCGCACGTTTGCCATAAATGATCTGATAATCAGGTACAAGAGTTCTGTGCTGGGTGTAATCTGGTCTCTGATCGAGCCACTCTTTATGCTGGTGATATTGTACGCGATATTTACACACGTCTTCAAGACGGATGTAGAAAACTATCAACTGTACCTGCTACTGGGAATCATCATATGGAGTTTTTTTTCGCGCGCCACCACCACTGGAATAAACAGTCTGCTTGGCAGGACAGGCATAATAACGCAGATCTACTTTCCAAGGGAGATTCTGCCAATCAGCTCGTGTGTGACTGCCCTGCTCATACTGGGAATAGAGTTTGGTGTGTTTGCGGCATTTCTTGTGGTGTTTCAATTTGTACCGCCCGCCACTGCCATAATATTGCCCGGTATCATAGGCCTGCTGTTTGCCCTGACGCTTGGGATCTCACTGATGCTCTCCGTACTCAACATCAGATTCCGCGACATACAGAGCATGTGGGGGATTGTCACATATGCAGGGTTTTTTGTCACTCCCATAATATATCGTATTGACGTATTTCCAGAAGAGGTGCAGCGCATACTCTTGATAAGCCCCGTGGCCCAGCTCATGGAGATGGCACATCAGGCGGTCCTGTTCAACGAGCTGCCATCAATTGAGAATGCGGTATATACGGTGCTGGTCACATTCGGGATACTGGCAGCAGGGTACATGGTATTCAGGCACTACCAATTCAGAGCCATAGAGGAGATCTAATGGGCGCAGATACAATACAGGCCGAATCCACTATCGCAGTCAAGGTAGATTCCATCTACAAATCATTTAAGCGGCGTACAGAAAAGACCGACATGCCGCCTCATCTCAACACAAGTAAGCATACTGGCGCGACAGTATCCGCCATACTGCCGGGTCCAAGAATAGAGGTTCTCAAGGGAGTATCATTTGATGTAAAGAAGGGAGAGATGTTTGGGATAATGGGCAGAAATGGTATAGGAAAGACCACGTTACTACGGCTGATTGCCGGTATATACAGGCCCGATGCCGGTACGATAACCATCAACGGCAGCTTGGTACCACTGCTGTCACTGGGAACAGGATTTGATTACCAGCTGTCCGCATGGGACAATGTAATGATGTATGGTAAGATTCTTGGTTTTTCACGCAACCAGATGTGTAAAAAGATTCCAGGCATCTTGGAGTTTGCAGAGCTGCGCGAGTATGCCGGGGTAAAACTGCGCGAGTTCTCCACTGGAATGGCGGTGCGGCTGGCTTTCTCCACTGCACTGCAGATAGACTCGGATATAATCCTGGTAGATGAAGTGCTTGCAGTTGGTGACATTGGATTTCAAAAGAAGAGTTTTGATGCATTCATGTCATTCAAAAAGAGAAACAAGACCATCATATACATAACACATGATGTCAATTCCATTAATAGCCTGTGTGACAGGGCCATGCTGTTAAACAACGGCAGGATAGAGAGTATAGGCGAACCTAGCACCGTAGTCAATGACTACTTGGGACTTTTTGAGAGGAATGCAGTTGATGACACACATGCAGGGGATGCCAAACAACAAAAGAAGGGTGGTGAATAAAGATGGCAGAAAGCCAACAGCACCATATCTTTCATCATCATCATAATCATCAAACCTACACCATAAGCCAGACGAGAATAGGAATACCGGGCTGTATAAGGTATGAAGGATGGTAGGTGATGATGATGATGATGATATTACTGCCTGCCACTACTGTCATGTCATGTCATCCTGAACGAAGATACAGAGAGTATGAACCATGAAGATTCTTCTTTTGACCCAGTTTCTCTCCCAGACAAGGGGGGGAGGAGAGTATGTATTTGATATGATCGCAGAGGGACTTGCTAAAAACAACCATGACGTATGGATAATCACCAACAAGATAAAAGGCGAGCAATACAACATGTCAGGCCATGACCACATCCATCTAGTCTTTGTACCGCCCACCCTAGAGCATGGTGGAGGACTGCCCTCGAGCATGTTGGATAATGTCAGATATACTGTAAACGCGGTAATTGCAGGCCGCAAGATTGTAAGGAAGATGGGAATTGACATCATCCATTCAAACAACTTTGCACCGGCGCTTGCAGGTTCTGTGTTGTCATATATTACAAAGATACCACACATTACAACCATCCATGACGTCTTTTCGTTTTGTGGAAAATGTTATTGGAGGCGGTGGAGGGAACAAAATGGTGTATCAAGGATCAGTGTGCTGCTGGCGCCACTACTTGAGAGAGTGATTGCAAGGAGAGGTCACAGGTGCATACATACCGTAAGTGACGCAAGCAAGGATGACTTGATCAGGCTGGGTGCAAAAAAACCAATCTATGTAATTCATAATGCAATTAGAGATAATAATAATGATAACTATGATGGATCTGGGAACAGGGTAGACAAACCTTCAGACACCAACCCATTAGAATTTGTATTTGTGGGAAGGCTAGTATTCTACAAGAATCTGGAGGTGATCATAAGGGCAATAAACATCCTAAAAAGGGCAGAACCACGTGTGAGACTTGTAATAATAGGGGACGGTCCTCACAAAAACACGCTACAAAAACTCGTAAAAGAGATGAACCTAAGTACAGAGGTTAACTTTGCAGGGTACGTATCACATGATAAAAAGATGCAAATGATATCACGATCCGTTGCCCTGCTCTTTCCCAGCTTATGTGAAGGATTTGGATTGGTAATACTGGAGGCATTCTCCAAGGGTAGGCCAGTCCTAGCATCCAATATCAGGCCAATGTCGGATATTATACAAAGTGGAGAAACAGGATTCGTGTTGGATCCTCATGACGTGAAGCAATGGGTAAAACAAATGCTCTTTTGTGTGCAAAATCCTCAAGAAACAGACAGGGTGGGAAGGACAGGCAAGATTCTGTTGCACAAGTCATTTAGTAGCAAGACCATGTTGGAAAAAGTACTTTGTATGTATGATGAACAATCCAAGTAAGATGGAAATGGGCATTAGACACTCCCAAACAGACTCAAAATATGGCATTTGTAAGTGGTAGTATCAAATGAGTCATGATCACACCATCACATGATCACGCCATCATAGTAACACATGATCTAGTCATACATATCAGATGGCGCTACTTGTTGCAAACACAACACTGCAAAGTACTGCAAAAATTATTGGTAATGTGTTGTTATGCTCAACAATAAAGAGTTGAAGTATTATGGTAGTTATTGTTGTAAAGCGGCGTTGGCAACGCGGGCCTGTTCTGCAGCACGTTCTGACTCTGGAATCGAATCAATGGCCTTTTGCATGATTGATTTGAGAATAGCATCATCATCCTGTACAGCAACTGCAAGCTCGTATTCATAACCTACTGGGCCTGCACTGGCAAGACCATCAATGTTGTTTTCACTAGCAACCAGAGAAGCAACAGGCCAAGATTCAAGATATACATCTTCAGTACCACTAGATAATGCAGCTAGGGCAGCTGCCGGAGTAGGGTATGAAGTATAATCCACGCTGGGCATGTTGGTGTCAAGCCAAGACTCTACGGCATACTCTTGTACAGTAGCAACATTCAAGGTTGATAAATTAGCAACGGTTGTAGTAGCTTGGTTTTGGGTGGTAGTTATCATGTCTACTGGTATTGTGGTGTATGAATTGGTAAAGTCGATATTGTAAGTATCACGACGTTCTTGTGTATCTGCAATCATTGTTATGATGTCAACATTACCATCACGAAGATCGGCGAGTGTATCAATCCAACTTGATTGTTCCACGGATGTGAAATCTAGGACGGTAAATTCCTCGTATTGTTCAACATAAAATGCAGAGAGACCAGCAATCATACCATTGTTGTCAACATACTCAAACGGCTCCCAATTTGAATCAAATCCCACATTAATGGATTCTTTGTTGTCAAGATATGCACGTTCTTGAGCGGTTAGTAGATTGGCAACGCGGGCCTGTTCTGCAGCACGTTCTGACTCTGGAATCGAATCAATGGCCTTTTGCATGATTGATTTGAGAATAGCATCATCATCCTGTACAGCAACTGCAAGCTCGTATTCATAACCTACTGGGCCTGCACTGGCAAGACCATCAATGTTGTTTTCACTAGCAACCAGAGAAGCAACAGGCCAAGATTCAAGATATACATCTTCAGTACCACTAGATAATGCAGCTAGGGCAGCTGCCGGAGTAGGGTATGAAGTATAATCCACGCTGGGCATGTTGGTGTCAAGCCAAGACTCTACGGCATACTCTTGTACAGTAGCAACATTCAAGGTTGATAAATTAGCAACGGTTGTAGTAGCTTGGTTTTGGGTGGTAGTTATCATGTCTACTGGTATTGTGGTGTATGAATTGGTAAAGTCGATATTGTAAGTATCACGACGTTCTTGTGTATCTGCAATCATTGTTATGATGTCAACATTACCATCACGAAGATCGGCGAGTGTATCAATCCAACTTGATTGTTCCACGGATATGAAATCTATGCCGGTAAATGCTTGGTATTTCTCAACATAAAATGCAGATAGACCAGCAATCATACCATTGTTGTCAACATACTCAAACGGCTCCCAATTTGAATCAAATCCCACATTAATGGATTCTTTGTTGTCAAGATATGCACGTTCTTGGGCGGTCAATGCACTACCAAGGCCAAACTCGACTGACTCTGAACCGCCGGTGGGCAGGACGAGGTATTCAGCACCTGCGTTGGAGGTGGTGATTGTGTTAAACCCAAGCCTGTCAAAGTAGTATGGGTCATTGTTTATCTGTACCAAGACTTGGCCAGGCGTCAGGCCGGTGAATATGATCTGGCCTTGGGCGTCAGTTACAAGGTTTTGTGTAGCAGCAGAGAGGAATTCATAGGTGAATACTACTGCACCAGGTACAGGAAGCTCGCCTTGATCTCGTTGGCCGTTACTGTTTGTATCGTCAAATACTGTTGCTGTAATGGTTGCCCTGTCGCTGGATGTGACTTGGTTTAAAACAAAGTCTATGGTATGAGTAGCACCCCTGTCAAGAGTGGGATGGAGGGTCCATAATGAAATTTGTTCAAGCCATGTTGTAGCTTGGGCAAAGTTGTAGCCTAGAGGCAGGTATTGTAGTTGGACATAGACTGCATCAGGAAGTACGTTTTGTATGGTGTAGAAGCCGTTGGCGTCAGTTGATGCGGTGAGCGTTGTCATGGTCAGATAGTCTATGGCAAAGACCGACAAGTTTGCAAAGCCGTTGTCAATGCCAGCGTCGTATGAGCTGTTGTTGTTTGTGTCTTCAAATACAGTGCCGCTTATGGTGGCATATGTTGCGTCGGTTATGGGGAAGAGTGGAAAGTCTGCAGTGGTGTCTGTGTTTACGGCAATGGTCTTGTAGGCGTATGAGACTGTGCCGGCTGATGGGACGTGGTTGGCTGGTACTGTTATCTGGACCAAGACGCTGCTGTCAGATACTGTATCAGTAAACTCGTACATGCCATTGGCATCAGTAGTTGTTGTGTATGAGATACCTGTGGTATAGTCAATCATGGTGACAGGTACTTGGGGTATGCCTAGTTCATTGTTGTCTTGTATCTGGTTTTCAGGGGCATTGTCTGCAAAGACTATACCTGATACCATCGCCGGGGTCAGGGTGCCTGTTGATATTTGCATGTTCTGAATTGGTATAATGTTGTTGTTTGCTGTGTCTGCAACAGCAAAGATATCAACGGTTGCAGTGGCAGCAGCAGAGGACAGTGGAGTGCCGCCAAATGTTAATGTGAATACCTTTGCGGTGACAGCAGTAGTAGTAGGGTTGTTGTTTATCATGGTGACTTGTCTTGAAGTGGTGGTGCCATCCATCATGATTTGCAGGTCACTAAAGCTTGACGGAGATGTCGTGACAGTCTCGGAGAATACGAGTGTAATCTGATTCAAGTCTGTAATGGCAGCAGATGTTATCCTGGGGGGTTGTTTGTCAGTGACTGTAGCGCCTATTATTGGCACGATCAAAATGCTGTCTCTATCAGAACTGCCAATGTCTGACAATCCAGAGATGTCGATTGTGCCTGTGGCGTCAGTTGCAGTTGGTGCACCGCCAAAGGTGAGGATGTGTGTCGTTGGGGTGGATGAAACCACGTCAGTGATGGCCCGTGGACTAGTCTCGCCTGTTATCATTAGATTATCAAAGTGTTGTGCTTGGGATGTGACTGGCTCTGAAAAGACTAGGGTTACCTGGTTTGAGCTAGTAATGTCAGCTGATATCATTATGGGAGGCTGCATGTCAGTTACCATGACATTGGCTACCGGGTTTATTGGGTTGGTTGCAGTATCTGTCAAACCAGCAGTGATGTCAATGGTGGCAGTGGCGTCTGTGGTGGTTGGGGCACCATCAAATGTGAGTACAAGTGATGCAGTGTTTTGGCCTGTGACGTCTGTGATGGTGCGTATATCACTACTAGATGATATGGCAAGATTTGCAAAGTGTGACGGTATTGCCATTACGTCTTCAGAGAATGTGACTGTGAGCTGGTTTGGCATCGTGAGGGCAGCTGATGTTAGTGTGGGGAGTTGTTTGTCGGTGACAACAATGGTGGTGTTTAGTATGTTTGATGTCAAATCAGGTACCAAGGATATATTCATGGTTGCAGTGGCATCAGAGGTTGTGGGTGCACCGCCAAAAATGAGGGTGCGTGTCGTTGTAGTAGATGGATCCACGACAAAGATGGGCCGTGGAATAGTCTCGCCTGCTATCATTAGGTGTGTAAAGTTTGGCTGGCTTGCTGTTACTGCCTCTGTAAACTCTATGGTGATCTGGTTGGTGCCGGTGATCGCAGCTGTTGCCATGGGAGCCTGCATGTCAGTTATCTGGACATTGGCTACCGGGTTTATTGGGTTGGTTGCAGTATCTGTCAAACCAGCAGTGATGTCAATGGTGGCAGTGGCGTCTGTGGTGGTTGGGGCACCATCAAATGTGAGGATGTGTGTTGTTGGGGTTGGTGAATCCACGACGGTGATGGACCGTGTACTAGTCTCGCCTGTTATCATTAGATTCTCAAAGTGTTGTGCTTGGGATGTGACTGACTCTGAAAAGACTAGGGTTATCTGGTTGGGTGCGGTAATGCCTGCTGTCAGTAGTGTGGGGGGTTGCTTGTCTTGGACCTGGGATGCGCGTAGTGGAGTAATGGACGTCTCTGCAAGGTCTGTAAGGCCTTCTACATTAATGGTGGCAGTGGCGCCAGACATGACAGGTTCACCGCCAAATGTCAGTGTCAGGGTATCGGCGCGGCTTCCTGCGATGTCTGTAATGGTACGTTGTGATATAGTATCCCCATTATTCACCATCAGGTTACCAAAGTGTTGCATCTCTGCAATGACAGGCTCTGAGAAGGTCATGGTGATCTGGTTTGAACCAGTAATGGCAGCAGACAGCAGCATTGGAGGTTGTGATGCGGCGACTGGTTGTGAGGTGATGGCTTCAAATGCATTGTTGTGCTTGTCATAAAATGGCGTACTAACACCAATGTCAAGGGTGGCCGTAGTGTTTGCAACTGCTGGTTGACCGGTAAAGGTTATCTTGAATTCTTCAGCGCGGAGTTTGATGGTGAGGAGGTTATCAGCAGTAGTATCATCATCAGCAACGGAGCCATCAGAACCATCTATATCAATAACATCAACACACTCAGTATCGACAGAAATGGTGTCGCGGGCAGTGGTGAGGATATCATCAGTTAATGTGGCAAGATCCTCATCATCACCAATCGGGGCAACCATCATACATTCACCAATGTTCCTATGCCCGTCAGGGAGTTCCAAGTTTGTAAAAGAGTCTTTGGTGGCATTGACTGGTTCTGAAAATTTAATATTGATGGTATCAGTGGTGACACCATCGCCAAACTGTGCATAGGTTATCGTGGGGATTTGGCCTGCCATAACCTGGTAACCATTTAGTGCATTAGCCAAGGTAACACCTGCAACATCTTTAATATCACCACTAATGTCAATGGTGGCAGTTGCTGTTGTTGTGGCTGGGGTGCCAGTAAAGCTGATGTAGAATGTAGTGGATGATGTGGTATCTGTGCATTCGTTGGCGCCTAGAAGATCTGTGGAGCATGATGCAATGTTTCTAGCACCGCCAGGTATCAAAACCAAGTTGGTAAAGTCTTCTGTCTGTGCATCAACTGACTCGCTGAATACGATCTTTATTGTATCCGGTTCAATGAGGGTAGCAGACTCTACCATTGGAATCTGTCCTGCAGCAATTTCATATCCTGTGACCGGTACCAGTGAATTTTCAGCCATGTCTGTGATGGTATCTGCCACATTAATGGTGGCAATCGCATCACTTGCAACGGGTGCACCGCTAAAGGTCAACGTTAGGGTATCACCTAAATCATTAGATGTGGCACGGCTTATCGTGCGTGAATCACCATTGATGAGCAGGTTTGTAAAGTCATCACCGTTATTTTCAAAGTTTACCATTTCAGAGAAGGTGATGGTTATCTCGTTTCCGTCTGTGATGGCACCAGAGAGGATCACGGGAGACTGGGCATCTTTGAGATCAAAGAAACCACTAGTTTTTGTCACAGTATTACCTGTAGCAGTTGGATCAAATGGGTTGCCTACAGCGTCTTTGAGTTCCTTAGTTACATCCAATGTGCCGGTGGCATTTGTGTTGATCGATGAGCCGCTAAAGTGAAGCCGGATAATTTCAGCATTATTGTAAGGGATTGAGGTTATGTTACGCTCTTCAGAATCATCTTTTATGTTTGTAATCATTAGGTCATCAAACGCCTTTTCGGCAGTGTCTACTTTAACCTCCTCTGAGAATTTAAGATCTATGATGTTGGGCGAGATAATGTTTGCAGACATTAGCAGGGGTGCCAAGCCGTCAGCCACGGAATAGTCTGAGATGGGGGCAATATTCTGCTCGCCGCTCTTTATGGCATTTGTAATGTCTATGGTGGCAGTGGCGTCTGTCTTAACGGCTGAGCCGCCAAAGGTGATAGTCGCGTTGACGCCAGAACTAGTTGCGCTAATAATTTCACGCTCCGTCCCATTACCTGTGATTGTCAGGTTTTCAAAGGCGTTCTTTGTTACACCGGAGCTAGGTGCCTCTGAAAACGTTACGATTATCTGGTTGCTGCCATCATTTGATACAGTAATCTCTGCAGACTCTACATAGATTCTCTGGCCGTCTTTGATTTTTAGAATGGTGGGGTTGTCATTAGCAATAAGATTAGAATCAAAGAACAATTCATCAGGGTCCACATTATCTGCATCATCAACAGCCCTGAACCCAAACTCAGTATCGCTTGTATCGGGCAGAGTAGAAACAATGGTGACAACAGCCCTTGCATTGGATGGTGCTGCATCGCCGTCAAACACCAAGATTATGGTGTCTGTGCCGCTGCCGCTCATACCGATGATGTTTCTGGAAGTGATAAGTGTATCTCGTTCACCATTGGAATCATATTCTGGATAAATACTATTAAAACTCTGGGAAGGCAGGCCATTTTTATTATCAGCAGTACCATCAACAAATACTACAAGATTCGTAAAGTGGCTAGTCTTTGGCTCGACGGGCTCTGTAAACTCTATGGTGATCTGGTTGGGGCCGGTAATCATGGCAGATGTTATGTCGGGGCGCTGGCCTGCTGTAATATTAAATGCAGGGGCAAGGCCGGTGGCAATCTTATCATCAACATCGTGTTTGGCCTCTGTAGATCTAGAAGCAGCATCATCAATATCATCAATATCATAATTTAGCTTTAGTGTATTGTATTCATCATCAACTATGAATTTGAGATTAGCAGTATTAGTGTGAGTATCAGTATCAGTATCAATGAGAGCATTAGTATCATTGATTAGTTTGATCGTACCGATATCATCAGGATCTTGAGATTCAACTTCAAGTGTTATTGTCATGGTTGTGCGGTCA
Organism: Candidatus Nitrosopumilus sp.; assembly: GCA_963662995.2. GTDB lineage: Archaea > Thermoproteota > Nitrososphaeria > Nitrososphaerales > Nitrosopumilaceae > Nitrosopumilus. The sequence goes on along the minus strand of CAXXLJ010000002.1, from coordinate 1,187,214 downwards.
CTAGACATTTTTTTAACATATTTACTAGTAGGCTCACCATCACCTATTGTAAAATTGACAAAATAGTTTTCTCCTTCAAGACTATCAGATCTAATATTCCCCAAATTTTCGGTAGCGGTAATAGCTCGCACGGGCTCTGAAAACTTTATAACAACAGTATCAGAGTCTGTGATCTTTGCACTCTCGATTGTTGGATCTTGGCCGTCTGTAAGCGATACATTGGGTTGGGCATCAATGGTGGTGACAATATATACCGGGTTAACGGGGTCGGTGGTACGAATGTTGTTGAGTGAAGAGTCATTTAGCGCACCAATGTCGATTGTGCCCTGGGCGTCAGTCTCTTTTATGTCCGTGTCGGGGTCTAGGGTAATGATGATCTGAGTACCATTGGTTTGCATCTCAATAGCATCATCAATAGTGGTCGTATCAAGGATTACCATACTATCAGAACCAGGTACAACACCATCAGTATCTATACTCTGTAGAGCGCCACCTATGCGGATATTACTAAAGTCATCAAAATCTACAGAGTCTATAATCTCACTGTAAGTCAGGAGGATCTTTGGTTCAGAAGCCACATTCGGACCACCAAAATCGGTAATAATTTGAACAATCTCTGCACTCACAAATTCTGGTGCCTGGCCGTCGTTAATGTTGCTTATAGCCACTTCTATTGCAAGGTTGCCAGCACGATCTTTCACCTTTTCATTATCAAATGCGATATTAATATTATTAATAACAAGATCTGTAGGGATATCATCTGCGGGAACAGGAACACCAGCAGGATCAGTGAATTCGTACTTTATTTTTATTGTATCTGTATTGTTACCTGTTGGTGTATCAAGTGTTAACATGTACGTTCCAGCGCCGAGTGGTGGATTAGTGATAGAAATGATGCGAGTTGGTGGGTCATTAATACCATCATTAAAAGCCAGCCCCTCTACCACGACAGACTCTGAAAACTTTGCAGTGATGGTATCATCAGATGTAAATGCAAAGCTCAACAGGGACGGCTTGCGGTTGTCTGTTACACCATAATATTCAAATGCCTCTGCGCCAATCACGCCATGGTCAGTACTATTTGACCCCAGCTTGTTGTCTTGATTATCGGTTATATCTTTTGATACTTTGAAAAATGATAATGTACCCGCATCTGGAGCAGTATTACTTGGCAAGTCGTCGGTGGTAGGTGTGATATTGTCAGGTATGGTGCCACTATATTGCATCGTAACAATGTTGCCATCTGCCTTCACAGTAGATGTAATAATGGGATAACCACGAATGTTATCAGAGGGACCTGCATTCAAAAAGTTCAAACCGTTGGTTGGAATCTTTACATCTTCTGAAAATTCTAGTTTTATTATATTGTTATCCTCAATACTCACCTTTTCTAAGATGGGAGCTTGGGCTGCTTTTATGGTCAAACCAACAAGGCCCTCCACAGTACAAACTGGGCTACCATAACAAACAATGCCTTCACCGCTGCCAACCTTTATGGTATTTGAGCTAGTATCGTTATGAATTGTTATGGTACCATACACATACGGCGACAAGTTTGTTGGCTTGGTATGGTATGTTAGTGTAAGGGTCTTGCCGGTGGCGGTATCAACAGTGTTACGAAGGTCGCCTGTTATTGATCGAATGACTGCGGCAGAATTGTTACCACTACCAACCTCAAGAGCGCCATTATCACCAAGAGTTGCGTTGTCGGTCAACATCAAACCACTAAACGAGCTTAGTGTTGCTTGCACTGTGCCATTAAACTTTAAGACGATCGTATTGGGTGCAGTAATCTCTGCAGACTCAAGACCGACGTCCACAGCATATGCAGTACCTAATGAGAGAGTGATCATAGATACTGCCAATACTGCGGCTAGTATACCAACAGAGGATCTCATTAAAACCATGCCCCCTGAAGACTGTTTGTGTATTTAGCTTTGAACGACAGATCAGAAAAAACACCCTCTGTCTCTGGGTAGCAAAATTTGTGTGCCATTATTATACATGGCATTGACATACCAGATTCCACTCTCATGTTAAAATTACCTCTAAGCGTGAATATATAAACATAGTGTTGTTTTGTGCGTGAAAATTCTTTCAGACATGATATAGCATGTAACGTGCATCCAACCCCCGGCCTTTGGGCTGCCGCAGGCAAGAGTGGTGCGTCCGGGTACCAGCGATCACAATCAACTTGGCAAGCGCGGTCATGATGTGAAATTTGTGTGATTTTGTTGGTTTACACATACCTTTCATGCATCACGCTTGGCACAAGTCATGTTGTTGCTGTTGCTGCCACGAGGCTGTGTCCTACAGGTTTTACCCCCATATGCCAAATTCGCCCGCTGTGCCACACAAGATTGTCTGTATAATTTGACACGCAGCGTTGATTTTTTTGGTATGCGCATCATTAGATGAAATATCTAAGAGTTTATGATTAATCGACCAGAAAAAATTTTCTGTGAAAATATGGATATCATATGTGATGTGGTTCTCAAGTCTAACACAGATAAAGTCAGAAAGTTGTGCGCTGTCATGTGCATTTGGAATTTTCATCCATGTGTCAGCTTGACAGCATAGCAAAGGGGCAGGAGCTATATCCTGCTCTTTATTTTATTCTTCTAGTATTGGTAGGTGCCGTCCTGCCACATCTTGCGTTTGTTGTACATGTCACATATGCCGTTGAATTCTATATTGAACTCTTTGGCCGTACCGTCGTATAGTCCGGATATTGATTTCCGGTGTTTCGCATGTGCAAAGACATTTTCGACAGGAACACACCTTTTGTTATGTGCCTTGTTTTGTGCCTTTTTGGTGGCGGTAAGCTTTTTGCCCTTGGGTTTTTTGTGCGGGATCTTTGCGGTTACCCCACGAAGATAGTTTTGGATTCCCGTATATCCTCTGTCCAAATTCAGGCGTGTGCGATGATTCGATGGTATGCGCTTGCCGGTCATCATGCGATCAGTCCATTTACCAAATTCAGGAGTCCTTGGTTCAACACCGTCAGGTCATGGCAGCTTCCCTCTCTAGAGTTGCTTATTGCGAGGATATAGTTTTGTTTGTTTATCATCATGGCTGTGTTTATTGCAAACATCATGCCCTTTCCAGAGTACTGTTTGTTTTGCTCTTCCTTGTCTTCTGGACGCGTGGTCTCTACAAGTGTGCCATCTATTGTAATCTCGCCTCCATCTCTTCCGGGTACAATTTCCTTGAATTCCTCTTTTGACTTTATCGTGGAGATGTACTTTGTCATGTTGTACGGTGTTACTGTATATATAGTGACGTCAGAAAGTCTTTGCAATTTTCAAAAAACCATTGAAACATTTATAGCTTGGAAAATCTAGGGGGTCTCGTGGAACAGCAATATGAAGAATTACTTGCAGCATACAAAAAAGAATCCAATCCAAAAACAAAAGAACGAATGCTTGCAGTGATAAATGTTCTAGTACATGGGGAAGCAATCCCAACGGTCTCCAGATTCTTTCGTAAGGCATACAATTCTATCAAGAACTGGATAAGACGATTTGATGAAAATGGAATTGATGCATTATCTGAAAAACCAAGATCTGGACGCCGTCCAAAAATATCCAACCATAAAATTACAGAATATCTTGCAGACAAACTAGACGGTATTTTTCCAAAGGTATTGGCACGTGACATAAAAAAGAAGGAAAAAGTACGATACACGGAGTCCGGAATACGCGACATGCTGCGTCGTAGAAGCTTTACTCCAAAAGTTCCAGATGCTATCCACAAAAGAAAGGCAACCATTTCAGAGATAGAACAATGGCAAAAAGAGCTAAAACCATGGATTTCGTGCGTAAAACGTGACGGTTTTGAGCTGTTTGTACAGGACGAGGTCTGGTTGGAACAAGACGGCAAACTAAAGAGCGGCCCTTGGTCGCCCAAGGGTCAAAAGATACGTCGTGTTTATTTTGGCGATCACCAAAAGCGCGTAATCTATGGTGCAATCTCTGAGAATTATCAATATTTTTTGCGCCGAAGAAAATTCAATGGTTCTACGTTTCTTCAATTCATGAAACATCTTTTGAAAAGAAGAGACAAGGTGGCAATCCTGCTGGATGCCGCACCCCAGCACAATACAAAGGCCTTTAAAAAATTTATCAAAGATAACAGCAAAAGACTGCGTGTAAGATATTTTCTTACAGGAACTCCAGAGCATAATGAAATCGAGGAGCGCTGGCATCAATTAAAAATTCAATCCTTCATGTACGAGTATCACGAGCATATCAGCGACCGTGCAGCAAAGGCAATGAAATTCCTAAACAATACAAAATTCAATACAGACATTGAAAAATATTTGTTCAGAACCCCAATTGCAAAGACTTTCTGACGTCACTATAGCTCATCATCGTATTTGTTTGCAAGCTTGAGATAGTTTGATACCGTACTCTGATCTATCCCAAAAACTACACCCAGTGATTCCTGCCCCCAATCTTGTGCTTTTCTTAGCTGGGTCATGAACAGAAAGTACCGGATATACAGCTTGCACTGGTTTCCGGACTCTTCTTTTCTGTCCTGGTCGTCGCGAAAGTGTGATGAATCGTCTGATTTTTTGATTATCTGTGGTAAATCCTCAAGTGTGTTATCAAATATTTCCTTGGTGTTTCTTGTAAGTGCCTTTATCATCTTCTCATATGAGATGATATACTCTAACATTTCATGTATATGAAGCAGTCTTGTGGGCAGTACAGAAGAGTAGTACCTCTTCTGTCCAAGCTCCGTATTCCACAGCGAGTCCTCCTTTGCCAGCATCGTCTTGAGCCTCAAATTCGCCTTTGCCAGCATCGTCTTGAATCTCAAATTCTCTTTTTCTAACCTCGAGTTTTCTTTGGCCTGTTTTGCTTTAGCCTTTGATTCTCCTTTTCCTTCCTCGAGATCTCCTTTTCCTTCCTCAGGTTTTCTTTCTCTAACTTTGCTAATCTGGTCTCTAGTTTAGTTTGAGTTTGTTTGCTCATTATCATATACTTACAAGAGAAGGATTTAGTGATACTGGTTTAGATTAATAGAAAATTTGGCAAATTTTTCTGATCTTGTTTTTCGGCCGATTGATCATAAACTCTATAGTTTTGAAAAGTTCTGGAGGCGACGGCTGTCAGACGGGGTAATGGTGCCGCTTGTACGCTCAGAAGACAAGCCAGATGAATCCATACGTGCACTGCAGGTAGGCAGTACAAAAAAACCCAGCCCATGTAAATAGTCATTATACCATGACGGTTCCTGTCGCACGTTAATTTTGTTACACACGTATAAAGTACCAAAACCTGTTGCAATAGAACTAACAGTCATTTTTTATTCTCCTTTGAGCATTTGGTAGACTTTAGCGTCACGCAGAACAGTGTGTAAGGACAATCCTATACCTCTTGCAGATCTGAGATGAGTATAGACTTGTGACCATCGCTATAATCACACATACATGGCAACCTATTCCACTACCATCACTGTAATAAACTGCCCCACCGTTATCTCATCAGTCTGTAGGCCAAACAGCACCTTGTATGTCCCCGGCACAGCCCCATCAGATGCAAAGACCTCCACGCTTGCCGCTTTTGGCAAACCGGGTTCAATCTCAAACAGGCCCGACTTGTCCAAATCTGTCACAATATCAATGCCAACATGCCGCGGATCAGCCGACGAGGCCACTAGGGACACGTCTCCCACTGTATTATTACCTGACAAAACAACCAGATCCACCACCGCCGATCCTCCCGGCGCCAATACAGTGTGTTCGTCATTTACTAGCGTAATGCTAAATGGTATGATCCCAGACGATATGTCCACCACCCCAATGTTATTGACCACCCACTCTGTAAACCAGACCTCGTCTTGGCCGCGCACCACAAAGTCAAAGACCTGCGCTAGGCCGCACCCATCATCCATGGTATCACAGTCCCCCCAGTTGGGATTGCGTGACGGAATGACATACTCTACTAGCGACTCGGCTGCCGTATCCATCACGGCTATCCTGTTTGCGGTCTGTTGGTTAAACACGATCCTCCCATCCCCCGCATTCTCCATCCAATAGGGCCCGCTCACCGGATCCTTGACAAGGCCCGTTGCATTCCCATATGATGATATGGTGGGCTCGGACGTCACATACTTTGTAAACTGCATCAAAAATGGATCAAAGCTGAAAAAGAACGAGTTGGCGGTATCAGCCATCCATACCCTGTCGCCGATGCCTCCCCCCCTGACATAGTCTATGCCATTTATGGTGGTCGCGTCCTCCGGCAGCTCAATCACATCCATATACTCTGAAAACACGGGCGGGTCAATCCCTACAGACATTGCATCATTGTACGCGGGATAATCAAATCTTACCAAGTTTCCTGGTACATCACTGCCAGGTACCCAGGATGCATACCATATGTTGCCACCGCTATCAGTTGCAAAGTCACTTGCGACCGAGCCATTCAGAGTGGGAGGAATCAAGAGAATTGATGCAGAGCCGCCCACCGGCGTAATAATGGACAGCAAGCCGCTTGTAAAGTCATTATAAATCAGGTTGGCCCCAAACACCTCGATCTTTTGCGGCAGTGTATTATTTGTGGGGGCAGGCAAATTCAACACCCTGTACGATTCATCAGACGGTGAAAACTTCCATATTGAATCAAAGATATCATCAGTAAACCAAAACGCGCCGTCATATGGGGAATAGTCCATTCCCCACGACATGGATGTTCCCGCGGGCCTCATCTGATTCGCAAACTCTGTAAACTCTTTTGTTTGCACGTCAAACTTGGCTATCGACCCTGTATTGGACTGGACAAACCAGACGTTGCCGTCAGGACCCGTCGTAATTGCTAGTGGATTCGTACAGTATGTCGGAATCTTGTACTCCTGCACATACGCAGTGGACTTTGCAGGGGTGTCTGGGCCGCAGAACCTGTCTTGCTGCTCCGGGGTATAATTGCTGCCGGGAGTGGTGAGTGACACGCCAAGCAGATTTGGAAGAGACAGCGCCACCGTGGAAGTCAGCAGGATGGTCCCAAAGAATATAGTAACAAATACTGCCTTTTTTTTCATTATTCAGCAGACGCTAAAGCATACCATGTTATATCTTATTGCAGGATATGGCACCATACACGCACTTGTCGCCATTACACACCAGGCATCCCCAATCAGGCATTTTATAAATAATCATTGAGACACAAACGTATTGGTTGATTCACTGCTTGATGACGTAAGAGTCCTGCTAGAGAGGGGTTTTGGAGATGACCGGATCCTAAAGCAGATCCTCAGGGCATGTGAAAACAACGAGGTGATCAGCAACTATGAGAGAAACTATGTTAAAAAGCTGGTCAAGACCCATCTGCACAGGACCGGCCCCGACGACGGCATGCCCCCGCACATAGAACAGTCCGCGCCCGGCACAACGCCCAAAACAGCAACAGCCGCGTCATCATCACCACCACCCTCCTCGAACGGCACCGCCCCCCCATCCATTGGTACCGGCACCCACACATCATCCAACGTACATATACTGCAACAGTTGCCATCATCCTCCCCGTCCCCAAAAAAGACCAAAATAATACTAGTCGCGGTTGGCATAGGCCTTGTAGTATTGATCGCAGCAGTAGTCATGCTAGCAGGAAGCGGCGGAGGGCCCATCCTGCTTGATGTCACCAACACGCCCAACGGCACAGCACTCTCAATAAACACAGACTCTTCGTCATACGCATACAAGGATATAATCTTGATCAGTGGCACCACCAACACCACTGGAACAGTAACCATCTCAATTGAAAACCAGCAAGACGCCATGGTGTGGTCAGAAGAGGCGGCAGTAAAAGACGGCAGCAGATACTCTGCACTAGCCATCGCAGGGGGTCCCGGATGGGAGAACGAGGGAACGTTCACAGTAACCGCAGACAATGGCGCGCACACACAGTCCAGCACATTTGTGTTTGTCCCAAAAGAAGGCGCATAGGCTGCAGATGCACCATTCAATGATAAAGCAACAAGTGGTACAATACACAATACACAAACCATCAATCCATCACTGCACCAAGCGCCACACACCACTGCACGCGACAACACATGCTGAACCGCATGCATAAAACACCACACACCCCAACACCAAGAGAAGGAAAGATTTAAGATTCAGAATCATAGTCATCCTGCATGTCCGATGATTCTACCATGCAGTGTGGGGGGCACGGATGCCACGACGTGATTTATGACGTAAAACTAACCAACGTAGGCGAGTTTAGGATCACCAGACTGTACCTGCCGGGCAAGGATGGTAGTAGTAGTAGTAGTAACAGTGTTCAGTCTGGTTCCATTGCCCCCACAGAGTCCGAGACCGACGAGCTGATAGGGCAGTTTGAAAACTCTGTGATAAAGAGGCTTGAAAGCCTGGAGACAAGCACCGTCAGGTGTGAGCAGGGATGTGAATGCGTCTTTAACGGCAGGTTTTCTGAATGGTCAGAATGGAAGAGTTATCCTCAACGCATCACAGTAGTGGCCCGCACATCACAAAAGGGCAACACATCTGCTGCCTGTGAATGGAAACTAATGGGCACCGTCAGGATCCGCTACAAAAAGAGGCTGGGCGACTGCTTTCCTGAGAGTCTGTCAAAAGACATCACCTCATAACACTGCAGCATCCAGTGCCATGCTCCAAAACCCGCAAACCACCCCACCTATTCCTTTGCATGCTACTCCCCTGCCTTGCACTCCATAAACCACACCAGCCTGCACACCAAGGGATCATTACACCCGCCACATACACCTTCAATTGTACAAGGCAGACATGACCCATCTTTTCTCCCATCTGCAACTCCAATTACTTGCCACCATCCCCTGCCAAACGCCCAAGCCTCTCCTTTACAAAGTCTATGGACCTGACAGGCTCCGGGTCCACGCCAATCAGCGCTGCACCATAAACTGTCGCAAGGTCCATCACATACACAAGGTTGATTATCTTTGAGAGCACGCCTCCGCATACTGACTCTTGTTCCCAAAACTCTATACCATTATCTGTAAAATACTCTTTGAGTATCCCCCACCTCTCCTTTGTCCTGGTATGATCATCTGCCCCCCGCACTAGGACGGGCCTAACCGCCGAGTCGCGCTCCCAAGAGACTATCCCGTTGTGTGAGGCTTCTATCACATCCTCAATCATGGCATGACCCTTCATGTTCTCCTGTATGGAGTTCTTGAAGCGTATGGCAGCAGCTTGGAGTCCCCACGGATAATATATCTTGGGGATTCCCCCTGCAATCCACTCGGCCAAGCGCAGTGACGCATTGGTGTCTGTAAGGTTCTCATGTGATATGTTCCCGGATAGATCCTCCATCTGTAATATGGAATCACGTATGCACCCCTCATCCACCGGAATAACCGAGCCCAGCACCCCAAGTATCGAATAGACATATGCAGTAAATGATGCGCGAGGATTCTTGTACATGGGTATGCAGCGGTGCTGCACGCCATGGCTTGTACAAAACTCCTCAAGTCTGCCTCCCGACGAAAACCCGACTGCCCTGCACCCGAGATCCCTGGCCTCGCGCATAATGCCAAGTGTCTCATACGTATTGCCAGAGATGCTGGTCGCCACTACCAGTGTATCCTTGCCGGGCCCTGCAGCCACCGCATTGGGCAGCTTGTATCCCTTTACCACGTTAACGTGCATGGACGTCTTTGAGAGGACCGACAGCAGCAGATCCCCTATGGCCCCGGATCCCCCCATCCCCGAGAATACGACATCAGTAACACCCTCAAAGTCCACAGGTTCCAGTCCTGAATCATAGTATGCCTCCCGGGCAATCTGTGGCCAGCGCGCATACTCTAGATACATCCCACCGGAATCATACCTCTGCAGCGTCTCTGTGTCCAGCATCATACCTGTCACAATACCCTGCTCATTTAATTATTGTCAGGGCTGCCAAGCCTCTCGCAAGCCCAGCCTGCAAGACGCCTAACATCTTTGGTTAGTGGGGGCGGGGGTATTAGGGGGCTGCCAAGCCTCTCGCAAGCCCGACCTGCAAGACGCCACGCGCATGACCGGGCCATCCCGCATGCTTGGTGTATCGCGCACCATCCACGCCACCCCAATCGTTGAGGATATAATGGACGGGGTCACAAAGACGTCATTGAAAAGAGACCGCAACGCCAAAAAAGCAGACACGGTAAAAAGAGACGGTACACAAAAAACACGCACAGGCAATCCTCCCAGCAACACGGCTCCCCCTCCCAAAGATAGTATGTATTCTCCTGCACCAAGACGTCGCCACACCATTACATGTATCATATTTGCCTTCTCAATGGTCATTATACTTGTCAGTTTTGTATCTGTAATGTTTCCTGCCTTATTTCTTGCATCAGACCCCGTAACAGTACCGGGCATAGGATCAATAGCGCCAGACCCCTATGAGCTTGGCGCCTGGTCGGGCGGTGCAACAGCATCAAGCATCGTAATACTTGCCATGTTGCTGCTATACCTCACCGGACGTCTGCCTGGCACAATCCTGTCTGCCATCAAGAGGCTGTTTGTATTTGAGATCTCAAAAAAGGTCGCGATTGTCTGTATGATACTATTACTGGCAACATACGTTGCAGCAACCATACCTGAAATGTCAGTTGAGGAGCAATGGGACGACTATCAGGACGTAAAAAAGAGACTGGAGACATGGTCGCCAGACCAGATCACAAGCTCCTTTGAGCCCCACGTCAGGTACCTGTTGATCAGCGCATCCATGGAGATCTTTGGCAGCTATAACACAATACCATTTCTTGCAAGCATTGCGCTGCTAATCACCACATACCTTACCACCGTGGCCATCACCCAAAAGAGGTTTGCGGGCATAGTTGCCACCATAATCCTGATGCAGAGCAGCGTCTTTCTCACCTATGACACGTCGGTTGCATACACCAACTTTTGGATACTATTGTACTTGGTATCCCTGTACCTGGCCTGCTCTTCAAGGGTCTGGCCCTTCTCACCCTTGGTATACCTGCTGTCCATACCCTCAAAGGCGCTCACTGCAGTGTTTGCTCCAATGTCCGTATATTTCATACTAAACAGCAGCATGCCACGCAAGCACAAAACAATAATTGCCAGCGCCACCGCATTGATAGTACTGACAGGTGGGGTTGCCCTGCTGGGAGGCGGTGATCCCACCAGCGCGGCAGGAGAGGCGGCGCAGGAGAGCTTTGATGTAAAAGAGTTTTTGATGGGATTTTCATCATTTGCAAGCCAAATGCGCTTTGATGCGCTGGTCATGTTGTTTATGATACCGCTCATCGTGGGGCTGTTTATGATGTCTAGGTATGGCGGTATCAGGCACAGCGAGTCCATAATGGTGCTAATTGCAGGGATGTTATTGATCGCCCCGCTGCTCACCGGCTTTACAAACCAGACAAATCAGCCCTACAGGTTTGTCCCGCTGGTCGTGTTTTTTGCCATAGGCGTGGGCATGCTGCTATCAAAGAAAGCCAACAAAATCTAATACACAGTATGAATGGTCCAACAGCCTGTAACAACGATGAATCAGTAATGCGGGTAATTGTGAAATATTGCACAACCGCGCATAAAAAAAGAAAAGATGTAGTCAGAGCCTGCGTCCTGCCAAAAACCAGTCTTCCTTTGGCCTCTCATCAAAGACTACAATCACATGCTCTTTTGAAGTCTTTAGAATCTGCTCGGCAGATCTCGTAACCGCCTCTGCAAACTCGTCTTTTTGTTTCGGGGTTCGTCCAGGGTACATTGACACCGTAATTAGTGGCATAACAACACAAAGATGTGCACAAATTTATTGCTTCAAACAATAAAACTATGGTTTGGCATGTAACCCTAATAGTCAGGCCTGTACCCATATCTTGTCCCATACATGTAATCGGACTTGTGCGTCTTTTTGTATGCATATGCTGTAATCACACCTATCACAAATCCGCCTATATGCGCAAGGTATGCAACGCCTCCTCCGGCCACGCCAAATCCTCCTATAAAATACGGAAGCAGATTCTGAAACACCAGCCAGAACGGCAGGAACCACTTTGCCTGTATATGCATCATAAAATACCCCATGAGAGTGAGTATGTTTGCCCTAGGAAACAACACAAGGTATGCCCCAAGTATACCAGAGATGGCGCCTGATGCCCCCACTGCCGGAATTGGGCTTGAAGGATCCCCATAAATGTGCGCCAACCCAGCAACCACGCCCCACACCAAATAGATTCCAAGAAACTTTGCCTTTCCAAATTTTTGCTCAATGTTGTCCCCAAAGATCCACAAAAACAGCATGTTGCCTCCAAAATGGAGCAGCCCGCCGTGCATAAAGATGGAGCTTATCAATGGGACATATGATATGTTGTGGCATTGAATCTCTACAGGCCCTGCGCCAAAATCGATCAGTGTAGGAGGTGCCCCCGTAATACACATGGGCACCGCACCCCAATAGTAAAACATCTCAAAGGCATTGCGGTTTGTAAAGTCAAAGAATTGTCCTGTAATGGCCACCATCACAAAAAACACTATAGTATTTGCAACTATCAGTGCTATTGTCATCTTTGGTTTGAATCCTAGAGGGTGTGGATTTTCGTCTTTTAGGGGAAACATGAACAGTTTACGTCAATGACGTTTGTATAAGAAGATTTTTCGCATGTGCCGGGGTCATCGGCGTGCGAGGAGAGTACAACGTACGATCAGTCCGCAGGATCAAACACAATACTTGCTGCACGCCGCTCAGACACGCAAGACTCCGTTTTTAATCAGAAACTCTATGCCGCGCACAAACGTCCCATCATCGATCAGACCCGACGCCCACCATCCGGCATTATCACGGATCCATGCGGGTATAGATTGATCCCGTGTATCATCATCAAATCGAACAAGCAGTCGCACCTCCTCTGGAATATGTATAATCCCATCCTTGACCAGAAACTCTATGCCGCGCACAAACGTCCCATCATCGATCAGACCCGACGCCCACCATCCGGCATTATCACGGAACCATGCTGGAATCGGTGTGTAGTTGGAATAGTCATCATCATCATCACCACTGCCAGACCCCAAACCAAAAGCCCTGTCAGCGACAACCGGAATAGTAGTCCTTGCAAGATCATTACCATCAAGGTTCTCAAAATTGAGATGTATGATTCCAGAGACATCATCTGGCATCACAAACTCTGCAACAGTATATTCTTGCCTTACACCAGTACTGACCCCGCTCTGCTCATGTATGACTACCCCGTCATGTACAACCGAAAACTCGTACGGCACTGCCAGCGGCTTGTTCTTTAGAAATGTATCAACAATCTCAAATGTCACTATGGCATCAGAGCCCGGCGCCAGGTTCTCTGGCTCCCACGACACCAGCATCCGGAACTGCCCGTTGTCTGTCACCGAGCTTAAGTGTAGATAATCACGATCAGGCACAATTACAAACTCCATCCCATCCGCCTCACCGCCCCCGCTCTCAAGTATCCCATACAGATCCTTTTGCAATATGACAAAATGTATGGTCCTCAAATCAGAAAAGTCATCAATACTCACTACATCCTCTGACAGCTCCACCCCGTTGACACTCACAAAAAACCCTGATACCAGCAGATCGCCAAACGCCTCTGCAACGACCAGCTCCGTATGCACCACAGACGTCTGCTCAATATTGGACTCACTCCACTCAAACGGCATAAAGTAGCTCACCTGCCTGGACACAGGATCATAAGAGAGGTAATATATCCCGTCATAGTATGTAATCACATCAATGCTCTGATTCCCAAAATTGGGATCCACAAACCCATAACTGGTAGTCTGGGGTATGGAGATGCCCGCCTCATACACAAGGGGCTCATCAAGCAAATTTGAATACCCATCGGCCGCCAATACACTGACATCAAACTTGTACAGCCCCCCGTCCCCGAGTCCAGGCCCCTTTACATCCATCGCCATACCCCCAAGGCCCAGCAGCGAGCCCAGCCAGCCCCCATTCCCCTCTCCTACTGCGGCCGCCTCCTCAAACACAATGCTGCTGTCTGTACCATCATTACCGTCCACCGACATAAAGTTAAAATCAACATACCCGTCATCGGCCCAAAACTCGCGCTCAAACAGAGGCGTCGTACCCCGTTCGGCCTCTATCAAAAATAATACATCACGCAACGTCACCTTGGTTTCAAAGTCCACAAGGGCAACAGAGATACGTAACGGATCCTCACCACTACCACCTGCAACCGAGGCACTACCCTCCCCATCCAGCGACAAGGATGATGTAGAAGAGACCTCCAGAGACACCTGCCTTCCGTTGAGATCCACGGGAGGAAACGTCTCACTGCCCATCCCGTGCGCATGCGCCACATTGTCATATCCGTCACCCGTCATCATGTACAGGACCGGCACCACAACAGACAACAGCGCTGCCACAATACAAAGCGCGACAAGCCAACTATGTCCATTTTGTGGGATCTTTTTTTCTGATAGACCTTCCATCAATTGTTATGCTGTCCTTGTCTTCAAACATGGTATGCCACTTGCCGTTATCAGGAAAGATTTTGTTCATCTCAGCTACCCTGTGATCAGTAGGCGGCCTGTTCATCAACGCGCCCCACCTCATATTAGGAATCTTGGGCAGGATGTCATTGATGTCTCGCATACCATATCACCACGTAATTTGTTTAAAACCTATGATCATACTCTGATAATCCCTTGGAGCATCAGAAACTCAATCCCCTGCACAAACGTATCATCGTCAATGGCGCCCTCGGCCCACCATCCCGCATTACTCTTTACCCACGCAGGAATCCCGCCTGAACCAGGCTGTGCCGTATCCTGCTGCTGCATCGCCGGCACCTGTATGATGCCCTCCTTTATCAGAAACTCAATCCCCTGCACAAACGTATCATCGTCAATGGCGCCCTCGGCCCACCATCCCGCATTACTCTTTACCCATGATGGAATGGACCCAGGCACATCCTTGTCTCCCCCGCCGCTTGCAGGCCCAATCTCAATAAGCGCAGAGCCGATTCCCGAGTATGTAGTATCATAGTCCAGTCCCGTCCCATACACCAGCAGGTCAATGCGTATCATCCCCTCTGGGGGGACATGAATCCTCTGCACGTCAATGCCCTCTGTGGATAATATCCCGGGGCTCAGTTCATTATCGCTGCCCCGCATGCTTGCTATCATCTGTCCAGATACAGTATCAAACACATCATACGCATACATGGCATCCTTGATCAGCTGGTTTGACTCATCAAGGAATGTAAACTCGAAGGGAATCTCTTGGCCCGCGCCATACTGCACATCCCATGACACATTGACTGTGGTGGGAGTGCGCTCAAGGGTCTCCAAATCCTCAAGATAAAACTCTACAGACTCTTTGTGTAAATCATCTAGCGGGACAAGCTTTAGGTTCATGTTATTGCTGGCATGATTCACAGAACCTAGCGCATCATTGACCTTTTCAAGCTCGCTGTTTGTAACCAGAAAGTGTATAATATTGGTATCGTCGTACGAGTAGGGATCGTTTAGCAACGCCCTCTGGTCAAGCTCAATCCCGTTTACATATCCCTTGAACTGCGTGCCTTCTGCATACGGTACAAAGCTCTTTGGCACTCTTACCTCCTCGTGCACCACCGGAACCAAACTTACATATTCTGGATCCCAGTCAAATGCCATGTCAAAGCTTATCGAATTGTCTGACACATCAAACCCAAAGTTCTCAACGTGATCATAGTACGTCTTGACCACCACGGGCACCGTCTCGGCGTCTGCTGTCTGGATCAAAAAGTCCTGCTCGGCGGCCACGCTGACAAACGTGTCATAGCTTAGCACCTTTGAGAGCAGCGTCTTGGTGCTGGTTGCCCCCTCTATGTTTATCCTTATGTTGTACAGGCCCCCCTTGTCAAATATGGGGCCCGTAATGGTGGGGCGCGCGCACATTGCAATATTATCATCAGTGCATGGCTCCCCATACACGTAAAGAGCGCCTGGCGAGCTTGGGTGATCTGATCCACCATACACGGTGCACCTCCACAGTATCTCATTGTTACAGTTGTAATCTGGACGTACCTCCACATCAAGCCTTCCGTCCGCATCATAGAATAACTGCCTAGCCAATAAATCCTCGTTTTTCCACACCTCCACCCTGTAGGTCACTTTTTCGAGATTCGTATCACTAAGCACATCAAAGAATCTAATCTTCATGTTTACATCATCCACATCGCCTATCGTGAGATCAGGAGGGGTCAAGTCCGTGCGCACTGTCACGTCCATTCCCTCAAAGCTGATCGGCTGGGCTTGGTCACTTCCGAACCCGTGGCCTGATGCATCCTGCAGTAATACGGGAGTCGTGGCAAACATTATTACTACTACTACTGCTGCCACCAATAACGTCATTTTATAATACAACACAAAAATTTCATCAATTCTATATTTAAAGATGCGTCATGTCTTGCCTGCTAGCAGGTTTGTTGTGCGTTTACACTTCTCCATGCCGCAGGGCTATTCCAGTCCCCGCATG
This sequence comes from Candidatus Nitrosopumilus sp., assembly GCA_963662995.2. Lineage (GTDB taxonomy): Archaea > Thermoproteota > Nitrososphaeria > Nitrososphaerales > Nitrosopumilaceae > Nitrosopumilus. The sequence goes on along the minus strand of CAXXLJ010000002.1, from coordinate 1,170,727 downwards.
GTTGTCGCTCCATCATAAACTAGTCACGTGATCTTTTTATCTTGTGACCAATACTATACACAGATGAATGTGAGACGTGTGACAGGATTTTTATGCCGTTACAAAGCCATAGTGGTTACAATGACACCCAATACATCCCCCTTTCCATTGATGATGGTGGTCATGATAATGCTTGTTGTGTTTTTATCTCCTGCCCCAATCTGGGCAGCGTCTCAGACCATGCCAACCAACGAAGGCACCCTTAATGTCAGCATAACATACGACACTGCAACAGACCCAGATACACTAACAAAAGTCAAGATAGACTTTATCAATCCTGTCACGCAACAAATCCAAGAACATATAGACTACAACGTCACGGTCACACGCGACAACAACTCCATAATATTCGGGCCTACCGGCTTTCTACACACCTCGGCCGGCTCTGTAAAGATCCCGGTCGAGTTTGACCAGGAACCTGCAACATACTCCATGGACATCATAGTGGAGGGGATCCTGTTCCAGCCCATACCTGCTGAATCAGTCTCCTTTGATATTGTGGTGAGTGATGCAGCTGCAAACGGTAATGATAATGATAATGATAATAATGGTGGGGGCTGCCTGATCGCCACCGCCGCATTCGGATCCGAGCTTGTAGTACAGGTACAGCAGCTAAGGGAGTTTAGGGACAACACGGTCCTGAACACGGCTACAGGAATGGCATTCATGACTGCATTCAACCAACTATACTATTCGTTCTCACCGGCGGTAGCAGATCTTCAAAGGGAGCACCCTGCATTCAAAGAGGCCGTCAGGGTAATGTTGACGCCGATGCTCTCATCATTGCATCTGCTGGACCAGGCTGACATCAACTCAGAAGAAGAGATGTTTGTGTATGGAATATCCATAATTCTGCTCAATGCCGGATTATACATTGGAATCCCAGCATCAGTAGTCTTTGGACTATACCACACAAGAAAACGAATCACGTCCGTTAAAAGGCCACACTTACAATAATCCCACCACACACTCCCAAGTTTCCTATCTAGGCCATGCAACCATTGTTTCTAGGTGTGAGCCAGCGCCGATACACGCCATAACTAATGCATACCGCCCATACCCCACGTACATGTTAAAATAAACAACCACACGCCACCTACACAACTCCTGCAAATCCAGCGAGCACCACATCTCACAACAAACATCATCACAAGAGGCGTGTGAGAACGTGACAGATTCCGTCGCTGCATCAAAATTGACAACATGATAAAAAGGCCGTAAGCTCGGCAACAGGGATAAAAGAAAAAAGTTTCTACAGTCTTGGGATTACGCTAGACTTTGCAGTGACTGCAATCATACTAATGATTGCAACGGTCAGTATTATCATCACAACCGTGCCAAACTCTGGCACAATGTTTGTAAACACTACCTCTTCATTGATTGGTCCAGTTATTTCGTCTATGCCGTATCCTTGGAAGGTAATGCTGACATCCACTGGATCAGATGACTCTAGTGGTGCTGTCTTGTGCATCTTTTTACCCTCGTGTGAATGCGCCCCTTCGTCATTCAGGACAGTTTCGCCGTTTTGTGTCACCAAGAGATCATAGTTGACATGCTCTGATTCCTTGAATTTGATAGTAATATCCATCGGTTGACCCATCATAGGCTCAGAAGCCCAGATCTTGATCATTGTTTTGTCCGAAAGCATACCTGTACTTGCTGGATCGTCATAGTCCTTCATATCATCATGTTTCATAGAGTCATCATCACCGCTCATCATATCATCATGTTTCATAGAGTCATCATCACCGCTCATCATATTCTCATCATCACCGCTCGTGTCGTCCGTACTTTCATCACCTATCACGATGATTGTACCTGCCATCCACGGATGGACCAGACAAAAGTAGGGATACTCACCTGCTGTATCTGGTCTCCATTCAAACGATGAATCCGGTAGCAGGAATGATGAATCAAACACGCCGTCGGTACCGTTAGTAGTAGAGCCCGATGTAAACGTGTGTGCTACAGTATCCGTATTTGACATTATCACCACACCGCCTATATCCACGGTTGCCACCATTGGAATGTTACATCCTTCTGGCGTCTCTTTACAATCAGGCGAAGAACCAGAGCCGGGTACTGGCACAATAGTGACTTCGGAGTGATCTGCATACGCAGATGACATCATGGTTGTAGATACACCTACAACACCTGCCACTAAAACAAGTAATACAAAAAATGAACTAATCTTGTTAGAACTCATTATATTTCGTATGCCTTTTCCATATAAAAAGATTAGTTTTTAGGGTTTTCGAAAATTCAATTGAGGGCATATTCTGTGTATTGTGTGGTCGTGATTCTAGAGCCTGATTTCTTGATTTTTTTTAACAGCTCTACTGGAATAGTATTGTATGTTTATGCACAGCAGGTTCCACACCAAGATTGAAGAGAGTGTCCCGTGGCTTCACACACACACACACACACACACACACACACACACACATCTCCAACATGCCTGCACAAAGTCGATTCCTACGTGCCACTATGCAGTAATATTCGTAACACATCGCCATTATGAAGTGGAATTTGGGGCATTAGGGCCCACCGAACTTCCAACTACACCATCACAGTAAACACGAGCGGGTGGCAGAAACAATGCAGGGAGTTGTAGTTTTAATATTTTTGAGCATTTAGTGTTCTTTTGTCGACATGCATGTATTTTATTTCCTGGATAGAGTATATGTCATGGATCCCTCAAAGGTGGACTGGAACCATCCCAGCGTGAAATACCTTCTCAAGTGCTTTGAAGAGGCGACAAATGTCAGAGACAAAGAGAGTGAGCAGACGCGGGAGATGATGGAACGAGTGTTGGAGGAAAACAGGCAACTGCGCGAAGAGCTCGAGCAGCTGCGCGAGGAGAATGAGGCGATGCACAAGGAGAATGAGGCGATGCACAAGGAGAATGAGGCGATGCACAAGGAGCTCGAGCAGCTGCGCGAGGACAACAAGCAGGTAGTAGCTGGAAAGGAAAAAAAGCACGGCTCCGGACGCGGGCACAACCACAGAAGCTACAACGTGAGGGAGATGAAGGGGTATCCACAGATTAGGAGCGTCGACAAGAACGACGGCACGAAGCGGCCGTCGCACAGGATCCCGCCCACCGTAAACGACATCAGGCAGGCCGACCAGACCAAGTGCCCCAACTGCGGCGCGGAGCTCTCGAAGCCCACCGGAGAATACGAGCGGCTGTCCGAGGACCTGATCGAGTTCAAGTGGACGGTCACCAAATGGTGTGTCTCAAGAAGATTCTGCAGGGGCTGCAACAAGCAGGTTACCCCGTACCTTGACGGCGTGCTTGCCGGGGAGCATTTCGGGACAAACATCATGGCCATGGTGATAACCATGAAGTGTTCTAACGTGTCATTTGGCAAGATCAGAGACATGCTCCACATGTTTTATGGTATCAGCATCTCCACATCCACGCTGAACCACTTTTGCGACGTGGTCGCCCGTGAGCTTGAGCCGCTGTACGACAAGCTCAAAAAGGCGCTCAAAAGGTACAGGGAGATTTACGGCGACGAGACGAGCTGGTTTGTCAACGGCATGCGCAGGTGGGTCTGGGTGTTTGTCAGCAGCATGTCGAGCATATTCGTCATAAACAAGTCAAGAGGCAGGACCGTACCCATGGATGTGTTGAAAGGATTCACAGGAACCATCGTGAGTGACTCGTGGGGCCCGTGGAACTACGTGGGTAGCAAGCACCAAAAGTGCCTGCTGCACTACTTGCGCGACATGTACAGGACACTCGAGAAGAACAAGAGCAAAAAGTTTGTCAGATTCTTCAGGACGTTGTATAAAATACTCAAGGATGCCATAGAGCCCAGAAAGACCGACTGCAGGGACTCTGCAGAGGATCAGAAACAGTCTGTGCAGAAGCTCAAGAGTAGGGTGCACCGGCTGATAAACAAGGACCATACGGACAAGGACTGCAAGAGGTACGCAAAGCGCCTAAAGAGGGAGGTCGATTCACTCTTTACGTTCATAGAGCATGCGGGTGTGGACTATCACAACAACGTCAGCGAGCAGGCGCTGCGCAGGTTTGCAGAGGCCCGCAAGGTACTGTACGGGAGCAGGACAGAAAAGGGCGCCAAGAGGACTGCCGTGACCATGAGCATCCACGAGACATGCAAGAAGCGCGGCGTCAACTTTTACGAGTTTGTCCGCGACTATTTAGCCGGAAGGATAGACGACATTCCGAAGAAACGTATAGCTCATGCCACAACTACCATCACAACCATGGCCGCCTGAGGCGGTTCGTGCAACATTTTATGCATCTACATCCACCACACCCATATCTGCATCCACCACACCCACATCTGAGCCGTGGCGGCCGTCACGACTGCACGCGCATCGGGATTTGTCTTCTCTTGGTGAGCTGATTTTGGCCTCAAAAAACCACTTCATAATGGCGATGTGTTACTAATATTCTTATTTTCTTTTTACCATGGCAATAACAGACAATATTATCGCAGCCGCCCCAATAGATAAGCTAAAGAATGCAATGTCATATGATGATGCGCCGCCATCAGTATTATTTCCACTGCCGCCATCACCACCACCGTCATTCACCCCACCCATACCAGACGTCTTGATCTCAAGCACGTCCTGTTGCAGGGAGGAAATTGCATTTTTTAGTGCTGCAATCTCGCCGCTCTTGTCACCACCCGAGGTAGTGGAAGGAAAGTCAAGTATTGCACTAGACATTACGTCCTCGATCGGTATCATTGCATCAACGGGTGTGCCAAGAATATCACCCCTTAGTTCAACAGCATAGCTTCCAGTTCTAGTAGGGATGATGGGTGCAAGATAATACCCAAGACGGGGATCAGAGTTTACATCCACCTCCTTGGTCACGCCCCCAAATACTGCTGTTGCCTTCATATCCTTAAATGCGCCTGTAATACCCTTGTACGTACCCTCTGTATCGCCAGTTTCTACAATCTTGAGAAACAGGCTGTTTCTAATCCCTACAATCGGCGGCTCTATCTCCCAGCCCACCTCGATTGCATACTGCTCCACATGTATAGTAGTATGCGCAGACGACGGGACATCCATCATGCCTGCCACAAACAACATACTGGCGGCAGCGGCCACAGCAGATACTGCCAAAATGCCATGATTGGATCCAGTCATTTATCACAGATCCATGGCAGTAATGCATTTATTATATTTACGTGAAAACAACCTACGTGTAACCTGCATCCCATCTAAAAGCCTGCCAATTACGCCAACACCGTCACACTTGGCTCGTTTTACAATTCAAGTCGCCTAGTGACAACTATCCATTACACCAACATCATCACACCTAGCCAACCCTTCCCCAACGGCAGGATCAACGTACAACATTATTAAATAAATGGCTAGCAGAAAAATAAATGAAGGGTACCATCATCATTGCAACACTTTTAGTTTTATCCATTGCCTCATCGCTGCCAGCACAGTCCGTACTGGCACATCCATTCACAGAAGAGACCATCCCCAGCATGTCATCAAACGCCCCCATAGGTACCACCGAGGTAATCGTATTCTTTACAGAGCACCTGGATATCAACTTCAGCCAGATACGTGTCTTTGACAGCAACGGCTACCAAGTTGACAACGGCGATACCAGATACTACCAGGGAGAGTCGTCACTGATCGTCACCACATCACCACTGCAAGAGGGGACATACACTGCATCCACCAAGGCACTCTCAAAGGTGGACGGGCATCTGGTACCTGACGCGTTTCTGTTTGGTGTGGGCAGCGCCGTGGTAACCCCACACCCTGACGGTCAGCAACCCATCGACGAGACTCTGTTCCTGCCGGGGGCGGGCGCAAAGCTTCCGGGCCTCATAGGCCAGACCATCGTACTGGGTGCGGTCTTTGCATCGCTGGTAATTTGGGGAACACAAAACAAGCAGCTAATCAGAGACGCAAAAAACGGCATGCTGGAGAAGATGCAGCAATTCTACCGTGAAAAATTCATGGCAATCACCGGCGTCGGCATAGTGCTGGTCTTTGCATCAGACATGCTAATCATTGCAGTACAGTCGATCATGTTAGAGACCACGCCCGTGGACGTAATTGGGACATACTTTGGGGTGGTCTGGCTTGCAAGGATGATCCTCACAGTACTCTTGATTAGTATATGGTTCATAATGAACAGGCGCAGCACCGCACTGGGTGCAAAAGAGCAGATCCCGATGCTGGCTGCCTCACTTGCACTAATCGCAACCACAAGCATGGTGGGGCATGGTGCCGCAACGGAGCAGTCAGGTGCGCTCATACTCGACTACATACACAACCTGGTAGCAGCTGTATGGATAGGCGGAATAATCTATTTTGCATTCATACTTCACCCGTCCCTCTCCAAGCTGGGCCCCACACACAAAGAAAAGATGAGCTTGGTGCTGATCCCAAGGTTCTCTGTTGCATTTATCATATCAGTGGGAATAGTCATCATTACAGGCCCCACCCTGCTGTGGTTCATAGACAGTGATCTTGGGCTGATTACCAAATCCATATTCGGTCAACTAATCATGGCAAAGATCGTCATTGCGGCTGCCATGATAGGGCTAGGAGGCTTTTACCAGCTCAAAATACAAAAGGGCGCCGAAGATGCTCTCACTCCCCGCCATTCCCACACCGCCCCCGAACACAAAAAACGCGCCGGCAAAGAGGAGGCAGGCACCCAGACACACACGGTCCACAAGAGGCTCCAAATGCCGCTAAGGGCAGACGTGGCACTGGGGGTCATCCTGTTGGTAATAGTAGCACTGCTCACAAACACAACACCCCCCCTAGCAGAGGTGCAGGATGAAGCCCAGGAGAACAAGCCCTACGGCCTAAACATCGTCGAGTTTTCAGAGAATATCAGGTTCAGTATGGAGATTCTCCCCTTCTCCAAGGGACAAAACACAATATTACTCAAGATAGATGACCCGCTCGGCGGCCCCATCCGCGACGTGGACCAGATCAACGCAAGAGTCTCAAACCCCTCAAAGAACATCCCCCCCATCCAGGTCCAGATGACGCAGATCACCCCGGACAAAGAGCAGATACCATTAGAGTTTATAGGAGACCTGACGTTTGGATTCTACGGGCAGTGGCTCGTAGAGATCGAGGCGCACAGGACCCAGGGCGCAAATGAATCAGTAACAATGTACCTGCAGGTCAAGCCTAGGCTCACAGAGATCCAGACACAAATCACAGAATACCAATTTCCAGAGGACGGCAAGCCCCTGTACCCGCTCTATGACAACAGCGGCTCCATCTGGATCAGTGACACGTCGGCGCCGCGCATATGGCAGTTTGAAACAGATACGCAGCAGTTCACACCATACACATTTGATGGCGCCGGCACCACACTGCTCTCCCATGATCCCATCAACAACAGAATATGGTTCACAGACACCCCCTCAAACCAGATAGGCTTCATAGACACCATAACAAAACAGATCACCACCACAAAGATACCCCTACTAGAACCCACCACATCTGACAACTCACCCCTGTCCATACAAGTGGGCCCTAACGCCAACAGTGTCTGGATTACAATCATAAACAAAAATGCCATAATGCGATACACCCCAGACTCTGACACATTTGAGGTGGTTCTCCTGCAGGCCAGCTCGCTGCCGTTTGCACTAGCAATGGACCATGACGGTACAATATGGTACACCGCCACCGGCACGGGCGCCATAGGCAGCATCAATCCCTCCACAAATACGACAACTGAGATCCCCATAAGCACAACCCTGCAGTCACCCGAGGCCATCCTCTTTGATGGGGATGGCGCCATATGGGTAGCCGAACACGCGGGCCAAGCAATAACTAGGATCGACCCCATCCTGCATTCAGTCAAGAGGGTAGCCGCACCCGACCAGAACTCACTGCCCTTTGGAATGACGCTGGACATGTACGGTAACATCTGGTTTGCCCAGCACGTCACTGACTATCTGGGAGTGTATGATCCCGCCAACGGTGACCTAACCCAGGTCATGGTCCCCACGATATCGTCCGCCACCCAGTTTGTAACATCAGACAGTGATCACAACATCTGGTTTGTGCAGCAGCAAGCAAACAAACTCGGAATGGTGGAGATCACCGAAGAACCCTCCAGCATCATGACAGCACAGCTCGGCTATGATCTCAATGACATGCCTGCAGACAACGCCCCCATATACACAGTGGTGGCATCGCCGCTGATTGCACTGGGCATCATATTTACCTCTTTATTCTATGTCAAAGCCATACACGACAAGCGCAGACTAAACTCACTGCTTATCACTGCCTTGTAACTCTCTTCTGCCGTGCCCTGTCAAGGCGCGCCCTGCCCCTCTGCAGCAGCCCTGCAGACCTTGCCGCCAGCACCACCAAAAGTATGGAGACGGCCACCACCACTATGGTCCCTGACGGGGCCACGTCATAATAGTACGACAGCAATATGCCCGCCACCACAGAAAAGACGGAGATAGTCATGGACGTTACCACCGTGCTGGTAAACCCTCTGCCAAGCATCATCGCTGTAATGTTTGGTATCACAATTAGTGCCGATATCAACAGTATACCCACCAGCCGCATGGATGTCACCACCGTAACTGATGCAAGCACCACAAACGCATAGTTGAGCGCAGTCACGGGTAGCCCCGATATCCTGGCCTGCTCCTCATTAAACGTCATGTGCAGAAACTGTTTATGCAGTACCACCAGCGTGATGACTATCCCTGCGCTTATCGTTACAATCATGATGAGATCCCCATCACTTACCAGCAGTATGTTCCCAAACAAGAAACTAAACAGGTCCACCGAGAATCCGCCACCCGAGCTTACCAGTATTATCCCCACCGCAAGGCCCGACACCAGCACCACCGCCACGGCCGCATCACCAGATATCTGCGTGCTCTGGCGCAGCTTTTGCAGCCCGACTCCCCCCAGTACGGAGGCTGCAAATGCAGTCCACAAAGGAAAGACCCCCAGAAACAGCCCTATTGCCACTCCACCAAACGCCACATGAGATATCCCGTCGCCAAATAGCGAATACCTCCGCAGCACCAGAAACGTGCCCATCAGCGAGCAGATCAGCGCTATCACCACTCCGGATACCAGAGCCTTTTGCATAAATGCATAGGACAACGCATCAAGAACCATTCTTCTTTGATACCACCTGGGCCGCTGCCCGCATTACCCTGTCACCCTGTTTGCCATGCCGTCGTCAGTATGGCGGTGGTGGTGCATGTGCACCTGCATGGAAGACTCTGTGTATGTCTTTAGCAGCGCGGGATCCGAAAAGAACTCATCCTTGTGACCGTGAAAAAACAGCCTCTTGTTCATACATGCCACCTTGTTTGCATACTTTGATATGGCATCCAGGTCGTGTGATGACCACACAATCGCGATATTATTCTCGCGGTTAATCTTCTTTATCACATTGTAAAATTTGGTCTGCGATTCCACATCAACGCTGGTCACCGGCTCATCAAGTATAAGCAGTAGGGGATCCTTTACCAGTGACTTTGCAATAAAGACGCGCTGCATCTCTCCGGCCGAGAGCTGTCCTATCCTCCTGTCGCCCAAGTGCTCAAGCCCCACGGTCTTAAGCGCCTCGGTCACCTTGCCGCGCACGCCGTCAATGCCCTCATAGATCCTCTTCCAGTCAAACCCGCACTGCCTGACTAGGGCGGCCCCCTTGGCCAGCCTCTTGGCCGACAGCATCCCCATGGCCACCACGTCCCGCACGGTTGCAGGAAAGTTTATCTCAAATGCTATCTTTTGTGGGACATAGCCCACCAGTGGTAGCAGCGCATGATAATTGTAATTCCCTGATGCGCTGCCTTGCTCAAATCCAAACAGACTAATGCTTCCCGCGTACGGGTGCAGCCCTAGGATCGCCCTAAACAGCGTGGTCTTGCCAGCACCATTGGGCCCCACAATTCCAAGCAGGTCACCCTCCCGTACCCCAATACTGATGTCATCTACTGCAAGATGGCTCTTGTCCGTGCATACCTCATTGCTGGCGTGGCTGTTGCCATGGTATGATATACAAAGATCTTTAATCTCCAGTACATGGCTTATCTGCATTCAAGCGCACCAGCCATGGCATCAAGATTCTGCTCCATCTTGTGTATGTACGTAATCCCCACACCCACCTCATCCGGCGCCAGCGCCTCTATGGGGCTTAACATCAACACATTAGCGCCTGCCTCATCTGCAATCACCTGTGCAAGCCTGGGGTCTATCAGCTCCTCTGCAAACAAGACATTGATGTCGTGATCTTTTACAAAGTCTATAAAACCCGCAATCTCAACGGCCGAGGCTTCTGCATCAGGTGCTAGCCCGCTAAGGGGCACCACGTCAAGGCCGTACCGCTCCCCAAAGTATGCAAACGCCTCATGAAACGTAACAAGCGTATCCTTGTTGCACGAAGAGAGGGTAGATGAAATCTTTGCGTCAAGCTCGTCAAGCCTCTGGTTATACTCTTGGGCATTTTGTGTATAATATTTGGTGTTGCCAGGATCGGCGCGCGTAAGTCCGTCGCGTATGTTGTTGACCTGCTCCTTTACGCGTATGGGATCCAGCCATATGTGTGGGTCATACTCAAAGTCATGTCTGTGTCCGTTGTCCTCATCACCGTGTCCGTTGTCCTCATCACCGTGTCCGTTGTCCTCATCACCGTGTCCGTTGTCCTCATCACCGTGTCCGTTGTCCTCATCACCGTGTCCGTTGTCCTCATCACCGTGTCCGTTGTCCTCATCACCGTGTCCGTTGTCCTCATCACCGTGTCCGTTGTCCTCATCACCGTGTCCGTTGTCCTCATCACCGTGTCCGTCACCATCCAAACTCCGTACCTCATATACAATACTACCAATCTCATCTAATGCATCAGCCTGGCTGATGTGTCTCTCCCTAACCTCATCAAGAATCACACCAATAGCATATAACATACTATCCTCCTCCTCTTGTCCATCATGATCACCCTCATCCACAATACCTCTAATCTCCTGTATTGCCTGGGCCCCGTCCATCCTGCCGTCTTGCAGCTCATCTAATACCAATGACACATCTACAAGCCTGTTTGGAAGACCATGATCTTTTTCTTCTTTTTCTCCTGGCCTAAACAGATCGACACCCACCGATGCATCCACAAACAACAATCCATCAAACTCACCCGAATCCATCAAACTCTCAATGTACGACTCCATTCCCAACCCATTATACACAAACACACTTGCGTCCTGAAGGCGGTGAATGTCTGATACCTGCATCTCCCAGTCGTGCGCTGCTACCCCGTGCGGAATAAACTGCTGCACCACCGCCCTGTCTCCTGCCACATTTCTTGTAAACTCGTAATATGGGTAAAATGATGCAAGTGCGACAATCTTGTCATCATCCTGTGATACCAAAACACTTTCCTGGTCTGTTTCCTGTTTGTCTTGAAGCAGTGCAGGCGATGTTGTTGTCGATGATGTGGGGGATACATCATCCTGTCCAGACGTTGCCTGATTCTCAGACTGTAATGGTGCAAACATAACCAGCACACTCACTACCACAATGATTATTCCTACACCTGCCGCTCCTGCCACTGCCAACCCGTTCATACTCACCCCCGCATTATTGTTATTAATAATTGTATCTAAATTTAATAAATATCTGTCATGTATCGTACATCCAAAAAGATTGTGCCCCGCCACTTCCCATACTACACATACTCACTTGGCAAACCCTGTCACCTACACATTTCAAACATATGTAAAGACAACCAACCAAAAGGTAAAGGATGTAAATTTCTCAAGCCAGACCCTTTACACAACCATACACATCTCTTTAACAGGGATGTTTGGAGTCCTCCACTCGTTGAAAAATTATTATTAAAGAACGCTCTTAGATTTAAATAATAATTAATAATCATAAAGTCGTTGGCAATCATATCCATATCCCTAAAAGATGGGATCCTCAAAGAACTTGATGGCCTGCAAAAGTCCATGGGGTTCAGTGGTAGATCAGAGATCATCAGGACCGGAATCAAGGCATTCGTGCAGGAGGAGAAGCAGAAGAGGAGTATGCAGGGGCGTCAGAGTGCCATACTGATTGTGATGCATGCCGACAAGTTTGACGGGCAGGCAGCAAAGATAAAACATGATTACGAGAACCTAATCAGGACGCATCTGCACAACCGCATGGACGAAGACAGGTGTATGGAGATGTTCTTTCTAGACGGAGACTATGAAAAGATACGTTCCATAACAAACGGGTTCCTGACAGACAAAAATATGGACACGGTAAAGCTGGTTGCACTGTAATTTGTGCGCTCCCGCGCGCGGAACAGCAACGATCCTCCGGTGGAGTATGTACCCCAACCGGCGCAATCACCACGACACCACACGTTTGTGTCCATCTCACTACGGTACATGCCTAGGCAACAAAGCCACTTTGTAACCCACGCATTATAACATACAGACAATATGCAAACCTTCTCAATGATCATCGTCGTCGCCCCCTGCAAAACATCCGGCCATTGCATCTGCCCTACCCAGAGTAAATGGAGTGTATCAAAAACAATGATTCAGGCCAGTCTAGAGATCATCTAGTATCTTTTGTGCCGCTGTAAGTCCTGCTCTGGCGTCCGTCTCATAACCCATCATTGCCAGCGTTGATGAGATCGCCGAGATAGTCCTCATGACATGGTACGGGCTCACTTCACCCATGCAGCCTACTCGAAAGACCTTTCCCTTGAGGTCGCCAAACCCACCTGCCACCAGCACCTTGAATTTGTCTGCCAGTGTTTTCCTAAAGGTCTTGTCCTCAAGGCCCTGCAGATAGTTTAGCGCTACTATGGATATTGAACGGTCCTCCTGTCTTGCAAACGGGGTCAAGCCTATTGCGCTTAGGCCAGAGTATAGCGCATCAGAGCACGTCTTGTGGCGTTTGAATACATTGGGCAGTCCCTCCTCCAGTATTATTGACAGGGCCTCCCTGTACGCGTACATCAGGGGCAGTGCAGGTGTGAACGGGGTATGCCTAGACTCTTCATAATAACCAAAGTACCTTGCTAGATTAAAGTACAGTGTGGGTGGGGGGTTGTCTATCATGTACCTCTTGGCCTTTGCGCTCACAGATATTGGTGATATGCCGGGTGGTGCTGCAATGGCCTTTTGTGCGCCCGTCAGGCACACATCAATATTCCACTTGTCCACTGAAAGCTGCGCGCCACCCAGCAGGGATACTGAGTCCACTACATAAAATGCATCATTTCTTGATGTCAAATTAGACACACGATCCAAATAATTCACCATGGTCCCCGTAGAGGTCTCGTTGTGTACCACATAAAACGCCTTGACGTCCTTGTTGTTGTCAAACGCCTCTGTTACCTGCTCAAAGGTTGCATTCTGCCCAGGGGGGGTCTCAAGCTTGACTACATTGGCCCCCTGTCCCTCTATGAGCTGTGAGAGCCTGCTGCTAAACTCTCCGTTTACGGGAATTATTACCTTGTCGCCTTTTTTAATCAAATTAACAACACTGGCCTCCACTGCGCCAGTACCAGACGAAGAGAGCGCCACTATGTCGTTGCGGGTCTCAAATACCTGCTGCGACTTTTCAACCACGTCAGTGTACAGCTCTACAAAGTCATCGCTTCTGTGGTTTATGATGGGTGCAAGCATCGCCCTCATTACGCGATTGGGAACATTGGTGGGTCCCGGAAGCATAGAGAGGTATTCCATGTGTGGTAGTTGCGAACAGTTTTATTTATAATTAGAGATCATTCTTAGGCGCTCGCTGGCACTAGGATCTATCAGGATAAAGTCTCTTGTGCCTTCAGGTACGAGATCATGCCACCCCTGATTGTGGGCCATGAGATGTCTGATGTTTGTACCAGACAGCACGTCTCTGTTTAGGAATGGTATCGCAAGCACCTCAACTGCATCGCTTCGCGAGTACAAGTGCCTTGTGAGGGGGTCATTGGAAAAAACCATACCAAACTCTGGCACGATCTCATCTATCGTCTTGAGCCACTGCATGTGATTGTTTAGGTCGGGTATGGGATAGGTGCAGATCCTCTTGCGCGTGTGAACATCCACTGATGAGATGATCATCTCCCTGCGCTGCTCGACCGAGAACGGGTTGTCTTTTCCTGCCGGCAGGTTTGAACTGCCGAGCCCCACCCACAGCATCTCAACCTTGGAGAGTGCAAAGCGCACGGCCTCAAGGTGCCCCAGATGGAAGGGCTGAAACCTTCCCACCAGCAAGCCGTTCATGATGTCTGGGTGGTACCCCTCTCTTTAAAAATCCCCATGATGTATGGTGCCTGCCGTGCATTGATGCGTGGTGGCGCCACACATGATACCATGATGTATGGTTTTCAAGTATGCACCATCACACCCCCGCATCAAGCAGTGATGCAAGAAACAGGATTGCGACCGACAAGACTACCGTAACCTCCCCGAGTATGATGATCTTTTTTCTGAGTGCCTGTACCTGCGGCGCCGGCATCTTTCCTGACATGATTGCATCCTCCACGTCCCTGCGTATCACCCTGACATGCACTGCATACGTTATGACCAACGCCACTACCAGAATCATCTTGATTGCAAGAAACGTCCCATAGCTTGTAGCGGCAAGCAGTTCAGGTCTGGCCAGCAGTGCATGCGACGTGTACAGCCCCGTCCCCATCAAAATAACAAGGGAGGGCACTGCAATCTTGTTGAAGCGTCTCCCCACACGTATCATTATCCTCATCCTCTCCTCTACAGAGTCCGACATTGTCTTGAGCAGTGGGGAGAATACCAGCCCTATAAAGAGCGAGCCTCCCACCCAGACAGCGGCAGAGACTAAGTGAATCCAAGTAAGGACTGCCTGCTCCAACGGCGTGGCCATGTACCACGATTCGGTGGTTCAATATTATGTATTTGTATTAGGATCATGTATGGCTGCAGTCCATCGCACAGTACAGCCATACCATAATGGAAACATAACGCCGGTCTGATGCTAGAACCAAAATAGATTGGAAAGGCTGGCCGGCACACATATTTTTTACAATTGCGCAATCGGCTAGACCACCTCTACGAACCTTTTTTAGTTGTACATGGACTAAACCATTGAAATGGCTCTGCAAAGCAAGATGACAGTCTATGTTGCATTGGCAGGCGTGTTAGTCATGATGGGTGGAATAATCTATTACGCAAGCTTGGACAACGTGCACCTAGAACAGGCTCAGATAAAGCTGCAGAACATCAAGGTTATTGATGTCGACAGGGTGGCCGGACAGGCAAAGTTTGACGTGGTATTTCTGGTAGAGAACCCCAGTGAAAAGACATTCACCGTAGCATCCATCACATACCAGCTCTTTGACGGGGACGGAATGCAGCTGGGCACAGGGCAGTATTCAGTAGAGGATATTGCACTACCTGGAAGGGCAGTCTTTTACCCCGGCGCCGAAGTTCCGCTCAAGAGCATACTTGTTTTGAGCAAGTCCGAGATGGACCCGGGAACCTACGAGGCCATGATAAACGGCGCGATCCCCGACATTACGGCACAGGGAATGCTGGTCACCCAGACATCTTGGAGCACTGTGGATATAGAGTTTATGACAGACATGAGAATTTATGATTAATCGACCAGAAAAATAGGATCAAAAAAATTGTCAAGTTCTCTATTAAATTAAACTTGTATCGTTAAATTTACTTCTTGCAAGTATATGGTAATGGGCAAACAAACCCAAACTAAACTAGAGACCAGATTAGCAAAGTTAGAGAAAGAGAATCAAAGGCTAAAGGTAAAACAGACCGAAGAGTTCAATGTAGAATTCAACGGCATATGCGGTATGTACAACAAGCGAAAGATGTGGCAGGACGGCACCTACCAATACTGGAAGAATAAAATAAAGAGCAGGATATAGCTCCTGCCCCTTTACTATACTGTCAAGTTGACATATGGACGAAAATTCCAAATGCACACGACTGCGCACAACTTTTTGGCTTTACCTGTGTTAGACTTGAACCACACCACATATGATATCCATATTTTTTTCAGAAAATTTTTTCCGGTCGATTAATCATAAACTCTATTATGTGTAATCGAAGAAAAAAATCGTACAGATGCGCATAATTATATACACTGTGCTAATTTGTGGTATTTTTGAGAATTAATTACGGGCGGGTGCATTGAATTGAAACCACGAATGATGATTGAAAGCATTTTTCATATCTCGTCATACATTTCACACAGATTTTATGTGAATTAATACGTGGTTTTCCCATATATTAAAAAGAAATTTATTTAACAAACTCGTCCACTACATACATCGTTATTATATCATAAACCAAAAAGCGGGCTTGGAGGGCTTCGATCCCTCGACTTATAACTTAGGAGGTTATCGCGCTATCCATGCTTCGCGTCAAACGACTCTGCGCCACAAGCCCAGCGAGAAAAACGTATCTAATTATTTAAGCGTAAGCAACCTCTGTCATCACAGCAAGCCTCACTCCAACATAGAATGACATGCATCTCTGCTGCCGTACTTTATTGTCACTTTCTCAACCTGTTACAACGATACCTATCAATAGTAACCAGACTGCTGTAGTCCAGTACCAACAAGAAGAACAGACAGACGCTCATCTTTCATCGCCCCCAATTACCTCCCGTATGCCGTTCCAGTTTTCATCATCCTTGTCGTTCCATCTCTCAAAGTACACCACATCCTTTAGTCCAAGCCGTGGCAGCCATCCGGCTGTCTCCAGATCAGGTTTTTGGGCAAATTCATCAACATACCCCAGACACAGATACGCAACAGGAACAACATGTTCTGGCAGATCCAACACATTGCGCAGAGTCTCGTTTGAGAGTATGCTGACCCATCCCATGCCCACCCCCTCTGCCCTTGCAGACAACCACAAGTTCTGGATTGCACAACATACACTATACAAGCCTGCCTCTGGAATGCTTGACCTGCCAATCACAAAGGGACCAAACTTGGAGGGATCATATGTCACGCACAAGTTTATTGATGACTCCATTATGCCCTCCAGTTTGAAAGAGGTGTACTGGGATCGCTTCGGCTCTTCTACTAGTCTTGAAGAGCGCTCCTTCTCCTCTTCAAAAGACTCTTTAATCTTTGCCCTTGTGATAGCATCTCTTATCAGTATAAAGTTCCACGGCTGTGAGAATCCCACCGACGGGGCATGGTGAGCTGCATTAAGGATATTGAATAATACATCATCGCCTATCTGATCCTGCACAAAGTGGGATCTTACATCCCTCCTAGAATAGACAGCCTTGTAGAACCCCCTCTTTTCTTCTTCGCTGAAATCTTTTCTCAATTGTTCATCTGTTCCCCCTCTTTCTGTATGTCCTTGCCTTATTCTGTTAAACGTTAATAATGCTAGCATTACGTCCTGTACTTCAACGGGCCGGTAGTCTAGCCGGTTAGGATACCGCCTCGACACGGCGGTGATCGTGAGTTCGAATCTCACTCGGCCCACCACCATCCTTGTCAACACATGACAACCACAAACTTTTCTACTCATGCCACCTATCTGTACACACATTTGATACACGCGAACCAACATACACACAAATCAAGCACCAGACAAGCAAGCGATTCCACCACCGCAACATTACTATTATAAATAATAAAATTCACCCAACCATATGGGCTATTTGGGAAATCATTTGGCTACCGTAGTAACCGGGGCCTTTGCAGCTGTTCTTACCGGACTCTGGCCATATTTTGTTGATTTTGCACCAATCCTAAACTTTGTATTCATTATGGCGGTCCCCATCACATGGTTCCTTGCGCTGATGTGCTGGTTGTCACAAAAGAGTACCGATTACGTACACAAGCACGGCGCCGCCCACCACCATGCCGAGAGCAGTTTGGCACCAACTGCATCACCCATAATCACCACCACCAGTGGATCCACCCCAGACACCCAAACATTACAGATCACGGGAATAAAACAGATCCAAGAGGAGTTGACAGCAGAGTTGGGAAGCATCAGGGAGACATTAAAATTAAAGGACAATGAGATCGAGAGGCTCAACCAAGAGATCGCAAACCTGCAGACCCGCGTGCAGATTGAATCCCTAAAGACAGAGCTTACCAACCTAAAGATATTGGCCACAAAAAAGACCGCCGAAAAGTCCTAGTCCTGCCCGCAGTGGCCGCACGATATAGTTGTAGTTGTCGTGGTGTGATTCTGCTTGCAGCTAGGGCAGCTGATAGCTCCGCCAAAGTGACATTTGCACGAACAAAACTCGGTTGGGTCCACATTCATTCCGCTGTGTAATGACTAAACATAATATTTGATTCTTCGCAGCTTGTACAATGTCTACCAAGCCTCCTTGATTTGTCAATCCAATAATGGTGTAATCCGCGCCAGCAACATACTTGCACGTCACTATAGAATCATCAAGTCCAGACTAAGCCATCCCATCAACCGCCAGTACCAAACTGCCATACCAACAATTACATCAATCTACACGCCATCACGGCGCCCCACTACTATTGGCGCACCTTGGAAGCAATATCCAGGGTCTTGTCTACCATCTCTCTTAGCCTAGCCTGTGTATCCGTATCAGAGACGGCATCGTCAGTAATTGATTCGGCAGTAACAAAGACGGCAGTGGGATTGGTCACCACCCTAAAGTAGGACATCATCTGCGTAATCAGCGCCTGCACTTGTGTAAAGCTGATCTCGCCTGAACCCAATATCGCCATGCCTGCCACCTTTCCTGCGGTCTTTTTGTAGTTGATATACTCGAACAAATTTTTCAGCGCAGAGCTGAAAAATGAATTGTACACCGGAGACCCAATCATCCATACGTCCGCGTCTGTAGTGTCTTTGGCGGCAGCAATAGTTGCTTCGTTATACTCCTCACCAGGACCCCTGTAGCACTCCACCAGCCCCTCTGATAGATTGATGAGTTTGGTGTCTTGATTCTTTGCCTTGGCATATTCATAGACATACTTCATTATCACCTGTGTCTTTGCCTCCTTTCTCGGGCTTCCAGAAATTACCACCACCTTCATGATATACCTACTACCACCGCCCACATCCATATTTAAATTTCTATACACTGTCAGCCGCACCGAATTTGGCAGGTGAATTGCAAATGCTTGAAAGGAACCAACACGCCGTCAAATCCTGCCGCCCCTGCCCATCATGGTCCACCCCAACGCACCAACTAAACCCTACAAACCACCATGTTGGAAGCTTCCCAAGTCACCCAACAAACTCCGCCGCCCACAAGACTCTTATGATGACATTATGAAACGCCAGCAATGGTAATTGTAAATATTGAGACTAATTTTGGAAATATACGAATCAACCTCCTGCCTGATCTTGCTCCTGAAACTGTCAGGAACTTTACAAAGCTGGTAAGTGATGGATTCTATGATGGAACTCTGTTCCATAGGGTCATACCAAAATTCATGATTCAGGGCGGCGATCCAAACACAAAGGCCGACAACAAGGCAACATGGGGTACCGGAGGTCCCGGCTACAACATAAATGCCGAGTTTAATTCGCGTTCGCATTTGCGCGGCATCGTCTCCATGGCTAGATCACAGGATCCCAACAGTGCAGGCTCGCAGTTCTTTATAGTCACAACCGACAGTACGTTTCTTGACAGGCAATATACTGTATTTGGTGAAGTAACCGACGGCATGGATGTGGCAGACAAGATAGTCAACATGCAGAGGGATACCAACGACTGCCCCCTTGAAAAGGCACAGATGCTACGTGTAACTGTAGAATAAAACACATTCCCCTTTGGTTCCTCCTCATTTCACACCAAACACGCGCCTGCCCACTTGGCTCTCACGTCACACACCCCTACGACAAACCAACCCTTTTAACTGCATACCCGGCACTTGAATTGCAAAATGACAGGCCATTTGACAGCACGTAAAAATATTATAAACACAATAATGATAGTAATAATAGCATCCATATCCCTGCTGCTTGTTACGGCCTCTACCCCCGCCACATATGCGGACCACAGCGTGCAAGACTTTGACGGGCTTACCGTGGTGTTTATAGGCCTAGATACAAAGGGTGACTCAACCCTGATCATGCTGCCCAACGGCAAGACGATCCTCATCGACGGGGGGATGCCGCGCGCGTACCCCAGCATAAAGGACACACTGCAATACTTTGGCGTAACCACCATAGACACAATGATCATAACACATCCAGACCAAGATCACGTAGCCGGCATCAACACCCTGATTGAGGATGGTGTGTTTGGGATTAATGAGGTGTTGATTGGTCCCACGTCCAAGGATACAAAGACCTATCAAAGGTTTCTAACGCTGGCAACCGGCGAGACCAAGACATATGCATCAGATACGATCACCATGGATCCGTCAGTCATGATCACTGTGCTTAGCCCGCCCGAATCACTGATTAAATCAGCAAAGAACGCATCGCTTGAAAACTCAAACTCTGTTATAACCCTGCTCCAATACGGCGACATAAAATTCCTGTTCACCGCCGACGCCACACACGCCACAGAGGGATGGCTTGTTGAGAATTATCCAGCCGACACCTTGGACATAGACATAATGAATGCGCCGCACCACGGCTCCAAACATGCCAGCACGCCTAACTTTATATCAACCACATCACCTGAGGTCGTGGTCTTTTCTGCTGACCATGACAACCAGTACGGTCACCCCCACGCCGAGGCGGTATCCAGATACCAATCTTTTGGTGTTAAACAAGTATACACCACGCATGACCATAATATCACAATCCAAACAGACGGCACGAGGTGTTCAGTTATTGTAGGAGACAAAGAGTCCCCGTGCCTTGAGGACGGCATCACGGCCTCCTCTGCGCCCAGCCCCCCCATAGTTAACACGGATGTCGCCGACGGGACTAGGACCATGCAGAGATCAGTAGAGATCGCAATGACTAACCAGCAGGAATCGGCTCACGTAAAGCACGTCATAAGCTCTTCGCGCACACCCGTCATGATAGATCTTGTAGATAGCAACATCAAGGACCTACAGGTAATCTCCCCCGACGAGGACGGTGATGCGCCGTCATGGACCACAACAGACAACAACGGCGCCATAATCTTACAGCCGTCAAGAGACGGGGCCATCATACAGTACATACTAGAAGACATTGTCCAATTCAAGGACGGCCTCTGGACTATAGATGTCACATACCCCGGCGTAACTACGAGTTTCATACTTCCCAAAGAGGTCGATCTGGCATTTGTAAACGACAACATGGTGTACATGGGAGATAATGCTGGATTCAACTGCCATGGGTGCTTTGTGACACTCAAATACCCACATGGCGCGCCTGCAAGCATCAAACACGTATCCTGGGAGGATAACAAGTTTGATGTAGAGGTCAGGAGCATCCCGGAGGTAGGCAACTTTGGGTTTGACCAGCCTTCAAAAATGATAACTTTTGCCACAAGTCAGGTCAATCAGTCCGTTTCAGTCATAATCCCCCAAAATCTATTGGGTAGCCCATACAGTGTATTGCTTGACGGTGAGATGATCGAGTTTGAACAATACCACACCAACGCAACCCACACATGGCTCAATGTGATACCCCCCGCCCAGGGAGAAGTATCCGTAGTGGGAACCACCGTAATCCCAGAGTTTCCGGCCGCCATCCCGCTTGCCATAACACTCTTCATGGGGGTTATTGCAATCATCAGCCTTGCAGCCAAGGGCAGGCTGCCAATCGTGCGGCTGGGACTCATTCGCCGCTAGAGCCGCAGGAGCAAAATCCATACTCGTCAATCCTAACCTCACATACCGGACACTTTTCACCATAATCTACCTCCCATGGCTCCTTTCCAAACAGCTTAAAGTGATCATCAATCTCAAGGGGTATCTCCCTCTCATCCTCTGGCGGCAATCAAACAGCAGGGAGTGCGACAGATATACATACATTCGGGATGGTGTGTGTGTATCATGCAAATGGGTGTTCAATGCAGTTGCCATTGCATAAAGTGCAAGGGCACAGATCTCCGCTCAGAGAAGGTTGGGCATACAGAGCCTGACGGATACTATGACATGCATCACACGTGCAACCAGTGCGGTACGCATTTTGACCACCTTGACGGCGAGACCTTTCAGAGCTGCGAGCGGTGCGGCTACCCTACTACTGCTTCCGCGGCCACTACCTGCAGACCAGCAGTGACTCATCAATGAGATAGCGCGCCCTCTTGTCTATGGATCTCTTTGCAATCTCCCTGCTTGCTGCCATGCCTGCCAGCACCTTTGACACGTCCAGTGTGCTAGCTGCCCAGCCATACTCACGGAGCTGTCCCACGGCCTCCATGACTGTCCTCGGTGTATCAAAGAATCTGTCCGTCTGCAGGACATGCAGCTTTGATCGTATCTCATCTGCCGTAATGCGCAAAGGACCGTCAAACTCCGGTTCGCGGGCCTCGGCCTCGTTGAGCAGTTCCAGGCCAGTGGACGTGCCATCACCTATCGTAATCTGCGCGTCATCGTCTGCCACAATGACGTCTTGATACACGGGCTCAACGCCAGTCTCTTGATCTTCTGAAGCGGGCTGCAGCGCCTGCCGTTGCTGCACTTGCACATCATCGATTGGCACAGTTGCAATGTCTGCTTGTGCAACTGCATCATAGTCGTGTTGTTGTTGCTGCTGTTCATACGTAACCATGTCCGGCTTTTCCGGTAGGCGGCGCGACATGTCGTCTATGATCTTGTCAAGTGTCTGGTTGTCAACGTAAAAGTCTCTAGAGTCCACCTCTATCTCGTTGTCTCCTAGCTTTAGTCTTATTCTAGCCAACATATACTTATCATAAAATCAGTATTTAACATATCACCATAGTCAAAGTTGATCTCTGCTCAACATTTTTACACTAAACGGTGTATCCCCTCTACATCCAAGTTAAAAGCTTCTTTATGGATAATATCCCATGGAATTGACCAAAAAGAAGGGGGCTGTAATCATTGCAATCCTAGGCTTGACCATATTCGGGTATTCACAATATGCATCTGCGTCATACGTGGAGGTGAGTGTGGTCCAAAGCGATCTGTTGCACGAAGACAAGACAGGTACGGACTATAGTATAGAGTTGTTGGTCAAAAACCCCTCGCTGTTAGTACTAACCGCAGGCGATACAAACTTTTTTGTGATGGACGAAGACGACCAGATAGTAGGCACGGGCAAGCTAGAGCCATTCACGCTGCAGCCGATGCAGAACATACGTGTCAGTGGGATGTTCCACACAGACCCCAACGAAGATGATGACAAGCCCACGGTCCAAAAGATCACGGGCGTAACCACATATGACATATTCTTTACATCCATTGATGTCCCATTCGTATACTATCCCACCGACGAACAAGCCATGGAATTTATACGCTAGTCTTGGGGGGATTCACCTAGACATGACGCTTACGGTCTTTGGCACAGTGGCGCTAGACACGATCAGAACCCCCCGTCGCACCCTAAACAATGTCCTTGGGGGCGCAGCATCATATGCTGCGGTATCTGCAAGCAACTTTGTGCAGACGGGGCTGGTGGGAGTAGTAGGTGGCGACCTGCCAGGCAGGCATGCCAAGATTCTCTCTGAACGTGTTGACCTCCGTGGGCTGATAGTCAAAAAGAGCGCCAAAACATTCCGCTATGACGGACGATACGACCACACCCTCAGTACCAGAACAACACTCAGCACGGAGCTCAACGTCATCAAAGACTTTGAGCCGGCGGTGCCAGAATCCTACAAAAAATCCAAATTCGTATACCTTGCAAATAATGACCCCGACCAAAACATATCTCTAATCAAAGAATTTGACGGGGTAAAATTTTCAATGTGTGACACGATAGACTTTTGGATATCCACCAAGCGCAGGTCAGTAATTAGGATGATAAAGGAGGTTGACGCCGTGGTGATAAACGACGAGGAGGCCAAGCTGCTCACAAAGGAACACAATTTGATAAAATGCGCAAAAAAGATGATGGGTTGGGGGACAAGATATGTAATCATCAAAAAAGGCGAACATGGTTCACTGATGTTTTATGATAATAATGATGAAATGATCTTTCCAGCGCCGGGTTTTTCACTGGAGAATGTCGTGGACCCCACGGGTGCAGGAGACTCGTTTGCAGGCGCCATGATGGGATACCTTGCAAGCAAGGCAACTACCAAGATATCTGAGATCAAAAAGGCGGCGGTATATGGAAATGTAGCAGGTTCGTTTACAGTAGAAGGGTATGGAATGAAAAAATTATTGGAGATAAAAAAGAGAGACATACAAAGGCGCGTCAAGTTGTATGAAAAGATGGTTAAATTCTAACTATAGTAACACATCGCCATTATGAAGTGGTTTTTTGAGACCAAAATCAGCTCATCAAGAGAAGACAAATCCCGATGCGCGTGCAGTCGTGACGGTTGCCACGGCTCAGATATGGGTGTGGTGGATGCAGATGCGGGTGTGGTGGATGCAGATGTGTAAAATGTTGCACGAACCGCCTCAGGCGGCCATGGTTGTGATGGTCGTCGCGGCGCGAGTTATGCGTTTCTTCGGAATGTCGTCTATCCTTCCGGCTAAATAGTCGCGGACAAACTCGTAAAAGTTGACACCGCGCTTCTTGCATGTCTCGTGGATGCTCATGGTCACAGCAGTCCTCTTGGCGCCCTTTTCTGTCCTGCTCCCGTACAGTACCTTGCGGGCCTCTGCAAACCTGCGCAGCGCCTGCTCGCTGACGTTGTTGTGATAGTCCACACCCTCATGCTCTATGAACGTAAAGAGTGAATCGACCTCCCTCTTTAGGCGCTTTGTGTATCTCTTGCAGTCTTTGTCCGTATGGTCCTTGTTTATCAACCGGTGCACCCTACTCTTGAGCTTCTGCACAGACTGTTTCTGATCCTCTGCAGAGTCCCTGCAGTCGGTCTTTCTGGGCTCTATGGCATCCTTGAGTATTTTATACAACGTCCTGAAGAATCTGACAAACTTTTTGCTCCTGTTCTTCTCGAGTGTCCTGTACATGTCGCGCAAGTAGTGCAGCAGGCACTTTTGGTGCTTGCTACCCACGTAGTTCCACGGGCCCCACGAGTCACTCACGATGGTTCCTGTGAATCCTTTCAGCACATCCATGGGTACGGTCCTGCCTCTTGACTTGTCTATGACGAATATGCTCGACATGCTGCTGACAAACACCCAGACCCACCTGCGTATGCCGTTGACAAACCAGCTCGTCTCGTCGCCGTAAATCTCCCTGTACCTTTTGAGCGCCTTTTTGAGCTTGTCGTACAGCGGTTCAAGCTCACGGGCTACCACGTCGCAAAAGTGGTTCAGCGTGGATGTGGAGATGCTGATACCATAAAACATGTGGAGCATGTCTCTGATCTTGCCAAATGACACGTTAGAACACTTCATGGTTATCACCATGGCCATGATGTTTGTCCCGAAATGCTCCCCGGTAAGCACGCCGTCAAGGTACGGGGTAACCTGCTTGTTGCAGCCCCTGCAGAACCTTCTTGAGACACACCATTTGGTGACCGTCCACTTGAACTCGATCAGGTCCTCGGACAGCCGCTCGTATTCTCCGGTGGGCTTCGAGAGCTCCGCGCCGCAGTTGGGGCACTTGGTCTGGTCGGCCTGCCTGATGTCGTTTACGGTGGGTGGGATCCTATGCGACGGCCGCTTCGTGCCGTCGTTCTTGTCGACGCTCCTAATCTGTGGATACCCCTTCATCTCCCTCACGTTGTAGCTTCTGTGGTTGTGCCCGCGTCCGGAGCCGTGCTTTTTTTCCTTTCCAGCTACTGCCTGCTTGTTGTCCTCGCGCAGCTGCTCGAGCTCCTTGTGCATCGCCTCATTCTCCTTGTGCATCGCCTCATTCTCCTTGTGCATCGCCTCATTCTCCTTGTGCATCGCCTCATTCTCCTTGTGCATCGCCTCATTCTCCTTGTGCATCGCCTCATTCTCCTTGTGCATCGCCTCATTCTCCTTGTGCATCGCCTCATTCTCCTTGTGCATCGCCTCATTCTCCTTGTGCATCGCCTCATTCTCCTCGCGCAGCTGCCTGTTTTCCTCCAACACTTGTTCCATCATCTCCCGCGTCTGCTCACTCTCTTTGTCTCTGGCATTTGTCGCCTCTTCAAAGCACTTGAGAAGGTATTTCACGCTGGGATGGTTCCAGTCCACCTTTGAGGGATCCATAGCATATACTCTATCCAGGAAATAAAATACATGCATGTCGACAAAAGAACACTAAATGCTCAAAAATATTAACAAGGCTACACTCTCTGCGTTGTTTGCACCACCCGCTCGTGTTTACTGTGATGGTGTAGTTGGAAGTTCGGTGGGCCCTAATGCCCCAAATTCCACTTCATAATGGCGATGTGTTACTAACTATAGAGTTTATGATTAATCGACCGGAAAAATTTTCTGTGAAAATATGGATATCATGTGTGGCGTGGTTCAAGTCTAACACATGTAAAGTCAGAAGGTCGTGCGCAGTCATGTGCATTATGCAAAACACACATCCCATATGAGAACGAATGCGCCACCAGTAATACTGTCGCCGTTTCAAAGATTGCAGATCTGAAATTCTGTCCCGTACACGGCACGCCTCTCTCAGAATACTCCAATAGTTATTCCAGAACAACAGAAGATGTTATGCTCAATGGTGTCTGGCAGAAAACCAATTGGGACACATTCAGGCGTTACTGCACAAAATGTCGCAAACAGCACTCTGCTGCAATAGACAATGTCTTACCACATGAGCATTTTGGAATCAATATAATGGCACAGATTTACATGCTGCGCAGCGTAGTGTCCTCATTTGAGACCATCCAAAAGATAATGCTCATGATGTATGACCGGTTCATTCACATATCCACCATTGAAGGCCTGTACAATTCCGTATTTGACAAGTGCAGGCAGCTATACGATGATATTCTATCCAAAGAGTTTATGATCAATCGGCCGAAAAACAAGATCAGAAAAATTTACCAAATTTTCTATTAATCTAAACCAGTATCGCTAAATCCTTCTCTTGTAAGTATATGATAATGAGCAAACAAACTCAAACTAAACTAGAGGCCAGTATAGCAAAGTTAGAGAAAGAAAACCTGAGGAAGGAAAAGGAGAATCAAAGGCTAAAGGCAAAACATGCCAAAGAAAACCTGAGGAAGGAAAAGGAGATCTCTAGGAAGGAAAAGGAGAATCAAAGGCTAAAGGCAAAACATGCCAAAGAAAACCTGAGGAAGGAAAAGGAGATCTCTAGGAAGGAAAAGGAGAATCAAAGGCTAAAGGCAAAACATGCCAAAGAAAACTCGAGGTTAGAAAAAGAAAATTTGGGGCTCAAGACGATACTGGCAAAGGAGGACTCGCTGTGGAATACGGAGCTTGGACAGAAGAGGCACTCTTCTGCACAACCCACAAGACTGCTTCACACACATGAAATGTTAGAGTACATCATCTCAAATAAGAAGATGATAAAGGCACTTACAAGAAACACCAAGGAAATATTTGATAACACACTTGTGGATTTGTCACAAATAATCAAAAAATCCAATGATTCACCACACTTTCGCGACGACCAGGACAGAAAAGAAGAGTCCGGAAACCAGTGCAAGCTGTATATCCGACACTTTCTGTTCATGACCCAGCTAAGAAAAGCACAAGATTGGGGACAGGAATCACTGGGTGTAGTTTTTGGGATAGATCAGAGTACGGTATCAAACTATCTCAAGCTTGCAAACAAATACGATGATGAGCTATATACAGTAACACCGTACAACATGACAAAGTACATCTCCACAATAAAGTCAAAAGAGGAATTCAAGGAAATTGTGCCCGGAAGAGATGGAGGTGAGATTACAATAGATGGCACACTTGTAGAGACCACGCGTCCAGAGGATAAGGAAGAGCAAAAGAAACAGTATTCTGGAAAGGGCAAGATGTTTGCAATAAACACAGCCATGATGATAAACAAACAAAACTATATCCTCGCAATAAGCGACTCTAGAGAGGGAAGCTGCCATGACCTGACGGTGTTGAACCAAGGACTGCCTGAGTTTGGCAAATGGACTGATCGCATGATGACCGGCAAGCGCATACCATCGGATAGTCGCATACGCCTGAATTTGGACAGAGGATACACTGGAATCCAAAACTATCTTCGTGGGGTAACCGCAAAGATCCCACACAAAAAGCCCAAGGGTAAAAAGCTTACCGCCACCAAAAAGGCACAAAACAAGGCACACAACAAAAGGCGTGTTCCTGTCGAGAATGTCTTTGCACATGTGAAAAACTGGAAACGAATATCCGGACGATACGACGGTACGGCCGAAGAGTTCAATATAGAATTCAACGGCATATGCGGCATGTACAACAAACGCAAGATGTGGCAGGACGGCACCTACCAATACTGGAAGAATAAAATAAAGAGCAGGATATAGCGCCTGCCCCTTTACTATACTGTTAAGTTGACACATGGATGAAAATTCCAAATGCACATGACTGCGCACGACTTTTTGACTTTACCTGTGTTAGACTTGAACCACACCACATATGATATCCATATTTTTTTCAGAAAATTTTTTCTGGTCGATTAATCATAAACTCTCAACATAAAATACAACAAATCAATACGCGGAGATCACACGGGCTGGTTTCTCAACGGCCAACAATACTACACCATGGTGCTTGCATCAAATGACACAATACTATACCATCTGGCACCGACCAAGGCAAGAATGACAATCGAGGCCATACTGCAAGACTATGACGGCATAACGATTTCGGATTCGGATTCCTCCTGGAATAGTGTGGGGGAGCTATGGCAAAAGTGCCTGCTCCATTATTTGCGTGACATGCACCGCACGCTTGATGAAAATAACAGTGATGAATTCAAGATATTCTATATGGAGCCGCGACGAATCCTCAAGAGGGCAATCAAACTCGGCAAGAAATACAAGGACAGTATAGTGCCTGAGTACGTGGTCAGGTTGTCTGAGAAGATTTTTTGATTCAGGCACGGATCTATGGTCTTTTGATAGTATTACACATCATTCTAGGTACGACCTGACCACGTACGTGCCTGAAAAACTAATACAAAGACTGGAAAAAAGACTATTCTGTTTGACAAACAGCACATACTCTGATCCAGACTGCAAGAGATATGTCAAGCGGCTCAAGAGGGAGGGCAGTCACCTACTTACATTTCTAAGACACGACATAGAATACCACAACAACACCAGTGAGAGAGCACTGCGCCTGTTTGCAGTGATGCGCAAGATGCTCTATGGGAATCGTTCGGAGCGCGGACTGGAAACCACCGAGACCATGGCAACAATATATGCCACATGCCAGCTGCGGCGCGTAAATCCGTATCACTTTATCATAGACTATCTCAACGGCAGAATTAACTCCATTCCAAAAGCAGACCGTCCACAATGTGTGGTTAATAATTCAGACAAGCCAAACTCCAACCCAGACTGCATTACAGTCACGGCCTAGATGCAACTAGCGTTCAAAAATTAGTCATTATCTTACATATTAAATTCTGTTACGTGAATTCTCACCGCATGTGTAACACATCGCCATTATGAAGTGGTTTTTTGAGGCCAAAATCAGCTCACCAAGAGAAGGCAAATCTCGATGCGCGTGCAGTCGTGACGGCCGCCACGGCTCAGATGTGGGTGTGGTGGATGCAGATGTGGGTGTGGTGGATGCAGATGTATAAAATGTTGCACGAACCGCCTCAGGCGGCCATGGTTGTGATGGTAGTTGTGGCATGAGCTATGCGTTTTTTCGGAATGTCGTCTATCCTTCCGGCTAAATAGTCGCGGACAAACTCGTAAAAGTTGACACCGCGCTTCTTGCATGTCTCGTGGATGCTCATGGTCACAGCAGTCCTCTTGGCGCCCTTTTCTGTCCTGCTCCCGTACAGTACCTTGCGGGCCTCTGCAAACCTGCGCAGCGCCTGCTCGCTGACGTTGTTGTGATAGTCCACACCCGCATGCTCTATGAACGTAAAGAGTGAATCGACCTCCCTCTTTAGGCGCTTTGCGTACCTCTTGCAGTCCTTGTCCGTATGGTCCTTGTTTATCAGCCGGTGCACCCTACTCTTGAGCCTCTGCACAGACTGTTTCTGATCCTCTGCAGAGTCCCTGCAGTCAGTCTTTCTGGGCTCTATGGCATCCTTGAGTATCTTATACAACGTCCTGAAGAATCTAACAAACTTTTTGCTCTTGTTCTTCTCGAGTGTCCTGTACATGTCGCGCAAGTAGTGCAGCAGGCACTTTTGGTGCTTGCTACCCACGTAGTTCCACGGGCCCCACGAGTCACTCACGATGGTTCCTGTGAATCCTTTCAGCACATCCATGGGTACGGTCCTGCCTCTTGACTTGTCTATGACGAATATACTCGACATGCTGCTGACAAACACCCAGACCCACCTGCGCATGCCGTTGACAAACCAACTCGTCTCGTCGCCGTAAATCTCCCTGTACCTTTTGAGCGCCTTTTTTAGCTTGTCGTACAGCGGCTCAAGCTCACGGGCGACCACGTCGCAAAAGTGGTTCAGTGTGGACGTGGAGATGCTGATACCATAAAACATGTGGAGCATGTCTCTGATCTTGCCAAATGACACGTTAGAACACTTCATGGTTATCACCATGGCCATGATGTTTGTCCCGAAATGCTCCCCTGCAAGCACGCCGTCAAGGTACGGGGTGACCTGCTTGTTACAACCCCTGCAGAACCTTCTTGAGACACACCATTTGGTGACCGTCCACTTGAACTCGATCAGGTCCTCGGACAGCCGCTCGTATTCTCCGGTGGGCTTTGAGAGCTCCGCGCCGCAGTTGGGGCACTTGGTCTGGTCGGCCTGCCTGATGTCGTTTACGGTGGGCGGGATCCTGTGCGACGGCCGCTTCGTGCCGTCGTTCTTGTCGACGCTCCTAATCTGTGGATACCCCTTCATCTCCCTCACGTTGTAGCTTCTGTGGTTGTGCCCGCGTCCGGAGCCGTGCTTTTTTTCCTTTCCAGCTACTACCTGCTTGTTGTCCCCGCGCAGCTGCTCGAGCTCCTTAGAGTTTATGATCAATCGGCCGAAAAACAAGATCAGAAAAATTTGCCAAATTTTCTATTAATCTAAACCAGTATCGCTAAATCCTTCTCTTGTAAGTATATGATAATGAGCAAACAAACTCAAACTAAACTAGAGACCAGATTAGCAAAGTTAGAGAAAGAAAACCTGAGGAAGGAAAAGGAGAATCAAAGGCTAAAGGCAAAACAGACCAAAGAAAACCTGAGAAAGGAAAAGGAGATCTCGAGGCTAAAGGCAAAACATGCCAAAGAAAACTCGAGGTTAGAAAAAGAAAATTTGGGGCTCAAGACGATACTGGCAAAGGAGGACTCGCTGTGGAATACGGAGCTTGGACAGAAGAGGCACTCTTCTGCACAACCCACAAGACTGCTTCACACACATGAAATGTTAGAGTACATCATCTCAAATAAGAAGATGATAAAGGCACTTACAAGAAACACCAAGGAAATATTTGATAACACACTTGTGGATTTGTCACAAATAATCAAAAAATCCAATGATTCACCACACTTTCGCGACGACCAGGACAGAAAAGAAGAGTCCGGAAACCAGTGCAAGCTGTATATCCGACACTTTCTGTTCATGACCCAGCTAAGAAAAGCACAAGATTGGGGACAGGAATCACTGGGTGTAGTTTTTGGGATAGATCAGAGTACGGTATCAAACTATCTCAAGCTTGCAAACAAATACGATGATGAGCTATATACAGTAACACCGTACAACATGACAAAGTACATCTCCACAATAAAGTCAAAAGAGGAATTCAAGGAAATTGTGCCCGGAAGAGATGGAGGTGAGATTACAATAGATGGCACACTTGTAGAGACCACGCGTCCAGAGGATAAGGAAGAGCAAAAGAAACAGTATTCTGGAAAGGGCAAGATGTTTGCAATAAACACAGCCATGATGATAAACAAACAAAACTATATCCTCGCAATAAGCGACTCTAGAGAGGGAAGCTGCCATGACCTGACGGTGTTGAACCAAGGACTGCCTGAGTTTGGCAAATGGACTGATCGCATGATGACCGGCAAGCGCATACCATCGGATAGTCGCATACGCCTGAATTTGGACAGAGGATACACTGGAATCCAAAACTATCTTCGTGGGGTAACCGCAAAGATCCCACACAAAAAGCCCAAGGGTAAAAAGCTTACCGCCACCAAAAAGGCACAAAACAAGGCACACAACAAAAGGCGTGTTCCTGTCGAGAATGTCTTTGCACATGTGAAAAACTGGAAACGAATATCCGGACGATACGACGGTACGGCCGAAGAGTTCAATATAGAATTCAACGGCATATGCGGCATGTACAACAAACGCAAGATGTGGCAGGACGGCACCTACCAATACTGGAAGAATAAAATAAAGAGCAGGATATAGCGCCTGCCCCTTTACTATACTGTTAAGTTGACACATGGATGAAAATTCCAAATGCACATGACTGCGCACGACTTTTTGACTTTACCTGTGTTAGACTTGAACCACACCACATATGATATCCATATTTTTTTCAGAAAATTTTTTCTGGTCGATTAATCATAAACTCTCTTATGCATCGCCTCATTCTCCTCGCGCAGCTGCTCGAGCTCTTCGCGCAGTTGCCTGTTTTCCTCCAACACTCGTTCCATCATCTCCCGCGTCTGCTCACTCTCTTTGTCTCTGACATTTGTCGCCTCTTCAAAGCACTTGAGAAGGTATTTCACGCTGGGATGGTTCCAGTCCACCTTTGAGGGATCCATGGCATATACTCGATCCAGGAAATAAAATACATACATGTCTACAAAAGAACACCAAATGCTCAAAAACATTAACTATAACTCTCTGCGTTGTTTCTGCCACCCGCTCGTGTTTACTGTGATGGTGTAGTTGGAAGTTCGGTGGGCCCTAATGCTCCAAATTCCACTTCATAATGGCGATGTGTTACCCGCATGTTTGTTTTTTGTCACACTGTCATGATCATTTTGTCCCATAATCCAGCTGTCAAAATCAGCTTCATAATATCGATCAAATATCTTAAGGCTAAATTTGAAACTGTCTGTGTTCCTCTGTGTTATGCACTCGTTCTCATACAAGTTTCTTGATAAAACTAGCTTCAGAAACTCGATGTGTTACTCATTTACTCCTTTAGGGCGAAAGTCTGGCAATTGTTAATTACTTCTCGTGGCGGTCGTCACGACCACACACGCATCGGGATTTGCCTTCTCTTGGTGAGCTGATTTTGGCCTCAAAAAACCACTTCATAATGGCGATGTGTTACGTCTCTGGTTTGTTCATGTGTTTGATGTTTCATTATATGGTAGTCCAGTCACATGGGCAATTTTTTGCAGTATTGTCTTCTCCCTCTCCTCCATAAAGCCGTCCAAGTTGTCATTTAACATGTAATCAAATGCATTTTTGCTGATTAGGTGCTTATCTAGTATATCCCTCTGAAATCTTTTCCTGTCATTTTCGTGGTTTTCCTTTAGAAATTCACGGATGTACAAGGACGGTTTTTTGTCGCTGATTATCTTTCTGTTCGTGTCCTCTGACAGCCAAGTCATGTTGAGTATGGAATCGATATAACTGGATTGTTTTTTAAACTGCTTTTTTGGGAATATGTGGTGCTTGTCGTTGCTGTCATTTGTAGAATGTTGTCCGGTGTCAAAGTCCTGCGCCCCCTCAAGTGCAATGAGGGACATGATTCCCTTGAATATTGCACCAGCTTTTGTATCTTTGAGGCTCAATGTATTTGGGAATCCTCTTCTGAAACCCTCAATTGATTTCAAGACTCTAGAATCATCATCAAACCATCCGTGAGTTATCTTGCCAGCATCTTGCCATCCAACCATCTCCCTATAATCAGCTGTAAGCTGGCTGTCTACTCCAGAAGAATACATTTCAGCAAAGATGGCCGACCAGTACCACATGCCTATTTTAGAATAGCACGCATTCTTGTCCTTCCTATCCTCCACATTCTTTAACAGTGCTGCCAGAATCGGAATCACAGGTAGGTATGGGAGTGCCCTTCGCCCACTTACGCCGAATCCATCATTGTGGTTCTCAAGTTTGGATACTGCCATGTATACCCACTTTGCCATCTCATCCCAAGCTTCATCAAATATGAGGTCTTTTGGGTCTATTACATTGTCGTATATTTTGAGCAAGTCTTCCTTTCCGCACAGGCCTAAGTCGTGATGGTATAGTGCCATGGACTGGAGGATGTAGATGGGCATCTTGTCCTCCCTGTTGTATTCCTTGAATATGGGATATTTTTTTGCCACGTCATCCCACAGCCTCCTAAGATCAATGTTATACTTGCTAAGGGTGGCAATCAGTATGTCAAAGACGCTTAATCTCTTTCCCCTTGTGTTGATCTTTTCGAATATGTCTGCCACCTGCGGAAGATCTATTGAAGGTGGCAACACGACATATGGGATTTCAAACCCGTCAATTAGGTGCTTTAGCTTTTCTGCAAGCAGTCTGTCTATCTTGCTTACCTCGTTGTAGTTTTCACCGTCTCTGGCCATGTCTGACAGGGCACGTACCCATGCATCATGGTTTTCCAGCTCGTAAAATGGGAACCAGAGTGCCTTGAGTGATTCCTCCAAGCTTAGCTTTTGCTTGCGCATGACGATGTTGTTGCTCTCATGCCCCTGTAGATAGCGCCCAAAATCGATGTAAAAATAGATGGGGTTTTTGATGTATTTTGTCTCAATCTTGCCCCCCTTTATCGCATAGTATAGTGATGTAATCCTCTGCTGTCCGTCAAGTATTATCATTCTTGTCTGGGCATCATTGTCTGGCTTTGCCCCCAAAATTGGGATGAGTTTTAGCTGTGGATCATTTTGTGTCTCCCAGAGCAGTAATGAACCAATGTAAAAATCCCTAAATATGGAATCAAGCAGATCCCGTATGTCTGATTTCTTCCAGTCAAAATATCTCTGAAAGTTGGGCAACTGCCATTCGCCTTTTTGGCAGAGTGACAAAAGCTCTCTTATCCCTATCCTGTCTGGACTCCTAAGGCGGTAGTGTTCTAAATCAGGCATTTTTTCAAGATCAAGCAAGCTTATGAACTCTTTCAGATTCACTTCCTTGGTTTTTTTCGAGACTATCTCGTCATCTACATCGTCATCCACATCGTAGGAATCTGTGTCACTCTTACTATCTTCATCCCGTATACTGTCATACCACCAGCAAAACAAATCAAAAACCTCATAGTCCATTCCATTTATGTCAAGAAGGTCAATCAGCCTTTCACATTTTGGAATGTTGTTCATATAGTCTGCAAGCTTTTGAGATATGCGGTCGTCCCATCCCTGGTAATATGCAAAATCCTTGTAAGTTCTTTTGATGCTGTTGTTGATCAGCGGGAATGAGTCGTTTATGCAGAACAGTATGGGTGTAATTGACCCGCATTGCAGGTTTCTTGAACGTGTGCTGTCTGAGACAAACTCTTCAATCCAAATCTTGAGATTTTCAGGCTCTTTTTGGAATTTTTCTGCAAGCGTAAATATCATGTTGGCTATGATATTCCAGTCCTCCTCTGAATAGTTGTATCTCTTGAAGAAAGTTCTTATGTTCATAAACACGGGAAATGTACTTACTCTTTTTGCAAATTTTGTTTCATAGTATGGCAATAATCCATATAGTATAGTGTCGGTAAACTCTAGGCTCTTTCTGTCCATTTTTGAAAGCTTTTCCACAAGTTCTTTGACCTCCAGTTTTTCATTTGCTATGATTTTTCTCTGACGTATTCCATAGTCTGAATCCATCCATTTTGTAAACTCTATAACAATATCCTCAATGTCAAACTCATCAGAAAGTACTGGTTCCTTGATTCTTTGCCTACAAAACCTCACTAGTGCTGCCTTTTCTGCAGGTGACAATTCATCATAATTAACAAGAACATAATCTTCTACCTCCAGTCTTATGGCAGGGGGTTGGCTTTCCATCAGTGTTTTTAATGCATCATTTAGTCTGTTTTGATCATAATCGGGGCTTTGTTTTGCAATCTCTTGCTCCATACTTGACTTTGTGGCACGTCCGTTGTTTTGAAGCAGTGGCATGAGCAATGCAGAATTATAATATGTTTGCTCAGTCTTGGATCTGACAAGTCTTCTCAGTTCTCTGTAATGCATCATGATACAGCCATGTATAGTAAATAAAACACTATGGTTTGAGTGTTACAATTACCCCAAACCTTGCCCAGTATTTTGGACTGTACCAAACCACTTATGCATTCATGCAGATACTGCATTCAGTCACCGGCAGGTGAATTTTGCCATTGTGCCACATGCCTTTAACCTGTAAGATTTGCCAGAAATGCCAGCAAGCTAAAACAGTATACAGAAATTTAAGAAGAGTGTCTAAATATGCAGGTTCAATCTAATGACAAACAACAAGGCAATAGCGTATCCGTTTGCATATGATGTCAATAAAGACCCAGTATCAATTGACAGTGCTAGGCATGGGGCAGCATATCTCTGCGTTGGATGCAACAACCCGATGATTCCCAAGATGGGCATCAAG
Source organism: Candidatus Nitrosopumilus sp. (assembly GCA_963662995.2). Classification (GTDB taxonomy): domain Archaea; phylum Thermoproteota; class Nitrososphaeria; order Nitrososphaerales; family Nitrosopumilaceae; genus Nitrosopumilus. The sequence goes on along the minus strand of CAXXLJ010000002.1, from coordinate 1,134,125 downwards.
ATGATACACCATTTTGCACACAAGGCAAACGAATCATGTAATCCAGATAATGCATTGCACGAGTCTGCCAAGATCCATATTGTCAGAAAATTCAACAAGTTCATTCAAGCAAGCAATGGTTATACAATCATGGTGCCATGCTCAAAATGCAGATGTCCAATTAAATATGATCTGACTGCAGGCAGTGCCAGAATCGTGCAGGAAGAATCTGTGATTGACAAGACTCGCTCTGATCTGACAGTGCTAAAAAACAACTCAACACCGCATACCATAATAGAAATAGTAGTTACGCATGATCTGGAATCATACGTACATGATGCCTACTTGAAATCCAAAATCCCCATCATCAAAATAAAGCCATCATGGGACAAATTGGATGGTGCAGTCAGTACCATGAATATAACATGTGAAAAATGCATTATCAGAAAAGTTGATACAAAATATTTCATGAGTGATATCTCAAAAAGTGATCAAAGATTAAGGGAGATAACCCATGACAAGTATGGCAGTCAGTTATTCCCAAAAATACAGAGTCTGGTAAACAGACATGCGTGCATGCTGGCTGATTTTGGGTTTGTACAACAATCAAAAAGACCCACTCTGTTCATGTATGAAAGTATTCACTGGAGGGTATATGTAGATCTTGATTCCACGGATGTGATGAAAATATGGGAGGTTGATTGTGTGCCGGGGCTGTATGCTTATCCAAAGAATGAGGAGAAAAAGTGCCATCCAGATTGCCGGGAATGCGTACTGGAACGCACATGTGAGAAATTATCTGATGCATGCATTCAGACAAGACGGTATTTTAACGATCATGGGTTTCACTGGCATGAATATTCTTCATCTGAACATTCACAAAACCAAAAGTCATCACTCACTGCGACCGCACAGGGAAATGCAAAAAGACTCAAACAAAAAAAGCAAAAATTGCTTCCTAGCGGGAAGGTTCATGTCTTGCAAAACTCGATGGATGATTATGCTGTCTAATATCATTAGAGTTTATGATTAATCGACCAGAAAAAATTTTCTGAAAAAAATATGGATATCATATGTGGTGTGGTTCAAGTCTAACACAGGTAAAGCCAAAAAGTTGTGCGCAGTCGTGTGCATTTGGAATTTTCATCCATGTGTCAACTTAACAGTATAGTAAAGGGGCAGGAGCTATATCCTGCTCTTTATTTTATTCTTCCAGTATTGGTAGGTGCCGTCCTGCCACATCTTTCGCTTGTTGTACATGCCACATATGCCGTTGAATTCTATATTGAACTCTTCGGCCGTACCGTCGTATCGTCCGGATATTCGTTTCCAGTTTTTCACATGTGCAAAGACGTTCTCGACAGGAACACGCCTTTTGTTGTGTGCCTTGTTTTGTGCCTTTTTGGTGGCGGTAAGCTTTTTACCCTTGGGCTTTTTGTGTGGGATCTTTGCGGTTACCCCACGAAGATAGTTTTGGATTCCCGTGTATCCTCTGTCCAAATTCAGGCGTATGCGGCTATCCGATGGTATGCGCTTGCCGGTCACCATGCGATCAGTCCATTTGCCAAACTCAGGCAGTCCTTGGTTCAACACCATCAGGTCATGGCAGCTTCCCTCTCTAGAGTCACTTATTGCGAGGATATAGTTTTGTTTGTTTATCATCATGGCTGTGTTTATTGCAAACATCTTACCCTTTCCAGAATACTGTTTCTTTTGCTCTTCCTTGTCTTCTGGACGCGTGGTCTCTACAAGTGTGCCATCTATTGTAATCTCGCCTCCATCTCTTCCGGGTACAATTTCCTTGAATTCCTCTTTTGACTTTATCGTGGAGATGTACTTTGTCATGTTGTATGGTGTTACTGCATATAGCTCATCATCGTATTTGGTTGCAAGCTTGAGATAGTTTGATACCGTACTCTGATCTATCCCAAAAAATGTACCCAGTGATTCCTGCCCATAATCTTGTGCTTTTCTTACCTGGGTCATGAGCAGAAAGTGTCGGATATACAGCTTGCACTGGTTTCCGGACTCTTCCTTTCTGTCCTGGTCGTCGCGAAAGTGTGGCGAATCATTGGATTTTTTGATTATCTGTAACAAATCCTCAAGTGTGTTATCAAATATTTCCTTGGTGCTTCTTCAGTTAACCCACCGATGGAATTGGGATCATAATTTTATGCTCAAAATCAACAAAATTCAATGCAAACAAATCAATTAGTGCAACCTCTCAGATTTTTAATGACTAAACCAAAAACCACAAGAGGTGCAACATATTGAGTGACTCACTCACATATGAAAATATCGCATCTGCCCTGTCAGAATTTGTGGAAAGATGTGACATCATGCCTCACGGATCCAATACCAGACACTCAATACGGAATATGATAGACATAATGATGCCTGCCTCTACATGCACGGCATCGGTAGGCGGGTATGCTGCAAGCTTGTATACCACATCAAACAGCATATTGCCCACTGATGAGTGGGTAAGAAAGGCGTTTGCAAGGACAAAACCGGATGTGGTAGAGCAGGCAATGGAGGATACCATCTCAGGCCAGATTGTAAAACTCCAAAAATCAGGCGTCATGAAAAAATCAATTCATGTGGCCATCGACAAGCACCTCATACCAAGATATGATAAAAATCCTGGACCTGAACTGTTACGCTCCAAATCCAAAAACGGTACATGGAAGTTTGAGGGATACATTACTGCCCAGTGTGTTGATAAAGGGCGCAGACTCACTCTTGCCGTATTTCCTGTAGGGATGGGCCATTCCACGGCTGATTTTGTGCGTAAAATCATCCAAATATGCAACAGGTATGGCATTATGGTCAAGTGTTTTTTTATGGACAGGGAGTTCTTTTCAGTTTCAGTGTTGGAGGCAATGAACAGTCACGGTAGTGGATTTGTCATACCGTGTAAAAATACGTACAATGTAGTGGTAGCCCTTGACGAATTTGACAAAAAGATACGCGATGCTACATCAGATGTAATACTTGAGAACGCCGACTCGTCTGTAAAATACATCATGGTAATACAGAAACGCACTACACACAAAGACAAGAGTCCGGATGCGCCGGCACATGAAAGGTACATTGGATTTACCGCCAACTCCAATGAGATAGATGTTGCAGCCTACCACAAAAGATGGGGGATAGAGACTGCATACAGGCAGATAGAGGGAATCAGACTCAGGACACGCAGTACAAACCATGCCGCAAGATTTCTGTGCTTTGCGGCATCTGTGATACTGTTCAACCAATGGGTGGTTATCAATGCACATTGTGGATTTGGAAGTGACGGTAAATGGCAGAAAATTATGTTTACTGTTCTTACATTCAAGGCAGTGATGGTATCAAGGTGGCAGATACGACCAGAACCGCCCCCTGTTATAGCACCGTGACGGGATTGTCAGGCCATCGGTGGGTTAACTGTTCTTGTAAGTGCCTTTATCAACTTCTCATTTGAAATGATATACTCTAACATTTCATGTGTGTGAAGCAGTCTTGTGGGTAGTACAGAAGAGTGTCTCTTCTGTCCAAGCTCCGTATTCCACAGCGAGTCCTCCTTTGCCAGCATCGTCTTGAGCCCCAAATTTTCTTTTTCTAACCTCGAGTTTTCTTTGGCATGTTTTGCCTTTAGCCTTTGATTCTCCTTTTCCTTCCTCGAGATCTCCTTTTCCTTTCTCAGGTTTTCTTTGGCATGTTTTGCCTTTAGCCTTTGATTCTCCTTTTCCTTCCTCGAGATCTCCTTTTCCTTTCTCAGGTTTTCTTTGGCATGTTTTGCCTTTAGCCTTTGATTCTCCTTTTCCTTCCTCAGGTTTTCTTTCTCTAACTTTGCTAATCTGGTCTCTAGTTTAGTTTGAGTTTGTTTGCTCATTATCATATACTTACAAGAGAAGGATTTAGCGATACTGGTTTAGATTAATAGAAAATTTGGCAAATTTTTCTGATCTTGTTTTTCGGCCGATTGATCATAAACTCTATTGTACATATAGTTACGTCAAAAAGTCTTTGCAATTTTCAAAAAACCATTGAAACATTTATAGCTGGGAAAATCTAGGGGGTCTCGCGAAACAACAACATGAAAAATTACTCGCAGTATACAAAAAAGGTACGTGGTCAGGTTGTCTGGGAAGATTTTTTGATTCAGACATGGATCTAGGGTCTTTTGATAGTATTATACATCATTCTGGGCACGACCTGACCACGTACCTCTAAAGAATAGCCATTAAAATTGCATGCAAACCCATACTAAAAAAGACTTTAATTCGATTGTCTTAAAACGCTGTTATCATACAATTGCCAACCAAAAATACAGCTAAAAAAGATGCCAACAAAGACAGACTGGAGAGTATATTTAATCTTCAGAAGGATTTGGCAGGAGCAATGAAACACGACAGATACCCAAAGGAGATGGAGGAGAAGGTCTCAGCGTTGTGCACAGCAATAATGCACGAGGCTGTAGAGCTGCAAAGGACCACCAACTGGAAATGGTGGAAGGCCCCGACAAAGTTTGATATGAGCGAGGCGCGAGAAGAGCTTATTGATATCTGGCATTTTGTGGTGCAGGCATCAATTGAGCTTGGCCTTACACCTAATGACATTGTACGTGAATATAAAAGAAAGAACAAGATCAACCATGAGAGACAGAGAAGTGGGTATTAGTCCAGCATTTGTGTAATTGTGTACATCAGTTGGTACTCATCAAAGACAGATGGTATATCAAGAGTTTTCATGCAAAACTCTAGCAATAAAAGCAATATCCCTGCGTGTGACTTTTGGATGAATCGGTAGGGAGATCACATGTGAAGCGGCCCAATCAGTAACAGGCAGACCATCGGTGGTCGATGTAATGTTGGCATCAACAGTCTCCCTGCTGTAAAATGGTGTCTTGTGAACAGGTGTTGAATAATAAGCAGCCGCGCCAATACCTTCTGCGTTAAGCCGCTTCAACAGCCTATTGCGCCTCTTGGCAGTAATGGTGTAAAGATACCAGTTTGGTTCCTCACCCTGTCGTGGTGACGGAATATCAATCATGTCGCCACCCATATCAGAGACCATCTCTGAGAGGAGTAGTGCGTTTCTCTTTCTGGTCTTGATAAACCCAGGAAGTTTTTTGAGCTGTACGGTTGCAATTGCGGCACTGATCTCGGGAAGACGTAGATTTAGGCCCAATATTCTCGTATCATACCCGCGAACCATGCCATGATTTCTAATCATCAAAAGCCGATCCCGTAGTCTCTTATCGTTGGTAACTACAAGTCCCCCCTCTCCTGCGGTCATCACCTTTGCAGGATACATACTATAGCAGCCCATCTCAAAAAAAGTGCCGGTCTGTCGTGCTTTGTACGTGGTACCAAGTGACTGCGCAGCATCCTCAATGACAGGAAGATTATGTTTTTTGGAAACTTCGGAGATCTCCTCCACATATGCAGCATTACCATACAAATGCACAGGCATAATAGCGCTAGTCTTGGCTGTAATCTTTTTTTCAAGATCAGAAGGATCCATTGTATAATTCTCCTTTAGTATGTCAACAAACACAGGCCTTGCACCAACAGAAACTATGGCGTTGGCCGTAGCCACGAATGTAAACGACGGGATCAGCACCTCATCACCTTCCTTAATGCCAAGAGCGTAAAGAGACGCCTGGAGGGCTGCAGTGCCAGAGTTAACCGCTATTGCATATCTAGACTTTACAAATGATGTAGTAGTGGCCTCAAATTCCTGAACACGTTCACCCCCGCCTGCTGCGGATGATGTAAGCGAGCCATTACGAAGCACAGATATCGCGGCAGATATCTCTTCTCTACCCGTTACGGGTATGTTGATGGAAATCATTAATGGTTATTATCACCAGTCTGCTATAAATCCCGTCTTATTACATATGGGTTTTATATGTCAAAAATTTTGCAGATGTATGGAGCCGCGTCATCTTGAAAAGATGGATGCTAGTTACAAGGTGTATTTGTATGTATTTTATCTGTGCAGCGCTATAATGACCATGTCCCTTATCTATGGTGTATATATAACAATGCTAGAATGGGTAGAGAATGGGACATATGTAATGGGAGAGGCAATCCACAACACCACCATACCATTTGAAAACTTTGCAAGGATATCAACATGGATATTCTTTTCGACTATTATAGGATGGTACTGTGTTTCCAGAATTGGGTGGAGAAGGACCGCAGGTAACAAGATCGCCGGAGCTAAGATGGCGCTGCTACAACTAATGCTTTTGAGCTTTTCAATAATCACACTCTATGAGGTGCTGTACAACTTTACGGTACTCAACGCATACATGACAGCAGAGTTCAGCAATGTAATCGTACCGGATATAGACAAGTTGTCGGTGGCCTATCCAGACCCCGACAGGCCATGGAATCTGGTCTTTGCAACAAAGGTGTTCCTTGCATCGTTTATCATCAGCACGCATGCTCTCTATCTCAGCCTAAAGCCTAGAAAGAGTCTAGTGTAACAAAACCATAATCTTTGTAAATCATGTATTGGCATCAATGAATCAAACTGTAATTGTGTAAAAAACACATATCAGCCATGCCTACATCCCGGTTTCATGCCATTCTGGCAATCATGGTAGATTCAATCACTACCAATAACAAACCATGCCCTGTCCCATCTTGCAACTACCACCATAAAGAATAAGCCACGGTACAAGACCCTCTCCTCGAATAACTTTATACGTTTAACGCAGAGTTGTCTCTATCGTGGATATAACAGAAAAGGTAGATCTAGTTGAGAGGCCTCCAACAGAGGAGGTAGTAACACGTGATGATCTTGTAGAACTGTTCAAGACAAATTCGTCGCCAAAGCACTACATTGGCCTGGAGATATCCGGATTCCTGCACCTAGGCAGCCTGATCAGCACGGGTTTTAAGATTAATGATTTTACAAAGGCTGGCATAAAATGTACGGTATTCCTTGCAGACTGGCACACGCTGATCAATGACAAGCTGGGCGGGGATTGGGAGACAATCTCGAAGGTTTCAGAATATTACCGCGATGCATTCAAGCTGGTCTGTCCGGATGCCGAGATTGTTATGGGCTCTAATCTGTATGAGCAAAGAAAACAATACTGGCACGAGTTTGTCAGGTTTACAAAACACATGTCCCTTGCCAGGACCATGAGGACGTTAACTATAATGGGCCGTTCTGAGGACGCGAATAAGATCGATCTTGCAAAGCTGCTATACCCCCCCATGCAGGCGGTCGACATACATTCACTTGACGTAGACATAGCCCATGCTGGAATGGATCAAAGAAAGATCCACATGCTGGTAAGGGAGATCTTTCCCAAGATGGGATGGAAGATGCCCGTGGCAGTCCACCACAAACTGCTGCCAGGACTATTGAAGCCTGTGGGTTCCAGCGAACCGTCTGCTGCAAACACCAAGATGAGTAAGTCGGATCCCAGCTCAAGCATATTTATTCACGATACGGACGATACAATTACAAAAAAGATCAACAAGGCATGGTGTGAACAGACAGACGTGCACAACAACCCGGTAATGGAGATAGTAAAAACAATACTCTTCCATGAGTTTGGCGAAATGCATATAGAGAGGCCGGAAAAATTTGGGGGCAACATAACATATTCCAATTACGAACAGTTAGAGACAGATTTTATCCAAGAGCGGCTGCACCCAAGCGACTTAAAGCAGGCAGTAGGCGCCCACCTGACAAAAATAATACAGCCCATACGGGACAGGTTGGGCCTCAGTGAGGAGATGTATGAGACAATAAGAAAGAGTAGTGCTGCAACATGATTGTCATCACCAGCTTACGGTATGAATGCAAGGCCATGCCATACATGGTACCGTTCTAAACACGTAATTAGGTTTGTGTAAACTGCGCATAATGTTCAGCACACCAATCATTCCACAAGATTGTATTTGGATCGGTACCCTCTCGGGTTTATCATCAGATCTTTGTAGTTGTATGTAGATGAATTTCCAACGATCACTGTACTGATCATACCCAGTTTGTCAGAGTGTGATGGCAGTTCCTCAAGATCAGTCATCACTATGGTCTCAGACTCCCTGAACGCCCCCTTGATTATTGCAACAGGGGTAGTGGGTTTTCTGTACTCTAGTAAAATCTTTCTTGTATCTTGCAGCTGATGAATCCTCTTCTTGCTGGAAGGATTGTAAATTACTATTACAAAGTCACCCTGCGCAGCAGCCCTGACCCTCTTTTGGATGATCTCCCATGGAACCAGCAGATCACTCATACTAACCACAGCAAAGTCGGTCATCAGTGGCGAACCCACTATGGAAGCACAAGAGTTGAGTGCCGATATGCCCGGTATGATCTCCACCCGCAGATCATTACTGTCGCTTGGATTCCAGCCAGACTCTGCAAGTGTTTCGTAGATCAATCCTGCCATTCCATATATCCCAGGATCCCCGCTTGATACCAACGATACCGTCTTGCCTGACCTTGCAAGTTCAATGCACTGGCGCGCCCTCTCTACCTCTTGCGTCATGGCATAACGATAGACAGTCTTGTCTCCTATGAGATCCTGAACCAGGTTGACATAGGTCTCATACCCCACTATCGTGTCACTCTGGGCGATTGCCTCCTTTGCCCTGAATGTCATATGGTCATGATGACCTGGCCCCACACCCACGATAAAGAGACTGCCGGTCAAGATTAAAACCAAATGGCCTGCCAAGTAATTTATCCGTTTGTGGCAACACAACACAATCAAAAATAATATAACGGCGCAAAAAACTGCAGGGTTTAGTACAACCTGAACTCGCACCGATCAGCCAACCTGCAGGGCCTGCATTTGGCAACAATGTTGTGGTGTTTACGCTGCTCATCTCCCAATACAAGTTTGGTAAATCTTTGTAGATTATAAATGAAAAATTTCGCAGAACTCTTGTTGTGTATGCCCTTGAATATTTTCAAAGGCTTGTTGACATTTTGCTTGTCGCAGATCCGAATTATCCAGCCCTTGTCCTCGTGTGGGATGTCAAACCAATCATCAGTATTGAAACTTTTCCTCTCGGTGAACCGAGAGTGAAGGTATGTCAGTGCCTGTAGTTTTTGATTGGCAAAAGGCTCAAACATGCCGGCATATTTTACAGGATTTGTTGGAAATTTATCATCCTGTACATACAACGTCCCACTACTCCTAAACACTTTGTCGGCCCTGCCATAAATAATCAGATCCGTCTCTGTAGTATCCATCCGGACTGGAAATAAAAAACGCGTGATAATATTCTCTCGTGGAAATTCAACGTCGGCCGATACATCATCCAGCTCATCCTGAGTAAGTGGAACAAACTCAAAATTTTCCTTTTCATACTCTTCCTCTGCATCATGCGCCATGGCCCCCTGTACGGTCTCGGCGCTTGGCGGAGGCCTTGTCCCTTCAATATGGAACGGAATCTGATGTTCACAATACCCCATGGAGTCACAAAAGTCGCTGACAGTAGAGTGTATGGTGGTCCGGCCTGCATCTTTCTCAACCCTTATCATCTTTTATTGCCTGTCATTATTGAAGTATAGAAAGTAGCTTAAGTTTTTCGCAAGTGCACACAAGAATTTGCCCATCTCTTGATGTGTTTGTGCAGGGGGCGGCATCAGGGCATACTATAGAGTTTATGATCAATCGGCCGAAAAACAAGATCAGAAAAATTTGCCAAATTTTCTATTAATCTAAACCAGTATCGCTAAATCCTTCTCTTGTAAGTATATGATAATGAGCAAACAAACTCAAACTAAACTAGAGACCAGATTAGCAAAGTTAGAGAAAGAAAACCTGAGGAAGGAAAAGGAGATCTCGAGGAAGGAAAAGGAGAATCAAAGGCTAAAGGCAAAACAGACCAAAGAAAACCTGAGAAAGGAAAAGGAGATCTCGAGGCTAAAGGCAAAACATGCCAAAGAAAACTCGAGGTTAGAAAAAGAAAATTTGGGGCTCAAGACGATGCTGGCAAAGGAGGACTCGCTGTGGAATACGGATCTTGGACAGAAGAGACACTCTTCTGTACTACCCACAAGACTGCTTCACACACATGAAATGTTAGAGTATATCATTTCAAATGAGAAGTTGATAAAGGCACTTACAAGAAGCACCAAGGAAATATTTGATAACACACTTGAGGATTTGTTACAGATAATCAAAAAATCCAATGATTCGCCACACTTTCGCGACGACCAAAACAGAAAGGAAGAGTCCGGAAACCAGTGCAAGCTGTATATCCGGCACTTTCTGCTCATGACCCAGGTAAGAAAATCACAAGATTGGGGGCAGGAATCACTGGGTGTAGTTTTTGGGATAGATCAGAGTACGGTATCAAACTATCTCAAGCTTGCAAACAAATACGATGATGAGCTATATGCAGTAACACCGCGCAACATGACAAAGTACATCTCCACGATAAAGTCAAAAGAGGAATTCAAGGAAATTGTACCCGGAAGAGATGGAGGCGAGATTACAATAGATGGCACACTTGTAGAGACCACGCGTCCAGAGGACAAGGAAGAGCAAAAGAAACAGTACTCTGGAAAGGGCAAGATGTTTGCAATAAACACAGCCATGATGATAAACAAACAAAACTATATCCTCGCAATAAGCGACTCTAGAGAGGGAAGCTGCCATGACCTGACGGTGTTGAACCAAGGACTGCCAGACTTTGGCAAATGGACTGATCGCATGGTGACCGGCAAGCGCATACCATCGGATAGCCGCATACGCCTGAATTTGGACAGAGGATACACGGGAATCCAAAACTATCTTCGTGGGGTAACCGCAAAGATCCCGCACAAAAAGCCCAAGGGTAAAAAGCTTACCGCCACCAAAAAGGCACAAAACAAGGCACACAACAAAAGGTGTGTTCTTGTCAAAAATATCTTTGTACATATGAAAAACCGGAAACGAATATCCGGACGATACGACGGTACGGCCGAAGAGTTCAATATAGAATTCAACGGCATATGTGGCATGTACAACAAGCGAAAGATGTGGCAGGACGGCACCTACCAATACTGGAAGAATAAAATAAAGAGCAGGATATAGCTCCTGCCCCTTTGCTATGCTGTCAAGTTGACACATGGATGAAAATTCCAAATGCACATGACTGCGCACAACTTTTTGACTTTACCTGTGTTAGACTTGAACCACACCACATATGATATCCATATTTTTTTCAGAAAATTTTTTCTGGTCGATTAATCATAAACTCTTATGTAGATTTGTGCCGCAGCAGGATTATCTCTAGGCTAGGTAGTCATTGAAATGGATCAACGTGTGGGCTATTTACTATGTAGTTGTCGTTGAGGGGCTTGGCAATACTTACAGAGAGCATCTCGTCTGAACGAAACGAATCAATATCGGACTTTGTCTCTAAAATCCTTGCAGATTCTGTATCATTCCATTCCACCAGATACACCTTCCATATGGGAGTATAATCATCATCACCCGGCGCGGCGCTGCTAATCCCCGGCTGGAATCCCAACTGTCCCGATCCACGAATTCCATTCTTAAAGTAGAACAGATCCGATGCGGCAGGACTGTCTATCAAACCAGCCAGAATCGGGGATGACACGACGCCCATCGTGGCCGCAGGCTTTTGTGGAGTTGCATCAGTAATGATGTGATATGTAGTACTACCATCAGGCCCCCAGCCCCTGTGCGCCATAAAGGTGGCCGTGAGGTTGCCCTTGTCAATCTCAATTACCTGCCCGCCCCCGTACGTCGCCACATCATCACCCTCAATCTCCTTGTCGGAGCGCACCATCATCTGACCGTCGGGCCAGACAACCTGCGGTGTGTTGAGAATTATGCCGGTCTCATCAAACTTTATTCTGCCTGCCTCTTGTGCCTCGTTCACATCGCCCGCAGACTCAAGCACCGTCTGCCTCTGGCCCGGCTTCCATGTAACCTCTATTACCGTGCCGAGTGCCGTGTATGCTTCCTCCTGTGATGGTGTAGATGAAAACACATCATCCTGGAATCCGTGTATCCCTCCACCCTTTATCCCATTCTTGAATACAAATAATTTCTGGGGGATTGAATCAGACACGTTTGCAAGCACGGGAGAATACTCTACTTTCCAGTCCTGCCTCTTGGAGAGCGTCTCTGTATAGCGTTCATCACTTCCATCAGTAATGATATACAAAGCCTGTTCGCCGTCATGCAACCCCTCGTGCATGGGAATTGTGACGGGCACGCTTGTCCTTGAGAGCAATGATTGTGGTTCCTTCTGCTCTGCAACCATCTCCCTGATTGTCATGTTTCCAGGCTGACCCCATACAGATCCATCTACGCTCACCGTAGCTACAAACCGTGTTGTGGATGTAGAGTGCAGGCCCAGCGCGGCCCCAGTAAACTCTACAGAGCCTGATCTTTGTGGTTTATTCTGCTGTTGTGAATCAAACAAAGACAGCGCATAGATCGTCTCGCCATCTATGGTCCATATGTGTTGGCCCTTTGCATCCTGCTTGCTGATCTCATGAAGCACCAATACCTGGACCGGTTGGTTTGATGTAAACGTCATGGAACCATCATATATGGTTCCCGCATTGGGAGGCAGGACAAACGACATCTGGTGATCCTCGTGTCCCAATCCCGGATCCTGTGTGGATGTGGTCGTCTTGGTAAAGTAAATCCTATCTGCGGGACCTGTATCAGCGTCTGCCGCATCATCTACGGCTGTGTCCGCGTCAATAATAGCAGTGTCATTAACCGCGGCTGCATTGATAGTGAGGGCAGAATTGCCCACAGTGTCATTAATTGTATTAATGTTGGGGGAATCATCATTATCTTCTACAACACCTGCACCGGCAGGTTGGTTGAGACTTGCCATAGAGCCTACCAACAACGCCATACCAGCCACAGTTCCAACTAGCAAAAGGGCAAACAGCCTGCTCTTCAATGAGCCTGATGGCATGTATCCCATAAATTACTGTTTGTTGTATGTACAGCCAGCGCATGCCGTTGCAGACTCCGGTATAAACAAATGAAGCCTAGGAGACATATGCCAACAATATAGTGTGCGCCACACCATCGGCTGTACATGTTGACACAATGCAACAAACTCCCATCTGAATGCACGGTAGAATAGCGACAACAGCAACAGACATTAAATGCTTGAATCAGTTGATCCTGTCAAGCTCAAACGCATAATGCAGCGCCCTGACTGACACATGTGTGTCCTTGTCCCTTACCACAAACGCTAGGTTGAGCTCAGACGAGCCCTGCGTTATCATGGAGACATTGATGCCATTCCTCTCAATGGCCGCAAACACCCTAGAGGCCACCCCTACCGTCCCTCTCATTCCAGAGCCTATCAGCGCTATTATGGACATGTTTGTGGTGACCTCTAATTTTTTAATTATCTTGCCAAGCAGTGTCATCTCTAGCGCGTTTACGGCCTTGTCAAGATCGTCATTCTTGACCACGATTGTAATACTAGACTCGGAGGGGTTTTGTGAGATCATCATGACATTAATTCCTGCCTTTGCCAGGGTTGCAAATATCTTGGCTGCCGTACCTGGAGTCCCCACCAGGCTTCCCCCGCGTATATCAATGAGACCATTGTTGCGCACATGGCTTACACACTTTACGGTATCCCTGACTGACGGCGACGGTGATGCAGAAACTAGTGTACCGTCACTGTGTGGGTTCAACGAGTTTTTGATTCGTAGTGGAATTTTTTTTGTGAGCAATGGCTCAAATGTGCGCGGGTGTATCTGCTTTGCACCAAACAGGGACATCTCTATGGCCTCTACATACGACACCTCCCCGAGCACCTTTGCATTCTTGACGATCTTTGGATCCGCCGTCAACAATCCATCAATGTCACTCATCAGCCATATCTCGTCTGCCTTTATGCATGAGCCAACTATGGTCAGTGAATAGTCAGAACCACCCCTGCCAAGTGTGGTGATACGACCATGCTGGTCGGCGCCAGAGAACCCGCCCACCACGGGTACCGCCCCCTTTGAAAAGAGTGACTCAACTGTCCGCTGCACACGAAGTGTGGTGGTATCCATCAGGGGTCTGGACGCGCCAAAATTCGAGTCCGTAACAATCCCCACTGCCTTGCCGGTAAGCGCAACTGACCTCCTGCCAAGATCAGTTATGGCAGCCGAGACTAGCCTTATGGAGAGGCGTTCTCCAAACGAGATCAAATAGTCCATGGTCCTGCTGGTCACCTCGCCTAGCAGCACCATCCCGTCAACGAGTGCTGCAAGTTCTGCAAAGTCATTGTCCAGTCCCGCAAACAGCCTCTTGCGCACTCCTGGTTTTTTGATCACCTGTCCTGCCAGCCTCCTGTGCTTGTCTGTAATGCTTGACATGAGCCGCTTGGTCCTTGAACGGTTCTCACCTGTTATGGATCTGGATATCTCTATGAGGGCATCCGTAGTGCCGCTGAGTGCCGAGCAGACCACCACCACCTGGTGCTTTTTGGATAGGGTATACACATACTCTGCCACACCGCGCATCTCCTTTGGGGTAGAGATCGACGTCCCACCATACTTTATGGCCAACTTCATTTCACAGGATCTGGATCAACTAATCCTTAAATGCTTTAACTCTCTACGCGCGGTGCCAGATAAAAGTGAATTCTGCCAATGTTAGCAATCTTAAACTCTACTCGGAGTGGTTTTGCATCTGAAAACTCACATGTAATATGGCTGGCCGTGTTGCCCACCGCCTTGACCACTGGATTGAGATACTCCAAACTATAGGTTCCCGTGCTGTCCTCCTTTGAGGATATTTCTTCGACACCATCACTGTCCTCAATGTCAAGATCAATGACCACCTCGCCAGAGTCCCCCTTGCCTGATATGTCACCCTTGGAGTCGTGTATGTGGATAGTCAGATAGTCGGACACCACCTGTACATCGCCTAGAATCTTGTCAAACTTTGGGGAGGATATCACCAACTTTGACTCGTGTTGTATCTTGGGCAGTGGTGTATCCGTAGAAGAGTGTTCGATCAGACGCATCTTGTACTTTTTGTTATTACCAATTGTCACCAGCAGCATGTTTTGCTCTGATATGCCAATCTCAATACCATCCTTCTTGTCTGCCCTCTTGATGAGTTTTGAGAACTCGTCTATTCTGACCCCAAACTTGACGTCATTGTCGCACTCGTACTTTTCAAATGCCGAGTTGGGCCATGAAATATCAATAAGTGCCACATGGGACGGGTCCATCCCCCTGAATGTAATGCCCTCGGACGTGGCTACAAATGTGGCCTCCTCTACAAGCGTAGATACCGCAGAGATGATCGCCTTTAGATCGTCTGACCCGTTGGTTTTTGCTGAAAATACCAATCCTGACTTTGAAATCCAACATTACAGTTTAAACGTTGTGAGTGAACAGGACGCCGCACTCTCATGCACGTCTGCTACTATTCGTAGTGGATATTGTAACGCGCCATTTCACAATGCAGACATGCCACAATGGAACATTAGACAAGAGGGTGTTTGTGTAATCACGCATAGTTGCGCCAAGTATACTTGCATTGCGTACAGCGATAAAACTGTGTGGTTGGCTCATCAGCGCTCCTAGTCTGAAGCATCCACCAGACTGCCTTGTTGTTTCCACACTTTTCACATTCTATCTCAATTGCCGGCATGAACCCGTCATCGTCTTTTGTATCCTTTTGCTCCAAGACGTTAAACTCACTGTTGTGTGGTGTGGCAGTATATGGAATGTCAATAGTAATAGCAGCAACTGCACTATCAGCCTCCTTGCCATCTTCAGAGACGTAATCGCATCTAGGACAGGTAAGCGTTGAACTGTTCTTTTTTAGCTTTGCTTCGCATGAGGGACAGAACTTCAATCTAGGCTACCTTTAATGTAGAATCAAACAGTTGTTTGAACTCTTGCGCTTTTTTTATGGCTGAATCGGTGGCCTTTTTTATCTCGGTCAGTGGTTTTGTGGTGGAATTGACCTTCATCCAGCATTCATTGGTAAGTGGGTGCTTTACGATAACTCCAGCAAATGTAATGTTTGGTTCTTTGAGCAGCTCGTGCTGTATGATATACAAAATTCCAACGTCCGTATCAGTTATGGAAATGCTGATCTCCTTGGGCTTTGAATCAAGTACTTGGGCTTGCATGAATCGTAGTGCCAGGATTATAGATATAAATCAACCCAGGAAGAGCCACAAGGTCCCATCAGAGACCGGCACTCACATGATGATCTTTGCAGCCATCCATCCATCTACACCGCCTGAATGTTTTTTAGGCAATTTCATAACTAACAGATTCATCATGCTGGTACTAGGGACAATCATGATACCAGTATGTACAAAATTGTAGTTGGTCGTAGCCTTCAACGCGCAAGCAGCAGGGGTTAGCTTACAATAATCTCCGTCTCACGGGAGCTGGTCTTTATGCTGTCTGGTTCTGTATAGTCGTGTTTTTGCCACGAAGCAAAGGCCTCTGCCCCAACTTTGTGTCGTCCGCTTCCCAGATCAGAAGCCCTGAATACAAACTTTTCATCAAAGTCAAACAGCTCCTGCTTCACTTCTTCCTCGGTGAGCCGAATAAACGGTTCAAAATTCTTGGCCACCTGCACCCAGATCTTCTTCTCCTTCATCGGGTTGACGAGTTTGGGATTTCTGGTCCAAAAGATCGACGCCTTTCTATACGTGTCAATGGTCCTGCCCAATTCTTTTTTTCTGAATCCGCCAGATACAAGCTTTATGCCATATTTCATCTTGAATGACACATCATTGTTGTTGTATGCACGCGTCCAAGTTGTTTCGTTGAATACATCCCGAAGGCCGCCTTCAATTGCAAACCTGACATTTGCCTCAACAAGCTCGTCATGTGAGTATGCATCGTCCTTTATCCCCACAATCTCAATCTTGGATATTCTGTTGTCTGTCATAAACTGCCCAAGGTGGGCGCCTCTTTAGCCCTTAATATTTTGTGTAACAAATTTGGGCATCCAGATCCACAATTCTAAAATTCTCAATGGCCGTGTCGCGTCATGCGGCTCATTCATGCAGCCCCTTGCCACCCCCAACGGTTCCCCACCGTGCATAAAACCACATCACACCCTAGACTCTTGGCATCGTGGTCCTTGTATTCCCCACCATGGCCCATGCGCAGACGATCTCCCAACCAGACAATGGCTAGGGATATAAGGAACAAAAAGAACAATGCACATATGGTAAAGTATGACGGCCTGTTGGGGCAGCCCATACTGGAGGTTGAAGAACCCGACAAGGAGGGTGGCATCACATTCATATTCAAAGACAACAGGTTCCTGTTCATAAAGGCGGTAGACGGAAATATAGAGACCGTATCAATCCCAGAATAGGTGTGACAGGTATGGCAAAGTTTGATTCAATCAAGATGTTAGAGCTGGTCAAGGTTGAGGATCCGGATCCGGACGGCGGGCTAACGCTGGTATTCAAAGAGAACAAGGTTTTGAAGATCAGAATCAAGGATGGAAGTCTCGTCTCAGAGTTTGCTTGACTAAACATGGCTGTTGTGACATCATGCACCACTATTACCAACCACCAAATGAAAAATTATCAAGTAAAATTGTGGTCATTTTTTAGAATTGTGTACATGTTTTGCATAAAGCCCTATTGCAACCTCTTGCACCTTGGACTGAATGGAACCAGGCCTCTGGTCCCTGATCCTTATTATCGCCATGTCAGATGAGTACCTGTGATACTTTACAAGATAGCAGGCAAGTATTGTTCCAGCCCTACCCATTCCGGCGGCGCAGTGCACCATCACGGCATGGCCGTCGGTTATCTGCTGATGAACAAAGTCCACGGCAGAGTCTATCCTGTCCATGTCAGGCGCGGTAAGATCCGGTGTTGGCACATGCAAGTACTTTACATTATGCACCCAGCCTGCAGGCAAGGCATCCTCTGTCATGGTCACTATAGATTCTACACCCTGGCCGATCACCCAGTCAAACTCGTCGGAGCTTGTAGGCATTCCAGAGCCAGCAAGCTTGTCAGGGATCAACCAGGAAAAGTTTGTGGGTTTCTTTGTGATCTTCCCATGCACCTTTCTCCAAATGTTCCCAGGTTTGCTCATAGCAGGACTGAGGACCGCAACCATATTTCAAGCATTGCGCCGCTTGCCGCCGCATTACACTACCAGTTATCATACAACAATGTGTTGTGTATTAGTACACACAACACGTCATTGTTTTTGTTTTGCAGACTCCACAAACCCAACTACTTACAAACAATTGTCAAGAGTTATCATTCCAACTAATGATGCCACAAACAAATACCATCCATCTTGTAGCATCGCAGACAGATTAGAAAATTACCAAACAGTAAAATGATCTTTCGCTTTTCGCCCAGACCCGTTCTCATTTTTTAAATCTTTTTTATGCAAGAGAACAGGATATTTTTGATACGTGGTCAGGTCGTGCTTAGAATGATGTGTAATACTATCAAAAGACTCTAGATCCGTGCCTGAATCAAAAAATCTTCCCAGACAACCTGACCACATACTATTTTTGTATCTTATTTTACGCCTGCAAACAGCATTTGATCTAGCAACCCTAAAAACATGTCTGTGAATGTTTGCTGTTTGGACATAATAGTGCAAAATTCCAAGCCAAATAATTCACAGCAGGGCCACGGCCCGTACCGGAGAGCCCGTAGCGCCCTTTAGTTTTAGTGGAAGCACAATAAAATCAAACAGGCGGCCCTCTGGCACCCTGTGTAGGTTTGTAAGGTTCTCTACCACCAAGATGTTATTACCCAGCAGAACATGGTGTACCGCAAAGTATCTACTCTTACCCACGTCAATGCTTGGGGCATCGATGCCCACCATGTTTACTTCCTTGGATGCAAGGTATTGGGCGGCTGATTCCCCAAGCCCCGGGTTTTGTGCGAAAAAGTTGGGCCTGCCCAAGTTTCTCTGCCATCCCGTATGAAATATTACAGAAGAGCCGTCAGGGATCACCGCGTTGTTTCTTTCAAAGGATGTAATGTCAGCCTTGGTTACGAGACGGTTGGCATCTTTGGATAGTTTGATCATTATTGCACTTGTCACAAGCCTGCTCATTGGGATCTCGTCCACCTTGATGCCTTTGTTTTCAAAGTGGTATGGCGCGTCCATGTGGGTACCCGTATGCGAGCTAAAAAAGAGCAGCTCAAGGTTGTAGCCATCATTCTTTATGTCAGACCACTCGATAAACTGCGGCCCAGGTGAACCGGGAAAGACGGGGGTAGTCTCGGATATCTTCATCGTAAGATCTATGGGCCTCATGCAGGTATAGTTTTGTGGCAGGCATCTTTGAACGTTGTGAAGCTAAGAGACAGCCTCTATTGTACAAAAATTAGGTCGCACTGTCATTACAACAACAACAACTCCTCCGCCATCCAATTGGGGTGCCTTGCCTGATCGCTTTTGTAGGCTTCTTGTCCGAGAACGCCCTAAGGGGGTTTGGTAGTTGTCGATGTCAAGGGACCAGTACAGCATATCCTGTTGTGATGCTTGATGTATGCGGACACGCTCTCGTAGTGTCCTATTTCTCCCTCCAAGCTGTGGTGGAACCTCTCCAGCTTGCCATTGGTCTACGGGTGGTACGGTCTTGCGTTTATCAGCTCAATTCCGCGGTCAAAGCTCTGCTTCGAACGCGGTGGGCGTCCACGAGGATCTTGTCGCGCGTCCCTCATTCCTCCTCTTCCTCCTGTCCTTGGTCATCGCGCCGGTAAAGCACGCCCCGTTGTCCGACAGTATGGTCGCAGATGTTGCAAACGGCCCTATGGCTTATCACAGGGTCCTGACGGCGTTCTCAGAAGTGGCCCCCTCGAAGAGCCGGGCCGCTACGACGCATCTAGAGACGTCGTTTAGGTACGTAATCAGGCCCAGCCTGTTGAGTATGGGGTGCTTCATGACGTGCCAGTCGGTGTGCCACATAGCGTTGATGTATCTTCACTCGTAGCGGATCCACCTGCGCCTACGCGACTTGGCAGGAGAAGATGTAACAACCAGTCCGTTCTCATTCATGATCCTGTATGTATCGTAGTAGATTATATCGTGAAGCTTCCTCAGCTGCCTTGCCACGCGCAGCGCCCCCGCAGGTCTGCGCCCGTATTGCCATAGTACCGCCGCAGTCTTCTCGTTGGATGTGGGTATGGGAACTCTTCCAAGCTTGCACCGGACGTGCGCGATGTCGGTGATCCGAAACTCCGCACACAGCCGTTGAACGTGTATTGTGCTCACACCCGCCTCGGCTGCCACCTCCGAGGGCTTTCTACCCTTGACGCATTCGTTTATGACGCGCTTGATCTGTTTCTCTGTCAGTCTCTTTTGCATTCGTCCTGTAGATCGATAAAGCCTAAAGTAGTCTTTTGTGTACCTCTTCAAATTAGTGCGACCTAATTTTCGTATAATACACAGCCTTGCAACAGTTAACCCACCGATGGCCTGACAATCCCGTCACGGTGCTATAACAGGGGGTGGTTCTGGTCGTATCTGCCACCTTGATACCATCACTGTCTTGAATGTAAGAACAGTAAACATAATTCTCTGCCATTTACCGTCACTTCCAAATCCACAATATGTATTGATAACCACCCATTGGTTGAACAGTATCACAGATGCCGCAAAACACAGAAATCTTGCGGCATGGTTTGTACTGCGTGTCCTGAGTCTGATTCCCTCTATCTGCCTGTATGCAGTCTCTATCCCCCATCTTTTGTGGTAGGCCGCAACATCCATCTCATTGGAGTTGGCGGTAAATCCAATGTACCTTTCATGTGCCGGCGCATCCGGACTCTTGTCTTTGTGTGTAGTGCGTTTCTGTATTACCATGATGTATTTTACAGACGAGTCGGCGTTCTCAAGTATTACATCTGATGTAGCATCGCGTATCTTTTTGTCAAATTCGTCAAGGGCTACCACTACATTATACGTATTTTTACACGGTATGACAAATCCACTACCGTGACTGTTCATTGCTTTCAACACTGAAACTGAAAAGAACTCCCTGTCCATAAAAAAACACTTGACCATAATGCCATACCTGTTGCATATTTGGATGATTTTACGCACAGAATCAGCCGTGGAATGGCCCATCCCTACAGGAAATACGGCAAGAGTGAGTCTGTGCCCTTTATCAACACACTGGGCAGTAATGTATCCCTCAAACTTCCATGTACCGTTTTTGGATTTAGAGCGTAACAGTTCAGGTCCAGGATTTTTATCATATCTTGGTATGAGGTGCTTGTCGATGGCCACATGAATTGATTTTTTCATGACGCCTGATTTTTGGAGTGGTATAATCTGGCCTGAGATGGTATCCTCCATTGCCTGCTCTACCACATCCGGTTTTGTCCTTGCAAACGCCTTTCTTACCCACTCATCGGTGGGCAATATGCTGTTTGATGTGGTATACAAGCTTGCGGCATACCCGCCTACCGATGCCGTGCATGCAGAGGCAGGCATCATTATGTCTATCATATTCCGTATTGAGTGTCTGGCATTGGATCCGTGAGGCATGATGTCACATCTTTCCACAAATTATGACAGAGCAGATGCGATATTTTCATATGTGAGTGAGTCACTCAATATGTTGCACCTCTTGTGGTTTTTGGTCTGAACATTAAAAATCTAAGAGGTTGCACTAATTGATTTGTTTGCACTGAATTTTGTTGATTTTGAGTATAAAATTATGAACCCAATTCCATCGGTGGGTTAACTGTTGCAAGCGGGTGTGTCCTACAGGTATATACCCCCATATGCCAAATTCGCCCGCTGTGTCACACAAGATTGTCTACATAATTTGACACACAACGTTGATTTTTTTGGGTATGCGCATCATTAGATGAAATATCCAATATACGTTAATGACAGAGACCAAAAAAGAGACCAATGATCATTTGACCTGGTCCAGAGATACCTACCTAGCCTGATTCTGGCCACAGTGGTCAGGATCGTCAACGGGATGGACGAACCATACACCCTAAATCCGGGGGTGGGCGGCAAGAATGGATACCTACCCAGAACCATGGCCATAGTATGCATCATGCTGGAGGCCGAGCGCAGGACGTACCGCAAGATGGTGGGATATCTACACGCAGACCAGGAGGCGGCGCGCAAGATGGGATTGACAAGCAACATACCCTCCAAGAGCACGATATGCAACTCGTATTCACTGATCCCAGAGTCCTACCTCAGGGAGGTACATGCACGCGTCATCGAGGGGCTGCAGGGTTCGGGCTCTATTGCTGGCGACAGTACGGGTTACTCGGTGAGCAGGTTTGAAAAGTGGGTGGATTTCAGGACCGACAGGATCAGAAATAAGCACGGTTGGATCAAAATGCATGCCATCATCGACGTGGGAACCAAGGTAGTACTTACGTATCTGGTGACTACAAGCCGCACGGCCGACATAAAGGGACTATATGACATGCTGGATGGCCTGCTACACGGCCCGTGCAGCATGAAGGGGAGGGACTTTTGCCTAGATGCAGCGTACCTGTCGCGGGACGCATGCAACAGGCTGGCTGGGATGGGCATGACGCCTTTGATCAAGCCCAAGTCCAACACTGTACACAATGCCAACGGCAGCCAGGCATGGCGCAAGATGGTGGATATGTACCACGACGACCTGCCCGCATTCAATGCTAGGTACCACCAGCGCAGCGTCATAGAGGCAGTGTTTGCGGCCATCAAGAAGATGTACGGCAGCTATGTCAGGTGCCGCAGGTCCGACAACCAACGACGCGAGATCCCAATGCGCTTAATTTGCTACAACATAAAGCTAATCGCACGGTCACAAGTAGAAAGTGGCAGGCTCACACGCCAGTCACTTGAGGCCATTACGGCATAACGGCGCACCAAAACTGATTGATATAATGGTGCGTTGACAGCGGAGCCTGCGCACGATATCTCCGGCACAGAGGAATTTGACGCTTTTGGTGAGCTGTTTCCAGATGTGGGCATGAAATACGACGCGCAAAATGCCTGCAGAATCTTCTGGAACCACATCGTATCAGTAGCAGTATATGCCTGTAGGACACACCCTTGCAAGCTCTATTGTACCGAAATCATTTCGCCTACACTTGAGGAGGTTTACAAAGGATTACTTGAGACTATACCGATCAGCAAAACATATGAAGAAATCCCTTACACAAAAGCAGATCAAATATGCCATAGACCAGTACCAGAAGCTAAAACGTACAGCAGACATTGCAGTAGAGCTTGATGTGACGCAAAGACGCATACAACAGATTCTGGCAGAGTTTCGCAAGACTGGAAAGCATCATGTTCAGGGCAAGCCTGGACGAGGACACATTTTACCCACAGCAGCAGAGACACAGGCAGTGCTAGAGGCACATAAACAAGAACCCGTAGGCGTCATACGTACGGTCCAGAATATACAGACTAATCACAATATAAGCTACAGACGCATATACAAAATCATGAAGAGTCACGGCCTAGTAACCGCAAGTGAGAAGAAATCAAAAAAGCGCAAATATGTGCGCTTTGAGCGTAAATATTCTAACGCAATGTGGCATGTAGACTGGCACGAGATGAAAGATCCGCGTTTTGCAGGCATGAATCTAGTCACGTATATTGATGATTCTTCAAGATGTATAATGGCGGCACGACTATTCACACACGCCACATCTGAGAATGCAATCCTGACCCTCAGTGATGCGATAAAACAGTTCAAAGTTCCAGCTACAATCCTGTCTGATAACGGCTCGTGTTTTGTTGGTGCCAGCGGCAGGAGAAAGTCTGTTCCAAAATCATGGATGCCTACTGCCTTTGAGGCAGAATTGCTAGATAGAGGAATAGAACTGATAAACTCCAGACCGTACCACCCACAGACAAACGGCAAGCTGGAACGCTTTCACCGCAGTATCGAGGAAGAGTTATGGCATTATGAGAGTCTGTCCGAATACATACAATACTATAACGAACGCAGATTGCATTTTTCACTAGACATGAAGAATCGTCAGACGCCCCTAAGGGCATTTTCTGACAGAGAGGCAACTGAAGAGATCAGGAAAAACAATCCCAGATGGATGGAGGAAGATGCAGATGACTAGGCGAAATGATTTCGGTATACTACACACACCCTTGCAAGCATGAAAGGTTAAATACTTACTAATAAAAAACTGCATGTGCCAACTGCATATGTCCTGTTAAATTCAGATTTGGGGTCTGACGAGCCCATAATAAAGGAGATAAAAAACATCTTTGTAGAAGAGAAGGAGAGTAGTGATAGTGCCGATCTCACATATGAGATACAAGGAGTGTACGGCGTCTATGACATCGTCTTAAAGCTCTCCTCTGAGAATGCCGAAAAACTTCGCGGCATCATTACCAACAAGATTAGAAAGATCAGCAAGGTTCAATCCACGCTGACCATGATGGTAATAGAAGAGCAGGAAAAATAGCCCTACAGGCATGGCCTTGCCTATGACAACATCTTTGGCAGCCTCTTTATTGCATCGACCGTCCGAAGCATCTCTGATTCTGTATTGAAAAAATGCGGCGATATCCGGATTACCTTCTTGTCCATAATCTTGCGCACGGCAAGCACGATATTCTCGCGCGCATCAAGTACGTCTACCGCTTTTTGTGGATCCACCCCCTCGATGTTAAATGACAAAATACTGGTCCTGTGGTCCAAGTCCATGGGACCATACATGGTAATGCCTGAAATGCCGGCTAGCTCCGTCATGAGGATTGTAGACAAGATCTTGTTCCTCTGGTGTATGTTTTGTAGCCCAAAGCGCAAAAGATATTCAAGGGACGACTCGAGGCCCACAATTCCCACATAGTTTCTAAAACCAGCCTGAAACCTGTCGGGCATATCCTTGAAGGCTAGGTTTACACCATTATCGTACGTCATTGCAGACTCGGCTCCTATGGAGACGGGATCCAGCATCTTGCCAGAGTCCCTGCGGCAATAAAATATTCCCGTTCCCATGGGACCGCACAGCCACTTGGAGCCGTTAAAGGACATAAAGTTGCACCCCATCTTGGAGACATCAATCATGCCCAGGTTTCCTATAGTCTGGGCCGCGTCCACAAAGAATGTAATGTCGGTCCCCTGCCGGTTCCGCTTCTCTTCCAACACGTCATGAATCTTCTCTAGGGGCATTATGGCGCCAGTGTTGTACAGGGCGTGGCTAAAGGCCACTAGCCGCGTTGCATCATCAATGTACGACTCTAAATCATCAAATGAAAAAGTGCCATCGTCGGGGTTTACCGGCAGGCTCTTCATTAACACGCCCTCCCTCTCCCGCAACCTAAGCCACGGATACAAGTTGGCGGGATGTTCATGCTCCATGCCACGTACCACCATGTTTGAGCCAGCACCAAAGGAGAGACCGTTTGCCACAAAGTTAATGCCGTCAGTAGTACTCTGGGTGAAGACGATCTCGTCTGGCTGGCAGGAGATGATCTGTGCAATGGTGCGCCTCGCGCCATGTAGCCTCTGCGTAACAACAGCCTCTGCCCTCTGCGAGTCTGGACCGGCCGCATTATACGACACCAGAAACTCTTCCATTGCCCTGATGCTCTGCAGGGGCATCAGTGAAACCGAGGCACTGTTTAGATAGATCTTGTTGGACTTTGGAAAATCCTCAGAAAAATCCGTGTCTATAATCAAGCTCATTATTATGTATTCCATGTACCATACCATAATGTTGGATAAAAATCCTAAGCACATGCGTGACGGTACGACTCACCCCGCAAGCAGGCCGTTTTGGCGCAACAAGGTAAGCATGATACTCTGCACCGACCCACTTGACAAGATGAAATTTCTTGAAGGTGTGATAAGCGCCACGGACGGCCCCGTGACCTATGTAGATGCCGATCTGCTGTACACAGGCTATGTCAGATCCGGTATGCTGACAAGAAGAGACAGGGTAACAATCTACAATCCTGAAATACGTAGCTGGGGCGGCATGTTGGCAGACATCATAGAGAGAACGTCAAAAAATTACACCAACAATGGCAACAACAAGGCAGGCGAAGCAACGGTGATACTAGACTCGTTTAACGGCATAAGCGCCATGTTTGGTGATGATCTTGCGGCAACCAGGTTTACCAGTTCATGCACCATGCTACTCTCATACCTAGGATGCCGTATAGGAGCAACTGACCCGTTCTCCCTGCCCCCGTCAGTCGTCATAACTGTAGTGACAAGGAGAAAGAGAATATACGATGCCGGCTTGCCAGCACGCACGGGCGCATGGACCCTGTCGCCTAGTGGGAGACGGATCATGCGAGCAGAAGGTGTGGGTACACATCTCCTAAGCAGAGCAGAGGATGGCAGTCTGGTTGTCAGTAGTATAAAACGCCCCAAACACAGCCAAGACGATGCAATGTATGATCAAAGAGATTCATCCACATGATCACGTAGTAACACCCATCTCAAACAATCCAGAGCCACACAATGTTCATTGATGCTTGCACATCATCTGGACAACTTTAAACGCCGTTATAAAATTTCAAACACCGTTATACATAGTTGTTTTTTGGTAAATTATATTAAGATCAAATGGGAAATGATATTGTTATGCCAGTAGGAATTATTCCGGACATAAGCGAGCAGATGTGTATAGGTTGCGCACTATGTGTAGAGATCTGTACATCTCTTGGTCCTGATGTCCTTAGAGTAAAACCAGTCGAAGGCTGGAAGAGAGGAAAGGCATTCGTCTTTTATCCAGAGAGATGTATCTCAGATGGTGCATGCATTGGTGTGTGCCCAACAAAGGCAATCTTTTGGATGAGACCTATGGACTTTACCGTAGGACAACCCGTCCCACTCTACCAAAACTCAGTCTTCGTAAAAGGTTGGGACGATTTGGTCAAGGACGATTCGGCCGAGGACGATTCGAACAAGGACGATACAGCCAAGAACAAATAGTCACGCTTCTTTAATTTCTTTTTTTTTCTATTCTTATTTTAAACTGTATGGCATCACGCCATTACATCACAATCATCACTATCATCATCACGTCATTACTGGACAACACATACAACCGCAAGATGGCAACCATACCACCACTATAATCATCCCTCGGTGCACGATGCCCTAAAGACCCAGTCTTGAAGTCCAGCTTTTTTTGTGTTTTTTGCCGGCCTTCTTGCTGCTACCAAAGAGGCGGTCTATCATCTCATATGTAATTGTAAACCCATGGCCAACCATTGTGGCATCGCCATACTCTTTTTTGTTTGGTATAAACTCGTCAGGAAGATCCCTGATCTTTTTGGTCTTTAGGTTGTGCAGCCTGATCTTTACGCTGTTTTCAAGCACAATGGACGCATCGCCACTGAGTCCCTGAATCGAATAGTTTTTCTCAAAGAACCGCACCACGCCACCCTGCTTGATCTCCAGGACTGAATCAAATGTGAGCTTGCCGCCGTAAAACAGTATCTCACGCGCCGTTATCCTTACATCGTCCTCTACGTTAAGAACTATGACGGTATCAGCATCAAGCTGTACCGTATTTACTGCATTCTCTGCCACTATCTTGCCTTTGGGGGCCGATATGTGAGTCCTGTGCTCCCTGATTGTATAGATACCAACTCTCCCGTCCGGGTCATCAACCCTGAACTTTCTGCCAAATATGTTGCCTACTATGACATCGCCGTTCTCCACTATGACTCTGGCACCATTCTCAATCCTATACTTGTTCTCCAAGGGGTCGACAAACCTGAAATCCCCACGGGTCAAGCGTATGATCGTCCTGTACTCGCGGGTCCATGTGGGGCTAGTTATGTTGCCCTGCATCAGAATGGGGCCATCATAGGTCAGGCTGCCGGCCATAAAGTTGCCCTTTATAGACAAGGTGTTATTTGCCTTCCTTTCGAGCTCAATCTCTCCGAGTGTCTTTGAGCCAAACATCCTGATCCCTGTCATGTTTGATCTGCGCAGAGCTCCCGCCCACTCTTCGGCCACCTTCATGTCCTTTGAGAGCTGCTGGCCCAGAACCAGGTTCCTTCGCCTGGCATCAGCATCAGCATCATCTGCATATACCTTTGTGTTTTTGATCTTTTCAAGAGGCGTGTCTGAATACTTTTTTCCGATCTTGAGATCCTCGTATGCCTGTTTTATCTTGATAAAATGCTCGTTCTGGCCACCGCGGTCCGCATGAAACTTGAGTGCCAGCCTCCTAAACGCATCACGAATCTCCTTCTCTGATATGCCTTCCTTAACACCAAGTATGTCATAGTTGCTCTCGATCATGTGTGCAATGTCACCACCCACGCACATGGTTGTTGTTGTTGGTATTGTGGTACCAGCAAGAGCACGATGTGTTGCATACCATCTACTGTCGGGATTGGTTATTTTTAGACTTTACAAAGGCCGCCGCCGCAATTGCGATGCCTGAAATGCCTACCAAAATTGCCACAGTCGAGAGTATGTTTGTCTGCCTATTTGCTTCTGCCAGTTCTTCCACCACCCTGTCCAGATCGCTGATCTGTCCTGTCAACGCGTCATACTTTTCAGTTACATAGTTCAGTGAATTGTTTGCGGGGTGTGGAAACTCTATGTACGCGCGCTCTTCGACTTTGGGCGGGTGCATCGACAGGGAGATCGGGGTATCCTTTATCATTCCAGACAGATTGGTCTGGTAGAATGCCGAGACGGTCGGGTATACAAACGCATAATATTTTCCAGGTATGTTGTGGTCTGGTACTAGGGACAACGTAATGCTTTTGTCCTTGCGGACTAGATCCAGGCGAAGTGTGTCCTCTAGGCCTGTAACGCCATTGCTAAACGCCTGTTCCTCAAGATCCAGCCCCGGCTCCATTGGGCTGACATAGATCTCTATCGCATTAGTGTGCCCTGATACTACGGGCTCATTCATCCACCCAATCTCTAGGCGGTACGGCCCCACGGAATCGACTGTGTGGGCAAGCACGGTTCCAGAGGCACCCACCACAACAACGGCTGCCAGCAAAAACGCCATAGTTGGCACAAAGTACATTGTTAGAAAACGCCAAAATGGTTAAAAAAAGGTTAGTAATTCATTAGTCTGTTTCACAATCCCAAATCATAGGTACGATGTACCTATTCTGCAACAAACATCTAGACACGCTTGAGAGAGTTATGAAACAGACCACAATCCCTTAGACACCCCCACCAGATTATGGCAGTCGTGCCAGGGGCAAACTGGCCGCAAGGTCCATAGGATGCGCACCGCACTATCTACACGGGCATGCTTTATGCCTACACATCATAGGTCATCATGTTTGCCAAACCTTCAATGCAGCGCACAGGCACGCCATAATGGAATGACACCACCAACGCCGCCCGCTCATTCCAGCACACACTACACATTTCTTGGGGCGTTACAATGCACCTAGGCATCCGCATACATGGAGACCTCCCATGCCGTGGGAGTCTGTGCAAATGCGGTATACTCTATATACTTTAGTTCGGCATACTTGTCAAGAAAGTCCTTTGTAAAGATCTCCTCCAGAAATGCAGAATCGGAGAGCAGTGAGTCAAGCGCCCCCTTTAAAGAGACAGGCAGGGAGCCAATATTGTACTCTTGCTTCTTCTCGACTGATAGTTTGTAGACGTTCTCTTTTACGGGGTCCCCGGGGTCGATCTTTTTGCGAATCCCGTCCATTCCAGCAAGTAGCAGCGCCGCCTCTAGCAGGTAGATGTTTGCCGTTGGATCAGGGACCCTATACTCCAGCCTCTTGCTCTTCTGCTGGTTCCTGTTGTACATGGGAACCCTAATTGCAGCAGACCTGTTGCCCAACCCCCAGCAGACATTGACGGGCGCCTCAAACCCCGGGACGAGCCGCTTGTAAGAGTTGGTTGTGGGGTTTGTTATGGCGCATAGCGCAGAAGCATGTTCCAGAATCCCCCCAATGTAATACCTCCCCGTCTGGCTCATTTGAGCCACGTCATCATCAGGATCATACATAGCGTTTGTATCACCACACCACAAGCTCTGATGCGTATGCATCGCAGACGCATTGTCCCCAAAGATCGGTTTTGGCATGAATGTCGCAACCTTGTTCTTGCGCTTGGCCTTGACCTTGACCAAGTTCTTTACAGTAATTACATTATCGGCCATGGAGATCATGTCATCATACACCAAGTTGATCTCACACTGGCCAGAGGTCGCCACTTCGTGGTGCTCTGCCTCTATCTTTATTGCAAAATGGTTGTATAGATCATCACAGATGTCCTTCCTAAACCCCTCAAGGGTATCCTTGGGCTGTGACGGATAGTACCCCTCCTTGATGTCAATTGCCGTGCTTATGTTTCCCTTGGCCCATGGTGACTCTTTGGACTCTATGGAGTAGCCGGAACCGCCGTATGAATGGGTCGCGGCGTACGGAGACGGATATACATTAATGGTATCAAACACAAAAAATTCTATCTCTGGGCCCCAGTTAGTGTGGGTAAACCCAAGGTCCTTGAACTTTTCGGCCGCCTTGTGCGCTATCCCCCTAGAGTCCCTGTTGTATCTGTCTTCCTTGTTGGTGCTGCCGTCATAGAGATCACAAAAGATTCTTGCATTGGACCTGTTGCCCGGATCATAATCGTTTGGAAGTATCTTAAACGAGTTGGGATCAGGCAAGAGGATCATGTCAGAGTTGTTTACCGACTTGAATCCTACTATGGAACTTGCATCAAGCTTTTCAAGGCCGTTTGAGAAACTGTCCTCGTCTATCGCATAGCTTGGCATCCCAACGTTGTGCAGCTCTCCAAAGATATCTACAAACCAGAAATCGATAAATGATATCTTTTTTTCACGTATAGTCTGAAGTGCCTGGCTCGCATTCATACATTGCTCTATAAAGTTCACTACTAATACAATGGGGTGAAATGTTTTTACGCGCGCGGTCAATAAAAACAACATTAGGGATTTGGTGGTAGCCACAACATGGCACCCATCCGCACCATGATCAGTATGAATGCAGTAAATGACACCGTCGGCCAGGTTTATGCAGGTGCAGGCCGCTTGCAGCAGTTAAAGGAGAGAATGGGGCGGAAGTGGACCGGATTCGATGCCAGAGGCCTAGTCTATCAGGAATCATAAGGAACGCAAGTCGGGTGTATTTGATCCCGCGCGCATCCCCTATCAGATAAACAAAGCCCAACACATCCGTCAAAGAAGGTGTTTGCAAAGTCATGTACTGTGCATACTTGCAGAAATTTCTAATACATGACAAGACGTGCCTTGCATTCTAAAGATGGAATGGTTACCTGCCCTATGCTTTGCACGCAAAGACAGTATTGGGATACAAGTGCCATACCCATTGTGTTTTGCCGCTTTTTTACCAAGTGGATAGGCACATAATCTTTGTCTTTGTTGTGTTGGGAAAAAGATCCGCTTTCTTCAACCA
Organism: Candidatus Nitrosopumilus sp.; assembly: GCA_963662995.2. Classification (GTDB taxonomy): domain Archaea; phylum Thermoproteota; class Nitrososphaeria; order Nitrososphaerales; family Nitrosopumilaceae; genus Nitrosopumilus. The sequence continues at coordinate 1,102,820 of CAXXLJ010000002.1, read as the reverse complement.
CATGATCTTTAGGCTACAAACAGTTTGATTATTTGGTCCACTTTTTTGAAATTTTAGCCAGGGGATCGCCAAACTCAACATGGTAATCATCACAATTCCTATTATGATGATTGTAAGACCAGTGGCGATGAATCTCATAAAGACGGCACCAACCACCAGCGATATGACGCCCATGAATAGCGAGGCTATCCCAGCAGAGATGCCAGTGAAAGCATCATCACTCCATATTCTTGCTTCTAGTCCGGCAGAATCAGCTCATCTTGGATGTCTTTAGGCGTTCCATCTCATCTTCAAAGAAGAATTTTTCCTCAAATGCCGGCTTGAGGTCGTCCAGCCATATGGCATTCTCGTCATACTTTGCGAAGAACGGCCTACCTACCCAGTCTGGATTTCTCCCCTGCAGGAACCGCAAGCAGATCACCTTCTGGCCACCAATCTGTTCTATCCCAAGTACCTGCACTTTGCCCGGGGTGGCAGACATGCTTGGGCCGCGAACGGTTCTGCCCAGCCCGCTGACACGTGTGTATGCCTCAGTAAATATCTTGTATGCCTTTACCAGCGGAACGCCAAAGTAGTGCTGCGCGCCGGTATCTCTGACCACAAACATATAGTATGGGATGCACCCCAGTTTGACCTGCTCTCTCCACATATTGGCCCACATCTGTGCGTCATCGTTTATGTATGAGAGTAGTGGGGATTGTGTCCTTATCTGAGCGCCGGTGCTTCTGACCTTTGCTATTGCCTCCCTTACCGCGTGTGTGGTCATCTCGTTAATGTGATTAAAGTGGGCCATGACGGCCAAATGTATCCCGCTGTCAGTTATCCTTCTAAATACATCAAGCATCTCTTCTGCATCGGGGTCGGTCAGGAACTTGTAGGGCCAGTAGGACAACGCCTTTGTTCCGATCCTGATTGTCTTGAGATTGGATGGTTTTGATTCGATTAGTGCATCTGCATACTTTGAAAACATCTTTGCCCTCATTATCATGGGATCACCGCCCGTAAAGAGCACGTCTGATATCTCGGGATGTTCTGTGACATACTGAACGAGCTGCTCGCCCTCATGCATTGCAAACTTCATCTTGTCCATCCCCACAAACTGCGGCCATCTGAAGCAAAAGCTGCAGTATGCGTGGCACGTCTGGCTCTGGCTGGGAAAGAAGAGGCATGTCTCGTTGTATTTGTGCTGCATTCCATACAGCTTTGTACCATCCTTAAGTGTAGGAACGTTGAGCTCCATCTGGCCTGCGGGGTGTGGGTTAAGCAGCAGACGGATCTCGTTTGCTACTGCTGCTATCTCTTTTTTATCAAGGTTGCCACCCTTGAGTGCATCCTCCATCTTTTTAAAGTGCTCCGGCAGCAGCATGCCCCTCTGGGGGAATGTCAAGACATACATGGGATCTTTTGGAATATTGTCCCAATTGATCAACTGCTCCACCACATAGTTGTTTGCCTTGAACGGCAGAACGTTGCCCACCACCTCCATCTCAAACTGGGCCTGCTCGGAGAAGTTTTGGATCTGTGGTAGATCACGAAAGTTTGACAGGGTGTATGATTTTAGTGATGGTGGGTTGCTGGAATCGTTCCATGTAGTGGTAATAGCAGTCTGAGATGCCATACATTGGTGTAATTCGTGCCATTGATAAAAGTTGCACATTTGCAGCGCCTGCCAGAATCCTACTTGCCCATACACGAGTTGGTCCAGAGGGGTTTTGTGAAGGCAGTTTGCAACACATGATCAAACACGCATGAATAAACGGCTCACACTCCAAAGCGCCTCCTGCCGTATTTTTTGGCATAATGTGTGGATCATAATGGTAATAACACGTCCCGCAACCCCAATTATGAGCATGAACACAACAATAGCCACCAACACGGGAGGATCACGATAGCCATGGTAGATGAGGATCTCTCACAGATCTCCATAGGAGAGTTTGAGACCGTAACGCATCTGCTAGCATCTTCAGAAGCACTCCAGATGGCATTTATCATAATGATCGTTGGGGTTATAGGAATCATCGTCGCGTACAGAAAGTTCTCGTCATGGGTGACCGCAAAGGAGATCTACTACAAGCGGCCGCACCTCTCAAGGTTTGTGAGAAGGGCAGTCCTGCCGTTCTTTGCAATAGCCCTAATCACTGCCATAAACCTCCACATACAGACAGGCGACCTATTGGGCGCAACAGGCGCGCTAGAGAACCACGAGCTGACCGCCCAAGAGACATTTGTAAAGATTCTAGACACCTTCAACATCCTAGTCGTAGGGTATACAGTTGCGCACATCATCCCCATCCTTTTGATAAAGCGCGACAAATCCCTGCTTGAAAAGAGTGACTTTGACAAGTGGTTTGAGATGAGGGGGTTTGCAGATGACGACGGAGATCTCTTCCACAAAATGTATAGATGGGTCCCTCCCAAAACCCCCCCCAAAGACATTGATCAAGAAGAGTTTGAGAAGCTCAAAAAAACCAAGGAAGGTATGCAATACCTAGAAGAGTTTCGTACATCAAAAGGAAACCCGATCGGCGGGTATGAAAAGTTGTTAAAAGATGCATTTGAGCAGTGGAAGCAGTCTGAGCGCGCAAAGTACAAGAAATATTTTCAAGACTGCGTCACTGGGGAGAACCAGTCCGGCAGGAAGTTGAGGCCCGGGGCAAAATTAGACGAGATCTACCCCATAGACATATGGCGCGATGAGAAACGTGATAGTGGCTATGCCCCCATAATCCCGAGCTCCCGTCCAACAGGATACACAAAGAAAAAGCTCAAGGGAATGCCAATGTCCATAAAGCAGATCCTGCCCATAGGGATCTTTGCAGCAACGATCCTGGGGATACTATCATGGTGGGGGATCGACCTGTTTGTCCTTGCTACTGCCACGGGGGGATTCTCAATAGGTTTAGGCCTGGCGCTGCAGGAGACCATGCAAAACTATTTTGCATACATTATGATCAGAAAGGACAAGATCTTTGTGGAGGGCGACAGGGTACAATTGGAGTCAGGCTACAACGGCTACGTGCACAAGATCACGCCAAGGGTCACATATGTCAGGGATGGGATGCATGAATCCATTGCAGTAATCCCCACAAAACAGCTGGTAACCGCGCAGATCATAAACTTCACCAAAGAGAACAAGTTGGTTCCTGCCATAGTCAAGGTAGGCGTATCATACCTCAACAATCCCAAGCAGGTGGCATCAATCCTGGTGAAAGTAGGGAAGCGCGGCATGAAGGAGATTATAGACGGCAAGGCCAGACACATGGTAAGGCAGAACAGGTGTCCATACCTTGACAAAAACATGCCAAGTTGTGGCTGTGACAAGGATCTGTACGTGGAGATAACACAGCCCGTGGTACGGTTTGACGCGTTCAACGACTCATCATTGGACTTTTCTATGTGGCTTTACGTCAGGGATTATGGCGCCCAGTTCAAGACAAAGACTGATCTGCGCATGATAATGCACGAAGAGTTCCAAAAGTACGACATCAGGATCCCCTGGCCCATCAGGACCATCTACCAGGGAGACGAAAAGAGGGAGGCAGAAGAGATAGACAAGCTTGACCAGGACAGAAAGAGGGTAGTCGAAGAGCACGGGTTTGGGGATATCGCACACGGAGACTCGGACGATTAATCGCCAGTATGAACAGCACTTAATGATGAACCCTTTTCTCAAAACTTAAGAATCCCATGAAAACACCCCCACTGATGACAGCCAAGCTGACGGTGGTTTCGGGGGGTTCCGCAGAGCAGCTAGCAGAATTGCTGTCTACAAAGCTGGGCGCCAGCCTTGTAAGGGCCACGGTGGATGTCTTTGTGGATGGTGAAAGTAAGATTACGATCAACGGTACCCTGTCAAGCGAGGAGACTGTAATAGTGCAGTCGATCTATCCGCCTGTGGACACCAACCTCATGCGCGCGTTCCTACTGATCTCAAAGGCAAGCGAGTATTCAGACAGGGTGATCGCCATAGTCCCCTACATGGGGTATGCGCGCCAAGATAGGGAGTTTCTGCCAGGCGAGATCATCACAACCAAGGTTCTTGCAAAGCTGTTCAAGGGGGCTGGTGCGTCGGAGATCATTGTGGTGGATATCCACAGCATAGCAGGTATAGAGCATTTTGAGATAAAACGCACCAATGTGACTGCCATTCCTGATCTGTTGCGATACTTTACAGACAAGGCAGATCTAAAAAACCCCCTTGTCGTCTCTCCCGACCAAGGTGGAAAGGAGAGGATAAGGGAGGCCGCCGAAGCATCAGAACTTGAGTATGTAGCCTTGACCAAGGACAGAGACCGAAAGACCGGTAATGTAGAGATTGTAACAGAGGAGGTTGCCAAGGCCATCTCAGGCAGGGACGTCCTCCTAGTTGATGACATGATAAGTACGGGTGGAAGTATAATCAAGGCTGCGCAATTCCTCAAGAAACACAACTGCGCCAGGATCTATGTCGCCTGCACGCACGGACTTTTGGTGGGTGATGCATATGAGAAGATTATGAATACTGGTGTGGTAAAAGAGATCATCAGCTCAAACACGGTCCCTGGTAAGACAGCAGTGGTAGATGTCTCAGATGTGATCGTGGATGCAGTTACATCATCATCATCATCATCATAGTCATAATCATTATAATGAATGGTATGCAAAACATAACACAACCAACAAGATGGTTATCATCTTTCGAATTCTAGTCTGAATCTATACCATATCTTGATTCTCTCAACATGGTGGATATTTTCCAAATCTAAACAAAAACCATCACCACAATCTTGCCGTCCTTGATGATGTGTCTTGAAGCACTCGGGGTTTGTAAGCAAAGTTTGATGGGTTCCAATGTAACATGTCACCTCCTCACCCCCAAGCCGCGGGCATAGGCACGTAAATCACACAAAATAATTTATACAAAATGAAGAATTTGTACAATCTTTACGCTTAAAAGATGGTATTGTGTGCTTCCCATGATCATCACAAAATGAGAAGACACAACACCAACAAACCATTGCAAAGAATCTATTTAGTGTATGTGGTCAGGTTGTCTGGGAAGATTTTTTTTTGATTCAGACACGGATCTAAGGTCTTTTGATAGTATTGCGCATCATTCTGGGCACGACCAGACCACGTACTATTTAATCATCATGCACAGAAATCACCATTTAATCTAAAATTAACTGAAAAAGTTTATGGTAGTCATATCTGGACACTATACCACGATCTTATCATTCTCTGATAAATATGCAAACCCCGGAATTTACAAACATAATTTGATGCATCGCAACGCCCATCCAATAAATCAAAAAGTTGGGAGTTGAATCCTCACTATCTTAAAAAAAGTACCCGCCGACCAAATTTTCGGGAGAACGGTATGATCAATATGCATAAAAGATTGGCGTGGGTAATTAGTTGAATGAGACTGGTATTCTTGGGCACGTCAGCAGCACAGCCTACAAAGAGGAGGGGCCTGTCATGCATCTGCCTGAAAAGAGAGGGCGAGATCATTATGTTTGACGCGGGTGAGGGAGCGCAGATCTCCTATACAAAGTCTGGTTTGGGCTGGAACAAAAAGTTGAAGATGTTTGTAACCCATATGCATGGAGATCATTGTATAGGAATATTGGGCCTGCTTCAGACCATGTCAATGCAGGGTAGGACCGAGCCCGTCGAGATATACGGTCCTAGGGGGATTGAAGAGTTTGTGTCTGCAAACGTCAAGATGCTCAACTTTGGATTAGTATTTCCCATTCTGATCACCGTGGTGGAACAGGAGGGTAATGTATTTGATGGTAAAGAGTACACCATACATGCATGCAAAGCAAGCCACACTGTCACGGCATTCTCATACCTGTTTACAGAAAAAGACAAGCCTGGAAGGTTTGATGTACAGAAAGCAAAGCAATTGGGGGTGCCAGAGGGCAAATTGTGGGGGATGCTACAACGTGGAAAAGATGTCACGATGGATCGGCGCGTGATCAGCCCTGACCAAGTGTTGGGAGAGAGCAGGCAGGGCTGGAAGATAGGGATATCCGGCGACAGCACCACCACGCCAGAGCTGGAAAAATTCTTTGAAGGATGTGACTATCTAGTGTTTGACTCTACATTTCGAGACGGGGAGGAGGCCAGGGCCACCGAGACGCTCCACTCCACTGCCAGACAGGCCGCAACACTTGCAAGAAACGCAAATGTCGTAAACCTAATCATGACACACTTTTCAGCAAGGTATGCAAACGAGGATGGCCATCTAAGCGAGGCGCGTGATGTCCATGATTCAGTGACGGCCGCAAGGGATCTCATGGAAGTGGAGATCAAGTGACGGCATGGTACACAGCAACAGGCATAATAATACCAGCATGGCTGCCGGGGATCATAACGCCTCACTTGTAGATGCATCAGGCGCTGTAGCGGCTAGGTCAGCGCTTGAACCAATCAGGGAACGGATAAACGGTATCAGAAGAATAGTATTCGTAACAGGTGCAGGCGTGTCACAAGAGAGTGGGATCCCCACGTTCAGGGGAAATGATGGATTGTGGAGAAACCATGATGCCATGAAACTTGCCACTATCTACGCATTCCATGATAATCCAAAATTGGTATGGAGGTGGTATAACGACAGGAGGAAGAACATTAGGAAGGCAAAACCCAACGCGGGTCATGTGGCAGTTGCCAAGCTTGAAGAGTATGCAGAGGTAGTTATACTGACACAAAACATAGACGGACTCCACCAGAGGGCAGGCAGTACGCGTGTACTAGAATTGCATGGAAGCATCACAAGGATCAAGTGCACGTCATGCAATTTTCAGGAAGATACCATGGCAGAATTTGATGATGTGCCGCCCAAGTGTGTGTGCGGCAGCATACTGAGACCCGACGTAGTCTGGTTCGGAGAGAGCCTGCCGCAAGACGTATGGCAAGAGTCCATAAACCTGGTGGGTAAGTGGTGCGATATGATGGTGGTGGCCGGCACGTCACTTGCAGTATCGCCTGCAAACATACTGCCTGTTTACGCAAGGCAGAATGGTACCATGATGATAACCGTCAACCCGGACGGAAGGACGTCGTATCTTGAAACGCCGGCATATGCAAGCCTGTATGTGTGTGGTACGAGCGCAGTTGTCCTGCCAGAGATGGTATCACTGTTCAAGGAGGCCTCCGTACAATCATGATTGTAAAGATGTCTTGTTGTCGGGTGTGGGAACCACCGTGGTAACGGCCCCGATCCTGTCTCCTGCCGTATCGATCCCATCAGATATGATGTTGCCCGTTTCATTTACGGCCTTGTTAATAGACTCCGCCGCACGCTCGGTTATGACATCAGAGACCCTGTCCTTGATTGCATTCATATCACTTACCAGAGAGCTGACCACGGTTGAAGAGGTAGAAGGAAATATGCTGTACAGCTCGTTGGAGAATACCATAACCCCCAATACAACAATGCAGGCGATTATGGCAAGCTTTAGGAACATATATGATATTCTTTGAATTGTGATTTGAACACCAAAGTAAAAAAAATAACAGAGATTGGTGTAATTTTCTTAACAAACAACACCCACGGATGTGTGACACCATACAGGCAAAACAATAGGGGTAACATATCACCTCCCCCCCCAAGTAGCATGTATGGGCATGTCTGCCATGTAAAATTATTCAGATGATGTGATAAAATTTGGGTACGTGGTCAGGTTGTCTGGGAAGATTTTTTGATTCAGGCACGGATTTAGGGTCTTTTGATAGTACTACGCATCATTCTGGGCACGACCTGACCACGTACAAATTTGGAATATGATGACAATAACTGTCCTACGCCATGGCAAGCATGTCATGTAATTATTTATTTCATAATGATAAACACAATTCCAAAATGATGTGCGCAGCCGTGTGCGTCCTTACGGGCATGATGTTTTCCCACGGCCCTGCCACATGCAGGGATGTAAGTCACGTTCCAAACAGCCGCTCAAACTCTGTCTGGGCGTTACTGCCATGCAGCTTCCATGTCTCAAGTATACTTGCTATTGTACAGTACATCTGTGCTCCGCGCAATGTTGCAAAACGGTACATCACCTTGCGCCGTATTACAAACCTGCGCAGCATACGCTCGGCAAGGTTGTTTGTAAGTGACATTTCAGGATTTGTAACTGCAGTAAAGAGGAAGGGTGCGCAGTTGCAGACGTAGGTTCCCGCCTTGATGCCCTCTTGCAGTAGAAGCCTGCCTATCTCAGTCGTTTCAAGTACGAGGCGGTCTATCTTTTGTTCCGGCGTGTCAGGAGGCAGGCCCTTGACATGCTGGTATATGCTCATGAGCCTGTGGTAGAGATACCATCCCGTTTCAGTATCGCTTTTGGTGACTGCGTTTTCCACCTTTGTCTTTACATGTGCCCAGCACAGTTGTCGTGTCTTGAAATGATTGTGTGCCGCATATGCATCGCAGGTCATTTTGATGTCTGGGTATGGAAAATTCTTCTCAATGACTGATTTGCGCCGTGTCTCAGCAGGATGAAACATGACGTGTTTGCCGTCCCCTATCATGACCCACATCCTGCCGTTTTTACTGACATTGCCGCTGTCCTTGCCATCATTCTCACGGTCCTTACCATCATTATCCTTGTCCTTGCCATCATTGTCACCGGTATCACTACTCCTGTCCGGGCCAAGTGGCAAGACTGTATCATCAATGTTTCCCGCACTGGATTTTGCAATGTTGTTGCGTATCATCTTGATTTCCGGTTTCAGCAGGGACTCTGATGCCCTGATTGCCTTGTTTATGGTGGCACGACACAGTTTCTTGTCATATGCTATGTGTATTGTCTCACACAATTCAGAGCCGCTCTTGTTGGTGTGATACAGCCGGACAATCTTGAACAGTAATTTCTTGCCGATGGATGTGCCATCAATCATCCAGTCGGGCTTGGATGAAACAGGCCCGCACGTACCGCATATGTACAGGTACACGTCATAGAGCCGTTCGGTGACCCTGCCATCCTCTAGATCTAGTGCAGTCTTTGAGTATCAGTCAATCTCCCCAATGGGACTGCCGCAGTCTGGACATGTATCAAGTGTTAGGTTTATTCTGCCGTCCGGATTATACTGGCGTGCATGGCCCGTATGGCCTTCCGGCGGGCCTATCTTGGCGGGGGTTGTATTGGGTGCCTCTGTCATATCTGTTCTTTATCTGCCTCCGGGTTATCGTGTTGTGTGCCGGTGGTGTAGAACCTGCGTCGTTTGCCGCATCCCTCTGTTCGAGCTTTTGGTATTTTGTCCTCAACTCGTCAATCTCCTCAAGCAGTGCGTCGTTTGCCTCCTTCAGGGCTTCGTTTGCTTGGTCCTTGTATTAGAGTTTATGATCAATCGGCCGAAAAACAAGATCAGAAAAATTTGCCAAATTTTCTATTAATCTAAACCAGTATCGCTAAATCCTTCTCTTGTAAGTATATGATAATGAGCAAACAAACTCAAACTAAACTAGAGACCAGATTAGCAAAGTTAGAGAAAGAAAACCTGAGGAAGGAAAAGGAGAATCAAAGGCTAAAGGCAAAACAGACCAAAGAAAACTCGAGGTTAGAAAAAGAGAATCAAAGGCTAAAGGCAAAACATGCCAAAGAAAACTCGAGGTTAGAAAAAGAAAATTTGGGGCTCAAGACGATGCTGGCAAAGGAGGACTCGCTGTGGAATACGGAGCTTGGACAGAAGAGACACTCTTCTGTACTGCCCACAAGACTGCTTCACACACATGAAATGTTAGAGTATATCATTTCAAATGAGAAGTTGATAAAGGCACTTACAAGAAGCACCAAGGAAATATTTGATAACACACTTGAGGATTTGTTACAGATAATCAAAAAATCCAATGATTCGCCACACTTTCGCGACGACCAGGACAGAAAAGAAGAATCCGGAAACCAGTGCAAGCTGTATATCCGGCACTTTCTGTTCATGACCCAGGTAAGAAAATCACAAGATTGGGGGCAGGAATCACTGGGTGTAGTTTTTGGGATAGATCAGAGTACGGTATCAAACTATCTCAAGCTTGCAAACAAATACGATGATGAGCTATATGCAGTAACACCGCACAACATGACAAAGTACATCTCCACGATAAAATCAAAAGAAGAATTCAAGGAAATTGTGCCCGGAAGAGATGGAGGTGAGATTACAATAGATGGCACACTTGTAGAGACCACGCGTCCAGAAGACAAGGAAGAGCAAAAGAAACAGTATTCTGGAAAGGGCAAGATGTTTGCAATAAACACAGCCATGATGATAAACAAACAAAACTATATCCTCGCAATAAGCGACTCTAGAGAGGGAAGCTGCCATGACCTGACGGTGTTGAACCAAGGACTGCCAGACTTTGGCAAATGGACTGATCGCATGGTGACCGGCAAGCGCATACCATCGGATAGCCGCATACGCCTGAATTTGGACAGAGGATACACGGGAATCCAAAACTATCTTCGTGGGGTAACCGCAAAGATCCCACACAAAAAACCCAAGGGCAAAAAGCTTACCGCCACCAAAAAGGCACAAAACAAGGCACATAACAAAAGGCGCGTTCCTGTCGAGAACGTCTTTGCACATGTGAAAAACTGGAAACGAATATCCGGACGATACGACGGTACGGCCGAAGAGTTCAATATAGAATTCAACGGCATATGTGGCATGTACAACAAGCGAAAGATGTGGCAGGACGGCACCTACCAATACTGGAAGAATAAAATAAAGAGCAGGATATAGCTCCTGCCCCTTTACTATACTGTTAAGTTGACACATGGATGAAAATTCCAAATGCACACGACTGCGCACAACTTTTTGGCTTTACCTGTGTTAGACTTGAACCACACCACATATGATATCCATATTTTTTTCAGAAAATTTTTTCTGGTCGATTAATCATAAACTCTATTGTGAATAGTCAAGAGTGGTGCGTGACATGTCTGACAACATCCTTTCCCTGATGGTACTTGTCGTATACACATTTTTTGTAAGCAGCATGTTGCAACATTCCCATACTGTCTGAATTTTAGCATCAATTCTCTTGTATAGTGCGTCTTTTTCATCACGCATTATGGCTTGGCTCTTTTGGTCTGCCTCAAGTTGCGCTATTTTGTCCAGTAGCCCTGATATCAATGAGTATTGCGGGTCAGATACGGCATCAGTATGATTAAATAGATTCTTTGCAATGGTTTGTTGGTGTTGTGTCTTCTCATTTTGTAGTGATCATGGGAAGTACACAATACCATCTTTTAAGCGTAAAGATTGTGCAAATTCTTCATTTTACATAAATTATTTTGTGTGATTTACGTGCCTATGCCCGCGGCTTGGGGAGGGGAGGTGATATGTTGCCAATAGGGAATGGTAGAGTAGGGGTGATTTGGTCTATCATTTGTATATGTGTAAAAATGCCTGTTATTGTACCAAGTATTTTCAAGTTTTGTGCCATCGCCTGTCCTGCAATCACGCACAACGAATCAACCAGTCTACAACCCTATCAATCTCAGGCGAAGTTATGGTTACACGAATGGGGCCCAGTGGTGATTCTTGCGGCTCGCCACAAACTGCCACTCTATCCACAAAGGCAGCCTGTTTGTTGAGATAAAGCCACGTGGCAGACCCTTCCAAATTCCTTTGCAGTATACGCCTATAAACACCCTGGCGGCGTCCAGAACAGATCGTCTCACGAATTCTTTGTAGGCAATCCAGGTTATCTGACATTGCACGGAGCGTATGCACATCTTCGTTGTCGTGTGATATCATCACAGAAGGGTGACATGCAAGTACGTTAGAGGTGGCCCTCTCGATCTTTTTTGGATCTTCAGACGGATACACTCTGCATGACGCTTCTACCCTACAACGGCAGTCAATGATGGTGCTCATATTAGGCAGTCATCCCTAGCAGCGCCCCGTTTGTCGTCTTCAATCCATCCACGAATTATGCCAAGCGCCTCATCCACAAGCTCTTCTCTAGTTATTCCAATGTTGGATATGGCACGGTCCGAGAGTGCGATCGGACGACTAATCCCAACATCCAATTCCCGTGCATCCCTTGTATCAAAATGCTCCTTTGTGCGCGGATCATCTGGCCTGCCCCTCTTTTGTAGAAAGTCCAGCCGGGTGTCGGCCGACGCATGGACCGCCAGCAGTTTTACCTCCCCAAACCCCCTCAAAACCTTGATCTCGTCATTTGAACGCACGCCGTCAACCAGTACAGCATTAGATGCCGATGACTCTATGCGCGGCCCCACCAGCCCGGCTATGGCGCCAGGACCACCCTTTTGCCTGAGCTCCAGCATGATACTTCCAAGGTTTTCTCTAGTGGGTGGCAGGCCGCGCCGTCGCGCCTCCTGCCTGACAGAGTCGCCCATGTTGATCACATCATACCCCATGGGTTTGAGCGCATCGGCAATTGTAGATTTTCCAGAGCCGGGCATGCCTGTAAGACATACGATCAGTCTTGCCAATATGTCAGGGGATAGTAGGAAGCCTATGAAGCTAGCGGAAATTATTATAGAGACACGTAAAGGATAACCACATGAGAATGTTCGTAGGAATAGGTATAACCGGCCACGGCGTAACGCAATCCATAAGAAAGTTTCAAAACGACATGCTGCAGATCAACAGAGCCACTCCGGTAAGGCCAGAGAACCTTCACTTTACCCTACAGTTTCTGGGAGAGATCCCCGAGTCAGAGTCTAGTGCAGTCCTCAGGGCCGTTGAATCAGTAAAGTTTGAGAGCTTTGAGGTCAGGCTCAGTGGGGTTGGCGCGTTCCCCAACAGGGGATTGCCAAGGGCGGTATGGGTAGGAACAGATAAGGCAGGAGGTATTATGCTCACCAAGCTGGCAAGCGACGTCAGCCAGACGCTCAAACCCCTGGGGCTTGTCCCCGACAAGCCATTCAAGCCGCATCTCACCGTACTCAGGATAAGAAACAATGTAAAGAAAAATAATGACAATACAAGCCACGACGCCGGCCGCAGCAACGCCAACACAGCAAAAGACACCATCATAAAGAGACTGGCCAAATACAAGACAAGTGAATTTGGAGTACAGATGATAACTACAATAAAGCTCAAAAAAAGTGATTTGAGGCCTGGTGGGCCTACCTACTCTGACATAGCATACAGCATACAATCTAATGAACCCAGGAGGCAAAGCCTGTAATGAGTAAAGAGACCAGTATAGCAGACATCATAACAGAAGCAGAAAAGGCCGTAATCCCGTCAGAGGATCAAGCCAAAGCAATGGCAGAGGCAACAGACAAGACGCTCGCCATGATAGGAGATGGGATTGGTAGATTCCCAGAGATCATAGGTGTGGAGCTTGGTGGCTCGTACGCAAAAGGCACCTGGCTGACTGGCGCCGATTTGGACGTGTTTGTGAGATTCAAAAATACCACGTCAAATGATGAGTTTGAGAGTATTATCAGAAAGTTGGGATTTGTGGTATTCAAGGATCACAGCCCATGCGTCAGATACTCACAGCATCCGTTCATAGAGGCCAAGGTTGACAAGATCAAGATCAATCTGGTCCCATTCTATGACGTATCCCACGGTAGATGGAAGAGTGCCGCTGACAGATCCACATACCACACAAAACATGTAAAGGCCAATCTTGACCATGTGGGAAAGAACCAGGTACGCATCCTCAAAAGATTCCTAAATTCGGCAGGCATCTATGGAGCAGAGATGGCAAGCCGGGGGTTCAGTGGGTATGTATCCGAGGTGTTGATACTGAACTTTGGTGGTTTTGAAGAGACGGTAAAAAGAATGGCTAGTGTGGACAGGGGCCACATAATAGGTAATGTAACAAAAGAGTTTGACACATCCATAGTCATAGCCGACCCAATAGACGGCAACCGTAACCTGGCAGCTGCAATATCAAATGTAAGCCTTGGAAGGTTCATCCTTACATGCAGGGCATTCATCAAAAACCCGGGCCCAGAGTTCTTTCTCAACACAGTCCCCAAAAAACGAGACACGTACTGGAATAACCTGCTGTGTGTAGAATTTGTGTTTAGTGAGCGCGGCCCCGAGACCATATGGGGGCAGGCGGGGAGGACTACAATGTCAATTTGTAAAAAACTGCAACACGCGGGGTTTGACGTGCAGAGAAACTCCTCATATGTGGATCTGAAAGGGCAAAAGACATACATGTTTTTTCTGCTGGCAACAACACAGATTCCAGACACATATCTCAACCGCGGACCGGAGATCTTTAGAAATGATTACAGTAGTGGCTTTATCGGGCGCAACATCAAGAGGGCTGAGCTCATGTGGATTGACATGGATATGAGAATAGTCTCACTGGAGAAGAGGAAATACACCAAAGCCGTGGAATTTGTAAAGGACCTCCTCAAAAAAGATCCAGCGCGCACAGTATCCAAGGGGCTGTGCGACGACGTAAAGAATGGTTTTGAAGTGTATGTCGGGGACCAGAGCTTGAGCAATGCATCAGTTAAAAAAGCAGCAAGCAGGCTAATATCCACCGATGGTTCGTTCGTTCGTTTCAATAAAAAAATTATCTAGCCCCCCATACTCTGGCATTCTCGGCTATCCAAGTGCCACCACCCAGCAGATCAACTCAAGAATTGGTGAATTAGAGAAGTTGGGAATCAGCTCCATCTCACTTACCGGCCCAGCCATGCTTGGAAAGCTCGCAGTTCTAGGGAAGGGCTATGTGGGCGTGGTAGTCCTTGCAAGAAGGAAGGGCCGGCGCGTTGCCCTAAAGATAAGAAGGACAGACTCGCAGAGGGATAGTATGAGGGGCGAGGCCGGCCTCCTCAAGCAGACAAACTCTGTAGGCGTAGGGCCAAAGATGATTGCAGTCAGCAAAAACTTTCTGGTTATGAAGTATGTAAAAGGCGTGGGAATCGGCAAGTGGATAGACTCGCTGGGTGGTAGGGGGAGCGCCAAGAAATTAAAGTTTGTAATAAGGAGTGTGTTAGAGGACTGTTTCAAGCTTGATCAGATGGGTTTTGATCATGGAGAGCTGAGCAACATCTCAAAGCATGTAATGGTTGATGATGTGGATTATAACGAACAACGGCGGGGGAGCCAAATAATTAACTATCAGGTAGGACCTAATTTAGTACCCCGGCATTACTTTAACGAGAAGGGGCATGTGATGCAGGCATTGGTGGTTGCAGCAGCAGCAGCACAACTACAGCGGCCCATCATAATCGATTTTGACAGCTCTAGTACCAAAAGAAGGCCCTCAAACGTCACATCAGCGGCCCAGGCCATTCTCATCGGAACAGGAATCGCAAAAAAGTCTCAAAAGATCTACAAAAACTCCCCCAAAGAAGAGATCATAGATGCCTTGAAGCAATACAAGCAAGAGAGAACACAAAAGAGTTTTGATCTGCTGCTGCATGTCCTTAGAGTATGATTATACCACAACACAGACATATACTGCACAACCAACTAGTAATATGTAAGAAATACATCCCATACAAATTACAATACAAAAGTCGTGCAGGAGAGTGTTTGGGCCTGCAACAGAGTGTATGTATTTGTAGCCCAACACGACATTTGAAAGACGTAATGGTGGGACCGGCAGGATTTGAACCTGCGACCACTAGTCCCCCAGACTAGTATCATACCAATCTAGACGACGATCCCCCAAGATAAGGCTCGGAATGAAATTATTAAATTGTCGCATTGGATTTACAGGGTTGTGAAGATCTGCAGCGTCTGCAAAAGAATATCCGCAACCGATCAAGATCACACCGACTGTACTCAAAAAAGAAGAATAGAACTTGAGGACAAAGAACAAATGGACAATCTTGTAGAAAAACTTAGCATCCAAACATACAACCCGCAGGATCTTGACAAAGACATAAGGGCCATTCTAGGACAGATGACAAGAACCAAGGACCCGCAGATTGACTGACGATAAAGACGTATGAAAATGGTTTGAGTGCGCCGCTTGATGCCACATCATTGTGTATGTCATTGTAAATTGTGTTTACGTTCATGTGTTCCAGACGTACTTGCTACAGCCATTCCTGCAACCTCTCCTTTTCAAAATCCAGTTTTTGGGCCAGATTGCCAGGTGTGGATTCACTAAGGCGTGTGGACGAAGGCCCCGATTCTGGAAACATATCCACCTCAATTATAGATGCCGTACCTCTGCCAGACTCTATAAAACACCCACCCTTGCCGTCAAAGAGCTCCGTCCCCTGCTTGCCGTCGTGCTGAATCTGTGTGAGAATGTTTTTGGCCACCATAATGCCCTGGCCCTCTGCAAAGACCCCCGCCTTGGGAGTTGCAGCAGTATCGGTAACCTGCATGGTGGTGACATCGCCCACTGCAAAAACGCCTGAAAAGGAAGTCCTGCAGTCCCTGCCCACAGGAATAAAGCCCGGCTTTTTGGCTAGGCCCGAATCATATATCACCGCTGGTGCTGTATGTGGGGGAACAGCCAGCAGCAGATCAAAGCTTGCCTTGCTGCCATCCCCAAACACCAGCATCCCGGGCTGGACTGATGTTGTCTTGGTGGAATTGTGAAATGTGATGCTCTCAGAGTTGATGAGATCTTGAATCTGCTTGCTGATCTTCGGGCCTGCAGTAGGTAGAGCCATGGGTGCAGGGCTGTAAATATCGATCTGTATGGAGTTGCGTACGCCACGGTTCCTAAGCATGGAATCCACAAGCAGGCATGCCTCAAACGGAGCAGGCGGACATTTGTAGGGCATTGCAGTTATCGCCACTGCAATCCTTCCGGATCTAATGGAGGCAAGCCTGCTGCGTATCTCCAAGAGTTGATGATGATCATACAGTACAAGTCCATTCTTAACCAGCCCAGGAATTCTGTCAGGAACCAGCTCGGCGCCCATTGCAATTATGAGAAAGTCATATGGGACAGTCGTACCAGAGCGCAGCCGTATGTTCTTGTTGGATGGATCGATTGATACTATCTCATCGTTTACAAAATCTATTCCCTTTTTGAAGCGCAGTTGGTTTAGTGAGCCTGTCGAGTCCTCAAAAGTCCTCATCCCCGTCATTATCCACAGCTTTACAAAACCCACCATAAACCAGTCCTTCTTGTCTACTATCGTAATCTTTAGCTGTGAAATGGACGGCATCCGCCTCCTCAGTTCGTTGGCAGCCGCAAGCCCACCAAATCCTCCCCCAAGAATTACCACATGTGGTGTGCGCAGTGGTTGTTGTGGCTTCACCTGTGTAGACGATAATGATGGAAGAGAGAGTGACAACGGCTATCCATCACCTACCTACCCATCCATCTATCCATCCACTATCGCGCCTGTGTCGTGGGTCTTATCAAGACTTCATTAACATTGACATGTGGTGGGGCCTCTACCGCATACAAGATCGCGCCTGCGATGTCGGCTGCCTGCAGGGACTGCATCTTTTTTGTATCCTCAACAAACCCCTGTAGCGACTCGTCCGTAATTGCATCGTTGAGTTCCGTGGCTACGACACCAGGCTCAATACTAGTAACTCGTATGCCGGAGCGTGCACTAAACTCCTGCCGGAGCCCCTCACTAAACGCAGTAACCGCATGCTTTGTGGCACAATAGACGCTGCCTGATGGAAAGACTACCCTGCCCGCCACCGACGAGAGATTCACTATATGTCCCGATCTCTTCTCCTTCATGTGCGCAATTACAGAGGCAGTACAGTACAGTACGCCCTTAATATTGACATCAATCATCCTGTCCCACTCGTCAATCTTGAGATTCTTAAAGAAGCTCAGTGGCATCAGGCCCGCATTATTCACTAAAATGTCTATAGAGCCCCACTTTTGAAGGACGTCCTGGGCAAAGTCTTCACATTCTTGCCTCTGTGTCACATCAAGCCTTTTGTAAAAAACCCTGTCAGGATCATCATTTGCCACAGAGATTCTGTTTGCAAGATCTTGTAGCATTCCCACCCTTCTTGCACCAATAGCAACCTTGGCTCCGGCGGCTACAAGCGCCTCAGCGGTGGCCGCCCCTATCCCACTGCTTGCTCCAGTCACAATGGCCACCTTGTCTTTAATCAAAATCAATCATCACCATACAGGACTAGTATTGGTTGTCGTAAAAATGTTTAGGAGACGGTCATGTAATTGCCCACCTGACAAAGAAGGAATAGTCGTCCGTAGCCTCTTTTTCCCAAACATCATCTGCAAACAACCACAACAGCCAGTGCATCCCTCCTTCCAAACCCACCCTCCGTCTTTTGGTTTGTGGTAGCACCCAACCACAATTGTGAGTCGTCCAAGTCTGAAATTCATAAACAGCCAAAAAATGCGGCAACCTTATTAAAAGAAAACGCGTATATCATACCGTGAAGGCCGAAAAGTGCGCCTATTGTGGTGACCTGACCGACATGCCGTTCCAATGCAATTATTGTAAGGATCCGTTCTGCGCAGAACACCGACTACCCGAGGAGCACAGGTGCGTACGGCTCAGCCAGATCAGGGCAAGGAGATTTGGTGAAAGAAAAGTGATACGCGACGGCGGAAGAGACAAGCCGAGCATCTTTAAGCGGCTCTTTGGAAGATTTTAATCAAAATAAAACAACAATACATGTCCAGACATCATCAATTATTCCACCACACTTTTTAAAAATCCCACAAGAATCTTTGCTTCAACACGCACATCAATATGGACTCTTGTCCGGAGATATCTTTGCCCGTCTTCCCTGGTAAACCAGCGCCACTGCCAGTGCAAACAACACCAGCGCAGTAAGCGGAAAGTTTTGTGGGGCCGGCAACACAAACCAATAGTACACCCCAAAGCCGGCGGCCACTACTGCCTGCGTCCACAACTTTGCCCACTTTGGCACCCTGACCAAGCGGCTTGCGCCCTCAACCAGGAATATTCCGATCACCGGGTAAATTGTATAAAATAAAAAATCAATCACATCAACGCCGGTATGGGACATGTAACAACGACCATGCTGCAAGGCAACCCGTATAATTTCTATCTAATCATGCCATCTTACCCTTGCTGCTGCATCCTGGCTGATCAGTGCCAATGCATTCTCGTAGGGGATTGTGGCAACGCTCTCGGCCTCAAATGGTCCATACCTGTCAAGGTCGGCCCCCACAATCTCATCCACATCCTTGAGAAATCTGACAACTATCCTTCTTGACCGGTGCCCGTACGCAAGCGATGCAAGAAACTCTGACCTGCCACTGGTCGACGCGGAGACTATCATCTCCAGCCTCTCCTTGCGCTCCTCCTGTGAATCCATGATGAATTTTTCCTCGTCCAAAAAGCTGCCCATCTTTTTGCTTGGCGACCTTGAGATCTTGTCCATCCTGAGCCGTATCAACAGTGAGACCATCTCTGTTGCCATCCCCACCATACCAGCCTTGATCTTTTGTTCAACCCCTACAAACTCTTGCCTGCTTAGTTCCCCGATAAAGTCGGCCGTGTCTCGGTAAAAGTTTGAGTCGATCTCTTGGAGTGAATCATTCTCTGCCTCACGCAATACAGCAAGATGCAGAGAAGTTATACTGATCTGGCTTGGTTCTGTTGAGCCAGAAGCACCCGATGGTAGGGGTTGTGAAGAGGACAAAGACATGTTTGGTTTCTACCCAATCCTTAAATGTTTGATGTATTTGTGTCTGATTGAAGTATAAAAATGCCCTACAAAGTCAGCCATGGCAAAGCCATACGGGTTACTTACTCGCCGGATGAAGTCTTTTCAAGGATCAAACACGAAGGCATCCAGTTTATTGATCTACAGTTTACTGGCCTCACAGGCCACTTTCACCACACTACAATCTCGGCAGACATGTTTACAGCCGAGCAGATGATGGACGGCCTCCCCAAGCTTGACGGCTCGTCAATAATTGGTTTTGCCAGCATCGACGACTCGGATCTACTCTTAAAACCAGACCCCAACACGTTTGCTGTAATACCGTGGATGGTAGAGAATAAGACGGCTAGGCTCCTCTGTGATGTGTACTGGGGAGAGAACCGGGGCAGGCTGTCTAGGGACCCCAGGGGTATCTCCCAAAAGGCAGAAGAGTATGTCAAGGCGCAGGGGTTTGACGCCAGCACGTGGGGGCCGGAGGTAGAGTTTTTCGTCTTTGACAAGGTACATTGGGACGTACTGACGCCATATAAGGGACAGTCGTACTCGATCGAGTCAAAGGAAGCCCCGTGGAGCCAGTTGGGCGACGCCTACCCAATGGGGTTGCAGGAAGGTTACTATCCCAGCACTCCATCTGATACCCTCACGCCATACAGGAACGAGTGTGTAAACATTCTCAAGAAGGGTTTTGGAATATTGTGCGACAATCACCACCACGAGGTCGCAACCGCAGGCCAGTGTGAGATTGACATAAAATACGACTACATGACCAATGCTGCCGATGCCGCGCAAACCTACAAGTATGTAATAAGAAACGTGGCCCAAAAATATGGAAAGGTAGCAACCATGATGCCAAAGCCGATTGCGATGGACTCTGGTTCAGGCATGCACGTAAACGTCAGCCTCTGGAAGGGCTCAAAGAACATGTTTTATGATTCAGGGAATTCGATGGAGTTGAGCCAGACCGCTAGGTACTTTTGCGGCGGAATAATCAACCATGCCAAGGCACTGTCTGCTATCTGCAACCCTACCACTAACTCCTACCACAGGCTGGTTCCAGGCTATGAGGCACCTGCATACATTGCATGGAGTTCTGGCAACAGATCCGCCATAGTAAGGGTGCCCAAGCACTTGACAGGCGACAAGTATGCACACCTCAAGAGGCTGGAGTTCAGGGCGCCGGATCCCTCTTCCAACCCATACCTGGTGTTTGCCGCGGTAACGGCAGCAGGTATGGATGGAATAAAGAAAAAGATGGACCCCGGAGAACAAGTACTCGACGACATCTTTAAGATGACAAAGTCAGACAGGGCCAAGCGCGGGATCGACGTCCTTCCAAAGAGCCTCGGCGAGGCGCTAGATGAGTTGGAGAGTGACAGAAAGTTCCTGCTGCCCATATACACCAATGACGTCATTGATAAGATAATAGAGCTTGAGAGGCGCGACCAGCGGGAGATCGCCATCAGACCCCACCCGCACGAATTTTACCTATACTTTGATGTATAGTTATGATGAACATGTTCATGATGGTAGACCAGACCAAACAACACACCCACAAACTTTTTGAGGTCATGTCTGTGTATCACCATACAGCAGGCCCTACGTCCAGACTCCACTAGTATGGCAACCGCCAATTACACAACCTGGAACATACCATACAACGAGAGTGTAATAAGACCAAGCCCCACTGCAAGCAATACGCCCCTCTTGTTTACGCCGGTGGCAGCTTTGTACAACAGCATCCCACCGCCGAGTCCCACAAACAGAACCAGCACTCCCATGACAAGGCTGTCAGTAGATGTATTGGTAATCAACGGATGAAAGAATCCTGCAAGCATTGCAAAGAACGCCGTAAGATACACATACTTGGAGCTGCTACGCACAACAGACAGCGATCGCTGTAAAGATTGTTGGGGCCATTGTGGTGGAGTTGGTGTTGTGTGTGGTGGTGTTTTGGAGCCGCGCCTAGATGATGAACGCGAGTATCTCTTTTTCATCGTCATCGACCTGTAAATTTTTAATCAAATAAACCTTGAGAAGTGTATTTTTGCACACAGTATGAACAACAGGCCATGCATGCGCAAGCCCCCAAGAACGCCGCTCATACATCACAAGACGCCTGTAAGTGCGCAGTCCAAACCGCAAAAAACCTCTCTAGTCAGCTATACCCAACAACAATACGGTTGTCTGCTGCTACATCATTCCTTCCATACCACCCATTCCAGGTGGCATGCCGCCCATGCCTCCCATACCACCCATTCCAGGTGGCATGCCGCCCTCGGCTCCGCCTGGCGGGCCAGCAGATTTTTGTGTGGCAATGACGTCATCAATTCTCAAAATCATGCACGCTGCTTCAGCTGATGCTGAGACTATCTGAAGTTTGACTGCAAGTGGTTCAATGATGTCGCTGGATTGCATGTTGTCGATCTTTGCCTTCATCACATCAATACCAGTCCATTTTTCACCCTTTTGTTGTTTTGAGCGCAAGAGTGTAAGGGTGTCAATTGGATCCATGCCAGCATTGCCTGCAAGTGTGAGTGGAATAGATTCCAAGGCATCAGCAAACTTTTCGGCAGCCAGTTGTTCTCTTCCCTCCAATGTCTTGGCCCATGTTCGTAGTTTTGTTGCCGCATACGTCTCCGGCGCCCCGCCGCCTGCCACGATCTCTGGTTTTTCAATAACATCCTTAACAACCATTAATGCGTCATGTACAGAGCGCTCCACCTCATCAACAACCCTCTGTGAGCCGCCACGCAAAAGCAGGGTCACTGACTTTGGATGTTTGCAACCTTCTACAAACACCCACTTGTCTTCCTCGATCTTTCTCTCCTCAACAAGGTCTGCGTTGCCCAAGTCCTTCTCAAACAGATCATCAAGGTTTGTAACTATCCTAGCGCCCGTCGCCTTTGCAAGCTTTGTCAGATCACTCTCTTTTATCCTTCTTACTGCAATAATTCCTGCCTTTGCAAGATAGTGCTGTGCCATGTCATCAATACCCTTTTGGCACAATACCACGTTTGCACCAGACCCTATCACCATATCCACCATCCTTTTGAGCATCCTGTTCTCTTCGTCAAGAAATGACTTCATCTGCTGGGGGTTTGAGATGTTGATCTTGGCATCAGTCTCGGTCTTGTTTATCTCCAGCGCCGTGTTGATTAGTGCAATCTTGGCGTCGGCCATCTTTCTGGGCATGCCGCCATGAACGATCTCCTTGTCCAGCACTATCCCCTGAATTGCGGCAGAATCCTTGATGGAGCCGCCTGCCTTCTTTTCCACCTTTATATCATCAACGTCAAAACTAAAACCGTCCCCGTCCTTTTCTGTAACTGTAAGAACCGAGTCTACAATAATCTCTGCAAGCTGACCAGAGTCTTTCCTGACAAGTTTGGTCTGCATTGAGGTCTTTGCAATCTTAATTAGCACCTCCTTGTCATTTGGGGAGATATTATCTGCTATACCTTCAAGGAACTGCTTTGCCATCTTTGCCGACTTTCTATATCCGTCCACTATAATCGTCGGGTGTACATCTTGGACAATCAGAGACTCTGCATTCTCTAGCAGCGCCCCTGCCAATACCACCGCCGATGTAGTACCATCGCCCACCTCATTGTCAGTAGTTTTGGATATCTCTACAAGCATCTTGGCCGCCGGATGCTGCACATCAATCTCCTTGAGAATCGTGGCGCCGTCGTTGGTAATTGTAACGTCGCCTAGCGAGTCTACGAGCATCTTGTCCATGCCACGCGGGCCCAGACTTGTATGGATTATCTCTGCGATAATCTTGGCTGCGGCAATATTGTTCTTTTGCGCATCTCTGCCCTTGGTCTCTGAATCGCCTTCTTTTAAAAGAACCACAGGCATACTTCCTTTGGATGTGGCTTGCATGGCCATATTGTGTGGTCTTTCATTTCCCTTTTTATACCTTACAAATTCAAGATCTGGCACAGTGCCAGACATAAAACAACTACCACCATAGTTGTTTTTAAATTGAGGCAGAATTGGGGTAGTAACGGTACACCAGCATGGCCGGCACGCAGAGAAACAAAGAATCCTACAAGAAGATATTCACAAAGATAAGGCAGCACCACAAGTGGTTTGAAAACTCCATACCCCTCATTGCAAGCGAGAACGTTCCAAGTCCCGCAGTCAGGGAGGCCATACTCTCGGATTTTGGTAATAGGTATGCAGAGGGATGGCCCGGCGAGAGGGTGTATGCAGGGTGTGTTTACATTGATGATGTCGAGTTTGAGTGTATGAAGTTGGCCAAGAGGCTGTTTAGAGCAAAGTTTGCAGATGTAAGGCCCGTCTCTGGTGTAGTTGCAAATTTGGCGGTATATTCGGCCTTTACTGACCCGGGGGATGTAATGCTGGCACCGTCCATTCCAGCAGGCGGCCACATCTCGCATGGCAAAAAAGAGCACCACGGAACAGCCGGATTAGTCCACGGCTTGGACATAGAGTTTTACCCGTTTGACGCCGACGAGATGTCTATTGATGTGGATAAAACAAAGCAAAAGGTAAAACTCCTCAAAAAAGAGGGGCGTCTTCCAAAGATGGCCATGTTTGGTGGATCATTGTTTCTGTTCCCGCACCCAGTCAAAGAGCTATCCTATTTCTTCAGGGATTATAACATGCATGTAAATTACGACGCGGCTCATGTGGCAGGCTTGATCGCGGGGAGAAGGTTTCAGGATCCGCTCCACGAGGGCGCGGACACCATGACGATGAGCACCCACAAGACATTATTTGGGCCGCAGGGGGGCCTAATACTAAGTTCCGAGCAGTATGGGGATGCGATCAAAAAGGCCATATTCCCAGGCGTGACAAGCAGCCACCACATACACCACATGGCAGGAAAAGCGGTGGCATTTGCAGAGTCTTTGGAGTTTGGAAAACAGTATGCCACACAGGTCATAAAGAACGCGCGTGCGCTTGGAGAAGCTCTAAGTGGCGCCGGATTCAGGGTGCTGGGTGAGAGCAGGGGGTTTACAGAGTCACACCAGATTGCAGTCAATGTGTTAGACTATTCTGACGGTGGAAGGGTAGAAGCGGATCTGGAAAAAGCAAACATCATCGTAAACAGGCAGTTGATCCCCGGCGACATCAAGGCAAAGAGAAACTACTTCCACCCAGGCGGGATCAGGCTGGGCGTCTCAGAGGTGACGCGCTTGGGGATGAAGGAGGAGCAGATGCGCGAGATTGCATCACTGATAGAACAGACAGTCATTGCAAAAAAGGATCCAAAAAAGATACGCCCATTGATCAAGGAGATGAGAAAGCGATACCAAAAGGTGAAATTCTGTTTTGACGCAAAGCTTGGTGCCTACGAGTATGTCAAGTTAAGATAGGCATCCGCACAGACAAGTATGTTCATCAGCGTATGGCACAAGGTATGCGCGCCTTCCTCCAACACACAGGCGTCACTTCAAACACAGGGGCCTGCTGCCGTCACTACAAGATGCGTGCCCCATACGCCTGATACGTAATCAGGCATAGTCTGTAAGCAGTGATTGATCCCCCCGGTTCTTTCCAAACACCAGATCTATCTCGTCGGAAAGTACGTGTATCCTTCCCCTTTGATAGGCGCCTACATCATACTTGTCAACAAGTCTCTTTGCGAGTTTGAGATACTTTTCCACAGACGCCCTGCTGATGGTGGGGATTAGTTCGTGCTTGCAGATGCATGTTCCAATCAGCGGCAAGCGACGAAACGACCTGCCGCATCCGGTGCACCTAAAATTCTGTTTTGCATACGCCCGCAGGTTTCCCATAATGTCGGGAACAAGGTGAGTCGAGATCACGTTTGATACAATCTCTGCCGTATTTACCGCGTCTATCAGCTCGGCATTCTTGATCTGCATGTCAAACTTGTCAAGCATGGAGCCCAGAGTAGAGTATGCGCTTCGAGACTTTGAGGTGGTGAGCGACGATGTCTCGTGTGTAAAGAAATAGTCGTAAAACTGCCTCTTTGTGTCCATGCGCGACTTTATGGTCTCGACAGATGTCACGTCGGTTGCCTTGCTGTGTGTAAGTGTGGACTCGAAGAACTCTAGTGGAAATGATTTTGTGGCCTCAAGGTTGTGTGCTTGGGGCTGGGACTCGTGCGGTAGCACCAGCGGCTGAACCAGCAACGGCGCATCCATCAGGCCACCTATCCTGTCTGAGAGAAACTGTCTTGAAAAGTTTAGCAGTCCGTCTGCCAGCAGCATGATGGAATCTGCGTCGCCATCTGCATCCCTCCTCTTGGCAGAATGCCAGTTGGGGGTGGCAAAGCAGACGTGTGTCTCGGTAAACCCTATGATTCTGCCTACTATCCCCACTGATGTGTGGGGAGCAAGGCCTATCACCAAATGCCCGACGAGCTGCGTAATGTCCTTTATGGAGTAGAATGGGCGCTTTTTGTAAAAATGGACAAGCAGGGCATCAATATACTTGCACGTAGATATCAGGTATCTTCCGCTCTCGTAGGGAATTATCACGTCCTGCATGCGCATCTCTACGGTCTGCTGCGGATTCTCAAGCGGCTTTCCATCAATGTCGCAAACATACCCAAGTTCACGGAGCTTCTCTATGGGCGTCCCTATCCACGACGGCTTGAACTGGGTCAGGGGTGAGTTTGTGGCATCAAACCTGACAGTACCATCCTTGAAGACTGTCAGACCAAAATTCTGGCGTATGACCCCCTTTTCAATCGGTTCGGCAATCTTGTCCTGGTTAATCAGATCCTTAACGCCTTTGAGTGGTTCCCTTGCCCGAAGCCCCACTCTCTCCTGTGCCTGGTGTAGTTTTTTCTTGAGAGGAAACTCACTGTGTGAATAAGCGGCCGCCTTGCGCTTGCACCTTGAGCAGTACGGCTCGTCTAGCACCGCCCTGCAGGATAAACATTGATGTGTTACCGTTGTTTTTGTGTCACACACAGTACACCTCATGCCAATGGAGGGCTCATTGCACTTGACACACTTGCGATTAATGGTATTAGTAAAAAAATTATCGCTGCTCTTGGACGCCTTTATGAGATCCCTCATGGGCCCTCCCTTGTCGCCGACTGGAAACAGCACGTGTGTGGGAGGCTTCATCTGGCGGGGGGCGGCCTTTTCAGGCCTGCCTATTCTAACTCCGATCGAAGTGGAAAATTTGTTTCGCAGCATAATCCCTGACGATTCGGCAAGCATCACGGGAACCGTCATGCCGGGCTGCTCTGTGCTGGGCCGCTTTTTGAACAGCAGGTGGCAAAAGATCTTGGCCTCCTGTTCCTCCAATAGTATTGTGGTGTTAGAATCGTCGTCGTCAATGCCGTCATTACCAACCATGCCAGCCCCAAGTGTGGTGGTGTTGGTGTTGGTGTGGTGGTTGGAACTATTGTTACCAATATTGGCCATCTGGTTGGTGTAGTTGGCATCATCATCATCATCATCGTCATCATCACTATCGTAGTCGCCGCCGCTATTACTACTACTAATACTACTACTACTGCCTTCATCATTACTGCCGTCCGCCCCTTGGCTGTCACCCTTGGCCATAACCCTGTGGGGCACACCGAGCTTCTCTAGAACCTTCTTGGCACGTGATGGATACAGGATTTGTGTGGTGCAAACGCCGCCGCTTACCACATCAACCGTCTTTGGTTCCAAAAGCAGTACAAGCTCCTCAGGGGTTATCATGTCCCAAAAGTACAAGTAGTGTGGGTGAAGTGGGAGCCCTTGTTCTAGCGAGAGGCGCAGCGCCTCATCAAGTGTGGGCGCCTCCACAAGGAACCGTTCAAGGCCAGACTGTCTGTCCTCTTTCTCACTGCCTTGTTGTATCTTCTGCTCCAGCTCTGCTATCCAAAACTCTTCGACATATCCAGATGGTACCAATTGGCTGTTATTCTCAAGAAAGTCACCAAACGAGATCAGTATGTCTCCCAGATGTAGGATCTTTTCTATGTCATTTTTAATCTCCAACCCATGGTCTGTGTCCCTAATTCTGACAACATCCCCGTTCCTAAGCCTAACTATGGGCGTATCAATAGAGTCCACAAAAGCCACCGTAGCCCCCTTTCCAGGCATGTCAATCTTAATCTGCGTCCCTACCGCTATAGTATGATCCAAAATCTCTGCCACGGCAGGATGTATGCCTATCGCCGCAAAGCCAGTGTTGCAGGCACGTCCATACCGCAGCCTAAACCCCCCCAGTTTGTTGGGCATGGACAGTACCGATCTGCCAGTAATCACCTCGCGCATCCTCTTGGTTGCCGCGTCCTCTTGGTTGTCACCTGTCTGCACGGCCCCCTTGAGGTCGGCGAGCCACTCCCAACCATCAAGCTTGTAATAGTCTATCCTTTTGAGGAGTTTTTTGGCCCTTCCAATCAACCCGTCATTCAGCACGCGCAGTGCCCCGCCCCTAAGCCTGTCCGTCTTGATGCGAGTCATTGATTTGTGGTTTACAACCTCAAATGGATCCGTGTCCACGCCGTCCAGCTCTACCGGAAGGTTGGATATGACGTGTTCAATATCCTCGTCAAGTATGTGATACTGAAAATTGCTTGCCTCCCTTTCATAAATCCGCAGCTCCTCTACAAACCTTCCGGTTTCATCATCTCCAAAGCAGTTGGCCTGATACTTTGAAAGATTCGCCGTCTTTCTCACGTGATCCGCAATCAGCATAGTCACCGCAGACTCTGTTCCTCCAGCAGAACGCATCGGCCCCGCTATGGAGACTGAAAGGTACTCGGTTCCATCCTTGTTCTTTTTTATACAAACCTCGTTTATGCCCTGCAGTGGCGCAATGGTGACGCCCTCGGTCACTATTGCAAGCCCCACACGCACCGCGAGATCCAGCCTGTCTTCGAGTGTAGAGTCTTTGGGCAGGTACTTGCCCAGCGCAATCTCCCTAGAGAGGATCAGCGCAGAGAGCTCTTTTCCGTTCGTGGCCAAGAGTTGCCGGAGTGGTTCTGCTATGTTGATGCCGTGCATCTTGGCTACTCTGTCTGCCAGATCAAACGCGATCATTGGCTCAACTATGCTAGAAGAGTCGTACAGACTAGACTTTGCGTCTGCCGCGTGTTCAAATACGGTGTATGTCCCGGCAGCTAAGCTTGAGTAGTAGTCAAGATAGTAGCTTGGCATATCTATGCTGCTAATGCGTCCAATGACATCATTGCTGTTTGGTAGTAGCGGAGAGGTTTGTGGCATTTTTTGCTACTACGCATTGCTTCCTTGAATTGTTTTTGCTATCTCCCGGAGATGTTCCACACTTCCCCCCTTCTCAAGCAATGTGCCTATAACCAAGGCATCGGCGCCCGCCCCCACCAAACCCTTGGCCGTCCCAACGTCCTTTATTCCTCCACCCACTATCACAAACCCACCAAAGGCATGCTTAACTGTGCTAACCATCTCTGGAGTAACGCTTGTCTCTGCGCCAGAACCCGCCTCAAGATAGACGAACCTCATCCCAAGGAATCTAGCAGCCAGTGCATATGCAGCAGCAATCTTTGGTTTCCCAAAGGGAATACCCCTAGCCGAGCCCACAAACCATGCAGACGTGCCTTCTCCTATTACCAAATATGCTGTAGGAAGTGGTTCGAGCCCAAACTTTAGAACGTTGGGGGCCCCCAGTGCCTGCGCCTGTGTAATAAAGTATGGGTTTTCTGAATTCATAAGGGAACTAAACAGTATGGCATCGGCGTTTGGCACAACGCCAGTAACATTACCAGGAAACAAAATGGTGGGTATTTTGGTCTCTTCTTTGACCGCTTTGATCACCGCCGTCATTTCAAACTGATCAGTGGCGGAAGAACCCCCCACCAATATAGCAGAGGCGCCAGCCTCTTCAACTTCCCTTGCAAGCCTAGTGGTCCCCTCCAAATTTGAGGCCTTGTCCGAATCAATTAATACGAACAATAGCGCCCCTTTACTCTCTTGTTGTAACTTTAGAAATGATTCTACGCTACTACTACCATTGCTAGCACCATCATCTCTCATGCACACACATGCAAACAAGACTCTTTAAAGTTTAATTATACTATGTGTTATACAAGTTTGTATAGCTATGGTGGGGACTGATGTATCCAATTTCAACAATATTATAAAGAATATTATCGAAAAATCATTGTTCACAGAGCGACAAATTGAAATTATTTTAAATCAGCGGGATCTTCGGCGTCGCAAGTTCCACATAACAAAGGGCGCCTACTATAGACAGGTCAAGCAATCAAGAAAAAAATTAGGGGGGTTGTTTTATTCTGTTGCCATCTTACAGGGACTTGGTGTGCTTTCAGATAGTGATATTAGTGCAATGCAGTCACTTGCAAAACAGATCAGCGTGATAAATAGTAGTAATATCTTTCCAGAAAGGCAAGAAGATATCATAAGTGTGGTAAATAGGCTTGTTAGCCAGGCATGTAATGTGTGATATGTCGTGTGTTGGTGTGATATCACGCGTGATGTGGTGCGTTGTCACGTGCTTTTATGCCTAATGTTGCAATATGTGGTGTAATATATCACATTGTGGTGTGATATCACGCGTGATGTGGTGTGATATATCATGTAATTATGTGGCGCGGAGTGTGATATCACGCGTGATGTGGTGTGGTTTTGTGTGATATATCACATCGTGGTGTAATATCGCGCGCGATATTGTGGCGTGGGCAGGATATTGTGCGTAATGTTGTGTGGTGCTAGGCGTGGCGTGGTATGATGTCGCGTGATATCACGCGTTGTGTGATGTGATATCACACCAAAAGTGTAAATAAACCCACACAATCACAATATACCACAGTACTGGAGATGATAATGTAATGGCAACGGAGATCCTAAGCGTGAATGATGTTCCTATCATAGTATTTGCGTTTCTAGTCGGTATGGGGGTGTTGTATGGGTTCTATAAGATAATACAAAAGATGGTAGAGAGCCAGAATGGAGACGGGCAAACAAGAGCAATAGAACCAATGCAGGCCCAACGATTGGCGTATTACGAGAAGGAGTTGATCGATATGAGGGTGCGCCTAGACGCCATGGAATTGGAGGAACAAGAAGAGATACAAACAAGCACAAAAGAGAACGGGCAAAAGAACAGAAAAGAGCCGCCACAGACAAGTGGTGGGGGCGTGGAACAGATCAAACAACTACGCCAAATGATAGAAGAGTTGGAGAAGAAAAACGAAGAGGAGGCAGACGCGCGAGGGAAAACCATTAAAAAGAAAAAGGAAGAATTGTCCGCCCCTGAACCCAAGCCAGCGTCCAAAAAACAGGCAGTGTCCCTCGTGGTTACGGACGGGGAGGACCCTAATTCGTCAGATTATGTGTTGCGTTTGATTACAAATAAAGTGGTAACGTCACGCGACATGCAAACCATATTAAAAAAGAGCAGGGAGCACACATCACGGTTAATGAAACGGTTGTTTGAGAATGGTTTGATAGAAAGGGACGCTAGCGTCAGACCATATACCTATTCCATTACAGAGAAGGGTAGAAAACGGTTGGGAGAATGAGCAAAGGTGGTGGTTTGTGTCTCCATGCTTAATGTCTAAAGTGGTAATGTCTAGTTGAGGAATAAATCAAGGTTTAATGGAATTGTTGTTTAATATTTGGTGTTTGGTATATCCATTCACGGCCTGCACGCGCTCTTTGAACTTTCTCCTTTAGCGAAAATCTGGACAGATATGTGGAAATGACACTAAGTTTTATGGGCTCGTTGAACTCATCTTCATACTTTTCAAGAATGTTGGTGGATGTAAACTTGCCTGCTGGAAAGAACTTTTCAATAATGTGCCATATCTTGGCCCCAATAGAGTCAGGGGTGGTGGGTGCTTGTTCTTCGCTGTTTTCCACATCCATCAGATTCATCATCTCAAATACCTTGAGAATCTTTTCTCTCGTTACATTACCTTCTAGTTTAATATCATAGCGTGCGCCATCTGCGTCTTGTACGTCTATACGAATGCGTTTCTTTACCAATACCATACACCTACTTTCTCTTAACAATTTAATCTAGTTGTGAAAAGTTGTTAACAGAGTGGGTTGTTAATGTTGACCAATATTTCGTGTCTGCCAGTGTCAAATCTACCTTTGGTCATTAACAACCATTATACATTCATCCAACACAAATACCCAAACTTCATGCCTAGAGTGGAAATGGGGGGGTCAAAACAAGCTATTCACAATGTTAACGTCAAACTTCATGCCTAGAGTGGAAATGGGGGGGCAAAAACTAGCTTTCAAAGAGTTTCTTAACACTAGATTAACATGGTGTTAATAGAAATTCGCCAGCAGGCCAAGGTGAACCAACATGCAACCAGTAGATTCTGCCCAAACATTTGTCAACAAACATAAGCACCAAGTAATTATGACATGTGTATCTCTAATGAGATGTAATCTTGTCTTTTCATTGTAATTTATGATATATTGTAAACATGTGTTAATATACAACAGCACAAATCACATACCTGTCTGATAGAAAGAGATTACCCACACACCTTTATTTCTCCTCTAGTTTTTTTTAAAAAATTTTTTAAAATATAATATAATATAATATAATATAATAAATGTGAAACAACTATTACAATCCAATTAGCCTATATCCTTCTTGCTAAAGTAAATGACATGGTAGTGAGAGTGGAAATGGTGGTGTGTGAGTATGAATAAGGCGGTTACTGATCCTATAAACAGACTACTTGATGCA
Source organism: Candidatus Nitrosopumilus sp. (assembly GCA_963662995.2). Taxonomy (GTDB): domain Archaea; phylum Thermoproteota; class Nitrososphaeria; order Nitrososphaerales; family Nitrosopumilaceae; genus Nitrosopumilus. The sequence goes on along the minus strand of CAXXLJ010000002.1, from coordinate 1,070,621 downwards.
GCCGAATCTGGCAAGTCCATAATTAAGGATAGAACGGTACTACATTTCACACACATGCCTGATATGATACTGCATAGGGATATGGAACAAGAGCAGGTTACCCAGTCACTACTTCCCATTTTAAAACAATCTAGGCCTTCAAATCTTCTTGTATATGGAAAGCCAGGTACAGGAAAGACGTTGGTTGTTAAAAAAGTAGTCTTTCGGATACAAGAACGCGTCGAGCGCTCAAACTTTCCAATTAAACTAGTATACTCAAACTCCAAAGAGGAGACTACCTTGTATGGTTTGTTAGTAAGCTTTGGTAGGCAGCTTGGCTTAAGTGAGAAGGAGGTGCCTATAACCGGTCTGGCCATAAGTGAAGTCTTCAAGAGACTACTCAACAAGATTGATGGGAATTGGGGTCCAACCCCCACAACAAAGAACACAAAAACCCTTCACTCATCAAAGAATGAAAAGAAGGTTGGTAGCAAAAAAGGCAAGGAGGTGAAACAAAAATGTATGAACACAATATTTGTAATAGATGAGATCGATCATCTAGCCAAACTTGCGTCAAAATCTGGTAATGACATACTCTACCAACTTACCAGAGCAAACGAGCGGCTTACACACGGCTCTTTGACCTTTGTAGGGATATCAAATGACCTGACATTTAAGGAAAAACTAGATCCGCGCGTAATTAGCAGTCTTGGTGAAGAAGAGATTGTATTTACAAACTACAATGTAGAACAACTACGAAAGATTGTGGAAGAGAGAATTAATGAGGCCTTTGTTGCTGGAACCGTTCAAGAACCAGCCCTAAATCTGTGTGCTGCTCTTGCAGGCGCTGAGCATGGCGATGCACGCAGAGCCATTGATCTGATTCGTGTGGCAGGCGAGATTGCAGAGAGGCAGCAATCTGATATAGTTACAGCTGATCATGTGAGGGAGGCTGCACAGAAGATAGAGGAGAACAAGGAAGAAGCGTCACTTAGATCATTTCCAATACATGAAAAGCTGGTGATCCTCGCTATAATAAAGGCAGGCGGCTCTTCTACTGGGGAGATTTACTCATCTTATAAGAGACTGTGCAAGGCCGTGGGCCGGGACGTGTTGACACAACGAAGGATTACACAGATATTGGGTGAGATTGAACTGTCGGGAATAATTACCGGCAGGCTTGTCCATCAGGGGATACATGGAAATACCAAAAAATACCGCCTTACCCTGCCGGCGGAGACTATAAAAAAGACGTTTGGAAATGAGTTAAGCCTCCAGAGCATTCTCTAGGTTGGGGTTGTAGTTTTGGTGCAGAACGCGTTGCGTCTGGAGGTTTACGACCAATGCGATTCCAGGATTGGGAACCATTCCAACACTTGCTTGGAACGGCGTCTGTCTCTGCCACGAGCCCGAGTTTATCAACAATATTCCCTTGTACATCCCCAACTGCGCCTTGTGGACGTGGCCCACATGAAATATGTCTGGTATGTCTTCAATTACCAAGAGATCTTCCTGTTCTGGCGCTATGGGGGTCTGGTTGCCATAGATTGGACTTAGATGCCTTGCCTTTAGCAACGTCTTCATCACATCCACGGGCTTGTCATAACTCAGTCCCGGCGTGGTCTTTACTATATCGTCTATACTCTGTCCATGAAACATCGTTACCACAACACCATCAAGCGATACGACAGCAGGGTTGCCTACCATTATTACGTTGTCCCGTTCCCAGAGGCCCGCGTTGTATTTTTTTGGTATGGCAGGCTGGGGCAGCGCCCTTCTTCCCGGATCATGATTTCCGGGCGCCACGACTATCTTTACATTGTTTGGGATTTTACTAAACAATTCCTCAACCTTACCCAACTGCTCCTCTATGGTTGGATAGACCAGCTCCTTGTTCTGATTTGGGTATATTCCCACACCATCCACCACGTCGCCGCAGACCAGCACAAAACGCACCCTTCTTGCTATCGGGTCAGGGCCTGCCAGCCATGACACAAACTCTGTAAACTCTTTCTCCATAAAGTACTTGCTTCCTACGTGCAGGTCCGAGAGAAATACTGCGTACGTCTCTGATTTTGCCTTTCCGACTCTCCTGTCTGGTATGCCGGGAAGGATCAGGTTCTTAATTACAAAACCAGACTTTCTGATCCTGCCCACACACGCCATTACGAGCTGGTCGGTGAGCAACGTATTGGCAACCTTTTGCAGATCATTATCAAATACTAATCCCTCAAACGAGCCCGTCGGATCCTCCAGAATCAGTTTGGTCACGTTTTTGTCCGTGGTTCTTAACGAGACCAAGCCGCACACATACAGATCGTCTCCCTTTTCTGATTTTGTGGCCTTTACAGACGAGACAGTCTTTAATTTCTTAGCCTCTGGCCTGTCTGCAATTATCCTCTTTAGCTTTGTGAATCTGCTAGCAAAGAGCGCGCTATACCCCTTCACCCCCTCGGCCGTTGTTGTCTTTGGCGTGGGGTCAAGGCGGACTCGAATCTCCGTCTGCAGCCCGGGATCCTCCCTCAACCCCAGACGGGCCTCTAGATCATCCAGGCCAATGTAAAACAACCCACTCCTGCTCTTCTCCCTGACTATCTCTCTGACGACCACGCGCATCCGTTTTGAATCTACTTCCCTGAGTATCTCAATAGCATCAGGATGAATCTGGAACCCACTCTTCAGTACATCATCAAGCACAAGGGCCAGATCACTGTTCATACCAGACAAAACTACTACTAGGCTAATTAAACATGCGTCTGATTCTGGTGGCCTTGCAGCCCGTATGGTTATCCATTCTCACTACTACATACGCCAACGATTTGTTCACACCTTGGCCGCCGGACGGCCCTCTCTTGCACCACACGTTGTCAAAACCCACGGTTTTTGGTCAGGTCCGGTAAACGATCTTCTTTCACGCCCGTCAAACACCGTTTAAAAATGCACAGGATACCAACTAACTATATGGTGTGGCACAGACTGGTTATGTTTTTTGTATTTACAGGCATCTTTGCTGCTGTCTTTCAGCTCGGTTCCATGACTCCCGTGAGCGAGGAAGACGCGGCCCTCTTTATGGAAGAGTTTGAAAAACTTGTCTTAGGGATAGATGCGTTTGGAATATTTACACACAACCTTACTCTTGCACTGCCCATGTTTATTCCTGGATTTGGGGTGGCTTGGGGCCTCTTTTCTTCGTGGTCTACGGGATTTGCAGTAGCTGCCATAGCTGTTAGTGCGCCCGAACTGACTGCCATTCCCCCGCTTGCTATACTTTTTTTGTCACCCTTTGGGTTGATGGAACTTGCTGCGTACTCACTTGGAATCTCCCGCAGCTGCATACTGATTATGGCGCTGGTCCGAAAAGAAAAGATTGCTAGGTTTGTCGTACCTACAGCAATTGAGGTTGGAATCATGATAGCGCTTCTTCTGGCAGGCGGGTACATTGAATATTACATGATCGAGGCGCTCCAAGACAATGAAAAACTCCTAGTCCCCCCCTGACCGTTGCAACCTTGTACAAAACTGAGAAAGACCAACTGCTTCCCAAACACCTGCGCCACCAACACCGTCTGGCAATCTCCCAAGAATGTGCTGCCTGTGCATACCAAGAGTAATACACGGGAAACGACAAAATGAATTATGGGCACGCTTAAACCGAACATGCCGGGGACCTCGGCTTCACACAAGCGGCCCCTACTTGCACACAACCACCCTCATTTACCATCTGTCTTTCAACAATTACCACGCGTTAAGACTTCAAACCTAAAAGGAGACAAAACCTAGATGGCGACTGCTGCAAAAGTTTGGTCGCCCGCCTGTCTGGCCGTGGCGGCGCTTGTGGCATGCCTTTTGTTCACCGGCGGTTCCATGGACAACACCAATCATGATGCCCAGCATGCGTCTGCGTACAAGTCAAAACAGGGCACCGACTTGACCCAAAACACCTACACCATAACTCAGCTCAATGAGTATTCCAATTATGTGCACCTGCAACCTGAATGGCAAAGCTACCCCAAGAACCTGATAGTTGACGTCTCAACCTCTTGGCAGCGCCAAGTAGTGCCTGGAGAGAAGCAAGAACCAGAGATCTCAAAGCATGGTGCAAAGCAGAGACAAAACACACTCCAACACATCAACGGAAAGCCGGTCGTAATGGTTCAGTATGACTATCGAGACTGCCAGTCCCAATGGTTCCATTATGTAAAGACGGGCCTTGACTTTTTTGTAGATGGTGTGAAACTACTCTTAGGCCATAACACCACAATACTCAATACCACATACCCTGATCAACTACAAAAGGTTAAGGTCCGTGATGGGTTTGCACAGTTTGTTCCAATATGTACTTCAAAGGATGTTACCAGCTACGACTATGTAATATTGATCAACGATGATACGGTGGGGTTTGACGCATACTTTGTGAATTCACAACGGCACCAACACAACTATTTTGCATCAGGGGGGCAATGGTTTGAGCACTATACTGCTGATGGCTGTTTTGCGCATAATCTCCAAAAATTTTCTGGGCGGTGTAACGGAATAGGGAGCAACGGCGGGTTGTTGATCGTTGTACCTGACGAATTGTCGAGGCCTGTTACAAAAATTACAGTAAAACTTACAGAGATAACAGCATGAGATGGCCCGCACAAGCCACACACTTACCAACACCAACTCGGCGCAGTTTGTGCACCCTTTTTACTTGCGCCCGTTTCAAAATAACTAGAATTGCAGTCAGGCCAAGCCACTCTTCACGGAGTTGTTCACACATTACACCATTCTCACAAATATTCTGCCATGATTGCTGCACAACAAGGCACTGATGATACTCTGTTGGTACACACCACCCACCAAAAACATTTACAGGTTGAATTTTTCACAATGCCGCACAATTAGCTTTTAAGTAGGTTATGATGGGAAAAATTATTGCAAACAAAGATGCTTCTTTCGGCAATCACTGTAACAACGCTGGTGTCCTTGCTGGCTCTGGCAGGCCCCCAGGGAACGGCGCTAGCGGCAGAAGGCGACGACATGTTGGCGATCTTGGAGACCAATCTTGGAACCATAACAATTGAATTCTTTTCTGATGATGCGCCCAACCATGTGGACAACTTTGTGGGGTTTGTAGAGTCTGGGTTCTATGATGGAACACTATTTCACAGGATAATACCCGGCTTTATGATTCAGGGCGGCGATCCCAATACCGTTGATGGCGATCCATCCACATGGGGGAAAGGTGGCCCTAGCACAATGATAGACGCTGAATTTAACCAGATTAAACACAACCGCGGCATAGTCTCCATGGCTAGAACATTTGATCCAAACAGTGCCGGCTCGCAGTTTTTCATAGTTCATGCTGACTCCAACTTTCTTGACGGACAGTATACTGCCTTTGGAAGGGCCGTAACCGAGGAGAGCTTGGACACGCTTGACAAGATTGCAGCGGTCCAGACCACTGGAGATGCCGGGGGCAACCAGCCGGTGGATATTGAGCAGGTAAGAATCACAAAGGCAATGATGGTGCAGAGGGATGGCGTACCTGATCTTCTTGATCTGCCAGAACCTGAACGCATGGATGCTACTCCGGACGCAATACCACCGCCCATATCACCTGACATGATTCAGGAGTTTGATGCACAAGAGTATGGAATAGCCATAGAATTTCCCACAGGCTGGTCGCTGCAACAACCTGAAAAGATCAGCGAACACACTCCTGATGTAATTGCAATAGGGCCAAAGACCGGAATAATGCACCCTGCGTTCATTTTCGTAATCAAATCCACAGAGCAACGAACCCTTGACGAGCTTATTGCCGAGAGGGCCGCCCTGTTGGCGCCTTCCGTCGAATCAAAAGGGTTGGAGATTACCACACAAGAAAAGACAGAGATAAACGGAATACAGGGCCATGTTATTGAAGCAAAACAGACCACCGAGTTTGCCGACGGCAATATTGTAGTAATGTTCATGGAAGTCATGTTGTACAATGACGAAACGTTCTACACCATCACATACTCCAACGGAGCCGACGCATTTGATGAACAACTCCCTATGTTTGAGCAGACGGTTGATTCTTTTAGAATACTAGGTAGCAACAGTGACGATGCTGATGATAATGTAGCTGCCAACCAAGGTGATACAGGAGAAGAAAAACAAGAGGAGGGTGGCGACTGCCTTATTGCAACTGCTGCCTACGGCTCCGAGATGGCTCCCCGAGTGCAACAACTAAGGGAGATTCGTGACAACACGGTCCTCTCCACCACCTCAGGTACGGCATTCATGTCAGGCGCCCACCAAATATACTATCTATTTTCCCCAACCATTGCAGAGCTGGAACGTGAAAACCCACTCATTAAAGAGACAGTAAAACTTACAATCTCCCCAATGTTGTCTTCCTTGTCTCTGCTAAACTATGCCGACATTGACTCCGAACAAGAGATGCTCTCCTATGGCATGGCGTTGATTCTGCTCAACCTAGGAATGTACATTGCGGCGCCTGCGGTTGTTATCTACAAAGTTGGTCAAAAATTGAACAGCAAAAGGCAGGCACCAACACCCACACAATAAACCATACATTATTCACCAAACACAACATACCAAAGTTGTAAAGACATGTGCCGCACGCGGCACCATGTCATACAATAATTGATAATATCATATGGCCAAACCTTAGGCAAAAAATTACACCAAAACACTTGCAGACTAGTACCCACCAATTACCACACATCATCGACTTCATTGAGGGCCTTGTATTCCTTGTCGTCCTCATGCTTCATTACATTGAGTCTGGAGATGTCCCTGTCAAACAACAAATCTACAAACCAGTCGATGGCAATGCGCACCTTTTTGTCAAAGCTGATGACCTTTGAGAGATATACGCTTCTCCAGAGCACCCATGCACCAAACCCTGATATGTTCATTCCTAGAAACGTGGCAATGCCTGACCTCTTTCCTATGATGGCCATTTGGCCTTTGGAGCGAAACGTAAACTTTTCCAACTCTGTGTTTGCAATGAGCGCCTTGAGATTCTTGGCCACGGTGTCTGCTTGTGCCTCGGCCAGCTGGGCCGTGGGTGGAAATGGCCTGCCTGTTTCCGGATTCAAAAACAGCGCGCAATCCCCAATCGCAAAAACGCCTGGAAAATCAGATACTTCAAGTGACTCATTAACCACTACCTTACCCTTCTTGGTCTTGAGCATCGATCGCTTGATTGTATTAACCGGAGTGACTCCAGCCGTCCATATCAACGTCTTTGTCTGGATCGCACCAATTCTAGTCTCTTCAACCCCATCTTTTGCGGCAGCAGCACCCAGCGGCTTTGTGGTTACCTCATTACCATTAAAACTCGTCACTACCGTCTCAAGCCTGATCTCAATACCCTTCTCTTCAAGCTTGTCCTTTGCAAACTCTGCCAGCTTTTGGTTGAATCCTGGCAGGATTGCAGACAGCGCCTCTAGTACCACCACCTTGAGATCTTCCTTGCTTATTGCAGGATAGTACTTTCTGACATCCAGTAGGAGATCCATCAGCTCCCCAGCTGTCTCTATGCCTGCAAAGCCACCCCCCACTATGACAAAATTAAGCAGGCTCTTGCGCAGGATGGGATCGGTCTCATTTGCAGCCTGCTCCAACACATCTATGGCCCTGTTTCTGAGCACTACCGCGTCATCAAGGGTCTTCATCGTGTATGCATTCTTTTGTACATCAGCCATTCCAAAAAAGTTCGTCTCACTGCCTAGGGCCACTACCAAAAAGTCATAATGGAGAAGTATGCTTCTACGGTCACCAGTCCCCCACAATGTCACAAACTTTCCATACGGATCAATATTTTTGATCCTTCCCTCGTAAAACTTTGTCTTCCTGCAGATCGTCCTGATGGGTAGCACTATGTGCCTAGTCTCGATCATTCCGGATGCCACCTGCGGCAGCATGGGGGTGAAGAGCAGAAAGTTCTCCTCACTAACTATGACAAGCTCCATATCTGGATCATCACCAAACTTGGACTCCAGCCTGCGTGCGCACCTGACTCCTGCAAATCCCCCTCCTAGGATTACAATCTTTCTCTTGTTTCTGGTCACTATGCAAACCCCGTCTTTCGGCCCTTAATGGTGTATGTCATGTATAATCCCCTTCATACATGCCACCTTTACGTTCTCACAATCTCTGAGCGCAAAATCTCGTATGCCCTTGAGGCCTGCCCCCCATTGAGAACTATTGTAATGCTGTCCTGGCTAAAGAACGCATTATCCAACTCTATACCATTGGTATGCAGCACGTCCGCCACATACGAGACCACATCCGAACGGTTCTTGGCACCATCTGGAAGCAATATCTTAATCCTCGCTAGTCCAGTACTAAACATATTGCCTTCTCTGTCGGACATACCACTAAAGATCTGCCTGATACCATCTACATCCTCTGCCAGGAATCTAAACGAGTCTGTTAACCTAAAAAACTCATAGTCATCGGTCACTTTTGAGAACTTGTCCAGGATCGAGGCCGGATTTATGTGCCCCAAGTCCCGAAGTGAGAACTTGATGTCCATTATCCCATCAGTCAGTACAAGCCTGGCGTTCTTTAGCGCCGAATCGTCCTCTTCTATTCCATCGCCGTGTCTCGTACCATCGTTTCTGAGGGCGTCTGCATACCTCTTGATTGCCACCACTATCGTGTTGAGGTTGACGTTGCCACCCAGAATCTGCTCGACCTCTGGCCTTATTCTTACTGCCAGCGCGGTATAACTAATCAGATCCATCCGCATACAGTCATAGATTGACCGGCTCCTTCCCACGATCTCCCTTACTGCTTCTGGCACGGACATTTTCTGTAACACCATATCATATACTGTAACATGTCAGTTATAATAAGATCGTGTAAAAAATTTTTAGATATTTGCATAATATTTATATTATGTAATGTGTATTACATACAATAGGTGAATATGACAATGTTCGACAGAGACATCGAGAGATTCTTCAAAGTAATGTCACACCCATTTTTTAAGGTGGGCGAGGCCAGAACTGTGGCCGATGACGTCTTTGAGGAACTCCGAGCAGACGATTCCGTTACGGGACCACTCTATTACGGCTACACAATGACCGTAGGTCCAGACGGAAGACCAGTCGTAAAGGAGTATGGCAACATCCGCCCCAACAGGCGCGGCACTGCTGCTGATGCTACCCTTCCGGACGCACCACGAAAACCTGCCGTTGAGACCATTGTTGACGAGAAAGAGAAGACGGTTAAGCTCATAGCAGAGATGCCTGGGGTTGAAAAGACCGATGTGAGACTTCTAGTCGACAACAAAACAGTAGACATTGCAGCCGAGCGCGGTACCAAAAAGTACCACACACGCGTTCCTGTAAAGCAGACCATAGACGGAGAGTCAGGACAGGCCTCCTACAAGAACGGCATCCTGCAGGTAGTCTTTAAACAACTAGACGAAAAACCAGCAGGCAGAATCGTGGAGGTGCGGTAAGGGGATTTCCCCATTTTTTATTTTTAGAGGCGTATGAAATGAATAATAATACTGATGTTTCTATAACACTAAAGGTTGGTAAGATCCCACTAAAACATGTAGGCCATGGCAGGGCCATTGTGGATCCTGATGTGGTGGCCGAACAGGGATGGAACGGGGGGCAGATCTTGGAGCTTACCCACAACAGAAGGACATATGTGAAGCTCTGGGCCGGGACGCCTGAGGAGCATGGCAAGGGAATAATCAGGATTGATGGTATCACAAGACAGAACATCGGCGTGGGGTTGGGCGAGACGATCTCACTTAGGCCTGTAGAGACCAGAGAGGCAGAGCAGATAATACTTTCTCCTCCGGAAGGCGTAAACGTGACGGTGGCCGACGAAGCCCTACAAGAGTACATGGCAGACAATTACATGAACCACGTTTTTACAGTGGATGACTCTGTATCACTAAAGACACGGATGGGTGGAAACATCAGCTTTATTGTAACCAATACGGCGCCTTCCAAAGGACCGGTCATAGTTACAACATCTACCGTCTTCAAACTCGGTGCAAAGACAAAGGTGAGAGATAATACCATACCCAGGATTACATATGATGATCTCGGTGGGCTGCGCGAGGAGGTGCAGAAGATCCGCGAGATGGTAGAGCTGCCCATGAGACATCCGGCCCTGTTTGAGAAGATCGGCGTAGAGGCGCCCAAGGGTGTTCTACTGTATGGTCCTCCAGGTACCGGCAAGACACTGCTTGCAAAGGCCGTGGCGGGCGAGACCCGTGCGCATTTTATCTCTGTGGGTGGCCCCGAGATTATAGGCGGCGCTGTTGGGAGTAGTGAGAAGATGATTAGGGATATCTTTGAAGAGGCCTCAAAGAACGCACCTAGCATCATATTCATAGACGAGTTTGATTCGATCGCCACAAAGCGTGAACTACTCCATTCCCAACACGAGAAGACAATAGTCACACAACTGCTTACGTCAATGGACGGAATAAAATCCAGGGGTAAGGTGGTGGTGATGGCGGCAACCAACAGGCCTGACACTCTTGATCCTGCACTCAGGAGGCCCGGCAGGTTTGACCGCGAGATAGAGATAAGCATGCCGGACGAGCAGGCAAGGCGCGAGATACTCTTAATTCATACGCGTGGGATGCCGCTTGCCAAGGACGTGGATCTTGAGGCTGTGATAAAGATCACTCACGGGTTTGTGGGGGCGGATCTGGAGGTACTCTCCAAGGAGGCTGCTATGAGATCCCTGCGCAGGATCTTGCCCGTGATCAATCTTGATGATGAGAATATCTCTACAGAGACGCTGGCAAAGATTCAGATTACAGACGACGACTTTAAACATGCCCTGCGCGAGGTAAGGCCAAGCGCCATGCGGGAGATCCAGATACAGATCTCCGATACAGACTGGGACGATGTCGGCGGCATGACAGAACTCAAGGAAGAGTTGCGCCAGGCAGTGGAATGGCCCAGCAAACACAAAGAGGCATACGAGTATGCAGATGTGGACGTCCCCAAGGGAATCCTGCTGTATGGTCCTCCAGGTACCGGCAAGACCCTGATTGCAAAGGCGCTTGCAAAGACTACCGACTCTAATTTTATCAGCATTAAGGGGCCTGAACTACTCTCAATGTGGGTGGGAGAGTCTGAAAAGGGCCTTCGTGAGGTCTTTAGAAAGGCTAAGCAGGTGGCGCCATGTATAATCTTCTTTGATGAGATAGATGCGCTTGTACCCCGGCGCAGTGGGGAATCAGGTTATGGCCCACGCGTAACCGAAAACATGGTCTCACAGATACTTACAGAGATCGACGGTCTTGAGGAACTTCATGACGTTCTGATAGTGGGCGCCACCAACCGGCTGGACATGATCGATGAGGCCCTACTTAGGCCAGGCAGGTTTGACAAGGTGATCTCTGTCCCAAATCCCGACAAGGAGGCAAGAAGAGATATCCTTGGAATACACACAAAGCGCAAGCCGCTTGCTGTCGATGTCAATCTTGATGTTCTGGATGAGATGACCGAAGGGTTTAGCGGAGCCGAGGTTGCCTCGGTAGCCAATCTAGCTGCAATGGCGGCGCTAAAACGTTACGTAGCCGATGATGCAAAGACCCACGTGGCCAAATTTGATACTCTCAAGATCACACAACAGGATCTGGTTGATGCCATAGATAATATACGATCTGATCCACGTTCTAGAGACAAACCCGTACAGATCGTTCTCTGAGATATAATATCGCGCCATATACCGGTTCATGATCTCTCTTCCACTAACCACGTTTGCAGGTAGTTTTGTTTATTCTGACAAGCATCCGTGACGATACTCCTGCGGCTTTTATTGTGCTGGTGCTGTTAATTAACTAGTTGGCTTTGCAGCCGCATTCTGCTGTTAATTACGATGACGGACCGATTACCATCATATGTTAGTTGCAGACAGGTTCATACATTCACATTTTATGATTTGAATAAATAACATACGTGGTCAGGTTGTCTGGGAAGATTTTTTTTGATTCAGGCACGAATCTAGAGTCTTTTGGTAGTATTACACATCATTCTGGACACGACCTGACCACGTACCAACAAACCATTCAATGGACGATCTTACACTAGACTCGAGTAGAGATCTTTGAAAGCAAGTGTCGGCGCTTTTTCGACTTTACACCATTACGTCCGCTTAAAGCTTGATGCCCTTGTAAAACTGGCAAAGTGCCTCTTGTCTCTGTCTATAAACACCTTGTAGTGCCACTCACACAGGTTCCTAGTCTCCTTTGTGCTGATTCTTACTTTACGTGTGGCTTTTTGTTTGCATTCTGATATACTGCACTGCAACACGGCAAGTGGGCGCATCTGTTATTAAAGCTTGAAGGTTCTCAAAAATCTGGTTGATGAGATATTCAATGGATTTTTTTGAGATTGTGTAGACTCTATACCCAAATTCTAACCTTTAGCAGAGTTGACCACTAAACCCTAAAGCCCCAATGGCATCAAAGATCAGAGCACACCAAGATTGTAGCAATACACCTGTCTAGACTAAAAAATATCTTGTCAACCGAGCTTTCTAGTGAACCAACATGGTTAACATTTATTACAACGTATCATCTATTATAGAAAGAGTGTTTATTTTAAAGAACTTAAAGGAAACTATTGTTTATAAAATACGATTTTGAATAAAAAATTACCTCTATCAAATTCCTTTTATTTCAAGGAGTGCTATAATAAGTGTGGTAGGCAATCAATCAAATAATTTCTATGTAAAGTGTAAACTAGACACTTGTAAGACGTATCCCATGATCACGGACTTTGAGAGGGGGGAAATCGTCTGTGGGGGGTGTGGTTTTATTCTAATACAAAACATGGCTGATGCCTCATATCAAAACATGGGTCATACCCCAGAAGACTATGCAAAGGTGGCAAGGACCGGCCCCACAACATCATTAACCATGCACGACAGGGGCTTGTCAACCCTGATAGGCGCCAACAAGGACTCCTCCGGCAACACACTGACCGGCAAGGCAAAGTACGACTTTAACAGGCTTAGGATGTGGGATCAGAGGAGCAAGTCAAGAAAGACCGCAACACTGAGCAAGGCCTTTACCCTACTTCATGCAATGAAGACAAAGCTGGCGATACCTGACAATGTAGTAGAGAATGCTGCATACATTTACAGAAAGGTAATCAATGCAAAACTGACTAGGGGGAGGACTATGACATCACTCTTGTCGGCATCGCTTTATGTTGCATGCAGAGAGAACAATATTCCCAGGACGCTAGACGACATTGCAGAGGCTAGCAACGTTGAGAGGAGGATGCTCTCCAGGGACTTGAGGACACTGATTAAGAAGCTTGGACTGCGTCTCAACCAGTACGACACTACCTCATTCATATCAAAGATCTCAAACAACATGAACCTAAAAGAGACTACAAAGCGCGATGCATATGAAATACTGAAACGCTGTGAAAAAGAGAGTATAACAGCTGGCAAGCACCCAGTGGCTCAGGCGGCCGCCTCTCTATACATGGCATGCATTATGAACAATGAGAAGATAAGCCAAAAGAAATTTGCGGCAGAGGCAAGAGTCAGCGATGTCACGATAAGAAACAGAGCAGCCTTGATTAAAAAGACACTAAAACTTACAGAGTAAGGATTCAAGACAAGACAATAATTACATCACGCTCTTTATCGACGTACTTGCGCACAGGCCCTTTTTGGTCTATGGGGCGTATCTTCCCTTGAGCGTCGTCTGTTCTATGATATGTCCCTGTATTGCGCCCTCGATCTCTTTTTTGGTAGGGTCACTGATGCCGTCCAATCTTTTGTCCAACGCATACAACTTGAAGATGTATGTGTGCTCCTTGTCGGGAGGCGCTGGTCCTCCATAACCACTCTCTCCAAAGTCGGTCTTGCCTTGGTTGCATCCTTCCGGCACGGAACCTTCTGGTATCTGTTTGCTGGTGGTGCCGCTAGGTTCAATATTGTACAGTATCCAGTGTACCCAGATTTTGCCCACTACCCCCATGGCATCAGGATCATCCATGATCAGGGCCAGCGATGCCGTGCTATGTGGGATGCCCGCAATCTCAAGGGGTGGACTCTTGTTTGCATTCTTATACCCGCACTGCCTAGGGATGACTCCACCATCTACAAACGCGCTGCTCTTGAGGGTGAATCCATTATTGGCGTCGTTGTCAGTCGTCACACCAAGTATGGGCAAGGGGACAAGTTAAATTTTTCCTAGCAGATGTCATTCTAGTACTATCCTGTCCCCGGAGAAGGAGATTACGGTTCCACCCGCCTTCTTGATCCGTCTTTTGAGTTGCCTGTCCATAGTGGCCACCATGGACCTGTTGTCTGTTACGTGCTTGACCAACTGCCCGTCAGCGGCTCTTCCTGCAATGGGGACGGTCTTGAGGCCGTCTGCATAGGACATGGTAGCCCTGATCTCACCGTTGTTCTTTGTGGGGTTTTTGGCAAGCCGTGACAGCTCGGTCCTTACCACCTCCGGTACCACAAAGACAATTGGACCAATCTCCTCATCTAGGCGATCTATGTTTCTTATCCTTCTGGTTGCCAGATGAATCAAAAAGCTTGTGTCGCAGATTACCTCAACCAATTATTCCCGCACCAATCAGTCTCCATCTGTCTGATATTCTTCTACTGATTGCTACATGTCCGCCTTCAAAGATGCAGGCCGCCCGCTTGATCTCAATTTCTACGTTGTTTGCCTTGGATTTGGTTACCTTACCCAAGATGGGAGCCGTTCCAATGTTGAGCCTGAGCAACTCACCTGTCTGGATCGGCAGCACCTTGACATCCTCTGTAACTCCCACTGCCGCGTCAAACAGGGTCACTACAAGCTTTATCTTGTTAGAATTTTCTGGAAGTGTGTCGGGCCTACCTATTACAGAACCTATGAAAGAGTCGCCTCTGGTCATGGATGGATCCAACTTTGTTCCTATTGCCACCAGTCCTCCCGGCTTGACAGAGTCCACAATTCCTGCTGCGGTTCCAAGTGATGTAATCTCTGTCTGGAGTGGTTCGTAAGACTTTTTCTTTTCGTTGATGACGCCCGGCTTTATCTCAATCTCATCACCCACATTGAATACACCTCCCGTTAGGCTTCCCCCAATTACACCTCCCTTAATATCACCAAGGTTTGCCCCCGGTTTGTTGACATCAAAGGAGCGGAGTACGTGCATGACTGCATCCTTGTTCTCATCCCTGTCTGGCGTCTTGATCGTGGACTCGATGGAGCCTATCAGAGCATCTACGTTGAGACCCGACTGGGCCGAGATTGGAATTATTGGCGAGCGTGACGTGTGCATGCCCTTTACAAATTTTGATATATCCTTGTAGCTTCCCAGCGCCTCCTCATAGGAGAGGAGGTCCACCTTGTTTTGGACCACTACAATCTGTTGTATACCAAGTGTCTGGAGCGCTAGGAGGTGTTCCTTTGTCTGTGGTTTTGGCACCTTTTCGTTGGCCGCCACTAGTAGCAGCGCCCCGTCCATCAGGGCCGAACCTGACAGCATGTTGGCCATTAGACTCTCATGCCCTGGACTGTCAATAAAGCTGACCACCCTAGACAATTCACTGTCCTGTCCGCAGTTGCCGCACTTTGGCACAGTGGAGTAACCGTCTGGCTCTCCACAACTGGCGCATTTGTAAAAGGCCGCGTCAGAATACCCAACGCGGATGGTGATTCCGCGCTTTAGTTCTTGACTGTGCACGCTGGTCCACGTTCCAGTCAGTGCCTGGATGAGGGTGGTCTTGCCATGGTCCACATGGCCTGCTGTTCCAATATTTACGCATGGCTGGTACCCATATTTTTTTACATACCAGTCAGGAAGCGTCTCTCTCCAATGCATGAGTCAAAATGTTGGAATCGTTATATGTTAAGCTATTCTTTTGTGTTGGATGTTTTTACATCCTTCTCTTCTACCACATCCTTGCCTGCGGCATCAGCAGGTTCCTGTCCCTCCTCTTTGAGCTGGCCGCTAAACCTGCAGTTCATCTGGTAGATCTCTTCGGATACCGTGTTTCCGCGCATCAGTTTTCTTACCCTCTGCCCCTTTTCTGCATCCTGGAGTCCAACCCCCCTGGAGAGCAAGACATACTTTCTTGCGGCACCATGCACGTCACTCCTCATCGGGACGCCTGACTTGTCGCTTCCGCCGGTGAGTTTGATCGTTCCTTCTAGCCCCACTATGGCCGCATCAGCCTCATCACCCAACTGCAGTCCTAACAGCGGCGTGGCGTCATCATCTTTGAGCTCCTTTGAGATCGACTTTCCCTTAACATCAGATATTGTAAGCTTGAAGTTTACCAAGTGTTTGAGGAAAAAAGATGTATGACTAATTAACCTTTTGAACTCTAGCCCTTAGGTGGACGAACTACTTTTTGGGCAATATTTTACCATATTGCACGAGATATTTTTTAAACCCCCACACAAAAGATGTACTGTGCTGGCAGCTGGTAGTAGTGATAACAGATGAAGACAACATCTACCACACCCATGGCAGACTCTATGACGCGCCGTCATTTTCTTTCTGGCGAGCTAGGGGACCGCATTGTAACAAAGCAACTACTACCAGACAACAACCATGCTGATGCCGTGCAGCCCCTGCGCACAAAAGACAGAGATGCCGTCTGCTGTCCTAGGTGCTGCAACTTAATGCTGCATATACAGCCATGCCATGTGTTCTGTCCAAATTGCGGAGCGCATCTAGACTGCTCTGACAAGGGAAGTTACTGGTAGCGGTGTATGGCAGTAATAACAGCCGTTGCTTGATATTAGATTCCAGACCTGTCTGGGATGTAGTCGGTGGCCATGTTGAGGGCCTGCTCTTTCATTATTTGGATATAATCATCATAGTCCGCCTCAAAACCACAGTGGGGGCACTTTACTTTGGTAATCTCTCCATCCAATATGGCCACCTTTTGGCATTCTGGGCATCGTGCATCCATGAATATTTCTACTGGTCATGATATTTAATCTAAGTTGGATTCGGCCCTCCTGCATAATCTGTCTTTTTGCAGGACGGATCAGGTGGACTGCACCCATTTCTATACGTGACAACATGATGTGACGGATGATGAATTTTGTAGAGAATGTTTGTCCACTTCAAACAAGATCTTCACGGCAGGATGTGTGTAGCTGTGTAATAACATATCATTGAGGAACGACTGGTACTACTCATAGTTGTACGTGGTCAGGTCGTGCCTAGAATGATGTGTAATACTATCAAAAGACTCTAGATCCGTGCCTGAATTAAAAAATCTTCCCAGACAACCTGACCACACACGATTTGTTTGTACTGAATTTTGTTGATTTTTAGTATAAAATTATGAACCCAATTCCATTGTTGGGTTAACTGATGATGGTGTAAAGAGTGTTCAGTATCGAGTCTACCCATTACAACCAAGATCTTTAGGGCCAAATCATATCACCATGTAACAATATCCAATTATAAAACAGCGAGTTTATTTACCATTTAAACAAAAGAATCACATATTCGTCCCTACACCATCGGGTGTTAGTTGACAAATTGGCAGGCATGTGCACATTCTGCCGGGGATCGGCAGGTTTTATTTGGTATTATATGCAACATGATCGTCGCTATATCATGCCAGACATAGATGCCCACATTCAGGACAAGCCAGATCATGACAAGAGAGGTGAGAGATTTCTGGAACTGATCGACGAACAGAACCGCGTCATGTGGAAGATCACTACAAAGCTTGCAACATTAATCAGTTTAAACTGGGACTCGACCACACACAAAGAGGAACTTGAGACACTAGTAAAGCGGCACACAGAGATCCTCAAGGCGATTGACGATGCTGACATGGCCCCATTGTAACTATTTTTGCTGTGGGTGTGCAATGGCTGCACCAACAACTGCTATACGCCGGTCCTCTCTTATAGCGCAGAATCCACCATCAACGCAATAAACAAAACTGCCAGATATGGGCTGGAAAACTTGAAGAGTGTCCATGATGCCCTCTCTTGCGGCCTGTTTATCACCCAGATGGACAATGCAATCATCAGCACGCCTGATGCTATGGCAGTCCACAGATACACCTGGCCCACCATCATGGGTGCAGTCTCTTTTACACCACCAATCTCTGCTGCGCTACCACCATACCCCACACTTAGAAAGAATGGAACAATTGAAAAGAGCACCATTACGACAGTAGATCCTGCAATGGCCCTCGCGGAGGTCTTTTCTGATTGCACGGCCGTCAACATGGGTACATTCACCTTGTTGTAATCGTCCTTGAAGTGAAGGGTCAGGGCCCATATGTGCATGGGTATCCATATGAATACCAGCCCTGCCATGACCAGCCCCATGCTCCACAGATCCGATGTCGTCACTGCCACCCAGCCGATCATCGGTGGTGCTCCGCCACACAATCCACCCAGTATTATGTTTGTCCTAGAGTTGCGCTTTAGCGCATAAGAGTACACAAGCACGTTGTTCAACAATCCAAATGCGATAAACCCCACAGCCCACATTCCCTGCTCCAGCGTGGTGGTGAGCGAGATTCCCAGTGCCATCACCAGCGATGCGCCGGCCAGTACCAGCCCAAAGTCTCTTGCCTTGGTTGCGGGCCATATCCTTCCGGATGGTAGGGGCCTGTTTTTGGTCCTCTCCATCACTGCATCAATATCCCTGTCGTGATAGTTTGTGAGTGTATTGGCTGCTGCAGAGCCGGCAGCCACCGAGAGAAGCATCAAGGCCCAGGTTGCTGCAGATATCTCGATCTCATATATGTTGGATGCGGTAAGGGCGGCGCCAAACGCGGTAAACACAAGCAGATACCATATCTTGGGCTTTGTCAGTTCATAATATACGGCCAGCCTAGACTCTGTTTTTTTCTGCTTTTGCATATCATTGGTCCTCTTGCTTTGAGGGCATATATGGCATTGCTTTGGTGCGCGCCTTCATTTCTATAAATGACTCTGATGACTGAATTCCACTTATCCTACCCATCTTTTCTGAGACCATCTTGTGCATCTCGTCCAACGACTTTGTATACATGGTTATCAGCATGTCAAATCTGCCCGTAACCTCTGCGACCTCGCGGACTCCATCTATCTTGAAGATCTCCTCAATTATATTGTCACGTCTTTTTGTATCTACGTTTATCCCCGTGAGGGCCTTTACCCCATACCCGAGCTCGGCATCATTTACTATGATGGTATAGCGCTCGATCAATCCTTTTTTGATCATCCTTTTGATTCTTGAATATGTCACAGATGCATTGGCATTGATCTTCTCAGCCAGACGTGGCACAGAGACCGAGGCGTCATTTGTAAGCTCTGAAAGAATCTGCAGATCCAACTCGTCTATCTTCACCATACAATCATCTGGCTTTAACCAATTTATGGAACTTATAAAACATTATTATGAAAAATTATCAAAAAAACGATCTAGATTTTGCCTTTCTTATACAACATCTCTGCCAGCAGCACTGCCCCCTTTGCAGAGCCCATCTTTTTGTTGTGCGAAAACAGCACATACTTGATTCCATTATCAAATAACTCTTCTCTCTCCACCCTTCCTATCGTGGTGGTCATTCCACCGCCTACTGTTCTCTCCATTCTAGGTTGGGGCCTCGTGGGATCCTCATGGAATGCGTAATAATCGTCTGGCGCAGAGGGAAGCCCGCCCACAGATATGTCTTGGTTGCACTCGTTGTAGAGTTTTTTGGCTTTTTCCGGGTCTATGTACTGTGTGGTCTCTACAAAGACCGACTCTGTGTGGCCGTCAATCACGGGAACTCTGGTGCAGGTACAGCTGACCTTGATATTCGCGTCTTGGATCTTGCCATCCTTGTACTCTCCGAGAATCTTTCTGGTCTCAACCTTTACCTTTCCTTCCTCCTTTGGAATGAATGGCAGGATATTGTCCGTAATGCCCATCGCGGTGACTCCGGATCTGCCTCCGCCTGAGATTGCTTGCATGGATGTCATCATGACCTTTCTGGCCCCATACTTTTCAAACAGGGGTTTTAGTGTTATTGCCAGGCCAGTTGTGGTGCAGTTTGGCAGCGGGGCCACCCAGCCCTTCCAGCCGCGGTTTGTCTTTTGTACATCGAGCAGCTCAGCGTGCTCGTCGTTTATGCCTGGGATTAGAATGGGAACGTCCTCCTCGTACCTGTATGCAGAGCTTGTAGAGATCACCGGCAGATGTGCTGCCATTTTGGTCTCTATGTCCCTTGCTGCCACCGATTCGACTGCTGAAAATATCATGTCTAGCTGCGACACATCTATCTCATCTATGCCCTTGACGGTCATGGTTTTTACATAATCGGGTATCTGCCCTCCCACATCCCATGCTATCACACCACTATTGGGATCCTTTATGGCTTCCAGATAGTTCTTACCGGAGGAGCGCTCAGAAGCCGCAATCTGTGTCACCTCGAACCATGGGTGGTTCTCTAGGGATTGCACAAACTCTTGTCCTACCGAGCCGGTCACACCAATGATTGCAACCCTCTTTTTTGGCCGTGTATTTTGACTATCTGCCAACACACATGGTGGGCGGCTGACAATTAATAATCCTTTTTCAGGCTGCAGATACCTTTAGGATGGAGTCTTGCTGTCTGATTTGGGTTCAGACATTATACCAAAAAGATACTATATCGTATGGTGCCATACCATGTTATGAAGATAAAGACAAGCCGCGCCATCGCGTCACACCATCCCGTGGTACATGGGGGCTTGGAGGCCAACTACGGCGGTTCCGGTGGGGTTGCTGCTGATGATAACAATAACAGACAGTTTAGGAGCCATCACAACATTATAGACTTTAGCTCAAACGTGGGGCCGGCCGGTATGCCCTCATCCGTGGTATCGGGCCTGAAAAAGAGGCTGGACCGTATAGAGTATTATCCTGACACGCGCTGCACGGAGCTTGTGGCGGCGCTTGCAGGCTATACGGGCCTGCCTGCCGCAAACCTCGTGGTGGGCAACGGGGCCGTGGATCTGATATATGGTTTCTGTAATGCGTTTCTGCCTGCAAGGCGAGGAGATGTCTTGATTGCCGTGCCCACATTTGGAGAGTACGAGGCGGCAGCAAGGCTTGCTGGTTCTCATGGGGGTAATGGGAATGATGATGATGATGATGATGATGATACCAACCACAAAATTTCATTCTTCAAGACTATGGACCTTGCAGGTGACATAGACTCTTTTGTATCCATGATGCCGTCTGACGGTTGCGTGTTTGTATGCAATCCAAACAACCCCACAGGGAGTCTTTTGGCCAAGAGACATCTGACAAGGATCATAACGCAGGCCAAGCACCTCTCGTCACTTGTATTTGTTGACGAGTGTTTTATCGAGATGGTGCCAGACAGACCCTCCGAGTCCGTGTTGCCATTGGTAAGGAGGCATGGCAACTTGTTTGTGTTGCGTTCACTTACAAAGTCGTTTGGACTTGCTGGAATTCGAGTTGGGTATGCTGCCGCCTCAAGGCAGATGATAAACGTGCTAGTGAGGACTAAAATCCCCTGGAGCATCAACGCGCTTGCCCAGCAGGCGGGACTGCTGTCGTTGGAGAGCGCACAACTACACATTACCAAAACCTGGTCCATCATAAGGGCCGAGTCAAAATTTTTGAAAAATAAAATCTCACGTATAGGCGGACTTGAATGCTATGACCCGTCTGCTAACTTTATCTTGATCAAGACAGAACAAGACTCGGCCCTCCTGCAAAAGAGGCTGCTGGACGAGCACGGGATCCTTGTACGGGACTGCAAGAGCTTTCGGGGTCTGAACGGACACCATATCCGGATAGCAATAAGGCGCCACCAAGACAACATGCAGCTTGTCGGGGCGCTGGAGGCCGCTTCCGGATGAGCAAGGCGCTAATGATCCAGGGAACGGCATCAGGAGTGGGCAAGACGATTATCACTGCTGGTCTGTGCAGGATCTTTGCAGACCGCGGGTATGATGTAGCACCGTTCAAGTCACAAAACATGTCAAACTATGCATATGTAATACCTGGAGGGCTGCAGGTGTCGCGCGCGCAGGCAGTCCAGGCAATAGGTGCTAGATGCACCCTTACAACTGACATGAATCCCATACTACTCAAACCACTAGGCGACTATTATGTGGAGCTGTATGTGGGGGGGAGGCTGTACCATGAGAGGATACATGCCAAGCAATACTATGAAGAGTTTGTCCTGACAGATGGGCTCAAGCATGCCGGCGTTGCCTTGTCTGTACTACAAGAAAAATTTGACCTAGTGATACTTGAAGGGGCAGGCTCGCCTGCTGAGATTAACCTCCAAAAGTATGACATTGCAAACATGCGCATGGCAGAAAGGGCAGGCGCCGCCGTCTTGCTGGTGGCGGACATAGACCGGGGCGGCTCCTTCGCAAGCCTAGTGGGCACTATGAATCTTATTGAGGAACAGTACAGGCAGATGGTAAGGGGGTTTATACTAAACAAGTTCCGGGGGGATGACAAAATACTACAACCCGCATTTGAGCGCGTGCGTGCCATTACCGGCATACCCATACTGGGCACAATTCACATGTTGGATAACATGTGCATCCCAGAAGAGGATTCGCTTGGGGCTACTAAACCAAGTGAGATTGCCTGGACCAAACAAGACACAGACATGATAGACACACAACTAGACAGGGTGGCTGGGATCATATTGGAGAGTGTTGGATTCAAAGAGATCGAGAACATGATAAGATGACTACAGAGTATATTGTGGCCGTGGCGGCGCTTGCACTGGTGCTTGACTTTACCTTTGGGGATCCGCGCAACAGGTTGCACCCCACTGCGTGGATGGGCAACCTGTTGGCAAGGTTGGTGCCACCGGCACAAAACTGCAAGAGTATATTGCTGCAAAAACTCGGGGGTGCGCTTGTCGTAGTGGCTGTGGTATTTGCCGTGGTGGCGGTGGCGGCGGCTTGCATGCTTGCTGCAACCCTGATCCCTATGATGCTGTTTGATGCCGTCTGGCCCGCTACGGCTGCTACAATAATTCTGGGGGGGATACTGCTCAAGAGCACGATTGCTGTACGTGGAATGGAACGCCATGCGTTGGCCGTGGCAGAGTCGTTGGAGCGCAATGACATTGATACTGCGCGCAAGAGCCTGTCAATGATAGTCAAGAGAAAGACAGGAAACCTGGACAACAACCACGTCATCTCTGGTGTAATTGAGAGCGTAGGTGAAAATACGGTGGATGGAGTGACGGGACCATTATTCTACTATGGTCTCTTTGGTCTGCCGGGGGCGTTCATGTACAGGGTGGTCAATACAGCTGATTCCATGATAGGATACAAGACGCAGATGTTTCAAAATGTTGGGTGGTTTGCGGCAAGGTGTGATTCTGTGCTCAATTACCTGCCGTCTAGGCTTACCGCGCTGGTGATGGTAATGGCGGCGGCGATCCTGCGAAATGATTGGAGGCAGTCTTATCATATATTGATGCGCGACGGTGCAAGGACATCAAGTCTCAATGCAGGATACCCAATGGCCGCACTTGCAGGCGCTCTTGGTGTGCGCCTTGAAAAGGTAAACCATTACAGTCTGGGAGGTAGGGGTGTCTGTGGTGATGATGTCAATGATGTTGCTGTTGGCAATGGTGATGATACCACAGACTGCCGCCACGCCAACAGCCCCACCAACAACCGCGCGGTCCTGACAGGAGAACACATCCACTCTGCAATACTCCTGATGAAGGTCACATCCATCATCTTTTTTGGACTGGTAAGTGTTCCGATGATCGTCACTGCATCGCTTGCAAGCTCGTGGCTACTGGGATTGGTATGATGATCATGACAACAATAAGAGAGGCAGCTGCGATGCCCCCATACAACACACCATCCACAACATGTACAGAAAGCGGCGGGAGGTGGCGGTTTCTTGCTTAGGGGGCTTGGGCCCGTCTTTTCATTTCTGACAACCCTGCCATCACCTGGTGGAACGCTGCCTGATATTGCAAGATGTATGTACCTGTTTCCGGTCGTCGGTATTGTAATAGGACTTTTGGTGGGGTCTGTGGGGTTTGGACTCTCCCTCTTTTTGGATCCGCTGTTGGTGGCGCTGCTGGTGGTGGTAGTTTATGTGGTCCTGACAGGAATCCATCATGCTGATGGCCTGGCAGACTTTGCTGACGGCCTTGCAGCAGGCGGGGACAGGGGCAAGAGGCTGGGTGCAATGAAGGATCTCTCTACAGGTTCTGCTGGTGTAGTAGGGATGGTTCTGTGCATTGTGGGGATAGTGGCAGTGCTCTTTCTTCTTGGAGAACACAGCGGCATTGATCTATTCAGGGCAATACTGGTCAGTGAGATCTTGGCAAAATTCTCCATGGTTATGCTAGCCAGCCTGGGGAGATCTGCCGCGCTTGGTTCCGGCGCGCCATTCGTTGAAAGTATGCGACACAAAAAAAGGCCCATCATCGCATCTGCAATTATGCTTGCTGCGGTAATCCCGGTGGGCGGCGCGGTCACCGGGCTGGTGGCACTGGTGGTAGTGTCAGTCGTCGTTGCCGTCATCCTGCTGGTGTCTGTGCGCAGCTTTGGAGGCATTACCGGTGATGTGCTGGGCGCCACTAACGAACTTTCAAGGCTGGCCTCCCTGATGGCATTTGTGGTGTTGCTATGATCGGGATTGTCATGGCAGGTGGTAAGGGTGCTCGCATGAACCTAGACAACGCTTGTGAAAAACTACTTCTTGAATACAAAAACAAGCCTGTAATTATGCATGTGGTGGATTCCATGAAGGACTCGGGCCTCTTTTCAAAGGTACTTGCAGTCACCAGCGATGCCAACTCCCCCCATACGGCCAAGATGCTCCGCAAAAACGGAGTTGATACATTCAACACAACTGGACTGGGGTACGTGCAGGATCTCAATCGCGCGCTGGGGGTGGCGACTGTTGCTGTTCAAGATGATGGTGTGGCATCCGTACCTGAGACGACCATGGTGGTGTCCGGCGACTTGGCATTGTTGGACGAGGACATGCTGCTGAGAATATCTGCGCACGAGCACAAGAATTCGTGGACTGCGATACTTGTCAGAGAAGAGTTTCTAAAGTCCGTGGGACTTGTCAACAATACCAAAAAGAGACTATCTGACACCCTAACCATGTTTGGTGGGGACATATGCCACTATACTGGTATATCACTGGTGAATTCTGCTTTAGTGCCTTCACTTGACCACGTTGATGAAGACCATGTCATAATTGATGATGTGCGTACCGCATTTAACCTCAATACCACACAAGACTATGAATTTCTACTCGACACTGCCTGAGATGGTTCCATTTATCTTGGCCTTGGAACCGGTGGCCTCTGCAAGGACATTGCCACAAGAGTTGCAGACAACCTCAGTGGATGCATGTGAATAGACCACTTGCACCTCTTCACACTCTTGGCAGTTGATCTTTTGAAACTTGCTGGATGGCTTTGGAATCTCAATATGATCTTTTTTCATGCTGCCACCAACTCAAACTTTTTAATTCGTACTCCGCGCTTGTTGTATTTCTTTTTGCATACCGTACATGTCATGATGGGTGTGACCTTTTTTGTCACTTTTGCAGGCTTTGCCAGCTTTGGGAATTTTTGGCCCCCATACCCGTGTTTGCGCTCTGCATGCCTGCGCTCACCCCTGGCAGAACCGCGCCTCTTTCCGGCCTTGTATATGGACACCTTTTGTTCGGTGTGCGTCTTACACTTTGCGCAATACTTTCTGATTATCTTTGGTATGTTCATACCGACATCAACCATTCTGACCGTAATTTAAGCATTGAATGCGGCAACTTGCCATATTGTGTGTGGTAGAATTCTGGATTAGGCAGATGACATGCCAGTACGTACCATGTTGATGTGATGTATGATCAGTATGAGGACGCGTGCGGTGCATGCAGCAGGTTCTGCCAACATGTGCTGCAATACAGCACAGATACTAGTTGTTTAACAAAAGAATCCACAAACACACAACTTTATGATAAGATCCTTATGTGCGTGTATGGTGTGACCCTAACCTGCCGCATTCTTGATTGGTTGTATACGGCGTCGTTTCTTTACATCTATGACCCCCCCGGATGTGATTCTTACCGATGGGAGTGCAAGAAACGGCAGGAACAAAGGAATCAGATGGGGCCTCTCAAAGACACATCCTGCGTCCGTGATGGCGGCGTTTATCTCCTCAAACTCTGTGCGTACCTGCTCAAACGGCGCAGTTGAGATTATACCTGCAAACTGTAGGGGCATTGATGCCAACACCTTTCCTGACTTTACCACCACGAGGCCACCCTGATTCTTGATCAAGTGATTGCAGGCGGTCACCATGTCCGAGTCGTTTGAACCAATCACCACCATGTCATTCTCGTGAAAACTCCACGTGGAGGCAAATGCGCCTATCCCTGCTGCGCCGAAATTCTCTAAAAACCCGATGCTGTGACTTCCAGTTCCATGAATCCTGTCAAATGCCGCCACCTTCCAAACGTCTGCATCCGGCGCAGGATGAACCCTACCGTCTTTGTCCAGTTTTAATATGGCAGAACCCTGCGCCGTGATTATCTCGGTCTTTAGCTGTATTGTGTTGGCTGTGATGGTGTTGTTGTGGTTGCCGTTTTTGGCGCCACTCTTTTTGTTTGACATGATGACAAATTCATTACTTGTGATACTTTTTGGCAGCATGACGGTCTTTTTGATCCATGCATAGATCTTCTTTTTTCTGATGGGGACTACCAATTTACCATTTGATACCACGGTCTTCCCACCAACAAACACCCTGCTGGGTCGGAACGACTCTAGATCATCATATATGAGAATGTCTGCAAGCTTGCCAGGGGCAATCCCTCCAAGGTCCCTGCCCATACCATAATAGTCAAAGCAGTTCTTTGATGCCATACTGATCGCATCTACAGGCTCCAGTCCGTACAGGACGGCCTGCCTAATACAATGATCCATGTGACCGGTTATACTCATATCCGCAGGATCCAAACCATCCGAGCAGAACATCAGTCGTTCACGACGAATTGCATGCTTTAGTATGTATGGGATTATGTCTGACAGATCGCGCCTTATGGATCCCTCTCGCATCATAACCCACATGCCCAGGCGCAGTCGTTCGAGCACCTGTTCAAAATTGGTTGGCTCATGACATGATAGAATTCCTGATGCGATGTATGCATTGAGCTTCTTGCCACTGGCACCTGCCGTGTGTCCATTGATGATACAGTCATGGCGACCCAACATGGCTTTGATAGATCTTATGGTGTGTGGATCGCGCGCAGTGACCTTTGTCCATGAAAAGACCTCGCCCATGCCCACAACGGTCTTGGGTTTGTGCTTTGTTACAAGATATGTCTCTTGGGCCCGTGTAATGGTCCTGCTCTTGCTAAACTTTGTATCTACCGGCAGTCCACCTGGTATGGTATGAAAGATCCTTGCTGGCAGATCTTCACATTGTCTGAGAAACTCTACAAACCCATTATACCCCGCTACACTTACAACGTCTATAGAGTCAGAGAACAGCGATGTCACGCCGCATAAAAGTGCCTCTTTTACAAACTCTGATGGCATGACAAACTGGTCTATGTGGATGTGGGGGTCTGCAAGGCCAGGTCCCACATGCTTGTTTTTTACATCAATAATCGTGGTCTTGGGGCCTGCCGTGTGTCCTGCATCCGGTCCTACATATGCTATCCTGTCGCCTGCAACTGCTATCTGCATGTCCGGTATGGTCTCGCCTGTGTACACGGACAACAACCTGCTGTTCTTTAGTATGAGAGATGCCTTTGCATCCCCCATTGCAACGGTGTTGAGCAGATGAATAGAATCAGCCAGGTTTGAGGCCATACATATGAATGGTTTTTGTACCTTTTATACTCAATGTGAGATTGGCGGCTAATGATGCGCCGGCACCAATATACTTGTACAGGATTGTAACTTTGCATACTCATCTAGACCTACATTTATCACAAAAGGACAATTGCAGGTTGGACAAACACACGGTTCTCGTATCATTGCTTACTTCGTAGCGGTGCTGTCTTTTCTTGTTATTGTTACCGTGCCCAAATTCGTACAGCCTAGTCAGATATCAAAGTGTGTGTTTCAGGCTAATGCTAGTTAACCATGTATACGTTGTAGTTTGTTATTTGGACGAATCTTGTAAAACACTGGTTGATTATCATGCGGAGTGCTGCACGCCTTAACAATATTATTGTGATAATATGTTAGATACCATTCTTCTATCTCTTTTTGTGTTACGCGTCTAATCTCTTACTAGCTCATAAAATTACACCCATGTGCCCCACATGTGTGTTTTTTACAACGGGTGCGCCCAAAAATTCTGTTGATGTAATACTCATACTTGTCCAAGATTCAGTTCTTACACACATGATTTGATGTGTGATGTTTTGGGTTTAGGCACGTTTGTGCAACATCTACCAAGTACCTTTTTCACACCAATTGGCACAGAATTTGTTTGTGGACAAACAGGCAAAACACAATCATGCCAAGATGGAAAAAGACACAAAAGTTCACGTGCTTGTGGTCAAAACTGCCAGCGCTACACCAATCATCCATGCCCCAAAGCTCATACTGCGCGTCTGTGAATACTACAATTCTAGAGTTTGCGATCAAGTACAAGATGGCTATGTTTAGGCGCAAATAAGCAGTTCTGCACCCATTTGACATACCCTTACCCACATTTGTAACAGAATCTCAAAGAAGTAATGTTAAAAAAGGGGAGTTTAAGGACAAGATTTGAATTCAAATGGCATCTATTCAACAAGGGCCTAATGGGCCTGTACTTGTACTCAAAGAGAGCGCCCTGCAGCAGAAAGGCAAAGACGCACAAAAGAACAACATAGCAGCGGCAAAATTGGTTGCAGAACTAGTTAAGAGCAGCCTCGGACCTAGGGGCCTTGACAAGATGCTAGTCGACTCATTAGGTGACGTCACAATTACCAATGATGGAGCCACGATCCTCAAGGAGATAGATGTGCAACACCCCGCGGCTAAGATGATGGTGGAGGTGTCCAAGACCGTTGACAACGAGGTGGGCGATGGCACAACATCATCTGTAGTATTTGGCGGGGCACTGCTGGCAAAGGCCGAAGATTTACTCAAAAAAGACATTCATTCATCTACAATAGTGGAGGGTTTCCAGGCTGCCTCTGAAAAGACCTTGGAGATATACTCTGGACTATCAAAAAAGATCAAGCCCAACGACAGAGTCTCTTTGCTCAAGATTGCAACAACAAGCATGCAATCAAAACTAATCTCTGATGACAGCGAGGTATTATCCAATACCGTGGTTGATGCAATACTCGAAGTCTCCACAAAAAAGGCAAGCTCTTACTCTGTAGATCTTGAAAACATAAAGGTCGAGAAAAAGACCGGCGGCTCCATTCAAGATACGCAGATCATAAAGGGAATAGTATTGGACAAGGAGATTGTACATAGCGGAATGCCCACAAAGATTGACGAGGCACGTATTGCACTAATTAACTCTGCAATAGAGATTGAAAAGACCGAGATGAGCTCAGAGATCAGAATCACAGATCCCACCCAGATGCAGATGTTTCTAGAAGAGGAGAACCGAATGCTAAAGACAATGGTTGACAAGCTGCATGATGTCGGTGCCAATGTACTGATCTGCCAAAAGGGGATAGACGATATTGCCCAACACTATCTTGCAAAACACGGCATACTTGCAGTGCGCAGGGTCAAGGAGAGCGACATGACAAAACTCTCAAAGGCAACAGGCGGACGCGTGATAAACAACCTTGACGATCTCTCCGAGAAGGATCTTGGTTCAGCAGAGACCACCTATCAGAAAAAGATCGAATCCGACAAGTGGGTCTTCATAGAAGGCTGCAAAAACCCCCTGTCTGTTACTCTGCTCATACGGGGTGGCTCACAACGTGTCATTGACGAGGTGGACCGTTCCATTCATGACGCACTGATGGTTGTAAAGGATGTAATAGAAAAGCCAGAGATCGTGGCAGGCGGAGGGGCTCCCGAGTCATATGCGGCTTCAAATCTCAAAGAGTGGGCTGACAACTTTGACGGTCGTGAACAACTTGCAATTAAAAAATTCGCAGAGGCGCTAGAGACTATACCCCTTACAATTGCCGAAAATGCAGGAATGGATCCAATCGACACGATGGCTACCCTGCGTGCAAAGCAAAACCAGGGCAGAAAATGGACAGGCATTGATGCCCGCCAAACAAAGATTGCAGACATGCTCACCATTGATGTGGTAGAGCCAATCGCGGTAAAGGAGCAGATAATAAAATCTGCAACCGAGGCGGCATGCATGATCCTTAGGATCGATGACGTCATTGCCGTGTCAGGTGGTCCTGGTGGAGATGGTCCTGGTGGCCCACCAATGGGATGACATCTACACTTAGATAAACTCAAACACTATTACACATTTCATACCATGTTGGATACACCACCATTATTCAGGCATACATCTACACTATCAACGCCGCAGGCTGGATTCAGGGTGGGTGTTGATCTGGGAGGAACCAAAACAGAGGCAGTCCTGCTTGATGACAGTCTGTCTGTTTTGAAGCGGGAGCGGGTTGCAACACCCAGCGGCCAAGATGGCGACGCAACTTATGAGCGGATTATCAAGACCATAACGCGCCTAGCGTCGCGCGTGTCTGGGGGTGTAAATGACTTTACCTTGGGCGTCTGCACACCAGGCGTGACGTCTGACTGTACGGGGGCGATCAAAAATAGCAACACACAATGCCTGATCGGACGGCCGCTAAAAGAGGATCTGGAACGCGCACTGGGAAGAGAGATTCTGATGGACAATGATGCAAACTGCTTTGCAGTGGCAGAAGCTAGGATGGGCTCTGCTGCTGACTTTATTGCCGGCGATACCTGCACCACTATACATGGTTGCAAAAACAAGGCGCAGCAGAAAGAACCCCGTGTGGTCTTTGGTGTCATTATGGGCACGGGTGTGGGGGGTGGAATCATAATTGACAACAAGATCTATCACGGCAGGACCCAGATTGGAGGTGAATGGGGGCACCACACCCTGCACCAAAACGGCAACCCATGCTATTGTGGTAGGTCAGGTTGTGTTGAGACGTACATCAGCGGTCCGGCGCTAGAGCGACGGTGGCAGAAACTATCGGGTAGGACCGACACACTATCTGTGATTGTACACAAAGGGGCTGCTTGCGGCGATGTCTGGAATGAATGGAAGGATGAGTTTGTAGAAAACTTTGGCCGGGGACTTGCCAATGTAATAGACATATTGGATCCTACAGTAATCGTACTGGGAGGTGGCCTCTCCAACATTGACTTTCTATACACTGATGGAAAAAAGTCAGTTCATGACAAGGTATTTTCAGACCATATCGACACACCCATACTCCAAAACGGCCTGGGTGATTCAGCAGGGGTCATCGGCGCCTGCCTCTTATGCGACTGATGATTCACACCATTCATCATGCCTGGTCACCATTTTACCATTCCCCAATTGGCCCCAAATGTTGCAATCTCATGAGATGTTGGAGATTGTATGACTACCCAGGGAGTTTGGTAAACCAACAGAATGACTTGGCCTCAGATAAGGTTTATTGGTTTGGCAGGGCTTACTCATTTCTTTTCTCCCATACCATGAACGGACTATACTCCATACCATCAAAATACACACTAGAACACATCTGATAAAGACGATGAGGGAGGGCCATCTTACAGTAATGAACAATGTCAGGAACCCTCTTCATATTTGGGCTGTTGGCTATTTAGGGAACGAAGTTTCAAAACCTGCGTCTCTCCGAGCTTGCGGAATATCCTCTGGCGTCTGGTTTTTATCAACAAGTAGCCAAGGATTAGATCAAATGGATGCATGAATGATTTACCAAAGATGCTCAACGCACCACCTTTCAGATCTGGCTTTGGGTGTTTTACACCGACTACCCTCAAACCAAGTATCATCTTTCCCACACTTCTGCTTGTTACATACTCTAGAATAGTAAAGTATGCAAAAAAGTCGAGAGTCTGCTGGATGATTGGAGATACATACAACTGTTCTTCACCACCCACACCATAACCAAACATTCACACTATGACACTATAGTAAAACAATAACAAAAACAGCAATACCATAGCGGCATCTATCACATATACAATGCGTCTACTTGGCCACGTTGCCTCCGTTGCTACCAACCAACCATCACATTCTACACAATAAACCTGTAAGTCACTCACCAAACTGCAATTCTGATGCCTTAATCAAATCTAAACCATTCATAGACAACAACATCGTCCATCTTGGTGATAAATCAGTATTCACTATACATCATACAAGTGTATTATGCGTGTTTCGGGGGTGATTAACCATATGCATAGATAAATTGTTAGATTAATTTACATACACAATACCAAACATTAAATGATCTTTACATATTTTGATGTACCCATCAATCCACAAACAATTTTTATATCCACAATGGCATTCACAACAAGTTGGAAGTGTATCATAACCCCACATGCACCACATGCAGGCGGACCATCTCTGAGCTAGAGAGGGCGGGCCTAGACATTGAAAAGAGAAACTTTTTCAAGAATCCATTCTCAGCTTCGGAGCTAAAAAGAATAGTTAAAATGACAGGCAAAAAACCAGCAGAGCTCCTGCGTAAAAAAGACAAAATGTACAAAGAGTTGGGATTGGGAAACCAAGACAATACCTACACAGACTCACAGATCATCAAACTGATGGCAAAACATCCTGGGCTGATCATGCGTCCCATAATCATAGTCCCAACAAAAAATAAGGTACTTGTAGGAAAGGTAACACCAACTGACCTTGAGAAACTAGCGTGATAGTTGCTATAGTCTTGATCTATTGGTTTAGTGGGTTGTGGGCGCAAAATCTGTATGCCGTGTACGCGCAACGTGACTGCGTGCACATTTGGTTTAGTCTTTTTGTGTGAATATTCTGACAGCTTCTAGATGAGAGCAGTTTGCCTTTAATCCCCTTCCGTGATGGAATTTGTAGAAATTTTTGAAGCCTAGACAGTCACATGTGTCTTCAGTTACAAAGTAGGATTTGTTCGAGTCCGACGACGACCTTACCTGAAACAACCCCTCTTCAACTTTGGTGACGCCCCCACTCTCTGACAGTTTCTTTGCCTTTCTAATGGTATTGGCGCTCATTACGCGCTACATGTTATTGTTACCTGCTTTTAATTTTCTGTTGGTGTTTTGTCGCATGGTTGGTGTTTGGCCGTGTTTTGCCATTATTTGTCTAAATTGATGGTGCTGGTATGATTGGCAGAATAAGGTGGCATGGCAGTTTCGTATGGCTGTTCTAACGCTGGAAGAATAGTGTGCACACACCATCTAGCCCAAACAACAAGTCAGTTCCTGTGGCTATCTAGTCAGAATGATGCTTTGAAAATTATTCAAAGATTATTGGGGCTCTATTGTGGCCGGAGGCTTGCTTGATATTGCAAATGTAACCCACACCACATTCTCAATCTCATTTGTAATTCTGTTGCTTATCTTCTCCAACAGGTCGTGAGGCAACCTGGTCCAGTCTGCAGTCATGGCATCCACAGAATTTACCACCCTTACCATTACAATATTGCCATACATGCGCTCATCACCCACTATCCCTACGGCCTTGTCATCCCCCACGGATGCATAAGCTTGCCAGACCCTGTCATACCAGCCTGCCTTGGCAAGCTCATCCTCTACTATCATGCTTGCTGTCCTGGCCGTGTGCAACTTGGCCTGGGTTACCTCACCTATTATTCTGACTGCCAAGCCAGGGCCCGGAAACGGATGCCTCATGAGAAGCTCGTCGGAGACTCCTAGAATCTTGCCTATCTTTCTTACTTCGTCCTTGTACAACTCTTTTAAGGGTTCGAGCACCTCCAAGTTGAGCCAGTCTGGCAATCCGCCTACATTGTGGTGTGATTTTATGACGGCTGCAGGACCCTTTGAGACGCCGCTTTCTATCGCGTCCGGGTACAGCGTGCCTTGGGCCAGCCACTTTAGGGAGCTGCTGGCACCTGCAACCTCTGTAAAGACGCGCACAAACTCATCACCTACAATCTTTCTCTTGATTTCGGGGTCTGATACTCCCTTTAGCCTTTCAAGGAACCTGTCTGCCGCATTGACTGCCTCAAAGTTGACTCCGAAATTATCTGCAAACATTTTTCTAATCTCTATCTCCTCGTCCTGCCTGAGCAGGCCGTTATCGACAAATACACACTTTAGCCTATCACCTATAGCCTTGTGGATGAGGAGTGCCGCCACGGTGGAATCCACGCCGCCGCTGACACCACATAGTACATCCCCTTGTATCTTTGAGATCTTTTGTATGGATGTATCTATAAAGTTCTCCATGGTCCAGTCTTGTTTTGCACCACATACACCCAGAACAAAGTTCTTGAGGATCTCATTTCCATGTTGGGTGTGGCCCACCTCTGGATGAAATTGGATTCCATAAATGGGCCCATTCTCTGAAGCTATTGCAGCAGCCTTTACTCCTTGTGTATGGCCTATAATCTTAAACCCCGGCGGGACCTGTTCTGCCTCATCACCGTGACTCATCCATGCTCTGAAGGAGTTGCCTATCCCTTTTAGCAGCTGGCGTTTTCCATCATCATCATCAATGGTAAGTACAGAAGCGCCATACTCCTTGTTTGCTCTCTTTACCCTGCCGCCGTATTTGTCTACGATCAACTGGTGGCCGTAGCATATTCCCAGCAGCGGAAGTCCTGCATCAAATATGGCCTTGTCGGGCAAGGGTGCATCGGGGCTG
Organism: Candidatus Nitrosopumilus sp.; assembly: GCA_963662995.2. Classification (GTDB taxonomy): domain Archaea; phylum Thermoproteota; class Nitrososphaeria; order Nitrososphaerales; family Nitrosopumilaceae; genus Nitrosopumilus. The sequence goes on along the minus strand of CAXXLJ010000002.1, from coordinate 1,035,886 downwards.
TAGACGCTTGACGGTCCTCCTGAAAATATTATTCCCTTTGGGTTGTGTTGTTGTAGTTGCTTGATGCTGGTGTTGTATGGTACAAGCTCTGCATAGACGGAAAATTCTCTTATCCTTCTGCAGATCAGATGGCTGTACTGCGAACCAAAATCCAACACTAAAATGTTGTCCATACGCGGCCACACTATTTCTTAATTTTTTCAAGCATCCGCGACAGTGACCACCCCACGGTGTTGATCAGATCCTTGGCCCTCTCCTCAAGCCTATAGTTTTTTATTGTGATCTCTTTGATGTTTTCGCCATCTTTACCGACCACACACTCAATGACCTCCTCTTTCTGGATATTTCCATGCTTGACCTCTTCTAGATCCTTTGCCTTCATCTCTGCAATGATCCTGTCAAGAAAGAACGACTTGAATGGAGGTGTGTCGGCGCTTACCCTTGCGCCATCCTCTAATATTACGGATATGCTGTCGGGCGCAATATGTGCATTGGCAATTATGACGTCTGTGTTTCCTTTTTTGATTGGGATTGATGGTAGCAGTTGTTGCGGTGCGTGTTCTGCCTGCGGTTCCTGTTGCGGTGCGTGTTCTGCCTGCGCAGCCTCCTGCTCTTGTTCAACTACATCTTTTGGGGTTTCCAGATCCAGGTGTGACGCCTTTGTAAAACTGGACTCTTTTAGTATGCTGTCTAGAATTGTAATGTTTTTCTCCAACTTGATTATGTTTCTATGATGCCTGTCCATCTGTGCCGCAAGACTGTCTTTTAGTGCAATGATGTCCTTTATTTGTTCCTCTGTAAATTTCATGGTCTGTGTAGGAAGCAAGGGTATTAAATGCATTCTAGGCTGATCATAGAGCCGAGCTGTTTGTATGACACCTTTTCAAACCCTGGAATCTGCCTTGATGTGGTGTATAGTTTTGAGCCTGTAAAGGCAGACAGCCACTCCAAGAGACGGCTTCCCACACTTAGTTTTTTGAGCTTTGTCTGCCTATCTGACCTCTTTGTGCATGACCACCTTCCAATCCTGTTCCCAAAGTCCATACCAAACAGTATGATCCTGCCTGCGCCATGCATGCTGGCTAGAAAGACTGCCCTGTCCCCATCAGTGAATCCTCCGGGATTCTGAATAATACCAAACGGCTCTGCCTGCGTGGTCCCTATACAGTGTTTGAATTGCGTCGCCATTCCGAGTCTTTCTATATTGTCTGCGTGTGCATGAACGACAAATACGGCATCGTAATTTTTTGCAATGTATGCCAGAGAAGAGTCGTCGCCGTCCAGGTCTGTTACTACAATATCTGGAATAATCGCATTGTCAACAAGCGGCCTTACAGAGCTGCCTGCCACTATACATGTAACTGGCGCGCTACCTTTGTTGTTCTGACTTCTCCGCTTGCTGGTAGCGTTGCTTATGATGTTCCTGTTGGCGCAGGCCTTTAGTATTGGGATTGCAGCAGACAGGGATGGGCCTGCACCCACCACAAAGACGGTTCTGTCTTTTATCATAGAGTTTATTTTCTTGTCTGTATCATGTTTGGTGTAATTTTTGTTGCCATTGTTTCTTTTTTTGTTCCTGTTTTTCAGGATGGATTCCAAGAGAACCGCGGACTTTTTGTCTGCATCCCTACTATACCCAAACTCCTTTAGGATTGCAGAGTAGCGCTTGTTCCAGCCACGTATCATGGCGTGCCGTTCTGGATTTTGCAGTTTTTTTACCACATCACTAAAATTATTCCCACTTTTGATAAACCATGTGGCACGCATAGGCGGCGTGGAGATTGGTGGGAAGAGTCCGGTACGCATTATGGGAATACTCAACACAAGTCCCGAGTCGTTTTACAAAAAATCTATCATGACAGATCGTACATCCATAAGGGATGCAGTAGTGCAGATGCAGGACGACAAGGCAGACTTTATTGACATAGGTGGGATGTCTACCGCACCGTACCTGACCACCATAGTATCCGAAGAGACCGAACTGGACAGGGTCATTAATGCAGTCAAGATAGCCCAGGATGCCTCCAACCTTCCGATCTCAGTGGATACATGCAGGGCAGGCATCGCCAAGGCCGTCCTGAATCTGGGCGTTGAGATAATCAACGACATCTCTGGACTTAAATATGATCCCGGGATGCCTGCAATAATCTCCAAGTTTGCACCGTCTGTAGTGTTGTGCGCGTATGACGGGATGCGGCGCAGCAAAGATAATGATGTATGTAACAATCACGATGCCACGCACAGAAAGGGCGTTGTGAATAATGATGTGATATATGTGACAAGACGGCTTCTCGGTGAGAGCATAGAGGTTGCAAGGCAGGCGGGCATTGCAGGGGCGCGGATCGTACTGGATCCTGCCATCGGGTTCTTTAGAAAGGGCGGGACCAAAAGTAGCGGTAGCGGACATACCACATTCCTTACAAGGATTGACACAGACTGGATGCAACGGGATCTGAGAGTGATGGCCAACTTGGAACACATCAGGCACCAAGGACTTCCCATACTGGTGTCCGTATCAAACAAGTCATTTTTGGAAGCGTTGCTCCAAAAAAAGGATCCTGTTAATCGCCTTTACGGCTCAATAGCAGCCGAGGCAGCCTGTGTAATGTGCGGCGCCAACATAATCCGTACGCATAATGTCAGGCAGACCAAGGATGCGACTATTGTGGCATCTGGCATTATCGATGCTGCTTTACATTCCCCCATATGATGGCCAACTGTGTTAGAGAAATACCATCCCCACTAACACTTGCAGTACTGCATCTTGTACACAATTACAACATTTCACCCCCTGTCATACATCCTGGTGCCTGTATGGGTGATTATGAACTGGCCTTATTTTACCAAATTCATACTGTCCATTTATACACCCATCAGGGTTTCCTTTTGTACAAATCTTGAATTACCAATGGCATGGTGTAAAAATGATCTGTTTTTCAGATTACCATTCCATACATGAGAGAGTGTACAAAAGCGGCAGAGTCGGACAAACGAAACAAAGGCTTATAATCAATATTCTTCCATATCAACAAGGTTTCATTGGAGTTTAGAGAAGGATTAACTTTTGATGATGTTCTTCTCATACCCAAATACTCTGACATTACAAGCCGAAGCCAGACTGATCTGACAACCAAGCTGTCCAGAAATATATCAATCAACATACCTTTTGTTAGCGCCAACATGGATACAGTCACAGAGTCCTCAATGGCAATGGCCATGGCACGTGCAGGAGGCATTGGCATCATACACCGGTTCCTGAATATCAAAGAGCAGGCAGGCGAGGTACTCAAGGTAAAACGCTCTGGCAGCATTATGATCGAAAATCCATACTTGATACCGTCCGACAAGACAATCCGGGATGCAGCAGACTATGCGGTTGACAAGAACGTTTCGGGCCTCTTGGTGGTGGAACCAAACTCTATTAGGCTGGCAGGCATAATTACAAAGAAGGACCTGTTGTTTGCCAACCCTGACAATTATGTCGGGGAGATTGCCACAAGGGATGTGGTAACTGCCAAGCCGGGCGTCACACTAGACGAGGCAAAGGATATCCTGCACAAGCACAGGATCGAAAAACTTCCAATCGTCGATGATTCCGGGATGGTACACGGACTAGTTACAAGCAAGGATATTACCAACAACGCGGACTATCCGGATGCGTCTAAAGACAAGAAGGGTAGGCCACTGGTAGGCGCGGCAGTGGGTGTAAAGGGCGACTTTTTGGAGAGGAGTGAGGCACTCTTGGATTCGGGCGCCGACGTTCTGGTGGTAGACATTGCACACGGCCACAGCCAAAACGCACTCAATACGGTTCGCAACATCAAAAAGGCATTTCCTGACAGTGAGCTGATCGCGGGCAACGTGGCGACGTCACAGGGTGCATTAGACTTGATACGCGCCGGTGTTGATGCAGTCAAGGTTGGCGTGGGTTCAGGTTCCATCTGCATTACCCGAGTCATCACTGGTTCGGGCGTGCCACAGCTTACTGCTGTCATGGACTGCGCCAAGGTGGCCAACGAGCATGATATTCCGGTGATCTCCGACGGCGGGACGCGCAACTCTGGCGATGCCACCAAGGCACTTGCGTCTGGTGCATCATCTGTAATGATAGGCAGCATAATGGGGGGCACTGATGAATCCCCTGGAACCGTGCTGACCAAGAATGGAAAGCGCTTCAAGGTGTACCGTGGAATGGCATCACTTGCTGCATCCCTAGGAAGAAAGTCCAAGGAGACGGGCACAACATCATTTGATGGTGACCTTAATGATTATGTGGCAGAGGGCGTTGAGGCCATGATGCCATACAAGGGAACCGTAGTGGACATACTCAAGCAGATGACCGGCGGCGTGCGTTCTGGTTTGAGCTATTGCGGGGCGCACAACATACCCCAGATGCAGCAGAATGCAGAGTTTATCAAGATGTCAAGGGCAGGGTTTGCAGAGAGCCAGCCGCACGATGTCTCGCTGATGTGATGGTGTGTGCTGGGAGGCTCATCACTGGTTGTCGTGATCTGCTGCAGGCTTTGGTTATACCAATTAATTATGTTTTATAACTAGATGGTATATTCTAACACGTGGCCAGACAGCACATTACGTACAAGCCTTGGAAGTCACTTGACCCCAACACGCGGTACTGTCTGATGGATACCATGGTACTGGTGCAGGTGTATCGCCGTGATGAGAGGCTTGTTGCAATAGTTGATGCGGTCCTTGACGGTAGAACCATACTACTCATTCCAGATGTGGTTTCAGAATGCTTTGGAGTATTCAACAAATACAAGCCCGACACGACATCTGGTGAACGCGTGATTGTCAGCAGTGAATCAGAGTATGTTTATGAACACTGCTTTGCACCCCTGACACGTGAGGATCTTGTAGTTGATTCTGGATCCCGTGACGAGTTTAACAGGCTGTTGGTGAATGGCCTTGAGAAATATGACATGGATTTTGTAGCATATGAACCAGAATCTGAGACCTACAAGATCGCTCGCAACATACATGCACAAAACTCGTACAAGAATAAAAAAGGCGAACCACTCTCGCTGGTAGATTGCACGCTACTGCTTCTGGCAATTGAGAATCAAAACATCAACGTCCTTACAGATGACTCTGCATTGACACGCGCTATACATGAAAGGTGCGGCGAGAGCAGGGTGGCAAGTGTTCTAAATGACTATTTTGGCAGGCTGAACATGACGGCCCGTTTTCTTGGCAGGATGTTGAATGTGAGGATTGTAGACTGTGTTTCAATAAGGGACCGCATAGAATACCACCTTCAAGATTCTGGCAAGGGTAGCGTGGCTGGTTTTGCACAGTCACAACCCAGCCAACATCATTACTTGGATCAGAGTCCGTCCTTGATTTTGGCTATGCGGTACTCGCCTGATTGCGTGTCAGTAGAGGCAGGCCCCATAATTAGGAACCTCAAACATGGCAATCCCCACAACGTGTTGGCTGCGCTGATTGTATTCTTTGAGCAGGTAGTGTTGGATTGGTACTGTGCGTGCGGGGGCTCAAACGAGAAAGAGTTTGGTAGGGGGCTGCGTGATGTAAAATACACCTACGACAACATACAGATAACCACAAATGTCAACAAACAGTACTATGCCATGGCTAAGGGTATACTGATACAAAACCGCAAGAACTATTGTGCCTGTGCCAGTCCGGCCAGACGCAACTTGCACAAGAAATTCAGAGAGATAATGTCAGAGACTGCAAAGTCCTAGACAGATACTACGCACTCTGATGGTTAGGTATCTATCTCCGCTTTGAATAACATATCAGTGATTCAAAATTTGGGTAAAATTTTAGACAACATTATGGATGTTATTGCGCATGATGTCAAATTTCTTATACAGGCGCTATACAGCCCAAACAAAACAAAAGACTTGTCTAAATACCTCTCATGGTTATGGAATCGTCTTCGTGCGACCATGTTCCTATTATGATTCATTCACCATTAACTACTCCCTACAGGTTATAGTTTGACGCCGCCGGATCGCTTGCATCGTTGAACTTGATGTTACCCAATGGCGCTATAATATTCGTCAGACGCTTCATCTATTACGGCCTCTATGTCTTCAGTACCGGCACTCTGCCTTTTGCATTACCATGCCCAACACCATACAGAATCATACACAGAATCATACACAGAATATGCATATATCTTGGGGCCCAACTTAGGTTCTTCTCAAGAATGGCGGCGACTTCACGATGCTTTGGATTATCAATCACACAAACAGTGTGGTGATCAATTGTACATCGGTTGCAAACTGTGCACCTATGGGTTCATCTGTGATCCTGGGATCGTTTACAATTCCATCGGAACTAAACCAGCGTATGTCATTGAGCACATCATAGCTTGCTGCGGACAGCATAAACTGCAGCATCTTACCAAACCCAATGGCCACGACTCCTACTTGTCAGCTCCATACGCGTCGACTTTTCTTGTACCGTGCTTGCAAGCAATGATGCTGATGCGGAGAATTCTATTGCTTCTGGATTATGCCTGATGCCTTCGGGTGCCATTCCTCCACGATTCTCAAAGGACTCTATTGAAGAGTCTGTTAGTCCATTACCCCATATGTCGCCACGCCATACGGGCACTATCACTTCAATGTCTGCATTGATCATCATCTTGCTCACGGTTTTGCTTTACTTGAGCTCGTCTTGGATAAGGCTATAGACACTGTCATTTACAATTGACAATGAAGGAACAATCGAACAACAACTTCTAGCAGTATGTTGTTAGGTTCTAATACCCCTTGATGTTGCGCAAGCTTGGATTGGCCTCTGGACCAATTACGGTACTGATTCCCTTGGCATTAAATGATGTCAGTTTTTTCAATACCGCTGTGGGCTTTGTCTGGGTATTCTCCACTACAACACTGTGGTACCAGCCTTCATTACCATATCCCAAGTACTTATGAAAGTCATTTATTACAAGATTTACGGCTTCGACATTTTCATTGCCTTGGTAGGCAAGATCCTCTGTCAGCGGTGTAAGAATTTCAAACTTGACTTCGCCCTGTATCTTGTTGCATGTCTATATCCTACATCTCTACACATGAATTATCTCCCAATTCACACCCTGTAGGACATTACACCCACACAAGTGCCATTTACAGACGCTTGTACTGTTGGGCAACTTATGTGCTATGGTACTGTTTGGGGTTGATTAGCCTCAATAGTTTCCAAGCGCTGTGTTATGTCTAAGATTTGGGCGGTAAGGGCATCCACAACTGCTTGTAGATCTATGATTAACTGCATCACGTTACCTTGTCCGCCATCCCCACCACCATTAGACGTATCATTACTAGGCAACGCAAAGTCCTGTACTATAGTCTGCCCCTCTAAAATTGTAAGATAGTTGAAGATATCGGTGTTCTGTATTTGAACCAGATACCCGCCTGCTAGGGTGTGGAACACATACACACCAGACATGTCGGTGGTGGTGGTGGTTGCATTGTTGGACATGTCTTCCAAACTAACATACAAAACAGTTTGCCCTGCGCGCCCAGATTCTGTGCCATCCCTGATTCCATTACCATTGATGTCCGTGAATACAGTTCCCATTATTGTTGAGTTTGTGTGTGCTGGTGTAACCACAATTGTACCTTCCCTCCACGGATGGACCAGACAAAAGTAGGGATACTCACCTGCTGTATCTGGTCTCCATTCAAACGATGAATCCGGTAGCAGGAATGATGAATCAAACACGCCGTCGGTACCGTTAGTAGTAGAGCCCGATGTAAACGTGTGTGCTACAGTATCCGTATTTGACATTATTACCACACCGCCTATATCCACGGTTGCCACCATTGGAATGTTACATCCTTCTGGCGTCTCTTTACAATCAGGCGAAGAACCAGAGCCGTCTACTGGCGTAATAGTGACTTGAGGTTGGTCCGCCAATACATGATTGCCTCCCATGCTTATAAGAACCAGAAACAATACGCTACTGCCAAGAACCAGCGCCTCATTCATCACACAATGACAATGCAGATGATTTATGAATCATGTGAGGTATGGTGAGAATATCACAAGTACCAAGTTATCTACAAGACAAGATTTTAGAACTAAATACGACATCCCTTATTGATACACATGTCCTGACGGTTCATTCAACCCACCATTGTTCACACAACATCAATCATCACCGCTGTTCCTTACCATACTATCTGTATGGATTGCTTCATAGTTGCAAGAATGCAACAACCATTCGTTTTTTGAATCATCCAACCATACAAACCAATTTTACCCTCCTTACCATGGTATCAATAAAACGATCTTCAAACAAACCAAGTGGAAAAATTACATCAATCACACATTACAAAACTTGGCATATTTCAGACATCACACAAAAACTACCCGTTGTAGAGATTTTACCCCCCCACACTCCCCCAACCTGAAGATCACACCACATCAGTTAATCTTTTAATCATCATACAAAGAAATTGATTCATGACTATGTCAAGGCGTACTGCAATCGGACTTGCAGTAGGTAGTATCATCATTGCAATAGGCGTGGTATCCCTAGTGATGCACATAGGTACAATCACAGTCAATGAGGACTTTATAGTGGATATAGGCAAGGCAACATCCTACACAATACCTGCACCTGCGGGCACCGCGCAATTCATGCTGATTACAGGCAACGCGTTTGATCTGCGCCTAGAAAGCCCTGACACCGGACTACAAATCCCCAAGACCTCATACAAGGACGAGCTGGCACTTGAATGGGTGCATGCAGTAGATGGCGAAACAAAGATTCAGATACAAAACACTGGCAGCAACAATCTGTTGATAACCGGCACCCTCATAAGAAGTTCTGATCCCATATGGATCACATACGACCTCATGGTGATCATCTCAGGCGTGGTGATAATCGGATTCAGTATGGGTTTTACCCTTAGAAGGCCAAAGGGATTCTAGCTAGGTATCTGATTGCACATCAGAGACAGCAGCAGAAGCAATATTCGCGCCAGCGGTAGCATACGACCCCAGCACATTCATAAAGATTGTATCTCCCATAATCCTATCAAGCATGGCAGATATTCTAGGATTGTCCTTGTGCCCCTCAAAATCTACAAAAAAGTTGTACTCCCACGTGTTTGTCTTTGCGGGTCTTGACTCTATCTTTGTAAGGTTGATACCACTGTCATGAAAATCAGTAATAATCCTGTACAGTGATCCAGGCTCGTGCCTTATGGAGAATATTATGGATGTCTTGTCATTTCCGGTCTCGGGGGAATCGTCCTTGGAGAGGACTAGGAACCTGGTATAGTTATCTGGATTATTTGCAATATCCTCTGCTATAACCGGCATTCCATGTATGGCAGCGGCCTCTCTACTTGCTATACATGCGCAGTTTGCCTTACCTAGATCCTTTACTATCTTTACACTGCCCGCTGTATCATACGTGGGGATCTCTTTTATGCCGTGCTCTTCAAGAAACCTCCTGCACTGGCCAAGTGCCTGCGGGTGCGAGTATGCAGTATCTACATCATCCACACTGCCTGCCGTTCCTATCAGGCAGTGTTCTATTCTATGGTATATCTCACCTGTGGCATCTAGTGGCGTTGTATATAACAGGTCATAACTCTGCCCCACACTTCCCTCAAGTATATTCTCCACGGGAAGCACAGAACTACCCGTCGTGCCATCAATTGTACTCTCCAACACTTCTGCAAAGGTTGCAAATGGCACCGTCTGCGCACCACTCCCAAAAAATGACAGTGCAGCAGCCTCGCTGTATGCTCCATGCTCACCTGGAAACGAGATACGATGCTGTGATGTTGTCATCACCAATGCTCTCCACTATTGTCCGATGCTTACAAAGTCACCATTGTTAAAGTCTGAGGACAGCTTTCTCTCATCGATCCATGAACATTCTGTGCATTTTATGGCATCCCGCATGGGTACTACCTTTTTGCCACACTTTCTGCATTTTGTGAATATAACGCCCAGCTGCTGCTCGTCCATACCTGCATGGATTGTTCCGTTGAGGTGGTTTTTGATCTTTAGTGCCACAATGTCGCCTGACAATGCTATATTCTTCCTCCTGATGTTGCGGGTAGAACAGACGCATTCGACTTTTGATGTGGTGGGTTTGCCATTGATATAATCTATTGATACTGCAATCATTGATGAAAGCACAGCTGCAACTGTTCCTATTATGGTGTCACCTACCTTGGGGATCGACAACATCTTGGGATGCTTTACACTGGCGATCCTAGTCTTGTTGTCCATATCTTTCTCGCCCACCGTGGCTGCTATGACCATGTTGCCGTCATCAAACGTGTTGTAGCCTGACTCATATTCTTCAATATATGCTATCTTTTCGCCTGGAAAGGCCATGTTTTTTGACATGGTGGGGGTGTGTGGCCGTATGATTATAATTGTTTGTTGGCACGCTGCCTCATTGTACCCGCAAACTACCCATCCACACGTCGCGTCAAACCTACAAACACTTCAAATCATATATCTACTGAATACAACCAAGATTATGAGGGCGCTGGTATACGAAAGGTATGCAGATGACGACGATGACTTTGCCAAGATTCTCACACTTTGTGATGACATCCCTGTGCCTGTGCCTGGGTCCAGCGAGGTGGTATTCAAGGTAAAGGCCGCGGCGCTCAACTATGATGACATATGGGGAATGCGCGGCAAGCCCCTTGCTGTACCACTCCCCCACATCTCTGGCACGGATGCCGCAGGCGAGGTAACGGCCATCGGCAGTGATGTCAAGCACGTTAAGGTAGGTGACAGGGTGGTGTCACACGGCAACATGTCGTGCAGGATCTGCAAGGCTTGCACCTCGGGAAGGGAGTATGACTGCAAAAAGAGGACCATTTGGGGGTTTCAGACAGGCCCCCTCTGGGGGGGATATTGTGAGTTTGCGCACCTTCCAGAGGTTAATGTGGTAAAGATTCCAGAAGGTGTCTCGTATGACGAGGCAGCAGCTGCATCCATGACCATGCTGACGTCATGGCACATGCTTGTAGGCAGGGCCAAGATCTACCCCGGGCAACTCGTGTTGATAATGGGGGGCAGCTCGGGAGTGGGAAGCTATGCAATACAGATAGCCAAATTGTATGGTTGCACTGTAATTGCCACTGCCAGCCCTGGCAAGCTTGAGATGCTTCGGGAGCTGGGCGCCGATCATGCCGTAAACCACAGAGACAAGGACTGGTACAGGAAGGTGAGGATGATTGCAAAGGGCACCCCAAAACCTTCAGGCCAGCCGCGCGGCGTGGATGTGATATTTGAACACCTTGGAGGTTCCTACTGGAGCAAGGAGCTGACCCTACTTCACTACGGCGGCTCACTCATCACCACGGGCGCCACTACGGGTTATGACGTAATGACTGACTTGCGCCACATATTCTTCAAGGGGATTAACGTGCTGGGTTCAACCCAGGGCACAAGGGCCGAGCTGGAACAGGGGCTGTACTGGATGTCACAGGGCAAGATAAGATCCATAATTGATTCTCTATACCCGATGGAGAGGGCCGTAGAGGCACACACAAGGATGCTTAAGGGCAGGGGCATGTTTGGAAAGATCCTCATAAAGCCAGAGATTGCACATGCAGCAGACGATGCCAATCTGACTCGAATCTTGGATGAGGCAAACAGGCTGTTCCTGCATGGCAAGCTGCAACAATCCATAATGTACTATGACAAGATCTTGCGCACACACCCAGAACATTTGGCGTCGCTCAACAACAAGGGATATGCCTTGAGCAAACAAAAGGACTTTGCAGGAGCTATCACATGTTATGATATGGCACTAAAGACATCTGCTGGTGATCCATCAGTTACAATCAACAAGATATCGTCCCTGCGCAAACAAAAAGAGTTTGGAGAGGCGCTCAGCTTGTGTGAAGAGCTTTTACAAAACCCTAGCAATGTCGTTCACAGGCACAACACCGTGCTGTACCACAAGGAGCGCATCCTTCTCTGCATGGGAAGGTATGAAGAGTCTGTCACATGCTGCGACAAGATACTTGAAAATTATCCCAGCAATACAGATCTCCTCTTTGATAAGTCATGCTGCATGGCAATGCTGCAGCGTACTGACGAGGCACTCGAAATTTTGGGGCGCATATTTTCCATTAATGGCAAGTTTAGAATCAGGGCAAAAAAATCAAAATTCTTCCAGGGGTTGTATGATGATGCCAGGTTTCAAAACCTAACGTTATGAGCGCTGGTTGCAGCCGGCATTCTTTTTGGGAATCACATTGGTGTGGTGATTGTTTTGTTGCGGTGTGTGATAATTACCCAGATCTTTTATTCATGACACCAACATAATGACTTGCAGCCCTGTTGTTGTACCACTTGGGATTTGGTATTTGGACATCATCACATGTTTGATTACTTTCTGCTGACATGTGCTGATTTGCACTGGGTTCACCTACAACCAGTGTGGGATCTCCAGATATCCCTCTATACTCTCATTTCTTAATATCTTGAGAAGGGCGTTTGCTTGTGGTGTAGACAGGACAGGCTTGTCAAACTTGTTGTCCGTGGAGATTCTAGGACACGCCACCTGGATGAAGGCATCTATCCCCTTGAGATTTCTCAATCTGTCGTTTGTTATATCAGTGAGCGCAAACAGCTGAACCTTCTTGCCCTCTTTTTCCAGCTGGTTCTTGATTCTGAGCGCAAATACCTTGGACAACTGCCCCTCCTTTAGACCCACAATGACTCCAAAGGACTTGGCTTCTGCCGCTTTGTATATGGCCAAGGTAGCCTTTGTCTTTAATTTTTGCGCAAACTCTGTAATCTCCCTTGCCTCATTAAAGTAGGGATCCAAAACATACGTGGGCAGGTTGGTTGACAGCGCTATTCCTGATGCATGAAAATTGCTCTGCCCAAGAAACACATACGCATCAACCTCTTCCTTTAGTTCAGACGCCGGATAAAACTCACAGCCAAACACTTGGCCGTCGTTTAGCTGCCCCTTTCCCTTTCCTATTCTGACAGTGATTCCTCCGTCACTGAGAATCTTACATACTTTGTCAATCTGGTGCAAGTGCTGGCTGTCAGTTACCAAGGAGACTGTCTTTGCCTTCAGTAATGGGATGCATTTTACTGCAACCGTGTCAAATTCCACATCATCAAAGGCATCAACAAGCATCACGCCGTCCTGCAATGATTCTGTGTTTATCGTGTGTCCTATATTGAACTGGATGTCGGCGCCAAGGACCTTGGAGCCGTTGGAGTTGATGTCACATGTGCCCCATGTTGTATCTGCAAGCACATACGCGGGAATTCCAAACCTCTCTGTTATCTTGACGGCGGCATCCTGGACCTGTGGTAGTATTCCATCTGGCCCATTTAGTGAGACCGATGCCGGGTTTTTTTGTTCGATCTCTTTGAATATTCTCTTTTCGTCTATGACTATCATTATACCAATTATTACAAAGTATTACGCACTATTAATCTAATCAAGAGAGTTTATGATTAATCGACCGGAAAAAATTTTCTGTGAAAATATGGATATCATACGTGGTGTGGTTCAAGTCTAACACAGGTAAAGTCAAAAAGTTGTGCGCAGTCATGTGCATTTGGAATTTTCATCCATGTGTCAACTTGACAGTATAGCAAAGGGGCAGGAGCTATATCCTGCTCTTTATTTTATTCTTCCAGTATTGGTAGGTGCCGTCCTACCACATCTTTCGTTTGTTGTACATACCGCATATGCCGTTGAATTCGATATTGAACTCTTCAGCAGTACCGTCGTATCGTCCGGATATTGATTTCCAGTTTTTCACATGTGCAAAGACGTTCTCGACAGGAACACACCTTTTGTTATGTGCCTTGTTTTGTGCCTTTTTGGTGGCGGTAAGCTTTTTGCCCTTGGGGTTTTGTGTGGGATCTTTGCATTTACCCCACGAAGATAGTTTTGGATTCCCGTAGAAGCAATTAACAATTGTTAAATGTTCATCCTCAACACGACAAAATATAACATGTGTATTGATACAGGTGTAGTTTACACATATACGATCATGTACTCCTGTTAGGGCGAAAGTCTGGCAATTGTTAATTACTTCTCGTGTATCCTCTGTCCAAATTCAGGCATATGCGACGGTCAAATGGTATGCGCTTGCCGGTCATCATGCGATCAGTCCATTTACCAAATTCAGGAGTCCTTGGTTCAACACCGTCAGGTCATGGCAGCTTTCCTCCCTAGAGTTGCTTATTGCGAGGATATGGTTTTGCTTGTTTATCATCATGGCTATGAAGCAGTCTTGTGGGCAGCACAAAAGAGTGTCCCTTTTGTCCAAGCTCCGTATTCCACAGCGAGTCCTTCTTTGCCTGATGTGCCTTTAGCCTCGAGATCTCTTTCTTTTTTTCAGGTTCTCTTTGGTCTGTTTTGCCTTTAGCCTTTGATTCTCTTTCTCTAACTTTACTAATCTGGTCTCTAGTTTAGTTTGAATTTGTTTGCTCATTACCATATACTTACAAGAAGTAAATTTAACGATACAAGTTTAATTTAATAGAGAACTTGACAAATTTTTTTGTTCCTATTTTTCTGGTCGATTAATCATAAACTCTAATAATAAAATCATCATTTATCTAAATTAATCCAAATATTGACACGCATATGAAATCTGGATTGCATCATTTGTCCAAACTCAATATGCCCTTCTAGCACAAATTCTCTGTCATGGGCTGTCTTGAAACAGCTCAGACAAACATTTGCATTAAGACAATATGACACAACTGTGTACTTGGCGGCCATTTATCATTTTATAGTTACACAATCACAGAATTTACCAACAACAGCGAGGCAACTGGGATGGTTTATTACAGCTCTTGTTGATGCAGTTATGCTCTGAATGTTGAATGTTTGTGAGTAACCTTCCATGAGCCAAGCAGAATCCCCCACTCATGGCTGACAGTACGTAATTGCCTAAAGGATGTTTCAAACCGGATGGTCTGCACCCACACCATATCTCACACAAACAACTAAAATCCTAATTGGCCGTGGTTGTATAATGGACAAACAGACCATACTGCATGTGGGGGTTGATGATACAGACTCGCCCCATGGCATGTGCACCACATTTCTTGCTTACAGGATTGTAGGAATGGTCAGGAACAGAGACGATGCAGCTCTAATTGATCTTCCAAGACTGGTACGGTTCAATCCCAACATACCATGGAAGACTAGGGGCAACGGTGCGGTCTCTATGAAGATCAAAACAAAAAATCCTTCACAGATAAAGGCAACCATACAACACATGGTCTCAAGATACTCTGACGTCAAGCACGGGGCAAACCCGGGCTTGGTCTTTCTTGAGGGCGATGTGGTGCCTGAAGAGTTTGTCAGTATGGGCCGTCTGGCATTGTGGCAACTGGTCAACAGGCAGAGTGCAAGGAGGCTTGTAAGCGATGGGAGGCTTACCACTGATAACCAATTACACACAATTGACAAAGGCACCCATCTAGAGTCCTTCCATCAAGGCAATGGCCAAGGTCTTGTAGGCGCCATAGGTGCCATAGGGTATGACTTTTCTGATGATTATACGTTGGAGCTTCTAAGCTATCGCAAAAGACACAAGTTTGGCAAGCCGCGGCGGATCTCTGCTGCAAGCGTAAGGGCCATGCAGGACAAGACATTTCCAAATACGTTTAGCAGCATAGATCCAGACAAGGGTAGGGTGCTGATCACCCCACATGGGCCCGATCCTGTTTTTTATGGAATACGTGGTGATGATATCAATTCATTGGTAACTGCCTCTGAAATTCTCGAGAGTGACGAAAGGCCTGAAGGCTATATGATATTTAGATCCAATCAGGCCACAGGCGACCATCTCAGAAACGAGCTTACACCACAAACCATGAAACCCTATGCATCAGGCTGGATTGCAGGTACTGTATCTGATGCGCCCAAAACATTGCGGGGAGGACACGTGTTCTTTGGCATCAAACCACAGGATTGCTCTGTCCGCACACCTGTTGCTGACAATAGTATCTGGTGTGCCGTCTACAAGCCTACGGGAATCTCCACTGTGGCCTCCCGCCTGATGAGGGGGGATCGAATCCGTATAGGGGGTGGCGTCCGCAAAGCCTTAAGAAACCTTCCGCGCGTAATCAACATAGAGTTCATAGATGTAATGCATCTGGCAAGGAATTTGGCTGCGTCAAACCCGATGTGCAATACATGCAACAAGAGGATGAAGTCCAAGGGCGTATCACAGGGATTTGAATGCATACGCTGCGGTAGACATTCCCCACAAAAAGTAATGGAGAAGGTTCCAAGGACGGGCATTCAAAAGCGGTTGTACATACCGCGCATATCTGCGCACAGACACCTTACTAGGCCCCTGCAGCGCACAGGAATTACAAACAAGATTCAAGATGCAGGGTTTGATGAGACTCAACCATGGTTTTGCATGTATGACAATGATGATAGCGGGGAGTAGATTTGAACTACTGATTTGCGGGTTATGAGCCCGCCGGGATGACATGGCCCTGATTAGTCTGACTTCCCCACCCCGCTGTTCATACGAAAGGATCTGCCGTATATACGCCTTCTCAAAAACACCACACAGACACCACCTTGCTGCCGTGTACGTGCAACTTCCGGCATGCACTGCTCTAGCCATGCATTGGACTTTACATATTTTCATGTCTGTGCTGCGCTAGAGAACTGCCATGGTACAACATGGGATGAAGTTATCACTACACATCTCACACAGTTGGGCGCAGAGATATACCACCACTTTGCGCTACATGTTTGGTACTTGATGGGTCTACTCTCAAACAATTAATAGGATTTATCGGCATCCCAACTGTGGACAAACGCATCAGGATTGCTGCAATTGCAGGCGCCGTGGCATTCTCTGTACTGGTGCTGACATCGCCGTCTGACCCCATCCCTCTGCCAAAACCCACGGCCGGCACGTCGTCATCTGATTCGGTGGCAGTACTTGCCACAAACCTCAAGCAGCCGCGCGCAATCGCTGTATCTGGCGGCGATGACAACAGAATTTTTGTAACCGAAAAGGAAGGCATCATCAGAGTGGTTACACTGGACACGAACGGCTCTGCAACTCTGCTTGATGCACCGCTGGCGGTATTGCGCACGCCTGCAAATGTATTTGACGGCGGCCTGTTGGGCATTGCGCTGCATCCAGACTTTACAGACAATCATTTTATCTATGTATTTTTGACATATGTGGGGGATGGCGGCAGCGATCAAGGGGGTACTGACGATAATAATAACAACCGCGTTTTATACAACAAGATCATGCGCATAACAGAGTCTGACAACAGGCTGGTAGAGGCCATAACAATACTTGATGCAATTCCCGCGTCGCCATACACCAATGGTGGTTTTATAAAATTTGGACCTGATGGAAAGCTATACGTGGGGACAGGAGCTGTATCTGACAACTCACACCTTCCACAAGATCCATACTCTCTGTCGGGTAAGATACTGCGGATTAATGATGATGGGACCGCTCCCGGCGACAATCCTTTTGACGGTTCTCCGGTCTTTTCTGTGGGACATAGAAACCCACAAGGAATGACATGGGATGATGAAGGTAATATGTTTGTGGCAGAATCCGGCCCACAAAAAAATGACGAGATTAATCTGGTGCGTGCAGGAATGAACTATGGGTGGCCAGAACGGCAGTGCTCAAGCGGCGGCACCTTTGGCATCTTTGTGGACGCGGTACTCTGCTATGATCCCTCCATAGGACCCGGCGGGATTTTGTTTTATGATGGTGGTAGGATTGACTTAGAGTCGCCGTTTGTAATGGCGTCGTTGGATGCCGCAAATTTGTACCAGCTGGACTTTGATGAGGGACTCGGCTCCCAAAAGTCAATACTTAGCGGAACCGGCCGCGTCCGTGATGTGGAGGCAGGCCCTGATGGCAGCTTGTACGTAATTACATCAAACACGGACGGCAAGGGTTTTCCAGAAACATCCGACGACAGGCTGCTGAGGCTGCTGAGGTGATCATGATGCCCGATCCTCACAATAATACAATACGGTCCTCATCAATTTCAGGATTTTTCAAGAAATCCAAAAACCAGAGGTTGGAGATCCTTGCAAGCTTTGCAGGGCTCACTGATGATGATCTGCAGGTTTTGCGCGGCGATGATACACACCCTGCAGGGGGGCTCTCCTTTGATCGGGCTGACCGCATGGTAGAGAATGCCATAGGCGTGTTTAGTCTTCCACTTGGCATTGCCACTCACTTTAGGATTAATGGCAGAGATCACTTGATCCCGATGGTGGTAGAGGAGCCGTCTGTGGTGGCTGCTGCATCAAAGGGCGCAAAGACTGCGCGCATTAGGGGCGGATTTGACGCGTCAGCTGACGAGTCCTACAGCATAGGCCAGATACAGGTGCTTGATGTACCTGATGTGCAGCTTGCTATCACAAGGGTGTCGAATTCTGCAGAGGAGATCATACAAATTGCAAACCAGCAGAGTGGAACACTCTCCAAGATGGGCCGGGGGGCCAAGGAGGTGACTTGTAGGATTGTGGGGGGAGGGGCCGATGTTACTACGGATGACAGACATGCCAAGGATGCGATGCTTGTTGTGGAATTGCTCATAGACGTGGGTGATGCCATGGGTGCAAACATTACCAATACTATGTGTGAGGCCATTGCGCCACTCGTGGAAAATGTTACCGGAGGACGCGCCCTGCTGCGCATACTCTCCAATTATTCCACACGACGTCTTGCAAGGGCATCTGCTGTATTTGACAGGGATGTGGTGGGCGGCGAGAAGGTAATAAACGATATTATTGCTGCATACAGGTTTGCCGACAATGATGTGTATCGTGCGGTAACCCACAACAAAGGGGTGATGAACGGGATTATAGCAGTGGCAAACGCCACAGGTCAGGACAGTAGGGCCATAGAAGCTGCCGCAAATGCGTTTGCCGCTAGGTTGGGAAGATACCGCTCCCTTACCCAATGGGGCAGGGATACTGATGGCAACCTAGTCGGAACCCTAGAGATCCCAATGTCAGTTGGGACGGTGGGGGGGATATCAAGTGTGCACCCGCTGGCTGCAATATGCACAAAAAAGATACTGGGTATATCTTCTGCGCAAGATCTTGCATGCGTAATGGTCTCTGCAGGCCTGGCCCAAAATTACAGCGCGCTTAGGGCGCTTGCAACAGAAGGGATTCAAAGAGGCCATATGCGGTTGCATGCAAAGAACTTGGCCGCAGCAGCCGGCGCCACCACACCTGAACAGATCGACGAGGTCTCACAAAACATGATTGCACAGAAAAGAATCTCACTTGATGCAGCCAAGGAGATCCTGCGAGATCTGTAATTATACAACGATTGTAACCGTACGAATTGTGCCACTCCCTTATCTGGCGTTATCAGAACACATAATTTGTCTCACAACTTAGCATTTCATGATGGATTGTCTCTCTATCTCATACTAACCACCACGCATAATCTAACAAGAAAAATTGGTTTTACATCTGATGTGATACATGCTGTCCTACCCCAACTCAACACCATCCTCTAGTTTTGAAAACTTTTACGTCAATTGACACTCATGAAAATAATATAAGTATCAAAGGTATTTGTTAAATGTGCCAGCAAAGGGATATTCTACTATAGGACTAAAACCAACGATCTTAGCCAAGTTACAAGACATAACCGATAAGATCTACCCAGGAATGTTCCTTCCTAGCACATTGATCATCATGATGAACGAGATCAAGAAGGGATACTATTCTGTTGAATCCTATAATATTCGGCTAGATCTGTCAGGCCACTACAACACAATAACAATCAGGATAGATATCAAGCAATGGCTTGAGGAGAATTATGAGAGATTGGGAGAAGAGTACGCACAAAAGTATGGAGCTAGATGCTTTACAAAGTTTGTGAGTTACTTTATTGTCAACGCATTGGAGTCAAAGATAAATGGTCAAGATCATGTCATCAGTCTCAAAGAATCCGACTTTGAATGGCTTCAGGAGGAGTATGGAAAGTACAAGGCCAAAGCCAATCAGGATAATGAAATTGTAAGCTTTGAGAGGTTTGCAGACTCTTATATCAACAACCTACTCCTAAAAATAAAAGCCGCAAAGGAAATCCTGACGGTTTAACCCAAACAACGCGTTGTAGACATATGTGTGACATGGACGTACTTTTTCGTCCAATTTTAGACCAGTACTAGTAATTCTTACACATGATGACAAAATTTTGTGACGTCATATTATGGTGGGGTCATGGTGTCGATCAGTCGTGCATTGGTCACTTGGCTATCCTTTTCTTGTATCTCAAGATCCACAGTATACTTCAAGCCATTCAACATGAAATTAACCTGAACGTCCCACGCCTCTCGTTGTCCCTTTTCGGGCATGGGAAACGTCTCATTGATCCTAAAGTCACTTACATCTCCATATAATGCACTGATCACTCTTTTTGATTCTTTTTCAATCTCATCTGCTGTACTGACTTTCTGCATCATATCTTGTACACATGGCAAATATAAAAATATTAAAAGACGCGGATTTTCCCAAAAATTTAGTTAGTGGGCATTTTCTAGTTTAATTAGGGTGCATCATTATGATCTTGGCAGCTTCAACTACAAGCCTATGCTCCTCGAAGTTTCCAAACAGATAGACAGCGCTTGGGATCTGGCAGTACTCTAGGTTTTGCGCCCATACACCAAACGATCCAAGTGCAAGTATTATGGCCCTGTAAGCCTTCTTAGAAACGAGTTTTTCTCCCGTGTCATCTTATTCAGCTCTGCCTCTGCCAAATTTTTGTGGTAGATTGCAGTCTGGTTGTCAGGTTCTATACTCAGCGCCCTGTTGTACCATTTTATAGATGATGCATACTCCTTTAAGCGCAAGAGTATCTTACCCTTGTAGCTTATCGCGTACACATAATTAGGATCCATTGTTAGCGCCCTGTCACAATATTGCAACGCTTCTTGGTATTTTTTTGAATGCTCCAAGAGCCATACCATGCTGCACAGCGCCATGACGTTGTTTGGGTCAACATCTAGCGCGCGCTGACAAAAGAATCTGGCCTCTGCTAGACGTTTCAGTGAAAAGAGGGACACACCCTTACTGTAGAGAGCACGTATGTTGGCAGGTTCGTATTCTAGTATCTTGTCAAAACATTCCACGGCCTTTTTGTAGAGGCCGGTCCTGTCTAGAGTTAGCCCTTTGTGAAGCAGCGCGTCTATGCAGCGCGGTTCAATCTCTAGAGCCTTGTCATAGAATTCAAAGACGTTCTTGTTTGACAGTCCTGCAAGATCAAGCGTACGGCCCTTGGCCACTAATGCGTGTGTGTTTTTACTGTCTAATTCCAGCGCGCGTGTGTAAAGTTTTATTGCATGTTCATGCTTTCCTTGCTCTGTAAGGGCTTTAGCCTTTTGGTAGATCTCATCGGATTGACGCGACTCTTCTGCAATGGCTTGTTTGAGGAATGATACTGACTCACGGCCCCGTTCTCCTCTGCCTAGAACAAGACTCATGGCATAAAGGGCGGGAACATTACGGGGGTCAATACCCAAAACATTTCCAATCATTTCCAGCGCTTCTTCATTCTTGTCCAGCTTGCAAAGGCAAGTACCGGCAGAGGTACGCGAGTCAAGGCGACTCGGGTCGAGCTCAATGGATCTCTCAAAGCAGATTATGGCTTGTTGATACATTCCAAGCTTCTCAAGTGCAAGGCCCTTGTTGTATAGGGCATCCATGTTCTTTGGATCATCGGCCAGTACACGTTCAAGACTGTTTATGGCATCCCTAAAGTTTCCCATCTTGTACAGTGTTGTTCCCATATGAAGTTGCGCTATGAGATTGTTTGGATCAATGGATATTGCCTTGCTGAATTTAGAGACGGCCTTTTTAAAATTACCATAATAGACCGATGTTAGGCCCTGATTCAGAAAGTACCAAGCGTTCTGTGAATTACCCAATACCATGAATAGATGACCACAATAATTATTTTTATATTTGAATCGTACATTACACATACTTGGAACTTCTTTTTCCTAGTTTCTTCATGTGGGTGGCAACCAACACTGGTATCCGGCACTATCTGTTTTGTAATCACAAATCATAGACACTATATGCCTATTCTTCAACAAACATTTGGCACGCTTGAGGTAATTATGAAACAGACTAATCGGGTGTTACTCTTTTTATCATGCAGATGGGTTCACTAATGTGTGCAATACATCCTTGGGTAAAAGATGGATATTAGGATGATTTTGCGCGTGAATTTTGGCCTGCGCGCGGTTGCTACCGCGCAATTTGTATTGCGCATAAAACGTATTTTACTTTAAATATTTAATTACCAACATCGCGTATAATTTACGATTCAGATGGGTGCCGAGTTTTATGGAGATGATTATCAGGGAGCTGATGTTGCTCCATTTGTGGGAATCAACACATTTCTGCACCTTCCGTGGATACGGACACATAAAGAACTGCTAGAAGCAAAGCCAGATGTTGCAATCGTAGGTGAGCCATTTGATTTTGGTACTACAATCCGTCCTGGAGCAAGGTACGGACCGAGGGCAATTAGGGCCGCGTCAACCATACCGTCCCCCCCATTTGAGCGATTTAATATAGAGACCGGCGCGGATCCTTTTGGAACCTTCAGGACGGTAGATTATGGTGATGTCATAGTTTCACCTGGGGATGTAATAGAATCACACAAGAGGATGACTCTGAAGGTAAAGGAAGTACTAGAGGCCGACGGCATCCCGGTGATGCTTGGAGGAGATCACTCTATTACTTATGCAAACGTAAGAGCGTTTGCCAAAAAGTACAAGAATATTGGCATGATTCATTTTGATACACATGCTGACTGCGCGCCGCAAGGTCTAACTGGCTTCAAGTATGACCACGGGGCCCACATTAGAAGGATAATGGAGATGGGGTGTCTGAAAGGCAAGAACTACTCCTTGGTAGGTCCGCGCGGATACTGGCCGGGACGGGATTTGTACAAGTGGATGTCGGATCAGGACTTTCAGTGGTTTACGATGCTTGATGTTGAGGAACTTGGCATAGACTATATCGCCAAGGAGATAGCCGACAGGGCAAATGATGGTACTGATGCAGTATACCTTAGCTGGGATATTGACTCCTTTGACCCTGCTTATGCGCCTGGAACCGGTGAGCCGGAACCCAATGGCCTGACATCTAGGGAAGGGATTAGAATGATACGCCTGTTATCAAAGTCATTTGATCCTGACAGATTTGCGATGGATCTTGTGGAGATTGCCCCCGCGTACGATGTAAGTGACAACAGCTCCTACAATGGTGGAATTACATCAGGACTAGGACAAAGACTTGTAGTGGAGCTGCTTGCAGGATTGTCCTTGACAAAGAGGGGTCTAGACGGAGGAGATCCCGTGAGGCCCAAAGACTACCGTGGAACCGGTAACACGTATAGTTTTGGTAACCCCACAGCCCAAATACCAAAGAGGGACTTATGAGGATAGAGGTCCTCGTGCAGGGCGATCTTGATACAGAGTTGTACACAAGGGTGTTTTGTTACAATGAAACGAACGCACAGATTGTACAAGAGTCTACGCAGATCATCAAGGATTACCTCTCAAAGAATATGCGTCTAAATGTGAATCAGGCACTTGAGATGTTTGCGGCGTTTGTTATGGTATCATTAAATGAACGAAAAACAGCCGAAGAGATAGCACAATACATCACAAAGCTCTTGTCAGCGGATCAGGTTATGATTGGCGTACCCGAAAGTCTCAGGAGGTTGATATTTACGGTAACGGATAACGAGTATGACATTAGCACCATTACAGTTAGGGAGCCTATTGGTATACACCAGTACTACCTGAGAACTAAGACGGTGATATAGTTGATTGATATTCTGAGTGTGATGCTGCAGAACGGCAATCCATTTTTCATGATAGTGGCAGGATTGGTGATTGGGTTGGTGCATGCACTAGAACCAGATCACCTAGGGGCAGTCTCTACCCAACTGCTCAAGAAAGATACTGCCATGGGTGGTAGGGAACAGAGGCTGAGAAGCATCACCATAAGATCCTCTATGAAGGGTGTACTGTGGGGGATGGGGCATGCGTCAAGTATAGTCCTGATCGGTCTGTTGGTGGCGGGTTTATCATTGAGCATTGTAGATAGTTTCTTTGTCGGCGCGGAGGTTGCGGTTGGTATAATGTTGGTGGTCTTGGGAATTTTGATGGTTAGGCGTAAAGGATCATCAAGACAAGAGAACAGAGTGAAAGAGCATACACATGGTCATGAGCACACAGACGGGGTTTTTCACACCCACCACCACACGCATGAGGAGGATCATGCGCACAGCCATAGGTCGTACATTATCGGCTGTATACATGGTATTGCAGGTAGTGGTGGCATTATAGCGCTGGTTGCCTCTGCTATGGACGGGTTTGAGATGACGATCTATTTTTTGGCCCTGTTTGGAATAGGAAGTATTGTAGGCATGATGCTCGCAAGTGGAGCTCTGGGTGCATCACTGGCTCTGGCGCCAAAGGCAAGGTCGTTGATTAGGTATTTGAGATATGTAATGGCGGGTGTGGTAATGATGATCGGCATCAACATCATACTCACGATCTCCGGAGTGGGTTGGTTACCGTTTATGTCCTGATACATGGTCTGTACAGGTGACGAGAGTGATTGTATGAGGATAATCATGATGCGTCGTTGGTACGTGGTCAGGTTGTCTGGGAAGATTTCTTGATTCAGGCACGGATCTAGGGTCTTTTGATAGTATTACACATCATTCTGGGCACGACCTGACCATGTACCGTCGTTGTATATGTGGCTTGCAGATGAAGTATGGCATGGGCAGAACTGCCTGCGTAGATTGTGTAAAGTGTGTGTCGTATGACTTGTCCATAATAAGATTGTATATTCATACAGTTCTTTTGTTTTGCGTACAGGTTTATGACAAACAACTATGACGAACAACTATTACAACCAGCAGTGCTCTGTAAATGATGCACCAAGATCATTTTTGATATCTCTCCTGGAATTCATCTAGTTTACATTTGTTGTACGTGGTCAGGTTGTCTGGGAAGATTTTTTGATTCAGGCACGGATCTATGGTCTTTTGATAGTATTACACATCATTCTAGGTACGACCTGACCACGTACCATTTATTCAGCTATTTTTACATAATAGAGTTTATGATCAATCGGCCGGAAAACAAGATCAGAAAAATTTGCCAAATTTTCTATTAACTAACCTAAACCAGTATCACTAAATTTACCTCTTACAAGTATATGGTAATGAGTAAACAAACTCAAACTAAACTAGAGACCAGATTAGCAAAGTTAGAGAAAGAAAACCTGAGGAAGGAAAAGGAGATCTCGAGGCTCAAGACGATGCTGGCAAAGGAGGACTCGCTGTGGAATACGGAGCTTGGACAAAAGAGGCACTCTTCTGTACTACCCACAAGACAGCTTCACACACATGAAGTACTAGAGTATATCATCTCAGATGAGAAGATGATAAAGGCGCTTACAAGAAACACCAAGGAAATATTTGATAACACACTTGAGGATTACCGCAGATAATCAAAAAAAAAAATTCAATGATTCGCCACACTTTCGCGACGACCAAAACAGAAGGAAGAGTCCGGAAACCAGTACAAGCTGTATATCCGGTACTTTCTGTTCATGACCCAGGTAAGAAAAGCACAAGATTGGGGGCAGGAATCACTGGGTGCATTTTTTGGGATAGATCAGAGTGCGGTATCTCATTATCTCAAGCTTGCAAACAAATACGACAATGAGCTGTATACAGTGACACCACACAACATGACAAAGTATAGTGACGTCAGAAAGTCTTTGCAATTTTCAAAAAACCATTGAAACATTTATAGCTTGGAAAATCTAGGGGGTCTCGTGGAACAGCAATATGAAGAATTACTTGCAGCATACAAAAAAGAATCCAATCCAAAAACAAAAGAACGAATGCTTGCAGTGATAAATGTTCTAGTACATGGGGAAGCAATCCCAACGGTCTCCAGATTCTTTCGTAAGGCATACAATTCTATCAAGAACTGGATAAGACGATTTGATGAAAATGGAATTGATGCATTAGAGTTTATGATTAATCGACCAGAAAAAATTTTCTGAAAAAAATATGGATATCATATGTGGTGTGGTTCAAGTCTAACACAGGTAAAGCCAAAAAGTTGTGCGCAGTCGTGTGCATTTGGAATTTTCATCCATGTGTCAACTTAACAGTATAGTAAAGGGGCAGGAGCTATATCCTGCTCTTTATTTTATTCTTCCAGTATTGGTAGGTGCCGTCCTGCCACATCTTTCGCTTGTTGTACATGCCACATATGCCGTTGAATTCTATATTGAACTCTTCGGCCGTACCGTCGTATCGTCCGGATATTCGTTTCCAGTTTTTCACATGTGCAAAGACGTTCTCTACAGGAACACGCCTTTTGTTGTGTGCCTTGTTTTGTGCCTTTTTGGTGGCGGTAAGCTTTTTGCCCTTGGGTTTTTTGTGTGGGATCTTTGCGGTTACCCCACGAAGATAGTTTTGGATTCCCGTGTATCCTCTGTCCAAATTCAGGCGTATGCGGCTATCCGATGGTATGCGCTTGCCGGTCACCATGCGATCAGTCCATTTGCCAAAGTCTGGCAGTCCTTGGTTCAACACCGTCAGGTCATGGCAGCTTCCCTCTCTAGAGTCGCTTATTGCGAGGATATAGTTTTGTTTGTTTATCATCATGGCTGTGTTTATTGCAAACATCTTGCCCTTTCCAGAATACTGTTTCTTTTGCTCTTCCTTGTCTTCTGGACGCGTGGTCTCTACAAGTGTGCCATCTATTGTAATCTCACCTCCATCTCTTCCGGGCACAATTTCCTTGAATTCTTCTTTTGACTTTATCGTGGAGATGTACTTTGTCATGTTGTGCGGTGTTACTGCATATAGCTCATCATCGTATTTGTTTGCAAGCTTGAGATAGTTTGATACCGTACTCTGATCTATCCCAAAAACTACACCCAGTGATTCCTGCCCCCAATCTTGTGATTTTCTTACCTGGGTCATGAACAGAAAGTGCCGGATATACAGCTTGCACTGGTTTCCGGATTCTTCTTTTCTGTCCTGGTCGTCGCGAAAGTGTGGCGAATCATTGGATTTTTTGATTATCTGTAACAAATCCTCAAGTGTGTTATCAAATATTTCCTTGGTGCTTCTTGTAAGTGCCTTTATCAACTTCTCATTTGAAATGATATACTCTAACATTTCATGTGTGTGAAGCAGTCTTGTGGGCAGTACAGAAGAGTGTCTCTTCTGTCCAAGCTCCGTATTCCACAGCGAGTCCTCCTTTGCCAGCATCGTCTTGAGCCTCAAATTTTCTTTTTCTAACCTCGAGTTTTCTTTGGCATGTTTTGCCTTTAGCCTTTGATTCTCTTTTTCTAACCTCGAGTTTTCTTTGGTCTGTTTTGCCTTTAGCCTTTGATTCTCCTTTTCCTTCCTCAGGTTTTCTTTCTCTAACTTTGCTAATCTGGTCTCTAGTTTAGTTTGAGTTTGTTTGCTCATTATCATATACTTACAAGAGAAGGATTTAGCGATACTGGTTTAGATTAATAGAAAATTTGGCAAATTTTTCTGATCTTGTTTTTCGGCCGATTGATCATAAACTCTATTATCTGAAAAACCAAGATCTGGACGCCGTCCAAAAATATCCAACCATAAAATTACAGAATATCTTGCAGACAAACTAGACGGTATTTTTCCAAAGGTATTGGCACGTGACATAAAAAAGAAGGAAAAAGTACGATACACGGAGTCCGGAATACGCGACATGCTGCGTCGTAGAAGCTTTACTCCAAAAGTTCCAGATGCTATCCACAAAAGAAAGGCAACCATTTCAGAGATAGAACAATGGCAAAAAGAGCTAAAACCATGGATTTCGTGCGTAAAACGTGACGGTTTTGAGCTGTTTGTACAGGACGAGGTCTGGTTGGAACAAGACGGCAAACTAAAGAGCGGCCCTTGGTCGCCCAAGGGTCAAAAGATACGTCGTGTTTATTTTGGCGATCACCAAAAGCGCGTAATCTATGGTGCAATCTCTGAGAATTATCAATATTTTTTGCGCCGAAGAAAATTCAATGGTTCTACGTTTCTTCAATTCATGAAACATCTTTTGAAAAGAAGAGACAAGGTGGCAATCCTGCTGGATGCCGCACCCCAGCACAATACAAAGGCCTTTAAAAAATTTATCAAAGATAACAGCAAAAGACTGCGTGTAAGATATTTTCTTACAGGAACTCCAGAGCATAATGAAATCGAGGAGCGCTGGCATCAATTAAAAATTCAATCCTTCATGTACGAGTATCACGAGCATATCAGCGACCGTGCAGCAAAGGCAATGAAATTCCTAAACAATACAAAATTCAATACAGACATTGAAAAATATTTGTTCAGAACCCCAATTGCAAAGACTTTCTGACGTCACTATACATCTCTACGATAAAGTCAAAAGAGGAGTTTAAGGAAATTGTACCCGGAAGAGATGGAGGTGAGATTACAATAGATGGAACACTTGTAGACCACGCGTCCAGAGGTCAAGGAAGAGCAAAAGAAACAGTACTCTGGAAAGGGCAAGATGTTTGCAATAAGTACAGCCATGATGATAAACAAACAAAACTATATCCTCGCAATAAGCGACTCTAGAGAGGAAAGCTGTCATGACCTGACGGTGTTGATCCAAGGACTGCCTGAGTTTGGTAAATGGACTGATCGCATGATGACCGGCAAGCGCATACCATTTGACCGTCGCATATGCCTGAATTTGGACAGAGGATACACGAGAAGTAATTAACAATTGCCAGACTTTCGCCCTAACAGGAGTACATGATCGTATATGTGTAAACTACACCTGTATCAATACACATGTTATATTTTGTCGTGTTGAGGATGAACATTTGACAATTGTTAATTGCTTCTACGGGAATCCAAAACTATCTTCGTGGGGTAACCGCAAAGATCCCGCACAAAAAACCCAAGGGCAAAAAGCTTACCGCCACCAAAAAGGCACAAAACAAGGCACATAACAAAAGGTGTGTTCTTGTCAAAAATATCTTTGTACATATGAAAAACCGGAAACGAATATCCGGACGATACGACGGTACGGCCGAAGAGTTCAATGTAGAATTCAACGGCATATGTGGCATGTACAACAAGCGAAAGATGTGGCAGGACGGCACCTACCAATACTGGAAGGATAAAAAAAGAGCAGGATATAGTGCCTGCTCCTTTTACTATACTGTTAAGTTGACACATGGATGAAAATTCCAAATGCACATGACAGCGCACAACTTTTTGACTTTACCTGTGTTAGACTTGAACCACACCACACATGATATCCATATTTTTTTCAGAAAATTTTTTCCGATCGATTAATCATAAACGCTCATAATTACAAATCATAGACACGCGTTGTCTATTCTTTAACAAACATCTAGGCATGTTTAAGAGAATTATGAAACAAACTAGTGTGTTTAGACATGTTTTAATGGTACGTGGTCAGGTTGTCTGGGAAGATTTTTTGATTCAGGCACGGATCTAGGGTCTTTTGATAGTATTACACATCATTCTGGGCACGACCTGACCACGTACTTTTAATGTATTAATTATATTAAAAAATAAATGAAATACGTTGATCTGTTCAATCCCACTCTCTCTCGCGTTGGACTGCAAGAGTCTCTAAAATACAACCTGATCTCAGGCAAGCTCGTTACAAGTATAGTAAAATCTTCTCTGGGGCCGCGTGGTATGGAAAAGATGTACATAGACATACTGGGAGAGGATACGGTAACGGGACATGGTGGTGCGTTTCTAAGAAAAGTCGATGTTTTACATCCTGCTGGCAAGTCTGTTGTGGATGCTGTAAACATAGTTGATACACATGTGGGAGATGGCACCACGTCCGCGGCAGTCTTGATAGGGGGCCTCTTGAGCGGCGCCGAAAAGATGCTGATGAACAATATTCCAGTGGCCGTAATCACTAGATCTTATGAGAATAGTCTAGACTGCGCATTGAGTGTGTTGGATGCGGTCAAGATAAAATCAGACAGGAGAAATGTGGAGATTATGAGGAGCCTGTTGTTCACATGTCTAGAGGGAAAGGCAGTCTTTGAGTTGTATGATAATAGAACAGAAATTACGGATATGTTGATCGATGCGGTATGCCGTGTGGCAGACTTTGATGGAGGACGCGTGCCCGTGGACGAGATCAAGATTGAAGAGAAAATGGGCAGCATTCAAAAGACTAGATTAGTCATGGGCACAGTCATAGACAAGACGATCGACAGCTCGGCGATGCCCAAAAGTATCAAGGACGCTAGAATTCTGCTGATAAACGAGCCACTAGAGACTATGAGAACAAAGACCGATGCACAGATAAATATGGAATCTCCCAAGCAGATGGGACAGTTCCTTGATCAAGAGAATAACGATCTAACAACGCTGGTGGACTGTATCCTATCATCAGGCGCAAATGTGGTTATATCGCGCAAGGGTATAAGCGAGTTTGTTCAAGGGATCCTTGCAAGTAAGGGCATCATATCAATGAGACGGGTCAAATACAATGACTTGTGGTGGCTTGAAAAGGCGACAGGTGCTAGTACGTGTAATAGTATAGAGAATATATCAGACGCCGAGCTTGGTTTTGCGAGTAGTATCTATCAAGAGACCGTGGGTGGAGACGAGATGGTCTTTGTGGTGTCCGAGAAGCCAGCTTCCGTGACCCTACTACTGTGCGCAAATTCAAAGCGCTACCTTGATGAGATTCACAGAAACGTCCTGAATGCGCTCTATGTACTGCGCAACTTCATTGAGAATCCATATATCGTGTATGGTGCTGGCTCTGTAGAATGGTTGACTGCACAGAGAATTAGAGAGCGGGCGTTGTCCGTGGAGGGAAGGGCGCAGATCGGCATGCTACAGTTTGCAGAAGCCCTAGAACAGATACCTCTTACTCTGGCAAGAAATGTAGGTATGGATGTATTGGATACCCAGACACGACTGCACAACAAGTTTGACAAAGAGGGGATTATGTGGTACGGAATAAATGCAGTTGACCGAAGAATATCTGACATGTCATCATCACAGATCATAGAGACAGTAATCGTGAAACAACAGGTTCTCAAGACTGCTGTAGAGGCTACCAACCTGCTGTTGAATGTAGATGATGTGTTTGTCAAGGATCTGATTGACAACACACACTGCCACATAGATGGAACGGTGCATGCCCACCATGATGGAGGCAAGGCTCACAACCACTTCGAACAGGAGGGGTTGGAGCAGAGGCAGATGCACCAGTACTACTAGTGTCAGTGCAAGATGTCTCACTTTGTATTCCCAATAATCCCATTATGTCATATTCACTTCAAAAATTTGTAGTGTGGTGGTGCTCGGACTCCTTCACAATGCATTCCTACTTGTAATATTGCCATCAGGGCCAGAGGATCCGGCTCCGCTTGCCTCCGGTACGGAACTACTATCTTCTTTGAAATGTTTAAGATCCTCACCTGCTATGACATCCTCTTCTGGTGGCACATAGTCTCGTATGTCATGCCTTGCTTTTCCAGGATATTTGTTCTGGGTTGCAAGTGCCACCACCACAAAGACCACAAATGCAACGACAGGCGCAATCATCGTGTCCAAGCCTGCAAGCTCTTCTGGCATTGTAAAGAAGAAACTGAGCCTCAGTAACGAGCCCACTAGTAAAGATGCTATGGCAGCTGGCATATTTGCTTTCTTCCAGAACAACCCAAAAGTAAGCGGCGCAAACGCCCCCGCAAACATAATGTCAAATGCCAAGACAAGATACACGCCTGGTGCTGGAACAAAGTAGCCCAGTGTTGTTCCTGCCACCATCATTGGAATTATTATGATGCGTGTGGTCATGAGTAGTTTATTGTCGTTCCAAGGCTCTCTCCCTAACCATCTCCTTTGTATTATTCGTTGTATCATATTCCTAGATATCACACTGGATATCGCCAACAGTCCGCCGCTAGCTGTAGACATTGATGCGCCAATCACCCCCATCAATATGGCTGCCCCTATTGCAAATGGCATGAACTGTGTAGAGAGTAATGGCAGCGCCAAGTCAGGTAATGTGTCTCCTGGCAGGTAGTAGAACGCCACAATGCCCAACATGCTGGTGGGGACCACTGTAAATATCGTCAAGGCTCCTCCCATCAGCGCCCCCCTCTGCGCAGTCTTTGGATTGCGTGCGGAAAATACCCTCTCCATAAAGTCGAGTGCCACAATGTCGCCTAATCCCAGTGCAAGTATGGCTCCCCAGTTGATCAGCGCACCATTGGCTATGTCATACAGTCCTGAGAGATCAAGGAATTCTGGAGGCGCACTACTGTAAATAATTGACCATGGCACGTCCGAGAAGCCTCCTGCAAAGAATAGGAATCCCGCCCAAAATGCCCCGATTGCAAGATAAACCTGAAACAGGTTGGTATATGCTGATGCGAATAGTCCTCCTACAGCCGTGTACGCGCACACGACTAGAGCGGCGATTAGTATTCCCCAGAAATAATCTATACCAAATACAACCTCTAGTATGAATCCGCAGGCGGCCAGATTCCCTGCAACAAGTATCAAAAAACTGATTATCATAAGACTGCCAGAGATTCCTTCAGCCCCGTTGCCGAACCTTCTAAAGTAAAAGTCTGGTAGTGTGATCATTGACATCTTGTTGAGTGGTTTTGCATAAAACATTGCAGTTATGAACAGACATATCCCCAGCCCTAGTGGGATTACGGCTCCTGCCCAAAAACCAAATTCAAATACAAGCGCCACGTTTCCCAAAGACGAGTTCCCGTCAACTGCTTGGGCAGCTAACATTGTACCAACCATGGCCAAGGGCAGACTTTTGCCTGCCACTATCAACCTTTTACCACTGCGTTTAACGAGTCTTCCTGCAAATACCCCAACTACCAAAGTGATCACTATGAAGGAAGCGACTGCAATTTCAAAACCGGTCAGTTCCATCTCAATTAGAGAGTGTTAAAAATTATATAAGTATTGAATTTTTTATGTAAAATACGTATTAGGAAGAGAAAATCATATGTATAATACATTTTAAACAATATTTTTATAAAATCTCAAGAAACGACTTAATATGTACCAAACAAGTTGTCGTGTTCATACATCATAGGTATATCATCTTCGCATTCACTTCAAACATGCCTTTGCTTGTTTGCGCCCACCTAGACACTCTGCAATTAGATGATCTTGAGTTAGTCGCGTCCAGTTTTCCATATATGGACAATACACAAAATGACATGATTGTTCTGTACATGGTCAGGTTGTCTGAGAAGATTTTTTGATTCAGGCACGGATCTAGGATCTTTTGATAGTATTACACATCATTCTGGGCACGACCTGACCACATACATTGTTCTAACTTGGCATTATTTTTACATGGCTCTTCCATCTTGGTTAAAC
Source organism: Candidatus Nitrosopumilus sp. (assembly GCA_963662995.2). Taxonomy (GTDB): domain Archaea; phylum Thermoproteota; class Nitrososphaeria; order Nitrososphaerales; family Nitrosopumilaceae; genus Nitrosopumilus. Next base: position 1,002,407 of record CAXXLJ010000002.1, on the reverse strand, counting down.
ACAGCCATGGTATGTTGATGTTTACACATGGTATGTTTTGTTATATGACAGAATGCCGGCAAGATCATCTTATCAAATTTTCAAAATGCGTGAGGCCAACCATAAATTACATGGTGGAGAGACACTAAAAATCTTATAACTAATACAGCTGCAAGCATATGCATGAACAGTGCATTATTGCTGCAATTACCATATTATCATGAGAAAGGACTGACCTAGTTGAAAAGGAGTATACACAAAAGTATGGTGATGCAAGCATTACAAATCTTGTGAGTTATACTATCTTCAACACAAAGTCAAAGATAATCACCAGCACCATAACATCAATCTTAAAGATCTTGACTTTGGATGGCCTCGAGGAGTATAGAGAGTACAAGGTCAAAGATGGACAGGACAACGAACACGCAAGCTTTGAGAGACTTGAAATTCTCATACCAACAACATACCACTAAAAACAAGCACTGCAAAGAAGATACCGACGACCTAAACCATAGCGCATTGTATGCATATGTGTGGTATGGATGGTATGGACGAAAACTTTTTGTCCAATTTTAGTATCAATAATTCCTACACATGTGACAAGATTTCTTGTGTTAGTGCCATATTATAGCGGGGTCATGGTGTCGATCAGTCGTGCATTGGTCACTTGGCCATCCTTTTCTTGTATCTCAAGATCTACAGTATACTTCAAGTCATTCAACATGAAATTAACCTGAACGTCCCACGCCTCTCGCTGGCCCTTTTCGGGCATGGGAAACGTCTCATTGATCCTAAAGTCACTTACATCTCCATATAACGCGCTGATCACTCTTTTTGACTCTTTTTCAATCTCAACTGCCGTACTGACTTTCTGCATCACATCTCGTACACATGACAAATATAAAAATATTAAAAGACGCGGATTCTCCCAAAAATTTGCTCGGCGAATATTTTCTAGCCCAATCCGTGCACATCACCACAACCTTGTCGCCCTCTTGTAAATCTATGTTACTCGGAGTTTTCAAATAGGATTTGAGATATCACAACTCTACCAAAAAATCAAAATTCAGGCTCTGGTACCATTAATTTAGATAAATCCACATGGTATTTCATCGGCTGAATTCTCTAAAGAATCTAGGCCATCTAAAAATATTATAACTAACACAACCACAAACACCATATGGACAAACAGTATGCCATTGCTGTAATTGTGATCATTCTGGGGATAGGCTTGATAGAGTTGGGAGATTCTGACACGTTTTATCTGGGTCTTGGTATAGGGACCGTGGCAATAGGTTCGTTTTGGGTGGTTGTCAGACTTGTAAAGGAATTTAAAAAATAGTAAACGTTTTACAATTTGTCATTAATAATACCAGCTAGATGCATGCATAGCATAAGCAGAAAACTTCTTAGCTATAATTTCTGGTTGACAAGAGGCTTTAAACTAATTTTACAATGATATATTGATATCAGAATACGAACAAATGTTGGCAAAATTTCCCTTTCCACACCCCCTGATATCAAATTTAAAATTCTTTGTACACTAAACATGCTTGGTACTGACAAATCCTGTATACTCGAGCCATTTGGCATAACACAACAGGCAACTGACAAATGGCAAAGGGCGTATGGTGCGCATAGATTAAAGGGGTTAAAGCGATGCTACTGCCCGATCCCCAACGAACAGAGTATTTAGGAAAGCCCTGTTTACATCTAGTGAGGCCGAAGACGCGCTAGCGCATATGGCTTGTTTCAATTCATTACATGCTAACAATTGATAGATCATATCAATTACTCCGTTAATGATAATTACATACTTGCACTAAAACATCAACACAATACGACATGCAGCGGGCGCGGCTTGTATCACCCCCCAAATACGGGATGTTTTCACATAACAAGTGCATAGGAATGCTGCCGCCGGCCATCATACAGAATCATGATGCTGAACAAAATTCTTCAGACACTAAACGCACACACCATCACAAGGTCGGACACACACACAATCATACACCAACACATGACATATCACAATTCTGCTGATGAGAAAACTATGCCAGAGCGCAACTAATGCCAGCCCACACTGATTGTATTTGGGGTTAATTTGGCAAACCATACATTAATCAGCATCCGTAAAGAGGTTTGACACTTACCATGCCCTCCCTTCTACGGCCACAACACACTGCGCATGAGATCAAGATCCTCCCACAATAAATCCTTGATAGCATTACTGCCAGGCTGAAAATGGATCGCTTGTCAATACCATCAAACCAACAAATCCTGAATTGCAATGCAGTGGCAAATTATCATGACCATCTGTCAGGCTTGTTATCTTACACACAAGAACAATACTGCACAACCGCGCCACATGATAATTCTAAAGTTAAATATTGTCTGGTTAGGTAGAGATTACTGTAAGCGGAGAGATGACGTTGTCGATAAGATTTGCCATACCAAAGGGGAGCCTTGAAGATGCTACCTTTAGGATTCTGGAGAGATCATGGACCAGAGTAAATCGCAAGAGCAGGACGTACCGCGTATACCTAGATGATCCAAAGATTATAGTCAAGATGCTTCGTCCCCAGGAGATTCCCGTACTGGTGGCCGAGGGCCTTTATGACATTGGCATTACGGGAAAGGACTGGGTAGGCGAGACTGACTCCAACGTGGAGCCCATACTGGACCTAGAGTATGGAAAGATCAAACTCGTGGTGGCATTCCCCGACAAGTACCGCTACAAGAACCTTGATGATATGATTGCAGACTATGCGCAGAAAAAGAAGGTGCTGCGCATCTCCTCCGAGTACCTCACTACCGCGTCCAAGTTTATCAAACAGTCAAAGTCATACAAGAAGCACCACGGCTCCAGAGATCCACTCATTGTGACGCCATGGGTTAGACTGGGAACCAACAAAAAAGTGCAGATCCATCTTTCCTTTGGCGCCACCGAGGCAAAGCCTCCGGAGGACGTTGATGCCATAATTGATGTGACCGAGACCGGCACCACCATAAAACAGAACAAGCTAAAGATCGCCGACGAGATCCTGACATCATCCGCGCACCTGTTTGCAAACAAGGACTCACTCAACGATCCAAAAAAACGTGAAAAGATGCTTGATGTGCAGACTTTGATGAAGGGCGCCGTCAACGGCAGGAAATACCTGCACGTGTACCTTAATGTAAAGGAGGCCAACCTCAAAAAGCTCTTGGCACAGATACCCTCCCTCAAGAGGCCTACTGTCAGCCCGCTGAGCGAAGAAGGTTGGTTTGGCGTCAACACCATAATACACAAAGAGCAACTCCACACACTCGTCCCCAAGCTGAGAAGAATAGCTCAAGGCCTTGTAATACATGAGCCGCGGCAGATACTAGAACTAGAGACTGGGCGCGGTGAAGACGATACATGACCAAAACAACAATGCGCACATTTCACATAGATGATGCTGACAAATTTGCCACACGGGTGGCAAGAGGCGGTGCTAATAATCCCCAAAATGATAATGACCACATCACTGCAACAATACAATCCATCATGGAGTCAGTCAGGCAGCGTGGCGACCGCGCCGTCCTAGAGTATGAGAAAAAGTTTGCATCCACACACATCACCTCACTGCGCGTCTCAAAGGCAGAGATACGCGGTGCATACACTAAGGTATCCCAGGCTGAGATTGATGCCATACATCTTGCAAAAACCAGACTAAAAGAGACAGAATCAGCTCTAATCTCTGCCCTTGACAAGGATGTTACCGTTCAGGCAGGCGATGGTATAACCGTGCGCAAGAGGCTTGTGCCGATACGCAGCGTTGGGTGCTATGTTCCGGGGGGCCTTGCTAGGTATCCCAGCACGGTGGTTATGTCTGTGGTTCCTGCAAGGATTGCGGGGGTGCAGAGGGTGGTGGTGGTCTCGCCGCCTGCGGGAGATAGTGGTAGGCATGACCCACTTACAGTGGTGGCAGCCGATATTTGCGGCGCTGACGAGATATACAGGACCGGAGGAGCACAATCCATAGCGGCGCTATCCTATGGCACCAAGACCATAGCCAAGGTTGACAAGATAGTGGGCCCAGGAGGGGCATTTGTGACAGCAGCCAAGCATCTGGCAAGCTCTCATACGGCAATCGACATGCTTGCAGGCCCCACCGAGCTGGGCATAGTGGCTGATGCTACTGCCGACCCTACCCACATTGCGCTGGACTTGATCTCACAGGCAGAGCACAGCTGTGACACCATGTGCTATCTGATCACCACATCATCACGCCTTGCAAGGCAGGTGGATCAGATAGTAACAGAGATGCTACCCCACATCCAGAGAAGGGCGATGGTGGAGCCGAGCCTCAAAAACAACGGGTTTATTGCGATATGCAGGTCGGGGTCAGAGATGGTACGGCTTGCCAACGCACTGGCACCCGAACACATTGAAATAATGACCAGAGATCCTGCCATGATGGCATCCAAGATAACCTCGCCAGGACTTGTCCTGCTGGGTTCTGGTACCCCGTCTGCTGCAAGCGACTATATACTGGGCTCAAACCACGTCCTTCCCACATGCGGGTTTGGAAGGACCAGGGGGCCGTTGTCTGTGCTGGATTTTGTAAAGATGGCAACCCAGGTAGAGTGCGGCATGCCAACCCTTACATCTCCTGAGACGCTCAAGTGCCTTGCCGCCCTGACCGGCGCCGAGGGACTTCCAAATCACTATGCTGCGGTAGCAGACAGGCTCAAGGATGTGGATGGCGCCACACCAGACACATGCAAGACGGACAGCCGGACAGCCAAAAACACCACATCTCACAAAAGATCAGGGTCCAGCACCACGCCAAAACATAATGGCGGCAAAACCAGCACGACCCGCCACACCATCCCCACTCCGTCTGCCTCCATATTAGGACTAAAAAAGAAGCCTAATACAAGAAAAAGAGGAACAAAAAGATGACAGCGCAGATGAAGAGGCCTGCAAAGGCATGGTTTGACGAAAGGCTCGGTGAGATCTCGTCCGTAGAGGGCTACAAAAAACCCATTCCCATACCACACTCTGTAAAGCTTGACTCCAATGAAAACTATGTGGTGCCAAAGGGATACTTGGACAGGATCATATCACAAGCCGTGTCTGCTTCTAACATGCGCGAGTATCCCTTGGGCGGCACGGAACGACTGATCAAATCCATATCAAAACATGTGGGGCTGCCACCATCAATGATTGGTGTTGGAAACGGCTCTGATCAGATACTTGACCTGATACTCTCAAACTTTGCATCCCCTAATACGGTACTACTCACATCAGACCCCACGTTTGGGTTTTTTGAGAAACGCTGCAAGCTCTACTCGATCCCGGTAATTACCGCAAAGTTTTCAGACGAGATGAAGCTGGATATTGACGAGATGATGACAAAGTCCAAAGAGGCCGACATTCTGTACATAGACTCGCCCAACAACCCCACTGGCTTTCAGTTTCCAAAACAGCAGCTGCGCCGGCTTGTCCACTCCTTTGAGGGGCTTGTGATAGTTGACGAGGCATACGGGATGTTTGGAGACTATTCACTGGCAGGTATGGTGCGCACACACAACAACCTCATAGTTACACAGACCTTTTCAAAATCATTCGGACTGGCGGGACTGAGGCTGGGCTATTTCATGGCTTGCAAAAAGTTTGTAGATGCCTTTACAAACGTGATACAGTACCCATACCCACTCAACACAGTGGCGATCGAGTCGGCAACAAGAGCGCTTGCTGATATCACACCCGTCATGGATACCGTGGCAACTGTCAAGGAGGAGCGACAGAGGATAACAAAGGTGCTGCGCAGATATGATGCGTTTGACGTCTTTGAATCCAGGGGCAATTTTGTGCTGTTTGATGCGCACGGGGCATACAGGCGCGTCTTTGTGGCTCTTACAGAACAGGGGATCTCTGTTCGTAAACTCGGCCGTGTAGGCAATCATGAGGGTTGCCTCCGGGTGACCGTGGGGACCAAGAAGATGAACTCTAGGTTTCTGCTTGCCATACGTGACTATCTGGGGTAGTGATGATGAGTCAAGTAATATCTATGGTGCATGGAGCCATCATGGTGTGGTGGCAATATAATCACGGAGGTGCACCATGAATTACGAATCATCTGACAAATGTAGTACCAATCCCACAGATTCTGTTGCACCAACCCCTAGCAATGGAATAGATGCCATCATTTTTGATTGTGATGGCGTCCTTGTAGATATTACAGAGTCGTATGATGCCGCCATTACAGAGACTGTAAGACATGTTATTGCAGACATTGTGGGTGTTGATGGAGCAATACATGTAAACTCTGATGTGATCGAGGGCTTCAAGTCAACAGGCGGGTTCAATGACGAGGTTGATCTCGCGTACGCTTCCATACTCTGCATATCTGTGGCAGTGATGCGGCGTGCAGACCAGCAGGATTTTGTCCGTGATGTCATACATCGTGCAGACTCTTCTGGGATAGTATCCGTGGAGCGGTATCTAAAAAGTATTACAGATGAGGCATCAGGCATAATACAACTGCTGGCATATCCTGGTGAGACGCGCCACACAAGTCCCGTGTCAAGAGTCTTTGATGAGCTCTTTTATGGAACAGAGAACTATCAGCACCTCTTTGAGGTACAACGATCCTCTTTTGGGCAGCCATGTGCGGGTCTGATCAACCGTGACAAGGTATTGTTGGACGGCCCGCTAGCAGACAGGCTGCGGGAGAGGTTTGGTACAAAGATGGCGCTCGTGACAGGCAGGGGCAGGAGATCTGCTGGTTATTCACTCAAGGGGCTACTGGACAGATTTGATCTTGATTGTTCTGCATTCCTTGAAGACGAGCCGCGCGAGTTTGCAAAACCCAATCCCAAGAGACTGCTTGACTGCATGGATGCAATGGACTGCAAGCTGGCCTTGTATGTGGGTGATTCAATGGAGGATCTCATCATGGCCCGCAAGGCTACGGCATCGGGGCGCAAAACTATCTTTTGCGCCATTACAGGCTCTAGCAGGGATCCACATGGAAGAAGGGAGATGTTTCAAAAGCATGGCGCGGACTTGATATTGGATTCCATAAAGATGATCCCGAAGACATTAAATCTAGAACCAAAGATATGATAGTTGTGATGGCAAGTAATGATTGTAATGGATGCGCCATGTCTGGCGTAGATGCTGTTGCCACACATGTACATGATATTTTGATGGTGATGATGTGCTATTACGGCGGGGGCGGCGTACATGAATGATAATAATGATGGTGATGATGATGATGTGGACAACCTCCAAAAGGGCACTGCCGGCAGAACCACACTGCTACAGCGCAACACCAAGGAGACTAGCATCTCAGTGTCGGTGGACATGGATGGGACCGGCCAGACCGATATCAACACAGGAGTGGGATTCATCGATCATTTGGTCACATCATTTGGCAAGCACTCCATGATGAACCTCAGTGTAAAGGCATCATCAAACGATGGAATCATACACCATCTCATAGAGGATATGGCAATCTCATTGGGTCAGGCAGTAGACGGGGCACTGGGGGCTAGGACTGGTATAATCCGGTTTGGGCATGCTTCTGTTCCCATGGATGAGTCCATTGCAGAGGCTACGGTGGATTTGGTGCGGCGGCCGTTCTGGCGCTCTGAACTGCTCATCAAACGTGACACAATAGAGGGCGTCTCAAAGGAGGATCTGGAGCACTTTGTTCTATCGTTGCTGCAAAACATGAGCGCCTGTATACATCTTGTAGTCAAGTATGGGGACAATGACCACCACAAGGTGGAAGCTGCCATAAAATCACTTGCCGTGGCTCTTAGGACCGCGTCGACTCTGGATCTCAGGCAGGGCAAGGATGACGTCCCAAGTACAAAGGGCTTGATGTAATGGTACATGTTGCAATCTTTGATTATGGTGCAGGCAACATATTCAGCCTGAAGAGGTCCCTTGAGAGGCAGGGCGCGGCAGTTGACGTGATAACTGATGCTGGTGCAATATCGAGGTATTCAGGACTACTACTTCCGGGCGTGGGAAACTTTGATCCTGCAATTAAAAAGATTGCTGGGTCTTCTGCTCCAAGCAATACTGTGGGGCAAGACCAGGGGACACTAGACAAAGCTAAAACAGATGTCGACCCTTCCGGGGTGGAAACAGGCAGGTCTGCCATTGCTGATACTGACGTGCCTGTTCTGGGGATATGCCTGGGGATGGAGATGTTTTTTGAAGACAGTCAGGAGGGTGTTGAGAAGGGACTGTCCATAATGGGCGGCAGCGTTGACATACTTCCACCATCACTCAAAGTGCCACACATGGGATGGAACGACCTGATGATACGCAGGCCTGGGAGGCTTCTGGAGGAGGTGGATGACGGAACGTGGGTATATTTTGTACATTCCTACTGGGCAGTCCCCACGTCATACAATGATGTGGTGACTGCAGAGTCTGATTACGGGGTCAGGGTTCCGGCGGTCGTTGAAAAGGACAACTTTTTTGGAACACAGTTTCATCCAGAAAAGTCAGGCCCTGCTGGAAAGACAATAATAGGAAACTTTCTTGGTATCTGCAAAAGATGATGAAGATAATTCCTGCGATTGATCTGATGGGGGGCCAGGTGGTGCGCCTCTACAAGGGTGACCCTGCGCACAAAACTGTGTACAGTGACGATCCAGTCGGGGTCGCAAGGCAGTGGGAACAAGATGGCGCGGATATGCTGCACATAGTGGATCTGGACGCAACACTGGGCACCAAGCTGCAGCAGGAACAGCATTCATCCAATGGTGTTGATACAACCATTCCTGCACATGCTACTGTGGACACGGCAACTGTCCCAACTCCTGTGCTGGCTACCGCACACAACACCAATACAATAAAAAAAATTCTAGAGGCGGTCTCAATTCCAGTAGAGGTTGCAGGGGGACTGCGAAGCGAATCGTCTGTTATGGAGATCTCGAAGATTGCTGACCGGATGGTGCTGGGAACCCTAGCATTTGAGGACAAACAACTACTCAAGCGGTTGCTTGACTCACTGGGTGCAAAAAGGATAGTGATATCAGTTGATCACAGGGGCGGCACAATAGTGACACGCGGATGGCAGAAGGAAACAGGCATTGCACTGACTGATGCCGTTGTTGAGTTTGTTAAAATGGGATTTACTGATTTTTTACTGACTGACGTAAGCCGTGACGGAACACTTGCGGGCCCGAACCTAGAGTCTCTGGGGCGCGTATGTGGTATGCACAGTGATGATACCAATGATAATAATAATAATAATGATAATAATAGTGCCTCTGCAGGGACAGGCAGAATCAACGTAATTGCAAGCGGTGGTATATCTGGCATAGATGATGTCAAAAAGGTAGGACTGCACGGTGCTTATGGCGTAATACTGGGCAAGGCGCTATACGAAGACATGATAACCATACATAGTGCCAGGGGTGTGGTGGCTGAAATAGCAACTACAACCACGGCAACTGATCGGCCCACGGCCACAACATCATGACCCTTACAAAGCGCATCATCCCATGCCTTGACATAAAAAATGGTAGGGTTGTAAAGGGATTGCAATTCGGTTCCATCAAGGATGCGGGGGATCCCGTAAAACTTGCAGCCAAGTACAGCGATGACGGGGCCGACGAGCTGGTCTTTTTGGACATTACGGCGTCTGATCAGCGCAGGGAGATTGTCAGGGATCTGGTTAGGGACGTCGCGTCAGTAATAGACATACCGTTTACAGTAGGGGGCGGCATCAACTCATTGGAGGATGCCAGAAACATCCTGCTCAACGGGGCCGACAAGATTGGCATCAACACGGGCGCCATCAAGAACCCTACTGTAATTACGGATCTGATGAAGCTGTTTGGCAGGCAGTGTATAGTAGTTGCAATAGATGCCAAGAGAAACTATGATGCTAGGGCACATGCGCAAAACGATAACGATGCAAAGTACAACGAGATAAATCTGATACGCGATGATACTGTTGATGATAATGATAATAATACACGGAGGCAGTTTTGGTTTGAAGTGTTCATTTATGGCGGAAAACGGGGAACTGGCGTTGATGCTATCAGCTGGGCATCCCAAGCAGCACGGCTAGGGGCAGGGGAGATCCTGCTTACCAGTATAGACAGGGATGGAACCAAAGATGGATATGATACCATACTGACACGAAGGATAGTCGACAGTGTCCCTGTACCGGTGATAGCATCAGGTGGGTGCGGTGTGCCAAGACACATGGCAGACATATTTAGGGAGACGGATGTTGACGCGGCCCTTGCAGCATCAATATTCCACTATGACACTCATGGGGTGCGCACAGTAAAGTCATATCTGCATGATCAGGGCATTGCTGTAAGGTTATAATGGTACAACACTACGTCAATGCAATATGAACAAGTCTATAGATGACATTGATTTTGCCAAGAGTGGAGACGGATTGGTACCCGTAATAGTGCAGAATGCCGACACAAAGGATGTCCTAACACTTGCCTACACCAACAAAGAGTCACTAGAGCTTGCAAAAAAGACTGGAAACTCTTGGTTCTGGAGCCGTTCGCGCAACAAACTTTGGATGAAGGGAGAAGAGTCTGGCAACACACAAAAGATCAAGGAGATTCTAACAGACTGCGACTCTGATGCCATACTCTACCTTGTGGAGCCATCAGGGCCTGCTTGTCATTTGGGTGAGAATACATGCTTTCATAATCAATTGAAAGAATAGTCGGTAAAGTTGTACTCCTCCACAGGCCAATCTGTTGAATGTGTAGATCATATGATGCTAGCATGAGAATTTTGTACGTGGTCAGGTTGTCTGGGAAGATTTTTTGATTCAGGCACGAATCTAGGGTCTTTTGATAGTATTACACATCATTCTGGGCACGACCTGACCACGTACCTTTTAGATTTACCTCAACCCCACATCACAAACATTCATCTACAAGCCCCAGACGGTGTCTGCCTAGGCATTAGGGCCTAGCATTGTATCAACATCATTACAAGTGAACCCATTTAGACATAAATCATATCGTACGTGGCTAGGTCGTGCCCAGAATGATGTGTTGTACTATCAAAAGACCCTAGATCCGTGCCTGAATCAAAAAAAAAAAATCTTCCCAGACAACCTGACCACGTACATCATATCAATACGAGAAACATATTCATCATTTCCAAGCCTTTTGTTGGTTGATGATGATGATGATGATGATGATGATGAGCAGTAATGGAGTATCATTATACTTTTGCCCCATAAAATTAAGTAATACTTAGCTTGATATTAGGATTTTTTATCTATTGTACGCGAGTGAGTTTGATTCTTGTATGAAAGAAAAATATCCTTACAGTGCAGGGAGTGCAAGAAAGAGTACGAGCCGTCCTTGTTGTATGTGTGCGGCGACTGTTTTGGTCCACTGGATGTAAAGTATAACATTGCAGGCTCCCTTGATAGGGAGTCATTTTCAGGCCGTGAGCAGACATATTGGAGATACTTTGAGCTGCTCCCCATTGAGAAAAAGTCAGACATTATCAGTATAGGCGCCGGCATGACCCCCCTGCTAAAGGCCGATAACTTGGGCCGAGAACTGGGCCTCTCCAACCTCTACATAAAGAACGACTCGGTAAACCCCACATACTCGTTCAAGGACAGGCCGGCAGGTGTGGCGATCTCCAAGGCAAAAGAGTTTGGGCTGGGCGCTGTCGGGTGTGCTTCCACTGGAAATTTGGCGTCTGCTACTGCTGCCCACGCGGCAAAGGGCGGGCTACCATGCCATGTCTTTGCACCAAGTGGCCTTGAGATGGCAAAGATTACGCAGGCGCTCTCATACGGGGCCAATTACATCGCCATAGATGGAACATACGATGACGCAAACAGGGTGGCTGCGCGTGTAGGGGATCGTAACGGCATTGGAATAGTAAACATAAACATGCGCTCATACTATGTGGAGGGTTCCAAGACCCTCGGATACGAGGTGGCAGAGCAGCTTGGTTGGCAGGTACCCGACAGGCTTGTGGTACCGGTAGGCAGTGGTGCAATGCTAAACGCGATATGCAAGGGGTTTGAAGAGATGTATGATGCATCACTACTGATGCCTGGTAATGATCCTTCCAACATGCGCATGGTAGCAGCCCAGCCACAGGGGTGTGCACCGGTGGTTGATGCGTTTAGCAATAAACGCGACAAGGTGATCCCGGTGGAGAGTCCTGATACAATTGCAAAGAGCTTAGCAATAGGCGACCCCGGTGACGGCAGGTACGTCCTAGGACGACTTGCACAGTACAACGGCTTTGCAGAACAGTGCAGCAACCAGGAGATACTTGATGCAATACTGCTTCTGGCAAGAACAGAAGGCATATTTACAGAGCCTGCCGGAGGCGTCTCTCTAGCGGTGCTTCACAAGATGGTGCAGCAGGGCAAGATTGATCGTGACGAGCGGATCGTATGTTACATTACTGGTAACGGCCTCAAGGCAACCGAGACTATCATGAGCGTCCTTGACAAGCCGGAGACGCTTAAGGCTGATGCCGTTGAGATGTCAATGGTGGTAAACTAGAATGGCCGATATTACATTTACGATACCCTCGGTACTCAATGCAGGGGGAGGCGGCGAGAAAAAGATAGATGTAACAGCGGACTCACTGCAGGATGCGTTTACAAAGACAACAGAGATTATGGGTGACGAATTTGGACGTCGCGTACTAGAAGCCGACGGCACACCGCGTTCCTTGATAAACATATACATCAACGGCAAGAACGCCGAGTTTTCTGGGGGGATTGATGCACCCATAAAGGACGGTGACGATGTTTACATACTGCCTGCGGTGGCAGGTGGCTCTACAGACGCGCAAGGGACAGCCGATCAGGCAAACAGCAAGGAACTCTCGTCAGAAGAGCTTGACAGGTTCTCACGTCAGGTGATGTTAGAACAGATAGGCTATGAGGGACAACTGAAACTAAAAAACTCCAAGGTATGCGTGGTGGGAACCGGAGGGCTGGGCCATCCCATAACATCAAGGCTTGCTGCAATGGGGGTAGGCCATATGAGGATAGTAGACAGGGATGTCATAGAGTTGTCAAACCTGCACAGGCAAACTATGTTTGATGGTGACGATGTGGGTCAGGTCAAGGTGGAAGTTGCTGCTAAAAAATTACAGAAACTCAATCCAGACTGTGCCATAGAGCCGCTGGCAGTATCGGTGAGCCGCAACACTGCGCCCGATGTCGTAAGGGGTTGCGATGTGGTGGTTGACGCGCTTGACAGCGTTAATGCCAGGTATGCCCTGAACAGCGCATGTGTCGAGTCTGGGATTCCGTTTGTTACGGGCGCAGCAGTAGGGGTTACGGGGCAGATTTTTACCGTACTGCCAGGCTCTAGTGCTTGTTATCATTGCATGTTTCCAGGACTTGATGAAGATACCATGCCCACGTGCAGTATAGAGGGTGTACATCCGTCAATACTGTCCATAGTGGGGGGGATCGAGGTGGCAGAGGCCGTTAAGGTGATCACTGGAAAGCCCCCGAGTCTGGCAGACAGGATGCTGCACATTGACATTGAAGGCATGGAGTTTACCACCACCCGTACATTCAGGGCAGAAGAGGACTGCCCCGTCTGTGGGAGTAATGCCATGGCTGATCGTACTACGGACCAACAGGCTGCCGGCATTGCGCAAGCAAATGAAAAAGTTCCGATGATTGAGAAGGCTAATTATAATCTTGCTCGCCACACTGATCCTGTTGCACCAGCAACGACAGCACAAACACAGGATCCGTTGTTGGAGGAGTTATGTGGTCGCAACCAAGGAAAGAGGACGTTTTCAATCACACCTGCCACCATGTTTGATCTAAACATTGCAGATGTTGTAGATGTTGCCAAACAAAAGGGGTTTAAGGTTGAGAACCAAGGAAGTCTGGGGCTGTCATTCAAGACAGATACCATATCGGTCAGTTTTATGAAAAAGGGCTCTGCGGTAGTTGTGGGTACAAAGGACGAGCAAGAGGCGATCTCGTTGTACAATGAGCTGCTGGGAAAACAAGCCAGTCAGCAGCAGTGTTGTTGACTATAAGAGTTTATGATTAATCGACCAGAAAAATAGGATCAAAAAAATTGTCAAGTTCTCTATTAAATTAAACTTGTATCGTTAAATTTACTTCTTTCAAGTATATGGTAATGGGCAAACAAACTCAAACTAAACTAGAGACCAGATTAGTAAAGTTAGAGAAAGAAAACCTGAAAAAAAGGAGAGAACCAAAAGATAAGGCAAAACAGGCCAAAGAAAACTCGAGGTTAGAAAAAAGAATTTGAGACTCAAGACGATACTGGCAAAGGAGGACTCGCTGTGGAATACGGAGCTTGGACAGAAGAGGCACTACTCTTCTGTACTACCCACAAGACTGTTTCACACACAGGAAATGTTAGAGTATATCATCTCAGATGAGAAGATGATAAAGGCACTTACAAGAAACACCAAGGAGGTATTTGATGACACACTTGAGGATTTATCGCAGATAATCAAAAAATCAGGCGATTCACCACACTTTCGGGTAGGCCAAAACAGAAAATTTTTTCCGGTCGATTAATCATAAACTCTATAGCATTGCTGTGAGGACATCAATGGTGTAATTCATGTGACCCATTTGTGTACATGAGGTTTGTCATCGCATTACGGTTCTGCTTATTGACACAATTACGGGCCAGGCAGACTTGTTATTATACCACAATGCCATACCATGCCCATGAAGAGCAGGACAGATGGTGCCACCATCTCTTTTTTTGCACTTTTGGTGTTCACAATGATTATGGCTGGTCTGCTAACATATGCCCCTCAGCTTGCCAGCGGCGATACTTCTGATGCATTCCAGACAGCTCTTGACACAAACAATGACATAGTACGGGAGGGTGGTGCTACCACCGTATTCATCCTTGTCCAGAGTACAATAAGGGATTCAGAGGGCAGACTGGTTGCATATCTGGAATCAACCAAATTTGCATACCTTGACAGGCCTGCTCTGGAGGTATTTTTGGATCATGAGGTAACCAATTCTGGCAACGATCCAATAATCACAATAGATGACAAACAGTACCAGGTGGTTCGCAGGGTTTTACACCAGACGTTTGACTCTGACGGGTTGGTTGCAAGCACAAAACTATCTGACAAGGTGGGTGAGATACCCAGATTACTTGCGCGGTTTGCACACGACGGCTATCCCGTGACTACAGGCGACACCCTAGAGTCCATGTGGACGTTTGTGAGAACCGTTCCGTCCGGCTGATAGCCTTGATTATATCTTTGTATGTTGGCAATACATTATGTGTAGCAACAATGTTTTCCCTTCATACGTTGCTTGCATTCCAATATTTGCAATCAAACCTGTATGATTAAAAATTGACAACCAAAGATCATATATGATAATACCATGACTGCATTAAACTTGCCGTTATGACATACACTAGTAATACTTTTTGAGATTATAAATTTTTATTTGTAAAGTATGATCTATTTTTATCATGATGCACAAAGATGATTAGTCAATACAATGATGGTAGTCTAGGCCAATACAACAATTTTTTGATTTGCTTGTATAAACATCCAATTTTACAATGTATGCAGGAATGGCAGAGGTATGGATTATGCATATTATGCATGGGCAACATCTTACTCTGCTTTGCATTACAGTGTCAAGTATGACATACAGATACCTAGTGGTGCGGGAAGTGGGATTCGAACCCACGAACTCCTAGGAGATAAGGCCCTGAACCTTACGCCTTTGACCAGGCTGGGCGATTCCCGCACAGTGATTTTTGCCAGCTAGAATAAGTTCTTTATTATACGTGTGCAGGCCAATCATACCATGACAGACCAGGCGGTATTCAGGGAGGTATATTGTACCAACTGCAAGAAGGTGATCGGCAGATACAATGTCAAGTTTTACAATGATGACAAGGTTGGAGAACTGCTAAAGACTGCCCATTCCACTCACATAAAGAACGGACACCTACTCAACATTAGAAAGGTTAGCAAGCAGGCGGGTAAAGAGATTTACAAAAAGTCGATATAATTGCATGCAAGCCTGAATTTGTTGGCTTGGCAGATTGGCATTCATGATATGTTGATTGATCGCATGCGGCCTCGTCGTTTGAGAAGGTTGTCAGGCAGATCCGCTGTGTGGTGTGATGCCATGTTTGGCCGTTTATGCGGTGCCGTGATGGTCCGGTTGCAAGACCATAATACACCATGTTGGAGTGAGTGTGTCTGGTTGTATTTTTGACTCCTGCAGAGATGGACTGCAGGTTAGCCACATGCCGTGATGATATCTATTGCCTCTGAAAGGGTTGTGATTCTGTAGATGCCGTCTCTTTGTGGAGGTGGAACACTGCCTGCAATGGGATGTGGGATGGTAATATCATCGGCTACGGCGGAGGCGGTATTTGCACCACCATTCACATCAATATGCAGGTTCCATGGCTGCGAGTACAGCATGACCCTCTTGCTGCTGCCAAGAAATGCTTGTGCGTTGTGTGGTGAATCATCTATGAATACATCATAATCCAGATCTGCCTTCATGGGCCCTGCCGCCACGGAGATGTAATTATCATATGATATGTCGTGATAGTCCAGCCACTCCTTGACATATGGATCAGTATGACTGGCCCTGGCTGTAACTATGTCCAGCCTGCCGAGTCCGGCGAGATCTTTTGTAGATGAACTGAGATCTGATTCGGTGGGGGGTATGCAACGCCAGCTGTCTTTCCAACAATTGTTCAGCTCTGTGTAAAAGTCATCTCTATCTATCTTGTGTTTCCTCCAAAAGTCCCAGTCTGTAATCTCGGACTTTGTGATCTTGGGTCTGGATTCATTGGCGTTATTATGGTGCAACCAAGAGAGTATTACATCAGCAAGCACGCCGTCTACATCCAAGGCTATCTTCATGCCGTGGTTGTCACCATCACCATCATCATAATCATGCTGTATTATGGAGGTTAATGTTTGTGTGGCATCTGGATATCGACCCCCTCTGCACAAAACTGCACCATGCAATGCCAGGCACGAGACTTTGTACCTGCAAACCATAATCAGTTAACCCACCGATGGAATTGGAATCATAATTTTACGCTAAAAATCAACAAAATTCAACACAAACAAATCAATTAGCGCAACCTCTCAGATTTTTAATGTCCAGACCAAAAACCACAAGAGGTGCAACATATTGAGTGACTCACTCACATATGAAAATATCGCATCTGCCCTGTCAGAATTTGTGGAAAGATGTGACATCATGCCTCACGGATCCAATACCAGACACTCAATACGGAATATGATAGACATAATGATGCCTGCCTCTACATGCACGGCATCGGTAGGCGGGTATGCTGCAAGCTTGTATACCACATCAAACAGCATATTGCCCACTGATGAGTGGGTAAGAAAGGCGTTTGCAAGGACAAAACCGGATGTGGTATGGTAGGCAATAAAAGATACCATCTCAGGCCAGATTGCAAAACTCCAAAAATCAGGCGTCATGAAAAAATCAATTCATGTGGCCATCGACAAGCACCTCATACCAAGATATGATAAAAATCCTGGACCTGAACTGTTACGCTCCAAATCCAAAAACGGTACATGGAAGTTTGAGGGATACATTACTGCCTAGTGTGTTGATGAAGGGCGCAGACTCACTCTTGCCGTATTTCCTGTAGGGATGGGCCATTCCACGGCTGATTTTGTGCGTAAAATCATCCAAATATGCAACAGGTATGGCATTATGGTCAAGTGTTTTTTTATGGACAGGGAGTTCTTTTCAGTTTCAGTGTTGGAGGCAATGAACAGTTACGGTAGTGGATTTGTCATACTGTACAAAAATACGTACAATGTAGTGGTAGCCCTTGACGAATTTGACAAAAAGATACGCGATGCTACATCAGATGTAATACTTGAGAACGCCGACTAGTCTGTAAAATACATCATGGTAATACAGAAACGCACTACACACAAAGACAAGAGTCCGGATGCGCCGGCACATGAAAGGTACATTGGATTTACCGCCAACTCCAATGAGATAGATGTTGCAGCCTACCACAAAAGATGGGGGATAGAGACTGCATACAGGCAGATAGAGGGAATCAGACTCAGGACACGCAGTACAAACCATGCCGCAAGATTTCTGTGTTTTGCGGCATCTGTGATACTGTTCAACCAATGGGTGGTTATCAATACATATTGTGGATTTGGAAGTGACGGTAAATGGCAGAGAATTATGTTTACTGTTCTTACATTCAAGACAGTGATGGTATCAAGGTGGCAGATACGACCAGAACCACCCCCTGTTATAGCACCGTGACGGGATTGTTAGGCCATCGGTGGGTTAACTGACGTACCACAAAGGTATAAAAAATAGACAGAAGAATTTTCAATATGAGTCAAAGCGGAGCGATATCACTAAAGATACTAGAGGCATACACTAGGGATGTAGGTAGGGGGGTTGCAAGGATCGACTATGATTCAATGGACACCCTCAGCGCTTCCACCGGTGATGTCATAGAGATCAAGGGCAAGAGAAGAACCGTTGCAAAGTGCCTCCCCCTATACCCGTCAGACGAGGGCAAGGGGATCATCAGGATAGATGGCTTGGGCCGAAATAACTCTGGAATTGCAATTGGAGACACCATAGCCGTCCGCAAGATAAAGGCAGTAGCAGCAGAGAAGGTTGTGGTGGCGCCGCTAGAGGCCATCCCGCCCATAGATGAGAGGTATCTTGCGGATGCCTTGGAGAGTGTTCCGCTGATCAAGGGCGACAACGTGATGGTGCCATACTTTGGAGGACGCCTGACCTTCCAGGTTATAGGAGTAACTCCTGCTGCCGATGCCGTGTTGGTAACACAAAAGACAGTCTTTCATATTGCAGAAAAAGGAGAGACGCTGCGCGGTGTACCGCAGGTCACTTACGAAGATATTGGCGGACTGACCGACGAGATCAAAAAGGTAAGGGAGATGATAGAGCTTCCCCTGCGACATCCAGAGATATTTGAAAAGTTGGGAATAGAGGCCCCAAAGGGCGTCCTGCTGTATGGGCCGCCTGGCACAGGAAAGACGCTGCTTGCAAAGGCAGTAGCAAACGAGAGTAATGCACACTTTATCAGTATATCAGGACCAGAGATTATGAGCAAGTTTTACGGTGAGAGTGAGGCCAGACTTCGCGAGATATTCAAGGAGGCAAGGGAAAAGGCACCATCAATAATATTCGTAGACGAGATCGATTCAATAGCCCCAAAGAGAGAAGAGGTCACCGGCGAGGTTGAACGGCGCGTCGTATCACAGATGCTCTCCCTGATGGACGGGCTGGAGGCACGCGGAAAGGTAATCGTAATCTCGGCCACAAACAGGCCCAATGCAATCGATCCAGCGCTCAGAAGGCCCGGAAGGTTTGACAGGGAGATCGAGATCAGGGTTCCAGACAAAAAGGGAAGAAAGGACATACTTGCAATACACAGCAGAAACATGCCACTGCTGGATGATGTCAACATTGACAAGATCTCTGCAGTCAGCCACGGCTATGTGGGCGCGGATCTGGAGTACCTGTGTAAGGAAGCAGCAATGAAATGCCTCAGGAGGTTATTGCCCATACTCAACCTGGAAGAGGAAAAGATTCCACCCGAGACATTGGACAAGCTTATCGTAAACCATGAAGACTTTCAAAAGGCATTGATCGAAGTGACACCCTCTGGAATGAGAGAGGTATTCATAGAGAATCCCGATGTAAAGTGGGAGGAAGTAGGCGGCTTGGAGGACGTAAAGCGTGAGCTGCAGGAGGCAGTGGAATGGCCCATGAAGTATCCCGGCCTCTATGACAAGCTTGGACACAGAATGCCAAGGGGCATACTGCTTCACGGCCCAAGCGGCACTGGAAAGACGTTGCTTGCAAAGGCTGTCGCCACGCAAAGTGAGGCTAACTTTGTATCTGTAAGGGGCCCCGAACTACTCTCAAAGTGGGTAGGAGAGTCCGAGAGGGGCATCAGGGAGATATTCAAGAGGGCACGCCAATCTGCACCATGTGTCATATTCTTTGATGAAATTGATTCCATTGCGCCCATACGCGGTGCAGGTGGCGAGACCGTTGTTACCGAGAGGGTAGTCAGCCAGCTGCTCACCGAGCTTGATGGTATGGAGAACATGCATGGGGTAATAGTGCTTGCAGCCACAAACAGGGCCGACATGATAGATCCTGCTTTGCTTAGGCCTGGTAGATTTGACAAGATCATACAAATTCCGCTGCCTGACAAGGAGAGCAGGAAGAATATCCTAAAGATAAATGCAGACAAGATACCAATCGTCAGCGAGCTTGATGATTCCGCACATGTCAACTTTGACAAGCTTGCAGAGATTACGGACGGCCTCAGCGGGGCCGACACGGCATCCATTGCAAACACGGCGGTATCACTGGTGATTCATGAGTTTCTAGACTCCCATCCGGAGGTAAAGGATATTGAGAAGAAGAGCATAAAGGCCAAGGTAACCATGAAGCATTTTGAAGAGGCCGTAAAGAAGGTAAGGGAACAAAAGGATCTCAAGATGGGCGAAAAACTTGTCGCATCTTACTATAGATAGTTAAAGCCTCTGTCCATTACCATGCCAACGATTGTAAACGGCTTGTCCACAGATGGGTAATTCTGCCCACGACACACAATACATACTACAAACTGGTCTGCTGCCCACACAGATGACACTCTGCAGACCATCCATCCATCCCACGCCAGCCATCGCGAAGTGTTCTCAGAAAACTGATGACTGGAAAGCATGGTAGTCGAAAATGAGGGCCGCGCATATACGGCAGCGGAACCCACCCGTGTCCATGTTGGTGGGCTCGCCGCGCATGCTCTGTTTTCGGCTGAAAGAGCCAAATAGTAATGGTAACAGTACCTCCCCGATCTCACCGCTCAAACGTGGCACGCAATGACACATCAGTTATTTGCCCAGCCACACGACGATCCCACCCTTCTTGTGTCGGCAGACTAGGTGTGGGACGGCAGTAAAAAAGGCAAGAGGGCAGACAGGTCAGATGGAACCACCATTATCTATACACGTTTCTAGGATAAAAATAACCTCCATCAAGGTTGTAGTGGATATGTTCCCACACACATCTCTTCATGCTGTTGGCCTTGATCTGGGTCGCGTATGCAAAGAGATCGTGTTTGGCCAAGATTGAACGTCACACATGTACTAGTCTCTTAGAGTTTCCAAATAGCCATCAATCCCAACAAATCCACACATTATTTCATCAGCCGAATTTTAGAAAGCCCAAGTAGTGTGGAAACATTATCATTATAATCACCATAACCATCATCGTCACAACTACCACCGTCACGGCCACCGCCTTGCACACCAAACAATGTCAGCGCTACCACCAACCACGAATCAACTACTTTTAATAAAATAGCAAAGCCATCCACCACATGCCAGAGTATGGAGGATGTAGGGGAGCATCACTGCAGTTTCTTCAAGACAACAGGGTTGCCGTGGGCGATATGGTCAGGATCGTCGCCGATCTCACATACACTGGAATAATCATGTCAAGGTATGAGCACAGCGACGATGTACACATTACTCTAAAACTACAAAACGGCTACAATGTGGGAATCAGAATAGACAGGATAAAGAGGGTAGAGACGGTACAGCGCACCAAAGACGGCACGTCCCCCGATCATCCCAAGCAAAGAGATGGCGCGGGACGTATAGACGGCGTGAAGCAGGCAGGTACAGCATTGCCAAAAATACTCTTGCTGTCCACGGGCGGCACCATAGCAAGCAGTGTAGATTACAGAACGGGTGCCGTCACACCAGTACTGGGCGCAGAAGATCTGGTATCGTACGTGCCAGAACTTGCAGAGATTGCAGAGATTGACACAAATATCCTGCTCTCAGAGCACTCGGAGAACATAACCCCCGATCACTGGCTAATGATGGCCAATACCATAAACGGTTACTCAGAGTCAGACTATGCCGGAATAATAGTGGCACACGGCACAGACACGATGCACTATACCTCGTCGTTTCTATCGTTTGCACTGGCAGGGTTTCCAATCCCCATAGCGCTTGTGGGCGCGCAGAGATCATCGGATCGTGCATCGTCAGACGCACCCCTCAACCTGCTGGGCGCCGCAAGACTGCTTACGCAAGCCCGTACAAAGGGGGTGTATGTAGTGATGCACATGGACTCAAGTGATGATAGAATTGCGTGTCATGTGGGAACCCGGGTGCGCAAGAACCACACCAGCAGGCGCGGCGCGTTTCAGACAATAGGTGCAGAGCCGGCATTTGTAATATCAGGAAAGCAAATACAAAAAAATATGCGCAATAATTTTTTCGGCTCAAGTCAATTTACACCACAAATAGGTCTGGACACTAGGGTGGCGCTTGTAAAGTACCACCCAGGGTATGACGCAGGAATGCTTGATCACATCATAGACAGTGGGTACAGGGCCATAGTGTTTGAGGGTACGGGGCTGGGCCACACGGGAAAGAACACGTACGCCAGCATACAAAGGGCGCATGAAAAGGGCGTGTTTGTGGCCATGACATCACAATGCATAGATGGTATGGTGGCAATGACCGTGTATGAAAGTGGCCGCGACCTGTTGGATCTGGGAGTAGTTCCACTCAGGGACATGATACCAGAGACGGCGCTGGTAAAGACAATGTGGGCGGCGGGCCACGCCAAGGATGCAACACAGATCAAAAGGATTGTGCTCAAGGGTGTCGCATCAGAGATGCCAAGTGTACAAGGGGGGGGCTGGATGAATGCCAGAGATTGATGTGGACAGTCTGGGAGTCAGGGTAGGCCTCGAGGTGCACCAACAGCTTGCCACCGGAAAGCTCTTCTGCAGGTGCATCCCTACCGATACAGACCAGTACAGTGCAGAGTTTAGGCGCAGCCTGCGGGCATCCAAGGGAGAATCCGGCGAGTTTGACCAGGCTGCACTCTTTGAGGGGACCAAGGCAAAAATCATAGTGTACCGCACAAGCCCTGATAGCAGCTGCTTGGTAGAGGAGGACGAGAGGCCCCCCGACATGATAGACATGGATGCAAAGAGAGTGGCGCTCATCATAGCGTCGGCGCTAAACTCTCAGATATTTGACGAGATGTATCCCATGAGAAAGACCGTAGTGGATGGTTCCAATACCGCCGGATTCCAGCGCACGATACTGGTGTCACAGGGCGGCCACTACAACGCGGGAGGGACTAGAATAGGAATCCAGTCCGTATGCCTAGAAGAGGATGCAGCCAAGATACTAGGCGGGGAGGGAGATCAAAAAGTGTATGGGCTGGACAGGCTTGGAATACCACTAGTGGAGATTGCAACAGAGCCTTTTGATGTCAAGCCACGCAAGATCAAGTCCATTGCCCTGGCGCTAGGAAGGATCCTGCGCGGCACGCAGATGGTAAGGCGTGGGATAGGCTCGATCAGACAGGATGTCAACGTGTCGATCCGGGATGGCGGCGGCGCGGTTGTGGAGGTAAAGGGGGTACAACAGCTTGACCAGCTGCAAAAGGTTGTAGAGTATGAGGCAAAGAGGCAGTATGCCATGGTACAGATATCAAAACAGCTAAAAGAGCGTGCATTTTGTTGTGGGCCTGATAATGATGAGAACAATAGTTGCAGAATAATCGACATCACCAACACCACCCAGTCATGGAACTCTGGGATTGTAAAGGGTGCAATATCCAAAAAGCACCAAATCATCATGATCGCATTTGAGAACCTTGCAGGAGTGTTTGGCAACCAATATGCCCCGGAGGTAAGGCTGGGAAGGGATCTGGCAGAACTCGTCAAGATCTTTGGACTGGGTGGAATATTCCACTCCGACGAGCTGCCCGCCTATGGCATCACGCAGCAGGACGTGGACGGCCTGTCTGTACTGCATGGCATAACAGCAGGCAGGGACGCGTTTGTACTGCTGGCAACGCCTCCTGAAAAGTCCCGCGCCATAACGCGCCAGATTCTGAACAGGATGCGGGAGATCAGGGATAATGCGATTCCCAGGGATACAAGGCTTGCCACACAATCTGGCCAGACAAAGTTTCTCAGGCCTAGGCCCGGCGCCGCAAGGATGTATCCAGAGACCGACATGCCGGTGATCACCGTCACACAGGAGGAGCTGCAAGAGGCGCAAGACAGCATTCCAAGATCATGGGACGAGTCCATCCTTGCCATACAGGACAGATACAGGCTAAACCCGCAGCTGGCAGAGCAGATGTTTGATTCGCGCTATATGAAGATCTTTGAGGAGATCATGGGAGATGGTGGTACAAACCCCATATTTGCCGCGTCTGTACTATGTTCGACCATAATCAACCTAGGCCGCAAGGACGGGATGCAGGCAGCCCTGCTAAAAGACAGTGACATTAGGGAGTCATTCAGGCTGCTCAAAGAAGACAAGATTACCAAAGAGTCCATTGAGATGATATTTGAGAGTATAATGGTAGGAACATCAGAGGGCGTGGACGAGGCAATAAAGAATTCTTCAATCCAGCAACAGGTGAGCAAATCAGAGCTAATGGGGATCATAGAGACAATTACAGAGGAGTACTCGGATCTGATAGAATCCCAGAAGGAGAGGGCCATAGGACCACTCATGGGAATTGCCATGAAGAAACTCAGGGGCAGGGCACCAGGAGAAGAGGTGAGCAGGCGGTTGTCTGAGAGCATCAAAGAACGCCTTGCATCATAATGTGTACATCATCGTGCCAGGTGCCAATGCATGGCAAGCTTCAATAGAATCTTTTGTAGACATAATTTCAAATTAACGTAACACGTAACACATCGCCATTATGAAGTGGTTTTTTGAGGCCAAAATCAGCTCATCAAGAGAAGGCAAATCCCGATGCGCGTGCAGTCGTGACGGTCGCCACGGCTCAGATATGGGTGTGGTGGATGTAGATATGGGTGTGGTGGATGCAGATGTATAAAATGTTGCACGAACCGCCTCAGGCGGCCATGGTTGTGATGGTAGTTGTGGCGTGAGCTATACGTTTCTTCGGAATGTCGTCTATCCTTCCGGCTAAATAGTCGCGGACAAACTCGTAAAAGTTGACACCGCGCTTCTTACATGTCTCGTAGATACTCATGGTCACGGCAGTCCTCTTGGCGCCCTTTTCTGTCCTGCTCCCGTACAGTACCTTGCGGGCCTCTGCAAACCTGCGCAGCGCCTGCTCGCTGACGTTGTTGTGATAGTCCACACCCTCATGCTCTATGAACGTAAAGAGTGAATCGACCTCCCTCTTTAGGCGCTTTGCGTATCTCTTGCAGTCCTTGTCCGTATGGTCCTTGTTTATCAACCGGTGCACCCTACTCTTGAGCTTCTGCACAGACTGTTTCTGATCCTCAGCAGAGTCCCTGCAGTCGGTCTTTCTGGGCTCTATGGCATCCTTGAGTATTTTATACAACGTCCTGAAGAATCTGACAAACTTTTTGCACTTGTTCTTCTCGAGTGTTCTGTACATGTCGCGCAAGTAGTGCAGCAGGCACTTTTGGTGCTTGCTACCCACGTAGTTCCACGGGCCCCACGAGTCACTCACGATAGTTCCTGCGAATCCTTTCAGCACATCCATGGGTACGGTCCTGCCTCTTGACTTGTTTATGACGAATATGCTCGACATGCTGCTGACAAACACCCAGACCCACCTGCGCATGCCGTTGACAAACCAGCTCGTCTCGTCGCCGTAAATCTCCCTGTACCTTTTGAGCGCCTTTTTTAGCTTGTCGTACAGCGGCTCAAGCTCACGGGCTACCACGTCGCAAAAGTGGTTCAGTGTGGACGTGGAGATGCTGATACCATAAAACATGTGGAGCATGTCTCTGATCTTGCCAAATGACACGTTAGAGCACTTCATGGTTATCACCATGGCCATGATGTTTGTCCCGAAATGCTCCCCGGCAAGCACGCCGTCAAGGTACGGGGTGACCTGCTTGTTACAACCCCTGCAGAACCTTCTTGAGACACACCATTTGGTGACCGTCCACTTGAACTCGATCAGGTCCTCGGACAGCCGCTCGTATTCTCCGGTGGGCTTCGAGAGCTCCGCGCCGCAGTTGGGACACTTGGTCTGGTCGGCCTGCCTGATGTCGTTTACGGTGGGTGGGATCCTGTGTGACGGCCGCTTCGTGCCGCCGTTCTTGTCGACGCTCCTAATCTGTGGATACCCCTTCATCTCCCTCACGTTGTAGCTTCTGTGGTTGTGCCCGCGTCCGGAGTCGTGCTTTTTTTCCTTTCCAGCTACTACCTGCTTGTTGTCCCCGCGCAGCTGCTCGAGCTCCTTGTGCATCGCCTCATTCTCCTTGTGCATCGCCTCATTCTCCTTGTGCATCGCCTCATTCTCCTTGTGCATCGCCTCATTCTCCTCGCGCAGTTGCCTGTTTTCCCCAACACTTGTTCCATCATCTCCCGCGTCTGCTCACTCTCTTTGTCTCTAGCATTTGTCGCCTCTTCAAAGCACTTGAAAAGGTATTTCACGCTGGGATGGTTCCAGTCCACCTTTGAGGGATCCATAGCATATACTCTATCTAGGAAATAAAATACATGCATGTCGACAAAAGAACACTAAATGCTCAAAAATATTAAAACTACAACTCCCTGCGTTGTTTCTGCCACCCGCTCGTGTTTACTGTGATGGTGTAGTTGGAAGTTCGGTGGGCCCTAATGCCCCAAATTCCACTTCATAATGGCGATGTGTTACCTCCCTGCGTTGTTTCTGCCACCCGCTCGTGTTTACTGTGATGGTGTAGTTGGAAGTTCGGTGGGCCCTAATGCCCCAAATTCCACTTCATAATGGCGATGTGTTACAAATTAACCTATATTGTTGAATCTGACTGCACAATGCATGACATTAGGCAAACTAGGCAAATATGCAAAAGCCACAGAGTGGTTTGATAAGGCACTTGATACAGAACCCAACAACGACATATCTTTAACCAACAAGAGCATAATGAAGCTAGACAAGCTTGGCAGACAAAAGTAGTCAACCTGTCAATTATAGAGCAACAACAAAAGTTGGATGTATGGCCCATAAAAAATGGATAAACCCAAAGGGCAGGTTGTGGTTAAACCATATTGCTGGCACATGTATCTTAAAAAATGCCGGCATTGGCTTTTTGCAGGACTAGGCCGCAGTGTGGGTGTAGTGGCAGAAGGAAGATGTGGCAGATGGCTGGCCGTGCGCAGAGCGTCCATAAGACTGCATGGCGCCTAGAAATGCCTTGAAACGTTGAGCATTATGGTAAGAGATGGAAGTTTTTTGAATAATTGCATAACGCCACAAGGATTCATGCCATGATCCCAAAACTTTTCGCCTGCCCACACATCTGGGGCATAAAGTTCCAACACTGCAAGGCGGTATGTTTGTAAATGATGGTATATAGCCCGGCCCAGACTCGAACTGGGGTCAAGGGCTCCAAAGGCCCCTATGCTTGCCGCTACACTACCGGGCTGCTGTTGAGTCCAAACAACCCCGTTCCCTTAATGAACTTTTTATCACAATGGAATAGTATAGCAGGCCTGCAGGAGGATCATGGGGCTGACCGGGGCAATGATGCTCATAACTATTGGTAAAATGTCATCAGGGCTTTTTGATTGTATCAAGCAGGACCTCTAGGGGATCCTCCATGCGCCCAGTAATGGCCTTTGCCTTCTTTTTTTGCTCTGCTACTAGGCGGCCGCCGCTTGGTGTAATGATCTTTCCCACATAACCGGCGATCATCCTTGGAGCAGTCAGCCTCTTTACCAGGCGCCTCTTTACCAGATACTCTTCTACAACATTGGGGATTGCGTCGTATGATATTGTGGGTACGCCCATCAGCGCAGACTCAGCCGTCATTGTACCGCCGGATCCTATAAAGATATCCGTATTCTCCAAGAGATACTTGCCGTCAAATGACATCCTTATGACCTTGGCCTTCTTGCCGATCGCCTTACGGAGGCGCCTTGCTTGCGCGTGATACCTGCACAGCACCACTATATTCTGCTCACCGTACCTGTCCACAATCTCTTCGGTGATCCGCACTGCAATGTCGGACCTGTCTTGGCGCAGGGGTTTTGCATATGATGCCTCCTCCTCCACGGTCCTGATCAGTATGTTGGCCTTGCCTGCATCCTTGAACGGCAGGAGGCCGCCCTGGCTTGCCTGCCTCCGTATGGTGATTCCAGCATCTATGGCATTGTATTGGATGATGTTGTCCTTGCTGATGCCATATCTGGAAAACAGCCCCTTTGCAATGACTCTGGGGGTGAGTAGTTTTTGCAATAGGGGCACGGTAAGCCGCACTATGGCATCCGCGTGGGGGCCATCATAAAATGCAATGTGCCGTATTCCCAGGCCGAATGCCACTCTTGCAGCCTCCGGCGAACAAAAGCTGATCACGAGATCAGGTGAGAACCTTTGGATCTTTTTTGAGAGTCTCATCATCCGGTCAATACTGGCATCAAGCTTGTCGCTCTTGCGCCCCCCTCCATGTTTGCCCACATAAACCAGTTTCAAGCCGCGTATCTCTGCAAGCTTTGACGCCTCCCCATACGTCCTTGACGTACACATGACAACATGGCCCTCCTCCCGCTCCAACACGCGTATCATGGGCTCAAAGAAGAGCACCTGCTTGGGGGTGAGGATGTCCATCCATATCTTCAAGACATTCATCGCTTGGCGCAGGTTTAATAAGTTTTTTTTAGTCTGGTTGAATAGTGGCACCACAGGGGATCCAGATTGCAGTTTATGGTCTCAGTACCGAGGGATATGCAATAGCATCCAATATGGCGATCAACGGCGCAACAGTGTACTTGATCGACGAGAACACCCCCTCAGCGATCCTGCTAAACGCAGAGATTGCTAGGACATACCCCGATGTGGCATGGCTTAGGGAGGACGAACCCCTGCTGGTCATGGAGCCCATCAATGTGGCTATCTCCAAGGTGCAGTATCTCTTCTTCTCCCCCAAGATACGAAAGACGGGCGTGGACAACAAGAACGAGATCCACGCAAAATTCAGAGATGCGGTAGAGTCACTAAAAAAGGACAGTTCCGTGGTCCTTACTCTACCCGTAGGACTGGGAGGCAACAATGATCTCATCACACTACTGGAACATGTGACCGGTTTTGAGGTGGGAAAAGGGATGTCATACTTTTACTATCCGTTAAAGGCAGACACCCCGCGTCCAATGTTGATAGGCACCTTTGGCGGCAAGAAAGATCTGGTGCTGGCCAATTTGCTGACCCCCGGCAAAGCAAAGAGGCAGATGGTGTTTTCTGAAATATCTTCAGCAGAGTACCTTTATGCAATAGGAATACTCTCAAAGTTTTTCGGCATGTGCGGTACGTTGGAGATATGCAGGCACATTCCCAATGAGCGTACAGTAAATGATATGTCTGGTGGCGATCTCCAAGACATATTTCTTGATGCCATGGTAGACGGGATGTTTGATCTCAGGGCCTTGGGCGATGCTTTTGAAGTCTCCAATCCTGCCACATATATGATCAATCTTAGCATACGGGGCATTGACAACTATCTCAAGAGGCTCGTTAGTGTGATCCGTACCACAATCAAAAGCAACAACATACGGGGAAACAGGGCAAGGGTTGTGCTGTGCTGGACAATAGACAAGCATGCAATGCGTGGCGACTATGAAGAGATCAGGCAGGATCTGATCACAAAGATGCATGATTACATCTCTGACGTGGAGACGTATGAGGGAACGGACCCATACATGGTTAGTAGCGACAAGACCACGGTAATTGTGCCGTGTACAAAGTATGACTTTGAGGTTGCCGAAAAGATCCGCCGCGATGTTTCACTGATAATAGTAAAAGCAAACCCTTTATGCCAAACAATAAACAGGCTGTGATGGAATGATGTACAATTATTTCCACAAAGCCTGCAGGATAAAACCCTGGTACGTGGTCAGGTTGTCTGTGAAGATTTTTTGATTCAGGCACGAATCTAGAGTCTTTTGATAGTATTACACATCATTCTGGGCACGACCTGACCACGTACAAACCCTGCAATCATGTACTATACGCAAGCACGAAACAGAGATCCCACTAGATATGCCGGGAATAATTGCAGATCATGCATGGAGATGAACGGGGTTTGGCCACGCATAATGCACACGCATAATGCACAAACATACAGCAGCCATGCCGGGTGTCACAAAGTCATGCCCTGGCAAATTTCTTTATTCGTGCTTTGATGGTGTGTGGCCATGCATGGCACGGCATCAATTCATGACACTTGATGTGGGGCCAGCCTCAGAGTATGAAACAGCAACCCAAAAAAGAGTATAAATTAGCAGCACCAACATACTACTTGAATTGTCACGAGAAATTTACTGTGATAATGACGATGACAACCAAGACAGTGATGGGAACGATATTCCGGTAGAGGTTGTCACGCCACCAAATCACAAAAAGGACGCAAGAAAGCAGGTAGCGAGACAGCAAAGAGATGATGTCAAGCAGGCAGACGATGCCACACCAACACCCATAGGAACAGTCACCGCCGTCGATCCCGCGGCAGACCCAGCCATGTCTGATGCCATACCACCCGACACATCACAACAGCAGGACGATCCGCCCAATCCGGCATCCGCCGATTCCACGAGTGCAAATGTGCCCACCCCGCATCCGCAGCAGCAGTCCGGCCAGGAACCCGGCAGCGCCGCGAGTGCAGTGGATCTGGCAGCAATCTTGGAGGGTGAGAAGCAAAAGAGGGTAGAGGCCGAAGAAAAGCTAAAGCGCATACTGGCCGACATGCAGAACCTCCAGCGGAGGGCAGAGTCTGATGTTGAAAAGAGGACCAACTACAAGGTTGACAAGATCATGCTGGATTTTTTGGCAATATATGATGACCTTGTACGGGCTAGGGCGGCCATTGGCGAGAACAAGGCCCAGGCAGACGGACTGGACTCCATCCTGAAAAGCATGGATGCGCTGCTGCAAAACCAAGGAATTGTCCCAATCGATGCGCTAGGGGAGATATTTGACCCCAGCCGCCATGAGGCCATATCAGTCATTACGGATCCCAGCTTGGATGATGATACAATCACCACGGAGATCAGGAAAGGATATATTTCCCATGAGAGAGTCTTAAGACCGACATTAGTAGAAATTTCAAAGAAAGAGAGTGGAGTGTGATTATGATTTGACGAAAGTTATAGGAATAGATCTAGGTACAAGCAATTCAGCAGCAGCGGTGATGATGGGCGGCAAGCCCACCATAATTCCAGCAGCAGAGGGAGCCACGGTCGGCGGCAAGGCGTTTCCGTCAATAGTGGCATTTTCCAAGGAGAACGAGCTCTTGGTGGGGGAGCCCGCACGAAGGCAGGCCGTTACAAACCCAGACAACACCATAATGGCGGCAAAAAGAAAGATGGGCTCAGACCACATCTTTGCAATACAGGGCAAAGAGTACAAGCCCCAGCAGATATCTGCATTCATTCTGCAAAAGATCAAAAAGGATGCAGAGGCCTTTGTGGGTGAATCAATACAAAAGGCAGTCATTACAGTTCCCGCATACTTTGACGACAATCAGCGCCAAGCAACCAAGGATGCTGGCACGATTGCTGGCCTTGACGTAGTCAGGATAATTAATGAACCGACCGCCGCATCGCTTGCATTCGGCCTAGACAAGGCAAAGGAGGACATGAAGATTCTTGTATTTGACTTTGGAGGAGGCACGCTAGATGTCACCATAATGGAGATGGGCGGCGGAGTCTTTGAGGTGATGAGCACATCAGGCGACACGCAGCTTGGTGGCACGGACATGGACAAAGTGCTGACTGACTTTGTGATAGACGAGTTTAAGAAGAAAGAGGGTATAGACCTCTCAAGCGATACCACCGCCATGACAAGGATCAAAGAAGCGGCAGAAAAGGCAAAGATCGAACTATCCACCGTAATGGAGACTGACATCAACCTACCATTCATCTCACATGATCCATCCACAGGCTCAAAGAACCTAGAGCAGCGCATCAGCAGAGCAAAGCTTGACGAGCTGATTAGGCCCATAGTTGAGAGCTGCAAGCCATCCATACTCAAGGCACTGGAGGATGCAAAGATTGCAAGTTCTGACATCAACAAGGTGGTCATGATAGGCGGCCCCACCAGAATCCCGCTTGTCAGGGAGTTTGTAAGTGATGTGGTTGGAATGAGTGCAGAGTCCGGTGTAGATCCAATGGAGGCAGTTGCCATGGGTGCTGCAATTCAAGCAGGAATAATCGCAGGAGATGTAGAGTATGACATTGTATTGCTTGACGTTACACCGCTGACACTTGGTATTGACACGCTAGGAGGGATAAGGGAGCCGTTGATTGAGAGAAACACCACAATTCCCACATCCAAGAGCAAGGTCTTTACGACCGCAGCCGACAACCAGGTGGCCGTGACCATCCATGTAGTGCAGGGAGAGCGCCCCATGACCGCCGACAATGTCTCGCTGGGCAGCTTTAACCTTACAGATCTGCCGCCAGCCCCAAGGGGCGTCCCCCAAATTGAGGTCAGGTTTGACATTGATGCCAACGGAATCATCAACGTTACCGCAAAAGATCTCGGGACCGAAAAGGAGGCAAAGATTACCATAGAATCATCATCAAAGCTCTCAAAGGAAGAGATTGAAAAGTTAAAGGAAGATGCAGAAAAGTTCTCCGAAGAAGACGAAAAAAAGAGGGAAAAGATTGATCTCAAGAACGAGGCTGAGAGTTTCATATACACAACCGAAAAGCTGGTCAACCATGACCTCAAGGATAAGATAACACAAGAGCAGGGAATCAAGATAACCGATGCCATGAAGGAGGTCAGGGAGTCACTAGACGGAGAGCCTGACGCATTGAAGCCAAAGTTTGAGGCGCTAAAGACCATAGTCAACGAGGTGACAAGTGAGATTTACAAAAACATCGCCCAGACATCCCCTCCGCCGCCCGAAGGTGACAATAGTAGTGGTGCATCTGCCGCAGGAAGTGACGATGGTACCACGCACCAACATGATGATGAAAGTACCAGCCAGGGTGATGCTGCCGCCCAAGAACAGAAACAGGGCACCAGCGGGAGTGATGCTGATGACAAAAACGCCGTAACAGAATCACCAAACACCGACAATGACACAAAGACAAACTGACATACAGATTCAGTCATTTATACAACGACACCATATTGGTATGTGATGACAAATGGCCGCAAAACGTGACTATTATGAGGTACTGGGGGTGCAAAAATCCGCAGGTACAGACGAGATAAAACAGCAGTACAGAAAGATGGCATTAAAGTTCCATCCAGACCGTAACAAATCCACAGAGGCAGCCGAACATTTCAAGGAGATCACAGAGGCATATGCCATACTCTCTGACGCAAAGAAGAGAAGGGTGTATGATCAATATGGTCATTCGGGCGTCAACAACGAATACAGTACAGAGGACATATTCCAGGGAGCGCGAGGTGATTTTAGCGATCTGTTTGGCGGTTCGGGATCAGACTTTGAGTCACTGTTTGGATCGCTGTTTGGGGGGGGCGGCAGATCTGGCATGCGGACAAACAGGGGCGCCGACATTTACTACAACACCACAATGACGCTAGAGGAGGTATTGCATGGAAAGAGAATAGAGGCAGAGATAACAAAGACGTCCATCTGCGACGTCTGCCACGGAACGTGCGCAAAACCAGGCACGGGTATGAAAAAATGCCCAGACTGCAATGGACGTGGACAGCTCAAGCAGACCAGGAACATGGGATTTGCATCGTTTGTCGTGGCGGCGCCGTGCCGCCGTTGTATGACTAGGGGGACGTTGGTTGAAACACCATGCCACTCCTGCAGCGGCCGAGGCAGTAAAAAGGGCAAAAAGTGGCTCTCTTTTGATATTCCGCCCGGTGTTGACACGGGCCAGTATACTATCCAAGGAGAGGGCAACGAAGTACATGGAGGACCTGGTGGCAACCTGATAATCCAGCTCGAAGTGCAGCCGCATCGCCTGTTCAAGAGGGACGGCAAGAACATATTTTATGATCACAATATCTCAATGGTCGATGCGGCACTGGGCTGTGAGGTTACCGTTCCAACGCTGGAAGGCCCACAAAAGATCAAGATAAACTCTGGTAGCCAGCCCAACACCATAATCAAGATGCGCGGCAAGGGGGTCAAACACATCAATACCAGAGGCACGGGCGATCAATACGTCAGGCTTGTTGTGGACATACCAAAAAAACTAAACAAGCACCAAAAGAGGCTACTCAACGAATTTCAAGAGATCTCGTGCAAATAATACCAGCAGCAAGTTAATGGCTTCATTGATCCCGTACTGGATGCCGCTGTGGAAGATGCGCTATTGCACAAAAGATGCGTCCCCACAAGTGGTGGAATGAAGATCAGACTCTGGGTTTGTGTAATGGTAATGATGTCATGGCCTTGCCAGTCACCGCAGGTGCGCTGGAGCCATTGCGTGCACCCCGCCGCCAATTAGTGTAGAGGTAGTAATGGCAAGCTCGTCTACAGCGTTGTATGGGCTAGGCAGGGTATGGTCGACATAGATTACAGTGACGGTGTCATTTATGGCCACCCTGAGCTTGTGGTCGTATGATTCACCGGTAGTTGTAAAAACACCTGGCCCTTGAATATTCCACTTGACTTACTGGTCTCAATTACGGTGAGGGTGGTGCCATTTGCATCAGAAGATGACTAGGCATCCACGGCAAAATAGGTAACACACCGACTTCTTAAAGTTCCTTAAATACTCAAACGGTGAAATAGATTGATCATGTGTGGTGAGCCAAAATGAACAAGCCAATATCTGAACTTGATGGAAATAAACTAGAAGAATTCTGATGTCAACAAGCTTTTTGAAATTCTCAGTAAGCAGTTTGACAAAATGGATCAAAAGATGAAGAGATTGGAAAGAGAGAATCAAAAAGTGAAAACAGAGAATCAAAAAGTGAAAACAGAGAATCAAAAAGTGAAAACAGAGAATCAAAAAGTGAAAACAGAGAACAACAAGATGAGGACACAGATTGACGAGCTGACAAAAACCATAGAGGATATGAAAAAGAAAAAGGGCAGATCCAAAAACGTGCGCAGCTACAACACTAGAGAGTTCAAGGGGTACCCGCATGTGCAAAAACCCAGCACGACCCCAAGTATGCACAACAGAACCGCCCGACAGTATCCAGAACCCTAGACAGTAAATTCTGCACCAAATGCGGCAGCAGGCTTGCAAAATCCTCGCACAACTATCCAAGATGCGGCGAGGCCATAGTGGATGGCAGGTGGACAAATGTCGACATGACCATACAGGGACGATACTGCAAAAAATGTTGCGCCGTGCAGTATGCCCAGCCTGCTGAATTTATGCCCAAGGAGCATTTTGGCATCGACATCATGGCACAAGTGTCTGCAATGCGGCACCTGACAATATCATACGGTAAGATTCAAAAGATCTTCCGGATGTTTTATGGCAGAGACATTGCCATGTCCACGCTAGAGGATCTTGACTATCGCGTGTCCATGCACATGGATCCGCTCTATTACGGCCTGCTTGAGGAGCTTGTCACTGCTAAAATAGTGGGTGGTGATGAGACAGGATGGTACTTCAACGGTAAACTGTGCTGGGCGTGGGTGTTTCTGTCAGATACGTGTACCATATACCACATATCCCACTCACGAAGCAAGCTGGTGTCAGAGACATTTCTGAGTGACTTTGAGGGCATACTTGTGGGCGACTCCCACCCCGGATGGAGTGTGACTGAAATCCTCCAAAAATGCCTGTTGCATTATTTCAGGGACATGTACCGCACGCTTGATAAAAACGACGACAAGGAATTCAAGGCGTTCTTTGACGAATTATACAAGATACTGAAATCGGCAATAAAACTGCGCAAAAAATACGTCAGTATAAAGGACATCCCAAAGCGGTCCGTACAAAAACTGCAAAACCGCATAGACGCGCTTACAGCAGACACATACGATGATGCGGACTGTAACAGATATGTAAAGCGCCTCAAAAGGGAGGGCAAATCCCTGCTGACATTTCTCAGACACGAGGGTGTCCCGTACCACAATAATGCAAGTGAGCAGGCAATGCGCATATTTGCCATAATGAGAAAAATATTCTATGACAGCCGCTCAGAGCGTGGGCTCAAGACAACGGAAATCCGTGAGACCATATTTGCAACGTGTGAGAAGCGCGGCATAAACCCGTACCAATTCATCATGGATTATCTTGGCGGCAAGACCGCGGAGATTCCGGCGCCAAAAAAAGTCATGCCAGTACCTGTTGCCGTTTGATGCAAAAAAACCACTGCCAAAACACCGCAGTACACCACATTCACGCCAAAAAAGCACATACTGTCGCATTTGTATGCCTGGACATCTCCCCGTTACACCGTGATGATCCTGCAACAGATTACAGGATCAAGCGATCCGATTGCACTTTAGAAAGTCGATGTGTGACCTAAATTTTCGAAAGAACCTAGAGTTTATAGCCTGTTTTCTAACTGACTAGGAGTACTTTACTAATTTGAAAACCAACCTAGAATCACAAGCTTAAAATCCTCTACAGGTGGCAGACGATCACTTTGGGTAAGAGACCGCTAGTCAGACGAAGGGGCCGTGGAGGTTTCCAGTTCAGGGCCGCATTCACAGGAAAGGTGGGTGCTCCTGCGATCTATCCGCGCTTTGCCTTGGGGGAACAGCACGATGGCAGCGTAGTTGATCTGGTACATGAACGTGGTCGTGATGCACCACTGGCCAAGATCAGGTTTGAGGATGGGTCCACCTCGTTTGTACCTGCGGTACTTGGAACCAAGGTGGGCGAGACATTTCAGTTTGGACTAAAGTCAAAGATCCAAAAGGGCAATGTGATTAGCGTCCAAAATATTCCAGACGGGACGATCGTCTGCAATATAGAAAAACAGTTTGGTGACGGCGGTACCCTTGTAAAATCAGCAGGCACTGATGCGACGATCTTTTCACACGGTGAGGATGGTGTGACCGTTAAACTGCCATCTGGAAGATTCATCACACTCAACCCCAAAAACAGGGCCATGATAGGCACACTGGCAGGCGGAGGCGCAGGCGAGAGGCCGTTTATGAGCGCAGGCAACAAGTGGCGCAGATTCAGATCAAAGGGCCGAAAGTATCCGATTGTCAGGGGTGTTGCGCAAGCGGCATACGTGCACCCGCACGGGGGAGGACGCCACCAACACGTTGGACAGAGCTCCACGGTATCTAGGGATGCCCCACCGGGTGCAAAAGTGGGAAGCATTGCAGCCAGAAAGACCGGCAGGGCAAGAATCAAGGAACGAAGATAGTGACGGCACGGCTGTCTACATCTTACATATCATACCATACACGTCATTTTATACGCAGTATGACAACATACCATACTGTAACATCTAAGATAAGGTTGATTAGTTACTCGTCCGTACTGTGCCGATGGCAGGCAGGCGAGTCAGGATAGTTGTGAGCGGAAAGGTACAGGGCGTCTTTTTTCGACAGAGCATGAAGGTGGCTGCAAACGATAATGGTGTTGCAGGATGGGTTAAAAACCTCAAAGACGGCCGTGTTGAGGCTGTACTAGAAGGTGACCCGGATAATGTCGACAAGGTTGTCCAGTGGTCACGTGAGGGGCCTGCAAACTCTAGAGTCATGGGTACTGATATGCATGATGAAGAGTTTACCGGCGAGTTTTCAACGTTTGACGTACTGTACTGATTACATACCATGCTGAAATGAAATGCCGGTCTGAATTTGCAGGCGGTAATGGGATCGTTGATGTCCCTAGTTCAATTACACACCACACATTGGCGTAAATGATGGCAGTAGCCCTGCCGGTTCCAGTCTGGACAGAGAACCCCTTTTCAAGGCATACAAGATCCGCCACGTTGACGAGGAAGCGTGGCTGTCCCACCTTAGGATTGCTCCCTCCCGGACCTCACCCCTTTCAATGGCTCGAATCTGAAAGTCATCCCTTCGGATAATTCCGATCCTGCAACCACCCGCCTCGGCGTGATTTCATTTCCGCACACCAAGCGGGAATTTCCCATCCAGAGATTTACCCAACAGTTACTGATCTCTGCATATAGCCGGTTTCAGAACAGGGCACGGCTGGCACCCCGATCCTACCTACTACCGCTTTTTGATAAAACACATGTTATATTTGCATTAGGGTTTATGGCGTTTTTTGCAGATGGAGGGGCATTTGGCTCATACTTGTGGCAACCGCAGGAATCAGATCTTTGATGCATGGCATGTATGTGTAGCGCTATGTGATTCCACTAGAAGATTAAACTGGAAATCTTGTCTGTCAAGTGGCTATGTTCTCGTTGTTTGTTCCCAGCTTTTGAACAACCTCACACGCAGCACACTCGTCATTCCCGGTACACATACTCCCACACCTAGAACAAACATTCTTTTGTATCTGTCCTGCCTGTACGTCTCTTACAATCTGTGACATGCGCAAGATTGATCTGTGCATACTGTTTTTGATTCCGCTGTGGTGTTGTTCAAGCTGGTTGATGAATTCGCGGATTTCGGTTCTGATCCCCTCGTTCATGTGGGGGCATGGTTCGGACTGGAAGGGAAGATCGTTTGTAAACGCGTAAAAGACAATCTCTTCTTCATATATTTCACAAAACGGCTTTATTCTCCTTACGGGGCTGGCTGGTGGCTGTTGTTGTTGCGGTGGTGATGATGATGAAGGTGGCATAGGCACCGCATCAGGATCCATCCAACCGATCTTCTTTATGTCACCTGATAACATGTTTATGAGAAATGTCTGTAGGGTGTCGTCTAGGTTATGCCCCGTTGCTACCACGTCTGCATTGATCTCTGCTGCCGCGTGGCTTATGGCCTTCCTCCGGAGCGTTCCGCAGATCGAACATGAAGATGTGGTGGCAACTACTCCCACTTTTGTATTCTGCCTTGATTCTAGTGCGTCCTCCAACGTCAACCCAAACAGATCACTGTACGAGTATACGTCATGCTCAACCCCAAGCCTTCCACAGAACTCTTCTACTATCCCTAGCGCCTCGCTTCTATACCCTGGAATTCCCTCGTCTATGGTGATGGCGCGGATTGTAAAGTTGTGGGTGGATGCCATTGCGTGCATGATCTTCAAGAGTGCAAGCGAGTCTTTGCCACCCGACACTGCTACTGCCACCAAGTCGCCGTTGCTGATCATTGTGTGCTTGGATATGGTCTTGGCGGCCTTTCTTGTAATTGCATTTGAGAAACATTCAGAACACATCTGCTCACCCGAATACTTTCTTGTGTATACTGCCTGTCGTTTTGCACACTTGTCGCATATCACGGGTTCTGGCGCTCCATGTCCATTAATGATTCTTTAGCAGTGATGTACCTGTGCCGTGGCTGAACTATCCACATGTTTGCATGTGCTGTCTTGGGCTGTTTATACAACAAGCCAACATGTACTAGATCGTTATCCATCCAGACTTCATGTATGACAGCGCTATGTTGAGGCCAAACAGGATGAACGTAAATGCATAGATGCCCCACATGACACCATTTACCATATTTTCGGATATCTTTTTGTCTATTATGGTGTGGATGAATTTTCCACCGTCCAGTATCGGCAGGGGAAGCATGTTGATTATCCCTATAAAGAACGAGATCATCCACAACCACAGCAGGAACATGGAGACGTTGTGGTCATCCCATGCGATAAAGTCCATTACGGGCTCATACGCAAACGAGTTGTCCCTCATTATACCGATCAGCCCCCTTGTGGCATCGTCCGGCGATGCCATTACGATAACATCAAACTGCAGCACCTGGCCGTCCCTGTTGACCTCCACGCTTGCAACATCGCCGGGGTCCAGCACCGGAAAGTCGATGGGGTTGAGTATGTGGGCACCATTAATGGATGTGATCAGATCATTTGCTAGCAGTCCTGCCGACTCTGCCCCGGACCCCTCCATTATTGAGATTATCAGTACGCCGTCCTTACCCTCTGGAATTTCGTAGAATGTGCCCAGGAACGGTTCGGGCAGAACTATGGCAAACAGCGGATTGGTCAGGAGAATGGCACCCAACGCAAAAGAAAAGATCACGTTGGATGTAGCCCCTGCACCTATTACTCTTAACTTTGAGATCTTTTTGGCATTGTTAAACTCCTCCTCGTCAGGCTCTACAAATCCAGCAAACATTGCAATGAATATGGCAAATCCACCGGTCTTGATCTTTATCTTTTCAAGGGCCGCCACTATCCCATGAGCCCCCTCGTGCATGACCAGCACGATGGGTATGGACAGCAGAAAGTACGTGATGGAAGATGCCGATGTAAGGGTGACCCCTGGAATGAGCACTGTAAGTTCTGCAAAATCAGTCTCTGACACAAAAAAGTTTGATATGTTGTTTAGCAGGAACCAGAATGCAAAGCCCATCATTGCAAAGCCTGCAATCACACTAACATCTGCAAATACCCTGATCCCCCTTCTGGTCCTGCCCAGAAGCCTTATCAATACAGCGTTGACCTGCTTGTTCTTGTATGTGAGGCTGTACGCCTTTATGTCAAAGCCGTACCTGTCCAGCCGCATTGCCTTTGCAGCCACTACAATGACTACCCAAGCAATCAGAACGTAGATTATCGCGTTCTGCGTAATAAGATCAATTTCCAAACTAATTATCAATTTTTTTAAAGCACGTCCATTTATCGGTTACTGAATTGATAATAATCGTCTCAACATATCCTGATCACGAGTCTGTCTCCAAGATCGCAAATATGTTGGTGGGCAGCAGAGTAGCAGCTTGTGTGAACATTGCAAAGATATCATCAGTGTATTCATGGAAGGGCAAGGTAGAGAATGCCTTCGAACACATTGCAATATTCAAGACACGCTCTGAAAACAGGCAGCTCCTAAAGGAGAGGATACGAGATACCCATCCGTACGAGGTGCCGGAGATACTTGAGGTAGGCGTGTCAGATGTCAATTCTACATACGCAGACTGGGTAGATAGGTGTACTGGCATGGCCGGCGGTGACGGCGATACGGAAGATGTATGATGACTATGATGCCGTGACTATGATGACTATGATGCCGTGACTATGATGACTATGATGCCGTGACTATGATGCCGTGACTATGATGACTATGATGCCGTGACTATGATGACTATGATGCCGTGACTATGATGACTATGATGCCGTGACTATGATGCCGTGACTATGATGCCGTGACTATGATGACTATGATGCCGTGACTATGATGACTATGACTATGATACCAACACGGATGCCATTGTGCCGGATGTTCCTGTACTAGGGCATAGCATACCGCAAAAGGCTGACTATTCCACCAAGTCCGGTCACCCTCAATCCAATGTCCGTGGAAGAGTCTACACTGTATATCTTGGCGCCCCTTTTTTCTACATCATTTAACAGATCCACCATTGCCTGTTCGTCATTGTCTTGTATTGCCTTGTCAGAGAAGACAAGGGCGTCTATTGCTCCCGCCCTGTCTGCATCGCGCGTCTGCTCAAATCCCATGGTGAATTTTTTACTCGTCTTGTGTGCAAGTATCATGACCTCGTCGATGATTCGTGACACCGATGCCAGCTTGCTGTCTGACATTATGTCTCTCATGACGCTTGATTTTGTAAATGTGTATATGCCATCCTCCCCGCCAGAATCAATTCCCTCGACCGTATGGATTTTGCTGCCATGTCCTGTGCGCGTTCCCTTGTTGCTGGCAGCAAAGTTTGCAAGCCTCCTCTTTGTTTGGCCGGGCCCAAACACCACTGTGCTGTCACCCTTTTTGCAAACAGACGAGAGGGCCCGCCACACTTTTGCAAGAAACTCCTCCTCCTTAAAGCTGGTCTTGTACATCTTGCCCCCGGAGCCCGAATAGATGTTGGGAACAAACTCTAGATGCGTCCCTACAAGCCTTGCAATCCCACACTCTGCTGTATCTATGGCAACCAAGACAAATCCCTGCTTGCCTGCGCCGGATGCCAGCAGGAGGCGCTTCTCGGTTGGCGGCCAGCCGCCCTTTCTGTGCAGCGTGATCCCGTCGCTGATCTTTAGGACCAGCGAATGGTGCGAACCATGTGGTATTGAATCGTTGCTTGATTCATAGATGGTTCCTGATATCCTCAACTTGTCCAACACGTTGTCAAGGGAGATCTTTTGCACGGTCAACGCTATTCTGACCGTGATTCTCTCCCCCTTGTCAGGACGCGAGTATTCACCGCCGCTCCCTCCGTCCTTCTGCTTCCTCTTCAGTACCCTAGTGGTGTCGCCGGCTACCCTGTCATTCTGCCTTATAACACGACGCAAGCTCAGTAGATCATCTGAATCCTCTGGAATCACCGATATGGATGCGTCACCGATGGTCTTTGTAATCATAGCGTCTGTTCTCCCATACATGCACCCTTTGACGGGTCCGGTCCCGCCAACACAATACCAATCATAATCACCACACTACCGTATTTGTCATCATACCATCACACATCATACCATCACACATGTCGTGACGGCCTGCAAGGCGAGGCTAGATTGTCACCTTGTCGGTACCGGCCTCTCTGGATTCTGCCCTCTTTTCCTTTAGATAACTCTCTATCCATTCCAATGTCAGTACTCCTGTCTCTGCCAAGTTTGTAAGGGAATTAATGGATGACTCGCCGGTGACCTTGCCGTTGTTCCTCCGCAGTTGGCGCCATTTCAAGGATGTGTTGCCGCTCTTTGAGTTGTATATTATTCCCAGCACGTCCCTTGCATTGACAAATGTAATGTCTCTGATCTTCTTTAGGGTGACCTTGTCGGCTGCTTCGACATAGATTGACCCCGGCCCTTCTTCCCTCTCTGCAAACACTTCAAAGTCATCTATGTAGCTCCGAGGGGCATATGATCTACACGTGCTTGATATCACAAATCGCCTAAAGCCCTCTAGTGAAGAAGGTGCATCAATAGTTACCATTTTGAATGATTAAACCCCTAGCCATTTATCAAGCTTTTTTCTTGTTCAAAAAGACTACTATACCATCTTTGACACCATACATCTGCAGGCTGTGATGAATCTATCCATTTGAACCACCGCCGGTCTGACCGGAGGCAGTTGTGATGAGGATCTTGAGTTCTGAGCCCGTCTATGCATCCATGCATCACATGGCTTGTATGGTGCACGGTTCCAAGATGAGTATGTGTGTGTAACTAGAATGGATGGCGGCCGTTTCTGATATCTACACACAACAATACATTCCACCATTCATGAATTGTGGTGCAACCTATTGCGTTTGTGAATCAGACTTTTTTGTAATCTTGGAGAACTGTGTCAGGAGCAGATCCGTCTTACCCTCAAGGCCTGCCCTTGCATTTAGCGCAGTCATTGAGACAATGTCTCCAGGCTTGCACTTGTCCATCAACATTGCCTGGTTGCGCCATCCCTTTACCCAGATCTGCGCCGTCGCATCCTCTACATACGCTTCTACAAGCTCGACTATGTCGCCTGCCTTTGTCTGGACCTCGCGCCTCTCAGGCGCCTTGAGTATTATGGCCTCTATGCAGTAGTTGTTGTCTATCTTTATGTCACTGATCTTTGTCCTAACTTCAGACAATGACGGAATGCTCTTGTCGTCATCAAGCTTTCTTACAAATGAGTTCTCATCAAGAGTAATGGAGTTGCCGTATGCCTTTGATGGCATGATCTCCACCACACTGCCTTCTACTATGCCATGGGAACTGGACAGATCATTGATTTGGTACAGGTTCTTCTTGCTGTCAACTCCTAGCACCAAGCTCTTTTTGGAGTCTCCCCCCGATGCCTCTTCTGCTGGTGTGGCGGTTGCTGGAATGACAGACAATATCCTTGTGATGATTGGCTCGGATTCCCCCTTACCATCGATCTCTATGAATGTGGCCTCACTGCCATGAATTTCCAATTCCTGGTTTCCAGCCTTTATCTTCACTCCCAACAGGCTGATCTTGGTATTTGGTGAGATCATGTTTGGGACTGCCGTGTCGTCCTTATTCCATAATATCACCCTCATCTTGTTGTTGCCTGTGCTGCTGTCCGTATCAC
This sequence comes from Candidatus Nitrosopumilus sp., assembly GCA_963662995.2. Classification (GTDB taxonomy): domain Archaea; phylum Thermoproteota; class Nitrososphaeria; order Nitrososphaerales; family Nitrosopumilaceae; genus Nitrosopumilus. The sequence goes on along the minus strand of CAXXLJ010000002.1, from coordinate 958,404 downwards.
TACTTCCATCAGTGGAGCTGTTATCGCTATTGCTGCTCCCATTACTGTTACCATCATTACTACCACCATTGTCATCGCTTACGTTGTCTTGGCTGCGCAGCCTCATCTTGAGCGCCTTTCTTGGCTGGCCCTTTGAGTTTGTAAATTCCATTACGTCCACCATCCCGTCTATTATTCCAGAGGCTGCCTGGTATTTCTTGTCCTCGCGCAGCTGGCTGATATCCTTGATGATCATGTTGACATCAGGTATATTGATCTCCGCTTCTGCCTTTGTGATTGGTTTGATATCCGAGTTGGAACCAATATGGACTGTGGGCAGGCCCTCAAAGTCGGATTTTATGTATGCCTTTGTAACCCTGACCAGATCACCCGGTTTGAGCTCCTCTATACCAGGAAGGTTTGCCTTTTCGTTCCACAGCTTTGCACTGACTGCTGTATCTTCATCATATAGTATTATGGTCCTCAGAGTAAACGTGTCCCCATTCTTTTTTGAAAACTCAAGGGCTGGTGATGATCCCATAATCCCCACTGTAAGCGATACATCCTTGGCACCTGAATACAGATCCTTTATGCGCATCTCGGTCTTTGCATCGTTTGTCAATGTTATGGCATGGTCTGCCGCAATCAAAAACAGCGCCCCCTGGTCAGTCAGGTATCCGGCACCAATCTTCTCCTTCTTTAGCCTAATCTGCTCGTCAATGTACTCACTGGTAAGCTCGGGTTTTTGCTCAAGCAGTTTTGCAATCAATTCGTCAATCTCTGCCAATCTATCTTTAGTTGTTGTATGCTGTTAAATAAAAGGTACGTGGCTAGGTTGTCTGGGAAGATTTTTTGATTCAGGCACGGATCTAGGGTCTTTTGATAGTATTACACATCATTCTGGGCACGACCTGACCACGTACAATAAAAGTACGCAGGATTGAATTATCTTGAGGGTATGGTTGGCGCCATGGCTTGGTCAGGGCATGATACCATGATCGTCATTGATGGCTAGCCTAAATACCTCATAATATCCAGAGATTGATACACCACCCCTACTAAACCTACAATCCAATAAAGCAGTGGGGTGCCATCATTTGGCAAGTGAACATTGATACTCCGTCGCTCCCAAATACAGAGTCGGTCAATATGTAGTGTGATGCAGATGCTCTACCATCTTACGATCCCCACTACCTAAATTAGAAGAGATCCCCACACCACATCATGCTATGCATTGAGACCAACCAGCTCTCAAAGTCATACGGCTCCACAAAGGCTGTGGACTCCATCCAGCTGTCAGTCAAACCCGGACAGATCTTTGGATTTCTGGGTCCAAACGGCGCAGGCAAATCCACTAGCATCAAACTCCTTACCACACTCATCGCCCCCTCCGAAGGCTCCATCACCATCTTGGGTATTGATGCCCTAGCAGACCCCCTTGCAGTACGCGGCAGGATAGGGGTGGTGTTGCAGCAGCCAAGCTACGAACCCACACTATCCGTGGAAAAGTCACTTGACAAGTATGGTATGATGTGGGACGTTCCTGCCAAGCAACGCAAGAGGCGCGTTGAGCAGCTACTCAAGGACTTTGATCTTACAGGGATCTGCAAGACCAGAAACGAGGACCTCTCGATAGGGCAGCGCAGGAGGGTGCAGGTAGCGCGCGAGTTTATGCACGACATGGATCTGCTGTTCTTGGATGAGCCAACGGTGGGACTGGATCCTGGGGCCAGGCGAAAGCTGCTCAACTATCTCAAGGCCAAGTGCGGAGCGGGCCTTACAATCTTTTACACTACCCACATCCTGACCGAGGCCGAGTACTTTTGCGACATGATTGCAATAATCAACAAAGGCAGGATAGTCACCGTGGACACTCCGGATGCACTAAAGGAGAGGTTTGGAAGCGGCAAGACTATACGAATCACCCTGCACGAGAATCAAGCCAAGATGGCATCACTGCTCTCTGGTATACCCGGCTGCAGCACAGGGCCTACAAAGGGACTTGACGCAGAGTCTGCTTGTACCGTGACAATCCATTCAGAGAGATCAGAGCACGTCCTGCTTGACGTGCTGGGCATACTAAACGGCAATGGCGTGGCCATTGATGATCTCTCTGCCGTCCCGACAAACCTAGAAGACATATTCTTGAAGATGGTGGGCGATGAGGAACAGCAAGGCTGAGGATGATTGCAGTGCACCCGGTGATCAGGCTTGTAAACAGGAACATCACGATCTCCCTGAATCCAGGATTCCTGATCTGGCAGGTCGTCTTCCCGCTGGTCTATGTCTTTGTGGCGGGGTTTGCATATGCCCCCCTGATAAGCGAGGTGCCATTGGGCACAAGGAGTCTCGACTATCCCGCGTTCCTTGCATCTGGGATGATCGGCTTTAACATAATGAACAGCACACTGATCTCCGGCCTGATAATATGGAACGACCGGAGGCATGGCATGTTTGAGCAGATAATGTCTGGACCATTCACACGATGGCAGTATGTGCTGAGTAACATATGCACCATAGGCATTCTTGGACTGACCAGTGCAACACTCATAGCGCTTGTAGGATATCCCGTCTTCTTTGACTCTGTAGAGTTTTCTGCCATTACAATTCCCATGATAGTCTTTGGAGCGGTCACCGGCTCGGTACTGTTTGGCTCCCTTGCATCAATCATCTCCACCCGCCTGCGCTCAAGCGAGGGGTTTAACGTGGTGATCAATACGGCCTTTCTGTTCTTTGCTTTTGTCAGTACCACATTTTATCCCGTGCAGGGTGTCCCTGAACCCCTGCGCTCGGCATTCTACTTCAACCCTCTTACATATCTGGTGGATGCAATCAGGGCTGGCATCTTTGGAACTATCACGGACTTTGTCATGTTGGAGATGGCGGTCCTTGCGTGCGTGGCGGCTGTGCTATTTGTGGTGGCTACCCGGCTTCTTACTCGGATGGACTTTTAGGCTGGGACTGCCGCGACCGCTCAAACTCTTCATACATCTCATTGATCGCACTTATCATATCGATCTTGTCATACTCTACCAAATCCAAGTTTGGAATCACACAGTGCCCGCCAATGACTCCGGGATACATTTTGGGCCTGTTGCCCAGATTTTCATGTATCTCGTCTGCAAACGTCCACATCTCATCAAAATCAATATCCTCCTTTTGGCAGATCATCTTTGTAATCTGTGCATAATTGATGAGCCATCCATAGTATGTGGTATCCACTAGTATCTTTGCAATCTCTGCGGTCTTTGTAGTTGACATCCAACATATCTTTTTGAAGCGCTGCTGCAGGCCTGTGGCTATCTCGGGTTCAGGCCTGCCGCGGTCGGACCCTATAAACTTGGTATACCTCTTCATGTCGTCTAGGAACCTCCTGTGCACTCCGCGCACCGGAGATGAAAGCACCAATACATTCTCATTCTCTTTTTGAATCTGCCTGGTTGTACCAGGACTCACCGTGGAATGTACTAGCACCACCTTTGTGCCGTCAAACTTGCTTATCCAGCCCGATACTACTGCTGCAAAGTTTTCCAGCTGTCCAGGAATGCACACATGCAGGTACATGGGATCCTTGATGTCTGACACCTCCCAGCCTGCAGAATAGTTCTTGCTCTTGGAGGCATCCTCATCGATCCCCACACACTCAAAGCCGCGCTCGGTTAGCAGATCAAAGAGTGTCTGGCCTACCTCCCCCATCCCCAAAATTATCTCAGTCACAATAGCATCATTCAGACTGGACAAGAGTTCTTTATTATGCCTTATTCATGGAAGCAATGGAGAGATGGTTACAACTGTTTGCTCACATGAACCAAACCACTATGCATGTATGGTTTGCTGTGACATGCCTGCGGCCGGCGTACTTTGTGCCTTCCAATATGCAATACAAAATTACATTTACTTGTGGATCCCCCCTACTGACAGGGACCACAACACCTATGCGGATTTAAATATCAATGACTGATCGTTTAGACAGCATGGATGGCAGCAGCAGCCGTGAGGTCTCGGACAAGACCAAAAAGGCCATGGAGAGGATAGGCCTTACGGGATATGAGATCAAGACGTTTTATGCCCTGCTGGGTTCGGGTGGCCTGACTGCATCAGAACTAAGCAAGGCATCTGGCGTGCCGTATTCTAGAATTTATGAAGTGACCGGTACGCTTGAGGAGAAGGGGTGGATAGAATCAGATGACCTGCGGCCCACAAAATATTTTGCAAAGTCACCTTCCACGGGAATGGACACCGTAAGGCAAAAGATGGAGAGCAGCTTTGTACAGGACCAAGACATAATCCTCAACGAGCTAATTCCCCTGTATGAAAAGACCGGCGCCAGCGAAAAACCAGACATCTGGGTATTGTCTGGTATACTAAACATCGCTGCCAAGATACTGGAGATGATGGAGACGTGCAGAAACGAGGTAATGATTGCCATGCCAGAGGCAGGCCAAGAACTGATCAGGCGGGCACTCCCAAAACTCAGATCACTGTACGAGAGGGGCGTGTCGATTACGGTGCTTACCTCTGACAAGATGGATACCGAGTCGGTCAAGTCAATCAAGAGGTTTGCAACCGTAAAGATCAAAAAAGGCCTGTTTGGTGGAGGGATAATAGCAGACAAGAGGTATGTGGTGATTCTCATGGGACCCGAGGTGGGCGGCGGCGCCGATGCCTCAGACGTGGTTGCAATATGGGCGGATCACGCCGGACTGGCCAGGTTTGCGCGTCAATATTTTGAATACTTATTAAGCGATTCAAGAAAAGCATAGTGTAATGACTATACAAGATGTTGCTGCTTCTGTCACTGACAATGATGATCTCTCTGTGGATGTTGATTATGATGATGATGATGGCGGCGTTACAGACCACGGAGAGGAGATACTGTTTGTGGGTACTGCCGATGCTGAACACGTAGAGATGTATCTCAAGGCCATATGGCACATCAAGGAGAGAAAAGAAGATGTTAAGATTAGCACCATCGCCAAGATGCTAAATGTCAGGCAACCAAGCGTAGTGCAGATGCTCAAAAAACTCAACTCCAGACACATGGTGAACTACAACAAGGCTGGAGTGAGGCTTACAGAAGAGGGCGAGAGGATAGGATCAAGCATGATGCGAAACAGCAGACTGCTGGAGGTACTAATGCATTCTGCGCTAAAGGTGGAGATTGATGAGGAGATGGTCTGCGGCATTGAACATCACATGAACAAGCAGTTTACAGACGCGTTGTGTACAATGCTAAAACATCCTAGAAAATGCCCGCACGCCCACGACATTCCACCAGGCGAATGCTGTTCCAAGCCTGTAGCAGCATAACCTCTGTTTATCATACCAACCATGGTTGTTGCGGATCGCGTGATTCTTTAGATTAATACATTCATGCCAATTCGGTAGACTCGCCAACTTTTGCCATAACTATTTTGCTTTTGTTCTACAAGATGCTTTTTGTATATACCCCTAAGAGATATATCACTATGCGGCTGTTGGTATGTAAGATGGCATGCTTTTGCGGATGTGAGACATACCAAAAGGACGAGGTAAACGGGTTTAGAATATCATGTGTAAAGTGTGGGCATGGGCCGCAGAACCATGACGATGAGTTTAGAAATGCCGCAAGGAAGAACGAATCACAGAGTCAAAAGCGCGACGTAGACTTTGGGTGAGTCTATCAAAATTGAAAAGTTGCAGTAACATAAAACACTCGGAAAGTGTATGAAAAGGCAGCAGCTGCTATGTGTGATGTGGTGTACTGGTTGGGCATTAGCATTTTATTCACTACACTATATTTTACAGTACTATGTCATTAACGTGACAGAATTTGGACAGTACAAAAATTAGACTGGTAAAATATTTGTGATATTTGTCTGGGTGTGGCATTACACATACCATCATTTTCTGTGCTGCCAGCATTTTGGTGCTGGCAACCTGTGGGTTGTAAAGTAGTATGTAGTGTGATACAAAACAAGACCCATCATGATACAACATGACAACACCATTCATGATTTTTCATAACGTTATGCGTCCTTGATTGGTATCTTCCCCTCCGGGGGATGATAGTATGGCCCTCCACCCGCACTCTTGATGAATCCTCCCACCTCCTTCTCGTACCATTTTGCAGCAGGTGGGCTGTCGAGCCCTGCAGGCAGTCTTTCATACATGCGCTTGATGCCTTGAATCTCATCGGCAGACACGCCGCTGCGCTGCAATCCTACTCCGTTTATCTTTGTAAACTGGTTTTTGTTGATGATACAAAAGGGTGGCACGTCTTTTGTAATGTTGCATCCCATGGCAATCATGGCATAACATCCTATCCTGGTGTACTGGTGTATGTTGGAGCCGAACCCAAGAAATGAGCCCCTGTGAACTTGTACATGCCCCCCAAGCGAGACATTATCAGCTATTCTTACACCATCTCCAATGATGCAGTCGTGTTGGACTGTATTGTTGTTCATTATGTAGACAGAGTTGCCAATGCTGGTAAGTTTTGCAGTGGGCATGTGCACGTTTGTTCCCTCCCGCAGTATGTTGTTACACCCTATCTCTACCCTGCCTTTATCATGATCATGATCATCACCATCTTTTACATTACCGTCCATACCGCCTTGCACAGGTGGATTATCCTCCTTGTTCATCTCTTTGCGCATCCTCTCAAACGCCGCGTAATTGATACTGATCTCCTGCGGCTCTGTGCCTATCGTGCAGTTTGGATATATCCAGTTGCCGGACCCCATCTTTACACTTCCTGCAAGCGTCACATTATGCCCTATTATGGTGTCAGAGCCGATGGTGCAATCCCCGTCCACACTGACATTATTTCCTATGACTACATTGTTTCCCAACGTGAGGGCGCCATTCTCCTGTAGGTTCTTGCCCAGACTGCATTTACCGAGATATCTTACCACATGTGTGGGATACATCATACTTTTTTTACATGTTTTGACTTGACCATATCTATCATAATGTATGTTCAAGAATCCCAAAAACCTCGCGTCACTACATACTGCCTCTCTGCCTCGTAGATCTGCTTGAGCAGCAAATCTGGTATTGCGACCCTCCTACCCTCTGGCGTTGGTTCTGGTGAGGTGGAAGGGAGTGATTCTGGCAGATTCTCTTCGTCGGCGATGTTGTTGGTATCACCATTGGTACCATCACTGGTACCATCATCGATGCTATTGGTACCATCATCGATGCTATTGGTACCATCATCGATGCTATTGGTACCATCATCGATGCTATTGGTACCATCATCGATATCATACACCATGTTACGCAGTATGCGTGCAGCGGTATCCGCGCCCACTCCATATCCAGACATTGTAATGATGGCAGTATAGCCAAAGTTTTCTACAAGCGATGCGACCTTCCAGGCGCGTTCAAACTTGTGTTTTTCGTCGGCGGTAAGGGCGATACCGGCATGCCTCTTGCGGATGATCTTTGAGAGGTCATAGTCGGTGTAGAATGTGGTGGTGATCTGCCTGCCCTTGCAGTATGGGCATGCAAGCTTGACATGATTTGCCTCATGCGTTTCAAACACCCTCTCCCACCTGCCGCACCGCGCGCATACCAGACGATGCTTTGCTTTTTCAATTCTGGCTCTAACAAGATCAAGGATCCCCTGGTCCAAGTTTGCGGGGGAGGAATAGTACTTTGAGGTGTGATCCAGTATGGGCTCTGCAAGCTTTGAGAACTTGTCCACTTCAGTCCAGGTGATGCGGGCTGCACCGTTACGAATCTTTTGTAGTATCCCCTGTGTTGCTGCTAGGTCGTACTTGTCATGGAATAGTTCACGCAGCGCTTCATGGACCAAGGGCGTCGCCGAGTACTTCTCGTATAGGAATCGCGCCAACCTGCGTTCATACACTGCACCGCGCTCTACTATTCCAAACTTTTTGGCCACACACCACGTTCTCCAATTGACATTGTGGGTGCCTGCGAGCGATGTGCTAACAATGGAGTGCAGGCCGTATTCGTCTTGGAGCACTTTGAGAAAGAGATCCTTGGATATCCTAGAGTCCGATGAGAGCACTATCCTGTATGCATCAGAACGCGTATCCACCATTGAACCCAGCAGCGAGGAGAGCATTGTAGAGAACAGGGCCGAGAGGGTGGTGTTGATCCTAGTGCCAAGGCATGCGTGGATCACTATCGAACCCTGTGACCTACATGACTCTACCACCATGTTATCTACATCAGGGATCTGTTCCAGATCAAGCTGCTTTATGACCTTGCTTGCAATCTCAGGACAGCCCGACCTAGCCATGCCGCGAAAACTCCCCACCTCCTGTGCCGTCTTATAGTCGATGGGGATTCGCTCACCCTCCCAATAGGGTACGGTAATCCCGCCTCCACGGAACGGCTCCACGTTGACCAGGAATGCCTTTTCATCCACACTCAAGATCCTCCACTGGGATCCCTTGAGCACAAAGATGTTGCCGGGATCCCCATAATCTCCCACAAACCTCTGATCAAGGGAGCCTATGGCCCTCTTGCCCACGCTGTCAAACACCTTAAACCTGAGAATGTCGGGGATCGTCGAGAGGTTCTCAAAATAGTACTTTATGGAGCGTGATTTTCTGTGAAACGTCATGGCCTTCTGGTCAAACAGCACAAGGTAGTTGGCATCAAGCAGCTTGAGCGTGTCTGTGAGATCCTCCTGGCATATGTTTCTAAATGGATAGGCGCTGTTTACCAGTGTCATGGCCTGCTGTACGGTGATCTCGCCGTTCAGCTGCATCGTCAGCCCCACCATGTGGTGCGCCAGCACATCAAGTGAACTGTGATGTATGGACTGATCCTCTATGGACCCCTGCTTGATCCTCTCAAGAATGGCATATGCTTCAAACTCGTCATCAGGACTATTTGTGATGATCAGACCCCTGGCAGACACCCCTCTGCGGTGCCTACTCCTTCCGATCCTCTGCACAAACTTGGAGACCTGCCTTGGCGAGCCATAATGGATCACCAGCTCCACGGAGCCTATGTCCAACCCCAGCTCCAGTGATGATGTACATACCACTATTCCGCGCCTACCGTCGCGCAGCGACTCTTCTGCTTCCTCCCTGGCTTCCCTTGAGAGGGAGCCGTGGTGCAACTCAATCGATTCCGGATCCACCGACTCTTGCTTTAGTGCCGCTGCCAGAAACTCCGCCTCCCCGCGCGTGTTGGCAAACAAGAGAACGGGCGAGTCCAGTCCTGCATCCTGCACATACTGCGTTATCTTCTGTGCCACGTCTGTGATTGTACCATCCATGTACACTATCTGCACATCATACTTCCTCACCGATGCATCCATGACTATCTTACACTTGCGCTTTGTACCCACCACAAACTTGCCTGCCTCCATGGTGTTGCCCACAGTGGCTGACAAACCTATCCTGGTAAGGGGGTATCTGGAGTTGAGCTCCAGCCGCTCCATACTCAATGTCAACTGCGATCCCCGCTCACTTGCAAGCAGTTCATGGACCTCGTCTATTACCACCCATTGCAGATCAGACAGCGCCTCCAGCATCTTGGGCTGGGCTAGGAGCACCACCAGCGTCTCGGGCGTGGTAATCAGCACGTCCGGAGGGTTTTCACTAATCGTCTTCCTGTCCTTGCGGGAGGTGTCCCCGTGCCTGATCGCAATGGACAGCCCGCAGTGCTGTGCATATGTGGTAATTCTCCTAAACACGTCGCGGTTTAGGGCCCGCAGCGGGGTAATGTATAGCGCCTTGATCTTGCCGTCACCTCCCTTGTTGCCGCCGGACGCTGCGCCGTACCTACTCTCTTTGTACCTCCTTATGACATCAAAGATGGGTATTACCGAACACTCGGTCTTGCCTGAACCCGTTGGAGCAATTACAAGGCAGTCCTTCTTTTCAAGTATGAACGGGGATGCCTTTGTCTGGATCTCTGTAAGATCCACAAATCCAAACCTCTCAAACAGCGATCTAATGACTGACTTCGCTTTGGGCTGTAACTGCCGTCTCTGTGTCTGGTTGTTGTTGCTGTTGGTCCGTCGGGCTGTCTGTTCTGAATGTTTCATAAACCATAACGCCTGCTAGGCCCAGCACAAACAAGACTGGAACAATGATTGGGATAGAATCAAAAATACCTGCCATGCAGGTTTTGGAGTACAGAGTGTTAAATATCTTCAGGATGCAGTACGGTCTGCCAATCCTGCTTGAGTAGGGTGGTAAACTGCTATGTATGTGCCAGTTCACAAAGTCCTTCTGTACGGATCTCGTATGCAAAGGTGCCCTCCCCCAGCGCCCACCTGGCATGGCCGCTAAACTCTGAGCGCTGGTTCCGAGATAGGTGTATCTTGATGTGGGTAAAGGGGTCTATAAGCCCCTTCATGTTTTCAACCACCGCGTCATCTGCCATGGCGTACCTCATCATGTTGGTGACCACCACTGGCACCCTCCTACGTATTGCAAACCAGGACAGATCGTGCATGTATCTTGTGAACATCTGGTTCCTCTGGCGGCTCAACTCTATGTTGCGGCTGTCATTGTTGCTGTTTTTACTCCTCAACGCGCCATACTCGTATGAGAACAGGTCGGTGACATTATCTATCACAACTAGTGAAAAGTCTGCACCACCCATACCCTGCATGGTTTTGATCAACTGCGATGTATTGGTGGGGCGCGATACCGTGACACGTTCCAGCAGCGCGGTTCCAGCTCTGGGGTCCGGCTGCATCTGCAAGAGTCGCTCAGGCCTAAACTCACCTGTGGTATCTAGGTACAGGACACGGGGACCTCCGTCAATATCATAGTCATCATCATCATCTTCATCATAATCGTCTGTACCACCACCATCCCCGTTGATATCATGCCTGTAATAGTCGCCGATCAGGTTGGCTGTAAGTTGCAGCAGCATCTGCGTCTTTCCTGTTGCATTGCCCCCAAAGATATCCACGATGACACCATCTGGTATACCGCCCAACAAGATCTCATCGAGTTTCTGCAGGCCTGTTCGGATCATTACTAATACGTCCTGCTGGAAAAATTTAAGGGGTTCCAAGGCGTTGGTGGCCAGGCTGTACAATGACCATCCACCATCCCAAATTACCATGCCCTAGCCATGTTGCTGCTCATGCCTGTGTGGCATGCGCCCCATGTGTGAATTGGCAAAACATGAACACACCATTACTACCATGCCATGTTTAGAACGCCGAAGCTCACTCATGGCAGAGATTTTGTGCCTGCAAGCCCTTTTGAACCCTATCGGAGGTCACCACCAAAAGGTAAGCTTTTATTCAAGAGGAAAAAAGTTGCAAACAAGTGAATAATTAGTGTCCCAACCAAGTAGCGCAAAAAGGCCGTTAACAACCCTACAAAAAAGCACCAAAAAGAAGGTCACTGTAAGGCTCAAAAACGAGGTAGAGTACAAGGGTAAGATGGACAATGTTGATTCTTACATGAACCTTATCATGACTGATGCAGAGGAGATTCATGACGGCAAGACTAGCGCCAACTATGGAATGGTAATTGTCAGGGGCAACAATGTGCTGTTTATAAAACTTGAAAATGAGCTCTAGCAGATCTGTGGCTGCAGCCATACAAGCAACAATGGTATTATGATTATGTTGACGATGACTATGATTATGACTATGACTACGGTGGCAATGTGATACTATGCACAACAACTTTCTATTCACATCCGAGTCTGTTACAGAAGGACACCCGGACAAGATATGCGACAACATATCCGACGCGTTTCTAGACGAGTATATTCGCCAGGATCCCAACTCCAGGGTGGCCGTAGAGACGCTGGTGACAACCGACTTTGTGCTGGTGGCAGGCGAGGTTACATCCAAGGCAGACCTTGATCAAAAGACACAAGAAGAGCTGGTAAGAGGGGTGATCAGGCAGATAGGCTACGACGACAAGCAGCTGATGTTTGATGCAGACACATGCAAAGTCAGCCTGATGCTGCATGCACAGAGCCCTGATATCAGCCAGGGCGTGACCCCGGCAGCAGACGGCCAACAGGGTGCGGGGGATCAGGGACTGATGTTTGGGTATGCCACGGATGAAACAGCCGAGCTGATGCCCATGCCAATAATACTCTCACACAAACTGGCAAGGATGCTCTCCGTGGCCAGGCGCGAAAAGACACTACCATGGCTGCGCCCTGACGGAAAATCACAGGTATCTGTAAGGTATGAGGACGGCAAGCCTGTGGGAATAGAGGCCATAGTGGTATCCGCACAGCATGCGCCTGACGTGTCACATCAAGATATCACCGACGGCATCATACGTCACATCATCAAGCCGGTCCTGGGACCACTCTGGAATGAGAACATCAAAATTTACGTAAACCCCACGGGAAAGTTCGTCATAGGGGGGCCGCATGGAGACACTGGCCTGACGGGAAGAAAACTAGTTGTGGATTCGTACGGCGGGTTTGGAAGGCATGGCGGGGGAGCATTCTCCGGTAAGGACCCCTCAAAGGTAGACAGGTCTGCATCCTATATGTGCAGGTATATCGCAAAGAACATAGTGGCAGCCGGACTGGCATGCAGATGCGAGGTGCAGCTTGCCTATGCAATTGGGGTGGCTGAACCCATATCACTGTACGTCAATACGTTTGGCACCCACAAGATTGCCGAGGAGCGCATAGAAGAACTGGTAAACAAGAACTTTAAGATGAAGCCATCGGAGATCATCTCAGAGCTGGACTTGAGAAGGCCCATCTACAAAAAGACTGCGTCCTATGGCCACTTTGGAAGGAACGATCCAGAGTTTTCATGGGAGAGGACCGACAAGGCGCAGGTCCTAAGGCAGCAGGCCGGACTCGAATAAACTCTGAACTGATCTAAACTTTATACCTGATACCCTCTGTAGCCGTTCATAATCACCCTCAAAGCTGCCCACCAGCATGTTTAGATCATCCAGCCCCAAAGACGCCCCATGGCTGCTACCATGGTGCGGTATGGGCTTTGCCCGTATTGCAACGCGGTACGCCGTCTCTAGATCAACATGCTCAACACTGGAGCCGATTACGTCAGAGAACAGCGCGGCATACTCTGCAAACGTAATGGGTTTTGGTCCAACAAGATCAATTACTTTGTTGCATAATGGTGGTGCGGTGATGGATTTGGCGATAACCAGTACTACATCACCAATGTATACTGGTTGTACCACATATCTTCCAGACCCCGGTATTTTGATCGCCCCCTGCCTGGCCTGTTCTCTTAGTGATGTGCTTAGCGGATCGTTGTTCCCCACAACATGTGCAGGCCGGAATATGGTATAGTCTAGCCCTGATCTCATGATTATCTTTTCGGCACGCAGCTTTGAGATAAAATACCCAAGGGGGGTCTGCTCCGACACTCCCAGGCCGCTCATATACACCATCTTTCTTATTCCAGCACTCTTACACATCCCCACCACCTTCTCTGTGAGCCATGTGTTGATTGTATCATAGTCAGCGCCATCAGACTGCTGCCCAATGCCCGCAAGATGGATTAGCGCGTCACACCCCCTTATCTTGGGCATGATGCGCCTAGCGTCATAATTCTCCGTGACTAACTTGGTTTCGTGGCGCATATTCTCAAAGTCACTGCGTGATATACTGGTTAGTTCTGCACCTATCTCTGAGAGGTGCCCGCGCAAGTTTCTTGCAATAAAACCACTTGCCCCCGTTACTGCCACGCGCGTACCATACATTCCCGTGTGGGCGTCCCCGCCGTTGCCGCTGACCACAGGGTGGGATTCACCCTCCCAATCTTAAATCTACTCAAAGCAGAAACTGGGTTTGTAATGTGATTCAATATTGCCATGTACGGATAGTCCCTGCGAGGCAACTGTGCATGTTATACGTACCAGTACCCTCCCCAAACAGCTTAATACTGCAAAGGCGGTGTTGATGGGTATGCCAGCAGAAAAGGGTGACACTGATGCAAAACCACCTGCACCAGACTTGCAAAAGGGCGCAGGACTCCGAAAGGGCTTTACCACTGGAAGTGCTGCCACTGCTGCTGCAAAGGCTGCTCTTCTGGCACTAATCAACCAATCTGACATTGACAATGTAACGATCACTCTTCCAAAGGGGGGGTTGATGCTGATAAGCATCAAGTCATGCGAGTATGCTCCCAATACTGCAAGATGCAGCGTAATCAAGGACGGCGGCGATGACCCTGATGTGACGCACGGCGCCGAGATCGTGGTGTTTGTGCACCTTACTGACATGCCTGGCAAGATCATAATTACCGGTGGGGAGGGCGTGGGAACCGTCACAAAACCTGGGTTGGGCCTAGAGATTGACATGCCTGCAATCAATCCCGTTCCAAGGCGCATGATATCAGAAAACCTCACAGAGGTAGGTGGTACAATCCTGGACAAGGGCGGAGTGCGGGTGGTGATATCGGTCCCCAAGGGAAGGGAGCTTGGGCCAAAGACCGACAACCCCCGGATAGGGATAAAGGATGGCATATCCATACTGGGTACCAGCGGGATCGTCGTACCGTTCTCTACGGCTTCATACGCTGCATCAATAAGGCAGAGCCTTGATGTGGCCGTTGCCATGGGCGAGGATGTGGTGGTGCTGACTACGGGCAGCAGGAGCGAAGAGTATGTAAAAAATATCATGACTCTGCCTGAGCACTGTTTTGTGCAGATGGGTGACTTTGTAGGGTATACTGTCAGGGAATGCAACAAGAGGCGTGCGGTGATAAAAAAAGCATATGTGGTGGGGTTTATCGGCAAGCTTGCAAAGATGGCAGCAGGTGTTAGGCAGACCCATGTAAAGGGCTCCAAGGTGGATATGGGGTTTCTGGCAGGCCTAGCGCTGGAGGCAGGTGCAGGCCAGGTCACGGCCGGCAAGATAAGGCGCGCCAATACGGCAAGGCATGCACTGGAGATTGCGCGCAGTGACGGCGTTGAGGGGTTTTTTGATCTGGTATGTGACAGGGTGTACCGGCACATGACCGGGTACGAGCAGGAAGATGATGACACATACATGCAAGACAAACATGAAGAGACAGGAAGACCAGACACGACCACAACACAAAATGATGCTGCTAAAAACAATGATGCCATTGGACAAGCCACGCAAGGCGACCCAGAACAGATGGACATTGAGGTAATACTCTTTGACTTTGATGGCCGCGTCCTTGCTAGAAGGTATAAAGGTTAGATTGCCACTCGCCGGTTCATGGTAGGCCTGCGTCATGGATGACATCTCTGTACTTGCAATCACAAGAAACGGGATAGGCATAGCAAAGAGGCTCGCAGAGATATTGCCGGATTCAAAGATCTTTGCGCCCAAAAAACTCTCAGACGGCTCCAGTGATCAAGACGGCCTGATATCATGGTATGACAGGCCTGCGTCCGAAGAGATGGCGGACTTGTTTGCAAACAGTAATGCAGTGGTGTGCATCTTTTCACTTGGGGCGGTGATCAGGCTGATATCGCCACACCTCAGGAACAAAAAGACGGATCCTGCCGTGGTGGTAATTGACGACAAAGCAGACTTTGTAATCAGCGCCCTGTCGGGGCACATAGGCGGGGCCAACGAGCTGTGTAGGGAGATTGCCGAGAGTCTGGGGGCATCACAGGTAATCACCACGGCGGCGGACGTAAACAAGACCATAGCAGTTGACATGGTGGGCAGGAGCCTGGGCTGGAAGATAGACAACGATTCTACTGTAACCAAGGTCAGCGCCCACATGGTCAATGGCGACCCGATAGGTGTATTTCAGGATGCTGGCGGCACAAACTGGTGGGAAGGGGGTGACAATAACAACCTCCCAAAAAACGTCATCACATATGACACCGTGGAACAACTAAGGCAATCAGGCTCGGCTGCATGCCTGATAATGACTGATCAGATGATACCAGATGACATGATGCATGATGACTCTTTGATGGGCAGGACAGTAGTGTACCGCCCACCAAGCTTGGTGGTGGGGGTGGGATTGCACCATGACACTACAAGGCAGACCATCCAAAACGGGTTGGATACATGCCTTGGGAGGTTTGGCCTGAGCTCAAAGTCTGTGGCAAGACTGGTGTCGATCAAAAAACCCGACGGCGCGCAGGCAGCAGGGCTGGTTGATGCGGCAGCAGGGATGGGGGTGCCCGTACAGTACATCAACAGAGACGAGCTTGCAGGCATCAAGGCACCAAACCCGTCTGATGTGGTGCAGGCATTTGAAGGGACGTCAAGTGTGTCCGAGGCTGCTGCAATCATGGCTTCAGACGGGGGGGATCTTGTCGTAGAAAAACAGAAATTCCCCCCAGATCTGACCATAGCGATAGCAAGGATAAGGAATTGAAGCGCGGACTATTACTCATTGACAGGGGAAGCAGGGAGGGCAAGGTGCGCGAGGAGCTTGCTACCATCTGCCAGGGAATCAAGGACAAGGGCAGATATGCCTTTGCCGACTATTGTTTTCTAGAAGTGGAACCGCCATACATTCAAGAGGGTATTACCAAGTGCCTCAAGCATGACATAGACTCGCTTACCATAGTGCCATACTTTTTGTATCCTGGAAGAAAGGTAAAGATTGCAGTCACTGATGTGATGAAGCTGCAAAAATACACAGAGGTAAAATTTCTTGTCACGCGCGCCATGAGCATGCACCCCACCTTGGTGGAGATTGTAAATAGCAGGATATCTTCTGCCCTCAAGGCCAAGGGGCTGGACGTGCAGGACCGGGGTGTGGATGTGTTGGTCATCGGGCATGGAAGCAAGGATCCCAACGCACAGCGCTCCATGGAGTATGTCGTGGACGGGCTGCGTGGCTCATACCGGAACGTCAGCAGGTGCTGGCTGGAGATAGAGCAGCCTGACATTCGAGCGGGGATAAAGAGGTGCGAGAAGGACGGGCCTAGGGTACTGGTCATTGTGTTTTATTTTCTGCATGAGGGCATACATGTCACCACAGACATCAACAATGACCTGGTTCCCGCACTTGAGGATTCCACCATCAAGACTGCCATCATAACAGAGCACTTGGGAACGGATCAAAGAATGATAGACATGGTAATAGAGCGGGCAGGGGAAGTGGAACGTGCAGACTGAAAAAGGTCAGTCAATTGAGGACCAAAGCATGCGCATCATTGATGAAGAGACCGATGCGCGGGATCGGGACAGGTACGATATACAACTAGAGTGGCCCATAGTTCGGAGGATAATCCATTCCACTGCCGACTTTGACTTTTCAACAGGCAACAGGATTGTATTTCACGAGGATGCAGTCAAGAGCGGTATGGATGCTCTCAAGGGTGGATGCAGTATAGTTGTAGATGTCAACGGGGTGCTGGGGGGCATGAACAAGCAAAACCTTGCAGACTTTGCAAACAAGACCATATGCAACATATCGCGTCTTGATGTTATGAGCCAGGCAATGCAGAGCGGTACAATGATGACCCGCTCACAGACATCAATGAGGATCTCAGCGCCAGACATTGACGGCGGGATAGTGGCCATTGGCAACGCGCCCACCGCCCTCAGAGAGGTGATGAGCATGGTGCGGGAAGGGGTCTGCAGGCCCGCTTTGGTCATTGGGATTCCCGTGGGGTTTGTGGGTGCGGCCGAGTCCAAGGAAGAGTTGGCAAGGGGGATGAGATTTGGGGGTGGCACTGGTAATGATGACGGTAACGATAATGACTCCATTCCATTCATCACAAACGTGGGAAGAAAGGGTGGGAGTCCTGCGGCCTCTGCCATAATCAATGCCCTGTTTAAACTTGTCAGGCAGAAAGATGCAGATGCATAAGTACATGATTGTCATGATATGCTGACAAATATGTCCTAACGTGCTGACAAATATGTCCTAACGTGCTGACAAATATGTCCTAACGTGCTGACAACTATTCTATGATACATTGATAACTATTGTGGTGTGCAGATAACTATACCATGTTGATAATTACATTACAATGATGACACTGTCTCTCTGCAGTCGTTACCAAATCAACTCCTTGAAAGGGAGGATGAATGACGCAAACATACATCTGTTTTTTACATTTTATTAACGCCTTGAATGCTTTAGGCAACTTTTGACAAACACGTGTGCATAATCTGAACTGTCAAAGTAGAGGTGGCCATAGGATGCAAGTGTGTTGTGTTGGGTAATCCCGTCCCTGTGGTTGATGATGCCCTCGCCTACATCCAATGTGTAGGCAAACCTTGAATCAGATGGCACGCCGTCCAGCCGGGAATAGTGGAATTCATGTCCGCGGAGGGGATGTGTCTTGTCTGAGATGATACTGTCAGCATTGATGATGCCCTTTGTGTATCCCAGCCGCATCTTTTTGGTCATTATGGTGTCTGCATCAAGCACGCCTGCCATTCTGTATTGTTTCTTCTTGGGGGGATGACCGTTGTCATGTGGTGTGATTGTTCTGGTCAGGTACATCAGCCCACCACACTCTGCATAAATGGGCATCCCGTCCCCCGACAGTCTCTTGATCTCATTTCTCATGGAGTGGTTTCTCTCAAGCGAGCTTGCTAGAACCTCTGGGAATCCACCACCTATGTACACGCCGTCACATCGTGGTACTTGCTTGTCCCTTACAGGGCTAAAGAACTCTAGGGTGGCCCCCTCGCGGCGCAGCGCAGCGAGGTTGTTGTGGTAGTAGAAATTGAATGATGTATCAAGTGCTACTGAGATTGTGATTACGGGTGTAGTGGTAGTGCTGGTACCTGCAGGCACTCTTTCTTGTTTTACTGGATGGCTGCGATGCAGCTTTTTCGGCACCGGTGCTGCACCCTTGGCTATTGCAATGATCATGCCCATGTCCAAATATTCTGAGATGACTTTTGAGACCCTCTCCACCCTGCTTCCAAGTGATCTGGATCCCAGCGTGGATATCAGCCCTAGATGGCGTGACTGCATCTGCAATCTGGGATCTCTTGGTATGACGCCCACAACCGGAAGCTTTGCCTGTTGCAGGGCGTCTCTGCACAGCCTTTCATGCTTTGGGCTGCCGATCTTGTTGAGTATTACTCCGACGATCGCAGATCTCTTGTGAAACTTTGCAAAACCCGTGGCGGTAGCGGCTATTGAACGGGCCGCCTTGCTTGCGTCAAGTACCAGTATTGTGGGTGATGCAGTGATTGATGCTACATGGTGGGTACTTGCATGGTCTGAACGCCCATCAAAGCCATCATAGTACCCCATTACCCCCTCAATGACGGCAATGTCACTATCTGCAGAGTTTGATGCAAAGACATCCAAGACGTGATCCCTTCCCATTAGCCAGACATCCAGGTTGTGGGAGTTGCGTCCTGAGATGCTAGCGAGGTAGCCTGGATCAATATAGTCGGGGCCTACCTTGAATGGTTGTACGACAGAATAACCCATTCTCTGCAGAGAGTAGATGATCGAGCATGTAATTGCTGTCTTGCCTACGCCGCTTGATGTTCCTGCTATGACTATCCTGGGCGTTGTACGCGCCATGGTGGTTGAATCGTTTTGCATTTAATTAAAGCCAATGATGCATGGGTTTTCTTGCATTAACTGTAGGCGAACTTGTCCTATCAGTTGCATGATGTTGTTATACAGCAGCATGTATCCCATTACAAAAAACACTGCTGATTACAGTAAGTGATGCATGGTATCACACCATGCCTCTTTCTTCTTGTACGTCATTTGGTGTGCGGCTCGTGTGGTTCTTGGCGTATGGTTTTTGATGTATTATGCGCAAGTCAGCTGGTTATGGTGGTGGTGAGTGCAGGGATGGCTGTGGGGATACAGACCGGGATCGGCAACAGGGCATTTATAGGCGATTGAATTAATATCCGGAATTTCACCGATAGAGCTATATAGGGGATGGTGTTATTAACCGTGTGAAGAAAAAATTCCTCCCAAACGTATCAAAAAACCGTTTGCGCAAGATGGAAAAAAACGAAAAAGATCCCAAGGCAAAAATGATCCTGCTTGCATGTATAGCAAAAAAAGAAAAAAAGAAAGTAGTGGAGATTGCCCAAACGTTAAACAAGCCATACAATACGGTCAGAGACTGGATTAACCGTATTTCAAAAGACGGACTGAAACACAGACATGACATAAAAAACAAAGGAGCCAAATGCAAGCTTGACAACAAACAGATTACAAAATTATTAAGGACACTTGACAAGGGCCCAAAGTCAGTCGGCTACGAATCCAACCTGTGGACGTTGAGGCTGATAAACAAATACATCAAACAAGAGTTCAATGCAGACTATCATGATGAGTCCATATGGCAGCTGCTCCGCAGATTCAACTACAGGCCCATTGTTCCCAGGCCGCACCATCCAAAGTCTGCAACACCCGAGAAGAGCGAGACATTTAAAAAAAAAGCTCATAGAATGTCTGCATTCTGGACCAACAAGGGATACACCGTACTTGTACTAGATGAGGCACACGTACATGTAAGAATCGTGCCTAAAAGGACATGGAGCCGGCAGAAAAACCCCTCAATAACTACCAAGGGTATGTGGGGAAACAAGAGAGTCACCATAATGGGCGTCATCGGGAAAGATGAGACGCATTATTTTGACTTTTACGATTCTGGAAACTGGGATAACACAAAGGATTTTCTTCTCAAGGTTTATGAACAGTTTGGCCCCGTGCTGATTTTTATGGATAATGCACCATATCATAAAAAGCGCGAGATCAAATCCCTGACTCGCAAACTCGAAGGAAAAATACAGATTAGATTCCTGCCCACATATACGCCGGAACTCAGCCCCATTGAACCGCAGTGGATAAGTTGTAAAAACTGGGTGAACAGTACGCCGTTGAAGGGCTTGGCGCAGCTAGGCAACGGATTACAAACTGCAATTAATCAAGGCGTCATCAAAATAGTCAAACTTTACGACTGTTACATTGCATGACTTTTTGTCTGGCGCATATGCGGCAGCCTATTTTGATTTGGATTGCACATGATGCAGCCAAAAAATACAAAATCTGTACTATTCATAATTAGAGTTTATGATCAATCGGCCGAAAAACGAGATCATAAAAATTTGCCAAATTTTCTATTAACCTAAACCAGTATCGCTAAATCCCTCTCTTGTAAGTATATGGTAATGAGCAAACAAACTCAAACTAAACTAGAGACCAGATTAGCAAAGTTAGAGAAAGAAAACCTGAGGAAGGAAAAGGAGATCTCGAGGAAGGAAAAGGAGAATCAAAGGCTGAAGGCAAAACAGGCCAAAGAAAACCTGAGGAAGGAAAAGGAGATCTCGAGGAAGGAAAAGGAGAATCAAAGGCTGAAGGCAAAACAGGCCAAAGAAAACCTGAGGAAGGAAAAGGAGATCTCGAGGAAGGAAAAGGAGAATCAAAGGCTGAAGGCAAAACAGGCCAAAGAGATCTCGAGGCTAAAGACGATACTGGCAAAGGAGGACTCGCTGTGGAATACGGATCTTGGACAGAAGAGACACTCTTCTGTACTGCCCACAAGACTGCTTCACACACATGAAATGTTAGAGTATATCATTTCAAATGAGAAGTTGATAAAGGCACTTACAAGAAGCACCAAGGAAATATTTGATAACACACTTGAGGATTTGTTACAGATAATCAAAAAATCCAATGATTCGCCACACTTTCGCGACGACCAGGACAGAAAGGAAGAGTCCGGAAACCAGTGCAAGCTGTATATCCGGCACTTTCTGTTCATGACCCAGGTAAGAAAATCACAAGATTGGGGGCAGGAATCACTGGGTGTAGTTTTTGGGATAGATCAGAGTACGGTATCAAACTATCTCAAGCTTGCAAACAAATACGATGATGAGCTATATGCAGTAACACCGCACAACATGACAAAGTACATCTCCACGATAAAGTCAAAAGAAGAATTCAAGGAAATTGTGCCCGGAAGAGATGGAGGTGAGATTACAATAGATGGCACACTTGTAGAGACCACGCGTCCAGAAGACAAGGAAGAGCAAAAGAAACAGTATTCTGGAAAGGGCAAGATGTTTGCAATAAACACAGCCATGATGATAAACAAACAAAACTATATCCTCGCAATAAGCGACTCTAGAGAGGGAAGCTGCCATGACCTGACGGTGTTGAACCAAGGACTGCCAGACTTTGGCAAATGGACTGATCGCATGGTGACCGGCAAGCGCATACCATCGGATAGCCGCATACGCCTGAATTTGGACAGAGGATACACGGGAATCCAAAACTATCTTCGTGGGGTAACCGCAAAGATCCCACACAAAAAACCCAAGGGCAAAAAGCTTACCGCCACCAAAAAGGCACAAAACAAGGCACACAACAAAAGGCGCGTTCCTGTCGAGAACGTCTTTGCACATGTGAAAAACTGGAAACGAATATCCGGACGATACGACGGTACGGCCGAAGAGTTCAATATAGAATTCAACGGCATATGTGGCATGTACAACAAGCGAAAGATGTGGCAGGACGGCACCTACCAATACTGGAAGAATAAAATAAAGAGCAGGATATAGCTCCTGCCCCTTTACTATACTGTCAAGTTGACACATGGACGAAAATTCCAAATGCACACGACTGCGCACAACTTTTTGACTTTACCTGTGTTAGACTTGAACCACACCACATATGATATCCATATTTTTTTCAGAAAATTTTTTCTGGTCGATTAATCATAAACTCTATTATACAACACTGTTTTCATATAATCAAATTGTATTTGTACTGATCTATTGATGGTACAGGATACACGGATTAAATAACGGATATTAATTCAAATTACTATACAATCATCACCGCAGAGCCCTTCCTCCCACGAGTGGGGGCATGGACCGGTCGGCTACAGGACATTGCTGCGCTCTGGAATCTGATCAATGTCATTATTGAGCTAGTCTCGTATGGTATTTGGTCAGGTTTCACACAAATTGTTTTCAGCCACAAAACCTTACACAATGATCATGTATGAGGGATCTAAACCCTGATCAAGACCATTGCCCAATACTTTTAGCAGGATCATACTCCATACAATACATGGGCCGTGACGGGCTGGTCATAGTGTACACCGGAGGTGGCAAGGGCAAGACTACTGCTGCCTTGGGCCTCGTGTTGCGTGCAGTGGGCCATTCAAAGAGGGTCTGTATGATCCAATTCATCAAGGGATCATGGCATTATGGCGAAATGGACTCTTCAAAGAGGCTTAAGCCAGAGTTTGAGATGATCGCCGCAGGCAAGGGGTTTGTAGGGATAATAGATGACAAGAGCCCTCTGGACGACCACAAAAAGATAGCAGGAGATGCCGTCAGGATCAGCCGTGAGAGGATATCTTCTGGAAAGTATGATGTAGTGGTCCTAGACGAGATCAACTATGCGATAAACCTTGGACTAGTACATGTCAATGACATACTAGACATCATACACTCAAAGCCGCCACTAATCGACCTGATCCTGACCGGTAATCATGCAAAAGAATCCATCATCAACGCTGCCGATCTGGTAACTGAGATGAAAGAGATCAAGCACCCGTTCAAACAGGGCATAAAGGCCAAGAAGGGAATCGATTTTTAGGCTGACAGTCCCAGCTAGCGGACCGCGACAATACATTAATTTACACAACTAAAAGTGTAGAAGGGATGTCCGCAGGAATGCAAGAGATGCCAGAACAGGGAGAGATTATCCTTGCCACAGTCACCAAGGTCATGGATCATGGTGCATACGTAACCCTTGATGAATACGATGATGTACAGGGATTCCTGCACATATCTGAGATCGCACCTGGCTGGATAAGATCAATAAACAGGTTTGTCAAGCACGGCGAGAAGAAGGTGCTGCTAGTCAAAAAGGTCAATACACGGCGCGGTGACATTGACCTGTCACTAAAACAAGTATCAAAAGATCAAAAGAAGCAAAAACTAAAGGAGGTTAAAAAATTCGAGAAGGGCAAGACCCTGCTGCAGAACGTAAAAGAGAAGGCCGGGCTCTCAGACGAGGAAGTCGAAGAACTTGAAGACCACATTTACTCAAAGTTTGATTCTGTCTATGATGCATTTATAGCGATCGGCAGGAACAATATCGGTTCTGTAAAGGGACTAAACCTTGCAAAAAAGACGGCTGTTGTAATTGATGAGATCTGCTCAAAGATCAAACTGCCTTCAGTTGAGATCAGGGGGATAATGGAGATTGCAAGCAACAAGTCAGACGGGGTGGAGATTATCAAAAAAATTTTGCTTGGTGCATTAAAGAAGGATACTACAATCAACATCATGTATCTGGGCGCACCAAAGTACAGGCTCTCCATAATCTCGGAGGACTTTAAATCTGCTGAAAAAGCACTAAAGCCCGTGATTGCAGAGATTCAGAGCGGCATAGAGAAGCGAAAGGGCTCGTTTAAGTTTACTAGGGAAGAGTCTAAAAAGACAAGGGATAATTGATGAAACCCCAGATGAGACGATGTGTGGCATGTGGCTGGTACACCCTTAAGAAGCAATGCCACAAATGTAGCAAAGATACAATGTCAGCGCATCCGGCCAAATTTTCCCCCGATGACAAATACATGAGATACAGGCTGATGGAGAGGTACTCTTCTGCGGCTGCCACGACTGCCAATATGTGATGGGATCATGGCCACGTGGGATCTGCAAAACACAAACTATGTGAAAAGCTATTAGAGTTTTGCACCCAACCTCAATAGATGCATGATATAGCAAAGGCCACAGACTTTTTGACTAATTCCAAACAACATTAGAGTTTATGATTAATCGACCAGAAAAAATTTTCTGTGAAAATATGGATATCATATGTGGTGTGGTTCTCAAGTCTAACACAGGTAAAGTCAAAAAGTTGTGCGCAGTCATGTGCATTTGGAATTTTCATCCATGTGTCAGCTTGACAGTATAGCAAAGGGGCAGGAGCTATATCCTGCTCTTTATTTTATTCTTCTAGTATTGGTAGGTGCCGTCCTGCCACATCTTGCGTTTGTTGTACATGCCACATATGCCGTTGAATTCGATATTGAACTCTTCGGCCGTACCGTCGTATCGTCCGGATATTGATTTCCGGTGTTTCGCATGTGCAAAGACATTTTCGACAGGAACACACCTTTTGTTATGTGCCTTGTTTTGTGCCTTTTTGGTGGCGGTAAGCTTTTTGCCCTTGGGTTTTTTTTGTGTGAGATCTTTGTGTTTACCCCACGAAGATAGTTTTGGATTCCCGTATATCCTCTGTCCAAATTCAGGCGTATGCGACTATCCGATGGCATGCGCTTGCCGGTCATCATGCGATCAGTCCATTTACCAAATTCAGGAGTCCTTGGTTCAACACCGTCAGGTCATGGCAGCTTCCATCCCTAGAGTTGCTTATTGCGAGGATATGGTTTTGCTTGTTTATCATCATGGCTGTGTTTATTGCAAACATCTTGCCCTTTCCAGAGTACTGTTTGTTTTGCTCTTCCTTGTCTTCTGGACGCGTGGTCTCTACAAGTGTGCCATCTATTGTAATCTCGCCTCCATCTCTTCCGGGTACAATTTCCTTGAATTCCTCTTTTGACTTTATCGTGGAGATGTACTTTGTCATGTTGTACGGTGTTACTGCATATAGCTCATCATCGTATTTGTTTGCAAGCTTGAAATAATGAGATACCGTACTCTAATCTATTCCAAAAAATGTACCCAGTGATTCCTGTCCCCAATCTTGTGCTTTTCTTACCTGGGTCATGAGCAGAAAGTGCCGGATATACAGCTTGCACTGGTTTCCGGACTCTTCTTTTCTGTCCTGGTCGTCGCGAAAGTGTGGTGAATCGTCTGATTTTTTGATTATCTGTGGTAAATCCTCAAGTGTGTTATCAAATATTTCCTTGGTGTTTCTTGTAAGTGCCTTTATCATCTTCTCATATGAGATGATATGCTCCAACATTTCATGTGTGTGAAGCAGTCTTGTGGGTAGTACAGAAGAGTAGTACCTCTTCTGTCCAAGCTCCGTATTCCACAGCGAGTCCTTCTTTGCCAGCATCGTCTTGAATCTCAAATTCGCCTCTGCCAGCATCGTCTTGAATCTCAAATTCTCTTTTTCTAACCTCGAGTTTTCTTTGGCCTGTTTTGCTTTAGCCTTTGATTCTCCTTTTCCTTCCTCGAGATCTCCTTTTCCTTCCTCAGGTTTTCTTTCTCTAACTTTGCTAATCTGGTCTCTAGTTTAGTTTGAGTTTGTTTGCCCATTACCATATACTTGCAAGAGGTGGATTTAGCGATACTGGTTTAGGTTAATAGAAAATTTGGCAAATTTTTCTGATCTTGTTTTCCGGCCGATTGATCATAAACTCTATTATGGAGATTATCACATATGGTGCCAAAATTTCTCATATGTGCGCCATACCATACACATTATGAATCCATCAGCAATATGCGAGTCATGCCAGTACTATACACAGATCAATTGCGCCACATCCGCTGACTTCTCCATTGTGGCTATCATGACCTATTGACCAACAAGCATATCATAAGCTCTTTGTCAGTTTGGTTCTCATCAACTAATGGAACGTCTTCGTCTTCTCCGAAGAGCTTCTTATTTACCAACCAAATTGGCTTGATCCCGCCAAGCCGTGCATCTTTCATCATGGCGAGGAACGCCCTGTCGACGTACCTTTTATTCAAGCCGGATCCATCTTTGTTAAAACCAAATCTGATGTAGAGCACTTTAGCAAGACCTGCTCACCATCTACAGACTCTGGTACATCATTCTTGAATTCTATGGCGTCATTAGATTCTATCTTTCAACGTACGTGGTCAGGTTGTCTGGGAAGATTTTTTGATTCAGGCACGGATCTGGGGTCTTTTGATAGTATTATACATCGTACATGGTCAGGTTGTCTGGGAAGATTTTTTGATTCAGGCACGGATCTGGGGTCTTTTGATAGTATTACACATCATTCTGGGCACGACCTGACCACGTACCTTTCAACTATTCCCATATACCATTGATCTACTCTTTTGTAAATTTTTTTGATTTGTTGAACGCGCGGGCTGTCTCCACATGAGTGCCCTTACATAAACTAGGTTTTCATATAGCGTGTCAAGCAGGCCATATCCATACATACACATGAATTAATCAAGTCGGTTCTTTACACAAATTTGATCTTTACACAAGATATCACCAACATGTGAGATATTCCAAACTTGGTAAATACACCAAAGGTTTAACTCTTGTAGTGTACAAGCACTAGTATGGCTGCTGCAAAGAAAAAGAGTGCTACCAAAAAAACTCCTGCCAGACCTAGAAAGCGAGCACCTGCCAAGCCCCAAAAACAGGAATCTCAAAAAAAGCTAGAATTTGACAAAGCATGGAAAGAATACGACTCTGCACTCAATAACTTGAGGGACACTCTTACACGATGGCAAGAAACTACGAGCCTGACCCTTACCACATATCACCAGGTATGCCAGAAGGCAATAGAATCAGATGAAGAACTGCTGAAAAAGGTAAGCATACGCTGGGAGGGCGCCTGGGAGGAGATTATTCCAGAGTACATTCGGCAGCAGTCAAAGATGATGGATATCTTTAAAAAAACAAACATGGACACAATTATCAAATTCAACGAGCAGTGGAAAAAATTCCTCACAACATCTGGAAATGATTCGATCAAGGCATATCAAGAAGCCATCAAAAAGTTCAATCAGGTTTGGCAGATAAAATAGGATGGAACCAAACCAGTCTGCGTCTGGTTATGTATCTGCTTTTATGATTTTGAATACCTTGCAATCACATACAGAACACCGGCCCTTGATCGCCGTTCTTCCATTTTTCATTGTGGTCTTTTTTGCATTGATTACGTTTCTTTTGACTTTGCATTTCATGCAATAGGCCTCTGGCTGATCATCTGCTGGACTGTCATCTTGTTTTGCGGCATCTTTTTGTGTTTTTGCAGCACTATCAGGCTCTGAATTCTCTTCTTGTAATGCCTGAGCTGCTTTATGAGCCATGTTGACAGTCTCAATCTGTGCAATCTTTTTTTCGAGTTCAACAACCCTAGAGATTTGGTCGGATGTAGGATCATCTGATGCAGAGTGCAATGTGCTGGTCAGTGTGGATTCCAACTCACTGATCTGT
This sequence comes from Candidatus Nitrosopumilus sp., assembly GCA_963662995.2. GTDB lineage: Archaea > Thermoproteota > Nitrososphaeria > Nitrososphaerales > Nitrosopumilaceae > Nitrosopumilus. The sequence goes on along the minus strand of CAXXLJ010000002.1, from coordinate 930,449 downwards.
TTGTCAAGTTTTTGTATCTTGGAAATATGCTTGGTAAGGACATCTTCTGAGTCTGGCGCGGCTTTTCTGGACGACTCTTTATCACCATTTACATCATGCGATGAACTGTATGCTGTAGGTGGGGTGGATGGTGGCGTGGAGGGTTCAGGCTTCCTTTCTGGCTTCGGCAGAGTAGGTTTGTTCTCTGGCGTTGGTTCTGGTTTTACTTCTCTCGTTGGTTCTAATTCTACTTTTGACTCGGGCTTTGGCAAGGTAGGTTTACTGCCTGCCTTTGGCTTTGCCTCTGCTGATTCTTTCACTTTCGCCTCTGATTTCCTTTCTGGCTTCGGCAGAGTAGGTTTGTTCTCTGGCGTTGGTTCTGGTTTTACTTCTCTCGTTGGTTCTAATTCTACTTTTGACTCGGGCTTTGGCAAGGTAGGTTTACTGCCTGCCTTTGGCTTTGCCTCTGCTGATTCTTTCACTTTCGCCTCTGATTTCCTTTCTGGCTTCGGCAGAGTAGGTTTGTTCTCTGGCGTTGGTTCTGGTTTTACTTCTCTCGTTGGTTCTAATTCTACTTTTGACTCGGGCTTTGGCAAGGTAGGTTTACTGCCTGCCTTTGGCTTTGCCTCTGCTGATTCTTTCACTTTCGCCTCTGATTTCCTTTCTGGCTTCGGCAGAGTAGGTTTGTTCTCTGGCGTTGGTTCTGGTTTTACTTCTCTCGTTGGTTCTAATTCTACTTTTGACTCGGGCTTTGGCAAGGTAGGTTTACTGCCTGCCTTTGGCTTTGCCTCTGCTGATTCTTTCACTTTCGCCTCTGATTTCCTTTCTGGCTTCGGCAGAGTAGGTTTGTTCTCTGGCGTTGGTTCTGGTTTTACTTCTCTCGTTGGTTCTAATTCTACTTTTGACTCGGGCTTTGGCAAGGTAGGTTTACTGCCTGCCTTTGGCTTTGCCTCTGCTGATTCTTTCACTTTCGCCTCTGATTTCCTTTCTGGCTTCGGCAGAGTAGGTTTGTTCTCTGGCGTTGGTTCTGGTTTTACTTCTCTCGTTGGTTCTAATTCTACTTTTGACTCGGGCTTTGGCAAGGTAGGTTTACTGCCTGCCTTTGGCTTTGCCTCTGCTGATTCTTTCACTTTCGCCTCTGATTTCCTTTCTGGCTTCGGCAGAGTAGGTTTGTTCTCTGGCGTTGGTTCTGGTTTTACTTCTCTCGTTGGTTCTAATTCTACTTTTGACTCGGGCTTTGGCAAGGTAGGTTTACTGCCTGCCTTTGGCTTTGCCTCTGCTGATTCTTTCACTTTCGCCTCTGATTTCCTTTCTGGCTTCGGCAGAGTAGGTTTGTTCTCTGGCGTTGGTTCTGGTTTTACTTCTCTCGTTGGTTCTAATTCTACTTTTGACTCGGGCTTTGGCAAGGTAGGTTTACTGCCTGCCTTTGGCTTTGCCTCTGCTGATTCTTTCACTTTCGCCTCTGATTTCCTTTCTGGCTTCGGCAGAGTAGGTTTGTTCTCTGGCGTTGGTTCTGGTTTTACTTCTCTCGTTGGTTCTAATTCTACTTTTGACTCGGGCTTTGGCAAGGTAGGTTTACTGCCTGCCTTTGGCTTTGCCTCTGCTGATTCTTTCACTTTCGCCTCTGATTTCCTTTCTGGCTTCGGCAGAGTAGGTTTGTTCTCTGGCGTTGGTTCTGGTTTTACTTCTCTCGTTGGTTCTAATTCTACTTTTGACTCGGGCTTTGGCAAGGTAGGTTTACTGCCTGCCTTTGGCTTTGCCTCTGCTGATTCTTTCACTTTCGCCTCTGATTTCCTTTCTGGCTTCGGCAGAGTAGGTTTGTTCTCTGGCGTTGGTTCTGGTTTTACTTCTCTCGTTGGTTCTAATTCTACTTTTGACTCGGGCTTTGGCAAGGTAGGTTTACTGCCTGCCTTTGGCTTTGCCTCTGCTGATTCTTTCACTTTCGCCTCTGATTTCCTTTCTGGCTTCGGCAGAGTAGGTTTGTTCTCTGGCGTTGGTTCTGGTTTTACTTCTCTCGTTGGTTCTAATTCTACTTTTGACTCGGGCTTTGGCAAGGTAGGTTTACTGCCTGCCTTTGGCTTTGCCTCTGCTGATTCTTTCACTTTCGCCTCTGATTTCCTTTCTGGCTTCGGCAGAGTAGGTTTGTTCTCTGGCGTTGGTTCTGGTTTTACTTCTCTCGTTGGTTCTAATTCTACTTTTGACTCGGGCTTTGGCAAGGTAGGTTTACTGCCTGCCTTTGGCTTTGCCTCTGCTGATTCTTTCACTTTCGCCTCTGATTTCCTTTCTGGCTTCGGCAGAGTAGGTTTGTTCTCTGGCGTTGGTTCTGGTTTTACTTCTCTCGTTGGTTCTAATTCTACTTTTGACTCGGGCTTTGGCAAGGTAGGTTTACTGCCTGCCTTTGGCTTTGCCTCTGCTGATTCTTTCACTTTCGCCTCTGATTTCCTTTCTGGCTTCGGCAGAGTAGGTTTGTTCTCTGGCGTTGGTTCTGGTTTTACTTCTCTCGTTGGTTCTAATTCTACTTTTGACTCGGGCTTTGGCAAGGTAGGTTTACTGCCTGCCTTTGGCTTTGCCTCTGCTGATTCTTTCACTTTCGCCTCTGATTTCCTTTCTGGCTTCGGCAGAGTAGGTTTGTTCTCTGGCGTTGGTTCTGGTTTTACTTCTCTCGTTGGTTCTAATTCTACTTTTGACTCGGGCTTTGGCAAGGTAGGTTTACTGCCTGCCTTTGGCTTTGCCTCTGCTGATTCTTTCACTTTCGCCTCTGATTTCCTTTCTGGCTTCGGCAGAGTAGGTTTGTTCTCTGGCGTTGGTTCTGGTTTTACTTCTCTCGTTGGTTCTAATTCTACTTTTGACTCGGGCTTTGGCAAGGTAGGTTTACTGCCTGCCTTTGGCTTTGCCTCTGCTGATTCTTTCACTTTCGCCTCTGATTTCCTTTCTGGCTTCGGCAGAGTAGGTTTGTTCTCTGGCGTTGGTTCTGGTTTTACTTCTCTCGTTGGTTCTAATTCTACTTTTGACTCGGGCTTTGGCAAGGTAGGTTTACTGCCTGCCTTTGGCTTTGCCTCTGCTGATTCTTTCACTTTCGCCTCTGATTTCCTTTCTGGCTTCGGCAGAGTAGGTTTGTTCTCTGGCGTTGGTTCTGGTTTTACTTCTCTCGTTGGTTCTAATTCTACTTTTGACTCGGGCTTTGGCAAGGTAGGTTTACTGCCTGCCTTTGGCTTTGCCTCTGCTGATTCTTTCACTTTCGCCTCTGATTTCCTTTCTGGCTTCGGCAGAGTAGGTTTGTTCTCTGGCGTTGGTTCTGGTTTTACTTCTCTCGTTGGTTCTAATTCTACTTTTGACTCGGGCTTTGGCAAGGTAGGTTTACTGCCTGCCTTTGGCTTTGCCTCTGCTGATTCTTTCACTTTCGCCTCTGATTTCCTTTCTGGCTTCGGCAGAGTAGGTTTGTTCTCTGGCGTTGGTTCTGGTTTTACTTCTCTCGTTGGTTCTAATTCTACTTTTGACTCGGGCTTTGGCAAGGTAGGTTTACTGCCTGCCTTTGGCTTTGCCTCTGCTGATTCTTTCACTTTCGCCTCTGATTTCCTTTCTGGCTTCGGCAGAGTAGGTTTGTTCTCTGGCGTTGGTTCTGGTTTTACTTCTCTCGTTGGTTCTAATTCTACTTTTGACTCGGGCTTTGGCAAGGTAGGTTTACTGCCTGCCTTTGGCTTTGCCTCTGCTGATTCTTTCACTTTCGCCTCTGATTTCCTTTCTGGCTTCGGCAGAGTAGGTTTGTTCTCTGGCGTTGTCTCCGGCTTTGTCTCTAGTTTCTTCCCTTTTGTTGACTCTTCCAATTTTGGTTCCGGCTTCCTTTCTGGCTTCGGCAGAGTAGGTTTGTTCTCTGGTGTTGCCTCCAGATTTGCTTCGGGTTTCTGCAAGGTAGATTTGTTCTCCAGTTTTGACTTCTTTTCCTGCTTTACATCTGACTCTTGCAGGATTGACTTATTTTCAGATGCTGCCTCTGACTTTGCTTCAGGTTTCTGCAAGGTAGGTTTGTTTTGTTCTTGCTTTCTTTCTGGCTTTGACAAAGTAGATTTGCTATCATACACCGATTCATTCTCCTGCTCCAACTTTGCTTTGGGTTTCTGCATAGCTGGTTTATCTTTCTGGTCAGGCTTGAATTTGGCTTTGTCCGGCTTTGACTTACTCTCTGTTTCAGATTTGTTTTCTGATTTTAATTCAGATCCGGTTTTGGGCGGTGGTGGTGGCGATGTGGACTTTGCCCCAGCATTGGTTTGTTGCACTTCTGATTCTTTAGTACCATGCCCCCTCACTTCGGGCAGATCACCAAGATAGTCCATCCTTACTCTGTTTTTGTCAATTCGCAAGTATGGTTCACCTCCAATCATATATGCATTAATCTGGTGGCCACTCCTCCAAGTGTCTATACCACTGTAAATTGTAACATAACGCATGCCGCTCTTGATATTCGATGCTATCATCATGCGATCTATGGTGCGCCCTGCACCAATGCCCTGTTCAGTGTCATCATGGCATATGGCCATAGAGATCTTGTGATCAGGGCTGTAACTCACTTCAGATACCAGCCAGTCGGCCCACTTACCCATAAAAAATAGTAGTTATTCTAGTAAATAAGCTATCCCACATATGACCTGTACAGGCAGATAACCACCATCATGTCTGATTTTGAATATCAGTGAGATTCGCTGGAATAACTTCGGGCCCACACATGCCCTTCATAACCAGTGTGAATCTAGTTTGATTGTGATTCGAGTCCACAACAATCTCTTCTCATTTATCACTATTCACATCCCTGCTCTGGATGGCCAAACAGGCTCAAAGGGTTATAATTGGAATAAACCGACAACCACCAAATGGAGATCTCAGTTGAGCCATGGAAAAAGCTGGTCATTCACGAGGTAATTGAGTATAACTTTGATGACTGGGTAAAGCAAATAGAGTTTAGCGCGCGCTCGTCAGGAGGAGCCATTCCAACAATAGAGTGGGCAGATGGAGTCGTCTTTTCATCTGCAAACTTCCCCACAACAGAAACCATTGTAAAGGAACAGCTACAGGGAATCCTTCATTGGTCGTCCGTATCCTTTGCCATCAAGGACACATTTGAAAAACAGATTGTACGAGAGAATGCAACTATAAATCTTGTCGATGTAAGTGTAAACACAATATTCAAAGAGCTGGCAGGCACCCTGAAAAAACAATCCAAATACAGCAAAAAATCCTGATCACAAAACACCATCACACAAATCCACATGTGCATCCTGCAAAAACAGTCAGTGTTGTTGTCTACCCTGCCCTACATCTCATTTTAGATACTTTTCCAGCCTAACACTATCTACGTTTGGAATTATTGCTACCTCAAACCCCTCGGGGCGCTTTGACAAGTCCCTAGTAGCATCAATACCAAGCTTTGCAGTGCGCAGTCTCTGTTGGTCACTTGAGGGGTCGAGGCTGGAGCCGCGAACATTCTTGACAATTACAAGATCCCTGTCAGCCTGAAATCGCGTGGCCATAGCATACTCTACAGATTCTGCGCTGCTAGGGTTAATATCCTCATCAACTATGGTTACCTGTTTTAGTGATCTGTGCACATCAAATGTCTTTTTGATTATCTCACGCGGATCAGACTCGTTCTTCTTTTTGATCTGCACCACTGCATGCAGCCAATTGCACCCCCCGTTGGTAAGTACCGCCCCCCGCACCTGCCTAGATGCCTTTTTGAGCTCGCCGTTAATCTTGGACTCTATCGGCATCCCCATGAGCAGCCTATGCTCAGAGTAGCCTGACAAGACATCATGAAATATGGGGTTGTTACGATAGTACAATCTCTCTAGTTCAAAGACAGGCTGGGCCCTTTTGTGGTCGTACGTCCTGAGCATCTCAACCATCCATTCGGGGTGCACCATATCATAAAGAATCCTCCCCTCCATGACAATCTCAGCACCAGAGGGCACTGCCAGACCCGTAAAGGGAAGATGTGACACTGTAAGCCCTCCCTTTAGAAGCAAGTTTGCAATACTCATCTCGTCGCTCCCCCATTCGGCTTGGTAGGCGCCCGCAATGGAGACCGCCGGATGCACCCCCACCGTTATGGCAATCTTTAGATCCTCATTGCGCTGCTGCGCATCAACAAAACACCTGTGCAGGTGGCGGCCCTCGACCATCCTCACAGAAAAGTGCGTGTCATCTATGGGCATCAGTCTGTGAAAAGACGAGTTTTGCCGTCCGGTCTCTGGATTCTTAACATACACGATGGACGACGTAATGAATGGCCCTGGCTCTTTCTCAAAATGCGTAACGATCGGCAGGCATGCAATACTCTTTGAACTATTCTTCATAAACTTTGCATAGGCAGCCACCTTGGGCCGCCTTGCCCTCTTGATTGCAGACACTACGGTCTGGTGTATCTTCTGCTCGTCTCCCCCAACTGCAAGTGCAAACCTCTTCCGCGTCCCAACCAAATTGGTGACCATCCTAAAACCACTCCCCTTGATCCTCTCAAACAGCACGGCACGTGATCCGTCCATCTTTGCAGTGATTGCGGCAATCGTAAACTTTGCAGAGACTCCTTGCTCCACTACCCCGAGATCCCTGCTTCTTCTCAGCTGTGATATGTAGCTGCGCAGGTCAGGCTCCATTCTCCACCATCTCCATAATCTCATGCATCAGCATCTTGACCACGCCAGTCCCCAGCTCGCCGCTGACTGATGCCGAGACCAGTGCTATCCCCCTCATTCTTGTGCTGATTCGTTCTGCAACAAGCCTAAGAAAGAGGGACTCTGTTCTAGACGGAATGACCATGGTAGTGACAGGGGCAGGCCCCGTCGCCATGGATACCACCATGGATCCTATTCTGCTTGGTCCCTCGCTTACTGACACAAACAAGCCGTTCTCAAACCTCTGTACGTGCAAGCAGAAGTGGCGGCCATCAATGTCTGCGGTTCTTTGAGAAAAAAATTCGTTAGAGTTCAACGAATTTTGGGGGGGTGTCTTATGCTTTTATTGCTATTGATCTTCGCTTTGGGATGGCGATGTCTGTTTTGATGGCCGGATTCTTTTTGCAGTTCTTTTCATGCTTGTCGGGGTAGACAAAGAGCTTTTTGCAGTATGTGCATGGGGTCTTTTCCTTTGATTTCGTCAATGTCTTTGTTGCCAGCAGACGCTTTTTTTGCCGTGGTTTGGCTTTTGCCTTTGCGGCAACGGCCTCAACCTTGGACTTGGTCTTCGTGGTTACCTTGGCTTCAATGGCATCGGCCTCAACCCTTGCACGCAGCTTTGCCTTGTACTTGAGGTTTCGAGGCTTTGTCCTGAGCCTGTATCCGCAACACGGACACCATAGTCCCTCCCATTTGATGAATATTTCACAAATTTGGCATCGACGTTGTCCGGAGGCGTACCTACCGGTTCCAACAGGCTTTTGAGCCTTGTATCTAACACAAATTCCTTTACACGTCATCTTGGTATTCTAATATAGAATTCACAACTATATAAGCATGGATATAAAAAATATTGATAAAATGATATTAAAAAATACAATTATTTCATATATTTCTTTATAAAAGGAATTAGTTGCAAAGAAAATCAAAAAAACGTCAATAAATATGTATGTTTTATTTTCTTGTAAAAATGGTACATGATAATATAGTTGTTTAAAAAGAAATTTCATTTTTTGGACGTAAAATGGTTAGAAAATTCATCATTTGCGCATTGGTGTTTGGCAGACCAATGCAGCGATCTGCGCATCGTGATGTGTGGAGTTGTGGCTTGGCATGATGTATGTTGGAGTTGCCACGCAGTACGTGTGGCATAATGCTGGTGATCCTCTGAATTTTGGCGGTGGATGAGTGGGGGGAGGGAGGGAGAGAGAGCCAAAAGATGCCGTAAAATCATCAGAGTGGATGATGACGCCCATGATCTTTGGTTGTTGGCTGATCGTACATCCATAGGATATACTACGTAATACGAATGAATCTAATGTGGTGATAGGCCTGGTTATGCCTTTAGAACTGTAGTTACAACATACCCTACGGCATCATCAAAGTTTGCCTCTATACGTGACTGACTCTCTGTGAGTCTAGCCTCTGCCTCCTTGGTGATCTCTTGAGACTGTGTTGCTGCCTTTTGCTTTGATGCCTCTATGATCTTGTCGGCTTCCTTGATGGCCATCTCGCGGCTCTTTTCCAACATTGTGGTGATCTCTGATTGAACCTTGATAACAAGCTGCTTCTTCATACCTGCTACCTTTTCGTTAAGCGAGTCCAAGTCTTCCTCCAAAGCATTTAGAGACGTGATGATCTTACTCACCTTGGATCCTGCCATGCTGCTCATGAATATCAAGAGTTTTTTTAGGCCATTAATTAAATCATTCATTCTACATCTTTATAGCTGGGCGGTCGGGCATGATGTATATCCAGAGAACGATGAACTAGCACACTGCTGGTACAGATTGATTCTTTGGCATGGTGGCCTTTGGCACCATACATAATGGGATCGCAGGCGCTGGCAATATCATACAGTCTTGAGTATATTGTACCTCTCCAACTCTAAGACAAAAAATGGGCTGCAGAATGTATTGCTGTCATTGCATTACACGACCTGCCACTACATCAAGGATTTGACCATGCGCTAGAAATCCCTGCCGCCTGCTGCGCCATCCAGACCAAAAAAGGATGAATAGTATCAGCGAAAGTTTGTATATCTTCTGGCACATCCTTTGATTCATATCTACATACATCATATCTACATACATCATATCTACATGCATCATATCTACAAATTATTGGGATCATGTCATAATGCTGCATGCACGGCGCCAAATTTTGCTGCGAACACAAAATAAATTGCGCAAACAATATTGACAATTCCAGAAATAATAGTTGACAAGGACTCGTCAGGAGAAATCATGGGCTATGGAATGTATTCTATAGTCCAAGGCATTCTCAAGATCACTTTGATCTCCACCCAACAGGCATGTTGGGCGTCCTTGCCATCTTATAATATACAAAAATAGTACTTAAGAGTTCAGTTATTCAAGATGCATCTGCATGTTGCAGAGGCTCAGCGAGGCGCAAGCCTTTGGTGTTGTATGGTTGGCAGACCACCACTCTGATAATGATTCTGTTTTGTGCACCTTGCAGATGATACCAGCAACCATGTGCGCTACATGCACAAAGCTTAGCTTGGCTACATTTTTTACAAACCATTGGTGCCCACATTGGCAAACCTTTCACTATTTGTGCTGTATATGTAACCAATACACCATTGTCATGCTGCAGGGGTTCTTGTCTGCCGTGTGTAGACTACCTGCACAAGTTCATGCCCGCGTATTTTTTTACCGGTTTGTCTTGGTTTACAATCAGAGTTTAATCTGCACCTAGGTCAGAATATCTGTTGTATGTCATTTTTGATCTCGTCGATCTTTTTGGCATATGCCCTCTTTGATCTGTCGTTCTTTTTGAGGTTCAAAACATTGCCGCACGATCCGCACTTGAACATGTTTTCAAGCGCGTTTTCAAATGTTATCCTAGGACAGTCTTCGTTGCCGCAATGGTAAAAATCAGAAGCGTTCTCATAGTCCAGCCGCTGCTGAAGTCTCTCCTCGATCTTTTTCTTTTGATTTTCAATAAAGTGTTCTACTTCTTCGCGCCTTGTCCTCCACCTGTAGACAAACCAACCCTTTCTCTCATCCTTGACCCTGATTCCCGTGATCAGCGATTTTCCAAACAGATCATACAGTACCTTGCGCACCACGTTTATCCTAAGGCCTGTCGAGCTTGCAATCTCTTCATCTGTGGCATTTTCGGATTTTAACAGTGAACGCGCCACCTTGAGATATTCGTCGCCGCCTATTATGGCAGAAATTCTGACAAAGGGATCCTCATACTTGTCTATCAAGTCCATCCACACTGTCCATACATACTATTAATCCCTTGTCTAACCCGTGTTGTCTCGTGCCTGCTGTACGTTTTTGCCCCTCTCTGTGGGTATGATCTTCATCCTGGCACCAGGAAAGGACTTTTCAAACTGCCTTCCCTGTTGCACGCGGTCCAGCAGCACCGCCAGGGCGCTGATCTCAGAGTGCGGCTGGCTCCCAACTCCCACGTTATAGTCTGCTATCTCGTATATGTCCCTAGGCACCTTTTTTGCGCCCACCACCACGAGTAGATCCTCTTGCATCCTCAGGGTATCCTGGACATCCTGGATGGGACTGCCATACATTGAGAGGTGTACGACTCGAAAGCCCTTCTGCTTCTTTTCCCTTACAACGGGCCTCCAGTTCTCAACAAACTCGACCTTGAATCCACTCCCCCAGTTTCTGTTGATCTTATCTATGGTCTGTATTATCTCTGGATTGACTTGAGTCATTATGATCCTCTCTGCACCGAATGCCCTTGAGACCAGGGCCACATGCGTTGTTACCCTGTCATCGCGCACCAGGCGCTGCCCTATCCTGACTACCTCAATCGTCAAATGTTTTGTTCACTCCCCATTGCCTGCTACCCGGCGGGGCTGTGTCTGGGTTTATGCCTTGGTCCTCGCCTTTTTTGTTGTCTGTCATGTCCTTGATCAAATCTTTGAGTTGCTGCATGTTACTGCCTATCTTTGCAGAGACCAACACCCACCTAGCATCGCCTACTGACTCTAGCCTTTTTATTTTTGCACTGGCATCGCTTTCACTTTTTAGCAGGTCTGATTTGTTAAACACATATGCAGTCTTATCCCTGCTTACCCCCAGTTCGTCAAGCGTCCTGACGCTGCTTGTGATCTTTTTGCGCAGTGCAGGCATTGGATCACTTATGTCTACTGCCACCAGCACGATATCTGCATATGTCAGCTCTTCAAGCGTGGATCTGAATGCATCAATCATGTATGCTGGCAGTTTGCTGATAAATCCGATTGTGTCGGAGATCAGAAACGCCTCCTTGCCTATGGTCATCCTCCGCGTAAGGGTGGAGAGCGTGGTAAACATCTCATTGCTCTGCTCCCTTGCTTGGCCTGCCATCGTGTTGAACAGGGCGGTCTTTCCAGCTGACGTATATCCTGCAAGCGCGATGGTCTTAAATCCGCTCTTGCTTCTCTCTCTTCTGTGAAGCTCCCTCTGCCTGCCTGCCTTTTGCAGCTTTGTCCGGGTGGTCTGCATCCTGTGCTTGATGTCATTATAGTACACATCCACCCCAAACTTGCCTATCCCCATAAATCCAGTCTGCTCTCCCGTGCTTGAGAGGCGCACCCACTCCTTTGCACGTGCCATCTCATACCTGAGCCGGGCCAGCTTTATCTGCAGCTTTGACTCTGCACTTGATGATCTGCCTTCAAATATCTCCAGTATCAGCGATTCCCTGTCTAGTATCTTTGCGCCCAATGCAGATGCTAGATTGTAGTTTTGTGAAGGGTTGAGGATCTCGTCATATATGATCATGTCGGGGTTTAGCCTCTCATAATCTGACTTTAACGCCTCTGCCATCTCCTCACTGATTCCATACCTTGGCCTCTTGAGGAACCTGTGCTTGATTGTGTGCAGCACCCTGTAGCCTGCGGCATCACACAACCCCATTGCCTCGCTAATCGCGTCCTGCTGGTCATATGTTATCAGAATGGCTGTATTCATCTCATCTTTCCTCCCATTACAACAATCTGTTCAAGCTTAAGACTCTTCTTTTATCAAGCGTGTGCGGGCGTGTCTGCCGTGCATGACTATTCGCAAAACCACCCTGCCACCATCATAAACATGTCTGCCCACTCATACTCCTGTTGCATCTGGTACTACCCACCACACTGCCTGCCACTCGGGTTGTACCCATCCTCCATTTTACTGCACCGTTCGTCGCTACCATGCCCATATTGCCATTGGCAACTACTACCTATTCTTGTTGTTATTGCTGTTTTTTAGGACCTTTTCTATGTTCATGTTTAGGACGATCTCAGATATGTCGCTTGCATACTCTGCGACCCTCCTTACATTCTCGGTCATCCTCCTGACACGGTATATCTCCTCATCATCCTTTAGCGACTTTGAAGCATCCCTGACCTTCTTTTCAAACTTGACAATCTGGCTGGTCTTTTTGATGGTCTCCTCTGCTTGTGCATAATCTTCTTTAAACAGCGCCAGGCAGGCGTCATCCAAGACAGACATACAAAATTCATTCATGTCGTGCAGCTTGTCCAGAATATCACTGGTGATCGGTCTTTTAAACTCCAGCAGGTCCTGCGCTATGAGCGTTGCATGGTCTCCCGCCCTCTCTACATTCTTTACGATCAACCTGTACCCAAGGCAGTGCCTAGCATTGCTGAATCCGATCTCCTTGAGTATGTGTTCGTTGCTTATGGCTATCTTGAGCTGGCGTATGATGTAAAATCCAAATCTGTCCACCTCGTCGTCTGTATTGATCACCTCTTGGGCCAAGTCAAGGTTGTTCTCCCTTACCGCCAATAGCGCATCACTTGACATCGACTTTGCAAGGTGGATCATTCGCTTAAATGCGCCATCCACTGATAGCTCTAGCAGGTTAACGAGCACCTGTACTGTGATGCCCCTGCTGGAGTCTGAGATGATCTCAGAGCCCATCAGCATTCGCTTGACTGCCTCTTTTACTGTATTTCTCTGTACGGGGCTGAGCCTGTCATTTTTTGGCTTTATGTTTATCACCTTGAAACCCAGAAAGTACAGGGAGATCATCTTTCTTACTATGGATGCTGCCTCTTCACTGTCATCGATCTCCAGTATGGCATCCTCTTTCTTTTGCGTCCTGACCTCCATGTCTGGGGGGGAGAGTTCTAGAGTTGAGGATCCTCTCCTGACCACCCTTATCTGATCTCCCTTTTTGAGGCCAAGCTCGGTTACCCACTGTTTTGGCAGGGAGACTATATATGACGATTTTCCGGTAAACTGGATCTTTCTGGTCTCCTCCCTAGCTGTCATACCCTAAAGAAAGGGATTAGCACTATATAGTTAATACTTGTGGTGTATAGTGTGTGGTGTATAGTGTGTGGTGTATAGTGACATGGCATACATTGCAGATTTAGGCCATTATACCATTTTTTACAACTGCCGTATGCGCCATTAAGTTATGCCTGAGCAGAGTTTGGGGCAAGACGCCATGTCTTTTGTTGTATCTGGTAGGACTTGGTATAGTTTGCCGGTGTAATCTGCCATGATGCCACAACGTTGCCCCGTTCTGTTGCGTTTAAACACTACGTTCACACACACTGGCGCATGTCCGGCCTGAATCAGTTGTTCTGGGTACGATCTTGGCTTGATTGCAAACTCTTCTCTGCCGTGTTTGACTTTGCTTTTTGCGTGGGGTCCCAATGACAGCAAATGCCTGACATTGGAGATTTGTGGTACAATATTGGAAGATGGCAGATTACACATTCAGAACTAACCTGACAGCATATCTTGTTTGAGGGATCGCCAAGTGTGGGCGCGGTAATTCAGTACGATTCTACTCACCATATGTGGTTTAGTTATTTTACACAGCCTGAGATCCATATGCCTGTGTGAATGAATAAATCTGTACCAAGAATGCAAATATGTACTTGGCACGGTTTTCTTGCATAAACTGTGGTTTTCTATACAGCAGATCGGTGGTCTGTGTCCATCTCTATACGTGACTGCCTTGTGTGAAGAGTACTCAATGCCAAAAGGTACGTGGTCAGGTCGTGCCCAGAATGATGTGTAATACTATCAAAAGACCCCAGATCCGTGCCTGAATCAAAAAATCTTCCCAGACAACCTGACCACATACGTCAAAAGTACTACATGGTGCTGTCTTGAGGAATGATTTGTGCCGAACCAAAATGGTTACGATGCACCGATGAGAGATTGTGCGGTGCACCACTGTACGTGGCTGGCTTGTGCTATACCACGCGCCTGCCATCCTTACTATACCACGCGCCTGCCATCCTTACTATACCACACTTCCTCTTTCTACCATAAAATCTAGACCTGTTTGGATGGCGGGTATGATGAATATGCTTTGCCTACCATGACATTGCGCAATAAAGAATTTATGACAAGTTGCAGGCCTTCAATATCTGAACAAGCCTCCATCTAGTACAGAATATAAAAAATACGTAATGGGCTCCAATCTGCAATACTTTAAGCCGCATGCCACAAAGATCGAGATGACGTTCGCCGAAGAGATATCAACAGGACTGGGCCAAAGAGACAAGTCCATAAACCCCAAATTCTTTTATGACCAAAAGGGCTCGGAGATCTTTGAGGAGATATGCACCCTGCCAGAGTACTATCTCACACGGACGGAGATCCAACTGTTAGAAAGGCTCCAAGACGATCTGCCGTCATACATGGATGGGCATTGTCTGCGCCTAGTAGAGCTCGGAAGCGGCTCGTCTGTAAAGACTAGGCTGCTCCTTGACGTAATGACATTGCTCCAAGACAAGACGCAGTATTTTCCAATAGACATCTCAGAGATACTTACCGAGAGTTCAGAACGGCTGCTCCGGCACTATGACACTCTGCAGATCACCGGCATCATTGATACGTATGAAGGCGGGTTGGAGTTTCTTAAGGTATACGATGACTTACCAAACCTGGTGATCTTTCTGGGATCCAGTTTTGGCAACATCTCCCCGGAGGAGGGAAGCTCCTTTCTTGAAATGATACACTCCATGATGAAGCCGGGCGATCTCTTTTTGATAGGGCTGGACCTTGTAAAGGATGCTGGCACCCTAGAAGCTGCATACAACGACTCGTTGGGGGTTACGGCAAGGTTCAACCTCAATGTCTTGTCACGCATAAACGATGAGCTTGATGCGGATTTTAATCTGGATAATTTTACCCATCATGCCATATACAACAAACAGATGCAGCGAATCGAGATGAGCCTAAGGTCACTAGCAGACCAGTCTGTAATGGTATCAAAATGTAACATGATGCTGGACCTTTGCGCGGGGGAGATGATTCATACGGAGCATTCATACAAGTACAGACAATCCCAGATAGATGGCCTTTTGGAGGATGCCGGCCTGGTTGTGAAGCAGACGTGGACAGACGACCAGAAACGATTCTCACTTACACTTGCATCAAAACATAGACTGGACAGCCCATAGATCTTTAGCAGCTTTTACCACCGGCACTGTCTTGGGCGCACCTAAACCCAGAAAACACCCACCTCTCATCTGGCTGGAAAAAGTTTCTATAACTTGCACGGATTGACATGCCCGGAGTGGCAAACGAGCCGCCCCTGAGCACCTTCCTGTTTGCGAACCACTTGTCATTATACTCGTCAAACCCTGACTTGAATCCTGGATACCCTACAAACTCTGATGATGTCCATTCCCAGACATCGCCTATCATCTGCTGACACCCTGATGGGCTGGTACCCTCTGGGAATGATCCCACATCGGCGCACCCCCACCTGTTGGCCTCCAACAGGTTGCACTCTTGTGCCGAAGGCGCCCGATCCCCCCACGGAAAGGCGGTCTTTTGCTGTTTCTCCTCGTTCCAGCATGCGGCCTTTTCCCATTCAGCCTCTGTGGGCAGCCTCTTGCGGGCCCACTTGCAGTATGCATCGGCTTCATAAAAGCTGACATGACATACGGACTGGTCGGGGTTGATCTGCCTGTCTCCCATAAAGTCCCTAGTATGCCATACACCATCGGTTTTATACCAGTACATGGGCGAGTCCCATTCATTCTCTTTTACCTTTTCCCAGCCGTCTGCCAGCCAGTACCTGTATGACTGATACCCCCCATCCTCCATAAACTCCATGTACTGGCCGTTGGTCACTGGAAACACACCAATCTCATAATCTTCAAGGTAGACCTTGTGTTCTGGGAGCTCAATGTCATAACAGTATCCACTCCCTGAATACCCCATCACATACAATCCACCCTTGAGACTGACCGTTGCGCTGCCATCCTCCATGGTATTACCGTTGCCGTCCCTTCTGATATTACTGCTCCTCTTGGCGGGCCTGTACCGGTCTGCAAGCATGTGTTGTATGTCATACACTAACAACTCCTGATGCTGGCATTCGTGGTGGAGTCCCATCATGATCAGCCTGACGGTCTCTGTGTCAATGGTCCCTGTAGTTTTTTGGCTTATGAACAGTTTCATCCTTGCGGTTATCTCTGCAAAATATTCAAATATCTGGTCGGTAGTGGGCCTTGAGAACACGCCCCTGGCGCCCTTGTCGTTGGGAGTGCCAAACTGTTGATAATATGAGTTGAGATACTCTGTAAACTCGTCTGAATAGAATTTGTATCCTGCATCTATCTTACTCATTATGGCCTCGTATATCCAGCTGGTATGGCCCACGTGCCACTTTGGGGGGCTGGTAAAAAAGGCGGTCTGGACTACAAAGTCGTCACGCTCTAGCGTACTGACCAGTTCCAGCGTCTTGGCCCTTGTCTGTTCAAACTGATCCAGCAACGATTGCTGATGCATCTGTTGCATGTCTTGTTGGCCGCAACAGGATCCTCTCACATGGCCGTCATTCATTGTAGGGCATTTGCAGGCACCGTTTATTATGTGTGTGACTATCTGTACTCGAAAGTTTCAGTTGGCATGCATTTCCTGACTCGATCAGTGGTTGCTTGTGTCCAACTAGGATTTCATTATGTTTTTGTTCTTTATGATGCATCTTGGTGGGGGGCGTGTAGTTTCCAAGCGTGGGCTGTTGCGCCATAATTTTACCAAATTCAAAATCCAAATACTATAACCATTTCACATTTACAAATCCAATAAATATTTGACCACCAAACCTCTCATAACTATACCTGTGGGTTCTTGTGCGCCAGTGTATGAGGATGTACCCATGTGGACTGAATCATATTTATCTTAAATATTTAGTCTATACGATAACATGTTGTAGACGTGCAGAATCAGTTGCATTGCTAGAAGGTAGTTTGGTGGCGGGTATGCGATCCCTACCTTCGACTTTTTGTTCTTTACGGGAATATTTTCAAGCCATATCCATCTGGACTACCTTTTGGATTCTTTTACATCTTTGGGTAAAGAAGATTCCAATACTTTTCAAAATCAATCTTCCCGTTCAAATGTCTGGTTGCACAATATACAATAGCATCGGCAATCCACAGCCCCCTTCTTTTAGACGAGTCATGGAATAGTGGTTCCTCTATGTTTTCTACATTTTGGAATTTTGTACCATGGTGTCGTATACAATTGATCTTCTCAAGAATAAAATAGTCTTTTACATTCAACGCGTTTGATTTGTTGGAAGTTTTGTCAATCCTGACCAGTCTCTTATTTTTGGTATGTGCTAAAAACTTGTTAAACCGTTCAGCCAAAAACATGTATGCTGTTTCTAAGATATCCCAATCACCAAATTTTGGATTTGTCAATGATTTCTTATCTATTACTACAGAAATGGTACTGAATTCTAAACCGTTTATCAAAT
Organism: Candidatus Nitrosopumilus sp.; assembly: GCA_963662995.2. Taxonomy (GTDB): domain Archaea; phylum Thermoproteota; class Nitrososphaeria; order Nitrososphaerales; family Nitrosopumilaceae; genus Nitrosopumilus. The sequence goes on along the minus strand of CAXXLJ010000002.1, from coordinate 913,077 downwards.
TATAAATGCTGTCTAACATATCATATTTTTGCCACAATGTGATTTGTACGTGGTCAGGTCGTGCCCAGAATGATGTGTAATACTATCAAAAGACCACAGATCCGTGCCTGAATCAAAAAATCTTCCCAGACAACCTGACCACGTATCATCCACATGATCATTTGAGGTTATGGGCGTGACATCTGCCAATCACTGACGTTCATACACAATTCCTACAATCAGTGTGCACAAAAACGGCCTGCGGATACGTTGGACTAATATTCTGATACAACCCACCACCTGCATGAATGCCATCCTCAAGCTTCGACACACGGTCGATGCGTTGTTTGGACAAGACATCTCAAAAAGACTGCCAAGAGACGACAGGATCGTAATGACCTTCTCACGAAAGACCGGCAGACCGAGGACCGCAATTCATGCAGATAATGACGGAGCACAGAACCTTCTGTGCACGCTGAGGACAGACGGCGGATTGGCCATCACTCCATACCTTGCCCAAATCCTTTTGAAAAACAAAAAGTTCAGGCAAAACTGCATACAAGTCAGTGAAGATGCAGCCCCTTTTGTAATGGAGGGCAGATCGGTCTTTTGCAAACATGTGGTGTGGTGCGGAAAGAGGGTGCGCGTCTCTGCTGACACTCCGGTCATATTTGAGGATGCAGTCATTGCAGTCGGCAGGGCCGTTCTATCGTACGAGATGATCTCTGGGTTTGAGCGTGGTGTGGCTGTACGAATCAGGGATAGTTTAAAAAGTCGCAAGTAGCAATAACCTGCATGATGCGAGGAGGAGGAGGCAATCGCGATGCCAGAAGGATGCTTGGCAAGATGGGCATGGATCTCAACACACTTCCAGATGTGTTGGAAGTGATCATTAAAACCAGGGACAAGGAGATCATCATTACAGACCCCGAAGTAACCATGATGACCGGCAAAGACTCTTCCAACTTTGTAATCGCCACCGACGTTTATGAAGAGAGAAAGCTGGAAGTACCGGTCTTTGAAGACAATGACATCAAGATGGTATGTCAGATGGCCAATGTGGACGACGAGGCAGCCAAGGCTGCCCTTGCAGAAACGGACGGCGACATTGCCAGGGCAATCATGCTCTTACAAAACTAGCCCTCCACAGGCCCAATCATGCCTGTCATTGATGTGGTTTTTGTAGACAGCAGCAAATTTTGCACATCATATCTTTTCATACCATACATCATACACCACGCCGCCAATGCTGAATTCTGCCATTATGGTGTAGCCAATGGATGGTGTCAAATGTCCAAAGGAATCACGCGTGCCATACACACATGCCACACACACGTCCTTGAACGGTGCAATACACGTGCATGATGCATGAGCCATCCAAATATGGCATCCGGCACACACAATTGGAGGAACAGGCTTGCCTTGAAATGACGAAAAGATAAAGATGGTTAACGAGTCTAGCCGTTAACGGGCTTTTGTCTAGCGGTTAGAAAGGTTGTTTGATTTGATGAATGCCCAGATCTTCTTGGTCATATCACTTGGTGCAATTGGTTTTTTGCCAAATACCTTTTCCAGAGTCTCTGTACGACCTGCAAAAGTAATCGCATACCCGCCAAATGCGGGCTTTTTAGCTGCCTTTGATTTGGCACCCTTCTTTGCTGTAGACTTTGTTGTCTTTTTAGTGGTCTTTTTTGTCGCTGCCAATTTTTTTAGTCTCATTTTTTCAAACAAACTATTATAATAACTTACACCTTGACATAGTGCAAAACCACATGATCTTTGAGTCTTTTGACTGATTTGAGGCTCAAATTGGGCGAATCTGCGAGTTCTGCAAACCCTTGCCCCCCATCAAGAAGTGATGTGGAACATGCACTTGTGCCACTCTTCTCTCTCTGCCCACCTCCGATCAGAAACGGAGACAGTGTAATTATCATCTCATCAAAGAGATCCAGCCTGACAAATTCCCAGTTGATCATCCCTCCGCCCTCTACCAAAACTGTACGTATCCCGCGCTGCCAAAGCATATTGAGCAGCATGTTGAGGTCCACACCATTCTTCCCCGCCACAAGCACTTCTGCCTGCTGTGCCTTGATCCTCATGATGTCTGCCCTGCTGATCCTCTCTGATGACACTATTATGGTAGGAATCTTGTGGCTGGTCTGAAGGATTTTTGTGTCCGTGTGTATTATGCCACAAGAGTCTAGAATTATTCTGATAGGATTCTTGCCGCCCCTGGCAGGGCGCACCGTCAGCATTGGATCATCTACAAAGACGGTAGTCTTGCCTACAATAATTGCATCCACCATGGAGCGTAGCTTGTGGTGCCTGTCGAGATCCTGACTGGATGACAATGCAGAGTCGCCGGTGTACGTGGCGATCCTGCCATCAATGGACATGGCAGAGCCTACAATGACATAGGGGCGTTTAAGAGAGATTGCCATGTACGATCTCTCCCTTGATCATGACTGCCCTGATCGCAGACTCTGATGCCCTATGCACTATAGATGCATGCACGTCATGCATGGGTTCTAGATCCAGCGCATGCTTGTCTAAAAAGATACAATCGGCCGACATGCCAGTACTTATGGCACCAACATTGCTTGCCAGTATCTTGCCGCCATTCACGGTAGCCATCTTTAGAATCTGCCTAGCGCTGATTCTAGTCTTGTGCATGCCCATCGTAACCTTCCACAAAAAGTCCATCTCCCTAAACATGTCCGGCGAGTTTATCATGACATTGTCTGTCCCGATCGCTATGGTGTCACATCCTGCACTGCGCATCAACTCAATGTCTGGTATCCCACCTGCAAGCGCCGAGTTTGCCCTGGGACACACCACTATCCCGCGCACCCTTCCGGCTGCTGCACACAAGTCATCGTATGATGCATGCGTCATGTGCACCAGAAAATGTGGGTTCATACACAATGCCCTGTGCGTTTCGGACTTACCGGTAACCTTGATGCTATACGATATGCTCTGCTGGGTCTCTGAGCAGTGGATTGCCCTAAGCCCGCCGGTTCTGGCATACCTCTCAAGAACTGCCGTGCTGTTTTCATTTGCACCACTGACCCCTAGCCCGTCACACTTGGCAAGCAGCACTGCAAGCTCTTTCTCCCTGCCTTGTGGAAAAGCAATATCCTGCATGACCTCCTGCGGCCCCTGATACACATCCACTCTGCCCAGCACCACCATGCGCACAGCAATGTCACGCAGCGACTCGCGCAAGAGATCCACTCCGCCGGGTCCCCCCTCTCTGAAATCTACCACCGTCGTAATCCCCTTTTGAAGCATGGATACGCATGATGCCCTGATAAACTCTGACAAAATATCAGGCGGCGTCTTTTTTAGAATCTTTGACTTTACACCCGACACCGGATGAATCCTCTGGTCCACGGTACTGTCCAGTGCTGCATCCTTTCCCACCGAATCAGCTATGTGTGTGTGCGCATTGACAAATCCTGGCACAACCAACAACCCCCGACAGTCGATGGATTCTTCGTGAGCGTGGCTGTTGGTGTCATCTCTCTGCATGTTCTGCCCCCCAACCTTACCAAACACGCCGTCGCCTATGCATATATCCACATCCTGCACATAGTCAAGCTCGTCACCTAGTAGGGCGCTCACATTGCTTATCAGCATGACATCTCATACACGCTGGGCTTGTTGTTGCTGCTGTTGTCTGACCCTTCCGCATCACGGATCTCCCTTATCCTGTCAAGGGATTGGGTGGCCAGTTTTGCCGCCTGCCTAGAGGTGGGTGCCCTTCCTATGCCGCAGTTTAGTGTTATCCCATACTCTTGTTTGTTCGCATCCAAAAACTCTTGCACAGACTCTTTTGCATCATTACTGGCAACCACCATAAAGTTATCACCCCCCATAAAGAATGCAAGCGAGTCTTTCTCCAAAAAGAATCTGGACATTCTGGCATACAGCTCAAATATCATACATGATATCTCATACGGCGAGTCTGTCTGCCTCCGCGACGTCAAACCGTCAACATCTAGATGCATGATCGAGACGCGGTCCGACTCTTGGACCATCTTGTCACCATCAAACCCAAATACATCCATCTCCTTGTCTAATACTGCCCCCTGCTTTGCAGCCTTGTCTGCATTGACGTTTGCCTCAAACGGGGTTGCCCCCACGCCTATGGACACATTTAGGTGCACGTCAAACCGCTCCCTCATCTCTGCCTGGATCCTGGTATGTTCCTTTGGCGCAAGCCTGCTTGATGCCACGAAAAACTCGTCAGCCCTATTGTGAAATGCCAAACAGTCATTGGATGAGAAGAGACTCTGCACCTCCTTGTACAATGATGCCTGCAGCATCTGCAGCGTACCCTCCCTGTCACTTCCCAGCGTTAGCGTCCACGGACCATAGTTGATTATTCTCAGTATGCTCATCTGCACGGTCATGGCCTGATCCTCTCAAGTTCTGTCACTATCTTGGCGGCGGCCTCTACTGCACGCTCGGCCACTGGCCTGATCCTAGCATGGGCCTGTCTTTTGCTCATTGCGGGCCCCGTTATACCTAGGGTGACCGGCTTTTGATATTTCAGCGATAGGCTAGTGAGGGCCTGCGCCACAGAGTTGGAGATGGTCTCGTCATGCTTGGTCTGCCCCTTGATTATGGCGCCCAATGTAACCACTCCGTCCACGTCACCCATTTGTAGCAATGCATTCACCATTATGGGCATGTCATATGCACCGGGCACCTTACATGTATGGGTTATCTCTAATCCCATTGACTCTGCCTTTTGCCTGGCCACTGCAAGCATTCTGGATGAGATCTCTTTGTTAAACTCCGAGACCACCACTGCAATCCTCAAGGTAGGCGCACCCTAGCAGCATGCTCCAACAACTCCCTTCCGTCAAGCAGGGGCATGCCGTTGTGCCTTGCAAACTCTTTGGCCCCATCTATGGACAGTGCAGAGTATGTATGCGCATCCATCATCTCACATATGGCAGTAACCGGTGACAGCCCCGCTAGCCCCGCTAGATACACAGACAACTCTGTATGGCCTTGCCTAGATGCAAGCAGCCCCCTTGACGCTATCAACAACGGGACATGACCGGGAGTCTTGAATGATGACACAAACCTCTTTTGTCTGTTGTTGTCAATCTGGTATAGTGCTGCCATCTCCCGTATGGTCAGGCAGCGGTCATTATCAGTAATGCCCGTGTATGTCTGGTAGTGATTGATGGATAGTGAAAAGGTAGGATAGTCGCCATATGGTGCCAGCCCCATGATCATCTCCTTATTGGGCATGGTAGATTCTGACAATATCTCATGCATGTACCTCAATTGCAGTGACTCGGCAAACTCGTGCTGTATGGCCACGCACAGCAGCCCTCCTGCATGCTGGCGCATCCTTGCAACATGCTCTGGTGTCACATGTTGTGCTGCCACCACCATGTCCACCTCATTCTCACGTCCAGCCGAATCAAACAGCAACACAAACTCGCCGCGCTGCAGCGACTGCAGTGATTCATTAATGGACATGCCAAAACTCTTCACGTTGTGATTATAAAGTTTACTAAATAATTGGTAATTACCAATAAAATGGTATGTTGTTTATTTCAATATGTACTTGCCCAAGATGTCCGTCTCTATATTGAGCTTGTCGCCTGCCTTTTTACCTGCAAAGTTTGTAATCTTGACGGTATGTGGGATCAGCGATACGGTTACCATGTTGCCCTTTATCTCAGACACGGTGAGGCTGATTCCATCGACTGCAATGGAGCCCTTTTTGACGACATACCTTGAGAGGGTGCGTGAAATCCCAAACCAGACGCGAGTCTCATCAGGCTCTTTGAGTATCTTTTTTATGATTCCCACCCCGTCTATGTGCCCCAGTACAAAGTGTCCCTCCAGCCTGTCGCGGGCGGCTAGGCTGCGTTCTATATTCAGGATGTGGCCTGGCTTGAGACCTCCAAGGTTTGTCTTTTTGATGGTCTCGGCAATCACCTCAAAGATGCATCTACTCCCTGACAGTTTTGTAGCGGTGAGGCACACCCCGTTGAGCGCCACGCTCTGCCCCGTCTTTAGGCCCCTTGCATGCCTTCCGAGGTTTACGGTCATCTGCATGGCACTCTTGCTCTTTGGATCCCTTGTAATGTCTACCACTTTTCCGGTGCCCGTTACTATCCCTGTAAACATTAGATGTGTGGACGGCTGTACGTATAAAATGATTTAGGGCAGGTGGGGTTTGCACAAAAGGCCGCCGGCTGTATGCGCGTAATTTACACACAATTCTGGCTTTGGCAGAGTTTGTGGTGTGCCGGTCCTGTCCTGGTACCCTGCCTCGGTTCAGGCATGTGAGCATCTCCAAAAAACATTCTCTAGGATACCTATCTATTTGTGGTATCATTTTGTATCATGTATTTATGCCCGTCAATATCAAAATCTTTCCATGTATAGTCTATACAAAGCATCCCAGATAGATCAGCCAAAATTCTAGAAACATACGCGCCCCTGCACAGTGACTATTGCCCACACATACAGCAACTTGTATGGTGTCTCAGATCTAAATCGTGTCGCTGGCTGTGGCGCACCACTTGATGTAACCATCCAATCTGTGCCAAAAGTGTATGAAATTGTATACCGATTTACTATCATCGGACTTGGCAATACACCCACCCGGATTCTATTGACATATTTGGCAGATTTTTTGAGATTGCGTGGTTCCAGCACACAAACCTTGATCTTCTACATGGTTGTGGCACATCAAACCTGTTGGGAAACTCAGAGGGTCTAGGATTACAATTGAGGATGGTAAGATCATGGCGACGTGTACCGCCCAAACTCCAAAATCACACATCAACTGGATTTTAGAACTACCACTCCACAACTTGACAACCCATGACATGTCTCAAACCATGACACAACCCCATAAACCATACAATTGATGCATCAGGTTAAAATTAGATCAAATACAACCACACCCATGAAGGCTAGATTTAACGGAATATGCGCCGAGTGCGGCGGGGCGATCAAGGCGGGAAAGGAGATCTTAAAAAACTCCAGCGATGTCTGGGTACACAAGGCATGCTCTGACACCCAGGACGAACTGCCATAAATCAATGGCACAGACATCACTGCATGGTGCAACAAGCAATGTGCATTACAACATCTTGTTCAAAACACCATACACCCCCAATCAAATGGACAAAAGGGCGCTTGTTGCACGGTGATCCCATCTTGATGTGCCATGGCCGCCTAGAAAAGTTAAAGGCTACAGGGCATAGTGGTACACGATGGTAAACCTTCTTGATCCTTCAAACGTGATTACAAGAATGTTTAATGCCGGCAAATACGAGCAGATGTACGACTATTGCAAAGACATGCTTAAAAATATACCAAACGACATGGTGGCACTACAAAACATATCCCTTGCACTGATCCACCTCAAAAGGTATGACGAGGCGCTAGACTATTGTGACCGTGTCCTAAAACTCAAGAGCGCAGACACGTATGCTCTAAAAAACAAGATATACGCGCTTGAAGGCATGGGCAGGTACAAACAAGTTCTAGAATCGTGCCGGCAGGTTCTTGCAAACAACCCGCGGGATACCTGGATCCTAAACAGCATGGGGCTGTCCCTCAACGAGCTGGACCGGCATTCTGAGGCCCTCCAATACTACAACGAGGCCCTGCGCGCCTCCCCAGATGATGTGACTGCCCTCATGAACAAGGCCATATCCCTCAGCCACCTTGGCAGATACCATGACGCAATCCAATACTATGATCGGGCCCAGGCAGTCGACCCACACATCAAGGAGATACCAGCAGCCAAGTCAAGGCTGTTTGAAAAGCTTGGCATGGACGATGATGCATTTTTGGCAGCACAGGGTGTCATGAACAATGAGATGGAGAGGATCAAGGCTGATGCAAGCAGGAATAAATGCTCGGTCTTTCACCAGTTTTGCGAGGACGAGTTCCACCACAGACGTGATGATGGCACACTTTCGCCTGCTGGTGCACGATGATGTATAATCTGACGCACGGGGCCGGCAGTAACTATCAATACAACATGTACAAACAAGAAAGACACAACAAAAGCCGGGCAAATGATGCTTGCATGATGCCAATGGAAACCTGCAGGCGCCATTCTGGCATAGGCCAATCGCCATACATTACACATGGATCCTGAAACTGCACGGCTGTGGAATTGCATGCCATGGAGGATTGGACAACTCTCAAATAATTTAAAAAGTTTGGAATCTCTTCTAAAGAGAAATGAACCACAATTATACCATCATGCTGATAGTGCTTGGGTGCTTTTTGTTGATACCTTCTGTAACGGCTAGGTATGATTCATACGTGTTTGTGGCTGCCTGAGTGCTTGGGTGCTTTTTGTTGATACCCTCTGTAACCCCGTATGGCCTGCATACTTTGTATTTCTGTATTTTACCACAGGTCATCCAAGAAACGAGAGCCATCAAGGCCCAGCCGGCCGGTGAAACAAACAATGATGACGATGACAGTACCTCCCCAGATGATACCAAGAAGATCAGGTCAGACATAAAACGAACCCTCAACAGCCCCGAATACAGACATACAAAAAGAGTGGCGGTAAGATTATTCGTACGTGGTCAGGTTGTCTGGGAAGATTTTTTGATTCAGGCACGGATCTGGGGTCTTTTGATAGTATTACACATCATTCTGGGCACGACCTGACCACGTACGATTATTCTATGGTTGCCGCTTTTGCGCCAGGTCCAAAAGCGCCTTTGCCTGCTTAAAGTGTACCTTGTCTATCATCTTTCCATCTATGGCAGTTGCGCCCCTGCCCTCTTTTAGTGATTGTCTATATGCATTGCATATCTTTTCTGCCCACAAGATCTCGCCCTTGTTGGGATGGTATAGCCTGTGCACCACCGGTATATGGTCTGGATGTATCACGCTCTTGCCTGCATATCCCAGTCCCTTGCCTGCCTTACAGTCGTCTTCGAGTCCCTTTTGATCCGTGAGATCCTGCCATATTGCATCAATTGCTGCTACTCCTGCGGCGCGCGCATCGACTGGAATCTTTTGCCTAGCGTATGCGGCGCCTGCCGCCCCCTTTGTATACTCTATACCCAAGTCATTTAACAGGTCAAAGACTCCAAACACCACTGCGCACACCCTTCCTTGTCCAAACGACGATATCTCAAATGCATTAACCACGCCCTGCGCAGACTCTATGGAGGGGATCATCTGGATAGGTTCCAACCCGCGCTCCTTCTCAAGCTTGGATATGATGACCTCTATCTTTTGTAGATCCTGCGCGCCGTCCACTTTGGGTATTACAACACCATCTACTCCATCCTGTATTATCTGCCCAAGATCCTCTGTGATCTCTTTTGATGAGGGGGGGTTGGTCCTGACAAATAATGCATGTCCTGCAGGTGCCTCTTTGTATGATTCTAGTGCCTGCCTGATGAGCCTTCTTGCATCTGCTTTTTGGTCGCCTGGCACAGAGTCTTCTAGGTCAAGGCAGACGATATCTGCTTGCAGGCTTTTGGCTTTATGCAGGAATCTTGGATTGTTCCCAGGAACAAATATCAGGCTGCGAAACAGGTGTTGGTGTACCATCGGGGATCAGGTAGACTCTGGCTTCATGAGTATCTTGCCAAAGAGGCCCTTTCCGGTCAGCATCTTTGTGTGTGCGTCTGCTGCCTGTTCAAAAGAGTATGTCGAGTCGATTGCAGACTTTATCTTGCCCTTACCCATCCAGTAGAGGCCCTGGTCCAGTTCTGCCTTTGTTCCCTGTGTAGAACCAAGTATGTTGGTTCCCTTGAAGAATATGTGTCTTAGATCAGTCTTGGCATCATATCCGGTGGTCGCCCCACATGATACGAGCGTTGCACCATACTTTAGTAGTGTGAGCTGTTTGTTCCAGTGCGTCTGCCCAATGTGGTCAAAAGAGATGTCTATGCCAGGTGCTTCGCCCTTTTTCTTTGCTATATCCTTACTGATTGCTCTGACCTCCTTGTGCCAGTCGTCCTTTCTATGATCCACGGCATAGTCTGCCCCAAGCTCAAGGCACTTGTCCAGCTTGTCGGGACTTGCTGTAGCAATCACATCACAGTTGTACAGCTTTGCAATCTGGATTCCAAAACTGCCCACTCCTGAGCCACCACCCATAATCAGGACGGTCTGTCCGGGCGTGATCTTTGCCCTGCCCACGAGCATGTGCCATGATGTTAAGAGTGTCATTGATGAGGCTGCCGCATTCTCATATGATACGCCCTCTGGTATCTTTGATACGTTTACCTCTGGAAGGTGGGTCACCTCTGAGAATGCACCCCATGTTGGGCCCGTCTGGAACCCCCAGATGGTCCTGCGCGTGCAGTCAAACTCCCTGCCATCGGTACATGCTTTGCATACCCTGCATGCCATGTTGGAGTGAGATACCACCCTGTCTCCTACTTTGATGTCTTGGACGTCATTACCGACCTTGATTACGTCGCCTGCGGCGTCCGAGCCTGAGACGTGAGGGAGCGGTACTGCCACGGGTTGTCCCCTCATCCCCCAAATGTCATTATAGTTTAAGGCTGCCGCCTTTACGCTAAATACTACCTCGTCCGGCTTTGGTTCCGGCTCGTCTATCTCCTGCACTTTAAGGATCTTTGAAAAGTTATCATCAGGGGCATACTCGTTATACACAACTGCTTTCATGACACAAGCGGGATCTAACCCATAATTATATTTTGTCTGTACGCTCTAGTTTGGGATCGCAGGCACGATGCCATCATATGTTGGATGCTGGGATTGCCTGGAGACGAATTAATTTATCAATGGCAGAACTATGTGTGGCATGGACGTTTATGATACTGTATGCCATACTGGATGCCATACTGGATGCCATACTGGATGCTTGGCGTACACTGCCTGATTTACAGCAACTAGTTTGTAGTTTACACACTACAGATATCCATGCCGCAGGCATGGTTGCATGGGTTGGTCTGCTAGGCTGATACCAGGCCACGCCTTGAGGTCACCTATACGTGGTTTATCTTAAAGTCGCGCTTTGGTTGCTGCATGGATATCAGTATCTGCTTGAGCTGGTCGTCGGTCAGCTTTGTCTGGAGCCTTCCCTGGGATGCCAGCTCTACCAAGTACTGCTCTACAAGATTGGACAGTTCAGGCTTTACCATCCTGATGTTGTTTAATCTCATTCTGGCTTCTGGCATCAGTATCTGCTTGAGAATTTGATCTCTTTGTGCTGCTGCCCGCCCGCCATCGGCTTGGCCTGCCACACCATCATAGTGATTGTCGTGTTGCGAAGGCTGCCGTTCGTTGGGTTCGGGAAAACTCATTTTGAATCTATGTGTATATCTTTAGTTTGGGGTTTTTAACTATCATCTCGTTTAGAATCTCTGTTGCCAGCCTGTCGAGCTTTTGCATCCCCTGCTTGGTGACTATGCGGCCGTTCTTGTCAAGCTTGTCCACATATCCGAGTCTCTCCAAACCATGTACGGCATTCCTGATTATTGCGCCTCCCGCATCCTTGTGGTGGGCGGCTCCATACCCTGACGGCCTTCCCCCCCCGTAAATCTTTCTCAGCTCGTTTACTCCTACAGGGCCATAAAGATAGATCTTTCTCATTATTGAGGCGCATCTAGTATACCACCAGTCCCGTTCCTGCGGGGGCTTGTCTGCATGTGCACCAGTCTTGACAAATGCAATCCAAGGAGGCACCTGTATGCCCTCTTCCTTTAGGATGACCTCAAGCTTTGCTATGAGCGCATCTGCAGGTACATCATACACCTTTGCCATAAACTCAAAAAATCAAAAATCGTCTTATAAATCATAGAGGTAAGAAATTTTCTGGAAAATTTCGGCTGGTGGGTGTTTTGAGCCTAGCAAGTCCATACCATCCTTGGTAAACTAGACGTTTGCGTACAAGACGATACATCCCAATCTCTACCAACATCTAAAATTTGTATGATGAGGCCCGCCATCTTTGAAAAACTCCATTATGCCAACCAAATTTTCTGGACTTGCAAACAATCTTTATTTGTGAAACAAATCTATCATGGTTGCATCAAAGGGTGATGCAGCATGTCACCTATGGGATGTGTTTATGGTGTGTTCCTTGCTACACATTCTTGACGTTTATTTTGGATATTCTTTACAATACACTAGAGTACCACAAATTCATTTCTCAAGTCTCATATCTGGACAATCATTCTCATCCCATCATACATTTGAATATACCATGTATGGACTCACCATCCATCCACCCATCCACATTCCAAGAGATCCTCGGGCACCATTACAATCTTGGTGTCATACAAAATATCTCCATGATGCCATTACAGGCTTGACATCTGCGACCATGATATCATGGCATTATCTTGCGGTATGTATGTCCACACAGCCCGCACGTAATCCTGATTGCCCTGATTGATGATCTACCCAGCCGCAACCTGGAATTGACGCCTGGCGCAATAAAGGACTTACATCGTTTGCAAAATATAATCTGTAATTGGTATGGCATCCTTATCCTGTATCTTGTACTGATTCTGCGCGCCAGACAGGCGTAGCGCTCGGCAAGCCTTGGATCTGTTCTTGCCGTACGGACGGCACTATCCACAAGAATTTGCATCCTATCTAGTGCCATCTCCCTTGCAGCAGCTCTCACAGCTTTCAAGGCTGGCAGATCTAAAAATCTCTTTGGCTTCCTGGCCGTACAATGTCCCGTTAATTGCGCACGATATGGCATCTGTGATGGATGCGTCATGTTTGTGCATTAGTGATTGGTACGTGGTCAGGTCGTGCCCAGAATGATGTGTAATACTATCAAAAGACCCTAGATCCGTGCCTGAATCAAAAAATCTTCCCAGACAACCTGACCACGTACAAATATTCTATAGATGCCTGCCCCACAAAAGATGCAGTCAGCGGGATTCGAACCCGCGTGGCGGGGTTGGAAACCCCGAATACTAACCATGCTATACTATGACTGCAACAGAGTGCGAATTTTGCGCCCTACATAAAAATGGTTTTTTCACAGTCGTAAAGAATCCTAGCAATAATTACATGCGCCTCCAGCGGAGTATCACCAAAAAGGATCAGATCAGTTATTTTGTCCAGTACCGAGTCAGAGAAATGTCCCTTTTGAAACCCTCCCACAACTATGCACGTATCATTATCTGACAGGAAGGTGCGCATCATGTCACGAGATGCAAGCTTACCATTCGTTGAGAGTCCCACTATACGCGTTGGGCTCAACTCATCTATCAGCTCTGGAAAAGATTGGTTCTTGATGGATAGCAACAGGTGGCCGTCTGCTGCTTTGATTTTATTATGCCATAGTAGCCGCGCAAATAGCCCCTCAAACCTGTGGTATGATTTTGGGATGCGGACGTTACTCTCTATCTCTATTACCTTGTTATTGATGGTGTGAATAAACACCCTGACTTTTGCCTTAAAGTACAGCGGTATGCTAGTTGCCTCTAGTATTGAGAGGTGGACGAGATCAGGCCTGCCGCGCTTGTGTTCGTTTTGCAGCCCCTTCATGGCCTCATAGTGCCAAGAGTTGTCCAGCAGTATCTCTGAAGGCTTTCTGCCCAGCCGTCGCGCATGTGAGACTATTGATGGACGTGATTGTATTTGCTCGGGTACCAACTCTAGTGAGGATTCTGCCAAGATCAGGGAGATCATGTGCCATCAATTGTTTGATGTAGTTGTTGTTGCAGTGATTGTTGTTGCAGTGATTGTTGTTGCAGTGATTGTTGTTGCAACTGTGCTATCTGGTCTTTGAATTGTTGCCAACCGGGTTTTGAGGTACCATTAACATCAATCAGTCCTGCGTTGCAGATATAATATCCAAGCCTCTCAATGACATACTCGCTGCCTCCCAGTCCCGAGTCACCCCCGACGGTTATACCCTCACTGCCTATATCTTGGTGGTCAGTAGCACACGCCCCTTCTGGCCTGTCATACTGCCTGTACCAAGTAAGAAATTCAATCTCTGATATATTCTCTGAATAAAATCCAAACAACTCCTCCATAAACACGTTCTGGGATAAAACATCGCCCCCCACAAACTCCGACGTGCTCCAACTCACCTCAAAGAATCCCGCCTTGCGGTTCTCAGTAATGATCTCAAATACCTGCCCTATCTCTTTGCGCGCCTCCTGCGGAGTCTTTGTCATGTCATTGAGGCTGTCTACAGGAAAGTATGAGAATGCAACAAAGTCACCTAGTGGAGCCAGCTCAGCTGCAATGTGCGCCAGGTTTTTGTTGAGCAGGTGGTGCAGTGCAAACAAATTTGCAAACATCACGTCAGGATGCTTTTGTTTTAGCTTGCCATGTACGTCTGTGAAAAATTCCTTATACACTGGAATGTTTTGCTCGTTGTAGCGGAACTGTGACTCTGTGTCACCTGCAATTATGACATAATCTATAATGTGGTACCTGGACAGTATAGCATCTAGGGTATCTACCAATCTTTGTTCGCCTATGGCACTGATGGATGGCTTGCCTATCCAGTCAGGGAATGGGCCCAAGGTCCTGCCATTGATAACAGAGAAGAACAGTGTGACATTAAGATCATTCTTTTCGTTGAGCGCCATTATGGTGTCATACTGACTCCAGTCAAACTCTCCCTTTTGGGGCTCTATTACATTCCAAAACATGTACACGTTACTCCTGCCTATTCCGGTTGATGCTGCATCAGCATAGATTATGTCTGCCTGCTGGAGGGACACAGAACGACCGGGCGTGTTTATCACTAGGCCTATCTTTTTGTTGGGATCGTTGGTATTTGTGATGTCTGGAGGGTCAGGTGGTGTGGTAGTAACGTCTGTGGGTACGATGACAACAACAATTATGATGGCAGCTATGGCGGCTGCTGTAATGCCGGCCACTGCAAGCGACTTTGAAACCATGAGAGTGGAGTTTGTAAGAGAGTAAAAAAAGTTTTCAGAACCATTCTTTTGCATTTGGGCATATTTACACAGATCGTGCTAAATTCAAAATTCCTCGCAAACAAATCCCTTAGTTAGTCGCCTGTGTAGATGCCCAAGTACATCAACGTTTAGCTTCCACAGTTAAGCGAAATGTAGGTTAGCTAAACTGGGTTATCCCATACCGGAAGTATATTCCAACCAAAAAAGCTAAATGTGACGGATCCAGTAGTTTAACGTTGTCCAAACAAAAAACAAACCAGATCCGTAATATGGTAAACAACAAACGTCTATATCAAGATGTTGTGACGGGCCTGTGTCCCATGTTGTCGTGTACAACAATGCCCGGACATCATAATACAATCTTTGATATCAACACGCTTAATGCAGGGATCATAAATGCGGCAATTCGGGATTCATCTGTAGGCGGATGTGCCAATGCAAGAAAGAACCTAAGAGGCAGGAAAGAGCCCTCGGACAGGTGGTTTGCAAGCATGCTCAAAAGCCCGGTTGTGGCAGAGGTCCAGAATGTGTTTGACATGCAGGTGACGCAACAGTTTAAAAAAATGGTACGCCTCGGAATGGTTCCAAAGGAGGGGTTAACAATTGCAATTGACATGCACCTTATCCCAAGGTATGACAAAAAGCCCGGCAAAGAGCTCACGCGATCCCGCTACAAGAACGGCACCAAATTATTTGAACGATACATGACTGCCCAGTGTGTGGACAAATCACTGAAGATACATCTGGGTGCGCAATACCTGGAAATGGGTGATTCCGTGCCTGATTTTGTGGACAGAATCCTGAAATCCATTAAAAAGACAGGTGCCAAGATAAGGCTGGTCCTTTTGGACAGGGAATTTTTCTCAGTGGATACAATAATTGCACTACTCAACAATAATGTGACATACCTGATGCCGTGCAGGAATTCCAGCGGGGTCATCGCCGCACTGCGGGAATATGACAAAAATACAAGGAATGCGACATCTCAGACCACGCTACAGGGACATACTGGCATGGTGGATTTTACCATGAGAATAGAGAAGCGCAAGAACAACAAAGACACAACGATGCCCGAGCAAAAATTCATAGGGTTTGCCACAAACACCTCGACAATTGACGTAAAAAAATACACAAAACGTTGGGGTGTTGAGACAGGATACAGATTGGTGGAAACGATGCGAGTAAAGACCAGAATACAGGACATGGCGGCTCGCATGCTCTGCTTTTACTATTCCCTGCTGGCATACAACGAATGGATGATTGTCAGGGTCATGCTATCGGATGGTACAGAGAGGCAGAGTGCCATGACACAGCTTACCTTCCAGTCATGTTGCATACAGGCCGTACTCCCTGATCCCGAACAGCCCCCATAACATATGCGAATCAGGCATCATGTAAACAGTCTGATTCGCAAGTACATTTCGCTTAACTGTTCCAATCAGTACATAAGTTGCCTGATGTGATTTATAGATAATGTCCGGGACGTGATCAGGATATAGGAGCATGATCGCATCCGGCGCTTTTTAGAGTATAATATACATGCCTGCTCTGTATGTTCTAAAAATAGCGCCTGAATAATGAACAGCAGTTCTACATCATATTGTGCACACCGTTGAGAATCTTTGATGGTCATCTGATCCTATTGTGAATATTGCACAGATCGTCCTTGCCTACTTTGCAGATGCGTCTACACCAAAGTTGGCTCCGTCTTGGATTGTAATGATGTATGGTCTAGCGTTATGCCTTTTGTGGACCATACTTCCCAATGGTACTGGACCCAAAATATCACAGTTCTGTGGTATTTTCAACTTACCCAGAACTGCAACCGCTATACCCACATTCTACGCATAGGTTGCACCCCTCCATGAAGATTAGGGGGTTCTTACATGTGGTACACAGGGCATGATCGGGAATCTCGGTCTTTTGAGACTCCATCTTGATCTCCTCGTCATGAATCTTGAGTGCAAGGGCCGCATTGATCTGGGTTTTGATGTACGGGTTTGTAATGTGTTGTTTGATAAAGGCAGTGGTATGCTGACTCGGCAGTGTCTCAAATGTCTTTTGCGCATTGTCACTGGTCATGTGCAACACTTGTTTATGCCTGGAACCGTCGCGATATACAGTAATCCCCTTGAGCCCCATCTCATGCGCCAGCAGGTATGACGACTTTACATCGTCTGCCGACACGTCATATGGCATGTTGATCGTCTTGGCTATTGCATTGCCGATCCATTTCTGCCAGACCGCCTGTGCCATTAAATGATCTGCCCAGTGTATGTCCATTGCAGTTACAAAGATATCCTGCATCCATTGTGGTATCTCTGGTATCCCCCTTAGTGATCCATAGTTTTCGGCAATCTTTGCTAGTATCTCGTCGTTGTGCAGGCCATTCTCCTTGAGCACCTCTTCTACTATCTTGTTTGTATAAAAGAACCTCCCTACAGTAACCCTCTTTTCAAACACTAGGGCAAACGCAGGTTCCATCCCATTTGTGCAGTCTGCAATCATGGATAACGTCCCAGTGGGGGCCACTGTCGTAGTCAGGACATTTCTGATTCCGTACCGCTTGATTTTGTTGACTAGCGCATCCCATTCATAAGAGTGGGAACCCTTTGCTTCCTCATAGTATCCGGCAATCGGGATCTTGCCGTCGGGATATTCTGTCTTGGAACATAGTGGGAATTCACCTCTGGACTTTGCAAGCGCCACACTTTCTTCCATCGAATAATATGATAATGCTTCTGATAACTTGGACTGCAGCTCAAAGCCCTGCTTTGAGTTGTAGGGGATGCGCAGCTTGTAGAGCAGATCCGCTACACCCATCACACCAAGCCCTATCCTGCGCGACTCTTTTGATGCTTGGTCGATCTCTTCTATCGGATAATTATTAACATCTATTATATTGTCAAGGAATCTCGTGGTCTTTCTGATGGTCTCTTCATACCTCTGCCAGTCAAACTCGTAATTGCCGTCGGCGCGCCTCTTTACCAGATTGGCTAGATTGATGGAGCCCAGGTTGCATGACTCGTATGGGTATAGACTCTGTTCACCGCACGGATTTGTAGCGCGTAGTGGTGCGTTGCGCGCCTTTGCAAATACATTGTACTTGTTTATCTGATCAAAGAATATCAATCCAGGCTCGGCGCTCTTCCATGCAGACAGTGCGATGAGATCCAAGAGCTGGTGCGCGTTAATCTCCTTTACAGGCTTTTTGTCACGCGGGCTGCGCAACATGTAATTGTTGTCACCTTTGTTATCATTCACAAGTGCACTCCAAAAGTCCTCCCATATCCCCACGCTTATGTTGAAATTCTCCAACACGCCTGGCTTTGTCTTGTTTGTAATGAACTGCTCCACATCCGGATGCCATGCCTCTATTATTCCCATGTTGGCGCCGCGCCGCTTGCCTCCCTGCTTTACCACTTCTGTGACAGTATTGATTATGTTCATGAATGACACGGGTCCGGATGCCACACCTGATGTGGATGCTACAATGTCGCCCTCTTCGCGCAGGTCTGAATAATTAATTCCCACGCCCCCTCCTGACTTGAAGATCAGCGCGGCATCAGACGTTGATTTCATAATCTTTTCCATATGATCCTCCATGCCCAGCACAAAACATGCTGATAGCTGCCCAAGCCTGCCACCTGCATTCATCATGGTGGGCGAGTTTGGCAAAAAGTCTTGTGATGTCATCAACTCTAGATACTCTGTAATCTTGTCGGCATACTGGTCGAGCTTCTTTGAGGCCATCATCTCCAAGAGCTCCTTAAAGCCTATCTTTACTTGGCCGTTTCTGGCCAACTCCACATATTGGTTGATGAGCGCCCTAAAGTGCCACCTGTTGAGGTAGAAACTTCCTATCTTGAGCTTGTTGTCAAACGCGTCCAGCTTTTCCAAGTATGTCAGGGCCTTGTCTGTGGTGTCGGCCTGCTGCAGGTGGCTGTTTGCAGCCTTGTCAAAGATCAGGGGGTCGTACATGAGATCCCCAATCCCCACCAGCGTGGCAACCCTCTCAAACATCATGGCAGGCGACTCTGTAATCTCGTTCTTGTTGTTGCGCATCAGGTAGCGTGATGCCAGCACTATCAGGCAGTTGAGGTCAAACCTCTTGGAGACGGGATCCAGACTCTTGAGGTTGAGCACCTTCATCTTTTCTTCACGCAGCTTGCGCCTCTCATGTCTGTACACAATGTAGGCGCGTGCAATGTCACTGTTGCCGCTGTCGATCAGCGTGGATTCCACGATATCTTGAATATCCTCTACAGTGGGTGTCCTAGCGCTTGTGAATCCCTGTTCTACCAACTTGTCTACCACCTTGTCGGTTAGGGAGTCTGCCAGGGTGCGATCCGGCTTTGACACTGCTGCCAATGCCTTGAATATTGCATTTGATATCTTGTCCTTGTTGAATGTGGTTACGGTGCCACTGCGTTTTCTTATATTATTTATCGTGCTCTCTACCTGTGAATTATCCAAACCATAAACTCCTTTTTGGGGATAAACTATACGACTATTTTAAATCATCTCGTTTAATCATTTATCTGAATGCTTCTTTACAATATCTTTGCCACCCATTCTAAATTTTTAGGTTTACTGTTATCTTGACTGTGTACGATGCTCTGGTGCAGGCATTTTACAAACCATCATACCATCACAGCATTGCACCATCAGGTTCAAAGATGCCGTGGCATTGCTGTACAGATGGTTGCATCTTGGGACATATCACAACTGTGCTGCTTGGCATGTTTGCGGCTGCCATGCCTTGTGCATCTTGGATCACGACCAAGACTTGCCCACCATGATGTGGCTACTGCGTACTAGGCGTACACCCACACATGACTATCTTCCTGCCTGCCTATACAAAATCTGCAGCATACCAACTGCATTACCCAAAGGCCACTACCCTTAGACCATTCCCCTTGAAGGGATGATGTTCCATTACTCATACCATCAATTGGCTCTGATTGCCATTTGTGGGTAAAGCATTGATTGCAGAATCCTGTCAAAAGCAAGAGTATCTGGTTTAGTGCGGATAAGATGCTAATGTGCCACATAATGCACAGGAATGATGTCAGAATGTCTGACATGTGTATGGAGACGCCTGCATGATGATCCACACCATGTTCACCCCACATAGGGGGAATGGCATCTGGGACACTTTTCTTCAAACGGCTTGTCCTTAAAGCCGCACTCGGCGCATATCATGATCTCTTTGAGCAGGGTAAACGAAGAGACCAGCTTGGATGTCACCTTGATCGCCTCCTCAACATCATCTGCCTCCATAAACTTGTCGTCTATGTCCAAGGTGACTGCAAGCCCGCCGTTGAGCAGCTTTGCCAGCATGTTGCAGATGGCTATGGGGGAGCTCTTGGGGGTGTATGTGTGCACCGAAGAGGCGCTCAGCACCATACCCTGTGAGTATGATTGGCTGTCTGGTAGATCGATGATGCTGGCCTTGCCATACTTTGCAGCATCCATGCCGATGAACCTGCTGCTGCCCTCGTCATCGCTGATGCATATGACTACTGTGCTGCCCAGCTTTTGGCCTGCCTTGGCCCCTACATCAACTGCTGTATCCACGACCTTGCATAGTATCTCGCGGCCCTGCCTGTTGTCCTGGTACCCCAGTATGTTAAATACGGCCTCCTTGAGTCCCACCAGATTAATCACAAGCGAGATGGGGCTCTTTTGCATATACTGTGTATTCTTTGCAAGTATGGGGTTGAGGCCCTTTCTGGTAATGTCTGAAATGTCCTTTTTTCTGAGTATCATGGCGGCCAGAATTGGCTTTATCAGCAGTGCAAGTCTTGCCCTAAAGTAAGTCTCGTCCTTGTTTGACTCAAATGCAAGCCTTGGCAGGTTTATCGAGACGGACTCTAGCATTATCGATAACGGTATGGCATTCTTTACGGCGGGGTTGCTTGTTATGCCATGGCATGACGTACTGTTTTTTGTAAATGTCACCCTTCCGCCCAGCATTACAACCTCGGATACTGCTTCTGTTATGGCTGCGATTCTGCCCCTTTGGTAGTTTATGATCAGGCCAATTCTAGGGGAGGGCGTAATCTTTACATAGTTTTTATATGCGCGCATGACTGCTCCGTTTATCTTTGCATTTGCACCCGTGTGCAGCATGATCGATGTCAGCGCTCCCGCTCTGCCCTGCTTTGCAGAGATGGACGCGGACATTAGCGAGATGGTAAGCATTCGCTCAATTTCTGATGCCGGTTCAGAGTATTCTGCAAGGACCTGGCCTAGTCCGTCTAGTACTACCTCGCGAGACGCTTCCCTTGAGAGTATGGATATTGTAGTGGACAGCGCGCCTGCCAAATCATCAAGACTATCCGGTTTGGGGAACCTGGATATCTCCATGTATTTTCCATCCAGGTCAATACCATCTTGGAGCAGCTCTTGCACATTAACAAATATCGTATCAGGTATCATCGACCATGTTCCAAGGTTGGATATGTGCAGGTCGCCTGCTAGGTGAAAGTCCACCACGTCCTTTGGCATGACGCTTGTAAGCAGGTATTCTGAAAATATCGCTTGCCCTGCATCAGACAAGAGGTCGCCTGCTCCACTTCTTGTACTGTCTAGGTTTGAGAGCATGTCGCGCACGTCATACCCCGACAAGCCGAGCCGAGCCATCTTGCCGCGGTACTCTTCATGGCCAAACTCTAGTAGTACGTTGTTTACCACCTCACGGATGAGCGCACCCGTAAGGTAGGTGGTCTGGTACTTGTATATCTTGGCCTCTGACTCGTCTGAAATTTTTTGTGCAAGGTCCAGTGGAAGGCTGCCCTCGCGGACCAGCGACTGCACAATCTTGTAGGAGTTGAACTCGTCAATGGTCTGGCCCGTGGTCCTGACATACATCTTGCCGCTCTCAATTATGGATCTCTCCTCGATCTGTCTTGCCAGGCTCAGAACTATCTTGCCAAGGTTGGTGACAGTGTATCTCCTCTCGGTCCTGTTGAGCGCTACCAATGACTGCCGGAGCAGCTTTCTCAAGTGGTATGCAAACTTTCCACTCTCTTTTTTTGAGAGAAATCCTGCCATGGACTTTATGTCAGAGTAGGACAGCGGCCCCTTTAGGTTTAGAATTCGAAGTATGTCTATCCTGTCCGGACTTGCCATTACAGAAAAAATCATTTTTACGCGATTGGCACCCTGGCTGTCCCTCTTTGACATAGAATAATCCTCGCTTAATTTCATATATTTTCGACTACTAATCATACGAGTAATAAGACTTGTGATTGTTTTTTTGGGTTTGTGTCTTTTTACATTTTATAATAGACCACACATGATCAATTATTTATCATGGTATATTGGTATTGTTTGTTGCACAAGTCACCTGTCGATGTTTGTATGGTGGGTTTGCGCATAGCGGGGATTATTTTCCATCCCTCTCTTTCTTTTTTGCGTCTAGTGAAAACTCTGTAGTGGAGAGCTTTTGGCCACAGAACGGACACTTGCCTGAAGAGCCGTGCATTACACTTCGCAGGGACTTTAGCATCTTCATGCTGGTTATCTTTTCACCACATTTGCCGCACATAATTTCTACTGCCATGGTACATTTATCCAATACCTGATTATTAACAGTCCGTTTTGGTGTGTGTCACTTGTTTTTTGATAACAATTCCGCGCTCATCAAATCCTGTTATCATGGCCCTTGTACCCACGGGAAGATCCGCCGGCTTTGCAATACCTGCCATAAACCCTGATATTCTGAGATCCGCATCGTCAAGCTGCATCACTACAAAGGCGTACGGAGTATATTTTTCAAACCCTGCGGGCGCCACTGTAATTATGGTGTATGTCATTATTGTGCCATGACCATCTAGTATGGCATCTTTAAACTCCTTGCTGCCGCATCCCTGGCAAAAGTATACGGTGGACAGGTGTAGGTTGCCGCATTTGGAGCATTTGTGGGCAAGCACCTTGCCCTGTTTGGCATTGTCTACTAGCTGTTGCTTGATACCATGCATAACATTACACGCCCTGAAATATGTGCACCGCGCAACTGGCGCCGGTGGCGCCAAAGTTGTGCGTCAGGCCTATCTTTGCATCCTTTACCGTGCGACCTTTTGCGTTTCCTGTAAGTTGGTCATAGACTTCTGCCACCTGACCCACGCCCGTGGCACCTATGGGATGGCCCTTGGACTTTAGCCCGCCTGACGGGTTTATGGATATCTCTGAGTTTAGGTCTGTCTTGTGTTCGCGGACGGCTTCTACGCCCTTACCCTTTTGAAAAAAGCCCAAGTCTTCTGTATCTACAATCTCGGCTATCGTAAAGCAGTCATGCACCTCCGCAAAGTCCACGTCCTTTGGGGTTATGCCTGCCATGTTGTATGCAGCCTCGGCTGCAATCTTTGTGCTTGGAATTGTAGTCATGTGGTCGCGCCCCTGCAGTGCGGACGGTGATCCGCCGCGTCCGGATCCCGTGACCTTGATGTAGTCCCCACCATGATCCCTTGCGAACCCTTCAGAACATAATATTACCGAGCTTGCCCCGTCAGAGAATGGGCAGCAGTCGTATAGCTTTAACGGGCTTGCAACCACTGCGGACTCCATTACGTCATCTATGGTGATCTTTTTTTGCAGGTGTGCCTTTGGGTTGAGCAGGCCGTTGTTGTGGTTTTTTACTGCCACCCTCGCAAGATCCTCCTCGGTGGCGTCAAACTCGGTCAGGTATGCCCTTGCCATGGATGCAAACAGACCTGGAAATGATGCGCCTGCTTGGCCCTCGTAGAAAAAATCTGAACAATATGCAAAGTATGTGGTGGTCCATTCGGTGCCGGTGTGTGTCACCTTTTCAACGCCCGTGACTACTAGGCAGTCGTAGAATCCAGCAGCCACGTTTGCAAACGCCTCCCTAAACGAGACCGAGCCACTACCGCAGGCCGACTCTATTGATAACGATGGCTTGTCTGGTATGCCCAGGTTGCTCATCAGGACTGGGCCTAGGTGCACCTGCTTGTCTGCAACACCAAACACGTTTGAGATGTAGGCTGCCTTGATATCCTTTGGATCAATGTTTGCATTTTCTATTGCATCGACTGACGCCTGTGTTGTAATGTCTGCTATGCTGTCGTCTGGCAGTTTTCCATATTTGGTGCTGCCTGCACCAAGTACGCATACCGTCTCCACAGATGCACTTTGACCAGTCCATATAAAAATCGTTTAGTGTAACAGGGATGGTTGAACAAGCAACGGTCGGCGCAGGTGGGCGCGGCAGGTAAGGCAAAGGGATCCGGCCGCAAGCGATTGGCGGCGCAAGGTAAGGCAAAGGGGTCCGGCCGCAAGCAACGGGAACAGGCGGGTAAGACAAAGGCAGGAAAAAAGAGGGTTGCCGGTGCCAGGACCACCTACAAGAGGCGCGTCACACATCGTGCCATACCTGCGTATATGGCCGACCGGCATACGGTGCGCGTGACTAAATCCAATGTCACCCACATTAAACAAGAGATTATGCAGTACCATGACAGTAACGGATACGTGTCGTGGTCTGCAAAGGAGAGAAAATATATCATACTTGGCACCAATATGCCAAAAGGCGGATTGGTGCAGTGCCCAGAGTGCAAGGTGGGGCAGCTGATGGTGGTAAGGTCTAGGTCAAGCGGCAAGCGATTTATGGGTTGTTCAAACTTTTATGCCGGGTGTGATGCGTCGTCGCCGCTGCTGCAAAAGGCAAGACTGCGTGCAACAAAAAAGCCGTGCGATGCGTGCGGATGGCCCATTGTAATATTTCGATATTCCAGGAACCAGAAATGGTCCAGACAGTGTGCAAACATCAATTGTCCCAGCAGGAATATGAAGCCTTAGATGTGGTCATGGGGGTGTTGATGCAAATATCCCAAGTATGAACGTCAAGCAATGGGCGTGTATGCATCTGTCCTCATACTCTTGAGGAGCGGAAGGGATTTGCGCGTTTGTGTGATGATCTGCGGGTCAATGTCTGCGTATCTGATGCCCTGCTGCGTCCTTGTCATCTTGAATAGTATCCTGCCGTATGGGTCCACCACCATGCTGCATCCACAGTAGATGTGCCCCGTATGGTCTGGTGCAATGACATAACACCCGTTCTCTATTGCGCGCGTCCTGTTTAGTGCAACCCAGTGCTCCTCTTTTAGTTCACCCTTTACCCATGCTGATGGCGCGACTAGTATTTTGGCGCCTGCCACTGCAAGGGAGCGCGACATCTCTGGGAACCTTAGGTCATAGCAGATTAGCATTCCAGTCTTTCCCAGGGATGTGTTGACTGGTTTTGCAATGCGCGAGCCTGGCAGCATCTTTGCAGACTCTTTGAATCCGAGCGCATCATAGAGATGTATTTTTTTGTATGACGAGATTACCCTGCCGGTCTTGTCCATTATGAATGATGTATCATATACCCTGTTGGGGTTGTTGCTCTTTTCATATATTGAACCTACTATCTGGATGTGGTGGCGCTTGGCAGCATCTGCTATACCCTTTACAAAGTTCCCGTTGATGGACTCGGCCATGGATGCAAGCTGGGTAGCCGTCTGGTTTGAATTGGTATAAAACATCATGTATTCGGGGAATGCACACAGTGTAGCACCATTTGATGCTGCCTCTTTTATGAAGGATTTAATCCGCTCAAGGTTTTGATCCTTGTATGTGGATGCCTTGAACTGTACTACTGCAACCTTCATACATACAATGACATGCGCGACAATAAAAAGGGAATCTTGTCTGTTTTGAAAAAATTGTTGGTAATTTCTTGATGTGGGAATGTTGGGGTGTAGTTTGGTGTACCATTTGAGGTACCATTTGGTGTGTCATGATCAGGATTGGGGGTTTACCAGTCTGTATAATTAGCAAGAGATTAGTTAACCCACCGATGGAATTGGGTTCATAATTTTATGCTCAAAATCAACAAAATTCTGGATTTGGAAGTGATGGCAAATGACAGAGAATTATGTTTACTGTTCTTACATTCAAGACAGTGATGGTATCAAGGTGGCAGATACGGCTAGAACCACTCCCTGTTACAGCACCGTGACGGGACTGTCAGGCCATTGGTGGGTTAACTGAAGGGTGTCGGAAGGCAGATACATGACGACCGAAAGGTTTCTGCAAAAGCATCCAGAGATTGCAGTAGAGCTGATAAAGTATGACCTTTCTGCCTCTGAGGAGATGGACGGGATGCACGAGAAGTAATTAACAATTACCAGACTTTCGCCCTAACAGGAGTAAATGATCGTATATGTGTAAACTACGCCTGTATCAATACACATGTTATATTTTGTCGTGTTGAGGATGAACATTTGACAATTGTTAATTGCTTCTACGGGTCTGGCTAGGCTGGCCCCAAAAAGGATGACAAGAACCTTGTAACAGAGTACCTGCGTGACAAGGGGTATCTTGTGTGATCCTGCATGCTTGCCATGCCCCATGATGGGTGTTTCAGGGGGTTGAAGGTGTACAAGCCTTGGCAGACGCAGCCCCGCCTGGAGTGGCGTCTAAATCCCTGTCGTCATGACTACTTCAGCTCCTAGTCGGCCTCAAGTTGTGACAGGCAGCCTGCGTCTGGGACGCCATTTTCTGGCGCAGCCTGTATTTGGTGCCTGCCCATGCCTGCTGATCCTAAATTACACACGTGGCCAAGTGTGAAATGTATTATATATGTGACAGAAAAAATCTCTAGTAGATGGCATTAATTCAGATAGCCAACCAGTCTGCCAAGAATTTGGGCAAGAAATCTACAATCAGATTCACCCAGAGCATCTGTCCCGACTGCAACATGATCCTCGATGCAGAGGTCTTTGAGAGGGACGGACAGGTATTCATGACAAAGTCATGCCCCACACACGGTGAGTGTGAGGAACTGTACTTTGGTTCATACGAGATGTACAAAAAATTCAGTACTTATTGGATGGACGGCAAGGGCGCACATGCCCCTAATGTCATGATAGACAAGTGTTCATGCCCCAATAACTGTGGTTTGTGCTCAAACCATCTATCCCATAGTGGTTTGGCAAACATGATAGTTACCAACAGGTGTGACTTGACATGCTGGTACTGCTTCTTTTACGTCAAAAAGGGATTGGAGGGTGCATACATGTACGAGCCTGATCACACCCAGATTAGGGCCATGATGAAGACCCTGAGGGCAGAGAGGCCCATACCTGGAAACTCTATGCAGATTACTGGCGGCGAACCCATGCTGCGTGAAGACATCTCTGATGTGATTCGCATTATGAAGGAAGAGGGTGTGGATCACATCCAGATGAATACCAACGGCATCAGGCATGCCATGGATCCAGAGGCTGCAAGGGAGGTGCGGCTTGCAGGATGCAACAATCTGTATCTCTCCTTTGACGGCGTCACACCCAGAACAAACCCAAAGAATCACTGGGAGATCCCATACGCACTTGACAGTTGCAGAAAGACTGGCACTACTGTGGTGTTTGTTCCCACCGTGATAAAGTCGATAAACGACCACGAGCTTGGCGGCATCATCAGGTATGCGCAAAAGAACATGGACGTGGTGCATGCGGTAAACTTTCAGCCCGTTTCGCTTACCGGCAGGATGGGCAAGACTGAACGTGAAAAGTATAGGATTACCATACCTGATTGCGTGCAGCGCATTGAAGAGCAGACAAACGGCGAGGTTACTGCCGATGACTGGTTCCCAGTGCCCAGCTGCATGCCGTTGACTAATGTCATAGAGGCATTCTCAAGCAAGCCAAAGTACGAACTCTCCATACACTTTGCATGTGGTGCCGGCACGTACATATTTGAAGATGAAGAGACCAAAAAATTTGTCCCAATTACAAAGTTTTGTGACATTCAGGGAATGCTGGAACTGTTTGAGGACAAGGCCGAAGAGATACACTCCGGCAAAAACAAGTACTTTACGATGCTAGAGGTGGTCAGAAAGCTCAAGGGGTTTGTTGATACAAAGAAGCAGCCTGCAGGGCTGGACCTGGCAAAGATGTTTGGCAACATCCTCATGAAGAGGTCGTTTGACTCTGTTGGATCGTGGCATGTGAAAGGACTGTTTCTTGGCATGATGCACTTTCAGGACAAGTACAATGAAGACTTGGAGAGACTGCAGAGATGCGACATACACTATGTCACTCCAGACCTGCGCATAGTTCCATTTTGTGCGTTTAATGTGATTCCAGAATGGTACCGTGATAGGATTCAAAAAAAGTATTCCATTACCGTTGAAGAGTGGGAAGAACGCGAGGGCGTAAAGCTAGAGGATGGCCTGTATCGGGGCCTGATGAGGCGTGGCGCAGGTGATGAACTTGCAGCAGGCTGTGCAAAGAGCCAGATGTTTCATGACGCATCACAGGCTGTAATGTAGTTCTGGTTTTGTGTATGTGCTGATATCTACCACATATGGTTGGCGCGCATTTTGATTTTTGTGACATGTTGACATTGATAGTATCTGGTTTTAGTTGTTAGACAGCTAACGATTCTGTTTGTTTATTGACTCCACGGGGTATCAGACATGCTTGGCATCATTAGTATGGAACAAGGGGGCGACTTTAACACAGGTTGTGAATCAAGTAGTGTCCAGGGGATAGGTGTTTGGGCCTACTTTGGAGATTGATGGCGTGTCTTGTCTCTTGTACACTAGTAGGCTCCGTCTGGCGGAACATTCTTTGATTGCTCATAAACAGCAAACGTCTTCTTTGTACTCTGGTTCAATACTCCCTGTCATTTGTAACTGCATTTGGTCCCCAGTCGCCAAATCTCTTTTTCAAAGTCTAGCGTGGATGGATTGTGTGCCATAGCATGGTTCTACGTTTTTAGGCACTTGTGTCTACACAAACTTGGCATATACACGATCTATGTACATAATCGCGTCTGCGCCCTTTGTGGATGATTTGTCCATTAGAGTTAAATACAAACTTTAGAACAAAACATCAATAACATGAATAACGAAATAGGACGTAAAATAACTAGTCTTACACTAATGACAATCATGGTTGCAGGCGGAATGACATTTGCCGCTCCCGGCGTTATACCGGAGGCTTATGCCGCCAACGACGACCTGTTTGTCTCCGCAGAAAATGATATGTTTGAAAACTACATGTCTGGTCCTCAAGTAATTGAGGTGGTCGTAAGAGATCCAAACATCAGTGAAACAGATGAAGCAAATGGTTACCCAGATGTTACTGTAAATGGCAAGGATCTGAGATTGGCCCAAGCATCAGATGGTGCTTGGTATGGTTACTTTGCTGATAAGGCCATGGCCACTGATGCAGATAGTACAACAACAGTTGCTGGTCAAGGATTGGACTTTGGTGAGATTTGTGAAATAAGCTACAGTAATACAGCTCTAGGCTTCGAGATTACTGATGCCGATGGCATTGCTGTTCCATCCAGTACATGTGATGCCCCTGACAGCACGAACAACATGAATGTTGTAAGGGAAGCAAAAGGTCTATCAGACCATCTTAGTGGCCAAATTAATGTAGAACCAAACAACTGGCCATTCATCCAGCTCTACGAGCTAAACCCCACAGGTAATGTTATTGTACAGTACAACAAAGGTGGTGATCCTCAAAGTGTGGAACTTACCTTTGATACTGTTGATGACTTTGCAAATCTGGAACTAGACCGAGAAGGAATGTACCCTAAAGGTGCACAAGTTCACACAACAATCACAGATGCATGGCTCAACATTGATCCAACTGATGAGGACTCGTGGACATTTGGAACGCTTGAAGGTACAACATACTATCAAGTGTTTAATGAAAACGGTGACCTCGCAGGTGCCAGCGACCAAGGTGGTGTTATAGACATTTCTGGTAACGTTGGTGATTTGATGTGTGGAGATGCATGTATTCTTCTCATAGATCCAGATCAACAAGGTACAGGCAAGGATGTAATCACAATACAAGACAATGGCGACTCTGTGCTTGAACTAGAAAACGGTACCAAAGGTACAATTTATGACTTCAAAATCGATGAACTCGTGACATCCCCAGGCGAAGGTGTTGGTCCTGTCACATTCACAGAACAAGGTCCCAATAGTGGTATGTTTGCTTCGTATGATGAATCAGACGTATCTGCTATTGTAGTGACCGACGACGCAATGAGAAGAACTTCAGCAACAATCGACTATAATGAGACTCCAGTCTCAATTCTTGTTGGAGCCGGTGATGCAACTATTGACATACAGCCACAGGATGACGAATGGAACTCTGGTGAAGAGATTCCAGTTGTGCTTGTAGATATGGATGCCAACAAAAACACCAGAGCTGATGAAGATCTTTTAGTGAGTGATCCTAGTGTGGGAATGATTCCGTCTCTGAAGACAGGAAATCCATACACGCTTGGTTCTGGTGGTGATGATGTAAAGTTTGCATTTACCACATTCACAAGAGTTGACGACAGTACAGTTCCAAGCCCGGTAGAACAAATAAGCATAGATCCAAAAAAAACCGAGATAGCTACAGCTACTGTACAAACATTTAGTGACAGAGCTATTATTGACGCAGTCAGCATCACAAATGTTGATGCGCTGATAATTGACTTTGGTACTAATGTGGATGTGCTGACACAGACACTTCTTCCGCCAGAGGTTAAAGCAGCCGTTGTAAATTCTACACTTAACAGTGTAACTATAGGTGCTGATTTGAAAAACCTTCTTGTTGGTAATGTTGATACCAATTTCCATGGTTTCAACTTTTACAACCAGGATGTTAGTAGTCTAGGTGGTGGAAATTATGATGTCTACTTTTTGCATGCTGCCGACGGTTCAATCATTGGTGATGATGGTGTAAATCAAGACCTACTTGCCAAAAAGATTGTTGAAGGCGCTGATGCACAAAGTGGGCTGGAAAGGATCGA
Organism: Candidatus Nitrosopumilus sp.; assembly: GCA_963662995.2. GTDB lineage: Archaea > Thermoproteota > Nitrososphaeria > Nitrososphaerales > Nitrosopumilaceae > Nitrosopumilus. The sequence continues at coordinate 882,358 of CAXXLJ010000002.1, read as the reverse complement.
CGATGTAACCGCTTACATACTTGCAACAGCTCCAATAAGTGATCATCGAGCTGGTCTTGCAATTGTAGCATCTGATGGTTCCATTGACATAAGCGAGTCAATGCCGATAGTTGCTGACTTTTTCTCCTACGGCTTCATGAATGATGGTGAACTTGGTGGTGAACGTGTTTCCAACCAGATCATCAGAATCGAAGTGGAGGAATCAGGCGACAATACAAGCACCTTTGAAGGGTCTTTGGAGTATACAATGATCAACCAGCTAAACATACTTGATGCAGCTACATACACTGGAATTAGCCCAATTGCCGATGATCCTAGTTTCATAGTAATTGAAGACTATACAGACGAAGATTCTGTTAGGGTCAATTACCTTGATCTGGGTTCAGATGGTGAATTGAATAAATATGGCGACCAACAAGAGGCTCCAAGCCACAGTGGTGTTGTATCTTTTGACAGTCCCAACTACAAGGTTGCTGACACGGTGACCATTACTCTTGAGGACTCTGATCTCAATGTAGACTCTGATCTCATTGACATCTTTACCACATCTACTAATGCTAGCCTACCAGACACAGTTGGTAGCGCAGATTATAGTATCAAGCTAGGTGATGGTTCAGACCTCGGTAGAGTACTTGATGTCACATTTGACGATGCTTTGTGGACGACTCCAGAACCAGGCACATGCGCTGATACTTCAGGTACATACTTGGAGGATCTAGGCCCATTCACTGGTCTGGCACACACTGGCTTCACTCTGATTGAGACAAGTACTTCATCTGGTGTATTCGTAGGTAACTTCCAAATACAATCAGCTTGGTGTAATCCAAACACCATGACTGTAGAGTCAACAACCGGTCTGGATCTAGAGGTCAATTATGTTGACTTTAGAGATGGATCCGGTGAGATTATTGAGGTTGGTGCTAGTGCAGGCATTCGTGCAACCACTGGCTCTGTAAGCCTTGATAGAACAGTCTATCCTGTACCATTTGGAGTTCCTGACGACTTTGGAGATAACACTTCATCATCACCAGAAGACAGATCTTTGTTCCCTATTCACCAAACTGGTATGGATAGTAACGTGGGCCTACAAACTGGTGAGTACCTCTCAAATGGTGATCTAAGCATACACATCAGAGTTAATGATGCAGACTTTGACACTTCAGGAGGAGGTGAGAACTCTATTGAACAAAATACCAGAGATGGTAATGGTCCGGTTAAACTCTCCGTTATCAGGGGAGCCAGTGAAGTTGTACTTGGTTACGCAGGTGGTAATACCACATCAGATGGCGTCATAGATGTTGGAGATGTGGGTGTATCCAAGGAGACGCGCGTTAACGGTACCACTGTGTTTGTAATAGATGATCCAACAACAACTGATACTGACGCTGACAATAACAAGATGGCAGAGATAGACGAGACAGACAAGATCATCAGGCAGTTTGGCCCAATCGTAGAGATTGCTCCGGATGCAGGCATCTTTGAAGTCGACATCGGAGTCAGATACACTGACGGCCCGGCAGACACCAAGTGTCCAGATACGGAAACGTACGCCAACATTGACGGCAATAACGGCAATGGCGTACTAAACAGGTTTAGCGTACCATCAGCTGCCGGTACAGATTACTGTATCCTACAGGGAGATATCCTCCAAGTAGAGTATACTGATCCTACCGACGCATCAGGTGATCCAAACACTGTAACCGACTCTGCTACCTTTGACTTGAGAAATGGTGTATTGCAGTCTGACAAGTCCGTTTACTTGATCGGTTCTGACATAATCTTGACCCTCATTGAACCAGACTTTGATCTGGACAATGACCAAGCCGAGACTTATGATCTAGATCTGATCGAGTGGGACTCTGACGCTGCTACCGTTTCCATGGGTAATGCTAGCCCAGAGACCGCAGCCAATTTCGATCCAGAACCAAGCAACTTTAGGGAAACTGGTGACAGTACTGGAATCTTCCAGATAGTCATTGAGGTTCCTGGTGAGTTGGAAGGCGACAGATTAGACAGAGGCGAGGAGATTGAGCTTGAATATACCGACTGGGGTCCATCAGGATCCGATTATGTCGGTGACGAGGACGAGGATGTCAACCTGACAGTGTTTACTTCAAACTTTGGCGCAACAGTGGAACTTGACCAAAAGGTCTATACTTGGACTGACAAGGTCTATGTCACCATTGTAGCTCCAGACCACAACTACGACAGCGACCTAGTCGACGAGATTGGAAACACTGACCTAGATCCAATAAAGGTATCTACCAGAGGATTTGATCTTGACAACTACAAGCTCGTAGAGACTGGCACTGACACTGGCATCTTTACTGGTGAGGTAATACTTACTGGCTTTACACATGATGCTGACGGTGATACCACTACTGGTACTGACGGGAACGATGTAGTATCCCGTTCACCAACCGGTAGCGGCCCAACTGACGGCTTCCTTTCAACTGATGACGACGACGGCATCACCGTATCCTTTGAGTTCTCAGAGGATGAGACGATAGTCGGCTCGGCACTTATCAGATGGAACATTGGTGAAGTTCAGTGGCTTGATCCAAGCTATCCAGCAAGCGGAACAGGTGTTGTAAGAATAATTGATCCAGACATGAACTTAGATCCAGAAGCAGTTGACAACTTTGATGTCGATGTTTGGTCATCCTCCGATGCAGGTGGTATTGACCTTACTGTAACTGAGACCAACGAGTCAACCGGCATATTCGAAGGAATCGTATTCTTTACGACCACTGACGAATCATCCGGCCACAGACTCAGAGTATCAGAAGCCGACACAGTCACTGCAAGCTATGAAGACAATACGCTACCCGATCCATACACAACTGCAGATGAGCTTGATATTACCGCTACTTCGGTAATCGGCAGTGCTGTCAATCCTCTTGAGAGAGCAGTAGCTTCCAACTTGAGGATTGTTGACGCGTTTGATAACAGTCTAGACACTGTTACAGTCGGTCAACAAGTACAAGTCACCGCTGATTTGGCAAGTGGCCAGAATAAAGATCAACCATTTGCATACTTGGTACAGATTCAGGATGAAAATGGCGTAACTGTCGCACTCGCATGGATTACAGGTTCACTAACACCGGAGCAATCATTCAGTCCCGCGACGTCATGGACTCCATCTGCTGCAGGAGCATACACTGTTACTGCATTTGTATGGGAATCCATAGACAATCCGACGGCACTATCACCACCAGTCACAACGACAATAACTGTAAGCTAACTAGTTCGAACTATTCTTTTTTCTTTTTTTGAATACCTTTTAGCGGATGCTAAGCTCCGCCTAGCTGGGTATGTTAATGGCATGGTGTAATTCAGAAACAATATCTAGTAGGACAATGACAAAAAGTCAAAATGAAATATACCACGTCTGTGCTGCCGTTTTTTGTTGTAGCTGTTTTGTCAGCCATCAGTATCATGCCACAGGACTCGTTCTCCCAAGAGTACACACTGGAGCTGTCTACAAATAGCAAGGTGTATGCGCCAGAGCATAACCTGCAGATATATGGCAATGGGCTTCCAGAAGAGACCCTGATTATACGTATCTTTGCTCCTGACGGCACCATCACAAAGTTTGACCAGATAACCACGGACGAGGACGGCTATTACAATTATGGGCTTATGATGTGGCCCCAGCCGTCAACAAACTTTCCATATGGAACGTATGCGGTGGAGGCGATCAGCACTACACAGGATGGGATATCTAGGATTGTAGATATAAAGTTCTCACCCACCACGGATCTGCTTGATGTGCCGGTGGAGAGGAACATCAGCACCATAGTGTTTGCACCAGAGACTGCTGCAATACACCAACCATTTCGTGTGTTTGTGCAGACTACCAGTGATGGACTGTTGATTGGCAACAGGGCGGCCGAGCTGCTGGGCACCACGCATGTGCACCTACCGTCAGGCAGGTCCATACTGTTGTCCGACTCGTTTGATACACTGCATCAGGGACTGCATTATGTGGATTATATCCCGACCGAGGAAGGAACCCACGTGTTTCATGCAGTGGCATTTAGCCACGGCACCACATCGCATGGCTCTGCTGCTACAATCGTGCTAAGTCAGGATCTGGGGGGGATAGCAGAGCAGATAGTGGATCTCAACTCCATACTGGAAAATACATCAACCGAGCTTGCCGTGCTGCAGTCAGAGATTGACGGGTTTGACACCACACTAGAACAGGCAAGCACAAAGATCGACGACAGCACCGAAGATATAACAGAGTCTGTTGCGTTTATCAGCGAGACATCATCACAGCTAAACTCACTACTATTCCCCATTATAGCATCCATAGGGGTTATAGTGGCACTACAGGTTGTGATATTGACACGCAGGAGGTTGTGATGGGTATGATTATGCTGGTTACAGCATTGGGTATGGTGTGGCATACCTGCAGGAAAACTATACCCCAGACAGGCAACCAGAGATGCACACACCTGCAGGCAAACCTGTACATCACTGAGCCATCACTTCTGTACACAATGAGTGCTGGATGGGGTGGCAATACCTGCAGGCAAACTATACACCACACATGATCAGGACAGAACTTTGCTACCGTTGTGCCAAGTACAATTGGTGCTTGGCCTGTTTGGATTACATGATGCCTAAAATCTGGTTAGGGTATGGTGGGTGTGTCCTACAGGCATATACCGCTACTGATACGATGTGGTCCGGAAGATTCTGCAGGCATTTTGCGCATCGCATTTTATGCCCACATCCGGAAACAGCACACCAAAAGTGTCAAATTCCCCCGTGCCGGAGACATCATGCGCAGGCTCCGCTGTCAACGCACCATGATAACATCAATCAGTTTTGGTGCGCCGTTATGCCGTAATGGCCTCAAGTGACTGGCGTGTGAGCCTGCCACTTTCTACCTGTGACCGTGCGATCAGCTCTATGCTGTAGCAGATTATGCGTATGGGGATCTCGCGTCGTTGGTTGTCGGGCCTGCGGCATCTGACATAGCTGCCGTACATCTTCTTAATGGCCCCAAACACCGCCTCTATGACACTGCGCTGGTGATACCTAGCATTGAATGCGGGCAGGTCGTCGTGGTACATATCCACCATCTTGCGCCATGCCTGGCTGCCGTTGGCATTGTGTACAGTGTTGGACTTGGGCTTGATCAAAGGTGTCATACCCATCCCAGCCAGCCTATTACATACATCCCGCGACAGGTACGCCGCGTCTAGACAAAAGTCTCTCCCCTTCATACTGCACGGGCCGTGTAGCAGGTCATCCAGCATGTCATATAGTCCCTTTATGTCGGCCGTGCGGCTTGCAGTCACCAGATACGTAAGTACTACCTTGGTTCCCACGTCGATGATGGCGTGCATTTTGATCCAGCCGTGCCTGTTTCTGATCTTGTCGGTCCTAAAATCCACCCACTTTTCAAACCTGCTCACAGAGTAACCCGTACTGTCGCCTGCAACAGAACCCGAACACTGTAGCCCCTCGATGACGCGTGCATGCACCTCCCTGAGGTAGGACTCTGGGATCAGTGAATACGAGTTGCATATCGTGCTCTTTGAGGGTATGTTGCCTGTCAATCCCATCTTGCGCGCCGCCTCCCGGTCTGCGTGTAGGTATCCCGCCATCTTGCGGTACGTCCTGCGCTCGGCCTCGAGCATGATGCATACTATGGCCATGGTTCTGGGCAGGTATCCATTCTTGCCGCCACCCCCGGATTGAGGGTGTATGGTTCGTCCATCCCGTTGACGATCCTGACCACTGTGGCCAGAATCAGGCTAGGTAGGTATCTCTGGACCAGATCAAATGATCGTTGGTCTCTTTTTTTGGTCTCTGTCATTGACGTATATTGGATATTTCATCTAATGATGCGCATACCCAAAAAAATCAACGCTGCGTGTCAAATTATGTAGACAATCTTGTGTGACACAGCGGGCGAATTTGGCATATGGGGGTATATACCTGTAGGGCACAGCCGGGTATGGTTTGTGCAACACCTGATTGCAATTATACACCATTACGCCCTTCCTCCACCTTCATGTCCGGAACACCAAGCCTGCATGGGATACACCGTGCAACACCTGCATGGGATACACCGTGCAACACCTGAATGTACCACTACATCTTTTTCAGCCTGGCATTGGTGGTAAATCTATAACAACAATGATGGGATTTAGTTATAATGGTAGGTATGATAATCAATCCAACCATGATGTCCACCACAACACCACCACTGTGCATCTGTGCTGGTATGCTCCTTGCCTTAACCATATTCCCATACGCGGATGGATTCCTGGGAGGCGACATGGCCATGGCTCCAGAGATACCATGGCATGGTTATGCGGGCCATGGTGTGTTTGACTCTAAAATCATAAACGTGGATGCAGACTTTTTTTCAAAGTCTGGCGATCTCAAGAGGTACCTGGTTGGCACAGAACGCGCACAGGGACTGCAAACATTGCAGGTGGCAACACTATCCGAGCAGGCAGCCATGTCTGTGGCATCCACACCAGGGTATCACGTCATGGAGGACTTTGAGTTGGACTTTCACAATGACACCATCATGTTTGATGCATCCCGCATAGCAAACATTACAGGCTCGCTTGCAGCAAGAGACATGTATGGTGCCACCGGTAATGGTACCATAATTGCAGTGGCAGATTCAGGAGTGGACTTTTCAAACCCCGACATACAGCACTCGCTTGCACGAGACCCACATACCAACCACCCAATCATGTTGGACCCCGACGGACAGGGGATTATCATAACCAATACAACATTTTACGCACACATTGATGAAGACCACATCATACACAACTACAGCAAGTCTATACCGCCCAACATGACCTCGTCAGTGTATGTAAGCAAGGATGGCGTCTTTCTTGACGTGGTGCAAAGAGGCAACGGCACCACCATACAGATATACAACTCATTTTACCCGGCGGCAGGATTTGCCCCCATATTCAACGGTAGTATAACAAAAGACATGAAGATTGGCCAAAACAACCGCGACTATATAAAATCAAGGAGCGGCGTGTATCATCTTGGGATGATGTACCAGGGGGCATTACAAGGACCAGCAGTAGGGGTGCAGGTGGTGCCTGTACTAGTGGTAGACTCAAATGTGCCGGGCGTATATGATACCATAATCCCTGACCTTAGCACGTCCTGGGCAGACTATACAAAGGCCCCCAAGGAAAAGTTTGACTTTGACTTTACCGACGAGCTGCCCATAGTGCTGGGAAGCGGCAAGGAGTTTCTGGTGTATGACTCGGACGGCGATGGCACAAACGACTATTCTGCAGGCACGCTGGGCGCACGGGTTCTTGACGTGTATGATGTGATGCACAATACCAATGGCACAAACTCCACTGATGCAACAATACATGATCTGCCCAATATACTAAATGCAACACTGCTGCCTGCATTAGACCCAGAAGGGATGTTTTTTGGCGCAATGACTGACTTTGACGGGCACGGAACGGCGAGCGCTGCATCCATAGTGTCACGGGGCGAACAGACGTACCACATCTACAACGACTCCCAAAAATATTCCATATATGGGACGGCACCAGACGCCAAGATCATACCCGTCAAGATGCTGTGGTTTGGGGATACCGCGTACGGGTGGCTGTGGTCCGCTGGATTTGACAATTATACACCGGATGCAGGCGTACAGGAAAATGATCCAGACGATGAGCCCATATTGTGGAACTACTCTGGACAAACGAGGGCAGACATAATATCAAACAGCTGGGGCATCTCTACATTTCCCGTGTCAGGTATGGCGCCGGGGCTTGACGTGCTGTCTATATTGTCTAGCATGCTGGCAACACCCATGTCCATACATGATGACTATCCCGGGGTCATTATGGTGAACAGCGCAGGTAACTCGGGGCACGGCTATGGCACACTAGGCATGCCTGCAGCCTCCCCGTTTGTTATAACGGTGGGCGCCACTACAAATAATGTATTTGTGGGGTATGGGCCGTTCCAGGGCCAGCCACGGTTTGGCAATACTACCATACATCACAGCCACATGGTGGACTTTTCAAGCAGGGGCCCGTCGGTGGTAGGTGATCCAAAACCAGACTTGCTTGGTATAGGGGCGTACGGGTTTACCCCGTCTAGCGTGCTGCGCACCGACACTGAGGCAGAGCCGTTTGCGCTGTTTGGGGGGACCAGCATGTCGGCGCCTCTGGTGTCGGGCGCGGCAGCCGTCTTAGTGCAGTCCATGAGGGATGCGGGCATGCAGCATGATCCATTTGTGGTAAAAAACATTCTAATGTCGACTGCCACTGACCTGCATAGCGATCCGTTTACACAGGGTGCAGGGATGGTAAACATAAAGGCAGCACTGGATTTTGTGCATGGGAATGGTAATGCATTTGTGGTGTATAATGACGGGTCATACACCAACATACGCAAAGTGCTTGAGCCTGCCATGAGAGGCAATGTCAACAATACCGGTGCAGATGCCATAGGGGGGCTTGGCTTGCCTCACCACCCATTTGAGATGGAAAGCTGGTTTGCAGGAAGGCTCTTGCCAGGCGAGAGGAGTACTGTTACGTTTACTGTGGAAAATCCCACAGACCGGCCGATGCATGTGAGGGTGTCGCCGGAGACTATAACAATGATGTCACAGAGCATCTTTAATGGGACTACGGAGGTGCGCGTGCAGGATCCCACTACAAACAAGAATGACACGTATGCCCCAAACTATGTGAGGTTGTCTGATGTGCGCAGCCACCAGAGCCTGTCAGAGTATTTTGAGTATGATGATGTGATACCAGATGACTCGACTATGATGGTGCTTGGGGTGAACTTTAGCTTTGAGCAGTTTATGAACCAGACCACGGCAGAGTATGCTGAGGATATCGGGATAGCATCACTGTACTTGTATGATTGGTTGGACCACAACAATGATACAGATATCACAAGTGACGAGCTCTCCATGGTGAGCAGGGCCGGTTCGTGGGGGACAGTACAAGAGATGCGCGTCTCGGATCCTGCAAGTGTATTTGAGGGGGTGCCGATGGTGGGAGTGTATCCGGTGCCCACCAGGTACTCGTACTGGACCGGGGATACGGGGCAGAATTCCACCTCTATGCAGCATTATATCACTGCCAGCCACTACAAACGCGAGCCGTGGCAGGTGGTGTGGCCAGAGTCAGAGAGTTTGTTGGTGCCTGCGCAAGACAAGGCATCCATGAGCATTACACTGGTGGTGCCAGATGATGCACAGACTGGCGTGTACCAGGGGTTTGTGGTGTTTGAGGGAGACCATACGGTCAATGTGCCGGTGTCATATGTGGTGGCGCATCCCGTGCATAGTGCCGATTATGCCGTGACCATACAGGGTGCGCAAGGAGACATGATGTATGGGAACGGGTATACAAAGGGGGCATTTGACATGATCAATAGGTACATGTCTGGGGACTGGAGGCAGTACTATTTTGAGATACGTGACGAGTCGGTAAGGTCGGTGGGCATAGAGGTGTCTTGGGACTCGGTTGATACCAACATTGGCGTGTTTGTAGTGGACCCGTCCGGTGGTATAGTGCAGACCAACGTGCCTTCGGGTGTGTTTGGGCAGTTTATGGGATGGGTATCACTTGACTGGCTTGGAAGCACGGCGTTCAGCCAGGGAGGGGGGTTTTATCCGGTAAAGAACAAGAATGACACCTCTACGTTGCTGTATGTGCCCATCAACCAGACAGGGACGTATGCGGTATTGACACACACCACGCTGTTTGGGGGAAATTCCACTACGGAGCCCATGACACTTGAGGCAAGGTTTGCAGGTGATGATTTGGTACAATTGCAGGCGCGTTCCAATGTTGGTATGGGTGATGGAGTGGGCGACGATGGAATGGGTGATGGAGTGGGCGACGATGGAATGGGTGATGGAGTGGGCGACGATGGAATGGAAGGATTAATGGGATTGGAAAGTGATGATGGAATGGTGGAGGTGACACGGGATGGCGTGATGGCAGGAGATGACACAGATGGTGCAATGGTGCAAACAACAATTCTGGATGAGGGCCGAGAGGTTGTGCGGGGGGATTATGCATTTGAGGATGACGTTGTTGGGTCATCAAATATGGTTGTGAACCAGAAGGTGCCTGCAGATGACACCATGATTGGCGGATCGCTGTTTGGAATTGGTATCACGTTGGGGGCTGTAGCGGGTGTAGCGGCAGGAGTCGTATTGATGCTTGTGGTGGGAAGGCGCAGAAAGGGTGATGGCGATGATGATGATAAGAAGCAGGCAGAACGCGCAGAGGTGGTAAGATATGTAACACATCGACTTTCTGAAGTTAGTTTTACCTAGAAAACAGAAAAGCTTAAAGATCACGGAACATGTTGACATGCATGATTCCTCATTTTGATATTCCGGGCATAGACTGGTCCAATCCACACGTTCTACAAGTCTTTGAGTTTTTCAGTGAAAAATATGAATTGAAAAACAAACAGAATGTAGAACTGAACAAACAGAATGTAGAACTGAATAAACTGGTTGTAGAACTGAAAGATGAGAATAAGGAGCTGAAAGAACGAATTCTGCAAATAGAGGGAAAAGTCACACAAATACAGGAAACAAAATCTGACAGTAACAAGAAGAATGTGCGGAGCTACAACGCCCGTAATTTCAAGGATTACCCAAGGACAAAAAGAGCATCAACATACAAAACATACGTCCCATATGAGAACGAATGCGCCACCAGTAATACTGTCACCGTTTCAAAGATTGCAGATCTGAAATTCTGTCCCGTACACGAGAAGAAATTAACAATTAGATTCAGTCCGTACCCTTCCGCAGTTACACGATGTTGCCGGTCAGGCTGACGCCGCCATTTTTGCCAGGATTCGCAGGTTGACCAGCCCGCAGACTATTGAGTTTATCATGTCGTACTTTTTGAGCGGGTTACGGTACTTGTCGCCCATGATGCGGAACACCTTGATCCTGCGTATACCGTTCTCGACGTAGATTCGTATGGAGGAGTGACAGTTGTTGTACGACTTTTCCTCCTCGCTGAGCTTTTTTCCCGGGCGCTTGCGTATGGGAAGGATCACCCTTGTGCCGTTTTCGATCTTCTGGGCCCCCATGTACCCCTTGTCCATGAGATTGCGCAGCCTCACGGCCACGCTGTTGTCTCCATCGGGAGAACAGATTTCCGGAAATGACGGGTGCTTCTTCTTGAAGATGGTGATGTCGTTTACGCTCCCGGGCGAGTGCGCAGTCTTGTGCACTATCAGCCCGTCGCAGTTCATGGTGTACTGCACCTTTGCGGTGTGGGTATGTGCCTTGCCGGAGTAGTGTGACTTTTCCATGTCTCTGCGCTTCGGCTTCTGGATGGGCTGCTCCGAGGCGTCAGTCAGGCACGTCAGACCCCGGAACATCTTCTCGAGCTCCCCAATAGTCTTGATCCTCCCGACCTTCGCGTAGATCTTCTTAGGCGTGGGCAGACTGTCCTTGATGACCAAGGACATGTTGCTAACCGTGTTGGATACGGTCCCCTGCGACAGTTTGAAGAACATTCCCACTACCTCCTGCGTTGCATATGTCTTGATGTAGAAGAGACAGAGCACCAGACGATCCTTCAGGTTGAGGACGTGCCGGCGTCCCGCGCCTATGGCGCGCTTGCGGTCTGGCCGGTCGAGCCTCTTCTCCTCCATCTTGGGGTGTTTTTCGGCCACCTCGGTATACAAAGAATCGAATTCCTCGATGGTCATGCCCGTGACCCTTTTGAATCTCGTGGCATTTTTGATCAAATCATGATATATCTCCATACATCATATACCACATGCCCGTTTTTCGAGTGGTATGTGAGCTTTTTTTACTTTGGAGGTCAAAATTTTCTAATTACTAATTTCCTCTACGTGGTCAGGTCGTGCCTAGAATGATGTGTAATACTATCAAAAGACCCTAGATCCGTGCCTGAATCAAAAAATCTTCCCAGACAACCTGACCACGTACCTTTGGAGGTCAAAATTTTCTAATTACTAATTTCCTCTACGGCACGCCTCTCTCAGAATACTCCAATAGTTATTCCAGAACAACAGAAGATGTTATGCTCAATGGTGTCTGGCAGAAAACCAATTGGGACACATTCAGGCGTTACTGCACAAAATGCCGCAAACAGCACTCTGCTGCAATAGACAATGTCTTACCACATGAGCATTTTGGAATCAACATAATGGCACAGATTTACATGCTGCGCAGCGTAGTGTCCTCATTTGAGACCATCCAAAAGATAATACTCATGATGTATGACAGGTTCATTCACATATCCACCATTGAAGGCCTGTACAATTCCGTATCTGACAAGTGCAGGCCGCTATACGACGATATTCTATCCAACATAAAACACAACAAATCAATACGCGGAGATCATACGGGCTGGTTTCTCAACGGCCAACAATACTACACCATGGTGCTTGCATCAAAGGACACAATACTATACCATCTGGCACCGACCAAGGCAAGAATGACAATCGAGGCCATATTGCAAGACTATGACGGCATAACGATTTCGGATTCAGATTCCTCTTGGAATAGTGTGGGGGAGTTATGGCAAAAGTGCCTGCTCCATTATTTGCGTGACATGCACCGCACGCTTGATGAAAATAACAGTGATGAATTCAAGATATTCTATATGGAGCTGCGACGAATCCTCAAGAGGGCAATCAAACTCGGCAAGAAATACAAGGACAGTATAGTGCCTGAAAAACTAATACAAAGACTGGAAAAAAGACTATTCCGTTTGACAAACAGCACATACTCTGATCCAGACTGCAAGAGATATGTCAAGCGGCTCAAGAGGGAGGGCAGTCACCTGCTTACATTTCTAAGACACGACATAGAATACCACAACAACACCAGTGAGAGGGCACTGCGCCTGTTTGCAGTGATGCGCAAGATGCTCTATGGGAGTCGTTCGGAGCGCGGACTGGAAACCACCGAGACCATGGCAACAATATATGCCACATGCCAGCTGCGGCGCGTAAATCCGTATCACTTTATCATAGACTATCTCAACGGCAGAATTAACTCAATTCCAAAGGCAGACCGTCCACAATGTGTGATTAATGATTCAGACAAGCCAAACTCCAACCCAGACTGTATTACAGTCACGGCCTAGATGCAACTAGCGTTCAAAAATTAGTCATTATCTTACATATTAAATTCTGTTACGTTAATTCTCACCGCATGTTTGTTTTTTGCCACACTGTCATGATCATTTTGTCCCATAATCCGGCTGTCAAAATCAGCTTCATAACATCGATCGAATATCTTAAGGTTAAATTTGAAACTGTCTGTGTTCATCTGTGTTATGCACTCGTTCTCATACAAGTTTCTCGATAAAACTAGCTTCAGAAACTCGATGTGTTACTAAGATATCCATTTCAGCCATCATGGGAATGAACGTGTGTGGGGGGGAATCATACAGGTTGACTATTCAGAGCTCAATGAGTCTATGATCTCACCCAAGTTGTATTTGATTGCGGTCTCGTCATCGGCTGCCGTTTCCCTGATCTTTTTGGCCGAACCTTCAATATTTGTACACTCGACTGTTCTCATCTTTTCTATGTTTGTTTGAATATCTCCTACCTTTTCGCGTATAAATGCGGGATCCCGCCTCTCTTCCTTGATGATGCATTCTCTACTGACCTCCAACGACTTGTTCAGATTCGTGCTTGCGACCTAGTTTCTCTGGTCACGGGTTTTGTTTAGCACCTCATTGATCAAGTGTTTGTTGACTCTACGATTGTGTGATCTGTAGTATTACATCTTATGGACAGAAACAAGAGTAAATCCCCTATTTTTTGGATTGTCATTTGCTTGTGGGTTTTTGAACTCATGCTCTATCTTGTCGAGTATGAACTCGGTGTTTAGCGCAGCCTGTTAAAAGTAGATACAACAAGTACCAAGAGAACAGATGCCATACTATGGACACCATAAGATTGGCCTAGGTCTGATCAACACACCCTTTGTGCCTAGTGCCAAACTACGGCTACCCCGCACCGGAAAAGACAAAGAAGGTTTATAAGCAATTTGGCGAGTACGACAGCTTGAATGTCAGAGGTTGGGACAAAAAAGTCTGGCGGGCTGTCCCGTAGGGACTTTTTAAAGCTGATCGGCGCGGCAGGCACCGGCCTGGCGTTTGCGCCGTTTGTGCCGTTTGGCAACTTTATGCCCAACCCCACTAGGGCATCGCTTGAGGAGGTTCCCGTGGTGCTGCCGGATGGAACACAGGCAAACATCAACACATATCCAGTGAATTATGCAGATGTGATTACATATCCTGCCACGGGCGACGCAGCGCTTGATGCAGAGGCGTTTCGCAAATGGCAGTTTATCAGGCTTCCAGAAGAGTTTGGGGGTGCAGAAAACAATACAGAGGCCATACGCGCATACAGCATGATCTGCCTGCACCTGTGGTGTCTGTGGAAGTATTGGCCCGATGAGAACAAAAAGCGCGGCGAGTGCCCCTGCCATGGAAGCATATATGATCCCGTTACGGGAACGGCATTCATAGGCCCCGCATCTGTACAGGCGGCCCCATCCAACACATTACCGCGGCTGACACTTGATATTGATTCTGATGGGTTCATAACCATCATGCCGCCAAAGTTCAACGCACACGAAAATGGAGTGATCGGGTATGGCCGTTTCGCTTGAGCCCAGACATACCGGAGCGGTGGGCTTTTTCTACTGGCTCTGGGACGGGATAGACAGGACAATATTTACTGCCATAAAGTTTTCATTTCCAGCAAGGTTTGTGAGCCCCTTTGGATTCTTGGGGATGCTCACCTTTATCGTGTTTATCATACTTGGGGTGTCGGGTGCGCTACTCATGTTTTACTATCAGCCCATACTGGACAGGGCATGGGACAGCGTGCAGTTCATAAATGATGAAGTGCCGTTTGGGTTTCATATCAGGAACATACACTATCATGGTTCAAACGCGATGGTACTGCTTGCTGTACTGCACATGTACTATCAGTACTTTAGCGGCAGGTACAAGATAAGAAACGAGGTCTTGTGGATGACCGGCGTCATACTAGGCGTGGTTACCATACTTGAGGCGTTTACAGGCTATGATGTGATATTTAGCGAGAGAGCGGAGCTTGCAATTAGCATAGCGGCGTCGCTTACCACATCCATACCCGTTGTGGGGCCCACTATACGTGATGCCGCGCTGGGAAGCGGATTTTCTGACTTTGTGCTGCGGTTTTATGCGCAGCACGTGTTTTTGTTGCCCGTGGTGATGCTGGGCCTGATGGCCGTGCACTTTCCGCGGTTTCTGGTCTTTGACGTGCCCATGGTCATGGCAATAGGAGGTGCAATACTGATTACGGGAGGTGTGTTTCCAATTGATCTGGGCTTCAAGTTCAGGCCCGACGTGGCGCCTGGCGTGACGGTTCCAGAGTGGTACCTTACTGGGATCTATGCGTTTATGCGGACGCAGTATGACAAGTTTGTGACCGGACTGCTCTGGCCGCTGTTGTTTATCGCGTCCATACTGCTCATACCGTTCATCGACAGGTACAAGAAATTCTCATGGCGCGACAGGCCAATAATTACGGCATTTGGTATTACTAGCCTGGCGCAGATCATGGTCACCACGTACTGGGGGTTTTACATATCACCAGACATATCCGTGTCACTGGTGGAGAGGTTGGTGATTGATCCGATCTTCTTTTACTCTACCATGATATTGTTGGTGCCACTGGGATTCGGATTTACATATATGATGATAAAGCTTGCAAACGAGGCTGAAAGAAAGTCAAAACTTGCAAAGAGCACGGGACCGCAAAAGGTAGCCACCATACAGTTTTCAGAGAAATGGATCAACTGGGTGCTGGTGGCACTGCTGGCATTCCAGGTGTTTCTAAACATTGCAGCGTATAATGCTGCCCTGACTGGGATGAAGAACGTGTCGCTGTTCTTTGTGGGGATTATACTGCTGGTGTTTGCAGCATTCTTCCATGTGTACAGGTATGCCATGAGCCAGGAAAAGAATGCACCGCCACCGCCACCGCAGCCGGTGCTGTCTGATGCATTGGCATCAGCAGGAGGGGAGGAGAGGCCCAAGCTGGCAGAGCCTGCTGCTGCAGAGCTGGGGCAGGATGGTAGCGAGGGGGCAGCCGCGTCAGGCAAGAAGCCCAAGGAGTTGCTGCCACCTGCAAAGGCTGTCAGTTCTACGTCATCATCTGGGTCGTCTGCTACCTCTGCAGCACCCACAGCCGACGCAAAGACGGCCTCTGGCATGGGTGTGCAAGGAACACAGGGTGCACCATCTGGTAATGACTCCAAGGGGGCAGGGTCATAATGAGCTCGACTGTCTCTACGTCAAGCCATGCGTATGGTATAGGTGTGATTGCCGTGATTGTGGGAATGTCGGCGTTTGCAGTATTTTATACGTCATTTTATCTGCCAGAGTCACTGGCAAAGCCGTCAGTATCACACGAGATTCTAGAGCCTACCGAAGAGACTATCATTAAGATAGTCTTGGGTGCACTGACCGAGGGCAATGATAATTATGTACCAAATGAGGTGACGGTGCAGTTGGGTACCAATAATATAGTGACATGGGATAATGAAGATGATACTGCGCATACGGTGACGCCGGACCATCGTTATACTGACCCATACAGCCAGGAGTTTGGCTCCGAGGGGGTTTTGATGCCTGGAGAGTCATACGAGTTTTTGTTTACGGCAGAAGTTGAAGGACTGCACTATCATTGCATACCGCATCCGTGGATGCAGGGCACGATTACCGTAGAGAAGAGCAGGTTCTAGGGGTACAGTCCTTACTTGCGTAAGGGAGTTTGTGTATGGATGGATGGCAGTGTGTGTATGGCGTGTAGGTGGATGGCCATCTGGGCTTGGTGTATTACAGGTGTTGGTTGCATGACAAAGATGACTGCAATAGGTGAGGTATGAGTTGGGTAATAGCGTGGCGCGGATGCCTAATGTTGTAATAGTTTTCATATATACCAAATATGTGTAATTTGATGGTGACGAGGGACAAGCAGATGTACTAGGAGCCTGACTAATGTCCAGGAAAAAATAATCGTAACACATCGCCATTATGAAGTGGTTTTTTGAGGTCAAAATCAGCTCACCAAGAGAAGGCAAATCTCGATGCGCGTGTAGTCGTGACGGTCGCCACGGCTCAGATATGGGTGTGGTGGATGTAGATATGGGTGTGGTGGATGTAGATGCATAAAATGTTGCACGAACCGCCTCAGGCGGCCATGGTTGTGATGGTAGTTGTGGCATGAGCTATGCGTTTTTTCGGAATGTCGTCTATCCTTCCGGCTAAATAGTCGCGGACAAACTCGTAAAAGTTGACGCCGCGCTTCTTGCATGTCTCGTGGATGCTCATGGTCACGGCAGTCCTCTTGGCGCCCTTTTCTGTCCTGCTCCCGTACAGTACCTTGCGGGCCTCTGCAAACCTGCGCAGCGCCTGCTCGCTGACGTTGTTGTGATAGTCCACACCCTCATGCTCTATGAACGTAAAGAGTGAATCGACCTCCCTCTTTAGGCGCTTTGCGTATCTCTTGCAGTCCTTGTCCGTATGGTCCTTGTTTATCAACCGGTGCACCCTACTCTTGAGCTTCTGCACAGACTGTTTCTGATCCTCAGCAGAGTCCCTGCAGTCAGTCTTTCTGGGCTCTATGGCATCCTTGAGTATTTTATACAACGTCCTGAAGAATCTGACAAACTTTTTGCTCTTGTTCTTCTCGAGTGTCCTGTACATGTCGCGCAAGTAGTGCAGCAGGCACTTTTGGTGCTTGCTACCCACGTAGTTCCACGGGCCCCACGAGTCACTCACGATGGTTCCTGTGAATCCTTTCAGCACATCCATGGGTACGGTCCTGCCTCTTGATTTGTCTATGACGAATATGCTCGACATGCTGCTGACAAACACCCAGACCCACCTGCGTATGCCGTTGACAAACCAGCTCGTCTCGTCGCCGTAAATCTCCCTGTACCTTTTGAGCGCCTTTTTGAGCTTGTCGTACAGCGGTTCAAGCTCACGGGCTACCACGTCGCAAAAGTGGTTCAGTGTGGACGTGGAGATGCTGATACCATAAAACATGTGGAGCATGTCTCTGATCTTGCCAAATGACACGTTAGAACACTTCATGGTTATCACCATGGCCATGATGTTTGTCCCGAAATGCTCCCCTGCAAGCACGCCGTCAAGGTACGGGGTGACCTGCTTGTTGCAGCCCCTGCAGAACCTTCTTGAGACACACCATTTGGTGACCGTCCACTTGAACTCGATCAGGTCCTCGGACAGCCGCTCGTATTCTCCGGTGGGCTTCGAGAGCTCCGCGCCGCAGTTGGGGCACTTGGTCTGGTCGGCCTGCCTGATGTCGTTTACGGTGGCTGGGATCCTATGCGACGGCCGCTTCGTGCCGTCGTTCTTGTCGACGCTCCTAATCTGTGGATACCCCTTCATCTCCCTCACGTTGTAGCTTCTGTGGTTGTGCCCGCGTCCGGAGCCGTGCTTTTTTTCCTTTCCAGCTACTACCTGCTTGTTGTCCCCGCGCAGCTGCTCGAGCTCCTTGTGCATCGTCTCATTCTCCTTGTGCATCGTCTCATTCTCCTCGCGCAGCTGCTCGAGCTCTTCGCGCAGCTGCTCGAGCTCTTCGCGCAGTTGCCTGTTTTCCTCCAACACTCGTTCCATCATCTCCCGCGTCTGCTCACTCTCTTTGTCTCTGACATTTGTCGCCTCTTCAAAGCACTTGAGAAGGTATTTCACGCTGGGATGGTTCCAGTCCACCTTTGAGGGATCCATGGCATATACTCTATCCAGGAAATAAAATACATACATGTCTACAAAAGAACACCAAATGCTCAAAAACATTAACTACAACTCTCTGCGTTGTTTCTGCCACCCGCTCGTGTTTACTGTGATGGTGTAGTTGGAAGTTCGGTGGGCCCTAATGCTCCAAATTCCACTTCATAATGGCGATGTGTTACAAATAATCTTGTTTGCATATGCGAATCCAATCAAGGCAAGAAGTTGGCTGCAAAAAGAGATGGTACGTGGTCAGGTTGTCTGGGAAGATTTTTTGATTCAGGCACGGATCTAGGGTCTTTTGATAGTATTACACATCATTCTGGGCACGACCTGACCACGTACAAGAGATGTTTCTTCTCTCAGAGGTGATTGATGGACTTGATGAAAAAACCGGTTGAGCCCAGCTTTGTTGGGGCCATATGATGGTGTGGCAGATGAGGATCTATTCAAGTTGGAAGGCATGGGTGTGTGTCTGGTTGGTTGGTTGGTTGGTTGGTTGGTTGGTTGGTTGGTTGGTTGGTTGGTTGGTTGGTTGGTTGGTTGGTTGGTTGGTTGGTAAACATGAGATATCATTGACTTTTGGAGGCAAGTGCATTACAAGGGAGCTAAAAGGTCGTCAGAACTTTTGTGCTGTGATACCCTGATGTTTGGTGCTTGCGGCATCGCTTTTACTGACACTGTAATTGTTTAGCTTCTCTGTGGTTGTGTTGTGGCATCTATCCTTGAGAGTATCTTGCAAAGATTATCTTGCTCTCGATCTCCTTGTGCTGTTCTATTATTGATGCACGGATCTTTACCTCGTGGCCATCCTTGCTTGCGGGCTCAAAGTTTATGAGCGCGGTAAACTCTACCTTGTTGTCTGGCATTACATCCCTGCTGATAAACAGCCTTGATGCATTCTTTTGGGATATGGTCTTTCCGTTGTAGGCTTGGTAGGTTATGTGCTGGTTTGAGTCTAGGATCTGCGTGTTTAAGACCACGCCGTCATACCTTCCTGGGTAGGTGACAGATATGGTCCCCCGTATCTGCTTGCCTGGATGAATCTCTGTAGATTCTAGTTCAAACTCTATGTCGTCCTTCATGGTGTGGTTGAGTCAGGGTCGTGATAAATAATTTTGTTGTGCAGTGGCTTGGGTTTACAGCATGCCTGTCATGCATTTGAGCAGTCTGTAGTGTGCCCAAATCCTTCCATACAGAGTAACACAGATCCTAGCAGGACATCATACATCACTGAGATGGCATGTCTCAATGATCTTTTCAGGACAGTCTGGCAGAGATATTAATATCACGTGGGACAGACACCAATGGACTTGGAGCAGGATGGACTGGCAGCAGATCTGGAAGGCATATACCTTGACTGGAATGACTCTACAAAAATCATCAAACGCGCCCACAAGGCCGGATTATTCGTGCTGATCATAGGCTCAAAAGGGACTGGAAAGACGTCCTTGGTCAGGTCGTTTGCAGATGTGATAGGCATGCAGATGCACTCTATCAACTTTAGCCTACGTACAAGGGAGAGCCACCTGGTGGGAACCAAGACACTTACTGATGGGACGGTAAGCTTTGACGAAGGAATCTTGATAAAATCCATGAGGGAGGGCGGACTGTTATACCTAGATGAGATAAACTCTGCTGAAGCAGACGTGCTGCTTAGGCTTGACGAGGCACTGGACAACAGGAGGCAGATCGCACTAAAAGAGTCCAAGGGGCAGGTAGTCAGGGCAAAGAAGGGTTGGTTTGTGGTGGGCACGATCAACCCACTCACACATAGCGGAACCAAAGAGTTGCCTCCCCAACTGCTCAGCAGGTTTCCGGTGAGGATTAGGCTAGAGTATCCCCCCGAAGAGACCGAACTACAGATAGTAAAGAGGCACTTGTCAGGGGGTGATGTGCAGGGGCAGCATCCCAGAGAGCTTGATCTGGTCCGTGCAATCAGGCTTGCCAATACATTGAGGCAGGCCGCAGCAGTTGAGGAGCTGTTTTACTCACCAAGCCTGAGGGAGACCATAGCGTTTGGAAAGCTGGTAGAGGACGGGATGGACCCTAAGCAGGCTGCGGACTATGTCTTTGCAAATGTGTACACACAGTGGGGTGAGATTGAGTATCAGAAGGTAAGTGATATCGTCGTCTCCATGTTTGGAGGTGGAGATGTAGACGGGGTTGACGGTAGTCGCAACAGGGACTGAGATGCCTAAACATATTGAGCTGCGTACAGAGTATTTGGTAGAGATTGCATCGTTTTTGGTGCGGCGCTGGTCTGGACACAATACTATGATCATAGAGCTGTCAGATGGAGCCGATACCCGGACGCGGCTGGCAGAGAACAGGATTATCGTGGCACCGCTTGAAAAGAGGATGGGTAGCAGCTTTGCAAGGTACAGGCAGTTTAGGACGTCGCTGTGGTATGAAGCAATGAGGGTTAGGTTTTGCAAAAAGATTCTCAGCAATGACCATGCGTTTGGGTTTATTCTAAATACAATGGAGACGCAACGCGTTGAGCACCTGGGAAGGAGGATGTGGGGCGGGATGGATGATGAGATTATATTCAATTATACGCGCGTGCTTGCATCAAGGCCGCGGCTTTCTGCAGTTTATGGCAAGGCAAGGATAGTAGAGGCATTTTACCAGTATTTCACGTTTGGTGTGGTAAAGGGTGAGATTCCACAGAATCATTTTGAGAGGGTGAGAAGGGCTGCCGCCCTTGCAAGGGAGGTTGTATGTGAGGCTGTTGCATGCGAGGCCAAGGAGGGGGGTAAAGATCATGATGGTGCGGGCAGGTACGATGCCACCCATGATTCCACCCACGATGCCACCCATGATTCCACCCACGATGCCACCCATGATTCCACCCATGATTCCACCCACGACCCCATACATGGAGATATCATTCAAGGTACAGGACATGGCCCCAAAGATGGCGAGGAAATGGATGGTACGCAGATGCTGGAGCGGCGCGTAAGTGAGATAATCCGCATATTGGATATCGACTCGCTTTTGACCATACCAATCTCGCTGCCGTTCATGAAGGCAGGCATGGCACTCTCAGAGAAGCAGCTGCGCCATCTCCTCAAGGTAGTGTCCCAGAACAAAAAGGGGGACGGGTTTGGCACACAGTCGGATCCAGAAGAGATCCTGAGTGGTGAGCGCATACGTGATGAGTATTGTGTATTGCTTGACGAGGATGCAAGGGCGCGCAACAAGGGGGTGGGCAGCTCTGAGATCAGCGTGGGGGCTAGAGTGCCATCAACTAGGAACGTCAACGAGGCGGCTATTTATGATGCGGGTTTGATTAATGGTCTAAAGACAAAGTTCAAACAATGGAAGTCTGGGTGGAGTGAGCAATACGCCAGTACGGGAGACGAGTTTGACGAGGAGACATACATTGAGGGCGACCATAACGAGCCGTTCATAACAGATGTGAGGAGATCCATAAGGACAAGGATTGTGATACTACTGGATCATTCCTCTAGCATATCATCGGATGCCACAGAGTACAAAAAGGCCACGCTTGCACTCTGCGAGGTGCTGGCATACCTCAAGGTGAGGTTTGCAGTGTATGCGTTTAGCACGCAGGATAGGTCGGTGGTATGCTGGTCTGTAAAGCCTGACAACATGAAATGGAGCAGCACCACGGCAAAGCGGCTTGCCAGGATCGTTGCAAATGGTTCCACACCACTGGCAGAAGTATATGACAAGATGTTTCCCATACTACAGTCGGGCCCGCCCGACATACTCTTGACTTTAACTGATGGCGAACCGTCGGACCCCAATGCCGTACGCAACATGACAAGATCCATAAGCGGGCTGGGGGTGAGCATGGTGGCGCTGGGTTTGGGCCCCAACACGGTCAGGGCCACTGCCATTGCAAACAACCTCAAGTACCTGGGGTATGAAAAGACGGTGGCAGTGAGCAGGCTCAACGATATTCCTGGCAGGGTCTTGCGCATCCTGCAGTGAGCAGGCAGGGTATTGCTGCATAAAAATTTACATCATTCTTAGTTTGGACGATAGACAAGTAGTGGACAGCACAGGTGTGTGCAAACCCCCTTGATGACTGCAATCACGTAGTGTGCCATGGCGATCCGTGTACGGGGTACCTACCATGCGCGGTTTTGATGGGTTGGAGGTGCACATCAGATATTTTATATGAGCATATGCGAGACTCAGAGAGAAGATATGCTTGTAGAGGAGAGTGGCGTAGGTTCTGGTAGTGATGGCGCCTATGATAATGATGACAGTGTAAATCACACCGGTACGGCCCATGGCGGCGCAGACCTTGAGCTGCTTGGACGCTTTGAGAGTGGGATATGGCAAGAGGTGCCACATCTTGACGGCGGCAAAAATGATGGTGATCATGATACGGCCGTGTTGAATCCCACCCCGCTTGTAGATATTACAGACGATCTGATCGAGTGTGCAAAGAGCGTCTTTGGTATAGATCTTGATAGGAATAACAATGGCCAGCCCTTGCGGGTCTTTGGTAAGTTTGACTCTGCCCTTCCGACTGGTTCGATCAAGGTCAGGGCGGCAGCACACATCCTATATGATGCCATACGCACAGGCAAACTCAAGGGAGGCCAGACTGTAATTGAGGCCACCTCTGGCAACTTTGGCATAGCGCTAGGACAGCTCTCAAAGCTGGGACTTCCAGTGGTGGCGCTGGTATCAAGGAGGCTGCAGGAGGGTGTGTTCAAAGAGCTGCGCGACGAAAACATCCAAGTCATGGATCTTGACATGGACATATGTCCTGCACCCGGCTTGGCCAGTGATGTAGACTCTGACATGCTTGCTGCCAAGGCAACAGCCGCCAACATACGCACACAGCTCTCCAACCTGGGCTTTGATGCTAAGGTGTTTGATGACAGATCCAAAGAGATATTGTCATTGCTGGCAAAGCAGGACATCATAAATCTGGCAAGGTTCCTTGCAGACATGTATGGAATGTTTTGCCCAAAGCAGTATGACAACCAGCTCAACATAGAGGTGCACAGGACCGTTACCGCGCCAGAGATAGACCAGCAGCTGCGCAAAGGTGGTGAGTCGCTGGAAGACTTTGAGATTGTGTGCACGTTTGGCACGGGGGGCACGTCCGGCGGTTTGGGAAGGTATGTGCGTGAGAGGTATGATGGCAAAAAGTCCGTGCACGTGGTGTTTCCTCCTGCGGGCCAGGATGTCGCGGGAATCCGTACAAAGGCCAAGGCATTAGGGCTGCGGCTGTATGAGCCGGAGTTGTATGCTGCACAGCACGAGGCTGACTTTGAGCAGGCAGGCAAGCTCTTGGAGTTTTTTGTGGTAAAAAAGGGCCATGACATGGGCGAGAGCACGGCCTTGGAGCTTTATGCAGTGATGCATATGATACACAACAATGGTTCATACCATGATGGATCGCAGGCGTCAGGCGGACGCAAGTTTGTAGTGGTTGTGGCAGACGGGATACAAAAGTACAGGAAGAACCTGGAGGCCATAACAAAGGCGGCAAGTCAGGGCGGACGTACTAGGGTTACGCTTGATGAGGCTGCAACCAGTGCAGACCAGTATGACAGGATAGTGTGGGTACATACACAGTATACGCCGCGCCAGGAGGGCATTGAACTTATTGCAAAGTCACTAGGTGTTGACAAGAGCAGGATATCAGTGCCCAAGGCAGGCACCATAAACAAGCTGCTCATGACGCAGCAGATCCCCGAAGAGCTGAGCCGTGACCTGCAGGGCTCAAAAGGCAAATCACTGCTGGTCTGCATGGCGGGAAATACCTCCCTGATGGCCACAAAGGTCTTGGCCTCCAAGGGGATCGTTACAGAGAGCCTTGACGGTGGGATAACTGAACTGCCAGGGGGCATAGGCAGGAATCCTGCAGAGCTCATACAGATAGCCCGGGAGTAGCATGGGTGGCGTGTGATGGATATGGCATTATATGGTATGGTTGAATGGGGCATGATGCGCGTGTCAGAATGGGGACAGCTGGTACATTGAAGTGCATATCAATATGCCAGCCGTTTGTAGAACTTGTGCTGTCGGGCAAAAAGCCCGTGGTGCTTACCCGCTGGACGGCACGTGTTATTGGTGAGATTCTCCTATACTCTTCTAGAAGGATAGATAAGAACAACTGCAAGAGGTTTCCTGAGATAGAGACCAAAAGGCAGACTGGGGAACTTGTTACAGGTGCTATCGTCGGCAAAGCCAACTTAGTTAATATCAAGAAATACAAATCTGATATTGAACTAGAGGAGGACTTTGACCTTCACCTAGTCCCGCCTGAACAGTGCAATTATGGGACGGGCAATGCCAAGGTGGGTCGGACATTTTATGGGTTTAAGCTAGAGGACGTAAAACGGCTACGTGAGCCCATTCCATACAAGGGACGGTGGAGCATATTTGATGCGGACCTGCCAAAGCTGGGAATTACAGATGCGGACCTTGTATCTGATATTGTGAACGAAGAGCATAGGTATCAATGGGTAGGCCGCCACTAGGTACAGGGCTATACTATAGTCGTATGTGGTCAGGTCGTGCCCAGAATGATGTGTAATACTATCAAAAGACCCTAGATCCGTGCCTGAATCAAAAAATCTTCCCAGACAACCTGACCACGTACCTATAATCCATCTAGCAATGGCACCATGATGTTGTGTGTGGCACAAGCGTGGGGGGATCAGACTCGCCAATGTCTTTTTGTTTTACATCATAGCCACTACACCCCTAGTGTCAGTAAAGTGCGGACGGTGTAGATGTGGAGTCGTACGCTTTGATAGCCTGCATGATGGCATGGCACGGCATGGTGTGTTGTCTAGAGGCTGATTGGTGGTTGACTTGGGAACTTTGGGCGTTCCGACAGAATAGGGAGTATATATAAAGGTGATATTTAAAACCATTGTCGTGCCCCAAACCAAACCAATCGTTAGTGTTGAGAATGTAGTAGCATCAGCATCAGTGGATCAAAAGATCGACCTCAAAGAGATTACCAAAAAATTTCCAGACACCGAATATCATCCAGAACAGTTTCCAGGACTTGTTTTTAGGCTGAGCAATCCTAGGACTGCTACCCTGATCTTTCGTACTGGGAAGATGGTGTGCACGGGGGCCAAGTCAGAAGAGATGTCAATAAAGGCAGTAAATACGGTGGTTCAAAAACTTCGAAAGGGCAAGATAAAGATAAAGAACGATGCTGTAATTACCGTCCAGAATATAGTGGCGGCGATCAATCTGGGGGGAAAGATACATCTTGAAAAGGCTGCAAGAACGCTTCCCAGGAGCATGTACGAGCCGGAGCAGTTTCCAGGCTTGATTCACCGGATGCTGGATCCCAAGACTGTGATACTGTTGTTTGCATCTGGAAAGTTGGTCTGTACAGGCGCCAAGAAAGAGTCTGATGTTTATCATTCCGTACATAATCTGCATTCACTACTTGAAGAAAAGAATCTGATGATGTATGATGAATAGTATTGTGGTTGCCAGTGGTTGTTGAACAGGTTGGGAGAGAACAGTAGTACAGTTGACAGGTTTGAGCAAGAAAAGATAGCCCTTACACCAGAGACGGGCTTTGATCTGATTGGGATAGACTATTTTACAGAGACGGGAGGACAGCTGTATCTAGTCAAGCACTTTGAGGCATACCAGGATGCGCTAGATTACAAAAAGCAAAAGAGAAATCCCGATGAATTCTTTATTCTGTACAAGGGTACAGGTGGAGAGTTTCTCTGCAGATGAACCATGCTTGGATAAGGTTTGGATGTTTCATGCTGGTTGAGGGTTTCTGGCTTGAGCAGAGCACCATACAAATATAGGCTGCTATCATGGGCGGCGCATTGTGCTACATACTTCATACTGGCTATCATGGAACAGATGTGTAAGGGCACCAAACGCACTACATGTCTCTGGAGACTGTCTTGACCGAGTCTGCTTACATACACCCGGTTCTGAAGGTGTGATTTATCTGCATTCTTTGTAGTGTGATGGGGAAGGGGTGCAGTATAGTATCATAAAATTTTAAAAAAAACATATAATCTTTTTTAAATTATTACACAAAAACAATAAAAATGAAGCGAATTGAAGCTACGATTCAAACCAACAAAGTGGGTGCTGTTTCTAGCGCAATCAGTGATCTAGTAGGTGGATTTACCATTATAGAAGGTGATGGACGTGGTTCCGGTGCAAGACAACAAATCAGATCAGGCAGGGGAACAGGTACAATCACTGCAGAATACAACAAAGTTGTGACTGTGGCTACGATAGTGGATGATTCTATAGTGGACAAGATAACTACGGCCATTGCTGATGCTGTCTATACGGGAACAAGCGGGGATGGAATTATTGTTGTGTCCGACGTTGCAAACGTTATCAATATTGCATCAAAAAAGAGCGGCTCTGAAGCCCTCTAACCATTTTTTACATTCATGCTGATGTGTCCAATACTAGGTAGTGTATATCCTGCTGTAGTTTGATGTCTGTACCTGCATTCATGTAGGCCGTGACTCTGGATGTTTGAAAAGTTGCGTGGATGTCAATGTATATGATGTGATCGGGTTCATGTATTTGCATAGACAAGTTCATGCAGTATCTGAGATGAGCCTGCCAGTGAATAAATTATAATAATTACAAGTCTGATCTCTCTGTCCTCGTGGTACTGCACGTGGGTTGGTAGTTTAGTCATGCCTGGGAATATTTTACAATGATGTCCTAGAATGATGCCTTGTGATGAGGATGTGATTGGGTTTGTGTATTTTGCATCAGTATGATTTTTTATGGTGTGTCTTTACCAAGAGGTCGTAGATTATGATGCGCAGGATTACATATTTGTATTGTTAATAATGTGGTTGTAATGGTTGTATGCACCTTACGGCTAGGATGGTATGACACGACAATAACTGGGATGATAGGGTATGCCAGGATCCAAAACAAAACGTATGCTGTGTAGGAAACAGCCCACTGCTGTCTAATCGTCTACACACAAAACATGACTTGGATATTGAGATTAAAAAAGCTGGATGCTTGTCTTTGACGCTGGTTTTGACATCTTTTTTTAAATGATTCTGCCGCCTCCTATCTTTGTTCTCTGATTTTGACATCTTTTTTTAAATGATTCTGCCGCCTCCTATCTTTGTTCTCTGATTTCTGATTTCTGACAAATTCTCCTGCCGTTACAGTTTGTAGTGTTTGGTTGGGTTGTTCTGTGCAACTTGAGATATGATAAAACCAATCTGCTTGCTTGCTGCCTTTTCATTCACAAGTATGTGGCAAGGCAGATAAACCAAGCCATGCAGACCAACTATGGAGAGTAGTTAAAGTGTCGGTCCCTTGGATACACTACATCCAGTGTGTTCTATACAAAACACAGGACCGTAGAAAGTACGACACGGAGCCATGACTTTGCAAACGTGTGTCGTGTTGCAGGCACAACTACAATAATAACACAAAAGGCCCAAACCAGATTTACTATGGCGGGCCCAAAGGGCTTCGATCCCTTGACCATTGGATTAGAAGTCCAACACTCTATCCATGCTGAGCTATGGGCCCAAAGATTTGGCGCCCCACTTCCATTTTAAGGGTTTAGAGAAGTGATCGTGGTGTTGCAGTGATCTTGTGGACTTGGTTTTGAGATGCATCTTGGCTCAAGGCGCAATGGATGATGTGACGTCATTAGAATCTGATAGAACCATTCATACTCTTATCTGCATGATGCTTTTGGATTAGTCTGGTATAATGGCGCCATGTATGTTTGCAGTGCAGGTGGTCATCTAGGCAACTGGACCTGTCATGTGCCGGTCTTTAACCAGCTCATATTGAACCTGTCCCGCTCCATCTTGAATAGAAACTGCTGGGCATACCCTGCATATGGCCCAAAGTATTGTACGACCTCCTCATGGAGCTTTTCATACCTGCGCTTGGTGAGTGGGGTGTCCGGAGGCCAGGTACTGTCAATGAATTTTCCAGAGTAATGCCTCTCCAACACCCTGACCACCCACCTGTCAAGCGGGAATGCCTCAAGCTTGTCAAGCGAGAAGAGCATGATGCAATCAGCCACCTTGTTGCCCACGCCTGGAACCAGGAGAAGCTCTTCTTTTGCATCATGGTATGATGTGTCTTTGAGGGCATAAATGTCAGTCAGTCCAGAATTAACCCTCTTTGCGGCGTCTAGGATGAACCTTGCCCTGTATCCCACTCCACACTGTGCAATCTGTTGTATGGTGGCACCAGCAATGGTCTTGGGCTCTGGAAACATACAAAACTCTTTGCCTTGGAATGTGACTTTTTGTCCAAACATGGTAGTTATCTTCCTAAGGCACCCCTTGATTCTTGGTATACTAGAGTTTGCAGACGTGATGAATGTGATCAGGCACTGGAACGGATCCTGCTCGACCAGCCTAAGGCCGTGATACCTATTGGCAGCATCGCTGATTGTGTCGTCTTCTGAGATTGACTTTATTATTTTTGTGATATTGTCGCGTTGCCTAAAAAAGTCTGTTTTAGGATGACTACCGTCTCTGTTATGGTATGACTCTATCCTGGATGTCTTGTCCACACAGAGTATGTCTTGGCCGTCTATACCGTACCACTTGTCCTGCTCTTTAGTCCAGAGAAAGACTTGGCCGCTGTTTATGGTGTGATCCATGTTTATGTTTGTGATGGGAGTGGGCATCATGGTGTAATTACCATCACTCTATCATTGTACCATTATACCACACATCATTACACATTGCCACCACTCCATCATTGTACCATTATACCACACATCATTACACATTGCCACCACTCCATCATTGTACCATTATACCACACATCATTACACATTGCCACCACTCCATCATTACACATTGCCATCACACATCATATCACAACTGTCATGCCAGCACTTACTACCATTGGCAGTCGCATCATACTGTTATGGTCTCATCTACTGCTGGTGCGTGTGCATCAAACCCAAACCTCTCATGAATCTCGCGTGCAAAAGTGGTGCAAGAGTCTGCGTCGCCGTGAACCGTGATGACCTTGGGGTTTCCATTGATCTTTTTTAGCATCTCAAACAACTCGTTCCTGTCGGCGTGTCCTGAAAACTCAAACTGCCTGACTTGCGCCTCCACGTTTGTATCCTTGCCCCTTGATGATATCTTGCCGGTTTCCAATAATTTTCTTCCAGGCGTACCCTCGCCCTGGTATGATACCAGTGCTATTGCGTTGCGGCTGTCAAATGCAAGCCGCTGCAAGTAAAATACAGCGTTGCCGCCCACAAGCATTCCAGCAGGCGATATGACCACACAGGGGTCATCATCCCTTATGGCGTTGACGCGCTCACTGTGTTCGGTTATGGACGTGGCCCTACTTATGGCATCAGAAAATGTATCAAAGTTGCGCAGGTATTCGGGGTGCTTCATCATTATCTTGTTTACCTTGAGTGCCATTCCGTCCATGATTATGCGGTGCTTAAAGTTGGCATTTCTTAGGATGCAGGCTATTTCTTGTGACCGTTCCACCGAGAAGGATGGTATGAAGAGCGTCCCCCTTCTGTCCATCACCTCGTTTGCAAACTCTACGAGCTCTTTCTCTGATTCGGCTCTGGGCTTTTGCTCAGTCTGCGAGTATGTGCTCTCGGTGATCAGCAGGTCTATCTCCCCCACATCAAGGTCCGCCTCGCGGAGCATCCTAGAGCCGTTGGTCTTTATGTCGCCTGTGTAAAAGAGCCGTTTTGCGTTGCACTCTACCAACACGGTGCTACCCCCGATGACATGGCCTGACTCCCTTAGCTCAAATGTTGCATCACCCTTTCTGACCTTTTGCCTGAATCCAGTCTGCTTTGCATTCTTCATCATGTTGTTGAGCTCTGGCATGTCAAAAGAGTGTGCATTCTTTGCAATCTTGAGCATGTCCTCTATGAGCAGTTTTGAGAGTTCCAGCGTGGGCGGCGTGGCATACACGTCGGTATTGCCGCTTACAAACAGTGATGGCACGTTGCCCGAGTGGTCTAGGTGGGCATGGGTTATGATGATTGCATCAAGTTCCTTGGGCCTTACATGCAGGGGACAATCCGGCGGCAGCCCTCTCTTTTTCGCAAACATTACTCCATAGTCGAGTAGCAGCTTTGTTCCGTTGCAGTCTACCATAAAGCCTGACCTACCAACTTCGCCTGCA
Organism: Candidatus Nitrosopumilus sp.; assembly: GCA_963662995.2. GTDB lineage: Archaea > Thermoproteota > Nitrososphaeria > Nitrososphaerales > Nitrosopumilaceae > Nitrosopumilus. The sequence continues at coordinate 851,408 of CAXXLJ010000002.1, read as the reverse complement.
GCCCCCAAAACCCTTACATTCAAGGATTAACATGTCCAAATCTTGACTAAAAAAACCTTGTGTCGTTTTGGATAATTGTTCTATTAGTATAATCTACAAAAGCTTTAATTAGTGTAAGCTAAGATTCAATCACTATGGGAAGAAGTTTCCAAGAATGGTTAAGCCAGCAAGATCAGACTCTCGTTGCAAAGACGCGAGAAGGTGACGAGGCAAATAAAGCTCTCCTTAACCAGATTAACTGGATTTGGGTTAGCAATCTGATGAATCAGAAGGCAGAGTTGAATCCTTCTTCTGCAGAACTACTTGACTGGGTTACATCTGGTCAGATTGATGCAATGAGAAAATAGACGTGGAAGAATCAACACATATTTTTTTTGTTTTTTAAGTTCTATGCTTGTGTTGTGTGTGGGTGGTGTGGACGAAGTGTGGACGTCGTACTTTGGCAAAGGATACAGAGGCCTGCAGGCAGGGATTATTGGGAATCTTGAGGTCTGGAAAGGGTTTGCGAAGTGGATGTTGCTAGGACCATGGCATGAAAAGCCACCTAACAGGCAGTCTGTGTGGGGTGACAGGGTGTCGTTGTGACAGGGTAAGTCTCAACTACATTGTGGTATCTTTGACTCAAGGGATTGCCCACCATTCTTTTACCATGTTTGTACCATTGGCAAACATCATCTGAGATTTCTCATCACTCTGCATGTGGGCAAGAATTGTGGCCGTTGTGGGGCCTAGATGTCTGTTGGCCTTTTTATCTCTTGGGTTTTTTGGAGTATCTTAGGGTGAATGGGGCAGAGCATGTCTCTGAGCATATGGTGCAGATACCCTATCTTTTTGATGCTGTGCTCATAGTCATCTAGTACCTCCACAATTGCCCGTGCTGTATCTGGCATCAAGTCATATGGGCAAGCTTGTCTGTCTTTAGATCTCTCAAACTGCACAACCGTTGTTGGGGCGTGTATATGTTGTATTTTTATTACATGGGGGGTATGGCAGTGTTTGGCATTCAAACATGGGGGCTGACAACAAAACATAACAGGGTTATGAATTTTAATCATAGTTTAAATAGTAAACAAACCCACACAATACTGTAATGCCAATAGCAATACTTCCAGACATTGACGAGCAGAGATGTATAGGCTGTGCACTTTGTGTAGAGATCTGTACAACACTTGGTCCCGATGTCCTTAGGGTAAAACCTGTCGAAAACTGGAAGAGGGGTAAAGCATTTGTCTTTTATCCAGAGAGATGTATTTCTGATGGCGCATGCATAGGCGTGTGTCCTACGAAGTCAATCTTTTGGATGAGACCCATGAATTACACCGCTGGAGTACCAGTGCCTCTTCACCAAAACGGTGTCTTCATTAACGGTTGGGCAGAAGACGCAGCGCTTTAGACAAGCAAGTCTCTACACCTTCTTTTTTATTATTTTAATCAGTCTAGAGCAGGATTTGCAGGCAGGTTTGATTGCATATGTGGGGGTGTGACTCGTGCCGGGATTTGGTGTGCCATGCGATGATGACGGCTTGGTGCAATGGCAGGCCGAAAAAGGGGGATTGATGTTATAGTGACTCGCGCATGATTGTGTGTGGCAACATCTCTACAAAGTACCCCAAAAAGTAGTCATTATGGTCATAGTGGAGTGTGGTAAAAGAGTTTTTTTCAAAAAAGATCTTCCATGTAGCTGCAAACATGGTAAACTCCATGGGCTCAAAATGGATTCTGGCTGTCTCGTGGTGTGCTGCAGGGTAGATGTCTGAGAGCTCTATGGGGATTAGCCCCAGGTGCGGGCTGTACTGGCATATCTGTATCTGCTCAAACCTGTCGCCGAACCTCTTTTTGAGCTGCGTGTACTGGCGGGAGAGGTATCCGGGTTTTGTGTCGGACTCTTTGATTATGACTAGTTCTAGCTTGTTTGGCGTGGTGACGTGCTTGCTTGCGTCCTTGCGGACCCGAAAATTCCTGACCATCCTGTGGTATGCCAGCACCTCTGGGCGAAACTGATCATACTTGTCGTAGAGGAATATGGCCCTCTCTTTGAATATTGGAGTGCCTGCGTCAAAGAATCTGCCAAAGGCAGCCATGGTGTTGAGCACTTCATAGAGTTTGGGGTGCGCCCTTGCCTTCTTGGTCACGTACTCCCAGAGCCTTCCTTCATAGATTGCCTGCCGTGTTGTGTCTACCTCTAGTTTTATTGCATGCAGGTTGTGTATGGCAAGCTGATTTATGGACTCTTGCTTGTCTAGGTTTTGCAGATCGTTGGGCGTGTATCTGGTGCAGACTGCACAGTTGCATGGGAAATGTTTGATGTCCTTTAGGTGGCGCGTCCCGTCAGGCGTGATGTACCTGTGCTGTTTGGCGTACAGTATGTATGATGCAGAGTCAAACGTGTCGCATCCGAGTGCCACTGCAAGCGGGATCGTCAGGGGGTGGCCTGCACCAAACAGGTGCAGCGGGATGGAGTGTGGGATGTTTACCTTTGCTGTGATGATCATCTCTGCAAGCAGTTTGTACTGGTATGACTCCATAAATTCCACGGGGCTGCCGAGCGCCAGCATCTTAAAGCCTGCCTTGACCAGCCCCCTTGCGGATTGTGACACCAGATCCCGGTGCTCCCCGCCTTGGATTGGGCCAAGCCAGATCTGGCCGTTGTCAAGGCGGTTCTGTAGGGTGCGCTTTGAGACCTTTTGTGTGTGCCTTACGTACGATTCTGCCTCTTTTAGCGGCAGTCCGAATCCTGTGGGTTTGTCAAGAGGGATTGCAATGTCAGTCATGATGCCCCTCTCAAATTCGGCCATCTCATCAGGGGTGACATCAAGATCGCCGTACTCTAGTACTTGGTAGCCTCCAGAGTCAGTCATGATGGCGCCGTCAAATCCTATGATGTCGTGGATGCCCCTTGCCTCTGCCTCTTTTGCCCCATAGTGGTTTCTGGTGATGTATGCGTTTGTGATTATCATCTCAAAACCCATCTCTTTGATTAGCGCAGGCGGGATCGTCTGTTTTACGGGGTGTATTACAGGTACGTATGCGGGCGTCTGCACGCTGCCGTGGTTGGTCTGGATGACACCAATCCTGCCTGCCAGGTCCGTCTTGAAGATTTCAAACAACGGATACGGGGTTGCGGGAGTTATTTAATCCGAACTATGTGCGGTGTTGTCGCCTGGTATGGACTGCAACACTATGAGTGGTGGTGGTTGTTTGATCCAAACAACTGTGTATGTGTGCATGCAAAAATTTTAGTTGCATGTACACTGGTTGCAGGCAGATCATGCTTGGAATTTGATGGGCTTGCACCTGTTGTGGATGTGTATGATTTATGTAAAGTCTGGCCTTGTACAATGCTTTTACATCTTTGTAATGTATATGGTTGTTATTGGTACGTGGTCAGGTTGTCTGGGAAGATTTTTTGATTCAGGCACGGATCTAGGGTCTTTTGATAGTATTACACATCATTCTGGGCACGACCTGACCACGTACTGTTATTGAATATCCTCTTGGCTGTCACTTGCCCATTTTATAATCTCTTGAAATATTTCATGTGCCCGTCTCCGGGGATGGTATTGTACAAAGTGGAGGTGTTTGTGCCTGATTCTAATCTGTACATGTGCCCATTACACGTTGGTGTGTGTGTTTGATGTTGAATGGTTTATAGCAACTCCGACGGTTCCTGTTTGCCCTGCTGATCACCTTCTTAAACAATTGATCATACAGATTGTGGATTTTTTGGGATGATTAATTTAGTAAAAAGAGTCAGATGTGGTTGTGATATGTGCCTGTGTATGTAGCTCACACATTTCCAAAGAATAATTAACCAACCCATTTCAAGTCAATTCTGTCATGGGGGTTAATACACAACTCTTCAAGGTTGGGGATACGACATTCAGGGTAAATCACCTGCTGATTATAGGGGTGTTGGCGTTGTCCTTTACGGTATCGTTGTTGATCCGATCCCAGGTACTGGACTATGGGTTTGAGCTACATGAGTTTGATCCCTTTTTTAACTATAGGGCAACAGAGTTTCTCGTAAACAACGGCCTGCCTGCGTACTATGAGTGGTATGATTATATGAGCTGGTACCCCGATGGCAGGGACATATCTGCGACATCGCAGACCGCGTTGCACCTTACGGCTGCAGCTACGTACCAAGTGTTTGGGAGCGGGATGGATCTGTATGGATATGTGATAATATTTTCTGGCGTTATTGGAGCGCTGACTGCGATAATCGTGTTTGCACTGGTGCGGGTGATAGGTGGCACGACTGCAGGACTGTTTGCTTGCATGTTTTATGCGGTGTCTGTTCCAATTATGCTCAGGGGTATGTTTGGCTGGTTCAAGTCTGAGCCGCTGGGCCTGTTTTATGGACTGCTGGGACTGTACTTGCTGTTGAGTGGAATCAAGGATGGCAAGGCAGGCAGGTGGAGCATGCTGTGCAGGGTGGTAGGCGGCGGCATATTTTTGGGGTGCGGCATGGGATCGTGGGGTGGAGTGCAGTTTTTTGTGATGCCAATAGGGATTCTGATACTTGTCTTGCCGTTTCTGCGCAAGGATCTCAGGTACCTGACGTATGCCATTCCTACATTTGTGGCGTCATTTCTGCTGGCCACTGCCGCCTTTGAGAGACCTGGAATAGAGTTTGCAATGGGAGTGGGTGGCATCTCACTGATTGTGCCCACCATATTTTTAGTGATTGCAGGAGTGGTGCGGTCAGGCAGGTTTGGAGGTGGCCAACATAACATGATGAGAAATACATCACTTCTTCTTGCCGGAATCGTTGTGGCGGGTGCGCTGCTGGTAGTTGCCGGCGCCGAAGCAGGGGTGATCAACATGCCCACCTTTAGGTACCTTAATGCCATAAACCCGTTCCTGACTACGACTGATCCGCTGGTGGACTCTGTATCAGAGCATGCCACCACGACTATACAGCACTCGTTCTTTATGAATTCGATATTCATAATATTTGCAGGCATTGGGGCATGGTTGATCTTTAGCAGGACGAGATCGGCAAAGTATCTGTCGCGTGATATGGCAGCCTTTGCGCTGATACTTGGGTTGACTGGGGTGTATGTGAGTTCTGCGTTTGTGAGGCTTGAGATATTTGCATCAATGTCGATTATCATACTGTCTTCGGTGGGGCTAGCGATACTTACCCGCGAGGTTATGATGCGCAGGGATTCAGGGGATGCTGTTTTGCGCAGCGTGGGACTCAAGGTGTCTTATGCAGCGGTGATTGTAATGTTGGTTACACTGCCATTGGTGGTTCCGGTAGGCTCAAACTGGATATCGGTGCTGGATGTGCCCCCCACTATACTCAATGGCGGTACGGGGTATAACATAGTTACCAGCGACTGGAAGGATACGTTTGAGTGGATAGGGACCAATACGCCAAAGGATGCTGTTATAGCGGCCTGGTGGGATTATGGATATTGGATAACTACAATGTCCAACAGGACCACACTCGCAGACAACTTTACCACGGACACGGAGCAGATCCAGGACATTGCTAGGATCTTTCTGAGCACGCCTGATGATGGATGGATGAAACTCCGCGAGATGAATGCAGACTATTTGGTGGTGTTTGTGGCGGGCGAGAAATTGGGAATGCAGGGCGGAAGCGACCTCTACCTGCTTGCAGGAGGCGGAGACGAATCAAAGAAGCAGTGGTTTATGAAGATAGCAGAAGAGCCCGTTACAAAGTACCTTCATTCGGACGGACTCAGTGGTACAGACTATTTCTGGACGCAGACCCTGCTGGGCCATGCGTTCCCGTTTACGATACTTGCATACGTGGATCCGTACGGCGATGACCAGTCCAGCTCGTATGTTCCAGGATTTACACCCGTGTACACTGATAATGTAAAGTATCCTGCTGAGGGCAGTGGCCCGTTGAGGCTTGCCTATGCATCTCCCTCGTTTACGCAAGAGGACAATGGACCCATGCTTGGTGTGTTTGTGTATGAGGTTAATCAAGACTATGTGCTTGGGGGTGATGATGATGGTACCTCGCAAACTATAACCATTGCCCCGCCAACTCCTGATACACCGTCAGGCCCAGGCGTTCCGGACACACAATCAAACCCTGACGTTCAGGACGTGCCGTCAGGACTTGGCGAATCCCAGCCAGAATCCGACATGGGTAGTGGTGATGATGCCAACGGTGATACCCAGCCAGAATCCGACATGGATGGTGATGCTAGTATGGATACTACTGATTCGGATTCCTCCACGGATACGGATAGTACGGGACAGCAGTAAGTAGTGGTGTCATAACGTCAAGTGCATTGTTTGAGATGCATGGTTGGTGTGCATGGCTGCTGTGATGTGTTTGTGCAGGGTGTATCAGTAGTTGGAAATGTGCTCACTAACCATAGCCTCCAGGATCGTACGGAAACTCTATCAGTTTACCGATGCCAATCATGGCAGACAATGATGCCATAAGCTTTAGCGTCAGTATTCCGTATGATGTGTACTCTTGCCTTTCTGCGGTCCATAAATTGTAGAATAACAATGCCGTGTAAAACAGCATCATTCTAAACACATCATCTCTGCTTGTGGTTCTTGGCCGAATCTCTTCTATTTGCCTGTATCCTGTCTCGATTCCCCATCTCTTTCTGTATTCTTCTGGGAGTGTAGTGATCTCCTTGAGGGCACGCCCCATCGTAAGGTTTGTCGCAAATGCATGATACCATTCTGTTATGTTTGCCTTGAGATCCCCATGCTTTTTGGATTTGGTGATGATCAGCGTAAAGGACATACTTCTTTGGAACTTGTTTGTTATGGTGTGTTTGGATGCCATATCTCTTGTACCTGCATGGTATTCTAGAATCGCTTTTTTTGTGGTAGAGTTTTTTATTGCAGGCATTAGAAATTTATTTTTTGATTGTAATACTGCCTCCATTACATCGACAGAGTAAAACTCTCGATCAAGCAGAATAAGACGTGCCCGTATCTTGTTTTCTTTGAGAATTCGGGTGAATCTACGCACAAAATTGGCATCTATTGACTCTTTGAGCTCCCTCATACAGCACAATACTGCATTGGCAGGACCGTCCACTATCTGCAGTGTGGAATAACTCTCAAACTTGTGTGTTCCTCCGCCCGCCTTGGATCTTATCAAATATTTCATGTTGAATTTATCATGTCTTGGAATCAGATGCTTGTCTATTGCAACCAGTACACTCTTGTTTCTATATTTCTTGTAGATGTGCTTTATGGTGTGATTTAACATTTCATCACATAACAGTTAACCCACCGATGGAATTGGGATCATAATTTTATGCTCAAAATCAACAAAATTCAATGCAAACAAATCAATTAGTGCAACCTCTCAGATTTTTAATGTCAAAACCAAAAACCACAAGAGGTGCAACATATTGAGTGACTCACTCACATATGAAAATATCGCATCTGCCCTGTCAGAATTTGTGGAAAGATGTGACATCATGCCTCACGGATCCAATGCTAGACACTCAATACGGAATATGATAGACATAATGATGCCTGCCTCTACATGCACGGCATCGGTAGGCGGGTATACTGCAAGCTTGTATACCACATCAAACAGCATATTGCCCACTGATGAGTGGGTAAGAAAGGCGTTTGCAAGGACAAAACCGGATGTGGTAGAGCAGGCAATGGAGGATACCATCTCAGGCCAGATTGTAAAACTCCAAAAATCAGGCGTCATGAAAAAATCAATTCATGTGGCCATCGACAAGCACCTCATACCAAGATATGATAAAAATCCTGGACCTGAACTGTTACGCTCCAAATCCAAAAACGGTACATGGAAGTTTGAGGGATACATTACTGCCCAGTGTGTTGATAAAGGGCGCAGACTCACTCTTGCCGTATTTCCTGTAGGGATGGGCCATTCCACGGCTGATTTTGTGCGTAAAATCATCCAAATATGCAACAGGTATGGCATTATGGTCAAGTGTTTTTTTATGGACAGGGAGTTCTTTTCAGTTTCAGTGTTGAAAGCAATGAACAGTCACGGTAGTGGATTTGTCATACCGTGTAAAAATACGTACAATGTAGTGGTAGCCCTTGACGAATTTGACAAAAAGATACGCGATGCTACATCAGATGTAATACTTGAGAACGCCGACTCGTCTGTAAAATACATCATGGTAATACAGAAACGCACTACACACAAAGACAAGAGTCCGGATGCGCCGGCACATGAAAGGTACATTGGATTTACCGCCAACTCCAATGAGATAGATGTTGCAGCCTACCACAAAAGATGGGGGATAGAAACTGCATACAGGCAGATAGAGGGAATCAGACTCAGGACACGCAGTACAAACCATGCCGCAAGATTTCTGTGCTTTGCGGCATCTGTGATACTGTTCAACCAATGGGTGGTTATCAATGCATATTGTGGATTTGGAAGTGACGGTAAATGGCAGAAAATTATGTTTACTGTTCTTACATTCAAGGCAGTGATGGTATCAAGATGGCAGATACGACCAGAACCGCCCCCTGTTATAGCACCGTGACGGGATTGTCAGGCCATCGGTGGGTTAACTGCATAACATCATGGCATCATTTGATGTAATGGAATGAATCATGTCGCGGAACCACTTGGCAGTCGGTCTCTTTTTATTAATGTCAATCTGTCGCACGGCCTCTTCAGACGATATCCTGAACCTGGCCATCTGAGATAGTATTGTAACAAACTCTAGTATTCCATACTGTGCATTGTACCTTTCAGAGAATGCAATGCTGGCAGTGGCAAACAGGCTAGATAAGATATTAAGCACCCTGTCTCCAATCTCACTTTGTACTTGCTTGCCTTTTTGTTTCGACACTTTAAGGTAAGTAGGTACAATATCTTATAGGCTATTTGATCAAAAAATTTCAATACTGTGTTTAGATGGTTTTAGGCTTGTCTCTAGGGGGCACATTTCCATCTACTGTGTATGGGTGTATATCACTACAATCTATGGGATGCCTGAAACCTCAAGCATTGAAATGATGTGTGTAGGTATTGTGGAGTGATGATGTACCATTGTGGAGTGATGATGTACCATTGTGGATTTAGGCAGTACCATTGTTATCATGTAATAGCAATCCCTTCAGGCCTTCCTCCAAGCTGATACGGTGTACCCATCCCAGCCTGGTTCTTGCCAATGTAATGTCTGCTAGGCTCTTTTCTATGTCTTCCACAGGCTGTTTGCAAAAAGTAGGCTTTAAACCGGGTTTGGTAAGCCTGATCATTTCGTTTGCAAGTTGCAGGATGGATGTGGCTATCCCGGTACCAATATTGTAAAAACCATTTTTTATCTTTGCGTCCATGGCAGCCAGGTTTGCCCTTGCCACATCTTGTACATGTACAAAGTCTCTGATCTGGCTGCCGTTCCCAAATATGGTGGGCGGCTCTGACTTGCCCAGGCTGTGCATGAACCTTGTTATGACGCCTGCATAAGAGCCTGTTTGGCCCGTTCCATAGACGTTAAAGTATCGCAGTCCCATTATGCCGGCATCAGCGGAGCGGCAATACCGTTCTGCCAATATTTCACAGTCAAGCTTTGTCTGCCCATACGGGTTTATCGGGTACCTGGCGTGTGTCTCCTTGATGGGAATCTGTGTGGCATTGCCGTATATACTTGCGCTGCTGGCATATACTGTCTTGATCTGCATCCGGCTTGTGAGATCAAAGAGAGTTTTGGTACCATCCACATTGACATCATGATACTCTTGTTGTTTTGCAAAGGACTCTTGTACGTTGGTTAGGGCTGCCTGGTGGAATACACCGTCGATGCCATCTAGGGCGCTGTGCATGCTGTCTTTGTCCCTGATGTCTATGTTGCAAAAGCGCAGGTGGTCGTCCGTGTGAGGGATGTTGTTGGTTCTTCCTGCATGCAGATTGTCTATTACCGTGACATCGTCTCCACGCTCTAGCAGCAGACAGACTATGTTGCTGCCGATAAAGCCAGCCCCGCCGGTTACTGCAAACTTCATGGGGCATGTGACATGTTCCAATCTTTAAATCTTGAATGGTCTGCTACAGGAAGAGGCAGTGTGTAAGCTGCCACAGTTTCATGTAGTGATCTATCCATTGATGGTGCCTGGAGTATGTGGTGGTAATGGCAGCCGAGAGATGACGGGATTGTTATGATGCCATAACGATCTGTGGGGCTGATGCATGACACTTGAAGGCCTTTGCATTGTGTGCTGGTTGGGGCTGGCGCATCTGTGCACTGTAGCAAGACAGTAATAGGCAAGCAGACGCAAGAGGGCTGATGTTGTTTAGTGTTGCGCCAGACGGCTACTGTGTGCCACGGCTGCCCTGCTCATGTATCATAACACATTTGTTTGAATCAATATCATACAGTTCATGTCAGACTTGATGACAGGACAGGTGATACCATTTGGTGAAATCTTTTACCACTACTGTTGATGGTGATGGTGATGATGATGATAATGGTGTGATTACCACCAACTCACAGTCAAAAGGCCTCTGGGATGACATTGCACGCCAGTATACCATGAAGGCCGATGAGGGTGAGAGGGAGGCATATGAAAAATTTGTACAAATTCTGCACAAGGAGGGCATTCTGCCCGGAGAGTCTTCACTGCTTGAGGCAGGATGCGGCAGCGGGCAGGTATCTGTACTGCTTGCAAAAGAGGGATATGATGTGGCGCTGTTGGATTTTAGTGATATTGCACTTACAAAATCCAAGGAGATATTCAAGCAGCACAATCTCAAGGCAGAGTTTATCCTGTCTGATCTGTTTGAGATGAGCCCGAAAAAGACAGGAAAGTATGATGTAGTGTGGAACTCGGGAGTACTGGAGCACTTTGACGGGTGGCAGGTAATTCGAGCGCTTGAGATTATGGCACAGATGGCCAACAAACTGGTGATATTTTTGGTACCAAATCTTCAAAGCCGGTACTATGTGCAGTTCAGGCAAAAGGCGTTAGAAGAGAACTCTTGGCAGTGGGGGCTGGAGATACTCAGGGACAAGATGGATGATCTGGTAGAGTATGCGGGCTTGCAGATCGTCTCCCAACACTATACGGGGGAGTTTCATACAGAGTATTTCATGAAATATGTAAACAAAGTCTTCCAGGAGGGAGAGTCTTGGGGGGAGGGTGATGGTGATGATGATGATGACAGCAGCAAAGAAGCACAAGATGATGGCACCACAAGTGTCACAAATGATGGTGGCGGTACCAGTAATGGCCACGTAGAAGGTGGTGCTGCAGACAGGGATACTGATGACGCCGATGGGAAGACGCGCCAGGCCATCATCTCGGACAAGGACAAGTATCTAAAGATAATCGTTGCAAAGCCAGTCCCTACAAAGATGGACAACAAGAAAAAGATCGACATGCTGTTGCAGATCTTCAGGGATGACTCTGCCGCGTTGCGCAATACCTACTATGCAGACACATCCATCATGGCCAAGGAGCTGGCTTTTGAAAGGGAATCCATACATCTAATGGATCAAAAACTCCACAATGACAAACTCAAGCTAAGTGAGCAGATCACCAGACTCAATCACAACATGTATGATGAAGTAAAGAGATCAAACCTCTTGCGTGAAGAGATCCGTGATGCCAAGTTGAAGATCGAATCACATACCACCAAGATCAAAGAGCTTCGCGGCATCAAGAATCAACGTGATGAGATGGCGTCAAAGGTCACAAAACTGACCAAGGATCTGTCATACGAGAGAGATACAAACAAACTACTGCGCCAAGATCTCCAAGACGCCCATGATAAGCTGGGTTCACAGATTACAGAGTTGATCCAGAAACTGGCATACGAGAGAGATACAAACAAACTACTGCGCCAAGATCTCCAAGACGCCCATGATAAGCTGGGCTCACAGATTACAGAACTCAAACAAGGCCTAGCACTTGAGAAGGCACGGGCCGACAACCTGGGTTCACAGATTACAGAACTCAAACAAGGCCTAGCACTTGAGAAGGCACGGGCCGACAACCTGGTGCAAGACCTCTCTTTTGAACGTGAAAGGGTCAGGCTGATTCTGGACTCAAAGACATGGAAGCTGACCAGGCTGTATGATACCAAGTTTGGCGGAACGATCACAGGTAGGCTGATAGAAAAGGTGGTCAATTCCATCACACACAATGTTGATGCCCCCATACCAGATCTGATACCTACTGCCGTTGAAGAGCCGCATCAGCAGCCTCCACAGCAGCAAGACAAACAGCAAGACAAGGCATCAAAACAGATAGACAAGATACTCAAAGAAAATCCCGACACCAAGGGCGTTATAATATATCCGCCGACGGTGGATTGGAACATACCGCTGCTGCAGCGTCCCCAGCACATGGCACTGCACATGGCAAAGAATAACTGGCTTTACTTTTACTGCACTACAAACACATACGATAACGTCAAGGGGTTTGAGAGGCTCACTGACAGGCTTTACCTTACTGACAAGTATGGTGAGCTGCTTACACATCTGGAAAAGTATACGATCTTTGTGCATAGTGCGCATCCCACCTTTAAGATCAGTGACATCAAGGCACTGGAGCGCAAGGGTACGATAATTTATGACTATCTTGATGAGATCCACCCGTCGATAAGCGGGATAAGGAGCGAGGACGTACGGGCCAGGCACATGTACATGATCAAGAACAGCAAGGCCGTGCTGGTTACCGCAAAAAAGCTCTACAATGAGGTGGTAAAGGTAAGGCAGGATGGTGTGTACCTTCTTCCTAACGCCGTGGAATATTCACACTTTCACAAAAAGCCTGATTCTGGAGACATTCCAAAAAAGATCAAATCAATCAGGAATGTCGCAAAGAATGGTGGTGACAATGACGGCACCCATCCGATAATAGGGTATTTTGGGGCAATCGCAAACTGGTTTGATTATGAACTTGTGGCGCACGTGGCCAAGAAGCACCCTGATTGGCAGATGGTATTGATAGGTTGGGACTATGATGGCTCTCTTGACAAGAGCGCAATCAGGAAGCTGCCAAACGTGCACTATTTGGGAGTTCTAAAGTATGATGTACTTCCAAACTATGCATGCTGGTTTGACGTGTGCATGCTGCCGTTCCTACTAAACGACATTACTCATGCCACATCGCCTATCAAGCTCTTTGAGTATATGGCGCTTGGAAAGCCGATAGTCACTACGGCAATCAGCGAGGCGGCCAACTATGAATCATGTATCATATCTAACTCGGATGATTTTGCAGAAAAGATACGCAAGGCGCTTGATCTCAGAGACGATGCACAGTATCTTTCACTGCTGGACAAGGAGGCAAAAGAGAATACCTGGAAGATGCGATTTATGCAGGTGGACAAACTGCTTCAAGACATGGCTGCCACTGGTGCTGGTACTGACACATCTCACAACAAGCATGATTCTGCCAAGAAAGGATAGGCAGCACTGATTCTATTCTGTTTGCTGCTGGTTGAGGGTGGAGGGTGATGATGATGAGGATGATGATGGCATATCATCATTATTCCCAAACGGGATGCACAGGGTCGTTGTGTGGTCTGCACCGTCATCAATTATGCTGGTAGCCGAAGTGGTGATTAGTGGGGTCTTTGTTGTCGTGTTTTTAAACGCGTCCACTCTTACGTCTATACACTTTTGTTTGGAGCCGCTGCCACTGGGATCCTTCCTGATGTATGAGTCGCTTGCCACCACCTTGAACTCGAATATGTCTGTGGTCTGGTCTCCCTTGGAAGGGTTGTCCGGATAGACCGTCTCAAGCACGCCATACTCTTTCAACTCGCCCTGGTAATGGATGATCTGCCTGTACGTGTCTGCAAAATAGTATAGACGTATTCCAATATTGGCGCCTGTCTCCTTTATGTAAAATACAGTGTCCCAACTACGGTTGCCGTTCTGGACCTTGTTTTGCTGTTGTTGCACAAGGGCAGTAATATGCACTAGAATTAAAATTTTTGTACGTGATTGTGGTACGCCCTCAGGTCGCTTGGTTAAGAAGATTTGAGTAAAAATGCCTGCAAACAAATACAACATTTTGAATAGGGCGTGTGCTCACCATCTGTATGGATGACCCTAAAAAGACTATCTTGTGCAAGGCACTCGCGGAAGAAGTGAAACGGCGGGAAAACCTTGGGAAGGAACATGCTGAAACACTTGAAACGATAGGTAAATTGGACAAACAAATCACCACACTTCAAACAAAGACTGCGTTTTATGAGAGGCGCGGCATGTCTACATCACAGCCATCATAATACAATCATGGGCGCAGAAAATTCCAAGAGGCGCGGCGAGGACCCATCAGGCAGTCTAGGCGACATGGCCAAAATGACATCGGTAGGAAGTGATAGTGTGGATGAGGGAGAGAACCATAATGATGTAGATTGTAAGGAATCAAAAAAGCGCGGACCGCCGGCGTGACACGCAGGCACGTCACACCACAACAAGGCTACGCAACCCCCAATACACTATATCCTTGACACTCGTATTTTTAGGGTGCCATGTACATCTCAAACCAGTGAGACCTGATTGCAAGATGATCTCTGACTTGGACTAATCATATGTGGTACAGACTCATGGCAGTCAGACAAGGCAGTGTGCCCAAAGTACAAAGAGATTGTTACTACGCCCACCCCATTTCTTAAGGGCTCGTCGCTTGGACTTGAATTGCTGGCAGTTGTGACATTCCTGTTTGACAACAACAAGTGCACAGACAATACCATCGTCAATATTATGCGCAGCCTGTTTGGCTTTGAATTGTCCCCAAACGCCGTATGAAATGCACAAAGGCAGTAGATACATGCATTAAACTCACTCATGGCACCGGGCTTTTGCTGCACATTATGGATACGGCCCCTACAAACCACACAAACAACCCCGCATTATCGTGCCATTAAAGGTGTAATTTATACACATTTTGGACATGAGGATTTTACCAGACATGCCAGTCAAAAGAGGGTTGGTGCCTGTAGTGTGATTAATCTCTGGCTTCTGTGCATGTTTGAAGCGATACCGTTGAGTGGCTATGCCATGGTATGTGGTTGCAGGTTATACATGAGTTGATGCCTGGCAGTAGTGGGTATGTCCACATGGCCTTACGCGTCTGTATCGTTGCTATCCTTTGGCGTCTTTTTCCAGATCTGAATCTGGCCACCATACACTTCATTGTCGTACACCAGTGGCGGGATCTGGGCATAGAATCCGTGCCTGCCGGAGCTGAATACCTTTGCAGGCAGTGGTATGTTGTACTCTTTGTTGTCTGGCATTACAACCTTTACAAATACGATCTTTGGTTTTTCATCAGACATCCTCATCATCATCCGCCGATTGTCTTACCTTCTTTAGTATGCAATATTTTTTGAGTTGATCCCTCAGGCCCATGTTGTATGATGCGTGATTCTCTATATGTGGATTGCGAATCGCGGTAGAGTGTGTGGTGTATACCTGTGGATAGCAGTAGAAAGCATCCCGCCAGCCTGCAAAGGAAGTTTAATTATACATCATGCGTCACACCATGATGTGACTGATGCCATAGTGCTGGGAGGGTCTAGGGGGATAGGCAGGGCAATATCTGGTGCACTCAAAGGGACAGGAATCAATGTAGTGGCAGCATCCAAGAGCGATATTGATACGTCGGATCTTCAAAGCGTCAAAGAGTTTGCACAGACTCATGCACGTACCGACATCCTAGTGCTCAATACGGGGGGACCGGCTCCCAAGACATTCTGCGAGGTGAGCCAGGACGAATGGATGATGTATCATAACCAGCTGTTTTTGGGGTTTTGTACTATGCTGCAAAACATTACGATAAACGATGGTGGGTACATATTTTTGATAAGCTCAAGCGTCATAAAGGAGCCAAGTCCCAAGCTAGTGGTCTCGTCTGCGTACCGTGCAGCGTTTAGCGAGGTGTTTAAGGTTCTTGCCAGGGAGCAGTATGCTGCAAGGAACATCAGTTGTATAAACATAGCACCAGGCCCCATAGATACGGACAGGACAAGGGAGCTGGTAGATGATGTGCAAGAGTTTTGCAAGACACTTCCCATGAAGCGGCTTGGCAGGCCTAGTGAGATTGGAGACTTTGTAAGGAGTATAGTGCAGAATGAGATAAAGTATCTGTCGGGTGTGACGATAAACTTTGATGGTGCAGGCTCGCACCACATCTTTTAGGCTAGTTCCTTTCAAACTCTACGTTGGGCGAGTCGGACCCGCCTGCAATTGCAATCAGTCCGCCATCGCGGAGCTGCTGTATGAGCTGTATTACCTCCTTTTCTACCTGCGTGCGCTGCAGGCCGGTCTGTTTTGCAAACTCTTCTACCAGCTCGGTCACCTTGCGCTGTCCGTTACATGACTTCCAAAAATCGACTATGGCCTGGTTTACCATGAATCCCTGGTCGTGTTCGTTTGCAAGCACCATGGAGCCGTCATCTTGCTTGAGCAGCTTGCCCACGCCATGCGGCAGAGCCGTCTCGTAGTTGATGGGCGCCACTGTGTTTAGCGCAGCGCCGACCCCCATGTTTTTGATCTTTGTCTTTGCGCCATCAGTCATCTTGTCCATGGTCCATGGAGGATCCCATACTATGTCCACGTTTACACTGTTGACACCGGGTACCTTTTTGACGTATCTAGTGGCATCCCTGACCAGGGTCTCGTGAAGCGGGCATCCCTGCGTGGTCATGGTCATCTTTATGTTGACATCGTTGTTGTCTGCCACGTCAATGCCATAGATGAGGCCCATCTCCACTATGTTGAGGGGGACCTCTGGATCCATACACTGCATGAGTGATTCCTTGATTGCCTGTTCTGTGACTGTGTCCAATAAGGTTTGGGTGTGGAAAAACAATAAAAACTTTTTATTAATTAGCTTTGAATAATTTTTCAATAGACTTTTCATAGGGCGCAGCGGCCACCCCGTTCTCGGTGATTATGCCTGTGATCAATTCCGGCGGGGTCATGTCAAATGCAGGATTGATGATGCTGATGCCGTCAGGGGCGGTTTTGTTGGGGCCTGTGCCAGTTACCTCTGTAGGTGCGCGCATTTCAATTATTACGTCTTGTGCTGCTGTGTGCATGTCGATGGTAGAGAGCGGGGCTGCCACGTAAAATGGGATGCCGTGCTGCCTTGCCATGAGGGCTATCTGGTATGTGCCGATCTTGTTGAAGACGTGGCCCGTCCTTGTTATGCGGTCCGCCCCCACTATGACCTTGTCTACTAGCCTGTTTGCCATGCTGTACCCCACGGCGGTGTCGGGTATGAGACTCACATCAAAGCCGTCATGTTGTAGCTCAAAGGCGGTAAGGCGTGAGCCCTGCTGGACGGGCCTAGTCTCGGTTGCGATCATCTTTATCTGCTTGCCGTCGTCCTTGGCCGCCCTGACCACGCCTAGCGCCGTCCCGTATGATACGGTGGCCAGCGCCCCTGCATTGCAGTGTGTCATGATGGTCTCGCCGCTGTCCAATAGTGCTGAACCGTTCCTGCCTATTGACATGTTTGTTGTGATGTCTTGGTCTGCCATGGTCTTGGCCTCGGATATCACTGATTCTCTTATCTGGTCTGCTGTTGCGCACGAGCGCGCCACGTCCATGACTCTGTCCAGCCCCCAGACAAGGTTTACCGCGGTGGGCCTTGTCTTGAAGAGCGTGTCTCTGGCCTGCTCTAGGTGAGCAAGCATGGCATCACGGGTATTAGACTTGTTGTGCAGGGCTGCCAGAGCAAGTCCGAATGCTCCTGACACCCCTATGGCAGGCGCCCCCCTTACCACCAGTGTACGGATCGCGTCAGCCACTTGGTTGTAGTTGTCGTACTGGACAAATACAAGCTTGTTTGGAAGCTTTGTCTGGTCAATCATTACTACCCTGCCATCCTTCCACTCTACAGTACGTAACGCGTGGTCTGCCTGCATGCTTGGGGCCATGTTGTGTGGTGTGTGGTGTCGTCTATATTTAAAATGAGTTAGACTGGGCCATGATGGTATGGTGCCGTGTGGCACTTTGGCGTGTGCATTGTTTGGAGGCGCAATGTTGACGGGGCAGCAAGCTTTGGGTGAGCTTGGTTTGTGATGTGGCGGTGGAGGAAGAGCAGATATTCCACAATATGGCATGTCTTGGCAACCAGAGCCCAATTGTGTTTCAAAACCTTTAAATCACAATTGTCAAATTCCAACACTGTGACGCTTGTTACAAAGTCAATTGATATCAAAGCTTCTGTAGATGACGTCTTTACATACTTTGCAAGGCCAGAACACGTGTCTGACCAGATCAAGACCGAGACCGTTTGCATGAGCGTCGTTCCCATGGATATCAAGGTGGGAATGGGCGTTGGGACTACATTTAGGATTATAGGCGACTTTGGAGGCAAGCGTTTAGAGTGGGACTGTGAGACTACAGAGTTTGTCAGGAATGAAAAGATCTCTGCAAAGCAGATTGAAGGTCCATTTAAAAGATGGAAGATCACCAATCAGTTTGAAAAGCTTGGCGAAAACCTCACCCGGATTACCCTATCGGTAGATTATGAGATGCCATTTGGCCTGATTGGTGCAATATTCAACAAGGCAAAGTTTGCAAAGTCAGCCGAGAGGGGCATGGAAACGGCACTGTATAATGTGAGGGGCCTGCTTGAGGGCAATGGTTCGATTCCCGTGTACATTACACTTGATGCATACAAGAAACTCCTTGCCGAAAAGAGGCGCATGAATGATGTTCCCGTATCTACCGCACTTACTGCTATTATTGAGCGGTACAACCAGATTGAAATGATGCCCACGACTACTACTGCTGCTGCCACAAATACAAAATAGTGGCACGTGTGTAGATGTATTGCTGTAACCAATCTTAAGGTTAATAACACAACCTTCCAGAATTCATCTTGGTGGGTCTATGGCGCAGCCAGGTAGCGCACAGGACTCTTAATCCTGCTGTCGAGGGTCCGAATCCCTCTAGACCCGCTGACCATGTTTTTTTGCGCGGAAGCAGTTGTGTGGTTGTCACACAAACAACAACAAGCTGCCGGATCTTTTTGCGGGATGAATATCAGGAGTGTCATCAAGGCAAGGCACTACGTACTCCGTACGTACTTTGACACACAGCTCCTCATGGCAGAGAGCAATGGATGCATAACGCACGCGTATACTCAGTTCTTCATGGGGTATACGGGCGACATGGATGCCCGGTACACCACCAACAAGGGAACGCTAACCGAGCAGATGATCTAGGATGTGCGGGGCGCTTTTGCAAGGGGCGAGCTGTTTTTGAGCGCGAGCAGTGTGGATGGCACAAGGCACGGAAGGGAAATGTTTCTGCGGTAGCTGCGGCAGCAGGCTAGGGCCTATGGGATAGACTCGTCCAGCATAAGGATGCAGACATAGAATAGTGGAGGGATGTTCAAGTCAGATCCGGGCGCCGGCCCAAGCCGCCGCGGCGCAGGAAGACGCGGAACAGCTGCAGGACGACCCGCACGAGGTGCCACCATATTAGACAAGGATGATCTCAGACGAGGAAGAACTACTGTCAATTGTCACATACAAGTGGGATCTGGTAAAAGACATATCCGGCGGCAGGCTTCTGATCAGGCGCAAGGCTGTGCATGTGTGATGGCGCCTGTGGCAGAATTCTGCTTGTAGAATGTTGTACCTACCTCCTAGTTAGACTCCAGTTGGGGCGCCACTGCCTAGCAGCTGTAATCGTCTATGGTGTGGAACAAGAACTTTTATCGCCACTGGACCGGCGGACAACATTCTTCATACTGCTGTCTACGGTTGCAGGTCATTTCTTCACCGTCCCGCACTTTCTACATACGTCTACACCAAACTCTACTGCTGCCAGTTTTCCTAGCCGCGTCACGTGCATGTGGTCTTTAGGCAGCCTGTCCCTGTACATGTACATCTGGATGAGTCCGGCGCCCAGCAGATGATTTCGGTGGTGATTACGGGGACGAGTGTCTTGAGTGGCACCGTACGGTATGCGTCAGCTCGGGTTTTAATGGGCTGGTAGTTACTCCAACAACATGAAAAGATCCGGCTGGAAGACATACGTTATCATGCTGGGTTTGATCGCGGCGGTGTCGGCGCCGTTCATACTCCATCCAATACTGCGGACGGTGGAGCCACAGGTGGTGCATTACAGCATGGATTTTGGTGGGTTGGACGGGGCGGAACAAGACATGGCTTTGGAAGCCGCATCAATCGCATTCGCGTTGTGGGAGAAGGACAACCCCGGGTTGATTTTTCAAGAGGGGGATGGTGGCGATGTGGAAGGGATGACAATCATATTCGTTGATTGGTGGCCAAAGGACGGTTTTGCAATGTGTCCACCTTGGGAGAATTCTGAAAACCACTGCCACGTCATAATTTCATCAAACATTGTACGTGCCAGTACGGATATTGAGTACAATAAAATGAGTACTACATACGTATTAGCGCATGAAATTGGACATGTGCTTGGGT
Source organism: Candidatus Nitrosopumilus sp. (assembly GCA_963662995.2). Taxonomy (GTDB): domain Archaea; phylum Thermoproteota; class Nitrososphaeria; order Nitrososphaerales; family Nitrosopumilaceae; genus Nitrosopumilus. The sequence goes on along the minus strand of CAXXLJ010000002.1, from coordinate 831,019 downwards.
TCATGCACACAAGTACAAGTAAACATCTGATGTATGGCTCTGATGATGGATGGGCGTTTGACTGGACATATGAGCGGGAGCAGACGTTTGTAATTCCAGATCCGCGTAGCCTGTACGATTAAGTGATTCACAAACTCGACCGGTACCACTGCGCGTGGTACGGCCTAGACACGTCCCATCTGAGCTGTTATGTCAGCGGTCGTCGAATCCGGCCCAACCATCTATGGTCTGAACTGTGTTTTTGGAGTTGGGTATACCATATGCAGATAACCAAAAACATCCCGCATGTGGCGCCAAACACTATCGCCGCGTCGTTATACAGCGCCTTGAGTCCGGCCTCCATGATGAGATTGATGACCTGTGGGATGAATCCTGCTAGGATGAAGAAAAGCACAAGGTCGTCGAGGCGCGTTGCACCACGCGCTCGTACAACCCACCGAAAGACCACCAGCGCCACTCCAAACACCGCCGTTGCAAGGCCGCCACCAGCCACCAACACCACAAATATGTCGGCATCGGACACCATGCCGTTGAACATACATGTATGGGACGACTCAAGTATGTTGATTGTGATGCCACCTGACTCGTACCCAAGATACAAGCATGTTGCATAATGCCCCCACTCATGTATGTATATGCCCATAGGCACCCCGGTAAGTAAACCCACAACCAGACAGATGTGTTTGATGACGTACTGATCCATTTCTCAGATACTTGTGTTGTCATCAGTATTAAGGCACACCGGTACAAACAGGCAATCATTCGATACCGCACTTGCACCAGATGATACATTGTAGGTTTCGTGTATAATTTTTACAAGGAGTTAGACTGCCTACTGCGGCGGCATCCCCGGTACCGGCTGGAAAAACACCCGTCCACAGGCTACCCGTAGCGGCGGCGGGCGCAGTAGGCATCGCCTGCCTTCTGTTCTGCGTGTCGTCGTGGTGGGAGATTGCGGTAGTACCGCCTGCCGTGTGGTGCATCACAAACCACTGCATGCCACACAAACACCTTGCCGGCACGTCGAACCTAGAGAGGTCGGTGCCGCGTTCATATCCGCAGAGGGGTTCTGCTTTTGGCATGCCATCTTTGATAGTGCTTGGACTGTGGTACCGGCCTAAAAGGGAAAGGCGGCTGACATTGGTCATGGCTTACATTGCACGGCCGACAAGGGGAATAACCTTTTTGAGCATGTCATCTGGCGCAACCACCCCCGAGGAGCAATTAACAATTGCCAGACTTTCGCCCTAACAGGAGTAAATGATCGTATATGTGTAAACTACACCTGTATCAATACACATGTTATATTTTGTCGTGTTGAGGATGAACATTTGACAATTGTTAATTGCTTCTCCGTTTCGCGCGACATAAAGTGTCCGGCATCTTTGTCTCTTGACACATAATCAAACCAGACATCCCTCCGATGACAGGAACCGATCTGCCAAGTTACTGCCCTTTGTAAATTCCCAATACTCATGTATGCGCCCTTTGGGGGTTCAACGTTATTCTGGTCTCTGGCAATTCCTTGTGGTGCTTTATCAGAAATGACACAATCTACCTTGCAGAGTAAGGATCCATCAAGTCGCCGCTTCCCCGCGGACATTCGTACAGGTATGATGTACTATCTACAATTTCGCCGAGCACTGCGCGCCTTGTCATGTCGATGACTTTGGACACCTAATACGTGGTTCTGGCGGCCATGAAGAAATAATCTTCATGCGCCAATTTATGAATATCTGTTTGTTGTTTGCAGAATTCAGTAGCTTGGTCAAGATTGGAAAGTGTAGTGTATAGTACAAGCACATCCGTGCTCGCAGGGCGCGTCCGGCGCAAAGAGCTTGACCAAAACACCCGCCTTTTTGGAAATCCACGCTTGGAAAAAGATCACCGGCCAATCTGCTGGATTACTTCGTCTAGAACAAGGCCGTGCCCGTGGAGAACCCTAGCCTCTGTAGGGGTGAGCGGGGTGTCGGTTCTACCCTATGGTGGCCTTCTTTGGGTCGTTGAGGTACCACAGTATGGACGCGGCATTCTCCACGTCCAGCCCGACTCCCATCTTGAGCCTGTCGCGTGGCCTGCACCACTTCTTCCGAAAATTCAGTTGATGGGCATTTTCTAGTCACCGTACATATCACCACAACCTTGTCATCTCTAATGACAAATCTGAATGCCCTAGTCTCCAGACAGGATTTACTACATCACAATCTGCAAAAAATCAAAATTCAAACAATGAATTATCGTATGTGGTCAGATCGTGCCCAGAATGATGTGTAATACTATCAAAAGACCCTAGATCCATGCCTGAATCAAAAAATCTTCCCAGACAACCTGACCATGTACGAATTATCAATCTAGACAAACCGGCAAATATTTCATCAACCAAATCTTCTAGAACCTGTCAATCTCATTCTAGGCGGATCCGGTCAGTGCCTAACCTGCTCTTGCCTGCTTTAGACTCTCTATAATTGCATCATAGGGGCTCTCCATGTCTGGGTTTTCCTTCAACAGGTCGTCTATGAACTTGCTGCTGTCCTGCTTCCATTCAAGCACCTTCTGCAGGTCCTTTTCAAACCTAGTGTATGCACTCCGACTCGATCCTTTTGTCTTACCGTCGATTTTGCCCGTATTGATGCCGCCTGTTATGGTGGTAAATATAATGTGCGTCTCAATCTTATTCTCTGGAATATCCTCCGCGAGTGACAGCATCTTTTTGTATGCTGCTGGTTGCTTGCGGTGGTAGCTGAGATCATTTATCGACTTGTCTGTCTTGTAGTCTATGATGACATATCCATAGTCGTGCTTGAATATGACATCAATCTTGCCACTGAACATGATGTCGTCTCTGTCGTATCTGGTCATGCCGCTGACTGGACACTCTATCTTTTTCTCAAGCTTGTACACTTTGAAGTTTTGGTATTTGGAACCTAGCATCTCTATTGCATCTAGCGCGTTTTGTATGGACTTTTTCAACTTCTGGTCTATACCCCCATGATTCATCCCGTTTGTGCTGTAATCTTGTTCCCATTTCTCCACATCCATGCCCTTGCTAAGTATATCATGCATAGCCTTGTGGAAGATGCTTCCAAATTCCATGCTTTTGTTTTTAGCGTGGGGAATTACAAATATTCTTTTTAGAAACTCCGACGCCTCTGCCTTGATGCCAGAGTATGACAGTCGTTGCAGACCCTCAAAATAGTCTGTAATATGTTTCTCCACCCAGCCGTCCCAGTCTTTCTGGTCAAGCAGATCCCTTGATTCTTTTAATTTGCCTGCCACAAACATAGAGTATGCCTTTTTGTATATTTCATACTTTCTGTCTGTTGCAGCAGCCGACTCACCCTCTCCCTCGTCCTCTTCTGACTCGTCCTCCACCACCTCACACAGGCCTTTTACGTTAAAGTCCTGGCCGTCCGTTATTACTGCAAGTTTCTCCCTAGCCCTTGTGAATGCAACAAAATGAAGCCTGTCATTCTGCCCCTTCAGTTCATCACTGATGCTGATTCCTGCGTACAGCAGTATGGCAGTATTTACAATATCGATAAAAGCCGTTTTGTTGCTCTTAGGATCCTTGGGCAGGTATATCACCACATCATACTCACGGCCCTTTGCCTTGTGGACCGTGCTGATCGTTATCCCTCCCTCCCCATTCTTTTTACTATCATCATCATCGTCTCTTTTTACCCTCTCCAAGTCGGCCTCTGGTTCTGTACATATGGCAAGATATTCAAATAACTCATCGCGCGTGGGCGAGTCGAATGTAAGGTACTGGTCAATGTTTTGCTTTATAGAGATCGCAGTGACGAACCACTCGCGACCATGCGCCACACATATGGGAAATATGGTCTGAACGAAGAGTTGGTCCAGCCTGTCTGCTGTCATCTCACACCCCCATTCCCTTATCTCTGCAAGGCTTGCATCGCCCTTCCTGTCCATATCCAGCATCTTGCCCAGCCTGAGGGCCTCGTCAAGTGGGTACGGGGAAAAGATTGTGAGGGCTGCCTGGATCTTGTATTTTATGTCGTCGTACAACAGCCCTTCAAGAAAGCTGGTAATCTGCTCCTTTGCTTTGTTGGTGGTGTTTTTTGACGCGGTGGCTTCGTGCGGTATTGCTTTGGCGTCAAGAATCTTGGAGATCTGCACAATCTGGCCGTTGGTTCTTGTCAGGATTCCTATCCTTTTTGCAGGGTTTTCTTTTATCAGTTTGAGCATATTTGAGTAGGGGTCCTCGGTTATGATCACCACCGGGACCTCCCCCAACTCATTGGATCTAAACTCTTCAAGGTTCTTCCTAGTCTTTTCGTCGTTGCTTGACTTGTCAAGATAGTACTGTTTTGCATAGTCTAGGATCTGGTTTGTGCTGCGCCTGTTGGTTGAGAGCTGCAACTCTGTGCACTTTTTTTGAAAACTCTTCAGGTGTCTGGTTGAGCCTCCTTGGAACCCGAATATGGCCTGTTTTTCATCACCTACAAGAAATATGTTGTCTGCCACCCGTTCTGCAATCTTGGCCTGCATCTCATTCATGTCTTGCATCTCGTCGATCAGCGCGTGTTTGAAGAGTGATCCGTTAAATTCATCAAGAAATCTGATCAGTATGTCTGTATAGTCTGCTGCATCTTGTTTTGACTCCTCATAGTATTTGTATGCTTTAACAAAATATCCAAAAAATGCTTGTACTTCTTCTATTGTATATCTGGTGCTTTTGGGATAGTCATTGTAGACTTGCTCTAGTAGGGCTGACACCTCGGGAATGCTTATCTTGTCGGGCGTCACTCCAAAGTTCTTGATGTATTTGATGGCGGTGGCGGCGGCCGGCACAATCGTGTTTATCATGTACTCTCTACCATAATTGAACGCCTTGTTGTTCTTGAAGCTCTTGTATATTGAATATCTGATATAGTTCTCATTAACTATCACCTCGTCGACTTTGCCCGAATCAAGAAGGTGTTCGTGTGCAAAGCCATGAAATGTGTGTATGTGAACTTTTTTTGCAAGGGCGGTAAACTTACTTTTACCCTGCCTGTTGATCGCGTCATACATCTCCTTCTTTGCCTTTCTGGTGAACGTAATGCACAGGATGTCGTCCGGGTCAACGCCATCCTCTAGCAGCTTCACGACCTTGAGCGACAGTGTGGTGGTCTTTCCGGTGCCGGGGTTTGATACCACGATGGAGTTGCCATCGGTCTTGGTTATTTGCTGTTGTTCATCTGAAAGATGTATTGCCTCTTCCATTATGGTGCACTCCTTGCAGTCATCATACTCATTAGAGCCAATGCCTTTGCCATGCTTGGTTCTTGTCTTGTACTCGATTTTTAAGGTTTGGGACATGTTAGTCTGTTTCACAATCCCAAATCACAGACGCGAGGCATATATTCTTCAACAACGTCTAGATATGTCTAAGATAATCACGAAACAAACTAGTATGTGTCCAGCGTTTTATAATGAAAGAATCCAAAAAATTGTTATTTGGGAGTGGTACTATGGTGTGCGATGTAACATGTGGGCAGTCTTGGGTGGCAACTTGGATACGGGGCCTGTGAATGACCACACCATTGTAGGTATTTTTCCATTCACAAGGATAACATTAATGATTTTAAAAGATTTCTTTTAAAGTGTGGGTTTGAAGATGTGTTTCAAGAAGATCACGACCAATTGTACGGATATGCGTTGGGGGTGGAGGATGTCCTCCAATTTCACATAAAGATAATACCGGATGGACGCATTGAATCTGAAATGAAACCTCCGTCTACATACCCAATAATCCACCGGAATCAAGAACATAATTACTCTACTCACAAGCAAACAGAGCAGATTCTACGGCGGTCGCAGGCAGAATATAGTATCGCGCGTATGGTGTCTGACACTTGCTACCATACCAAAATAATAAAACCCAATAATCCCACACACGCGGCTACGCTTGCCCTTACAGGTAGGCGTTGTTGCTGCCATAGGTTTGGGGTGGCTGCTCAAAGATGACAAGAACAACGATTAGACACAGACTGATGTGGGTGTAATTTTGCATATTATGGTAATGAACACCCACCACGACCGGCACCAGTATTTGAGGACGTGTTCAGCCGGCGGCAATTCATGTATTTGTGGCTGGCATGTGCCAACCCTACAAAGGCGTGCAGGATCTGGCGCCATTGACTTTGAGAATCAGTTTCGCAAGAATCTGTACAGCTCCCAAACCCGCGCCCATGTCTGGTGACAGATAGTAGAGTTTGCATCAGGATTTGGATAGGATGTGAAAATCTGGATGGTTTGTAGTAGTTGCACATGTACCCATCATAGCGGGTTAAGGTGGTTGAGGGGTGTACAAGTAAGATATATTCTTCCACGCTGTTTCCATTACAATGCGAATCAGGAGACCATCATACTGTATTATGTTGTTGCTTGTACCGGCCCTGATTATGGTGGTGCCTATATTTGTGCCAAGTATGCATGTGATGGCCATGCCTGCGATGGTGTTGCCGTGGGGTGAGGAATATGACGTCGTGGTTTATGCGCACAACAACAATATCGCTGTTCTTGTTCATACCATCTTTGGACATGATGCTGGCTACAATACTGGCCACAATACTGGTTACGATGCTAGCTACAATACTGGTTACGATGCTAGCTACAATACTGGTTACGATGCTGGTTACAATGGTATGACGGAGATGACAAAAATGGCGGTGGGTCAATATGCATATGCGCATTCCATGTTCAACTCTGCTGAAAAATTCGAGTCAGGGTACCGCGTCCAGGTGGCCACCGCGCCAGAGTTCCCGCAGGTTGGTGAGCCGTCACAGTTTATGGTGCGCGTGACGGACGCAGACTTTCAAGAGGTGGACAGGTTTACGATGGGAATAAAGTTTTTCTTCAACGGTCAACTCGTTGATGCGCTGCCGCCCAAGTCAATGGAGGGGGGGCATTGGGATTTTGAGTATGTCTGGAGGGACCATGGAAACCACATAGTGGAGATCTATCTGTATGACATGTATGGGGATGATGACGGGCTGATAACATACAAGTTTAATATGGGAACGCAGAGCCCGTTCGGATACATATTTATCGCCGCCATCACTGTGGGAGCATTCTGCTTTGTAGGCGTCATGGGGTACATATACCTGCCACATATCAGGAACAGGTACGCTGGGAAGCAAAGAAGAAAAGATGAATGAGTTTTGTTTGTGTATGGAGTGTCAATACTATGACATTCTGTATTTGGGTTATGGTGTTTGAGTATGTTTGTTCATACCTGACATAGCTGTGTTTTTGCTCTTTTTTTGGGTGCTTAACTGCCTACTTTCGGATCTCAGTATTTCATGTATGTTGTTGTTGTTTGGAATATTGGTTCCTGTGCTATCACGGATAATGTCGTGTAATGTTGTGGATCCAGCAAAGTTAAACATGTCAGCGGTCAGGATGGCTCAATGTTGCCTGCGGCCTGGCATTTCATTCAGGCGTTCATGTGTTTGGGGTGACTCGCGTCCTACTTTTACGTATATGTGTCTGACTGGATCTTTTGAATCCATCTGGCTGACACATTCATAGTAAGCAATTTGATGGTTTGTAAGTTCGCTCTTTTTCTTTTCACGTATCATCCATTGTACTTTTTTCGTACTCAGTTTCATATTGTCTGGTCCCTATCTAGATCTAGGCATCTGTATAATCTCTTACTCCATACTCCATGCTCACATACCTGTACCTGCGTCATGAATGTTGATGCGCAGTCTATCGCCCCCTTGGATGGGTGATGAACTACTTTTTGTGCTATAGACTAGATGTAATACAAGATAAGCCTATGTGGCACCACCATGGTAGTGGCAGGACATGCACCTAATCTCTTTTCAGTTTATCATGCAGCAGCATTGACTCTTCAACAAATACATGTCTATGGCCTGGCAGTCACCTGCATATTGGAGATCCTAAATGCAAACAGCGTGGTGAGCAGGACCATGGAGAAGAGCAGTATGCCTATTCCAAGATGGATTGCCACTAGGACGGCGTGCAGCTTTAGGTCGATGACAAGTGCTCCCAGAGTGATCTGTGTTATTACAAATACAGTGGCAAGGGAGCTTGTAATCTTTATCTTTGCGTCAGCGTTTTTGTTGATTATGGCGGCCACCATTGTAGCTATTACTAGGCCGCCCGTGGTGGCTGCAATCAACCTGTGGACCCACTCTATGAGGTACTCTTCTGAGGGCATTATGCCGTTGGGGCATAACGGCCATTCGGGGCATGTGAGGCCCAGTCCTGCTGCAGAGATATATCCGCCTATGAACATTAGTGCGTAAAGTACGATCATGGTTGATAGTGCAAGGTATTGGATAGCCAAGTTTGTACTATTCCACTATGAAACTTCCCTTCATCCCTTGGATATTGTGTCCTGGGACCGTGCAGATGTAGTGGTACAGGCCTGGTGAGCCCGCTATAAACGTGGTGGTGCCACTCTCTCCTGCCTTTAACGGGTTTGTCGGGGCAGCAATCTCTGAATTCCATATGGTGCTTGAAGGGTTGTCGGGGTTTGTGACCACACCAAAGGAGTGGAAGGATCTGCCCGCGTTGGTGACGGTTATGGTCACTTCGTCTCCCGAGTTGACCCTGATCTCGGGGTTGCCACCCTCTTCGTCTGGAAGGGCGTCAAAGCCGAGCACCATGAGGTTGTCAGACTCTACAAAGTCCATCTCAAAGTTGTGCGAGACTCCTGTGGGCGCCTCTGCCTCCCCGCCGGTTCCGGGCATGATGGCTTGGCTTGTCGCGCCGTCGCCATCCTGTGAGCCGGCGGGCCCCACTATAATCTCACCTACCATCCCCATTTCACGGTGTCCTGGAACCGTACATATGTAATAGTATGTGCCTTCTTGGCCTGCGATAAACTCTGATGAGCCTGATTCGCCGGGCTTTAGCGGGTTTGTGGGCGCAGCTACCTCGCTTCCAGGTATTATACCCTCTATACCTTCTTCACCTAGCGTAACGCCAAACGAGTGGAATGACCTGCCGTCATTTACCACGTTGAACTTTATCGTGTCACCCACGCCTACGTTGATGGTGGGGTTTGCGCCCTCTTCGTCTGGAAGGGCGTTAAAGCCGAGGACCATGAGGTTGTCAGACTCTACAAATGAAAGGTCTTGGGTTATGACGTTGCCTGATACAGTATCCCTTGCTGCTTGCGCCGCCTTTTCTGCCTCGCGGTTGGCCTCTTCGGCCATTATGGCCACGATGGGGGCAGGTTCTGATATCCAATAGTCCCACATTGAAAAGAATATTGCGCCGCCCACGATGCATATGCCCAGCATGATGGCCATCATCTTGCCGGTCCTGGCAGGCGTTGTCCTGTATATGGCAGCAGGTTGCTGACTCCTTACACCGGATTCGTGGCTGCCTGATACTATGGCGGTCGGCTCTGTCTGTTGTTGTGGTGGTGTGGTAGTGTTGCTCATTATCGTATCATCTCCGGTTAATGGTGGGGCGTCTTTGCCTCGAATGGGTAATAGTATCTCCCGCCCAACCCGAACGGATCTTCAATGTTTGCAGGCTTGCCCTTTGCAGAGCTGTGTATCATGTTTGCCAGGAATATTGCCATGCTCACTCCAATGATCATGGCGCCCACCGATGCAATCTGGTTCATTGCAATCCATTCGGGGATGGGTGGATAGTCAAATATCCTCCTGGGCATTCCGTACAGGCCCAGTATGTGCTGTGTAAAGAATACGAGGACTGTTCCAACGAATGAGAGGATAAAGTGGATCTTGCCCATGGTCTCGTTGTACATTCTGCCGGTGACGTACGGGAACATGTAGTAGAGGTATCCCACAGAACCAAACGCTATGGTGCCCATCACGAATAGATGGAAATGGCCCACTACCCAGTATGTATCGTGGGTCGAAAAGTCAAGGGGCATTGCGCTGTTTACCACGCCGCCCGCACCTGCAGAGAAGAAGAGGGCTATGCCGCCTACTGCCCACATCATGGGGGTGGCAAACTTTATCCTTCCATTCCACATGGTGGCAATAAAGTTGAATACGTGCATTGCAGATGCGGGAACTGCTGCAAGCGTGCCTACCATGAATACGGTCTTTTCTGTAAACGACATGCCTGTTGCGTACATGTGGTGCGCCCATGATGAAAAGCCCACGATGGCCAGCAGCACGAACGCAAACACGCCAGAGCCATAACTGTAGATGGGTTTTCTTGAAAAGCGCGGGATTATCTCGTACATCATTCCTATGGCGGGTATGACCAGCACATACACCTCTGGGTGGAATGTAAACCAAAAGAGGTGCGCATATGCTATTGGATCGCCGCCCATTGCAGGATTGAAGAATCCACTGACGCCCAGCCTGTCGGTGAGCAGCATGAGCAGTGCTGCTGCAAATGTGGGTATTGCAACCAGTATGATTAGTGATGAGGAGAGGAATGACCATGCCAGCAGCGGAACTTGGCCTATGGACATGTCGGGGTGCTTGCATTTTAGGATGGTTACTACAAAGTTGATGGCTCCCAACACCGATGATATGCCGAGTATCTTGAGGCCAAATATCCACATGTCAGCAGCAGGCCCTGGTGCGCTGATTATGGAATAGGGCGGTGTTGCATACCACGTAAAGTCTGCAAATCCCAGCCAGATTAGGGCCCCTGCGGGCGGGATCATCCAGAATGCTATGGCGTTGAGCTTTGGGTATGCCATGTCTTTGTACCTGACCATTATGGGGACAAAGTAGTTGCCTACGGCCGATGCAAATGGTATGATGAAGAGAAATATCAGGGTGGTGCCGTGCACGGTGAATATGCGGTTGAACGTCATGGCATCGCCTATTATCTGGGCGCCGGGCAAAAAGAGCTCTGCCCTGATTGCAAGGGCCAGCGTCCCGCCAAGGAACAGGAATGCAAGCGAGCTTATCAGGTATAGCAGGCCCACGTCGGTGTGATGCGATGAGAACATTATCTGCCATATGGGGCGCGGCTTTTGGAGCTCAAGTACCATCAGGCGGGGCCTCCAGTCGTGGTGTTTGTGGTGGTGCGCACGGACATGGCCGCTATGTCTGCGTGGTTCATGATGCAGGCTCCACGTACAGCGTACCGCGCATGTTGTAATGGATTAGCCCGCAATATTCCCTGCACTGTATGTCGTGTACCCCGGGCTCGGTGGGGGCAAACCATACGGTGTTGACTCTGCCTGGGACCGCGTCCATCAATACTACATAATCATGAATGTTAAAAGAGTGTATGACATCCGTTGCCGTTATCTCAAACTTGTATGCCTTGCCTGCCTCTACATGCAGTTCACCTATCTCCTTTGTGCCGTCTTCATGCTCAAAGGTCCAGAACCATTGCTGTCCTGTGACCTTGATGAGTTTGGCATCTTCAGGTATGTGCTCTACAAGCCTCTCGGCCTCCCACGCCTCGGCACCCACCCACGTCATCAGGGCGACTACTATGCCTATGTAGACCCATTCCAGCCAGTTGGAGTGTTGCCCTGCCAATCTTACCAGTCCGTTCCCTCGTATGGCGTTGGCTTTGCTTTGGGGTGTGACTCCCTGAATCTCCAACACTGCCAGATGATGGTGCCTGACACGACTGCGCCGACCGTGAATGCTACCGTCATCATCCTAAAGAATAGGTTCCATATTATCGTCCTCCTGTCAAGGTACTCGCCGGGTTCGTCTCCTGCTGCAAACACAGGTATCGCCATGGATGATACAGCAGTTGTTATAGTTGCCACTATGAGTATTGCAAATAAACCATACATTAAAACAAAACTACTCTTCATTGTAGATTAAATGTCGTGATCTGTGATTTCTATTTAAGGGTTTTCAAGAAATCTTGACGGGTGCATGACGTTGAGGCCCAGTATGGAAAACTTTACGTCGTCATTCCATGTATGGGGCGAGGTGCTGTTGGCGTTACTGCCATCGATGATTATGTCTGTGCTGTCATTGCTGGTGTCTGGGGCGGTGGCATTGTGGTTGTTGTGGTTGATGCCATAGGAGCTACCATTGGTGGTATCAGTCTTGGTGGTGTCTGATGGGGGATCAGCTGTGGTAGCAGCAGCAGCACTGTTGTTTGCCATATTTACTCCAAAGAGGTTGAGTGACGCGTTGGCTATGATCATCTCTACCAGGTTTGTAGGTGAGAGGTTGATTACAGTCGAGAGCATGGCCTTGATGGGGTCCATGTGGGTGACAAGCACGACGTTCTGCCTAGGGTGCCGTTCCAGTACGTGGTTTATGACTGATTTTATGCGCCTCTTGACCTCTTCAAAGGTTTCTATGCCGTTGTGGGCTATCTCTAACTCGTTGTTGTAGAATTTCATAAAGACATTGCCATGATTTTTGATAATCTCATGGTATTTCATGCCGGTAAACTTGCCCATGTCAAGCTCTATGAGGCGGTCATCCGTGGATACGTCTAGGCCGTTCTTGTCTGCGACTATCTCTGCGGTGTGTCTTGCACGCTGGATTGGGCTGGTATAGATTGCAGAGACGTCCATATGTTGTATGAGCTCTGCTGCCTGCTCGGCTTGTGCGATGCCCAGATCCGTCAGGGGAACACCATCGGCTCTTCCAGTCAGGATCTTTTCGGTGTTGTTTCTTGCTTGGCCGTGCCTGAGAAATATGATGTGCGCCAATGTGCAAATTTTGAATAGAGATAATAATAAGATTGCATATGTGTGGATGTGCGCATAGGTATCATTGGCGGAACAGGTGGAATGGGCAAGGGGTTTGCCCTGAGATGGTCACACAACAACGAGATTCTCATAGGTTCTAGGGATGCGGCAAGGGCCATGGAGGCTGCAGAGCAGTATACCAGCATTGCAGCAGAATATGATAATAATGATAGTAATGGTGTGACTACCACCACCACCACAACAACAGCTGGCAACGACTCCCAGCAGGCAGAAGGCGATACCGTACCATCTCATGGTAGGCAGACCATAACAGGGGGGGACAACCTCTCTGTTGCAAAGCAGAGTGACGTGCTAGTGCTGTCGATACCCTACCAGAGCATTGATGCAATATGCTCTGGGATACTGCCGGAGATACGCGATGACTGCACGGTAGTCTCGCCCATAGTTCCTATGGTAAAGACCGATGTGGGCTTTGAGTTTATACCGCTAAAAGAGCCTGGCAGCAGGTATTCATACCAGATTGTGGCGGGACATATGAAGAATCCTACAAAGCTTATATCTGCATTTCATGTGATATCTGAAAAGAAATTGACAAACCCAAAGATAGATCTAGACTATGACATATTTGTGTGCGGTGATGATAAAGAGTCTGTAAATGTGGTAAACGAGCTGATAGGCCAGATAAGGGGGCTCCGGTCGATATATCTGGGCCCTGGAAGCCTGTCATATATGGCAGAGATATCCACACCAATCCTCCTCAACGCAATGATACGAAACGGCATCAAGAATCCTGGCATCAAGATTGTCTAATTGTAATTGTTATAATTGTGATTATGGCTATTGGCGGGTCCACCATCTTGGGTAAAAGGCTATAGTCAAGATGAGCTACGAATCCCACAACCCAAGGGGCAGGAATTGGTTTACTGCAATAGGGGTGATGTTTTGTGTGATGGCGGGCATTGTGCTTGCAAGGCAGCTGCTTTTGTGGGGGCCGGAGTTTGTGGCAGAGTTTGTGGCGAATTCAGAGATTACCAACGAAAAGGTCTCCGTTGCGATGCTGTGCTTTGGTGTGTTTATGATTGTGCTGGGGTTTACCGGCAGATGGGGGAGGAGGTACTATCACCGTGGAAGTCAAGGACAAGGATGAGTTTCTAAGGTCCCAAAGGATCATGCGGCTGGCCACCGTGGGGGTGCAGGCTGCTGGATATGCGCAGATGATGCCTGTACCACATGTGGTTCCGGTGTGGTACATGTATGATACAAAAAAGTTCTACGTGGGCACAAACAGCAGTACGCAGAAGGCAAGAAATGTGCGGCAGCAGGGGCGTGTATCGTTTTGTATAGATGTGGGTGTTAATTCTCCTGACATATATGGCCTAATGGGGCAGGGGACCGCCCGCCTGATCACGGGGGAGCGCCGTGTAAAAAAGATTGCAAGAAAGATCATGCTACGCTATTTTGAGACGCTTCAGGACAACGAAGCAGCAGAGGAGCTTCTCAATGACACTGATTGCATCATTGAGATATCACCCGAGCGGTTCTACACCTGGAGCTATTAGGCAACGCTGGTATGGGGGGATGGTGCACCATCGCCCTGCACGTGTGTGCATCAGGTTGGATTGGGTGTGGTTTGGACGGCCCTGCTGGTTTGTGGCGGGCCGGGTGGTGACTGCAATGTTTGTCTAGTCGGTGGTGACGGTATGGTGTTGGCAGTGATGCTGTGGTGTTGGCAATGATGCTGTGGTGTGATGGTGTTGTGGTTGGAATGGATGCGGTGCTGGTATGTGTGCGAGTGTTGTAGTTTGCGAGGTTGGTGGGGCCAAGTATGATGTGGTACATACATGGCGCTAGGAGACAAACTCTTCTATCTTGTCTAGCGCAGAGTTTAGCACGTCGGGTGCGGGAAGAAAGACCAACCTAAAGTGTCCGCTACCATACTGCTGTCCAAACCCAGTTCCCTGCACACCAAGCACGCCCTTGGACTCGAGCAGTTTGATAACAAAGTCCTTGTCGGTGCCAAACCTGTCGTTGACATCCTCTATCTTGGGGAATGCATAAAATGCACCCCTAGGAATGGAGCACAATATTCCCGGCATGGCATTAAGCCTCCTGACGACTATGTCTCTGCGGTTCTTTACCTCTGATACAAAGTCATTGATGTACTGCTGTGGTCCCCGAAGCGACTCTAGCGCGGCGTGTTGGACGGGATGGTTGCATGCTATCCTAATCCTTGCCAGCTTTGGAAGGTTCCGGCGTATCTCTTCAAGGCCTGGGGACTGGTTGAATGCAATATATCCTAGCCTCCATCCTGACATCAGGTGAGACTTTGAAAAGCCGTTTAGCAGGATGACAGGCGAGTCTGATGCGACCCTGCCGATACCGGAAAACTCTTCATCAAATACAATCTTGTCGTATATCTCGTCACATATGATGTATAGTCCGTGTTGGTTTGCCAGGTCTACGAGATCCTTGAGGGATTGCCTGCTGAATACGGTGCCCGTGGGGTTGTTGGGGGTTATCATGCATATGGCAACTGTCTTTGGGGTGATCTTTGATTTTATGTCGTCCAAGTCGGGCATGGACGTGTTCATGTCTACGGAAAACTCTACGGGGATGCCACCATGCAGTTGTATGTAAGATGCGTATGGGGGGTAGTGTGGGCCTGGCAAAAGTATTTCATCACCGTCCTCTAGTATGGTTGCCATTACCATGTCCATTGCCTCTGAGACGCCGTTGGTGACTATGATGCTGTCAGATGACACGGATAGGCCTTTTGCAGATTCTTTTTTGGCAATCTCTTCTCTTAGGTCTGCAAGTCCTTCTGATGGGGCATAGTGGTTCTCGCCCCTTGATATGGCGTCAATATATGCCTGCTTGACGTTGTCAGGGGGGTGGAAGCCAAACTGGACAGGATCCCCTATGTTGAGATAGTCCACTTGCATGCCGCTCTCCTCCACCCTGCGTGCGGCAAGTACGATGTCGCGTATGGCATATTCCGCGCCCTCGGCCTTGCTTGATACCTTCAATTCCCCTAGACAGGTATTTAGACCTGTTAAATTCCTATTTATTCGGACTCGTTGCACAGTCAGGATAGTGCAGGCGGCTTCGGACCGTCAGGTCGAGGGATCGAAGCCCTCCGAGCCCTTTGTGTGTATGTTGTTTTTGTGGATTGCCTAGGGCGCATCCTGTAAGTAGAAGGGGCCATGGCTAGAATGGGTGTGGGTTATGGTTCTTTTGTTTCACAGTGTGGCAAAATGAATAAAAATGCCCTGCATATGATGTTGCGCATTATGAGGGTGTCGCCGTTTAGGATTGGGCTAGTGCTAGTGGTAGCAGGTGCAATCTGGGCTGGGATGATATTTGCAGGCGCAGAGAGGCAGCATGTGGAGGGTGAGATGACACACTCCGACTCGCTTGAGATGGATGTGCGCCTTGCAGGAAGCGGCATTGGATACCTTGTTGTGCATGTGCTGGATTTTTCTGCGCAGGATGAGCTGTTTGTAAGCGTGCTGGACCAGGACGGTAACGTGATACGCGAGGAGATATTCAAGACGCGGATGGCAGTGCAATATTTTGAGGGCGATGACTATACACAATATACCGTCAGGATTACAAACATATCTGGTCATACAATAGGGGTGCAGGCAGAGTCTGGCGATACTGCGGCACACGCAATGATGCCTGCAGGATTGCTTATTCTTGTGGGTTCCCTGAGCATGATGCTGGCGTCATATATCAGGCTGTACAATTACAGTATGACGCAGCCCGATGAAAAGATCTCATAGACGGGTATGCACTGGATTACGTGGCCAAATGCCAGTATGAGGTTGAATGCAAGCCATGCCGTGAAGAATAGGAATGCAATGATTGACGGGGGGACAAGAAGTGATCTCATCCTGGCATGCTGTACGCTTCTTAGTACCATGAATCCTCCAAGTGATGCCAGTACCAGCCCTGCCTCGAGTGGCTGGTGGGACCATGATATCAGCCCATCAATACCAAACATGTCGTGTGAGAGTGAGTCGCCAAAGCCAGATACTATCTGGACGGCAGATCCTATGATTACCATCTTTATTCCCGTCGCAAACGAGCCGCGCGCAGGGTGTCTTTTGCAGCGCAGCATGAATGCGCCCAAGACTGCTGCACAACATGTGATGGTAACGCCCGTATATACCACCATGTGGGGGGCACTCCAAAAGAATTCAGGTTCTTTTTGCATATGGGATATGGCGTCCCAGAGCCCGGCTGACACGGTTATGATAGAGCCTGCCACTGCTAGGATGCAGACCAGTGATGTGGTTATATCATGTCTGGTGATGATGAGCTTCGTTATTCTATAGTTTGGCCCCATGTGGTGGGTTTGCAAGGGGGATATTTGAAATGTTGCAAGGTTTTTTTGTACTTTGGTGGTGGGTCTGACGGGCAAACACGATGGCGAGCACGATGATATCTATGATGATATCCACAATGATATCCACAATGATATCTGCAATGATGACACAATGACTAACACCGTCAAACACGATGATGCGCCACACAGGTAGTGATGGTGACGTGCAGGATGGTTCAAACTATATTAGATTGCGGCAGATACAGAGATTATGAGTCCTGGAATAGGCCTGATGAAGAGAAGGCTCGAAAAGGAGGCAGATGCAGTGGCACTTGCAGTGTCTGGGGTTGTGAAAAAGTATGTAGGTGTCCAGCCAAGTGATCTTGAGATACTGGAGACAAAGTATGATGAGGATGGCGGGGACTGGTATGTGGCCCTAGGTTGGGCGGATACAAAGAACGACAAGACGATGACGGTTGTGGTGAGGATGGACTCTGTCTTGGGGACAGTAACACAGATCGATGAGATATCTAGGCAGCTGTGAATAACAGCATCTGTTTGGTACCGTCTGGATGCATGATTTTTAGAAAGGAGCAGTTTGGCACACAGGATGTCTTACATGATGCCACTATGATGTACTGCTGGCACAGGTAGCTGCGCACACGTAATGGTGGTGATGGTGCTAGTCTAGAATGATTCTTAAGAATACCAACAGGCCGATAAACTCTGCGACTCCAACTCCCAACATGTAGGGGAATATCTCGTGCGAAAAGATCTCTTCCATGGAAAAGTATGCAAAGGCGCCGATGACATTGTGCAGGAACAGCATGCCTGCAACAAAGATCATCCCGAGTGGTATCTGCGCTCTGGTCTTGGCATACATCCTGGCAAATATACCTGCAAGGATTCCAAGTACGGCCATGTTGGCAATTGAAACAACGGACAACACAAGAGAGTTGGATTCCAACAGACACCGCGCCCCGTGAGTGCTTATTTACTTTTATCCAATTTTGTTCTGACCCATTCAAAGGAGTCCATGTTGACCTCCAGGTACGTGGAGACAAAGTATGTCAGGCCGTACTTTTGGCCCACGCCCGTGATTAGGTTGTTCTTTTCAAGCACCCTGATGTGGTGCTGGATGGTCTTATAGTCTGCATTGATTGTGTTTGCCAGCTGGTTTGTGTTTTGGGGGCTATCCTGAAGTGCTGATATGATCTTTAAGCGGTTGAGGCCTCCGCGCGAGCTTGCAAATACAAACCAAAACAGTCTCTTTGCGTCTGGGTCGTTGGGCATGGTTGAAAAGAATCTACCTGTTGCACTAAAAGGTATTTTGAACAGCATTAAAAGTGAATGTTTGTTACCGGTGTGTTGGGCAAACTGCTTATGGTGATGGTGGTGGTGGTGATGATGATGGTGGTGGTGGTGGTGGTGGGCAGGCCACCCACATGTAAGATATAAAAAACATGCCACGTAGATCATTTGGATATGCTACACTATGATGCCCCGCTGTACCGTCCCCCCTCGGAGGCAAAGTCGCTCATATTCCAAGTGACGCTGGGCTGTTCGTTCAACGAATGTTCCTTTTGTGACATGTATCGCTCAAAAGAGTACTCTGAGAGGCCATGGGAGGAGATAAAGTCCGAGATTGACATGATGGCGCGGTACATGCCGGATACCAAGAGGGTCTTTCTTGCAGACGGGGACGCGCTAAACCTGGATGCAGATTTTATGATAAAGATTGTGCGGTACATACGGCAACGGTTTGCCGGAATTGAGAGGATATCATGCTATGCCATGCCCATGAACATCCTCAAAAAGACTCCGGAAGATCTTCGGTCAATGAACGAGGCAGGCCTTGACATGTTTTATCTGGGAATAGAGAGTGGCTCTGATGTCGTGCTCAAAAAGGTGACAAAGGGGGCAGTTGCAAACACGATCATCAGGTCGGTCAACAAGGCAAAGGATGCGGGGTATGTAATGTCGTGCATGGTGATATTGGGGCTAGGGGGCAAGACATACTCACATGAACACATACAGGGGACCGCCCGCGTCATCAGTGCGTGCTCGCCCCACTATGTGGGGGCTCTGACCCTGTACCTTGAGAATGGAATAAAGCAAGAGTTTCTTGACAAGTTCAAGGAACCATTTGTCAAGATTAATGATGACGAGTCACTAGAGGAGCTCCGGCAGCTGATAAACCAGATAGAGACAAGTGATGATATAGTCTTTAGGGCAAACCATGGCTCAAATGCGTATACTATCAAGGGGACATTCCCACACGAGAAGCAGGCCATGCTGGAGCAGGTTGACTGGATGGCACACCATCCAGAGATTGCTAGGCCACAGGGACTGCGCGGGTTTTAGGGTGCACGCGTGAGCTGTTGCGCACCCGTGCCTTTGGTGAACCAACAATGATTAAAATAGACTGGAAGGCAAAATGGGTTGTTTGAATGCAAAATTGCAACTGATTACAAACGTGTTGGCTATCAGGCAGTATGCCGTGATTGCTGTGTGTACGGGATCCGCACTGGGGGTGTTGTATTATTACATTACAATGGCCATGCTTGCCACGCATTTTGATGCGGCAGTACAGGCAATGCCGCTGCATATTGCAGCCACGTTGGGGCTGACTGTGGTCATATCTGTCCTTGCAGGAATTAACTTTGCCATGGTGGCATTCAAGATACACAGGATGAGGATGACAAACTCTGTAAAGTCAAACTCTTCAGCGGTGCTTGGCGGGGCATTTGCAGCGTTTACGCCCGGGTGTCCGGCATGCACCGCGCCCCTGGCAGTCATACTAGGGGCAGTGGGCGGCCTGTCTGTGTTTCCGATGCAGGGCTTGGAGCTAAAGTTTTTGTCGGTGGGAGTGCTGGTCTTTTCGGTCTGGTGGATTGCACGGGGGATTGAGCGTGACAAGAACAATGGCAGCTGTTGCAGAATAGAGTAGGGTGGTGTGTTGTACGAGTATGTCGTGTGTGTGATGGATATGGCAGCAGGCAAGAAGATGGGTTGCACAAGAACCATGCCGTATACGAAGTGTCTCATACAATGACCGTACGTGGTCAGGTTGTCTGGGAAGATTTTTTGATTCAAGCACGGATCTAGGGTCTTTTGATAGTATTACACATCATTCTGGGCACGACCTGACCACGTACCAATGACCATGATGCGAGATTCATCAATTCAATTACATGCGGCCAATATACAAAGATGGGGCAGTATGTGTACAAGGCAGTCTGTGGATTGGTGTACGATCACTGACGTACAAAAGTAGAATCAAAAGTTCATACCCACAGTTGTGGATATCATGTATGGGTGGCGCACATTGATGTTGGTACATGCCCTGCAGGTGATGGGTGGGGGTCTGTAAGTGGCAGTGTTACTGGCCTCCTTCTGAACCATGCTCCTTGAACTCTAGGCATTTGGTGTCAAACTCGTCTAGATAGTGCTTGGTGCCGATCTGCGAATCCTTTGTGTATATCTGGCATGTGTCAGGATCTATCAACCTGCTTCTGTTGGCGCTGTCGTTGATGAAATATTGCGCCACGAGAATGACAAGCAGTACTGCTATAATGATGGCAGGCAGCTTTTTTGAGGATACATCCATGTGATGCTGGGGCGGCATCCTCTATTTTAGCTAAGAATCATACGTGGAATCAGATATTTGGTCAAGCCGTACATGCCACCAAGCGGCATTATGTCTTAGGATAGTCATGTGTGATGTAGCGCAAGCATGTATGATGAGACGGTGGTTGCGGCATGGATGGCCACATCATATGGGTAGTTGTTGTGCCATGTCTGATTATTTGCATGCTTTTTTACTCTTGGTTATCTTTGCATTGGCGGGGTTTAGGTCGGGCCAAGACACATCATAATCTAGGTTGGAGAGCATTGCAGCATGACAAGAGTCGGGGATGTCGTGCGATGACATGATCTTGCAGGCCTGGACAAAGTCTGTGACAGTATCAAGTGCGTCACGCACCGTGCTGATCTTGGTGTTTGATATTATGTGTGATTCTATCTTTGTGTATGTGTTGGGGTGGTTCCTGTCGATGATCTGCAGTGCAGCAGGCTCTGGTATGTTGTAGTCTGATGTAATCTTGCTGACGAGGATAATGTCGGGGTCGTACCTGCTTATCTCTATTCTGATTTCACTGTCTGTCTTTTCCTGGACGATCTGTGCATCTATCTCCTTGAGGCGGTCCAGTATGGGTTTGAGCGGAACGTTATCCTTGTATGTAAAGATCCTGCCTGGGGGGACGGCATCGGTTTGTGAGCAGGCAAGGTTGCGGTCCACTGCCACGAGCATGTCGATGCCCTTCTGGCTGTCTTGTGCGCCATTGTTGAAGAGTGTCTTGAGCTTGTCTGCCTTTCTCTTGAGATAGTCGGCAGTCCAAAACCCAACGATCTCCATGTACACCTTTCTTCCAAACCTCTCAAAGACAAAGTCTGGAATCATGGCCTTGCCGTTTGCAATTAATGGATCAGGCTCGCGTAGTATTTTCCAGTTTGATTTGTCACGAGGATCAAAGTGCTGCATGAACCTTTGTGCAAAGGCCTCTTCTACGGAGCTGTCGTATGCGGTCTTGCCTGTGCCGGTGCTGTGCAATTGCTTGCAGTTAGAATCCGTTACTTGACGGATAAACCCGCCAGTATCGTCACTTGACAGCTCAAAAGAGTATACCTTTTGCGCATCGTTGGCCCTCCTTATGATCAGTCCACTGATCTTCCAAGAGGGTGTCTGTATGATTGATGGGAGTATCTTGGCCATTGCAGTTCCATACTTGTCGGTCATCTTGAAGATACTCAATGGACCCTCTAGCGTACATGTTATGGAATCGTCATGAGTGGCGTTGTTTTTGCGCGATGCGGCGGTGTTGGTGTCGTTGGTTGCTGTATATTGCAGGCTGTACATGAGGCCGAACCTTTTGACATTGCGCAGCACCCGCTTCCAGTGCATTCCCCCTTCTATGTGGAACTCTAGCCTAGTGCACTTGAAGAGGAGTGTCTGGACCAGTGAAAGGTTGTACCAGAACAAGAGGTCGCTGGGGCTGATGGGACTAAACTCCTCAAGTATGAGGTTGTCTTCCATGTCGCTCCACATGGCCGTCTCCAGCTCACCGGGTGGTGTGCGCATCTGGCATGCGATCGTCTGCATTATGTCTTGCCTCTGTGAGTCGGACAGGGCAAGCCCGCGCCTTGCAGACTCTGAAAACAGGCTCCGCCTGATTGCTGCCGGGGCGGTGCCGGGCGACAGGGTTTTTGTGCGTACCCTTGCAAAGGTGCTACGCCTCTCCAATAGTGTAGAGAGTCCTCTGATCAGCTTGTAGTCCCCATCAGGTTCAAGCAGTCCTATCTTGTGCATCAGGCGGCCCTTGGATGTGTGGGTTTTTTGTGAATCTGCAAAGTATGTGAGCAGAGTCTGGGCAAGGGTGTGGTCTGGGCCGCTGTCTGGTTGGGTGGCACAGAGCAGGGGTGTCATGCGGCCACGGTATATTCTGGCACGGAGCAGATCCGATGGGAGCATCAGGGTGCAGCTCCTGTTGCGGTTGCGGCTGTGGTCATGTTCATGCTTGTCACACTGGTATTACCATAATGGTTGCTGGCATCATTATTGGCATTACTATATTCATCATACTGTACATCATAATCCCCCAATCATATGCCTGTTGTGGTTATCTAGATCCTGACAGGTTTGGTCCCCTGGCAGAGTTTTTGCGCAGCGCCGTCATCCTCTTTGCACTAGTGCCCGTCTCGCGCGTATGCCTTGAGACCAGCTCTATCAGGACTGCCTTTCTTGCATCTTTTTTGGGCCTGAGCAGCCTGCCAAGCCTCTGTATCAGTTCCCTGCCACTGCCTGTGCCGCTCACTATTATGCCCAGTTCTGCGTCTGGAACATCCACACCTTCATCTAGTATCTTTGATGTGACTACGGCGCTGTATCTGCCGGTCCTGAATCCGTCTAGCACGTCGCGCCTCTCGTCCCTTCCGGTCTTGTATGTGATGAATGGTATTAGGAACCTGTCAGATATTTTGTATACCATTTTGTTGTTTTGTGTGAATATTATTGTGCGCACGTTTTTGTTGTCTGCAAGTATCTTTTGGAGCTGGTCCACCTTTGCGCTGCTGTTTAGCGCAATTTCTGTGGCCTTGTTTTTTGCAAGGATTGCATCTCTTGCATGCTTGTTCCTGTTGGACATCATGATGAGCCGTTTGAGTGTGTGCATTGACGGGGTCTTGAATCCCAGATACCTGAGGTTTGAGAGGAACTTTGAGCGGCTCATCTCATATTTATTTTGCTCCTCCTCTGTCAGATCGACTTGTATGCGCTGGATGGTGTGCTCTGCTAAGTGCTTTGCAGTGGAGAGTTCTGCTGGCCCCATGCGGAATATGACGCGCCCCACCAGATGCGGGATCATCTCGTGCATCTGATCTTCCCTCTCTATGGTGGCGGTGAGGCCTAGCCTGTATGGTGAGATGAACTGCTCTGCAATGGTGCGGTATCCCGGCGCTGGAAGGTGATGCACCTCGTCAAATATTATGAGTTTGAATTGATTGCCAAGGATTGGCGCCTTGATGTATGCAGAGTCGTATGTTGCAACGGTGATTGCCTGGATGTCGTCCTGGCCTCCTCCGAGCCTTCCTATACGTAATTCGTGCATGTTGTTGTCTGTGCCGTCTGCGCGCATGTGCTTGGAGATGCTGCCAGCCCACTGTTCCATCAGGTCTATGGTTGGAACTATTACCAAGGCCGACGCACAGGCAGATTGGATTGCCCTAAGGCCTATGACTGTCTTTCCTGCACCCGTGGGCAGTATGACGCATCCCTTCATGAATGACTCTTCCCAGCGTTTTATTGCTTGTTTTTGATAGTCGCGCAGTCTAATCTTCTTTGTTACCAGTGTGGGTGACGGGACAAAATTTTGTACACTGTCTGCAAAGTCTAGACCGCTGTCGTTTAGATACTTGATGATCTCAGTATAGTGCATGCCGTATGCCCTGGAGATGTGGCTGGCGGTGTCATATTTTGTATTGGGGATTCCCAAAGCGCCCCTGCCCTCAATGCGGATTGTTCCCTTGTCATAGGATAGGCGTATGTCGTTTTGTGTCAATAATTTTTCTGCATCTATGACATGTAATAACCTACTTTTGAAAGATTGTTCAAATACCTAAAGGTTGTTGGCTGGTCTGGCGGATTTAATCTATCTTGGCTAGGAATGGTGTGGGATCCTCATGTGGATTGTCAATTCATATGAACATGTACGATTCAAAAATGTAAATGGACCCACTGTGGTTTGAATTCATCCAAATTCATACTCATTAATGGTAGCGGCATACAAACCAGAACACCAACAATATTCTGACTTTTGCTTATGTTCAATTTGTAATGCACTTTTGCTATTATGTTTTGGGTATTTTAGTCACTAAAATGGTATGGGCCCACGGGGATTTGAACCCCGGATCTTCGCCGTGTAAGGGCGACGTCATAACCGATCTGGACTATGAGCCCAGCAACCAACATTGTCAAAATCCATTTAAACTTTGAGAGTTGTAGTTGTGTGCTTGAGCATGGCTGAGCACCAGCAGGCTTGCAGATTTGTCATGGTGCATTGAGGGCTGCCTAGCGCCTGCATGGCAAGAATGGTGGGGCATTCTGTTTGGCCTAGTTTGGCTGCAATGTGCCGTGTACCAACTGGCATGACGTCTTGGTGGATATTGATTATACACATCACAAATCATCCATGTTGACATGGCATGGTTGATAATGTGGTGCAGATGACCAATGATGGAATAAGGATCTAATGCCTGCAAAATACAATGATGTGCCTGATGACTGAGATTGGTACAGGAGGAGTGGCTGAAGTTACATATGTGGTTGTGAAGTGCAGGATGAATGTATCGTCTAGATGCCAAAGAACCTAAAAATTCAGATGATACTTGGGGTGATTCATGGGTGTGACGACTCTTGATCTGTTTTCAAGCCCGATAGGGCTGGGCCATGTGACGCGCGACATTGCAATTGCAGAAAATCTTGAAAAGTGCAACAGCAAAAATAATCATGATGGTTGTGAAGGTGATTCTATCAGTGCAGGAACATCCAGCGGAATGGAAGGTGTCAGAAGCACAGGCGGTTCTGCTCCAATTCAGACAAGGTTTGTGACGGGTGGGGGAGCCGCGCAAATGCTGCGAAATCTGGATTTTGATGTGAGGGATCTGTATAGGAATTATCCACGATTTGTTGTGAAGGATGGCTCATTGCAGAATCCAAGGCGCTGGTTGTGGCAGTACTATCTGTATTATAGAAGGTGCAAGGCAGCATCACGAGACATTCTTGTATCAGACAGGCCTGATCTGCTAGTCAGCGACGAAGACTTTGCATCACTGTCTGTAGCACAGGAGCTGGACATTCCCACCATACTGATAACTGACATATGTAGGACACGTTTTACAGGGGGTGTGGCATCGCTGGTGGAGCGGTACATGAACAGGGCGATGCACAAGATTATGCAGAGGTGTGAGCGTGTCATACTTTTGGATGATGATGATAATGAAAACGGTGATCTAGGCAATGTCTGCAGGGCAGGACCCATAGTCAGGCAGGTGGCCTCTTCAAGGGATGAGTTGCGCAAACAGTTTGGCCTTGATCGAAGGACCATAACAGTATCCATAGGCGGGACGGATGCAGGGCTGTTTCTGATAAAGAGAACGCTGGAGGCCATATCTGGGATCGGGGGGGACCTTGATGTGGTTGTGGTGTCTGGCCCATCAGCTGAAGGGATGCGTGGTGATGGTCTATACCATGATGGTATGGGCAACAGGATCCGTAGCATGGGGCTTGTCGATAACCTGCACGAACTTGTCATGGCCTCGGACGTACTGGTGTCACTTGCTGGACGTTCCACCATGGACGAGGCTGCTGCCTATGGCACTCCTGCTGTCTTTATACCCATCAGAGGGCATTTTGAGCAGGAGGACAATGCGCGCAGACAGGGATTTGTCCATGGGGATGTTGGGCGACTCAGGGAATTGATTCAGGAGAGGCTGCAGTACAAGAGGCAAGAGCCTACAGTACTTGCTGATGGCACACATGTGGCCTGTGAGATCATCAGGGAGGTGGCAGGCCGACATGTGTAATCAAATGCTTAATAGATGATGGTTCTACATTGACAAATCATGGCTGCAAAGCTGATAGTCGCAAAATTTGGTGGCAGCGCGCTGGGTCCTGATGGTGTACTGATTCCCAGTGTGATACAGCGGATACAGGATCTAAAGAGAGATGGGGCCAAGGTGATATCTGTATTCTCAGCACCACTGATCATTCATAACGGCAAGCGGCGCTCTTTGACAGATGTGGTTTTGGAGCTGGGCAGCAGTGCGGCCAACGGCAGCACGCCATCACCAAGTGATGGCAGTAAGAACAACAGTACCGGTAATGATGGTAGCAACAATGATGCTAGTGCAGGTACGGCCGCGCCAAGCCCAGATGGAAATGTTGGCAAATCCCACAAGGGTGCAGGCAAAGATGGCGGTAATGGTGCCCCCGGCAGCAATGATGCCAAGAGCAACACTGGAGATGATGCAGTCTCCCTTGATGTGGTGAGGGCGGCGTACCAAAAGATCGTTGATATGTGTACTAGGAGTGGTTCTGTGTACAGACAAGAGTGCGACAAGGTGATTAACCACTATCTGGGGCTGGCACGCAAGGCACTTGAGAAGGCCGGCACTGAGGCAAAGTTTACAGACGAAATTCGTTCACATGCGCTGGCCTTTACGGGCGAGATCCTGATGTCGCATGTGATGAGTCATGTCATGAGGGATAATGGCATAAGGGCAGGAGTGGTGGGCCTTGAGGTCTGGCCGATTATTACTGATGATAACATAGAGTACACAAACTTTCTGGCGTCCAAGTCAATGGAGAGACTCGGCGCAATGGAGGAACTGGTCAGCAGCAACGAGGTTGTCTGCATAGGCGGGTTCATAGGAAAGACTGTAGATGGCGTGATCACCACATATGAACGAGGTGGTTCTGACAGGACTGCGGCAGATCTGGGAATACTATTCCACAAAAAGTATGACACCATGATAGACTTTGAAAAGGACAGCTCTGTGGTCTCTGCTGATCCAAAGATTATAGAGTCGGGGCTGAGGGCGCTTCCACAGCTCTCCTACAACGAGGCTAGGCTTGCTGGAATGTTTGGCATGAAGATACTGGATCCCATTGCCATAAAGGAGATTGTGGAGAATGGCGTTGATGTCCCTATTACGATAACCAACATGAAGAGTCCTGGGATGTTTACCACCATAAAGAGAATCCCTGACGAGCACGTTGGCCACCCAATCAAGATAGTAACGGGCAAGGAAAACTGTGCCATATTCAGACTGGAGGAGGGGCATCTTCAGAACCTGCTGACGTCACTGGAGGACAACAGGCGTTACAGCGAGTTTGTGATATTGTCGCCGTTTGTCAGGGACGGGGTCAAGGTCTTCAGGATACTGTTCCTAGATGGCGACTATGTAAGACTCAATGAGAGGTACCTGCGCAGCTTTGATCCCCTTGCCACGATCACGTATGGCAGGGGAGTCATTACACTGATAGGCGACGAGATGTGGAGGGTGCAACACGTTGTCTCGCGGGCAAGCTCCAAGGTGGGTGAGCTGAACCTCAACATACTAAATCTCGACGCGCAGGAAGAGACATCGCGGATAATCATTGTGATAGATGATGCTCGTGACGGGATAAAAAAGGCAATACGCGCCATACATGGCGAGATCTCTGAGATTAACTTTGTATGATGTGCTGTGGCATTGTGTGATGTATGCCTGAATGTTCCTAGATATCATTTTATGGTGGTGGGTGGTTCTTGGATAGCCATGTGACGGGCATGATGCGTCATGGCAGTTGTTGCCTGTGGAGAGTAGGGGGTGGGGAGGGCGATTCTGCGCGCCAGCACAAGGCTTGGGTATAATTTTCTTGTAGCATCTGTTGGTTGGGGCACAATTGTTCTGGCTTTGGTGGATGGTTCCTGCTGGTATCGCTTGATGTTTGTGCGCACTACCTTGCTTGTAATGTGCATGATTATGTAGTGTGGCGTTACGGGCTGTTAGGCCTGTAGCGCCATCACGGGTTTGTTCTTGGACCGTTATCTAGATTTAGTCCGGCGTTACCCAAAACACGCTACTACTATTACACCACACTACTATTTAGAGTTGTTCCCATTGCTTTTTAAAGCCGGTTGGTTTTACACACTGGTTGTTGCTTGTTCATGGCATATCGCACTGTGGGCCGAACTAGGGGCCTGGTTGGATGGCCTCTGTTGCCGGTTGGGGGACGACAGGAATGACGGCATGCGGGTAGTGTGCATTGAGAGCCTTTTGTTGCAGGGTTTGAGGAGAGGGGTCCGGCAGACAGGTGGCCATACTGTAAATTTGAATTGTGTGGCGGATGCCGAGTTTGGCAGCCGATTTACCGCGCTATGCCCTCTGTCGTGTACCATAGTATGATGCCCGCGCCAATCACGGCATACCACTTGAAGTTCCTCCTGTCGGCAAAGACATTTGCAGACCCCTGCCATCACCACCAATCTTGCTCTGAAAACTCTACCTACCAAACATTCCGCTCTACCATGTACCATAGTATGATGCCCGCGCCAATCACGGCATACCACTTGAAGTTCCTCCTGTCGGCAAAGACATTTGCAGACCCCTGCACATCGCCACTGTCCTGCGCCACAATCCTGATCCTTCTCATCTCAAAGGCCTGCCCCACCAAGCCGATAACCAATAGTGCAATGGCTACAAAGCCAAAGATCCAATTCATGCCTAGTATACGTGGTTTATTGATATGTATCTTCTTGTGTGTGTTTTTGTATGCTGCTGCTGGTATAGAATGATTAGTGCAATGCAGGCAATTGATTCCAGTACTACAAAGCCCGTCCATGCGGTATCGTACCATGCCATGGACTGTAGCATGGCCGGCAACGGGTTCAGCATGCCTGCGATAGAGTAAGTGTTTTGTGCATTGTTATAGGGTACGTGGTCAGGTCATGCCTAAAAATATCCAGTAAGTAATTGGTTTTTTTTGACATACCACTACAAATACTCTTTCTAAGAGACATTTTCAGTTGAAGAAAAATCAAGACTACAAAAAAATGTACAAGCAATCACAGCGCGATCTTATGCAATCCAGAGTAAATGCCACAAGACTGGAGGCCAACATGGAGGCGCTCAGGGAACAGTTGGAGGCGCATAAGGAACAGTTGGAGGCAGCACAAGCAAAGATCCGCGATCTCGAAAGGCGCGACGCGTACCATGACGGCCCCAACGTGCCGCCGTCAAAGGACACGATAACCTGCAAGGTCAACAGGAAGAGAAGGGCGCAAAACAGGATCAGGTCGGGAAAAAAGCCCGGCGCACAGAAGGGCCATACAGGGCGCACCAACAAGCCCAAGCCAGACAGTTATGAAACCCACACGGCGCCCACGTGCCCCAATTGCTCTGGATCGGATCTGAAAGTCACGTCCTCGGAGATCCGTTCTATTACTGAAATCCCACCACCACCATCACCTCACACCACCCGGCACACGATCAACACGTGTCAATGCACGGGGTGCGGGCGCAACAACATAATGCCAGACATATCACACCTGCCAAGGCGCGGCGAGCTTGGAAAGCGCATCATATCACGGGTGTTTGAAAACTTTCTTGACCGCATGCCAAACAGACTCAATGCGCGCAGTATAACAAAACACTGCAGGCACGTGTCTTCGGGCACCATCCACAACATCCTGTCAGGCGTGGGAATGAACCTAGGGCAGCCAGCAGAGGCCATAGCGCTCCTGCTGCTCAATGCAGGAATCCTCAACATAGACGAGACATCAATCCGCCTCAAAGGAAAGCTGGTCTGGGTGTGGATATTCTATGATCCCATGACCGGCGATTGCCTGTACGTGTTGCGCGCAAGCCGAGGCAGGGACGTGCTACATGAGATACTAGGGGCTGGATGGGGTGGAACAGTCGTGTGTGATGGGTGGTCGGCGTACGGCACATTCACGGTGCAGCGGTGCTGGGCGCATATAATACGCGAGATGAAAGATCTGTCTGAAAAGAACAAGGACAGCACCGAGGTATGCCGCGTATACGACACTTTGTGCCGCATATACGATGACGCATGCGACGCCAAAAGCAGGAAGCACAGCAAGTGGCGACTTGCCGCCCGGCAAAGGCTTGAGGCGCGCGTATCGCGCATGATCCACAAATACGGCAACGATCCCGTCGTGGGAAAGTTTATCAAAAAGATCGCGCGCGCCAAAAAGGATCTGTTTAGATTCGTGCTGGATCCCAATATCCCATCCACCAACAACGACGCCGAGCGCGGTCTGCGGGAGATCGTGGTGCATAGGAAGATTCGTGGATGCATTAGATCAAATAAAACCATGGAGTGGCTGGGCAACCTGTTCTCATGCGTTACGACATGGAAGAACAGGAATCTTGATCGTATGGCAGAGCTCATGCACTACATATGACGGCTAAACTACCTGACCACGTACGTTATAGGTTAGCTCTAAATTGGTATGGTTTAATTGCCCCACTATGAATGAGGTAGGCAAGATATGGATGAACGGGCGGCTGGTGCCGTTCAAGAATGCCAAAGTGCATGTATTGACGCATGCCCTACACTATTCCACATCGATCTTTGAGGGGATACGCTGTTATGATACTGATGACGGTCCTGCAATTTTTAGGTTGCAGGATCATGTGAACAGATTCTTTCTGTCTGCCGGTCTGTATTGCATGAAGATGCAGTTCTCCAAACAGCAGATTACTGATGCCATACTTGATACGGCCAGAGCCAGCAGGTTGCGTGAGTGCTACATCAGGCCTCTGGCGTATTATGGGTATGGCGAGATGGGACTGACTCCGACCCAGAACAAAGTAGATGTATCAATAGCATGCTGGGAATGGAATACAGGCGAGTCAAATGCAGGCAAGTCATCTGGTGCAAAGTGCAAGGTGTCAAGCTGGCTGAAGATAGACTCGCGATGCCAGCCAATGCAGGCAAAGGCTGCGTCAAACTATGCAAATGCTGCCCTAGCACGCGTTGAGGCACTGGATCATGGGTATGACGAGGCCATCATGCTAAACACGGCAGGCAAAGTGGCTGAATGCAGTGTGGAAAATATATTTGTGGTCAGGGATGGCGTCATCAGGACACCGCCCACTTCTGCAGGGGGTCTGAGGGGGATTACACGGGACAGCATCATTCAGATTATGGAGCAAGACGGGGGGACAGTCCAGGAGGCTGACCTGGACAGGAATGATCTATACTCTGCAGATGAGGTGTTTATGACGGGAACGGCCGCAGAGGTAAAGTCTGTGACGCAGATAGACAAGACAAAGATAGGTGATGCAAAGATGGGTAAAGTAACCCGGGGGCTGCAGCGCTCGTTTACGGATGTCGTGATGGGCAGGAATCCAAAATTCAGGCCGTGGCTGACGTTTTTGTGAGACGTTGTGGCTTATGACGGCGTCGTATAACATCACACGGTGTTTGGTGAGTAGCAGCCATAATGTATGATATATCGTGTAAGCACATCATGCGATGCCATCATTTCCTGCTACATATGATGCCGGATAATTTCATACAGGAATAGTGGCACCAATTCATGTAATGGCAGCTTGTAAAGGTGTCATTTGGGCATGGCTTGATAAAAAAAATTATGGTTGGACAAAAAGGGTACGGATATGTGGTGCTGGTGTAATGCAGTTTGGCCTGGCAGGCGCAGGCAGTTTGTGTGTTGGTGTGGCACCTGCAAGACTAGCCTGTTGCCTGCCTGTTGATTATGGATCTTACCTCCTCCACATACTGCGACATGATGCCGTCTAGCTTGTCTTGGCTGCCAGACTCTGCGTATATGCGAACAATGGGCTCGGTGCCGCTGGGCCTGATCATTACCCAGCTGCCCCCGTCCAGCTTGATCTTGATGCCGTCAGTCATGTCAGAATCTGGATGCTCTTTGAGCAGCATGTCGATCAGGCCTACGGCACCGCTAGCGGGGCATGCTACCTTGTCTTTGGTGGTAAATGACAGGGGCAGGGAGGCGGCCTCTTTTGAGAGTGACGTGCCTGTGCGCCTATCGATTGCTGCGGGCGGGGATGCTGCCAGCAGGTCAAGCATGAGTGCCAGCGTCATACACCCGTCCCTGACGGGATTGTGCCTGCTGTACATGAACCCTCCGTTCTCCTCAAAGCCGAGCAGGGCGCCTGCCTGAACCATTCTTCTAGATACCTCCACGCTGCCCACCTTGGTGCGCATGACAGCAGAGCCTGACATGCCTGCTATAGCCTCTATGCCAGAGCCGGAGTTTAGGCAGGTGACCACGTCCGAACCCGGTGACGCATTCAGGATGTATCTTGCAAGTATGAGTGCCGACTTGTCTCCGGTCAGAACCCTGCCCTTGTCATCACAAAAGAGGCTCCGATCCCCGTCGCCGTCAAATGCCACGCCCAGGTCTGCCTTGTGTTGTATGACTGCCTGCGAGAGGTCCGATAGGTTCTGTGGGGTAGGCTCGGATCCGCGCCCTGGAAATTGGCCGTCAATCCTGTCATGGACCAACAATGTCTCACAGCCTAGGTGGTTTCTGCACAGGAGTGGGGCTGCCACTGCCTGGGCTCCGTTTCCCAAGTCCAAGACGACCCTGAGATGCCTTGATCTTATCCTGCCTGCATCCACATGTGAGAGGACCCCTGAAAGGTATGTTGTGACTGCGCGTGGTTCGCTGCCCGCAGAGCCCCATGGAGTGGTGGGGTGGATGTCATGGTTATTGTAGCCGGAGCTGTTGTTGTTGTTGTTGTTGTTGTTGTTGTTGTTGTTGTTGTTGTTGTTGTTGTTGTTGTTGTTGTGTTTGCCAGCATCCGCCCAGCCTTTGCCTGCATAAACCTTCTCAATCACAAGCTCGTCCTCGCGTGAGATCTCTACGCCGTCATGTGCAACGGGCTTTATTCCGTTGTATTGCGGAGGGTTATGCGATGCGGTGATCATTATCCCCCCGGAGTAGCCGAGCGCCTTTACTGCAAACTCAAGGCAGGGCGTGGGGACTATTCCTGTTGTCATGGTGTTGATTGCAATGGAGTTGAGCGCGGCGCATACGACCTTGCTGATTACAGGACCTGACTGCCTTCCGTCAAACCCTACCAGTACAGACGGCTTTTTTGGCGCGTCTCTGGTATCTTTGAATGCTGTACCGGGGCCGGACTCCCTGCGCTTAAAGTACGTCCCGATTGCCAGGGACATGTCGTGGATAAACTCTAAGGTAAGCTGTTTTGCAAAGACGCCGCGTATGCCGTTGGTTCCAAAAAATTTCGCCAATTATACCGTGCACAAGGCGTATAGATAAATTTGTGTCTATGACAGATCAGGTGCGGGGGTTGCCCAGCCTGGCCAAAGGCGCAGGGCTTAGGACCCTGTCTCTTAGGAGTACGCGGGTTCGAATCCCGCCTCCCGCACCATTGTCTATGAAGATTGACAAGGGTGCTAGGCTGTGGCATGTGTTTGTGGAAGAGCTTGTCGTGGTCAAGGTATCTAGCATACCCATTAATAATGTAAGATGAGCAACATACGAATGATCATGAAAAAGACGGTCATTGGAATTACCGTGGTGGGAAAGGACGCCGAGGGGATCGTGGCAGCATTTACAAACTTTGTATTTACAAGTGGGGGCAATATTGAGAAGGTAAACCAGAACGTGATCAAGGGGCTGTTTGGGATGTACCTGGAGGCGTCTTTTCCGCAGGGGGTGGATGCAAAAGAGTTTGGTGCAGGATTGCACGAGCTGGCAGGCAGGGTGGGAATAGACGTTGATGCACACCATGAGACAAACTCACAAAAGAACGTAGCAGTGATGGTTACAAAGGAGCCCCACTGCCTGCAAGCCATACTGGATAATGCAGCGTCGCTCAAGGGAAGGATATCGGTGGTGATAGGTACAGAAGATGTGCTCAAGCCCCTGGCTGACGGGGCGGGGGTGCCGTTTGTAATGATATCAGGAAGGGATCAACAAAAGGCAGAAGAGCAGATAATTGGTGTGTGCAGGCAGTATGATGTTGATCTGATTGTACTTGCAAGGTACATGAGAATACTCACACCCAATTTTGTATGGAGATATCCTGACCGGATCATCAACATACATCCGTCACTACTGCCTGCATTTCCAGGTGCCTTGGCATATGCACAGGCATATGAGCGGGGGACCAAGGTGGTTGGTATCACTACACACTATGTGACCGAGAGCCTAGATCAGGGACCCATCATATTACAGGATTCATTCAAGGTCAGTCCTGATGATACACTAGAAAAGATCAAGGCCAAGGGACGCAAGCTTGAGGCCGATACGTTGCTGAGGTCAGTAAAGATGCATCTGGAAGGCAGGCTTGAGATACGTTGGAGAAAGGTGCATACACATGATGCATGAGCGGCAATGAGTGCGGTGAGATCCGGAGGATCGGAATGGATACGTGCCATGGGCATGATGTATGATCCCGACCTGAGGAGATCAGTTGCAAACGGGGAGGTGACAGCAGCTGTGATTCCAGTAGGATCCATGGAGCAGCACGGGCCCCATCTACCGGTGTCGACTGATTCTGATATTGTCACCGAGGTGGCGCAAAGGGTGGCCAATGACAATGGGTTTGTCTTACTTCCCACATTGTGTTGTGGGGTGTCGTTTGAGCATGCGCCATACTTTAACCTGAGCATAAGAGAGTCTACACTGCAGACGGTGCTGATGGATCTGTGCGACTCACTTGCGGCAAACCAAATCAAGACGGCGTTTATCATTAATGGGCATCATGGCAACAAGGATGCCATAAAGGGGATTGAAGACAGGCTGCGGAGGCAACAACAACAACCTTCCAAAGAGCGACACAACGTGTTTTTGTTCAATTATTGGGAGTACATGCGGCGGGAGTTTGATCATGCCGGGTTTGTGGAGACGTCGTTGATGCTGGCAGTGGCGGGGGGTAGTGATGCTGGTTATGGCGGTAGCGTCAGGATGGACAGGGCAGAAAAAGGAGTGGTCACTGATGGTATGCCACAGGCTGAGATCAAAAGGTTGTCAGAGATTGCCCAAGAGTCGTTTCCTGCCGCAAGCAAGAACGGGGTTTGGGGGGATCCAACAGGTGCGACAGATGGGGATGGGGAGATGATTTTGGCCGAGGTGGTGGGTAACCTAAACTTGGTATGCAGGCAATGCCTCAATGGACTGCAGCAAGGGTAACTGCTACGTGATATTGGCTGCATGTTTTCATGGTTGGCTCCGTGCCAATGTGGTGGTTCACGCGGCTCCGGGCATGGAATGGATATACCACGAGTACAGGTGTAGGCATGGATGGAATATTTTGATAATGAAATTTTAATATAAGCCCAAAAACGAGGCAATGGTGAATATGTCCGTAGATATGGCAGTAAAAGTACTGGATGAAAGTATCAATCAGGTTGTACTAATAAAACTCAAAGGTAGCAAGACGATCAGGGGTACGCTGCTGGGGTTTGATCAGCACATGAACTTGTTGCTTGATTCCTCCGAAGAGATCAGTGCAGAAGGCCAACCAGTAGATCTGGGAACCATAGTAGTTAGGGGTGACAATGTGGTCATGATATCACCTCCTCCTGCCACACGCAGCTAGGTGATGACAAGGCATGGTAAAAGGCACTACCTCCATGGGTGGTTTTACAAAAAAGAAGGTACACATTAGATGCAGAAGGTGCGGTAAAAATTCACTTCACAAGCGCCACCATCAGTGTGCCAGTTGTGGCTTTCCTGACGCTAGACGCAGAAAATACTCTTGGATCAAATGGTATACATAGATGCAGGAGATTGCTATCGTTCTAAGTTCGCTGGCAGGAGTGGCTACGGCCGCATTTATTATTGCTACAACTACAACGACCCGCAAGCGTTCAGGTGGTAAAGATGCCGGGAAGGACAAGGCATATGCTGCGACTGCCAGCATCAGCAGCAAGACTGCCCCCCTGCATATAGAGAAGGATATTCTTACAAAGTCAATCTCTGGGTTGCATCGCGAGGATTCTGGACTTACCATGTACCAGAGGGACAGGCTGCTTCTTGTGTATCAACAAAGGCTTGGGGTGGTTCATAGCAAGATTGACGAGATTCAACGTTCAGCTGAGCGTTCTGGAAAGGATGCTGGAGGGAGGGGGGAGCTGGTTGCCGTCATGGATCAGCGCTTCACAAAGCTGGGCGAGCAGCTACAAGAGATGTCTGCACGGATAGATAGCATGGGTCATGCAGGTGGTGAGCCAAAGTCTGCATCTGTACAGTACCCACATGAAATACAATCTGTGTCATCACCAACATCTTCCCTACATACACCACCACCTACACTTTCACAACCACAACCACAACCGCCACCACCTTCCATATCTACACCATCACCGGCGACGTCTCCGCTTTTAGAACAACATACATCACTACCACAACCGCCACCACCACCGTCATCCCAGACACCCCAACCAGGATCCACTACAACCGAGTCCTCACCACCACCCCAGATATCTCCACAATCCACACCGCCGGTACAGCTTGAACAAACAGAGCAGAGGCTGCCCAAACTTGCAACACAAAATGGCACACCCGTTCTCGCGGATGCTGATAGTGCACAAAAAAAGGAAGATGGGCGCATCACACCACCATCTGCATCATCATTATCATCATCGCTGTCTGCATTCCCACGTCAATCATTTGAGGTGACTACACTTACCAGCATTAGAAAAAATAGTGGAAGAAGCACAGCCGCGCCTAAATTCCACATGCTCGAGAGTGTAAAAAAATCAAATATTGATCATGATACGCCAAAGGCTTTACGGACCGCAAAAAAGGCAGACAAAAAAGCCCCCCGGACAGGCATTTCATCAAGTGGGGACACGCAGAGCAAACCATTTGTGGCTGCGCAAAAGAGTGTTGTTCATGCCAAGAAAGAAGAACAGACCATCAATTTTACTCCGTTGACACCTGCGAGCGTCATGGATGCTGGCAATGCCATTGTGCCGCCTGACATTTCACCCCCGCCCCTACCACCCAAACCCGCGCAGGAACCACCAAAGGACATCACACCACCAAAGGACATCACACCCGCACCTCCATCGTCACCCCAACCCTTACCACCCAAACCCGCGCAGGAACCACCAAAGGACATCACACCCGCACCTCCATCGTCACCCCAACCCTTACCACCCAAACCCGCGCAGGAACCACCAAAGGACATCTCACCACCAAAGGACATCACACCACCAAAGGACATCACACCACCAAAGGACATCACACCCGCACCTCCATCGTCACCCCAACCCTTACCACCCAAACCCGCGCAGGAACCACCAAAGGACATCACACCCGCACCTCCATCGTCACCCCAACCCTTACCACCCAAACCCGCGCAGGAACCACCAAAGGACATCACACCACCAAAGGACACCACACCACCAAAGGACACCACACCACCAAAGGACATCACACTCGCACCTCCATCGTCACCCCAACCCTTACCACCCAAACCCGCGCAGGAACCATCCACCAAAAAAAAGTCGTCCACACAAGATGATTATGGTGATTATGATTATGATGATGATGATGATGATGATGATGACGATATGGCTCTAGATAAGCTCAAAAATGACATAATAAAGACCCTCAGAAAAATGGACCAGGCGGAGATGGACTGATTGCCTGATCCCCGGCGTACACGCCATCGCAATGATGCCAACAATACCATGTCTAAACTTACAAACGATGCGCTAAAGCTAGTCAAGGACAATCATGTCATAGGGCTTGGGAGTGGAAGGGCGGCTACTGCACTTGTGAGGAGCCTTGCAGGGATGGTGAGGCTCAATGGGTACCACATCAGGGCGGTTCCCACGTCGCTGCAGATCAAGCTGGTAGCAGAGGATGAGGGAATCTCTCTCATGGAAGCAGACCAACTCAGCCATATCGACTTGGTCTTTGACGGCGCAGATCAGATAGATGCGCAAAGGCACGTGATAAAAGGAGGCGGCGGGGCCCTGCTACGGGAGAATATATTGTTTAATCTTGCAAAAAAAGTGGTTGTAATTGCAGACAGCACAAAGTTTGTAGAGTTCTTTACTAGGACTGTTCCAGTGGAGATACATCCGCTTGCTAGGGGGTCGGTGATGGATTCAATCCAGAGGATGGGTGGCAAGCCATGTGTACGTACCATTGACAGGGGTTATCCATTCTTTACGGAAAATGGCAACATTGTCTTGGATTGT
This sequence comes from Candidatus Nitrosopumilus sp., assembly GCA_963662995.2. GTDB lineage: Archaea > Thermoproteota > Nitrososphaeria > Nitrososphaerales > Nitrosopumilaceae > Nitrosopumilus. The sequence goes on along the minus strand of CAXXLJ010000002.1, from coordinate 792,772 downwards.
GACTTTGGCACAATAACAAACCCACGGGCGCTTACCAGGAAGATCAAGCAAACCGCGGGGGTTTTAGAGTCTGGAATATTCCTCAGGAAGCCTGATGTCATATACAAGGTATGTAGGGGGGAAAAGTTTGAGATGGTATAACCGGGATGCATGCGCCTGCTCCATTGGTAAGTGAAGGTGATTCATTTGATGGCAGATGTGCAACTCCAAGTGATGGATGTATTGATGTCCAAAAAGCATGTCCTTGATGGCCTGACCGCAGAGGTTAGGTGTGCTGAGGTGTGGCACACCATACAGGATCAAGTTTGCAGCATGATGATGATGGCGTGTCCAGACACAAGATATGGCAGGATAAATGCCCTGCCGCAGGCGGCATAAGGAATCTTCTATATACTTACAGTGGGGAGGGATATGGTGGCAAGAAAAGCCTTGTTGGTGGGGATAGTATCCGTGGTGGTGGCTGCAATAGTTGTGGGGTATGCCCTGTCACCATACTTTACACAAAAGACAGTCATTGAATCACTTCCGCCTGATGCCGTCATGACACCTGATGCAGGCATTGCCGGTGCGGGCGATGACGGTATGGCATTTTACGCAGGAACATTTGTAGGGGTGGGCGACGGCATTCATGATGCACAGGGCGATGCATACACGGTTGCGCTGGGCGACGGAGGCAACATACTCAGGTTGGAGAACTTTGAGGCAACCAACGGTCCTGGACTGCGTGTCTATCTGTCGGTAGACTATGATGCGGATGATTATGTGCGTCTTGGTGATCTAAAGGCCAACAGGGGAGATCAAAACTATGATATTCCAGACGGTACGGATCTTCAAAGATACAACAAGGTTTTGATCTGGTGCGAGCCGTTTAGCGTCTTGTTTGGCAGCGCCGATTTGGAGCCCTTGCGGTAATTACGACCGCAGGCACCACATTATCACCATCATCATCATATCACCATCACCATCATATCATTGCCATTCACATATTGTATGCCAGCCGCGTGGTTGTTGTGCGCGTGTCTGGATACTATACTTCTGTCTTGCCATACATTCCACGCAGTGGAACAAAGACGTATCTTGGCTCCCTTTTGATTTGGATGGTAGTGCCATCTGCTGTCTTTTGCAGCATTATCATGGATTGTGAATCAGAGTCGTCTACAGGCGCCACCAGCAGGCCGTTTTTGTCCAGTTGCTCCACGAGCGGGGGAGGGATACTGCTGCATGCGGCGGTGACTATTATCCTGTCGTACGGGGATTGGTCTGGGTGTCCCATACTGCCGTCACCGGTTATTGTATGGACATTGCTGATTGCCAGCCTATCCAAGTTATCCTGTGCAAAGGCCGCCAGGCAGGGATCCCTCTCTACGGTGTATATCGCACCATCATTACCCACCATGTATGAGAGTACTGCTGACTGCCATCCTGAACCTGTTCCAACCTCGAGGATCTTTTGGCCCTCATGCACGTCAAGCCATTCGGTCATGTGTGATACGACTATTGGCTGGGATATGGTCTGTCCGTTGGCGGTCGAAAGAGGTATGTTTTGGTATGCCTTGTCGCGCTCCCGCGGCGGAACAAATTCGTGCCTAGGAGCGCGCCGTAAGGCAGACTCTACTTTGTGATCGGTAAGGTATTCAGACTCCCTCATGGTTCTGATGAGCGCATCCAGCCTGCTTGCATACTTTGTGTTGTTACCGGCCTGTACTGTTGCCAACAGTATGATTGGTGCTGCATGCCATAAAAACAGATACAATCAGGCGCCATCATTACTATCAGGAGTGTACTTGCTGCTTGGCCTGCGCCTGACCAAACTGCCGTAGCCTGGCCTGCTTACCACCTTAAAGTCCTCTGCTATGGTACTGCCCCTGACAATCGTCCTGACGGGCCATCCCCTGAGGGCCATCCCCTTGTACACTGAATAGTCTGAGAATCCGCCAAACAGGTCCGCTGTCACTTTTTTGTCAAGCTTTGGGTCAATCATTGTAATGTCTGCATCAGAACCGATCTCAAGGGTGCCCTTTTGTGGATACATGCCAAAGATCCGTGCCGCGTTGCTACTTGTGACGCGCGCAAGCTGCTCAAGGGTGAGCTTGCCGCTTCCTACCCCGCGGTCAAACAGTATGGGGAGCATGGTACCTATGCCAGGGAATCCTGCAAGTGCCTGCCAGACATTGCCATTGTTGTGATGGGGACGGCCTTTGCCGGCGTTGCTGTCTTGATCATCTGTTTGATTGTTGGGCACATCCTTGATACCATCTTTGATACCACCATTATTGGTGTCACCCTTGGCACCATCATTGCATTTGCCACCGATTCCCAGCTTGAGCGCAAGCTGGTTTGCCACATGATCCGTACCTATGGTATCTATGGCGCCGCCTGCCAGCGCCTCCCAGACGGCCCTACCGTCGCCGCGCGTCCTGATGGGCGGCATGACCTTGGCAAGATAGCCCTCTTGATCCTCATGGGAGAGGGCCAGATAGTGGGGACATGTCTCGACGAATATCCTTGTTCCGAGGCGACGCTCTTGCCTTATCTGGTCTAGCGCCTCCTTGGAGCCTATATGCACAAAATAGATCGTACAGTCATACTCCCTGCCAAACTTTGAGACGGTGCGAATCGCCTTGGCCTCTGACTTTGGAGGACGGCTCTCAGACCATGCATCCAGCCCGTCGCGGTTCTCTTTTTTGGCAGTTTTCATTCCACAACCACACGTCTCATAATCTTCTGCATGGACCAGCACGGGACAGCCAAGCCGCGCCGCCTCCCTTACTATGTGGCGTACCATGTCGTCGGTTACATTGACCCTAGCTGGCACCAGATTCGGGCTGCCTGGTGGCATGTCCATGTAGACGTGGCCCACCTCACCTCCGAGGTTCATGTATATCTTGAAGGACGTGACGGACTTTTTGACGCAGAGTTCCATCTCTTGTACCTGTCTTGTGTTGAAGACCGAGGCATGGATGGCATAGTCTATGTAGTGGTTTTTGGAAGCGGCGTCAAGCTGGGCCTGTAGCAGGCCGGAGAACGGGCCCTCTAGGCGGAGCATCCTCATCATTGTGGTTATACCACCTATTGCAGCAGCGTGGGACTCGGTGCGCGCCGCCTCGTTGATTGGAGAGTATACACCATAGTGGACATGTGTGTCAATTGCGCCTGGAATGCAGACCAGACCACTACCATCTATCTTTGTGTCGTGTTCTGGGATGCCGCTTGTGATGCCGGCTATTATACCATCGTTGATCAGTATGTTCTTGTCTGTTACTGCCCGCGGTAGTATCACATGTGAGCCCGTAATTATGGTGTCATACACGGGCATCTGAAGGTTTTATGATGGGTGGTTATTATGCGTTGTTTGCGGGCGCCGGCATTGTGAGTTTACAGGTGCGGGTTGTTGCATGGGTGTGCAGATGATGATGATGAATATGCCTGCATCGGCGGCAAGTCGTTTGGAGTCTTGCGGTCTGCAGCAGCTGTCATCCCTTCTGCACGGGGGGTGGTATTTCTGTGGGCCATTTGCGATGTTGTTTTGCAGCGGTAATTAATACATCAAACATATACCTTTCTGGTTTTGCCAATAACTTTATTATTGCACACAGGTCCGGTCTGTTACATGGTGCAGCGCTCCGTCTTTTTGTCGCCAAAATCCATTGCAGTCATCGGGGCGTCTGACAGGCCCGGCAGCGTGGGGGCGGCGATTACATCCAATGTGATGAAGGGCTTTACGGGGAGGATATATCCAATCAGCCCGTCCAGAGACAAGGTCTTTTCCAAAAAGGCATACAAGAGCGTTTTAGATGTGCCGGAGACCGTGGATCTTGCAGTTGTTGTAATAAAGAATGCGCTTGTGGCGCACGTCCTGGAGGAGTGCGGCAAAAAGGGGATCAGGGGCGTTGTGATAATTACGGCAGGTTTCAAGGAGGTTGATGCAGAGGGTGCGGAGCGCGAGGAGCAGCTCAAGCAGATAGCCAAACAGTATGGCATGCAGGTGGTGGGGCCCAACTGCCTTGGCGTGATGAATTTGGATAAAAAGACACTGCTAAACTCTACGTTTCTAAAGATTACACCAAAGCCCGGCAGCATTGCACTTGTGTCACAGAGCGGTGCAATATGTGCCGCGCTGGTAGAGGATGCCAGCGCACAGGGGATAGGATTCTCTTCGGTCTTTAGCCTTGGAAACAAGGCGGTGATGAGCGAGATTGACGTGCTGCGCATACTTGCAGAGCACAAGCCCACCAAGGTGATCGTGATGTACCTTGAGGATATGGGCGACGGCCAAGAGTTTCTCAAGACATGCAAGCACATTACAAGAGATCTTAAAAAACCCGTACTGGTGCTAAAGTCCGGGCGCAGCCCTGAGGGCGCAAAGGCTGCAATGTCACACACGGGCGCCCTGATGGGTTCTGATGAGACGTATGATGCGCTGCTAAGGCAATCAGGGGTAATCAGGGTGGACACAATGGAGGAACTCTTTGATTATGCCACTGCATTCTCCAAACAGCCCCTGCCGTCCGGCGGAGACTTAGTGATAGTATCAAATGCAGGAGGACCTGCAATCATATCTACTGACGCGTGCTCAAAGGCCGGAATCAAGATGGCCAACATTGCCAGCATTAGCAAAAAGATAGACAAGGTTATTCCTCCATGGGGGAGCTCCCGCAACCCTGTGGATATTGTGGGGGATGCGGACTTTGTGAGGTTCCGTGACGTGCTGGATCGCGTCCTGAAGCACCCAAATGTGGGCTCTGTGATAACAATGTGCACACCCTCCGGCACTTTAGACTATGACAAGCTGGCAGAGGTTGTTGTAGAGATGTCAAAAAAATACAAGAACAAGACGATGCTTGCAAGCCTGATGGGGCTTGACGAGGGGATTACAAACAGGCAGATACTTGCCAAGGGCAACATTCCATATTATACGTATGCCGAGGGCGCAATCAGGACGCTTGCTGCAATGATCCGCTTCTCGGACTGGGTATCGGCACCTGCAGGAAAGCATGTCAGGTACAGGACCAACAAGGCGCGTGTCAGGAAGATTATAGACAAGGCAGCCGGGCAGGGCAGGACCAGTTTACTGGAAGAGGAGGGCCAGGAGATCCTCAAGGCGTACGGGTTTACACTTCCATTCAGCATGCTTGCAGGCGACTCCGCTGACGCCGTGAAGGCTGCAAGAAAGATTGGCTATCCGGTGGTCATGAAGATATCATCGCCGCAGATAATCCACAAGTCTGATGCGGGTGGGGTAATGGTGAACCTTACAAATGATGCCGAGGTACGCGCAGCATTCAAGAAGATTGTGGATAATGCCAAAAAGTATGATACCAATGCCCAGATACATGGCGTGCTGATCGTGGAGATGGTCAGCGGAGGCAGGGAGTTGATCGTGGGTTCAAAGCTGGAGCCGGGGCTTGGGCAAGTAATCATGTTTGGGATGGGCGGCATCTATGTGGAGGTGCTCAAGGATGTGGTGTTTAGGCTGGCGCCGGTTACCAACAGGGATGCAAGTGAGATGGTTGCATCCATAAAGATGCACAAGATTCTGGAGGGGGTCAGGGGCGAAAAGCCTACTGATGCAACCAAAGTATCTGAATGCATCCTGAGGCTGTCACAACTGGTATCTGACTTTGATGAGATCAAGGAACTTGACATGAATCCAGTTCTTGCACTGGAAAAGGGCAAGGGGTATCGTGTGCTGGATGTCAGGATAGGCATCTAATTTTGCAGTGTTTGGCAGTTTGTTCCTGTGTGGTTGCGGTGCAAGTTTTGTTGGGATTTTATTTTTGTGCCTTACATCAATATGATGCTGGCATGTAGTTGATATCATTGTGGTATGTGCCATTGCTGTATGGCGGAGGAGAAGGTTGGTTGGGTGTGGGTGCATGCTTTGAGCGTGTGGTGTTGGCGATAGGGGTGATAGTGTGCCATCAACATGTCTTGTGGAATCAGCGCAGTCTTATTTAGAATATTTATACTAGATGGATTATACTTGATGTGTATGGCTAACGTCCTGAAGACGATACGTACAGGCGATGAATATATTGAGAGCCTCAGGGATCGCAACCTCAAGGTATATCTGTTTGGCGAGCTGGTACACGAGCCGGTTGATCACCCCATGATAAGGCCGTCCATCAATGCGGTGGCCGAGACGTATGACTTGGCAGTTCGTGAGGAGGCGCTTGCCTCGGCAGATTCCCACATTACGGGAACAAGGGTGAACAGATTTTTGCACATTGCAGAGAGCGCGCAGGATCTGGTGATGCAGAACAAGATGCAGCGAAAGCTCGGGCAGAATACGGGGACGTGCTTTCAGAGGTGCGTGGGGATGGATGCCCTAAATTCACTGCATTCCACCACGTTTGAGATTGATGAAAAACACGGGACAGGATACCACAAACGGTTCCTAGAGTTTGTAAAGATGGTACAGCGCGAGAATTTGGTGATTGGGGGTGCAATGACCGACCCCAAGGGTGACAGGAGTAAGGGGCCGTCAGAGCAGGCCGATCCCGACTTGTTTACAAGGATAGTCGATAGGGATGAGAAGGGCATCTATGTGTCGGGTGCAAAGGCACACCAGACAGGATGCATCAATTCGCACTGGATAATCCTGATGCCGACTATCAGACTTACAGAGCACGACAAAGACTGGGCCATGGTGGGGGCGATACCTGCTGATGCGCAGGGTGTCACCTACATCTATGGCAGGCAGTCGTGTGACACGCGCAGTATGGAGGCTGGAGATATTGATGTTGGCAATGCAAAGTTTGGTGGCCAAGAGGCCCTTATGGTTCTGGACAGGGTGTTTATCCCATGGGATATGGTGTTTATGGATGGGGAGTATGAGTTTGCATCAATGCTCATAGAGCGGTTTACATGTTATCACAGGCGCAGCTATGTGTGCAAGACGGGACTGGGTGATGTCCTGATCGGGGCTGCGGCTACGATTGCAGACTATAACGGCGTCCCAAAAGCTTCACACATAAAGGACAAGATAATAGAGATGACCCATCTCAACGAGACCATATTTGCAGCAGGGATTGCATCCTCGTACCAGGGACACCAGATGAAGTCTGGCGTGTATCTCAACGAAGACATGCTTGCTCAAGTCTGCAAGCACAACGTTACCAGGTTCCCCTATGAGATCAGCAGGCTGGCGCAAGACATTGCAGGGGGATTGGTTGTGACACTTCCGTCTGAGAAGGACTTTAGGCATCCGGAAATGGGGCCGCTCTTGAAAAAGTACCTTGCAGGCAGGCAGGGTGTGGATGTGGAGAACAGGATGAGAATTTTGAGGCTCATTGAAAACATGACGCTTGGAAGGAATGCAGTGGGCTATCTTACCGAATCCATGCATGGTGCGGGCTCGCCGCAGGCGCAGAGAATCCAGATCCAGAGACAGATGCAGTTAGGCTACAAAAAGAACCTTGCCAAAAACCTTGCCGGCATTACAAGCGATGTGAGTGAACCGGTAGAGTCTTCTGAATACTTTAAGCGGGTCTTCAAGACCAAAGACTCTGTACTCTAGGCAGCTTCTGTACATGTTTTGTGGGTATGATGTTGTGGTTAACCATATACTAACATCTGTTGTGATGATATAGTTCAAGGGGCGGACATGTTTATCAATTTATGATGTCTGATGCTTTTGGAAGATCAACTACCTCTCCATCTCACTCAATACTGTTTTTAGTATCTTGTTTCTTAGTTCTTTTCTGATTTTTTTTCTGTGCTTTTTGATTGTGGGTACGTGGTCAGGTTGTCTGGGAAGATTTTTTGATTCAGGCACGGATCTAGAGTCTTTTGATAGTATTACACATCATTCTAGGCACGATCTGACCACATACGATTGTGGATACTTTGTAGCGCCCAAATAGATCAATTTGTACTTTGCACTGCGTCATATGTGGTGTTCTCTGCTGGTATTTCTTTCAAGCGTATGGTGCATTCTAGTGGCCATTTTTATACATGTATGTATGTATGTATGTTATTGTATTTGTGTATGTACAATGATGGTGACGATGATACCTACACACATCATTTTTGTATAGTTTATGTTGGTATAATACTATAATGTTTGAAATGCTGTATGGTAGAGATTTTTGTGCTAGTGCTTGTGTTTCAATGATTGAGTGTGGTGTTTTGTTGGGCCTATGGCTGGCAGAACCATGACTTGACGTGGGTGTGGGTGTGATTTTCAATACATGGAATGTTGATTCATTTTTGTAGTGGAGAGGGGGGCGCTGATGCTATTTTGGATGGCCTTTCTTGTCGCCACTGTCATTGTCGTGTTTTTGTGCATCATCGGACTCTTCCTTGGTAGTTGTATCTTTTGCATACTTTGCATACTTGTCGTCTTTGGGCATCATGTCCATGTCTGGGATCTTGCCTGCCATGTCTGGATCACCTGGTATGTCACGTGATGGTGATGGTATGTGCCCATCATCATCACCATCATTGTTTGCATTTTTGTATATTCTCATCTGTTTTATTATCATGATGCTTATCACTATCGCAATTATGATATAGTTGATGGGTGGCTTTAGCAACTGTGTTGCGTATCCTATTTGCGGGATGACGTATACGACCTTTCCTATGTACTCTTTTTCAGTGATGGGAAAGTCGGTTCCTGGGATGGGTCCGGGATTTGCATCACCCTTTGTCTTTATCGTTCTGGGTGGTTCTTCACTGATGATCGACAACACCCTGTGCACTATGACCCTGTTGTGGTCTGACGGCCTGTCAAATACGATTATGTCGCCACGCTTGATGCTCTCAAAAGGCTCATGCGCCTGCACTACTAGGACATCGTTTACCTCCAGTACTGGAATCATGCTTCCACTCGCAACTATGTAAAATGGATTGTATGCACCAAATACCAGGACCAGCGCCAGCCAGACCAATAACACACCCATCCAGATCAAGATGACGTCTTTTATGATTCCTTTTGAGATGGATCTTTTCGTTAACAGTCTTATCGCCACGTTGTTGGGGTGTTTGTTGCTATTGTCATCAGTTATTGTAGCTTTGCACCACACTCTTCACAAAACTTGGAGCCTTCTTTGTTTGAAAATTTACAATTGGGGCACTGTCCCTGTGTGATTTCAGGTTGCTGGGTCGTGGGTGCTGCTTCTTGTGGGGCTGTTGCAGGTGGCGCCGGCTTGCCCAAGAGTATAATCTCTCCAATTTTTCTAATATTGTTCCAGGCAATGATGTCTTGCGTGCCGTCATTTTTTACAATTACAAGTACAGTAGTCTGTGTGGAGTCTATTCCGACATGTTTTGCAATCCCGATCTTGTTTGCATCCTCGTTGTACACGGCCCTTCCTCCAATAGATGCAACTGATGTAGTATCTTCTGATGGTTGTGGTGTTGTGGTGCTGGCTTCCCGTGGGGTAGGGGTTGGCTCTGTAGCGGATGGTGTTATTGTTGGTTGTTCCATTGGTGGTGGTGTTGATGCTGTTTGCACAATGGCCTCATCACCGGTTGCGGGTTGTTGTGGTGCTGGTTCGGGGGTGTCTTGTTGAGCATGCGGCTCTAGTGGTTTTGCAACCCCTATCTCTTCTGTCTCGTTACGTTTATTGAAATCTCTATACTCTGCTATCGTGGAACTACATGAACTGCACTTGTACTGCCCCTTTTCTACCAAGATCAGGTTTTCTGCAACCTCCTCATTGGGGTTTTCAAACTCTATTTTTGGAGCACCCTCAAATACCTTCTCACATGCATTACAAAAGTGCTTGGTTATGCTTGCAGAGTCCAGCCTGCCTATGGGTGCCAAAAACAGATCCGGCCCTCCTAGGTTTCCCTTCATCTGCTGCTCGTCGCTTACGTTGGCCATTACGTAGCCTCCAGACCCCCTTAATTTTTTTAACCTGATCTCTGTGCTCATATTGATATCTGGCTAGAACGTCATTTAAATATGTGTCAGATCGGTGGACTCATTTGCGTGGGCGCCTGTATGAATGATTGCAGTCAAGACTACAAAACAATGGATCAGAGTACCGTGTTGGAATGATGATGATATAACGTCCATGACTGGTGTACGATCTGCATGTGTTTTCTTGGGGGGTATTGGGCATGGTACTGGATGTCCAAGTGTGTGCCTTCTAGGCAGGCTGGCATGATTATGTCGTGACATGAATTCAGATTTCACAGGGACTGCTTCAATCCTGGCGCTGGCACGGCGAATCATTCCATCATACTAGTCAACACTTTTAGGTGTCTGTTGGCAGAGCATACACATGGAAATTATGCAGATTTCAGATGCTGAGTCATGGAAGAGCAACGTTACAGACTCTGACATTCCTGTATTTGTGGACTTTTGGGCTGAATGGTGCGGTCCGTGCAGGATGGTGAGTCCTGTGGTGGATGAGCTTGCAAGCGAATATGGTGACAAGGTACGGTTTGCCAAGGTCAATGTGGACAATGCAAATGAACTGGCATCAAAATACAATGTGTTTAGCATTCCAACTCTGATTGTCTTCAACAAGGGTGAAATAGTTGGTCAACAGGTGGGTGCTGCCTCCAAGGAGTCATACCAGCGCATGATAGACAAGGCACTGGGCCAGTAATTGACTACGCACCTTGCATACTTTTTTTGATACTAAGGCAGGGTGCAAAATAGCATACTTGATCAGATGTTACACAAACTGTTTAAATCCAAAACCTCACACACGTATGAGGGATCCAAAGATTGACCATGCACAAAATGCTGTTTCATACAGTTTGGGTTGTCGGCATCCATACTTTGTGCATCTGGGGTGGGCGCCCGGCATTACATCTTTTTGTTTTCTGATGGGGATTAGACTGGTCTGGTCTGGTTTGGTGCACAGTGAATGATGATGATGATGCCCAAGTGATCCTGACTGGGCAGTGCTGTTGCAAACGTACTTTGCAGAATTAACAGCAAAACCTTTTGATTCTAAAGTAATTAATATTCCAAAAGCAGGGTTAGTGTATGTCTTTTGGTGAAGTGGATACCCTCAATATGCTGTTTGACAAGCTGCAGGTGTTGTTTGATGAGTCCCAAGGATACTATGAGTCGTTTCTGGACACCAACAACATGTACAAGAAGGGTGTGATAAGTGACAAGGAGTTTTTTCAAAAACTTGGGGATTACACGGTGGCATACTCTGCATTGGAGTTTCTGGCAATCAAGGTGCTGTTTGAAGTAAAGAAATCCATGGCATCCGGTTCTGGCAATACACAGTCACCTGGCCTGATGCCGGGAATGGGGGCCCCTGGAATGATGGCAGGCACTGCAATGTCCACGAGGCCTGGAACTGCACAAAACCCCATAGGTAGGCCTCCTGGGATAGTGTCGGGTCAGGAATTTGGCGACGTAGGTACATTGCCGTCACCGGATCCCATGCTGGTTCGTATGACGGAAGACATGGGCGCAGCATCTAACTCGAGCGCACACTGCACCTCATGCGGGGCAGGGCTGCGAGCAGGCGCCAAGTTTTGTACAAAGTGTGGCACCAAAGCATGATTGCCATGTTTGCATGATTGGTACCTGTGCGCAAGGAAATGGAACGTTTGATCTGTGATGGTGTAGGTGGTGAGATGGGATGTTTATTGCTGGGTGGTGCCGCATTCTGTACAGAATCTGGCTGCAGCTGACATCTTGTAACCACATTCGGGACAAAACTTTCCTGCCCCCTCACCCTTTTCATCCTTGTAGGCGTTGCCGTATGTGGCAGAACTCAGTACGGCACCTGACGGTTCGTACTTGTCCTCGTCTATTATGACGGGCTCAAAGTCCTGTTCGGTCATAAAGGTCATCATTCTCGGAACACCCTTGTCCTTGTCCTTTGGATCTGGGACGGTGTCAGCAAGCCAGAATGCAAACCTCATCAGGGTCAGCTCCGGGGTGGAGAATGCCAGTGTGTGCTTTGACATGTATTCTTGTGCCGCCTTTTTGCCGTCAAAGGTTTCCATGGTGTGGCTTGTTTTTGTTTATGTATAACAGTTTCTAGGTATGATGGCACACATTATGGCCATGCCAATGTATCTGGTGGTTGGGATGGCAGGCAGTTTCAGTCTGGGATGGCTACCAGAACGGCAAGGAACAAACGCCCGCGCGTACGAGGGGCAGTGAATTGGTTGTGTTATGGCGTGTCTGTGATGTATGGCCAGATATCTGGTGTTTGGTGTTGAGTATGATGATTATGGTGCGATGATTATGGTGCGATGATTATGGTGCGATGGCTGGTATGGTATTGGTGGACCGAGAGGGAATTGAACCCTCGACATCCTCGTTGCGAACGAGGCATTATACCACTAAACCATCGGCCCCATTGACAATCCGTATCTGTGTTTTTATTCATTTGTCTTACCATCTGGGTCTGCATTGGTGGCATGGCAAGCAGGGTTGTGGGGTGCATGTGGGAGTTGGGGGGGGGGGGGGAGAAGAAAAAAATTTAGGCACTGTTGCAGCGCACAGGGTTTGCAGACATTGATCTTTTGTACGTGGTCAGGTCGTGCCTAGAATGATGTGTAATACTATCAAAAGACCCTAGATCCGTACCTGAATCAAAAAATCTTCCCAGACAACCTGACCACGTACGCCATATGTACAGTGATAGATCCACGTACTGAATTCAAGGCCCATCACAGTCGAGGCGCGCGCAATGCGGACATGTAGTGTGCTTGTATGTGTATAGTGGCAGACGTGGTGTGTCAGAAGTGGAGTGGTGGCAGGGTTTGCAGGCATAGATCTCTAAACCACACTTGCCCAATTTTTCTGCGGTTTTGAATCGTACCATGATCAATGCTGTGTACATGCCATGCGGTTGTGAATGGGTTGATGGTGGTGGTGGAGGAGGAGGAGAGGGGAAGGGGCAGTAAGAAACTATGGGATCACAAACATTGTCCTGTAGGTGGTGGGTCATGTTTGGTACTGTGATTTAATACACGCCTTTCAATTACCATTCATGCTTATCATGGATGGCATTTACTGGTTTTTCATCTGCCCAGCATCATGCCTGCAAGATTATGCGCCCTGGGAATCCATACTATGGATATCTTGGCATCACACGAACCGATGATCTTCCATGTATGTTGTGCAAGCTCCCGGAGCTTGCTGTTGTTTATTGCATGTTTGTGGTTGATCTGCATTACGGTGTTGAGTGAGTCGCTAAAGATTGTAACGTCGTCATGGTCCTTGCATGCAAACTTTAGCGCTGATATGATTGCCATGTATTCTGCCTGATTATTAGTAATGCCCGACTTTGTCTCGTAGGATGATTCTCCGGTCTCCCTTACAAAGTAACCATACCCGCTGTCCCGTCCCTGCTTTGCCGAACCACCGGAGCCATCTGCATAGATCCTAATCTTCATGTCTCCACAGTCTCGTCATACTTATGCCTAGGTTGACCGCTCCCATGTAAATAACTGTAGATATGGCCTGCGAGATGATCGACGCCATGTATGGATCATGGCCTGCCTGGAGAAGATAATACTGCAGCACCCACCTGAATATCGTGTATATCACCTCTGCAATACCCATGGAGGCAAACAACTTTTTGAGATCACGCCTCAGGCAGGTAGTGTCCGTCTTGCCTGATGGCAGTCTGTATTTTTTTCGGTTGTCTAGGTAAAACAGCCCGCCAAAGACTGAAAAGAATACTGCATAGTCTGCCATTGTGGTATATGTGGTGTTGAGATAGTCGACTTGGTCTGAAAGGAGCTGCGCAATTATGGCTGATGTGGTTATGGATGCGGCCAATCCTGCCAGTATATTTTTGTTGAATTTTAGATATTCATGCAGCAACGTTGTCTGGTTGTGTTTGCTACAATTAAACCAAATTCGGTGTTGGGGGTGTGATGCCATGGATATTGGGAGATGGGTGAGAGTGATGATGATGGTGATGGTGATGATGATGATGCGGCGGATGGGTGAGCAAGGTGGCGGGATGGATGCAAACAATCTCTTGAGTCTGACAATGATGGGTTATGAGACGGACGCCAAGCAAAGGGCTTGTAGGGGTGGGCTGATGCATCATGCTGTTGCAGTCATGGCATGTCGTCTAGGAGAATCCTGACAATCTGTTCTGCAGAGTTCCCCATACCGAATGGGTTTTTCCATGGGGTAACAGGCGTTTTTTTACTGCCTTTTTTGTTGGGGCGGAGGCCACAGTGTTTGCGCATCATGGCTTTTGCACACTGGAGGATCTTTTGCGGCTTTGTGCCCGCTATGATGTTTGCACCCACCTGCACCGTCTCAGGCCTCTCCGTGTTGTTACGTAGTGTCACGCACGGGGTTGCTAGTATACACGCCTCTTCCTGAACGCCTCCGGAATCGGTCAGTACCAGTGTTGCATCTTTTTGCAGCTGCAGGAATGTGAGATAGTCTACAGGCTTGGTTATGGAAAGCCCGCCAAGCATGATACCGAACCTCTTTGCCATTTTTTTGGAGCGCGGATGCATGGGGTATATCATGCGAATGCCTAGGTGTCTGCCTACCATTCTCAGACCACAAACTATGTCATTGAACCTCTGCCGGTCGTCAACGTTCTCCTGGCGGTGCAGCGATACCAGCGCGAATGGGGGCATGGAATCCCCATCTTGCATGTTCATGATTACCTTTTGGGCCTTTGAGTATCTTGCAAGGCCTGCGTTGTGCATAACAGAGTCTACTATGGTGTTTCCTGTCATGAATATCTTTTTGCTGTCGATAGATTCACCCATCAGGATCTTTTTTGCGTTCTGCGTGGGTGCAAACAGATAGTTCGAGCAGTGGTCGGCAAGTATGCGGTTCCATTCCTCCGGCATCATGTCGTCATAGCTTCGCAGCCCTGCTTCCACATGGCCTATACGAATGTGCATCTTTCTTGCAGCGATTGCAGCCCCTAGGACTGTGTTTGTATCGCCCTGTACGAGCACCACGTCAGGTTTGGATTTGGCAAGTGCCTTTTGCATGCCTGATATGATCTGCGCGGTCTGCTGGGCGGGCGATGTTGATGAACCCACATCAAGCTTGTATCTGGGTTCTGGTAGCAGCAGCTGGTCAAAAAAGATGCGGTCAAGATCATACGAATAATGTTGGCCAGAGTGAATGATGTGGTGTTTGACATTGTGATGCTGCAGGCTCCTTATGATGGGCGCCATCTTTATGATCTCAGGGCGCGTGCCCACTATTACGGCTATGCTGATGTTGTTGTTGGGTTTGTTTTTTGCAGTAGGCTTTCTCTTTTTGGCATGGGTGAGGTTTGTATCTGGTGGTGGATTGATGCGCGTTGCTTTTGCCATGGGTACCAATTTGAACATGCATGTATGAAGTTATATCTTGGTATCTGCGGGGGCGGAGGGGCTCTCGCGCATGTATGTACTGCGGATCGCAGCGCAGGTGTGATGCGACACACGTGGCAATGCGGGGAGGGTGCTTGTTTGCTTGCAGTCGACGATTTGTGCAATGTCTGGTATTGTTGATGGTGGGATGCGTGTGGTGCTAGTTTGGTGATGGCCGGTGCGGTTTGTAGGGCAGGTGGGAAGAGGGAGATGTGGTGGGGCGGGAAAGTAGTGGTGGTATGAAATTATCCATGCAATGCTGCAAGCAGTACAATGGGTGCTTGGCCCTGATGCTGTATATCTGTAAAAATTAATCAATCTTTACATACTTGACAGTTCCCCAAAACCACATTGAGGATTGCATGCATTCCTGCCTATAACGAAGAGTCAAACATAGGCCGTATAGTCAGTCTGGCAAAGCAGCACGTGGACAGGGTCGTGGTGTGCGATGATGGCTCCAAGGACCGGACTGCCGAGCTTGCAAAGAGCGCCGGTGCCGTGGTGGTCTCACACGACCGACGCAAGGGGTATGGCTCTGCTATTATATCGCTGTTTGAGTATGCCAGAAAGGAGAGCGTTCATGTGCTTGTCACACTTGACGGTGACGGGCAGCACGATCCTGCCCAGATCCCATTGTTATTGGATACAATGCACCAGCACAATGTAGATGTGGTTATTGGATCCAGGTTTCTCAATGATGATACCAACGTGCCGGGGTATAGAATGCGCGGGATCAAGATAATTACGTCTGCCACAAACTATGGCACAAACATCAAGATTTCAGACTCCCAGTCGGGGTTTCGGGCCTACTCTGCGGATGCAATTCGTGCCATACATCCCACCGAGGAGGGTATGGCAGCCTCTACTGAGATACTGCAAAAGATCTCAAACAAGGGGTTATCACTGGCAGAGATTCCCATAACCGTGTCGTACGGGGACGGCACCTCGCAGCAACGCGCCGTATCGCATGGTGCATCGGTTCTGGCAAACACGCTAAAGTATGTCTCTATAAAACATCCCTTGCAGTTCTATGGGATTCCGGGCGTGGTATTGCTGGTGATAGGTTCAGTCCTTGGAGGGATATTTCTTGACCAGTATCTCAACCACCAGACGATCTTTTACGGCTCCCTGCTGGCATCAGGGGTGACATTTCTGGTGGGGGCCATCCTGCTTGTCACTTCCATAATCTTGTTTACCATGGCAAACCTGATCCGCGACAGATACTAGTGGGTGTGGTTGGATGGATGTATGGATGCAGAGCCAGAGTTCTTTGGAGGATTAAAGTTGATAGGCTGAACCGTGCGGCGGGGCGTGATAACATAAGCGTGTGGTTGTGGGCAGGTGGGTGGCAAGTTGTATGATGATTTGCATGCGTGCTTTTGTCATCGCAACAACAACAATGATACGTCATAATTTTTTTAACAGTGTGAACCTGCTCTCTTCGGGCTCAATGTCAGGATGCATGTCTACGTCGCTGACAAGCCTTACGTTGTAGCCTGACCACCACTTGCGCATGTTGCGGAACCTGCGGTGGTTGTCTATGGGGACTTCATCCTCCTTGAACCTCTCACAGTTCATAATGTATTTGCCTGCCACCCTGTGCATCTCTGCGACTCCTGCCTTTAGGGTATCGTCATCAAGATAGTTTAGCAGGCCGTGCGTGAATACAAAATCCATCTCCGAATCCCTAAACGGGATGTCTGTTATTGAGCCCCTCTCAAATGTGGCAGTGGGGGTGTTTTTGTCTGCTATGCTAAGGGCCTTCTCATTGGTGTCAAGGCCGTATGCCTTGTGGGGCGTGTCGGCAAACAGCCGCAGGTCTATACCCGTCCCACATCCAACCTCAAGGATGCTGGAGCAGTGCAGAGAGGTTGCTAGGTTCCGTACAAACACCGCAAACTCGGGGTTGTACCTTGACTCATTTTCGCTTACATAATCGTCCCAGAATTGCTTGTCATGTGACATGGGGTGTATTGTGTGGGGCTGTATTTGTTGTTAATCATTGCCAGTATGATTTGGTGGCGGTATTGTAATTGCGTCCTGCACTGCATAGATGTTGTCGCGCTTGTGATGGTGTGATTGATTGCACCTGCACGGAATCATACTTGTGTCAAATGCACAGTCATGTGGGCCGCCGTCTGTTCTGCCCTGCACGGGTATCTGCAGCATACAGTCTGCATGGCGGCCTTTGGTGCAGAACCAGCAGATCTTTTCTGTATCACGTCCTTTTTGAGTTGTGCCTCTTGTTGGCGTGCATAGATTCATGTGGCTGGTTGTCTGGACTGGTAAATAATTCTTGGTTTGGGTGTGCGGGTGGGATGGGTTTCATACTTTCAAGGAGAATCACTCCTTTTGAGAACTTGCCGCAGACCATGTTTTTGAGAGTTCCGTCAAGCAGCAAGCGGGGAAGGCAGGCCACAAATTAGAATCAGATTCCCAAAAAATACTCATATGTGGCGTTAGTATGTAATGCTGATGCGGTTCCGTGTCTTATGCATACTATGAGACGCCCTAGGGCGAGCTCAGGATTTGTTTTATCTTTTTACTTTGCAGATGTGTGGTTAAATGGCTGCGGCCATGGCGTGTTTTTATGCATTCAAGCATGTGTGTGACAGGAGATAGATGAATCAATGGTAAGGGATTTGAATACACCAATCACAAGAGAAGAGTTTGAAAAAGACATCAACAGGTTGGAGTGCCTGATACTCTATATGTAGCAGGGTGGATGAGATGGGCACCTGTCTATTTGAAATGGACAAAAACATGAAGACATACATATAACCAATTGACAGCAATACAAAGTTACTGCCTACCATATTTGGTACGCTGGAACTTGATGGTAGGCCGCAGGAGAATTGCGAAGGCGCATGTAAGAGACAGTGTTTAACCATACAAGTAATAATTTTAGAAGGTTCGGTTATTTTTGATTCATACATGACTGCTGTTTTTTAAAATTAGATATGATAAGCCGAGCGCAGCATTGCATGGGGTTATGATGTTGCCAACGTTGGATGTGTATAATATAACTTGCCATGATGCGCGCAACCGTCATTCGGGCCCACTACTTCATACTTGCCTAGAAGGACTAGTTGTACATGAATTGTACGTGGTCAGGTCGTGCCTAGAATGATGTGTAATACTATCAAAAGACTCTAGATCCGTGCCTGGATCAAAAAATCTTCCCAGACAACCTGACCACGTACCATGAATTCATACACGTTGTTGATACTTGACACATCATGTACTTGATCCAGCCTAGGATCGAAGGTAGTTCAGCAGATGGCTTGAGATTGGATACATCATGGCATCCTCCATGTAGTTTTTCATGACAAACGCGATGCCATGATTATGACCACATCTGCCATTTTGCCCATCACACTCCATCCTAGGGGCGAGTTTGGTCTGCTCTGGTATGGCGCTTTGTGCTGTGCCTAGATGTGATCACTTGTTTTTTCAGACAACACTTTTAAAACCAATATTGTCGATTATGAGAATGGATAATAGTTCGAGGGCAGCTGGACAATAATGGCAAAGGCATATTATGTAAAATTTGAGACGCCACCGGATCTCGTAAACCCAATTCTTGAAGCCGTCAGGGTGGCATCAACCAGCGGCAAGGTCAAAAAGGGAACCAATGAAGCCACAAAGGCCATAGAGAGGGGTACAAGCAAACTGATTGTGATTGCCGAAGATGTAGAGCCGCCGGAGGTGGTTGCACATCTTCCAATTTTGTGTGAGGAACAGGGGGCAGCATTTGCATTCGTCCCAACCAAACAGGATCTGGGTAACTCTCTGGGTATTGATATTACGTCGGCTGCTGCTGCCATACTTGATGCAGGTGATGCACAGCACATTGTGGATCAAGTAGTTTCGTCTATTGCAAAGATTAAAGATGGAACGACTGACACATCATGAGTAGTACTACAAGCGCCGTTGATGATGTGATACAGTCTGAGATTATACAGATTGTGGGTAGGACAGGTATTGCAGGCGAGGTCATTCAGGTCCGTGTCAAGATTCTTACTGGCAAGGACAAGGGTAGGATACTTACAAGAAACGTAAAGGGCTCGATCAGGATCGGGGAGATTCTGATGCTTCGCGAGACCGAGAGAGAGGCCAAGAAGATAAAGTAGAATGTGTGATGATATGTGGTGTGATGTTGTGATATGAGTCTCTTGGTCAAACCGTGTAGTTTTTGTGACAGGCCTGTTGCAAAAGGGTCCGGCACAATGCTTGCAAAAAATGATGGAACGATCTTGTGGTTTTGCTCGTCAAAGTGTAAAAAGAATGCGCTGGTCTTAAAGCGCGATTCACGAAAGCTAAAGTGGACCAACAAGTATGTCAAGGGTGGAATTAGGAGAAAGTAGGTTGAGGATATGGCAGAAGGCACAGATGGGCAGCAGCAGGAATCATCATCCCCGGTACAGCAGACCCTCTTTGTCATAAAGCCTGATGCGGTGGCTAGAAACCTGACCGGCGAGATCATATCTAGGTTTGAGAGGAAGGGCTTCAAGATTACGCGCCTCCGGATGCTTATGTTTACCAAGCAGCAGGCCGAGAGGTTTTATGCCGTGCATCAGGGCAAGCCGTTCTTTGGGATGCTTGTGTCATTTATTACGTCGGCTCCTGCGGTGGCGGCCGTCATTGAAGGCAACAATGCGATTGCCACCACTAGGATAATGGTGGGCGCCACAAAGTCATTTGAGGCGGCTCCAGGATCCATCAGGGGTGATTACGGCCTGCGGTTTACGGAGAATATCATACATGCTTCAGACTCGCAAGAGAGTTTTGAGCACGAGTCGAGGGTAGCGTTTGAGTGATCTGGCTTGCAGATCAGACAACCCATAGTGGCGGTTCTAGGTCATGTGGACTCTGGCAAGACATCGCTTCTAGACAGGATCCGTGGCACTGGAGTGCAGGGCCGTGAGGCCGGTGGCATTACACAGCATATAGGCGCAAGCTTTCTTCCCACTGATACCATCAGGGACATGTGCGGACCACTGTATGAAAAGTTGCAGGAGTCCCAGACCAAGGTGCCTGGGCTGCTGGTGATTGACACGCCTGGCCACGAAGTATTTTCAAACCTCAGGTCTAGGGGGGGGTCGGCTGCCGACATTGCGATACTGGTTGTGGATGTGAACAAGGGGTTTCAGCAGCAGACCAACGAGAGCCTAAAGATACTTCGCGACAGGAAGGTTCCGTTTGTAGTGGCACTAAACAAATGTGATCAGATATCCGGATGGAGGACCATGACGGCTGCTGTGGCAACAACAACACCGGACGCAGGCGGCGATCACAATGCAGGACATGGTGCTAATGGTAGTACTAAAAATGAGATGTTTATCTCTAATGCCATAAAGGCGCAGGATGCATCTGTACAGGCGGATCTTGATCAAAAAGTATACGATGTGGTGGGGACGTTGTCGGTGCTGGGACACAAGTCTGAAGCTTTTTATCGCGTGCAAGACTTTAGATCCGAGATTGCCATAGTGCCAATCTCGGCCAGGTCGGGGACGGGCATACCAGAACTGTTAAGCGTGCTTGTGGGGCTTACACAGCAGTATCTTCGCAGCAGGCTGGATCAGCAGAGCAAGGATCCGCGCGGTTTGGTGTTGGAGATTAATGACGAGGTAGGCCTGGGCCAGACTGCAAATATAATATTGGTGGATGGGATGATAAGAAAGAATGACCGGATCGTAGTGGCACGGCGCGACTCTGTGGTGGTTATCAAGCCCAAAGCATTGCTGCTTCCTAGGCCGCTTGACGAGATGAGGGATCCCAGGGACAAGTTCAAGCCGGTTGAGCAGGTTGCAGCGGCCGCCGGACTAAAGATCGCATCGCCCGAGCTTGAGGGGGTGCTGCCTGGCAGCACGCTGTATGTGGTGTCTGGGCAAGATGATGTTGAGAGGTTTACACAGATGCTAGAGTCAGAGATGGAGTCCGTCTTTGTGGATACGAGCGCTGATGGTGTCATATTGAAGAGTGACACGATTGGCTCGCTTGAAGCCATCATGACTATGCTGAAACAGGCGCAGGTGCCAATTGCAAAGGCCGACATTGGAACCGTTACCAGACGTGATGTCATAGAGGCCAAAGCAATCAAAGAGAAGGACAGGCATCTGGGAGTTGTCTTGGCGTTTAATGTCAAGGTGTTGTCGGATGCAAAAGAAGAGTCCGATGCAAGCCACGTCAGGGTGTTTGAGGACAAGGTGATCTACAAACTGATTGATACATACAATGCATGGGTGAGCCAAGACATTACAAACGAGGAGGATGCGATATTTTCAGAGCTTGTGCCTGTGTCAAAATTTACATTTCTCAGTGGGTTTGCCTTTAGGAATAGCAACCCTGCAGTGTTTGGGATACGCGTGGATGTGGGGACACTCAGACAGAAGGTGCCGTTTATGAATGCAACCGGCAGAAGGGTGGGCACGATACACCAGCTGCAGCTAGACGGAAAGGTGGTGCCTTGCGCAGGGACCGGCGAGGAAGTGGCTTGTTCAGTACAGGATGCGGCGATCGGGCGGCAGGTCATGGAGGGCGAGACATATTATACACTGCCGCCATCCCATGAAGCAAAGCAGCTGCTAGGTAGGTTTGCGCACAGGCTCGGTTCAGAGCAGCAGCAGGCACTTGATGAGATTGTGAAGATTCAGAGGGGAAGGGAGCCTGCGTATGCGTATTGATGTGGCGTGTTTGGCTTGCAAGTATTCTGATGTGCTTGTGATTTGTCAAGATTGATTGGGTAAATTTTGTGTGGATATCAATTTGTACAAATATTCACACACTGCTGTTTTCATACACCCAACTTAGACAGGATCTTTAAGCGTGAGATTCAAATACTTTTTCAAGACTATGTATGGAATGATTGTTCCAAATTACACTTGGAATGTAATGGTATGGTTTTAGAATGAGTGTGCGTGTAGGTTGGTAATTTTTCATTGGTGTGTGGTGGATGTGGTGTGGTTGGTGAATTGTGAACCAATACTATGGAACGTGCATGATTTTACAGCATAGATTTTTTAGTGGAGCCCATCATGGCTTGTACATTGTCAGAGGATCCAGAGATCGAGAGGATAAAGAAGCGAAAGCTTGACGAGATGATGAACAGGCAAAAAAATGATCAACATCCTGTGCTGGAAGGGGAGCGCGGGGTAGTCAGCTTGGACGGTTCAAACTTTGACTCTGTGGTTTCTGATACAAAACCCACACTTGTGGATTTTTGGGCAGAATGGTGCGGCCCCTGCAAAATGATGCATCCTGTGTTTGAGAGTCTTTCAAAGAACTATCCTGGGATAAAGTTTGCTAGGGTCAATGTGGACAGCAACCAAAACATTGCAATAAGGTTTGCTGTACAGTCTATTCCCACGTTTATCATGTTCAGATCAGGACAGCCTGTCGATAAGATGATGGGTGCCGTGGGCGCCCCTGGTATTCACATGATCTGCAAAAAGTATTCCTAGCGGATGCGGCAGGTCGCTTCACTGCTTGCTGTTGATCTGGAATTCACATGATCTGCAAAAAGTATTCCTAGTGCCATTGTTTGTGGAGTGGCAGTTGGAGTCATTGATGTGTGATGAGCAGATGGTGTGCCAAGTGGACGTACAAAAGTGTGGCGTCTATACAGATTAGGTTGGTAATTAATTAATTGATTGATTGATTGATTGATTGATTGATTGATTGATGGTGGGTGAACTAGGAGGTGGTTGACTAGTTAGATGGACAGTTTGTAATGGATGGTATACAAAGATGTACTCGTGTGCAAGACATGCCATGGTGTGGCGTACCTCTCCCCTCTTACTATTCTTTACCTGCTCTTATCTGAATTGACTCAAACCTTCTTGAACCGCAGATGGGGCACTGGTCTATGTACTTTGTAAAACTCGTGGATGTGTACACTATACCGCAATCACCACAAATCCGAAGTTTCTTGCCAAGCTTTCCCAATGAGAATAGTGTGGATTACTTGTGATTAAAACCTAACCTTGAAGCATGCAGTGTGGGTATCAATCAATCATCACCTGATTACCAAAACTGCCACCATGGTTTTGCCTTTGATGTCTCCATGATTGTACATACGCCGTCGATCAGCTTTGTTCCAGTCCCGCATATTCCAAACTTTTTCACCTCGGCATTGTCTGGATCCTTGGCCGTGTCGTTTTGCTGCACCGGGGGTTTTTGCGTGTTGGGAGTGTCTAGCCCGACTGCCTGGTATATGGAGTCGTACTGGGGATAGTTTGAATCAAACCACTGCTTGTATGTGTCTTCAGTGTTGTATCTGTCCACGTATGATTGTGGATCCTCTGATGCGTCAACAAACGGGGCGGGCACGGTAAGCGGCTCCTCAAGTCCTACTGCCTGGTATATGGAGTCGTACTGGGGATAGTTTGAATCAAACCACTGCTTGTATGCGTCTTCAGTGTTGTATCTGTCCACGTATGATTGTGGATCCTCTGATGCGTCAACGAACGGAGCGGTTCCCAGTGGTTCCGGTTCCAGTTCTGGCGCAGGCGGTTCAGGCTCCGGCTCTGGGGGCTGCGACACCTTGATGGAATCAGCAACATTGATGGTTACAGTCTGCCTGTCTGACATGGAGCCTTTTTTTGCCACGACATCAAAGGTGTGTACCCTTGGACCGTCACCGTCTGATGGCGTCCATGTAAAAACTCCTGTACTTGATGTTATCCTAGCTCCCGTGGGCGGTTTTTGCAAGGCGAATGCCACACCGTCCTTGAGAGAGTCAGCTGTAAGCTTTGCAGTAAAAGATATCTGCTTGCCCTCGTCCGCCTGTATCCTCTTGTTGATGGGGCTGATCTTGATCTGCGTGATCTTTGGGGTGGACGAGATCTCATTTGATGCTAGGCTTGTTCCTTCTGCATTTATTGCATAGACTCTGTATGTGTATTTTGAATGCGTGCTTAGGCCGGTGTGCGTGTATTTTGTGGCATCGCTGTTTGTGTCCTCTACAAGTATGTTGAATTGGCCGCTGTCCCTCTTTGACTCTATCTTGTAGCCTGTGATTGGGGAGTTGCCGTCGTCTGCAGGGGGCCTCCATGAGAGGTCTATCTGGGTGGCAGAACTGCCCTGTGCTCCAAGTTTTATCGGGGCGGTGGCCGCCGTTGGGATTACAAGCGTGTATTGTCTTAGGGGGGCGGTGTTGTCCGTGGAGTTTTTGGTGGGCGTGGCCGATGCGGTATTAGATATATCAGTCGTGCCCTGTCCTATGTCTGCCCTGATGGCATACGTGTATGTCTTGCCGGTCGCCAGGCCGGTCACGGTGTATGTGGTGGCATCGGCTCTGTCTGTGCGTCCTATGGTGTCGTAGACGTCAGTGGTGATCTCGCGCTCTATCGTGTAGCCGTTGAGGCGGAGATCGTACGTGTTGGAGGGGGGCATCCATGATAGCTTTATCTCGCTGGGTGATGTTGCAACAGCCAAGAGTGCCGTGGGTGTGTCCGTGTGTGCGGGCGCCACTGGCCTGCTGGCAGTTGATGGTGATGCACTAGTGCCCTCTGGGTTTATAGAGTAGACGCGGTACGAGTACTTTTTGCCAGGCTCAAGGTTTTTGTGGATGAGCATGGTGGACGTACTTGCGGTATCTCCAGCGATTGTGGTGTAGGCGCCGCTTGAACCCTCTCTGAACTGTACCTTGTATCCTGTTATTGCAGGAGTCCTGTCGTTGGTGTCTGGCTGGTTCCACACTATGGCTATTGATGTTGGTGAGACGGGTGTGGCCTTGGGCCTGTCAGGCGGGTCAGGAACCTGTGTTGATGAGGATGATGATGATGATGGTTCCGACAACGATGTTTGGTTGAACACCTGGATTCTGTCATTGTCTGTGTCTGCTACAAACAACAGGTTGTTGGTTGTGTCAAGGGCCATTCCGCTGGGCGAGTCAAACTCCCCGTTCTTTGAGCCCTTGGAACCAAACTTGTCTACAAAACATACTCCGTCTACCATCTTTTTTGTGCCTTCTTTACATGTGTTATCCTTGTCTGTTATCTTGAACACCTGGATTCTGTCGTTGTCGGTGTCAGACACGTACAGGGTGCTCGAGGATGGATCGACTGCAAGCCCCATGGGCGAGTCAAACTCCCCGTTCTTTGAGCCCTTTGTACCAAACTCTCCTGCAAAGCAGACGTTCTTGTTTATGCTGGTTGTTCCTTCCTTGCATGATGCGGCCCTTGTCAGCTCAAACATGACGATCCTATCATTTCCGGTATCTGCCACAAACAGGATATTTTGGGAGTTGTCTATTGCCATGCCAGAGGGGTTCCTGAGCTTGCCGTTATCACTGGGCGGCTTGAAGTTTAATATGAAATCTCCATCAGACTCAAAGATTGATATGGTGTCTGTTGCTGCGTCCGATACCAGAATGTTGCCCGTGGTTCCATGTACTGCTATGCCCATGGGGCTTCCAAGGTACGTGTCATCGCGGCGCTCCGACGATCCAAACTTTGATTTGAACATACCATCGTCGTCAAATATCTGGATTCTATTGTTTCCTGAATCCAGAACATAAAAGTTATTGCGCTTGTCTGCTGTTATGCCGAGCGGCTCGGAGAACTGCCCGTCCCCGTTCCGGCTTGCACCGTCAGCGTCGTCGTTGCAGCCGCGCATGGATGACTCTAGGGCGCAGAACGTCCCAAATCTGAATTCATTGTCGCCGTCGTCGCTGTCAAATACATTGATCCTGTTGTTGCCACTGTCCACTATGTAGAGGCTCCGGCCGTTCTTATCCAGTGTGATGTCTGTGGGAGCGTTGAGCTGTTTGTTCTGGTCTCCATACGTGCCAAACTTGAACATGAATTGTATCTCTGCGTATGCGGCCATGTCTTGCATGGGGATGGTGGCACCTGCCGTTATGGCCAGTAGTAATAGTAGGGATGATGCTCCTGCGAGCATGGGCGTATGCTGTCTCTTCATATGTTGTTGTGTGTGTATTTTTTTATAATGCGCAAGGGCAAACTTTTTCCCCCGTTTGCTCAAATCTAGTTTACCTTTTTGTACATGTCTTGCGGGCGGTGAATCTTATGTTTGATGTGCGATGCGACCTTTATGGTTATGGCGGCAGGTACTGCAATGTATGCTGCTACGTTGATCAGGATTACGCTTATACCATATACCATGACCTCTGCTTCTGTGTCTGCATGGGACATTATTGCAAGCGACCAAAGCATCGGTGTGATTGATGTACGTATGATCTCCTTTAGCATGGGGTTTTCCCTCTGCATGTCTGCTATTGCAGGTGAGAATGAATAGTATGCCTGGTTGAACCCTGCCATGAATGCCGTGCCGGACTCTGTGTTTAGCAGCTGGATGTCTCGGACCTCCCTGAGAAGCTGCACTTGTGAGGACATTTCTGAACCATATGCGGCGGTAGCTATCAGGCATCCTCCTCCTTCATTACCTGAACCTTTACTGGCATCTACTATTACACACACGCCATCTATGAGATCGGTTCCAGGGCCGCACAGGCCTGACTCTTGGGTTTGCGTGCCGGCGTCTGCCTGGCTCGAAGGCTCTGTAAGGCCGACTGCCTGGTATATGGAGTCGTACTGGGGATAGTTTGAATCAAACCACTGCTTGTATGTGTCTTCAGTGTTGTATCTGTCCACGTATGATTGTGGATCCTCTGATGCGTCAACAAACGGGGCGGGCACGGTAAGCGGCTCCTCAAGTCCTACTGCCTGGTATATGGAGTCGTACTGGGGATAGTTTGAATCAAACCACTGCTTGTATGTATCTTCAGTGTTGTATCTGTCCACGTATGATTGGGGATCTACTGATGTATCTACAAACGGAGCTATTGGTGGTGGCGGTTGTCCTACTTGAGACCCTTCAAGTCCTACTGCTTGGTATATGGAGTCGTACTGGGGATAGTTTGAATCAAACCACTGCTTGTATGCGTCTTCAGTGTTGTATCTGTCCACGTATGATTGGGGATCTACAGACGGGTCCACAAATGATGCGATGCCCAGATCTTTTGGTGTCGAAGGGAGTTTGGGTGTTGTGGCCGGAGTGATATCTGTGTCAATTACAGTGTCTTGCTTTTCTGATACGGTTACCACTATCTTTTCTATGTCTTGGAGCGTCTCTGCATCTACTATAACATCAAACGCATGGCCGCCTATCTGTGAGCTGGTGGGCGTCCATGAGAATACTCCTGTTTTTGAATCAATTGTGGCACCCGCCGGCTGTCCCTGCAAGCTGAATCTTGTTTGTGTTATTTCAGGATCGGTGATCCTTGCAATGAATGATAATTTTTCCGTCTCTTTTACCTGCTTGTTTCCAATCTTTTCCAACTTTAATACAAAATCCGGTACCAGCATGATCTTCTTGCCGTCCCGCTGCACCTTGAGCATCATGCCGCTCTCGGGCGCCTGGCTGCCCGTATATACCGTTACTATGTAGGTGCCTTCGCGCTTAAAGATGTCATTTGCATCCCTGGGCGTGAATGTGTATGTGCCATCATCCCTGTATATGGCATTCATGACTGGTATCTTTGTTGATGCCCCCTTGATGGTCATTATTATGTCGGTTCTGCTGGTGTCTGAGACGGTTCCGGATATGGTAAATTCGTCATTGATTGTAAATAATTCCTTGTCAAATGTTACTGTGAGTACCTCTGCATGAGCGGGTATGAGCATGGCTGTGGCTAGTGCTGCCAATAAAGCTATGGCGCATAAGGCGGGTATCTTTTGGCTCACGTGGTTGCTTGTTATTGGACATTTAAAAGGGATGCTAGCTTGCAGTGTGGCGGTTCTGTGGATTAGAGATCCAGCATGAACCTCATGTATGTCTTGCCATTGGCGTTGTATGTAGGGGTGGATTTTGCATTGTGGCTGGGGTCATATGTGTGATGGATGTCTTTTTGATGCATTGCCTCTTTTCCTATCATGATCTGCATGTCGTGGAATGTGGGTGCCTTTATCTCAACCTTAAAGTTGTGCTTATCAAGGTCAATGGGCTCGCCATATACAACAGCATCAATCCTGTAGCCTTTGCTGCTGGCGATGATGATGATAGTGTCAAGCTCGATTCTTCTTATGGCAAACCCCTCTGTGATTAATGCAAAATTGATCTCTTCTGCCCAGCTGAAGAGAAGATGGTGCAAGTTCTCTCCATGCGCCGTTATCTTTTTTTCAAAACGTTCCTGGACGCTGTCTTGATCCAGCGTCAGGTTGATCATGGCATAGGCGGCTGTCTTGAATGCCTCTGCTGGATTGTCTGCATTGATCTCTATTATGGCATCGGTTACATGTTCTAGAAACCTGTAACTCATGAGAGGTGTAATACAGGCCTGATTATTAGTCTAATAGATTGGGGGCATCACGACTATTTTTTGTACTTTGTCAAGATTATGATCCCTTGCAGGTGATTTGATTGTGTAGAGTCTTGGGGGTGGGCATGGTTTGTGTGGCATCTGGACAAGTACATTCTTTGTAGGGTGTAATGGTACAAGATTTTTGGGATGGATGTTTGGTTGCCTGTGCATCGTTTCACGCAAGGTAATTTAGTAGGGCGCCCAACCACGATCTGATGGAGTTTCTAGATTCTTTTATTGTGTGGATCGGGGATTTTTTGGGGGCGCACATATACGAGGGGGTCTTTTTGGCATCACTCATAGAGACAGTAGTCCCACCAATACCGACCCTTGCGGTCCTTCCTGTGGCGGGCTTTCTGGCATCCCAAAATGGAATTGATCCTGTGGGCATGATCCCCCTGGTGGTATTGGGTGCAGCGGGTGCCACGCTGGGGTCATTTGTGATTTATGTGGTTGCACTAAAGCTTGGGCGGGCGTTTATGATTCGTTATCTGGACCGCATTAGGGTGTCAGAGCAAAAGCTGGAGCGCGTTGAGGCATGGTTTGAAAAGTACGGCGACAAGCTGGTGTTCTTGGGAAGGATGGTTCCAGTAATGCGTGAGATGGTGTCCATTCCTGCTGGTTTGCTCAAGATGAAGGCGCCAAAGTTTGTACTGTATACGTTTGCAGGTTCTTGCGTGTGGTCTGCTGTAACGATCATGGCGGGGTATTATTTTGGTGCCTCACTGGGACTTGATTCAAGTAAGTAGGATGAGTGAGGGGCGTATGTGCTTGCATAGTGTGTTTTGGCATGCTGTGATATCTTGTGGTTGCTGTGTTGGTGATCGTTTTATTGGCACGGCAGTCATGCCACATCATGTTATCTCGTTTCTGAATTCGTTGGTGCAGTGGGGCATCCGTCCGGCTGGACATGGGGGTTGGTGGTGTATACGGCGTCGGCACCAGTGGGGTATATGCGCAGTATCTTGTCGCCGCCATCCTGGTGGGATGGCCAGAACGTTTCCCCGCTTCCAGCCCTTCCGTCCATATTGCTTGTAAGGATGTAGAGCAGGCCATCTGGGCCGGTGGCTACGTCGCGCAATCTTCCAAACTCGTCTTGGAACATCTTTGTGTGGGATATGGCTTGGCCCTCCTGTGGATCAAAGTCAATCATGTGCAGGTGCGTCCCCCTAAGGGTGGCTACAAAGTATTTTCCAGTCCACTGCGAGATCATGTCGGCATGGTAGAATGTTGCACCTGATGGCGCCCATGTGTCGCTGCCCGTATGCAGTATGGGGCTGAGCAAGCCGTCCATGGACTCGTCGCCGATTATATCAGGCCATCCATAGTTTGCACCGGGTATTACCAGGTTGATCTCGTCGTGGGCGGTTCCGCGCCAACCGGATGGGCCGTGCTCTGTGACAAACAAGTTGCCTGCCATGTCCCAGTCCATCCCCTGCGGGTTTCTGTGCCCCATGGAATAAACGGGCGAATTTTTTATGGGGTTGTCACTTGGTATTGTCCCGTCTGGGTTGATCCTGAGGATCTTTCCTGCAAGGGAGCTTGGGTCCTGCGCCAGGTATGGGTTGCCCGCATCACCCGTAGTGATGTAGAGCATCTGGTCTGGACCGAATTTGATCCTGCCACCGTCATGGTATGATGCTCCGGGAATCATGTCTACGAGTATCATGTCCTCGGTGAGGGTTGTCTTGTCTTCTGCAAGATGGTAGCGCACCACTTTGTTTAGGATGGCAGACGTGCCGGCGTCCTCGTAGGTGTGGTATATGTAGATGTACCTGTTTGTATCCCTACCCGACCCAAAATTGGGATCGACTGCTAGGCCCAGCATCCCGCCCTCACCCTTGCTTTTTGTCGCCTCTAATTGCAGCAGCGGTTCTAGCACGAGTCTGCCGTCCTGAATGGCCCTGAGCCGTCCGTCGCGCTCTGTTACCAACATTGTATCACAAGCCCAGCCTATACTCCATGGGATGGAGAGGCCGTCTGATACCGTCTCTACGGTTATCCCAAGTTCTGGGTACTGCTTTAGCTCTGTTGTGCTTGTTGGTGTGGTGCCTGTAGATATGATCACATCTGCAGATGTAGCATCATCTACAGGCATGATCTCATCCGTGGGCGAGGTTGCAGGTACTGCCGATATGGCTGCTGCTATCACGCCTAGCATGGCCAGTGCGGACAATACTGCAATGGAACGTCGGCTCACCATTACCATCTTCTTTGGAGTCATTTACATAAAGTGTTACTGGATGAGGCGTCTTGCTCTTGCAAACACGGCCGACCACTGCCTCCATGTCAGCCGTCCTGTCTGGGTGTTTTGCCTTGAGGGGTGGTATGACGTCACGATGGTTATGGCTTGATACTTTGCAACCTTGTTGTGGCCAAACCTCTCGGGCTTTACCCCAAACAGCCTACAGGCCGTGGCGTGTGCAATGGCGCCCAGGCACAGGACGGTTGTGACGTTTTTTAGTATGTTCTTTTCATGTTGCAGGTATTCAAAGCATGCATCCCTTTCCTCACGTGCGGGCTTGTTTTGGGGTGGTGCACACCTAACTGCTGCGGTGACGTATGCATCAGTGAGGCATAGCCCGTCATCACTTGATTGGCTAGTGGGTATTGATGCAAAACCATGCTTGTACATGACTTTTGCCAGCCAGTCACCGGACGAGTCTCCGGTAAACATCCTTCCTGTCCTGTTTGCCCCGTGCGCCGCAGGCGCCAGCCCTATTATGAGCAGTTTGGCGTTGACATCCCCAAATCCTGGTACAGGTTTTCCATGGTAGGTGTGGTCTTTGAACCGCCTTACCTTGTTTACAGCAATGTCTCTGGTGTATGAGACGAGCCTGGGACATCTCTTGCAGCATATGATTTTGTCATTGAGGGATTGGATAGACTCCAACGGCCTGTTTTGTGTGATGTTTGGTAAAACCGTTTTGTTTTATCACACACCATGTTTTTCTCACATGCCTGTGTTGGGTGGTGCACATGATTAAGACTCCAACGGCCTGTTTTGTGTGATGTTTGGTAAAACCGTTTTGTTTTATCACACACCATGTTTTTCTCACATGCCTGTGTTGGGTGGTGCACATGATTAAGCACTTGGAATGTTTTTCAGCGATGCGTGCATGGGATGCTTGCAGGCAGTATAATATTGACCAAAGATGCGCCATGGTTGTGTGGCGTATGACAAAGGCTGCAAACATCAGGGGGTACTGAACCAGCCTGGCTTGTGAATCACGGGGGGTTTGTGGGATGCAGGGCGTGCTCCATATGCCTTCATACCCAATGCGCCATGGTTGTGTGGCGTATGACAAAGGCTGCAAACATCAGGGGGTACTGAACCAGCCTTGGCTTGTGAATCACGGGGGGTTTGTGGGATGCAGGGCGTGCTATATGCCTCATACCCATATGGGGTATACAACATCGTTGCAGGGCCTGAACCAGCCGCACACAAATCAGATGATGCCAGAGAGATGCCTTGATGTTGGGCATGTTGTACAACCTTACGTTCATAACGTTGGGGCTGTATTTTACATGGTATGGACATTGTAAAGTATGACATGTACCGGCGGCCTGACCTGGGTGCATACATGATGGCAAACGATGAGGTTGTTTTGGTTCCCATGGGGTTTGTGCATACAAAGGCGCAGCGGTTAGCCGATCACTTGGGCGTGAGATACTTGGGCGCATCAGTTGCCAATACTAGATTGATAGGGACATTGGCCGTAATGAACAACAGGGGGATCATACTACCAAAGACCGCATACCGCAACGAGTATGATCTGCTCAGAGAAGCGACCGGGCTGGAGGTGGGTGTGCTTGATTCGCGGCTCACGGCGCTTGGAAATGTTGTGTGTGCAAACGACAAGGGGGCCATTGTGTCACCGATGATGTCCGATGATGACTGCAGAGTAGTATCTGACGTGCTTGATGTAGAGGTGGTGCGCTCAAGGATAGCGGGATTCAGTCAGACCGGCTCGGTAATGGTTGCAAACAACTCTGCTGCCGTGATGCATCCTGATGCAGACGAGTGGGACATGTCGACCGTCAAGGACCTGCTGGGCGCCAAGGTGGCGCGCAGCTCCGTTAACAACGGCGTACCATATGTGGCGTCAGGGATGCTAGCCAACAACAGGTGCGTGGTGGTGGGCACGATGACTACGGGTCCGGAGATAATGGCGCTGACCGGCGCCTTTATGGGCTGAGTATTGTCTTAGGATTCTCTCTGATCTTCTCAAGTGCGATTGTTCCTTCTGTTCCTGTTTGCATGTCGTGGAGTATTACGTTGCCCTCTTGCAGTTCACGGGGACCTACTATGATTGCTATGTTTGAATGACATGTGGTGATGGCTGTGGAGAGTGCCTCCATCTGCTTTTTGAGACTCCTTCCTGCTAGGTCAACGTCGGCGGGGATGCCGTTGAGCCTGAGCAGTGATGCAATGGATATTGCTATCTTTTGCATGTCTGCATTGACGTACAGTATGGGTATGCTGTCACGGGGGCGTTCAGGTTCCAGGTTTTGATCCCGCATTGCCATGATGATTCGCTCCACACCGCCTGCTACTCCTGCGGCGCCCATGTCGTCTCTACCAAACGCACTGGTCAGTGAGTCGTATCTTCCTCCGCCTGCGAGTGCCCCGAGTGTGGAGCTTGTATCAAAGACCTCAAATACCATTCCAGAGTAATAGTCAAGCCCTCTCACAATTCCAAAGTTGATCCTGGCGTTTGATACTCCACGGTTCTCAAGCAGTTCAAATAAGCTGACAAGCTCGTTCCACGAGTCTATCTGTGACGTGTCGAATATTTTCTCTACCTGCCGGATCGTCCCCTTTACATGAGCAAAGTCGAGAAGCTTTGAGAGTTTTTGTTTGTCATATTTATTACCAAACTCTTTGATGATGGCCTCTCTTGACTTCTTTGAGGATTTGTCTACTGCCCTTAGCAGATCCCCCATCATCTGGGGTTGTCTTGAGCCAAACAGCATGTCAATGTAGGATTCTACCAATTTTCTATGGTTGATGTCGATGGTGATGCTTGACAGTTGTAGGGAGTCAAACAGCCTAGATGTGACCTCGATTATCTCGGCCTCGGATTCCTGGCAAGGCTTGCCGTATATCTCCAGGTCCCACTGGTGGAAGTAACGGTAGCGGCCTTTTTGCGGTTCGTCATACCGGAAGACGCCTCCAAAGCTGGAGATCTTGGCGGGCAGCCTCATTGTCTTTTGGGATGCGGCGTACCTTGTTAGCCCTACGGTAAAGTCAAACCTAAGCGCCACGTCCCTGCCGCCCTTGTCTTTAAAGTGGTATACCTCGCCCATTATTGCAGGGCCTGATTTTGCTTTCAGTACTGACAGGAGCTCGATCGGTGAAGGATCCATAAACATGAATCCATACAGGTCAGACAGGCGCTTAAATTGGCGCCTGACATGTTCAATGCCTGCAAGGTCTGGTTGCTGGATGTCCCTCATTCCACGTGGCAGCTTCAAGATGATTGGAGGTACGGTCGGTTGTGATTTAGGCATTTCTGTGAGTGTTGTGCGTTGGTTTGTGTGGCGGCGGCGTGAATCCAATAGGAAATTTATACATCGAGTTGCCATATGCATTGTTTGGCTAAAAAGACTCAGTCTGATGATGATGACCACGATGATGCCAATAACGATGACATCCAAGTCAACATCTCGTGGTTCTCATCTGGTGTAGATGATGATAACAACAACAAAGATGATCCTTCAAGGATCCAGTCTGATGAGGATGACAATGATGTGTGCAACCATGACTGCAACCATGACTATGATGACAACTACAACAACAACAACCCCTGTAATCCACCTGCAAAGACCCCCCCTGATGAGCATGACCACAATGATAACGGCGATGACAATACTACATGCGATCCCCCTACAAGGACCTCTCCTGATGAAGATGGCCCTAAAAATTACTTTGAGTATGATCTGCTTGATGGCGATTACTTTGATTATGATTTGTATGGAAGATCCAGGGAAGACAGAGACGGCAGTGACAGGGGGAATTATGCTTCTTACTATGGCCCTGATGGAGTGCATGATGGGTATGATTCCATCCCACAAGAATCAAAATTTGGAAACAAGGCCTTTGTTGTAATGGGTGTGGCCCTTGTGGTTGTACTGATGGGTTCTTTTGCCTATTATGCAGAAAACCAACTCTTGATAGACTCTACCATCATGAGCAGTACGGCGCTGATGACGCCGGAACAAAAGATGGCCCACCGATATGGTGTGGGACAGATAGGCAGTGATCATACCCATGCTGCAATGGTAGTATTTGTAGAGGGTGAGATGATCGATTTTACACCACCACAGTTTCAACTTCAAAGCTCGTACATCCACTTTGAGAACCACACCCCACACATTGTCCACAAGCATGCCACCAAGGCAGTCATGACGATGCTGTTTGCCTCAATGGGACTGGAGGTGACCAAAAACTGTATAGGGCCTGTGGGGATGTCTGGTGCAAGCGAGGGATTTTGCATTATGAGTCCGGGAGACTTTGCGGTATTTGTAGTGAATGGGAAATATTATGGTGATATTGGCATGTATGAGATACAGCATAATGACCGGATTTTGATATCGTATGGTGATCCCAAACTGGTTGCAGAACAACTCCAATATCTTGCGTCCATAGATATTCCTGATCTTCCCACTGCAGACAGGCTGGCCCCCGGCAAGGACATCTCAATTTGATGCTGTGCAATATGGTGCTGGTGAGGGTGCCAGTGATTGCGTGATGATACAGTTTTGATTCGATGGATGTGTAGTGCCGCACTGACAATTAAGTTAGATATTGCAGCAACGGCGGCGCAGGTGGTGTGCATGTGTGCATGGTGGTTGTTTGTATGGCGTTTGGCACACGGCTGATTCTAAATCTGTATGTCGTGTGGCGGGACGGGCTGTGTGGCGGGACAGAAGGTGACTTGTGAACAATACCCAAAAACAGCGCTTGGCATGTGTGTAGACCACTAAGGGTAAGCATGCCGTCTGGTGCCTAAAGGAACTTCACAAACACCTGGTTTTTTGGTACGTGGTCAGGTTATCTGGGAAGATTTTTTGATTCAGGCACGGTTCTAGAGTCTTTTGATAGTATTACACATCATTCTGGGCACGACCTGACCACGTACGTTTTTTGCATCTTGTGTATGCAATCGTGATGTGTGATTCCAATGCAAGGGATGCCTGGGTTACGCCTGCTGTCATTGCACTCCAAAGATGACAGTCGGTTGCAAAAATGATTTGCTGGTTGCTATACCTATCTTTAAATAATAACTTTGAATCAGTTACGTCATGCCAATAGCAGAAAACTTTCCTGACGGCCTCAAACCGCTTGGCAAAATATCAGACGCTGATGGAAACTTTCACATCATGTGGGGCCCCGGCAAGGCCACCAACACGGATGGCTCAAATGCCGAGGCGCAGGCAGACACTGCCGTAGCAGCGGCATATGCAGCGCGCAACGAGGAGCAGGTTCCATTGGGAGTGAGTGGTACGATGGTGGCCGTCGATTGGGACTCTTGTGTGGCAGATGGTGCATGCATAGAGGCATGTCCAGTGCAGGTGTTTCAGTGGTACAGGACAGAGAAGGATATTGCTGCAAAGGACGTTGTGGGGCAGACCTTTGAAGGGACGGGAAGTTCAGTAAAGGATGAGCGAAAGGATATGACTGACAAGGCTGATCCAATACGGGAGCATGACTGCATATGGTGCATGGCCTGTGTATCCGTGTGTCCACCCCAGGCAATCAAGGTCGACCAGTCAAACGTTGAGAGGCACGAAGAAGCGGCCAAGACGCTCTAGTCTGATGTATAAGAGTGTCATTGCTGGCATGTGCTTAGTTGCATTATAAATGAGTGGCAGTTCAAAATTCAACGGCGACTAGTTTTGAATGATATTTTAAACTTGCAAATACCAATGGATGGAATATTTATTGAAAATCTGGATAGTTGGAAAGGCAAGTTATGGTGGTGATGGCAATAAGCACTTTGTCTGGGACAATGCTAGGACAAAAGGTGAGGAATTCTCAAATGGGGGGTGCTGGCAGTGTATGAGGGATGCGGTAAGGTGCAAGTTCCTTTGAAGTTCACTATACCACTGGCAGTTGATCTGGACCTTTGTGTTGCTACTGGTTACTGTATGTGTATGGTCGATTATTTATGCTAGGACGACTCAACAAATTTTAAACACCATGATGCAGCAATTCATGCAGAGGTCGCCTAGTTCGGTAGGGCGCGGGCCTTGAGAGCCTGTGTGCGCAAGCACACGGGGGTTCAAATCCCTCTCTCTGCGTTGTATTGTGAAATAGTTGTATTGTGAAATAGTTGTATTGTGAAATAGATGTATTGTGCAGCGGCAGTCTTAGTATGCGGAGTGGCTGATAAAATGATTGGTTGAATGGATAATCATGCGATGGTATGTGTTTGGTATGAATGGGTGTTGTTTGTGGTGGGTGGAAATGATGAATGCAGAGAGGGGGAGAAGAAGGGATTCTGGCAGCATCCAGACGTTCCTGTATGTGATGCGATATATTTGGCTGACTTTAAAATATGGATACACATTCATACAAAACACATTGCTGCTTGGTTGCATCATTAATGATAGGGCATTTGATACCTGAATAGTAGTGAGGTTACATTCTGTTCTTGTCAACACCTGCAAGCTCTGCCAGCATTGCGGACAGCTGTATCTCCGGGTTTGCCCCCCGCAGGATTCTGTAGTCGTATTCTGCGATGATCTTGAGCATTTCAGGACTATGATCTGGTAGCTTGAAGACTGCCGAATTTACATACTTTAGGAAGTCAGATTCTGACATTCCATATACCTTGATCAGGCTTATCATCTTCTCCCTGGCATCACGTACGCCGCCTGACAGGGTAGTCCTTAGGATGTGGTCTATCTCGTCTGTCATGACCAGTCCCGTAGATGACTTTACGGTCTCTCTGGTGATGCTGCCGAGGCTTGCCACCGCCTGCATGAGGTTTATTGCGCGCCTCAGATCACCGCGCGTATATTCGTATACTGCCCGAAGCCCGTCCTTGTCATACTTTACATTCTCCGTGCCTGCAATGTATTCAAGCCTGCTTATGACATCGTCTTCGGATACCTGCGTGAACTTGAATCTGGCACACCTGCTCTGAATGGGGTCTATGATTCTTGAGACATTGTTTGCAATCATGACAAACCTGCAGATCTTTGCCGTGTCCTCTATGATTCTTCTAAGGGCTGTCTGCGCCTCTGAAGTCATCTCGTCTGCCTCATCTAGTATGATGATCTTGAATGACACATCTGCCATTCCTGCGAATCTGGAGAATTTTTTCACCTTTTCCCTGACCATACCTATTCCTCTCTCGTCTGATGCATTGAGCTCAAGGATGCATCCTGCAGAATGTTCTCCGAGAATCTGTCTTGATATGCACAGAGCGGTGGTGGTCTTACCTACTCCGGCGGCTCCAGAGAACAGCAGGTGCGGCATCTCGGTAGGATCTTTGATCAGCGCCTCTAGGCTGCTAACCACTTCTGATTGGTTTACCATGTCTGAAAGTTTTGTGGGCCTGTACTTTTCCACCCACATGCCGGATGCAGTCTCTGTAGACATGTGTGTGCTGTCTGGTGCCCATTAATAAATCCGAATTGAGCTGTGTCCTAGCTTGTTCGAATATTGTACAAATGTGACCCATTCATCACCCATGTATGCTGGGTACTATGTCAGTACACCAATCCTGATTTATGACTGTGGCGCATGCCTAGGCGCAGGGCACAACTGTGATTGAAAGATTGTATATGTGACAAGAGACGGCTTGCATTATGCCCATGCGGTGGACCGTTTACCCTAATCTGTACTGTTCTTTGGAGTGGTACTGACAAACAATAAATCCCCGTTTAATGGCATGGTGGGGTGCAGATGACCGACATTGATACTACAGAGCGTGTGCATTCCACTGGATACGCCCTAAAGGATGCAAAGGTGACAGTGGGCAGGGACTTTGCACTTGATGTGGCAGGCATTCGCCTTGAAGGCAAGAAGGGCGATGTAAGCAATGTTCCCCGGTGGGTCGGCAGGATACTTGCAGACGAGGGGCTGGCCACACTGGATTCGCCTGACATGATAACAGAACTAAAACAGGCGCTGGCAAAAGAAAAGATGGTTGGCGAGTACCAGATATCCGCGCTGGACCGCTACTTTTACATAAAACTAAAAGAGTCCATGTCAAAGCTTGGCAGGGATGACTTTGACCGCGTTGAGAGCATGATGCTGGGCCTGTTTAGGATGAGGAGGGGCAAGTTGGTGAAAATGGCAGACTCTATAAAGTTAAACTCGGATCTGTACGGCAGGCTGACCGTTGAGGAAGCTGTCTTTTACAGGACCATACATGACAACAGTACGGCATTTGAGGCAAAGATACGCGCAATGGGTGCTGTGGGTGTGGCTATGCATCACAATGGCGGCAAAAATCATCATGATGATCAATGGGGCGCGCATGGTGATGTTGAGGATGATGATACTGATACTACAACGGAAGCCCCCGGCAATGCCGGCAAGGACAAAAGCAGTCCCTCACAACGTAACTAGATTTCACAACTTTGTGTAATTATCTTGTCTTGGCACCATAAATCCTTTAGCAGTGAGATAGATGTATGGTGCACGGTGGCATGGACGGGCTTGCGATGTTGCGTAGCTCATACCAATATGGCTTGCATGTGCACCTCCATACCATGACGGCACCCAGACTATGTAGGCAGCAGCTAGGCGCACCAACACACCATGAACGATTCCAGCCATACGGCAAATGCCATGTCATAATCCCAACTCCCAGTCAAGATACGCCAGCATGTTGGTTCCAGTATGGTCTGCCCTGCACAATTTTACCATTCATGACACACATGCACCATAATACCAAAACATACATACTATACCAGCACGGTGTTACTCTCCCATGAGCAACTACATGCAGGCAAGCAGTATTGACAGCATGTCACCTTCGGCGCTCTCTGACAAGGCCAAAGAGTTTCTTGTAAGGTTCAAGGACAAGTCCGGCTCTTACAAGTATGTTGATGCCATTGACAAGATGATGCCAAGGAATGCAAAATTCATTATTGTGGATTATAACGACTTGGTGATGGAGCCGGAGATGGAGGTTCTGTTCTCTGAGGATCCGGACAGGATACTAGACGCGTTCTCAAGAGCCCTCAAGGAGGCGCTGCAGATAAGGTTTCCAGACTATGCCGAGAGGATAAAGGACGAGGTGCGCATAAGGCTTGTAAACTATCCGCTGCAGCGCAGCCTGAGGCAGATTAATGCAGAGACCATAGGCAGGATAACAAGCGTGTCTGGCATGGTGGTCAGGGCCTCGGAGGTAAAACCGCTTGCAAAGGAGCTGGTGTTTGCATGTCCAGACGGCCACTCCACAAAGGTGGTAAAGCTGCGTGACATGAATGTAAAGACGCCTGTCGTATGCGACAACAAGGACTGCAAGAATCGCGACTTTGAGTTGAGGCCCGAAGCAAGCAAGTTTATAGACTTTCAGATACTGCGCCTCCAAGAGCTGCCAGAAGACCTTCCGCCTGGCCAGCTGCCCCACTATATTGACGTGACCATCAGGCAGGACTTGGTAGACAGTGCAAGGCCCGGCGACAGGATAGTCCTTACGGGGATAGTCAGGATAGAGCAAGAGTCCATATCAGGTGTCATAAAGGGGCACAGCGGTTTGTACAGGCTCAGGATAGAAGGCAACAACATTGAATTTCTGGGCGGGAGGGGTGCAAAGACGTCGCGCAAGATAGAGCGCGAAGAGATATCGCCGGACGAGGAGAGAGCCATAAAGTCGCTGGGCAGAAGCACCGACATATACAACAGGCTTATAGACTCGTTTGCGCCGCACATACAAGGTCAGTCGCTGATAAAGGAGGCCATACTGCTGCTGATAGTGGGATCCAACCAGAGGACGCTTACAGACGGAAGCAAGATCAGGGGAGACATAAACATATTTTTGGTCGGCGACCCAGGAACTGCAAAGAGCGAGATGCTAAAGTTCTGCTCAAGAATAGCGCCGCGCGGGTTGTATACGTCGGGTAGGGGCTCCACTGCAGCAGGTCTTACGGCAGCAGTAGTCAAGGACAAGACGGGCATTATGATGCTGGAGGCGGGCGCAGTGGTGCTAGGCGACCAGGGCCTTGTGAGTATAGACGAGTTTGACAAGATGAAGCCCGAGGATCGCAGCGCGCTGCACGAGGTGATGGAGCAACAGTCGGCCAGCATCGCAAAGGGGGGAATTGTGGCCACGCTCAATGCAAGGACGTCCATACTGGCTGCGGCAAACCCCATGTATGGCAAGTATGATCCATTCAAAAACATTACAGAGAATGTCAACCTGCCCATTCCACTACTTACCAGATTTGATCTGATATTTGTGGTCAGGGACATTCCCACTAGAGAGCGCGACGAAAAGATTGCAAGGCACATTATAGAGATGCATGCGCCCCAAGAGTCGTCGCACCGTTCCGTGATTGATGCGGACATGCTGACAAAGTATCTGGCGTATGCCAAGCGAGGTTCACCGGAGCTGACCCGCGAAGCAGAAGAGAAGATACTGGACTATTACCTGCAGATGAGGACAGTAGAGTCTGAGGAGATGATAACCGTGACGCCAAGGCAGCTGGAGGGGATAATACGTTTGTCCAAGGCCAGGGCTAGGCTGCTCATGAAGGACAGGGTTGAAGAGGAGGATGCGGAGCGCGCCATATTTCTAATCCAGAGCATGCTGCAGGATGCGGGCGTTGACGTCAACACAGGAAAGGTGGATCTGGGAACGCTGCAGGGCAAGCCCAGAAGTGAGGTGTCGCGGATGCAGCTGTTTATGGATGTGCTGCGTGGACTAGAGGGAGACAACAAGAATGCGGTGTCAGAAAAGGTGCTGGTTGAGGAGCTTGTAAAGACTGAAAAGTTTGGTGGCGACGATGCAAAGATGTACATTGGAAGGATGAAGCGTGATGGAACCATTTATGAGTCGACGCCTGACCATTACAACAGAGTGTGATGGTGGTGAATGTGGCAAACTTGGGGCTGCCGGATACGGCAGTCAAGTTTTTGTCAGCGCAAGGGTATGATGAGCTGTACCCCCCACAAGCCGACAGCGTGGAGGCGGGGCTGCTGGAGGACAAGAGCCTGCTTGTGTCCGCCCCCACTGCAAGCGGCAAGACGCTGATTGGGATGCTTGCGATGATTAGGCATCTGCTGCGCAGAGGTGACAAAAAGTTGATCATATATCTCAGCCCGTTGAGGGCCCTAGCATCAGAAAAGTATCAAGAGTTTAAAAAGTTGGAGAGGCTGGAAGGCGATGCAAAGCGGATCAGGGTGGGCATATCCACGGGGGATTTTGCGGGCAGGACAGACAGGAGGCTGGGTGAGAGGTATGACGTGCTTGTGATGACCAATGAAAGGATGGATCTTGCGATACGCCGCGGGGCCGACTGGATAGATGATGTGGGGCTGATCATAATAGATGAAGTGCACTTGATTGGCGATGAGGGCAGGGGGCCCACACTTGAGATGATTCTTACCAGGATGAAGATGATGCAGGTGCCGCCGCAGGTGGTGGGGCTTAGTGCTACTGTAA
Organism: Candidatus Nitrosopumilus sp.; assembly: GCA_963662995.2. Taxonomy (GTDB): domain Archaea; phylum Thermoproteota; class Nitrososphaeria; order Nitrososphaerales; family Nitrosopumilaceae; genus Nitrosopumilus. Next base: position 750,532 of record CAXXLJ010000002.1, on the reverse strand, counting down.
CCAATGCGAAGCAGATTGCCGACTGGTTGGGCTGTGCCCTAGTGGATAGTGACTGGAGGCCCGTGCCGCTTGCAGAGGGCGTGTGCAGGCAGAGCAGGGTTACGATGGGCGATGGCAGCAAGTTCAAGGTGGAGCGCAGCAAGGCGGGACTTGCAGTGGACCTCGGGCTGCAGTCGCTGGTGTCAGACGGGGGACAGTCGCTGGTATTTGCATCTACACGTGGCCGTTCAAAGTCATTTGCGGCAAAGGCCGCACCTGTCGTGTGCAAGCTGCTCAAAAAGACAGAGGCAAGATGGCTTGCGGCCGCATCCAAAAAGATTCTGTCAGGCAATGCGCGCACGGGGCTGGTGGTGGAGCTTGCAGCGCTGGTCAACAAAGGCGTGGCATTCCACCACGCGGGGCTTGGTCAGGCAAGTAGGCAGGTGGTGGAGGATGGATTTAGGCGTGGATATATCAAGCTGCTTTCTTCCACACCCACGCTTGCGGCAGGCGTCAACCTTCCTGCAAGGAGGGTGGTGATATCAAGTTTAAACAGGTATGATGCAAAGGCAGGCGGCAGCAGGCCGATAAGTGTGCTGGAGTACAAGCAGCTGTGCGGAAGAGCGGGAAGGCCGCAGTATGACACGATGGGCGAGGCCATTACCGTGACGGGGACATGCAGGATATCTGATGTTATGAAACATTATGTGCGCAGCAAGCCAGAGCCGGTCAGATCAAAGATTGGCGGGCAGAGATCACTACGCACACACGTGCTTAGCATAGTGGTTACGAATCCTGGGATCCTCGGGAGTGAAGTGCTGGAGTTTTTTTTGCAGACGCTTGGCGGTCAGCAGCTTGGCAAGAAGACTATAAGATCTGGGGTGGTGTCATCATTACACTTTCTTGAAAGTCAGGATTTAATAGTCAAAAAGGGAGGCAGGTATGCGGCTACCGAGTTTGGCAAAAAAGCTTCGGCGTTGTATGTGGATCCGCTTACTGTTACATACTTTCGTGATGCTGTGAGGGAGTCGGCCCTGGGGATGGGTGCTGGGTCAGGCAGGCACACATTTGGCTTTCTGCATCTGATATCAAGTTGCGAAGAGTTTTTTCCAAAGTTTGGATTGCGTTATGATGATTATGAGATGGCATATTGGTGGATTGACAAGAGGCTATCAGAGGCGATTATGCCCATATCAGTACAGGATTGTTCGCGGAGCCTTCTGGCGCTGGATATGTGGGTCAATGAAAGATCAGAGTTGGAGCTCTCTGATACACTGGGTATGGAGTCTGGGGACATGCACAGGCTTGCAGATGCTGCTGATTGGCTGACGTACTGTCTTCGGGAAGTGTCTAGGTTTGCGGACGTGGGGGAACATGTTCTTGAGGAGCTTGCAGTGCTTAGGATCAGGCTGGCGTATGGGATAAGAGAGGAGTTGGCAAAGCTGGTCCAGGTCAAGGGGATTGGAAGGGTCAGGGCTAGAGCGCTGTATGAGAGTGGGATTAAGAGTATTGATGATCTGGTAGGGGTGTCTGCAATCAGGCTTGCAAAGGTGGATAAGATTGGTCCTGCTGTTGCGCGCAGTATAAAATCAGAGATTAAAAAGATGTAGTGGTTTGGTTTTCTGTATGGTGACAGGGGATAGGTGTATGGGGATGATGACAATGCCGTTGATAGTGCATGAGAGTTGTAATGGGTGATATGATGGTACGGTGGCTGTGGTTATGAGGTGGTTGTGATGTGGTGCCTGCAATGATGATGATGATGATGGTACGGTGGCTGTGGTTATGAGGTGGTTGTGATGTGGTGCCTGCAATGATGATGATGATGATGGTACTGTATGCTGTGATATCTGCCATCGTGGCGTTTGTTGTAGTGACTGTATTAACTCCCCCCCTCATCCGGTTTTTGGCGGCAAGCAATATCGCAGTCAGGGATGTCAACAAAAAAGGGATAGTGATGGTGCCAAGGCCGGGTGGGCCCGTCATAGTTGCAGGAATTGTGGCCTCTGAAATGATTTTATATGTATTTTTACAGCTTGACGCAATACTTGCCATAGTTGCCACCACCTCTACTGCATTTGCAGTGGGGTACATTGATGACAAAAAGGTAATGGGCGGCTGGTTCAAGCCCGTGGCACTGGCAATAGCCGCGCTTCCCATACTGTTTATTGGCGCGTATGACACAGATCTCGTATTTCCATTTTTTGGGCCTGTGCACATTCCCGTGCTGTATGCCGGCGTTGTGCTGTTTATGATAGTTGTAACCGGCAACACAATCAACTCTATAGACATCCTCAACGGTGTTGCAAGCGGCTTTATGGTGATTGCAGGCTTTTCACTTACCGCATGTTTGATCATACTGCAAAACTATCCCATGGCCTTGGCAAGCTTGCCGCTTGGCGTGGTATCGCTGGCATTTTACAAGTATCATAGATTGCCTAGCAGGATCTTTCCCGGCGATTCCGGAGCATTGGCACTAGGCGCAATGTATGGGGCAATAGCAATAACCGGAGGCGTTGAGGTGCTGGCAGCAATTATCTTGCTTCCTGCAATACTAAATTCCTTTTTGTTCCTGTCTAGCATAAAGAGGATCGTAGAGCACAGACAGCTAAAGGCGCCGCCGGTTGAGCACAACTCTGCAGATGATCTCAGGTTAAAGGCCACTTGTTATGGTACGGCACCGGTTACGCTGCTGCGGCTGATCCTTGCAATTCATGGACCTCTCTCTGAGCGGCAGGCTGGCATGGCCATATTCAGGCTGGCTGTATTTTTGGGGGGGCTGGCCGTGTGCACTGCGGCCATGATGGTTGTGGCAACAGCAACAACAACATGATGGTTGTGGCAACAGCAACAACATGACTTGTGCCAAGCGTGATGCATGAAAGGCATGTGTAGATCAACAAAATCACACAAATTTCACATCATGACCACGCTTGCCAAGTTGATTGTGATCGCTGGTACCCGAACGCACCACTCTTGCCTGCGGGCAGCCCAAAGGCTGGGGGTTGGATGCACGTTACATGCTATTATTATCATGTCTGAAAGAATTTTCACGCACAAAACAACACTATGTTTATATATTCACGCTTAGAGGTAATTTTAACATGAGAGTGGAATCTGGTATGTCAATGCCATGTATAATAATGGCACACAAATTTTGCTACCCAGAGACAGAGGGTGTTTTTTCTGATCTGTCGTTCAAAGCTAAATACACAAACAGTCTTCAGGGGGCATGGTTTTAATGAGATCCTCTGTTGGTATACTAGCCGCAGTATTGGCAGTATCTATGATCACTCTCTCATTAGGTACTGCATATGCTGCGGACGTCGGTCTTGAATCTGCGGAGATTACTGCACCCAATACGATCGTCTTAAAGTTTAATGGCACAGTGCAAGCAACACCAGGCTCGTTTAGTGGTTTGATGTTGACCGACAACGCAACTCTTGCTGATGGTGGCGCTCCTGATGGTGGTGTCAATTTTGCCGCAGGCGTTCAAAAAGTACTAGGCGACAATAACACCAATGATCCAGCTATCGGCAAGACCCTTACACTAACATACCTTGCCAACACAACAAACTTGTCGCCCTATGTGTATGGTGTAATGGAATTTAACTACGGCACTGATGATGATGATGACATACAGATTTACAAAAATACGACCACTGCTATTTTATGTAATGACACCGGTGAAGACTGTACTTCTTTAGATGATCCTATCATTATAAAAGCAGCCCAAGCTCCCATCTTAGAGAAGGTGAGTATTGAGGATGACAATATAGTAAAACTAGAATTTTCAGAAGATGTAAGGACACCAACCAACGGTTTTTACGTTTTGAATGCAGGTCCCTCTGATAACATTCGTGATTATACCATTATTGCATCTACTGTGGAGGCAGATGGCAACATTGTTACGATGAAATATAGTGGCACCATACCTGAGGATATCACACCTACCACCGACGACTTGCCAAGTAATATTCAACCGACTATATCATTTTTCAAAGTATCAAAAGATATAACCGATGATCAAGGCAACAAGCTGGGGTCAAATAGTACTGTCCATGGCGTGATTGGCGCAGAGGCATTTGATTATTATGGTGTAACAGACAACCGCAAGCCGTCCCTGTTGAGCTTTGCATTTACATCTGGTGATACCATCACTGCAAAGTTTTCAGAGCGTGTCGTGGTAGAGGGGCTGGCTTTTAATAATGCTGATGACCCCCCAGGTCTCACCTTTACTATCAATGGAACATACAACTTAGAACTTGAGAAACCAAGAGGCAACAATACAGATACAATAAAAATGAAGTATCAATTCGTTAGTGATGCTGGTCCTACCCCAGCAGATGATATCCCTACAGATCTTACTACTAATAGTTTTAGTATCGCATTTGATCATAACAAGGTGAGAGATCTTGCTGGCAACACTGCAAAACAAATAGAGAATGGTTTTAGAAACATTGACGACGGCCAGGCACCAGAATTTGTGAGTGCAGAGATTGTTCAAATTATTACCGGTTTTGGTGATCCGAATGTGGCTTCTGAACCAAAGATCCTCCTGACTTACAGTGAGATTATGGATGAAGTAGATTCTGATGACTTTAGTAATATCCGCATAGGTGGCGTTCCACAGAGTATAGCTACTGATGGTGTTGTACTTGGTTCTGCTAGTATGGATATCCTTGATGTGACCCATGATGGTATTGCTATTGATATGCCAACCAATCGTGCTCAGATCATCATTACCCTAGACTCCGAGACGGACATAAAAGAGACTGACGCCCAGGGTACAATCGACATTGGTGCGCTAAGTGCATCTTCACGCAACAACATTAGTGGCACCGACCTTGTCACCACCATTGATGCCCAACGCAATGTATCGCTTGCAGACGGCCAAGATCCAACAATCGAGAGTGCAAAGATCACAGACTCTGATACTGTTGTTATAAAGTTTTCAGAGCCTGTGAAAGCTATTACCGCTACCGAAAATTTGGTGAATCCGAGATCTGATAGTCTTGAAGGAGAAAACTATTTTATCAATTTTACATTAGCTGAGAATTCTCATACTAATGAATATGTTAAAAAAATGTCTAGTGACCGCACAACCATGACAATAACACTTGAAGTTGAATCTCAAGATCCTGATGATATGGGTACGATCATACTAATCAATGATAATGATACTGACACTGATGATGGCGCAGAGGATCTCAAACTCATAATTGATGATGCAAACAATACACTAAAGCTAAATTATGATACTAGTGATGCTACTCCTAGATCTACAAATGTCAAACACGATGACAATGATAGGATTGCCACCGGCGCAGCCCCTGCATATAATATTGAGGCAGGCCAGCGCCCCGACATAACATCTGCCATGATTACCGGCCCCAACGAGATCACCATAGAGTTTACAGAGACCGTCCTACCAAGGACTAGCCACTTTACGAATCTTGTAGTATTTGTTGATGGTACTGGTAATCATGAAAATGACTTGCCTTCCAGCAGTTTTAATACTATTTACCCATCTGTTACTGACGACGATGCTGATAATGTGGCAGATGACACTAAACTTACCACCTCCAGAAACATCATCGGCATGAGCGGCAGCGGCACATCCACCATAATCTTGACGTTTGACGGCGATGCAGCCCTATCCAATGCAAAGGCTGTTGTCACCATTGGTTCTACTCTGCCCGATACAAGCGATACTGGGTTTGGGTTCAGGGATGCTGATGATGATGATACTAATAGAAACTCCGATCTTTTCTTTGATTCTGATATTACTGATCCTAACACCCCCGCCATTCTAAAAATCAAAGACGGCCAGAAAATCTATGCAGAGTCTGCAACGATTACTGCATCAGGTGATGGCAGCAACAAGATAATCGTAATGTTTTCAGAGGCACCTGAACCCTCCTCTGTAACAGATGCTGCCTTTGACAACCTGACAATTACAGGTGAGAGGACGGCGCGTGAAATTATTAGGGTAACTGATTCTGATATCAACGCGACTATCACCTTTGGCGGCCCACCCGTCAAGACAGACGCCACTGCCACCATAGACATTACAAATACCATAAAGAGCGGCGAGCAGAATATTACCCCCATCTCAGACTATTCCGTGGCTGACGGCTTGGCACCCCTGCTAATGTCTGCAAACATTATCTCGCCCAACATCATAGATCTTAAATTCTCAGAGGAGGTTAAAGTAGACACTGCCGAAAAGGCGTTTGATGACCTAATGATTACAAACATAAAAAATGATTCTGAAGAGCGTAACATAACCTCAATCCCTTACAATAATGCTGAAATTATCCGGCTTCACTTTAGCGGCTCATCGATCAACACAAATGCCACCGGCACATTGGTTGTAACTGACGAACTCAAAGACGCTGTAGGCAACCCATTTGATCCAACTGCTTCAGGTCATAATGTGACAAACACTGATGGTTTTGAGCTCAAAGATGCCCAGTCTCCCGTGATCCTCTCTGGTGCCATCACAGACGAAAACGAGATAACCATCACCTTCTCTGAAATGGTAACCTTTGAAAGTAACGGTGATGACTTTACAAACCTGCTCATCAATGGCGATTCACGCACGATAAGCCGTGTCACATCTAATGATTTAGGTGATACCCTAACGTTGACCTTTAGCGGTGCGCCCGTTGCAAGTGATGCGATTGCCACCATTAATGTGGCAGATACCATCACAGACATGGCTGAAAATTCACTGGTACCGGTCACAGGATATGAAATTGCTGCAGGACAGATTCCAATGGTAGAGTCTGCTACCCTCATTGAACCGGATACAATAAAGATCGTATTCAGCGAGTCAGTTGATGCACAGACAGAAGACTTTACCAACTTGGTTTTGATACCTGGCGGTGCTAGAAACATTGCATCATGCTCCACAGATCTTCTAGGCGCCAACAAATGCACAGTTACCGCATCATTCACTACATTCTACATCAACTTTACTGGCACCCCAGCCACAACAACAGCAACTGCCACCATTGACATTAGTGGTGATATTAAAGACGCAGCAGGTGTTACCTTGGCTAATGCACTAAATGGTTACCATGTTATGGCAGGCCAAATCCCCACGATAATACATGCACAGTTTGGTGACGGTACTACCACTGATACCATCAATATTAAATTTTCAGAACCAGTCAATGCCACCAAAGACTCTTTTACAAACTTGGCACTCCCTAACGGGCATAGGAACATTGGTACATGTATGATGGTTGACCCGATTGGTGATGAGGAAGATCTTGCCGGATTAAGCAGTGATTTACGCACCGATGCCATGAATGCCATTACTGCTGATACTGAGTGTGATGGTGTTATTGTTGTAGATAATACTGATGGCACCGTTGCTGATAGTGCTACTACTGCTGATAACCGCCTACCCATCAAACTCCGCGCTGAAGAATTCAAGATAACCTTTACCGGCCAACAAGCAGTTGAAAACACTACGGCCACCCTTGACATTGGTGTTAGTATGCCATTTTATGACAAGCACAACAATGCATTTGAAGCCATCACCTCACAACCAGTTGCCGCATCACAACCTCCAATGCTGCTGTCTACTGCCATTACTGGTTCAAACCAGATCACCATGACCTTCTCAGAGCCTGTCATTGCAGAGGCGCAACACTTTGATAACCTGATGGTGAATAATGGGGATACTATATCACAACGTACCATTATAGACATCGCAGGAGACCGCACCGATACCCTGACACTGACATTTGACGGTGAACCTGCCATGTCTGGCGCTACTGCCACCATTAATGTAGAAGGCCTTACAGACCTTGCAGGGACGTCCATTACTCCACTACGCGCATCCCAGGTCCAAGACAAGCAACCCCCCACACTACTGACAGCAGGCATTACCGCCCCCAACCAGATAACCCTAGTCTTTTCAGAGCCAGTCACATCCCAAGCACAACACTTTGATAATCTAATGATAACAGGCGAGACTAGCACACGGCTCATCACCGTCGTGGATTCACCCACCCCAACAACACACATCCTCACCTTTGGCGGTACCCCCACCACTTCAGATGCCACTGCCACCATTGACATCACTGCTCGTTTGACAGATACTGCAACCAACCCAATAAACCCGGTAGCCAATGTCCAGATAACTGACATGCAGGCTCCCATGGCAACAGCTGCGATCACCGGCCCCAACCAGATCATCATAGAGTTTACAGAGGCAGTAACAGCAAGCCAGCCAAACTTTACACACCTAATGATAGCAGGCGAGACTATTCCACGGCCCATCTTTGTCGTGGATCCATCTACTACAACGACACGCACCCTCATTTTTGGCGGTGCACCCACAACCTCAGATGCCACTGCAACCATGAATATATCCTTGGTACCTGATTTGACATCAAACATACTAAACACCACCATTGTTGTCACCGACAAACAACTCCCCACACTAACATCAGCTGCCCTCACGATGCCAAACCAGCTCACAGTCACATTCTCTGAAAACGTAATGGCAATACCGTCACACTTTGCAAATCTTGCCATATCATCTAGTAGTGATATACGCACCATCACAGACGTCACAGGCCAAAACACTGCATCACTTGTACTCACATTTGATGGTGCCCCAACCACCACAGACGCCACTGCCACCATTGATATCACTGCTGGTTTGACAGATACTGCAACCAACCCAATAAACCCGGTAGCCAATGTCATGGTAACTGACATGCAGCCTCCCATAATGATATCAGCTGACATTACTAGCTCAAACCAGATAACCCTAGTCTTTTCAGAGCCTGTCACATCCCAACCACAACACTTTGATAATCTAATGATAACAGGCGAGACCAGCACACGGCTCATCACCGTCGTGGATTCACCCACCCCAACGACACACATCCTCACCTTTGGCGGTGCACCAACTGCAACTGACGCCACAGGCACAATCGACATCTCTGGATTGTCAGACATTGGTGGTTCTAACAGAGACAGCATTTTGATCGTGCCAATAATAGGCGCTACGGTCACTGACAAACAACCCCCCAGGATAACATCTGCTGCCATTACAGACTTGAATCAGATTACACTCGTATTCTCCGAGACTGTCACGACATCCCCGTCAAGCTTTAGTGACCTGCAAATCATGATGGATGGCACCACCACTTCAAGACAAGTCACCATGATAAACAACAACCCTACTACTACTGCTGTCACCGCAAAGGTATTCACATTAACATTTGGCGGCACTCCGCTGTCCTCTGCTGCTGCCACTGCAACCGTTGATATCTTTGCTGTTGCAGACACAGCAAACAACAACATTATACCAATTCAGAACATGCAAATCTCAACAGGCACCCTGACCCCGGCGATGGTATCAGGTATAGTCTTTGCAGACAATGCCCCTGAAAACCAGATACAAGACAACAATGAACTAGGCATACCCCAAGTACCTGTCACCATGATTGACTATACCACAGGTATCTCATACACAACAACTACTGATGCCAATGGCATGTACGAGTTTACTGATACAGTATCTGACAGCAGCGTCTTGGTCCAGATAACAGTACCAGCCAACCACGTCCCATCAGCCGGCACAGTCTCATACGCCTACAAGACCATTGCCGTAAACACAGACACCACTGCAGACTTTCCACTCTTCCCCATAACCGACGCAACATATGCCACCATAAGCGGCACTGTATTTGAAGACACAAACAACAACAGCTCATACGACGCTGGCATTGACAACGGCTTTGCAAACTTGGTGGTCTTTGCCATAGACTATCTGACCCTGACACAGCTCACCGCATCAACTGACGCCAACGGCTTTTACACCATACAAAACGTACTTCCTGATGCAGTCTATGTCCAACTACAATACCTGCCTCCAGGATACAACTTTGCCCAAGCTACAACATGGCTTGAACAAATTTCATTATGGACCCTCCACCCCACTCTTGACAGGGGTGCTACTCATACCATAGACTTTGTTTTAAACCAAGTCACATCCAGCGACAGGGCAACCATTACAGCAACAGTATTTGATGATACAAACAGTAACGGCCAACGAGATCAAGGCGAGCTTCCTGTGCAGGGTGCAGTAGTATTCACATATGAATTCCTCTCTGCTGCTACACAAAACCTTGCAACTGACGCCCAAGGCCAGATCACATTCACCGGCCTGACGCCTGGCCAAGTTTTGGTACAGATAAACAATGACCCATACTACTTTGACAGGCTTGGATTTAACACAATCACCACCTCCAACGCAGGTGCTGAATACCTCGTCCTGTCCACCGGCGGTTCAGAGTCAGTCGAGTTTGGCCTCGGTAGTGCATTGACCGCCCAAGAACGTGCATATCTTGACAACAAAGAATCCATTAATGTGGGATTTGATTCAAATTGGGAGCCGTTTGAGTATGCTGACAATAATGGTATGATTGCTGGTCTCTCTGCATTTTATGTTGAGAAATACCAAGCATTTACCGGCATAGATTTCACATCCGTGGAACAATCAAGTTGGACTGACACACTTACCGATCTTCGCGATGGTAATGTTGACATCATAACAATGATTGCAGACACACAAGATCGTCGTGATACTTACAATATCGACTTTACCAATTCATACACCACAATACCAGTAGACATGATAACTACTACCCAAAACCAAGCTACTACAACCGTTGATGATTTATCAACCTTGAATGTTGCTACTGTGAGAGGTTATGCAGTAGAGTCTTGGCTTGACACCAACATGCCCGGCGTGGATTATACTTCATACCCTACTCCGGCAGATGCGCTAGCTGCATTATCTAGTGGTACTGAAGATGTATATCTTGAATCTTGGCCTGTTGCTTCTCTGGTTGCTAGTGAAAACAACATTGATGGTCTTGCCAGTGCAGGCCCAGTAGGTTATCAATACGAGCTTGCAGTTGCTGTACAGGATGATGATGTAATTCTCAAATCAATCATGCAAAAGGCCATTGATTCGATTCCAGAGTCAGAACGTGCTGCAGAACAGGCCCGCGTTGCCAACGCCGCTTTACAACAATAACCGCCACCACACACAATAACTACCACACACAATAACTACCACACACAATAACTACCACACACAATAACTACCACACACAATAACTACCACACACAATAACTACCACACACAATAACTACCACACACAATAACTACCACACACAATAACTACCACACACAATAACTACCACACACAATAACTACCACACACAATAACTACCACACACAATAACTACCACACACAATAACTACCACACACAATAACTACCACACACAATAACTACCACACACAATAACTACCACACACAATAACTACCACACACAATAACTACCACACACAATAACTACCACACACAATAACTACCACACACAATAACTACCACACACAATAACTACCACACACAATAACTACCACACACAATAACTACCACACACAATAACTACCACACACAATAACTACCACACACAATAACTACCACACACAATAACTACCACACACAATAACTACCACACACAATAACTACCACACACAATAACTACCACACACAATAACTACCACACACAATAACTACCACACACAATAACTACCACACACAATAACTACCACACACAATAACTACCACACACAATAACTACCACACACAATAACTACCACACACAATAACTACCACACACAATAACTACCACACACAATAACTACCACACACAATAACTACCACACACAATAACTACCACACACAATAACTACCACACACAATAACTACCACACACAATAACTACCACACACAATAACCTGGTGTGTCCTACAGGCATATACCGCTACTGATACGATGTGGTTCCAGAAGATTCTGCAGGCATTTTGCGCGTCGTATTTCATGCCCACATCTGGACAGCACACCAAAAGCGTCAAATTCCCCCGTGCCGTAGACACCATGCGCGGGCTCCACTGTCAACGCACCATGATATCAATCAGTTTCGGTGCGCCGTTATGCCGTAATGGCCTCAAGTGACTGGCGTGTGAGCCTGCCACTTTTACCTGTGACCGTGCGATCAGCTCTATGTTGTAGCAGATTAAGCGCATGGGGATCTCGCGTCGTTGGTTGTCGGGCCTGCGGCACCTGACATAGCTGCCGTACATCTTCTTGATGGCCCCAAACACCGCCTCTATGACACTGCGCTGGTGGTACCTAGCATTGAATGCGGGCAGGTCGTCGTGGTACATATCCACCATCTTGCGCCATGCTTGGCTGCCGTTGGCATTGTGTACAGTGTTGGACTTGGGCTTGATCAAAGGTGTCATACCCATCCCAGCCAGCCTGTTGCATGCGTCCCGCGACAGGTACGCTGAGTCTAGGCAAAAGTCCCTCCCCTTCATGCTGCACGGGCCGTGTAGCAGGTCATCCAGCATGTCATATAGTCTCTTTATGTCGGCTGTGCGGCTTGCAGTCACCAGATACATAAGTACTACCTTGGTTCAACTTTGTTTCCTAATTCTGCCCGTGGGTACCTGACCCTATGGACTCGCGGCGGTGGAGGCTCTAATTTGCTCAATAAAATCTGACCAAACGGACAAGAAATGTTCATACGTGTCTTGAAATGCATATGACGAAAGATAGGTATGATGAATACAACATTAGTGTACCTATACAGATGCCAATGTGGGTTCGCGATGCCGGTATTTAATAATCATGATCCGGTTTTTTCTCAGATGCGTACCGCAGTGTGGTGGCGCAGCTCGCCCGGAGGGGAGACGATAGTGGAGGGTGCTGCCTGTGAGCCTGGTCCGGAGTGGTGCGGCCGGCAAGACTGACAACGAAAAGTACGTCAGGCGCGGCGCAGACCTAGTCATAGAACATGATCCGGAGTGGGAGGACGAGGTGAGGCGCGCAAATGAGGGCAAGGTGGGCGCCCCGTACATGTACTCAGACACACTCGTAATGATGGCCGCCGGCATCAGGGTCGCGCTAGGGGTCCGGTACAGGCAGTTCCAGGGAATGGTCGGTAGGATGGTGGGCGAATCCAACACTCCCGTATTCAGCCAGTTGCACAAGCGGATCAGCAAGCTTGGCGCGGACATCAACCGGGATCCGGGCGGCGTGGTTACTGTATCAGACAAGAAGAGGTCGAGGATACTAGCGCTTGACGCCAGTGGGCTCAAGCAGCACAACAGAGGCGAGTGGATGAGGGCCAAGTGGAAGGTGAGGCGCGGCTTTGTAAAGATGCACGTGCTGGTCGACACGGAGACCATGAAGATACTGGCCTTGGAGGTCACCGACGATTCCGTGGGAGATTCGTCCATGTTCAGCCAGCTGCTCGGACAGGTTGTGGGTGCGGAGCGGCCCAAAGCCAGCGGCAACAACAGCAGCATCACGGAATACGAAAACCTTCTCGCGTCCGGTGTCCCGCCACTCGCGTCGATTTGTTCCGGCGCTTCCGGCGTCCGAGCCGCACCTGATTTACTTCTTGGTGACGCTGCGTACGGCTCGAGGCAGAACATGGCCGCGTGTGCGCGGCCGGGGTGACCCCGGGCATCATGCACAAAATCAACGCGACTGCACGCGGCAAGGGATCAGGCGACGCGTGGGGCGTGTCCGTAAGGGACCAGCTGGGCGGAAGCCCCGACGCGACGCGCCTAGACCTGATGGACAGAGAAGAGAAAAGAGAGAACCAGGCATACTGGAAGGTCCGGATAGGTTACGGCCACAGGTGGATCGTGGAGAGTGTGTTTTCAGCGTTCAAGCGCCTGTTTGGTGAGCACCTGATGGCCCTCAAGTGGGACAACATCATACAAGAGGTAAGGCTCAAGGTGGCATTGTACAACAGGTGGAGGGACGAATCGATAGCATGGGAGGCAAGAAGCAGGATATCGTGACGGCATAATTACCATGCCACCGCCCGACGGAAGCTCGGCCGGCGTGTGCGAGGAGAATTAGCAGTTAACCCACCGATGGAATTGGGATCATAATTTTATGCTAAAAATCAACAAAATTCAATGCAAACAAATCAATTAGTGCAACCTCTCAGATTTTTAATGTTCAGACCAAAAACCACAAGAGGTGCAACATATTGAGTGACTCACTCACATATGAAAATATCGCATCTGTCCTGTCAGAATTTGTGGAAAGATGTGACATCATGCCTCACGGATCCAATGCCAGACACTCAATACGGAATATGATAGACATAATGATGCCTGCCTCTACATGCACGGCATCGGTAGGCGGGTATGCCGCAAGCTTGTATACCACATCAAACAGCATATTGCCCACCGATGAGTGGGTAAGAAAGGCGTTTGCAAGGACAAAACCGGATGTGGTAGGACAAGCAATAGAGGATACCATCTCAGGCCAGATTGCAAAACTCCAAAAATCAGGCGTCATGAAAAAATCAATTCATGTGGCCATCGACAAGCACCTCATACCAAGATATGATAAAAACCCTAGACCTGAACTGTTACGCTCCAAATCCAAAAACGGTACATGGAAGTTTGAGGGATACATTACTGCCCAGTGTGTTGATGAAGGGCGCAGACTCACTCTTGCCGTATTTCCTGTAGGGATGGGACATTCCACGGCTGATTTTGTGCGTAAAATCATCCAAATATGCAACAGGTATGGCATTATGGTCAAGTGTTTTTTTATGGACAGGGAGTTCTTTTCAGTTTCAGTGTTGGAGGCAATGAACAGTCACGGTAGTGGATTTGTCATACCGTGCAAAAATACGTACAATGTAGTGGTAGCCCTTGACGAATTTGACAAAAAGATACGCGATGCTACATCAGATGTAATACTTGAGAACGCCGACTCGTCTGTGAAATACATCATGGTAATACAGAAACGTACAACACGTAAAGACAAGAGTCCAGATGCGCCGGCACATGAAAGGTACATTGGATTTACCGCCAACTCCAATGAGATGGATGTTGCGGCCTACCACAAAAGATGGGGGATAGAGACTGCATACAGGCAGATAGAGGGAATCAGACTCAGGACACGCAGTACAAACCATGCCGCAAGATTTCTGTGCTTTGCGGCATCTGTGATACTGTTCAACCAATGGGTGGTTATCAATGCATATTGCGGATTTGGAAGTGATGGTAAATGGCAGAGAATTATGTTTACTGTTCTTACATTCAAGACAGTGATGGTATCAAGGTGGCAGATACGACCAGAACCGCCCCCTGTTATAGCACCGTGACGGGATTGTCAGGCCATCGGTGGGTTAACTGATTAGGAAACAAAGTTTATCTGTTTGACCTGTTTTCTAAGCAAAGATTAGACACACATCGATCATGCATACTTTATATTTTGGGTTTAGAGGTCGTTAATGATTGGCACGCAGAAAAGGTAGAGTTAAGGACAAGTGGAGGGAGAAGCGCTGGGTCAAAGTGATTGCACCCGACTCGTTTAACAATGTCAGGATTGGCTATGTCCCCATCAGCGACGACAAGCACGCCTCTGGCAGGGTCTTGGAGATTACACTCCATGATATCCTAAAGGGAGAACCCTCGCAGCACCAGTACAAGATATACTTTCAGATATCTGATGTAGACAAGGACAAGGCGCACACCATATTCAAGAGGTATGAATATTCCAAGGAGTTTCTCCGCAGCTTGGTTAGACGCGGCTCTTCAAAGATCAACTTTATCATGGATGTCAAGACCAAGGACGGATACATCTTTAGGATCAAGGTGCTTGCGCTTACCATAAGACAGCTAAACACATCAAGAAAGCGTGCACTTAGGCTGATTGCAAAGGATGTGATAGACAAGTCCGTCCCTTCTATGACGGTAGACCAGTTTGTCCAAGCTACATGTTATGGTGACATCAGCTCACACATAATGGCCGCCTTTAAAAAGATCATCAAGGTCAGGCATGTGGGGCTAGAAAAGGTCAAGCTGATAAGGACCGCAGAGAAAGAGACCATACTGCTAGAGGCATAACATCATGTGTCCGGCTGCAATGGCGGCAGGAAAGAGACTGCAGGTCACCGCCGACGTCATCATTCATGCAACAGAGGACAAAGATGCACTGCTCTTGCGCATCAATGATCTGTTGGGAACTAATCAAGCAAATGATTTTCATATGGTCCAGACCGTTGGTTGCTTTGAGAACCCCATAATGGTGGCAAACAAAAAGATTACAGGCAAGCATGCTACAGACTTTGCACGTAGGTTAATGGGGGCGCTATCCAGGAGACAGGCAGACGAGCTTGTGGGGGGAATACATGACAGAGTAGATGGATCCAGACTCTACATGAGGCTTGGCAAGCAAGAGTTGATGGATAGAAGGATAGTGATGGGTGGAAGGGATGATGATAACGACGATAGTCATGATGCTCATGCACTGGGAGGCTCGGTCAGGATAATGATGCACATACAGGCCTACAGCAGAAAGGATGTGGCACTGTTGTTTGCAGAGGTTTTGGAGAAAGCCTGCAAGGTTACAGACAGGCCGTGTTTAGATGGAGATCCCTCGGATGAACCACTGAACTACACCTCAAGAGGTAAATAGTATAATGTGTCATGATGGGATGGGAATGAGGAGATAATAGCCGCTCCAGTCCGAGCTAGGGCCTTGAGGATGCCGCGACGACCCGACCCACAAACCATATTTGAGATGGAATCATTTTAAATACGGATGACAAGACCTCCTGATGTGGCCGATCAGTATGATGTGATAGTTGCAGGCGGCGGCCTTGCAGGGACGGTGGTAGCACTGTCCGTGGCGCATTACTCAAACCAGGGATTGCGCGTCTTGGTGGTGGACAGGAATCCACAATACATGCCAGGCAGAAAGTCACTTGCAGGCTGGGTGTGCGGTGATGCGTGCTCCAAGGAGGCAGTAGACTTTATGGCAGAAAAGATAAGATCAGGATGGTCAAGGCCTGAGATAGAGCATGATGTGAAGGGCGTTATGGCATTCTCGCCCGACATGCAGACCTCAATCCCATTTGACGGGCAGGGATACATGCTTAATCGCCAGAGACTTCCCGAGATCCAAAACGATAGGTGCCACAGGGCAGGAGTGGAGTTTGAGTATGATGTAAATCTTACTGGACTGCTCTACAATGAAGACAATGTGGTAGTGGGGGTGCAGGGCATTGATAACAAGACCCGGCAGCCGTTCAAGATGAGGTCTCGTGTGGTGGTTGATGCCACAGGAGTCACGTCCATGCTGCGCAACGGGCTGCGCAACTCTACATATGTAGAAAAGAGGATAGACCGGCGGGATCTAGAGTCCACCGGCAGGTACATAATGTATTTTGATCATGCGGAGAATAATCTCTCAGAGTTTGATCCAAACTATTGCATAATACACCTAGACCAGGACATTGCGCCAGGCGGGTACGGCTGGGTATTTCCAAAGGGTGACAACAAGGTCAATATCGGGCTGGGTGTGGAAAAATCACTTCTAGAAAGGCGAAACAAGAGAATGGGAAACAAAAAAGACAATGTAGAGTCGCTGATGAAAGAGTACTTGCACAGGAATACTGCAATCAGCAATCCTAGGCTGTCAGAGGATCCCGAAGACATCCACAACAACTCTGGCATATTTCAAGTGTCTGTGCGCAGGCAGAATGACTGCATGGTGTCCGGCGGATACGTGATGGTGGGAGACTCTGCATGGATGCCAAAACCCATAGACGCGGGCGGGATAGGCCCTGCGCTGATTGCCGGAACCATACTGGGCAACAACATAGTGCAGGCAATACAGGCAGGCGATCTCTCGGAGGCAGGCCTTTGGCAGTACAATCTGGACTTTATTGAAGAGTATGGGTACAAGACTGCCGGCCTTGAGCTGTTTAGGAGACTGGTACAGCAAATGACAAACGAGCAGATAAGCTATGGCATGAAGCACTTTCTGGGAAATCTGGACGTAGAATCCATAAGCAAGGGCGAACACCCTGACTTTTCCGGTTTGGGCAAGATTGGGATGATAATAAGGGGTGCAATGAACAAGACTGTGGCAGACGGCCTGCGGTTTACATCCAAGGAGAACCAGTGGCTTGTGGAGCACTATCACAACTATCCCAAGGAGCCAGATGGATTTGAAGAATGGAGCAAGGTCCTTCATAAGAGGATGGATGCTGCGTTTGCAAAGGTGGCATCGTTTGGCTGATTTTATCATCATCTAACCTAAACAGGCCAGATTGCCCTTGTTTGGATGGTATCATGCGTGACTGATACAACAGATATGCGCGTATGATTTCCGCCTGGTCTTGCTGGTTAGATGTTGTGGGGTTGGTTGCAAGTATGGTTTGATCTACTGCATCCAAACGTCATTACCTACAACCATCATTATTGTTTGGCCTAGATCTCCTTCTGCCCACCCATGTATCCGCGCAAGACCAGCGGTATGGTGATGTGTCCGTCCTTTGTCTGAAAGTTTTCCATTATGGCTACCATGACCCTGGTGGTGGCAACCAGTGTGCTGTTGAGTGTGTGCACGTATTGTGTATCATCGTTGGTCCTGTCCCTGAACCTGATCTTCAGCCTCCTTGCCTGGTAGTCTAGGCAGTTGGAGCAGGATACCACCTCCCTGTATGCCTTTTGTCCTGCTATCCACGCCTCAATGTCATATGTCTTGGCAGACGTCTTTCCCATGTCTCCCGTGGACAGCAGCATGACCCTGTATGGAATTTCAAGTTTTTGGTAAAACTCTTCTACAATCTCTAGCATCCTCTCATGCTCGTTCCATGAATCCTCTGGCCTTGAAAAGACAAACTGCTCTATCTTTTCAAACTGGTGCACCCTGAATATGCCCTTTTGGTCCCTTCCGTGGGCACCTGCCTCTTTTCGAAAACAAGGGCTGACTCCTGCATACCTGATGGGGAGGCTGCAACCATCAATGATCTCTTGTGCATGCATTGCAGCCATTGCATGCTCGGACGTGCCAATCATGTATAGATCCTCATCCTGGATCTTGTAGATGACCTGCTCAAAGTCGTCTGCTATTACGGCGCCCTGCATTGATTCCTTGTTTATCATGTATGGTGGCTGGACAAGTGTGTATCCGTTATTATGATTGTTGGTGTGGTTGTCAACACCACCTTGATTGTCGCCATCACTATTTGACATCTCATTGACATGACCATTATCACTAAGAAAGTCTAGCGCAAAATTTATGAGCGCCTGGTTGAGTCTGACCAGATCATTTCTGAGATAGTAGAATCTGGCACCTGCCACCTTTGCGGCCCTCTTTAGATCCAGCAGGTCAAGCATCTGGGCCATGTCTATGTGGCTCTTTCTATCCGTGTTTGGATCTGGTATGTCCCCCCACCTTCTTATCTCAATGTTGGATCCCTCGTCCGGACCCACTGGGACGGATTCGTGAATGATGTTTGGGATTGTCAATGCCAGATTGTGGTACTTTTCTTCTACAATACACTGCTCTGATTCAAGTTCTGCCAGCTGTGATGACGCGTTCTTCATATGTTCTATAATTGGCTGTATGTTGTCGCCTGCATCACTTCTCTTTTGTTGTGCTATGCGTTTGGCTATCTGGTTTCTTACATGACGTAATTCGTCTATTTTGCTCATCAGATCACGTCTCTTGGTGTCGTGCAGTACAAGCTCTGTCAGATCAAAGTCAGAGTGCCTTTTCTCCAACATCTCTCTTAGTGTGTGTGCCTTGTTTCTGATAAGATCCGGATCCAACATTACTTCCTAATCGCCCCCAGTGACGCCTGTACGTGCCCGAGTACCTCATCGACTGTGCCTATCAGGTGCCCCATCCTGCCGGTACCATCGCTGTTGCATATGATGACCAGCATGTCATCTGTTTGCTCTTCTATCTCCAAACTCAGGCCCTGTGGAAAGTCGGTGTTGTCAGGCTCTAGTGCTCTGCTGACGGCTTTGGCATGGGGGCGTGATACCTCACTTATGACTATCCTGACCTTGCATGCTAGCTGTGACATTTGCCTCCAAGTAGTTGAGAAATCCGTCCAATTTGTCTTTAGTTATCTTTGCACCTGCTGCCGCGTCATGGCCACCACCAATCCCCCCAAACTCTTGTGCTCCACTCCTCACCAACTCGCTGAGATTGACACTGTTTTTGCATCCTGATGACTTGCGTAGCGAAAACTTTATCGTATTATTCTCCCCCCCGCGTGTTCTAAATATCACAACCTTTCCCAAATTACTAGGCGAGCCTGCCATGAGCGACGAGATGGTGCCTGTCATCGTCTCAGGTACCACATCCTCGCCATTGACAGTCACGCAGGTATCACTCTCTGATGTGCGCCATCTCTGGCTAGAGAGGATGTTCATGTACCCCTTGACCCTCTCCCTGTAGTTTTCCAGTATCCTCTCTGCCTGCCCGAGTATGTGGCCCCTGTTGCCCATGCATACTGCGATCCCAACGCCGGAGCGACCTATTCTGCCGCACGAGTTGAGCATTGCAGAAAACTCTCTTCCATCGCGCAGACATCCCTGTTTGTCCTCCTTGGGAAGGGTGTATGTGTACCCGATAAGATCATCCCTGATAACCTCTGCACTATCCCCCGAGACAAACCCTGCCACGGCATCGATCACCTGCTTCTTTTCACCCTCGTCAAGCTCCGCAGGAACCCTCCATCTGCCGCCATCCTTGAGCTTGATGCCAGCAGAGTCTAGCAGGGACAGACATCCCTGTCTGTTCCAAGTCAGTCCCTCTATGAACAGCTGCGATGTGCTTGCAAGCGCGTCGGGCAGTGGCTTGGACTCCCTGCCTGACAGGAGCAGGTCCATATCTATGCTGAGCAGCCCATTATGTCTTGCAGAGTCTGCAATCTCAAAGTTCTTGCCGGTCAGTGACTTTCTCTCCGCGTGATCCTGCCTGTCGCCGAGCGCCGCCACCACTGCCATGGAGGACATGTCTGCATTTACATCATCTATAGATATGGCTGCTACGTATGCCATGCTGCCGGCGCACATGTCCGCACCGCCGTCAATCCCAAACCTCCACGAGTTGATTACATTGGGGTTGTCCATCTCAGAGTCGGGGATCTGGTGGTGGTCCAGTATCATCCATCTGTCCTTGCCAAGCGTACCATCAAGACTATCTGCAAACCCCCCGCCCAGATCGGTCACTATGTGCAAGTTGCGCCTGTCCTTCCTGAATGACTCTGCCGTATCTGCATCAAATTCTTTTAACGTTGCTACCGTGCATCTTGCGCCAGCTCTGATTAGGGCCTTGGTAATCATACTGCCAGACATTATTCCATCACAATCGATATGGGTAGCAACTAGTATGTCCTTGTTTGCCTTTATGCAGTCGTGTACACGGTCACTAAACAACGAGAGTGACTCGTCAAGGGACCTTGATGATTGTTGTTTTACCTCTACAGACTCAGACAATGCTTCTACTCTAACTGTGCTACCACAGATTTATATTTCCAAGTCTTGGGGATTCTGCCTATCCTTTTATAGTATACTGACAGCCTGTGCACCTTTGCCTCAATCAGCTCAAGTGATCTGACATTTCGCCTGTCGCCCCTGTTAGCCTTTAGATGCTTTTGAAGGCCTACGGCCTTTTTGACAATATTTTCAAGGTCTTCTGGCATCTCTGCGCCGAGGCCGCTGTCTTTTAGAATCTCAGAGATGGTCTTTTTGACAATGGGCCTGACCAGTGGGATGGAGTGCTGATCCCTGAGCTTGATTCCTATCTGGCTGGGGGTCATCCCTTCTTTGGCATACTTTACCACGAGCTGCTCAATCTCTTTTTGACTGTACGTCACCCATACGGGTGGACGCAGTATGGCCGGCCTGATCGAGTGCGACTTTCCATGTCTGTGCGTGTGCATACGTCCCATGACTTGTCTATTTATAATACGAAATTAAATGTTACTTAATCCAATGGTGCACCCGGTACTACGTGTGTGTATTCTGCCACACCTTGATGAGTATCAATTCTGATGCTGCATCAAGATGCAATGTATGCCTAGATGAATGCGGGGGATTGTACGCATCTCGTGCCTACACACAAAATAAAGTTTTAAATAACAATGCCTGTCAAAGCCAACTGTAAACAGCATGAATACGACAAAAATACTTTTGACAGTAACCGTTCTATCAGTATTCTTCTTCGGTTCTGTAGGTGCGGCTTCTGTTGCATTTGCCCAGTATATGGGCAATGTGGGCGCAGATGGTGAGACTGGTTCTCATACACTAGAGGAAGCACTAAAGATTCAACAAATGCGCGTAGAGTATGCTAAAGCAAACCCTTCATCTGGTTCGGGAACCCCATATCTTGATGCAAGTGGTGTTGTGGGAGCATCTGTCATAGCAGCAGCGGTCTTTGGCGGTATTGCAGGAGCCTTCTTCATCAGGGGAAGATCTGGCAGATATGCTGCTATGGGCAGAGGTTAAGCA
Source organism: Candidatus Nitrosopumilus sp. (assembly GCA_963662995.2). Taxonomy (GTDB): domain Archaea; phylum Thermoproteota; class Nitrososphaeria; order Nitrososphaerales; family Nitrosopumilaceae; genus Nitrosopumilus. The sequence goes on along the minus strand of CAXXLJ010000002.1, from coordinate 728,147 downwards.
TTCATTTTTACCTCTCCTTTTTCTCTTATTTTGTTAACTGGTTTATGCACATTATGTATCGGAGTCTGGCTTGCCCCGTACGCGCCCACTAGATCTGCAACCGCCTCTGTATTTTTATGATCAAACTCATCCTCTTGTCTGAATCCCTTTGTATGTGGCGTGATGCACCACCACCACCCTCCCACATGGTGTTAGATGCTGTCAGGTGTAATATCTCACACACTAGCTCATACAGCGCATCTTTTGACGCCCTTATGCAGGCGCCGTACTGGGGGTGTGTCCTACAGGTATACCCCCATATGCCAAATTCGCCCGCTGTGTCACACAAGATTGTCTACATAATTTGACACACAACGTTGATTTTTTTGGGTATGCGCATCATTAGATGAAATATCCAATATACGTCAATGACAGAGACCAAAAAAGAGACCAACGATCATTTGACCTGGTCCAGAGATACCTACCTAGCCTGATTCTGGCCACAGTGGTCAGGATCGTCAACGGGATGGACGAACCATACACCCTAAATCCGGGGGTGGGCGGCAAGAATGGATACCTACCCAGAACCATGGCCATAGTATGCATTATGCTGGAGGCCGAGCGCAGGACGTACCGCAAGATGGCGGGATACCTACACGCAGACCGGGAGGCGGCGCGCAAGATGGGATTGACAGGCAACATACCCTCAAAGAGCACGATATGCAACTCGTATTCACTGATCCCAGAGTCCTACCTCAGGGAGGTGCATGCACGCGTCATCGAGGGGCTGCAGGGTTCGGGTTCTATTGCCGGCGACAGTACGGGTTACTCTGTGAGCAGGTTTGAAAAGTGGGTGGATTTTAGGACCGACAGGATCAGAAACAGGCACGGCTGGATCAAAAATGCACGCCATCATCGACGTGGGAACCAAGGTCGTACTGACGTATCTGGTGACTGCAAGCCGCATGGCCGACATAAAGGGACTATATGACATGCTGGATGACCTGCTACACGGCCCGTGCAGCATGAAGGGGAGGGACTTTTGCCTAGACGCGGCGTACCTGTCGCGGGACGCATGCAACAGGCTGGTTGGGATGGGTATGACGCCGTTGATCAAGCCCAAGTTCAACACTGTGCACAATACCAACGGCAGCCAAGCATGGCGCAAGATGGTGGATATGTACCACGACGACCTGCCTGCATTCAATGCTAGATACCATCAGCGCAGTGTCATAGAGGCGGTGTTTGGGGCCATCAAGAAGATGTACGGCAGCTATGTCAGGTGCCGCAGGCCAGACAACCAGCGACGCGAGATCCCCATGCGCATAATCTGCTACAGCATAGAGCTGATCGCACGGTCACAGGTAGAAAGTGGCAGGCTCACACGCCAGTCACTTGAGGCCATTGCGGCATAACGGCGCACCGAAACTGATTGATGCCATCATGGTGAGTTGACAGCGGAGCCTGCGCACGATGTCACCGGCACGGGAGAATTTGACGCTTTTGACAAGCTGTTTCCGGATGTGAGTATAAAATACAACGCGCAAAATGCCTGCAGAATCTTCCGGAACCACATCGTATCAGTAGCAGTATATGCCTGTAGGACACACCCCATAAAGTGCGATCACATACTCCAACAGGGGCTACTAAAATAGAAAATGAAAAAGAGTCAACATAAAAAATTGGCGTTGTTACCATCCAACGAACATTGACACAAAGATTACCAGAGCTACTGATGCAGCAATGCTACCTCCAACTATGCCATTGCTATTTTTATTAGAGCCCTCCTCCATGACTTTAACACAGAAGATGTAACCTATTGCTTCAATGATTGCAAGCACGATGAATGCAAAGTGTCCACTTGCGGTAGGATATGCCCAAGGATAATAAAAGTATCCAGCTGCAGTACCTCCAAAAGTGGCTAACAAAGCCGCCCAGTATGAAATGGTAATCACACCAGTCATGTTCTCAACGCGTTTTCCAATCATCCGTTCAATGTCAGCACTTGATGAACCACCAGCGCCACCAGAACCAAATCCTTTTGGAAGAGTCATTATAGAATTACTCATATTCAGAATCCTTTTAAATCTTTCTTCATTGTGTGATCGGGCCAGAATATGCCCCAAACAAGGCAAAATATCCAGCTTTCAAGATTTCAGATTACCACATCATGCCCAAAAGATTGGATTGGATCCTAGACCCAAAGCCAGCAATGCATGCAGCAAACCTGCCAGTAGAAAGGGCAACGAGATTGTTACAGACACCAGGCATCCCATGAGAATGTTGTTGGGAGAATGGCATGGATCCTGATGCCTATGTATGAACGGAATATTGTCACTAGACGGGGGACTGTCATGTTGGCGTGCAAGCAAGCAAGCAAGCAAGTAGGCAACCGTCAAAAGCAAAAACATTGCTCAGTATAATTTGTAATGAATGTCATGCGCCAGAGTGGTACATCAACACATGTGCGATCTGGAAAATACTATACTACATACATACTTTATGCGCATGACATGGCAACCATGCGCAAATCCAACAATGGGTCTTTCATGGTATGTGTGGCGGGCAAATCATGTACACCCGTCCATAGATCATTTGTTGGTATGACTCCACTGCCCGTTTGTACACACAGGAACTGGTACCAAGATACAATCTTGATCCATCCATCCATCCATCCATCCATACCAGACACGGCAAGCATTGGCACTGCCATCCATCCATCCATACCAGACACGGCAAGCATTGGCACTGCCATCCATCAACATGTATCTAGAGATCAGAATCACACTTCTCGCCACGCCTTAAACCTGTACGATAATCCAACCTGCATATTTCTAGGATGAAAAGTGTGCAGACGGGATTCATCTTGTCATGGTAATTTTGTTTGACATGATACGAATCTATCAGTGGTCCATAAACGCAATTCAATTACAAGGCGCGCGCCTTGGCAAAAAGATGATAAATAAAAAAGGCATGTGCTGACTTGCACATACTTGTGATTATGGGATTGATCTGCTGTACAGCTTGCCTTCTAAGGCCATCTTGTACATCTCTGCAACATACGGATTCTCACCAGGTGTCTCGGCGCCAAGCTCTACAAGTCGGGCATATACCCTGACCACGTAAGCGAGTGCACCCATGAATGCTACTACAACACCCATGTTAAACATCCAATGGTTTGGAACCGCAAAGATCTCCTCTACAAACCAAAAGTGCCACATCTCATTTACTCCGATCGTAAACATGGTTGCAAGATAACCTAGAATAGTCATCTTTAGACCAGTGTTCATCGAGTTGTTCGGACCTCTGAGTACTGGAATCTTTCTATCATAGATTGCAGCTGCTCCCCATCCAAGTGGCAGTGCCACAAAGTGGGAGTACAGCCACCAGTGTGCGGGTGTGAATGCACTATCTCTGATAGAAGTCTGGTGTAGAGAACCATCAACGAAGTTGTCTACCTCGACTGATGCTGCAGTGGATCCCATAGCAATGACGATGAGCCAGATCTTCTTGAGTCTCTGGATCTCAACCTCTTTTGGGATTAATGCGGGCATCTGTGCCATACCATAAGATCCTTTTCTCCAAATATAAAGCAAGACGTTGGTGGAGAAATAATTTATATGAATTTTTACATTATTTATATTAATAATCTACAAAATAATTAATTAATAAAAATATTTATTGAAATAATTATAATACAACTCTTGTATTTTTTGATGTTAATCATTGATGATTAGCATACTATCTCAAATGATACGATATTATGGAAAAAAGTAAAACATATAACAACGTACATTGTCTCACTGATTATTAGGGATAACTATGGACGAAAAGAAGATTTTAGTATTCGGACTAGCCGCTGTACTAACACTGGGAACACTGGGTTTCAACTGGGTTGAAACTATTGTACCTTCAGCAGAGGCACACGGCGTCCAAGCACAACTCCAGAGTCGTTTCATCAAGATTGAAGATGAGGAATTCAATAGACAATCCATGCAAACTGGTGAAACCCTGACCCTTTCTGGATCACTGTTGAGTCTTGTAGATAGAGACCTCAGGGGATGGATATCCATCTTCTCAGAGTCTACTAATGCAGGCAACAGATGGGAGATGCTGGCAAGAGATCCTCCAGGCAATGTCTTTGACATTCCTGGAAACTCTATCATAGAGTATTCACTATCTGCCAAGGCACTTGAGGAGGGCGTGTACCATGTACATACGCAGCTCAATGTAGCTACTGTCGGTCCGGGACTTGGGCCTGGACAAACAGTAGTGGTACAAGGTGAGCCCATCATAAAGCCGATCCCATATGTCAACATTGCATACCAATCGATCATAATTGGTGTCGGTTATGTCATTACGTTTGCAACACGACCCTGGCAAGTAATCTAACCCTACCCCATCCTTTTCATTTTAGTATACAAGAAAGAGATGTGTGTGTGCACCTAGGTGCACAGATATTCGGTACGATTAGAAAGTATGATGCATCACGAAATGCTCTGCCATGGGATGGCATTCATTATCGTGTCATGGCATTCTACCATCAGGCTAGTTTGGTACGTGCAGCTGCTTGCGCCGCATGAGGCGTGTGCATACAGATAGGAGCGCATGGCCTTTATACACATCTACAACATGTAGCTGCCGGGCAGAAAAGTAGGTACAAAAAGCCAGACGGCAACACAGGCATGGTTGCAAGCTAGGGATTGTGATACAGTACGAGGAATGCAGTGATGCCAACTGTGACATACATGATGGTGTGATGAATTGATGTTACAATGGCCAAGTCAAAGAATAAAGAATCATAGTTGACGCAAGATGCGCAGACGTGCCACTACGTACAGCAGACGGGTTTTATTTCAGAGAATCAGTGAGATGACATGTATAGTTTTGATGTGATCAGACTCGACATCTTTCAAGGATACTTTTTTGGAGAGGTAGAATTTCGGGCAGACAGATTCAAGGCAAACATACAGAATCAGCACAGGGCCAAGATACACAGACTGCCGTTCCAGACCGAGATACAGAAAGGCAAAAAGATTCTGGTCAGAATGACAGGAGGAAGTCTCAGCAAGGGAACGAGAGGAAGGAGTGATAGAGAGTTGTGTGTAGAAGACTATCTCATGTATGATGGGCAGTCAGAGTGGCTTGAGATAGATTCAGACGAGATTACATTCTTTTTGGCAGATCACCAGGATCAACTCGATACAATTGAGGTTATGAACCAATGAATGGGATATGGGACGATGATGTAATGGATCATCAACAGATTGGAGTCCATCACATGCTACGGTAGCCGCAGGATTGTGGTGAGTCCGGGGGAGACAGAATGCGCGCAAGTGTCATCATCTGACTTTAGAACCGGTTCGCCACGCGGCGGTGTAGACAGCATATTTTGTGTAGTATCAGACGACGAGTGTGTGCCAGCCTCTAAAAGAAAGGGATTTATGGAATCCATCATGGTTCTTTGTGGTAATAGTAGATGAACTGGCCAGGTACTAATGATCCATACAAAAGAAAAAAGACCATAAAGTTTCTTGTAATTACTGCTGTTATTGGGGTCTCAGTAGCTGCTGCAAGCTCAATACTCCAGCAGGTTGTGGATGCTGACAACCCCCTGAAGGTCTGCATAAACGACAGGAACACCCCCTACAAAGTCTCGGCAACACTGGAATTGATAGTCGACGGCAAGAGGCATGAGATTCCAGCCAACGTTGGGCTAAGTGGAGATGATGATGATACGGGCTACAAGTGCAAGAGAACGATGTACACACTCTCAAATGATGGTACAATTTATGCAGAGTGGGAAGAAGAATTCTCGTTTGAGATAGGTCACTTTTTGTGGCTGTGGAAGTTTCCCCTCAAGGATATGAACCAAGATAAATCTGCCATATATGTGGACGGCCAGAGATCACCACACTTTATCCACCACCCACTACAGGAAGGATCTCACTACAAGGCAGAGTTTACGTCAAAGGCATATGACGAGTCCAAAGACAAAGACTTTCTTCCACCAGAAAAATAGAGTGCGCAAATCATATGTTTGATGTCGGCAAGTCATCAAAAACACCACGGCTGATGCCATGAACGCTTGCCAGGGTGGACCAGACAGGGTGGACCAGACAGGCTAGGCCACACCACAATGTACTGAATGCATAGATGGCACACACCATCAGCCCACAGTAACATCAATCATGTTCGTCAACATGCCAAAGACAAGAGGGTGGCTAGTATGCAAGTTTGCCAAAATCATACATAAAGACACATGGTGCGCGTGTGATGGGCGAAGACTGTAATGACTGCTGTGTGAGAAAGGGCCCAAGTTACAGATGGATCAAAGGAGCAGGCATCACACACGTATATGGATTAAACCACACTTGGATCATGGTTGGAGCGGGGGCAGCATGTATGGAAATGGCAAATTGTTATACTACAGCATCAGAACGTATCCAAGGTTAGCCAAATCACCCATGTAGGCCCAGATACAGTACATTGCACTCAAGACAGACACATGATGGGCAGTTACAGATGCAGAGCATATAGCCATTAAAATAATGAAAAGAGAAAAGGAAAAAAGTTTACCAGTATTTGCCGTTGTCAGGAATCAGACCGATACCTTCTCTTTCAAAGTGTCTGTCCAACTCGTCTACCCACCTCTCACGGTTGTCTTTGTAAGCCCATCCGTGAACACGTAGCCAGAACGCGATGATTCCAAGGAGGAATATTGTAAACATTATTGTTCCGAAGATGTAAACCATTACATCGTAGAATAATGGATCATAGTTCGGTCCCAATTGTCCTGTAAGTGAAGACAGGATGCTTAGGAAAGTTCCCACGACAGGAGTCATGTATGTTTCGTTTTTTTCGTATGATATATACATTTCTTTTGGCGATTCTGTTTTGTAGTCACGCCTAGATCTGTCATATTTGGTAAATCCATCATGATTCTAAGGCATCTTTTCTTCATTGAGGCAAAATGATGTCATTCCAAAGGCAATGACATGCCCACTCCCAATCCCCTAGTCCATCTTTGTGTTAGCCAGGTTTTGGAATCCAGGTTGGCAAAATCGCGAGGTGTAGAGCGTGTGTTGTTGGAGCGAATTTTTGTTGTCACCAGAATCATGGTGTGCCGATTCTGCTTGGAACCCCCAAACCTTGTGGCATCATGAAAAGTATGGTGTAGTAACGTGTTATGATTAAACTCAGAAAGCGCCCATCCAATCAAGTTTTCCAGTACGGGGGTGTGTCCTACAGGCATATACTGCTACTGATACGATGTGGTTCCAGAAGATTCTGCAGGCATTTTGCGCGTCGTATTTCATGCCCACATCTGGAAACAGCTCACCAAAAGCGTCAAATTCCTCTGTGCCGGAGATATCGTGCGCAGGCTCCGCTGTCAACGCACCATTGTATCAATCAGTTTCGGTGCGCCGTTATGCCGCAATGGCCTCAAGTGACTGGCGTGTGAGCCTGCCACTTTCTACCTGTGACCGTGCGATCAGCTCTATGCTGTAGCAGATTATGCGCATGGGGATCTCGCGTCGCTGGTTGTCTGGCCTGCGGCACCTGACATAGCTGCCGTACATCTTCTTGATGGCCCCAAACACCGCCTCTATGACACTGCGCTGATGGTATCTAGCATTGAATGCAGGCAGGTCGTCGTGGTACATATCCACCATCTTGCGCCATGCTTGGCTGCCGTTGGTATTGTGCACAGTGTTGAACTTGGGCTTGATCAACGGCGTCATACCCATCCCAACCAGCCTGTTGCATGCGTCCCGCGACAGGTACGCCGCGTCTAGGCAAAAGTCCCTCCCCTTCATGCTGCACGGGCCGTGTAGCAGGTCATCCAGCATGTCATATAGTCCCTTTATGTCGGCCATGCGGCTTGCAGTCACCAGATACGTCAGTACGACCTTGGTTCCCACGTCGATGATGGCGTGCATTTTTGATCCAGCCGTGCCTGTTTCTGATCCTGTCGGTCCTAAAATCCACCCACTTTTCAAACCTGCTCACAGAGTAACCCGTACTGTCGCCGGCAATAGAACCCGAACCCTGCAGCCCCTCGATGACGCGTGCATGCACCTCCCTGAGGTAGGACTCTGGGATCAGTGAATACGAGTTGCATATCGTGCTCTTTGAGGGTATGTTGCCTGTCACTCCCATCTTGCGCGCCGCCTCCCGGTCTGCGTGTAGGTATCCCGCCATCTTGCGGTACGTCCTGCGCTCGGCCTCCAGCATAATGCATACTATGGCCATGGTTCTGGGTAGGTATCCATTCTTGCCGCCCACCCCCGGATTTAGGGTGTATGGTTCGTCCATCCCGTTGACGATCCTGACCACTGTGGCCAGAATCAGGCTAGGTAGGTATCTCTGGACCAGGTCAAATGATCGTTGGTCTCTTTTTTGGTCTCTGTCATTGACGTATATTGGATATTTCATCTAATGATGCGCATACCCAAAAAAATCAACGTTGTGTGTCAAATTATGTAGACAATCTTGTGTGACACAGCGGGCGAATTTGGCATATGGTGGTATATACCTGTAGGACACAGCCCACTTTATGCATGTGTTTGTTGTAACTGGGAAAGGGTAGTGTTGTTTGACACCTGCTTTGATCCGCCAATGTGTGCTGTGTAGCGATGGGTCTTACTGGCCCTGTTTTGCACATCATTCTCATACAGCATGTGACTTTTGTGCCAAACTGCATTACCATATTGTACGTGATCCCAGAATTAACGTGATGGTATAGTTACAATTCTACAAAAAAAAAACATACATCCCAAAACCGCCATCAGTTTGGAGCAAGATTAAAAAACGTAACACATCGACTTTCTGAAGTTAGTTTTACCTAGAAAACAGAAAAGCTTAAAGATCACGGAACATGTTGACATGCATGATTCCTCATTTTGATATTCCGGGCATAGACTGGTCCAATCCACACGTTCTACAAGTCTTTGAGTTTTTCAGTGAAAAATATGAGTTGAAAAACAAGCAGAATATAGGATTGAACAAACTGGTTGTAGAACTGAAAGATGAGAATATAGGATTGAACAAACTGGTTGTAGAACTGAAAGATGAGAATAAGGAACTGAAAGAACGAATCCTGCAAATAGAGGGAAAAGTCACACAAATACAGGAAACAAAATCTGACAGTAACAAGAAGAATGTACGGAGCTACAACGCCCGTAATTTCAAGGATTACCCAAGGACAAAAAGAGCATCAACATACAAAACATACATCCCATATGAGAACGAATGCGCCACCAGTAATACTGTCACCGTTTCAAAGATTGCAGATCTGAAATTCTGTCCCGTACACGGCACGCCTCTCTCAGAATACTCCAATAGTTATTCCAGAACAACAGAAGATGTTATGCTCAATGGTGTCTGGCAGAAAACCAATTGGGACACATTCAGGCGTTACTGCACAAAATGCCGCAAACAGCACTCTGCTGCAATAGACAATGTCTTACCACATGAGCATTTTGGAATCAACATAATGGCACAGATTTACATGCTGCGCAGCGTAGTGTCCTCATTTGAGACCATCCAAAAGATAATACTCATGATGTATGACAGGTTCATTCACATATCCACCATTGAAGGCCTGTACAATTCCGTATCTGACAAGTGCAGGCCGCTATACGACGATATTCTATCCAACATAAAACACAACAAATCAATACGCGGAGATCATACGGGCTGGTTTCTCAACGGCCAACAATACTACACCATGGTGCTTGCATCAAAGGACACAATACTATACCATCTGGCACCTACCAAGGCAAGAATGACAATCGAGGCCATACTGCAAGACTATGACGGCATAACGATTTCGGATTCAGATTCCTCCTGGAATAGTGTGGGGGAGTTATGGCAAAAGTGCCTGCTCCATTATTTGCGTGACATGCACCGCACGCTTGATGAAAATAACAGTGATGAATTCAAGATATTCTATATGGAGCTGCGACGAATCCTCAAGAGGGCAATCAAACTCAGCAAGAAATACAAGGACAGTATAGTGCCTGAAAAACTAATACAAAGACTGGAAAAAAGACTATTCCGTTTGACAAACAGCACATACTCTGATCCAGACTGCAAGAGATATGTCAAGCGGCTCAAGAGGGAGGGCAGTCACCTGCTTACATTTCTAAGACACGACATAGAATACCACAACAACACCAGTGAGAGGGCACTGCGCCTGTTTGCAGTGATGCGCAAGATGCTCTATGGGAGTCGTTCGGAGCGCGGACTGGAAACCACCGAGACCATGGCAACAATATATGCCACATGCCAGCTGCGGCGCGTAAATCCATATCACTTTATCATAGACTATCTCAACGGCAGAATTAACTCCATTCCAAAGGCAGACCGTCCACAATACATGATTAAGGATTCAGACAAGCCAAACTCCAACCCAGACTGCATTACAGTCACGGCCTAGATGCAACTAGCGTTCAAAAATTAGTCATTATCTTACATATTAAATTCTGTTACGTGAATTCTCACCGCATGTTTGTTTTTTGCCACACTGTCATGATCATTTTATCCCATAATCCAGCTGTCAAAATCAGCTTCATAACATCGATCGAATATCTTAAGGTTAAATTTGAAACTGTCTGTGTTCATCTGTGTTATGCACTCGTTCTCATACAAGTTTCTCGATAAAACTAGCTTCAGAAACTCGATGTGTTACTAAAAAACACGGTTTTTACTCATCAGATGCACTTGTCGCTTTCTTGATCCTTTTGCTGCCTCTTGCGTTTGTCTGTAGTTCTGTTGAGGGCGTACCTAGATACATGAACAAAAACCAGATACATGTGGCGCATCTAAAAATCATATGATGCGCATCAGCTTGATTCCCTCCTCGTAATTGGTGTCTGTATCATCATTTGAGCCATGCACAGCACGCCAGCCGTTGTATCCGTGCCGTCCATCCTCTCCCTTCATGAATTATTTGGCCGTGCCCCTTTTTGGTGATGCATCTTTTGATACGTCCACGTATGCGCACAAGACCGATGTCACTACAATTTGAAGAATCTTGGTGTACATGGTCGGCACATTGCAAACTGCCTACACATCTAGATGTATGATCCCTGCTTGGCAGCGGTTTGCAGAACATCATGCGTGCAGATCATCAAAACCACCGGATCGTTACAAAACCCCCAAAAACCTGCATTATGACCCAACTCTAAAATTTTATATACCCACCATTTGCCTAATTTGCTATGGTCTGGTTGAGACGATGTACCCACTACTTGTTCATAGTAGTAGTTGCGGTTAACTCCACTCTGTTGACAATTAATGCAGGTGATTACATCTTCTACACTGACTGGGCTTGGACTTCGTACACGGTATTCTCTATATCGCAGACGTTGATGCTTGTGGTAGGTGCAACATACTATCTTACATTTACAGGCGTTCCAGGCACGGCGACATACTACGCTCTGATCATGACGGTATATACATGGATAGCCAAGGCCGCATGGTTTTCATTGGGATATCCATACGACTTCATCGTGACTCCTGTCTGGTTACCATCAGCAATGCTGTTGGATCTAGTCTATTGGGCCACAAAGAAGAACAAACACTCATTGATACTGTTCGGAGGCGTACTGGTAGGAATGTCATTACCACTATTCAACATGGTAAACCTGATAACAGTAGCAGACCCACTTGAGACAGCATTCAAGTATCCACGGCCAACATTGCCACCATACATGACACCGATTGAACCGCAGGTAGGAAAGTTTTACAATAGTCCTGTTGCTCTAGGTGCTGGTGCGGGAGCAGTTTTGGCATGTACGTTTGCAGCGCTAGGCTGTAAGCTAAACACTTGGACATACAGATGGATGGCAGCATGGTCCAAGTGGGACTGATCAATCATCTCCTTCCTTTTCATTTTATTACACTCAAACAGGGCTTGCCTGTCCGCCGTCGTGACGGCGGCATAGACTAGTCCTCTACCTGATTTTCTACATGTTGTGCATGTATAGTTGGCAGTTATGATGGCGGGGCCTTATCATCTACCTACTCTATCATGCCATCTCCAACAAAACCATGCCTACGTCATTCAGGAAACAGACTGAATATGGTGTGGTATTGGCAGCAGTCATTCATACACAACAATGCATGGTACTTGACAACAGACATTACTAACGTTGTATCATGGTGGGGTATGTACAATTGAGTTGTTGATGATTTTTGTAACCATTGGTTCTGTCAATGATGAGTCATGTATGTTGAGGAAGAGCAGGAATAAGACAAGGAGTTGATGCGGCCCATCTGCCACAACCATGGCATTGCCGTCAAGAGGGTGTAGAAGGGTAAGCCGAAAGATGTAGATTGCAGGCGCTTCCATGCTTGCCATTACAAAACCTTATGATAGTAACAATCTTGGCAATTGCCCACCCCTTATTCATTGATGTTTCTAGGACCGACAAATTACAAAACCTTATGATGGTCACAATCTTGGCAATGGTGGACACACATGTCACCAAAACCCTTTGTAAAGTGGGCCGGAGGCAAGAGACAGCTGATCCGGATACTGGAGAAGAATCTGCCAAAGACGTTTGGGGCGTATTATGAGCCATTCATAGGGGGCGGCGCATTACTGTTTCACATACTATCCCGACATGATACACAACGGTGCCATATCTCTGATCTAAACTCAATTCTCATATTGGCATATGAGACCATTCGTGACAATGTAGATGATCTTGTACTGTCTTTGAAGAGACATGCGAACAACTATCTGGTCATATGTGATGACTGTGGGAATTCTAAAGGTGGCAATTGTAGCACCTGCAATGGCTGCCCAGAAAAGAACACCGCCTATTACTATTCTGTCAGAGATACTGATCCGCAAGACGAGATTGAGCAGGTGTCGCGACTGATCTTTCTCAACAAGACATGCTTTAACGGCCTGTATCGCGTAAATAGTAAGGGCAAATTTAATGTGCCGCATGGCAACTATGCCAGGCCCACCATAATACACGAAGAGAACTTGCGCGCGGTAAGCCTGCTTTTGCGTTCAAGACACATCTCAATGAAATATGCTGACTTTGAGGAGGCCGTTGTTGGCGATGATTGCAGTGGTGCCATGAAAGGGGATCTAGTGTACTTTGATCCACCATACCATCCACTCAATAGTACTTCAAACTTTACAAGCTATACGTACAGGAATTTTGACTATGACGAACTTGTAAGATTAGCATCGCTCTGCCGCCGGCTAGACTCTAGGGGGTGTCACGTACTCTTGTCAAATTCTGATTCCCCCCAAGTCAGAGAGTTATTCCAAGATGGATGCTGGAGGATACAAAAAATTCGTGCAAACCGTTCCATCAACTCTAATGCCAAAAAACGAGTGGGTCACTATGAACTGCTAATCAAAAATTACGACAGCAGATAGTATACGCCGTGCTGACCTCCTTTGGTACTTGATGATGGATGGCTTTTCCTGGCATGTTCTGGTTGAACAAGCACATTGTTTTTCATGGTAGATGTCAGTCCTCAACGAGCATCACTGATTTGCATGATGTTGACTGGCCATGTCATTTATGATTTCATATTATTCATCATCAACATATGGGACATACTTGCACAAGACCTGTCTTGGAAAAAAAAGTTATATACCAAGTACCTTAATGTACGGTAAGGAAAAGTACATTGCCAAAATCAGGATTCAAATCAATCACGATCTCGGAGACCGTTTACAACAAGTTCCAAGAGGTCTACAAGAGCAACAAGGACGATCTCGTTATGAAGGGTGTAAACAGCTTGTCCGGCTATGTCACTTACATGCTTGAGGAGATGATGCAAAAGGACGAGACCTTTGCACGATACGCCCCAAAACTTGAAAAGATCTCAGTGGATGACGATCGTGTCGTTCTCAAGGACAACATCAAGAACAGGATCGCAGAAGTAGCGGTCCAAAGAGGTGAGCTGTTTTGTCTGTTGTGCGAGGAGAAGGACTGTGTCCATATAGGTTTCATATTCTCACTGCCTGATGTCTATACAGTCCTCAACTCCAAAGGAGTCCGGCGTCACCATCCTGCTGAACTATAGGACAGACTAGTTGTGTCTGGCACTTATTTTTGGATTATCTGATGACCAATACTTGTGCTTGGAATTCATGGATGTGTGCCATCTGGCAAGCCCACAGCGGCCATTGGCATGTAGCACATGATGACTTTACCACCACACACGGCACTAAGTGATGCGTAGAATTATTCTACACCTCACCATGTCCTGCCTCGCCATGACTCAAGAGTACGGCATTTGATGGCGCCCAAAATTTGCTATGATCTGACTTTGCACACCCGTGCACACGTCATCATGACTACTGTGTGTGAAACAGACGGGCATTGTTTGGATATCTTGATACAACAACTGCGCATCAAAGTTAACATCGCCCCACGCGAATGGGTGATGGGAGTATAATGGAGGAGGCGGGATTTGAACCCGCGAACTCCTAAAAGACAGGATCACCCATTATATGATCTTAAGTCCTGCATCTCCAAAAGCTGAGCTTACTTTGGCCGGGCTTGATTACTCCTCCGGTATGAAGGCGGCACGAGTAAGATTTAAGTCTAGTTTCTGATGATCTGGGGGGTATCTGGAATTTTAAAACGCATAGGCATGTTGTGTTTGACGTGGTTAGAGATTGACGTTCATCATGAAGAATTATAAGGATTTTCCACAGGAAATAGTCGTGCTTCGATAGCTCAGCCTGGTAGAGCGTTACCTTGGTAAGGTAAAGGTCGCGGGTTCAGATCCCGCTCGAAGCTTTTTTTTGTCATGGTATGTAGACGAGACTTCAATTCTGGATAGTAAAGATCTGTAGGTGCATCCTGTTACATCCTCTTACATCTCTAATGGTAGTTCTGGCAGGTTTGTCCTGTTACATCCTCTTACATCTCTAATGGTAGTTCTGGCAGGTTTGTCCTGCTAAAAAACACTTTATTCATATCCATGATACAGTACATCCAATCATAACATACATACAAAAAACATACAAACTGTCCAGTGGTGGTTGGATAGATTGGTTTTGTCTATACTGCCAAACCAGTTGTTATGTGTCACTTGAACCCTGTTTTTCTCTATACTCATCAGGATCGCTGGCACCCCTACAAAACCTTGAAAAGATTCCTCTTTCAAGAGACGAGTTTGGCCTGATCATTGTGCTGTGTAATGGCTTGATGGAAAAGTGGAAATGGTTTGATAATGAATCGTAGATGTGCGGTCATGTGTCACTTGCCACATGATCTATTCCCTGACGTAGCAGGGACTGTCATGTGCAAAGGAGATCCATGTTATGCTGCCGGAGATGCTAGAGATTCTTTATCTACATGCTGCGTTGACAAGACAATCATGGGCCGCAGCTATTCGGCAGAGACGATCCGACAAAAACTGATCTCTGTCCTAAACGAGTCTGAGACGGGAATGATGTCTGGTGTTGCAATAGCCGAACGGATTGGCATAAGCAGGACTACCATGACAAAATATCTCAATGTCTTTGCAGCCGAGGGGAGGCTTCTGAGGCGCAGAGATGTTGGAAACGTCACTCTCTGGTCACTGGAACCCGGCCAGGAGTCCTATGACTTTCCCGATGACTATTTCAAGATTGCATCAGCATACCTAGAACGTCTAACGCAGGGAACTGATGGCCAGGTACTCTCCCTTGTGGACAATTGCCTGCATTCTGGGGCAGATGCGCGCCGTCTGATAACCGAGGTGATCCTACCTGCAATCACAACTGTCAGGACATTATATAATGACAGCAAGATAGGCACTGCTGAACAGAGCCTGTTTTGTACTACAATATCCAGATCCATTGATGCGCTGGGACACATGCCACAGAACGACCCGCGTCTGGACAAGAATGTGGTGGTGATTGCAGCTGACTCCCATAGTGCCTTGGCCTCTGAGGCAGCGTCTGCCATATACCGCCTTGAGGGATGGAGGGTTTATCATCTGGGGGATATGTCACATTCGATAAACGTCTTGTTTGATCTTGACCTCCAGAAACTTATGGGAAGGGTCTGGAAGCGTAGGCCGGGAATTATGATTATGGCCGTATTTTCAAATACGTTTGAGGGATTGCAATTCTTTGCGGATGCCATAAACACAGTCAAGACCAAGTCAAACAGGCGCATAAAGCTAGCACTCTGCGGACATGTCCCTGATCAGTCCGATGGGGACCAGATCAGATCTGATCTATTGACGCAACGAGTTGAGGACATACTGCAATGGTCCAGGACAATATCAGGCAACATAAAGTGATATGTGTACACTAGGTTTGCAAGATACATACACCACGATGATCATGTGCGTGTTTGATGTTGGGAAATTGTTCATGCATGATTATTAGACTTAAATGACTCTGCACTCAAGTCTGTTTGTGGGCTCGTAGCTCAGCTTGGCTGGAGCGTTCGACTGATAATCGAAAGGTCGTGAGTTCGAATCTCATCGGGCCCATTTAAAAAAAAACAGTGGCTGGTTTAGACCACACACAAACAGCCCTTGAATGCGGCTTGTCTGCGTGCGCCCCAAATTTGAATTGACACAAAATATTCCCATCATGAATGTGTACTCAAACCATATCTGGAAGAATCACACCATATATTCATAGTACGTGGTCAGGTTGTCTGGGAAGATTTTTTGATTCAGGCACGGATCTAGGGTCTTTTGATAGTATTACACATCATTCTAGGCACGACCTGACCACGTACTATTCATAATCATGTCTGGATCACGTCTTGCCAAAAATCATACTATGCGCATTGGGCGCGCTGAATGCTGATTACATCGCACGAATTTCATCTGCAGTTGTGAGGTGATACCCGTACGCAAAGACAGGCGTTATCGTCTTACACACCCGTTGTCTGCTGTGGGTTATTGTATGACCGACAGGTTAGTTGTCCTGTTTCCATTTTATGGAACAGCCTATGGATGGGTCAAAACCCTTTTGGATCTCTTTGCCGTCAAGCAGCGTCTGGATGTTGTTTGCCATGGTCTTTTCAGTTGCCGTGTCGTCTGGAGTCATTGCATCATCTATCCTGCCATGGAAGACCAGCCTCTTCTGATCGTCAAACAAGAATGGATCAGGGGTGCATGTGGCGCCATACATCTTGGCAACCTGCTGTGTCTCATCAACCAGATAGTCAAACCCAAAACCCTTTTCCTTGGATGTCTGCTTCATGGCATCAAAACTATCCTCTGGATAGTCGGTGGGATCGTTGCTGTTGATGCCTATGATTGCTATCTTGTCTCCAAACCTCTCGTACAGCTCGTTTAGTGCGTCAACCTTTGCCTTGACGTACGGGCAATGATTGCATATGAATACAACCAGAATACCTTTGTATTGTTTATAATCATTGATGGAATGCATCTTGTCATCAACCCCCATCAACTCAAAGTCAGGTACCATGTCCCCTATACGCAGCTTGGATTGGGATTCCAAAAGTACCATGCACTGAAACATCATATATTCAAATAAAATTCTTGCTCACTGGCCGCCAACTTTACCACACATCAATACTACATGTCTTGGTGGTATTGACCCTGACATCTCTACACTCTCCCAACACAAGTCCCTCCAAACATTCTCTCTTCGCAACCTTGCTTTTTTGTGATGACGGTGATGGCCATCACGTCCATCCGCTACAAACAGATCACATCAGAGTTTAATGCCCTGCCACACATCGGCAAGATTGCCATCTTCTTTTCGAACGGTATCCCTGGCTCCTTTCTCTTTCATAAGAACATGTTTGGCAACACACCGATTTTCTAAAGTGCAATCGGATCGCTAGATCCTGTAATCTGTTGCAGGATCATCACGGTGTAATGGGAAGATGTCCAGGCATACAAATGTGGTACGTGGTCAGGTCGTGCCCAGAATGATGTGTAATACTATCAAAATACCCTAGATCCGTGCCTGAATCAAAAAATCTTCCCAGACAACCTGACCACGTACCAAATGCGACAGTGCGTGCTTTTTTGGTGTGAATGTGGTGTACTGCGGTGTTTTGGCAGTGGTTTTTTTGCATCAAACGGCAACAGGTACTGGCATGACTTCTTTTGCCGCCGGAATCTCCGCGGTCTTGCCGCCAAGATAATCCATGATGAATTGGTACGGGTTTATGCCGCGCTTCTCACACGTTGCAAATATGGTCTCGCGGATTTCCGTTGTCTTGAGTCCACGCTCTGAGCGGCTACCATAGAATATTTTTCTCATTATGGCAAATGTGCGCATTGCCTGCTCGCTTGCATTATTGTGGTACGGGACACCCTCGTGTCTGAGAAACGTCAGCAGGGATTTGCGCTCCCTTTTGAGGCACTTTACATATCTGTTACAGTTCGCGTACGTGGTCAGGTCGTGCCCAGAATGATGTGTAATACTATCAAAATACCCTAGATCCGTGCCTGAATCAAAAAATCTTCTCAGACAACCTGACCACGTACCAGTCCGCATTGTCGTATGTGTCTGCTGTAAGCGCGTCTATGCGGTTTTGTAGTTTTTGTACGGACCACCTTGGGATGTCCTTTATACTGCTGTATTTTTTGCGCAGTTTTATTGCCGATTTCAGCATCTTGTATAATTCGTCAAAGAACGCCTTGAATTCCTTGTCGTCGTTTTTATCAAGCGTGCGGTACATGTACCTGAAATAATACAACAGGCATTTTTGGAGGATTTCAGCCACACTCCATCCGGGATGGGAGTCGCCCACAAGTATGTCCTCAAAGTCACTCAGAAATGTCTCTGACACCAGCTTGCTTCGTGAGTGGGATATGTGGTATATGGTACACGTATCTGATAGGAACACCCACGGCCAGCACAGTTTACCGTTGAGGTGCCATCCTGTCTCATCGCCACCCACTATTTTAGCAGTGACAAGCTCCTCAAGCAGGCCGTAATAGAGCGACTCCATGTGCATGGATACGCGATAGTCAAGATCCTCCCACGTGGACATGGCAATGTCCCTGCCATAAAACATCCCGAAGATCTTTTGAATCTTATCGTATGATATTGTCAGGCGCCGCATTGCAGACACTTGTGCCATGATGTCGATGCCAAAATACTCCTTGGGCATAAAGTCAGCAGGCTGGGCATACTACACGGCGCGACATTTTTGCAGTATCGTCCCTGTATGGTCATGTTGACATTTGTCCACCTGCCATCCACTATGGTCTCACCGCATCTTGGATAGTTGTGTGAGGATTCTGCAAGCCTGCTGCCGCATTTGGTGCAGAATTTACTGTCTAGGGTTCTGGATACTGTTGGGTGGTTCTGTTGTGCATACTTGGGGTCGTGCTGGGTTTTTGCACATGCGGGTGCCCCTTGAACTCCCTAGTGTTGTAGCTGCGCACGTTTTTGGATCTGCCCTTTTTCTTTTTCATCTCCTCTATGGTTTTTGTCAGCTCGTTAATTTGCATCCTCATCTTGTTGTTCTCTGTTATCACTTTTTGATTCTCTACAACCAGTTTTTGATTTTCTCTTTCCAATCTCTTCATCTTTTGATCCATTTTGTCAAACTGCTTACTGAGAATTTCAAAAAGCTTGTTGACATCAGGATTCTTCCAGTTTATTTCCCCAAGTTCAGATATTGGCTTGTTCATTTTGGCTCACCACACATGGTCAATCTATTTCACCGTTTGAGTATTTAAGGAACTTTAAGAAGTCAGTTAACCCACCGATGGCCTGACAATCCCGTCACGGTGCTATAACAGGGGGCGGTTCTGGTCGTATCTGCCATCTTGATACCATCACTGCCTTGAATGTAAGAACAGTAAACATAATTTTCTGCCATTTACCGTCACTTCCAAATCCACAATATGCATTGATAACCACCCATTGGTTGAACAGTATCACAGATGCCGCAAAGCACAGAAATCTTGCGGCATGGTTTGTACTGCGTGTCCTGAGTCTGATTCCCTCTATCTGCCTGTATGCAGTTTCTATCCCCCATCTTTTGTGGTAGGCTGCAACATCTATCTCATTGGAGTTGGCGGTAAATCCAATGTACCTTTCATGTGCCGGCGCATCCGGACTCTTGTCTTTGTGTGTAGTGCGTTTCTGTATTACCATGATGTATTTTACAGACGAGTCGGCGTTCTCAAGTATTACATCTGATGTAGCATCGCGTATCTTTTTGTCAAATTCGTCAAGGGCTACCACTACATTGTACGTATTTTTACACGGTATGACAAATCCACTACCGTGACTGTTCATTGCTTTCAACACTGAAACTGAAAAGAACTCCCTGTCCATAAAAAAACACTTGACCATAATGCCATACCTGTTGCATATTTGGATGATTTTACGCACAAAATCAGCCGTGGAATGGCCCATCCCTACAGGAAATACGGCAAGAGTGAGTCTGCGCCCTTCATCAACACACTGGGCAGTAATGTATCCCTCAAACTTCCATGTACCGTTTTTGGATTTGGAGCGTAACAGTTCAGGTCCAGGGTTTTTATCATATCTTGGTATGAGGTGCTTGTCGATGGCCACATGAATTGATTTTTTCATGACGCCTGATTTTTGGAGTTTTACAATCTGGCCTGAGATGGTATCCTCCATTGCCTGCTCTACCACATCCGGTTTTGTCCTTGCAAACGCCTTTCTTACCCACTCATCGGTGGGCAATATGCTGTTTGATGTGGTATACAAGCTTGCGGCATACCCGCCTACCGATGCCGTGCATGTAGAGGCAGGCATCATTATGTCTATCATATTCCGTATTGAGTGTCTGGCATTGGATCCGTGAGGCATGATGTCACATCTTTCCACAAATTCTAACAGGGCAGATGCGATATTTTCATATGTGAGTGAGTCACTCAATATGTTGCACCTCTTGTGGTTTTTGGTTTTGACATTAAAAATCTGAGAGGTTGCACTAATTGATTTGTTTGCATTGAATTTTGTTGATTTTGAGCATAAAATTATGATCCCAATTCCATCGGTGGGTTAACTGGAAGTCGGTGTGTTACAACTTTACACCAATCTTTGTACACAACAATTAAAATCAACACACTGGCCATTTCTGTGTGGGCCGGTAGTATAGCCCGGTAGTATACCCGCCTTGCACGCGGGGGGTCGCGGATTCAAATTCCGTCCGGTCCACTTCACATCATTGTACATAACCCACAGACATGCGTGGCATTTTTACCCACTTGTGTAGTTTGGCAATTCTATTACTTTGCTGCAAGCCCATCATGCCTGTGCATATTCTTTACACACTTTACACTGGCCGGTGCGAATTGGTTGTTGTACTACATACATGAATCCGTCGTCGCCTCTATGCGCCAACTGCTGCGTATGTTGGCAGAGTGTGTCCTACAGGCATATGCCACTACCTATACGATGTGGTTCTGGAAGATTCTGCAGACATTTTGCGCGTCGTATTTCATACTCACATCCGGAAACAGCCCTGCCAAAAGCTCCAAATTCCACCGTGCCGGAGACATCATCGTGCGCAGGTTCCGCTGTCAACACACCATGATGGCATCAATCAGTTTCGGTGCGCCGTTATGCTGTAATGGCCTCAAGTAACTGGCGTGTGATCCTGCTACTTTCCATATGTGACCGTGTGATCAGCTCTATGTTGTAGCAGATTATACGCATAGGGAATCTCGCGTTGTTGGTTGTCGGCCTGCGACACCTGACATGCCCGCCGTACATCTTCTTGATGGCCCCAAACACCACCTCTGTGACGCTGCGCTGGTGGTACCTCGCCTTGAATGCGAGCAGGTCGCAGTCATCATCATCATCGTGATACATATCCACCATCTCGCGCCATGCCTAGCTGCCGTTGGCGTTGTGTACGGTGTTGGACTTGGGCCTGATCAACGACGCTATGCTCAGCCAGCCAGTCAGTTACACACGTCCCGCGACATGCACGCCGCTTTCCGGTCTGCACGCAGGAATCGCGCCATCTTGCGGTACGTCCTGCGCTCGGCATCCAGCATAATACATACTATGGCCATGGTTCTGGGCGGGTATCCCTTCTTGCCCCCTGGATTGAGGATGTATGGTTCATCCATCCCGTTGACGATCCTTGTCATCGTGGCCAGAATCAGGCCGGGCAGATCCCTAGACCCGGCCAAATGATCGTTGGTTCCTTTTTTGGTCTCTGTCATTGATGTATGTTGGATATTTCATCTAATGACGCGCATACCAAAAAAAAAAAAATCGACGTTGCGTGCCAAATTATGTAGACAATCTTGTGCGGCACGGCGGGCGGATTTGGCATGTGGGGACATATGTCTGTAGGATGCCCCCTAGTGATGCTGGTGATTATTAAGATGTTCCAACAACCAGTTCTGTGTGGATTTTTTCATCAATTGTTGATGGTCATAATTACTACCAACTCTGCCCGCGGCATCGTGTACTGATGTGTGGTTTTGCCTGCCCATATACCATTCTCGTACCATTATGATCACCTGCTAGTTAATGACGTCTATTGTTGTCAACTATACCAGTGACTTGTCCATCTCGGTGGAGAGTATCTCTTGCACTTTTAGAAAGTATAGCCTTGTGGATGCCGGCATGTCGTCTAGGTTGTTGTCTACTGCGATCATAAAGTATCTGACGGCCCTCTTTGAGATGTCAAGATCAAACTTCATCGGCAGTATCTGATCTTGATGTACTTTGATCTTGTCCTCAAGCCATGGTGGGGCCATATCAATTGCCTCCCTGATAATCTTTTCATACCAGAACACCAAGTGCTGGGGATGAAGCCCATACTTGAGAATCGCCAGATCAGTGTTTATCCTGTTTACCATGTGGTTTATGATTGCCATCACACATAATTCATAGAATTTGCTTTTATCATAGCAACTCAAAACATTATGCGTTTTTTGTCAATTATTTTTCATATTTCCATCCACATCAATCTCTGAGTTCCTGATTCTGGTTGATGATATCCTGATGCCATCTGCTGCCTGCAGCATCGGAACCGTTATGATCTTGACCGGCGAGAGTCCCTTGGTGGTTCTCTTTGCATTGAGTATATCCCCCTTGTCATGCGTCTCTTCACTGACGATCAGAGCCTCAATACCCTCCTGCAGGACAGCAGGGCCAAAGTCGTCATCCAGCTTGCTGATCTGGTATGCAGAGTCTGGGAACGTGCTTGATATGGTGTCTGTAAGGTTTTGCAGGCGCTGCTTGTAGCCATTCATTATTGCCTTTGCCTTTCTCCTGACAAGCTCATCGCTTGCCAGCCCGATGACTACTATGTCAGATACTGCAAATGCACGCTCCAGCAGGACAATGTGGCCCTTGTGTATTATGTCAAACGTGCCACCTAATGCCACAAGCGAAAACTCGGCCAACTGTAACAAGTTACACACATGCATAATAAAGAATTCTTCTCAAAACAGTAGTGGCAATCCGACTGGCATGATGCTTTGCAATTGACATAATCTGACTTGTCCATTTTGTTTGGGATTCCTGCAAAATGGTTGTGCACAGTTACTCATGTTTTGCTGAACCAAAATCTATGCTATCACGAGACAACTTGTCCAAAAATTGACAAACATCACGTTGTTCTTTTGATGGACCATTCTTCATGTCTTGCATTAACTTTGTCCACTGTTTCTCATCAAACGGTTTGACATCCCTCAGAGGCATATCATAATATGATTTTATGGCATTACAAGTCTGCTTTCCTTGACATCTGATTGTCTAACTAATTGCTACCCAGACGACGAGTGCACCATCCACACTTCTTGTTCTTCCTGGCATTCACCTGTCCCACATGCCGATCTCCTTCATCTGGTTCTCCACCTACTTGGGCTTCAATAAACAGGGCGTAGATCTTGAGACTGATTCTCTCACAATCCCTTCATACCATTATACCGCACACAGATATCCAAATACTATGCACTTGATGTGGCCATTACAACCTCTTGTTCTTATCATCTGCGTTGATTTTATGTTGTTGTAGAGCTAGTTGAAAATACACATCGTGTTGCCTGCACCAAATACGCTCTTATTCATACTTGGTACGTGGTCAGGTCGTGCCCAGAATGATGTGCAGTACTATCAAAAGACCCTAGATCCGTGCTTGAATCAAAAAATCTTCCCAGACAACCTGACCACGTACCATACTTGTTTAGACCTCATTTGGCATCTGCTTTACCAACACACACTTGGCATCAAATTATGTCCATACCAATACTTGTTTGACCGTCCTAGAGCCCGTTCCGTCCAAATAATTCTGCAATGGTATGGTGCCGACTACTGGCCGTATACAAATACATCATATCGCGGTTCGCTTAGGCCTCCACACCTGTCACAATCATCTCACAGATATCAGTGCAATGGGACCCTTTTCTGCTAACGGTACGTTGTTTCTATCCCATACAAACGTCTCAATAAAGTACTGTCCAGGACTCTCTGGTATCCAGTCTATCGCATGGACCTGTGGCTCTGTACCCACAAACCTGCCTTGATACTTGCCGATAAACTCCGTATATGGCGTCTGCCCAAACTCCTTGATCTGAACATAGAATGTGTATGGCGTCTCTACATAGTCATTACCATTTGCTTGCATCTGTATTGATGCGCTGCTTCTTATGTTTATGGAGGATCCAAGCGGAACCTCTGTCAGGCTGTTGCCCATTACATCCCTGACGGCAACATCTGTTATCGTGACCATTTTGATCAGGGCTTGTGAGGGAGGTATCTGCATACCAACAAAGTCAGAATAAAACACATCAGACTCTGCAAACAACAATATTCCTACCACCCTTGAATCAATGACCTGGTTGAATTCAAATGCGGCCTCTATGTTGGGGGCAATCTGACCAATATCTATTGAATGTACTCCTACTATGCGTGCCGGCTCAAACCCATCATACAGTGCTATGTGTACCTTGGTATCCGTGCTCGGGGCTGCGCCATTTTGCAACATACCTGAAAGCCTCAGCGTTGCTCCATCTAGTGATATATTGTCAGGGCGCACGGTAATTCCTGTCTCTTTTTGTACAGACGACTCAAAGCCTAAAACTGCCACGGATGCCTGGCTGATTCCGGCGTTTGTAGTGTGTGAACGGATGGCAAATGGGGACTTGCTGTTTGAAGCAATGACATCCAAGATTGTACCTCCGATCAGCGTCTCTATTGGTTCGGGACTCTGTTCATCATAAAAGTTAACCCTGATGGACACGTTGCTCACAAACGCCATCTGGTCATTGTTGTATGCCATGCCTACCACCACTGCATGCCCTTCTGAATCTCTGTATACGAATATTGATCCCTCGTTGAGGGAGACTGATAGGGTGGGAGGTGTATCTACATACTCTTGGGGGAATCCCTGCATAGGCGGGATCATCAAGAGAAGGACGGACAGGGGGATGATCAATAGTGCGTTACGGTGGTGTATGTGATGATGACGCATATCTCTCTGATGGACGAAAGTGTTCAACGATGCGCCACATCCTTGCATAGTGTGCAAAAGCGTCCTAGAATTGCTAGTGTATCCTGCGGCGTATGTTTGCTTATTGGCAATGACATATTAGATATTAGTAAAGAATGATGTATTTAAAGAGGGTTGGGATGCATGCTAACGTACATTGTGGTGCTGGTTGTTGCGGGGATTCACAACACATTACAATATTGATCACGCCTAGAAATACCCAATGATAACATAATCATATACGGTAACCATCATACATCAAACAACAAACAAAAAGGGACGAAAAGTAGCGCCTATTTTCTCTTTGCTGTGATTGCCAACCAGTAAATCAGACCAGGGGCCAAGCCTACTATAAGGGGTATGAATACCGGCCATCCATCTGCTGCACTTGCCATACAAGACGAGTAAAACTTGGACTATTTAAATCATCAGTATGAGAATCGTGGGCAGGTTCCAAACGGCCTGGCCTGCTTGCCAATCATACACAACACCGACATCATCTTGATCTGTATAGGATCTTGCGAGTATGTGTGATCTGCATAGCAGGTGTGGGTGGACTTTGTACCATGACATGGTCATCTGTTTCTGTTGTCATAATCAAAAGATGTCGACACACACGATACATGATACCGCCCGCCTTGAAAGATTTTTTAAACCATGCCTTCATTCAGGTTAGATGCCTCCAACTCCCACGTCCAACGACTTTGTAGTGACGCCGTGGCATGTCGAGGGGGAGATTAACTATGACCGGCTGATTAAGATGTTTGGAACATCAAGGATCACAGATGAGTTGCTTGCAAAGATCAGACGTGTAGCAGGCGAGGACCACTTTATGCTTAGGCGCGGCATCTTCTTTTCACACAGGGATCTGGACAGGCTCATCACCGATTATGAACGCGGCACCAAATTCTTTTTGTACACTGGACGCGGACCATCTGGGCATACACACATTGGACACTTGATACCATGGGTATTTGCAAGATGGCTGCAGCAGCGTTTTGGGGCAGAGATCTACTTTCAACTTACAGATGATGAAAAATTTTACTCAAAGCCTGGCCTCACGCTGCAGCAGACAGGAGGATTTGCATACGAGAACGCGCTAGACTTTATTGCGCTCGGCTTTGAGCCTGAAAAGACGCACATAATAATTAACACCAGGGACATGGGGAGACTATACCCTGTGGCTGCCCAGGTTGCAAAGAGGATCACCCTCTCAAGCGCAAAGGCCACATTCGGTTTTACCAATGACACCAACATTGGCATGATATTTTACACATCGCTACAATCCGCACCATGTTTTATCCGTGAGATGCCTGTATTGATACCGCTGGGTGTGGACCAGGATCCGCACTTTAGGCTTACAAGGGACATTGCACCAAAGCTGGGGCGGCCCAAACCCGCATTGATCCACAATATGATGATTCCAGGACTGGAAGGGCCTAGAGGAAAGATGTCTGCTTCTGATGACAACAACACAGTGTATACCACCGACACTCCTGACACAGTACGAAAAAAGATCAACCGGTATGCATTCTCTGGCGGACAGCCTGACATCTCTGAACACAGGAGACTTGGAGGAGACCCCGACATAGACGTATCATACCAGTATCTGAGAATGTTCTTTGAGCCAGACGATGACAAGCTCAAATCAATCCATGATGCATACAGGTCAGGTAGTCTTCTCTCTGGGGAGCTCAAGGCGATTCTAATTGAAAAGATCAATGGATTCCTTGCAATACATCAGCAACGGCGCGAGGAGGGGAGGGGACGCGTGAGGGAATTTCTTCTTGAGAATGATGAAGAGCGTTGAGATAGTGTGCCATGATAGGTATGAGGCACAAAAGATGGCCAGCCTCATCTTCGTCAAAAAGGATGATGATGATGGTGGCAGCGGCGTCCGTCATGGCAGCAGCAACAATGCCGACCATATTGATGCCGGCAGCAGGGGTGACAATGATAAAGACACAGGTGAGACCTACATCACATCAATCCTTAATGTGATAGGAAATGAAGTTGTCATATCCCTCAAGGACGGCTCGGCCCACAGTATCGTGCTCAGGGATGAGAAGAATGTAGATGCATTTGCAGACTTTATCCAATCGGTAATTGACGGTGAAGACAGACTGGTATCTGCTAGGATCCTTCCGTGCCATAGTGGTGGAACAGCAGACAATCATGACCGCGGTGGTAATGACGGCGGGAGCGATTACGCCGTAGCCGTAGAGATTGTCAAGGAATGATTGGTCACGGACTGGTAGCCACTCATGAGGCAAACACAACGTACAGTGCCACTATTCCGACCATGGCTATGAGGGATAACCCCATTGCCTTGTAGTCGCTGTTCATGGATGGGTTCACTAACCATTATAATTAAAACTTGACGGATTGACTGTTTTCTGCCATGGTATGATGCGGCATGTGTGGTACCCGCTGGCGCGCCATGTATTGTATACATTGCGTGACATTGGTGGGGGCATCTAACCACGACTGTGTGTTGGCCTCTTTGGGCTGGCCACGTAGCTCCCCAACCATACGATACCATCATGCAATACCATCATGCAATACCATCATGCAATACCATCATGGTACGTGGTCAGGTTGTCTGGGAAGGTTTTTTGACTCAGGCACGGATCTAGGGTCTTTTGATAGTATTACACATCATTCTGGGCACGACCTGACCACGTACCCATCATGCAATACCATCATGCAATGCCATGCCCGTTCTGACGGCAAATAAAAATACGTTTAAAGGTCTTTTTTGTTTTTTGTGCTATTGCCACAAAAGGTTCTTCACGCCATTGAAAAGAAGATTATTGCCTCAATTGCAGACGGCCCTAAGAGTCTGTACCGAGAAGTGGGCCCATCTACCGGACTGTCTCCTGACCAGATCAGGCGTGGCATAGAGTGGCTCAAGCTCAAGGGACTGATAATTGTAAATGGGAATGATTATGCATGCGTACAACTTGGGGCCAACGGGAACGAGTCTGCCCTGAAAGGACTACCAGAGAGAAGACTGCTTAACCTGCTCAGAACAGGTCCCCTTGCCATACATGATCTACAGAAGGAACTCGGACCAGTATTTAGTTCTGCCATGGGCATTGCAAAGAAGAACAGCTGGATTGATGTGCTTTCCACACCAACGGGGCAGCGTGTCTCGTTGAATAATAATAATCTCCCATCCGGCAAAATTCCTGGTGAGGATACTCTCACAAAAGTAGTCAATTATTATAATGAACACAACGCAAGACATCCCTTGAAAACTTTGGACAAGTATGACCTAAAGGCGCTCTCTGGCAGGCCAGATTTTATCACAACTACAACTATGAAGATGGACGAAGTTGAGCTAACTCCTGCAGGAAGAAAATTCGTAACACGAGATCATACTATGCAGACAGTTGCCGCATCTGCTGATCCTATCACATCGCGTGCGATAGATGTAGAGGCGGACGTTCCGGTAGCCTATGCAGCACGTACTCACCCCCTCCAGGACACCATTGATGAGATCCGTGAGATCTTTGTCACATTGGGCTTTACGGAGATTGTAGGACCCATGACGCAGTCTAGTTTCTGGAACTTTGATGCGCTCTTTACTCCACAAGATCACCCTGCACGGGAGATGCAGGATACATTCTATCTGGGAGGCGTGGCATCCTCTATACATGACATACCTGCTACCCGCTCCCAGATACGGGGCGTCTCTACATCCCACACAAAAAACTGGAGGTATAAGTGGAGTGATGCAGAGGCACGCCGGATGGTGTTGCGCACGCACACGACTTGCGTCACCATAAAGAGCCTCGCCGAGAACAAGCCGGATGAGGCCAGGATTTTCTCACTGGGCCGTGTCTTTAGGAATGAAAAGACCAGCTACAAACACTTGGTAGAGTTTAACCAGATTGAGGGCGTGGTAACGGGAAGCAATGCCACCCTCCGGGATCTGATGGGGATCCAAAAAGAGTTTTACCGCAGGATTGGAATCACCAAGATAAAGTTCTGGCCCACATTCTTCCCATATACGGAGCCATCGCTTCAAACCATGGTGTACAACGACAGGATGGCCAAATGGGTGGAGCTGTTTGGAATGGGCATATTCAGGTCAGAGGTGACAAAACCCCTTGGAATCACAAAACCCGTCCTTGCATGGGGGGGCGGGATAGAGAGGATTGCCATGCTAAAATATGGCATTGATGATGTACGCGAGTTTTACAGTGGGAGCCTGGGCTGGCTGCGGGGTGCCGCAATATAATGCCTGTAACAGCATTATCATACACACGACTCCGGCTACTGGTAGGTGACAGCGTTACCAAGAAACAGATAGCAGGCTTGCTGCCGTTTCTAGGCCTGGACATCGAGTCAGAGCAAGGCGATCTGGTCCGTGTGGAGTATAGTCCCAACAGGCCAGACTATTCCACCGATGTGGGGATCGCCTTGGGACTGCAGGGACTGATTGGACGCAAGACAGGGCCTGTGGCACTTGACGTACATGACTCTGATAAATACACAATATCCGTAAAGCCCGCCGTGTCTAAAATACGCCCCTTTGTGACGGGGATCGTGGCGCGCAGAGGCCGCGTTGATAAACACACCATAAAGCAGCTTGTGGCGATGCAGGAAGACCTGCACATGGGGGTGGGACGAAAGAGGGTCAAGTCGTCGATCGGCATACACGACATGGACAACATCGCCTTTCCTCTCTTGTACACTGTTGCTGGAAGGAGTCACAGATTCACTCCACTACACCATGATGATGATAATAATGATGATGGTGATGATGATAACAATAATGATCTCCACAGTGATGGCAACATCCCCCCCACCTCCCAACAAACATCACTTTCCGTCTCTGAGATTCTAAGCCAGACAGATGTGGGACGAACATATGGTTCCATTCTTGGTGATGCCACCATGGTGCCCGTGATACTGGACTCTGAAGGCAGGACAGTATCTCTGCCTCCCATCATCAATGCCGCCCTGACTACAGTAACTACAAAAACCAGAAACCTCTTTGTAGATGTCACTGGAACCAGCAAAAAAGACTCTGAAGATGTCTTGGCAGTCATTGCAACCTTTCTGCAGAGCGCCGGTTTTCGCCTAGAATCCGTCTGCATCTCTGGCGCAAGAAACTCTACACCGCACCTTGCGCAGAGGAGCATGAGTATTGATGCATCATTGGTCAATGAGATGTTGGGCACCAACCTAAGTACGGCTGAGATCATCTCATCCCTCAAGAGATCAAGGCTGGGGGCTGTTGTTACAGGCAGAAAAAGCAAACACAACAAGGATCATCATGCTGCAGATACCATCATTTGTACAATTCCTCCGTACAGGTTTGACATATTTGGCCCGATGGACCTGGTAGAGGAAGCTGCCCTAGGGCATGGGATCCAGAACTTGAAGCCTGTCTTGTCACCCTCTATGACGCTGGGCATGGCTAGTTTGGGCTCTGTCCGATTGCGTTCGCTTGCGAGAGTCATGGTGGGACTCGGATATACCGAAGCACTAAATTCCAACCTAACCAGCATGCGGGTATTGGATCCACTGCATAACACCTCCCTCCACCAGGGATTAATCTCCACCCTTGACTCCAAGAGTAGTGAACATACAATACTGCGTAACTCTGTGCTTGCATGCCTGCTTGAAAACCTCTCAAGAAACATACACGAGCCATACCCTCAGAGACTCTTTGAGGTTGGCACAGTCTTTTCTGATACGAGTACGCCTGGGGGGTATCATGGTGATGCCGCCCGCGATACGCAAGCAGACAACACCCAAGTCCGCGAACATACGTGCCTCTCGGCCATCAGCGCACATGCGGGGGCAGGCTTTACTGAGACAAAGGCGGTACTGCGGTCCTTGTTACATGCAGGACTCGGAGTACATGTCCATACCAAGACGATGATCGGGGATCATCCCATTCTTGAGGCGGGGCGTTCTGCGACAATCGTGACTGCACACGGCACCAAGATTGGTCTGATGGGCGAGATAAGCCCTGCGGTCAGGAAGGCATATAGGATTCGTGTCCCCGTGGTGGGCTTTGAGATACCACTCATATCTGAACTTGCATCAGAACCACATCTCTTATGATCCACATGCACATTGCAGACAGTTTTTAGTAGTAGTGCGTGCTATCCCCAAGTGTCCGAAGAGCAGGCACGAAGACGGATCGTGATGATGTTGATCGTAATCTGCCAGAGAGCAGTGATGCCGGTGATTCCCGATTCACCCAGGCGTGCTACAACACGGACAGGCCCCGGTCAAAGAACTCAGGGAGGTTTTGGCTAAACCCGATGAACTTGTGCGAGTCAGAACCGGGGAACATTATTTTATACATGACTAACCATATTAGGTTGATAATATTGATTATGATGCTGATGATAATGATCTGTTGCCGCCATGGTGAGAATGAAGTACATACACACCCCACTCACATATGGATCTGCTCCGTAATTTGTTAGCATGCATTTCTCACCATGGATTCGTCTTCCATACCATCATTGCCAGTTCTCCACTTTTGCATGCCACACATCCTACGTACCCGCAGGTATGTTTCAAAACCCATAAAAGTTGTATTACATCATGTGTGTTGATGGTGCAAAAGTACTGGCTTGCTAAACAAGAACCAAGCGGACCACGCGGGTATAGCTTTGAACAGCTGAAAAAAGATCAAACTACAGTCTGGGATGGCGTTCACAATAACTTGGCCCTCAAACACATCCGTAACATGAATCCCCGTGATCTGGTACTGTTTTATCATACGGGCGGAGAGCGACAGGCAGTCGGAATCATGCAGGTAACCTCAAAACCATACCCAAATCCAGAGGAAGGCAATGAGCGCTTTGTAGTGGTGGATGTAAAGTACAAAAAAGCACTCAAGCGGCCCGTGACCCTTGAGGAAATAAAATCAGACATGCGGTTCCAGGATTGGGAGCTTGTTAGGATCTCGCGCCTGTCAGTGATGCCAGTACCAAAGCCGATATGGGATGTGATACTGGATCTCTCCAATAGTCCATCCCTATAAGTGAGTGGCAGCAGTGACCGTTGCAGCAGCTATGGCTATGGAAATTATGCATAGCCGTGATGACAACGGTGATAGTGGCCACAGGCTCGCATTGGGTTTGAACTTATGATCGGTTTGTTGATATAATAGACAAATTCAGCCTGACTATGGGAACAGCTTATGTTCTGATAAATTGCGAACTGGGTTCTGAAGAGAACATCATCAAACACCTAAAGGGCTTGGAAGGTGTCACGGAAGTGCACGGAACCTTTGGGGCGTATGATATTTTGGCCAAGATAGAGTCCAACACGCTTGAAAAACTGCGTGAGACGATCACTTGGAAGATCAGAAAGATTGAAAAGATTCGCTCCACACTCACCCTGATGGGCATTGAGGGTCAAACATAAAAGACGCTTCTGCTCTTCATATTTTTATTACAATGGCATGTACCCTGCACTTTATCTTTGTCATAAAAAAGGAAGATTATCACAAGCGACAGCCAGAGTTTGAATATATCCAGAGAATGGCACAATTTTACAAGACATGGATAAAGGAAAAGTCTGGACTGGACTACAAAATCCTCTGCGACATCATGCTCACCACCCCTAGGAGCATCCTTCGCAGGCTTGATACTCATGACCTGCTACGGGATCATGAGCAGAGGGGCAAAGACACGTACCACTTTTACTTGACTCATTTTAGGCCATTCTGGACAGACTGTACATGTGATGGGTATCATGCCGAAAACTTTGCGATGGTTATGTGGCACCAGCCACCATCCACCACTCCCATGCCTGTTAACCAGCCTGGCAATACAGACAATGATAATCATGATAATCATAATCATAATAATAATCATAATAATAATAATAATGATGATGATAACAGTGACATGTACCTATTTCTTGCAGAAAAAAACTGTACAGTAGTGTCCCACGAGATACTCCATGAGCTGCTGCGGCTGTCCGGACGCAAGAGATTCATACAGGATGTACATGATGTGTGGACGCGGCACTTTTACGACCAGCTGGAGTTTGAGCAGTATGGCGGGGATCATACTAGAACCGATACAAAACCCATGTTTCTTACCATGGGTACGTCACAGCTGGGACTGATGCCGTCCGCAACTGCAAAAGCCGACGATGCCAGCTAAACCATCCTATGGTGTTGCGGTGTCATACAATCAACAGTGATTGTGCAGTCTGGTGGTACCAAATCATGCCTTAAAGTTCTATACTGGCTGTGGTTTGGCTATGACGTGATATTACTGGCCGATGTACAGGAATGGCTCAGGCCTTTATTACCGAGTAGATGTTGTTTTCAAAGCTTGCAGATTTGAAGTCAAGCTTGTTCTCTGGGTCATCGTTGGTTCTAGACTGGCTAAGGTTCTCCAATTCCACAAGTGCGTCTCCTCTAAATCCCACGGATGATCCGTATATTGCATCCGTGAGCATCGTTCCATGGTCGCCGCGCTTGATGTCGTCTACCATCTCGTAAAACTTTGTCGTCTCCCTCTTGTTTACCGGATTGCCGATCGCCTTGTTGTGTGCTACTGCTATGTACATGCCGTTATTTTTTACAGCTACGTGCATCTTGTGATTCTTTCCGGTTTTTCCTGGTATGGACTCTTTTACCAACACCTCGCACTTGTGGTACTTGCTTGACACGTATGCATAAAACCTATACTGGGCAAACTTGCCGTCCGTATCCTGCTCACATTCTACGAATATCTTGTAGAGCATCTCTAGGGCCTCGTCGTTCATGCTCTGCAGCCTATCATCAATCCTGCCCCTCTCAAGAAGATCCGATTTGCATTCCTTTGCAGTGAGCACCAAGATAAAGTCGGGCAAGTTATAATTTTTGAGCGCAGCCACAAACGCACCTGCTTGTGACATACCAAACTTTGGAAAACCCTTGTTAACCATTACCAATTTCACCAAATTTGCTGCTTTATACGGGATTTACAGCTTTCCAACATTACTTTTGTTCAACACATGAATTTATAATTGTTAAGATAAAAAGATTACAGCTAACATCCGATTTTTTTTACCTTTTGTGGCTGTGTGGATGAGGCCGGTTGATAACATTCCATCACACTCATTGTCTTGAGCCATGGATTTGGACTGCATTTTTTACCTTTTGTGGCTGTGTGGATGAGGCCGGTTGATAACATTCCATCACACTCATTGTCTTGAGCCATGGATTTAGACTGCATTTTTTACCCTGTTGCAGTTGCAGAGGTGCATGGGGATGGTATTAATTGTACACATCTTTTTTCTGACTCACACATAGGCAAATATCTGCATCTGCAAGTACTGCCTGCTGATGTGTGGGCAGTGTCCACAGACACAAGTACGGCCTGCAGAAAAAGCAGGCCAAGTACTGCCATATTTTTGGGCATTCTACAACTGGCATATGTGGCGGAGGTAATGGTGCCAAGTACTGCCATGATTTTGGATATTTTGCAACACAATGCAAATATTAAATGTAAAATGACCTATCAGGTGTATGGATGTTGAAACCACTCCAGAACTTGTAAAGGGAGTATATGCAAAGCTTGCAAAGAATATCGCCTGGTACAGGCACAGTCTGCGTGATCCTAGACGGCCGCTGACTCTTACTGAAAAGATTCTGGCAGGACACCTACATGAGAATTATTATAATAATGATGATGATGATGATGGTAACGGTAGCGATGGCGCCACCATTACCACGCCCCCACCTGCCCCAAAAGAGGGCAGTGATTATGTGCCATTAAGGCCTGACAGGGTGGCGCTTCAGGATGTCACGGGACAGATGGTCATGCTGCAGTTTATGCAAGCCGGCCTAGATGAGTCATGCCTGCCTGTTACCGTCCACTGTGATCATTTGATCAGGGCCAAGATCAGCGGGGACGTGGACATGGCAGCCTCACTTGATGAGAATAGTGAAGTGTTTAGGTTTCTCCAGTCTGCAGCAGCCAAGTACGGGTGCGGGTTCTGGAAGCCTGGGGCTGGAATTATCCACCAAGTCGTACTTGAAAACTATGCATTCCCAGGAGGTTTGATGATTGGCACCGATTCACACACGCCCAATGCAGGCGGCCTCGGGATGCTTGCAATAGGAGTGGGCGGCTTGGATGCTGCCGAGACCATGGCAGACATTGCATGGGAACTTCTCTACCCAAAGAGGATCGGCGTGAGGCTTACAGGCAAGCTCAGCGGCTGGACATCCCCCAAGGATGTCATACTCAAGGTGGCAGGAGAACTGACAGTGTCGGGGGCTACCAATTCTATTGTGGAGTATTTTGGTCCTGGGACAGAGTCGATAAGCTGCACTGGAAAGGCCACAATCACAAACATGGGCGCCGAGATTGGCGCCACATGCTCTATATTCCCATACGATTCTAGGATGGAAACTTATCTGAGGCATACGGGGAGATCCGAGATTGCAGATCTTGCAAACCAAAACAGGGAGCTACTCACACCAGACCCGGTGATTGAATCCAAGGCACACGAGTGTTTTGATAGGATAATAGAGATAGATCTCTCCAAACTAGAACCGCACATCGTAGGCCCCCATACGCCCGACTTGGCAAGGACCATCTCAGAGCTTGCGGACGATGTAAAGGTCTCTGACGGCCAGTACAAGGACAGCATATCAGTGGCACTCATTGGCAGCTGCACCAACTCGTCCTACGAAGACATGTCTAGGGCTGCCTCACTTGCAGATCAGGCTACTGCACGTGGCATTACTGCCAAGGTTCCACTGCTTGTCACCCCAGGTTCTGAGCAGATCAGGGGCACGATAGAACGAGATGGCCAGATGGGTTCCCTGCGCGACATAGGGGCTACTGTCCTTGCAAACGCCTGCGGCCCGTGCATTGGACAATGGAACAGGCCAGAACTGACAACCGATCAAAAGAATACCATAGTCACTACATTTAACAGAAACTTTCCAGGTCGCAACGATGGGCACCGCAACACCCTCAACTTTATTGGCAGTCCCGAGATGATAGTTGCCCTGGCATTGGGTGGACGATTGTCGTTCAACCCCCTCCGGGATCCATTAACCGCAGATGATGGGACACAGTTCATGCTGGAGCCTCCGGGCCCCGCGCCCGAGGTACCTGTTGATGGGGGATTTGTCAGGCCTGATGGCATATACGTCATGCCTCCAAAAGACTCTGCTGGAATTGACGTGGTGATCGATCCAGACAGCAAGAGGCTGCAGCGCCTTGAGCCGTTCCCTGCATGGGATGGCAAGGACATGATCGAACTTGCAGTGATGGCAAAGGCCAAAGGCAAATGCACTACAGATCATATCTCGCCTGCCGGCCCATGGCTCTCGCTGCGCGGACACCTGGACAGCCTCAGTGACAACATGCTGATGGGCGCAGTCAATGCATACAATGAGATGGTGGGCAAGGGCAAGAACATACTTGACGGCACCATTGAACCGTACTCCAGGATTGCAAGGGGGTACAAGCAGATGAATATGCGATGGGTAATCATAGGCGATGAAAACTATGGTGAGGGAAGCAGCAGGGAACATGCTGCCATGACACCGCGATACCTCGGGTGTGCGGCAGTCATTGCAAAGAGCCTTGCTAGAATCCACGAGACCAACCTAAAAAAACAGGGCATCTTGGCCCTGACATTTGAGAATCTAAAAGACTATGACCTGATTCTAGAGGATGACCGGATAAGCCTGCTGGGCTTGGACGGGATGGCCCCGCACAAGCAGATTAGGTGCCGCATATTGCATGCAGATGCAAGCAGCGACGAGATATTACTCAACCACTCTTACAGCGAGTCACAGATAGGCTGGTTCAGGGCAGGCTCTTCACTCAACGGACATTTTACATCTTCATATTAGTTGGGATGCAGTCCATAACTCCACTCCGGTGATCCATTTCCTGCTTGCCTGTGAAATCATGTTTTATTCTGTCTGTCTCACACCATTACAGTTCTGTGATGCATATCTTGCCAATACACACAATGTAGAAGGATGGTACAGGCCGGCAGGTCATCGCATATACATTGATGCCATGCAAAGGGTGGGGTCAACAGGCGGCCGATGTGAATATGTATATTATGATACCACAACGGTGACCTTACATGGCAACATCTACACCAGACACACACGACTCGGACTTTAGATACATTGACAAAAAGGGCAACTTGCTAAGCACTAGGACAGAGCTGACAATCGCACAGATGCTGGACTTTCTCGGGGTGGAGTATGACTACCGCCATGACATTACGCTCAAGGACAGCAGCAAGGTTACGATAGATTTTCAAACACAAAAGGGGTCCATTGAGGTGATAGATGGGGATGATGACATCAAAAGGTACAAACGCGTAATGCAGGATGGTGATCCCATCAAACACAGGATAATGGCAGTTGGAAGCGCACAGCACGTGGCGCAGGTAGGCGAGCTGCAGGATATGGTATTTTATGACAAGGCACCGCAGACGGGCTCGATATTTTTAGAGGATGCATCATTCTCGTTTGATTATGCACACATCCTCCCATTGGTTGAAAAGTGTTCCATCCTGCACGGCCATACGTCCTCTGTGATGGTAGAGCTTGTGGGGCAGATGAAGGACAACCTGCTGCTTGATTTTGGAGAGGCCAAGACTATCATAAAGCGAGTTGTAGGCATGTTTGATCACAAATTTTTCATCAACAAGAGGTACATCAAGGATGGTTTGGCATCAGATGGTCATGATGACTCCACTCACTACCTCATCCAATTTGATGGTCCTAAAGGTACATTCAAACTGCAGGTTCCAAAAGATACAGCATATGTCCTAGATGGTGAGGCCACCGTGGAGAACCTCTCAAGCGAGATAATCAAACTTTTGGCGCCAGAGATGCCCTCCAACATAGAGGCCGTGGGAGTGTACATCTATGAAGGATACAACAAGGGCTCACACATAATCTCAGACATATCGGAACGGCGCAGGTCTGCGTCATCCTCACCTTCACAATCCATTCCCAAAAAACCTCCACCGTCTTGCCAGTAGGTCGTTATACCATGGAACCAAAAATATCACAAAAGGCATGGAATCCAGAACTGGAAAAGGAGATTCTAGAAGAATGGGAACTGGATGGAATCTATGACTTTACACCAAATAATGATACTAACAACAAAAACTATACAATAGATACTCCTCCGCCATACCCGTCAGGCAGGCCATGGCACATAGGTGCCGCAGCCCACTATTCACAGATTGACATGATTGCACGTACGGCACGCATGGCAGGCAAGAACGTCTACTTTCCCATTGGCATAGACAGGAACGGCCTTCCTGTAGAATTGTACACCGAAAAGAAGCACAAGATCAGGATGAGGGAGACTGACAGGGCAGAGTTTTTGGATCTGTGCCGCGAGGCGCTTGACGACCTTGAGAGTGAGATGATACTCATCATGAGGGGCTTAGGGCTCAGTGGAGACATTGCACACCACTACAGGACAGACTCTAAAGAGTATCGCGCCCTCACACAGTCCACATTCATCAAGTTGTGGAGGAGCGGCTTGGTATACTTGGCAAACAGGCCCAACAACTACGACTGGGCATCAGGCACTACCATAGCAGATGCCGAGATTGTATATGAAGACCTGCCGACAAAACTCGTCTACATGCGGTTCGGGTTCATAGGTGTGGATCTTGATGATGGTATTGTGGTTGCAACCACGCGACCAGAACTATTGTGCGCATGCAAGGCCGTGCTCGTAAATCCTGAAGACTCTAGGCATGCCAAGCATGCGGGTAGGCGGCTGGCCGTACCAATTACCAACGCCGAGGTGGATCTGATGATGCATCATTCTGCCAAACAGGAGTTTGGTTCGGGCGCCGTAATGATATGCAGTTATGGCGATCACAATGATGTGGCCATGTTTAGGGAGCTGGGCCTACAGGAGGTTGTGGCAATAGGCTTAGACGGCAGGATGACGGAGGCTGCAGGCAAGTATGCAGGACTGCGGCCAAAGCAGGCGCGTGCACAGATAATTGAGGATCTACAGGCGGCAGGGCTTGTAGAGAAGATAGAAGAGATCACACACAGAACACCCGTCTCGGAGCGCAGCAAAACCCCCATTGAGATCATCCCAATGGAGGAGTACTATCTCAAGCAGAAAGAGTCTGTGCAGAGGGTCAGGCAGCTCGGAGATGAGATCACATTCCACCCCAACATGCACCATCAAATTCTAAATAACTGGCTTGACTCGATCAATATAGACTGGCCCATATCTAGAAGGAGGTACTATGGAACAGAGATTCCAGTGTGGTACTGCAAGAGATGCAGTGAGCCATATGTTCCAGAGCCTGGACGGTACTATAGGCCATGGCAGGAAGAGTGCCCTGCTGAGAAATGTACAAAGTGTGGCATGACAGAGTTTGCAGGTGAGGAGCGCACCTTTGACACTTGGATGGACTCTAGCATCTCGCCATTGTTTGTCAGCAGGTTTGGTAGGGATGATGACTTCTTCAAGAGCACATATCCCGCTTCAATCAGGCCCCAGGCCAAAGACATAGTCAGGACATGG
Organism: Candidatus Nitrosopumilus sp.; assembly: GCA_963662995.2. Classification (GTDB taxonomy): domain Archaea; phylum Thermoproteota; class Nitrososphaeria; order Nitrososphaerales; family Nitrosopumilaceae; genus Nitrosopumilus. The sequence continues at coordinate 688,213 of CAXXLJ010000002.1, read as the reverse complement.
CTGTATTACACACTTCTCAGGTGTGATCAGCTCACTGGCACAACACCGTGGTCCGAGGCCTGGATCATGGGGTATGGTCTTGATGAACGGGGGACCAAGATGAGCAAGAGCAAGGGAAATGCAATTGATCCACTACCCCTGATAGAAGAGCTGGGAGCAGATACATTCCGGTTCTGGAGTGCAAGTGAGGTCAACCACGGCCATGACTTTAGGTGCAGCCTGCAAAAGATCCAATCATCTAAAAAATTTCTCAGCAAGCTCTGGAACGTCTCACGATTTCTATCAAACTTTCCTGTACCGGAGGGATCTTGTGCGGGTGATGCTGCTGCCCTGCCAGATCAACATCCTCACAACCTGCTTGCATCCGACCGTTGGATTCTCTCAGAGCTGGACCGCCTGATAAAAGAGTGTGCAAAGGGATATGGTAGTTACAACTTTTTTGTGCCCGCCATTGCGATTAGGGAATTTGTGTGGAACCTGTTTGCTGCACACTATATAGAGATGGTCAAGGCAAGGGCGTATGGCCCTGCAGGCTCTTCACACATATCATTCTCCAAAGAGGATACTACAAGCGCCATATACACACTACACAAGGTACTCTCCACGGCCCTGCTGCTACTGGCACCCATAACCCCGTTCATTACGGAATATCTGTGGAAAAAGATGTATTCTAAGCAGAGTATCCATCTGCAGAGGCGGGCCGGCAGTAGTGATGATGATGATGATGCTCCCAATACTGATCCTCCAACAGGTGTTCACCTGCAAACGGACATCACAAAGACAATAACCGAGTTTAACTCACATGTCTGGAGCCAAAAAAGGGAGCAGGGATTATCTCTAAAGGATCCCATACACATTACAGTTCCGGTAGATCTGAAACCATTCAAGGTTGATCTTGTATCCATGCACAACCTAAAGTGTTAGGCTCTGCCGGCACATGCCATGATGCCAAGCGTTGTATCCATACATCGTTCCACTTTATGACCGTCATCGTTTTATCACCTGTCTGTCTTTTTCTGGTTGAGATGATGATGATGATTGTGCTGGTACTGCCATCAATACACTTGATGACTCGTCCTCCTGCTGCTGGCTTGTTTGATGGTTTGTCCATTCATTGATGTGATGTGGGCTGATCTTTGCCATGCTGCATATGCTCAGTTGGTAGGATTGATAACCTCTTGCAGCGTGGCAGATTCATACATGATAAGACAAGATTCAGTCTTGCTTCAAGTCCTATCTGGCATACTCTGTTACAATATCCACAAAGTGCTCATGCACGGATGTATCCAGAGTAAGCTCTGGATGAAATGATGTGCCAATGATATTGTCCTTTTTTACTGCCACAATCTTGTCGCCGAGTCTTGCAAGTACTTCTATGCCAGAACCAATGTCATCCTTTATGACGGGCGCCCTGATAAAAACTCCGGTAAATTTGGGGATATTGATCGCATCCATTGATATCTCGGCCTCAAATGATGCGCACTGCCTACCAAACGCATTTCGCTCCGTCCTGACATCCAAGGTTCCGAGCAGGGGCTGATCCATGTCTCCAATTACATGATCCTCCGTGGTCTTTGACAACATTATCATGCCAGCACATATGGCCAAGACGGGCACACCATCATTGATCTGATCCCTTATGGCCTGCAGGCAGCCGTTTACTTCGCAGAGCCTGCCTATGGTGGTACTCTCGCCTCCGGGTATTATCAGTCCATTCATCATGGATATCTCTTCTGGCGTATTGACCTCAATTATTCCAATACTTTCATCCTCACGACCAGATACGTCCATACAGCCACACCCTTTCATGCGATCCTTGTCATCACCATCATCCTTTCTATGGGGTCCATTCTTACAAACAATGTCTAGTACTTTGTTTGCCGCCATGCGTGTTGACGTATAGTTTTCCATTACATCACCCTGTATGGACAGAATTCCTATGTTGATATCATTGTCGTAGGTCATGCCGCGCCACCCCTCTCCTGCATGCGCAGCTGCAGATCCTTTACATCCATACCCAACATGGACTGCCTCTCATCTATCATCTTTTGAGCAGTCATGACTATGTCAGGATGCTTCCAGAATGTGGTGGCCATCACTATGGCTTTTGCTCTATTCTGTGCATCTTTGGTACTAAATATTCCAGATCCAACAAAGATCCCGTCACATCCGAGTGACATGAGATATGCCGCATCCGCAGGTGTCGCAATCCCGCCTGCTGCAAAGTTTACAACAGGTAGATGCCCTGTGCTGGCAGTCTGATTGAGTAGATCATAAGATATACCAAACTCGCGTGCCATCCTGATAATGGCTTGTTCATCGGCGTTGTCGTGTGTGGCCTTTGCTATGCGCAGCCCTTCCTGCACCTTCTTGATGTGTGTTATGGCCTCAGCCACGTTTCCTGTACCGGGCTCGCCCTTGGTCCTAATCATGGCTGCACCTTCCTCCACCCTTCTCAGGGCTTCGGCCAGGGATCTTGCACCGTTGACGAACGGTGTCGTAAAGTCCCACTTCCATATGTGGTGCAATTCATCTGCTGGTGTGAGTACTTCTGACTCGTCTATCATGTCTACATCCGCTGTTTGCAGCACTTCTGCCTCACTCGTGTGGCCTATTCTGCACTTGGCCATGACGGGAATGGTTACTGCGTCCTTGATCTCTTCAATTACCTTGATGCTTGCAGTTCGCGCCACGCCGCCTGCCTTTCTGACATCTGATGGCAGCTTGTCTAGTACCATCACTGATACTGCCCCTGCTTCCTCGGCAATGCGGGCTTGTTCTACATTGGTTACATCCATGACCACCCCGTTCTTGAGCATGTGTGCAAAGCCACGCTTGACCGTAGATGTACCGCGCAATATTTCGATCTCATCATCCCTAGAAGTCCTTATGCCGCGTGCATCAGGTCTCTGGCCGTGCAACGGAAGCATGACATGATTTGGGTTTGTGGCTATTTGTATCTATTTACCAATAATCAGTTAAGCGAAATGTACTTGCGAATCAGACTGTTTACATGATGCCTGATTCGCACATGTTATGGGGGCTGTTCGGGGTCAGGGAGTACGGCCTGTATGCAACATGACTGGAAGGTAAGCTGTGTCATGGCACTCTGCCTCTCTGTACCATCCGATAGCATGACCCTAACAATCATCCATTCGTTGTATGCCAGCAGGGAATAGTAAAAGCAGAGCATGCGAGCCGCCATGTCCTGTATTCTGGTCTTTGCCCGCATCGTTTCCACCAATCTGTATCCTGTCTCAACACCCCAACGTTTTGTGTATTTTTTTACGTCAATTGTCGGGGCGTTTGTGGCAAACCCTATGAATTTTTGCTCGGGCATCGTTGCGTCTTTGTTGTTCTTGCGCTTCTCTATTCTCATGGTAAAATCCACCATGCCAGTATGTCCCTGTAGCGTGGCCTGAGATGTTGCATTCCTTGTATTTTTGTCATATTCCCGCAGTGCGGCGATGACCCCGCTGGAATTCCTGCACGGCATCAGGTATGTCACATTATTGTTGAGTAGCGCAATTATTGTATCCACTGAGAAAAATTCCCTGTCCAAAAGGACCAACCTTATCTTGGCACCTGTCTTTTTGACGGATTTCAGGATTCTGTCCACAAAATCAGGCACGGAATCACCCATTTCCAGGTATTGCGCACCCAGATGTATCTTCAGTGATTTGTCCACACACTGGGCAGTCATGTATCGCTCAAATAATTTGGTGCCGTTCTTGTAGCGGGATCGTGTGAGCTCTTTGCCGGGCTTTTTGTCATACCTTGGGATAAGGTGCATGTCAATTGCAATTGTTAACCCCTCCTTTGGAACCATTCCGAGGCGTACCATTTTTTTAAACTGTTGCGTCACCTGCATGTCAAACACATTCTGGACCTCTGCCACAACCGGGCTTTTGAGCATGCTTGCAAACCACCTGTCCGAGGGCTCTTTCCTGCCTCCTAGGCTCTTTCTTGCATTGGCACATCCGCCTACAGATGAATCCTGAATTGCCGCATTTATGATCCCTGCATTAAGCGTGTTGATATCAAAGATGGTATTATGATGTCCGGGCATTGTTGTACACGACAACATGGGACACAGGCCCGTCACAACATCTTGATATAGACGTTTGTTGTTTACCATATTACGGATCTGGTTTGTTTTTTGTTTGGACAACGTTAAACTACTGGATCCGTCACATTTAGCTTTTTTGGTTGGAATATACTTCCGGTATGGGATAACTCAGTTTAGTTAACCTACATTTCGCTTAACTGATAATGTCGTACATTATCTCGTCAAGCTCAGATTGGACCATGGTAACTATGGGTGGGATAAAGCCGTCGGTGGCATTCTGTTCGGGCCAGTGGATCTCGTTTACGCGCCCATTGAGCGTGACCTTGACGCTGGATTTCTGATACTCTGTCACATTCTCCTTGGTTGTGAATATCTCGGACTGAATCTGTATAAATCCAGTCTCCTTGATCAGTGCCTTTATCCTATCAAGATCAGCCTTGTCAACCTTGGAACGGATGTCGGGTTGAATATACCCGTCCTGGCTTACAGTGTATTTTGCCTCCCCATCATTTTTGATCGAGAGGATCTCGGTTTTTTGGGCCCCGATCCTCTCTGTGATGCCGTAAGAGATCTTTTTGAGCTGGTGCTTGGTGTATTCTATCTCAATCCTGTCAAAAGAGTTTGCGGCCGAGGTGGGTACCTCGACCTTTGTGAGCATCGGGATTGAGATGAGCAGCGCCACTATCACCGGGATTGCTCCCAGCGCTAGATGATACGGCCTTACCATGATATACACACTATGATGGACGCTATATCAAATAAACCTTGATTAAAAATAACTTAAAATTCGAGTGCATTTCATGTTCGCATGTGGGGTCGTAGCCTAGCCTGGTAGGGCGACAGTGACTACGCTGTTCACCGCTAAGGGCTCCAGAGGTAACTATGCTGAACTGACTCACGGATGATGTAGGTTTGGAGCTGTAGTGACCCGTAGGTCGCCGGTTCGATTCCGGTCGGCCCCACGTACCTACCATCCTTTTCATGATGTGCCATGCCTGTCATGATATCTTACCTACATCCCAAACCGCCATACTTTTTTTGTACGTGGTCAGGTCGTGCCTAGAATGATATGTAATACTATCAAAAGACTCTAGATCCGTGCCTGAATCAAAAAATCTTCCCAGACAACCTGACCACGTACCTTTTTTTACATATGGTATAATTCTTGAGTCATACTCAAAACCAATCATGGTGTTGCGCGTCATCCATATACAAATCTCCACTATTACTGCCATTACGCCCATCACTACCCTACCAAGCACTCATGACGTTGTTGTGTACCATAATGCCAAACTTCCATTGTTTGTTGCTATTGACTATTTTCATGATGTAATGACCTGACACGTGATTACACAGTATCACGGGTAGTGCCTGCATCACAAAGTGTCATTTGTATCCTGCTTGTATTGCTCGTTGACTTGGTTTTGGCAAACCTGTGCATGAATGTTTGTTGCTTGTTGTTTTGGTACGAATGAATGCCACACAGCTATGTGAGCTGCCTGATGATGACATGCCAATGATGATGATGCACGTGTTTTTGATCTATGGTGTAGGCACGTTTGCCATGGTATCCAATACCCTTGCCAAAAGCACATCATTTTTTGTAATGCCTCCTGCATCATGAGTGGTCAGATCTACTGTTACCCTGTTGTATACGTTGAGCCATTCGGGGTGATGGTTCATCCTTTCTATCTCTGCCGATGACCTTGTCATAAAGTCTAGCGCCTCAAGAAACCCTTTAAACTCGTATTGCTTGTGAAGTTTTGTATCTACAATGGTCCAATCAACAAGCTCTTCAAGTTCCTTGTCAATATCTTCTCGTGTGAGCAGTCTTTGCGCCATATCCTTGTGTACTGTATACCAAATTAATAATAATGTATCTGCACGTGTTGGTATGATGATGACTATGATGGTGACTATGATTATACACGTTACAACAACAATTACCATCCTACACACACATGCAGGTCATTCAATACTACGGGCCCTGACATGCAAGCCACTGTACCTCTCTTACCTGCATACATGGAGGGATTGACGTGGTCAGGAAACAGATTGGCATTATTGCCAACAGACTGGTCCTAGGATTTGTATTTGCATTTGTATATCAACTATTTGTAGGCGTAGCAACCTCACTGCTGTCCCTGCAGCTGACTGGAAACGTCAGGGATCTGATCATAGGAATTGAAAACATCAACTCCGAACAAGGGCTCTGGTTCATTACATGGTGGATACTCTCCACGATAATCATCACAACGATCGCCATTGTGATCACAAAGAACAAGAGATACATCTATCCCTACAAGCAAGAAAAAGACATCAACATACCGCCAAAGATCACCGCGATCACAGTCATAGTACTGGGTGCCATAATCTCATTCATCTTCTTTTTGATCGATCTGGTGATAGGCTCCATAGTCACATTAGACTCGTCTACAGACGTGCTTGCCATATATGAGGCAGCTGCAAGCGGGGACTTTGGACCCCTTGTAATAAGCATAATCTTCTCGATTATGGCGGGGTTTGTCATTGTGTGGGTGCTCTCCAAGACATCACATGTGACAAATCTCACACGTGATGTGGGCCCGCAAATCTCAAGCATTGCAAAGATTCTCAACAAAAAGACGGGCCATACTACTACCACTTCTGACACTGTTGGACTGCAGCCAGGCACACTGATTCATGTGGGCAAAAAGCTGGTAGAAGAGGTGGGGTTTGAACAGATTGAGTTTGACGAGGATAACTTTTCACGCAGAAGGTATGATGGTATAGATGGCTGCCTCAACACCAAGGACAAGACCAGCGTGACATGGACAGTTGTTACCGGAGTGCACAATGCAGATGTGATCCGTGACATTGGCGAGTACTATTCCATAGATGAGCTCGTGCTGTCTGACATTATGAATACTGAACTTAGGCCCAAGATGGAGGACCATGGAGATTATCTGCATATGATAATGAAACTTCCACACATACTTCCAGATGACACGCTGTTCATGGAGCAGTTCAGCTTCATAGTGGGGGGAAACTATGTCCTGATGTTCCAAGAGACATCCATCGACATATTCGATCCAATCCGGGAGAGGCTCAACAAGGCCGCCGGTTCTGTGAGGGGCAGCGGGAGTGACTATATCACATATGCCATGATCGATGCCATAATTGATCACTACTATGTAGTCATGGAGAAGATTGGCACACGGACCGAGGATCTTGAGGAGGAATTGATGGCGGACCCCTCCCCTGAGACATTACACGTCATCCATGCGCTCAAGCGTGAGATGGTCTCCCTGCGAAAGTCCATTTGGCCCATGAGGGAAGTCATCAACAGCTTTGAGAGGTTGGATTCGGATCTTGTCCGCGAATCCACAAAAAAGTACCTCCGTGACGTATACAACCACTCTGTGCAGGTCATGGACAACATAGAGGCCCTCAGGGAGACGATAGGCGGAATGCTTGACACATACCTCTCAAGCATAGGAAACAAGATGAATGAGGTAATGAAAACGCTTACCATAATTGCAAGCATATTCATCCCGATTACATTTCTTGCAGGAATCTACGGAACAAACTTTTCGTATGTGCCTGAACTCGAGTGGGAAGGCAGTTATTTTGCCATGATTGGGGTCATGACAATAATTGTGTTGGTAATGATTGGGTGGTTTAAGAGAAAAAAATGGATGTAGTGATGTATGCTTGTGTGTGATGTATGGTGTGATGTATGGTGTGATGTATGGTGTGATGTATGGTGTGATGTATGGTGTGATGTATGGTGTGATGTATGGTGTGATGTATGGTGTGATGTATGGTGTGATGGGACTGCCACGTCTGCAGCGATGGTGCTGAGATATGAAACAAGCCCCCATGCAACGCGCATATGAGATTCTGGAAGGAACCACCAATGACAAGTTTGCGCGCGGCTTTCAGATATTCATCATATCATTGATAGCTATAAATGTTATGTTTGTAATCATAGAGAGTGAAGAGTCGGTACTAGATGAGTATGGTTATCTGTTTACCCCGTTTGAAGTTTTTTCAATAATCGTTTTTACCTCCGAGTATTGCGGCCGAATACTGGTATGCAAGCTCAACCCGCAGTATGCAGGCAAAAAATATTCGGTCCTCAGGTTCATATTCTCTCCCATGATGCTCGTGGACATATGCGCAATACTTCCATTCTTCTTGCCATTCATACTTGCAGATCTGCGCTTCATAAGGGTAATACGGCTCTTGAGATTGTTTAGGCTGTTCAAGCTTGCACGCTACTCTGATTCAATGTATACCATGGGAAATGTCTTTAAGGCAAAGGCAGGCGACCTGTCTGTTGCATTCTTTATCCTGTTTATAGTGCTGATCTTTGCATCTAGTCTGATGTACACCGCCGAACACGATGCACAGCCAGAGATATTCTCAAGCATTCCGTCGTCCATGTGGTGGGGCGTAATCACCCTTACCACAATAGGGTACGGCGATGTCTATCCTGTTACTGCCATGGGAAAGATTATTGGGGGCGCCGTGGCCGTACTGGGAATAGCCGTCTATGCAATACCTGCTGGTATAATGGCATCTGCATTTACAGAAGAGATGCGCAAGAAAAAGCGTAACGGGCACAAGTGTCCGCACTGTGGAAAAGACATATGATGCTCACCATCACTATGGCAGGCTTGGTGAGGATGCACTCTTGCACTGCCACTAGTCCGTATCTGGGTATCCGGAGGCATGCATTATGAGTGGGGTGGACGGCACAGGAAATTCACGACACCTGTGCGACCTAATTACCAACTGCATCATGGATACTGTTGGTACACAGGGTTTGACAGGAGATGCTAGTGGTACGATAGGAGTTGCTTTTTCCGGAGGCGTAGACAGCACCCTCGTCTCGGGACTCTGCTCGGAGATGGGGTATGATGTTGTACTGCTTACAATGGGTTTTGCAGAATCACACGACATTGTATTTGCACAGCGTGTCAATGCACAATACCTTCAACTGCCGCACCATGTATGTGAGATCGATCCATTCACATTCCCAGAAATCTCTTCGAAGATACATACAAAGCTGGGCTGCTGTGACAACATATCGTGGCACGAGAACTGTATAGGATTCTATTATGTATCTAGACTGGCAAACAGACTGGACATCAGTACGGTGGTTACGGCAAACGGCATTGACGAGCTGTTCTGTGGGTATGATGTCTATCGAAGGAGGTTTGCAGAGGGCGCATCTGGGATAAACATGATCATGGATTCAAAGCTTGACAACGAGTATTCCATGATGGAGGCGGTAAACTTGATTGCATCTGAGTTTGGGGTACGAATCGTCCAGCCACTGCTCCACCAAGAGTTTGTAAGGTATGCTATGACTGTTCCACTCTCTGAAAAAATTCGCGGGCCCAATGATATACATCGCAAGCACGTCATCAGACGGCTGGCGCACGACATCGGGGTTCCAGAGATCTCGTATGCCAAGAGAAAAAAGGCCCTGCAGTATGGCTCTAAAATACACAAAATGCTGCTTAAAACCAGGGCAGGGCCATTACACCACAACACGTGACGGCACATCTGTACAAAGTACCAGTTGGTGGTCTGATGGGAGTGTAAGTGTTAGATTCATTCTTCTTGAGCGTCATTGTAGTATCCATCCATGTTGAGATACAATGGCATGAACACAGGCATGGATGGCATGTGTATGGGATTGCCCTGTATTCATACCGTATGAGGTATGGTGTGTGGTTTTCTCACACATGTTGCAATGTTGCCATGGCACGCACATGTCTATATGAGTAAAGGATGCGCAGCGGTGATGCCTACACAATATATTAAAATATTTAGCACTATGATGCCTCCTTATGAGGTTCCTTCAAGTGGTTTTTGCAGGGCTGTCAATACTGGGGCTAATACTCATCTCAGTGGGCATGACCATCGTGGATGACGCATATTGGGCCATGGCTGATCCCATTACCATCTTGTTGTTTGCAGCATCGGCGGTAATGTTTGCAATAAATTTCATAAAGTATCGTTAGATATACCATATCCCCGTACGTGGTCAGGTCGTGCCCAGAATGATGTGTAATACTATCAAAAGACCCCAGATCCGTGCCTGAATCAAAAAATCTTCCCAGACAACCTGACCACGTACCCATTCCCCAAACTCAGATGGATGCATGACTTAAACGGATAATGCTGATGGACATATGTATTACACAACTTGTTATTATCATCCCTCTTGCTGGGCAGGCTAGTTTGCAAGACTATCTACTGATCTTGCTACTCCTTTTATGATGTTTAGAGATGCACCAAGATGGTTCTCTGCAACGAATATGGCATCGATCTCTTCATCGGTCAGCTTTGAGTTGAATGCCGCGTCCGCCTTTAGCGCATCCCTGTACTGCGCACCACTTTCTGCTGCCTCAAATGCCACCCTCTGCACATCCCTGTATGCCTCAAATCTTGGGATGCCCTTTTTGATGAGCGCCTCTAGCACAAACTCTGCAAATATCTGCCCCCTTGTAATGTGCAAGTTTTCTGTGATTCTCTTGGTGTCTACAACCAGGCCAGAGATTGTCCTGATCATAGTCTCTAACATCTCGTCAGTTAGGATTGACACCATGGGTATGACAAACCTCTCGTTTGCAGAGTTTGAGAGATCCCGTTCATGCCACAGCGACACGTTCTCAAGACACACCCCTACCTGCGCCCTTACTAGCCTAGATAGAGATGTGACCCTTTCACTCTTTATTGGGTTTCTCTTGACAGGTACGGCACTGCTGCCCATTTGTCCCTTCTTGAACTGCTCTGCGACCTCTCCTATTTCTGTCCTCTGGAGGTTTCTTATCTCGGTTGCAATCTTTTCAAGTGTTGAACTTGTGAGGGACATTACAAAGACATATTCTGCATACCTCTCCCTAGCCACTATCTGGGTGGCAACAGCAGCAGGATGCAAGCCGAGTCTCTGTGCAACAATCTCTTGGACTTCAAGGGAGCGCACCCCCATCAGAGAGCCCGTCCCGACCACCCCAAGCGTCTTGCATATGAGCACCCTTTGTTTGATCTCATTGATTCTTTCTGCATGCCTTGCCATCTCGTCTGCCCAGTTTGCAAACTTTAACCCAAACGATACTATGCTTGCATGCTGTCCATGTGTCCTTCCAACCGCCGGTACACCCACATACTCTTGTGCCTTGTCTGAGAGGATCCTTGCCATCTTTACAATCTTGGGCCTGATTATCCCCAATGCATCACGTATCTGCATAGAGTTGCTTGTATCCACAAGATCATTGCTGGTCAGCCCATAGTGAATCCACGGCCTAGCCTCCTCCGGGCAGTTCTCACCTAATGCCTCTACTAGCGCTGCCGTATCATGATCGCTCTTGGACTCTAACTCTTTGATCCTGCTGGCAGTTATGGCTCCTGATGCGGCGGCTCTGCGGATCTGTTCACCTACAGACTCTGGAACCATGCCAAGGCTGCTCTGCGCCGCACCAACTTCTCCCTCAATGAGCAGTTGATAGTCTACCTTTTGCTGTTCACTGAATACCTTGATCATCTCTTTGGTGCCGTACCGGCCACTATCTATGGGCAGAATTGCCAACGGCATGTTTTTGCATCTGTTGGAAATAAACCTACTTTTCCATTACATTTAGCATTGTTTTATTTTCATCACCAAACATTGCAAATGCAATGATCTGTTTGATGACCAATTACAATATCTGGTTGCCCTCCTGATGGTTTAAATTGGATTATAAGGCAATGCCACCGATAATGTCGGTTGCTACTCCAAGAAAGATTGGAGAAAACCAATACCAGATAGACGCAGACTCTGATCTTGGACTGCGTGTTCCGGTTAGAATCTTTGCCGACCCGCCGCTACTCCAAAAAATGTTGTCTGATAGAACGGTAATGCAGGCGCGCAACGTGGCATCCATCCCAGGGATAGTGGGGCATAGCGTTGTACTACCTGACGGCCACGAGGGGTATGGGTTTCCTGTGGGGTGCGTGGCTGCCATGGATGCAGAAGAGGGTATGATAAGCCCGGGAGGCGTCGGGTATGACATCAACTGTGGTGTGAGATTGATACGCTCAGAGATGACAGAGGAGACTGTACGGCCCAAACTCAAAGAACTTGTTGCCGATCTCTTTGATTCAATCCCGTCAGGAGTGGGCTCAAAAGGGGCTGTAAAGCTGAGCAACTCTGCGCTTGATGAGGTACTGGTAAAGGGGGTGGGCTGGGCCATCGACAACGGGTATGGTTCGTTGGATGATTCGGATGTGTGTGAAGAGAACGGCCAGATACCTAACGCTGATCCTGACAAGGTCTCAGACAAGGCAAGACGACGCGGCATGCCGCAGCTCGGAAGCCTAGGATCTGGAAACCACTTCCTTGAGGTGCAGCGGGTGGCAGAGATACATGATGCAGAGGCAGCAGCCAGGATGGGCATCCGTGAAGGGACTGTCACGATCCTGATACACTGTGGTTCTCGCGGGTTTGGCCACCAGATATGCAGTGATTTTCTGAGGGTCTCGGAGCGTTCCATGCCAAAGTATGGGATTGAGCTGCCAGACAAGGAGCTTGCTTGCGTTCCCAACGGTTCTGAAGAGGGCGACTCTTACAGGAAGGCCATGTTTGCGGCGCTCAACTTTGCCTGGAGCAACAGGCAGATGCTCACACACTGGACACGTAGATCCTTTGAGCGCGTATTTGGCATGACCGAGTCTGATCTTGATATGGGCCTAGTCTATGACGTGGCGCACAACATCGCCAAGGTGGAGAGACACAAGGTGGATGGCCAGATGCGCAACTTGGTGGTGCACAGAAAGGGAGCAACGAGGGCGTTTCCGGCTGATCGTGACGAGGTCCCTTCTAGGTATCGTGATCTGGGACAACCTGTCTTGGTTCCAGGTTCCATGGGCACTGCCAGCTGGATACTACTTGGTCAGCCCGGCTCTATGGATCTGAGTTTTGGATCCACTGCGCATGGCGCCGGCAGAACCATGTCACGATCCAAAGCTAGAAGGGACTATACTGACAGCAGCGTACGAAGTGATCTGGATAGGCATGGTATAGTAATCAAAGCCCTGACAAGGAATGGGGTGGTTGAGGAAGCCCCACAGGCCTACAAGGATGTGGATGCAGTGGTGAATGTATCCCACAGTCTGGGGATAGCCACAAAGGTAGCAAAATTGATTCCCATAGGTGTGATCAAGGGTTGAGTGCGGACGACTTTGAACTTGAGAGGCTGAAGGCAAGGCGGCTTGCAGAGATGCAACAAAACATCCAGTCAAAAAAGGCGATAGAACAGGACTCCAATCAAGATGGCAACGACAAGAAGGATAATCCAAGGGTGTCTGCACGAAGCCTGCTGGTTGGCAGACTAGGATTCAGGGGGCTGGAGGTGCTGGAGAATGCAGAAGCACAGTTTCCACACGAGACCATGATTATAGTCCAGAGGCTCTCTGAACTTATCAAGACTGGTGAGCTTGATGTGACCATTGATGGCGGGCAGCTGCTTGTGCTGTTTAGATCCATTGGACTCCATGTCAGGATGACTACAAAGATAAACATAGAACAGGATGGTAAGTTTGTGTCTCTTGGAGAAAAGCTTCGTAGCCAGTCACAAAATGATGATGATCATACCAACTAAACAGCCATGTGGCGTACTGCTGGCCTTGAGATCATCTGATATATTGTACACCAATCAGACAGGTTGTTGTCATTGCTGGTGTGGTATTGACTTGGGACGGCAATATGGCAATATGGTTGGCATGTGTATGGAAAAGGCAGATGAGTGCAGAGAATACTAAACCCTTCTTCCCCGTTTCCCACCCTTCTTTCTAGTGGTGTCGTGGGGAATGGGTGTTACATCATCAATTCTTCCGATCTTGAATCCACCTCTTGCAAGCGCCCTGATTGCTGCTTGTGCTCCGGGGCCGGGTACTCTTGATCCAACTCCACCTACAGCGCGTACCCTGATATGAAAACCTACAAAGCCTTTGGTTCTTGCAGATTCTACCACTGCATTTGCAGCCTTCATTGCGGCAAACGGCGATGATTCATACCTGTCTGCATTTACATGAATTCCACCAGAACTGATGGCAACCGTTTCTGCGCCGGTAATGTCTGTCATGTGAATTATGGTGTTATTGTAACTGCTGTATATGTGAGCGATTCCCCATTTTTCATACTCTTCCTTCTTTGCTGTCTGCGCCTCTTCTTGTTTCTCTTGCACCTCTTTTGCAACCACATTTTTGGTATCAGCTTTGGTCTCTTTGACCTGTTCTAGTACGGTCCCTCCGGCTTCGATTATTGTTGGCGTTGTTTCTGTGGACGTTTGACCCTTTTCGGCCTGTACCTCTACAGGCGACTCTTCTTCGGCCTGTGGGCTGTCTCCACCCTCGGCCTGTACCTCTACAGGCGACTCTTCTTCGGCCTGTGGGCTGTCTCCACCCTCGGCCTGTACCTCTACAGGCGACTCTTCTTCGGCCTGTGGGCTGTCTCCACCCTCGGCCTGTACCTCTACAGGCGACTCTTCTTCGGCCTGTGGGCTGTCTCCACCCTCGGCCTGTACCTCTACAGGCGACTCTTCTTCGGCCTGTATTCTATCCGCATCATCTTTGGCTTCTGACAACGACTATTCCAGTATCATGGGTTTAAAATACATTGATTTTCTGGACGAGACTAAGTGGCTTTGTCATATGTATAGTAATTTGAATTAATATCCGTTATTTAATCCGTGTATCCTGTACCATCAATAGATCAGTACAAATACAATTTGATTATATGAAAACAGTGTTGTATAATTATGAATAGTACAGATTTTGTATTTTTTGGCTGCATCATGTGCAATCCAAATCAAAATAGGCTGCCGCATATGCGCCAGACAAAAAGTCATGCAATGTAACAGTCGTAAAGTTTGACTATTTTGATGACGCCTTGATTAATTGCAGTTTGTAATCCGTTGCCTAGCTGCGCCAAGCCCTTCAACGGCGTACTGTTCACCCAGTTTTTACAACTTATCCACTGCGGTTCAATGGGGCTGAGTTCCGGCGTATATGTGGGCAGGAATCTAATCTGTATTTTTCCTTCGAGTTTGCGAGTCAGGGATTTGATCTCGCGCTTTTTATGATATGGTGCATTATCCATAAAAATCAGCACGGGGCCAAACTGTTCATAAACCTTGAGAAGAAAATCCTTTGTGTTATCCCAGTTTCCAGAATCGTAAAAGTCAAAATAATGCGTCTCATCTTTCCCGATGACGCCCATTATGGTGACTCTCTTGTTTCCCCACATACCCTTGGTAGTTATTGAGGGGTTTTTCTGCCGGCTCCATGTCCTTTTAGGCACGATTCTTACATGTACGTGTGCCTCATCTAGTACAAGTACGGTGTATCCCTTGTTGGTCCAGAATGCAGACATTCTATGAGCTTTTTTTTTAAATGTCTCGCTCTTCTCGGAGAAGCAATTAACAATTGTCAAATGTTCATCCTCAACACAACAAAATATAACATGTGTATTGATACAGGCGTAGTTTACACATATACGATCATTTACTCCTGTTAGGGCGAAAGTCTGACAATTGTTAATTGCTTCTCGGGTGTTGCAGACTTTGGATGGTGCGGCCTGGGAACAATGGGCCTGTAGTTGAATCTGCGGAGCAGCTGCCATATGGACTCATCATGATAGTCTGCATTGAACTCTTGTTTGATGTATTTGTTTATCAGCCTCAACGTCCACAGGTTGGATTCGTAGCCGACTGACTTTGGGCCCTTGTCAAGTGTCCTTAATAATTTTGTAATCTGTTTGTTGTCAAGCTTGCATTTGGCTCCTTTGTTTTTTATGTCATGTCTGTGTTTCAGTCCGTCTTTTGAAATACGGTTAATCCAGTCTCTGACCGTATTGTATGGCTTGTTTAACGTTTGGGCAATCTCCACTACTTTCTTTTTTTCTTTTTTTGCTATACATGCAAGCAGGATCATTTTTGCCTTGGGATCTTTTTCGTTTTTTTCCATCTTGCGCAAACGGTTTTTTGATACGTTTGGGAGGAATTTTTTCTTCACACGGTTAATAACACCATCCCCTATATAGCTCTATCGGTGAAATTCCGGATATTAATTCAATCGCCTATAGTTGGTACTATAAACTGTCTATACCAAATACGTAGACGTGACTAGTATTCAAATACCATACTCAAAATTAGATATTCCTCTCCTATTCACAACATCGTCCGGCTCTAGCAAAACCACGCCAGTTTACTCCGAGTTCTCAAGATACCACTCGTTATTTTGTATGTCATCAAGCTCCAACAGAATCATGTCTGTTTCTTTAGAGATTCTTCTATACAGGTCATTGAACTTTCGATACGAATGGATTTCCCTACAATGGAGATGACTAAATAACGTGTTCCTGAAGAGATCGGCAGATCTCTTGGTATAGGGTATGAAAAGTTCCTGCCGTAGGGCTGAAACAATGCCTGTTATGTACAATATGCCCTTCGGCTGCGTCTTGTATACAAACTCCTCAAACTTGTCCATCAATTGGTCATACGTTCTATTATACAATTCTGTCTTTGTGGTATGATTTACCCAAAATGATCCCACCCTGAATCCGTCAGGCGCATATTTTTAATTCCATCATCCACAAATACCCCGTCACCTTTCTCTATCCTGCCTATCTCTATGATTGGTGTCTTGAGGCGCTTGGCACTCTCTACGATTGCCCCCATGTGAGCGGGTGCTGTCGTAAACACAAACTCATACTCTTCACCTCCATAAAACACCATGTCGTATGGATCAAGATCCTGTGATTTGGCATACTGTTGCAAACCATCTACCATGGGGATCTTTTCTATTACAAACTTTTTTTGACTCTGCCTTGCCATCTCGTTGAGTGTGACTGACAACCCATCACTTGAATCCATGGCAGCGGAAAGACGGTTCCTGTTTTCCAATCCAAAACATAATCTAGGTTCTGGTCTAGTTACTGATCTGATGGCCTCTCTTACAAAACTATTCTTTTCATCTTGTGCACTCTTGCCTTTGTTCTTACCCAACATAACGCGCAGACCTGCTGCCGTATGGCCGAATGGTCCCGTTACAAACAACAAATCTCCTATGTGGGCGCCCCTTCTAGTGATAATGCCATCGTCTCCTGCACAATCCGTTACACCAAATGCACACACACTAAATACAATCTCCTTGCCTGCGTTGAGATCTCCTCCCACAATGGATATGTCATACTCGTCGCACGCAGTCTTGAAACCCTCTGCAATCTTGTTACATGTGTAGCTTGAAGCACGTTCCCTTGGTATGTTTACGGATATCACACCATACTTTGGCCTGACACCTTTTGCTGCAAAGTCACTCACACATGCCACTATGCTCTTTCTTGCTGCCAAATCCAGTTCCATGCTAGGAGGTATGTCGGTACTCTCCACAAGCGTATCTATACCCGTCACAATCCTAGCCTTGCCTGCGTGAGCATCCTGCTCAACCACATCCATCATAAACGTCTCTACATCTTCAGAGATGAACTCGTCTTTACGCAGATGGTTCTGAAATATCTTAATTATATCGGCCTCATTCATTCCCATACCCATCATATCAAGTTGATGCATATGCCACCCATCTATCTATCTATCATGCACGTCACATCATCTGCCATCCATCGCGGCTGCATCCTGCACCGCCTCCATAATGCCCCTTACCATCTCTTGGCATCTGTACTCATTCTCAGACTCTGCTGATACCCTTATGGTGTCTTCAGTATTGGACTTTCTTATCAACACCCAGTCATCTCCCTTGCCTGTCATACACTTGATTCCGTCTGACATGCTTATCTCAGAGCCAGAATACTCTCTAGACAACCAAGATTCTAGTTTTGCCATCACACTCTCATGCAGCACTTGATCCATATTGATCTTTGTCCTGATCTGGTGGTACCTTCCAATGTATTTCAGTACCTCGTTTAGTTCTGATCCTTCCAGCATGGATGTAATCAGGCCACTTGTAAGCATCCCATCCCTACAATAGTTGAACTCTGGTAGTATGAACCCTCCACTGCTTCCCTCACCACCTGCCTGTGCATCATGCTCTAGCATTGCCTGCATCACGTTTGCCTCGCCTACCTTTGATCTGTGTACACTACCACCGTGCTCTACAATGATCTTCTCTACTACAACACTCGTATCTGCACTCAGCACAAATCTCTTACGACCCATCTCGAGGGCCTTTACCACTCCTAGTCCTAGTGTGAGATCCGATGCCTGCTTGATTCCCTCTCTCACAACTACCAAACGGTCTCCATCCAGATCAAATGCAAACCCTATATCTTTCGAGTATGATGCCTGCACCAGTCCCTCAAGGCTGTCGTCTGTGGGGTCTGGCCCCCTATCACATATGACTGGATTCTCATTTATGACTCTGACGCCGCACCCTATCCTGCTCAGCAGCTCTGGCGCAAACCCTGCAGCAGCCCCTCCCCCCACATCAACTACCACCTCTGGGGTACCTTTGACTCTGCCTATCAGTTTGGCCGCTTCGTCCACATACTTTGTAGTGATGTTGTGATGCATGCCAATCTTAGTACTTCCTACACCTACTACATCATCTGTTATCTTGAGCAGTTCTTGCTCGTTAATCCCTCTTCCCTCCATAATGAACTTGATCCCGTTCCATTCCATAGGATTGTGAGATGACGTGATTACTATGCCTGCACCGTACTTGCGTGCTTCTCTAAACACTGCAGGGGTGGCCGCCACTCCGAGATCCATTACATCTATACCATTCTTCATCAAGGCGGCTTGCGCCACCTCCTTCATCATTGGGCTAGATGGCCTGGTGTCCATTCCCACAACACACATCTTTTGATTTCCTATCAAGTACGAAAAATTGCCGCAGAACTGCAATACGTCCTTTAGGCCTAGATCTTTGCCAAATATCCCCCTGATCCCAGAGATCGTCTTCTTCAACGGCTGAATTCTGGAATACTTTTTATTAACTTTGGCGGGCTTTGCTCAATATGCCTTGGTAGCTCAGCCTGGTAGAGCAAACGCCTCGTAAGCGTTAGGTCGCGGGCTCGTATCCCGTCCGAGGCTTCATCTCATGATTACATGATTTTTCAAGACTATTCTCATGTTTGTCGTTGTTCTTGTATTAGTCAATTGCACACGATCTCAGTATGACACAATGCCCTGTACTGGCTACTGCGCTATACATTGCAAGTGTAATCGCCACACTATGCGTATCTCATACATGTAGCACAAACAAGTCATCTAGATCTTGTCTGTGTACTTGACAAATCACGTCATTGTTTTTCATATTTGTCACCGTTAAGATGCTGACATGCTCTTGCTAGAGACCCTTACCCCATCTCAGCATGTTGTCATGTTTTGCATAATTTTTGTAACGTTGTTAAACATTCAACATCTAGTCTGGATAGTCTAAAATCTGATTAAACAAAGATATGATTACATAGTCTTGAAAACTTATTGCACCTCTGTGTATTGATCATACTATGATGGGCAGATTTTGATACCCGTCTACGATTGTCAACGACCGTAGATGATGTTGTTGCAGAGGCTTGTACTATGCGCAAAACAGGCTTTGTATGTATGTGTCGGCACATACTTGCACGAATGAATATGCATCACACTAGTACATCAGATTAAAATAATTAGCGACAGGATTTCTAGATATCATTGGAATTTTTACTTGAGAATGTATTGAACCTGATAGGATTCCTTGTGGGACTCAGCATAGGCATAGCTTCTATGATCGGATTTAGAAACACGGGTAGCCCCACATTGTTTAGACTTACGATAGCATTCTATTCACTAAGCCTAGGATTTTTTGTGATGTGGACGGGGTATGTACTAGAAGATTTTGTAACAGATCTGAAAGATTCACAACGATGGATCCAGACATTGGGGATTGCCATACAGACCGTGGGATACTTTTTCATAGCATTCTCGCACAGCATAAAGGCATTCTTCCCAAAATCCAACTATTTTAGATCAGTAGGGGTGGTTCCACTCTTTCTGATCTCATTTATCCAGATCGAACACATATTCAGATCAATCTCGTTCATACTGCTGGCATATGGCACGATTGAGACGATGCTGTCGTATTTACGTGATAGAAACAAGGGCGCCATGTCAGTCTCTGTCGGATTGGCACTCTTGGCATTAGGAGAGTTTTTGGGGTGGTATTCATTCGTGTTTCCAGAGTCCATCCTGTATCCTACATCAATGGTGATAAAGATCAGTGGACTGTTTGCGCTGTTTATACCTGTAAGCAAGGTCTCCCTGACCAAGATAAAGGGACTTGACATGGAATAGGTTTGGTTACCGGTGCACGCTTGCCAAAAAATTGTTGGGGTTTACTACTCAAACATACCAAAACACATTTCGTTGAGGCAAATTTAGAGTACAATGAGTCTGGCTGTATCCTTGTCATCTTCTTTTACCCTTTTTGTATACTATGTGTTACTCTATTGTACCGAAATCATTTCGCCTACACTTGAGGAGGTTTACAAAGGATTACTTGAGACTATACCGATCAGCAAAACATATGAAGAAATCCCTTACACAAAAGCAGATCAAATATGCCATAGACCAGTACCAGAAGCTAAAACGTACAGCAGACATTGCAGTAGAGCTTGGCGTGACGCAAAGGCGCATACAACAGATTCTGGCAGAGTTTCGCAAGACTGGAAAGCATCATGTTCAGGGCAAGCCTGGACGAGGACACATTTTACCCACAGCAGCAGAGACACAGGCAGTGCTAGAGGCACATAAACAAGAACCCGTAGGCGTCATACGTACGGTCCAGAATATACAGGCCAATCACAATATAAGCTACAGACGCATATACAAAATCATGAAGAGTCACGGCCTAGTAACCGCAAGTGAGAAGAAATCAAAAAAGCGCAAATATGTGCGCTTTGAGCGTAAATATTCTAACGCAATGCGGCATGTAGACTGGCATGAGATGAAAGATCCGCGCTTTGCAGGCATGAATCTAGTCACGTATATTGATGATTCTTCAAGATGTATAATGGCGGCACGACTATTCACACACGCCACATCTGAGAATGCAATCCTGACCCTCAGTGATGCGATAAAACAGTTCAAAGTTCCAGCTACAATCCTGTCTGATAACGGCTCGTGTTTTGTTGGTGCCAGCGGCAGGAGAAAGTCTGTTCCAAAATCATGGATGCCTACTGCCTTTGAGGCAGAATTGTTAGATAGAGGAATAGAACTGATAAACTCCAGACCGTACCACCCACAGACAAACGGCAAGCTGGAACGCTTTCACCGCAGTATCGAGGAAGAGTTATGGCATTATGAGAGTCTGTCCGAATACATACAATACTATAACGAACGCAGATTGCATTTTTCACTAGACATGAAGAATCGTCAGACGCCCCTAAGGGCATTTTCTGACAGAGAGGCAACTGAAGAGATCAGGAAAAACAATCCCAGATGGATGGAGGAAGATGTAGATGACTAGGCGAAATGATTTCGGTATACTACATATACTATGTGTTACCAACACCGTTTCATACGAGTAGTTGCATGTAATGGTAAGAGATGACCGGACACCGTCCTCCCATAAGGATCATAGGAGATATTCTGATTACTGCGCAGAACAATACCTGGGACAAGAACGGGGCCACGGTAACATGTCTCATCAGGAATGTCAACGTCTCCCACTCTAGAATATCCCGAATGCTCAAGGTGCTGGTCTCACACGGACTATTAGAACAGATAAACTCGGGCGGCGCCAACCAGTACAGGATCAGCCAGCCAGGAAGGGATTTTCTTCGTGAATACTATACCTTTATGTCATTTGCAGAGGACTTTGGACTAAACATCTAGTTGTGATGGACTGCCTGTTTGGGGTCATGACCGTAAGCAAGTCATTTAATTTTTGTTGAACACATTTTAGAACAAACTGATTCGGTACTTGTGGTGCAGTGGCGCGATACTGACTAATCCCGTTCGGGAACGGGTAACCTACAGGCTGGCAGATATTTACATGACTTGCGTGCCATCATTGTATGCAATGAATCGTAACAGGAGAACTGAGTATCTATCGTGTCGTTGATAATACGTAATACTAGTAAGTGGTAGTGAGAAAGGCACGTGGGTACAATTGAAGACTGTGGAGTGTGATGATCTTGGCATCAGAGAGGCTGCCATGGTTGTGGGCGGCAGAAGCAATAATAGTGATCGTGACAACGGGGGTGTGATCGTATTTCCTACTGATACAGTATATGGAATGGGATGTGATCCATACGACAAGAATGCAGTGGAGAGAATTTATAAGATAAAGTCACGCGATGCGTCAAAACCACTTCCCGTCCTCGCAGATTCCATAAGGGCGGCTGAGCGCATATCTTGTTTTGACGAATATTCTAAAAGGATCGCGTCAAAGTATTGGCCTGGTTCACTGACGATGATCCTGGGACTTACAGATACGAGACTGTCAGAATCAATGCACTTGGCAAACAGAATTGCAGTCAGGATTCCTAATAATCCGTGTACACTTGCTCTGCTCAAGGAATGCGGCAGTCTGCTGGTAGGCACTAGCGCAAACATGTCTGGAAATCCATCCTTTGCTGATCCTGCCAAATGCCCTGAATACATCAAGAATAGTTGTGATCTCTTTGTGGATGGGGGGATAACTGCACAAGGGTCAGAGTCCACCATAATTGATGTGGTGGCTGGTGTTGGGAAATTCAAGATAATCAGGCAGGGTGCTTGCATCTTGGATGACCGGGAAGTTTACAAGCCATGAATCTAATAGTTACATGTGCACGGCATCATGAGCCTGATGCAGGAGAAGAGATATGTGCTATACTTGAAGGGCTGGGTGATCCTGATGCTAGGGCTGAGATTACATCCATGTCGGGAATCCTTACCGTCCAGACTGCACTGGAACCAATGCCAGTAGTGGCTAGTATCCGTGAGATGCTAGTTGATGAACCATGGAGTGTCAGATATTGTATGAGAATTATACCAATCCAGAGATATATCAAAACTGATGTTGAGGAGATAGTGGGAGCCGCAAAGCAGATGTATGGACTTGCTTGCAGCCAACCTTCCACACTACCATTCCTGTCCTCACACCAGCTATCTACCACCACCACCCACATATCACAACCACCCCCCACTCACGAATCTGGTGCAACATATAGAATATCCGTAGAGAAGAGAAACTCGAATCTGTCAAGCCGGGAGATAATATCAAGAGTAGCTGGGTGTATAGATGACAAGGTTTCACTAAATTACCCTGATAGGATCATACTGGTAGAGATACTTGGTGGTATGACTGGCATATCCGTCCTGCACAATTCTGATATACTAAGCGTTGAAAAGACCAAGCGCAGTATTTCAGATGAATAGGACTGCTGCCCTCTCAGTTAAGATGTCTTCTAGTGGCAGTATGGAGTGTACAGAATCTAGGTGTTGTTTTGTAATCCCAAAATGTTTCTTGAGAAACGGCATTGAGCTTTTTTTTGGAAACAATTCCTGTGCAAGTATCCCGTACAGTTCCCTGTATAATCTGCCCGACACCCTTCCGTCTCCCACTGCAATCAACATGAAATCTGTTCCAGTCCTTATTCCTGCCACAGATATGGCCTTGGAGATCTGTCCGGTTAGTGTAAAGCGCATCAGGATGTCCATCTCCAATTTATTTGATAGCAAGATGTCATTCTTTTCTGCTTCTAATGAGAGGCGTAGAATCTTTTGTATGTGGGGGATGCTTGCTGCGAATTTGGCTGAAACTGCCTGAATTCTGATGAGTGGATACCTCTGCCTCAGGTCGTCAAGGAACTTACCATCAATGTTTTTCTGCGCCCGGATCCTGACCACCTGCATGTGTCTTGATGCCTTGATGATCAGTCTCTCGGGCTTTTGTGCGTGTGTGTCTGCGCCACCATGAATTACAGGTATGATGCTTACAAGATCCCCCTCTCTTACCAAACTTTGCCTTCCCTGCATTGCAGACGAGTCTACCCCGTTTACTGCAACCAGTATGTTTTTGGTATCTAGTTCTGGCAACCGGGCAGGTTTTAATTCTAGTAACAGATCGATTAGATCTTTTATGGTGATATCTGATTTATCAATCTGTAACTTGTCCGTTGAAAAGGATTTTTTTGCTCCGCCTACAAGCTTTACAGTGAACATGTGTGATTCAATTCAAGATTATATGTTCGATATTTAATGTCAGTCAGTTTTTTCATTTGTTGAATCTGTGGAAGATGTGCTGTCGGTCATTGGTGTGGTTGACTCTTGTTGTTCATGGGCATCTGTCATCGTCTGCTCCTGTGATTGTGATGATTGTGATTCCTTCACACCGTCTGTTGCTTGCTCCTGTGATTGTGATTCCTTCACACCGTCTGTTGCTTGCTCCTGTGATTGTGATTCCTTCACACCGTCTGTTGCTTGCTCCTGTGATTGTGATTCCTTCACACCGTCTGTTGCTTGCTCCTGTGATTGTGATTCCTTCACACCGTCTGTTGCTTGCTCCTGTGATTGTGATTCCTTCACACCGTCTGTTGCTTGCTCCTGTGATTGTGATGATTGTGATTCCTTCACACCGTCTGTCTCTTCCACTTCACTCTCTTGTACCGGTCCTGATTCTACCTTTTGTGACGGCGTGATGGTAATCTTTGCTACTTTTTCTAGCGTCCTCTCTTCTGATATTGCAACATCTGTCTTGTCTGCTGCCAATTTGGAGGCGGGTTTGAGTGATTCAGCATCTTGGTCTGGGGCGGCTTTGGAGGGCGGTTCTTGTTGTGTAGAAGTGGCAGAAGTCGTAGTGGTTATCTCTCCTACCTCACTGGAGGCGTTGCCAGCTGCAATGTTGGTGATGGTGGTAGTAGTGGTAGTGGCACTGGTATCTGCGATCTCTACCTGTATGTCTTGTTCTACAGTGTTGGCAGCAGCAGCTTGTTGCATTGTTGCCAGCTGGGCTTCCTTTACCTTCTTTTCACGAATCTCTTTTTTGATAAACTTTGTAATATAACCTGCAATCTTGTTCTTCAGGGCCTTGGAACGTATGATGGTAGTCTTGTTTAAGGCCTCTTTGTTTGCGGTAAAGTTTTCACCGAACTTGGACTTGTGTAAATCCAATACATCGTATGAAAGACGTTTTATCCTGTTCACAGCCGTCTAAGTGATCAAGGGTGTTTTATACCTATATTCCAAGAAATGAACACGAATTTTTCTCCAGCAGTGCTGCCATATCATCAAATGATCTGCCTAGTATCTTGGATGCACAAAAGATCACGCTGGGAATAAAACCCACCTGCCCAGACTTCATCTCAAAACATCTGGCAAACCTGACAGGACCGTCAGTCTCTACAAGGATTCGTGACTCATCAGTCCTGCCCAGCAGTGCCTGTTTGTCGTTTGCATAAACCATTACCGGCCCATATGACACATAGAGTCCCATGTCCATGGCTCGTCGCAGGTGCTTCTTGCTGCCATCAAACCAGTGAAGCAATACGTGGATTGCATCATAGGATGTAAGTGTCTCAAGTACGTTGTCAATACTCTTTCGTGAGTGTACGGAGACGGGCTTGCCAAACTTCTCTGCACAATCTAACAGCGCCTCAAACACCTGCGCCTGTCGTCTTGCGTCTGCATTATCCTCCACATACGTGGGATCCAAACCTATCTCGCCTATCCCGGTGATCTTCTCGTGGTTCTGCTGTATCACCTCGGTCATCTCCTCAAGGCTATCTTTCACTGCATACTCTGGATGAATCCCCACAAACGGAAAGACGGTATCATGTCCTTCTGCAAGATCCAAACTCTGCATAGAGTCTTTTAGGCAAGTTGATACACAGCACGCCTTTATCCTCATGTTCTCCATTCCCCTCAGAGTCGTCTCCATACCATAGCGATAATAGGGATCTGACAAGTGCACGTGTGCGTCATAGTACCATGTCATCTGTCCTCAAAAAACCAAAAAAAGGTCTGTATAAATTGATTCATAGGTGATATTTTCTTCACCAAGATCTTTTTCCACACAATATGAGAATATCATACATGAAATCCTCCGACATTGGGATGTCTGCCATGTACAGAATCCTAAAGAAAGCAGGCGCTCAAAGAATCAGTGACGAGTCAGCCGATGAGCTCCGGCGAATAACCGAAGAGATTGCAGGCGGCATTGCAAAGAGTGCAGTAGAGATGGCCTCACACGCGGGCAGGAAGACCATCAAGAGTGAAGACGTAAAGCTTGCAGCAAAGCCGTTTACAAAGTTCTGATTGACCTAAAGAGTTTAATTGTTCATGCCGTGTTTTTCAAGACGGTGCGGTGGCAGAACGGTTATGCGTGGGCCTGCAAAGCCTATACAAGGGGGTTCGACTCCCTCCCTCACCTCATCTTGTCATACTCCACACCATCTCCTTACCCTGTCAAATGATCCGGTTTCAGTCACATCATACATGTTACTCCCACATGCCACGTCTTTATGAAATATGTTCACACACGGCTACTTGGATTCAAAACATCTCTTAGTACAACTGTTCATGCATACCATGCTGCTTGGTGCCTACCCTGCATGCTTATCTGCTTACTGGGTACGTGGTCAGGTTGTCTGGGAAGATTTTTTGATTCAGGCACGGATCTAGAGTCTTTTGATAGTATTGCACATCATTCTGGGCACGACCTGACCACGTACCTTACTGGAATCAGAGTTGTTATGAACTGCCTTGTGGACCACTATCATGTCACTTGTTATCCACTGCCTTGTGGACCACTATCATGTCACTTGTTATCTGCATGCTGCTCTCTTGCAATCGCTCCCTCCTGTCACAAAATTCCATAATGCCATTGACCCGATTTCACAATATTTTTTATGACGGTTTAACACAGCATAAGTGGTTTGGGAGCAAAGAGTAGTAGTACATGTACCTTGTGCGGAGAAAAGATTACTGGGGCCCATTTCAATCCCATGAGGCAGTGGGATGTTGAGGGCGTCATGTGCGGTACATGCTATTCAAAAAAGATCCACGAACATTATCCTGGGGATCATGTAAGGATCAACCTGCAGGATGACTAGTCTGCCGCTTCATCGCGCTGTTCATCAACGGCAATCTTGTTTGTGTAGATGCAATTCCATACCATGGGATCGTCTTTGAGCTCGTCCTCGCCTAGAAACGCAATATCTGTTATGGTTTTTTTCTTTCTCAACAGGGTGACTTGTGAGCTGGAAAACGCTTTGCAGTCACACTCTATAAACAGGCATGTGCCGTCCCCGTCATCCTCATCATGATCCTGTGCCTCGTGCTCACAACTGCACATGGTATTCTTTTTTGCATCTGCCAAAGACTGTACCATGTACGTGCCCAGCCGCAGGTATGCAGTTCCTTCATGGCCCCGCTTGAAGCGTTCATAGTTTTCTGACATTGCAAGCTCTTTGAAGAATGTAATGTTTGACTCTGGCTTTTGAGACTCTGAACCCATGATGAACCAGTACTTGTCACTTGTCTCCAGGAACCTGATCTTGATTGACGGATCTGGCCACCAGTGAATCACATCATACCACAAAGAGTTTGGCTCCTTTTTGTCGGAGAACAGTGGTACTACGTTCATCCTGAGGTCATAGTATCTGTAAGCTACTCCCACAAAGCCGTCAAACCACGGGATGGAAGATGAAGAAGACATTGGTGTCAAAACCTATGTGATGATATTTATCTGATCCGTGAGACATTTTGAAAAACTCTACCTTTAGAATTTACGTTGACACAAACAAAAGCAATCACACACTAGTCTGTTAGGCGTGGATTCTTTGGTGGTTTGAAAGTAATTTGGAGTACTCTGGTATGCCCACAAGGCCGCCAGCCGTTTCTAGATATCTGGGCAACCTAAAGATTTAGCGTAATATGTGTTTATATATCTCCATATACATAGTACATTATGACAATCCCGTATAGGAGTAGCGTACAGATCGTAGCAGATCTGCTGACCGCAACAGAAGAGTCTGGCCGAGAGGGCATCAAGACCACCTCCCTACTGACAAAGGCCAACATGTCACATTCCAGACTCTCAAAATTCCTTGCCAATCTGACCGGGACAGGCCTTATAAACAAGATTGAGTTTGACGGCAAGAATACATTTGTAATCACGCCCAAGGGTAGGCAATATCTGAAATCTTATGAAAGGTTTTCAAACATTGCAAAGTCCTTTGGTTTGGATCTCTAGGAACGTCTCTTGGATCTCTTCTTTGCATCATCGTTTGCCCTTTGCCGCTCCTTTCTATCCTTGTAGGCACTATACACTATGATGATTGACATTCCTGCAATCGATCCATAAAACAATAAAATCAATGGTTGATCACGTATCTCCCCTGTTGTGGGTGATACAAACGCAATTGGTATTCCCACAATCATAAAGATCATAATGACCATGAGGTACTTGTCCACTGCCTAGCTGTGCTGTAAAACCATATATCTTTTTGATTCACAGATGTATCAACTGTTATGACCAAACTACTTGATCTGTTGGGCCTGGCATTTGTGGGTATAATGGCCTTGGGGTTCATGGGACTGCTGCAGCCCACCATACAGCCAGGACTATCTCCCTTGTTCTGGATCTGCGCCGGCGGGGCCATGATAATAATTATGTACAGAAAGATAAAGAAAAAGAGAGAAGACGAGTCCCATCAAGCAGACGTACAGGATGCGGGCAGTGATAGTGGCAATACAAGTGGAACAAGCCGCGGCAGTCACAAAAGACGACGCTAATCTTAATCGTACGTGGTCAGGTCGTGCCTAATGACGTATAATACTATCAAAAGACCCTAGATCCGTGCCTGAATCAAAAAATCTTCCCAGACAACCTGACCACGTATTCTTAATCAAACTTACAATGATCAGTATGAACACATGATAACCACCCCGGCGTAGTTCTAGTGGTGGATCGACCCCTGAGTAAGTATGGGCCACGCGCCCTTGAGTATGAATGGGGCAATCTGTGCTGCTGTGTAATTGGGCTACGCGCCCTGATAGATGTATGCAGCTTCCGATCCGCCAAATATCCACAAGGAGGTGATAAAAAGGATGAGAACATACATTGGAATAGACATTGGAAAGAAAAAGTGTGATGTATAGTGACGTCAGAAAGTCTTTGCAATTTTCAAAAAACCATTGAAACATTTATAGCTTGGAAAATCTAGGGGGTCTCGTGGAACAACAATAGAGTTTATGATCAATCGGCCGAAAAACAAGATCAGAAAAATTTGCCAAATTTTCTATTAATCTAAACCAGTATCGCTAAATCCTTCTCTTGTAAGTATATGATAATGAGCAAACAAACTCAAACTAAACTAGAGACCAGATTAGCAAAGTTAGAGAAAGAAAACCTGAGGAAGGAAAAGGAGAATCAAAGGCTAAAGGCAAAACAGACCAAAGAAAACTCGAGGTTAGAAAAAGAGAATCAAAGGCTAAAGGCAAAACATGCCAAAGAAAACTCGAGGTTAGAAAAAGAAAATTTGGGGCTCAAGACGATGCTGGCAAAGGAGGACTCGCTGTGGAATACGGAGCTTGGACAGAAGAGACACTCTTCTGTACTGCCCACAAGACTGCTTCACACACATGAAATGTTAGAGTATATCATTTCAAATGAGAAGTTGATAAAGGCACTTACAAGAAGCACCAAGGAAATATTTGATAACACACTTGAGGATTTGTTACAGATAATCAAAAAATCCAATGATTCGCCACACTTTCGCGACGACCAGGACAGAAAAGAAGAATCCGGAAACCAGTGCAAGCTGTATATCCGGCACTTTCTGTTCATGACCCAGGTAAGAAAATCACAAGATTGGGGGCAGGAATCACTGGGTGTAGTTTTTGGGATAGATCAGAGTACGGTATCAAACTATCTCAAGCTTGCAAACAAATACGATGATGAGCTATATGCAGTAACACCGCACAACATGACAAAGTACATCTCCACGATAAAGTCAAAAGAAGAATTCAAGGAAATTGTGCCCGGAAGAGATGGAGGTGAGATTACAATAGATGGCACACTTGTAGAGACCACGCGTCCAGAAGACAAGGAAGAGCAAAAGAAACAGTATTCTGGAAAGGGCAAGATGTTTGCAATAAACACAGCCATGATGATAAACAAACAAAACTATATCCTCGCAATAAGCGACTCTAGAGAGGGAAGCTGCCATGACCTGACGGTGTTGAACCAAGGACTGCCAGACTTTGGCAAATGGACTGATCGCATGGTGACCGGCAAGCGCATACCATCGGATAGCCGCATACGCCTGAATTTGGACAGAGGATACACGGGAATCCAAAACTATCTTCGTGGGGTAACCGCAAAGATCCCACACAAAAAACCCAAGGGCAAAAAGCTTACCGCCACCAAAAAGGCACAAAACAAGGCACACAACAAAAGGCGTGTTCCTGTAGAGAACGTCTTTGCACATGTGAAAAACTGGAAACGGATATCCGGACGATACGACGGTACGGCCGAAGAGTTCAATATAGAATTCAACGGCATATGTGGCATGTACAACAAGCGAAAGATGTGGCAGGACGGCACCTACCAATACTGGAAGAATAAAATAAAGAGCAGGATATAGCTCCTGCCCCTTTACTATACTGTTAAGTTGACACATGGATGAAAATTCCAAATGCACACGACTGCGCACAACTTTTTGGCTTTACCTGTGTTAGACTTGAACCACACCACATATGATATCCATATTTTTTTCAGAAAATTTTTTCTGGTCGATTAATCATAAACTCTAATATGAAGAATTACTTGCAGCATACAAAAAAGAATCCAATCCAAAAACAAAAGAACGAATGCTTGCAGTGATAAATGTTCTAGTACATGGGGAAGCAATCCCAACGGTCTCCAGATTCTTTCGTAAGGCATACAATTCTATCAAGAACTGGATAAGACGATTTGATGAAAATGGAATTGATGCATTATCTGAAAAACCAAGATCTGGACGCCGTCCAAAAATATCCAACCATAAAATTACAGAATATCTTGCAGACAAACTAGACGGTATTTTTCCAAAGGTATTGGCACGTGACATAAAAAAGAAGGAAAAAGTACGATACACGGAGTCCGGAATACGCGACATGCTGCGTCGTAGAAGCTTTACTCCAAAAGTTCCAGATGCTATCCACAAAAGAAAGGCAACCATTTCAGAGATAGAACAATGGCAAAAAGAGCTAAAACCATGGATTTCGTGCGTAAAACGTGACGGTTTTGAGCTGTTTGTACAGGACGAGGTCTGGTTGGAACAAGACGGCAAACTAAAGAGCGGCCCTTGGTCGCCCAAGGGTCAAAAGATACGTCGTGTTTATTTTGGCGATCACCAAAAGCGCGTAATCTATGGTGCAATCTCTGAGAATTATCAATATTTTTTGCGCCGAAGAAAATTCAATGGTTCTACGTTTCTTCAATTCATGAAACATCTTTTGAAAAGAAGAGACAAGGTGGCAATCCTGCTGGATGCCGCACCCCAGCACAATACAAAGGCCTTTAAAAAATTTATCAAAGATAACAGCAAAAGACTGCGTGTAAGATATTTTCTTACAGGAACTCCAGAGCATAATGAAATCGAGGAGCGCTGGCATCAATTAAAAATTCAGTCCTTCATGTACGAGTATCACGAGCATATCAGCGACCGTGCAGCAAAGGCAATGAAATTCCTAAACAATACAAAATTCAATACAGACATTGAAAAATATTTGTTCAGAACCCCAATTGCAAAGACTTTCTGACGTCACTATATGTGTCATAAATGGTACGGGACGAGTACTTGAGACTGGACAATACCTGAACACGGTAGCAGATGCTACAAGGTTCGCAGGAATTATGGCACGAAAATACACGCGAAACAAAAAGACATGCAGTGCCGCATGTGAAACTACTGGCAACATGTGGAATGTCACCTATACTAAATTTGAGGCAGTAGGCATACCAATCAAACTTTCCAACACGTACAAGATGACAATAATTGCCAAGACGGGCAAAAAGACAGACAAGGTGGATGCACAAAAGATAGCACAGGTACTGCGAATCAATATGATTCCAGAGTGTTATGTGCCGGTACCGGACATACGAGGAATACGTACAATGATACGGCAGCATATCAAAATCGTACAGGATAGGACTCGTGTGATAAACACAATACGTAGTCTTTTGGACCGACATGATGTGTCAATTGATACAGGACAGGTGGTGAGGACCCCGCTAGAGTGAGACCGATCAAAACCGAATACTTTTGGATACAGGAGGCAGTAGCAAGGACATGAGTAAAAGGCGTAGCCCACAAGAAAAGGCCAGCATTGTGGTGGAGTTTTTTAATACCAGCATATCTGCAGCCGAGTTGTGTCGCAAACACAATGTATCTCCTGCAACTTTTCAGGACTGGAAGGACAAGTTCTTGCAGGGTGGCAAGCAAGCTCTTGCAGACCGAGGAGATGCAGCAAAAAACCAGGTCAAAGAAATAGAGAATCTTAAACGAATCATTGGTGAGATAACTATTGCCAACGACATTTTAAAAAAAACCTTAGAGGGAGCAAAAAGATGAAAACAAAGGCAGTATCTGAGATGATGACCCACATGAGCTTCAACAAGTCCCTGGCTTATTGCGGCATGTCCAAACATGCTTGGTATTATACCGAGCATCCAAGAGACATGCCGATAAATCCTGATGTCGTAGATATGGTCAAAGATATTGCATCTAGACGACCCACATACGGCACAAGGCGCATGGCCGCTCAGATAAAACGTGAAACAGGCATTGTCGTAAATCGCAAACAGCTGCAGCGAATATGCCGAAAAATAGGATACATTGAGCCACAAAAGACGAAAAACGACATAATCAGAACGAAACACAAGCTCTTCAAGCCAAAAGCGCCAAATCAGTTATGGGAGACAGACATCACATACATCGATTGTGGAATAGACGGATACTGCTATTCATTTAACGTCATTGACTGTTTTACACGCAAGTGGATAGCATACTCCTTTGATGTAAATGCAACAAGGGATGTAGCAATCGATTCTATTACAAATGCAGTTGCTACAGAAAAGCCCGATTGCCCAAGACTGCGCCTGCGAACCGACAATGGTACCCAATATACTAGTCATGACTTTAGAAAGGCAACTAGGGCTCTGGGTATTGGCAAGCATGAGTTCATCTGGAAGAATACACCAGAGCAGAACGGCCATGTGGAATCATTCCACAAGACCCTCAAAAAGGAATACATCTGGCCACATGAATTCAAAAACTACCAAGACGCAGAAAAGGTTCTGTCAGCTGCATTTGCAGACTATAACAACGAAAGGATTCATTCTTCTATCAAGTACATGACACCAACTGAATTTGCCACACACTGGGAGATGACAAATAAATGAGGGTTGAGATCATTCGGAATTTGATGCAAAAAGTGGTACCAAAACGAGGGGTCCACTCCACAGGTATACGCAGTAAAAACAATGCAACATCTAGAATCTGTGTCCCTTGATGAAATACATGATGAGATAGTTCTACAGCAATATGTCAGACAGATCAGATATCTGACTGAGGAGTTGTCCAAAATGGATGATTATTTGTACGTGGTCAGGTCGTACCTAGAATGATGTGTAATACTATCAAAAGACCCTAGATCCGTGCCTGAATCAAAAAATCTTCCCAGACAACCTGACCACGTACACAAAATTCAGATGCGCAGTGCCATGCTGTCACATGACGTTATCGGTGTGTCGTGCCAGCACTATGAGGATACTGACACGCAAGACCCAGATCAAACCTTCCCTACAACTTTATCAATTTTCTAAATTGCTCGTCTGCATGAAACTTTTCAAAGATCTTTTCTTCTCTTGCCCACGCGCGAATCACTTTACCATTCTTGGATACTGCCTGCCTTAGCAACTCTATTGCGCCTGTGTGGTCACCCAACCCTGCAAGGCTTCTTGATTTTGCATAGATTACATTAACATTATTTCCATGTCCTGCGATGATTCTATCAAAGATCTCTATGGCCTTTGCATGCCTGCCCAGTTCTGTGAGCTCTATTCCCTTGTGGAACAGTGCATCGCCGTGTTTGGGATCCCTTTTGCATACATGTTCAAAACAACGCAGCGCTTCCTCATGATTCTTCATCTTTCCAAGAACTATTCCTTTGTAAAAATGGGTGTTTGGGCGTCTTGAATCAATCGATATTGCCTTGTCCAGGGCCTCAAGTGCCCCTTCATGATCCTGCAACCTGTCAAGCAGCACTCCCTTGTTAAAATATCCAGTGACATCTCTGGGGGCAGCATTGATTGCCATGTCGTAGCATTCTGCAGCGTCTTGGATGTTTCCAAGTTCTGCCAGCGCTATTCCCTTGTTGTTGAGGGCCTGAACGTCCTTTGGGTTTGCTTGCAAAAGCCTCTCAAAACAGGTTATCGCGTCACTGTACTTTTTTATCTGGTTGAGTGCCATGCCTTTGTTGTACAGCGCTTGGGTGTGTCTTGGGTCATGCTTTAGAATCTTGTTGAACAATGAGATGGCGGCTTTTGGCTGATTTTTCTGCATCATGGCCATTGCATGATACATCAAGTCTTCTGGGTCCATCTTTGAGCCAAACAATCCCATGATTCACCATGTGATGATACTGCTAATGAAAGTTTGTCTGATCTATTTCATTGGTACAAACATGCAGATTGAAAGAGTATCTGCTAAAATATTATAC
Organism: Candidatus Nitrosopumilus sp.; assembly: GCA_963662995.2. GTDB lineage: Archaea > Thermoproteota > Nitrososphaeria > Nitrososphaerales > Nitrosopumilaceae > Nitrosopumilus. Next base: position 653,416 of record CAXXLJ010000002.1, on the reverse strand, counting down.
CCAATCGCATTGCAATGTTCCCGGCAGTGATCTTCATACTGGTAGGTATGATCTACTGGTTAGCCTAGTGACTTGAATTTTTTTACTGCCTCTCTTGCCATCTCTTCTTGTTTTTGTGCAGATGTGGCTGTGGGGTCATCAGAGGTATAATGTTCATGCTGCTTGCTGGTACCATCTTCCCCATCTTTACCAGTGTTGTCTTGTGCATCTTGCTGTTCCATAATGCCTTGTGGTGTGGCGTTTTATAAAAACCCAGTTTTTGCGGACTAGATATCTGTGTTTTACAATATACTGTATTGTATACGCTTAATTTGAGACCAGACATGTAGTGATCATTGTCAGCACAGTACGACGCTACATCTACATCCCGCGACATTAATGTTTTGGCAGACAAGGTATTCGTTCACCGGTGGCCCCATGATACACCTGTGTGGAGCGCTTCCACAACAAGGGATCTGGATACCTTTATCAACAAAAATCCTGCAAAAAACATGTCACAATTCAAAACCACACAATCTGGATAGGTGATCTAGAGTTTCACTCCTTTCGCAAGGTGGGCATCTCTGTGCCCTTTTTCAAGAATGAGTGCCGGATGATCTTTGAGGCACAGTTTGAGGGTGGGCTGCCGCGGCAGGTTAGGCAACAACTGTCACAGCAATACCAGTCAAATCCATCTGCACAAGAGCCACGGCAGATCCTTTACGCGCATGTCCACATTACTATACGCTCAGACGATTTTGCAGAGATCTTTGCGCGCCTAGAGACTTGGAGGCGTGCAGCATCACCGCCATTCCCTGACAATTAGAGTTTATGATTAATCGACCGGAAAAAATTTTCTGTTTTGGCCGACCCGAAAGTGTGGTGAATCGCCTGATTTTTTGATTATCTGCGATAAATCCTCAAGTGTGTCATCAAATACCTCCTTGGTGTTTCTTGTAAGTGCCTTTATCATCTTCTCATCTGAGATGATATGCTCTAACATTTCCTGTGTGTGAAACAGTCTTGTGGGTAGTACAGAAGAGTAGTGCCTCTTCTGTCCAAGCTCCGTATTCCACAGCGAGTCCTCCTTTGCCAGTATCGTCTTGAGTCTCAAATTCTTTTTTCTAACCTCGAGTTTTCTTTGGCCTGTTTTGCCTTATCTTTTGGTTCTCTCCCTTTTTTCAGATTTTCTTTTTCTAACTTTACTAATCTGGTCTCTAGTTTAGTTTGAGTTTGTTTGCCCATTACCATATACTTGAAAGAAGTAAATTTAACGATACAAGTTTAATTTAATAGAGTTTATGATTAATCGACCAGAAAAAATTTTCTGAAAAAAATATGGATATCATATGTGGTGTGGTTCAAGTCTAACACAGGTAAAGCCAAAAAGTTGTGCGCAGTCGTGTGCATTTGGAATTTTCATCCATGTGTCAACTTAACAGTATAGTAAAGGGGCAGGAGCTATATCCTGCTCTTTATTTTATTCTTCCAGTATTGGTAGGTGCCGTCCTGCCACATCTTTCGCTTGTTGTACATGCCACATATGCCGTTGAATTCTATATTGAACTCTTCGGCCGTACCGTCGTATCGTCCGGATATCCGTTTCCAGTTTTTCACATGTGCAAAGACGTTCTCTACAGGAACACGCCTTTTGTTGTGTGCCTTGTTTTGTGCCTTTTTGGTGGCGGTAAGCTTTTTGCCCTTGGGTTTTTTGTGTGGGATCTTTGCGGTTACCCCACGAAGATAGTTTTGGATTCCCGTGTATCCTCTGTCCAAATTCAGGCGTATGCGGCTATCCGATGGTATGCGCTTGCCGGTCACCATGCGATCAGTCCATTTGCCAAAGTCTGGCAGTCCTTGGTTCAACACCGTCAGGTCATGGCAGCTTCCCTCTCTAGAGTCGCTTATTGCGAGGATATAGTTTTGTTTGTTTATCATCATGGCTGTGTTTATTGCAAACATCTTGCCCTTTCCAGAATACTGTTTCTTTTGCTCTTCCTTGTCTTCTGGACGCGTGGTCTCTACAAGTGTGCCATCTATTGTAATCTCACCTCCATCTCTTCCGGGCACAATTTCCTTGAATTCTTCTTTTGACTTTATCGTGGAGATGTACTTTGTCATGTTGTGCGGTGTTACTGCATATAGCTCATCATCGTATTTGTTTGCAAGCTTGAGATAGTTTGATACCGTACTCTGATCTATCCCAAAAACTACACCCAGTGATTCCTGCCCCCAATCTTGTGATTTTCTTACCTGGGTCATGAACAGAAAGTGCCGGATATACAGCTTGCACTGGTTTCCGGATTCTTCTTTTCTGTCCTGGTCGTCGCGAAAGTGTGGCGAATCATTGGATTTTTTGATTATCTGTAACAAATCCTCAAGTGTGTTATCAAATATTTCCTTGGTGCTTCTTGTAAGTGCCTTTATCAACTTCTCATTTGAAATGATATACTCTAACATTTCATGTGTGTGAAGCAGTCTTGTGGGCAGTACAGAAGAGTGTCTCTTCTGTCCAAGCTCCGTATTCCACAGCGAGTCCTCCTTTGCCAGCATCGTCTTGAGCCCCAAATTTTCTTTTTCTAACCTCGAGTTTTCTTTGGCATGTTTTGCCTTTAGCCTTTGATTCTCTTTTTCTAACCTCGAGTTTTCTTTGGTCTGTTTTGCCTTTAGCCTTTGATTCTCCTTTTCCTTCCTCAGGTTTTCTTTCTCTAACTTTGCTAATCTGGTCTCTAGTTTAGTTTGAGTTTGTTTGCTCATTATCATATACTTACAAGAGAAGGATTTAGCGATACTGGTTTAGATTAATAGAAAATTTGGCAAATTTTTCTGATCTTGTTTTTCGGCCGATTGATCATAAACTCTAATAGAGAACTTGACAATTTTTTTGATCCTATTTTTCTGGTCGATTAATCATAAACTCTATTGATTATGTATGATCCACAAATTTACAGGATGCTTTTACCATCTCTGCAATGTCGCGTTTTGTATGGGCAGCCGAGATTGCTCCGAGCTTTCCAGGCAGAAAGAATATACCGTTGTGCGCAATCATTGTAAAGTGGTATCGCACAAGCTTTGCTACATCACATCTTGCAGCATCTGCCGAACTATTGATCTCAGTTATGCCGTTGGCAGCAAAGTGTGTCATGAATAGCGAGCCGGTCCCGGTGACTATGGCGTTCTCGTCTGCAAGCGCGTTGCCGAGCTGCTCCCTGGCATACTGCCCCAACTGTGCGATCTTGGGATATATGGTGCCGGCTCTGGCCTTTAGCAAGGTTAGTGTTGTATGGCCTGCCGTCATTGCAGCAGGATGTGCCGAGAACGTACCGCCTCCCACATAACTCCTCTCAGATTTTTTTCTGTTGGTAGTGTTTGCCATGTTCATCACTTCGTCTTTGCCGCATATTGCGCCTATCGGCATTCCTCCTCCTATGATCTTTCCCAGTGTCACAATATCAGGATCCAGTCCCATGCTGGTGTACATACACCCAAACCCGAATCTAAATCCCGTTACTATCTCATCTAGCATGAACATTATTCCATTACTCTTACAAAACTCTTGTATCCCGCGCAGATAGTCAGGCTTGGCAGGAATACATCCGCCACCGCCTAGGACTGGCTCTATTATTACACCGGCCAGATCCGATGAATGCCTTGCCAGGATTGCAAGTGAGCCCTGTAGATCATTGTATGGGATGGATACTATCCGGCCGGCACCCACCAGTCCACTGCTCTCTGATCCAGAGAACGGCCAGTTGACCGTCTTGAGCAGGTCCGTGCCATAGCCGTGCCATCCGCCGTCTATCTTTGCTATGACCTTTTTTCCGGTTGCGGATCGGGCCAGCCTTGCTGCATACATGGTGGCTTCTGTCCCAGATGTAACATAGCGGATCTTTTCTGCCACGGGCACTTCTCTTACAAGCATCTCGGAGAGCAGGATGGTCTGTTCATTTACTGTCCCATACATCCATCCCCCATGAATCTGATTCTCCAAGGCGCTCCTAACGCGCTCGTGTCCGTGTCCTAGGATCATAGACCAGTGGCCCATCCAATAGTCGGTATATGTATTCGAATCCACATCCACTAGGCTCTTTCCCGCAGACGATCTCACTACAAATGGATATGGATCAAAGTATCGTATGTTGTGTGAGACACCGTTGATATGCAACCGCGAGGATCTTGCAAATATCCTGGCAGACGTTGTAGTTTTATCTCTGTACTCTTTGATGTAATCCAAGTCTTGATTCATGGGTGTGGCTTCGGTCATTTTAACCCAATCCATACCTTTGTTCTGATCATTGCTCTGGTTTTGAAGCACCATGGTGTATATACCTGTCCGCCGAGCCGTCAACGAAAAAAAAAACACACATTAAAATGAAATATTGTAGAATCTGAAGATCGAGAAAAGCAAAAGGACGACAAAATCAGGAGACTTGAAGAGGTGATCCAGAAATCCCATGAATGAGAAAAACAAAAGGAGGAAGTGATACAGCAAAATGATGACAAAATCAAAAAACTCAAAGCACTCCAATTACAATCTGACAACCACGCATGCAAAAAGCGCAGCTACAACGTGCGTGATTACACACACTATCCCCGCACAAAGCCTCTACAACACACAGATCAGAACGTAGCAAGTCTGAAAAGCAAACCACAATCGTATCTGAAAAGGTTGCAGACATGATGTTCTGCCTTGTACATGGCACCGCCTCTATGACTGGTTTGATGAGTATCCCAGAAGCGACACGGATGCGTACAAGGAATATGGGTAGGATACGATCAAATGGGACATTCCAAGTCGTTATTGTAGGTGGATTGGATGTGTTTGATTGTATCTAGTACTCTTGACAACATCACTTCATTAGTCTGGTTGCAAGGACATGGTTGTCCTGCCTAATGGTACAATTGCTGGGGTGTGTTTATGACTGTGGAACTTTTTATCACATGATTATTTCTTGAAATCTCCATGGTGTTCAAACCATGCATGGGCTCCGGCAGTACTTCATGGAGTATGATTTGATGGCAGTACTTGTGGGGGGCATCTACGTTTGCTAGCGTGCAGAGATTGAGTTGAGTATATTGATCCCTTTATGGCCAGATTGCTGATATATGGGATGCTGTGCTGATATGCTATACTCAATGGGCCCTTTGCCAACTGTTCCAATTCTGGGATTGTGACCAGTAATTAGGTTATGCTTGGCATGAGATGAGGTTGTGCACCTTTGTCTGACCATTTACAAAAGACGTTTCAGGATCAGGGATGGATTAACCAACACTAAATCCTAGTGTAATTGGAGACGTGATGTGCAGTTAACCCACCGATGGAATTGGGATCATAATTTTATGTCCAAAATCAACAAAATTCAATGCAAACAAATCAATTAGTGCAACCTCTCAGATTTTTAATGACTAAACCAAAAACCACAAGAGGTGCAACATATTGAGTGACTCACTCACATATGAAAATATCGCATCTGCCCTGTCAGAATTTGTGGAAAGATGTGACATCATGCCTCACGGATCCAATGCCAGACACTCAATACGGAATATGATAGACATAATGATGCCTGCCTCTACATGCACGGCATCGGTAGGTGGGTATGCTGCAAGCTTGCATACCACATCAAACAGCACATTACCCACTGATGAGTGGGTAAGAAAGGCGTTTACAAGGACAAAACCGGATGTGGTAGAGCAGGCAATGGAGGATACCATCTCAGGCCAGATTGTAAAACTCCAAAAATCAGGCGTCTTGAAAAAATCAATTCATGTGGCCATCGACAAGCACCTCATACCAAGATATGATAAAAATCCTGGACCTGAACTGTTACGCTCCAAATCCAAAAACGGTACATGGAAGTTTGAGGGATACATTACTGCCCAGTGTGTTGATAAAGGGCGCAGACTCACTCTTGCCGTATTTCCTGTAGGGATGGGCCATTCCACGGCTGATTTTGTGCGTAAAATCATCCAAATATGCAACAGGTATGGCATTATGGTCAAGTGTTTTTTTATGGACAGGGAGTTCTTTTCAGTTTCAGTGTTGGAGGCAATGAACAGTCACGGTAGTGGATTTGTCATACCGTGCAAAAATACGTATAATGTAGTGGTAGCCCTTGACGAATTTGACAAAAAGATACGCGATGCTACATCAGATGTAATACTTGAGAACGCCGACTCGTCTGTAAAATACATCATGGTAATACAGAAACGCACTACACACAAAGACAAGAGTCCGGATGCGCCGGCACATGAAAGGTACATTGGATTTACCGCCAACTCCAATGAGATAGATGTTGCAGCCTACCACAAAAGATGGGGGATAGAGACTGCATACAGGCAGATAGAGGGAATCAGACTCAGGACACGCAGTACAAACCATGCCGCAAGATTTCTGTGCTTTGCGGCATCTGTGATACTATTCAATCAATGGGTAGTTATCAATGCATATTGTGGATTTGGAAGTGACGGTAAATGGCAGAAAATTATGTTTACTGTTCTTACATTCAAGGCAGTGATGGTATCAAGGTGGCAGATACGACCAGAACCGCCCCCTGTTATAGCACCGTGACGGGATTGTCAGGCCATCGGTGGGTTAACTGGATGTGCTAGGATGGTTTATATGGATTTGTTTATCTCAACCATGTGCATACGTAACGCAATAGGCGGCGCTTGTGATGAAGTATGGTATTGCACCATTTTGTGATTCATGGGCCTCCAGTTACGCATACAGAGATGAGGATCTGATCAAGCGATCATATCTGAAATGTGAAGATTATGTGCATCCGTCAATTCCAATACATCAAAAACACAGATACAACGACTGTACGTGTACTTTGATAATCACAAACAGCAAGAATCCGGTTGATCCTGCCGGACCTGACTGCTATCGGATTGATACTAAGCCATGCGAGTCATTGTAGTAATACAAGGCAGACGGCTCAGTAACGCGTAGTCAACCTACCCTATGGACGGGGATAATCTCGGGAAACTGAGTATAATACCTGATAGAACATTATGCCTGGAATGGTTTATGTTCCAAATGATTTATCGCCGTAGGATGGGACTGCGTCCTATCAGTTTGTTGGTGAGGTAATGGCCCACCAAGACTATTACAGGTACGGGCTCTGAGAGGAGTAGCCCGGAGATGGGTACTGAGACACGGACCCAGGCCCTATGGGGCGCAGCAGGCGAGAAAACTTTGCAATGTGCGCAAGCACGACAAGGTTAATCCGAGTGGTTTCCGCTAAGGAAACCTTTTGTCGGTCCTAGAAACACCGATGAATAAGGGGTGGGCAAGTTCTGGTGTCAGCCGCCGCGGTAAAACCAGCACCTCAAGTGGTCAGGATGATTATTGGGCCTAAAGCATCCGTAGCCGGCTCTGTTAGCCTTCGGTTAAATCTGTACGCTCAACGTACAGGCTGCCGGGAATACTGCAGAGCTAGGGAGTGGGAGAGGTAGACGGTACTCGGTAGGAAGGGGTAAAATCCTTTGATCTATTGATGACCACCTGTGGCGAAGGCGGTCTACCAGAACACGTCCGACGGTGAGGGATGAAAGCTGGGGGAGCAAACCGGATTAGATACCCGGGTAGTCCCAGCTGTAAACTATGCAAACTCAGTGATGCATTGGCTTGTGGCCAATGCAGTGTTGCAGGGAAGCCGTTAAGTTTGCCGCCTGGGAAGTACGTACGCAAGTATGAAACTTAAAGGAATTGGCGGGGGAGCACCACAAGGGGTGAAGCCTGCGGTTCAATTGGAGTCAACGCCAGAAATCTTACCCGGAGAGACAGCAGAATGAAGGTCAAGCTGAAGACTTTACCAGACAAGCTGAGAGGTGGTGCATGGCCGTCGCCAGCTCGTGCCGTGAGATGTCCTGTTAAGTCAGGTAACGAGCGAGATCCCTGCCTCTAGTTGCTACCACTGCTCTCCGGAGCAGTGGGGCGAATTAGCGGGACCGCCGCAGTTAATGCGGAGGAAGGAAGGGGCCACGGCAGGTCAGTATGCCCCGAAACTCTGGGGCCACACGCGGGCTGCAATGGTAATGACAATGGGTTCCGATGCCGAAAGGTGGAGGCAATCCCCAAACATTACCTCAGTTATGACTGAGGGCTGTAACTCGCCCTCACGAATATGGAATCCCTAGTAACTGCGTGTCATTATCGCGCGGTGAATACGTCCCTGCTCCTTGCACACACCGCCCGTCGTTTCATTGAAGTGAGCTTTTAGCGAGGTGACGTCTAATTGGCGTTATCGAACTTGAGGTTCGTGACAAGGGAAAAGTCGTAACAAGGTGACCGTAGGGGAACCTGCGGTCGGATCACCTCCTTAGACACAGAATTAGCGGATGCACAAATCTTCGCAAAAATGCAATGCATCACGAGAGTGATGTATGAAGGATGTAGCAGGTTCCCTGGCCAGGGGACTTGTAATGATCATCGTGCATAGTCGTGTAATATGTGGCTGAATTTGCCGGTGTAAAGACGCCAATAGGTGGATTGCTAGGCTTGAGGAGAGATGAAGGACGTGGCAAGCTGCGATAAGCTCGGGGTAGGCGCATGCGTCCTATGATCCCGAGATTTCCGAATGAGAATCTTACACATTTGTGTATTCCAGTACATTGGTGCTGGAAGTCGAACCGTGGGAATTGAAGCATCTTAGTACCACGTGGAAGAGAAATCAATAGAGATTTCCCAAGTAGAGGCGATCGAAAAGGAAATAGCCCAAACTGAATCCTTCGGGAGATGTGGTGTTTTGGTATGATAACATGGAATCCTAAAGCACAGCTGAAGTGATCTGGAAAGTTCTGGCATAGAGGGTGATACCCCCTTAAGCAAAGTGTGAACGGTCCTATTCATACCCGAGTAGTTGTCCTTGGTAGTGGGCAATGAATATGGGTGAAAGTAGCATCCGAGGCTAAATATCTCTCAAGACCGATAGTGGACTAGTACCGTGAGGGAAAGCTGAAAAGTACTCAGGAATGGGGGCGAAAAGTGCATGAAACCTATTGGTCACAGACGTGCATGGCGCGAAAGGCGATTTTCTCAGGTTGGAGATCCTAGCAATGGGGTTGAATCCTGAAAATCCAATCGTCGGCGTCATGCGTTCCGTCTCGAAACACGGGCCAGGGAGCTAACTGTCATGGCAAGCCTAAACCTTACAGGTGGAGGCGAAGGGAAACCGAGTTTCCGCAGCACCTTGTGTGTGAGGGAAAGCGTATGAAAGTGCGTAGAGTCATGGCGGCTAGGCTAGAAGCCAGTCGATCTATTCCTGAGCTAGATGAAGGCGGGTGAAAACCCGCTGGAGGTCTTAAGACGTACTGACGTGCAAATCGTTGTTGTGACTTGGGAATAGGGGTCAAAAACCAATCTAGACTGGCGCTCGCTAGTTCCAACCGAAGCGTCTCGCAGGGCGTGCTCTGTGGAGATAGTATTTCCGGTAGAGCACTGATAGAGCGGCGCGGGGGAGAGATCCCTCACCGCTCATTCAAACTCCGAACGGATATACATCGTAGAAGCAGGGACACGGGTTCATGTGGCGTAAGGCTCATGACCGAGAGGGGTTTAACCCAGACCGGAGTTAAGGTCCCCAAATCTTTGCTAAGTGTCAAGCTAAAGAGCGTGTTCTCGCCAAGACAGCAGGGAGGTAAGCTCAGAAGCAGCTATCCTTTAAAAAGTGTGTAACAACTTACCTGCCGAGGGGGGATGCCTCAAAAACGGACGGGGCTAAAGCAAAGTACCGATACTCCGGATGATCATCGTTATGATGATCCGTGGTAGGTTGGCGTAGTGATTGGAGCGAAGCAGGGCGGTAACGTCCTGTGGACCGGTTTCTATTGCAGATCCTGGCGGCAGTAACAGCATAGTATGGTGAGAATCCATGCCACCGCAAGCGCAAGGGTTTCCGGGCAATGCGTTATCAACCCGGAGTTAGTCGATCCTAAGGTCTGCCTCAACAGAGCAGATCGAATGGGAAACTAGTTAATATTCTAGTACCCTGCACGCTGCATCTGAGCCGCACGGTTTACTTCCGGATAGGGGTCGTACAACCATCGTTGTATCTAACTGTTCAAGGATGGGGGAGTGTCGTAATGACGAGAACTCGTCCGAGGCAGGAATGGCTCTGCATTAGCGGAGTTTTCTTGAATCCAGGAGACCATGAAAGATCGTGCGGTTAGTTGCGTGCAGGCTCGTACCCAGAACCGACACAGGTGCGCTGGCTTTAAAAGCTAAGGTGCTACGGGTATACCGTATGGCGAGGGAATTCGGCAAATTAGTCCTGTAGCTTAGGTATAAGGGATGCCTGCGGTCTTCATGAGGAATGGGGGTCGCAGGTTGCAATGACAAGGGGGTTTCGACTGTTTAATAAAAACACAGGCGACTGCTAGTCCGAAAGGATTTGTATAGTCGCTGAATCCTGGCCGGTGCCGGTACCTAAAACTTGGGTTCAACCGAGCTAAGGGCCGGTTAACGCCGGGAGTAACTCTGACTCTCTTAAGGTAGCCAAATGCCTTGTCGGGTAAGTTCCGACGCGCATGAATGGAACAACGAGAGCCCCACTGTCCCCGCCTACAACCCGGTGAAGCCACATAAGGTGGACGAACAGTCCATCGCCTTCCATCGGGGAGAGAAGACCCCGTGGAGTTTTACTGCAGCTTGTGCTTGTGGTATAGTAAGAATTGCACAGGGTATCTGGGAGCTATGCTCAACACTCTCCGGGGTGTTGTGAAGCAACGATGTAACACCAGACTCTTTTTGCAGTACCACTCATCCAGTGAAGACTGGAGACACGTGCAGGTGGGCAGTTCGGCTGGGGCGGCACCCCTTTGAAAAGATATCAAAGGGGCCCAAAGTTGAGTTCAAACGGGGCAGAAATCCGTTGAAGAGGGCAAAGCCAAAAACTCGACTGAATGGATTTCCAAACGCACGGAATTCATAGACGAAAGTCTGGCTTAGCGATCCTTCGTGTGCCCACTATTGGGGCCCGGAGGTGACAGAAAAATTACCCCAGGGATAACAGGCTCGTCGCGGGCGAGAGCTCCTATCGACCCCGCGGTTTGGTACCTCGATGTCGGCTTTTCCTATCCTGGTCCTGCAGCAGGGGCCAAGGGTGAGGCTGCTCGCCTATTAAAAGGGAACATGAGCTGGGTTTAGACCGTCGTGAGACAGGTCGGTCTCTGCCTGATGGAAGCGTGAATAACTGAGGGGAAGTTGCTCCTAGTACGAGAGGAACAGAGCAGCGTGGCCACTGGTCTACCGGTTGTCTGATAAGGCAGGCCGGGCAGCTAAGCCGTTTAGGCTAAGTGCTGAAAGCATCTAAGCACGAATCCTATCCCGAGACAAGTTATTCTTTCGTAAGATGACGGTCTGCAGCAGAAGACTGCGTTGATAGGAAGGTGGTGTAGATCACAAGCCTTTCGGGGCGAGTGGTGAGCCAGCCTCTACTAATCGACCGACACATCGGTTCAGCCACTTACATAGAGACGCGGACCTTCAGCCTCCGACCGCAAGGACGGAGGCTTGGTCTTATGCACGATGATTATACATCATCATTTTATTACACGACAAAACTTTTTCATTTTATCATGACGTCATTGCATGACGTCATATTTCATGGTGTCATTACAATCATGGTATCACTATACGATGCCATTTCCTACCGTGATCATGTTGATCTGATATCATGTTGTAATTATGATTCATGTTTGCATGATCGCTTCATGATGGGATCATATGATGTCCAACCCTGACATCATCCCATAACATCATTCTCATATCACCCTTCCACAATATAGTGCAATCCTGCTATACCCATACTTCATTAGTATCGTTGTCTACACACAACACTATCATCACAATGCATGTTATGATCATGTCACTGACTTGAAAAAAAATACACGACTTGCAATTCTTTAGTGTTACCATGAAACTTGTGTTTGGTATCCTTTTTGACAAAGAACATTTTGCCTTCAGAAACTATGTGATCCGTTCTACCAATTTTCAGATACCCATCACCTGTTATCACATAATACATCTCATCACTATCATGTGGCTCTTGCATGTCATGCTGGCCTGGTTTTAGAACAAGGATGCCTGCAGACATGGTGTCCCTGTCAAGAATTGTGTGAAAATATGAATTATCATTCTTTCTGATCTTGTTAACGTACGTGCGCACGTCAAACTCCATTACCATCTTATTTTACTGCCACTGTGAATGCATTTCTTACCGGATCTGTACTCATGAAGGAGTGTCCTTTTGGATGAATCTTTTGGTGTTCTGGACTCTGATGCATTTTGATAAATGTCTCTTTGCTCTCATGCTCTACGACTATCCTGTATGATCCTGATGCGCCGCTTGTATCTGCTGGACTCAAAAGCCGTCTTGATATGAATCCTGAAAAGCCTGACAAGGCCTTGGTGGATTCTGCGAACCACTCCTTAAAGTCATCGTCTGCACCTTCTTTGAGATGAATATCTGCCATCATTACAAACATGTTGTCATTGCTGTAGGGCAGGGCAATTTAACTTCTTTCCAGCAAAAATGGATCAGACAAATCTTGCATAATCTGTGCTGATATGGGAAAACACAAACAAAACAAAAAATTCTGCCGCTGTACTGGTGGACCATCTCTATCAGTTAGTGCACTGGTATTTGTCAGGGATTGGTAAGAGACAGGTACAAAAACTGTTCTAGACTGGTTTTGTTGCTGGTTGTCAGAATAATGTGCTTGGTCAAGCAACTGCACCATTTTGTACTTAATCTACGAGTTTGTGTCCAAAAAGCAGATGTGCCTGACCAAGTACCTAGTTTCCAAGCATGACACGCATGGCCCCATTACGCAATATGCCTAGTGCTGCTTGTGCACATGGAATGACAGTGTACACAAGTATGAACAGAATCAAATTTACACCTTGGGACAATCCAAAGATTAAATATCAACACACCAAAGGCAAGCCATGACAGGTATTAGGATCGACGGCAAGGCCATCGCGGAATCTATCATACAAAGGACCACCTTGGCAGTCCAGGAGCTCAAATCCCAAGGGATTGATCCCTGCCTGGCGACGGTACTTGTGGGTGATGATCCTGCATCTGCCACATATATCCGGAATAAACACCAAGCTTGTGGCAGGGTTGGAATCACAACACAGGATCACCGGCTTGATGCTGACACTACACAACTACAGCTCGGCGACGTCATAAACCAACTAAATACCGATGACTCTGTGCACGGAATACTGGTCCAGATGCCGCTCCCCGCGCATTTGGATGCGTTTACTGCCACATCTAGGATCTCCCCACTCAAAGATGTAGACGGTCTGACCCCACACAATGCTGGCCTATTGGCTGCAGGAAAGGCCATTTTGGTGCCATGCACGCCGTCTGGAATAATGGAGATGTTAAGCTATCATGACATATCCTTGGAGGCAAAGAACGTAGTCGTGATAAACCGGAGCAGTCTGGTTGGCAAGCCACTGTATCATCTGCTGCTTGCAAGGAATGCTACTGTGATGACGTGCCATTCCAAGACGCATGGAATTGCGGATATTTGCCGTATGGCTGACATTGTCATCACGGCTGTGGGCAACAGGGACAGATTTGTGCTCATTCCTGAGATGATCAAGGATGGTGCAGTTGTGATAGATGTGGCCATATCTAGGCACGATGGCGGAAGCCTCGTGGGTGATTGTGATTTTGATGACATAATACAAAAAGCGTCATACGCAACACCTGTTCCGGGTGGAGTGGGACCAATGACTGTTGCCATGCTTTTAAAAAATACCATAACTGCTGTATCATTGGGTAGTCAGATTGGCAGGCAACAGCAGCAACAATAACGATCTGGAAAAGGCATCCCTTCGGAGACTCTTTTTGGAGCGAAGGGACAACACTTCTTCGGATCTGCTCGCCATTGCAGCTAGAGAGATCAACAAAATGCTGGGTAGAATAAGCGCATTTGCCAATGCCAAAAAGATCGGGGCATACTATTCCATAGGCAGTGAGATCCCTACACACACAATCATACGGGATCTACTCTCTGATAGGAGGCATGTCTTTCTGCCTAGGGTTGAGGATGCACACAACATGACGTTTCGTAGAGTCACAGACTTTTCAAGTCTGGAGCGGCATGGCGTCAACTCCTCGGCCGACATTGGAATTGGCATATCCTCTGACATTATGGAGCCCAAACAGACATGTCCAGTTGACAATGATCTGGATGTAATCCTTGTTCCGACTGTATGCATATCCGAGGCAGGCGCCAGGCTTGGATACGGACAAGGATTCTATGATCACTTTCTGGCAGGGCGTGATACTACTACTATCTCATTGACACTTGAAAAGCAGCTGGTGCACAAGATTCCAAAATTCACACACGATGTGCCGATCGACTGGATAGTAACAGAAGACAGAATACTGTGCGCTTCTGCCAATGCACACTCTTGATTTCATAATTCCAACACTAGTTTTGTGGGTGTAATTGTAGATGGATTCATCAGGCTGACCCCAGATGCAAATTCTATCGAGTCATAATAATGATGATATCGTACGTGGTCAGGTCGTGCCCAGAATGATGTGTAATACTATCAAAAGACTCTAGATCCGTGCCTAAATCAAAAAATCTTCCCAGACAACCTGACCACGTACATGATATCTATCAATGTGCTCTACTGAACCATGGAGAGGCTGCATTTGATCAGATTTAGCTTTATAATGTCGCGCTGACACCAAAAGCCGAATGCCACTTTCTACAAAGTTTGATGCAAAACATATGGAGGCCGAGGCACGCAGGCATTTGGATTCCCTGGATCTGGATGAGTTGATTCACAAATCAGGCGACTCGGCAGGCAAGACAAGGAACAGATACCGGTTTATAGAGGGGCCGCCTACAATGAATGGTATTCCACACGCCGGACATCTGAGGGGCAGGATAATCAAGGATTTCTGGTACAGATTCAACACATTACAGGGAAACATCATAGAGTTCAATGGAGGGTGGGATACACAGGGCCTGCCAGTGGAGCTGCAGGCAGAAAAAGAGCTTGGCGTGACCGGAGGTAAGTCCGAGGCGATAAAGCAGTTTGGAGTGGAGAGGATTGTAGCCGAGTGCAAAACGGTGGTCAAAAAGTACAATGACGAGTGGGTTCGCACCGACGCACTGCTAGGCATATCACTAAACCATGAGAGGGCATACTGGACGCACCATGACAGCTTTATTGAAAGAGAGTGGAGCATACTCCAAAAGGCTCACGACAACGATATTCTAGAGGAGGATTATGCTGTCATTGCGTACTGTCCGAGCTGCCAGACATCGTTGAGTCACGCAGAGGTGAGCCAAGGCTATGAACAGGTCAGGGATCCCTCGCTATACTACAAGGTAAGGCTAGAAGAGGTGGATGACACATACTTGGTGGTATGGACTACCATGCCGTTTACGCTGGTAACCGATGCCATGATAGGACTGCATCCGCAGGAGGATTATTGCTATGTCAGAGTGCATGATGGCCAGACATGGATAGTAGGAAACAGCAGGCTGCACGAGTTTATGTCCGAGATAAAGATGGATGACTATGAGGTCATAAAGACAGTCAAGGGATCCGAGTTTGAGGGGATGCGCTACGTCCACCCCCTGCTTGACTTGATCCCGGAACTTGCAAGATGCGCCAAGTCCGATACAAACTATCACACGGCAGTTGCAGAACAGTTTGTGGATGCAAGTACGGGAAGCGGCCTGGTACATCTCTCGCCTGCAAACGGGGAAGAAGACATCAAGGTCGCAAACAAGAGAGGAATCAAAATATTCAGCCCCATCGACGATGAAGCAAAGCTCACACATGATGCAGGCAAGTACCGCGGCATGTTTGTCAGAGACGCAGACAGGCCCGTTACGGAGGATCTCAAAGAGCGCGGCGCTCTGGTGCACATAGCCATGATCAAACACAAGTACCCGCTCTGCTGGCGTTCACACCACCGGCTTGTGTGGCTTGCCAGACGCGGATGGTTCTACAAGCTGGACCGACTGGGAGACAAGGCGGTAAATGCGGCCACCTCGGTGGAATACTTTTTCGAACAACCAAAAAACAGGTTTCTTGGAATCATCAAGGAGCGACATCCATGGTGCATTTCACGCGAGAGGGTGTGGGGGTGCCCCCTGCCTGTGTGGGATTGCTCCGAGTGTGGACACAAGAGCTGGTTCTTTTCACGGGCGCAGATATTGCAGGCGGCAGCCGACCTGCCGGACGGCCCAGACTTTGAGCTGCACAGGCCATGGATAGATAACATTACCATGACCTGTGCAAAATGCAATAGCACCAACACGCACAGGGAAGAGTATGTTCTGGACACATGGCACAACAGTGGCTCTGCCCCCTATTCGTCGCTCACCGACGAGCAGTATACACAAGAGATTCCAGCGCAGTTTTGCACCGAGGGTATTGACCAGACCCGCGGATGGGCATACACCCAGCTGATAGAGAATGTAATACTCAACAACAGTCCGGCACCACCATACATGGCATTCCTGTTCCAGGGGCACGTACTTGATGCGCACGGGGGCAAGATGAGTAAGAGCAAGGGTAATGTCCTTGTGGGCTCTGATCTTCTAGAGGAGCATCCAGTCGACTTGGTCAGGCTGTACTTTATGTGGAAGGTCAGCCCGATAGAGCCCCTAAGCTTTAGCATCAGGGAGATGGTATCGCGCCCCTATCAGATACTCAACACATTGTTCAATCTACATCTGTATTTTCAACAAAACAGCACATACGACGACTTTGCCGGATCAGGCATAAGTGGCATCCCAGAACACCGACAGGCCGAAGATGTATCTGTTACACTTGATTCTGCCACTAATGTGCATGCAGATCAATCTCTGCAATTATCTCCCCCAGACATTTGGCTGCTCTCAAAACTGCAGGCTCTTATCCACAAGGTTGCAGAAAAGGCACACGCGTGCAGGTTTCACGAGGCAGTAAGGGCGCTAGAAGATTTTGTGATAAATGATCTGAGTCAGACATACATTCCTCTCACCAGAGGGGAGCTGTGGAGCGAGGATGATAGTGATGGTGATGATAGTGATGGTGATGATAGTGATGGTGATGATAGTGATGGTGATGATAGTGATGGTGATGGTGATGGTGATGATAGTGATGGTGATGTGAACAACGACGTTGATAATGGTGCCAATACTAAAAACAATAATACTGCCCGCAGGCGCAGGCGCATGACGATTTATACCGTCCTAGAGGAGTCACTTAGGGCGCTGGACATCATGTTTCATCCCATATGCCCGTTCTCAAGCGAGTACATGTACCAGGCATCATTTACAAACACGCGCAAGAGCATTTTGCTTGAAGAGTGGCCCCGATACCGTAAGGATCTGGTGAACCGTGACATGGAAGAGTCGTTTGATGTCATGACTGAGATAGCCTCAGTATCGGCATCTGCTAGGATGAAGGCGCACCTCAAGAGGCGCTGGCCACTTGATGGCGCCAAAATATGTGTAAACCACGGCATGAAGAATAGGCTTCAGCGACAACTCTCTGGATTGCTGCGCTCACAACTCAATGTAGAGAAGTACGAGATTACGGAGATTAATCATCAATGGTGGGAATGGGATGGACTACGCCAGGTCTCAGAGATGATGCAGATGGGATTACCTGCAAGGCCGGTCATCGACCTTGAGCGCAAGCGCATAGGGCCCAAGGCAAGACAGTATGTGGGTGAGCTTGTAGGGATGTTTGAGGCCACTGACAAACAGGTGATCTTTTCATCACTCTGTGATCATGGCAAGTATACATTGGTAATGAGGGATGGACACAAGATTTCCTTGGATGCTGAAGACTTTACCATAAGTCTTGGAGCAGACGATGGTTTTGAGGTGGCCAGACGCGACGGACAGTGTATAGTATTCATCACCACATCAAGGAATGCAGAGATGACGGCGCGCGGGCTGGTAAAAGATATTGCAAGGCGCCTCCAAGTACTCAGAAAAGAGCGCGGATACAACCCCACTGACATGTTGGATGGCGCATCAGTAATTGGCTTGGACGACGAGTCCCTCGCAATGATGTCACCAAAGGCAGATGATCTTGCGTTTCTGGTAAGGGCGCGGCATGTGGTGTTTGAGCAAGACAAGTCACCTCTCGATACCGCATACAAGAACGACGAGATCGACGGGCAAAAGATCAGAATTACTGTCTGGTAGACATACAAACACACATCTGCATTTAGGTTCTTTGGAGTGATTAGAATCATCATCTTGGTTGCTCGACAAGTTAATCAATCATACATGAAAACCAAAAATGCTGGGCATAAAGATTTTAGCGATGCTGATAGTTGGCATAGGTTTTACCGCACATGGCACCACCAAGTATGCATGGAACTCTCTACCCGTTTGGGGGTGAGCAATATAGTAATAGTATGACAAGAGTACGTGGTCAGGCTGTCTGGGAAGATTTTTTGATTCAGGCACGGATCTGGGGCCTTTTGATAGTATTACACATCATTCTGGGCATGACCTGACCACGTACTGACAAGACATGTTACAAGTTATACCCCAAATGAAGATCATACCCAAACATCACAAGAACCTACATCTGTGCAAGGACAACAGTCAAACCCGCCTCTTACAATTACCATTACTGGCAGCACTCACACAATAACTCCTACCAACGATGGTAATTTCAAGACGTTGGTTTGTAAAAATGAGATCGTCAACATTGATACTTCAAATACTACTGATCCTTATATCTCCTATACTCTGGTCAGCAACTATAGTAATAGATAATCAGTAAATGTGTGGTGAGTGGACCCCATTACATGGCCCATACTTTTTCACAATGGGTGACAACATCTCTTGATGGCGATGATCAATAGATATGACATGCTCTACACATTGTTTGTGCTTGTTTGGAATTGATTTCATCAATGATCCACATTGTGTGATGCCTCTGGTCTGCGCACAACTTGCATATGACATGACCAAAGTATGTTGATCAATTGACATGTCAGTGATGGCAACATACTACATTGACAACAATACCTCATGTCCATTAATGCACCCACCCCACTACCTATCAAACCCCCAACGTATGTGCAAATTCTTTTATTTCCAATATTCGTGTTACATCCATGTCCCTCACATACAAAAAGTCTGGCGTTGACGTTTCGGGGATCAAGAACAGCCAGGTGGCGATCGGCAGGCTGATAGCCTCAACACACAACACCCAAAGGAGTGTCAAGATTGCACACGGATTTGGACACTATGCTGGAGTAGTCGAGATTCCAGGGGGACGCCTGCTGGCAACACACACTGACGGGGTGGGAACCAAGGTTATGATTGCAAACATGATGCAGAGGTACAACACAATAGGCATTGATTGTGTGGCAATGAATGTCAATGATATTGTATGTATAGGTGCCACACCAATATCATTTGTAGACTATATTGCTGCCAACATTAACGATCAACGCATATTCAAAAGTATTGTAAAGGGACTGGTTGCAGGCGCCAAACAATCCAGCGTCCCCATAGTGGGGGGAGAGACTGCCATAATGCCTGATGTGATTCGAGGCAGCACAAAAAAAGAGTTTGCGTTTGACTTGGCAGGCATGGTAACAGGACTGTTGGACAAGGATGCATTGATCTTGGGTGATTCAATACGTCCTGGGGATGTGATTATTGGTGCCAGCAGTTCCGGACTGCATTCAAATGGTTACTCCCTTGCAAGAAAGGCGCTGCTGGGCAAGAAAAAATACTCTATTTATGATCACATCAAGGGGGTTGGAATGATAGGCGATGTTCTGCTAAAACCCACGAGGATCTACGTACCGCCTGTTCTTGATGTGATTCAAAAGTGCGGCGGTAATGTGCATGGGCTTGCCCACATCACGGGCGGTGCGTTTACAAAACTATTACGCCTCAAAAAGGCAGCATACCATCTAGATTCAATGCCCACTCCACCTTCGATAATGAGACTTATCCAAGAGCAGGGTGTGGACGATGATGAGATGTACAAGACGTTTAACATGGGTGTGGGGTTCTGTGTTGTGGTGCCTGACAGTGATGCACGAACAGTAGTGTCTACATTCAAGAGACACGGTATTGCAAGCCGCCGTATAGGGCAGGTAACCGATGGCAGGCCAGGAGTTTTCGTAGATTCTACCAAAATTGCATAAACTCTACCATTTCTGTGTTGGCTTGTGACTGATACCCCTACGTAACATATGCACATATACGCAGCCCCGGCGGGCAATCATGGAATAATGTACTGGTGAGCACAACCATCATCCGTAACGTCATACCTTATATGATAGAATCTTTAATCGCGCAACAGTAAGGATGGTTGCTGAATCCCATTTAATAGAGACAATTGTTGCAGTAGGGATACTACTATTTGCTGCCAAACTGATGGCTGAGCTCTTTTTGAGACTCAAACTTCCCATCGTGCTTGGAGAACTCTTGGCGGGAATGATCGTGGGTCCGTTTGCGCTGGGCAGCTTTTTAGTGGTGGACGGCAAGCATCTGATCCAGATAACCGAGGAGATAAAAATACTGGGCGAGATGGGCGCTATCGTTATACTGTTCATGGCAGGCCTTGAGATGACTCCCAAAGAATTTCTTCGTGGCGGCAAGGCATCGTTTACAGTGGGCACCTTGGGTGTAGTGGTGCCGTTCTTTGCAGGCCTGTTGGTCTTTCAGGCGTTTGGGTTTGACGCGCTCCAGTCTATGCTTATAGCTACGGCCCTGACTGCTACTAGTATTGCCATATCCATCCAGGTACTCAACGAGTTTGGCAAGCTCAAGACACCTGAAGCCCGACTGATCATCGGAGCTGCAGTGGTTGATGATATTCTTGCGATCGCCGTCCTGTCCGTGGTATCGTCCATAGCGGGATCATCAGGAGGTGTAGAAAACATAGACTTTACGGAGGTGATAATTACCATTCTGGAGGTGCTGGCCTTCTTTGCGATACTACTGATAGTGGCGGTATTGGTGATACCTAAAATAATTACACCCAGATTGTGGAGGGCCAAGGGCAGTGTGGAGGGGATAGCTACAGCTGCGTTCTTTGGTGCCGCAGCGCTTGCTGGGTCCATAGGCCTGTCGCCGATCGTCGGTGCATTTGCAGTGGGTATGGCCCTGTCCACTACGAGCGTATTTGAAAAAGTGGAGCACTATACAGAAAAGATAGGGCTGATCTTTGCGCCCCTGTTCTTTGCCATAATAGGATCACAAGTTGACCTCAGAGCTGTCGATCTCAACATATTGTTCCTCAGCGGCATTATCATCGTAATTGCCGTCGTAACCAAGTTGTTCGGATGCGGACTGCCTGCAATGCTATTCCTCAAGAACAAGGCACAAGGCATGCGTGTGGGGATTGGAATGATCTCACGCGGTGAAGTGGGTTTGATCGTTGCAGGAGTGGGTGTAGCAGAGGCAGGACTCAGCTCTGACGTATATTCTACCATTGTGATAATGGTGGCAGTGACTACTATCATAACACCAATCTGGCTAAAGATAGAGTACAGGAAGGAACAGAGGAATCAAAATTCATCCTCTTCTTCTTCTACTATTACTACTGCCAACGCCCCGCCGCCTCCGGAACCCCCGCCCGATATTAAAGAAAAACCTGTCTAGCTGCAACCCCGGCCACATACTCGTGTCGGAGGCAAGAATGTTCCAACAATAACTATGCGCCTACCCTGTCTAATGGATGTAACAGCATGACTTGATAATTACAACCGTGCCGGTACAGCCATACTGCCACACCACGACAATAACGACTACAACAACTAGTTTGTTGCATAATCTCCCAAGCATGTCTAGATGGTACGTGGTCAGGTTGTCTGGGAAGATTTTTTGATTTAGGCACGGATCTAGGGTCTTTTGATAATGTTATACATCATTCTGGGCACGACCTGACCACATACCCTAGATGTTTGTTGAAGAATAAACACATTGGACCTGTGATTTGGAATTGTGAAACAAACCACAACAACCATAACGTTAATGATGCCGCGCATGTTCTGTCAGAGAATACTGTGTGTCGGGCATTGTTGTAGGCTGTGCCCCATACTACTGACTTCCTAAACCATCTGGTTGGCAGGACTGCAGCCCACTAGCCATCTCTCCCAAGAATGATTGTACCGCTCCCTGCATGGCCTGATCATACAACGAATTTATGCCAGACATACCAAGTTTACACATGATGTCTTACACAGATCCGCTTCTTGCTGACGCATGTGCTGAGATTGCGCGCCAACTGCTTACTATCAACGGGAAACTAACTCCTGCCCGTGTAAGGGGGGAGATTATGCGGGTCTGTTCCAAATACTCGCTTGCAAGGGTGCCTGCCAACCATGAGATACTCTCAGCGGCTGACAGGAGGGTACATGGGTTTGACCGACTCAAAAAGGCGCTTATCAAAAAGCCAGCCAAGACGGCATCCGGCGTGGCAGTAGTAGCCCTCATGCCAAAACCATATGCATGCCCGCACGGCCGATGTACCTACTGCCCGGGAGGTATGAGCACCAACTCTCCCAACAGCTATACCGGCAAAGAGCCTGCAACGATCCAGGCTATAGAGGCACAGTATGATCCAGTACAACAGATAACATCCAAGCTAGACAGACTTGAGGCATTCGGACATGATACCTCAAAGACAGAGCTTGTCATAGTAGGGGGGACATTCCTCTTTATGCCAATACCATATCAGGAATATTTTATAAAATCATGCTATGATGCACTTAATGACGCCCCGTCAGCGGATCTGCACGAAGCGCAGTTAATCAACGAGTCAGCGCGTACAAGAAACGTCGGGTTTACCATAGAGACAAAACCCGACTATTGTAGGCAAGAACACGTAGATATGATGCTGCGCTACGGCATAACCCGCATAGAGATTGGTGTACAGTCGTTGCACGATCGTGTGTACAAACATGTCAACCGCGGCCACACCTACCATGACGTCATAGAATCATTCCGCGTCTCAAAGGATTCTGGCTACAAGATAGTGGCTCACATGATGCCGGGCCTGCCTACAATGACGCCGCGCGATGACATCGCCGACCTTCAAAAGCTATTCATCGACGAACAGCTGCGCCCCGACATGCTCAAGATATATCCGTCCCTAGTGATACGTGGCACCCCGCTCTATAACGAGTATGTTGACGGCCGATACATGCCATACTCTGACCATGACATGATAACTGTCCTTGCTGAGGCCAAAAAATCCATCCCAAAATGGGTAAGAATAATGAGGATTCAGCGCGAGATCTCCTCTGACGAGATAGTCGCCGGCCCAAAATCAGGCAACCTAAGACAAGAGGTGCACCGTGAGATGCAGCGTCAGGGCACGTCATGCAGATGCATCAAATGCAGGGAGATTGGGACCTCGCCTGTACTGTCTGGCAGGCGGTTGGCAGACATGACCAAACTCAGACTTGAACGCGCCGATTATCGCTCATCTGGAGGCGACGAGGTATTCCTCTCTTATGAAGATTGTAATGAGCGCATCTATGGGTTTTTACGGTTGCGCAAGCCTAGTACTGATGCGCACCGGCCAGAAGTAGGCCGTGACTCTTGCATAGTGCGGGAACTGCACGTGTATGGGCCGTCCCTGGGTGTGGGAGTGCGGGGTGGTGCGGGCGATGATGGCAGCGTGCAGCACATGGGATTAGGAAAACGACTGCTAGCAGAGGCCGAGAGGGTCTGTGCAGAGGAGTTTGGTGTCAAAAGGATCCTTGTGATAAGCGCAGTGGGCACCAGGCCCTACTATCATAAACTTGGATATTCATTATATGGCCCATACATGCACAAGGATCTATAACCTAACAGGGATGCCATGATGACGACTATGCCAGACACACAAAGCCATACACCAAGTGTCCACGCCCCCATAGGCCGTGGTACATGGCTGGACAAGCTTGCCTTGGATCTTATAAAACGTGAAAAAAGGCTGGGCAGAAGCCTCGACTTACTCAGGGTTGAGAGTGGATTGGGCGCCTCTGGAATCCCCCACATCGGAAGCCTCGGCGACGCGGCTAGGGCATATGGCGTAAAGCTGGCACTTGAGGATATGGGGTACAAGTCAGAGCTTGTGGCATACTCTGATGACTTGGATGGTCTGCGCAAGATACCCGAGGGAATGCCCGACTCTTTAAGCCAACATCTGGGAAGGCCCGTCTCACTCATTCCTGATCCTTATGGGTGTCACGACTCGTACGGGATGCACATGAGCAGTATCCTGCTTGACGGGCTGGACCGCGTGGGAATACAATACAAGTTTCGCAGGGCCGCTGACACATACCGTGAAGGCCTGCTATCGGATCAGATACACACCATACTTCAAAACAGCCAGCGCATAGGCAAAAAGATTACAGAGCTGGTGGGACAAGAAAAGTATGTTGATCGCCTTCCATACTTTCCTGTTTGCGCCGAGTGTGAGCGCCTATACACTGCCATCCCCACACAATACATGGCAGATCAAAGATGTATCATGTATGTGTGTGGTGATGCTGTGATTGGCTCACAAACCATCAAAGGGTGCGGCCACAAGGGAGAGGTCGATATTACAAAAGATCTGGGCAAACTGGCATGGAAGGTAGAGTTTGCAGCAAGGTGGGCGGCATTTGACATACGTTTTGAGGCGTATGGGAAAGATATCATGGATTCGGTACGGGTCAACGACTGGGTGGCAGATAATATATTGGATTTTGCACACCCGCACCACGTAAAATACGAGATGTTTCTTGATAAGGGTGGGAAAAAGATCTCAAAGTCACTAGGAAACGTCCTGACTGCCCAAAGATGGCTAGAGTTTGGCAGTCCCGAGTCAATACTGTTGCTCTTGTACAAACGGATTGCAGGCGCGCGCGAGCTCGGACTGGAGGATATCCCCTCCCTTATGGCCGAGTATGATGAGCTGGAGGACATTTACTTTGGAAAGACCAAGATAGACAACGTGGCCAAGTTGGCAAAATCTAGGGGCCTCTACGAGTATGCCAACCTGCTTGACCCTCCCAAACAGTCTACAATGCATGTAAACTATCGGTTACTGGTGGAACTTGCAAGGATATTCCGCCAAGACAGGACTGTGCATATAGTCAAAAAGCTCCAAGAGTACAACATTCTTGGCAGCAGCAGCAGCAACAACAACAACGACCCCAACCAACTCATGTCCGTCCCCCCTGAGGTTGAAAAGCTCATCACCCTTGCAGGAAACTTTGCAGATGAGTTTGATACAAGCAGGGTGCCAACAGGCCTTGATCTTGATGAGCCTACAAGAGGTGCGCTCAGGGAACTTGCAAATACACTGTTTGCCTTGGATACCAATGACAACCAATCCACAATGACCACCGTCCAGAAATTGTATGCACAGGATGATGATGACTTGGCAGCCCAAAAGGCAGACCTTCACACATCTCCTGATAATTCATCCCTGCCCGACATTCAGAACATGATATACCAGATTGCACGTTCACACAACATACTGCCAAAGATTCTTTTCAAGGCTCTATACCAGATAATACTGGGGACTACTAGGGGTCCCAGGATAGGTCCATTCATCTTGGATGTGGGTCCGCGCCGTGTGGCAGAGATGATCTTGGTGTATGTTTGATGGTACACAACGAACACAACAAGGCACGTGGAAGCGGAGGGTTTGCCATGATAATATTGGGGGCCCTGTTACTATTCCTTGCGCCCAACATATACCCACAAATGCCGGATCTCGGGGTGGCGGCCCTAGTGGGGGGAGCTGTTGCAGGCGGAATTGGGTTTTATGTGCGGTTTATCAAGAATCGCACAAAGCAGGACTAGGCACGAATCCCACTATGTGGGTTTGCAATGATGTTGATGATATTGACGATGTATAAGTGCACCAAGACAATAGTATCCAGTAATCCTGTACGGAAAGATTAATTTTTTGGAGTAAGTTACACAGTGCATGAGATTCTTTGGCCAGAAAGATACTGCAAAGCGCGATGATGATAATGATGATGGTGGTGGTGATGACAGCGGCATCAAAAGTACCAACAATGATAATCACACAAAAACTTCCCACACACAAAGCGCCGAGGATATCCTAAAGGACGATCTCACATCTGAGGTTGAGAATCTTCAAAACGAGTTTAGGCAAAAGCAAAATGAGCTTGACACCGTCACACAAAAGATCCAGACGGTAAAGACCGAGTATGATACCATAGTAAGCAACCTGATGCTGGTAAAAAAAGAGCTCAACCAAAAAAGAATGCAGGTAGACACGGCCAGGCGCGAACATTTGGAGATCCTAGACAAGATAAAAAAGGCAGACCAGCACATAAAGTCCTCAAAACAAAAAGACGACATCTCTGAAAAGAGTCTCTCAAAGACTAGGCGCCAACTACAGGATGCCGCCAAAGAGTACGACGAGATCAAGAAAACGATTGTCCAAGCTCAGGTAGCACTTGATGACATCCAAAACCAGCATGCGCAGACTCAAAGAGATCTACAAGATACAAAATCTGCATCCGGACTACGTGACCCCACTCAAATATCCGCAGGTGTGAATGGCGACGGTGGTGGTGGTGGTGGTGGCAGCCGCAGCAGTAGCGATGATACGGAACATGAAGGCGGTCCCGTTCCAGCCAAGGGCGCAGGCGATAACAAGAGTACTGCTGGAATCATAGAGGCGGCAAGTGCAATCGTGGGTTCATTAAAATCACAGCTCATCACAACACAAAACGAACTAGAAGCCGTGCGGTCTCTGCTCTCAGAGGAGAGAACAGAGCACGAAAAGACGCGTCAGGAACTCCTCAAACTCAAAAATACCATGGATCCTACACACGCAGGCACATCGTGAGTCATATTCCACCATGACATGGCAGTCATGTCATTGTTTGTTGGCCTAGAACGCATGTCTGTGCACTATTGCGCAGTCAACCCCTACATGTTGTTTGGACTCGGGCGATCAGACAGATCTCATACCCTTACATGCTTTCAAAATACTTCTTCCATTTGGCTTTTATATCCTGTTCTGAGATCCCCAGATCGTACAGGGGTGATGTTACCTCTGACACATTTGAGACATCTATCAACACGATGGCGCCTATGGGGCTCTTGATTCCATTGTTACGGTAGTGCTCAACAATCTCGTCATACATGGGACCTTCGCTGATGATTCTGCCTTTGCCCTGAAAGAGATAGCCCTTGCGCAGAAGCGGATCAACTACATTGACTTCTACATGCGGGCTGTGGCGCAGGTTGGTTAGTGTATCAGGTGAACGAATATCTGCAAATGCAAGCGTGTACTCGTCCCATCCTATGATGGATCCCTTTGGAGACAGGTTGGGCCTGCCATCAGGGGTGACGGTAGCGACATAGCCTAGTTTCTGAAGATCCATAAAGTCCTTGATCTCCTTTGTAATCATCACATTGCGCACTATCTTCTCATGTATTAGTTTTCAGTATGGCACAAAGTACCAACTCAGACATACCATTATCAAACCCTGCACTTGACCATACTACCATGACCAAATATCATACGCGTCTTCAAAACCCTCCGCAATCAACCTACAGTAGAATCCATGCCGGAGCATCAGACTAGCGCATAACCTCTGCCAAGTATTGCGAGAAGAAGAAGAACCCTATCCCGCCGCCTATAATTGCAACCCATGCAGCAATCTGACGAATCTTTGACATTATACATGGACATCTTGAGCCTGTTATTGAATCTAATCCAACATGCATGATGCTTGCCGCATCCATTTGGTGTTCCGCCATGACATAATTTTGCCATTAGTGTTGTGGAAATAAGCGGTTGGTTACTGATTGGATGGTTATGCTTGTTTGACTGGCGCGAACATATAAAATCCGCACAAATCCATTCCAAGCCCCCTTCACACATACCAAAAAAAAACAGACTTGGGTAACACATCGCCATTATGAAGTGGTTTTTTGAGGTCAAAATCAGCTCACCAAGAGAAGGCAAATCTCGATGCGCGTGTAGTCGTGACGGTCGCCACGGCTCAGATATGGGTGTGGTGGATGTAGATATGGGTGTGGTGGATGTAGATGCATAAAATGTTGCACGAACCGCCTCAGGCGGCCATGGTTGTGATGGTAGTTGTGGCATGAGCTATGCGTTTTTTCGGAATGTCGTCTATCCTTCCGGCTAAATAGTCGCGGACAAACTCGTAAAAGTTGACGCCGCGCTTCTTGCATGTCTCGTGGATGCTCATGGTCACGGCAGTCCTCTTGGCGCCCTTTTCTGTCCTGCTCCCGTACAGTACCTTGCGGGCCTCTGCAAACCTGCGCAGCGCCTGCTCGCTGACGTTGTTGTGATAGTCCACACCCTCATGCTCTATGAACGTAAAGAGTGAATCGACCTCCCTCTTTAGGCGCTTTGCGTATCTCTTGCAGTCCTTGTCCGTATGGTCCTTGTTTATCAACCGGTGCACCCTACTCTTGAGCTTCTGCACAGACTGTTTCTGATCCTCAGCAGAGTCCCTGCAGTCAGTCTTTCTGGGCTCTATGGCATCCTTGAGTATTTTATACAACGTCCTGAAGAATCTGACAAACTTTTTGCTCTTGTTCTTCTCGAGTGTCCTGTACATGTCGCGCAAGTAGTGCAGCAGGCACTTTTGGTGCTTGCTACCCACGTAGTTCCACGGGCCCCACGAGTCACTCACGATGGTTCCTGTGAATCCTTTCAGCACATCCATGGGTACGGTCCTGCCTCTTGATTTGTCTATGACGAATATGCTCGACATGCTGCTGACAAACACCCAGACCCACCTGCGTATGCCGTTGACAAACCAGCTCGTCTCGTCGCCGTAAATCTCCCTGTACCTTTTGAGCGCCTTTTTGAGCTTGTCGTACAGCGGTTCAAGCTCACGGGCTACCACGTCGCAAAAGTGGTTCAGTGTGGACGTGGAGATGCTGATACCATAAAACATGTGGAGCATGTCTCTGATCTTGCCAAATGACACGTTAGAACACTTCATGGTTATCACCATGGCCATGATGTTTGTCCCGAAATGCTCCCCTGCAAGCACGCCGTCAAGGTACGGGGTGACCTGCTTGTTGCAGCCCCTGCAGAACCTTCTTGAGACACACCATTTGGTGACCGTCCACTTGAACTCGATCAGGTCCTCGGACAGCCGCTCGTATTCTCCGGTGGGCTTCGAGAGCTCCGCGCCGCAGTTGGGGCACTTGGTCTGGTCGGCCTGCCTGATGTCGTTTACGGTGGCTGGGATCCTATGCGACGGCCGCTTCGTGCCGTCGTTCTTGTCGACGCTCCTAATCTGTGGATACCCCTTCATCTCCCTCACGTTGTAGCTTCTGTGGTTGTGCCCGCGTCCGGAGCCGTGCTTTTTTTCCTTTCCAGCTACTACCTGC
This sequence comes from Candidatus Nitrosopumilus sp., assembly GCA_963662995.2. GTDB lineage: Archaea > Thermoproteota > Nitrososphaeria > Nitrososphaerales > Nitrosopumilaceae > Nitrosopumilus. The sequence continues at coordinate 624,064 of CAXXLJ010000002.1, read as the reverse complement.
TTGTTGTCCCCGCGCAGCTGCTCGAGCTCCTTGTGCATCGTCTCATTCTCCTTGTGCATCGTCTCATTCTCCTTGTGCATCGTCTCATTCTCCTCGCGCAGCTGCTCGAGCTCTTCGCGCAGTTGCCTGTTTTCCTCCAACACTCGTTCCATCATCTCCCGCGTCTGCTCACTCTCTTTGTCTCTGACATTTGTCGCCTCTTCAAAGCACTTGAGAAGGTATTTCACGCTGGGATGGTTCCAGTCCACCTTTGAGGGATCCATGGCATATACTCTATCCAGGAAATAAAATACATACATGTCTACAAAAGAACACCAAATGCTCAAAAACATTAACTACAACTCTCTGCGTTGTTTCTGCCACCCGCTCGTGTTTACTGTGATGGTGTAGTTGGAAGTTCGGTGGGCCCTAATGCTCCAAATTCCACTTCATAATGGCGATGTGTTACAGACTTGGCAACTTTTTATAAAAAAAACAACTGTTGTGATACATCACATTTGCTCTTTCCAACGGTTATAATTGGCGCGTGATACTATGTCGTATTGACAGTAGGGGTTCGTGATCTGGCTAGGTTTCTAGTATTCATAATTGGAGGACTGGTTGCCATAATAGTGGGGGCATTTATGATCAGGGGGACGATGCACATGTGGGACAAACCAGATGCCGATACAAAAGATGTGTCACGATGTGATGATGCGCAGGCGCAAAAAGAAGAGCAGGACGACAGTGCTGATGGGCAAGAGTAGATAGATGCAGTGAGCAGAGAAGGGAGGAAGGAGCACCTAGAAGACGCAATAATGCCGGTACCATTCCTAAAGACAATGGCTAAAAGAGAGCCATCATACACAACATCATTGCTTCGGGACTCTACAATCCGACGATCACTAGAAGAGTACATAAAAAAGAGAATACATGCAATACCTGACGAAGTAAAACATACATTTCCTGGGGTTGCAAAGATTTGGAAGTGTGATGCAGAGCTTGACTTTCTCTATGGGTATTATGTTGGCAGGATCGAAGAGGGCGCCCTTCACTACCTACTAAAAGCTACACGCGCGTCTGTGGGGGGATACGTAGACACGTTTGAGATAAGGGGCGTCATAGAGATGCACAGGAAGAAGATACGCGACGCGCTCAAGGCTGCCACGGTGCCTGCCAGCGGTGATCAGTGAAGTAAAAATACTACACACATTCTTCTAGATACATGGTAGGTCCACAGGATGGTGGTTTTGGGTTTGATCAATCAAAAAAATACACCGCTGTAGAGAATCTTGAAGAGATCTGCGTACAATGCCAGGCAGGCCAGCACAAGAAATGCCTAAAGCGGGCAAAGCAGCAGGATGAGTGCGAGTGCGAACAGTGCATGATATTTGGATAATCCCTTCAAATCATACCAACAATACACTAATGCATGAACTTGCCTGAACGTCTTTTGTCACTTGACCACGTCCCTACCAATACTGATTATACCTATGTCACTGGTTGCCATATTATGACTGCCTCTAGACGTCTACTCATCGATCTTTTCAAAAGCCATGCCCCACTGACAACAATTTATGTGGATACAGATCTTGCCCATATGTGAACTCACTCTCCTTTACAACTGCACTTGTACTGCTCTGGACAGACGGCAGGATACACACAAGCATCCAAGCACGAAAATTTCTTTCCATGCTAGATCTAAGCCAGGGAATGGATACCATGACAAAATGCAACGAATTTTGGCCTCACTATGCCGATCTGGTAAGAAACAGAAAGTCGTACATATTGCGCCTTGCAAGGGACAGCATAGATGATGGCACCCCCCAGGTAGTCTTACTGGGTGCAGGCATGGATGCACTCTCAATAGAGCTGTGCTCGCATTATGGCCAGTGCAAGATATTTGATGTAGACGAGTCATACATGCTTGAAAAACAGCGCTTGGTCGATTCGATCACACCTCCTCTTGCGGGAACTCTCAAGTGTATCGGTGCCGATGTATCGTGTCCAGATGACGTGTTGTCTGGCCTTGTTGCAAATGGCTGGAACAGATCCCTGCCCACGCTGGTAGTGGTGGAGGGGCTCTCGTACTACGTCCCCTACGATGTACTGGGCCGTCTTTTAGATGAGTTCAAGACTAGCAATCAACACAACAGAGTAATCTTTGAGTATTTGCTTCCAAGAGAGCACATGAGTGCAGAGTCTGTAAAGATTGTAGAATATTGCTTTGATCTGATTGTTGGGCCACGTGGATCATCTGGGCTGACTCGTTACACCTCTGATGACCTCCTGCTGCAACTCAATATGCCGCATGCACGAATCATCAAACACCATACACTAAAACAGATGGAGAGGGAACAGACCGGTGACAATAGCATATTCAATACCAACATGCCAGGCTGGATAGAGATCTGCAAGTTTGTGCTGTGATGCCAATCTTGGCCGCCCATCACATTTATGGATGCCCGACTGTTTACGCGTCCCTGTATCAAATCGTGCTGCCATCTCCTATTGTTAGATGCCATTTCTTACAAGCATGCCTGGCCATGATGCCATCTATGTGCTGTCACACTATCTTGTGTGCTCCTGCCATGATTCTCCAAATATCTACGAGTCAGAGCTAACACGCGCGCCACACAATCCATCGTAAAACCAAATCATCAGTACTGTTGTGTAAATTGATGGTAGTGTGTGTGTTGTATGGTACACGTGAGCAATACATCTCGTATGTAACGCGGCATAGTTTTACAATCCTACCATGTCCGGTTTCACAGTACTACATATGACGCCTAACAATTCCATCTAGATGGACACACTCAAACACGTGCCATCTTTTTTGACCCCCTATACCAACAATCTTTAATATCGCACATGTATTATTGTGCCATGTCAAAAAGTTGGAAGTTCAAATGTTGTTTCTGTGGTGAAAACTTTGACAGCAATGTAATAGAATTGGCAGTACATATTGGCAAGATACATGATGCACCCAGATGCAGCAACGCAAGCAGTAGCAGCAGCAACAACAACAACGGCAATGCCGTTGATGGCAGACATGTATGATTAATAGCTACAGTGGTGATGATAAATACCACATCGCGTTGCATTCATACTGTATTTGCAATTGGGGAGAAATGAGATTCACATCGTAGAAGCAATTAACAATTGTCAAATGTTAACTTTGTTTCCTAATTCTCCTCACACACGCCGGCCGTGCTTCCGTCGGGCGGTGGCATGGTAATTATGCCGTCACGATATCCTGCTTCCTGCCTCCCATGCTATCGACTCGTCCCTCCACCTGTTGTACAATGCCACCTTGAGCCTTACCTCCTGCAGGATGTTGTCCCACTTGAGGGCCATCAGGTGCTCACTGAACAGGCGCTTGAACGCTGAAAACACACTCTCCACGATCCACCTGTGACTGTAACCTATCCGGGCCTTCCAGCATGCCTGGTTCTCTCTTTTCTCTTCTCTGTCCATCAGGTCTAGGCGCGTCGCATCGGGGCTTCCGCCCAGCTGGTCCCTTACGGACGCGCCCCACGTCGGGGCTTCCGCCCAGCTGGTCCCTTACGGACGCGCCCCACGTCGGGGCTTCCGCCCAGCTGGTCCCTTACGGACGCGCCCCACGTCGGGGCTTCCGCCCAGCTGGTCCCTTACGGACGCGCCCCACGCGTCGCCTGATCCCTTGCCGCGTGCGGTCGCGTTGATTTTGTGCATGATGCACGAGAAGAAATTAACAATTAGATTCAGTCCGTGCCCTTCCGCAGTTACACGATGTTGCCGGTCAGGCTGACGCCGCCATTTTTGCCAGGATTCGCAGGTTGACCAGCCCGCAGACTATGGAGTTTATTATGTCGTACTTTTTGAGTGGGTTACGGTACTTGTCGCCCATGATGCACAACACCTTGATCCTGTGTATGCCGTTCTCGACGTAGATTCGTATGGAGGAGTGACAGTTGTTGTACGACTTTTCCTCTTCGCTGAGCTTTTTTCCCGGGCGCTTGCGTATGGGAAGGATCACCCTTGTGCCGTTTTCGATCTTCTGGGCCCCCATGTACCCCTTGTCCATGAGATTGCGCAGCCTCACGGCCACGCTGTTGTCTCCATCGGGAGAACAGATTTCCGGAAATGACGGGTGCTTCTTCTTGAAGATGGTGATATCGTTTACGCTCCCGGGCGAGTGCGCAGTCTTGTGCACTATCAGCCCGTCGCAGTTCATGGTGTACTGCACCTTTGCGGTGTGGGTGTGCGCCTTGCCGGAGTAGTGTGACTTTTCCATGTCCCTGCGCTTCGGCTTCTGGATGGGCTGCTCCGAGGCGTCAGTCAGGCACGTCAGACCCCGGAACATCTTCTCGAGCTCCCCAATAGTCTTGATCCTTCCGACCTTCGCGTAGATTTTCTTGGGCGTGGGCAGACTGTCCTTTATGACCAAGGACATGTTGCTAACCGTGTTGGATACGGTCCCCTGCGACAGTTTGAAGAACATTCCTACTACCTCCTGCGTTGCATATGTCTTGATGTAGAAGAGACAGAGCACCAGACGATCCTTCAGGTTGAGGACGTGCCGGCGTCCCGCGCCTATGGCGCGCTTGCGGTATGTCCGGTCGAGCCTCTTCTTCTCCATCTTGGGGTGTTTTTCGGCCACCTCGGTATACAAAGAATCGAATTCCTCGATGGTCATGCCCGTGACCCTTTTGAATCTCGTGGCATTTTTGATCAAATCATGATATATCTCCATACATCATATACCACGTGCTCGTTTTTCGAGTGGTATGTGATCTTTTTTTGTACGTGGTCAGGTCGTGCCTAGAATGATGTGTAATACTATCAAAATACTCTAGATCCGTGCCTGAATCAAAAAATCTTCCCAGACAACCTGACCACGTACGGTACACTAATGTTGTATTCATCATACCTATCTTTCGTCATATGCATTTCAAGACACGTATGAATATTTCTTGTCTGTTTGGTCAGATTTTATTGATCAAATTAGAGCCTGCACCGCCGCAAGTCCATAGGGTCAGGTACCCACGGGCAGAATTAGGAAACAAAGTTGATCTTAGACACCAGTATTTTGTTTGGCCTCTGCCACAGTGTCGACTGCCAGAATCTTGTCGATCTCGTTTATTGCTATCTTGTCCCTGCCAATCGTATCAAATTTTTGTAGAATAGTCTCAAACTTTGTCTCTTCTTGAACCTGTTCGTTGACAAACCACTCTAGAAATGCATACGTGGAATGATCCTTTTGTGCTTGTGCAATCTCTACCATCTTGTGTATTGCCTTTGTTACTGTTTGTTCACTTTTTAGTGATGTCTTGAGCACGTCTTCAAGTGACTTGTATGATCCTGCTGGCTCTTTTGTAGCAGGAATAATCGCGGCGGCTCCTATGTCATTGAGATAATGTACTATCTTGAGCATGTGTGTCCTCTCTTCGTCGGACTGGGCATAGAAATAGCCTGCTGTCCCTTGATAACCGGTGATTTCACACCATGATGCCATTGCAAGATACGTGTTGGATGCTGAAGCCTCTAGTTCTATTTGCTCATTGAGCGCTTTTTTCATCTTTGTAGATATTCTCATAATGCCTCATTTCATACTTCCCAACTTTAAAGGTTCTTGCAATGATCCCTTCTACCAATACACACATCATGAGATATGTGATGAATTTGTAAAAGACTGTCCCACCATGGATAGGTCGCCCACATAACATGTCGCAAACCATGTGTATTGGCCCATTTCTATCAAGTAGCGTTTCTGCCTGCGTTACATTTCATGTATGACATACTTGTAACACTCTCCGGTACCCCTACACATAGGCATATTCATCATTACTCTACCGTCCTTGGGCCCCCTCTTTTGTTATAATAATCCATACAAGCATATATTGGAATTTTGTAGGCTGGTTATTTACAAACTGTAGTGATGCACAGACAAGTATGTATCCACGACGCAACGCCAAACACCACAATTGTAACATGTCACCTCCCCCTCTCAAGTCGCATGTATGGGCATGTCTGCCATGTAAAATTATTCAGATGATGTGATAAGATTTGGAATATGATGACAATAACTGTCCTACGCCATGGCAAGCATGTCATGTAATTATTTATTTCATAATGATAAACACAATTCCAAAATGACGTGCGCAGCCGTGTGCGTCCTTACGGGCATGATGTTTTCCCACGGCCCTGCCACATGCAGGGATGTAAGTCACGTTCCAAACAGCCGCTCAAACTCTGTCTGGGCGTTACTGCCATGCAGCTTCCATATCTCAAGTATACTTGCTATTGTACAGTACATCTGTGCCCCGCGCAATGTTGCAAAACGGTACATCACCTTGCGCCGTATTACAAACCTGCGCAGCATACGCTCGGCAAGGTTGTTTGTAAGCGACATTTCAGGATTTGTAACTGCAGTAAAGAGGTAGGGTGCGCAGTTACATACGTAGGTTCCCGCCTTGATGTCCTCCTGCAGTAGAAGCCTGCCTATCTCAGTCGTTTCAAGTATGAGGCGGTCTATCTTTTGTTCCGGCGTGTCAGGAGGCAGGCCCTTGGCATGCTGGTATATGCTCATGAGCCTGTGGTAGAGATACCATCCCGGTTCAGTATCGCTTTTGGTGACTGCGTTTTCCACCTTTGTCTTTACATGTGCCCAGCACAGTTGTCGTGTCTTGAAATGATTGTGTGCCGCATATGCATCACAGGTCATTTTGATGTCCGGGTATGGAAAATTCTTCTCAATGACTGATTTGCGCCGTGTCTCAGCAGGATGAAACATGACGTGTTTGCCGTCCCCTATCATGACCCACATCCTGCCGTTTTTACTGACATTGCCGCTGTCCTTGCCATCATTATCCTTGTCCTTGCCATCATTATCCTTGTCCTTGCCATCATTGTCACCGGTATCACTACTCCTGTCCGGGCCAAGTGGCAAGACTGTATCATCAATGTTTCCCGCACTGGATTTTGCAATGTTGTTGCGTATCATCTTGATTTCCGGTTTCAGCAGGAACTCTGATGCCCTGATTGCCTTGTTTATGGTGGCACGACACAGTTTCTTGTCATATGCTATGTGTATTGTCTCACACAATTCAGAGCCGCTCTTGTTGGTGTGATACAGCCGGACAATCTTGATCAGTAATTTCTTGCCGATGGATGTGCCATCAAGCATCCAGTCGGGCTTGGATGAAACAGGCCCACACGTACCGCATATGTACAGGTACACGTCATAGAGCCGTTCGGTGACCCTGCCATCCTCTAGCTCTAGTGCAATCTTTGAGTATCGGTCAATCTCCCCAATGGGACTGCCGCAGTCTGGACATGTATCAAGTGTTAGATTTATTCTGCCGTCAGGATTATACTGGCGTGCATGGCCCGTATGGCCTTCCGGCGGGCCTATCTTGGCGGGGGTTGTATCGTTAGCCTCTTTGTCGTGCCTGTTCTTTATCTGCCTCCGGGTTATCGTGTTGTGTGCAGGTGGTGTAGAACCTGCGTCGTTTGCTGCATCCCTCTGTTCGAGCTTTTGGCATTTTGTCCTCAACTCGTCAATCTCCTCAAGCAGTGCGTCGTTTGCCTCCTTCAGGTCTTCGTTTGCTTGGTCCTTGTATTGTGCATAGTCAAGAGTGGTGCGTGATATGTCTGACAACATCCTTTCTCTGATGGTACTTGTCGTGTACACATTTTTTGTAAGCAGCATGTTGCAACATTCCCATACTGTCTGAATTTTAGCATCAATTCTCTTGTATAGTGCGTCTTTTTCATCACGCATTATGGCTTGGCTCTTTTGGTCTGCCTCAAGTTGCGCTATTTTGTCCAGCAGGCCGGATATCAATGAGTGCTGCGGGTCAGATATGATATCAGTACGGTTAAATAGATTCTTTACAATGGTTTGTTGGTGTTGTTGTCTTCTCATTTTGTAGTGATCATGGGAAGTACACAATACCATCTTTTAAGCGTAAGGATTGTGCAAATTCTTCATTTTACATAAATTATTTTACGTGATTTACGTGCCTATACCCGCGGCTTGGGGAGGGGGAGGTGACATGTTACCCACAATTTATAATATTCTGGTTTATCAGTTAAGCGAAATGTACTTGCGAATCAGACTGTTTACATGATGCCTGATTCGCACATGTTATGGGGGCTGTTCGGGTTCAGAGAGTACGGCCTGTATGCAACATGACTGGAAGGTAAGCTGTGTCATGGCACTCTGCCTCTCTGTACCATCCGATAGCATGACCCTGACAATCATCCATTCGTTGTATGCCAGCAGGGAATAGTAAAAGCAGAGCATGCGAGCCGCCATGTCCTGTATTCTGGTCTTTGCCCGCATCGTTTCCACCAATCTGTATCCTGTCTCAACACCCAACGTTTTGTGTATTTTTTTACGTCAATTGTCGGGGCGTTTGTGGCAAACCCTATGAATTTTTGCTCGGGCATCGTTGCGTCTTTGTTGTTCTTGCGCTTCTCTATTCTCATGGTAAAATCCACCATGCCAGTATGTCCCTGTAGCGTGGCCTGAGATGTTGCATTCCTTGTATTTTTGTCATATTCCCGCAGTGCGGCGATGACCCCGCTGGAATTCCTGCACGGCATCAGGTATGTCACATTATTGTTGAGTAGTGCAATTATTGCATCCACTGAGAAAAATTCCCTGTCCAAAAGGACCAGCCTTATCTTGGCACCTGTCTTTTTAACGGATTTCAGGATTCTGTCCACAAAATCAGGCACGGAATCACCCATTTCCAGGTATTGCGCACCCAGATGTATCTTCAGTGATTTGTCCACACACTGGGCAGCCATGTATCGCTCAAATAATTTGGTGCCGTTCTTGTAGCGGGATCGTGTGAGCTCTTTGCCGGGTTTTTTGTCATACCTTGGGATAAGGTGCATGTCAATTACAATTGTTATCCCCCCATTGGAACCATTCCGAGGTGTACCATTTTTTTAAACTGTTGCGTCACCTGCATGTCAAACACATTCTGGACCTCTGCCACAACCGGGCTTTTGAGCATGCTTGCAAACCACCTGTCCGAGGGCTCTTTCCTGCCTCCTAGGCTCTTTCTTGCATTGGCACATCCGCCTACAGATGAATCCCGAATTGCCGCATTTATGATCCCTGCATTAAGCGTGTTGATATCAAAGATGGTATTATGATGTCCGGGCATTGTTGTACACGACAACATGGGACACAGGCCCGTCACAACATCTTGATATAGACGTTTGTTGTTTACCATATTACGGATCTGGTTTGTTTTTTGTTTGGACAACGTTAAACTACTGGATCCGTCACATTTAGCTTTTTTGGTTGGAATATACTTCCGGTATGGGATAACCCAGTTTAGTTAACCTACATTTCGCTTAACTGTTTATCATACATTCTCCTGATTTGGGTGCGCACATGCACACTAAAATTGATCCAAACTACACATCAAATATGTGGGTGTCACCCCTCACCACTAGTCTAATTTTGAACCATCCCCACAGCCAGATGCTGTCCTGTATTACACCCATCACGTATCTGCATGCGTAGAGGCCACTGCAATGCTAGTAAATTATCATTACACTCATCGTGTCTGACATTACTTGTGGGTTTGATTTGTACATGATAATGATTGGCGTCAACACCAGTGGTGTCGTTAGGTGGTCAAGAATGTTCTGTTGCCACTTCCAGACCACTTCACACATCCTACCCAAGAAACCTAGTGAACAGAAAGAATATTGCAAATACTATCAGAAAGACGATTCCTGCAAAACTCAGAATTCTCAACGATATTGATGGTTGATCTTCACGGGCCATGTATCTCCCAGTGACCAGTCTGTGGTTGAAGATCGCTATCACAGGGGCTATCATAAAAGACAGAACGGTTGCAAAGTCTACCAGATCCTTGAGATTGTCTTCAAAAGCAAACACTATCACTACTGCACCTGTAGAGATTGCCAATAGAAGGGCGCAATAGACTGCGCGTGATCCTGAACGTATGTGTTTTGCAGGCACAATCTCTGGTATTCGTCTTGGTACAGGCGTTTTGTTGTCGTTGCTGCCTCCATTACGTACAAGCGTATCGGACTTACCCCTTGCAAAGATCAACTCTATACTCTTTTGTAGGGACCTAGAGTAGCCGTCCAATACTGCAATGATCGTTCCAAACATGGCAGTGAATGCGGATGCCGCTATTATCAGGTGACTCCATTCCCCTATGGTCTCTGTATACAGCATTACTACCTCGTGTGCAAAGAGATTGTTGTTGTTTGGCATCTCTTCGCCGGAGCCATAAATTATGAATGCCCCGAGTGTGACAAACATTACGGCCAATATACCGGTGAGCAGATACATTAGCCTGAACTCTAGCAACATGTCTTGTAGCCTGGGCTTGTGGCGCATCTGTTTTATCCTCTCCAGCGTCCAGAGGCTGTTCCAACTAGAGAGGTCTATGCTGCTGGGCATCCATCCCATCAGTGCAAGTAGGAAGAAGATGCCTGATGCATTCCACAACTCCCGTGGTTCAAACTCTGGTACTGGCTCTATTGGGCCGTGGTTGAGTACCAATACAAAGGCCACTATAGTAGAGATGCCAAGGATGGCCACTATCACCTTGATCATGCCATCAAGCAGGCCATACTTTCCCAAGGCCAGGATTGTTATGGATACGCCAAGCAGTATGACTAGCGTCCAGTCGCCTAGAAAGCTTGCCCCGAATAGATTCTTTAGGAATCCTGCGGTTACAAACCCTACAGCCCCTGTTACAAAAAACATGGATGCGACCGTCAGCAGAAAGTATGTCCATAGGGCTGGCCTTCCAATATGTCCATACCCATCAATGATACTAGTCTGTGTGGAACCGGCATATCTTGTTCCATACTCAAAGAACGGATACTTTAACACAATTGCCAGTACCACAAATCCTAGAATCAGCAGTCCAAAATCAGCCCCTGCCCTAGTAGACTGGACTAGGTGTGAGACGCCGATGGCCGTACTTGCAAACAACACGCCAGGGCCTGATGCCTTAAACACCCTGGCCATCCGCTCCCTCATTCTTGTATAATTGCGATTTTTAACTAGTATATAACATGGTATCAGATCGCTGATCAACTGCTGCGTCGTGTTACATGCATGGTATCATCGGATGGTTTGCATGCGTCTCACGTATTGCCGTTGTGTGCATCGACTATGTATCAACTAGATGTGTATTGAGCTGGTTTGCATGATGTATGGCATGCGCTTGCAACTTTACATCCATCATGTAATGTATATCACATGACTGCTAATCTATCTTGCTGACATGCCATTTGCTGTCTACCCATGCCCCGATTACTGTGGCCCCAAGTCCCCATGATGATATGACTTTGACACTTTTTCTAATTTGTTCTGTGTGCTGTTCTTCGGTTACAGGATTTCCAGCACAATCATGATGCCCCGACACCACTATAACTCCTGATTTGTGGGCATTGATGGATATCTCGATCTTGGCCCTTATAGCATCAAGATTGCAACCATCACAGCTAATGATCTTGTCTACGCCGGGCTCGGTTATGACATCTACATAATCTACATCATGCGTCTTCTTGATCCATTCTGCAAGCGGTGACTGTACCCGTCCATCCATACATGATACAGATGTTGCAAACCTTCCTTGTACCATTGTCAGCTATTTTGTATGCCCCATCTTAAAAACTATCAACCATCCTGTGATTTTTTGTACTTGACCAGGCAGACACACCATTTTGTGCTTAATTGGGGGATCGTGTCCAAAAAAGTATGGCTTGGCCAAGCGTGGTTTTTATACCCATTGATAATGTCACATACTCCACAAATCATTTCATGGTATACGTATACCATTTATGATCCTGAAGCCTGTGTTGCCCAACATGATGGATCTTTACATTGTACATGATGCTGGTATAAAACAAGTTGAAAAATATAATATATGATCTACTGTAGTTTTTTGCACACCACTATCTTGCAATCTTGCTGACTATGTCAGTTGCAGTGACTATTCCTACAATGCTTCCATTCTCTGATACTGCGAGTTTTCTGATCCTCTTATCTTTCATCATCGTGGCTGCTGTTGACATTGACTTGTCGTGACCTATCGTGATTAATGGTGAGGACATCACCTTCTGTACTGGAGTATCAAAGGGCATATTCTCAGCCGTAATCTTGGTTGCAAAGTCTCTGTCTGTCATTATCCCCACATACTTGTCGTTCTCTTTTACAACGACTGTCCCTATATTTGCCTGTTCCATCATCTTTGCTATCTGAAACACTGTGGTAGTTGGGTTTACGGTGATCAATTTTCTGGTCATTATGCTCTCTATCGTGTCACTTTTTGTTGTGGAGTCATTATTAGTTCCTTCATTGTCCATTCACTTGGCTATATCTGCATTATATTTAAGGTAACAGTTTGTAAAGGCGCCCTGTCAACATCATGGAATAATAATTTTGACATATTCGCAACACTACCATGCCATTGTAACAACGACTTTTTATGGGATTGGTGATTAGTCATGCGCACCAATCTGCCTTGAGATACTTTTGTTTGTATAGCGTATTCCCCTCCCATCTCGGCTGTGTCCCGTAGGGATATACTTGATATGGCAAGCATTACAAAGTCACTTTCATGTCAATGTGTGATGTTTTGTAAATACACATCTTCTCTCTAAAAACATCAAATTATACACAATCTAAGATGGTACGTGGTCAGGTTGTCTGGGAAGGTTTTTTGACTCAGGCACGGATCTAGGGTCTTTTGATAGTATTACACATCATTCTGGGCACGACCTGACCACGTACCTAAGATGATACATACGGGCGCCGCTACTGATGCTCTTACAAATTATTAACGCATCATGTTTAGGTGCACAGCGTTTCTAGCGACTAAAGTGTGAGCTTACCATCATCTATTTATGATCGTGAGACCATGTTTATGCTGTGACAGATTATGCGCATTGTAATTTGGTGTCGCTTGTTGTCCTGTCTCCTGCAGTTGACATGACTGTCATACATTGTCTTATGTGCGCCAAATATAGATTCGACGATACTGCGCCGGCGATAATGCTCATTGAACCGGTCTGGATTCTCCTGATGCATCTCCACCATCTTGCGCCAAGACTAGCTTCGGTTGGCATTGTGTACAGTGTTCTTTTTTGGTTTGATGTACAGTGCAAACCCAAGCTTAGACAGCTTGTCACACATGTCTCTTGACAGATATGCCGTATCCAGACAAAAGTCAGGTGTGTTAGAGCCGGTGTGTAGGCTTATCAAGCATGGTGTATAGTGCCGATATGTCTGTAACACGGCTATTTGTTATAAAGTAGGCAAGGATTATGCGCGTCTTTACGTCTATTATGGTGTGCAGCTTTATCCATTCTTTCCTGCTCTTGATCTTGTCAGTTCTATAGTCTATCCACTGCTCGTACCTTCTCTCAGACATGTCTGTACTGTCACCGGCAGATACATGTTCTATCTTCACATCCCTTACTATTTGTGCATAAATTGCGTCAAGATATGATTTGGGTATTAGGGAGTATGCCCTGTGTATGACGTTTTGGATGGCATGGTGTCCGGCCAAATTTTTTCTGTAGTTGCTTATGGCTCTTAATGTGGTCTGATATTGCTTGGAATGTCTTTTTCTGCCTCTTTTAGTATGCATATTGCAGACATGGTCTTGGGAGAATATCCGCGCGGTTCACATGCTCCAGGTTTGTTATGGTACGGTTCATCAAGCTCACCAGTTACCTTGAGTATGGCATTCAGAATAATGCTTGGCAGTACTTTTGTATGGTCTCGTATGATCTCTGATCACGTTTCTTTTCCTGCAAATTATTACACATGACCAGCTTGTTGTAACATGTCACCTCCCCCTCCCCAAGCCGCGGGTATAGGCACGTAAATCACACAAAATAATTTATGTAAAATGAAGAATTTGTACAATCCTTACGCTTAAAAGATGGTATTGTGTACTTCCCATGATCACTACAAAATGAGAAGACAACAATACCAACAAACCATTGTAAAGAATCTATTTAACCGTACTGATATCATATCTGACCCGCAACACTCATTGATATCCGGCCTGCTGGACAAAATAGCGCAACTTGAGGCAGACCAAAAGCGCCAAGCCATAATGCGTGATGAAAAAGACACACTATACAAGAAAATTGATGCTAAAATTCAGACAGTATGGGAATGTTGCAACATGCTGCTTACAAAAAATGTGTACACGACAAGTACCATCAGGGAAAGGATGTTGTCAGACATGTCACGCACCACTCTTGACTATGCACAATACAAGGACCAAGCAAACGAAGACCTGAAGGAGGCAAACGACGCACTGCTTGAGCAGATTGACGAGTTGAGGACAAAATGCCAAAAGTTCGAACAGAGGGATGCGGCAAACGACGCAGGTTCTACACCACCGGCACACAACACGATAACCCGGAGGCAGATAAAGAACAGACACGACAAAGAGGCTCCCGATACAACCCCTGCCAAGATAGGCCCGCCGGAAGGCCATACGGGCCATGCACGCCAGTATAATCCTGACGGCAGAATAAATCTAACACTTGATACATGTCCAGACTGCGGCGGTCCCATTGGGGAGATTGACCGATACTCAAAGACTGTACTAGAGCTAGAGGATGGCAGGGTCACCGAACGGCTCTATGACGTGTACCTGTACATATGCGGTACGTGCGGGCCTGTTTCATCCAAGCCCGACTGGATGCTTGATGGCACATCCATCGGCAAGAAATTACTGATCAAGATTGTCCGGCTGTATCACACCAACAAGAGCGGCTCTGAATTGTGTGAGACAATACACATAGCATATGACAAGAAACTGTGTCGTGCCACCATAAACAAGGCAATCAGGGCATCAGAGTTCCTGCTGAAACCGGAAATCAAGATGATACGCAACAACATTGCAAAATCCAGTGCGGGAAACATTGATGATACAGTCTTGCCACTTGGCCCGGACAGGAGTAGTGATACCGGTGAGAATGATGGCAAGGACAAGGACAATGATGGCAAGGACAGCGGCAATGTCAGTAAAAACGGCAGGATGTGGGTCATGATAGGGGACGGCAAACACGTCATGTTTCATCCTGCTGAGACACGGCGCAAATCAGTCATTGAGAAGAATTTTCCATACCCGGACATCAAAATGACCTGTGATGCATATGCGGCACACAATCATTTCAAGACACGACAACTGTGCTGGGCACATGTAAAGACAAAGGTGGAAAACGCAGTCACCAAAAGCGATACTGAAACGGGATGGTATCTATACCACAGGCTCATGAGCATATACCAGCATGCCAAGGGCCTGCCTCCTGACACGCCGGAACAAAAGATAGACCGCCTCATACTTGAAACGACTGAGATAGGCAGGCTTCTACTGCAGGAGGGCATCAAGGCGGGAACCTACGTATGTAACTGCGCACCCTACCTCTTTACTGCAGTTACAAATCCTGAAATGTCGCTTACAAACAACCTTGCCGAGCGTATGCTGCGCAGGTTTGTAATACGGCGCAAGGTGATGTACCGTTTTGCAACATTGCGCGGGGCACAGATGTACTGTACAATAGCAAGTATACTTGAGACATGGAAGCTGCATGGCAGTAACGCCCAGACAGAGTTTGAGCGGCTGTTTGGAACGTGACTTACATCCCTGCATGTGGCAGGGCCGTGGGAAAACATCATGCCCGTAAGGACGCACACGGCTGCGCACGTCATTTTGGAATTGTGTTTATCATTATGAAATAAATAATTACATGACATGCTTGCCATGGCGTAGGACAGTTATTGTCATCATATTCCAAATCTTATCACATCATCTGAATAATTTTACATGGCAGACATGCCCATACATGCGACTTGAGAGGGGGAGGTGACATGTTACAGCTTGTTCTGTCTCACATGCGTTTATTACAGAAAAATTGTTTTTTTGTAAAGTTATATCTAATACTGCGAGTCAAGTTCAGTTGATTTTAGGCATATCCCTACGGGATACAGCCCACCATCTCACATCAATTATTAACTATATGATATGATTAATTATCCTATAATGATCTCAGATGATGGATTGCAACAACTAAAGGGCTCTGGAGGCTACATAATCGCCCATCTGACTGATGAACAGCAGGCAAAGGCAAACCTGGGGGGCCCTGATCTGTTTTTGGCACCAATAGGCAGGTTGGAGTCTGAAAAGATCTCTGTGTATTTCTGCAATACATGCAGTAAAAAGTTTGAGGGACCACCAAAGATAGTAACACATCGCCATTATGAAGTGGTTTTTTGAGGCCAAAATCAGCTCACCAAGAGAAGGCAAATCTCGATGCGCGTGCAGTCGTGACGGCCGCCACGGCTCAGATGTGGGTGTGGTGGATGCAGATGCGGGTGTGGTGGATGCAGATGTATAAAATGTTGCACGAACCGCCTCAGGCGGCCATGGTTGTGATGGTAGTTGTGGCATGAGCTATGCGTTTTTTCGGAATGTCGTCTATCCTTCCGGCTAAATAGTCGCGGACAAACTCGTAAAAGTTGACGCCGCGCTTCTTGCATGTCTCGTGGATGCTCATGGTCACGGCAGTCCTCTTGGCGCCCTTTTCTGTCCTGCTCCCGTACAGTACCTTGCGGGCCTCTGCAAACCTGCGCAGCGCCTGCTCGCTGACGTTGTTGTGATAGTCCACACCCTCATGCTCTATGAACGTAAAGAGTGAATCGACCTCCCTCTTTAGGCGCTTTGTGTATCTCTTGCAGTCCTTGTCCGTATGGTCCTTGTTTATCAGCCGGTGCACCCTACTCTTGAGTCTCTGCACAGACTGTTTCTGATCCTCTGTAGAGTCCCTGCAGTCAGTCTTTCTGGGCTCTATGGCATCCTTGAGTATTTTATACAACGTCCTGAAGAATCTGACAAACTTTTTGCTCTTGTTCTTCTCGAGTGTCCTGTACATGTCGCGCAAGTAGTGCAGCAGGCACTTTTGGTGCTTGCTACCCACGTAGTTCCACGGGCCCCACGAGTCACTCACGATGGTTCCTGTGAATCCTTTCAGCACATCCATGGGTACGGTCCTGCCTCTTGACTTGTCTATGACGAATATGCTCGACATGCTGCTGACAAACACCCAGACCCACCTGCGTATGCCGTTGACAAACCAGCTCGTCTCGTCGCCGTAAATCTCCCTGTACCTTTTGAGCGCCTTTTTGAGCTTGTCGTACAGCGGTTCAAGCTCACGGGCTACCACGTCGCAAAAGTGGTTCAGCGTGGATGTGGAGATGCTGATACCATAAAACATGTGGAGCATGTCTCTGATCTTGCCAAATGACACGTTAGAACACTTCATGGTTATCACCATGGCCATGATGTTTGTCCCGAAATGCTCCCCGGTAAGCACGCCGTCAAGGTACGGGGTAACCTGCTTGTTGCAGCCCCTGCAGAACCTTCTTGAGACACACCATTTGGTGACCGTCCACTTGAACTCGATCAGGTCCTCGGACAGCCGCTCGTATTCTCCGGTGGGCTTCGAGAGCTCCGCGCCGCAGTTGGGGCACTTGGTCTGGTCGGCCTGCCTGATGTCGTTTACGGTGGCTGGGATCCTATGCGACGGCCGCTTCGTGCCGTCGTTCTTGTCGACGCTCCTAATCTGTGGATACCCCTTCATCTCCCTCACGTTGTAGCTTCTGTGGTTGTGCCCGCGTCCGGAGCCGTGCTTTTTTTCCTTTCCAGCTACTACCTGCTTGTTGTCCCCGCGCAGCTGCTCGAGCTCCTTGTGCATCGCCTCATTCTCCTCGCGCAGCTGCTCGAGCTCTTCGCGCAGTTGCCTGTTTTCCTCCAACACTTGTTCCATCATCTCCCGCGTCTGCTCACTCTCTTTGTCTCTGACATTTGTCGCCTCTTCAAAGCACTTGAGAAGGTATTTCACGCTGGGATGGTTCCAGTCCACCTTTGAGGGATCCATGGCATATACTCGATCCAGGAAATAAAATACATACATGTCTACAAAAGAACACCAAATGCTCAAAAACATTAACTATAACTCTCTGCGTTGTTTCTGCCACCCGCTCGTGTTTACTGTGATGGTGTAGTTGGAAGTTCGGTGGGCCCTAATGCTCCAAATTCCACTTCATAATGGCGATGTGTTACCAAAGATAGAGTTTGAGCGCCCCGTCGAGCAGGTGGCTGACAACCTAATCCTAGCAGAAAAGGGAAGATATGTATGTGGTTTGTGCAGTTCGGTCATATCAGAATACAAGAATTTTAGAAAGACTGATGAAACAAAGGAGATCGGGGAGGCAAAGCCACTAGTTCAACATGCAGAACAGTCAGTAGATGGTCCCACCTTGGATGGCGCCTCCAATTTAGAGCATGATGTCCCTGATAGTCAAGCATCCTCTCCTACCACATCCCGTTCCCCACACAAATCCACACTACCAGATTCTGCCGTCGATACGCCGTCTGATCCTCCTGTCCCAATAGGCCCCGTTGATGGCAAGATCGTATATGATGAGTATGCAACTAGGATCGGAGTAGCAAAGCATGTTGGGATAGACCCATCCATAGAGTCTACAGTATTGATGATCACCAAAGATGATGGGGCCGATGAGATAATTGCCTGGAACAGGGTCAAGATAATAGGTGAGATCATCATTCTGGGCATGCCAACCGAGGACACTACATACAACACTACTGCTGCATCCGTCCCTCTTGGTGATCTTCCCAAACAGAATGACACACAATCTACAATGGAGCAGTGCTATGAATGTAATTTTTCAAACGTGTCAGATGCAAAGTTTTGCGAAAAGTGCGGTGCCCAACTAATCGCCTCCAAATCATCTACAATCAGTGATATGTCCATTATGGATGCTTCTGACAGTGACATTGCACTAATCCTAAACCTGCTTTATGATCTGGGCCGTCCAAGGCCACGAGACGATCATGAGGCAGACATATTCCGCAGGAAGGTAAAAAAATACATCTCAGACCCTGATATGGGTATCTTTGTAGTAAAGCTAAACGACATCAAGATCATTGGCATAGCCAGTATCATGTTACTGCACAGGCTCAACTATGAGGCGCGAGAGCTGTATCTTACCGAACTGGTGGTTCTTGAAAAATACCAAAAACACGGGGCCGGCACTGCCCTGATCAACTATTGTATGGCATTTGCAAAGGAACATGGCTGCAACAGGATCAGGCTGGAATCAGCAAACTTTCGAAAAGGAGCGCACGAGTTTTACACACGGCTAGACTTTGACAAGTCAGCTGCCTTTTTTGAAAAGGCCCTAGATTAGCCATGATCAACGACAGCATGCCAGTGCATGTACTGTCATGACGGCTGTCAGGATTTAAGACGGCAGACGAATCCATTTTCTTGTTAATAACTGGTCATGAATAAAAATATGTACGTGGTCAGGTTGTCTGGGAAGGTTTTTTGACTCAGGCACGGATCTAGAGTCTTTTGATAGTATTACACATCATTCTGGGCACGACCTGACCACGTACAAAAATATCAAAAATACTGACTGTACATGTATCTTTTACCGTACGTGGTCAGGTTGTCTGGGAAGATTTTTTGATTCAGGCACGGATCTAGAGTCTTTTGATAGTATTACACATCATTCTGGGCACGACCTGACCACGTACCCAATATGCTTGCCGATGCATTGGCATGGCGGTTATCATGCCCTCGGCACCATCTTTTCAATTTTGGAGTGGGTGGATTGGTCAAGATATTGCCGATACTACTGCATGCTATGATATCTTCTATAATGACAATCATGTATGTGTGTACAAGTGATCGCCTAGCCTATACACAATTTGCCTAGATGGGCATGCTAGAGTATTGGCGTGCCTGAATTCATAAGTGCCTGTTCATACACAAGACAGATCGCGCGGGACATATATCACACATTACCTGATTGTGTTGCAGTAATGACTAGAACAGTACCGAGCGTTACAACAATGACATCATTGCCAGAGTTTTCTGGCAGGGCGTTTCTTGCTCCCATGGCGGGTGTGAGTGATCCTGCTCTTAGGCTTCAATGTCGTCTTATGGGTGCGGGACTTGTAGTGACAGAGTTTACCAGCATCCACAGTATAGTGGCACAGCACGAACAGTTTGGCAGGCAGACAAAAACCAAAAAAGACGCGCCCCATACAATCTGTGAGTTTCTGCAATACTCTGAAGAGGAACGCCCCATCTCTGTGCAGTTATTTGGGTCGGACCTGACTGTACTGGAAAAGGCGGCCAAGATAGTTGAACCGTTCTTTGACATTATAGACTACAACATGGGATGTCCCGCACCTCACATAACTAGGCAGATGGCAGGAGGCGCCCTGTTGCAAAATGCCGACCTGACCCGACAGATCTTTTCCACACTTGTTGGTGCAGTAAGAAAGCCTGTCACTCTAAAGATCCGTTCTGGCGTGACAGACTCTGACAGGTCCCTCTTTCTTGATATTGCAAGCATAGCAGAGGACGAGGGAGTCAGTATGATCACACTTCACCCTAGGACGGTCAGTCAGGGGTATTCCGGCCATTCGGACTGGGGCATGATACGACAACTCAAGGAGGTGACTAGT
This sequence comes from Candidatus Nitrosopumilus sp., assembly GCA_963662995.2. Taxonomy (GTDB): domain Archaea; phylum Thermoproteota; class Nitrososphaeria; order Nitrososphaerales; family Nitrosopumilaceae; genus Nitrosopumilus. The sequence continues at coordinate 603,503 of CAXXLJ010000002.1, read as the reverse complement.
GTTCCCATAGTGGGAAACGGAGACATTACAACCCCGGAGGATGCCCTTTCCATGATTGAACAGACTGACTGTGACTATGTCATGGTTGGCCGCGGTGCCATGGGTAACCCGTTCTTATTTGAGCAGATAAACGACTATCTCCAGACTGGTTCTTACAAAAAATACTCGCTTCGCGACAGGCTAGAATCGTTCTTTGAGTACCTACACATTGCAAGCAGGTTCAAAATAAGATTTGCCAACATCAAGGTGCAGGCAATGAGGTTCACAAAGGGGGTCCAAGGAAGCGCTGTACTGCGCTCCAGAATCACACTGTCCCGTGACATCCGCGACCTAGAACATGTTATGCGCGGCGTATGCCCCTGTCATGATGATCAACATACTATTCATCCACACCATGACGCATCCTAGATTTGTACAGCCGTACCATACTAAGCATGTGGCACGGCACACATTCTGATGTTGCTGCTGTACATTCATGCCCATTGATATTCTTGTATGTCTGGGAATCAAAATAAACTGCATACCAACTATTGTAATAACAAAACTAACATCTGTACATAATGCTGGTGAATTTATTACCACATTTTTAGATATGTTTGTTTATTCTTATATATTTCAAGATATGATGGTATGTATGGATGAATCAAGGAGAATGTGGGCATAATTGGCTACAGCATATGTGCTCATAAATTGTGAGCTTGGCTCCGAGGAGGCAGTAATCTCTGAACTAAAATCTATTGAAGAAGTCATTGAGGTGCACGGTACGTTCGGAGCATACGACATTCTGGCAAAGGTCGAATCTGGCCAGGTAGAAGTGCTACGTGAGACCATCACGTGGAAGATCAGAAAGATTCCAAAGATCCGCTCCACGCTGACACTGATGGGAATAGATGGACAGCAGTAAGCACACCATTCCTCTTTTTTGCCCCAAACACACATTTTGTTGCATGAACCGCTCTAGACCTTTTTTGTCATACAGCTTGCTCCTTTACCAATCTCTTCTTCCATTCTAGGTATCTGGGGTCCGGTGGATAGTACGTGGTCAGGTTGTCTGAGAAGATTTTTTGATTCAGGCATGAATCTAGGGTTTTTTGATAGTATTACACATCATTCTAGGCACGACCTGACCACGTACCTTTATCACTCATTTCAAGATCTCTTACAATGGCATAGTTTGCGGCGGTCTTGGTTGTATGTTAGAGGTTGAAAATGTTCCCTACTTTACACATTTCAAATAATATTCTACTATTTCATTACCAGACATCATGATCTTCTCGTTCAGTATGGTGAATAATAACAGAAATATGTCCATAAACATTTTTTTTTGGCTTGCCTTCCCAATTTTCTATCACTCTATCTAGCTTTTGCCTTGCTCAGTTAAGCGAAATGTACTTGCGAATCAGACTGTTTACATGATGCCTGATTCGCACATGTTATGGGGGCTGTTCGGGGTCAGGGAGTACGGCCTGTATGCAACATGACTGGAAGGTAAGCTGTGTCATGGCACTCTGCCTCTCTGTACCATCCGATAGCATGACCCTAACAATCATCCATTCGTTGTATGCCAGCAGGGAATAGTAAAAGCAGAGCATGCGAGCCGCCATGTCCTGTATTCTGGTCTTTGCCCGCATCGTTTCCACCAATCTGTATCCTGTCTCAACACCCCAACGTTTTGTGTATTTTTTTACGTCAATTGTCGGGGCGTTTGTGGCAAACCCTATGAATTTTTGCTCGGGCATCGTTGCGTCTTTGTTGTTCTTGCGCTTCTCTATTCTCATGGTAAAATCCACCATGCCAGTATGTCCCTGTAGCGTGGCCTGAGATGTTGCATTCCTTGTATTTTTGTCATATTCCCGCAGTGCGGCGATGACCCCGCTGGAATTCCTGCACGGCATCAGGTATGTCACATTATTGTTGAGTAGCGCAATTATTGTATCCACTGAGAAAAATTCCCTGTCCAAAAGGACCAACCTTATCTTGGCACCTGTCTTTTTGACGGATTTCAGGATTCTGTCCACAAAATCAGGCACGGAATCACCCATTTCCAGGTATTGCGCACCCAGATGTATCTTCAGTGATTTGTCCACACACTGGGCAGTCATGTATCGCTCAAATAATTTGGTGCCGTTCTTGTAGCGGGATCGTGTGAGCTCTTTGCCGGGCTTTTTGTCATACCTTGGGATAAGGTGCATGTCAATTGCAATTGTTAACCCCTCCTTTGGAACCATTCCGAGGCGTACCATTTTTTTAAACTGTTGCGTCACCTGCATGTCAAACACATTCTGGACCTCTGCCACAACCGGGCTTTTGAGCATGCTTGCAAACCACCTGTCCGAGGGCTCTTTCCTGCCTCCTAGGCTCTTTCTTGCATTGGCACATCCGCCTACAGATGAATCCTGAATTGCCGCATTTATGATCCCTGCATTAAGCGTGTTGATATCAAAGATGGTATTATGATGTCCGGGCATTGTTGTACACGACAACATGGGACACAGGCCCGTCACAACATCTTGATATAGACGTTTGTTGTTTACCATATTACGGATCTGGTTTGTTTTTTGTTTGGACAACGTTAAACTACTGGATCCGTCACATTTAGCTTTTTTGGTTGGAATATACTTCCGGTATGGGATAACTCAGTTTAGTTAACCTACATTTCGCTTAACTGTTGCTGGATGCCACAAATTGCACAAAGCAAGGGTAAGAAAGAACATGAATGCCATGATTGAGTGTTTTGTGCTGTATGTGAGGGAGCGATTTGCCATGGCGGACTTGCTGTAGTGGTTTTCTACACCACAACGTTTCTTGTATTCTGCTGGGAGGTCTGAAGATCCTGGCAATAACTTTCTGTCTTATGTTGGTGACAAACATCAAGTATTCCCATGTCATATTACCATTTTTGGTTGTCATGCGCTCTTTGATTACCAAACAAAACTTGAATTGAGCCCTGTCACCTGCCTTAATTGTATAGTGTGATATTGCCTTCCTTTTACCGCGCTCAAACTCTTATTGCGCCTTGATTCTAGGCATCTTTTTGGCAGGCATCAAAAACTTGGGTACTTTTGTGTGGATGTGTCATCATCGCAACTGTACAAAACTCACTATCCATCAAGTAATCTACACCTTACGCTCAAATCATCTACTACTTTATTGAGTAATTTATGCACGGATTGGATTGTTTTCACGTCCTTTTGGGGGCGCAAAGCAGTAACTGTCGGCAATTCAGGTTTGGTAACTATCCTTACTGTGGCGCGGCCTCAAACCGTGACGTTCCATCTTTGAGCTTGCCGCCTACTATTCACTCATCAGTGTGCCTACTTGCGCCGGTAAATGACATGGTATGAGTGTCTATGGTAAGTGTGATTGTTTATGGCAAGTATGTGGTACTGGCATTTCAAGGCCTGTATGTTCTCTGTTGTGTGCTGCAATACGCGCATGACTGCATCTGCCAACTTGTCTGTAAACATCTTGCCCAATACTCCCAAAAACCACTGGGATGTGGGCATTCTGATATTCATGTCAGATCTATATTTGTGGCGCAGCTCTGCGCATGGCTTGTGTGCAGTCTGATTATATTTGGCCATACAAACTAAAATTAATGCATATTATCTAGCCCATACATACTGCTCGTCTGATATGGGTAGGGCCCAGACATTTTAACATATCATACAATTACTCGAATTCTTCTCTTGAGAAAGTGTGTCTGAATTCTAATTCATTGAATTGATTTTTCATAATATTGTATCAACTCCTAACCATTTAACCATCAATGTCTACAAAACCATTCATTTGATGAAAAAAGGTACGTGGTCAGGTTGTCTGGGAAGATTTTTTGATTCAGGCACGGTTCTAGGGTCTTTTGATAGTATTACACATCATTCTGGGCACGACCTGACCACGTACGAAAAAAGTATGCGGCCCTAGTTGAGAGTACATTTTCAATCTCTGATGTGGCAGTCTCTAGAAACGTATGCTATGGTTTGCTACCCACACATCTTTATTTACAGTCTGTTGCCATCAATATCGTTCATGGGATTTGATGCATTATCTCATGGTACATCTCATGGTACATTTCATCCCATACGAGTAGATCACATGCTAGCATTATTGTCATACAGAACAGTTGTCAAGCAAGTTCAAAAATTTAATATAACTGTCTTCATTTTACCGCATTGTATATGGTATTATTCAATTATAGTCAAAAATATGAATATTACTCAGAAATAACGAAGATGTTTAAGATTGAAGATTGCCCTACTCTATAATGACATAAGAATAGATCCTGAAGATGTGATCAACATCTTTGGGATGCCAACAAAAGAGCACTATGACCCAAGTGTGGTTGAAAGAGTGGCTAGGGCCTTAGAAAAAGGAGGCCACACAGTCAAAGTGGTTGAAGGTGATATTCATCTTGCAGACGAACTACGTGAGTTTATGCCACGAGTAATCCGGGGAGGGATTCCTGGAATGGTATTCAATATGGCATATGGCATTCAGGGACAAAACAGGTACACTCACATTCCTGCCATGATGGAGATGCTGGGAATCCCATACATTGGTTCGGGACCCGCAGGACATGCGATAGTTCAGGACAAGGTTATGACAAAAATAGTTTTACAGCGAAACAACATCCTCACCCCTGGTTTTTGGGTGTTCAAGAATGCCGATGACACGTTTGATGACTTGATCTTTCCTGTAATTGTAAAGCCAAAACTTGAGTCAACATCAATGGGAATGGAGGTAGTTGACAACTGGGATGATCTGAGAATAGCAGTAGCAAAGCAGATTGAAAAATACCAACAAGATATTCTGGTTGAACAATTTATTCCAGGAAGAGAGTTCGCTGTGGGCATAATTGGTAACTCTCCCAACCTGGAGGTACTGCCCGTGGTTGAGATAAACTTGGGTGATCCAGACAAAATCCAAACAAAAGATGACAAAGTCAAAGGAGGTGTGGACAAAATTTGTCCTTCCAGCCTGTCCCAAGAAAAAGTAAATGAGCTAAAACAACTATGCATGAGCGCTTTTACCGCACTGGGACTTTGCGATTATACCCGGGTAGACATAAGAATGGATAATGAAGAAAATTTTTACATTTTAGAGCTAAATTCGATGGCTAGCCTTGGAATAAGCGGCTCTCTGTTTTATGGCGCAAAAACGGCAGGATATACCTATGAGTCATTGATTAATAAAATATTGGACATTGCCGTGATAAGATATTTTGGCGCAACCAGCTCGATTCAGGAATCAAAGCCTGACATGACAAAGCCCCTGCGTGTAATTGCAAGGACGTATCTGCGCGGACATCTTCAAAGCCTCAAGGATACGCTCCGCGATTTGGTCAATATTAACACACATGTGCACAATACTGACAATATCAACAAGCTTGGAGAAATTATCTCTAGGAGGCTCAAGCACCTGGGGTTCAGTGAATACATACACAAACAGTTTGACGTGGGGGATTTTAGATTTTTTACAAACCATGGAGGGATCGAAAATGACATGCTGATCATTTCACACATGGATACTCATTATGGACCAAACGAGTTGATAAATTATTATGAAGATGGCTACAAGATATTCGGTTCAGGGATTGCGGAAAGCAAGGGTGGGTTGGTTGTAATGCTGGGTGCCCTGCATGCGTTGCATTTTGCAAAACGATTGAGGAAAATAAAATGTGCGATCTTGCTGACCACTGATGACAGTATTGGTGGAAGATTCAGCAAGGATCTTGTCAAGCAATATTCTAAAAAATCCAGATACATTATAGGACTTAAATCCGCCAGTAAGGACGGAGGAATAATTACAACATGTTATGGGCGCAATGACTATCAAATCAGGTTTACAGCACCAAACATTGCCTCTACTGACATTCATGGGATAATTCCAGTTCTGGGGAAAAAGATTACGGCGATAGAAAAACTATCAAAGGACGAAAAAGATTACCGACTGCGAGTCATCTCTATTGTAGCCAAAGGCTCTTATGGACATACTCCAAACTATGCTGCCCTCTCTTTAGTGTGCAGTTTCAAAAGTATTGAACTAGGTGAGCAACTTGATAACAAAATAAGGAGTATAATGAAGAGGAGAGAGACAAATACATCAAGATTGGAAGTTGTAATAAATCAGGTTCAGGCTAGGCCTCCCGTAATTGAGGAAGAGTCTGGCAGGATGTTTTATGAGGTGGTAGAGGATCTTGCAAAAAAACACGAAATTAATATAAACCGACATGAGCAAATTATGTCTTCGGATATTAGCAATGTACCATACGAACTTCCGGCCCTTGACGGATTTGGCCCGAAAGGAGACGAATACAGATCCATCCATGAATACATCATACACGACAGTATTGTGGAGCGATCCGCCCTGCTGACATCTGTCATCTACAAATGTTTCAAACAAAATGACTCTTGAGTATCAGCTTGTTGCACTTGCTGCATTAATAGGCCTGTCGGGGTTTTTTAGCGGGCTTGAAGTAGCGCTTGTTGGTACATCCCAAGCCACTGTTGCACGTTTGGTAAAGGATAATGTAAAAGGCTCCAAGGCACTACATAAGCTAAAATCAAATCCCGGCTGGATGATGTCAAGTGTGAATCTTGGAAACAATCTTGTCAATATAGGTTCGGCATCACTTGCTACAGTCGTATCCATTGCGATTTTTGGTGAGAACGGGGTAGGAATTGCAATTGGGATAATGACCTTTTTGGTAATTATTTTTGGGGAAGTGACCCCAAAGACATACTGCAATGCAAATGCTACAAAGATCGCTCTGCGTTGCAGCGGCATACTCATGACGTTTAGCTATGTTTTTTATCCAGCAGTATGGATACTGGAAAAAATGACCCGTGGCATAATCAAGATAACCGGGAGTGACTACAACCCACCTGCACTCACAAAGGAAGAAATCAGCGGAATAGTTGAGCAAGGAAGGAGAGATGAGGCACTAGACAAGAACGAAAGCGAACTACTCCATGGGGCGCTGGAGTTTGATGACAGAATAATTCGATCAGTTATGATGCCGCGCACAAAGATGTTTAGTTTGCAGTCCACTATGCAACTAGCTGATGCTGTGGCGCCCATCCACAAAAGTGGCCATTCAAGAATCCCAATTTATAAAAAAAATTTGGACAATATTGTAGGTATTTTACATGTACGAGACATATTGACTCACCTTAAGGAGCCGGAGCTGCAAAAAAAACAACTTCATGAGCTTGTTCGTGAACCAATCTATGTCTCGCAAGAAAAGCGCATGAGTAACTTGTTACGTGAAATGCAGGCTAAAAATACCCACATGGCAATCGTGGTTGATGAGTTTGGTGGAGTTGAAGGACTGGTTACACTAGAAGATCTGATTGAAGAGATAGTTGGAGAAATACATGATGAGACGGATTCAGAGACACCACAGTATGAAAGAATTGACAAGAATACAATAATTACGGATGGAGACATTGAAATTGATGTAATAAACGAAATCTTCAAAACTGCCATACCTGAAGGCGATGACTATTCAACACTCAATGGACTGCTACATGAAAAACTTCGTGACATTCCAAGGCCAGAAGATGTAATTGAAATTGACAATCTTTCAATCAAGGTCGAAAAAGTATCTAAAAACAAACCCGTTACTATACGGATTGAAAAGATCCAAAAAGAGGATGCTTCGTAACCTTGAACACTGTACAAACTCTTTTTACAAACCATCGTACGGCAGAACTTGTTTTTGTTTCTTCGTCTCGGTTTATCTCTAATATTCCAATTTACTCATCCCAATTATCCTGCCGTGTATGGGATTTGATTGCAGGGATGGAGACGTTCTGCCATGAGGAGATTCTTGTTTTACAGGCTAGGAGGAGTTATTGGAGGAATGGTAATTCTAACTATTGTGGGGTGCAAAGGTTTTTGCTGCTGGCTGCAAGATTATTGGGATACGGCAGCGCTCCTGACAGTGACATATCGTGCAGGGATCTAAGATCGGCATTCACAAAAGGGAATGGAGCAGAAATGATATTTTCATTCTTGTTGTGCAAAGGAGTGTAATGCATTGTGAGAATTGAGAGTGTAGAAAATTCCTTTAAAACTACTGCTGACAAGAAATGCTCTGTTGCCAAAAAGGGCATGGTATCTTCTGCGTTTCCTGTGGCTTCAAAGGCGGGGGTTTCCATGTTAAGAAAGGGAGGCAATGCAGTTGATGCAGCATGTGCAGCCGCACTTGCATTGGGAGTTTGTGAGCCACAAGCTTCAGGAATAGGTGGACAATCACTAGCCATGTTGCACATTGATGGCAAAACAATCGCAATTGATGGTTCAAGCAGGGCACCTTCCCTAGCGCATATCTCCTTTTTCAAAAAACAGTCGCATCGATTCATTGGATACAGGGCAACCACTACTCCTAGTACCATTGCAACTTTGGGATACCTCAATGAACGGTACGGAAATCTTGACTGGGATGTAATTGTGAAACCATCCATTCGCATTGCTCGCAGAGGCTACAAAATAACAAAACTACAACATCATTTACAAAAAGAAAACTTACAAAATTTTTTTCGTGTAAAGTCAAAATCTGGCGCCAGATATTATCTAAAAGATGGGGTAGTCCCATATGATCCTGGCGATCTTTTTGTTCAGGAAGACCTTGCATATACGTTGCAACATGTGGCTGATCATGGATACCGTTCATTCTATCATGGAATGATTGCAGACATTATGGACAAGGATATGAAACTCAACAAGGGGTTTCTGAGACAAGATGATCTTGCACTCATCCCCATACCAATTGAAAGAAGGCCAATCTGTCGCAGGTACAGGGGGGTTCCTATCTGTACCGTCCCTCCTCCATCTGCAGGGGACACCATGCTGCTTGTGTTGATGATGCTAAACAACCTCAAAGTGTCATTTCTTCGTGGTAGAACCCCGAAATCGTACCATTTTGTAGCCGAGACGTTTCGAAAAGCTCTGCTGTACAGGACACAGAGAAAATTCAATCCCCAGACATATCATCAAATAAGCGACAAAACGCATCTGAGCAGGGAATTTGCAAAATCTTTGACACGCTCAATACAAGATACTATTGATCCTGATCTACCATTGCGGGAGCCTGCTGGTACTGAGGACACAACACACTTGTCTGTTATGGATAATGACGGTAATGCCGTCGGGATTACACAATCAATTGAATTGGTCTATGGATCAAAGGCTGCTGCTGATGGATTGGGATTTCTATACAACAATTATATGTCTGCTTTTGAATTTGAAAACCCAAACCACCCGTTTTACCTGCGACCAAATTCAATTCCATGGACATCTGTATCTCCCTCGATAATATTCCATAACAACAAGCCATGGATTGTACTTGGAAGTCCTGGCAGTGAAAGAATATTCTCTGTGGTCAGTCATTTTATTAGCAGGATTATAGATGCCGGCAACTCCATGGATGCGGCCATGACCCGACCCAGACTGCACTGTTCATTGGATGGTACAATCAGCATGGAAGCAGATGATTCAGATACCGAACTAGTAAAATATTTTAAAAAAATGGGCTACAAGATTGACATGCGCGAGCGTCATTCATTTTTTTTAGGTGCGATTCATGCGGTAATGAAAAGACAGACTGCGGATGGATTTCAGGGAGTAGCTGAAGTTAGGCGTAATGGCACGGCAGAGGGATTGAACTGACAGATCTGCCAGTGTTGCTGTCAATTCCACATAGCGGTACAAAGATACCTGTAGAATTAGATGGGCGCCTCTGCATTACAAAACACGACACATTTGATGACTCAGATCCGTTCGTCAATATTATATGTGATTTAGGCGACAAAGTCAGACGTGTCATCAAGACTGATATTGCAAGAACATTTGTTGATTTGAACCGTTCACCCCAGGAGCTTCCCCCAAAAAATCCTGACGGACTGATAAAAAGTATGACATGCTATCAAAAACCAATTTACATAGATGGAAAAGATCCCAGTGACTCTCTTACAAAGACACTGATTGAGACATATTACCTCCCGTACCATCAGGCAATCCAAAATGCGCTGACAGATCTGGATTTACGACTATGTCTGGATTGCCACTCTATGGCCTCTATTGCCCCCCACATGTCTACAGATGGAGCCAACAAGAAGAGGCCGGTGTTTTGTTTGTCCAATAGTGATGGTGAGACGTCATCTGATGAGATGATCTGCCTTTTGGCCAGCTGCCTATCTGACGCATTTTCAATTGAGAGGAAAGATGTTTCTTTAAACGATCCGTTTCATGGGGGATACATTACTAAAACATACGGCAATACACCAATACCTTGGATTCAAGTAGAGATGAATAGGAATTTGTACTTGTCTACAGAATGGTTTGATCATGAAACATTAAAAATTGATACAAAAAGATTACACAATCTGAATCATATGTTCGAAGAAGCACTGATTCAATTTTGTAACAAATGTTTTGTGTAGTGCATGGACGTTTTTGTATATAGTCAATGATATAGACAACCGAACATCTGACGGATGTATTTATGCTGGTAAAATACAAAAATACGAATATGCGCCGATCAATTCCTTGGCCATTGCCTAGTAGCCCTTGTCGACCCAATGGCGAATCCTGTCCTTCTCCGGGGTGGATGCGTCCTTCATGGATTCGGCCACTTGCCAAACTGCATGGGACTCTCCTTGAGCAGCGTAATGTCGTGTGTGAATCCCACTGCACTCTTGGATATTGCGATTATTACCTCCTTGGTGTTGATGTAGATGTGGGTGTTGTTGATGAATCGCTTCTTCTTTCCAGAGTACCTCATGCGCCTGACAGTCTTTTCTGGCGAGCGCTGGACAGGGTAGTGCGTACCATCTATCGTTATGTTGCCCCGCCTTCGCCGGGAACTATCTTCTTGAATTCTTTCTTGGTATTGCATGATACTATCTCTTTGGGTATGTTATTGGCTGTGGGAAGTATTTTTACTAGTATCTGATCCATCACCTTGAGATACCTGCACACACTGGTCTGGCCTATTTCGAATATGGCCTATTCCGAATATGGCCTACGGTACACCCTGCGTGGGATTGTCTTTTTTGTGAACCAGTGCCATGAGTATTGCGTGCCGGAGGCACAGCTTGCACCTGTTTCTGGGATCGGACGCCCTGGATTCGTCGTCACGAAATAGTCACGTCTTGCCGCTGGCTGTTACACACACACTCCTGCACGCTCCAAAATATGTTGAAATTTTTCTAGTTTTAGGGCCGCAGAGTACAGACTGGACTCGTCTGATATGATGCCGTCAAACACCTCGATCCTGTGCATGTCCGTGTTGTCGTCAGAATTCCAGTCTGCCGCCCTGTTCTTCCACAAGCAGCGCTCAATGTCCAGCTCCTTGTCTTTTCACACTAACTCCTTATCTTTTTTCATGAACATTTTGTTAAATTTCTCGTCTTTTTGTGCTAGGATTTCTTTTAGCTTTTTATTTTCTTGTACGTGGTCAGGTCGTGCCCAGAATGATGTGTAATACTATCAAAAGACCCTAGATACGTGCCTGAATCAAAAAATCTTCCGGCAGGGCAGTAATCGAGACAGAAAGAGACATGGTCCGTGCATGATGTGAGAGCGGACCCGACCGGATTCGAACCGGCGACCTAACACTCCGCAAGCGTTCGCACTATCCAAGCTATGCAACGAGTCCACGCGCTATGAAATATCTACTCTTAATTTGGATTGCTATTGTCAGTACCAAGTGTTCTCTTGGTGCAGAATACATAGGGGGTCAGATCCTCGCTTCCTTGGCCACCAAACGTCCAGTAGGTGGGCAGCGCCATTGTCTGATGGTGCGTGAGTCCATTCTCCTCTACAAGTGTACCCCATCCTGACATGCCCTTGGGATCTGGTGAATATTTTGGGGAATCGGTACCTGCAAACACCCATCCTACTTCCTTGTCTTCAAATTCAGATGGCGTGATGTACATCTTCTTTAGTATGTCCGTTGCCAAAGCCGTTCCGCCCATCTGCGCAAGTCCTCCTATGCAAAAGATGGGCTTGTTTAGTCCTAGTTGCCCATACTTGAATGTGGCAGCATCTGCACAATGCGGTGTTAGGTTGGTTTTAATTGCATTAGCCTGTTGTGATTTCAATTTTGATGTGGACAGTGATGACAGTAGCCGTGTCTGCAGGTCGGAGAGCGCCACATCGATCTCTATACTGTGTGATTCAATGCCTAGCATGCTTGCACAAAATGCAATCCTCCCATCACCTGAGCCTATGTCTATCATCTGTTCAAATCCATGTGTCTTTGCAAGTGATGCGCATACATATGCGGAAAGCATCCATGTAGGTGAGAACGGCGCGCGACTCTTGGATCCGTGCCTGATGCTGCTCAGCCAGTATCTGTTGATGTCGCCTTCGTATACGATACAGGCTGTACCCGCAATAGTCTTTTCTGTAGATCTGTGGTATATAGGATTGCTTGCAGCAAACCAATGCAGCATCTGCAAATCATATTCGTCAATGGGAATACTATCTGATCCTGCTACTGGAATTACCTCCATGATTTGACTTTTTGTATCAAAAGTTTCAAGATCTTTTCTTAGGGCGGCCAAGCAGCGCACCATACTTTCATGCATGCAACCTGGTCTCATACTGTTTGACAAACTCTTCAACACTCATTTTTTTACGCAACTCTTCATAATCATCTGCCATGTCTTGTGTGTTATTGCTTGACGTGGGATCGTTGCGATCATCACGATCCCACTCCTTACTGCTTCTATCACTTTCTCTTGATTCTAGGCGGTCCATATCAATGCGAATGGATTCTGCAAGATTCCTCATAATCTTGGGGTGAATCCCAGAGTCAAACCTTTCTGTTATCATGGCCTCGGTCATGGCGATCCTGCTTAGCAGTGTGTGGTTTTCAGTATCAATCTGTTGCCTAAGGACAGAAGCTATTGATGCTACGTTGATGACTTGGTGGTATACTTTGACTATCTCTGAAATGGACAACCATGGTTCTGTATCTGCCGCCGCCATTGTTTCCCCTACATCTGTAATGATCTCCAACAGTCTCTTGGATTCAGCGTCAAACATCTCTGACACGTGGCTATCTTCTGTGGACATGCCAAAATGATTCACAGATTTTTTAAAAACGTTTAGTATTCACGTAATTACTGCCAAGATTGTTTTACTCATACATGTTCATACTCAGTAGTTGGAAATGTGCTCACTAACCATAGCCTCCAGGATCGTACGGAAACTCTATCAGTTTACCGATGCCAATCATGGCAGACAATGATGCCATAAGCTTTAGCGTCAGTATTCCGTATGATGTGTACTCTTGCCTTTCTGCGGTCCATAAATTGTAGAATAACAATGCCGTGTAAAACAACATCATTCTAAACACATCATCTCTGCTTGTGGTTCTTGGCCGAATCTCTTCTATTTGCCTGTATCCTGTCTCGATTCCCCATCTCTTTCTGTATTCTTCTGGGAGTGTAGTGATCTCCTTGAGGGCACGCCCCATCGTAAGGTTTGTCGCAAATGCATGATACCATTCTGTTATGTTTGCCTTGAGATCCCCATGTTTTTTGGATTTGGTGATGATCAGCGTAAAGGACATGCTTCTTTGGAACTTGTTTGTTATGGTGTGTTTGGATGCCATATCTCTTGTATCTGCATGGTATTCTAGAATCGCTTTTTTTGTGGTAGAGTTTTTTATTGCAGGCATTAGAAATTTATTTTTTGATTGTAATACTGCCTCCATTACATCGACAGAGTAAAACTCTCGATCAAGTAGAATAAGGCGTGCTCGTATCTTGTTTTCTTTGAGAATTTGGGTGAATCTACGCACAAAATTGGCATCTATTGACTCTTTGAGCTCCCTCATACAGCACAATACTGCATTGGCAGGACCGTCCACTATCTGCAGTGTGGAATAACTCTCAAACTTGTGTGTTCCTCCATCCGCCTTGGATCTTATCAAATATTTCATGTTGAATTTATCATGTCTTGGAATCAGATGCTTGTCTATTGCAACCAGTACACTCTTGTTTCTATATTTCTTGTAGATGTGTTTTATGGTGTGATTTAGCATTTCATCACATAACATCATGGCATCATTTGATGTAATGGAATGAATCATGTCGCGGAACCACTTGGCAGTCGGTCTCTTTTTATTAATAGAGTTTATGATCAATCGGCCGAAAAACAAGATCAGAAAAATTTGCCAAATTTTCTATTAATCTAAACCAGTATCGCTAAATCCTTCTCTTGTAAGTATATGATAATGAGCAAACAAACTCAAACTAAACTAGAGACCAGATTAGCAAAGTTAGAGAAAGAAAACCTGAGGAAGGAAAAGGAGATCTCGAGGAAGGAAAAGGATATCTCGAGGCTAAAGGCAAAACAGACCAAAGAAAACCTGAGAAAGGAAAAGGAGATCTCGAGGCTAAAGGCAAAACATGCCAAAGAAAACTCGAGGTTAGAAAAAGAAAATTTGGGGCTCAAGACGATGCTGGTAAAGGAGGACTCGCTGTGGAATACGGATCTTGGACAGAAGAGACACTCTTCTGTACTACCCACAAGACTGCTTCACACACATGAAATGTTAGAGTATATCATTTCAAATGAGAAGTTGATAAAGGCACTTACAAGAAGCACCAAGGAAATATTTGATAACACACTTGAGGATTTGTTACAGATAATCAAAAAATCCAATGATTCGCCACACTTTCGCGACGACCAGGACAGAAAGGAAGAGTCCGGAAACCAGTGCAAGCTGTATATCCGACACTTTCTGCTCATGACCCAGGTAAGAAAATCACAAGATTGGGGGCAGGAATCACTGGGTGTAGTTTTTGGGATAGATCAGAGTACGGTATCAAACTATCTCAAGCTTGCAACCAAATACGATGATGAGCTATATGCAGTAACACCGCACAACATGACAAAGTACATCTCCATGATAAAGTCAAAAGAGGAATTCAAGGAAATTGTACCCGGAAGAGATGGAGGCGAGATTACAATAGATGGCACACTTGTAGAGACCACGCGTCCAGAAGACAAGGAAGAGCAAAAGAAACAGTATTCTGGAAAGGACAAGATGTTTGCAATAAACACAGCCATGATGATAAACAAACAAAACTATATCCTCGCAATAAGTGACTCTAGAGAGGGAAGCTGCCATGACCTGATGGTGTTGAACCAAGGACTGCCAGACTTTGGCAAATGGACTGATCGCATGGTGACCGGCAAGCGCATACCATCGGATAGCCGCATACGCCTGAATTTGGACAGAGGATACACGGGAATCCAAAACTATCTTCGTGGGGTAACCGCAAAGATCCCACACAAAAAGCCCAAGGGTAAAAAGCTTACCGCCACCAAAAAGGCACAAAACAAGGCACACAACAAAAGGCGTGTTCCTGTCGAGAACGTCTTTGCACATGTGAAAAACTGGAAACGAATATCCGGACGATACGACGGTACGGCCGAAGAGTTCAATATAGAATTCAACGGCATATGTGGCATGTACAACAAGCGAAAGATGTGGCAGGACGGCACCTACCAATACTGGAAGAATAAAATAAAGAGCAGGATATAGCTCCTGCCCCTTTACTATGCTGTCAAGTTGACACATGGATGAAAATTCCAAATGCACACGACTGCGCACAACTTTTTGGCTTTACCTGTGTTAGACTTGAACCACACCACATATGATATCCATATTTTTTTCAGAAAATTTTTTCTGGTCGATTAATCATAAACTCTAATGTCAATCTGTCGCACGGCCTCTTCAGACGATATCCTGAACCTGGCCATCTGAGATAGTATTGTAACAAACTCTAGTATTCCATACTGTGCATTGTACCTTTCAGAGAATGCAATGCTGGCAGTGGCAAACAGGCTAGATAAGATATTAAGCACCCTGCTTCCAATCTCACTTTGTACTTGCTTGCCTTTTTGTTTCGACACTTTAAGGTAAGTAGGTACAATATCTTATAGGCTATTTGATCAAAAAATTTCAATACTGTGTTTAGATGGTTTTAGGCTTGTCTCTAGGGGGCACATTTCCATCTACTGATACTTGCAGTGTGACACAATATGTCTGGTAGGCACCGGCTGCACTCGTATGGTGCTTGTGATATGGATGAGTTGCAGGAGTGAGTGACGATGACCTTGTCTACTATTGATGGTTATGCCTCTTTTTCGGCCTTGTTTACAAAGATATAGTTCATCAACAGGCCCGCGATAATCCCACCAAGAATAGGCGCTGCCCAGTACAGCCAGTGGAACTCCCAGAATCCAGAAATTAATGCGGGCCCAAATGTCCTTGCCGGGTTTACAGAGGCGCCTGTGAGTGGGACCGCAATTAGGTGAATGAGAAATACCATGCCGCCTATTGTAAAACCATGCCATCCTGGAGATGCCTTTTTGTGCACTGCCGTCATGAATATTACAGTTACCAAGAAAAATGTCAAAAGCGCCTCGATCAAAAAGCCCGAACTAATACTTCCATTAATGATCTCACTTGGGCCACCTTGAGTAGCAAAATTTACCTTGGCGCCAAGCTCTGGAAGGATGGCCTTGAGAGTAGCTGCTGCTGCTATTGCACCTATCACTTGTGAGACTATGTATCCTATTCCATCTGTAATGCCGATCTTTTTTGTTATGATCATTGGGATGGTTACTGCAGGGTTGATGTGAGCGCCAGACACATGTCCAAATGCATAGACCATCAGTGCTATGATGCCACCATGAGCAATAGATATGAAAAACACGGATATCGTTGTGAATTCCTCACCAAACGATGCAATAGATAGAATTACTGATAGCGGTCCAAAGAATACTAGCCCATACGTGGCTATTGCCTCTGCAAGATATGCTCTTGGATTGACCATCAGACAAGGGCTTTTCGTTTTCCATATAAAAGATTCGAACTATTGTGTGCCATAATTGTGCCATATGGTATGAGCATCAAAAAACATGGCGCACAATGCTTGCCTATATCCAGTAAGGCTTGCAGGTACACAATCCCTCCACTATGGGCAGTTTCTGTGCATAATCTAAACAAGATCCATGTTCAGATTTTTCTTGATAAATCCTATCACTAAGCCGTTCTCACCAGCCCAGTCTTACAATAGGGTGATTTAGCTATGCAAACATGAGGCAATCAATTAATATCGAACAGTAATACGCAATACATGATTTCTGTAGGGACTCCAGTACCAGAATTCGAACTAGATGGAGCTGATGGTAAAAAGATACATTCTTCTGATTTTGCGGGTAGCAGATATGTAATCTACTTTTACCCCAAAGACTTTACTCCTGGGTGTACTATTGAGGCAGACGAGTTTTCAACCGAATATGACAGGTTTCTTGAGGAAGGTATTGGGATCGTAGGAATTAGCCCAGATGATACAAGTTCTCATAAAAAGTTCTGCACAAAGATGGGTATCAAGTATTCACTCTTAGCTGATGTCGACAAGAAGGTCTCAAAGATGTTTGGGGTGTGGGGTAAGAAGAAATTCATGGGCAAAGAGTACATGGGTGTGATGAGGAGCACATTTCTGGTTGATGTGGATGGAATTATCTTCAAGATCTATTCCAAAGTAAAACCTTCAGGACATGCAAGCCAAGTGTTTGAAGAATTTACACAAAACACATCTTGAAAATGAATAAAGAAAAAGTATGTGTGGTTGAATACTCAAAAGCCTTTTGGTAGCGTGCCTCTAGACGTCTTTGGTTTGGGTTCTGATTTTGCTTCCATACCCTTTGGTAGCGTACCGCGGGTCCGTCGTGCTTGGGCAGTAGCTTGTGCCTTTTCTACTATAGATTCTTGATATGCTCTCTCCATCTCTACTCTTTCTTGTTCTATTCTCTGAAGATAGTTTTCTTCATACTCTTTTAGCAGTTCTTGTTTTGTCTTTGTCCTGCTACTGGTCTGCTGTTGCTGTGACGGAGGTGATGCCTGTTGTACTTGATCTATTCCTTTTGGTAACGTGCCCTTGGGTTTTGGTGGTTCCTGTGCTGGAGCCTGCTCTATCTGTGCAGCTGCAACATTGCCCTTGACGGTCATTGCAGTTCCACTAAAACTCCCAAATCTCTTGTCTGGCGGGTGGTATGCAAGTCGCTGTCTAGTAGCAAAGTACTGGTTTGACGGTTGCGTATAGCCTGTGACCTTTGCCTTTTGGTCGTTCCAGTTTGTAGTGGGAACATCTCCTACGGGTGCGGTCAGCCTGACAAAATACCTGTTTGGTGCAGGTGAATACCCAGTAACTTTTGCTCTGTATTGGTGAAAGTCACTCATTGCAGAGTCGTAGTATGTTGATTCCAACGCCTCTTGGTATGTCTGCGGGGGTTGCTGTGTCGTAGTTTCAGCAGGCTTTGGCAAGTCCTTTGGCTTTTCAGCTGTCGGCTTTTCCATTCCCTTGGGTAGTGTGCCCCTTGGCTTGGCCTTACTTGCAGCAGGTTTTGGCTTTTCAGCTGTCGGCTTTTCCATTCCCTTGGGTAGTGTGCCCCTTGGCTTGGCCTTACTTGCAGCAGGTTTTGGCTTTTCAGCTGTCGGCTTTTCCATTCCCTTGGGTAGTGTGCCCCTTGGCTTGGCCTTACTTGCAGCAGGTTTTGGCTTTTCAGCTGTCGGCTTTTCCATTCCCTTGGGTAGTGTGCCCCTTGGCTTGGCCTTACTTGCAGCAGGTTTTGGCTTTTCAGCTGTCGGCTTTTCCATTCCCTTGGGTAGTGTGCCCCTTGGCTTGGCCTTACTTGCAGCAGGTTTTGGCTTTTCAGCTGTCGGCTTTTCCATTCCCTTGGGTAGTGTGCCCCTTGGCTTGGCCTTACTTGCAGCAGGTTTTGGCTTTTCAGCTGTCGGCTTTTCCATTCCCTTGGGTAGTGTGCCCCTTGGCTTGGCCTTACTTGCAGCAGGTTTTGGCTTTTCAGACACTGCTTTTTCTTTCTTGGCTGGTTTTGGTTTTGGCCTAGATGTCGGCTTTTCCATTCCCTTGGGTAGTGTGCCCCTTGGCTTGGTGGTACTCTCCACTGTTTCAGTCGCCTCTTTTTCTTTCTTGGCTGGTTTTGTAGACGTATCTTTAAGTTGTGAGGACAAATCTGCTAGTTTTGCTTCTAGCTTTACGATTGTTTCTTCCAAATCCTTCTTTCTTGATGCTCTCTTTTTTGTCGCCATTTCTTACAGTATGTAATACATTGTTTATTTACATTTTGGTCAGTAATATTTTTTAGTTCAAATTTATACAAAAGTTACATAAAATATATAAAAATTTTACAATATTGCGCTATAAATTATTTTACGTGATTTACGTGGTAACATGTCACCTCCCCCTCCCCAAGCCGCGGGTATAGGCACGTAAATCACACAAAATAATTTATGTAAAATGAAGAATTTGTACAATCCTTACGCTTAAAAGATGGTATTGTGTACTTCCCATGATCACTACAAAATGAGAAGACAACAATACCAACAAACCATTGCAAAGAATCTATTTAACTATACTGATGCCGTATCTGACCCGCAACACTCATTGATATCCGGCCTGCTGGACAAAATAGCGCAACTTGAGGCAGACCAAAAGAGCCAAGCCATAATGCGTGATGAAAAAGACGCACTATACAAGAGAATTGATGCTAAAATTCAGACAGTATGGGAATGCTGCAACATGCTGCTTACAAAAAATGTGTACACGACAAGTACCATCAGGGAAAGGATGTTGTCAGACATGTCACGCACCACTCTTGACTATGCACAATACAAGGACCAAGCAAACGAAGACCTGAAGGAGGCAAACGACGCGCTGCTTGAGGAGATTGACGAGTTGAGGACAAAATGCCAAAAGCTCGAACAGAGGGATGCGGCAAACGACGCAGGCTCTACACCACCGGCACACAACACGATAACCCGGAGGCAGATAAAGAACAGACACGACAAAGAGGCTCCCGATACAACCCCTGCCAAGATAGGCCCGCCAGAAGGCCATGCGGGCCATGCACGCCAGTATAATCCTGACGGCAGAATAAATCTAACACTTGATACATGTCCAGACTGCGGCAGTCCCATTGGGGAGATTGACCGATACTCAAAGACTGCACTAGAGCTAGAGGATGGTAGGGTCACCGAACGGCTCTATGACGTGTACCTGTACATATGCGGTACGTGTGGGCCTGTTTCATCCAAGCCCGACTGGATGCTTGATGGCACATCCATCGGCAAGAAATTACTGATCAAGATTGTACGGCTGTATCACACCAACAAGAGCGGCTCTGAATTGTGTGAGACAATACACATAGCATATGACAAGAAACTGTGTCGTGCCACCATAAACAATGCAATCAGGGCATCAGAGTTCCTGCTGAAACCGGAAATCAAGACGATACGCAACAACATTGCAAAATCCAGTGCGGGAAACATTGATGATACAGTCTTGCCACTTGGCCCGGACAGGAGTAGTGATACCGGTGAGAATGATGGCAAGGACAAGGACAATGATGGCAAGGACAATGATGGCAAGGACAAGGACAATGATGGCAAGGACAAGGACAATGATGGCAAGGACAAGGACAATGATGGCAAGGACAGCGGCAATGTCAGTAAAAACGGCAGGATGTGGGTCATGATAGGGGACGGCAAACACGTCATGTTTCATCCTGCTGAGACACGGCGCAAATCAGTCATTGAGAAGAATTTTCCATACCCAGACATCAAAATGACCTGCGATGCATATGCGGCACACAATCATTTCAAGACACGACAATTGTGCTGGGCACATGTAAAGACAAAGGTGGAAAACGCAGTCACCAAAAGCGATACTGAAACGGGATGGTATCTCTACCACAGGCTCATGAGCATATACCAGCATGCCAAGGGCCTGCCTCCTGACACGCCGGAACAAAAGATAGACCGCCTCATACTTGAAACGACTGAGATAGGTAGGCTTCTACTACAGGAGGGCATCAAGGCGGGAACCTACGTCTGTAACTGCGCACCCTACCTCTTTACTGCAGTTACAAATCCTGAAATGTCGCTTACAAACAACCTTGCCGAGCGTATGCTGCGCAGGTTTGTAATACGGCGCAAGGTGATGTACCGTTTTGCAACATTGCGCGGGGCACAGATGTACTGTACAATAGCAAGTATACTTGAGACATGGAAGCTGCATGGCAGTAACGCCCAGACAGAGTTTGAGCGGCTGTTTGGAACGTGACTTACATCCCTGCATGTGGCAGGGCCGTGGGAAAACATCATGCCCGTAAGGACGCACACGGCTGCGCACGTCATTTTGGAATTGTGTTTATCATTATGAAATAAATAATTACATGACATGCTTGCCATGGCGTAGGACAGTTATTGTCATCATATTCCAAATCTTATCACATCATCTGAATGATTTTGTATGGCAGACATCAGTAGTTGGAAATGTGCTCACTAACCATAGCCTCCAGGATCGTACGGAAACTCTATCAGTTTACCGATGCCAATCATGGCAGACAATGATGCCATAAGCTTTAGCGTCAGTATTCCGTATGATGTGTACTCTTGCCTTTCTGCGGTCCATAAATTGTAGAATAACAATGCCGTGTAAAACAACATCATTCTAAACACATCATCTCTGCTTGTGGTTCTTGGCCGAATCTCTTCTATTTGCCTGTATCCTGTCTCGATTCCCCATCTCTTTCTGTATTCTTCTGGGAGTGTAGTGATCTCCTTGAGGGCACGCCCCATCGTAAGGTTTGTCGCAAATGCATGATACCATTCTGTTATGTTTGCCTTGAGATCCCCATGCTTTTTGGATTTGGTGATGATCAGCGTAAAGGACATACTTCTTTGGAACTTGTTTGTTATGGTGTGTTTGGATGCCATATCTCTTGTACCTGCATGGTATTCTAGAATCGCTTTTTTTGTGGTAGAGTTTTTTATTGCAGGCATTAGAAATTTATTTTTTGATTGTAATACTGCCTCCATTACATCGACAGAGTAAAACTCTCGATCAAGCAGAATAAGGCGTGCTCGTATCTTGTTTTCTTTGAGAATTTGGGTGAATCTACGCACGAAATTGGCATCTATTGACTCTTTGAGCTCCCTCATACAGCACAATACCGCATTGGCAGGACCGTCCACTATCTGCAGTGTGGAATAACTCTCAAACTTGTGTGTTCCTCCATCCGCCTTGGATCTTATCAAATATTTCATGTTGAATTTGTCATGTCTTGGAATCAGATGCTTGTCTATTGCAACCAGTACACTCTTGTTTCTGTATTTCTTGTAGATGTGCTTTATGGTGTGATTTAGCATTTCATCACATAACATCATGGCATCATTTGATGTAATGGAATGAATCATGTCGCGGAACCACTTGGCAGTTGGTCTCTTTTTATTAATGTCAATCTGTCGCACGGCCTCTTCAGATGATATCCTGAACCTGGCCATCTGAGATAGTATTGTAACAAACTCTAGTATTCCATACTGCGCATTGTACCTTTCAGAGAATGCAATGCTGGCAGTGGCAAACAGGCTAGATAAGATATTAAGCACCCTGCCTCCAATCTCACTTTGTACTTGCTTGCCTTTTTGTTTCGACACTTTAAGGTAAGTAGGTACAATATCTTATAGGCTATTTGATCAAAAAATTTCAATACTGTGTTTAGATGGTTTTAGGCTTGTCTCTAGGGGGCACATTTCCATCTACTGGACATGCCCATACATGCGACTTGAGAGGGGGAGGTGACATGTTACTTTACGTGCCTATGCCTGCGGCTTGGGGAAGGGGAGGTGACATGTTACCACAACTGCGCACACTAGTAGATGGCGATGCAACCCCCGTGATTTGGTGCATGCCAGTTACCATCATGACATTAGTGAATATAAACGGCTGTTCTAAATGTCCTGATGTTTACACACCTGATTGTGGGTCGCACTAAAAATAGAAAATAATATGGGATGAGTTGTGGTTAGAATCCTTTTGGTAACGTGCCCTTGGGTTTTGGTGGTTCCTGTGCTGGAGCCTGCTCTATCTGTGCAGCTGCAACATTGCCCTTGACGGTCATTGCAGTTCCACTAAAACTCCCAAACCTCTTGTCTGGCGGGTGGTATGCAAGTCGCTGTCTAGTAGCAAAGTACTGGTTTGACGGTTGCGTATAGCCTGTGACCTTTGCCTTTTGGTCGTTCCAGTTTGTAGTGGGAACATCTCCTACGGGTGCGGTCAGCCTGACAAAATACCTGTTTGGTGCAGGTGAATACCCAGTAACTTTTGCTCTGTATTGGTGAAAGTCACTCATTGCAGAGTCGTAGTATGTTGATTCCAACGCCTCTTGGTATGTCTGCGGGGGTTGCTGTGTCGTAGTTTCAGCAGGCTTTGGCAAGTCCTTTGGCTTTTCAGCTGTCGGCTTTTCCATTCCCTTGGGTAGTGTGCCCCTTGGCTTGGCCTTACTTGCAGCAGGTTTTGGCTTTTCAGCTGTCGGCTTTTCCATTCCCTTGGGTAGTGTGCCCCTTGGCTTGGCCTTACTTGCAGCAGGTTTTGGCTTTTCAGCTGTCGGCTTTTCCATTCCCTTGGGTAGTGTGCCCCTTGGCTTGGCCTTACTTGCAGCAGGTTTTGGCTTTTCAGCTGTCGGCTTTTCCATTCCCTTGGGTAGTGTGCCCCTTGGCTTGGCCTTACTTGCAGCAGGTTTTGGCTTTTCAGCTGTCGGCTTTTCCATTCCCTTGGGTAGTGTGCCCCTTGGCTTGGCCTTACTTGCAGCAGGTTTTGGCTTTTCAGCTGTCGGCTTTTCCATTCCCTTGGGTAGTGTGCCCCTTGGCTTGGCCTTACTTGCAGCAGGTTTGTCTTCATCCTTTGTTTTTGGTGGTACTGATTCCAATTGACCGGAAAGCACGTTTATTCTTGCTTCCAGCTCGGCGATCTTGTGCTCAAGATCTTTTTTTGTCAGTTTCTTAGCGGATGCCATTGATCTGTGTGCATAATCAGGGTTTATGTGTATTTGGATAAGGTAGATATGATATACAACTTTTTCAAACCGGTTATATCATATTGTATGGTTCAGTACAATAATCCAACATTACTGCCAATGAGCCCTGTGATGTGGCCTAGACATGATCTAGTTTTATATGCACATACTGTACAATAGTAGTATGGATGACTTTGAAAAAGAGTTTCCAGACTTTGACTGGAAGAACACTCCTGCATACAAGCATCCTAGAGGCAAGGACTGCCCGTGCCCCAAACACGAATACATTCGTGAACAGATCAATTTTACAAGGCAGGTAAACAAAAAGAACAAAGAGCCAGTCAAGATTACACTACGATTCTGTCCTGATCACTATCGTGTATACATAGATGAGGTAATTCCAGCAATGCCACTAAAATACAGAATGCTCACAAAGATAGCTCTAAAACTTGGAGCAATCAAGGTAGAGCAGCTAAAGTACATGGAATCTGAACTGTGTTTTTACTGCAAATTTGGTTCCGGCGGCCACGACAAAAAGAAAGAACTTCCTCCCATGTAGATGAAGATACAGATCTGCATACCTCTTGTAAAGTGTCTAGTCTGTTTGTGTGAACAACAAAAAACATACACTACGTCGCCATCTTTGGCAGGTTGATTCTTACACCTTGTTTGTACCGTCGTCACTCCTGTTACCATTAGGCTTATACCTGAATTGGTATCACAATTGCCGTGCCAATCAATGACATCCATGAGTTTGTAACAGAACTTGAAGATCACAATGAATTGAGGAGAATCAGTGTGGAAGTGGATCCAGATCTAGAGATGGCCGAGATCATGCGCAGATGCATGTACTCCAACGGCTCTGCACTCCTGTTTGAGAATGTAAAGGGCCATGACATGCCTGTCTTGGCAAATGCATTCGGCTCTGTCAAGAGGATGCAGATAGGGCTGGGGATGACCGACTTTGAGGAGATCGGCAAGCGCATAGCCGATATGACGCGGATGGATAACTTTCCGTCAGGCATCATAGACAAGATCAAAAAACTTCCAGAACTCTCAAAGATGACTGCTGCATTTCCTAGCGACGAGTCGAAAGGGCCGGTCAGCGAGATCATACACAAGGCAGGCCAAAATGGCAGTGCCTCGTTTGACACAATACCGGTCATAAAGTCATGGCCTGGTGATGCGGGCAGATTCATCACACTGGGACTAGTGGCTACAAAACATCCCGAGACTGGCGTGAGAAACCTGGGGGTCTATCGCATACAGCTGCTTGATGGTACGCATGCCCTCATGCACTGGCAAAAACACAAGAGGGGTGCACACCATGGCGACATCTCAAAAGACATGGGAGACAAAATCCCTGCCGCCATAATAATTGGGGGCGACCCTGCCACAATATTCTCATCCATTGCCCCCGTCCCGGAAGGACTGGACAAGTACCTCTTTGCAGGCATCACGCGCAAGGAGGGCATCAAGACTGTGCGGTGCAGCACCATTGATCTTGACGTTCCTGCAAACGCGGAGATCGTCATGGAGGGGCATGTGGATCCAAATGATCTCAGGGATGAGGGACCTTTTGGTGATCACACCGGCTACTATACCCCTGTAGAACAATACCCAACGTTCACGCTTACGGCAGTCATGAGGAGGCGCAAGCCAATCTATGTAACCACAGTGGTAGGTAAGCCAATACTTGAGGATGCATATGTTGGAAAGGTCATTGAACGTTCGTTTCTCCCACTAATCCAGATGTTTCATCCGGAGGTGACTGACTTTGCCATGCCGGCGGCGGGATGGTTCCAGGGCCTCGCCATAATAGCAATCAAGAAAAGATATCCCGGCCAGGCAAGAAAAGTGATGATGGGGCTGTGGGGGATGGGGCAGCTTGCGCTCACAAAGATGTTTGTGGTGGTGGACAGCGATATCAACATACATGACATCAACGATGTCATATGGGCAATCACCACGAGGGCCGATGCAGCAAGGGATGTGATGATAGTCAATAATGCGCCCACCGATACCCTTGATCCAGCATCACCACTTGTCAACCTCGGCTCCAAGATGGGCATTGATGCCACACAAAAGACTTCCCAGGAAGGCTACACAAGGCCTATCCAGCAGCAGGTCTGTGTTGATGATGCGACCAAGGATTTGGTGGATTCTAGGTGGCTGGATTATGGGCTGTGAGTGCAGTCTGTACCGTTGCAGTCGCTTTGAATGCTGCCGCCACTGCTGTGATTGACAGGATTGTAAAAGTTGTCCCTCTCTTGCACACCATAACCTATTTGGTTTATGGCTCCTATGATTGCCTTGTCGGTGAGCTCTGTGGAACGCGCGCCAGTGCAGGACACCACTTCCTCTCCTATCAGGGTTCCACCAAAGTCATCTGCCCCATACTGCAGGGCAAGCTGTGCCATGCCCACCCCGTTTGTAAGCCATGAGGATTGAATGTGTGGGATCAAACCATCAAAGACCAGTCTTGATATTGCAATCATCTTAAGCAGCCGTACACCACCGGTCCCGTGCATGGTATGGCCCTCTTTTTGAAGCAGCGTATTGTTGGGCTCAAAGTTCCACGGTATGAATGCCATGAATCCTCCTGTCTTCTCTTGCAATTTGGTGATCTGGTAAAAGTGGTCCACAATGTTTGCATTGTTCTCTACATGGCCGTACATCATTGTTGCAGAACTGGGTATTGCAAGTGAATGCGCCTCGTGCATTATCCTTATCCAATCCTCACTTGAGATCTTTTTGGGGCTGATCACGTCCTTGACTGAGTCTACTAAAATCTCGGCTCCTGCGCCTGGCATGCTCTGCAGGCCTGCATCATGCAGGCGGGAGAGTACCTCCTTGGTTGATGATCTCTCCACCCTAGCAATCATATCCACCTCGGAGACTGACAGTCCGTGTATGCCCACCTCTGGAAACTTTTTACGAATCATCACAAACGTATCTTCATAGTATTCTATCTGCAGATTGGGGTTGTGCCCACCCTGTATCAGTACCTGGCGGATGCCAAACATCTCCCTAGCGGTCTTGATCCTAGCTTCAATCTGTTCGATAGATAACGTATATGCATCGTTGGCGCCTGGTGATCTATAAAACGCACAAAACTTGCAGTCGGTTATGCATACGTTGGTATAGTTTAGTATTATGTTGTTTACAAACGATGCTCTCTTACCAAACCTCTTGGCAGTCAGGTGTCCCGACACCATTCCCATAAGGTGTACATCATCTGATTCCAAGAGCCGCATGCAATCGTCATGGTCTGGCCTGCGACTGCGAAGTGAATTCTCTAGAATGTCACCGATATCACTATCTCGGAGCTGCTGCGTAATGGTTTGGCTCAAGTAATTATTGTTCTTTTACAATTTCTATTTAATTCTTGTACATGTCTGGAATAGTTGCACACAGGCAAACTAGTGTATGGACACCAAGGACGTGCAAGCGATATCACATCCATACATCAGATGGATCGTACTATTGTATGCAGACTACATGTCGGCACACTGGCGTCTTGACGTGCATCATGAATGATATTTCATGCATTGCACATCATTTCTGTCTGGGCATCTCTTGCAAGTTGTTCTGGTGTCGTCGCATCCTCCCTGCGGTGTTGTCATGCAGCAGATGCGAAAAAAGATCATTGTTTTTGCGTGTGGCTGATATAGATGCCATAGCAGGCGGATTCACATTATTTTTAAATGAGGCATAAGAGTGGAGATCAACTCATGGTGTCAGGCAACAAGATCAGACTAAACAGAATCCTCCGTAAAGGCAGAATGCTCTGCATACCTATGGACCACGGGATATCAAATGGACCCATCGCGGGCCTTGAAGATCCTGCATCAACCATTTACCGCTGCGAGGGGCGGGGCATGACTAGCGTAATCATAAACAAGGGAATCCTCAGGACACTGCCGCGTCCCACAAAAGCAGGTATTCTAGTACACTTTTCAAGCAGCACGTCCCTGTCCACACATCCCAACCGCAAGATGCTCACCGGCACCGTGGAGGAGGCGGTGGCAATGGGCGCCGACGGGATATCACTCCATATCAACATAGGTGGCGAGGAAGAGCCCGAGATGCTTGAGCAGTTAGGCATTACTGCAGGCCACTGCCACAGGTGGGGCATGCCACTGCTGGCAATGATGTATCCTCGTGGGGAAAACATCACCAACCCACACGATCCTGACATAGTGGCACATGTGGCAAGAATCGGGGCCGAGTGTGGAGCTGACATTGTCAAGACACT
Source organism: Candidatus Nitrosopumilus sp. (assembly GCA_963662995.2). Taxonomy (GTDB): domain Archaea; phylum Thermoproteota; class Nitrososphaeria; order Nitrososphaerales; family Nitrosopumilaceae; genus Nitrosopumilus. The sequence goes on along the minus strand of CAXXLJ010000002.1, from coordinate 575,335 downwards.
GTATACAGGCGACGTGGACTCTTTTACAAAGGTCACAAAGTCCGTGCCTGTACCAGTCGTTATAGCCGGCGGACCCAAGGCAGAGACTGACATGGACATACTCCAAATGACAGAGGATGCCATGGCGGCGGGTGCAGCAGGTGTGACGTATGGCAGAAACATATTTGCACACGCAGCACCAGAAAGGATGGTGGATGCCTTGGCCGAGATCATCTTTAGAAAGGGAACTACAAAGGATGCGATAAAGAGAATTGGGCAGCAGTAATAAAGACGGCACAAAGGGCGAGCTTGTAATCAGGCCAAAGTCCATCTCATCCAAACCGCAACTAGCGGAGTTTGTCTCAATGCTGCGGGCAGAGGGAATCAAGACGGTACATGCCGACCCTGCCAAGATTTCAGCAAAGAATTCTGGATTGCAGACCATGTCTGCGTCCGCTGCGGCAACACACGTGATCTTGGAGGCAGGTAAGGCTATGCCCAAACTTACCACAGGTGCCAAGAGGAGCAAAAAATTTGGCAGGCGATTCAAGATACTCTCCAATGATGACATTGATGCAGTGCTAGCGGCTGCCGAGGCCGACGGGCTTGATTTTGTGATAGTGGAGGTAAGGGACTGGAAGATCATCCCACTTGAAAACATTATTGCCAAACTTCACAAGATACACACAAGAATATTTGCAGTGGCGCAAACTCCTCAGGAGGTACGAAAGATGTTCTCCATCCTGGACGTTGGAGTGGATGGGGTGATATTTGCCACGTCCTCGATCAACGAGGTTAGGAATGCAATGGCATACATGGGTACTAGGATGTTTGATATGGTGCCTGCTAAGGTCACAGAGATAAAAGAGGTGGGTGATGGCGAGCGGGTATGTGTGGATACCGTCTCGATGCTGGGCCGCGGCGAGGGGATGCTTGTTGGCAGCAGATCCAACTTTATGTTTTTGGTACACAACGAATCTGTGGGGTCATCATTTACCTCAGCTAGGCCGTTCCGTGTAAATGCTGGCGCCGTACACTGCTATACCCTTGCGCCTGATGGTACCACTAGGTACCTCTCTGAGCTTGAGACCGGCTCTGAGGTGCTGGTTCTGAGTCCTGCAGGCGAGGCAAGGCGTGCTGCTGTTGGGCGCTCAAAGATCGAACGCAGACCCATGCTGATGGTAAAAGCTGTATCTGGTGATGAGATCGGGGGGATAATAGCACAGGATGCAGAGACCATTCGCTTTGTCAGGCCCAACGGGAGATTGGTGTCTGTTACACACCTCAAGAAAGGTGATGCCGTCATGGTGCATGCAAGGCCTGCAACCGGCAGGCATTTTGGAATGGAAGTATCAGACGAGTATATCTTGGAAAAGTAGTTTGAAAATGAGGGGCCACTATAAGACATGTGTATCTGTTGCAGAGTCCACGCCTGCTAGGCTGGTGCATGTCCTGAGTGACAAGGCGCTAAAAAAGGCAGACTATGCAGAGGCGCGGCTAGACTACCTAGAGCCCGAACTCGTTCCTGATGCGCTGGATCTTCTCAAGGATTACATGTCTAGAATAATATGTACCGTGCGGCCGGTGTCGCAGGGGGGAATGTTTGCAGATGATGCAGATGATGAGAGGATCTCAATCCTGAAACTTGCAGCAGAGTATGGGCCCTTTTTGCTTGATGTGGAGCTTGATACCTTGCGCAGCAGCGAATCGCTTACAAGTTATCTCAAATCCACCAACAATACCACCATACTGGTCTCCTGGCATGACTTTGGGCACACTCCTAGTACTGCAACGCTCAATAACATGATCGCGCAAATGAGTACATACTCTGCATACTCCAAGATAGTCTGCATGGCAAGATCGCCTGCTGACTCTGCCAGGATGCTGGGATTATACGCGCACAAGGATCCGCGGATGAGATTGATATCCTTTGCAATGGGTGAACATGGAATGCTTTCACGAATCTTGTGCTTGTCCCTGGGCAGCCCATACACATACGCCTCGCTTGCAACAGCATCGGCAGTGGCCCCGGGTCAGATTGCAATAGATGAGGTCAATAGAATCATAGGCGCAAAGACCAAGCAAAAATGATCGCCCGCCTCTCAACGTACTCGAATCCTGTGCTTGCATTCATGTGCCCACGTCCCACTTTATGGTTCTGGCCTGCGCCCCTCAACGTACTCGAATCCTGTGCTTGCATTCATGTGGCCATACCATGGCATATTCTGCAACAAAACTCTCCTTCCGAGATTTGAATTCTACTACTCCATTTACAATACCTGTCCATGCCTTGGGCCCCATGTGATGCACAGCGCCACTGATTGTGTTGTTTTGGTATGGTATACTTTTGGTTCAGCAAGCAACACATTCATGGTTGTATGTTGCCTTGTCTTGAAAGGATGGCATGGCTGAATGTATCATATTGTATGGAAATTATGCCGCCTCCTCTTTACTGTCTCTTTTCACCCACTTGAAGTCATTTTTCTTGATTATATCCGGTACTTTTTTGTTACGAAATGTCAGTAATGGAGCCTCAGTTATGGATGTCGAGTGACCAATGCAGTCTATCTTTGTTGTAGTGTGATATGAATTCAGAGGGGCTATCAAAATGAGAAATTTCATCCTCGACAGTTCTATGAAATCTATCTAGCTTTCCGTTTGTCTGGTGATGATATGATCTGGAGTTTATCAACACAATTCCGAGATTAATGAGTTCTGCTTCAAAGATGGGTGGCCTTCTATGTCTTGGGAGTTTTTTTACTACTTCGTCCTACAAAGCACGGACCATTATCGGATAGTATGGCAGCTGGCACATTAAACTTCTTGACTGTTTTTTTAAGATTAGGATGCCCTAATTTATGTACAATAGACATGGCTGAATATATCTATTAATTTAAATATAAAGCATTGTGAAACAATGCGGTAATGGTGACAATCGTGGGCGCAAGACGTTCTTTTATACTACTGTCATTGATAGTTTTTGCATTATCCGCACTTGTTCTTGTACATGGGATGGACACAACACAGATTTTGAGCATGAATGTAATTCCTACAGTCGTGCATGCCGACAATCCGGTACATACACTGACAGATCCCGACACACCTAGGAGTTATCCTGGTATGGAGTCCCACCTTGGGGATCTATATACTGCAAGTATTACCGCGCAGGATCACACGCCACGCGCGATGGGTGGCACCGGCCTGCCTGAATCTGGTGATCAGACGATCAAAGTGGTGATTGAGATGTCGGATGCCGGCATGCCATTGCCTACGGATCTGGGCATAGCAGTAGAGATCACATATGATAATATGATACAGGCCACTGTCCCGATCGCATCTCTGGATGCCATAGCGTCGGCTGAAGGTGTAGAGTTTGTCCGGCTCCCACTAATCCCCATGACTACATCTACCATATCGCCTACTGTCGTTCCTACCACCCTCCCAGTTCCCCACAATATGGCAAATCCTGGCAATGATGCAGGCGGGGCAGATGTCATGGATGTACTGCCCCTGATACGCAGCCAAAACAACATGAACAGCGAAGGGGCTGTTCCCCTTTTGAGCCCCCAACCTGCCCCAACACCACCACCAACACGCCAAAACAACGTGATCAGCGAAGGGGCTGCCCTCATAAGTTCTGATCTTATGAATCAAGCAGGATTTACCGGTAAGAATATCAAGGTTGCCGTGATCGATGTGGGGTTTGACGTTACAAACCCAGAGATATCTGAAAATATTGCAGAATTCAGATCCTTTTGGTATGATAGTACTATTGCAGGATCCAGCCCGACCTTTACACACCACGGTACAGCTGCAGCCGAGGTCATAGTTGATGTGGCACCTGATGTTGACCTGTATCTTTACAATTTTGTAACTGGCTTAGAGTTTCTCAATATGGTTGATCACATAATTGACGAAGAGATTGATGTGGTCTCCATGTCATTGCTGTGGAACTATGTTGCACCCCGAGATGGAACGCACATATTCTCACAAAAGGTCCAGGAGGCACAGAGCCACGGAATACTCTGGGTTACCTCTACTGGAAATGCCGCCGGCCACCACTGGTCAGGACAGTTTAACGATCCTGATGGTGATGGCACACACAACTTTGGCGGTGGCACTGACACCACCATAAACATTGATGTGGGCGCGGACGAGATCCTGATAGTAGATCTCAGCTGGGATGACTGGAACGAGCCATCCCACGACTTTGATATGTACCTGTATGATGATCAAAACAACCTTTTGGATAGATCCACTCGTAACCAGTTTGACGGCCGTTCACCCCATGAATGGGTCTTTCACAGGTTTTCTACCAACACTACTGCGCACGCCACAATTATGAATTTTTCTGCAAACAGGAATGTAAACTTTGACATTATATCTTCACACCCACTCAACGAGTATGCGGTGCCAGGTGGAAGCATTCCCGTTCCCGCCGACTCATTAGGCTCCCTGAGTGTAGGAGCATATGATCGTGCCAATGATGTTCCGCACTCCTACAGCTCCCAAGGCCCAACTACTGATGGCAGGATTAAACCTGACATAATGGGCCCCACTGACGTATCTACCACCTCGTATAATCCTGAACCGTTTAAGTATACAGCGGCCTCTGCTCCGCATGTCTCGGGCGCCGCAGCCCTGCTCTTGGAGAAATATCCTGAAGCAACTGTGGACCAGATCCGTGGCCTATTAGAGTACACCACGGCAGACTATCATCAAAAATCCAACCTTGATGGGACTGGACTTGTGGATCTGTCGTTGTTTTCAGATTCTGACATACTGGTACTCGACACTAGCGACAGGCAGTGCACATCGGTCGAGTTGTGTTTTTATCCCCCCACTTTTAGTATTGCACCCGGTGACACTGTAACTTGGGTTAATGTACTCGACAAGCCTGTCAGGTTCACCTCAGATCCTGCAATGAACAACATGGGCAGCGTTGAGACATTTGACAGCGGCACGCTGGCACGTGGTGAGTCGTTCTCCATGACTTTTGAGATGGTGGGCACGCTCAAATACGTCGACAGTGCGTACCCTTGGGCAACGGGCCAGATTACTGTGGGACCTGCACCAAGTACGATATCTGGAAAGGTCTATAATGATATCAACCGCAACAACATGCTTGACAACGGAGATCTGGGGCTGCCAGATGTGGAGTTGCTGGTCTATGATTATGTCCGCGACTATGCCAACTACATTGACACAGACGCGGACGGGGCCTACTCTGTGAGTGACGTTCTGCCAGGACAAACTGCCTTGGTTCAGTTTGTATTGCCACTCCCCTCAGAATACCTGCCCGTCGGTGGAATATCCAACATAGTCAAACACACTCCCCAATTACCAACAGATGATAATACTGTCTTGATCAACTTTGCCCTCTATAACGTGCCTTCAGAAGAACAGGGCTCTGTCATATTTGATGTGTTCGATGACATGAATGGTAACGGATTCAAGGATGCAGGTGAGCCGGGAGTCCCAGGTGCTACAGTGTTTACGTTTGAGCTGCTCACATATGACACGGATGCGCAGGTGACGAACCTGAACGGCATTACCACCCATTCCGGATTGAATCCAGATGTGGTCTTGGCACAGACTGTATACTCTGATCCATTCACAGGTGAACTATTGCTACCTGAAGGATTCACAAGGATCACCACTGAAAATAGAGGGGCACAATATGTTGATGTGACTCCTGCTAGTACTACTGTAGTGCAGGTCGGCCTCGGCAGATAAATTTCATACATGACTGTGTGGTGTTCTTGACACTATTCTGCATTCAACTGTCTGGGTCTGGAAATGTTGTTACCGTCAGCTTACTCTTAAAAACTTGACTGGCAAAACTTTGTTTTTTGTACGTGGTCAGGCCATGCCTAGAATTATCCAGTAAGTAATTGGTTTTTTTGACATACCACTACAAATACTCTTTCTATGAGACATTTTCAGTTGAAGAAAAATCAAGATTACAAAAAAATGTACAAGCAATCACAGCGCGATCTTATACAATCCAAAGTAAATGCCACAAGGCTGGAAGCCAACATAGAGGCGCTCAGGAAACAGTTGGAGGCAGTACAAGCAAAGATCCACTACCTCGAAAGGCGCGACGCGTACCATGACAGCCCCAACGTGTCGCCGTCAAAGTACACGATAACCGGCAAGGTCAACAGGAAGCGAAGGGCGCAAAACAGGATCAGGTCGGGAAAAAAGCCCGGCGCATAGAAGGGTCATACAGGGCGCACCAACAAGCCCAAGCCAGATAGTTATGAAACCCACACGGCTCCCACGTGCCCCAATTGCTCTGGTTCGGATCTGAAAGTCACGTCCTCGGAGATCCGTTCCATTACTGAAATCCCACCACCGCCATCACCTCACACTACCCGGCACACGATCAACACGTGTCGATGCACGGGGTGCGGGCGCAACAACATAATGCCAGACATATCACACCTACCAAGGCGCGGCGAGCTTGGAAAACACATCATATCACGGGTGTTTGAAAACTTTCTTGACCACATGCCAAACAGACTCAATGCGTGCAGCATAACCAAGCACTGCTGGCACGTGTCTTCGGGCATCATCCACAACATCTTGTCAGGCGTGGGAATGAACCTAGGGCAGCCAGCGGAGGCCATAGCGCTCCTGCTGCTCAATGCAGGAATCCTCAACATAGACGAGACATCAATCCGCCTCAAAGGAAAGCTGGTCTGGGTATGGATATTCTCTGATCCCATGACCGGCGACTGCCTGTACGTGCTGCGCGCAAGCCGAGGCAGGGACGTGTTACATGAGATACTAGGGGCCGGATGGGGTGGAACAGTCGTGTGAGACGGGTGGTCGGCGTACGGCACATTCACGGTGCAGCGGTGCTGGATGCATATAATACGCGAGATAAAAGATCTGTCTGAAAAGAACAAGGACAGCACCGAGGCATGCCGTGTATACGACACTTTGCGCCGCATACACGGTGACGCATGCGACACCAAAAACAGGAAGCACAGTAAGTGGCGACTTGCCGCACGGCAAAGGCTTGAGGCGCGCGTATCGCACATGATCCGTAAATACGGCGACGATCCCGTTGTGGGAAAGTTTATCAAAAAGATCGCGCGCGCCAAAAAGGACCTGTTTAGATTCGTACTGGATCCCAATATCCCATCCACCAACAACGCTGCCGAGCGCGGTCTGCGGGAGATCGTGGTGCATAGAAAGATTCGTGGATGCATCAGATCAAACAAGACAATGGAGTGGCTGGGCAACCTGTTCTCATGTGTTACGACATGGAAGAACAGGCATCTTGATCGCATGGCAGAGCTCATGCACTACATATGACGGCTAAACTACCTGACCACGTACCCCAAATGTATTGTATGACACAATGATACATCAATAAAATATTATATAACATATGTGCAATATTTGTTCATGAGCATGGAACACGATGTCAAAAACTTGCAAGACCTACTGCCATGTTCTGAATCAAAGATACTCGACTGCATGCTGTCCATGTCCGAGGAATGTTCTATAACTACTCTCTCTGCGGAATCTGGTGTGGGCTATACCACTACACTTAGGATAGTCCACAAGATGGATCATCTAAAAATCTTCAAAATGGTTCGGCGTGTAGGGACATCAAAGATGTACAAGTTTGATACAAAGTCTACATGTGTAAAGTACATCAAGGCGCTGGCATCGTCCCTTGTATCCAAATAGGCGTGACAATCTGAAGAGATCATTGATTTCATATCTTGATGCGGAGCAGTCCTAGTTTGGTGTGTGGATGGTACGTGGTCAGGTTGTCTGAGAAGATTTTTTGATTCAGGCACGAATCTAGGGTCTTTTGATAGTATTACACATCATTCTAGGCACGACCTGACCACGTACTGTGGATGTATGGTGATGTAGCAGCTGGATCCCCGTACACCATGACGCGCTGCCTGAAGTGATTTACAATTCGCCATATACTGCAATCAAGGCGCCATAGATCTTTTGTACATGGTGGACGGTTATACAACCTTGTTTCTAATTCCATCTACCCTGATGATCCCTACTTTCCTCCGTGGGCAGGTCAGCCTTGCCTCAAATATGGGAACATAGATCTCGATTATCTCTTGTACCGTAAACTCTTCGTTGAGATCACGCATCTCCCCTTTAGGTAGTTGTTGGAGTTTGGACCTCAGCCTCTTGACTGCTTCATCATGTGTAAATCTTGGGCTTCGCAAGTGCTTTTCGTACTCTGAGAGCAGCTTGTCTGGGTAACTCTCATGCATCTTTGCATTCATCTTAAATGGCAGCTTCATCTCCGTGCCATTATAATCTAGTATTATCTTGTCTACGTTGTCAATAAAGACATGCTCTTCTAGATCCAGCTGTACCTTGTTCTTTCTCATCCTCATGCCCTTTGACAATATTTTACCAATGCCGGTCTTTGTGGATACATCTACTGTGGCACCTCCTATGACGATCTCTTTGACATTCTGGTCTACTGAGATGGTGTGAGTAGCTTTTTTGAAATAGTCTGCCGTGTACCTAGCAGATATCATCATTATACATTCATAGAATAATTTTATGGACCTTGTATGGATCTCTTTCTTTTTTGGCCTTGATAGAAGGGATTTGAACGGGGTTGTTTTTTTCTGCTCTATGGTCTTTTCTGCCTTGTTCACGTCAATATTTCGCCGTAGTACGATAGTCTGTATGTTGTATGCCTCTGTCAATATCAATCAAGTGCGCCCATGCCTATTAAACTACATCTGTTGTCATTGTCAGAATAATTATACCTCTCTAAGATGGAGTCAAAAGATTGTCTGCAGCATGATACATCACTGCAAGAACATATCCATACAATGACCATGTTTGCAGGAAAGAAATAATAGATCAAGGCTGTTTTATAATGCATGGCAATCACAAAAAAAGGACGCTATATTGACAAGTTTCTAAGAAGAGCAGATCAGGCAATTCAAGATGGTGTCAAAAAGGCAGATGCTGTTTTGGATGACGCGTTAGAAGTGGGTGCAATCACCACAAAACAAGCCTCACAAGCTGCCAAGGAACTCAAAGACAAGGCAAAAAAAGAGAGTGATGCATTGCATGCACGCGGAGTCAAAAAGATCAGTCAGGGAATTGCTGCTGCAAAAGGCTCTCCAAAGGAGGGTGACACTCTGGATGTGCTTGAAAAGCTTGGAAAGTTGCGCAAGGCAGGGATAATAACACAGAAAGAGTTTTTGGAAAAGAAAAAGAAACTTTTGGATAGAATCTAGCATGAAAAAATCAAACATATCTGGAACCGGAGATAGGAGAAGAGTAAACCCAGATTGGTTTACAGGCCCTGTATGGATGAAGGTGATCTCCGAGAAGATTGGCTCAAAGGATCAGGACATATATCATGTCCATTTTGATGATGGTTCTAGGACAAAACTTCACTTGCACAATGGCAACCAAGTTCTGATTGTAACGGGTGGACGTGGGAGCCTTGAGATCTTTGAAAGGGAAGGTTCCTCTAGGACTAATTTTGGGATAAGGAGGACACAGAGGATCGCGTTGCGCAATGGTGATGTTGTCCACATCCCGTCAAAGACACTCCATACACACGGTTCCACATACAAGGGAGAGACATTCTCACACATTGCCCTGAATGTTCTGCCAAAAAGAGGGGCGCAATACCAGACCGTATGGCATGAATCAGACTTTAAGGCAATGGCCACCGGGATCATCTAGTGGCTTTTGCCTGCAATCACAATTTGAAGACAGACGTTGAAAAAAACCCATATAGGGTCATGGAGGCGCAACAACTATGACTTTGGCAGAATATGAGGGACTACTAAAACGAATCCGTGACAATTTAGGGGATATCAGGCACAACAACTCGTCTGTCAGGTTTGAGCTCCCCGCTGTGGATGTAATGTGGGAAGGCCAAAAGACATTTTTGCGCAATTTTTCAGAGTTTCCAAAGGTACTGCGCCGCGACCCAGACAAAGTACTGCAATATCTCTCAAAGGAGTTTGCTGTCCCTGCTGAACGGCTTGGAGACAAGGCCATGTTCATAGGCAAGCGCGCACCAGATGACTTTACACGGCTGTTTAAGATCTATGTCAAGGACTATTTGGAGTGTCCTACATGCAAGAGCCCCGATACAAAGATACACAAGGAGAACAGAATTTCATTTCTGGTATGTGAGGCATGTGGGGCAAAGTCCACACTAAAGGGTAAATATGCATGACAGTGAAGCAACACTCCGATTCTGATCTGCTTCAACACCATTCCTTCTCTGTGAGGATCTCAGACTATGACAACAATGTGATGCTCAACATGTGTGATCCAGATCTGCTTGGCCAAGAGATAGTCCAAGATGATCTCTATATACGTATCAGCAAAGGTTACTATGGCCAAAAGCTGGTGGACCGCAGCGAGGCCGAGGCACTGCTGAAGCGCTCCTCTATAATCAACATGGCGGGTAAACAGACGGTGGAACTCTCCTTGGAACTTGGGCTTGGCTCCAAGGACGGTGTAAAGACAATCTCCGGAATACCATTTCTGATCGTATTCAAGATGTAGCCAGACACCATGAATTCTGCAGATTGGCAGCCTGCGCTACACTGGAGCACCTTGTTTGTATCACTTTACACATGTCAGCATAGTTGCCAGCATAGTTGACGACAAAATTTGGTTATACCTTAAATGGAGACCTGTTCCATTGGTATGTGAGTGAATATATTCAATGTTATCGTACACTTCTTCCCAACATACACTTCTTCCCAACCGTGACATACTTGATGGAAAGCTAGAGTCCATGCTTGACCGCAAGATTCTCTCAAAGGCTAGGGGAAAGCGCCTAGACGAGTATGCCGGGTTTAAAAAGGGAAAGGTGGTAAATGAAGTCTTTGACAGGCTTACGGTGATGACCGTCTATAAGATGATCACAAAACAGATCATATCATCGGTCAACGGTCCTGTGAGCGCTGGCAAAGAATCCGTGGTATTCTGGGCAGTAGGTGCTGATGACAAGGATATCGCCTTAAAGATCTACCTAGTGAGCACATCCAATTTTAAAAGGCGCGAACCCTACATACTTGGAGATCCGAGGTTTACAGCAATGAGGAGGGGAACTAGGAACATGGTACATCAGTGGGCAAGAAAGGAGTTTCGCAACCTCTCACAATGCATGGATGCTGGAATTCCAGTACCGCGGCCCATCCATGTGGCAGACAATGTACTTGCCATGGACTTTGTAGGAGAAAAAGGCTCACCGTGCCGCTCCCTGCAAGCGTCAAGAAATGATGTGGATGGGGATGATTATGAAGATGCAGTGGCGCTAATCAGAGATTTATACACAAAGGCTAGGCTGGTACATGGTGACTATTCAGAGTTTAACATGTTCAAGACGGACCATGGTTTAGTGCTGTTTGACATGGGTTCAGCAGTAGATGTACGACATCCAAACTCTGATGAGTTTCTCAGGCGTGACATACACAACATCACCAGGTTCTTTACAAAGCATGGTGTCAGTACTAGGAATTCTGAGGATGTGTTTGAAGAGGTGACCTCAACGCGTTGATGTTTGAAAAGATTGTGCGCATACCTCATGCCAGAATAGCAGTACTGATAGGCAAGTCTGGCACCGTAAAGTCGCACATAGAGGCGACGTGTTCTGTATTCCTTGACATTGACGGACAGACAGGCGAGGTTGTTGTGAAGGCAAACGTGGCCAATGATGCCACTCACAATGACACCCATGGCCAACCTAATGCCCCAAAGACACCACAACAACTTTCTGTAGATGGCATACACGACAGCAACTATGATAGCAATGATGGTGGCATGGATGGTGGCATGGATGGTGGCATGGATGGTGGCATGGATGGTGGCATGGATGGCATGCGCACATTTTATCCATTCAAAGCAGTGGAGATAGTCACAGCTATAGGCAGGGGGTTCTCGCCTGAGAATGCAATGGCACTTTTGTATGAGGACAATGCCCTGTATGTGATGGACCTACGTGATTTTGTGGGCAAGTCCTCCTCCAACATTGAAAGGATAAAAGGGCGTATAATAGGTGAAGGTGGCAGGGCTAGACGAAACATGGAAAACCTTACTCGAACCAAAATATCCGTATATGGCAAGACTGTGTCTGTGATAGGAAATACCACCATGCTCAGATCTGCAGTAGATGCAATCTCTTCAATATCTAACGGAAGTATGCATGGTTCTGTTTACAATAAATTGGAGGCTGCAAACAAAAGAACAAAACAAGAAAATACAAAGTTGTGGGAAGATCAAGATGCCTTCTATTAAAGAAAAATTTAACCAGATATCGCCAAGTGAGTTCTTTTACAGCAACCGGGATCTTGCAGGATTTAGCAACCCAACTCGTTCCCTATATACTGCTGTAAGAGAGTTTGTAGAGAACTCGCTTGATGCATGTGACCAGATGGAAATACTACCTGACGTTCACCTTACCATCAAGGCAGTGGAACCCGAAAAATCAGATCCCAAGGCGTACATACTGACTGTAAAGGATAATGGGCCAGGAATGGATACTGAACAGATCCCACTTGCATTTGGAACCGTCCTGTATGGGTCAAAATTCGGACTAAAGCAGGCACGCGGCATGTTTGGTTTGGGAGCCACCATGGCCATCCTGTATGGACAGATCACCACCAATAGGCCGGTTACTGTGACAAGCTCGACAGACGGACAGGTGCAGGACAGGTTTGAGGTACTGTTGGACATACAAAGAAACAAGCCTGTAATAGTCAGCCACACTACCAAGAATGCGCCAAACAAGAGGGGCCTCTCTGTAAGCATCTGTCTAGAGGGTGATTATTCCAAGGCCGGCACCAAAATCCGCGACTATGTCTACGAGACATCGCTTATCACACCATATGCCACCATCACGTTTGATGATCCCAAAGGCCAAAAGTTCCAGCATACCAGATTTGTCAAGGAGATCCCTCCGCCGCCCACCATAATCAGGCCTCACCCACACGGCATTGATGTGGAGAGGATACGCAGAATGATAGCTGATTCACTCTTTGATGTCCCTAACATTGATGATGCAATGATCCTCAAGATCCGAAAGGATCTAAAGATCTCAAAGGTCAATATGGGATATAACGCCATAATGGAAAAGGCCAAAAAGAAGTGGAAGGGCCTGTCACGACCGGTCCGGGTGGTCATTGCTTTAATGTCATTTTTAAAAATGGATCTTGAAAAACTCAACAAGATACGTATAGAGGAGATCGATGTACCCAACAAAAAACTCACATACTGGGACTTTGGTGACTCGCAGTCAAAATCAGTAATAATGGATTCTGCAAGTACCTACTATAAACAATTGACAAATACTGTCCAGGGAGAACCACTAAACACATTCTTAACCAAACGGTTCCAGCGTGTAGGCCCTACCACGGCAGTAAAGTTTGCAGAGTATGCAAACTTTAAACCAGAGCGACGGATGGGCACCATGTCAAACCAAGAGCTGGTGAGCTTGTGTGAGTCACTTAAAAAATTCGAAGACTTTATGACGCCCGACTCTAGCTGTCTTGCACCTCTAGGTGAAGCGCCCTTGGAGAAGGGCATCAAAAAGTTCTTCAATCCAGACTTTGCGGCAGTTGTGCAGAGGCAAGCTTCTGCATACTCTGGGTTTCCGTTCATAGTGGAGATGGGTATAGCATACGGTGGTGACATCAAGCCCGGCGGCCCTCATGTGTACCGATATGCCAACAGGATTCCACTCCTCTATGATGAGGGCAGTGATGTTGTACTCAAGGTTGTAAACGAAATCGACTGGGGCAGATACAAGGTAAAGGGTGATCCACCATTTAACATTATCTCACATATCTGTTCTACCAGAATCCCATACAAGACTGCTGGCAAGGAGAATGTGGCCGACAGGCAGGAGATAGAGAAGGAATTGCGCCTAGCATTGCAATATCTCTCAAGAAAACTATCTTCATACATGTCAAAGCGCGGCCAGGCCGAGATGGCACGCAAGAGGGCCAACCTGTATGCAAAGTACATGCCAATGGTGGCACAATTCTGCACAGAACTGGCAGGAAAGAAAAAACCTCCCAAATACGCTGGGATGCTAGATGAAGAGATTGACATGGTTAAGAGTGATACAAAGGCCTCAAAGAAGGGCTCTGCCGTTGCTGCTACCACTACCACCACCACCACCACCACCACCACCACTACTGACACGCCGACACCCAGAAATACCTCAAAGGCTGCAAAGCAGGAGACGCTAATTGAAAGCAACTAGTAAGGCCAAAAAAAAGTCAGCGGCTGCCCGCAAAAAGGCCAAGGACAAGCAGGAGGGAATACTTCAGATGTTAAAGCAGCACGGCGCAAAGATATACGAGGATCTGGATAACGGCCGGTTTCCAAAGTTTTCCATACCCAGCAGATCTGTTAGCAACATAGTATATGACAAAAAGCTGCGCCAGTACATCCTAGGCGGCAACGCTTCACTGCGCAACTCAAAAAACTCGTCACAGCTGCGCTCCTTTACACAGCTGATGTGGCTTGCGTTTTTTGCCAACCGGCTTACCCAGGAGAAAAAATCCTCTACATTGCGAGACGTATACTATTCGTCTCAGGCGTTTGCAGTAGAGTTTGACGACCAGTCAGAGTCTGATAATATCATAGTGGATCTAGAGGCGGTCACGTCTAGGCCACGCGAAGACTTTCACATATTTCCAGAAGAGCGTAGCTCCATATTTGGAGACCTCAACGTAGAGTATACCATTCCAGGATACGAGGGCAAGTCGATGAACTTATCAAACCATCCTGACGGATACTCAATTGGGCCTAGTTTGACCACGGCCGAACTGCTTGACACTAGTGCCGAGATTGTGATTGCAATTGAGAAGGGTGGTCTGTTTACCAGGTTTGTAGAAGAACAGGTTGACAAAAAGTTCAAGTCAATCATAATCAACACGGGCGGCCAAGCACCTCGTTCTACTAGGACGCTACTCAAGCGGCTCCATGATGAGATGGGCCTGCCCATAATAGTGCTGACCGACGGTGATGTGTATGGGGAGCACATTGCCATGGTGATAAAGTCTGGATCTGCCAATGCCGCCCATCTCCGTGAGCTTACTGTTCCGGACGCAAAATGGGTGGGGGTATGGGCAACTGACATTGACAAGTACAAATTGCCCACCATACCAATGACAGAGTCAGACATCAAGAGGTGCCATGACCTGCGCAAGGATCCCAGGTACCAAGAAGGGATATGGAAGAGGGAGCTCAATGTATTCCTAAAGATAAAGAGAAAGGCAGAACTTGAGGCATTTTCAAAGTATGGCCTTACCAACATCACTGACAAGTACCTGCCGCAAAAGTTAGAGATTGCAAAAAGCATGTAGTTGTATACGTGTTGCTGCAAGCATGTGTACCTTACAATGGTTGCTATGATGATTGTTATGTTGAGATTTCTGAATGGTGCCTGCTTGCGTTGGTGGCTGTAACAAGCGATGGTCTAATCACTTTATCCTGAGTGTCAGTACGCCGTTCCTGTACTTAAAGTCGAATATTTGCATGTTGTCAGCACCTTCTATTGCTATCTCTTTTGAAAACCCCGAAGTGCCACGTATGTACAACAATCCGTCTATGAGCCTTACTGCTATCTTGTCCTCGGGGCCTGGAACCTCGGCTACAAAGACAAATTCAGACTCGCCCTTGATTAGGTCATAGACCCAGTTCTTGGTCTCTTGCTCCCTTGCCTTGGTGTACATGGGCTTTTGCTCCTTTGTAATCTTTTTTATTACTTTGACCCAGTAGAACATGGTCAAGGCTGCTGCACCAACCATGATGAATCCTACAAAGCCTTCATCAGCCCTCTGCGTCATAAAATATATGATTCCTAGGAAGATGAGTACTATTATGGGAATCACAAAGTTGAGTGACTGTTCGTTAGAGTATGCCCCCTTGTAGCTTGACACAGTACGAATTTCTGCCTACCAAATATAAAGCATTTTTGATGATGTTAGCATGCTTCATAATTCTCTCAAGCGTATCTGGACGTTTGTTGAAGAATAGATACATCGTGCCTATGATTTGGGATTGTGAAACAGACTAGATGATGTTGCGTTTTTTTTGTGGTGTAGATACAAGCGTGCTGTTACACTACATTTCAGAGATGATATCTACTTGAAGTTCAAGGGTCTGTTGAATCATCGTTGGTGTGCTAGGCCACAACAATTCCGGTAGATGAACAGAATGATGGTGCACTAGATGAACTGCAAGACCAGCTGCAAGACCAGTAACCACAACCTACCACTAGCGCCGAGATCGTCCTAGTACACAACGGCCTAACTGGATTCAGTTTGAAGATGGCATGACCATACAAATACCAACACCCTAGTTCGGAGGACAGACCGAAGGCATCCAATCCATCCATCCACATCGCACTAGATCAAAAGGTGGGTGGTAGCAAGATGTTACACAGGCTCATTCTTGAAGAGTTGGAAACATACTCCACTTGATGATGGCACATGCCACTTGAGATATGTGAGATGACTGCGTCTCCCATAATCTGGTTTTGAATCATAATGATAGATAATCAGTAAACACAGAGCAGTTTATGTCACATGAACGTGCTTTTTTACGATAAATTATCCCCCATGAAGACGATGCTCGGCAGGTCTGGCGAGTTTATCTCTAGATTGTGCTTGTTAAGGATCCAGTTACTCTATACATGATCATTGTGTTTGATTTTGAGTTGCACACAACTTGCACAATGCTTTCCCAAATACAATTTTTCAAAAGAACTAACCACACAATTTTTTACGCATTTTACAATAATCCTAGTTGTAGAATACGTTTATTGTACGTGGTCAGGTTGTCTGGGAAGATTTTTTGATTCAGGCACGGATCTAGAGTCTTGATAGCATTACACATCATTCTAGGCACGACCTGACCACGTACCGTTTATTCATTTATAGTCCTGTATTATAATGACGACGACGACGTGATGGATGCATCTGAACTTGAACATATTCTGGTGTCTGAGATTGGTCTGGAGCCCATTCATGCTAAAGTATACTTGTTGGTAACTTGTAATGGAAGAATGACCCCTGCTACGATCGCTTCCAATCTGGGCATACCAGAGAACAAAGCACAAAAAACTGCAAGGGAACTTGTGGATCTTGGTGCGTTCATAGACATTACAGAGACAGAGTTTGATGCAATGCATCCTAGGTTCACAGCTGTTAACATGCTGCGGCGCATGTGCGAGCGTAGAAACATCGTCTTCAAGCGTAATAGAACAATAGATGGCATCGGGGCGATACTTGAGAGACACTATGATGATGCAAGGACTAAATAACCACAAGTGTGGCGAACAGCAGTGTTGAGTATGGCTAGTGGCAGTAGTGAAGATGACAGCACACTTCCCAACAAGGATACAAACACCAGTTCACTTGCATACAAGCAAGAGCAGTGCAAACACCAGCCTGTCTACTATGGTGTGGTAAACATCAACATTGATGAGAGAACTATAGGCTCTGTTGATGTATGGAGATGCGGAGCCTGTAAGAAGAGGTTCTGTGAGGAGAAGCAGCTTGGCATAGAAGAGCTGGCAGATCTGGTAGGCATGCCAAAGATTGATCCTGATGCAAAGTGGGCAGTCACTGTCTGTAGGCTACAGAAAGGCAAGTATCGATGGAAACTGGTCAAGATCAAGCAGGGAGATGAGATTAGACACGAATGCCTTGATGAACAGTTGATCTCTCTACGCGTAAAGGACTACAAGGTAGATGATGACAATCATTGGAGTTTTTTGGTTGATGATCATGTTAACAAGGCTGTGGAGATTTGACACTCTATGAAACTTGATGTGTTTATAGACAGTATTACAGGAACTCAGATGGCAGCCAAGATTAATGGCAAGTTTGTTTTAAATGATGAAAAGTTTCGATTCTATGCAATCGCATTTGGCAGGATCGGCGGCCAGAATGTGGTGGCAAAGTTGTCAGATGCTACTAAGCGAGAATTGAAGAACATGGGATATGATGCAGACGAGGTTGTCATGCTCTTACAGATGAATTTGTTGCAAGGCGACCTACACCTGCCCGATGGACTCAAGAAAGAGTCTTTTATAGATGATGAATAAATACCGAATACCATGGGCAGGCTATAGGCTGATCTGATGATGATTTGGTGATATCTTTGTTCACGTGAGTTGGAAAGAAACAACATGTCTTGCGTGCGGTCTATTTATTGGTCATATTGATGGTGCGCAGTGGATAATCACTAGCGCTTGCATTAGAAGATATGCGTATTCCTCCTGTAATTTTTAATCCGAGACAGCACGCCTGAATTATTGTACATTTTATGGCTTAATTTTTCACCGGGATGCGCTGTGTTGAAACCATTTTGCATGGATTTACAATAATTCATGCGTACCATCCCGGCATCGCAGCATCATGTTCAGAATCCAGTCAGAACGGAGAGCTGCCTGCAGGTGGGGCGCCCCTACCAAGACGAGATAATTCCATAACATGTATAATTTGTACGTGGTCAGGTCGTGCCCAGAATGATGTGTAATACTATCAAAAGACTCTAGATCCGTGCCTGAATCAAAAAATCCTCCCAGACAACCTGACCACGTACTATAATTTTTAGACGTCATGGCGAATTCTGTTGATCTTTCAAACTCTCTGCGTTTGTGACTAGGCCCATACATGCTTGCATAACATGCTGCTACATACCTCAAAACTCTGCTTCTTCAAGCGCCTTGGCGCACATACATCCGCGGGATTCTGGAATCTTTTCGATCAGGGCTGCTAGTACATCCCTGGTGTTTGCGACATTGTTTGTTAGCGTCTCCATGACCTCCTTGGCAGTTACATGCTTTTCTGTCCACACATCATAGTCTGTGACGGTGGAGATTGATGTGTAGCATATCTGCGCCTCTCTTGCAAGTTGGCATTCTGGGACAAGTGTCATTCCTATAATATCCGCGCCCGTGGCCTTAAAGAATTTTGACTCTGCCCTAGTTGAGAATCTGGGACCTTCTATGCAGACGTATGTGCAGTCTTTGTGGAATGTGGATGCGTCACCATTGCTGTTGTTACTACCATTGTCTCCCTCACACATTCCAAGTTCCCTCATCGTGTACATGACCGACTCGCCGAGCTCGGGACAGAATGGATCCGCTACCGAGATATGTATGACTCTGCCCTCCTCTGAGAATGTCCCCCTTCTTGACTTTGTAAAGTCCAAAAACTGTGACGGCAGCACAAAATGACCAGGTTTAAGCCCATCCCTCAAGCTTCCCACTGCAGTGGGTGATATGATCCTCGTGACACCAAGCTGCCTGAATGCCCAGATATTTGCCCTGTAGTTGATCAAGTGTGGTGGTATTGTGTGCTTGCTTCCGTGCCTTGGAAGGAACGCCACTCTCTTGCCACCAAACGTACCTATCGTTATGGCGTCAGAAGGCTTGCCATATGGTGTCTCTATTGTGATCTGCCTTGGATTCTGTAGCATATTAGCACTGTATATTCCAGTGCCTCCAAAAACACCAATCTCGGCGCCCTTGTCTATGTCAGTCAATATACTACCAGTGATTTGTGCCCGTACTTGGATATCTTTTTGGCTCCGCCTAGGTCAACAAGCTCTATTATGAATGCAAAGCCTGCGACTGTCCCACCAATCTTTTCTACCAATCTCGCTGCTGCTGCAGCGGTACCACCTGTGGCTAGCAGATCGTCACAGATCAATACCTTCTGTCCCTCCTTTATGGCATCCTTCTGGATCTCAATGGTATCCTTACCATACTCTATGGTGTATGATGACTTTGTGGTCTCTCCTGGCAGCTTTCCAGCTTTTCGTATCATTATCATCCCCTTGTTGTACCTAGCAGCCAGCAGTGATGCGGATACAAACCCTCTGGCCTCAATTCCTGCAAATAGATCTATATTATTTGGGTGGAAGTGCCTTACAAACTCGTCCGTCATGGCAGACAATGCTGACGGATCCCTGAGCATGGGACCAAAATCCCTAAACAACACACCTTTTTTGGGAAAATTTGGATACTCTTTTATCTTGTCCCTCAGATTCATTATATGATTCCTCATATCATCTTGCATAAAATTGTTTTAACTTCGATCCTATGGGCATGAATCATTGGTGCCGCGCCCACAAGTGTCGATGGCTGTACTGAAAGATCATCCAACCATAAACGATCTAGTAACCACACATAGATTCGCCCATGCGGCACCTGCCCGATCCCTGTAATGTTGTGCATATTGTAACACGTGTAGATCGCCATTGCCTATGTGCACGTAGTTCCCCACAGGCCTAGGCTATTTGTACACGGCCATGGGAAATTCTATACTATTCCACCTCAAACGTACTCTCTACTGATCTGAACGGGTCGGCAACTCTCACTATGTATGTACCCGGCTCGATCTCGTCAGGAATCTTCCATGGTATGGCAATCACATTGTGATCCGATGCTATAGCCTTTAGCTTGTCAATAATGGTTCCATCCTCTGCTGTGATGTCGATGGTCACCGTCTGCCTCACTCCTACGGCCTGTATGCTGATGATCTCGGTTCCATGCAGACTCCCACTCTCACTTATCGTAACCATTATCTCGTCCTGCATGACGGTGATCACCTCTATCTTCTTGACATCATAGACGGCCCCTGTCTTGGCTCTAATCTCCCACATTCCGGCAGTTGCTTGTGCTGGAATTCTAAAGGATTTCTCGGAGATCTTTCCCTTGTTGTCGGAGAATATCTCTTTGCTCTTGATAATAGTGCCGTTCTGATCTGCCATGGTCATATTGAGCAGGACATTCTTCTCTGTAGTGCCTAGAATCAGTATGGAATCGCCGCGGTAATAGCTGTCCTTGGTTGTATTGATTTCAATCTCGGATCCTGTCTGCAGGTCTACTCCAAATCTTTCCACACTCTGTGTGTTGCCTATGCTGATCACTGCTGTGTAGCCACCGGGAGCAAACTCAGCCATACTCAGCTTGTACGTGCCCCTTCCATCTGGCCCAAGTGTCATATTCATGGGTTTCCCAACCTCGTTGTCGCCTGCAGGGTTGATGATCCTCAGGTTTACCACTGCAGATGCCTCTCCAGACATTAAGATTATGGCGGTCTCACTGCGCTTGTAGTTGAGCTTGTCAAACTCCAAGTCCACCGGGATATTGTGCTTCTCACCAATCCCCACAAATACAAATTCTTTGTGAGGGTCTTGGGTCACAATCAACGTGTATGTTCCCTTCTTTGTGGTTTGTGAAGTGGGAAACTCAAACTTTACGATGCCGGAACCATTTACTTGGAGTATTGTCGAAGAGATCTCTTGTCCGAGTGGGTCCTCCAACACCATCTCTATCGACTTGTTTGGCAAGCCGGTGCCGTTAAACACCACGATCTCACCCAGATCATATTTTAGGCTGGCCGGCTCTATCTTGATTACCTTGTCGGACTCTATGCTGAACATCCTAATTATCTCTTCCCTGCCGTCGGAGACAGTGGAGGTATATTCCCCAAATGGCATGTCTGCAGGTATTATGATGCTCTCTTCAATACTCCAGTTGCCCCTACTATCCACATCAACCGTTCTAGAGATGACCTTCTCTCCCTGAGCATTGGTTATCCTTATGATGACCGTGCTGTTGGGATCTGCAGTACCAGAGATGTCTAGGGTGTTGCCCCGGTGGACGGTGTTTGGTATGCCCCTTATGCTGATCTCGACCGACTCGTCTAGTATTGCGCCCGTATTGTTGACTATCCTTATGCTTATCGTCTTTGTGTTGTCTTTTGAATCCCTGACCACAAAGTCTACTCTCTCGGCTCTCTGGTCATCGGGAATCCACATGGTAGTTATAAAGTGGCCGTTGTCATCAGTTACAAAATCCCCTAATGTTCTGGAGTTTATTAGAAATTCAAATGATTGTGATGAACCAAACTTGTCGCCGGTCACCCTGATAGGTGAACCAATGCTGGGTTTTTCGGGTACGGTCCTAAACACCGATTCCGTGGTGATGCCCGGCGGGTCAATTACAGGTATAGTGGGTGTCTGGACGTCATTCTGTCCTCCATTGTTGGTACTGTTATTATTCCCACCATCATTCTTGGTTCTTATAATTTCGGATACAACCCGGCCCTCGTCTGTCAGCACACTGTTGCTATCATAGGTTGCCCATCTGAATGTAGGCAGGTCCTTGTCGGTCTTTATCCCAAATGTTACCTGTTCCCCAGGATTTACCACCGATGACGAGATAAATATCAGACTGCCACTCTGCACATCTTTTTTACCTATCCATCCCCTCTCTGTTTTGAAGGACTTTATCAAGACCTCTTCTGTTGCTCCTCCGGTCTCTGGCACAATACTAAACGCTGTGATACCGTTGCCTGTTGCCGAGCCGTCCACCATCTTTATGATGGTGGTGCCTTCCAATGCAGTGCTGCTGACACTGACATCTGCCGCATACGCATCCTGCGTCACGTTTGTTGAAAGTACCATGATGCTACCAAGTAGAAAAATCATCAGGGCTGTTCCTTGAAGAACTCCTCTCATGGAGGATTTGATCATGCCCTCTGATGTGCCGACTCTCACTTAAACCTTAAATCGTCTGTGTGTAACGTACTTGATTGCGGCAGGATGTAGCCTGGCATATCTGTACTTGGCCCAACTATGCATACATCCATCATAAATCATACCATTAACAATATGCCTACACTCAACTACCAGTCATTATGAATATTCATCCCCAAAAGCAACACTATGACGTTGATGAAATCCATCAAGTGACAAAATCGTGCCTTGGTGTATTGGTGATGGTATGATGGTGGTGATGGTGGTGATGGTGATGATGATGACATGCAATGAGCCTGTTGGATTGCACTTGCACAATCATTCACATACCATCATCGTCCTTGGCCCGCTTGAACTTGTCCAAGTCAAGCTTACCTACCGCGTTCTGGTACTGCCTTATTCTCTCTGCTATCAGCCTGTACAGTGATCTGAATTGGTCCTTGGTCTTGTCTGAGAGAAACTCTGTCTGGCCCAAGGTGATCTTTTCACATATGTATCTGGTAATCTCCATATTGTCAAACTTTTCCCAGTCATCATCGACATGCTCTTGCCATATCTTTTCAAGCTTGTCTAAGATGCCCCTGCCCTCCTTTGAGACAAGCTCGTCCGGCATGATGTTTGTAAACCCTTCCCGCCTCAGCTTTATCTCGTATGTCTGGTTTACCGGATGTAGATAATCCTCTGCGCTGATATAGTCTTCTATGGAGTTTAGTTTTTTGCCATCCAACTCAAAAAAGATCGTCTGGATGGGTGAGAACTCATTTGCCACGAGCTGCGCTGATATCTGTTTGGACTCTTCGGTATCGTCAAGCAGCACAAACGTCTTGTACCCATGATTCCTGTAGAATATGGCCAGTGGCATCACAGAGTTTTTGCTGTATGCCGCTATGATGTTGAGTGGATTCATTGATATGTTGGGATCTTGGAGGAACTTGTCAAATGCATTGAGGTACATAAAGTCCGACATCGTCTCCACTATAATCACTGGCCTAGAGTTGGTTCCTATCTCCCTGTCCACTATTGATTCTACTTGTCCCTTTGAGAGCCCATACAGGATAGGCGTCAGCGTCTTGTCATCGGCATTCCAATAGTCGTAGAATATTCTGCTCAGGTGCCTGCGCCTGTCCAGTTCTACCACCAACAAGTTTCCAGGGGTATAGTCAAAGATCATGAATGGCGAATGCGTCGCGTATAGTACTTGGTTTGAACCTGTCAAGTTCTTGAGCAGGTCTGATATACCCGTCTGCTGTGTGGGATGGAGGTTTCTAGCAGGTTCGTCTAGGAGCAGTATAGCCTCCTTGAGCTCCGCTCTGTGTGTCTCTGCTGCAAAGTTTACAATAAATGAAAACGTCCACTTGAACCCCTCTGCCCTTCTGTTGAGCAGCCCCGTGTTTGTTATGGTGCCGTCCCTATGCACATCAGATATTATCACACTCATGATGTTGCCAGGGCTATACCTAAGATCCACATGTATGGGATCGCCCTTCCACGCGGGGTTGAGTTTGGAAGTCAGTCTGTTGCTTGCTGCATTGAGTATCTTTATGCACTTTGACGGACTATCCTTGGCCCTGTCAAGCTCTATCATGTTGAGTTCTGCTAGATAAAACAGGTTCCTTACAGTCTCGGCCTTGTCAAACTCTTCGATATACTCTATGGCGCCTGTTCTATCCTCCTTTTCCTCTCTGATGTACTCGTTAAGATTTATGTTGCCATAGATCTTCTTATAGTCTGAAAAGTAGACAAACCTGGGGTGCATGTCACTTTTGATAAAGTTGTGCAGCGCCATCTCTTGACTCTCTCCACTCAAAAGGTTTGAGAACTGGTTCTCCTTGTCCGCGTAGATCTTTTCCCACTCTTCTATTACCTTGGGTTCCTGCGTTGCTATGACATGGAACTGGTTGCTAAACTCCGCCATCTCCCTCTCAAACATCTCCTGGCTTCTGGGCACCTCTCCCTCAAAGAATGATGCATCCACTTGTATCCTGAGATGGTTGGGGATGGTATCAAGAAATCCCATGATCTGTCTTGAAAAGTTCTCCCACGAGTTGATCATGTGGTCGGCGTCTGTGTCATTTTTAGTTTCAAAATCTGTCAGGTCGTCAAATTCGTACTTTACCTCGTTTTCCCTGTTGGTCCTGCTCAGATTAATCCTCTTTATCTCAGGTAGTCCTGGAAACTTTTCTGCTATGACGTCTCTCTCATGCTGGTTTAACTCAAACTCTCCCTCGACCAGCTTTACTTCGTCCTTGAGCTCGTCATTCATCTCGTCACAGAGATCAAGTTCTGACACCACCTCGTCCTTGTTCAACAGTGTGAGGGCTTGGAGTATGGTGGTCTTACCGCTCTCGTTTCTACCAACAAACGCAGCTAGATCCCCAACAGTAATTTCTCCGGAATCATGTATGCAACGATATGCCCTGACTCTGAACTTCCTGAGTCGCATTTAGCTGTATTTGGCAGGCTACGATTTAACTTGTTCGTAACGTAGGGGTGTGCCCTACAGGTATATGCCGCTACCGATACGATGTGGTTCTGGAAGATTCTGCATGCATCTTGCGTGTCGTATTTCATACCCACATCCGGAAACAGCCCCACCAAAAGCGCCAAATTCTCTTGTGACGGAGACATCGTGTGCATGTTCTGTTGTCAACGCACCATGATGACATCAATCAGTTTCGGTGCGCCGTTATGCTGTAATGGCCTCAAGTGACTGGTGTGTGAGCTTGCCACTTTCCACATGCGACCGTGCGATCAGCTCTATGTTGTAGCAGATTATGCGCATGGGGGGGATCTCGCGTCGTTGGTTGTCGGGTCTGTGACACTTGACATGGACGCCGTACATCTTCTTGATGGCCCAAACACCGCTTCTATGACGCTGTGCTGGTGGTACCTAGCCTTGAATGCGGGCAGGTAGTCGTGGTACATATCCACCATCTTGCGCCATGCCTGGCTGCCGTTGGCGTTGTGTACGGTGTTGGACTTGGGCTTGATCAACGGCATCATGCCCATCCCAGCCCGCCTGCCTGCCTGTTGCACGCGTCCCGCGACAGGTACGCTGTGTCTAAGCAGGCCTCTTCCCTTCATGCTACACGGACAGTATAGCAGGTCCTCCAGCTTGCCATAGTCACTTTATATCGGCCGTGCGGCTTGCAGTCACCAGGTACACCGGTACGATTGGTTCCCACGTCGATGATGGCGTGCATCATCTTGATCCAGCCGTGCCTGTTGCTGACCCTGTCGGTCCTGAAATTCATCCACTTTTTCAAACCTGCTCTCAGAGTAACCCGTGCGGTTACAGGCAACAGAACCCACACCCTGCTGCCCCTCGGTGACGCGTGCAATGCACTTCCCTGAGGTAGGACTGGGATCAGTCAATACGAGCTGCATATCATGCTCTTGGAGGGTATGTTGCCTGTCAACAACTACCCCATCTTGCGCGCCGCCTCCCGGCCTGCGTGTAGGCATCCTGCCATCTTGCGGTACGTCCTGCGCTCGGCCTCTAGCATGATGTATACTATGGCCATGGTTCTGGGCGGGTACCACTTCTTGTCACCCATCCCCGGATTGAGGATGTACGGTTCGTCCATCCCATTGACGATCCTTACCACTATGGCCAGAATCTGGCCAGGCAGATCCCTGGCCCCGGTCAAATGATCATTGGTCCCTTTTTTTGGTATCTGTCATTGATGTATGTTGGATATTTCATCTAATGACGCGCATACCAAAAAAAAAATCAACGTTCCATGTCAAATTATATAGACAATCTTGTGTGGGACAGCGGGCGGATTTGGCATGTGGGGGCATATGCCTGTAGGACACAGCCTTGTCATGCTAAATAGATATATGGCATAGCGACACTTCAAGCAAGATGGTAACGAAGATGGTATTTATCGTATTCGTACTGCCTGTAATCCTGTCAGTTATGCTTGCTTCAGCAGTAATGGCAGATGTGCTGTCCAAACCCGGTAGACAACTTGACATGGTACCAATACTGACTCTTGATGGATCGCAATTGCATGGTGCAGGCCCCCAGATCCAGATCGTTGGATTATCAAACCAGTACTCCATGTCCGAACCGGTGGAGATCCGTATCATGGTCAATGCTGGAATTGCATCTTCTTCTGACTCTACAGCTTCTGTATGTGCAGATCTCTATATCACAATTTATCGCAGCGGCACCAGTGATGTCGTAGTGCAAGATGGGTTCTTTGACCAGTGCCTTGAGGCGGGTGGCAGCAGCCGCACAATGCTTCCCACAGGCGGATTGATATTCGCAGAGGTTGTAGAATCTCCGGGTTCTTATGATGTGGTGGCTGAATTGATCTCTGAGGATATTCACGACCTCTCTGTAAGGGGGACGTTTACTGTTAAATAGGCATGATTGTGATGAACAGGGTTAACGAGGATTAAGTGAAGGGATTTGATTACAAGGAGAGATGAAGGTAGCGCTTACACTAATTCGCCTGCCGGCTATCCCATATATGCCACAACCACAACTCTCAGTCCAGATCAAGGCATGCAAGGCCACGTTCAAAAAGGGACAGGCGAAGAGACTAGGATTGCCCGTACGGACCAAACGCCAGAACCTGCAATTGTTTCTGATACTGCCATGAGCAATACGGTGGCATCTGTACCTCCTGCTGCCATCACTGCGGCTAGCACATCACCTTCAAGAAAAAATACAAAAACAAAGACACGTCAATCCCCTATTCCATCCAAAAAGGTGACACCCAAGACAAAGTCTACAAAGTCTGATAAAAAGCAAGACACACCCACTCCCACTAAAAAGCCAGCACCCAAGACAAAGTCCAAAAAACCCTCTACGAAAAAATCAGAGAAAAAACCCACTCCCACTAAAAAGCCAGCACCCAAGACAAAGTCCAAAAAACCCTCTACGAAAAAATCAGAGAAAAAACCCACTCCCACTAAAAAGCCAGCACCCAAGACAAAACCCAAAAAGCCCGCATCTAAAAAGTCTGATAAAAAGCAAGACAAACCCACCCAGGACAAAAAGCCAGCACCCAAGGCAAAGCCCAAAAAATTAACCAAGAAAGAGATTGCAGAGGCCAAATTAAAGTCCGAGAGAACGCTAGAGGACGAGCTTGAGGAACAGCTCTCCGAGGCAGAGATTGAAAACTTTCAGATTGAAAAGGTCGACATGGAAAAGCTCACAAACAAAGTTTACAACATATTGGCAGAACGCGAGTCAGAAGGGATGATGCAAAGTGAGTTGTGGAAAAAGCTAAAGATCAACGCCCGCGATGGATCTCGCCTCACATTAAAACTTGAACGAATGGGAACCATCATACGTGAAAAGCTGCTGGAGAACAAGCGCTGGATCTACCGGTTGATTCTCAAAAAGACACCCATCAGCACCGTCTCCATTGAGAATGCCCCGTGCCTTGTCTGTCCTGTAGAAGCAAAATGCTCACTTGATGGCGAGATCAGTCCTAGAACATGCCAGTTCATAGAGGACTGGGTGATTGCAGATATGAAGCGACGTCCCTCAGCGAAGTCCAAATGAAACTGATTGATGCACGCAAGGATCACTATAGGCGACTTGCACACGAACAGGGGTTTAGAAGCAGGGCTGCTTACAAACTCAAGGAACTAAACCGCTCCTACAGGATAATAGGTCCTGGATTCAGTGTGTTGGATCTCGGATGCGCGCCCGGTGGTTGGACACAGATGGCGGTCCGGCTTGCGGGCAATCAGGGGAAGGTGATGGGCGTTGACTTGTCATATGTGGAAGAGGTTTCTGGGGCTAGGATCATACGAGCAGACATTGAAGATGAAAGGGGTACCGTATCCGAGATAATGTCATATTTTGGTAGCAGGGTCAATGCTGTAATCTGTGACATTTCACCACAGATCAGCGGCAACTGGTCAGTCGATCACGCTAGACAGATCTCACTAAACTATTCATGCGCCAAGATAATGGACATAGTCTTGGCGCGCAAGGGCAATGCAGTCTTTAAGGTATTTGATGGTCAATACTCCATGGAATTCCGCGACTATGTCAGCAAAAAGTTTGCGAGAATCCGTCTTACCAAACCTAAGGCAAGCCGCAAGCAGAGCAGTGAACTGTATTATGTCTGCATGGGGTTCATCTGATAGCCTGGAATACTCTGATTACCTCATCAATCTTGGCACTTGTCCTGAATCCAGTGGGTTCAAGTGACGTAGGGCTGGCAACAAAACCATCTTCCTGTAGGGCCACTATGGCCATGTCCAGTCTTGGAGGGGATACTCTTGCCCTTGCCGCAATCTCGTCTAGCGTAAAGTATGTGCCGGGCATCAGGGATTCTGCAAGAGATCTCTCGATGATCCTGCTGCAAGCCTTGTCCACCTCTAATTGCCCAACCTGTGCAAGCATTTCTTTGACAAACTTTTCATCAAATATCCTTCCAGTCCACAGAGGGCCTCCTAGGGATGCAGGCTTTGTGCATAACCGGCACTTTGCCTTTCCTGCTGCTAGAGCCGCGTTACTAGATATATCCGAATGCACTATTATGGTGTTTATTCCATGTACCATCTCACGATGTCCACAGTTCATGCAGTACAATATGCGCCCGAGATTGTCCCCATAGTGACCATCAGCCCCCACTTGTTCTTCTCCTTCATTACTGTCTGTCTTGACTTGTACCTTTACATATGCTCTATAGTAGTGCATGTCACTCTCCACAAACAGTGGCACCATACTAACTCCCAGCCTTCCTGTGACTGTCCTTAGACACCCCAGCATTAATCTGATCGCGGTCTCATTACCAAACTGTGTCTTGCGTATAGCGCCGCCGCCGTACCTTCTCATACATGCTTGCTGGAAGATCCCATTGAGTACCTGTAGGTCTGTCGCCGTCACTGAGATCATTCCACCATGCATGGTGGCCCTGATCCCGCAGTCAAAGAACGGTGCCGGCGAGCCAAACGGATCAATATCAATTATAGCTCCCCTCTCACCTCTCTTGGAATGATTGACCAAGAATCTGCATGCTTCTTGTTCGGATGTCCTGATGTTGTCTAGTTTGTTAAGGTCTGCAGAGCATTCAGCGATGACCAGCGCAGATGGATTAATGTCATTAACCACCACATCGTCCATCCCAACCTCATTTGCCGTCCTTACTGCCCTTGCGCCTGTTCCTGCAAGCGCCTCTAGCATCATGGCAGGCCCCTTGAACTCTTTTAGGAATGCAGCATATGCCACCATGGAAAGGTCCCTATTCATCTTGGCCTTGGGATTGAAGAATGCAGGTTTTTTTGGGGGGACACTGTCCGTCATGGCTGCTTTTGGAACCAGTAATCTTGTCTTGCCCTCAATGATCTCCTCAAGGAGTGGCGAGAGTTCGTGTGGGACTTTCAACTAATACCTCTCATCTGTACTGATTACGGTTTAATATGCCTGCACGATATGTCAGTCAATGCAGATATGTGGAATAGATGATGCTGGACGTGGATCTATGTTAGGGCCACTGGTTGTGGCAGGAGTCCGTTTGGAAAGGCGGAGGCTGAGAAAACTCACTTTGTTGGGCGTGAAAGACTCCAAGAAGCTCTCTCCTACAATGCGTGAGCACCTCTATGACATGATTATTGATGTGGTGGATGACTATTACATATCAAAGATTCATTCAAGATCCATAGATGCCAGCGTTAGGAGACATGGACTCAACATATTGGAGGCCAAGCACATGGCCAGGGTGATATCAAAACTTAGCCCTGATACATCATACGTGGATTCGTGTGACGTCAACCCGCGCAGATTCGGATGTACAATATCTGAAATGGCAGGCAATGGACATGGCAGGGTACGGTCGTATCACCATGCAGATGACAGGTTTGTGGTGGTTTCTGCGGCATCCATTCTGGCCAAGGTGACCCGCGACAGGGTAATCAAGAAACTGAGGAAGGATTATGAACTGGGAAGCGGGTATCCTTCGGACACCACAACCGTAGATTTTGTTACCAAATACTACAAGGAAAACTCACAAATGCCCAGCTTTGTGCGCAAGAGCTGGATGACCGTCCAGCGGATCATTGAAGGACATCCTTTGCAATGATTTGCAATTACACACATCTTGCTTACCATGATTGTGCGTGCCCAATCCATGATTGGAAAAATCAGTCTTGCTTGTGCCTTGTGATGATGATGATGATGATGATGATGATGAGATGTACATAATTCATTTCACGTACATTGGCCGTGCAAGCCTTGAAAATACCACTTGAAATGTGTAAATAATGTGATGGTATAATCAGATGGTCTACTATTCAATACGCGTCTAGGATTCTTTCATGATTGCCGATAGGAGTGTCATGGATTCATCCTGATATGATTTCATCAAAGATGGTAACACATCGAGTTTCTGAAGCTAGTTTTATCGAGAAACTTGTATGAGAACGAGTGCATAACACAGATGAACACAGACAGTTTCAAATTTAACCTTAAGATATTCGATCGATGTTATGAAGCTGATTTTGACAGCCGGATTATGGGACAAAATGATCATGACAGTGTGGCAAAAAACAAACATGCGGTGAGAATTAACGTAACAGAATTTAATATGTAAGATAATGACTAATTTTTGAACGCTAGTTGCATCTAGGCCGTGACTGTAATACAGTCTGGGTTGGAGTTTGGCTTGTCTGAATCATTAATCACACATTGTGGACGGTCTGCCTTTGGAATTGAGTTAATTCTGCCGTTGAGATAGTCTATGATAAAGTGATACGGATTTACGCGCCGCAGCTGGCATGTGGCATATATTGTTGCCATGGTCTCGGTGGTTTCCAGTCCGCGCTCCGAACGACTCCCATAGAGCATCTTGCGCATCACTGCAAACAGGCGCAGTGCCCTCTCACTGGTGTTGTTGTGGTATTCTATGTCGTGTCTTAGAAATGTAAGCAGGTGACTGCCCTCCCTCTTGAGCCGCTTGACATATCTCTTGCAGTCTGGATCAGAGTATGTGCTGTTTGTCAAACGGAATAGTCTTTTTTCCAGTCTTTGTATTAGTTTTTCAGGCACTATACTGTCCTTGTATTTCTTGCCGAGTTTGATTGCCCTCTTGAGGATTCGTCGCAGCTCCATATAGAATATCTTGAATTCATCACTGTTATTTTCATCAAGCGTGCGGTGCATGTCACGCAAATAATGGAGCAGGCACTTTTGCCATAACTCCCCCACACTATTCCAAGAGGAATCTGAATCCGAAATCGTTATGCCGTCATAGTCTTGCAATATGGCCTCGATTGTCATTCTTGCCTTGGTCGGTGCCAGATGGTATAGTATTGTGTCCTTTGATGCAAGCACCATGGTGTAGTATTGTTGGCCGTTGAGAAACCAGCCCGTATGATCTCCGCGTATTGATTTGTTGTGTTTTATGTTGGATAGAATATCGTCGTATAGCGGCCTGCACTTGTCAGATACGGAATTGTACAGGCCTTCAATGGTGGATATGTGAATGAACCTGTCATACATCATGAGTATTATCTTTTGGATGGTCTCAAATGAGGACACTACGCTGCGCAGCATGTAAATCTGTGCCATTATGTTGATTCCAAAATGCTCATGTGGTAAGACATTGTCTATTGCAGCAGAGTGCTGTTTGCGGCATTTTGTGCAGTAACGCCTGAATGTGTCCCAATTGGTTTTCTGCCAGACACCATTGAGCATAACATCTTCTGTTGTTCTGGAATAACTATTGGAGTATTCTGAGAGAGGCGTGCCGTGTACGGGACAGAATTTCAGATCTGCAATCTTTGAAACGGTGACAGTATTACTGGTGGCGCATTCGTTCTCATATGGGACGTATGTTTTGTATGTTGATGCTCTTTTTGTCCTTGGGTAATCCTTGAAATTACGGGCGTTGTAGCTCCGCACATTCTTCTTGTTACTGTCAGATTTTGTTTCCTGTATTTGTGTGACTTTTCCCTCTATTTGCAGAATTCGTTCTTTCAGCTCCTTATTCTCATCTTTCAGTTCTACAACCAGTTTATTCAGTTCTACATTCTGTTTGTTCAGTTCTACATTCTGTTTGTTTTTCAATTCATATTTTTCACTGAAAAACTCAAAGACTTGTAGAACGTGTGGATTGGACCAGTCTATGCCCGGAATATCAAAATGAGGAATCATGCATGTCAACATGTTCCGTGATCTTTAAGCTTTTCTGTTTTCTAGGTAAAACTAACTTCAGAAAGTCGATGTGTTACCAAAGATGTGATTCGTGCTCCATCTGAATGCGTCTATGTTGCTTATTCAGATTATGACTTTTTACATCCCCAAATGGCATTCTTGTTTTGAAATATTTGGATATGATTTATGATATTTTACATGTTTTCTGATTGAATCTACTCATGGATGAGCACTATCATACACATTTATAAGGTACCGTACCGTACCATACATTATGGTAGAAGATCTACGATTAAGTAGTTTGGAGGGTGTAGGCCCTGTAACTACTAAAAAATTGTCGGATTCCGGCGTTCATAACGTCATGGACCTCATAGTCAGAGGACCTGTAGAGGTTGCCGAGATCACGGGAATGGACAAGGACACGGCTGAAAAGATTGTCAACAAAGCCCGTCAACATTTAGTTGATGGCGGGCTTATTGCCAAGGACTTTGTCAGCGCAAGTGAGATCTACAAACACAGACAATGTATTGGCAAAATCACTACTGGTACAGAAGCTCTTGATGGACTATTTGATGGCGGCGTAGAGACGCAGGCTCTAACTGAAGTCTATGGAGAATTTGGTTGCGGCAAAACACAATTTGCGCATACAATGTCCGTCATGGTGCAAAAGAGCAAGGATGAAGGCGGTCTTGATGGTGGTGTATTGTACATTGATACCGAAAACACCTTTAGACCTGAAAGGATTGTAACCATTGCCCAAGCAAACAGGATGGATCCAGAAAAGGCTTTGGACAATATCATTGTCGCCAGAGCATACAACAGTGCACATCAGACACTGATTCTTGAAGAGTCTGGTACTGTAATCGAAGAGAACAACATCAAGCTGATTGTTGCAGACTCTGCAGTCGGCCTATTCCGCTCCGAGTATCTTGGACGCGGAACGCTCTCAAACAGACAACAAAAACTTAATCATTTTGTACATTTGCTGTCAAGGATTGCAGAGACATACAATTGTGCTGCCATTGCGACCAACCAAGTCATGGCATCGCCTGATGTATTCTTTGGAGATGCAACGCGCCCAATTGGTGGAAATGTAGTTGCGCACACTAGCACCTACAGAGTCTATTTCAAAAAGACTGGCAAAAAGCGTATTGCCAGAATGATAGACAGTCCCCACCATCCTGAAGAGGAGGCAGTGTTTGCCTTGGGTCGTTCAGGTGTTCTAGATCTTGAGGCTGCTGAAAAGGAAGCCAAAGAGATTGCAGCCCAAAAGGCTGCAGAAAAAAAGGCAAAGGCTGCAGCTGTTAAAGACGATGCCTCAACCACTTCTAATGCTGCGAAAACAAAAAAGTCCAAAGACTCTGTTGCTGATGACGCTGCAGCTGTTAAAGACGATGCCTCAACCACTTCTAATGCTGCGAAAACAAAAAAGTCCAAAGACTCTGTTGCTGATGACGCTGCAATTCCCGAAGAACCACTGATTGACTACAACGACACTGATCTTGACGACTTGGATCCGATAGAAGAATAGGCACTATTACCATTCTCTTTTTTTATTTTTTCTTTCTTTCTATGTTGATCCTACTATCATATGTATGACTTGACTGTCTTGTATATGTGCAGAACATAACAAGAGGGCGCTAGAAGAATCAGTTGGACAAATACAGGTTTGGTGGTTTGTGATGACCATCATTGAGATATGCTGTGTAAGTGGATAAGGGACGAATGAATAGGGGCAGCCTTGACATAATTATGCATGTGATTTCTAAGTCTTAAAATAGGGCTGAAGGCGTCTCATACAATATGGCAACAAAGCGTTCCCACGGCCGCTCGCACGGATTCAGACACAAGTCAAGATCAGTCATGAGAAAAAAATCACCTAGAGGAGTCTCCTTCCTGCTACGCGAGTACAAACAAGGCCAGCAGGCGTTAGTCATTATTGATCCCAGACAACACAAGGGTCTTCCACACAGAAGATATCATGGCAAAGTGGGCGTAATTACCGAGGTAGGCAGGCGTGCTATAACCATGAACGTACGGCTGGGGAAGAAAACGAAAACCTTAATCACTAGACTGGATCACATAAAACCGTTCGGTGTATAAGATATGGAAGAGATACAAAAAAAACAAGCAATCTCGCTCTCTGAGGTTGGTGAAATTCTGGGCAAAACTGATCCCGAGGATATGGATCAAATCCAGCGCTGGACATATGACTATGTATCAAAATTTGTGACGATCGAGCCAAAGGCTGCCAAGGAGATGAGGCTGAAACTCATCAAGGAATGCGGACTGACAGAAGATGAAGCAGTTGAGATCGTCAATATCAGGCCCACCAGCATGGCCGAGCTTCGCTCCTTTACATTCGGCTGGAAGAAACTTATCCTTGCTGAAACTCTGCAAAAGATTCTCAATATAATCAAGGAGAAATCATAAGCAGATTTTAGGTAGTATAGCTTTTGCACAAGGTACAGTTCCAACATCCATTCATGTTATCTTCACAAGTCCAGTTGCGACCATTTGCCACAACGTCGTCGTTTTATGCCGCCCCATCTTGCTATTCTCCACCTCCTTCATCATTACAATTATCATCCTCTTTTGACCATCAGCCCATCTCACAACCACCGTCCCCCTCACCATCTTCTCTTCATCCATCTGTCTCTCCACACACATCAGGGCCATCTGCATCATACTCGTCACGCAGATCACCTCCATCATCTCGAAGATATGAAGAGTATGCGCACATACTGGACATCAACATTGGAGGCAAGTCATCTGTTATCAGGGGGAGGAGCGGCACCATTATTACGGCCATTGGTGAGAATCATCTGACACTTTTGGAGATACTTGGTGCATCCAACACGATATTTGACATGTGTGAGAGAATCTACATAGGAAAGGAAGGTAGAATCAAAATCCTGTCCGTCTTGGGCAAAACAAGATATGACAAAATCTCAGAATCTGCCAAGATGAACCTACCCCAAGCCGTAGAGAATATTGTCATTGTAACTGAGTCAAAATTCATAAAATACATCAACAATGCAGGGCCTCTGAGCAGGCGGGTCCATGCACTTGAACTGATTCCTAGGATAGGAAAGACCTACATGAAGATCATACTAGAAGAACGAGAAAAGAAAATGTTTGAAAGCTATGCGGATCTATGTGAGAGGGTAGGCCTTACAGACCCAATTACACAGATAGCAGAACGGGTGGTCGACGAGATTACTGGCAAGAGCAGAATGAACGTCTTTGTCAAGAGATAGATCTGTGGTGGCTGCAACAACAACGTCAAAATCTGTTGCAAAGACGACGGCTCAGGGACAGCAAAGAAGACGAAAAAGAATGGGACAACACTTTCTCACATCATCTCAAATTGCAGAGTTGATCGTCTCTACTGCGCGCATCACCAAAAGTGATACTATACTTGAGGTTGGAACAGGACTGGGAGCCTTGACAGGAATCCTGTGTCGCCATGCTGGGAAGGTGATCTCGGTGGAGGCCGACAGACATCTTGCGGACAAGGTAGGTGCTGCATTGAAGGGAATGGACAACCTTGTGCTGAGAACCGGAGACGGGTTTCACACCAATGACAAATTCTCAATCTTTGTGTCGTGTCTGCCCTACTCACAAAGCAGAAGTGCAGTCGAATGGCTTGCGCGTACCGAGTTCTCACATGGGGTAATTGTAGTTCAAAAAGAATTTGCTGACAAGTTGATGGCAGGTTCATCACCATCACCATCATCATCATCATTGTGCTCTACTGCCGGCAGCAATGGTACATCAAATTCTGTAAAGGAATCAGGCGAAGATTGCAGAGTGGGCCATGCAAAAAGAAGGAGGGCCATAAGTATTATTGCGGGACATTGCTTTGACACGCGCATGATCTCTAATGTACCAAGACACAACTTTGACCCCCCGCCAAGCGTAGACTCTGTAATCCTGAGTATAACAAAAAAGAATACGCTTGACATATGGCAGATACACACGATCAACAGGATCTTTTCGTACAGGAAAAAGACCGTCAAGAACATTCTGAAACAGTTTGGGGAGAATGCGTGGTGGAATGGCAAGGGAGATGATGGTAGAGGTACAAACAACCATGATCATAACCATGATCATAACCATGATCATAACCATGACCATGATCATGATCATGATGATGACGTCATACTAGACGATTCCGCAATCATGTACAAGAGGATAGATGACCTCACTGGGGGGGAGATAATCCGTATTGCGGACAGAATCCTTGCAGGGTGACGACCCCCCTCCATATGAGTATCCTCCGTCCGAGGATACGTTTCTGATGGCCGACGCAATTAAGGATATGACTGGTGGCACAGCGTTGGATGTGGGGAGTGGTTCTGGATACCTGACAAAGCAGCTGGCAGAAGGCTTTTGCAACGTGGTTGGCACCGACATTGACCATGCAATACTGCGGGATCAAACATACAAGACAGACAATCTTGTATGCTGCAATGGCGCCGATGCCTTGCGAAAGAGAGCGTTTGATTTGGTCGTATGCAATATGCCTTATCTGGCCACCGACACAATATCTGATGTCGCAACCGATGGTGGCCCCGGAGGCATTCCCGTACCACTCGGGATAATACATTCTATTATCCCGTGCTTGAGCAACTGTGGAAGAATTGTCTTTGTGACATCATCACTTTCAGATTGTGGGTCACTATTTGATGCTGTTGGGCGCAAAGGATTGGCAACTAGAATCATTGCAAGAAAAAAACTGTTCTTTGAGGAACTGATTGTGGTGGAGGCATGGATGAAAGGTACCGACACGCACTAGTCCACAATTACACGATATGATTATACCTGTGGATGATTTGGTGCGACCATCAATGAGGGCGTTCTTGATGCATGGAAAGGTACCGACACGCACTAGTCCACAATTACACGATATGATTATACCTGTGGATGATTTGGTGCGACCATCAATGAGGGCGTTCTTGATGCATGGAAAGGTACCGACACGCACTAGTCCACAATTACACGATATGATTATACCTGTGGATGATTTGGTGCGACCATCAATGAGGGCGTTCTTGATGCATGGAAAGGAAATATGATACTATTATCCATAGTAATGCCTAGAACGCACTTGGCGTACCGCCCCACATAATATCAAAAAATCCCCTTATGAACAACAATCTAGCGCTGTTTTGATATCAGCGTCGTCGTCTTCTTTGACCAGGCTTGTTTTGACCTGGGAATCTTCCCAACACAAACCGTTTTCTAAAGTTGTTCTTGTTTCGTAGGCTAGAGTTTGTGCCTACGATCTTGCGCCCCTCTATCTTTGGGGTCTGACCTCTTACCTTTCCTGCTTTGGTAAGCGAACCGTGAGTTGCCATGCCTTACATTGAGGTATAGTGAATTTATGTATTTGCCAAGACGCCATGCATGCCTTGTACGGACACAATACCCATAGTCATGTGTTTAAACTGATGATGCTTCATTCAACAACGGTGCTCAAATATCATGCATCGGGATACTCTTTTAACCAATATTGGTACACGTTTTGCCTGATGCAAGATAACAATTTACAAAACAATTCCATTCCACACCAAGCCAGGCCTGAAAAAGCATCCGTAATAGATCTTGGTTCCAACTCCATAAAGATGGTCAACTACAACATTGCACTACACAATCTGTACAAACCCTACCACCAAGAGTCTGATGGTATCAAGCTCGCAGAGGGCGTGGCGGATGGGGCCATCCAAGAGTCTCACATGAACCGAACAGTGGATGCGCTCAAACTCTTTAGGAATATCATCAACTTTGAGAAGATCAACTATGAGATCGCAGTGGCCACCAGTATCGTACGTGATGCAAAAAATCAGGACTTCTTTATGGAGAGGATTCACAAGGAGACAGGCTTTGATTTTAAGATCCTCTCCGAACGCGAAGAGGCGCTCTACTCATATGCGGGTGCAATGCGTTCACTCAACCTTCCTTCGGTGGTCTTTTTTGACATTGGTGGTGGCAGTATTGAGATCGTTTCATCCACAAACTTTCAGATACACAAGGTGACCTCACTGCGTCTAGGCGCCCTGTTACTCACCAAAAAATTCTCACCTAAATCACAGTTTACAAAAAAGTCTCTTCACTTGATGCGCCTGTATATCCAAGATCTCCTTCCCACTAGGGAGTCATTGGGACTGTCAGACTCTAGTGATGTGGTACTTGTAGGGGTGGGTGGAACATTGCGCGCACTTGCACAGTACAACCAGCAGCAGACGAACTATCCTCTCAACAAAGTTCACAACTACGAGCTGACCCTCAAATCTTTGGATGGCATAGCGTCTGAACTATTCCACAAGAATACCCAAAAGATTGCGATGATCAAGTCGATCGGCAGTGGGCGAGTAGATACCATCACCGCCGGCTCCTTTGTCATATACGAGCTTATGAAAAAACTTCGGTTCAACTCGGTGATCGTCGGCGCACAGGCTTTGCGAGAAGGTACACTGGCTCTTGCACAACAATATCCTAAACAATTTGCAAGCCACGAGATTAACGAGAAACACGTACAGGATCTGATCTCCATATCATGCAAACCTGAGAAACTCCCCATTCATGTTGATAAACTAGTGACACTACTATACTCAACGAACCTCATATCAGATCAGGAGAGGATGCTGCTGGCCGAGTCACTCTTGCAGATTGACAGCCTCTCCTCATTTCGGGATGTGGGTAACGTCCTATACACCATACTAGATGATGATACCACCCTCACTCACAGGCAGCAGCTCATAGTGGCATTGTCATTGATCTATTCACAAAAGAAAAAACGTGCCACTGCGCTGATAAACAAGTACGATGATATTCTAAAGCAGTCTGACCGCAAGCTCATCAAGAAGATATCTGTAGTGGTCTCACTCTGTGATATATTTTACAAGACTGGGGTGCGACTTACACCAGGGTTCAGCGATTCAAGCTCTCTTGATCTAAGCATCCCCATATCTGGCAGCACGTTCCCAGAAGTGCTACTGCAACGGATCTGTACGGAGATGGAAAAGACGTTCGGAATTACCATTACCATATCGATCCATTATGACCCCCGGTCTGCCACCAGCGTGGACTAGTATATCTTCCCTGATGTCACCTACATTCATCATACGTATGTGGTCAGGTTGTCTGGGAAGATTTTTTGATTCAGGTACGGATCTAGAGTCTTTTGATAGTATTACACATCATTCTAGGCACGACCTGACCACATACCATCATACCAATACAATCATGATACCATTACTATTCTCATGCCTAGTCTTTTGCTTCCTTGTCTGGTTTCAGTTTGCTCATCTACTTGTACTACGTGGTGGCCACACAGTCCATCTGTTACCAGAAGTTCTTGTTATCTGATGTGACCCATTTCTAGGACAATCATTACCATATAGCTGTGTTGCGCCAAAAGTGCATCATACAATATTTTCATCCTTGTTTTTGTAACGATTGTACGCGGTGATGATCTTTTCGCTACCAATACTTTGCCTTGACGGTTTCTATGACCTTCTCGTGCTCCCTGCTCTTTCTGCGCGCATATCTCTCCATGGCTCCAAGTGGCACACCTCCAAGCGATCTTGCAATGGCGTTGAAAAAGTATCTTTGCGGTCCTTTTGAGCCTGTCTTGGTCATGAACTTTTGTATACCATACTTGAAGTTGTGCTGCCATGTCTTGTACAGAACACCTAGCTGGGCTGGAGTCATCTCACTTCCAATATTGAAAAAGTCTGACTTTTCAAGTAGTCCTATTGGTACGAACGTCAGGGCCGTTGCAGTGAACATGGAATCAGGCTGCTCATACTCTAACTCGTTGATCAGTTGTATGGTATCCCACGAGTCTTCGGGGGTCTCATCATTGTCCAAGCCCATGATGAGTGTGAATGCGGGCACCCAATAGTTGTCATTGAGGGTCTTGACACCTTCCTTGACCACCCAGTGCCACTCTTCTGGTGCATATGGTGCAAGCTTTCTGTCTGCATACTTGTTGATCAACCTCAGGCTTCCTGTCTCAAATCCTGCCTGTACGCCGATCAGGTTGTCAGGGCCAGCCTTGATGATTCTAGACAGATTTGGGATGAGCCTCTCATCTGCAATTGCACCTGCCAGCGTCCCGTGTGTAGGGTTTGTATGTGTGACTCCTGTGGACATTATAGCAGTAAACAGCTCCTCTAGAGCTTCCCTGTTGGGTTCCATCCCCTTTGCGGTTCTTGGATCCATCCCGTAGACAAATATGTCGTCACTGTGAATCCAAGCAGATTTTGAACCTCCCTTCTTTATGTTGATCTCGATCTCTTTTTTGACCTTCTCAGGTGGATAGTATCGCAGGGATCGCAATGTAACATCGCAGAATTTACATCCCCTACCACAACCTCGCATTACCTCTACCATTCCATGCATGCTAGGTTCTACTATGTTGGGGATC
This sequence comes from Candidatus Nitrosopumilus sp., assembly GCA_963662995.2. Taxonomy (GTDB): domain Archaea; phylum Thermoproteota; class Nitrososphaeria; order Nitrososphaerales; family Nitrosopumilaceae; genus Nitrosopumilus. Next base: position 534,236 of record CAXXLJ010000002.1, on the reverse strand, counting down.
TCATCTATGTCAGGCCTGTCCCAAAAGTTGACAAACCTCCCGTGCATTTTGTGTCCATTTCTCTCAAACTCTTTTATGTTAACTTTAAAGTCACTTCTCTTCCTAAAGGGATCCATGTTTTCAAAGTCACCATTAATCAGATAGTTGAAGAATCTACCTGCATGCCCATCAATCTCTGGCGCTATCCCGCCAAGTTCTCCCTCAAGTATGGCGTATATGCCAAACTCTTCTATCTTTTCAGGGTCATAATTGTACTGCCATGTGCCTGATGCACCGGATATTACCTTGGCATTACTTCCGGTCTTTTTCTTGGCAACCTTGATCCTGCGATGCAGTTCAGCATTGTAAAATTCGTCATACGAGATCTGCTTCCTTCCATATGTGAACGTCATGGTAACCGGCCCCATTCCAAGCGGATCCATCTCGTAGGTTCCTACAACCAGGGTATCGGGCCCGATGAATTTTTCTATGTGATCCGGATGAGCGACCACTACATCATTCCTGGTAAATCCATCACGCAACAGGCCTGCCTCTAGTTTGCGCAGTCCATAGGGTGCATAGTTTGCAATTCCGTTGGTGTGCGGCGCATAATTGCATATAAAATCAAATAGTATCTTGGGCGTTACTTGATTTCCAAGTATCTTGTACCAGATACTGCTCTTGTCTCTGTGGGGGTCAATTGCAGGTGCACAGCCAAAAAACGTTGCTAATGACAGTCCCCTGTATGGTGACATTAGCGTACGATCCGCTGTAAGCACTATCTTTGGTGTCCTTCCCATCCTCAAGAAAAATCACTTGTGATTTATTTTAAACTTTGCTAGTAGCATGTGATGTGTGTATTAGTACGGTGTTTGGGCACAATTCTGGCCATGCTGCCGATAACTTGTGCACGCATGCCTAGAGTGTATATGGTAGCCCTTGAATTGATCTTATACACCCGTAAATTTGGATATTGTCGAAGGATTCATGATTTTTAGACACAATCATACTACACATCCACGCCTTGAGTGTGAATTTCTTGTGGACTGTGCGGCATGCCATGTTTTGATGCCCTGTTGTGAGTTCGTAAAATGAGCTTGCGTGTCTACTGACTGCATTGTTTCTAAAGTGATGAACTGATGAGGATGAGACGTTGCATTGATGGGTGGTGACACGGTGTGGTGACACGGTGTGGTGACACGGTGTGGTGACACGGTGTGGTGACACGGTGTGGTGACACGGTGTGGTGACACGGTGTGGTGACACGGTGTGGTGACACGGTGTGGTGACACGGTGTGGTGACACGGTGTGGTGACGTTGTTGGCGTTCATTCAACAGTGACTAGTACAAGATTGGCATTTGGTCAGATGTGTCTACTTTTTGGGTACGATCTCATTAATCAAACACAAAGTGATGTAGTTGTTCAAGTACCACGATTGTATCGTGTTGCAGGTACGATATCCTAGAAAAAATTAACAATTAGATTCAATCCGTACACTTCCGCAGTTATACGATGTTGTCGGTCAGGCTGACGCCGCCATTTTTGCCAGAATTCGCAGGTTGACCAGCCCGCAGACTATGGAGTTTATCATGTCGTACTTTTTGAGCGGGTTACGGTACTTGTCGCCCATGATGCGGAACACCTTGATCCTGCGTATGCCGTTCTCGACGTAAATTCGTATGGAGGAGTGACAGTTGTTGTACGACTTTTTCTCCTCGCTGAGCTTTTTTCCCGGGCGCTTGCGTATGGGAAAGATCACCCTTGTGCCGTTTTCGATCTTCTGGGCCCCATGTACCCCTTGTCCATGAGATTGCGCAGCCTCACGGTCACGCTGTTGTCTCCATCGGAAGAACAGATTTCCGGAAATAACGGGTGCTTCTTCTTGAAGATGGTGATGTCGTTTACGCTCCCGGGCCAGTGCGCAGTCTTGTGCACTATCAGCACGTCGCAGTTCATGGTGTACTGCACCTTTGCGGTGTGGGTATGCGCCTTGCCGGAGTAGTGTGACTTTTCCATGTCCCGGCGCTTCGGCTTCTGGATGGGCTGCTCCGAGGCGTCAGTCAGACACGTCAGGCCCGGAACATCTTCTCGAGCTCCCCAATAGTCTTGATCCTTCCGACCTTCGCGTAGATCTTCTTGGGCGTGGGCAGACTGTCCTTGATTACCAAGGACATGTTGCTAACTGTGTTGGATACGGTCCCCTGCGACAGCTTGAAGAACATTCCCACTACCTCCTGCGTTGCATGTGTCTTGATGTAGAAGAGACAGAGCACCAGACGATCCTTCAGGTTGAGGACGTGCCGGCGTCCCGCGCCTATGGCGCGCTTGCGGTCTGGCCGGCTGAGCCTCTTCTTCTCCATCTTGGGGTGTTTTTTGGCCACCTCGGTATACAAAGAATCGAATTCCTCGATGGTCATGCCCGTGACCCTTTTGAATCTCGTGGCATTTTTGATCAAATCATGACATATCTCCATACATCATATACCACGTGCCCATTTTTCGAGTGGTATGTGAGCTTTTTTACTTTGAAGATCAAAATTTTCTAATTACTAATTTCCTCTCCTGTTTTCTAATCTGACAAACCTTATTGATACTCTTCTATTATGCCTGCCTTGTTCCTAAACGAGTGGCCAAACTCTGGTCTCCTCTCCAAAAGGTGCTGCCCGTCAAAGACAGAGCCATCCCTACACACAAGATCCTCTCCTAGACAACAACTACCGCATATTCCCACACCACACTTCATCATGCGCTCAAGACTGGCTTGAACAAACATCCCCCTAGAATACGCCAGTTTGACCGTCTTGTACATCATGTGCTCGGGACCACATGTATAGATGCCGTCGTACGTACTCCCGTCATTGAATAGATTGTCCACCAGATCGGTTACAAGTCCCCTGTGACCATAACTTCCGTCATCCGTGCAGATCATTACATTGTGGTTTGTGCTATGTCTGAGTAACTTGTCTGCGGCATTTTCAAAAAATACCTCTTCTCTGGTTCTAGCGCCGATGAGTACCGTCACATCGTCGCCTGCGTCAGTGGTGGTGAGCAGCCTCATCAGCGGCACTAGTCCAGTTCCGCCTCCTACCAACAAGAGCCTTCCCTTCCTTACAGTAAATGAGTTTCCATATGGTCCCCTGATACCTATCTGCTGGCCTGCCTTGGTGTTAAACAGGCCCGTGGATGCATGCCCGTGCCTTCTCACTGTGAATGCAGCATGTCCCCGTATATCTGACACCATGATGCTCATAGGTAACTCACCTATGCCTGGAATCCACACCATTGCAAACTGGCCTGGTAGTGCAGATGCCATGATGTCGTCTGGAAATACTAAAGTCCTGACGGTCGGCGTCTCATCAATCACTTCACTTACTGTCACCATGGTAGGGTGGTTAAGATCCCTTTGCAAGTCCACTCATCTCTTGTATACTGTCAATACCCTTTCGCTTCATATATTGTAGGATGCCGTCATTGATCTCTTTGAACACACCCGCCCAGTCATTATTGTTTCTGCCGTCATAGTTGTCGCTATTAGTGTGGCCGTCTTTGATATGGTGGCCACTCTTATTACCATCATTATTGTTCACTGCACTCCCGATCTGGATAGCAGATGCACCCGCCAGTATAAACTCGACTGCATCCTGCCATGTGGTTATCCCTCCACATCCGATGACTGGCACGTCATACTTTGATGATATCTCGTACACACATCTCAGCGCTATGGGCTTGATTGGAGTGCCAGAGAGTCCGCCTATCTTGTTGCTGAGTATTGGCCGCTGTGCTTCTACGTCTATTGCCATTGCACGAACCGTATTGATCGCAGTGATGGCATCTGCTCCTGCATCTATCGCAGCCCCTACCGTCTTTAGATAGTCTATGGTGCCCAGTCCAACCTTGGCTATCACCGGCGTGCCGGCAGTATGGACAACAGTGTCTACAGAAGGTGATACACCTGCAATGCCTGTGCTGGCATCGGTATCGTTTCTGGCGGCGCTTATCATTGATGTTGACATTGCTGCATTCTTTACCGCTGATATGATCTTTCCCACCAGTTCAAGGTCGTCTCCCACCTCCAGTCCCACCTTGGCCACATGCGGACAAGACAGGTTGATCTCGTATGCTGCCACCTTGCAGTCTCTAAACTGCCCTATCATTGTCTCAAAGTCTTCTGGTGTAGAGCCTACAAGACTGACTATGATGGGAATGTCCTCGTTGGGCCTGATCATATCTGCAAACCTTTTGGCACCAGGATTGGACAGGCCCACTGCATTGATCCAACCTCCTCCCTTTACACTAAACAATACGGGATTGTGGTACCCCTCCCAGGGCTCCTTGCTTAGGGATTTTGTCACGACGGCCCCAACACTGCCAGAGCGATACATTCTGTTGAATACGTCAAGTGATATGCCAAGAATTCCAGACGCCAACATTGTAGGACATTGCAGCTTCAACCCACTACAGATATCACTCACAAGTCTGGAATCCATTGCTAGTTGGAGGGACTAATTTTGAATATAACGGTTGGTTTGCAGAACCGGTACATGACATGTCCGCTTGACAGTGATGGTACGTTCAGCATGTCTTGCTTGGCCTCTCTACTGGTCTTGTGTTCTGGACCTGCTGAGAATTGGACATGCTTGTACTACCACTATTTCTTTACTACCCACTGCGCATTGAATTACCATACCTGCATCACTGTTGATTTTTTCTGTTTTTTGACAACTATGCATATGTTGCAGCTTGCGCATTCTCAACAATCGTGCACAAACTGCTAATACCTTTTTTAAAGGTGTATACAGTTAGCAGCTCATGTATCGTGTAATTCTGACGGAACTTGGAATATCTGTATTTGATGCCAGCAATGACACACTGATGCACGCGTTCCCCTTTTCCAACCCCGTCAGCGAATATCTTCATGTAAAGAGCAGGGAGGCTAAACTTGATGATCTAATCCATTACATCAACTCACTACAGCGTGGTGTTGCAGTCATTGCCAGCGACGAGTCACTGCGTTCCATTCTCAAAAACTCTCATGTTGACGCACAAATGATCGATGATGAGGGGCTTGAACAGATCCAGACATCAAAGCAGCAGATAATGGTGGACTCTGGCTTTGCCTCCAACACACATGATGCTCTAACCCGACTTAGGGAGTTTGCCTTGGGCCTGTCATCATCCAAAGTTGCAGAAGTCTCTGAGAGCCCTGATCTTCACATCATACAGGCGATAAACTCTTTGGACGAGATGGACAAGATCGCAAACGCACTCAGCTCCAGACTCAGAGAATGGTATGGATTGCACTTTCCAGAACTGGATAATGTGATAGACAGTATAGTTGGGTATGCACATATCGTGGTCAATGCGGGCAGGCGCCAGTCATTAACCAAACAAATCATGGAGGATGCGGGGTTTCCCGAGTCCAAGGTGGAGATGCTTACACTGATCGCAGGCAAGAGCAGGGGGGGAGACATCTCCGATGCGAATCTGTCAATAGTAAAAACCATGGCGCAACAGATTCTAGATATTCACCAGTCCAGAAAAGAGCTAGAGAATCACGTAGTAAAGGAGATGAATGCGGCTGCACCCAACCTGTCTGCAATATTGGGTGCTGCCGTTGGAGCCAGAATCCTGAGCAGAGCAGGAAGTATCAAGAGGCTTGCATCCTTTCCGTCCAGTACAATTCAGGTGATGGGCGCAGAGAGGGCGCTATTCAGGTCACTAAAGACAGGATCCCGCCCACCAAAGCATGGACTTCTCTTCCAGCATGCAATGGTGCATGCTGCCCCAAGGTGGCAACGAGGCAAGATCGCACGCGCCATTGCCGCAAAAGCAGTAGTAGCAGCAAGGGTGGATGTATATGGAGAAGGTCTGAACCAAACACTCCTTGAAAAGCTCAATGTCAGGATCGATGAGATAGGTAAAAGGTATGAACACCCATCTGAACGGGAGAATGATCTGGGACGAGACGATTCCAGAGGGCATTCGGGAGGTTATTCCAGGCCTCCCAGGCAGTCCAGACGTAATGCGCCAGAACGGCGTGGCAGTGATGACTATCGTAGACGAGACGGCACAGGTGGAAGAAGTAAAAAGACGCGAATGCAGCGAGATGAAACAAGCAAAAGGTACAACACTACTAAAAAGAAAAGTGGCAAGAACAAGAAGAGAAGACAGTTTGAAAAAAGATAACTCCAATGATAATGGCAATGATGATATCATCCCCGGCTCTGGCGACCATGATGAAGATGTTTCAACGACATCCCCGTTACGATCTCCCCCAAAACAACAACAGTCATTCTTTTGGATAGAATTTGAAGGCCAGCAAGTACTGGCAACGGAGAATCTTGTTCCTGGCGATGCGGTATACAAGGAGAAGCTTGTATACAAAAAGGGGACAGAGTACAGATTGTGGGATCCGTTCCGCAGCAAGCTGGCTGCTGCCATAGTGAACGGGCTGGAAGACTTTCCATTTGAAAACATGTCAAGCGTCCTGTATCTGGGTGCATCTACCGGTACCACCGTGAGCCACATATCTGATATCATTGGCAACAGCGGCATGGTATTTGGTGTAGAACATACAAGCAGGGTGGCAAGAGACTTTCTGGACAGGGTAGCGTCGCGCAGGTCCAACGTGATACCCGTCCTTCAGAACGCACGAAGGCCGCGAGAGTATGTCTCTGTGTTTGGCAGGGTCGATATAACATATGTTGACATTGCACAGCCTGATCAAACCCGCATAGCTATAAACAACTGCGAGGCATTCCTCAAGAATGGTGGTTATCTCTTTCTAATCATCAAGACCAGAAGCATTGACGTTACAAAACCACCCGGGCGAATCATAGCCGAGGAGACAGACAAACTACGCGCCGACTTTGACATACTGCAGAGCATTGATCTGCGCCCCTATGACAAGGATCATGCGATGGTGGTTGCAATATACAATCCCTCCACATCCTGATTCCCCATACATTTGACGTACGTGGTCAGATCGTGCCTAGAATGATGTGTAATACTATCAAAAGACTCTAGATCCGTACCTGAATCAAAAAATCTTCCCAGACAACCTGACCACGTACCATTTGACATGCACCATAAACAAATACACTACAGATGCACGGTACCACTTGCCCAAAACAGGCGCCATGTAGTGACTCGGGCATTCTTGTCAGCATGGCCTAGCTGTGTGGGGCCAATTCAGAAGGTATTACTGGCTCAAAAATTGAATGTGCTACGATGCTCAAAACAACATGTGTCTATTGTAATCTGGTTCACACTTTTTTAGACTCGTATGTCTTGCAGGCACAAGATCCATACTGTGAATAGTTTGAGCACGATTTGAGCAGGTACACACGTTTGTACTGGACATCTAATACATTCATGTGTGATTGTTGTTACTTTCTGAGCAGCTTGGCGGCGCCATCTGCTATGGCTGATGTCATCTGACTTGTACCGGCGTTGCCTCCAATATCATACGTGGCAAACTTTCCCTCATTAATCACATCATCTGTGGCCTTGAACACTGCATTTCTAATATCCGGTTCTCCTAGATATTCTACCATCCATGCCCCTGACAGGATCGCAGCAGTGGGGTTTACCTTGTCCAACCCCTTGTATTTTGGGGCACTGCCGTGCGCGGGCTCAAACATTGCATAACTGTCTCCCATGTTTGCAGAGTAGACGTTGCCTATTGATCCAGTATTGCCAGAAGCACACTCTGATATAATATCCATGAATAGGTTGGTGCTAACTAGGACAGATCCATTAAACCTTGCAGGATTCTTTACAAGCTGTTGTGCCATGTTGTCTATGTAGTATTCCTCGATCCCAATTCCTGGATTCTGCTTGGCGGCCCTCTCCACCTCGCTCCAAAACACTCCGTCGGTCCTCTTTAGAATATTTCTTTTTGTTATGGCAATTATTCTTTTAAGCCCGTACTTGTTTGCCCAGGCAAATGCGGCATCCACGATCCTTCTACACCCTTTTCTGGTCGTCTTTCTGATTGCTATGGACGCATCCTCTGATATATCAAACTCTATTCCAGTATACATTCCCTCAGTCGCTTCCCTAAAGCATACAAAATCCAGGCTGGTATCTGGGGAGAGCCTGTAATGGGTCTTGATGGGTCTTACATTTGCATACAATTGAAACTTTTGCCTAGTGGTCACGGCCACGCTCTTTGGTGCGTCTGGGTGTGGTATGGTCGTAGTAGGTCCCTTGTAGCATGCATTACTCTGGTCCATAATCTTCTCGGTAGCCTCTGGGATGTACGTATTCTCTTTGGTCCCTTGCTTCTCCCACTGTTCAGAACCTGCATCACAGCGGATAAGTTCAACACCCGTGTTGCAAGCCTCCAATACCTGAACCATGGCATCCACCAACTCTGGACCCGTTCCATCTCCGTTAATCACTGCTGCCGATTTTCTGCTACTCATGTTTGAACAGCGAGACTTGATTATATAGCGTATTTAACCCTACTCTACAATTTTGTTATCCTGATCTTACTAGATGTGCCCCCTCACAACACGTACAGATGTCTGGGCATCATGACATCATAGTCTGCGTTTGGGTATGTGCGGCAACAAGATTATTTTTTGTTGCGTGTAGTTCTGCCACATAAACAAATGTTGTGGCATTTGCTGGCAGGCAATGCAAATTACCAGTGGTTGAACTCATCAAAAGACTACCTGTCCCTACAGCGCTAGTTGCTGTTGTGGTTGTACTCTTGGCAGATGGTTTGGTCTTCATTCCTCTAGACCACATCTGTGATACACAACCGTTTATGACACAACCCTTCTTCATCTGTCATGCATCAGCAACTAACATGAATCCGCCCCCAATAGGAACCATCACTGACGCCTACTCCCTTGAGCTTGACGGTGCCAGCGGCGTTGCCACTTTTGCATATCGCAACACTACATACGCTACCATAGTCACTATCTTTGATGATGGTGTCCAGATAATAGACCCGCTATCCACCAACTCTGGAAAGATCTGGTAATACTATACACACATCACTCGTACTGCATCCCAAGACGAGCCTATCTGTAGAAAGGATACAATCAACCATGTCAACACATTTCATATTTGCACAACATTGTATCATGATTGTTGTCTGCCCGCCTGTGCAAAGGGATGTTTTCCAGATTAGTACTTGCCCATACTGTATCTCAAAATCACTACCAATCTCGCAACTACTTTTTTGAGAGATCATGAATTTTAGATGATTTCATATTTTCTATAGTGGTAACTTATTAACACAATTTTGTATCTTTCACTTGTACATGATAATAGTGCAATTGTCTGATCTTCATGTAGGCTCGCAGTTCCAACCTGACGTCTTTGATGCTGCAATCAGGGAGATAAACGAGCTGAATCCTGACGTTGTCGTGGTTACGGGTGATCTAACTAATGAAGGACTGGTAAAAGAGTATGAGCAGTGCAGGTCATTATTAGCTCACATAAAGGCAGAAAAGATCATTACCGTCAATGGAAACCATGACTATAGAAACACAGGATACTTGTTGTTCAAGAAATTCTTTCCTTTTGATACCATCAATGAGCTCGGTAGTAACATAGTATTGGTGACCGTTGGAACCGCTAGACCTGACAGGAATGAAGGCGAGGTGGGCTATAGGCAGAACCTGTGGCTGGAGAGGACTATGAAAAAGTATCACAATAGGATAAAGATTGTGATGATGCACCACCATCTTATTGCAATTCCTGATACCGGCTCTGATCAGCTTACCGTGGTTGATGCAGGCGATGTGCTTAGGACCGTACTTGATACCAACGTAGATCTGGTCTTGTGTGGACACAAGCACAGACCGTGGGTGTGGAACTTTGGGGCACTTACAGTAGTAAATGCTGGTACTGTTTCGTCCGAGCGTGTTCGAGGCATGTTTGAAAATACATACAACATCATTACCATCTCTGATGGGAAGATCATGGTGGATCTCAAGGTGGTAGGCGGAAGACGAGTCCCAATTAACAGGATCGTTGATGACTATCATCGCTACCACACATATGGTGATGACGGCGAATCGGGTGCTGATACTGAATCTGCCCACTAAACACACATCTGATTGTTGGTCAGTCTATGACATCAGCTAATGACAAGTGATTTATTTACGGACTTGTCCTGAAAATCCCTGTGCGGGGATCGCCTAGCCTGGTAGGGCGTGGGATTGCTAATCCCATGTCCGCAAGGACACGGGGGTTCAAATCCCCCTCCCCGCGCTCTACAAATTATGCACAAAAATCATGCTCTAGTTATGGTAGTTGATCTGCCTTGGGCCAGTAATGGTGTTTGACAAGTAGTTCATGTCCAATACGGGAGTCTGTAATGTTTGAAACTCTACTATTCATTGCCGTATTGGAGATCTGATGTAGTATTCCCAACATACACTTATTTGATTGGTGCAATATTACCAATTTCTTTGTCCACACCACACAGTCATCAACTATACAAGTCTAAACCATTGGGCTGATTCCACATGATTCTCTACATTCCTAGCATATGCATGTGTGGAGGGAGCAGCAGCGCATATTGATTTTTAATATAGATTGACAAGATTAGGTAAGATGTATCAAGACGAACAGATTCAGGCGCACCTGGTGTCAGTGTGGCGCGAATCAAAAAAGTTTTTTGCAATTGGTGGAAAGGAGGGCATGCTGATCCTCACCGACAGGCGCTTGTTATTCATACACAAAACAGAGTCCAAGATGAGGTGGTGGAAGGCAGTCACCCAGAGACAGGTGATAAACTTTCTTAGATCAAAGAATACGATGATCCGCCATGACGGGTATAATGAGAGCGAGATGATAAATGATCTAAAGAATGAAAAAAACACATCCATAGAATTCGACGACATCATAAACATCAGTTATGATGAGAAGGTATGGGGGAGCGTACTTGAGCTAGAGTACAGGTCGGGTGAAAAATATGAAAAGTTTAGGTATTCTATAGCACAAGACTGGGTAAAGTATCCTGCAAAAGAACCCACAAAATACATGAAGGTCAACTGGCTGCCTTTTGTGCAATATATTAAAGACAGGCAGAAACTCACAGGGTAGGTAGGGTTGGGCAAGGTCTTTGCTGTGGGTGTGGGGCCAGGATCCCCAAAATACCTGACAGACAACGTAAAGGAGATCATTGATGGTTGTGACATTGTGATAGGCTACAAGTATACACTTGCCACCATAAGGGAGTTGGTTCGTGGAAAGGAGGTCCACGAGATTACCATGGGGGACCAGGAGCAGTGCTATCAAGAGGTCATGAGCAGGCTTGGGGAGAGGGTGTTGGTGGTGCCGTTTACTGGTGACGTAAACTTTTCAGAATCTGAGGTGGTAGACAGGCTTGTAGAGATATTTGGGGATGTGCAGATTGTTCCTGGAATCAGTTCAATACAGGTGGCAGCATCAAAGGCACAGGTTCCATTGGACAAGGCAAGGGTCATTACCATGCATGTCACGGCATCCATCAAGGGTAAAAAGATCGAGATGCAAGATGCCTTGAAGAGTGGCCTCAGTGTGATACTTGTCCCAAGGCCGTGGCCCAAACGACCTGACAAGCACTTTATGCCGTCGGAGATAGCAGTGTATCTTAGGGAGAACGGTTTTGATACATCCAAGCTAAAGACATCTGTCTTTGAGGCGCTGACAACCGAGGATGAAACCAGCTTTGTGGGAACCGTAAGGGAACTGGAGGGAAGAGAGTTTTCTGATCTTTGTGTGATGGTTATAGACCAGTCAGACCCAGATTCATACATGAACTACAGATGGCAATGGGAGAGGCAAGAAAAAGAGAACTGGGGCACGAGAAGCAATTAACAATTGTCAGACTTTCGCCCTAACAGGAGTAAAAGATCGCATATGTGTAAACCACATCTGTATCAATACACATGTTATATTTTGTCGTGTTGAGGATGAAAATTTGACAATTGTTAATTGCTTCTCCTGCGTTGCATGTGTCTTGATGTAGAAGAGACAGAGCACCAGACGATCCTTCAGGCTGAGGACGTGCCGGCGTCCCGCGCCTATGGCACGCTTGCGGTCTGGCCGGCCGAGCCTCTTCTTCTCCATCTTGGGGTGTTTTTTGGCCACCTCGGTATACAAAGAATCGAATTCCTCGATGGTCATGCCCGTGACCCTTTTGAATCTCGTGGCATTTTTGATCAAATCATGATATATCTCCATATATCATATACCACGTGCCCGTTTTTCGAGTGGTATGTGAGCTTTTTTTACTTTGGAGGCCAAAATTTTCTAATTACTAATTTCCTCTCGTGGGTGATGGTATCGAGACGAGATTGTCCACAAAGCACCATGTGGAGATTATATACGTGGGTGATGTATGTGTTTGATTTACAAATACATACCAGACTGGTACCATACCTCAATAACAATTCTAAAAAGAGTGAAATAGGGAACTCATCTGCAACATCAACATGGGATTCAGGATGGACAAGGATTCATTGGGAAAAGTCAAGATTCCCTCTGATGCATATTATGGGCCGTTTACCGGAAGGGCAATCAAGCAGTATCATGTGACCGGAAGCAGATCCCATGAAAGTCTGATCAGGGCGTTTGTCATGATAAAACGTTCGGCCGCGGTAGCAAACGCAAGGACGGACGTGCTAGATGCAAAGCGCTCAAAGGCAATAGTGGCGGCTTGTGACAGGATACTGGCAGGAAGGCACATGGATCAGTTTGTAGTGGATATGATAAATTCTGGTGCAGGCACTGTATTTAACATGAATACTAACGAGGTGATAGCAAATGTTGCCTTGGAAATAATGCGCAAAAAGAAGGGACAGTATGACTTTGTACACCCCAATGATCATGTCAATATGTCACAGTCTAGCAACGACACGTATCCCACTGCCATGCATCTCTCAATACTGATGAATATGGAAGGGGTGATGCCTGCCATAGACGGCTTGATAGAGTCACTTGCAAGAAAGGCAGAAGAGTTTTCGTCATTTAAAAAGATTGGAAGGACGCACCTGATGGATGCTCTGCCGGTAACACTGGGCGGGGAGTTTGGGGCGTATGCCACGGCCATAAAAGAGGCGCGTAACAGGATCACATCATCACAGAAGCGGTTATTGCGCGTGGCATTGGGTGGGACTGCGGTAGGTTCAGGAGCTAACACTCCAAAGGGGTACAGGAAAGTGGCCGTAGAAGAACTTGCAAAGGTATCCAAGATTGCAGTGGTTCAAGAAAAGGATATGCAGTATGCTCTTCAGAGCAGGTTTGCTGTGGCGGATCTGTCAGCTGGACTGCGGGGCCTAGCGCAAGAGCTTTCAAGGATTGCAAACGATATCAGGCTCATGGCATCTGGCCCTGTGGCAGGATTGGCCGAGATCGGGATCCCTGCAGTGCACGCAGGGTCATCAATAATGCCAGGAAAGGTCAATCCGTCGCTTGCAGAGTGTATGAATATGGTATGTTTTAGCGTGATAGGCAATGATGCTGCTGTCTCTTGCGCTGCACAAGGCGGACAGTTTGAGCTCAACGTAATGCTGCCGGGTATGTTAAAGTGCGTACTAGACTCTACAGACATACTAAAGAACTTTCTGCCTGTATTCTCTGCAAACCTCATAGATGGACTTTCTGCAAACTCTGACAAGCTGCGCGCTGATATTGAAAACAGCCCAGTGATAGTCACGTTGCTGACACCAAAGATAGGCTATCTTAGATCTGCACAACTGTTCAAAGAGTCGCTAAATACAGGAAAGACCATCAGGCAGTTGGTAGTGGAAGAAGGCCTGCTCAGTGACAATGAGATTGATGCTCTGTTTAGTTGAAAAGAGATGGTGGACTAAACCGGTATGGCAAGAATATTTGTAGAGGCATATGGGTGTTCGGCTAGTTATGCAGACTCTGAGATGATTTCGGGCCTGGTCAGGAATGGCGGTCATGTACTTGTGGATGATCCATCAGAGTCTGATCTGAATATTATAGTGACGTGTTCTGTCAAGGATGCCACGGCAGACAGAATGGTTCACAGGATACGATCACTTCGGGATGGACCACTTGTGGTTGCAGGATGCCTTCCAAAGGCAGAGAGGGGGACGGTTGAAAAGTATGCAGGGGGCGCCAGCCTGCTTGGACCAAACTCACTGGATAAAACTCTCGAGGTGGTCAACTCTACACTGTCAGGTGGAAGACAGGTGGCATTGGGGGACTCTGATGCCACAAAGATCGGGATACCAAAGGTCAGACTAAATCCTGCTATAGGCATAGTAGAGATTGCAAGCGGGTGTATGAGTGAGTGTACATTCTGCCAGACAAAACTTGCCAAAGGTGGTCTGATCAGTTATCGTCCGGGCGAGATTGTAAGGCAGGTCAGCGCAGATATTGGAGACGGGTGCAAGGAGATCTGGCTTACGTCTACAGATAATGGATGTTATGGACTTGACATTGGGACAGACCTTCCAGAACTGGTAGATAGTGTGTCGTCCATACCTGCCGACTTTATGATCAGAGTGGGCATGATGAACCCAATGTATATCTCCAGGACAAGGAGGGAGAGGCTGCTTGACTCTTTTGAAAAGAGTTCCAAGGTCTTTAGGTTTCTTCATGTTCCGGTACAGAGTGGCAGTGACAGGATACTGCATGAGATGAAGAGGGGGCACACGGCAGATACGTTCAGGGAGATCACACGGGATGTAAGGGACAGATTTGGTGTTCATTTTACAATCTCAACGGATGTCATAGTGGGGTTCCCCACAGAGACTGAAGAGGATTTTGAGATGACTATGAGTCTGCTTGAAGAGACTAGGCCGGATGTAGTCAACCTCTCAAGGTACAGCCCAAGACCGGGCACCGAGGCAGCATCTAGGCATGACCAGGTTGATATGGCGACTACAAAACGTAGAAGCAAGGCCGTATTTGAGCAGATCCGCCGCATATCAGAAGAGAATAACAAGAGATGGATAGGCTGGACTGGTAGAGTCTTGTTTGACGAAGCAACCAACGGCACGGTCAAGGGCAGGAACTTTGCATACAAGTCAGTATATGTAGCAGAAGGCGGTGGCGGTAGTGATGAGGGCTATTCTAAAGTCGGCTACATAAGTGAGAGGAGTAGCAGTCAGGATGCAAGTAGGGGTGCAGAAGAAGTGACAAGCATAGGTCAATCACTTACAATCAGAGTCACCCAAGTCACTGCAAACACGCTTCGGGGAGAAAGGGTTGCTAGCTAAATTTTTTACAGTAAATATTTGACAGATTTTGTACCAAAGGTTTTTTATCTTAATTCTCAAAGATAGATAGATGAGTCTTCAACTAAAAAAACCAATTCTCACAGTAGGTTTGGGAGGCGTAGGCTCTAGACTGGCAGTTCAGGCCAGCGAGATACTTGGGACCGACTATCTTTTGATCAGCAACGATCAAAATGACCTTGATTTTACAGGGGGTAGTGATGCCAATGGTAGTAATGACAACAGGCATTGTATGACCATTCATGTCTCTACAGATCCAGTGATCAACCCATCTGTCATGATGATCAAGTCCGCTACCCAGGCCATGACAGACAAGATACGCTCAAGCATGGAGGGCTATTCTACAGTTGTGCTGATGGGTAACTTGGCGGGAAGGGCAGGCGTGGCCATGTCTCCCATAGTATCACGCGTGTGCAAACAAGAGCAGTCCATGGATGTGATCTCGTTTGTAGTAATGCCATTCAAGTACGAAAAGGACAGGATATTCAACTCTGGAATATCACTAAAGAGGATCAGAGAAAATTCACAGTATACCATAGTGCTTGACAACAATGCACTGTTGGAGAGCAATCCAGATCTGAGTCCCAGTACATGTTTTGGTATAGCAAATCCAGCAATCATGCACGTTGTCAAGTCACTAGGATCACCATCCTCATCATCAAGCGCCATGATCATGACACCAAATGAAACAGGAATCATTGCTGCAAGCAAGACAAACGCGATAACAGAAGATTATGACTACATGGCAGTTGTGATGGAGAGCTCACTGAGAGACTCACTCAAGATGCTCTATGATAATGTGCCTCCAACCACAATCAAACGTTCAATGGTCTATGTTGTGGGCGGCAAAAACATACCGGCAGGTGTCTTAAACTCAATAGTGAGTCTTGCAAATGGAACCCTTAATGAGAGCGTATCATATATCGACACTGCGTCTGCATCTGGCACGTCCGGTATAGTGGTGCTATCATCCGTACAAGCTACTGCAAGATTTGATGGGTATGATCCATTGGGAATGATACCTCTACAAGACACGCTTGACTGGCCTATACCCGAATGCGGCCTTGACTGCAAAATAGAATCTGCAATGTACCAGCTAGAATAGATGTAAACCCTTTACAGTTTTTATTTTTTTAAACAGCAACCCATTACTAGAATATGATCCAACAGAAGACGTATGATAAATTTTGATGAGAACCAAGTTTTTGTGCTATTGGTCCTTGGCTTCATTCTTTTCAGATTGAGTAGAACCCGGTTCGTTCTGGGCAGTAGTAGCATTACCATCATCCCCATCTTGTTCAGTAGAAGGTTCTAGTTGTTCAGGCTGTTGGTTCTGGGCAGTAGTAGCATTACCATCATCCCCATCTTGTTCAGTAGAAGGTTCTAGTTGTTCAGGCTGTTGGTTCTGGGCAGTAGTAGCATTACCATCATCCCCATCTTGTTCAGTAGAAGGTTCTAGTTGTTCAGGCTGTTGGTTCTGGGCAGTAGTAGCATTACCATCATCCCCATCTTGTTCAGTAGAAGGTTCTAGTTGTTCAGGCTGTTGGTTCTGGGCAGTAGTAGCATTACCATCATCCCCATCTTGTTCAGTAGAAGGTTCTAGTTGTTCAGGCTGTTGGTTCTGGGCAGTAGTAGCATTACCATCATCCCCATCTTGTTCAGTAGAGGATGGTGACGGTGTAAATGAGGATGATTGCACAGATAGTTCGGGGGGTTTTTCAGAGATTGAAAGTTGAGACTCATCTGGCGTCATTGCCGTTTCAACAGCTAATGCCTTGGAAGAATCGGTGTCAATAGGTGTATCAGATTCGCCTTCAATGACATCAGTAGTCAATACTTTGGGTGTAGAGTCGTCAGGTACTGTGGATGAAGGAGGCAGTTCAACTTCATCATACAAGGAAACAAGAACATAACCATCATCGAATTTACCCATTTTGACCCTGATCTTTCTTGGAGGACGTCGCACCCCCCGTGCCCAAATTTCTTGTGCCAGTGCCTCATCAATTTTAATGTCATCAGACTTCATGTGGTGTTGTGCAAACTCTCTAATCATGTTGATTGCCCTTACGGCCCGATGTTGTGATTGTGAAAGAAGAACCTTGCCCAAATTAATGGTATATACCCTCTCGGCTTCCTGAGACATGTATCTAACCTACCTCCGTGCTGCCAGAACGCCACTGCCTGCGTTTTGGGTTTGTTCGAACACCACGCTTTGTCTTTAGAATGATCCAAGCAGGTACAGAAGATGCCTGTTTTGTCTTTTTAAGCAGACGGATCTTTCTTGGTGAAGACTTGCGCGCTCCCATGGGTTTTCAGGCACAAGCAACCCTTTTTAAATTATATGACATGAGGAGTACCTTGGTACAAGATGCGATGAAATAGGTAATGACTGGCTGGATGCCATCAGCACCAACTGTAAATTAGCTCATTATTGCTTAACAGTACAAGATTTGCTGGGCAATCCTAATTTGTATTGTAAGAGTGCATCTCCTGTCGTTAGTCCTATATTGGCCGGGTACGTGGTCAGGTCGTAGAAGCAATTAACAATTGTCAAATTTTCATCCTCAACACGACAGAATATAACATATGTATTGATACAGATGTGGTTTACACATATGCGATCTTTTACTCCTGTTAGGGCGAAAGTCTGGCAATTGTTAATTGGTACGTGATCAGGTCGTGCCTAGAATGATGTGTAATACTATCAAAAGACTATAGATCCGTGTCTGAATCAAAAAATCTTTCCAGACAACCTGACCACGTACGTTAATTACTTCTTGTGCATGTATCAACATATCCAACGTGGGGGCGTAAGCCATATTTTCAATATTACTCATTCATCATAAGTCTGATGCTCAAAAATGGTTTCCTTATGAGGAGTGAGGTCATTTGACAAAAAGCGCGGTGCAAGCACATCCACTGCATGGGGCTCATGGATGTCAGCGACAAACCCCACACTCAGGCATACTCATGAATGTACTTTGATATTCTCAAAGGGTAAGTTTGGCTGCAAGAATAGTGCAGACCAGTACAATCACATATGATGAATTTTTGGAATGTACAAAAAGCGTTTGGGATTTTTAGCCAGAACGTGTAAATTATCTCGTACCATTCCTAGTAGATCTACCGCACAGATGTCTATAGTTATGTACGTTTGAGGGTGGTGTTGTGTTTGATCTTTTTTGTGGTTCTAGTTCTGCTGCAATAGCTGCCATACACCCAAATCACAACCATCTGATGATTGGCAACAACAGAGTATGTGGCCATAGTAAAAAACAGAATCAATGACGAGGTGGCCCAGACAAAACTCTAGTATTGTGTCCCATATTCTTTCTTATAGTTTATCGCGATCTTGTGTTATGGTGAGAGTATGTTTTATGGTACCATCGTAGAATGTTTACACCACTGGAATTTGTGTTCACGCGGACGGGGGGGGGGGGGTGGTATGTGCGCCCAGCCTATACAAATACATCATCTCATATAGCAGCGGGCACCATACCCAATCTTGGGTTGTAAACGATCTTTGCCAGCACCATGTTTCAACTATAGTTTCCCAGATTATGATGGGGCGATCCTGTCACTGATCTGCTTTAGTATTCTAGCAGAGGCTCCCCATATTGTTTGATTTTTGTATGTAAAGGTGTACATCTCGCGTATTAGATTGTGTGAGGGATCCGTGTCGGGTTGGATGGTGGCCAGCATGGATTCAAGCGGTATGTGAAATATTTGCTCCACCTCCAATGGATTAGCCAGGAGTGGGGGGACAGATTCCATCACGCAAACAAATGGCATTATTAGAAAGTTGGAATTGAGTGTGATGACAGAGCCAAGCTGTCCAGTTACCATGTCCCGTCCCACATGCAGGCCTATCTCCTCGTCAGTTTCACGCAATGCAGCCTGCAACAGATCATAGCCATCATCATCTTCAAGCTTTCCTCCCGGAAACGAGATCTCGCTTGCATGAATCCTAAGATGCTTGGATTTTTTTGTCATTATTACAGCTGGTTCCTTGCTGTCATGAATTATTATCAATACGGATGCAGGTCTGTATGGATTATGATTATGATGGTGATCTGGAATATTGCGCAGAGTGGCCACATTGGCATTGGCAGTGCCATCGGCCGTAAATTTTGGAGATATTTTGCATGATAGTGATGATTTGAGATCATTTAGAGACAACATTTTTCATACTCCATCATCATCATCATCATCATCGTCACCGTCATCACCATCATTATTATCATTCCAGTACTGATCTATAATTCAAAGGTTTTAACCAAGTCTAAAAAAACGACTTTGTGACCATCAGGTACGAGGCCAACCCACCAAAGATCACAACAGACACAAACAGTGACGGGGCAATCAAAAAGTTTGTTGAAAGGATAGTGGCAATCTCAGAGTGGTGTGATGCCGTACATATTACAGAGAATGTGCTGGGATATCAGAGAGTATCACCCATAACAGTGGCAGAGATTATCCGGGATATTGTTCCGAATATTCCCATCACGGTAAGCCTGAGGGTCAGGGACAAGACTGAGAAGGAGATATCTGAGTTTGTGCAGAAGTGCATTACAATCAAGTGTTCTGGCATTCTGGTACTGATGGGGGATCCGTCAAGGACGGGAGTACCTGATTCGGGCCAGATTCCAAGCAAGACGGTTACGAGATTAAAAAAGCAAGGCATAGATTCAGAGATTGATCTGTATCTGTCCATTCCCAATGCGCCAAATATCTCAACGATCAACAGAAAGATGCAGGTAACACCTAAGGGATTCATGACCCAGGTGATCAGCAACATAGAGCAGGTCAGATATCTTGCAGAGAACCTTAAAGGGTTCTCTGTCATCCCAATCATGTTGTATCCATCAGAGAAGAATCAGAGAGCGGCCGAGTTTTTGAACATGGAGTTGGAGCCCAATGACGAAGAGTTTGCAAAGTTTGTAAGCCAAGTACACAAGATCACAAGAGACGTGTTGATCACATCGCCCGGAGACTTTGAGGGTCTCAACTGTTTTTTGAGCAGACATACATTACTGCTCACTTGAGCATAAAGTATTTGGCGCCGGGATGGTGAACCACGAGTGCCGCAGTAGAGTGTTCGGGAACGATCTGGCCAGATTCTGTCAATGTCATTCCAGACTTGTCAGGGCGTAGCAGCTTCCAGACCAGGTGATGCTGGGAGAGATCAGGGCAGCTTGGGTACCCCCAACTATATCGTAGGCCTCCGATGTCCAGATTCAGTTCTGACTTTATTCTCCTGTTGGTCCATTCTGCCAGTGCCTCTGCAGTCTCCACTGCCAGGCCGTGCAGATAGTAGGCATCAGAGTATTTGCCGTCCTTGTCCCATTGCTCTGTCATCTTGGTCACCCTGCTTCCGATGGTCACTGACTGAAGCACAATGATGTCGTCTTTGCCAAAATAGTCGGCAAGGCACAGGTTGTGGCCGGGGTTTGCAGAACGTGGAAAGTCAAGGATGATACTGTCATGGGTGTTGGTGTGTGTATCTCCTACACTATCTTCCTGATTATTACTGCCTCCATCTCTCCACACAGGATTGTCAACAAGTAAGCTCCTGCCCATACTATGACATGAAAAGTACCCATATACAATCTCAGTCTCAAATAATCCTTCACGTACAATGCGCTCCTTCCACTGCTCAAGCAGCCTCTCGTGTTCGGCCTCGGACTTTTGGCCAGCCTTTCCCCGGACCCCCCACGACAGCTTAAACAGGGACTTTTTGTCAAGCAGCCTCCATACCTCATCCATCTTGATATGATCAGCACTGAGGCGCATAGGAATTCCGATGCTGGGTGGGACGGGAGGGTTTGCAACAGGTACTATCTTGCTCCGAGGAAGGCGATCTTGGTCTGCCTGTGACAAGGAGGATGTAATTGATGACAGAGATGAACTCTCATCCCAAGCCTCTAGATTTGCCTTCCACTCAGACAGCAGTATGGGCCGCTCATCGTCGGATACCAACGAGTCCATGGTCTTTAGTCCCTCAAACATTGTATTGCAGTAAAATACTCCTGGTTCGTAGATTCCGTCTTGCTTTGCTATCCTGTTTATGTAGTTGCTGTTTATGGCAGCTCCCCCGCAGAGAATAGGCAGGTTCATCGCGTTCTTTCGTGCATGCTCTACAAACAACTGCATCTGTTTTGATGTAGATACTAGTAGTGCAGAGAGGCCCACGGCATCGGGGCCCACCTCATCTATCTTTTCGAGGAACTTTTGGAGTGGTACCTGCTTGCCCAGATCATGTACCGTATAGCCGTTGTTTTGGAATATTGTCTTTACTAGGTTCTTTCCAATGTCATGTACGTCCCCATAGACCGTTCCCAGTACCAGTATGCCCTTGCTTGCACCGCCCTCCTCCTTTAGAAGATACTTTTCAAGCTCATTTACTGCGGCCTTCATACACTCAGCTGACTTTAGAACAAAGGGCAGGATCAGCTCACCTGCGCCAAACTTGTCACCCACCTCCTTCATTGCAGGGAGTAGATCCTCGTTTAGTGTACGGATGGCACCAGGATGAGTGGTTGCCTGATCGGCATCAATGTACAGTGTGGCCCCGCTCTTTGTACTGGCATACTTGCCAGAAGCGCTGGTATTGCTGTCATCACCAGTATCCTCCTCTTTGCTGATGTGCCTTACAATATCTGGCCTGCCTAGTTTTTCAGCAATGGCCAGTATGACATCGTCATGGATGCCGTCTTTGAGCCTGTTTACTATTCTAAAGTTTGCACGTCGTGCAGGTGGCCATGAGGGATCTACCTCATTCACTACTGCCTTTGTAGACGATGTACTGCTGCCATCATTGGAGTTGAGTGCTTCAAAATAAGAGATCAACTCAGACAGGCAAGAAGCATCTCTGTTGAATATGAGGTTTTCTGCAAGCTCCCTCTGTCTTGGGTCAATCTCACCATAAGGAGTTATCTCCCTGGCATTTACTATGGCCGAGTCTAATCCCGCCTTGACTGCATGATACAGGAATACGGAGTTGACTGCCCTTCTGGCAGGAGGAGATAGTCCGAAGCTTATGTTACTCAGGCCCAGTGTTGTAAACGAGTTGGGAAGTCTTTCCTTGACTAGGTGTATTCCTTCAAGCGTATTGTTGCCGGCATCAAGAAATTCTTCTTGGCCGGTTGAAAGAGTGAATGTCAGGACGTCAAACACAAACTGTTCGGCGCGCAGTCCATACTCTTTATTGCCTGTCTCGTAGAGTAGAGCGGCCGTATCTACCTTTTGTTGGGGGGTCTTTGCCATCCCTTCTGGGCCTATACACATGGCAATCGAGGGCAGGCCATAGTGTGCCATCAATGGTGCCAGTTTTGCAAACTTGCTACCATCCCCTTCTAGGTTGATTGAGTTTATCATGGGCCTGCCGGGAATCTGCCGTACCGTTGCCTCTATGACCTGGGGATCAGTAGAGTCTATCACCAGAGGTGCATCTATCTCCAGACTCAGCCTCTTTGCAAGATTCACCATAAATTCCAGTTCGTCGGAGCGCTCCGTGGTTGCCACACACACATCAAGACAGTGCGCGCCATCCTCAACTTGTTTTCTGGCCAGGTCGACTAGCCCATCATAGTCTTCATCTAGTACCATTTGTTTTGCTTTGCGCGAGCCCTGTGTGTTGAGCCGTTCCCCGATTATTAACGGGGGTGGAATCTGCCTTAGATCTATGGCCTTTAGGGCAGAGCTTATCCTGGGTATGGTAGTAGTAGTTGCAGTCAATATGAGATCCACCACGGGTTTTTCTAAATACCTAACTCCTGCATGGCATGCCCGCCTGTGACTACTTGAGCATTCTCATCAATAATCTTACGTAGTTGCCGTATGTGGCCAGGATGGGTGCCGCAGCAGCCCCCCACTATTCTGATCTTCTTGTACTTGCAGATAAAATCACTGAGCACCCCGCCCATGACCTCAGGCGTCATTGCGTATACGGCTTGTCCGCCGCGGTTCTCAGGCATGCCAGCGTTGGGTACAACCAAGAGAGCATGCCCCCCACGCTGCGCATCAAGCCATTCAATACTGGTAGTCATCTCCACAGGGCCCGTGGAGCAGTTGAGTCCAAACACATCAATGCCCATGTCAGAAACGGTGGTGTATGCCGCCTGTGCATCTGTTCCCAGCAGCATCTTTCCGTATTGATCAAGGGTAACATTTGCAATTATTGCCACATCCTTCCTGGCAGCCTTTTTGCGTGCATTGTGGGATGCATCTATGGCCAGTTTTACCTCCAGGATATCCTGGCTGGTCTCAATGAGCAACGCGTCTACGCCCCCGAGGATCAGGCCCTCTGCCTGGAGTTCAAAGGCATTCTGGATATCATCAAGTGGTCTTTGTCCCAGATCAGGATCATTTGAGCTTGGGAGGTACCCTGATGGCCCCATCGAACCAATCACGTACCGCGCCCTGTCCGTATATTCGGCGCATACATCTGATGCAGTTTTTGCGATCATCTCGTTGAGTTCCACAGTCCTATCCCCAAACCCATACTCGTCAAGTTTTATCCTGTTGGAACCAAAAGAGTTGGTCTCTATACAGTCGGCGCCTGCATCAAGATAGCTTTTGTGTATCTGGCGTATCCATTCAGGGCGTGTCAGGATCAGTCCGTCGTTGAATCCGTCCTTGTCATCTGGAAAGTCTCCGGGAACTGGATCATGCTTTTGTATCTCGGTTCCCATGGCGCCATCAAAGAGGAGAACCCTGTCCCGCAACGCGTCTAGGAATGGCTCTCTGCCTGTCAATCAACTTGTAGGATCAGCGGAGAGGTTTAACTCTTTTCAGCAGTATCAGTACAGACATCATTGTTTGGTAATTTTCACCTGCGCTGTAGTAATTCTGACGCGCAATAACAAAACTCATCATGGTATGCGGCATATCTTGAATTACAACAATGCCCAATAATCCTGTCAGTTACTCCATCCATCTGCCTGAGAGACCGCAATCAAGTCATGTCAGACGTGTTATGTAGTGGTTGCATGAGTGTGTGAAACAGACAAGATGATGTAAATTTTGTAACTGTGTGGTGTGCAAGCTCACGCAGCCACTACAGAACCTGCGGAGAGTTCTTTTTATTACGTCCAAGTTAGGTAGTCTGTTTCCTAATTAGCCAAGGATTCTATACTCACACCACCACGACTCTGATCAGCCGTCCCTGATCTTGACTCATCTTTATTGCATGTTCACACTGTCCCTAGTGTCATCGCCTGTTTTTTGCTTGTTTGTCAACACATCCATGTGCTTCTTTGTCTGTGGGATTCTCTTTTTTGAATCAACGTCTGCATGCAGGCCAGCAGGTGACGAGATTCCATGTGAGCGCCGGCCTAGTCTGGCTGGGGCGGTGTCGGCGGTGCTTTTAATAATTGAAAAGATGATCATGGTCCTGCTGTACAATCTGGAGGCATGTCAGCATACGCGTCCGAGTCTGGCCAGCCGTGTGGATGCAGCATGTCCGAAGATCTGGGTACAATGAGCCATGCCATTGTAGCGCACTAGTGCCATGATAGTAAAATAATGATTCATCGTAATCCCCACCTATGCATTACCTTGTCCTCTAGCCTCTTGAATGCAACTCCATCCACTATGAGTCCAATACCCATGATGACTAGCATTATTGCAATTACCTGCGAGACATCATTTAGGGAGCGGCCCGCATGCAGCGAGAACCCCAGCCCCTGATAGGAGAACAGCAGTTCGGCGCCTATGACGCCCCTCCATGCAAACGCCCACCCTTGCTTGAATCCAGATATCATGTATGGGAATGCTGCCGGGATCAATACGGCGCTGATTAACTGCGAGCCACGCGCCCCCATGTTTCTTGCAGCCTCAATAAAGTGTGGATCAATATTCTTTACGCCTGTGTATGTGTTTATCGTAACAGCAAAGATTGCGCCTATCGCGATCACAAATATTATTCCCGTATGCGTCAGCCCCAGCCACAGGATTGCAATGGGCACCCATGCTATGGATGGGATCGACTGCAGGCCCAGCACCAGTGAACCCACCGTCTGGTTCACCACATCTACACGTGCCATGAATATTCCAAGCACTACGCCGCCTACAATTGCTATGGACAGGCCCACTATCAGCCGCCACATGCTGGTGACAACTCCGTAAAACAGGCTGCCATCCATGGCGCCATATGCCAGATCTTCTGCCACCTCATACGGTGGCGGGAGTATGTTGGAGGGCCAGACTCCCGACATTACAACTACTTGCCACAGTGCTACTATGCCAACATAAAACGCAATTTTATGAGGTGTAAAGTTTCTCGCCATGATGATTATCACACATGCACATACCAGATGCGGACAGCCGCTACCTGTCTACCTTTCTTACCTCCGGTCTGAGTTCTGAGAGTATTTTTTGTTGTAGGCTATGCAGCGACTCGTCTTCGGTGACCCGAGGCCTCGGCGTGTCATTGGACAGCTCCTTCTTGATTGTGGATGGGCGGTTGCTGAATATGGCCACCTTGGTTCCCAATACAACTGCCTCTGACACATTGTGTGTGACAAATAGGATCGTCTTTTTTGTTCTCTCCCATATCAGTTGCATCTCTACTAGTAGCAGGTCGCGTGTCTGCGCATCAAGCGCAGCAAACGGTTCATCCATCAACAGCACATCAGGATCCATCGCAAGGGCCCTGGCTATGGCTATGCGCTGCTTCATTCCGGTGGAGAGTTGGTACGTATAAGAGTCTGCAAACTTTGTCAGTTGCATCATATCTAGGTATCTGGCAGATATCTTGGCTCTCTCTTCCTTGGAGATTCCCGCCATTCTTAATCCAAACTCCACATTGTCTTGCACCTTTAGCCATGGAAACAGTGCGCCCTCTTGAAACACCATTATCCTTTCAGGACCGGTCTCGGTCACCTGATGACCATCAAATAATATCTGGCCCTCATCAGGCTCTTCAAGGCCCGCAACTATCCTCAGAAACGTAGACTTTCCACAGCCTGACGGCCCCACAAGGCATACAAAGTCACCGGCATCAACGGTCATGTTGATCCCCCCAAGCGCCTTGAGCTTGTGGGTATCGTGTGAAAAGTACTTTACAATGTTGCGCGCCTCCAGCTTTGACATCTTGTCATGGCCCCCCTACATCTTGTTGTTTGAGTTGCTGCGGTTCTTGCTGGCCCTGCAGCATGCCAACCCCTGTACTACCATTGTTGTCTTGGCTACTGTAAAAGATTTCAGATATGTCCCCATATCCCTCGCGTCCGAGATATCCAAGCGCGTCGGCGCGCTGCGCAAACACGTGTACAGACTCGGGTATGGGGTCTGCCGTGATCATTATATTGGATAGTGCCATCTCTACCACATCCTCAGGCAGTGACTGTCCCAGATAAGAGTCAAGAAATCCGTTAAAGACAGTGGCCGCCTCCACAGGGTTTTCGTTTATCCACATGGCCGTCTCATGATGGGCATCCAACATATTGGATACTGTTTGCTCGTTGTTCACAACGTACCTTACGTCGCCTACCAGCAAAACCGATGCAAACTCCCCATTGGGCCAGAGATCCTCTTCTTGGAACAGCCTCTGGCCGCCAAGATCCAATACTAGAATAGTGGCCCAAGGTTCGGCCACCCATGCCCCGTCGATCTCACCCTTTGCAAACAGCGTATAGATGTCAGGGTTTGCAATATTATATACAACAACAGAGCCTCCCTTCTCAGCTGGCCGCAGTCCATGCTCTGCCAAGGCATGGCGCAGTGATACATCCTGAGTGTTTCCCAGCTGGGGTGCAGCTATCCGCCTGCCGTCAAAGTCTTGGATCGATTCAATGTCAGATTCTGGATGTACCACAAAGCTCGTGCCACCGCTGGCGGCGCCTGAAAGAATCCTTATACTATGATCCTCAGAGTTGAGATATCCGTTTATTGCAGGTCCGGGCCCTACATACGCAAGATCCACCGAACCTGCAAACAGTGATTCTATGGCCTGTGGGCCGCTGTCAAAGACCCTAGTCTCAATCACAGTCGTGTTTCCAATCACATCCTTGAAGAAGTTGTTCTCCATGCCCACTATTGGTATGGCATGGCCCACATTTGGAAAGTATGCAATCCGTATGCGGTTTTGTGCTGCAGTGTTTGCATCACCGGAGTACAGAGATACGGCAGCCGTCCCAAGTAATATGCTGACCATGGTGGCTCCCACTATACCCACAATCACGCGCCGCGCAAATTTCATAAAACAGCGTTATAATTGGCGGTTAAATAATAACCGAATTTTAGCTCAAGCTAGTACTGGTATGAATGATAAAATTGGCAGAGATGTGGCATAAGATGTTTCAAGTATGATTAGTCTGTTTCCTAATTAGCCAAGGATCCTATACTCACATCACCACAACTCTGATCCGTCGTCCCTGATCTTGACTTATCTTTACTGCATGTTATGACGAGTGACATTAGTGATTGCACAAATATGCGTTTGAATGCAGAAAAGACGGTCTCAACTGATCATTGGGTGCCATACTCCACCACTGCCTTAATGTCTGGTTTTGAGCTTTTCTTCTTTGCCAGTTAACCCCCGATGGCCTGACAATACCGTCACGGTGCTATAACAGGGGGTGGTTCTGGCTGTATCTGCCACCTTGATACCATCACTGTCTTGAATGTAAGAACAGTAAACATAATTCTCTGCCATTTACCGTCACTTCCAAATCCACAATATGCATTGATAACCACCCATTGGTTAAACAATATCACAGATGCCGCAAAGCACAGAAATCTTGCGGCATGATTTGTACTGCGTGTCCTGAGTCTGATTCCCTCTATCTGCCTGTATGCAGTCTCTATCCCCCATCTTTTGTGGTAGGCCGCAACATCCATCTCATTGGAGTTGGCGGTAAATCCAATGTACCTTTCATGTGCCGGCGCATCCGGACTCTTGTCTTTGCGTGTAGTGCGTTTCTGTATTACCATGATGTATTTTACAGACGAATCGGTGTTCTCAAGTATTACATCTGATGTAGCATCGCGTATCTTTTTGTCAAATTCGTCAAGGGCTATCACTACATTATACGTATTTTTACACGGTATGACAAATCCACTACCGTGACTGTTCATTGCTTTCAACACTGAAACTGAAAAGAACTCCCTGTCCATAAAAAAAACACTTGACCATAATGCCATACCTGTTGCATATTTGGACGATTTTACGCACAAAATCAGCCGTGGAATGGCCCATCCCTACAGGAAATACGGCAAGAGTGAGTCTGCGCCCTTTATCAACACACTGGGCAGTAATGTATCCCTCAAACTTCCATGTACCGTTTTTGGATTTGGAGCGTAACAGTTCAGGTCCAGGGTTTTTATCATATCTTGGTATGAGGTGCTTGTCGATGGCCACATGAATTGATTTTTTGTACTTGGTCAGATCGTGCCTAGAATGATGTGTAATACTATCAAAAGACCCTAGATTCGTGACTGAATCAAAAAATCTTCACAGACAACCTGACTATGTACGATTTTTTGTATGTGGTCAGGTCGTGCCCAGAATAATGTGTAATACTATCAAAAGACCCTAGATCCGTGCCTGAATCAAAAAATCTTCCCAGACAACCTGACCACGTACGATTTTTTCATGACGCCTGATTTTTGGAGTGGTATAATCTGGCCTGAGATGGTATCTTCTATTGCCTGCCCTACCGCATCCAGTTTTATCCTTACAAACGCCTTTCTTACCCACTCATCGGTGGGCAATATGCTGTTTGATGTGGTATGCAAGCTTGCAGCACACCCGCTTACCGATGCCGAGAAGCAATTAACAATTGCCAGACTTTCGCCCTAACAGGTGTAAATGATCGTATATGTGTAAACTACACCTGTATCAATACACATGTTATATTTTGTCGTGTTGAGGGTGAACATTTGACAATTGTTAATTACTTCTCCGTGCATGTAGAGACAGGCATCATTATGTCTATCATATTCCGTATTGAGTGTCTGGCATTGGATCCGTGATACATGATGTCACATCTTTCCACAAATTCTGACAGGGCAGATGCGATATTTTCATATGTGAGTGAACCACTCAATATGTTGCACCTCTTGTGGTTTTTGATCTGGACATTAAAAATCTGAGAGGTTGCACTAATTGATTTGTTTGTATTGAATTTTGTTGATTTTGAGCATAAAATTATAGTACGTGGTCAGGTTGTCTGGGAAGATTTTTTGATTCAGGCACGGATCTAGGGTCTTTTGATAGTATTACACATCATTCTAGGCACGACCTGACCACGTACAAATTATGATTCCAATTCCATCGGTGGGTTAACTGTTTGTCTAGCTTGTCAATACGAGTTGTTGGACTTGGCACCAAACTACTCCCTGACAGATACCCGATGTAGTATTGTGCATAATGAATACCGCCCACGACAGAATGGGCGCCGCAAAAGATAATGTTTCACAAGAGATAAATTCCAAAATATCACACGCAACAATGTTTTATGACTAACAAGGGGATTCTTGCATTCTCGGGAGGACTTGACACATCAGTGGTTGTAAAGTATCTCCAGGAAGAGCACGACATGGATGTCATTACCGTGACTGTTGATGTAGGGCAGGGCGACGACAAGAGGAGGATAGCGGACAAGGCAAAAAAGCTGGGAGTAAAGAACCACTACAACATAGATGCAAGGAGGGAGTTTGTTACAGACTATATCGTGCCTTCGATCAAGGCAAATGCACTGTATCAAAAAAAGTACTGTCTTGCAACCGCCCTTGCGAGGCCACTGATTGCACAAAAGGTATTGGATATTGCACGCAAGGAGGGGGTATCGGCTCTTGCACACGGATGTTCCGGCAAGGGAAACGATCAGGCGCGCTTTGATCTGGCATTGCGATCAGGCTCTGATCTTCGTATAATAGCTCCCATTCGCGACAAAAACCTAGACAGGGCGACCGAGATGGAGTTTGCAGAGAAGCATGGGATTGAGATCGATACGGTGGCAAAAAAGTACAGCATAGACCAGAACCTATGGGGGCGTGCCATTGAGGGGGGTGATTTGGAGGATCCATTCAACGAGCCTCTTGATGACGCATTCATCTGGACAAGCACCAAGAACCTTCCAGACAAGCCCACGTACGTAGAGATAACATTCAGGCGCGGTGTGCCCACAAAAATAGACGGAAAAGCCATGTCCACGCAGAGAATCATAGAGCATCTCAACTGCATAGCAGGCAAGGCAGGCATAGGGATAGTTGATCATATAGAGGACAGAGTGGTAGGAATAAAGTCACGCGAGGTGTATGAGACCCCTGCCGCTGCCTGCCTTATTGAGGCCCACTCGGACCTGGAAAAGATGGTACATACAAAGCACGAGACCAACTTTAAGCGAATGGTGGATGATAGATGGGCAGATCTGGTGTATGATGGACTCTGGAACGACCCACTCAGGTCTGACTTGGATGGATTCATAGAGGCGTCGCAGCAACCAGTATCAGGTACCGTGCGGCTCAAGATGTACAAGGGCGGCATGAGGGTGGTTGGCAGAAGATCACCAAATTCACTGTACAGTCACGAGATTGCTACATATGGAAGGGAATCTACATTTGACCAGAGGCTTGCCAGGGGGTTTGTGCAGTTGTGGGGAATGCAGTCAACAGAAGCTAATAAATTACAAAAGAAGAGGGCAACAACGAAGGTATGATGATCAACTGTCCCGAATGTGACGCAGCAATGAATGCACCTGATGATGCCTCCGTAGGAGAGATACTCTCGTGTCCTGACTGCGGGAGCGATTATGAGATAGCAAAAAAAGATGGCTCAAATATTGAGCTAAAACAGGCAGAGAGTGTAGGCGAAGACTGGGGAGAGTAATGCCCAAGGTAGGCATCGTGTTTGACCGGCTCAGGGCCGAGGAGAAGATGCTACAAAATGAGGCGTCTGATCTCGGATGCGAGGTATCTATGCTTGATGCAAAGATGGTACAGATAAACACGGATAGTAAAAGGGATGATTATGGCTTGGGCGATGTGGTTCTTGAGAGGTGTGTGAGTTACTTTAGAGGCCTGCATATGACGGCGAGTTTGGAGTTTATGGGAATGCCGGTGATAAACAGATCAGAGATTGCAGGCGTGTGTGGCAACAAGATGTTCATGACACTGCTTCTAAAAAAGAACCACATTCCGACACCAAGGACATACTTTACATTCTCAAGCCAGGCTGCTACCGAGAGCTTGGAGAGGACAGGTTACCCCATGGTGATAAAGCCGGTGATAGGCAGCTGGGGTAGGGGCGTGATGGCAGTCAAGGATGTCGACACCATGGATGCCATAGTGGAGATCAGAGAGGTTACAGATGGCCCACATGACCGGATATATTATATGCAAGAGCTCGTGGACAGGCCGCCCAGGGATATCCGGGTGATAACAGTGGGAGATGAGCCTGTGGCTGCCATGTATAGAAAGGCACCAAAAGGCAGGTTCAAGACCAACATAGCACTAGGGGCAGATCCAGAGCCGTGCAAGATCACCGAAGAGATCGGGGAACTGGCAACAAAGACCGCTAGGGCAGTCAGTAGCGATATCAGGAACGACAGCAAGAATGGTGCCGGCGGAATACTTGGAATAGATATGATGGAGGATAAAAACAACGGGCTGGTGGTACATGAGGTGAACAATACGGTAGAGTTTAAGGGGATATCAAGGGTGGTAAGCCAAAACATCCCCAAGAAGATGGTACAGTTTGCGCTCGACTACATTAGGAAATAAATTATACCCTCAATCCCCGAAGAGCATTAGAGTAGGAGACTGGGATGGGATCTGTAAAGGTAGGCATAGTAGGAGCATCAGGGTATGTAGGCGGAGAGACACTGCGCTTGCTGGTCAACCATCCCAACATAGAGATCGCCATGGTCACCTCAAGAAAGCATGTAGGGGATTATCTGCACAGGGTGCAGCCGAGCCTCAAGGGATTTACAGACATGACCTTCTCCGAGATGGACTATGACAAGATCTCAGACAAGTGCGATCTGGTGTTTACAGCTGTACCACACGGTACGGCCACCGAGATAGTAAAGGCATTGTATGACAGGGGTATCAAGATAATCGACCTTAGCGCAGACTATAGGCTGCATGATCATGATGCATACGGCAAGTGGTATGGGTGGGAGCATCCGCACCCCGACTATCTGGCAAAATCAGTCTTTGGAGTGCCAGAGCTGCACAGGGAGGCCATAAAAGATGCACAGCTTGTTTCGTGTCCAGGATGCATGGCAGTAACATCCATGCTGGCGCTTGCACCACTCATACGCAATGACGTTGTTGATACCGATCACATAGTAGTTGACTCCAAGATAGGTTCGTCAGGGGCAGGTTCTGGGGCTGGAACGGCCCATGCAATGAGGGCAGGCGTGATCAGGCCCTACAAGCCTGCAAAGCACAGACACACCGGCGAGATAGAGCAGGAGCTTAGTGAAATTGCAGGTAAAAAGATTCACGTATCCATGAGCCCGCATGCAGTCGATGTGGTTAGAGGAATATTGTGTACCAACCACACGTTCATCAAAAAGGATGTCAGTGAGAAGGATATCTGGAAGATGTACAGGCAGGCATATGGTGAGGAAAAGTTTGTCAGGCTGATCCGCGACAAGAACGGACTCTACAAGTTTCCGGATCCAAAGTTCCTGGTTGGTTCCAACTTTTGTGATATAGGATTTGACATTGACGAGGACAACCACAGGCTCATAGCACTGTCTGCATCAGACAACCTGATGAAGGGCGCTGCAGGCTCTGCCATCCAGAATATGAACGTGATGTGTGGCTTTGATGAGATGGACGGACTCAGATACACTCCGCTGACCCCGGTTTAGCCATGATCACCATAAAGATAGGAGGAAGCGTCGTTGACGAGCTTCATCCGTCGGCCATTGCAGACATCAAGAGGGTTGCAGGGTCCGAAGGGGTTGTACTGGTACACGGGGGAGGAAAAGAGGTGACCAAGATGTGCGGGCAGCTTGGTAAGGAGGCGCGGTTTGTAACTTCACCTAGCGGGATCAAGAGCAGGTACACAGACAAGCAGACCGCAGAGATATTCACCATGGTGATGTCTGGCAGAATCAACAAGACAATAGTACGCATGTTGCAGGCAAACGGGATTAATGCGGTGGGACTGTCAGGGTTGGATGCAAAGCTCATCATGGCAGACAGGAAGAAGAGGCTACTCATAGTCAATGAAAAAGGTAGAAAGCAAGCGATTGATGGTGGATACACGGGGAAGATAAGGCAGGTCAACT
This sequence comes from Candidatus Nitrosopumilus sp., assembly GCA_963662995.2. GTDB lineage: Archaea > Thermoproteota > Nitrososphaeria > Nitrososphaerales > Nitrosopumilaceae > Nitrosopumilus. Next base: position 500,784 of record CAXXLJ010000002.1, on the reverse strand, counting down.
CGGCGTTCATAAGGACGTTATTGGAACAGGGCATGACTCCCGTGATAGCGCCCATAGCAATGAGCGAAGAGTTTGAAGCGCTCAATGTGGATGGCGACAGGGCCGCAGCATATGTGGCAGGTAGTATTGGAAGTGACAGGGTACTGTTTGTCACCAACGTGGATGGATTATACATGGACGACAAGCTGGTCACGAATCTTGGACTGGCAGAGGCAAAGAAGATCAGGCCCACGATAGGGCCAGGAATGGAGAAGAAGATACTTGCATCAGCCGAGGCATTAGACATGGGAGTGAGCGAGGCGCTCATTGCAAACGGCCAGAGTGAAAACCCCATAACGACTGCGATGCAGCACAAGAATTGTACGGTGATCAGAGATGAGTGATAGTAATGACAATAATGGCGGCGGTGGTGGTGGCGCCAAACAAGACAATGACGGGGACAACAAAGAGGACAGATACATGGGCGACATGTACCAGAGGTTTCCAGTTACCGTTGAGAGAGGGCAGGGGGCATGCGTGTATGATGTGGATGGGAGAGAGTACGTAGATTGTATGGGCGGATACGGCGTAGCGCTTGTAGGCCACCAGAACAAGCGCGTTACGGATGCAATATCAGACCAGATCAACAAGATCATCACAGTGCATAGTTCATTGTACAACAGGACGCGCGAAGAGTTTCTGGAGAAATTGATAAGGATTGCTCCCAAGGGGCTTACGCAGGTGCATCTCAACAACAGCGGGGCCGAGGCAGTAGAGGCAGCTATCAAGTTTGCAAGAAAGTTTACCGGCAAAAAATCCATGGTAGCCATGAAGGGATCATACCATGGAAAGTCCTTCGGGGCACTATCCCTGACATTCAATCCAAAGTACAGAAAGTCATTTGAGCCGCTCGTTCAAAAGGTTTCGTTTACACCATATGGGGACATAGAATCCCTGCGCGCCACGGTAGACGACGACACTGCATTTGTAATCATGGAACCAATACAGGGGGAGAGTGGCATTATAGTGCCGCCGGACGGGTTCCTGCAGGATGTAAGGACACTCTGTGATGAGCGGGGGATACTGCTGATATTCGACGAGATACAGTCAGGGATGGGCAGAACTGGGCGGCTATGGGCATGTGATCACTGGTCAACTACACCGGACATTATGTGTCTGGCCAAGGGGATCGCAGGCGGCGTGCCTATGGGAGCCACCCTTGCAAGGCCTGACATCATGGCATCCATGGGAAAGGGAGAACACTCGTCTACGTTTGGAGGAAACCCCATATCGTGTGCGGCAGGGAGCGCCGCCATTGATGCCATCACACTTGATGGGCTGGTGGACAATGCACGCGCAATGGGCGAGATGTTTATGGAAGGACTCAGAGGCATGCAGGAGAAACACAGCATTATACGAGAGGTGCGTGGAAAAGGTTTGATGATAGGAGTGGAATTAAAGTTTGACGTAAGAAACATACTCTACGGCATGATAGATCAAGGAGTACTGATGTTGTACTCTGGAAGAAACATACTGAGGCTTCTTCCTCCGTTGGTGATCACGCGCAGTGAGGTTGAAAGGACACTGCAGGTAATGGATTCAGTGTTGGGCAGAGAGGAACAGAAGAGAAGAGACGAAATGCAAAAGAAGACACAGGGAGGCACACAAGATGGCACGCAGTAACAGGGTAGATGAAGAGATTATCCAATACCTAAAAAACAACTCTAGAAAATCTTATGCAGATATTGGCAGGGAGCTTGGCCTCTCAGAGGCCACAATCAGGAGGCGCGTAAAGAACCTGATGGATGAGCGAATCATCAAAAGATTCACCATAGAGATGGGCGAAGAGGAAGCCACTAGCGCCATAGTGTTCATATCCGTAGACTCTTCAACCGATACGCCCGAGATATCAGAGATGCTTGTAGATCTAAAGGGCGTCAAAAAAGTCTACGAGATAACCGGCCAATACGATATTGCCACCATAATGAGTGCCACAAGCATCACAGGCATAAACAGCAGCATCGACGAGCTGCGAAAGATTCCGGGAGTCATAGATACAAACACGGTGATAATTCTAAAAAAGATTGTGTGACTTGGCTCAGCATGATCGATACCAAATATGATCCGGCAGTAACCGCAGGTTTGATACAAAATTCCCAATAGTATTTTGTGTATGTTGATATTTTGCAGATCTCGTGTCCGTGCCCTAAAGACTTGGTATCAATTGGGCAAAAATGGTTTCATAATGCAGATTAAAATTACAGACAGGATTCAAAGCATGATGATGTGTAACATGAATCAAGTTCAACACTACAATGGGGAATTGTATTCAGGGGGCTAAAGTTCCATTAAAAGTGACACATCTCACAACCCCCACCGGTCACATGTATTATGGTATAGTAATCATTCCAACACTTTACTGTAGCAAAGCATCTTCAGGTAAATCTTGCCATGGCTGTTGTTTGGGTCCATGTTGGAGTATAGGAGGCGACACCTGCATATGTTTGCCGATTCAGCGGATGTGCGCCTTTATTTTGTGCTGGTTTGTTACCTATAGATTTACACTCCCATATCTGCACTTCCTACCCTTGGCGGCAGGTTCACTACAAAGATCATATGAGGCAAACGTCACCATCTTTGTACTCGTCTTGATCGTCATAAAGATACATACACATATCTATTATATAAAAAATGATATTGGTTTGCGGTATGCCTTTTAAAAGTGAAATCATTATATTTTTGAAAAAAACTATGATTGTCAGGAAACTGCACCACATACAATAATCACAAAATGTCCAAACAAGGTGTACGGCACGACTCAACGGCACAACCAATAATACAACATGGCATGCCATCCCTCAAGATGTGTAGGGTGTCGTAGAGCTTGCATGCAAAGCCACACAGAGTATGCAGCGTATCTGATACCAGTTATTGAGACGCTAACCCTGCCATACATGCAAAGCCACACGCGGCACATTAAACAACATACAACACAATGACAGAAAAGCCAGCATCGCATATGATTAATCACAACATCACCAAAATGAAAAGTAGTATTCCGTACATGTTTTGTCGAATTACTACTATTGTTAGACGGATATCTTTATATTTACGTCATATTTCAGACGAATTTAGCAATGAAGGAACCCAACCACTATGCAGACATGTATAACGCATATGACGACAACCCAAAGAGAATCAAGGTGCTTGATAGTACTCTTAGAGAAGGTGAGCAGCACCCCGGAGTCTCGTTTACAAACAAGCAGCGGATCCAGATTGCGTGGATGCTAGATTATTTTGGCGTGGATCAGATAGAGATATCGCCGGTGGTATCTAACGATCACAGGGACGCCACAAAGGCCATCATAAAGCAGGGGCTCAAGGCAGATATTGTGTCACATGGACGCGCCCTAAAACAGGACATTGATGTCTCACTTGGCTGTGATGCAGAGTGGTGCGCGGCATATCTTGGGATATCGGACATACACCTCAAGGACAAGCTTAGGATTACTAGGGAGGAGGCGCTTGACAGGGCAATAGATACTGTCCATTATGCAAAGTCACACGGACTAAAGATACGATTTACAGTAGAGGATGGGAGCAGGGCAGACCCAGAGTTTTTGATCAAGGTGTGCAAGGCAATAAAGGATGAAGGAGTGGACAGGATAAGCCTGCCGGATACTGTGGGGATATTGCGCCCACTTGGTATGTATAACTTTGTAAGAAAGGTCAGGGAAGGAATAGGTGACGATGTAGCACTTGATGCGCATGTACACAATGACATAGGGTTTGCACTAGCAAACGCATTCTCGGCGTGTGATGCAGGGGTGGATCAGATACACACCACCATTGACGGAATAGGTGAAAGGACAGGGATTCCATCCCTGGCAGAGGTGGCAGTGGTGCTTACATATCTGTACAAGTCGCCAAATGATTTTAGGCTGGACATGCTGCTTGACCTGTCTAGGCTCATAGAAGAGTATACGTCAATTAGTCCCTACGATTCCAAGCCCATAGTGGGCTCGTCTGCATACAAGCACAAGGCAGGAACACATCTTGCTGCAATCCTCAAGAATCCTGCAGCATACGAACCCATACCTCCGAGGGCAGTAGGGAATAGAAGAAGGATAGTCTTTGGCGAGCTTGCAGGCAAGACAGGCGCCACATACCTCATGTCGTTGCTTGGACTCCAAAAGAGCGACAAACAGGCACAGGCAGTGGCGGCCGGACTTAAGGGCCTCAGGATGGGGGATCTCATAGACATACCTCTTGAAGACAAGTTGGAGAGGCGCATAACTAGTGATAAATAGAGAGTAGGTGGAGGCATATACATGACAAAATGTGATGAATGTGATGCAGAGATCCCAGTACCTGACGACGCACTGGAAGGGGAGATCGTGACATGTCCTGAGTGTGGCGCAAGCTTTGAGCTTGAGGCGATTCCTGACGGTGGCGGTTTTAAGCTAAAACCCGCCCGGTCTGTTGGTGAGGACTGGGGGCAGTGAGCCCTGAGATCACGATTCTTTACGATACAATCCGCTGGGAAGAGAAGGCCCTGCTGGAAGCGGGCAAGAAGAAAGGTATCAATATACGCATGCAGGACTGCAAAAAGATCGCATTGGATCTGGACGGGGACAACCACAATGGCGACAGTAATGGTGGCACAACGGATCTAGACGCGTATGGTACAGTCATACAACGGTGTGTCAGTTACTATAGAAACATCCACTCTACGGCAGCCCTCGAGGGGCTTGGTGTCAGGATGATAAACTGCCTCAAGACAGGAATGCTCGCAGGCAACAAGTTGTTCACACACATGCTGTTGAAAAAGGCGGGCGTTCCAACCCCATATGCTTCTGTCTCATTTTCAAAGGATGCAGCAATGCAGTATTTGGATATACATGGGTTTCCCATGGTGATAAAGCCCACTGTAGGCAGCTGGGGCAGACTCATCTCAAAGATCAACGACGAGGATGCAGCAGAGGGGATCATGGAGAGTAGGGAGAGGATGTATCCAATTCATCAGATCCATTACATGGAGGAGTTTGTGCAGAGGCCTCCAAGAGATATCAGGGTGATAATGGTGGGCGACAGGGCGGTAGCGGCCATATATAGGAATTCGCTGCACTGGAAGACAAATATGGCACTAGGTGGGGAAGCCGAGCCATGTGATGTGACACCAGAGATGGAGGAGATGTGCATAAAGGCAAAGAACGCAGTGCATGGCGAGATAGTGGGTGTGGATTTGATGGAGAGTGATGAGAGGGGATTGATAGTGCATGAGGTTAACAATACTACAGAGTACAAAAACACGGTGAGGGTGTGCGGCGTGGACATACCATCCCTGATGCTAGACTATGCACTAGAGAGGTCTACAGACAGATAGGGATAACAGAGGAGAGGAGGAGAGTACGAAGATTGGATATCACCACAGGATCAGGCAGTTTCACAGCTACCCCCAAGTTTGCAGTAAAGATGTTGGAAAAGGCCCTAAAGATCTATACGCCGTCTCGCGATGAAAAGCACTTGGCAGAGTTTCTGGCAGACAAGTGCGACGATCTTGGGTTTGAAGATATACACATAGACGAGGTAGGCAACATTATTGCAACGAAAGGATCAGGCTCCCCGAACATTATGTTGTGTGGCCACATGGACGTGGTCCCTGGAAGAATAAAGGTGAGAAGGGAAGGGGATTCGTTGTATGGGCGGGGCGCGTCAGATGCAAAGGCGCCCCTAATGGCGATGCTATTTGCGGCAGCGGCATCTGATACGGAAAAGCAGGGCAGCGGCACAATAGTGTTTGTAGGAGCTGTGGATGAAGAGGGAAACGCCACGGGGATCAAGAACCTAGCAAAGAAGAATGACATGGATATAGACTATGCCATATTTGGAGAGCCCAGTGGCATAGGCCAGATTACAATAGGATACAAGGGAAGGCTGGCAATCGATCTAAGGGTGGATGTGGGGGATAGTGCACATGCCAGTGCACCATGGCTCTCAAAGAATGCGATAGAGGAGGCCATGGTGTTTGTAAGACAGCTCAAGGAGCGACTAGAAGAAGGCCAGGAGGACAAGAGTAAGGGCATGCTGCTTACGGCAACAATGACTGCGATTAGCGGCGGCAGTAGCCATAATGTTACCCCCAAGGAATGCAGCGCCACATTTGACATCAGAATTCCTGTGGACATGAGCTGCAAGCCCACGGAACAGCAGATCTCCATGATAGTCAAGCAGATTGCAAAAGAGCGCGGCGTCGAGGCATTTTATTCTATTCTTGACGAAACCGAGCCGTTTGAAGTGCCAACCAACTCGCTACTGGTAAGGGCGCTGGTATTGGGGGTGATTGATGTGGATGGAGACAAGCCGTGCTTGATAAGAAAGACAGGTACAGGAGACATGAATGTGCTTGGAAATCAGTGGAAGATTCCGGTAGTTACGTATGGTCCTGGAGATCCTCATGAGGCACACACAATCAACGAAAAGGTGTCCATAGAAGAGTATCTCAAGGGGATCGAGATACTCAAAAGCACCATCAAGCAGATAAGACGGCTGCATGGTAGAAAGAAGGCCGGAGGGAAGTAGTCATAGTACTCTGGTTCGTGGGGCTCGGGGTATCGGGGTTTGAATCGATCTCTAGGTGGGCCATGAATATATTGCACAATGCAGATATTGTATACCTAGAGCAGTTTACCAGCCCTGCAGGCGAATCGGATCTAAAGGAGGCCGCACAGATAACAGGATCCGAGACAAGGCTGGTGCAGGCAAAGAGATGGCAAGTTGAGGACGGAAAGCAGATACTAAGTGATGCACAAACCAAGGCGGTGGTGTTGTTGTCATATGGGGATCCGTATGTGGCCACCACTCACATTGAGTTGAGAACTAGGGCCATTCAGCAGGGCATACAGACGCGTACAATCCATGGTTCGTCGTCGATCACGTCAGTGGTGGGTGAATGCGGCCTGCACCACTACAAGATGGGAAGGATGGCCACCATAATGGATGAACGCTCATCATTGACTACCCCATACTATACCATATACAGGAATGTTATTGAGGGTAGTCATACGATGCTATTGCTAGAGTACAACCAAGACAAGGACTTTTTCCTTGATCCAAGGAATGCATTTGAGATGTTGCTGGAGACAGAGAAGGGGCAGAAACGCAGAGTAGTGGTGCCGTCAACGTTTGCAATAGTGGCATCAAGAATAGGGTTAGAAAACAAGACAATAGTCTCTGGTAGTATAAAGTCCCTGCTGGAGCGTGCAAGCGGATTCGGCGAACCGCCCCATACAATCATCATTCCAGGCAGCCTGCACTTTACAGAGTCCGATGCCCTAAAGGCGCTTGGCACATGCATTGACGGACCATCTGACAATCACGACATGACGATCAAGATCCCAGCGCAGATGCTGCAAAAGTACGTACCAATGGTAAGGGATGCCATCGTAGAGGTGGCGCCGCATTGTGCGGATCAGAATGATCTCAAATACATACTTGAGAATGCCGAGTTGTATGTGCGAGATGCTGAAAGGTTCTTGCAGGATGGGCAAGATGAGGTGGCAGTATTGAGTATAGGGTACGCAGACGGTTTGGTGGACGCACTCAGGTTGGCAAAGGGACTAGACCCAAAGATGTAACTGCATGGTGCCAAAGTGGCACAATGCCAGGAGACATACACATCCAGAAATTTTTCACAGGACAGAGATCTTGTGCATGCAGATGGCATCAAGCTCAAACATGTATGGGCCTTGGGTTTTGTTGTATGTTGTGGTTGGTTTATGCACAGCAGTAATGTATGAGCGCTGCGCGATTGGTTAAAGAGTGGGAAGATCAACAAGATGCGTATTGGAACCAGAAGAGAAGGCAATTCTGACTGCAATGTACACACGCCAGATCAGTATAGATGCAGACATGCAGGCAGACAAGCAGGAAGCCGGACACACAAGTGACGAGATAGTCAATAGTATTGCCAAGAGATATCTTTTATCAACAGAGGCCATACAGGCAAAGATTGACAGATTGGTACGCAACCAGATTGTAAAACGCGACAGGCATGCCCTTACAGAGATTGGCAGGGGAATGTTGCGCGTGGTGCTTGCAGGAGGTGTCTTTGATATTATTCACCCAGGCCATATCCACACCCTCAACGCTGCAAAGGCGCTAGGGGACGTACTGGTAGTGGTGGTGGCAACCGACAACACTGCCATAAAGATGAAGAAGAAGAAGCCCCTGCACACACAGGTGCAGAGACAGGAACTGGTCAGGTCATTGCTCATGGTGGATCTCTGTATGATAGGACAGGAGAAGGACATATTCAAGACAGTAGACATGGTAAGGCCGCAGATCATAGCGTTGGGGTATGACCAGGTACACCAGGAGAAATTTATCGTACACGGATGTGAAAGGATACATCTTGATGCAAGGGTTGCAAGGCTGCAATCTCCTATTCCAGAAGACTCCAGTTCAAACATATGCAGAGAGTATGGCGATGACATACATGGGATCTAGGATGTAATTGGAATCCTGACATATACCTTGGAACCATCGTGCAGTTCAGCAGCCTCGCGCAGGGATACCTTTGAGATCAGTTCAGCTATGGATCCATCATGGTGTGTGCGCTCCAAGACCACCAGCTCACAGTCGACAGAATCGTTGAGTTTTGCAGGAAAGCACTTTACCCATCCATACGTACGCTTGCCATCTGAAAACCCGTCTATCTTGATACCTTCAAGTGTATCAAACTGCTTTAGTGCCTCACGGTGAATCTTGTCATCTAGACGAATGTTGAGGGTTCCGGGAAATGGGTTGTATCCTATCTTGGATACAAACTGTCTGGTGTAACCATCCAATCCCATATAATATGCACCTTCTCCCATACCTGATACCAGTATCCCCCCAAGATCCACACAAGAGGGTGATGAATCTAGACTGTTTTGCAGAATTGAAGAAATTTTTGTTATCTCTGAGAACCCCTTGGGTGTAATCCTTACGGAGATGTTTCTCCCACTGATCAGTCTCTCAATGAATTGGTTCTGTTCCAGCTCAACTAGGTGGCGCGATGCGGCCTGCTGGGACTTTTTTATGTGCATTCCCAGCGACGATGTCGTTACTGTAACAAAGTTGTGTTTGGCACCCTTGGAGAGCAGGTATGAGAGGGTTAGAATGTGCTGAATTTTAAGTTCTGACATGGAGAGGAGGCCCTATGCTACGCCTAGATCGCTGAATGTCTTGAGTACCATCCCATCAGAGTTTGACAGTTTGGCAATTCGGTGCCCAACGACATACTCTATACCGGTATTCTTGGCGCCATCCAAGAGCCGCTGAGTGATGATTCCATCCAGCAACAGGTACTTGATCCCAGATTGCGCCGACATCTTGTTTACCATCTCACTTATCGGAACCTTGAAGATCTCTTTTTGGTTGTCATCTAGCGCTATTGCCTCAAGGGTTTCGTTGAGATTAGGAAAGATTTTTGAGGCTATTGCCGCAATTGGCTTGTCAGCGTCACGTTTGAGGGCTGGTTTTTGCTTGTCGCGCTTTATCTCGTCGGCTACTGGACTGAGAATTTCGTCTATCCGTTGTGGAGTGAGTTCTTCTACCTCCACACCATGATCTGCCCTGAGTTCATAATCTAGTCTGACAAGGGATCGAAGTTCCTTGAGTATGAATCCTCCCGATCTGTCACCATCTAAAAATGCTACTACTGTCTCCTTGGAACTACACATGTCCTTGATGGATGCATCTATCTTGGCTCCTTCTATTGCAAGGGCATTATCATAGCCTGCCCTCAATAGGTTGATTACGTCGGCCCTACCTTCCACCAAGATGACCCAGTTGGAGCTGAAGACGCCAGAACTACACGTAAGTTTGGATGGGCCATACTCGGATAGCTTGCCAGAGTCTCCCTGATGGACGTCATTTAGCATGATCTCACCCTCGCTGACGGTCTTTCGGGCCCACTTTTGTTTGATCATCTTTGCACGTCTTACAATGTCGTCCTTCTTTGCAGCCCTTACGTCATCAATCGACTCTAGTTCAAACTTGCAATCAAACGGCCCCACTTTATCAATACTCTCTATGCTTGCAGCAATCAGGGCGCATGTGTCAATGTCTGTACTCATTGGAATTAGAGCGTTGCCAGAAGTCGTATTAGCGGTATTCTTTGCATTGATCTCAATACGGCCTATCTTGGACACACGTTGGAGCTCATTAAGATTCATCTCTGGGCCCAGCAGTCCCTCTGTCTGGCCAAAGATTGCCCCGATTATATCTGCCCTTTCAACAAGCCCATCAACATTGTAGGAAAGTTTAACATGATACTTGACAATTCCTGATTGAGGCATACACCATTCATCTCCTTAATTACCATGATTATGTTACATATTTGCTATATTTGAGGGTATCTATGGACAAATTTGGGTAGTATATCGAAATCATTTCGCCTTGCCATCTACATCTTCCCCCATCCATCTGGGGTTGTTTTTCCTGATCTCTTCAGTTGCCTCTCTGCCAGAAAACTCCCTTAGGTGTGTCTGACGATTCTTCACACGTCTAGTGAAAAATATAATCTGTGTTCGTTATAGTATTGGTACGTGGTCAGGTTGTCTGGGAAGATTTTTTGATTCAGGCACGGATCTAGGGTCTTTTGATAGTATTACGCATCATTCTGGGTACGACCTGACCACGTACTAGTATTGTATGTATTCGGACAGGCTCTCGTAGTGCCCTATTTCTTCCTCCAGGCTGCAGTGGACCATTTCCACTTGTCATTGGTCTGTGGATGGTACGACCTTGCGTTTATCAGCTCGATTCCGCGGTCAAGAAGCTCTGCCTCGAATGCGGTGGGCGTCCACAAGGATCTTGGTGCGCCCCCTCAATCTTCCTCCTCCTCCTCCTCCTCCTATCCTTGGTCATCGCGCCGGTAAAGCACCCCCAGTTGTCCAACAGTATGGCTGCGGGTGTTGCAAACTGCCCTATGGCTTGTCTCAGGATCCTGACGGCGTTCTCAGAGGTGGCCCACTCGAAGAGCCGGGCCACTACGATGCATCTAGAGGCGTCGTCTAGGCACGTAATCAGGTCCAGCCCGTTGAACCTGGGGTGCTTCATGACATGCCAGTCGGTGTACCACATCGCGTTGGTGTATCTTTGCTCGTAGCAGATCCACCTGTGTCTGCGCGACTTGGTAGGAGAGGGTGTAACAACCAGTCCGTTCTCATTCATGATCCTGTATGCGTCATAGTAGATTGTATCGTAAAGCCTCCTCAGCTGCCTTACCACGCGCAGCACCCCAGCAGGCCTGCGCCCGTATTGCCCGAGCACCGCTACCTTCCGACTGCCATTCCTTTGGTACCTGCCCACCAACCCACGCAGGCCTGCGCCCGTATTGCCCGAGCACCACCGCAGTCTTCTCGTTGGATGCGGGCATGGGCACTCTTCCAAGCCTGCACTGGACGTCCGCGGTGCCGGTGATCCAGAACTCCGCATACAGCCGTTGGACGTGCCTCATACTCGCACCCGCCTCATACTCGCACCCGTCTCGATTGCTACCTCCGAGGACCTTCTACCCTTGGCGCATTGGTTTATGACGCGCTTGATCTGTTTCTCTGCCCGTCTTTTGCATTCGTCCTGCGGATCGACAAAGCCTAAAGTAGTCTTTTGCGTACTTTTTCAAATTAATGTGACTTAATTTTCATACAATATAATGGACAAATTTGGACACTGCAATCCTCCACATATCATCATAGTGGTCGTAGATCTTGCCATGCAGCCCAATGCAAGATGGGATGCGTTGTTGCTGGCATAACGACATATGATCGACAAGAATGTACTGATGACAACATGCCAAACCAAAGGCATATAGCTGAAAGGTGTGTGGGGCAAATAGTGGGTAGGTATGCGTGGACATTATTTAGATCACCACCGCCACCAAGTCAGCCCACCACATCTTTGAAATGTGCAATACATCTGACCATACTCTACATGGCTTTGTAAGTGGAGATTATATTGTAAACACCCTGCTTGTCTACTGCTGCATTACTTTTGTACGTGGTCAGGTTGCCTGGGATTTTTTTTGATTCAGGCACGGATCTATGGTCTTTTGATAGTATTACACATCATTCTAGGCACGACCTGACCACGTACTTACTTTTCAAACCAGACAATAGGGCACGACAAAATGTATCATTACGTCAAGGCATTTACAATACCATACTCACTACCCACACAGCATATACATGGATGATCTGTGTTTTTTTTAAAGACGCATTTGGATGTACTGCAAGACAACCACAGGGCAAGATGTGTCATATATGTATCCTCCAAAATAATTCTAGCGTGAGCACCATGCGTCCTCACCAATGAACACATGTCTCCATGGATACTCATTCAAGGTCAGCACAACATACATTCACAAACTGCTGCTGACATGTAGTTTCTAGGTGGGACAGAAAAAGTATATGCATACTAATAAATTAAAAATGAAAAATGATAAGGTGCCTACTCTGTGTTAAACGAGTGGCCACATGAACAGGATTTTGTGACGTTAGGATTGTTGATCTTGAATCCAGAGCCCATCAGACTCTCAACATAGTCCACGTTTGCACCCTTTAGATGATCGACACTATAACTGTCGATCAAGAGTTTTACTCCGTTTTCTTCCATGACGATGTCGTCCTCTTCAGGTGTCTTTTCAAAACCCATGCCATATGACAGGCCAGAACAGCCGCCACCTTGGACATATACTCTGAGGTATTCTGGAGACTCTGCTTCTTCCTTCATGAATTCCTTGATTTTCTCGGCCGCTTTAGAAGTGACCGTGACCATCTTTTGTGTTTGTTCAGATGCCATTATGATTAAAAATACTTATCCAAATTATAATAAGCTTACTCAATCTATAATTTGTTTCGTAATTGTCTTAGACGTGCCTAGCCGTTTGTTGAAGAATAGACACCGCGCGTCTGTGATTTAGGATTACGAGACTACAATCTGCACAAACGTATTACAACATGACATAATGGTTATCTTGATCCATGGCTTGAGCAAGTTTTTTGTCAACGGGGGTAGTATGGGATAGGTGCATGTATTGGTGCAGGGATGTGTCTTTGAGATGCCATATTTTTTATGAATAGATAAAAGTGGCAAGTCAGCGGGGCAGGTAATGGCATCATGGCAATGGAGTGTTTGTACTTGCGCGCATGAGCAGGATCGTCATGGAATGCATGCTTATTTTTTCTTGGATTTGTTTACAAATGCAGTCATTAGATCTTTACGATCAGGATGCGTAAAGCAGTTTCTCCATGCAAGAAGTTCCAATGCAAGACCAGTATCAAGATCAGCGTTGCCACCCTTGTTGATCGCCACCTTGGACATCTGCACACCCATTGCAGAGTTTTTGGCAATCCGCTGGGCCATCTTGAGTACCTCCTCTTGCAGCGATTCTAGTGGGACTACCTGATTTACAAGGCCGATCTCCTTTGCCTCTTCTGCTTTGATCATCTTGCCTGTATAGACGAGTTCCTTTGCCTTAGCAGCGCCTACAAGCCGCATGAGCCTCTGTGTTCCTCCCCAGCCTGGAGGAATTCCAATCGTCACCTCTGGTTGCCCAAGCATTGCCGTATCTGCTGCAATACGAATGTCACATGACATTGCAAGTTCACATCCTCCACCTAAAGCAAATCCATTGATGGCAGCAATTGTGGGCTGCTTGAGCAGTTCTAGCGTGGCCGTGACTAATTGTCCTGTCTTTGCATACAGGACAGATTCATCAGGGCTTATTCGTGACATGTAACTAATATCAGCGCCTGCCGAGAAGGCCTTTTGCCCCTCCCCAGTCAGAATGACTACCTTGATGTTATCATCATAGCCGATCAATTCAAACGTAGAGATGAGTTCCTTTGCAACTTCTGTGTTCATGGCATTGAGCTTGTCTGGACGGTTAATCGTAACAGTACAAATACCATCAGAGACAGATTTTGTGACCAGTGTCATTATACGTTGTGCAAAACAGGCTTGACTTAAATGTTATTGGTCGATTAGCCAGTTGTATAATTTTTCAATCTTTGTCCAGGCCACACATCCCAGCCGTCTCAATTCCTTGAGACTGCCAAACAAAAAAGTTTGATACATATCCTCATTGATATATTCTCAAGTCAACAAGCAGCAGTCCCACCTGTGATGCAGGGATCATTCAAGCCCGGCAGAGTTGCGTGCAGCTTGCCTTCTTTGCAAGAGTATGACACTCAACCTACCTGTCTTTTGTAAATATTGACAGGCCACCTTGTTCACAGATCTCTTCAAGTTACAATGGTCCATGTCATATGGATCATCATCACATCATAAATACACGTGTCGCAACTTGGCATCATCACTTTGTTTATGGTTATAGTTGATATGACAAGAGGATGTACAACATAACAAGTTTGCCCAGCACCCAGATCATGACAGCATATGGGATTTGAGAGGTTATGATTTACTGCTATTGCGTTTAGTGTTGCTGCGGGAGATCTTTCCCCACTGTGCCAAGGCTGATGCGGCTGCACACCAATCCCTCAGGTCATCATAGACCGGAATACTTCTGTCCTCAATAAGCTTTGAGATCTTTTGTGTGTATGGCCCTCCGTTTCCTCCCACCAAGAGAGGCTTGGAGCGTTTCTTGGAAAACTTGTCAAGATAATCCACAATCACCTCGTCAAGGGGATCATCCTGGAATACAAACCAAGGCATTAGAATGTCAACGCCTGGGTCATCCATGTGTGCGCGTATGGTAAACTGATAGTCCTCAGCCGTTGCACCTCCTGTAACGTCAGCAGGATTGCCACTACCGATTACATATGTGGGCGGGAAGTGTTTGATCATCTTGTCCTTTGTCTTTTTTGATACGGTTGCAAGTGAGAGGCCCAGTCGCTCAAACTGATCTATTGCACCTATCATGGGTCCGGCCCCGTTGCTGCACAGTCCAGCTCTGTTTCCTACAGAGCTAGGCTGCCATGCAAGTGCCTTTGTTACCGCGACCAGTTCCTGATAGCTGTCAACTGAAATAATTCCAGCCTGTTTGAATGCACCCATGATAATGGCGTTGGCGCCTCCAAGTGATCCTGTATGGGATGCCGCCTGTTTTGCGCCCAAGGCAGATCTGCCGCTCTTCCAAATTACTACCGGTTTGTTCTTTTCCTTCATTACCTTCTTGGCAGTATTGATGAACTTGCGCCCGTCTCCAAACCCCTCTACATACAGTGCAATAATCCTAGTCTGCGGGTCGTCTGCAAGATACCAAATCATGTCGGCCTCATCCACGTCAGAACGGTTCCCATAGCTTACCATCTTGGATAGCCCAAAAGAGTCGGCACTCTCCAAAAAGCTGATGCCCATGGTGCCGCTTTGAGACAAGAGAGCTACGGGCCCGAGCCTAGCGCGCATCATCCTCTCCTGACCCTGAAATGCACAGTCGAGGCGGTTTGCAGCATTGAACATTCCGATGCAATTGGGCCCGATAATCCTAATATTGTGTTTTTCTGACAGTTCTCTGATCTGTGATTCGTATTCCGCCCTCTGGCCGCCAAGTTCTTTGCCGCCGCCTGACACTATGACGACGCTGTGAACACCTTTTTTTGCACAGTCTTCCAGAACAGGAGGAGTTATGGCTAGATCTACTGATATGACCACAAGATCAACATTACCCGGAACATCTGCCACTGACGGATAGCATTTTTTGCCGAATATCTTGTCTGCTTTTGGGTTGATGGGATAGACAGTTCCCTTAAAGTCATAGTTTACGAGACTGTCCAGGATAGAGTTTCCAATCTTTCCGGCAGATGAAGAGGCGCCCACAAGTGCCACGGACTTTGGTGTGAAGAACTTTTCCATATGATCCTTGTTTGGTTTTACCTTGGAAATAGAGTTCTTTATGACTTGTGAATTTAGTATAATCTTTGCATCCACCACAAAGTGTGACTTTGGGTACACTATGACTGGGTTAAAGTCTATGCTGTTGATATAATCGGCATTATCCACTCCAATCTTTCCAATATTGACCAGCATCTTGGCAACCATGTTGATGTCGATGGGCTTGCTTCCCCTGAATCCCTTGAGAAGTGTCGCACCCCTGAGTTCATTGAGCATTGATTTTGCATCAGCAGTAGTGATTGGGAGCATTCGAAATGCCACATCCTTCATCACTTCTGTCATGATGCCGCCGAGCCCAACCATGATGACGGGACCAAATTGAGAATCGTTCTGAATGCCCACGATCAGCTCAACACCGCTAGGAACCATCTTTTCAAGAAGAATCCCGCTGATATCTGCTCCTTTCTTCTTGGATAGCCTGCCATGCATTTCGTTGAAGGTATCCTTGACATCCTGAATATTGTTGATTCCTACCTTAATGCCCCCTACATCAGTCTTGTGCAGAATCTGTGGCGATACGACCTTCATTACTAGTGGAAAACCTATCTTTTTTGCAGCCTTGACTGCTTCGGCGCTTGTAGTAGCTAGAGCAAATGGAGGAACCTTTATGCCATATGACTTGAGGATTGATTTTGAGAGATCCTCCGTGATGACCTTGTGATCCGTGTTTATTGTATCTGCAAAAATCTTTTCTACTACCGCCATCTTTCCAACCATTGGCGTCAAGGGTCTGTATATTAATTTAATTAATTCAGGTGCACATATCCGTAGCCCTGACATAAACTGTGGCAGTGTCATGATGGGTTTTGTCATCATGTATTTGAGGGCCAAGACACGGCGTGAAATTAGTCAGATGACGTAGCATCTGTACTATCCTGTACAGTTCTTGTCAGGGTACATTGGCATCCAAATATGTTTTTTGCTTCTTAATATTCCCCATACAACAACCAACCAAGTTGGATGCATTGTATGGAGTTGATCTTTTAAGCCCGGTCCGCACTCAAAGGCAGGTGCTCCCAATTATGGCAGCAGATACAATATGACATCAATCAATGATTGTGCACTATCACAATCATGCCGGCCTCATACGATATCATCTCGTCAACACAAAGAGCATAAAATGATGCTGCTGAGGCGCGGCCCTGCCCAATCTACTTGGCCTCGTTGGTACGTACAGATTTTGGCAAGCGTATAGTAAATACAACTGGTTTTTGCTGCACGGTGATGGTTCCGCGATGCTGCGTGACGATGTTCTTGCAGCTGGTCAGGCCAAGTCCGGTACCATGTTTCTTGGTGGTGAACAAAGGATTGAATATGCTACCAAGATTCTCTTTGGGTATTGGTGGGCCGGAATTTTCAAATGTAATGGTCACCACGTCTCCACCATCATGCAGTCCAACCACAATACTACCCATCGTCGTGCCGTTGTTGTCAAGTGCATGTGTTGCGTTTAGTAGTATGTTGCTAAATACAAACTCCATCTTGTCAGAATCACATAGTAGATCCACATCAGTCGTCGGGAGATCAAGAGTGACTCCATCTGGAATCTTGACAGTATCGACTGCATTATTGATGATCTCACGTACTGACACAGTCTCTAGTGTCAAACGGATATCGTGTACGTAGTTTAGGACATCGTCTACCTGATGCGACATGCGCTTTATGGATCTGTTTATCCTGTAGAGTTCTTTGTCTATGTGCTGCCTTACATCATCATGGATATCTTTGTAATAATCTTGAATCAGCGTCACAGAATTGCGCATAGTTCCCAGGGGATTCTTCATGTCATGTGCCATCATTGATGCAAACTCTCCTATTGCAGCAAACCTCTCGACTCTCATTTGATTGAGTGTATACCGTTTTAGTATATTCCAGATAACGGTGATCATGAAGATGTGGACAGCGACATTTATGATGCCTAGTACCACTTGCGTGGACATCAGATCAAACGAGTATGTAGCGATACTATGTCCTATGGACTCAGTAAGGGCGTCTGATTGGTGAATCAGTTTCATGTTCGCCTCTTCTGCTTCGTGCATGGATTGTGTAGACAATATTCTTTCAGAACCCCTCTCACCACTCTGTATAATCTCAATTGACATCTCTTTGTACTGCCCAAATGTATAAGCCACATCATTCCACATGACATCAAACTGTCGCGGGAGAGGAGTGATTTGGATGTCTAACATACTTCCTCCGTGCTTTAGAAAGTAAATGTTTTTTTCAAGTTTATCAAGGGCAAAATATACCCTATCCGTGTTTGCAAGTGGATCCGACATTATGACCTGGAGTTCCAGATGTGCCATACTGGTAAGCACCCTGTTCTTTCCAGCAATGTTTACGGTATTTCCTGCAAGAATATGGGTGGACTCCAAATAGACTATAGTCAAAAAGCTGATTATAATAAGCGATATTTGTATCATAACCAGTATGACTATCTTGATCCTGTGATCCATAGTATTGTGTGTGGTGCATATAATAAAAATTGTAACACATCGCCATTATGAAGTGGTTTTTTTTTGAGGCCAAAATCAGCTCACCAAGAGAAGACAAATCCCGATGCGCGTGCAGTCGTGACGGCCGCCACGGCTCAGATGTGGGTGTGGTGGATGCAGATGTGGGTGTGGTGGATGCAGATGTGGGTGTGGTGGATGCAGATGTGGGTGTGGTGGATGCAGATGTGTAAAATGTTGCACGAACCGCCTCAGGCGGCCATGGTTGTGATGGTCGTCGCGGCGCGAGTTATGCGTTTCTTCGGAATGTCGTCTATCCTTCCGGCTAAATAGTCGCGGACAAACTCGTAAAAGTTGACACCGCGCTTCTTGCATGTCTCGTGGATGCTCATGGTCACGGCAGTCCTCTTGGCGCCCTTTTCTGTCCTGCTCCCGTACAGTACCTTGCGGGCCTCTGCAAACCTGCGCAGCGCCTGCTCGCTGACGTTGTTGTGATAGTCCACACCCTCATGCTCTATGAACGTAAAGAGTGAGTCGACCTCCCTCTTTAGGCGCTTTGCGTACCTCTTGCAGTCCTTGTCCGTATGGTCCTTGTTTATCAACCGGTGCACCCTACTCTTGAGCCTCTGCACAGACTGTTTCTGATCCTCTGCAGAGTCCCTGCAGTCAGTCTTTCTGGGCTCTATGGCATCCTTGAGTATTTTATACAACGTCCTGAAGAATATGACAAACTTTTTGCTCTTGTTCTTCTCGAGTGTCCTGTACATGTCGCGCAAGTAGTGCAGCAGGCACTTTTGGTGCTTGCTACCCACGTAGTTCCACGGGCCCCACGAGTCACTCACAATGATCCCTGTGAATCCTTTCAGCACATCCATGGGTACGGTCCTGCCTCTTGACTTGTCTATGACGAATATGCTCGACATGCTGCTGACAAACACCCAGACCCACCTGCGTATGCCGTTGACAAACCAGCTCGTCTCGTCGCCGTAAATCTCCCTGTACCTTTTGAGCGCCTTTTTGAGCTTGTCGTACAGCGGCTCAAGCTCACGGACGACCACGTCGCAAAAGTGGTTCAGCGTGGATGTGGAGATGCTGATACCATAAAACATGTGGAGCATGTCTCTGATCTTGCCAAATGACACGTTAGAACACTTCATGGTTATCACCATGGCCATGATGTTTGTCCCGAAATGCTCCCCGGCAAGCACGCCGTCAAGGTACGGGGTAACCTGCTTGTTGCAGCCCCTGCAGAACCTTCTTGAGACACACCATTTGGTGACCGTCCACTTGAACTCGATCAGGTCCTCGGACAGCCGCTCGTATTCTCCGGTGGGCTTGGAGAGTTCCGCGCCGCAGTTGGGGCACTTGGTCTGGTCGGCCTGCCTGATGTCGTTTACGGTGGGTGGGATCCTGTGTGACGGCCGCTTCGTGCCGCCGTTCTTGTCGACGCTCCTAGTCTGGATACCCCTTCATCTCCCTCACGTTGTAGCTTCTGTGGTTGTGCCCGCGTCCGGAGCCGTGCTTTTTTTCCATTCCAGCTACTGCCTGCTTGTTGTCCCCGCGCGGCTGCTCGAGCTCCTTGTGCATCGCCTCATTCTCCTTGTGCATCGCCTCATTCTACTTGTGCATCGCCTCATTCTCCTTGTGCATCGCCTCATTCTCCTCGCGCAGTTGCCTGTTTTCCCCCAACACTTGTTCCATCATCTCCCGCGTCTGCTCACTCTCTTTGTCTCTAGCATTTGTCGCCTCTTCAAAGCACTTGAAAAGGTATTTCACGCTGGGATGGTTCCAGTCCACCTTTGAGGGATCCATGACATATACTCTATCCAGGAAATAAAATACATGCATGTCGACAAAAGAACACTAAATGCTCAAAAATATTAAAACTACAACTCCCTGCGTTGTTTCTGCCACCCGCTCGTGTTTACTGTGATGGTGTAGTTGGAAGTTCGGTGGGCCCTAATGCCCCAAATTCCACTTCATAATGGCGATGTGTTACTAAAAATTGTATTTATTTTCTAGTAAACAAGGTATAGATCTGTATGCCACAGGTGGATGCGATCTAGGCGCGTACTAGAAGTTTAGACGTTACGGTATGTGGTAGTTATGGCCAGATGCCCTTGTGGTTGAATGCCTCTATTACCCTCTGGACTGCAAGTGTCATAGTGGCCTTTCTCATGTCAATCTTGTGTTTCTTTGATAGTGTATGTGCATCGTTGAACCCCCTTACAATATGCTCTTCCATCTTGGATGTGACCTCATCAAACGTCCAATAGTAGCCCATGTTGTCCTGGACCCATTCCAGATACGAGATGCAGACACCGCCGGAATTAGCCAAAATATCTGGAATTAACAGAATCTTTTTGTCATAGATTATTGGATCAGCTTCTGGTAGGGTTGGGCCGTTTGCAGCTTCTGCTATGATCTTGCATTTTAGATCGCCTGCGACATCAGCATCAATCTGGTTTTCTAGTGCACCAGGAACCAAAACATCACATCTCATAGTGAGTAGATCCCTTGTAGAGATCTTTTTACTTCCAGAAAATCCCACGACCGAGCCGGTCTCTTGCTTATGTGCCAGTATCTTTGCAACCTTTGCACCTTTTGGAATTGATATGGATCCCTTTGAGTCGCTGACTGCAATTACCTTGGCTCCCATCTTTTCTAGATATTCGCCTGCAAATGTAGATGCGTTTCCAAATCCCTGCAAGACTACCTTTGCATTCTTTAGGCTCTTTTTGAGTACCTTTGCGGCTTCCCTGACGGTGTATGCTGTACCCAAGCCGGTTGCAACATTGCGCCCAAGTGAGCCGCCCATGGAGATGGGTTTGCCAGTGATCACGCCTGGGGTATGGGTGTTGCCGTTTAGTTTGTTAAATGTATCCATGATTTGTGTCATCTCTCTTCCCGTCGTATAGACATCTGGTGCGGGAATGTCCTTTTGAGGACCTATAATCTCGGAGATCTTGAAGGCATATCCGCGTGTCAGTCTCTCCAACTCTGCATCACTAAGACCTTCGGTCTTTGGGTTTACATAGATGCCGCCCTTGCCGCCTCCTAGTGGGACATCAACGATGGCGCACTTCCATGTCATCCAAGAAGAGAGTGCCATGACTTCGCGCTCCATGTATTCTACCCCGCCTTTGGGATTAAAGTAACGTATGCCGCCCTTGTATGGTCCACGGTCGTTGTTGTGCTGGCTTCTAAAACCAGTAAATATCCTAATACTGCCATCATCCATCTTTACTGGAATCTTTACCCGCAAAACCTTGTTTGGCATCACTAGATAGTCACGTAGACCCTTATCATCAATACCCAAAATGTCGCATGCATCGTGTACTTGCTGTGTGGCATTTGCAAACGGATCGATATGTGCCAATGTGTTGTGCCTATACCTATCAGTATATTAATTATATGATGATTCCAGTGTGTGCTGAAGAACGTCCTTACAACATCAATCAAGATGATAGTTACTGGCCAATACTGAATGCAATACTGGGCTGCTACGATGGATTGTTGTCTATCGTATGTGGGCAGAATCACGCCGCTCCACATCCATCCGCCGCTGGTGCATGACAAGTAATGCAGAGCGGCTCAAAAACCATGTCTGGGTTTGCCCATGCGCATCATTACTCTAGTGCAGCTTTTGGAAAATCTTTTGCGTCAACTAGTATAGCACCCATTGCTTGTGTCTTCACCATCCACTATACATCAACGATCTGTTGATGAATGACGTGGTGACACCACCATCTCCATACATGGGGCAATCATCGCTGTTCTGCCATAGCCCAGCGAGTACTAGTGTGGAGATGGCTTGCTGCAACAAAACATTGTACGATGCTGTGTCTATTTTGTTTGGGGCAGAGGATATGGTGGTGTTTGTGCTACCAACCCACTTTTTGCTTGGCGGTTGTACAAGCGCTCCATGGATTAGTCTGTGCATGACATCATCAACTACAGGAGCGACTAGATGTATACCTTTTTGTGGTTGATCTTTCTGTCGAGGCGGGCAACAACATCATCAAGCGTCCCTACATTGGCTTCCAGAAGGTTTGAGGGATAAAAGGGAGTACCATACCCCGCCCCAATCCTGTCCACCATGTTGTTCTTTTCAAGCATCCTCATATGGTGCTGTATTGCCTTGTAGTCAAGGCCAAGATTGCACGCTAGTTGATGTGTATTGGATGGCATCTCAAACAGGCGCATAATGATCCTCAATCTCGTATGTCCGCCCCTGGTATTTGCAAACAGGTAGAGCAGCAGCTGCCTTGTCTGCTTGTCAGCAGTGTTACGTCCAGAGACTGCCTGTCTTGTTCTCATGATATTGTTAAATTCTAGACAGAGATTGCTTGCATGCGCCATGGTAATCACGTGAAGATTGGTGTATTTTGCTTAAAACCATATTCCCAAATCCAACCCACATTATACCACATGTGGAAGGGAGGTCAAGTACGACTCCTTATACAAATCGTTGTCGTCTGCTTTGAATTCTGTTTACATTCAATGGTACAGGCGTCTCTGCTACTGCTGTCTTTTTTTTGTAAGTGTATGACTAGATCATGTTTGGGGCTCTAAACAAACTACCCCACTGCGCATTATGGATGCAGATGATGGTGTACACTGTTGCAGACAAATCTGGTAGTGTGGGACTTGCAGGCAGTGGTGAGGATTAACAGCATGCACATAATTGGATCTGCTGCAGGGATTGGCCATGATGTGCATTACATAATGTGCATTACATAATGTGCATTACATAATGTGCAAAAATATGAATATCATGTTTGGGAGACGATCAACTGACAATTACCCTTAAATTGACACAGAGTTGAGTTTTGGTGACATGATGGCATCACGCGGATATGATATGACCCCAACTATGTACTCGCCAGATGGCAGGATATACCAGGTAGAATATGCAATAGAGACCGTAAAGCGCGGAACGCTGGCCATAGGCATATGCAGCAAGGAAGGGATCATATTGGCAGTTGAAGAAAAGCCCAGAGCGTTACAGACTGCCAGCATTACACAAAAGATCTTCCAAGTTGACAACCACATCGGGGTTGCTGCAGCAGGATATATTCCGGATGCACGCATACAGGTAGACAATGCAAGATTTTTTGCACAGGGAAGCAGGATAACGTTTGACGAATCAGTAGAAGTAGCCACAGTGGCCAAGCACTTGGCGGATCAGTCCCACCAATTTACACAGTATTCAGGTGTGCGTCCAAATGGTGTAGCCCTGATAATTGCAGGGGTGGATCAAAAGGGCGAGTCCATATATGTGACGGATCCTAGTGGAACATACATGAGGTATGTGGCAGTGGCAATCGGAGCAGGTTCTGATGACGTAAATGCATTTTTAGAAAAGCATTATAGCGCAGAGATGAGCATGAATGATGCCGCGTTATTGGCAGTAGCAGCAACCAACCTAAAGGTAGAGGACAAGAGCAAAGTAGACCACATAAAGATGGCCAAGATTACATCCAAGACGGGCCTCTTTGAAAAGATTCCAGAGACGGAGATGGATAAGTACCCCGAGAGCGCCGCAAAAAAGTTTGTGCAATAATCTGGCAGCAAATTACAAACACAATTCTTTAGCAATGTCAAGACGTCGTAGAAATCAATGATGGTTGTAGATCATTTCTATACGTCAACTGTGCGGCGTATTATGTGCTAATGACAACATTATTGTCATGTGACGGTAGGCAAGACAGTCATGGGTCTGGGAAGTAGTTACTGGGAGGAGGTAATGGAGGTGCTCCAGGAGATCATTCCCGTGTATGACAAAGTCAACAGCATCATCTCGCTTGGAAGAGACGCAAGGCACAGGAACCAGGGAATTACAGGCAGGGTGTTTGCAGGCAACAGGGTACTGGATGCGGGATCGGGTTTTGGAAACATGTCAAAGGCTGCCATGAGGCTAACGGGCGGAAGAATAACAGTCACGCTCTACGATCCGCTGATACCCATGCTCAAAAACACAGGCAGACATTTTGATGATCTGCCAGACATGGCAAATGGGATCTTTGAGCACATTCCATTCAAGGACGGTGAGTTTGATGCGGTACTATGCGGATACTCGCTGAGGGACGCGATCAGTCTAAGGATTGCAATCTCTGAAATTCACAGGGTGCTAAAGAAGGGAGGTAGGCTTGTGATAGTTGATCTGGGAAAGCCTGATGGCGCACTAATTCGGGCAGGCGTATCATTTTATCTTAGATGTATCTTACCAATACTGGCGTTTGCCGCCGGAGGAAAGCTTGGACTCAAGTTTGGTACCCTTTATGGCACGTACACACGGTGGCCGCAGAACAAGAGGTTGGAAGGACTACTGCTTGAAAAGTTTTCAAGGGTAGAGTTTGATAAGGATCTGATGGGAGGGGCCATAATAGTGGCCGCGTTCAAATGAGCCATCAGCAGATTGGCCAGTGAGCAAATTCCCAGATTTTTGGATGGGTATGGAAACACGGTAATTTATCGGGGCAGATGGTACTGACACTAGGTTTAATTTCAAACCAAATGATCCTAGGATATGCAGCTGCAGGAACAACTGCTCAACGTTGCAGGAGGAGAGTGGTTTATCATCATTATTGTTGCGCTGGCATTGATTCTTGGAACGGGGAAAATGCCGGAGATTGCCAAAAAACTTGGCAGGGCAATCAACGAGTTCAATAGTGCAAAGGATGGCATTCGGGAGCATGTAAACGAGGCAGCGTTGGGTGGAGTACAAAAAACACCAGAGATCTCAGGCCCTGTCCAGACCGAGAGGAAGAAGTTGGAGACCATTGCAGAATCAATAGGCATTAAATCCGCAGGCAAGACAGACGAGCAGCTGCGCAACAGCATAGCCAAGTCGTTGAACCGTAGCGGAATGGACGATGACAGGGGGCATGGTGCTGATAATGGTAGTAGTGACAATGATGGCAGAAACGACAATGTCCACAGTGATGGTGATGGCAACGATACAAAGAATGACAGCAATCATGGACACGATCAGAAAGCATGATCAAAAAAGAATGTGCCCAAGTCGCCCTATACACCTCAATAAAATATCTAGGTATGCAAAGTATGATGGGGTCTCAAGTTATGGCAGGGCAAATTACGGTGATTAAGGCAAGGATTTAGGCGTTCTGTCTGCCTACCCGCCCGCATTGTATCTAGTAATGACATTGGAGTATGATTGTCAAACGATAAATTCGATATTGAATTTCTGCATCATGGTGTAAAGTGAGATTTCAGTGCCCCAAATGCAAAGAGTCGAGGATGCAAGTTCAGGCCACGTTTGACAAGAGGATCCACATATTGTGCAGCAGGTGTGGTCTTGAGGACATGGTAGGATTTTCACCAAACCATGACGAGGCATTCCTTGAATTCATGACAAGGTATGACAAGGGCCAGACTGCCACGCAGGATGGAATCTCAGATGACACAGGTACTGATGTGGCCATCAGAAGCAAGAGTGAGGTCGAGAGCATGATAGGCGACAACAAACCCGACATGATCACCAGACAGATACTCCTCTCAAGGCAAGACTATCTGGCACAATACAGGGTTCTTACAAATCCTAAACTACGGATTGGCTGCGCCATAACGGATCTAGAACTTGATGACTCCATAGTGCAGCATGTAAAGAGTTTGCAAATAGAAAGACTCTATGAATTTCAAGAAGAGGCCGTCCGCCGCGTCATGTCGGGGGAGAGCATAGTCATTGAAGCCCCTACAGCATCAGGAAAGACAGAAGCATTCATGATTCCGGTAATTCAAAAGATGATCAAAGAGTTTGGCGTGGATGGGATAAACAACAACAACAACAATGATGATGATGATGATGATGATGATGATCGTGGCGTATTTGCAATTCTCATCTACCCCACCAAGGCACTTTCACGAGACCAGTATCCCAAGATTGAAGAGTTTGCACAAACGGCCGGTGCACGCGTAGGGGTTTTTGACGGCGACACAAACCAGATGGACCGCGGAAAGATATTGGAGAATCCTCCAGAGATTATCATTACCAACTTTGATGTGATACATTATCATTTGTGGAACAAGACCGAGTTTTCTCTACTATTAGGCACGGTAAGGATGGTGGTGATAGATGAGGTTCATACGTATTCTGGGATCTTTGGATCAAACGTCCACTATGTAATAAAGAGGCTCAAGAGGATCTGCTCCAACAAGCTGCAGTTTGTGGCGGCGTCTGCCACCCTCAATAATGCAGAGGACTTTTGTTCAGAATTGGTGGGAGACAGGATGAGAAGGGTATGCGGAACCGGAAGGAAGAACAAGATGAATTTTGCCATGTTGTTCCCAGTGTACCACACACAGAAAGCATCCATGATAGAGATTGTAAAAAGAATGACAGATCAAAAACACAAGACCATGATATTCAATAATTCACATAGAAACTCTGAGCTTCTAGCAATCCAGGCAAGGAGGCACGGCATGAAGATCATGGTGCACAGGGCCGGCCTTACCGCAAGACACAGAAGTAATGTGGAGAAACAGTTCAAGAATGGAACACTGCGCGCAATCTCATGTACGCCTACCCTTGAGCTGGGCATAGACATAGGCAGCGTGGACTGTGTGATATCGTCTACAATTCCTGCAAACCGGCTGATTCAGCGGATCGGTAGGGCTGCAAGGGATGGCCGTGACGGATATGCTTTTTTGGTGTTGGGTAATGATCCAATATCCCAATATTACAGGAACCATCCTGATGACTATTTTGACGACATTGAGCAAATGTACATTGATCCAGACAATCCGTTTGTCAAGGAGGCACATACGCTGGCAATGGCGTGTGACAAGCCAATCACAGGAGATGAATTACAAGAATATTGTCAAGAGATTCAGAAACATGTTGATGATGGGAACATAATACTGATCAGTGATGATGACAGTGATGACGGTGGTAAGAATAATTATGAGCTTATTCCAAATATATACAAGGCCAAGGCTATTCTAGGCAGTCATAGTATCAGAGGGATTGGAAGATCCATCGACATCATTATGAATGGTCGAAAAGTTGCAGACAGAGAACTACCCATTGCGCTTGAAGAGTTGTATCCTGGTGCAATATACTTTCTTGCAGGAACAATCTATGAGGTGAAGCAGATTGGGTATCCAATGAGCAACTTTGCTACGATAGCCAAAGTATCAAATAATCACAAGTACTATACAAGGCCGCTTACAAAACAATATCCTACTGTAAAGTCTGTTCTGCATAGTAGAATGGCATACGGTATTGAGATTGCTTTCTGTAATCTACTCATCAAAAAGAGAGTTGACGGATATGTCAATATGCAGCTTGGACCGGACACCATGCAGGGAGAACCAGTCGCGCTCAAACGTCCCCTAGAGTACGAGCTGGTAACAAAGGGAGTTGTGTTCAGAGCGCCTAGGCCAGATGACACAATTACCAACTTCCCGCACGAGAGGGGCACAAAATACGTCGAGGCCGGTGGATACCATGCAACAGAACACGTCATGATAGAGGGGAGCAATATGATCACAGGAGGTGCATCCCAAGACATGGGCGGCATATCCCTGAGTCCATCAGGGTTGATACACATCTATGATGGTGCGGCAGGTGGAAGTGGTGCAAGCAAGGCGCTCTATGACAGGTTTGAGAGGGTGGTACAGAGAGGCAGGGCGATAATAAGAGAATGCCCATGCAAGAATGAGTCTGGATGCCCCCGATGCTCATTCTCATACCGTTGTGGAAACAACAATGATTATCTGCACAAGCGCGCGGCGCTGGAGATTCTAGAAAGGATTTGTGAAGGTCAGACTATGGATCTTGCGGATCTTTACATTAGTGATGAGGTATAAGCGACACGAGATGCTGACCCACCGGGGATGCTTGCATCCCATCACGTTAGATGAGTTGTTGCACCATTCCATTATGGTTACACCCACGGTGCTTCTGCTCCTTTACACCTTATCACGTTAGATGAGTTGTTGCACCATCCCATTATGGAGCAGAACAGTCATTGTAAAATCATGATAATTCAACTAAGATCTCTACATCACCATCATGGGATAAATAAGCCAATAATCATATACCACGTATGAAAAAGGGCGTTGCGCTTGTAACCGGCAGCTCGTCAGGGATTGGGCTAGAGACTGCACTGGAACTTGCCAAGGATGGGTATCAGACTTTTGCAAGCATGCGCAATGCGTCTGCTTCAAAGTCTACAGAGATAAAGAGGCGTATAAGAGAGACAGGTAAGGATCTGCCCATACATGTAATAGAGTTGGATGTAGACGACGAGGACTCGATAGCATCTGCCTTCAGGAAGGTGCTTGAAGATGGGGGACAGAGACTTGACGTGCTTGTTAATAATGCAGGATATGGGCAGTTTGGGTGCACGGAGGATCTGACAATAGACGAGTTTAGGCAACAGTTTGAGACCAATTTTTTTGGAATCGTCAGGACAATACAAGAGGCGGCCCCAATCATGCGAAAGCAGAGATCTGGGATCATTGTAAATGTCAGCTCGGTGGTTGGCAGGATGGGGCTTCCAGGTTCGTCTGCATATATCAGTACAAAGTTTGCGTTAGAGGGGCTCAGTGAGTGTCTCAGGTATGAGTTGGGCCAATTTGGGATCAGGACAACCATCATAGAACCAGGAGTCATCAAGACCAACTTTTTTGATTCCATGCGGATTCCAAAGTCAAATGTAGATCTCATCTACAAAAAGATGACAGACAATATGCTTGCAGGCCTAAAGATGATGGTTGAGATGGGAACAGAACCACGGCAGGTAGCAGATATCATAATGGCGGCGATCCGCGATGGTGACTGTATCCTGCCAAGGTATACTGTGGGGGCCGATGCCGAAATGTTCATGAATGCAAAGAAGACAAAGTCAGACATTGAATTTGAGAGATATATGAACAAGGAGTTATTCCCCAACTGACGAATCATGATATGAATAGGAGTTACAGGTGGTTACGGTAAATTGATATGTAAACAAAAAAGAATCCCTACCACACCTTGCTATTTTGAGGCGAACTAGAATGGCCAAATGGAAGACACTACAACACCACGGAATATTATTCCCTCCAGCATACGAGTCCAAAGGAATAAAGATAAAGATCAGAGGCGAGGATATCGAAATTAACCTGGTCCAGGAGGAGATGATCTATCAGTGGGCAAAAAAGAAGGATACCCCCTACGCCCAGGACAATGTGTTCCAGAAGAACTTTACGTCAGATTTTGCAAAAGCGCTCAAGGATCCCAGATTCAAAGGCATCTCATATGAGGATATTGATTTTACGGATGCATACAGGCTTGTCGACAAAGAAAAGGACGCAAGGGATATGATGACAAAGGAGGAGAGAAAGGATCTGGCGGCCCAAAGGAAGAAGAAACGCGAGCAGTTGAAGGAGGCATACGGTACTGCCATCATAGATGGCAGTCCGGTGGATGTTGCAAACTACATGGCAGAACCTCCAGGAATATTCATTGGGAGGGGAGCTCACCCACTGAGGGGCAGATGGAAGCTGCGCATTACAGCAAAGGATGTCACACTAAACCTAGGCAAGGGAGCCACCGTGCCAGAGGGTGATTGGGCAAAGATAGTACACAGGCATGATGCCATGTGGCTTGCAAGCTGGGTGGACATGTTGACACAAAATAGAAAGTACGTCTGGCTTGCCGACACGGCTGGACTCAAGCAGGATATGGACAAGGCAAAATATGAAAAGGCAGTGATGCTTGCAAGTAAGATTGGTAAGGTAAAGTCTAGGATCACCAAGGATATGAAGAGCAATGACTCCAAGAAGAGTAGAATTGCCACAGTATGCTATTTGATTTACAGGACTGCCATGAGGGTTGGTGACGAGAAGGATCCCGATGAGGCAGATACCGTGGGTGCAACGACGCTCAGGAGGGAACACATCAACATCACAGAGAATACGATAGAGTTTGACTTTCTTGGCAAGGACAGCATCAGATGGCAGGAGACATTAAAGATGAAGGACGAGCACGATATGCAGTTTAAGAATAATCTTGAAAAGATTGCACACAAAAAGGGACCACATGACGAGATATTTGATAGAATTAAGTCAAGGAATGTAAACAAATACTATTCCAGCATCATAAAAGGTCTTTCTGCCAAGGTGTTCAGGACATATCTTGCTACAACCGAAGTCAAAAAATATCTCGTGATGCATGATGACATCAAGGACAGATCAGCGCACGAAAAGTTATACCACGCAAAGATGGCAAATCTGAATGCCGCCATCATGTGTAATCACAAAAGGACGATCCCCAAGACGTTTGAGACTTCACTTCAAAAAAAGAGGGACACATTAAAGAAGGTACAGAGTACACCCGCAGCGGTAAAATCCAAAGAAAGTCTAAAAAAGGCAGAACGATCCGAACCCAAGACACAGAAGCAGATAGAACAAAAGACGGCAAGGATAAAGAGGATAAAGGAGACCATCAAGAAGCAGACACAACGGCACAAGGAGAGGATAGAAAAGATAAGTCTACAGATTGATCTTACAGAGAAGACAAGAGATTACAACCTTGGCACGTCACTTAGAAACTATATAGATCCACGCATATTCATGATATGGTCCAACGAGGTGGATGCGCAGTGGGAAAAGATGTATACCGCCGCGCTGCAAAAAAAATTCCTCTGGGTTAAGAACGAAAATGTACAGTGGAGTCAAGTAAAGCAAGCACAATAAACTGCAACACATCTCGCATGGTTGAGTGCATCTGTACATATGCAGGGCTTGATAAAATTAACGTCAGGCCACAAGTATGTGTGTTAGAATCATTTAATTTCCCATATTTTGATCCGTATGTCGTGCCGGGGTAGCTCAGCCTGGTTAGAGTGCCAGTTTGGTTGGTAACTCTAGCGGTTCTCCAAGAAAGGCAATACTCATAATCTGGAGGTCGCGGGTTCGAAACCCGCCCCCGGCATTACCATCTATTTTACAAATTCGACAGCGATGCATGGTTGACAGCCCAAATGCAGAGATGCGCACATGCCATCTTGCTGATGTTCAACATGACTACACAGATGCAAAAATCACTGTACCAGTGTCCACATGCTATGAAAAGTGGAGTGGCGCGTGCCCATGTGATTAGGAATAGTATTCCTTGAATCCCTTTTCGGTAGGATGTATCTCTATTTTTGAACCAAATAGGCCCTGCTTTTGATGTACGTATATCAGGTCATTGTTTTCCAAATGCTTAAGGATTTCATCAAGTGTATCGCTGTCCAATCCGGTATTTTTTTGTATGTTCTCAAATGTATTTGAGCCCCGATGAATCACTCCTAGGACAAGTATCTTTGTGGTGGGGGGTTTGGGATGTGACGGTGGCTGCTGTTTTGGATTGGGTTTGGATGATGATGATGGTGGTGGTGGTGGTGGAGAAGGCGAGGGTGTAGGATCATAATCCGAAGGATGTGATACAGGTGGAGGCGAAGATGAGGGGGGTGTAGATGTAGTAGATGAACCACGTCCTTCAGAGAAATCATGATCGGAGCTGGGCTGTTGCATGTCAGACTGGGAAGGGGGATATTCTTTGCCCTGATGCGCTCTCCTTTTTGCCAACAGGCGCGGTATTATTCGTGATAGTGGAATTACTAGAAATACGAGCAAGTAAATCCAATAAATGTTAGGATCTACCATGCATGATCTTTCTTGCTTGTATGATAAATTTGTTGCATGTGGGATGATTTCCAAAGAGATCAGTGGCTAGAACGCATTACAGGCGGTCGGGATTAATCAACGTATGGGTGGGCAGGCCAACAGGGATAGCCGGTCAACAAATGGCACACATATTGGAATTGATGCATGCCATGACAATGACCGCCAACCACAGGTTGATGGAGAGTAGTTAGCACTGTCATGACATCTTTGTTGTTTTACGTTTGAATTTTCAAGGATTGTGAAATTAGTAAGAGCAGTAAGGATATCACCTAATACAGTTAGTATAAAAGTAGGATGATAAAAGCAAATACGTGTCAAGATATCAGTCACCCAAGGTAGGCGTCAACAAAAATGCCGTAAGGGGAGTTGTCATAGGAATAATCGTCCTGATTGTGATAGGCATGGTGGCATTTGCGTCTGTAAAGATCGTTGATTCCGGTCACCGAGGCGTGCTGCTACATTGGAATGCCGTGGATCTCACCAACCCCCCGCTTGATGAGGGACTGCATTTTGTCGTGCCATTCCAAGACGATGTGGTGGACATTGAGGTACGTACACTAAAGTATGAAAAGGAGACAAGAAGTGCATCAAAGGATCTTCAGACAGTAGAGACCACAGTTACAGTCAACTACCACCCAGACAAAGAATCGATACACGTGCTGTACAAGAACTTGGGACTTGATTACGAGAACCGTGTAATTCAGCCTGCCATAGAAGAGACCGTAAAGCAGGTAACGGCAAACTATAATGCTGAGGAGCTGATAACAAAGAGGCCGCAGGTGAAGGCCGATATTGAGGCATCCATCAGGGACAGATTGAACCAATTTAATGTGGTGACTGAGGTTATATCCATTACAGACTTTGAATTCTCAGCGCTGTTTGCTAAAGCCATAGAGTCAAAGGTTGAGGCAGAGCAAAAGGCACTAAAGGCAGAGAACGACCTTAGGAGGATCGAAGTGGAGGCCAAACAAAGGGAGGCCAACGCCGTAGGTCTGGCAAATGCAAACATTGCAGAGGCAAAGGGTGAGGCAGAAGCCATATCTGTAATAAACAAGGCATTGGCGGAAAACCCAAACTATCTTGAATGGTTAAAGACACAAGCATGGGACGGCAAGCTGCCTCTGGTCGTAGGTGACGGTGGAACACCGTTCATCCAGATACCAATCGACGATCAGACACAATAATAGCACTGATGGCCCATTGCAACCAGATTGACGAATAAAATATGCGCTTGTCCTAATCCTTTTCCTTATTACGTCTCTCACCAATGATAGAGTCATACATTGTAAGAAATTGGTCGGGCTCATTCTGTCTGTAATTTTTTTCAAGATTGCAGATCTTTTCATAGGATATTGATTCGCCCCTAACATCATAATATTCCCTGATGATCTGTGAAGGGGTCTTTCTGATGTCGTATCGGCGTAAAATCCTGTGTACATTCCTTTTGCAATACATGTCATATATGACAAACTTGTAAACAAGGTACCCCGACAGTCCCGCTATAGCCACTATGACAAGCGGGATTATGATAATCGATGCCATTACAATACTATGTTGTTTTAGTATTTCATTGTTGTTGTCAAGAGTATGGCCTGCAGATCATGAATCACACTATATTACGCATGATAATGGACAAAGTAGGACAGGCAGCGATAATCATCCAAAACAGACCCCATGATGCATGTGCCATTTCATCCTGTAATAGCCACCCATCATACCACCATCAAAAGACAGCACGTGTGTATTACAAAACTAAAGACACCACCAAGGGTGCTGACATCAAGAGTGTCTGCCATGTTACAAAACACAATCAGTGCCGCTCGCACACAACCAGATCTACTTCATAGTGTATCGTTGCGCGTCGGTTGATGTGCAAGTGCCATGGGATGTGCGAGGAGATGCGCGTCTCCGGCAGAATATCAAATCCAAGTTCACGCAGGTTTGAGCGCAGAGATGACTCGTCAAGTGTGTTTGCAACGGTACGTAACCCCCTCTCAAAGTCATATGGATCAGACATGATGATATGTCCGCGTGTGATTTGTCTGGACATGTGCCTGAGCAGACTCACAGGTTCAATGATCTCAAGCACATTGAGTGCAAGTATAAGATCAAACTTGGTGGTGCCGAATATGGGCGACAGGGCATCTGCTAGGATATAGTCAAGGTTGCAATAATTGTCACCATCGGCGCCTGACGAACGCGACTTGGCTATCTGTAGGGCGCTAAACGAAGTGTCGATTCCAAAGACCGTGTCGCTTGAGTCTGCTAGTGGCAGTGTAGTGAGACCTATGGAGCATCCATACTCCAAGGCAATCTTGGACCGCGGAAGGTGATGTATTGTTTGTCGTAACACGGAATAAAATTTTGAATCCTGGCTGTTTTGGTATATCTTTGACCATCGATCTTCTGTCAATGTACGGTCATTGTCATTGATGGCGCGTGGTTGTGAGGGCGACAGGGCACCTGTTGGAACAGGAGGCGGCGGCACAGCCATTGATTGGCCCCGCAGCGATGCTCTGATAAACTCCTTTAGTGCAGGACTGTCTGTCATCAGATAGAGCCTTCCACCTAAGATCCTGTGATGTGCAATATACCTAGTAAAGTCATCATACATGATTGGTATTCTTCCAATTATGGGAAATACGAGTCCGCATTGTCTGCACTCTAGAAACCCTTCTTCGATCTCCTCGCCCACGGTACGCATCAACTCAATATCCAGCTCTGCACTACACCTTGTACATCTCAGGTATCCTAGGCTTGATTGGAGCATTTTTGTGATATTGATACGACTGTCTGCAATCTAATAACATCTTTGACGTATTCAGGATAGTGTTAAATGTAATACATGGCGATTCAAAACAAATTGGGAGAATTTGAAGAGTTTGCAGAGGCCTTGTTTGACCAGCTGTCAGTTGAGATCAATGAGGAGAAAGAGATTGCAGAAGTGGCAACAAAGGCATCCGAAGAGAACGTCCACAACGACTCTGCTGTCTTTGGCAGGTTGGAGGACGTAGCAGTTGAGATCTTCCCATCCATGAGGCGCAAGGCAGAAGAGTTTCTTGGAATCCACATACCGGATGACACCCAGATGCAGTTTCCAGAACTTGTCCAGTTCAAGAGACTCAAGGGCAAGAAGGTATTTGCAGATGAGCAATCCGTGCAATTCGTCAAACAGTTGTTTGAAGCGGTGGCAATGGAGGATCTCAGCAAAATCGTGGAATTAATGAGTCAGAACATGGCAAAATATCTCGTATACTCTACATATGCTATACAGTACATATCCAAGATTACTACCACGTATGGAGACTATCTTGACTCTGTGATATATCTAAACAAGTTCATACTCTCACGGTATCCACAGATAATTCTTCATAGACAGGAGATGCGGGCGGGAACAGGTAACGAATTTGAAAACATGACAGAGAGGGTCAACTCTGGGTATGCCGGAGCCATAAAGATGACTGTTCTAGAAGAGTTGGTTCATTGTACACAGGATAGCCTGCAACAGACAAACAAGAATGCAGCCATGAGTGTAAACAAGATAAACGAAGAGCTTGCAGGCATAGTGCTTGCACTTGATGACAAGACGGTCAGTGACTTGGCAGAATATTGTCAGCTGCAGGCTGTACCGGACGACTTTCCATTTGCAAAGAGAGCCAATCTATTCTTCTTTCTGAATCCTGATCACTTTCTGATCGAACAAATAGGTCCTGATGTCATGACGTTCACTCATGTGGAAATAGATCCCAAGATAGGTGCAATGATACCTCAGCTTTTAGACATCTACAAGAGATGGTTGGTCCCAATCCAGAAACATCATGCAGCATTCGCCACCATGGAGGGAATGGCAGGCTTTGCAGTACGCAACATACTGGGCGATGATCCAGATTTTCAAAACTATCTTTCCACATTCATGGGCACAGACATCTCTTCGTACCAAGTAAGAAAGGGGATGGGGATGGACTTTGTAAAGTCTGTATATGAAGAGCGCGGACAGGCAGCCTTTAAGGAGATGTTGCAGACCCCGCCAAACACAAGGGAGCTAAAGGACTCCCAACAATACCTCAAGAGATTGGACGGGATGGCAATTGGATGATGAGTTTGATCCGTTCATTGCAGAATGGCGTGTGTTTGTGGATAGTCCCACATACAACTTGGTTGAAAAATCCCTAAAGTTTGCACAGATTATAGAGTACCCAGACCTGGACGTAGAACACTACATAGCAAAGATAAGAAAGATAGGCCTATCCCTAAAGGAATCAATAGACGTTAGTATAACGAATCCAGTATATCAGATCTCCATGCTAAATGAGCATCTCTTTACAAACTTGGGCTTTGAGGGTGATGAGAACGACTATTATGATCCAAGGAACAATTTCCTAAACGAAGTAATTGATAGGAAGAGAGGCCTTCCAATAACAATGTCAATACTTTATGCAGAGATTGCAAAATTCATAGGACTGGATCTCAAGATAGTCGGGTTTCCAAGCCACGTATTGGCAAAATATAACGAAGAGATCATCATAGATCCGTTTTATGGCGGAGTCAGATTAGAGGCAGATGATCTGCAAGAGATTCTAGATGTAACTTATGATGAACAGATAGATATGCAGCCAGAATTTCTTGATGAGCTTAGTGTAGAAGAGTCCCTTGTTCGCATGGCCCGCAACCTCAAAAATTCTTACACCCACTCATTTGTCTACGACAAGGCACTGCGCTGTACCAATATGATACTCGCAATAGAGCCAGAGTCAAGTGAGGATATCAGGGACAAGGGAGTAATACATGAAAGAATGCTCAACCACGATGTGGCACTCAAATATCTTGAGATGTATTTAGATATGCGCCCGAATGCAAATGATGTAGACAGGATTTTAGAACTTATCAACAGTATAAGGACAAGGAACAGTGCTATCAATACGTGAGACTAGTCAATAATGGAGATAGTCTCTCTACCATCCTTGATCAAGGATATTTCGTAGCGTACAATCTTGTTGCGCAATGCCTTTTTGAGTATGTCCACCTCTGCACGAAGTAGTCCCACCTCGTCTTCAAGTTTGGCTATTCTTTCATAAACGGTTTCAGCTTCTGCATTCATGCTTACATACCATCACGAAATTGTCTTAAAAAGTTATGGGTAATAGCATGTCTAGGCACGATTAAGACATGACACTCCAAGCAGGTGTTGTGTGCATTGTTACATGATACGTGGCAACAGCAACCAAAACCCATACACCCACAACAGCACATATCAGAACAAGTATCAAAACAATGACCAATCATCGTACTACAACTCAAATTCTTGGCGGCACTTTTCACACTTGCCCCGCTCCTCTCCCGGCGGGCCAAGAATGAATACCCTGCCTATCGTCTTGCATTCAGGACATAATCCAGTGGTTGCATTTTTTGGGCCTGCTCGTATGATCTTTTGTGTGCGTCTTCGTCCCATAAGTTATGGTTCAGCTTGTCTGTCTATTAAGTTTTGACTAGCATTGGGGTGTGTCCTACAGGTATATACCCCCATATGCTAAATTCGTCCGCTGTGCCACACAAGATTGTCTACATAATTTGACACGCAACGTCGATTTTTTTGGGCATGCGCATCATTAGATGAAATATCCAATATACGTCAATGACAGAGACCAAAAAAAGAGACCAACGATCATTTGACCTGGTCCAGAGATACCTGCCCGGCCTGATTCTGGCTACAGTGGTCAGGATCGTCAACGGGATGGACGAACCATACGCCCTAAATCCGGGGGTGGACGGCAAGAATGGATACTTGCCCAGAACCACGGCCATAGTATGCATCATGCTGGAGGCCGAGCGCAGGACGTACCGCAAGATGGTGGGATACCTACACACAGACCGGGAGGCGGCGCGCAGGATGGGATTGACAGGCAACATACCCTCAAAGAGCACGATATGCAACTCGTATTCACTGATCCCAGAGTCCTACCTCAGGGAGGTGCATGCACGTGTTATCGAGGGGCTGCAGGATTCGGGTTCTGTTGCTGGCGACAGCACGGGTTACTCTGTGAGCAGGTTTAAAAAGTGGGTGGATTTCAGGACCGACAGGATCAGAAATAGGCACGGCTGGATCAAAATGCATGCCATCATCGACGTGGGAACCAAGGTAGTACTTACGTATCTGGTGACTGCAAGCCGCACGGCCGACATAAAGGGACTATATGACATGCTGGATGACCTGCTACACGGCCCGTGCAGCATGAAGGGGAGGGACTTTTGCCTAGACGCGGCGTACCTGTCGCGTGACGCATGCAACAGGCTGGCTGGGATGGGTATGACGCCGTTGATCAAGCCCAAGTCCAACACTGTGTACAATGCCAACGGCAGCTAGGCATGGCGCAAGATGGTGGATATGTACCACGACGACCTGCCCGCATTCAATGCTAGGTACCACCAGCGCAGCGTCATAGAGGCGGTGTTTGTGGCCATCAAGAAGATGTACGGCGGCTATGTCAGGTGCCGCAGGCCCGACAACCAACGACGCGAGATCCCCATGTGCATAATCTGCTACAGTATAGAACTGATCGCACGGTCACAGGTAGAAAGTGGCAGGCTCACACGCCAGTCACTTGAGGCCATTACGGCATAACGGCGCACCGAAACTGATTGATGTCATCATGGTGCGTTGACAGCAGAGCCTGCGCATGGTGTCTACGGCACGAGGGAATTTGACGCTTTTGGTGTGCTGTTTCCGGATGTGGGTATAAAATACAACGCGCAAAATTCCGTAAGAGTTCGACCCTTCTGAAATCATGCCTAAAATGAGGCATAATTCTGTGCGTTTTTGTCTGAAATAGTACAGTAAATTCTCATGATTTATTGATCTTGGGTGTTTAAAAGGAAAGTTGGTGAATACTCCATATCAACCACAAAATGGAGTACACACCGATTTATCTTGTAATGTTTGGATTTAAACCAACTGTTAGGTATCCCCAAGGATTCAAACACAGTCAGCTCAATAAGAAAAGAATCTACTGGC
This sequence comes from Candidatus Nitrosopumilus sp., assembly GCA_963662995.2. Classification (GTDB taxonomy): domain Archaea; phylum Thermoproteota; class Nitrososphaeria; order Nitrososphaerales; family Nitrosopumilaceae; genus Nitrosopumilus. Next base: position 461,763 of record CAXXLJ010000002.1, on the reverse strand, counting down.
AGCATGCATGCCTTGTGGTTTCTGTGAGGTGGTGCATGTAATGCTAGTGTCTGAAATTGTAATACTGCGCAAGGAACTGCACGAAATGCATTTCAAACTTGATGACATGACAAATGTAAAGCAATGTGTGGAGGCTAAAGTTAAGACACTTCAGTTGGATTTGGCCGATGCCCATGCAGACAAGTCCCAGACAGAACGCAAGATTGGCATGCTGCAGACACAAATAGACTATTTGAAGCGTGAAAATACACGTCTGAAAGAATCTCAAAATTGTATTGCAGGCCAGTCAGATGCAGAACAGATACTGCAGCTAGAAAAGAAAAACAAAGAGCTTGAAGAAAAGTATGCGCAGGTGACAAAGGAGCTTGAAAAGACCCAAAAGGCCCACAATCGTGTAAGCAATGCCAACACGCCGCCGTCTTCTGGCAGCGACGCACAGAGGCAATTATCAGAATATCGCAAGGAGAATGCAGGCAATTACCATTATGATAAAGAGAACAGTAAGAAAAAGCGCAAAAGACGCACAAACAACAGGTTTGGTGGATTCTGGAATAATGTGCCCCGTAGAATCAAACAGGACAAAGGCAAGCAGGCAAAGAACAACAACAACAACAACAACAACACTACAATTCGCATACCTGACATGCCAGTAACAGAAACTAAAGATAATACGGTCAGCAAGTGCCCTACATGCGGCGATGAAAACATTGATGTCAAGACAGTAAACAAGGATGTAATAGACATTCCGTATGTACCACAGGCAGAAAAGACGCGCCACCAGTCATCTGTAGGTAAATGCAGCAACAACCACAAGATAAACACGACTCCAAAGGGAATTACCCGTGGATCTTCGTTTGGGCCCAACATCATGACATATGTCGTATGCCTGTTCTTCCAGACACTCAGTCTTGCACAGATAGCAGACAACCTTGCACTGATGGGCATTCCAAACGTCTCAAAAAGCACCGTGTTTGGTGCGCTCAAGGCAGTAGCAATGCAAAAATTTGCACCAAAGGCAAGATACATTACAAAACGTCTGGGTGATACGGTGTTTCTGATGGCCGATGAGACACCGATTCGAATCGGCAAAAAACGTGGCTATACCTGGGTATTCATAGGCACGTATGGCATAAAGATAGTCGTATCACCGACGCGTGGAAAAATAGTCGTTGATCTGCACTGCCCGTATTTTCACATCCCAATTACCGTTGACGGTTATTCCGTATATGGCTCGTTTGAGACAGTACAGCGCTGCTGGGCCCACATCTTACGTGAGGCTGAACTGTTGGCAGCACGACATGGTGGCAGCATGTCTGAGCTGCACCAACGCTTGCAGTCAATGTACCATGGGTCCAAAAACATCCGTCCGGACATAAGCGAAGATGATTTACACAGTTGGATAGACAACACGATATGTATTGCCGACATTTATACTGAATTAGGATATTCCTACGGGGAGACACTGCGCAATGCAGCACCCAATCTCTATACGTTTGTCCGGCACAAGGGCATGGAGCCTACAAACAACAAATCTGAGCAAAAACTGCGCAGGGTAGTGATGCACAAAAAGATACGGCAGATGTTTCGTAGTATTACTGGGATGAATATCTATGGAATATTCATGACCTGTCTTATGACATGGGATGATCAGGGACATGACCTGTCTGAAAAGGTCTACAAGACCATCATGGCCAGTTAATCATACCAAAATCAACTGTAAGTGATGCTAATAGGCACGTAGGGGGGTCGAACTCTTACAAAATTCCTGCAGAATCTTCCGGACCATATCGTATCAGAAGCGGTATATGCCTGTAGGACACACCCAACTGACGATAATTATATATAAACTAAAAAGCAGGCGTGTGCATGAATAAGCGTACTAGCATGCTCCTTACAGTTACGGCAATCGTTGTAATGGGAGCTACCTTATTCGGAAGCACATACACACAAACACAGATTCCAGGGCAATCACTTGCCGTTGGCAATACCGACGCTGATGTATTGGACAAGATCCACAATATGGGCGGTCTGCAGCTTGTAATGCCCAAGGCATTTGCAGCAGACACCTGTTCTAATCTTATGGATTCTGGCCGCAACGTGGTAGAGTTTAATCTGACCGGCGTGAGTGTAGAACTCCCTATCATGGGAGGAAAGACCTTCAATGCCATGACTTTCAATGAGATGGTCCCAGGACCTACACTGAGAGTTACTCAGGGTGACGTAGTCAAGATGACACTTACAATCCCAGACTATGAATTCACTGCACACGGCAATGACATGCACTCGTCCCAGATGTCCTCTTCATACTTTGAATCGGTCAATCCTGGTGAGACAAGCCAGTATTGTTACATCGCAGAGGCAGCAGGTGTCTTCAAATATCACTGCTCAGGTGTCAAGCTTGTTGGCATGGACCAGCACGTATTTTCCGGCATGTACGGAATTGCAATTGTTGATCCTGCAAACGGATACAAGAAACTGATGGTAGAGAAGACTAGTGACAGCGGTGAAATCGATAGAAAGTTCTACGATGCAGATGCGCTGGAATTCCAACTCCAGTATAATCAGATGTACCTTGATGATGACGGCAACTATGACGCAAGCAAAATGTTTAGGCACCATAACACTGCATCCGTTGTGAACGGAATGCAATTTGGTTACGTACCAAACATGGCACACAATTTACTCGTTAATGGTGACACAAACAAAAACATCTTTGTTGCCCAACCATGGAATAGCATTGACCTCAAGCAGTATCAGTCACAACTATTGTTTGTTGAGAATGATCAGCATGTGAGGCTCTTTGTTGAGAATCATGGTAACGAACCACTTTTCTTCCACATTGTGGGTGAGATTCTAGACAGAGTCGTTCAGGGTAACCGAGTACAATCTGCGGCAACTGAGACATGGTTGCTTGGTGGTTCACAGAACATGATCGTTGATCTGGTCTTTGACGAACCTGGCGCATATGCAGCGGTGAATCACGACTATGCAGCGCTCTACACTGGTGCTGCTACTGTATTCGTGGCTGGTGATCCATTCGGCCTGAACCCGGTTTTGGTTGAAAAGGGCGTCTTGGAAGAACCTGTACCGTCGTATGCATATGCATTGGGTAACCCGAGTGATGCCGTTCCTCCAATGGGGATGAACAGCATTGAACACCCTGCGATAAACATTCACGGCCTAATGACAGATGATGTAGCTTCTGAAATGAAAGAAAATGGGTACATAGCCCTGTGGGAAGTAATTCCAGTAGTTGCTGAAATGCTATCTTAATATTTCACATCTTATTTTTTTTATTTTATTTTTTTGATTCCTCTAGCATGTTTCCTAATTAGCCAAGGATCTTATGCCCACATCACTATGACTCTGATTCGTAGTCACTGATCTTGACTTATCTTTACTGTATGTTCTCACCCCACTCCTCCTCCTACATTTACTGCAGTCATCTCTGTCGACTTGTACAGTTTTACCTAGAGTTTTACTTTCTTGACTATATTTCCCATTTGAGTGACATCAATGATTGCCCAAATATGCGTTTGAATGCAGAAAAGACGGTCTCAGCTGACCATCAGGTGCCATATCCCATCACTAGAAGCAATTAACAATTGCCAGACTTTCGCCCTAACAGGAGTAAAAGATCGTATATGTGTAAACCACATCTGTATCAATACACATGTTATATTTTGTCGTGTTGAAGATGAAAATTTGGCAATTGTTAATTGCTTCTACTGTCTCAATGTCTGGTTTTTGAGCTTTTCTTCTTTGCCTAGCTTGTCAATACGAGTTGTTGGACTTGGCACCAAACTATAGCGATGGTCACAAGTCTATACTCATCTCAGATCTGCAAGAGGCATAGGATTGTCCTTACACACTGTTCTGCGTGACGCTATAGCGATGGTCACAAGTCTATACTCATCTCAGATCTGCAAGAGGCATAGGATTGTCCTTACACACTGTCCTGCGTGACGCTAAAGTCTACCAAATGCTCAAAGGAGAATAAAAAATGCCTGTTTGTTCCATTGCAACAGGTTTTGGTACTTTATACGTGTGTAACAAAATTAACGTGCGACAGGAACCGTCATGGTATAATGACTATTTACATGGACTGGGTTTTTTTGTACTGCCTACCTGCAGTGCACGTATGGATTCATCTGGCTTGCCTTCTGAGCGTACAAGCGGCACCATTACCCCGTTTGGTGGCCGTCGCCTCCAGAACTTTTCAAAACTATAATCAAACTTGTGGGTACGGATAAACTAATACACAGCACTGAGATGGGTGTTCTTGTCTGCGTATCGTATTGAATTATTCATGGTGCGTTTGAGCACGCTCCATACTTCCTCCACAGGATTGAGGTACGGGTGTCCCACAGGATACCATATTATTATGATATCACGCTTTTTGGTAACACATCGACTTTCTGAAGTTAGTTTTACCTAGAAAACAGAAAAGCTTAAAGATCACGGAACATGTTGACATGCATGATTCCTCATTTTGATATTCCGGGCATAGACTGGTCCAATCCACACGTTCTACAAGTCTTTGAGTTTTTCAGTGAAAAATATGAGTTGAAAAACAAGCAGAATATAGGATTGAACAAACTGGTTGTAGAACTGAAAGATGAGAATATAGAATTGAATAAACTGGTTGTAAAACTGAAAGATGAGAATAAGGAACTGAAAGAACGAATTCTGCAAATAGAGGGAAAAGTCACACAAATACAGGAAACAAAATCTGACAGTAACAAGAAGAATGTGCGGAGCTACAACGCCCGTAATTTCAAGGATTATCCAAGGACAAAAAGAGCATCAACATACAAAACATACGTCCCATATGAGAACGAATGCGCCACCAGTAATACTGTCACCGTTTCAAAGATTGCAGATCTGAAATTCTGTCCCGTACACGGCACGCCTCTCTCAGAATACTCCAATAGTTATTCCAGAACAACAGAAGATGTTATGCTCAATGGTGTCTGGCAGAAAACCAATTGGGACACATTCAGGCGTTACTGCACAAAATGCCGCAAACAGCACTCTGCTGCAATAGACAATGTCTTACCACATGAGCATTTTGGAATCAACATAATGGCACAGATTTACATGCTGCGCAGCGTAGTGTCCTCATTTGAGACCATCCAAAAGATAATACTCATGATGTATGACAGGTTCATTCACATATCCACCATTGAAGGCCTGTACAATTCCGTATCTGACAAGTGCAGGCCGCTATACGATGACATTCTATCCAACATAAAACACAACAAATCAATACGCGGAGATCATACGGGCTGGTTTCTCAACGGCCAACAATACTATACCATGGTGCTTGCATCAAAGGACACAATACTATACCATCTGGCACCAACCAAGGCAAGAATGACAATCGAGGCCATACTGCAAGACTATGACGGCATAACGATTTCGGATTCAGATTCCTCTTGGAATAGTGTGGGGGAGTTATGGCAAAAGTGCCTGCTCCATTATTTGCGTGACATGCACCGCACGCTTGATGAAAATAACAGTGATGAATTCAAGATATTCTATATGGAGCTGCGACGAATCCTCAAGAGGGCAATCAAACTCGGCAAGAAATACAAGGACAGTATAGTGCCTGAAAAACTAATACAAAGACTGGAAAAAAGACTATTCTGTTTGACAAACAGCACATACTCTGATCCAGACTGCAAGAGATATGTCAAGCGGCTCAAGAGGGAGGGCAGTCACCTGCTTACATTTCTAAGACACGACATAGAATACCACAACAACACCAGTGAGAGGGCACTGCGCCTGTTTGCAGTGATGCGCAAGATGCTCTATGGGAGTCGTTCGGAGCGCGGACTGGAAACCACCGAGACCATGGCAACAATATATGCCACATGCCAGCTGCGGCGCGTAAATCCGTATCACTTTATCATAGACTATCTCAACGGCAGAATTAACTCCATTCCAAAGGCAGACCGTCCACAATGTGTGATTAATGATTCAGACAAGCCAAACTCCAACCCAGACTGCATTACAGTCATGGCCTAGATGCAACTAGCGTTCAAAAATTAGTCATTATCTTACATATTAAATTCTGTTACGTTAATTCTCACCACATGTTTGTTTTTTGCCACACTGTCATGATCATTTTATCCCATAATCCGGCTGTCAAAATCAGCTTCATAACATCGATCGAATATCTTAAGGTTAAATTTGAAACTGTCTGTGTTCCTCTGTGTTATGCACTCGTTCTCATACAAGTTTCTCGATAAAACTAGCTTCAGAAACTCGATGTGTTACGCTTTTTGAAGAATTCTTTAGCCTCCGCAGAATCATGCCATGGTGCCCTGTCCAGGAATAATACCATCTTGCCTACTTTCTCATATACAGAATCAATATGCTCAAGAAAACTCTCAGTGTTTACCGTGCTGCAATGGTTAAAGAACGTCTTACCATCTGATGTCATGCTGCACAACATGGAGAATCTGTGATGTCCTCCTGACCACGACATGAGTATCTACGTTCCACTTTTGCCCAGTATCTTACGGAAAGCATTGCGTCCTTAAAGTGGGGCTCGTCCTAGAAGAAATTAACAATTAGATTCAGTCCGTGCCCTTCCGCAGTTACACGATGTTGCCGGTCAGGCTGACGCCGCCATTTTTGCCAGGATTCGCAGGTTGACCAGCCCGCAGACTATGGAGTTTATCATGTCGTACTTTTTGAGCGGGTTACGGTACTTGTCGCCCATGATGCGGAACACCTTGATCCTGCGTATGCCGTTCTCGACGTAGATTCGTATGGAGGAGTGACAGTTGTTGTACGACTTTTCCTCCTCGCTGAGCTTTTTTCCTGGGCGCTTGCGTATGGGAAGGATCACCCTTGTGCCGTTTTCGATCTTCTGGGCCCCCATGTACCCCTTGTCCATGAGATTGCGCAGCCTCACGGCCACGCTGTTGTCTCCATCGGGAGAACAGATTTCCGGAAATGACGGGTGCTTCTTCTTGAAGATGGTGATGTCGTTTACGCTCCCGGGCGAGTGCGCAGTCTTGTGCACTATCAGCCCGTTGCAGTTCATGGTGTACTGCACCTTTGCGGTGTGGGTATGCGCCTTGCCGGAGTAGTGTGACTTTTCCATGTCCCTGCGCTTCGGCTTCTGGATGGGCTGCTCCGAGGCGTCAGTCAGGCACGTCAGACCCCGGAACATCTTCTCGAGCTCCCCAATAGTCTTGATCCTTCCGACCTTCGCGTAGATCTTCTTGGGTGTGGGCAGACTGTCCTTGATGACCAAGGACATGTTGCTAACCGTGTTGGATACGGTCCCCTGCGACAGTTTGAAGAACATTCCCACTACCTCCTGCGTGGCATATGTCTTGATGTAGAAGAGACAGAGCACCAGACGATCCTTCAGGTTGAGGACGTGCCGGCGTCCCGCGCCTATGGCGCGCTTGCGGTCTGGCCGGTCGAGCCTCTTCTCCTCCATCTTGGGGTGTTTTTCGGCCACCTCGGTATACAAAGAATCGAATTCCTCGATGGTCATGCCCGTGACCCTTTTGAATCTCGTGGCATTTTTGATCAAATCATGATATATCTCCATACATCATATACCACATGCCCGTTTTTCGAGTGGTATGTGAGCTTTTTTTACTTTGGAGGTCAAAATTTTCTAATTACTAATTTCCTCTCCTGCGTGACTATCGTATATACCAGATATGCGTATAACAAAATTTTTCGCAACATGTTGCGCCTCCAGTTTTCACGGATTTCATAGAGGTAGATTTTATGTGTATAGGAGATGTCTTTTTGTTGGAGTTTCCCCAACTTTTGCAATAGCGTCTTATCTGGCGCATGCTTAGTCGAACTTTGGATATTTTTTCAAGATAGTCACACAGCTCAAAAGATGTAAACGCCTTGTTATCACACCACGATTTTGCCTTGTCTAATAGTTTCTTGTCTATCTTTGTTGGACGTCCTCTTCTTGGCCTGTCTGAGAGTGCTTTGTGTATTGCATCGGGTGAATCCCCGCATCCAGACAGTCTGTTATTCCACAGAGAAATGGTGCGTCTATTACAAGAGAATTTAGAGGCAGCAGAAGTGATGTGTATGCTGTTCAAAAATACGATAAGCATATCGAGTCTGCGCATAACCAGCCTTGATTTTTCTGTTTTGCGCATTTGACATAACAGCTCGACATTTGGCATACACTATACAAAGCGGAACAAATTTTTGACTTTTCCTATTGGTATAGGCATGCGAAGCATGCCGCGCCGGATATGGTATGTTTTGAGTTGCCAAAAACAGACAAAACAATGGGGCTGATCATCATGTGACTTTGCTGTCCACTCATCATGACAACCAGATTCACTACATAATGTTGAATTAGAATTCACATCAAGGAATTTTTTGTGTATGGACTTATGACCGGCGCTATACTCCCTGATGTATATGCCCATGCATCACTATGACCTTTGCCGCATGTAGTCGACGTGATGTGTGGTTTGATACCCATTCATTACACTCTGCAACGTTTGCCCTAGAGTATCACGCGCCAGTCAACATCGATTTTTTGATGGGTTTATGTTTTATGGTACGTGGTCAGGTTGTCTGGGAAGATTTCTTGATTCAGGCACGGATCTAGGGTCTTTTGATAGTATTACACATCATTCTGGACACGACCTGACCATGTACCTTTTTTGATTGTGGTGCACGATGGCTATCCTGTATGTCTTGCTAATCATTACTGCTTTTGCGTTTTACGCCTTGAATCAGCACTAGATATCATCAAATACGGTGCAGACAATCTTGACGCCTGTTGCACGTTGGTAGATCATCATCTTCAATCTTGCCTGTAGTCCTCCTTGCTACCGCTCAATGTAATTGATACCATGGTGCCTCATGGCTTGCATGGACCACACAGTATTTTTACAAGATACATGTTGTATCATGAACACAAACTGATGAGATAGGAATATTGTCTTTGTAGCAGAGATCTCATAATGCTGCCTTATGTTTTTGATGTGGCGTGAGATGCACAATAATGCCACTGTCGTCCTGCTGTCAATTCATTTTTGGATGTCTTTCTTGTTGTTCATACTGGCGGAAAATTGATCAGGGGAATTGAGTTATATTCTAGAAGTCCAACTTGTCATTCCATGGGGTTTGTTGAGTCTGTATTGATTTGTGACAAGGTTGATCCTGTACTGAATAAGATTTTGACTGATAACGGACTCAAGGTGTCATATGAACCAGAGATTACTCATCAGCAGCTTCTTGAGAAGGTATCTGATCACACCATAATTGTTGTCAGGAGCCGTACAACCATTACGGGAGATGTAATTGACAAGGCGACCAACTGCAAGATAATAGCGCGTGTGGGTGTGGGACTGGACAACATTGATCAGGATGCTGCCGTAGCAAAGGACATACGTGTAATCAACGCTGTTGAAGGCGCGATGAATTCCGTTGCAGAGCTGGTACTTGGTCTGATGCTTGCACTTGCACGACACACTGTAAAGGGTGACCGGGATATACGCAACGGCAAGTGGCTCAAAAAGGAGATGCAGGGAACTGAACTTCGTGGTAAATATCTTGGAATAATAGGGGTTGGAAACATAGGCAAGCGCTTGGCAAGACTTGCGCGTGCATTCAACATGAACATCATTGGATATGATGTAATACCCATAGATGAGGAATTCAGCAAAGAGGTGGGTCTGATGAAGGCTGATTTGGATACACTGTTACAGAGCTCCGATTATGTATCAATACATGTGCCTTTGCTGGATTCGACACGCCATCTCTTGAATGCACAAAAGATGTCCTTGATGAAGGATACTGCCAAGATCATCAACACGTCCAGAGGGGGTGTGGTTGACGAAGATGCCCTCTATGATGCCCTCAAGGCAGGTACTCTGGGGGGTGCTGCACTAGATGTGTTTGAGGGTAAAGAGTCAGATGTAGTTACGAGCAGGCTTGCAGAACTTGACAATATGATCCTGACACCGCATATTGGCGCCCAGACAAAGGAGGCACAGTCCTTGACTGCAAATGTGATTGCAGAAAAGATCATACAGATATTGCGAGGAATTATCTAGATGTGCAACTATACCTAGAGATATCCCACATCAACCTGTACCGGCGGGCAGAAATATGCATACAACTAGTATAGTTTTTTTATTTCTGTCACTATCTGTATCTTAGAGTTTATGATTAATCGACCGGAAAAAATTTTCTGAAAAAAATATAGACATCATGTGTGGTGTGGTTCAAGTCTAACACAGGTAAAGTCAAAAAGTTGTGCGCAGTCATGTGCATTTGGAATTTTCATCCATGTGTCAACTTAACAGTATAGTAAAGGGGCAGGAGCTATATCCTGCTCTTTATTTTATTCTTCCAGTATTGGTAGGTGCCGTCCTGCCACATCTTTCGCTTGTTGTACATGCCACATATGCCGTTGAATTCTATATTGAACTCTTCGGCCGTACCGTCGTATCGTCCGGATATTCGTTTCCAGTTTTTCACATGTGCAAAGACGTTCTCGACAGGAACACGCCTTTTGTTGTGTGCCTTGTTTTGTGCCTTTTTGGTGGCGGTAAGCTTTTTACCCTTGGGCTTTTTGTGTGGGATCTTTGCGGTTACCCCACGAAGATAGTTTTGGATTCCCGTGTATCCTCTGTCCAAATTCAGGCGTATGCGGCTATCCGATGGTATGCGCTTGCCGGTCACCATGCGATCAGTCCATTTGCCAAAGTCTGGCAGTCCTTGGTTCAACACCGTCAGGTCATGGCAGCTTCCCTCTCTAGAGTCGCTTATTGCGAGGATATAGTTTTGTTTGTTTATCATCATGGCTGTGTTTATTGCAAACATCTTGCCCTTTCCAGAATACTGTTTCTTTTGCTCTTCCTTGTCTTCTGGACGCGTGGTCTCTACAAGTGTGCCATCTATTGTAATCTCGCCTCCATCTCTTCCGGGTACAATTTCCTTGAATTCCTCTTTTGACTTTATCGTGGAGATGTACTTTGTCATGTTGTGCGGTGTTACTGCATATAGCTCATCATCGTATTTGGTTGCAAGCTTGAGATAGTTTGATACCGTACTCTGATCTATTCCAAAAAATGTACCCAGTGATTCCTGCCCACAATCTTGTGCTTTTCTTACCTGGGTCATGAGCAGAAAGTGTCGGATATACAGCTTGCACTGGTTTCCGGACTCTTCCTTTCTGTCCTGGTCGTCGCGAAAGTGTGGCGAATCATTGGATTTTTTGATTATCTGTAACAAATCCTCAAGTGTGTTATCAAATATTTCCTTGGTGCTTCTTGTAAGTGCCTTTATCAACTTCTCATTTGAAATGATATACTCTAACATTTCATGTGTGTGAAGCAGTCTTGTGGGTAGTACAGAAGAGTGTCTCTTCTGTCCAAGCTCCGTATTCCACAGCGAGTCCTCCTTTACCAGCATCGTCTTGAGCCCCAAATTTTCTTTTTCTAACCTCGAGTTTTCTTTGGCATGTTTTGCCTTTAGCCTTTGATTCTCCTTTTCCTTCCTCGAGATCTCCTTTTCCTTTCTCAGGTTTTCTTTGGCATGTTTTGCCTTTAGCCTTTGATTCTCCTTTTCCTTCCTCAGGTTTTCTTTCTCTAACTTTGCTAATCTGGTCTCTAGTTTAGTTTGAGTTTGTTTGCTCATTATCATATACTTACAAGAGAAGGATTTAGCGATACTGGTTTAGATTAATAGAAAATTTGGCAAATTTTTCTGATCTTGTTTTTCGGCCGATTGATCATAAACTCTCTTGAGGACTCGTACCCTGTCATGGGATTGGAGTCGCACTGTCGCGATGCCATATAACTCCGTTTTTACTTATCCATTCTATTTTTAACCGAGTGTATAAACTACATATCATGGTAGATTACAGGGAATGTATGTCCAAGCAGAGACACAAACAACCAAGGACAGACTCAAGTCCTATACATGCAGGCCAATCATTCCTTGGTGTACTCTCTATACTATTTGTAATAATTTCATCAACTGTTCTCGTATTTCTTGTACCTACTGCATACGCGGATAGCATATCTGTAGTTATTAATGACCGCCAGTTTGATGTAGAGTATAGTACTGCGGGCATGACACTGTCCAATATTGACATTGATGCTGATCTCCCTGCTCTGCTGCTTAACGTTGATGTGACCGATCCTGTTGGGGTGTTGGATATTGTAATTGAGCGTGCATTACTCAATTACACCGACAAGGGGCAGGATTCTGACTTTTTAGTTACAATGGATGGTCAATCATTGATCTTTTTGGAATCTAATACGACTCCACAAAGCAGGACATTGAGTATAGATCTGCCTGTAGGTGCAGATGCCCTAGAAATCGTCGGAACATCAATCTATGGTTCGCATCCCACAGTAGAGATTGCAGATGCCACCCTCACAACATCTTCTGATACTACAGTATCAGATACTACAGACGAGCCCCCATCTACTACACAACCCGATGTTGAAACCCTGCCTGCAACAGAACCTGCAGATGAGACACCATCTACTACTTCACCAGATACAGAGACGCCTCCAGTAACGGCGTCTGTCGTTGACACTGCACCCGAATTACAGCCCAATACAGAGACGCCTCCAGTAACGGCGTCTGTCGTTGACACTGCACCCGAATTACAGCCCAATACAGAGACGCCGCCTATGACAGATCTTACCAACACTACTACTGCTGACCCTGTTTCCACGCCCCCAATGTCTGATATTCAGTGCGGCGCCGGCACCCTTTTGGCGGATGGTGTCTGTGTACTTGATGAAAAGTGTGGCCCTGGAACCGTCTTTGAAGATGGGATGTGCGTCTTGGCACCATCGGCATCAGGTTCCTCATCACTGACTTCAAGGCAAATGGGAATGGAATGGGTAGCTGGAATTATTGGCGCATTTGTGATTGCCGGCACAATTGGAATAATCATGGGTTTAATATCGCGAGCTGGTAGTAAGAGTAGTCAAAATTAACCACAGGGCTGATCTTTGGAACCTATTATCTTGTATATGTCAAACCCTACCATGTGTGTGGTGGTAGAGTAGGGTATCACACCTATTATGGGCGTGTTTATGCGCACCGTTGCCACGAACTTGCTGGGATCCAGCCTGATGTCTCCTCCTTCAGACTCAAAATCCAGCGTCATGAAATTGTGTTGTGCGGCCATCCTTCTTTCAGATATGAACACTCCTTCATGCTCTGAAGATGCAAGCGGATTCAGTGTCATGGGCCCAGTGATAAACGAGCCCATGTACATTCCGTCATAGGATGTGACTATCTCAAACTTTTGAAAGCTTGCCCAAAATGGCACCATGTTACACAGCTCAATTTTACCAGAATTGGACATTACAAACAAGGAGAACTCTTCTGGTTCATGCCATCTGTATTCTAGCCACTCTGCACCGACGATGTTTATGCCAGAATGTGCAAACACTATCACAATTATTATTATTGCAACGGTATTGATGAGTGCATACTTGTTCATGATTCCTCCCTCACATATCTTGCCATTATGTCCCTACGGCGGTATTGGATCTGGCTGGTGATGTAGAGATAATCCCAACCTCTATCAGGTAGTTCAAGACATTTGCAAGACTCTCGTCTGTGATCCATCCCTCAAGCCACCACGCCCCTATAATCCTTGTCCAATTGGGCATATCTATTTGGTATATGTTATCCTCGTTAATCTCAAATGGAATGTTGATTAGATCACTGTCCACATAATTCTGAAACGCACTGATCAAGAACCCATCTATGATCTCTCCTGTTATCCAGCTGTTCACTATGGGCTTCATTAGTTCAGGGATGCAGATCTTACCTGAATCGATCAAAACAAACTCTGACTCTGCCACTGCTCCTGAATACTGTACATCAACTACGTACATGCCTAGTGGGAATATACTCTGCTCAAATGCAAAATTTGACGGGACGAGCGTGTCTGTATCTTCTATTGGGATGGGAATTGCGCTACTTCTCATGCTGGTCTCATCTGTAATGTGGATAATTGCAGGCTGGCCAGTTACCTCTGATACCTGAATGATATAGATCAACTTTTCACAATAACTGTATGTTGTCTTTTCCATTATGATCTCCACTGATGGTTCTGCATGCGCATCCTGCAGGTATGCAGATGTGCTTGTGGCTGCCATCATTATTATTATTATTATTGTTGCCACTACCCCAATCATCATCATAATGGCCATGTACCTGAATGTGCAGGAGTGCGTATATGCAGTGGCGGTAGCATCATCATCATCATCATCATCATCAACAACGCACCTTGTTTTCATTCCTATTGTCTGCCAATAGTTCAATAAAAATCTCCATATGGAGGCGCGCAAAAGTCTGGGGATAACTAATTTGCCTATGGTGACTGAACTTTTGGCACATTCGTAGTCCCAACCAACAACCATTTGCACTGGATGGCGGCCAGTTTTGGTAAAATACTACTTGCATGGCGTGTATTTTGCAGCGTATGACGTGATGTGGCCTATACCGGCGCGGACATGTTCTGCATATCTTACCAATACAGTGAGATAATAATTAGAGTTTATGATTAATCGACCGGAAAAAATTTTCTGAAAAAAATATGGATATCATATGTTGTGTGGTTCAAGTTTAACACAGGTAAAGTCAGAAAGTCGTGCGCAGTCATGCGCATGTGGAGTTTTCATCTATGTCAGCTTGGCAGTATGGTACAGGAGCAGGCGCTATATCCTGCTCTTTATTTTATTCTTCCAATATTGGTAGATGCCGTTCTGCCGCATCTTGCGTTTGTTGTACATGCTGCATATGCCGTTGAATTCGACATTGAATTCTTCGACCGTACCGTCGTATCGTCCGGATATTCATTTCCAGTTTTTCATATGTGCAAAGACGTTCTCGACAGGAACACGTCTTTTGGTGTGTGCCTTGTTTTGTACCTTTTTGGTGGCGGTAAGCTTTTTGCACTTGGGTTTTTTGTGTGGGATCTTTGCATTTATCCTACGAAGATAGTTTTGGATTCCCGTGTAGCCTCTGTCCAAATTCAGGCGTATGCAACGATCCGATGGTATGCGTTTGCCGGTCATCATACGATCAGCCCATTTGCCAAATTCAGGCAGTCCTTGGGCCAACACCGTCAGATCATGGCAGCTTCCCTCTCTAGAGTCACTTATTGCGAGGATATAGTTTTGTTTGTTTATCATCATGGCTGTGTTTATTGCAAACATCTTACCCTTTCCAGAGTACTGTTTGTTTTGCTCTTCCTTATCCTCTGGACGCGTGGTCTCTACAAGCGTACCGTCTATTGTAATCTTGCCTCCATCTCTTCCGGGTACAATTTCCTTGAACTCCGCTTCTGACTTTATCGTGTAGATGTAATCAGTAATGTTGTCCGGTGTTACTGCATACAGCTCATCATCGTATTTGGTACGTGGTTAGGTTGTCTGGGAAGATTTTTTGATTCAGGCACGGATCTAGAGCCTTTTGATAGTATTACACATTATTCTACACACGACCTGACCACGTGCCGTATTTGTTTGCAAGCTTGTGATAATGAGATACCGTACTCTGGTCTATCCCAAAGAATGTACCCAGTGATTCCTGCCCCCATTTTTGTGCTTTTCTTACCTGGGTCATGAGCAGAAAGTACCGGATATACAACTTGCACTGGTTTCCGGACTCTTCTTTTCTATCCTGGTCATCCCGAAAGTGTGGTGAATCGTCTGATTTTTCGATTATCTGCGATAAATCATCACGTGTGTCATCAAATACCTCCTTGATGTTTCTTGTAAGTGCCTTTATCATCTTCTCATCTGAGATGATATACTCTAACATTTCCTGTGTGTGAAGCAGTCTTGTGAGTAGTACAGAAGAGTAGTGCCTCTTTTATCCAAGATCCGTATTCCACAACTAGTCCTCCTTTGCCAGATATGCCTTTAGTCTTGAGATCTCTTTGTCTTTCTTCATGTTCTCTTTTGCTAGTATCGTCTTGAACTTCAAATTCTCTTTTTCTAACTTCGAGTTTTCTTTGGCCTGTTTTGCCTTGAGCCTTTGGTTTTCTTTCTCTAACTTTGCTAATCTGGTCTCTAGTTTAGTTTGAATTTGTTTGCCCATTACGTAACATGTCACCTCCCTCTCTCAAGTCACATGTATGGGCATGTCTGCCATACAAAATCATTCAGATGATGTGATAAGATTTGGAATATGATGACAATAACTGCCCTACGCCATGGCAAGCATGTCATGTAATTATTTATTTCATAATGATAAACACAATTCCAAAATGATGTGCGCAGCCGTGTGCGTCCTTACGGGCATGATGTTTTCCCACGGCCCTGCCACATGCAGGGATGTAAGTCACGTTCCAAACAGCCGCTCAAACTCTGTCTGGGCGTTACTGCCATGCAGCTTCCATGTTTCAAGTATACTTGCTATTGTACAGTACATCTGTGCCCCGCGCAATGTTGCAAAACGGTACATCACCTTGCGCCGTATTACAAACCTGCGCAGCATACGCTCGGCAAGGTTGTTTGTAAGCGACATTTCAGGATTTGTAACTGCAGTAAAGAGGTAGGGTGCGCAGTTACAGACGTAGGTTCCCGCCTTGATGCCCTCCTGTAGTAGAAGCCTGCCTATCTCAGTCGTTTCAAGTACGAGGCGGTCTATCTTTTGTTCCGGCGTGTCAGGAGGCAGGCCCTTGGCATGCTGGTATATGCTCATGAGCCTGTGGTAGAGATACCATCCCGTTTCAGTATCGCTTTTGGTGACTGCGTTTTCCACCTTTGTCTTTACATGTGCCCAGCACAATTGTCGTGTCTTGAAATGATTGTGTGCCGCATATGCATCGCAGGTCATTTTGATGTCCGGGTATGGAAAATTCTTCTCAATGACTGATTTGCGCCGTGTCTCAGCAGGATGAAACATGACGTGTTTGCCGTCCCCTATCATGACCCACATCCTGCCGTTTTTACTGACATTGCAGCTGTCCTTGCCATCATTATCCTTGTCCTTGCCATCATTATCCTTGTCCTTGCCATCATTGTCCTTGTCCTTGCCATCATTCTCACCGGTATCACTACTCCTGTCCGGGCCAAGTGGCAGGACTGTATCATCAATGTTTCCCGCACTGGATTTTGCAATGTTGTTGCGTATCATCTTGATTTCCGGTTTCAGCAGGGACTCTGATGCCCTGATTGCCTTGTTTATGGTGGCACGACACAGTTTCTTGTCATATGCTATGTGTATTGTCTCACACAATTCAGAGCCGCTCTTGTTGGTGTGATACAGCCTGACAATCTTGATCAGTAATTTCTTGCCGATGGATGTGCCATCAAGCATCCAGTCGGGCTTGGATGAAACAGGCCCACACGTACCGCATATGTACAGGTACACGTCATAGAGTCGTTCTGTGACCCTGCCATCCTCTAGCTCTAGTGCAGTCTTTGAGTATCGGTCAATCTCCCCAATGGGACTGCCGCAGTTGGGACATGTATCAAGTGTTAGGCTTATTCTACCGTCCGGATTATACTGGCGTGCATGGCCCGTATGGCCTTCCGGCGGGCCTATCTTGGCCGGGGTTGTATCGGGAGCCTCTTTGTCGTGCCTGTTCTTTATCTGCCTCCGGGTTATCGTGTTGTGTGCAGGTGGTGTAGAACCTGCGTCGTTTGCCGCATCCCTCTGTTCGAGCTTTTGGCATTTTGTCCTCAACTTGTCAATCTCCTCAAGCAGTACGTCGTTTGCCTCCTTCAGATCTTCGTTTGCTTGGTCCTTGTATTGTGCATAGTCAAGAGTGGTGCGTGACATGTCTGACAACATTCTTTCTCTGATGGTACTTGTCGTGTACACATTTTTTGTTATCAGCATGTTGCAGCATTCCCATACTGTCTGAATTTTAGCATCAATTCTCTTGTATAGTGCGTCTTTTTCATCACGTATTATGGCTTGGCGCTTTTGGTCTGCCTCAAGTTGCGCTATTTTGTCCAGCAGGCCGGATATCAATGAGTGTTGCGGGTCAGATATGATATCAGTACGGTTAAATAGATTCTTTACAATGGTTTGTTGGTGTTGTTGTCTTCTCATTTTGTAGTGATCATGGGAAATACACAATACCATCTTTTAAGCGTAAGGATTGTGCAAATTCTTCATTTTACATAAATTATTTTACGTGATTTACGTGCCTATACCCGCGGCTTGGGGAGGGGGAGGTGACATGTTACCCCATTACCATATGCTTGCAAGAAATAAATTTAACGATACGAGTTTAATTTAATAGAGAACTTGACAAATTTTTTTGATCTTGTTTTTCTGGCCGATTAATTATAAACTCTACAGTCTGATCTTAAATAATTTTCTATTTTTTTGCGTGCTTTCCCTTCCGGCAACACGGCTCAACCCCAGAGTGTAAACGCCGGGAGGGCAGCAATACAGGATTTGCAATCAGTCATCATGATTCCGGTCAGATGCAGTTTGCCTGCATCATGTGGGTGAAACTATTTTTATTACATCGTGACAAGTCATTTCCATGGATTATGATGAGCTGCATAATTTCATACTCAAGGAAATGCGTATGACCCACATATACCAGCCTGTCATGCTCAAGGCGCTGATAGAATCCAGAACAAACAGCATGACTGCCAAAGACATTGCAAAAAAATTCCTAAATGAAGATCTCTCCCAGTTAGACTACTATGAAGCAATAGTAAAGAAATGGCCACATGCTACACTGGTAAGAAAACACAAAATTGTAAAGTACTGCAAGGGTACCTATTCCCTTTCACTTGACAGCATATCAGATAAGAGAAAACACATGTTGGTAGAAGCATGTGAATTGAGATTGAATGAATTCATAGACAAAGATCCGGTCATAATGAAGTTACGTGAGCTTGACCGAAGATCAAGCTCAGGTAGTAACAGATACGACATACTTGCAAAATCCAAGGGTGTATGTGTAGCGTGTGGAGACAAGCCTCCAGGGGTGTTTCTTCACGTAGATCACATAATCCCAATAGCAATGGGCGGACGTGATGAAGCAGATAACATGCAGGCCCTTTGCCACAGATGCAACATACAAAAGAGTGATAGAGATGATACGGATTTTTTGTTGTGGCACAAACAACTCCAGTTTGCTAAAAACCCAAAGTGCAGACTCTGTAATAAACCACATGACACTATAAGGGATAATCCTGTAGCATATGCGTTCAAGTCAGGTACAGGTACTGTTGTTGCACCTATCAGGCACGTGAGTTCTTTTGCAGAAATGATCCCCGTGGAAAAACAACTGTGTATGGCGCTTATGGATCACATTATTGTTGATCTGAGAAATAAAACACCGGCAGATACGTTTCAAATATCTGGACTCGACAGTTATGACACAAAACACTGTCGCATATGCATCACGTCCAAATAGGAATGCGCCTTAAATCATTCCCTGTTTTTCTGACCATGCTGAAAGTTGGGCTGGACATGGACACTGTTTTTGTAAAATACATCTCAGACTACGACTTCACCCACTTTCCCTCCGTCTATGTAAAGCGGATATAGCAGCGGCCATAAGTCTATGCTCATCCCAGATCTGCAAGTGGTATGGAGATCAGCCCTCACATACTGTCTTGCGTGACGCTAAAGTCTACCAAATAGTTAAAGGAGAATAAAAGATGCTTGCTAGTTCTATTGCAGCAGGGTTTGGTACTTTGTACGTGTGTCACAAAATTGACGTGCAGCAGGAACCATCATGATATAATGACTATTTACATCGTGGTTTTTGTACTGCCTACCTGCAGTGCTGTGGTGTGTAATTGTTTGTGGACCGTTGCACGCACCACTGTTCCTTCTCTCGAAATCTTGTGTGTGCTACCAGTTTGAGCTGACATCTGGCCACTCAATTCTACTATACTCGTTATGGTTTTACCTGTATGCTTGATATGTACAAAATACTGCACGCACCCTCCATCCCATGACATCATCTAGATCATATTCAGTGACATCATGGTACCCATATCAAGCATCACTGCAACCGTGTACAGAGTAATTAATGACAGTATTAGAATTGCAAATGACTTCTTGGTACCAAAGCCATTCATTACCTTTATCGCCTTTGTGGTCAGTATGATGTACCATATTACAAATGGCCATACAATCAGATTAAGGATTATCTGTTCTTCAACAAATTTATCATCTAACAACAGATCCTGTTCGGCATTCTCATCTGCAATAAAATTCCCTGGAAAGTGTATTCCACTAAGCAGCACTATCGTGATGCAGATAATAATTGGAATGAAACACCATGAAAGGATCGAAAAGGTTTTTTTGAAACTTTTGGTTCCTCCCAGCACCCTGCCTACATAAAAGACAACCGCAATTGCCAAGAGGGGGGCAGAGACGGCCTCAATCAATGACATCACTGCATACAGAGCATAATTGGAATCTGTCATGATTGGTGGACTGTCCACCAATGCCGTGTACAGGTCAAAACCTATTGCGATAGCAAATATGATGACTGCAGGTATGAAATAATATCTCGAATTTACAGATATTTCTTCAAATGCAGAGTTGGGCTTGGATAGTATCTTGACTACCATGTCTGCTACCTGTTGAATCATTCTTGCCTCTACCTGACGATACTATAGAAACCCTTTGTAAAAATCTACTATCTCGTCTCTGCCTGATTCACGTTTAAAACAACAAGAGTATTGTATTCATATTTGGGCAGCATCAAAAGTTGGGTCAAGGCGAACTTGGTTCAGACAAAATTGCATTCAAATACATGCCAAGATTGTAGTTGAAAATTTGGCCAAGGCTTTGACAGGAAGTAAGTGTGTCGCATTGAATATTGGTTTGCTTTGTATTGTATTGTGTATTAATGGCACCCAACGACAATCCAAACATGATGCAATGCTGCTCACACATGGCTTGAAGCCACAAACATGACAAACACGTTCATGTCATTGCCGGGTAGATTATGGCATTACAATACATGCTTTGTGTGGTTGATTTGTGGGAATAAACAAGTGCAAACAGATGTGAACAATGTGTACCAGTGCACATCTTCAACGTTATGCTTATCACACGACACGGACGTGTTTGTGATTGGCAATTTTACAGTTATTAAAGGGAGTTTTATCATTCCAGTCATGCCCAGCTATCAGGACAAGGTATGGTTGCGATTATGGCAAGACAATGCCATGGAGCTGCGTGAGCGCATAGTAGGTTGGCGCAAGCAGCATGCCATAACCCGTATCGAGCGGCCCAGCAGACTACAGAGGGCACGAAGACTGGGCTACAAGGCAAAACAGGGCATAATTGTTGTCAGGATGAGAGTGGGTACCGGCGGCATGAGAAAGCAGAGGCCTAAAGGGGGTAGACGACCAAAACATCTGGGAGTTACCAAGATCAAGGCTGCTGTCAATACGCAGACCGTGGCCGAGCGCAGGGTAATAGAACGTTACCCAAACATGAAGATTCTTGGTTCTTACTTTGTCTACAAAGATGGTAAGCACTATTGGTTTGAGGTCATCTTGGCGGATCCTTCCCATCCAAGGATAGCCAACGACAAGGAAATGCGCAAACGTATCCCACAGACGGCATAATACGGTGCCACGGCTGGCAGTAATAACACTCGTATGATTACTGTGGTGTTTGTAGCATCATTGATAGTCATATCTACACTATTACTTTGTGCAGGCGTCCAGATTACACATACCCAGATACTGCCTGATACAGTTGGGTTTGTAAACAAGTTTGATGTACACGCAGGTGGTTACGTGTTTGAGGCAGAGACCAAATCCAACTTTCGCGTGCAGGACATTGATTTTGATACACAACACAAGATGCTGACATTTTATCTAATTGGCGGCTCTACAAACAACTTGGCCGAGATTATAATTCCTACGTCACTTCTGGGGGGAGATCTGACGTTCAGTCTTGATGGCAGTCAGATCCATCCGCGTGTAATATCAAACGAAAGGATATCATTCATCACTCTGATCCATCCGCGTGTAATATCAAACGAAAGGATATCATTCATCACTCTGATCCATCCGCGTGTAATATCAAACGAAAGGATATCATTCATCACTCTGATCCATCCGCGTGTAATATCAAACGAAAGGATATCATTCATCACTCTGATCCATCCGCGTGTAATATCAAACGAAAGGATATCATTCATCACTCTGATCCATCCGCGTGTAATATCAAACGAAAGGATATCATTCATCACTCTGATCCTGGAGGATCCTGAAGATGCTATATTGGTACGTGATCAGGTAGTTTAGCCGTCATATGTAGTGCATGAGCTCTGCCATGCGATCAAGATGCCTGTTCTTCCATGTCGTAACGCATGAGAACAAGTTGCCCAGTCACTCCATTGTCTTGTTTGATCTGATGCATCCACGAATCTTCCTATGCACCACGATCTCCCGCAGACCGCGCTCGGCGTCGTTGTTGTTGGTGGTGGATGGAATATTGGGATCCAGTACGAATCTAAACAGATCCTTTTTGGCGCGCGCGATCTTTTTGATAAACTTTCCCACGACGGGATCGTCGCCGTATTTGCGAATCATACGCGATACGCGCGCCTCAAGCCTTTGCCGGGCGGCAGGTCGCCACTTGCTGTGCTTCCTGTTTTTGGTGTCGCATGCGTCATCGTATATGCGGCACAAAGTGTCGTATACGCGGCATGCCTCGGTGCTGTCCTTGTTCTTTTCAGACAGATCTTGCATCTCGCGTATTATATGCGCCCAGCATCGCTGCACCGTGAATGTGCCGTACGCCGACCACCCGTCGCACACGACTGTTCCGCCCCATCCGGCCCCTAGTATCTCATGTAGCACGTCCCTACCCCGGCTTGCGCGCAGCACGTACAGGCAGTCGCCGGTCATGGGATCATAGAATATCCACACCCAGACCAGCTTTCCTTTGAGGCGGATTGATGTCTCGTCTATGTTGAGGATTCCTGCATTGAGCAACAGGAGCGCTATGGCCTCCGCTGGCTGCCCTAGGTTCATTCCCACGCCTGACAGGATGTTGTGGATGGTGCCCGAAGACACGTGCCTGCAGTGCTTTGTTATACTGCGCGCATTGAGTCTGTTTGGCATGCGGTCAAGAAAGTTTTCAAACACCCGCGATATGATGCGCTTTCCAAGCTCGCCGCGCCTTGGCAGGTGTGATATGTCTGGCATTATGTTGTTGCGCCCGCACCCCGTAGAAGTAATTAACAATTATCAAATGTTCATCCTCAACACGACAAAATATAACATGTGTATTGATACAGGTGTGGTTTGCACATATACGATCTTTTACTCCTGTTAGGGCGAAAGTCTGTAACACATCGACTTTCTGAAGTTAGTTTTACCTAGAAAACAGAAAAGCTTAAAGATCACGGAACATGTTGACATGCATGATTCCTCATTTTGATATTCCGGGCATAGACTGGTCCAATCCACACGTTCTACAAGTCTTTGAGTTTTTCAGTGAAAAATATGAATTGAAAAACAAACAGAATGTAGAACTGAACAAACAGAATGTAGAACTGAATAAACTGGTTGTAGAACTGAAAGATGAGAATAAGGAGCTGAAAGAACGAATTCTGCAAATAGAGGGAAAAGTCACACAAATACAGGAAACAAAATCTGACAGTAACAAGAAGAATGTGCGGAGCTACAACGCCCGTAATTTCAAGGATTACCCAAGGACAAAAAGAGCATCAACATACAAAACATACGTCCCATATGAGAACGAATGCGCCACCAGTAATACTGTCACCGTTTCAAAGATTGCAGATCTGAAATTCTGTCCCGTACACGGCACGCCTCTCTCAGAATACTCCAATAGTTATTCCAGAACAACAGAAGATGTTATGCTCAATGGTGTCTGGCAGAAAACCAATTGGGACACATTCAGGCGTTACTGCACAAAATGCCGCAAACAGCACTCTGCTGCAATAGACAATGTCTTACCACATGAGCATTTTGGAATCAACATAATGGCACAGATTTACATGCTGCGCAGCGTAGTGTCCTCATTTGAGACCATCCAAAAGATAATACTCATGATGTATGACAGGTTCATTCACATATCCACCATTGAAGGCCTGTACAATTCCGTATCTGACAAGTGCAGGCCGCTATACGACGATATTCTATCCAACATAAAACACAACAAATCAATACGCGGAGATCATACGGGCTGGTTTCTCAACGGCCAACAATACTACACCATGGTGCTTGCATCAAAGGACACAATACTATACCATCTGGCACCGACCAAGGCAAGAATGACAATCGAGGCCATATTGCAAGACTATGACGGCATAACGATTTCGGATTCAGATTCCTCTTGGAATAGTGTGGGGGAGTTATGGCAAAAGTGCCTGCTCCATTATTTGCGTGACATGCACCGCACGCTTGATGAAAATAACAGTGATGAATTCAAGATATTCTATATGGAGCTGCGACGAATCCTCAAGAGGGCAATCAAACTCGGCAAGAAATACAAGGACAGTATAGTGCCTGAAAAACTAATACAAAGACTGGAAAAAAGACTATTCCGTTTGACAAACAGCACATACTCTGATCCAGACTGCAAGAGATATGTCAAGCGGCTCAAGAGGGAGGGCAGTCACCTGCTTACATTTCTAAGACACGACATAGAATACCACAACAACACCAGTGAGAGGGCACTGCGCCTGTTTGCAGTGATGCGCAAGATGCTCTATGGGAGTCGTTCGGAGCGCGGACTGGAAACCACCGAGACCATGGCAACAATATATGCCACATGCCAGCTGCGGCGCGTAAATCCGTATCACTTTATCATAGACTATCTCAACGGCAGAATTAACTCCATTCCAAAGGCAGACCGTCCACAATGTGTGATTAATGATTCAGACAAGCCAAACTCCAACCCAGACTGTATTACAGTCACGGCCTAGATGCAACTAGCGTTCAAAAATTAGTCATTATCTTACATATTAAATTCTGTTACGTTAATTCTCACCGCATGTTTGTTTTTTGCCACACTGTCATGATCATTTTGTCCCATAATCCGGCTGTCAAAATCAGCTTCATAACATCGATCGAATATCTTAAGGTTAAATTTGAAACTGTCTGTGTTCATCTGTGTTATGCACTCGTTCTCATACAAGTTTCTCGATAAAACTAGCTTCAGAAACTCGATGTGTTACGAAAGTCTGGCAATTGCTAATTGCTTCTCGTGCATCGACACGTGTTGATCGTGTGCCGGGTGGTGTGGGTGATGGTAGCGGCGGGATTTCAGTAATGGAACGGATCTCCGAGGACGTGACTTTCAGATCCGAACCAGAGTAATTGGGGCACGTGGGCGCCGTGTGGGGTTCATAACTGTCTGGCTTGGGCTTGTTGGTGCGCCCTAGAAGCAATTAACAATTGCCAGACTTTCGCCCTAACAGGAGTAAATGATCGCATATGTGTAAACTACACCTGTATCAATACACATGTTGTATTTTGTCGTGTTGAGGATGAACATTTGACAATTGTTAATTGCTTCTCCTGTGTGGCCCTTCTGTGCGCCGGGCTTTTTTCCCTACCTGATCCTGTTTTGCGCCCTTCTCTTCCTGTTGACCTTGCCGGTTATCATGTCCTTTGACGGCGGCACGTTGGGCCGTCATGGTACGCGTCGCGTCTTTCGAGGTAGCGGATCTTTGCTTGCGCTGCCTCCAACTGTTTCTTATGCTCCTCCAACTGTTTCCTGAATGCCTCTATGTTGGCCTCCAGCCTTGTGGCATTTACTATGGATTGCATAAGATCGCACTGTGTTTGCTTGTACATTTTTTGTAGTCTTGATTTTTCTTCAACTGAAAATGTCTCATAGAAAGAGTATTTGTAGTGGTATGTCAAAAAAAAACCAATTACTTACTGGATATTTTTAGGCATGACCTGACCACGTACCTATATTGTACATAATGGGCGCCACACATCTTGAGGGAATGGAAGTGACCAAGCCAAAAGAACAATCCTAGCCAGAACGGGATCTGTCAGAACACCAAGAATCACTATGTACCGGCGATGCATATAATATTAGATCTTATGCGTATTCCCTACTTTGATCGATAAGTTTAGATCAGGCATAATCGCGCTACATAGCAAATGCAGAATTCGTCAGATCAAGTCACACTCAAACTGAAACAAGAAAATAAAAAGCTAAAAGAAACCCTAGCACAAAAAGACGAGAAATTTAACAAAATGGTCAGGAAAAAAGACAAGGAGCTAGTGAGAAAAGACAAGGAGCTAGTGAGAAAAGACAAGGAGCTAGTGAGAAAAGACAAGGAGCTAGTGAGAAAAGACAAGGAGCTAGTGAGAAAAGACAAGGAGCTAGTGAGAAAAGACAAGGAGCTAGTGAGAAAAGACAAGGAGTTGGACATTGAGCGCCGCTTGTGGAAGAACAGGGCTGCCGACTGGAATTCTGACGACAGCACGGACCTGCACAGGATCGAGGTGTTTGACGGCATCATATCAGACGAGTCCAGCCTGTACTCTGCGACCCTGAAAACTAGGGAAAAATTTCAGTATATTTTGGAGCATGCAGGAGTGTATGTAACAGCCAGCAGCAAGACGCGGCTATTTCGCGACGACGAATCCAGGGCATCCGATCCCGGAAACAGGTGCAAGCTGCGCCTCCGGCACGCCATACTCATGGCACTGATTCACAAAAAAGACAATCCCACACAAGGTGTACTGCAGGCGATATTCGGAATAGACCAGACTAGCGTGTGCAGGTATCTCAAGGTGACGGATCAGATACTAGCAAAAATACTTCCCACAGCCAATAACATATCCAAGGAGATAGCATCATGCAATACCCAGGAGGAATTCAAGAAGATAATTCCCGGGCAAGGCGGGGGCGACATAACGATAGATGGAACGCACTGCCCTGTCCAGCGCCCGTCAGAAAAGACTGTCAGGCGCATGAGGTACTCTGGAAAGAAGAAACGGTTCACCAACAATACCCACATCTGCATCAACGCCGAGGAGGTAATAATCGCAATATCCAAGAGTACTGTGGGATCCACACACGACATTACGCTGCTCAAGGAGAGCCCCATGCCGTTTGGCAAGTGGACCGAATCCATGAAAGACGCCTCCACCCCGGAGGAGGACAGGATCCGCCACTGGGCCGACAAGGGCTACCAGGGAATGGCCAAGGAGATGCCCGGTGCCACCATCATGACCCCCTTCAAAATATCAAAAAAACACCCCACGCTGACTGCCGAACAAAAAGAGCACAACCGCAGGGTCAATACCACCAGAATGCCAGTGGAGCATGTCATCGGGAGGCTTAAGAGATACGATCGTCTTGTGGATCCGTACGACGGGACCATAAGCGAGTTCAACGACGAGTTCAATGTGATCACGGGTCTTGTCAACTTGGACCGACTCTGGGACAAGATAGACCGTGGGCCGCCGCCACCGGGTAGATGGGAGACAGTCATTGACTGGAACAAGGCCGCCCCACCTGCAAGCAGTTCTACATTCTAACTGGATTTGGGGCATAATGCTGCGGTGCCTAGATGGTGCGCATGAATTATTACAAATCCATACAAAATGGATTCAACACAACACACCCCAGTGAAAAATTAAGCCATAAAATGTACAATAATTCAGGCGTGCTGCCTCAGATTAAAAATTACAGGGGAATACGCATATCTTCTATTGATCCCTCTAAGGATTGGTGCGGCTATGACTACGCTGGGGATTTGTATACGCCTTGTCCCCCCAACATACTTGACATACTTGACTACTCTGATGATTGGTGTGGCCATTATGACTATACAGATAGTCAGTATGATCGCTTGATAGCCATTGTTATTGTCGTGGTTGTCACTTCAGTGGCGGGGTACATCGCAGTGACAAGAAGACGAGCCAAACACATGACGGGTTGAACGAATCCATGTCATGCCCACAATCATCATACCCACACTCTGGCCACATCCAGACACACATGTGGAACATCATGCCATACCCGTACACTAATCTTCATTGAGCAGCTTTTGGATCATTGCATCAATATGCCCCGCCTGCCCAAACGAGACATTTCGAAGCATTCCATTACGGTCCACAAGTATGGTTGATGGCGTACCTTGCAGCGCAAACATCTCAAACGTCCCCGCAGAGTACTCTTTTGATCTAATGTACGCGATGACACGCTTGATCATCGCTTCTTGATACTCCTTTGGTCGTGAATCAAAATCTGGAACTTGTGGATGGATGTATTGCATGATGGTTTGGCGGCTAATCCCGCCGTCAGGCGTTGTGGCATCACCATTGGCAGTCTTTGTGAGCTTGTCCATTCCCAGCGGGAATGGTATCTTGTAGGACAGCTTGTCTCCGTCCACTAACTGGTTGTGCATAGACAGTGCTGCCTGTGTCTCACCTATCACCTTGCCTGTCTCTGCAAGCAGCTTTAAGTTGTCCAGCGTGTTCTTGCCAAAATCCTCAAAGGCAGTTGCCAGGCCCAGGACGCGGACGCCATCACTAGCATACTTGTTGTATATGTTGATGGCTTCTGGAAGTGCATGCATGAAACAGCCTGGACAGTTGACTTGAAATACCTCCAACAAAACTATGTGATCTGCCTCCTGATCAAAATTAGTGGGTGCACCCTGCACCCATTCGGAGACCTGAAAGTTGGGGGCCTTTTGGCCTATTACCACACTCAATGAGCCTGTTTGTATGACTTTCCATTAAATAGATAACTCGTAGTAATAAACACGGGTTTGCACCCTGTACCAGAGCAAATCCACATTCATACCACACAACATGGCATACTGCCCTAGTCATCCACAATATCATATATGAACGTGATATGCAGACAGGCGTTATTGACATTCCGCCACCATGAGATGTACACGTCAGGCGCTAGTCCTCCTATTGTGGGGCAGATCTTGGCTGGGGTGCACGACTGGTTTGAAAAGACAATGATCCTTCAAGTTCACATACCTCTTCACAAATGCCATAATAGATTGCGAGTGGGCGGGGAGGTTGAGATGTGGGTGTTGGGCATTCTGACGACTGTCCCTGTACACTTTAAAGAAACTGTGCACTATGACTTCCTACCATGATCAAAGTGGTGTCTAGGTCATGCCTAGAGACTGTCCATACCATTACAACTTGTACATGGGATGGAATATGATAAACCTGTTTGGTAGTTATGCATGGTATGATGGGTATTGGGTTTTTCTCCACGTATCATCCCAAACACGGCGCATTACAGTCATACTCGGATAGCTAATATATGACACGAAAAACCCCAAAACAAATTGCAGGCAGTAACAGACGAGAGATTGAACCTATTTGCTGAGATGGAGTCCAAATACGAACAAAAGGATACCCAGTATTTTGTATCATTATTGGATCATCCTGATTATGTAGTAAGGGCCAGGGCAACATGCATTCTAGTTGATTTTGGCGGGGAGGACAAGGTGGAACATATTGCACGCGTGCTAAAAAATGACAGCAATGAGCTTGTACGCCACGAGGCTGCATTTTCATTGGGGCAGATGTGTTACTCTATCTCAATACCCCCACTAAATGATGCAACACTCAATGATCCTAGTATGTTTGTGCGCCACGAAGCAGCAATCGCACTAGGCGTAGTGGGCTCCAAAGAGGCAAGAGAGGTACTGGAAAAGGCGCTAGGCGATCCTGAAAAACCTGTGGTAGAGTCGGCCATAGTGGCACTCTCCAACATCAAGTTCATGGAACAGCTGAATAAAAACAAAAAGTTTGCAAGGATGACAGGGGGATGATATGGGAGTGATTATACTATGAATTTTTCATATGGCGTCATAATTGCAGTCGGCGTCCTTGCAGCAATCTCCCTTGCATTAATAGCAATATCTCCTGACGAAATTATGGCCCCCAAGACCGAGAGGATGGATTCGGACACCGATCCAAAGATGCCCACAGTATCTAAGGAGATGTATGAGGAACCTGCCATTCCAGATCCTGTCACCATTACGATTCCAAAGGGTTCTGCCGTCCCAGGATGTGAGCAGACAGATGAATGCTATCTGCCTTATGTGGCAGATACCACAACAGGCGTCACAGTATCTTGGTTCAATGAAGATTCAGCAGCTCACACAGTCACAAGTGGAAGCTTTGATCAGGACAACCTAGGAGATGTATTTGACTCTGGACTGCTTGCGCCAGGCAAGACATTTGAGTTTGTCTTTGATGAGGCTGGCTCATATGACTATCTATGCATAGTCCACCCATGGATGCTTGGGGTAGTAGATGTATCTTAACAATAGTGCATAACGATTCCCTCTGTTGATGCTGCATACAACCCCGTCAAGTAGAATTCTACACCCCATGCCTGCAGTCCAAAAAGGTATGTGCTAGTTGACCCCCGCCCATACATCACACTGACCTGTGTGAGATCAAACAAAAGTGGCCAGGCATCTGCAACCACGATATGTCTGGCATTTGATGTACTTTACCCCCTGCACAAAAAACTAAAACGGGACTGATCGCCTGTCATGTTGTTGGTGATTGTATGGTTTTAAAGGGAGGGCGGGTGCAAAAATAAATGGCATCTGATCCGGCAAGGCGCTTGGTAGAAGACTTGGGCGCACACCTGTCTGGGAACAAGTATTCTGATATCATACTAAACAGTGGCAGTGGCAAGCGATTTGCCCTTGTACCGTCAAATTTTTCTGAGATTCGGCCTGTTGATTCACCGTGCAAGATTGCATTTGTTGATGGAGGTAATTATCTGTTGGATGAGTCACCAAACTATAGGATTGTGCTCAACAGGGTATACTATTCATTGTTCCAAGGACGGACACGTATACCTCCCAAGAACAATCCCCGGCTGCAGTTTTACTCTTCGGTCATACCAGTCATCAGGAATGGTGCAGATGGTGGTGATACTAACAATGATGCAGGCAGCGTACCAAGCCGTGTTGGCTATCACACAAAACTGTTTACATATTCTGAGCATGACATGGAGCGCCTGCCGGATGAATTGGATCTGACATCTGATGCCATCCGCCAGCTCACACTTCAGAGCGACTATCTTGATTCACTTGGCAGGCGTTTTGCAGAATGGCAGCTTGCAATCAGGGCCGTGGAATCAGAACTGGAGCGCGGTGATATACTGGTCATGGATGGCTCACTGCAGACCAATTTTCAAAACGAGTTCAAATATGCAGACAGGCTTTATGATATCGCATCCAAAAAAGGCGTGATTGTGTGCGGCCTGGCAAAGACCAGCAGGCTGATCACCGAGTCTGGCCATCCACTACTGGCCAGGATTGCCGAGATTGCACGCGATGTTGCATACCCTACGTGGTACATCAAGGTTGCAGAGAAGGCATCACCTGATGAGAGGGGGTTTATTCTTGCAGTAAAACTTCACCAGGCATCCAGATTCATATTCAGGTTTGAGATACTACATGAGCAGTTTTACGACATGAGTCCTGATAAACTAAACTCCGTGCTTGCAAGCCTGACTGCAAACTCTCAGGACGCTGCCATGTTGGGTTATCCGTATGGGGCAATTGATGCGGACAGGTTTGCACAGGTCAGATCAGACGAGTTCAATATGTATAGGGACGTTATACGATCCGAGATGCTGATGAGGCCCGAACGCAACATATTCCAGCGGTACAGCGCAAGCCTCCGCATGCACGATCATCTCAACGGAGTGACCAGCTAGTGAACGAACCTGAGATCATGGGCCAGGTAGTAGGGGGAGGCTTTGGGGACATACTAATCCGCCAAAAAGATGGCGTGGATCTTGAGATAGGTGATCTGTTGGTCTCCGAAGAGGATAATTCATTTCTAATCTTGCAGGTGTTTGCACTAGAGTACGGTTCCCAGATCCAGAGCAGGATGCAGCAGATGATGTCCGGCGTCAACTTGGAGCATGTAGTGGATGCGAGCCTTTATGAGCCAGAGTTTGTCAACTATGTCCTTGCCAGGATCAAGCCGCTTGCACGGATCTCCCACCAGGACTGGAGTGTCAAGATTCCAAAGTCACTTCCACCATTCTTCAACAAGTTGCGCATGATCAACAATAATGACCTGAAATTCCTTCAAAAAAATAAAGATTCAGTACTTGTGGGACACATCAGAAGCGGAAGCAAGGTGATCCAAGAGGCCGAGGTATGGCTGCCCGTTGAGGACACGTTCTCTCACCACGTCCTCATCCCTGCAACCACAGGCCGCGGAAAATCAAACCTTGTAAAGACCATGCTGTGGCACATATTGGACACAAACAAGGTGGGTGCGCTTGTGTTGGATGCACATGACGAGTATTACGGTAGAACCGGCAAGGGATTAAAAGATCATGCCTGTGCCATGCACAATCTTGCTTATTATACTCCGTCAAACCAGCCCCCTGGTGCCCATAGCCTTGTAATCAATCTGGGGTCGATCACACCTGATCACTTTGTGGGAATCATAGACCTCACCGATGCGCAGAGTCAAGCCATTAAGCAGATGTACTGGGAGCACAAGGAGAAGTGGATCCAGGCCACAATGGACGAGGAGAATAAACCTAAAGGCGTCAAGCCCCAGACATTGACAGTGGTCAGGCGCAAACTGAGCCTGACCCTGGGCATAAAGCTGACCGGTGACAGACTCGTCTCTCGGCACAAGGTATTTGCCCCCACAAGCGGTGTCCACACCGTTGAGGACATTGTGGGACACATTGAACAAGGCAAGGTAGTTGTCATGGATACGTCGCACCTAGGTGATGATGCGGAACTGTTGGTGGGAAATATAGTTGCCTCAAGACTGTTGGACAAGTACAAGTATGCAAAGTCAGAAGGTCTACTTGACACAAAACCGGTAGTCACCATTGTGATTGAGGAGGCGGCACGCGTGATAGCGGAGGATGTTCTGACATCCAAACATGACAACATTTACTCCATAATAGCAAAGGAAGGCCGCAAATTCAGGGTTGGCCTGACTGCTGTAACACAACTAAGCAGTGTCATTCCAAAGACCATCCTTGCAAACATGAATACAAAGATAATCTTGGGAAACGAGATGAGGCAGGAGCGTGAATCGTTGATAGCCTCTGCATCGCAGGATCTCTCCGATGACAGCAGAAACATCGCCAGTCTAGACAAGGGTGAGGCAATTATAACGTCCATCTTTGTTCCCTTTGCAATGCCAATCAAGATTCCAATCTTTGATGAACTGGCCCAAAAAAAGGCCGTTGGGTACGGCAAGACAAAGGTGTTTTAGATGAAGTTTGCGCACCTGTCGGACATTCATCTTGGCCTCCAAACGTACGAGGAACTGCAAAAGATCGAACAAGAGATATTTGAAAGGGCGCTAGACGTGTGCATCTCCCACAAGGTGGATTTCATCTTGATGCCCGGCGATATATTTCACACAAACATACCTCCGATGCGGGTGCAAAAGTACGCGTTTGCAAAGTTTCGCCAGGTACACGATGCCAACATCCCAATCTATGTGGTGTATGGCAGCCATGACTTTTCGCCAGTATCTAACTCTGTAATTGATCTCTTGGCCGAGACGGGATACATCACAAAGGTGACAATGGCCACATCAGACGATGATGGTGCCATCTCCCTTGAGTTTGTAACTGATAAAAAGACAGGCGTCAAGATTGCAGGGCTCTCGGGACTCAAGGTGGACAGGGACCGGGATTGGTATGAAAATCTGGTCAGGGAACCACTTGAGGCCGAGCCTGGCTTTAAGATCTTTTTGTTCCATGGCTGGATAAGTGACATGACTCCTGCCGGCATGTACACGCGTGGCGATCCGATGCCATTGTCGTTACTGCCCAAGGGATTTGCATACTATGCAGGGGGACACCTGCACCGGTGGAACCACAAGAGTTTTCCCGACTATCCACACGTTGTGTATCCTGGAACTCCATTTGCAGGCCAGTCTGCAGATCTAGAAGAGAATGCCAAGGGGCAGGAGCGCGGGTTTGTAATGGTGGAGTTTGGGAATGATGCAATAGGGTCCGTCGAGTTTATACACCTTGAAAACACAAAGTATGAGATTATAGAAGTTGATGCAAACGACAAAAAAGGCGATGACGTAAACCGTGAACTACAAGAGAGGACCGGCAGCATTGATCCCAAGGACAAGGTGGTTATTGTCAAGGTTACCGGAGAGATGTCATCAGGCAAGACATCTGACATTGACATATCTGCTGTCCGTGACACACTCAACGAGGGCGACTCACTAGTCGTAAACATATCCAAAAGCAGCCTGACATCAAAAGAGTACTCCATTACGAGCGCAAAAGGCTCTAACAGGGAGGAGATAGAGGCCAATGTCATCTCTGAAAACATTGGACAATTACACTTCAAACAGGACAGGTTGATGGGTACGCCAGGAATAGATCTTACAAACAAACTGCTTCATGAATTGTCCCACGCACAATTGGACAACGAAACTAGAAACAATTATGAATCAAGGATCAGAGACAACGCCCTGGCCATACTGGAGATAAACGACAACAATGATCCTTGACTCGCTTGTCATACAAAACATTCGAAGCTATCCCAACCAAGAGATAGAGTTCTCTCCTGGGATAACCCTGTTTACGGGCAACATTGGCAGCGGCAAGTCCACCATACTCATGGCAATAGAGTTTGCCTTGTTTGGACTCGGTTCCCAAAAGGGGGAATCCCTACTCTCAAAAGGTGCAGAGTCGGGTTATGCGATCCTAGAGTTCAGCATAGACGGACAAATGTATGAGATAAAACGTAGCCTCAAAAGGAGCCAAAGAGGAGTCAACCATGACACAAGGAATTCATGGGCAAAGGTAGGCGGGGAGATGCAGCCGCTCTCCTCATCTGAGCTGAAACAAAAGATACTACAAATACTAGGCTTCAATGAGCCTGTAAGCCCGAATGCCGAGAGCAGGATCTACAGGTATGCCGTATTCACGCCACAGGAATCCATGAAGGAGGTGCTCTCAGATGCCAGGAAACGCCTAGAGACCATCCGCAAAGCCTTCAGGATTGAAGACTATGCCATTGCCAAATCAAACGCAACATCTGTGCTGGGTACCATAACTCAGCTAGCACAACTCTGGCAGGAGAGGTTCAGCGATATCCCAGAACTGCAGCAGCAGGTACTCGACTCTACCAAAGAGATCTCACAGGCACAAGGCAAGGCCGATGAGATCACAGACCAAAAAGAGGCAGAGGAGGATGTCGAAAAACAACTCATCTACAGCATTGGTGATCTAAGGGTCAAGAAAGAGCATAGAACCAGGTTAGAGTCACAGAGGGACAGCCTAGAGGGGATAATACATGATACATCAAGCCAGATTCAGCAAAGTGCAGCTGATCTGAAAGGCCTTGAGCAGGAGATGCTCCGGCACAAGGAGCACCTGGGGGAACTACAAAGCATCAAAAAACCACAAACCATACTCTCTGCTTCTGAGATCGAGGCAGAGATAAAGAGGATTCGTGCACTAAATGAAGAGCGCATCAGGTATGATTCTGAAAAAAAGTCCCTCTTACACGACATATCCAATCTCAACAGACACCTTGACACAGAGACGGACGTTGACAGGCAGGGTTTGGAGTCACAATTGCACGACCTGCTGGACAAAAAAACATCATTGCAAAAGTCTGTTAATGACATCAATACACGCCTGAATGAAATCAGAGAGCAAAAGGCAAGCAAACAGGCGTTAAAGGATGGCGCCAGCAATGATGTTGAAGAGTTTGAAAAATTGGGAAACACATGCCCTACATGCAAACAAGACATCACCTCGGCCCACCGCAATGATCTAGTTGGCAAGAAGCTCAAGCAGGTGGCCTCGTTGGAGACGGATCTGAAACAAATTACAGACTCTTTCTTTGAATCTGGCAAGGCCTTAAAAGATATTGAGGTGGAGCTTGAGTCATACAACTCGGATATACTCCAGATTCAAAAGATACTGCCTAGGATTGAAGAGCATGAACAAAAGTCATTACGGTTATCCGCCATTGAGGACAAGCTGGGTGAGATCAAGGATTCTGTGGGCGATCAGCATGGACAGAACCCTCTAGAGTCTTTATCTTTGCTACGAGACGAGGTGGCCAAGTTTGATAATGCAGCAGATCAAACGAGTCATGTCGCCGAATCCATGGACAGCACCCGTGCAAAGATCTCAGACAATCACAAACGCGCCAAAAAACTAGAAGCAAAGGCCACAGAGCAGAGATCCCAGCTTGCAGACATTACGTCCCAATTGCCCGCCTTTGCAGGTGTCAATGATGAGATATCTAGATTGGAATCCGAGCAGGATACACACCGTAAGGAGATCAGCAGGCTGTCGGGCCTGATTGCAGCGTTGAATCAGAGGATAAAAGACGAGCAGGAAAAGATTGCTTCCAATGAGGAAAAGATTGCAAAGTCCAAAAAGTGGCAGGAAAAGTTTGAACTCCTCTCAGAGGTCCGTGAATGGTTTGAAAAGTTCTTCATACCTGTCGTATCCCATATTGAAAGACAGGTGATGATATCTGTATTGCAGAATTTTAACGAGACATACACTAGGTTGTACTCATCCCTAGTTGAGGATCCTACCAAAGAATCCAGCATTGATGAGGATTTCAAACCGGTGGTGCAGCAGGATGGATACGAACAAGATGTGGCATACCTGTCGGGAGGCGAAAAGACTAGCATCGCGCTGGCATACAGGCTTACACTCAACTCGCTAATGAGAAAAGAGATAGAATCGATAAAATCTGGCTTGCTGATTCTAGATGAGCCCACTGATGGTTTCTCCAAAAGCCAGCTCAACAAGATGATGGATCTGTTTGCTGAACTGCGCTCAGAGCAGATCATACTGGTCTCTCATGACCCAGAGTTGGGTTCACTGGCGAACCGCACCTTTAGTGTCGTAAAGAGCAACGGGGTATCTGGAATTTCTCCTACAAAGCAGGCTTGATGTATATGAGTCATGACATGATTTGTATCTGCGCGTCACGCCACAATTCAGACCACACACAGTTTGAACCCCTAAAATGCCCTACGTTATATGCTCACTTCACGCACAGGGATACTGGCTAGCAGGCATGTTGGCGATGATGATGATTATGATGATTATGATGATGTGGATCTGGGATGCTGTTTTAGAATGATATCATACCTTTGCATAGATGTACAGATGTTGCAACCATTGCTTACTTACTTGTCATCTGCTGCATACCGACATGTTGGTTACTGGCAACTACCTGCCTATCTTGCCCTTCATGACGATCTTTTCGTCTGTGCCTGATGGAGTAGACATGTCCACGTATGTTATCTCGTACCAGTCCCCGGTATAGATGTGTCTGCCGTCTACCTCCTGTGGAATCTCAATATTTACCTCAAACATGCCAGTATTGGGACCAGTCTCTACCAGATATGGCCTGTTTGCATCAAACACGGGGTTGGCAAGTGTGGTCTTGATTCCCCCCTTGCCCCTGAACTGTAGGCTGCTTAGTGGAATCTTGTCTTCATCTCTAGAGTCATAGTTTGCATCAGGCTCGTAGAGTCTTATGGCCATCTCGCGACCTACAAGAGCTGCTGAATTGGACTTGCCATCCTGTTGTGCGCGCGCACCATTCTCAGATGCCTGAATCTCTGCAAATGTGTTTGTCAATGGCAGTGATTTTACACTCACACTACGTTCCCCTGATGCATCTGACCCATCTATGTATCGCACTATCACAACATCATCTTGGCTCAGCGGCCTCCCGTTGATGGTATCTGGAAGCTGCAGCCTTACAAGAAACACGCCTGTATCAGGACCTGTCTCTGTCATCCTTTGCGGTCCCTGGATTGGTACATCGCCGACGGTAAACTCAAACAACCCTTCTGTCAGGACAGTCTCTGCACTGTTGCGGGCCCTATTCAGATCTTGGTCCGTTATGTAGATGTTTATGATTGACATGCCCGATGCAGGAATGCCTGTAATCTGTGATGTGCCGGTACTACTATTACCATCGTCTGCACCTGCCTTGTTAGTGCTGGCCACCCCTGTCTCTTGTTGTTTCTGACCATCTCCCTTTTGCTCATTCTTTTTGTTGATGATGCTGCTGCTGCTGCTGCTGTCGTTGATGCTGCCATCATCATCATTGTCATCATCGCTTGCATGCATTGACTGGTCCGTGACAATCACCTCCAACAACATACCTCCCCTGTCTAGCATCTTTTTTGCAGTCTCTGGCGTTATGCATGCTGCTAGCCCGTTGGTTCTGATTGCAAGATCCATTCCTGCCCTACACACTACGTTCTCTGGCAGCACCCCTCCGTCCATCTGTTTTTTTGGGGATTCGGCTATGCCGTCCACAGGTTTGCGCACACCATCCCCATCAAATCCTTGTACAGTGGCGGTCGACATCACCATCACCATCCCTGTAATCAATGCCGCCGCCATGACTGTCATCAATAATACCATCATAATTACATGCACCCTATATGTTAAAACTA
Source organism: Candidatus Nitrosopumilus sp. (assembly GCA_963662995.2). GTDB lineage: Archaea > Thermoproteota > Nitrososphaeria > Nitrososphaerales > Nitrosopumilaceae > Nitrosopumilus. Next base: position 423,340 of record CAXXLJ010000002.1, on the reverse strand, counting down.
CTTTCTATCTACCTGCCTGCGAGCCATCGGCCATACGACAACAGTCCTGCCATGCGTACTTGCATCATACGTGCTGTGCTAACTGTGTGTTCACACCAGAGTTAATTAATGGATGCACATCAATCTGTGTTTGATGTCAAAGCGAGTGGGCCTGCTGGGTTGTGGTGCCATAGGAACGCAGATTGCCCTTGCAATCGACTCTGCTAAAATCTCCGCCACACTAACACACGTGTATGATACATCGCCGGAGGCATCTGCTACACTTGTAGAAAAGCTCAAGAGCAAACCCAAAGTAGTTACAAACCCGCACCTGCTTTCATCTGGAGCGCTTGACATTGTAGTAGAGGCAGCATCACAAAACGCTGTGAGAGATGTGGCGCTAAGCGTTTTGCAGAACAGAAAGGATCTGATGGTTATGAGTGTCGGTGCTTTGCTTGATGAATCAGTCTATGATGTGTTGTGTGATGCCTGTCATGATTACAAAAAGACGATCTATCTGCCCTCCGGAGCCATTGCCGGTTTAGACGCAATACGTTCAGTCACAGACGATCTAGATTCTCTCTCAATCACTACTACAAAGCATCCTCGCTCCCTGAGAGGAGCAAAATTCTTTGAAACCTCTGTGATTGATCTGGATGGACTAGATTCCCCTGTCACAATATTTGATGGCACTGCAAGGGATGCCGTCAAGCTATTCCCTGCCAACATAAACGTGGCCGCCCTCCTGTCACTGGCAGGAATCGGCAGCAGCAAGACACGCGTCATGATCGTGGCGGATCCAGAGACTAACAGAAACACCCATCACATAGTAGCCGAGGGGGGATTTGGCAGGATGTCTCTTGTAGTAGAAAATCTTCCTGACCCCGGCAACCCAAAGACGAGCAGGCTGGCCACACTGTCTGCCATTCAAACCTTAAAGAGATACTGCACAGGCGGCATACAAATTGGAACATAGCCCAACTGCCATGTTGTGTATAATCTCCTGCTTGTAGTGTTTGTGTTTTGTAGTGTGTCTGCACCACCTCACCACAGCACCTACTCATCTGCACTTTCCTGTTTGCGTTGTAGGGCCCTGCATTGATGTGTGGTATACTTTGAACCCCCAACAACGATCTGCTGATATCACTATACACATGATGGTCATTGTTGAATCACCAACATTGATCTTCAATCTCACAACTATTACTCAATCTTAAAAGGGGAAATTCTTGTCATGCTTGAGAGTTTTTCAGAAATTTTTTGACTACTTCCCATTCTTTAAATCACTACCTACGACATTGTGTGTAGTTCATGTCAACACAACAGGTGCTACAGATAAAGGATGAGATCCAGAGGCTCAAACGTGAAAAAGACGTAGTAATTTTGGCGCATAATTATCAAATTCCTGATGTCCAAGACGTGGCCGATTTTACGGGCGATTCATTGGGGCTATCACGACTGGCCTCCACCGTAGAACAGGACACCATACTATTCTGTGGCGTGAACTTTATGGCAGAGACTGCCGCAATAATAAGTCCACAAAAGAAGGTACTGGTTGCAGACTATGATGCGGGCTGCTCATTGTCTGATTCGATCACAGTAGATGAACTACGCAATTGGAAGCGCAGGCATCCTGGAGCAATTGCAGTAGGTTATGTCAATACCACTGCCGCTATAAAGGCAGAGCTTGATTATTGCTGCACGTCATCTAACGCAGTACGCGTTGTAAATACAATCCCAGAGGATAAGGAGATTTTGTTCCTCCCAGACATGTTTCTTGGAGCCTACGTTGCCAAGGTGACTGGAAGAAAGAACATGAGGGTCTGGGCAGGTGAATGTCATGTGCATGCGGGCATAACGCCTGATGACATTATGAAAAAACTACACTTCATCAACAACAACAACAATCATGACATCAAACACCGCAGCAAAAACAATGACACTGAATTTATCATACATCCAGAGTGTGGCTGTACTACTCCCATGATGTATGATACAGCAGAAGGAAATTATGGCGATGCAGGCGTTTCCATCCTTTCTACCGAAGGCATGCTCAACCACGTAGGACAATCAAATACAAAAAACTTTGTTGTTGCCACCGAGACTGGCATACTGTACAAGATGAGGCAGCAAAACCCTGACAAGACATTCATTCCTGCATCAGAAAAGGCCGAATGCCAGTACATGAAGATGACTACACTTGAAAAAGTACATGATTCGTTGGTACATGACAGATATGTAGTTACTGTACCAAAGGAGATTGCTGGCAGGGCACGTCTGGCAATAGACAGAATGCTTGAGATTAGCTAGGATGATAAATGACAATCGTACATACGTGATGGCTTGGTAGGATTATTTGGATGGAAGCGGCACAAGAACCAGGGCAATGATGCCGATAACAAAAAGACCCTAAAGGAGTTTAAAAAACTGGTAAAGGACAAAAAGTATGACCGAGCTCTTAGATTGGGAACACAATACCTGCTTAAAATTCCAAATGATCACGATGTGCTGTTTACAGTAGGAGGTATTCACTATCTCAATAACAGATATGCCAAAGCCATGCCATACTTTGAGCGTGCCCTTGAGATCTCCGAATACGACATAGACGTCCTCCTGCTAAAGGCATACTCGCACCAAAAGTTGGGTCAAGACAAGCGTTGCATACAGTGCTGTAACAAGATCACAGAGATTGATCCCAAAAACAAGCAGGTTATGTCGCTGCTAAACCTGCTGCCCCGGTCCAACGACTGATAAACACAAACCTCCAAAGACATTGCAGACATCTCGTCCCAATCATTTCATGCATGATGTATCATACCATCATACGATCTCTAGACTCATGTCGATCCCCTTTACAGAGCTTGTAATGGATCCCACTGATATCATGTCGACGCCCGTCGTGCTGTACCTAGATATGTTTTTGGAATCAATCCCACCAGATGCCTCAAGTGTCACTCCGCCACGCAATCCTATGTTCTCAAGCTTGTGAACTGCCTTTACAATCTGCGCCGGTGAAAAGTTGTCCAGCATTATTATGGTTGCCCCCTCCCTTGCGGCAAGGACTGCATCGGAGATGTTTTCGACCTCTACCTCTATTCTTTTGTGCTTTGATATTGCCCTTCTGATCAATTTAGTCATACACGCGCGGCCTCCGGACGCTGCAATATGGTTGTCCTTGATCATGACCATCTCATCAAGACTGTGCCTGTGCTTCATACCGCCTCCAATCTGAACGGCCTCCTTGTCAAAGTAACGCAGTCCAGGGGCAGTCTTTCTTGTAGAGTACAACTCCACTCCCTTTGGAATCTTTTCTACCATCCTACTGGTCTGTGTTGCAATGCCGCTCATCCTTGCAAGCAGGTTGAGCGCTGTCCTCTCACACATCAGGACATTTCTGGCATCACCTGTGACTTTTATTATTCCCTGTCCAGATTCTGCACGTGATCCATCCTTGCACAGTATGCGGGTGCTACATTTCTTTAGGGCAAATATCTCTGCTGCATGTACGGTGCCTGCAATAATTGCGCTCTGTCTTGTAATTATCTTGCCTGCGATCTTTTTTCTGGGCAGCAGGGCACTCGTAATGTCGCCGCCCCTTCCTAGATCCTCTTTGAGAAACTGCGATAGGTATTTTTTGGAATTGAACGTTATCGTGGTCAAATACATCCGCGATCACCACGTGTCGGTTTTTAACTATTCTGTGCCTGCCGCCAGACGCACCTGGGTGATTTTGATTCCCATGCCAGCGCATGGAGTATAAAATTCCTATGTTACCTTGATTGCATACTTGCCTTTTTGCGTTATACCCAACGTCTTTGAGATCATGGAATTTGTAGGATCCACCACCAATACGATCCCTGTCCAATCCGGCGTCAGATCTGATGATTTACAGGCGGGGCATACCTTTCCCGTTGTAACAAACTTACACTTTCTGCATGCCATCTCGCGTGCCATATCTCAGTCTTCCTTTCCTTTTTCTTGCTTGTCCTTGCCATCGTCTTTACTATCGCCGCCCTCTGCCTTTTTAATCTCTTCTTCGATCCAGCCATATGCACCTAGGAATGGCTGCCTGCATGTAATACCAATCTTACCCATTGATGTAGCCTTTCCAAGCGAGACTGCGGTGATTCTGGCACGAAGCTGCGCGCCTACCTTGAGCGTCCTTCCACTCTGATTAGCTATAATCATGCCCGACTTTACATCACTCTTTAGATAATCATCCATCACCTGAGACAGGTGCAGTAGGGCATCGGTGGGGCCTATCCTTACAAATGCACCAAAGTCTGTAATATCGACGATCTCTCCATGAACTATCTCTTGCATCTTTGGATAAAATGTCAGGGCTTCAAATTGTACCCTATGAAATGTTCCACCATCACCTGCAATCATCTTGCCCATCTCGTCTACCTTGGCATCAAGGATCATGATAACATATCCTAGACTAGCATCTATCCTGCTCTCGTACTTCTCCTTGAGTATGTTCATGGCTGCCTTTTTGAGCGTGGTCCCGAACAGACTCGGAGGGATCCTGACAACATCCACCAAGGTTGATATAGAAAACAACTGTGCTGTTTTCTCGAATTTTAATTTATGAATCTTTGTATTATTCGTTACACAATTTGGGTTTCAATGCAACGTACAGGCACAAATCTCGGTTTATGCACAACTTTTAGTCACAATCTGACAAATATCTGGCTCATGGTTGGTATGAGTGCAACTGATCTGGTCATACCGTCACAGCCAATCAATAATGATTCTGCTGTATGTGAGGATATGGGGGATGCGTGTTGCAACCCCATCTCACAATGGCGATAAGACGGTGACGGATATGTGGTGCCGATACCATCATCCCCCCCACCATCATCCCCCTCTCACCATCATCCCCCTCTCACCATCATCCCCCTCTCACCATCATCCCCCCCACCATCATCCCCCTCTCACCATCATCCCCCTCTCACCATCATCCCCCCCACCATCATCCCCCCACCATCATCCCCCTCTCACCATCATCCCTATCACATTATATCTCCCAAATGCATATGCTGCCGCTACAAACCATCCCCTTTGGTAACATGTTCAGGCCAAAACATTGGCTTACTATACAACACTTGGAATCACACAATGCATGCTATGCTGATGTTGGATTCAAGGGTTTGTGCCACCACACCATGATGCTCCCACTTGTCTTCTTTTGTTCATTACATCTTTGCTGATTCTTTGCCTGTGTGGAATCTGCTTCCTCACATGACCGATTGACAATATGATGATATTTCTTGGCTGATCCATTATACCATGTTCTGCATCTTGTAGATGTACTGGCATATCCTGACATGTACTGGCATGCACTTTGCAGAAATGCTCTGCACAAACACATTTTTTTTACACCCCTGCAGGAATGAATTCCTGTCCAGCAATTGCTTGCATGTTTGCATTTGCCATGACATACCATGGGATCGCTGGCTATCAAATGTTTCCAAATGTCATGACAATCACTTTTTCATAGAACCAAAAACAACTTATGTTTAAATAGCACACTGTGATTTTTTGACCAATGGTTGGGATTGATCAAGTTCTTGAAAAGCTTGGTACCGTAATTGACCCCGATCTGAAGAAGGATATTGTATCAATGGGTATGATAAAGGATCTGCAGCTCAATGATGGCAACCTCAAGTTTACCCTAGAGCTTACTACTCCTGCATGCCCTTTTAATGCAGAAATTGAAGAAGATGTTCGAAACGTAATTGGCGAGATTCAAGATCTAAAGAGCTTTGATATGGATGTGACTGCCAAAGTCATGGAGGGACGTTCACTTGACGCGGACACTGGAATGGCAACCGTCAAGAACATCATAGGTGTCGCCAGCGGAAAAGGAGGTGTAGGTAAGTCTACAGTCTCATTGAATTTGGCACTGGCACTATCCCAGATGGGGGCGCGGGTGGGATTGCTTGATGCAGACATCTATGGTCCCAGCATCCCCTTGATGCTTGGAATGAAGGATGGCTATATGGAGGTGCAAGACAACAAACTCCAGCCCGCTGAATCAAATGGACTGCGCGTGGTTTCGTTTGGTTTCTTTGCCGAGCAGGCACATCAGGCAGCGATCTATAGGGGCCCAATCATATCTGGGATTCTCAAACAATTCTTAGTAGACACAAACTGGTCTGATCTAGATTATCTTATCGTTGATCTACCGCCAGGCACCGGAGACATTCCGCTGACTTTGGCACAGACGATCCCAATCACCGGAATTCTTGTAGTTACCACCCCACAGGATGTGGCTAGCAATGTGGCAGTCAAGGCTATTGGCATGTTTGAAAAGCTCAACGTGCCCATCATCGGTGTGGTTGAGAACATGAGCCACTTTATCTGTCCTGATTGCAGCAACAGGCACTACATCTTTGGCGATGGAGGTGCAAAGAAGATAAGCGATCAGTTCAACATGCCCTTCTTGGGTGAGATACCACTAAACTCTGGAATAATGTCTGGTTCGGATCTGGGCAAGCCTATCATGATCACAAATCCTGATTCGCCAAGTGCATTAGCCTTTAAGGCAAGCGCAAAGAATATTGCAGCACAATGTAGCATTCTTGCGGCAAAACTGCGCCAAGAGTCTGAAGCCGAGGATGCCGCCAGTCCTGATGGGCAACAGTCCCAGCCACAGTCCCAGACCCAAACCGCCGCCAGTCCTGATGGGCAACAGTCCCAGCCGCCATCATCTGCGCCCAGCACGAGCATCTGATAGTCATTATGCAATTATCGTCACTACCCTTTTGCAACACACTGCCTGTTGGCATCATCTTCACTATTGCACCCACCCAATGCTTATCATGAGGCTTTCGGATTCACTTAGGAACAGGTTTAAGATCCCACTTGGGATACTGCTTGTAGAAGACAAGGCACAAAAAACAGAGATTCAGAAACACATCCCTGATGGTTCCTATGTCATAACCGTGGGCGATCGAACTACCCGAAAGATGATGGCGTTTGGCTTGATGCCGTGTTTACAGATTATTGATGGTCGTGAGCAGAGAGAGCAGGATAAAGATGGCCCGCCACCTCAGATGCCGCCCGACTCTACTGAACTCTTTGTAGAGAATCCTGCCGCACAGATCACCATGGAGAGCATCAATTCTATAAGAAAGGCGTTGGAAGCAAGCCCACCTGTCAGGCTGCATGTCCGGGGCGAGGAGGATCTCCTTGTGGTTCCAGCATGTATTTATGCTCCCACCAATGCGATCGTCATGTATGGGCAGCCAAACGAGGGACTGGTCATAGTAAAAGTTACTTCAGAAATTAGAAATAAAGCACAACTCTTACTCGACTCCATGGAATGATGGGGTATGATGAGACGGTGGCTGTATGACTGATGATTACACACTAGTAAAAAATTCTGACCCTTTCACCATCAATACGTCTCTGTACCTTTCAACCTGAACAAGCATCAGGCGATCCATGATCCGATCATATTTTTTGTGCATGTCAAAACAAATCAATCAATATTGCACAAACATTTGACATTGCTAGATATATCTGTCTGTTACGTTAGTATGATGATATGCATCTTGATCCAGATCTGCGTTTGCACATACTAGAGCAAGTGGGCATATACTCTTGCAGGTTCTCAATCCCAGAACCACACGTCCTGATGACCTCCAAGGATGTACTAAATGCCCCAAAAGAGATAACCGCTGGCAGGAGAACCTCCGCATACAAGTACTATGGGGTTGCATACCTACGACATGGCCTGATCTTCATCAACACAAGAAAGATTCCTGATATGAAGACTTTGGAGAATACAATCGTGCACGAGTTGATTCACATGCGGTTCCCGTACTTGTCACATGGAAAGAGGTTCAACAAACTGGTGCGGCAGGCTCTAAAGGGAAAGACATTCAATCCATACAAGAAGCGATCCACAAAGAGATCGTAATGCTGATGCGCCTGCCCAGCAGTCCCAGAACATTTGTCCTAGTATGGTGTCTTGTATGATGTGCAGGAATGTGTATCGTTTGCATCCGCAATGCACATGTCGGCACTTACTCCAATCCTGTTGATCTTTTCCTATTTGATTTATATTTCGCAGTATTAGGCAAGCGTGTATATCATGGATATGCTGGAGATCCTGCCGATTAGTGCAGGTATTGTCTCGTTTTTAATTGCGGCAGGTCTTGTAGCATGGATTACAAAACAGCCTCCGGGAACGGCTGCTATGATGGAGATATCAAACGCAGTCAAAGTGGGTGCTGCAGCCTTTCTAAAGCGTGAGATGAAGATAATCATACCCATCTCGATAGCACTATCAATAGTCATTGCGGTATTCTTGTCATACTCTAATGGAATTGCATTTGCCGTGGGTGCTACGCTGTCTGCTGTAGCCGGATTGATATCACTAAAGATTACTGTAAAGGCTGCAGTTCGTGCGGCCAACCTGAGCAGCAGCGGGCTGGGCAAGACATTTGTCATGGCCTTTAGGGGCGGCGCCACTGTCGGACTGGCAGTGCCCGCAATGGCGCTCTTGGCCATAACCGGACTATACATGATATATCCTGATCCAATAACGATAGCGGGTGTGGGAATCGGGGCAAGTCTCATAGCACTATTCATTAGAATTGGTGGAGGCATATTCACAAAGGCCGCCGATATGGGTGCTGACTTGGTAGGCAAGGTTGAGGCCAACATACCTGAAGACGATCCCAGAAACCCCGCAACAATTGCAGACAATGTGGGTGATAATGTAGGTGATGCGGCAGGGATGGGATCGGACGTGTACGAATCATATATTGTCACAATACTTGCGGCGTTGCTCATTGCAGCCCTAATAGGCGCCCCTGATCTATTCCTTTATCCTATTCTAGTAGGTTCCGCAGGCATGATAGCATCGATCATTGGTGTCGTCATTGTGGGCTCCAAGGGCGTTACTGATGTGATGAAGCCACTCAACCGTTCATTTTACGTATCTGCCGTCATAGCCATAGCATTAAACTTTGTATTCACCATACAGTTCGTTGGTCAGTCCGAGGATGCATACGCCCTGTTTGGAACCACCGTGATAGGTGTTATTCTTGTACCAGTAATTCAAAAGATTACAGACAGATATACCAACTACAAGTTTGGCCCGGTAAACGAGATCGCAGATTCTGCTAAATGGGGATATGCATCACTCACCCTCATGGGGATAATCAAGGGACTTCAGTCCACAGGGCCATTCATGATCGCACTGGTTGTGGCCATCATACTCTCATACAGCATAGCGTCAGGTGCCGCACCCGAGGGGGCTGATCCCGTACTGTATGGCATATTTGGAACGTCCCTGACTGCCATGGCAATGCTGAGTCTTGCAGGTATTGTGCTTAGTATAGATGCATTTGGTCCCATTGCTGATAATGCGGGCGGGATAGTGGAGATGACTGGAATGGGTGAAGAGAATAGAAAGGTGACTGACGAGATCGACGCCGTGGGCAACACCACAAAGGCAGTCACCAAGGGGTTTGCGATTGCTAGCGCGGCGCTTGCTGCTCTAGCCATGATTCAAGCATTTCAATTTGAGGCATCACACATATTCGAAGGGGTGCTGGATCTGGATTATAGCCTGACCAACCCTGCGGTCATTGTGGGGCTGCTGGTAGGCGGACTGGTGCCATTCATGATAACTGGACAGCTGATCAATGGGGTATCAAGGGCTGCAGGAAAGATGGTTGATGAGGTCAGGAGGCAGTTCAAGGCAGATCCGGGCATCCTGACAGGAGACACCAAACCCGATTATGCAAGATGTGTAGATATTGCAACGGTCGCATCCATCAAGGAGCTGTGGAAGCCGGCAATCATTGCAATCATTGCCCCAATAATACTCGGCGTACTGCTGGGCCCAACAGCCGTGGCGGGACTCTTGATGGGTTCAGTCGTCACGGGAATCTTTCTGGCATACCACCTAGCAAACACGGGTGGCGCATGGGACAATGCAAAGAAACTCATAGAGATGAAAGGTCAAAAGGGAACAGAGGAGCACAAGGTAGCTGTGGTGGGGGACATCATTGGTGATCCCTACAAGGATACGGCAGGCCCCGCACTCAATACCGTCATCAAACTACTCAATACCATAGCCATCGTGTTTGTATCTGCCTTTGTGGCAATACTTGCGCTCTGATTCAACTATTGTCTAGAATTACTATTGTTGTCACTGCTGCCATCACCATCATTGCTCTCTACAATCAATGTCATGTCCATCTCGTCTATCTGTGCTTGAATTGCCTTCTTTAGGGTCTCGTTGTGACTGTCACAGAATTTGAAATAGTCATCCACTGTCAAGAAGCAGCCACAGATCCATCTGGTCTTCTTGTCTCCATGGACAGTACATTTTGAGTACTTGTTAATCTTCATTCTCATATTCATACATATCATTTGCCTAAAAAATGTGGCTGTGGCACAATCTGCATAAATTTATACACTATTTGTGATCCTACAGGGCATACCATGTGTACAATGTTTGGCCAAAACTATATTTGTCATCAACGACTTACACACAAACTCTTACAATACTAGATAAAAAAATGGATTAATGTATAATACGTATGAATTATGAGCAGCCTTCCATCTTTTGGATGTAGTAGCCGTTCTCTTGAATTGCCTTCTCAACATGCTCTGGAGCACCCTGTGAATGGCAAAACTGGCACTCGTTGGTAGTCATTGTTGCGCTGCCTTCGTTGATTGACTTTAACCACTTCTTTCCATACTCTATGGCTTTGTCATGATTCTTTTCACCTGTTATGACGTCAAAATGCATGGTATGGCCGTCTGCTGCTTTGACATAGGTGTCGTATACGTGAATCTCCATGGGATTGTTGCATCAAAGGGGTATTTAATTCAAAACCCCATTCTGTCTTTGTGCAATAATCATGTACTGGTATTGTACGCTAGCACATCTAACCATGCTACTGATGGCATCAAAGGAGTGAAAGACGTACCGCCCTGATATTGCAAAATATGATCGAAATGCACAGTACATTTGTACTTTGAACACACACCTCTTGCAGAACCGCGGGTGTGTCCTACAGGTATACCCCCATATGCCAAATTCGCCCGCTGTGTCACACAAGATTGTCTACATAATTTGACACACAACGTTGATTTTTTTGGGTATGCGCATCATTAGATGAAATATCCAATATACGTTAATGACAGAGACCAAAAAAGAGACCAATGATCATTTGACCTGGTCCAGAGATACCTACCTAGCCTGATTCTGGCCACAGTGGTCAGGATCGTCAACGGGATGGACGAACCATACACCCTAAATCCGGGGGTGGGCGGCAAGAATGGATACCTACCCAGAACCATGGCCATAGTATGCATCATGCTGGAGGCCGAGCGCAGGACGTACCGCAAGATGGTGGGATATCTACACGCAGACCAGGAGGCGGCGCGCAAGATGGGATTGACAAGCAACATACCCTCCAAGAGCACGATATGCAACTCGTATTCACTGATCCCAGAGTCCTACCTCAGGGAGGTACATGCACGCGTCATCGAGGGGCTGCAGGGTTCGGGCTCTATTGCTGGCGACAGTACGGGTTACTCGGTGAGCAGGTTTGAAAAGTGGGTGGATTTCAGGACCGACAGGATCAGAAATAAGCACGGCTGGATCAAAATGCATGCCATCATCGACGTGGGAACCAAGGTCGTACTTACATATCTGGTGACTACAAGCCACATGGCCGACATAAAGGGACTATATGACATGCTGGATGACCTGCTACACGGCCCGTGCAGTATGAAGGGGAGGGACTTTTGCCTAGACGCAGCGTACCTGTCGCGGGACATATGCAACAGGCTGGCTGGGATGGGCATGACGCCTTTGATCAAGCCCAAGTCCAACACTGTACACAATGCCAACGGCAGCCAAGCATGGCGCAAGATGGTGGATATGTACCACGACGACCTGCCCGCATTCAATGCTAGGTACCACCAGCGCAGCGTCATAGAGGCAGTGTTTGCGGCCATCAAGAAGATGTACGGCAGCTATGTCAGGTGCCGCAGGCCCGACAACCAACGACGCGAGATCCCAATGCGCTTAATTTGCTACAACATAGAGCTGATCGCACGGTCACAAGTAGAAAGTGGCAGGCTCACACGCCAGTCACTTGAGGCCATTACGGCATAACGGCGCACCGAAACTGATTGATACAATGGTGCGTTGACAGCGGAGCCTGCGCACGATATCTCCGGCACAGAGGAATTTGACGCTTTTGGTGAGCTGTTTCCAGATGTGGACATGAAATACGACGCGCAAAATGCCTGCAGAATCTTCTGGAACCACATCGTATCAGTAGCAGTATATGCCTGTAGGACACACCCGCAGAACCGCCATGTACTAAAATACTAATAACGCCTACTATTACGTCGTGCATTGAACTATGAGACATTTTGTTCACAAATCATAGAATCAGATTCTAAGGTCAGATTCGCTTCAGTTTATGATCAGTGGGCGGTTCGTGTTGCAGGTGGGTTGAGGGAGGGACTAACCAGCCTACTATCAGAGCATGCAGAAAGAGAGCTGGTAAACCTTTCTATCCTTGATTGGAAGGCACGCAAAGAGGTCTCAAAATGGCTCGGCAAGACAAAATATGTCATGTCAAAATATGACAAGGTCAAGCGGTTTTCATTCTATCTGGGTGACGATCATATGCTCTTGGTGAGCACCCTAACTGATATGGACACCAACACAATAGTTGATACCGTGATAGATCTTTATTACAAAAATCAGGATTGATACAGTAGTTGCAGCAATGACGACAAGTACAAGAACCGTCTACTAGACGAGCATGTCTAAAAAACATTGTTCAAAAACACCATCCCATTCAGCATTACAACCATTCTATGTTTGTGATGTACTATACTGTCTCTATTTGAATCTCTACTACTTTTGAGTTGGTCAAGACATATGCCTTGAATTCACCATTCTTGCTTGAATATATCACCCATGCCACCGGATTGACTCTCATGAACTTCTTGTCCGTCTCTGATGGATACGCTACAGAACTGGGATGCGAATGAAAGATACCCGCCATCTCAATACCGCTCCTGTCTGCTATCCTGTATGCATCAATAAGTTCATCTGCCGAGATTGCAAAATTCGTGGGTGACTCTTGGATATTCTTTGTCAGCAATACCCTACTGACACGCTCGTCCCTGCCAAACAACAGAGCGCATGACTCGTTAGGCTTTTCTTTTTCTGCATGGTTGATTAGCTTTTTTTTGTAGATTTTTGATATTGTAATTTTTTGCAAATCTACATCATGTTTACAATATCCGTCATTTATGGTGTGTAGTTGTGTTGTGCCGTTGTGTTGTGCAGCATGGTTGGCTAAGTTGTATTGCGTCGTGTGGGAATCACCGCCACAGCACTTGGTGTTCTGTGCCACCATACCATGTAGCAGCAAACGTCATGTATATGCAGCCTACTATCTGAATACCATTTCATCGCGCTCTTCATTATCGCCATACCGGTACCCGCCATCATGATGTGACCACATATCCACGCTGGTTATGCGTCTGCGCCATCTGCTGCTGACATCTCTTCGTTACCTGACTCTTGTTCTTGTGCCGTTGGCTCTTCTAACACGAATGTTGCTACCATCCATGGGTGTAATGTGCACCAATATTCGTGCTCTCCTACTGCTAGCTGTGTAGTATCAACTTCGAACGTATCACCCTGTGCCAATATGTCAGAGCTGAACAGCGCCCCTGCACCCTCTGAACTTGCTACCGTATGTATTGCAATATCGTCGTTGGTCCATTGGATTGTATGTCCATGCGGAACAATCGCTACATCCGGCTCGAAATCATCCACGTCCTCGCCTGCAATAGATGATCCACTTAGAATCTGAATCGGATAGATCGGCCCCGTAATGCTCTCTACAATCTCTTCTATCTCCTCTATTACTGCCTGTTGCGGAATCATGTACGTGTCGGGACTGACAAATCCAAATGCCAACCACATGATGATCCCCGTGGCGCTGGCCATTGCAACGATGGATCCTACTGGCTTTAGGTACACTGGTTGCTTCATGGCCAGATATGCTATGATAATTGAAGGAAATGTTATCCCCATCATGATTCCTGCCAGGGTGATGGTGTAGTTTGATGTGTTCATGGTCATGGCAAACATTCCGAATCCCAGAGATATTGACAGGATTACCAGAGTTGTGGCCTTGGCCCTGTTGCTGGTAGATACTCCACCATCAAGTATGCCTACTGCAAGGAAGATCAGTCCTATAAACATGGTAAGGCCAGTCAGGGCATGCATGCCGTCAATGAATGTGTGCGCTATTCCAGCATATGATATTGTGAGACCTGCCAGTCCGATTGCCGTGAGCCCCATCCCGGGCATCATCAGGTCCCAGTTGCTCATACGATGGCTGGAAGGGCTGATATACTTATTCTTTTGGAAATAATAACTTCGTTTCCTAATTCTACTCATGCACGACGGTCGAGCCTCCGTTGGGTTCTTGGTGTTGTTGCTCGCGCCTACGTAGTGTTTCGTGATGGAGAACTATCAGGCGAAACAGACTATTCATGGTCGTCTATATTGATCGCATGATTACTGACAGCGATGACAACTATTTACTCTTGAAGAAGGTCTCATCAAGCCTTGAGGAGAGTGAAATGATCGTGGTTGATGATCCGCCTAGCAACTTGCTTGACGCGCTGTTGTTCTGGGCCGGCAAGGATTGGGTAACTGCTCCCGATCCCGAAACTGACAAAAAGGCGTACTATGTGGAGTGCACCAACGCCGTGAGCCGTACCGTACAGGAGATGTACCCGTTCGCGTCTCCAAACACTCGGCACAAACAGGATCCGACGCACCCGTAGGAACAGATCTGCCCAAGATGCTTGTAGAGTTGCTTGCATGAGGGCGACGGCAGGAAGAAAATCGGTCCTAGGAAGAGGACCGCCCGACCGCCGTGCGGATCTTACCTTTCAACAATTCGTATGTGGTCAGGTCGTGCCTAGAATGATGTGTAATACTATCAAAAGACCCTAGATCCGTGCTTGAATCAAAAAATCTTCCCAGGCAACCTGACCACGTACAACAATTCTATGGCTCTACCTATGAAATAACCAGCGGCGACAGTGCGCCGGAGGAGAAGTAAAACCTATCTGGAAGCATCCGCCCACACACCCCGTGTGAGACGGCTAGATAATAAGCGCGATGCGCATGCAGCACCGCGCGCCGGAAGCCAAGGTTGTATACGTGAAGATTGCCGTCGGCCTAGTGGCCGCCATGATGTGCAATACAGACCACGAACCGAAGCGCGCCCACAGCACGGCAAGAGAAAACACACGCGTATGTGCGGAGGAGGGGGAAGGAGGTACCCGCAAGATGCACCGCGCATTCATACAATATGTCTGCTTGCTGGTCGTGGATATATCGGTACACAACTACAGTGGGAGATACTGCTGGGAGATACGCGGCCAGGCAGCCGTCCTTGGTGCCGAGAGGCGCAAGGTTATTTGCGAGCACATCGCGTGGCTGTACCAGCAGGAGGAAGGCGGAATAAAGATTGGAACGAGAGAGGTCGCATGGTAGTGTGGGTGGCGCGCGGCAACTCGGCGACCATTGTCGTGCTGCCCACCAAGTTCGTCGTCGTAGCGGTGGCCGCATGCGAGACGGACGATGCAGCGATCGTGGCTCCTACAGTGCTTCTTGCTATGAGGGTGGATGCACCGGTGGCAGCGGCCGCGGCTACCGCACTGAGGGCGTAAGCCTCTAGGATACCACCACGACACACCCTCCATGGCTGGCGGCATAGGGTAGACCAACAACCACCCGTAGGTTCACATTGTGTGGACGTGGCCGGAGGGCATTGACCTGTACACTGCATCAAGAAACCTACACAAAATAATTACCATCCTAATACAAAGAAATTAAATGGATTCGCTAGGGGGATAGGATGAAATGGGATTCGGGATAAATGAACTGCTAGAGATATCCAAGCCACGGATTGTAGTACTTTTGGTAATTACTGCCGTTACCTCGATGTATGCTGCAAGCAGGCTGGTTGATGGTGCCCCAGAACTAGACTATTGGGCGTATGTGCATATTGCTGTGGCAGGAGCACTGGCCTCTGCAGGCTCTAGTGCACTCAACCACTACTACGACAGGGACATTGACTCCAAGATGGGCAGGACCGCCTCCAGACCCATTCCATCAGGCAGGATGGCCGCGTCACACGTGCTAGCATACGGCCTCCTGGTAAGCTGCATATCCGTCGTGTATGGGTACGTTCTACTCAACGCCGTGTCTGCGTTCTTTATATCGGTTGGAATATTCTCATACGTCATCATATACACTGCATGGCTCAAGCGGCTAAACACCTCAAATATTGTGATAGGAGGCATTGCAGGTAGTGCCGCTGCTTGGGCTGGCTGGTCGGCGGCCACCGCAAGCATGGATCTGCTGGGATTCTTGGTGGGATTCTTGGTGTTTGTCTGGACACCCTCACACTTTTGGTGCCTTGCCATGAAGATACGTGACGAGTACGCTCAGGCAGGAATTCCCATGCTTCCCGTAGTGGTGGGCATGCACAAGACATCCAGATACATACTGGCAAATACGATCATATTACTCCCATATTCCATAATCCTGTCACTGATTCCTGGAGGGATGGGCGTGGTGTATACGGTGATTGCAGTGGCCTCCGGAGCCCTGATGCTTGCATACCACTACAAACTCACAAAGAGTCCTACGTCTGAATTTGCGTGGAAAGCATACAAGGTCACCGCCCCATACCTCACCATAATATTCATGGCAGTGGCATTAGATGCAGCATTCCACATACCGCTTTTCTGATGAGCAAGCTTGTATCAACGCTGCACAAACACCTGCCTATCTTTCACCATCACATGATTATATGACTACAATCACGGCATGAATCAGTAGATGGAAATGTGTCCCCTAGAGACAAGCCTAAAACCATCTAAACACAGTATTGAAATTTTTTGATCAAATAGCCTATAAGATATTGTACCTACTTACCTTAAAGTGTCGAAACAAAAAGGCAAGCAAGTACAAAGTGAGATTGGAAGCAGGGTGCTTAATATCTTATCTAACCTGTTTGCCACTGCCAGCATTGCATTCTCTGAAAGGTACAATGCGCAGTATGGAATACTAGAGTTTGTTACAATACTATCTCAGATGGCTAGGTTCAGGATATCGTCTGAAGAGGCCGTGCGACAGATTGACATTAATAAAAAGAGACCAACTGCCAAGTGGTTCCGCGACATGATTCATTCCATTACATCAAATGATGCCATGATGTTATGTGATGAAATGTTAAATCACACCATAAAGCACATCTACAAGAAATATAGAAACAAGAGTGTACTGGTTGCAATAGACAAGCATCTGATTCCAAGACATGATAAATTCAACATGAAATATTTGATAAGATCCAAGGCGGGCGGAGGAACACACAAGTTTGAGAGTTATTCCACACTGCAGATAGTGGACGGTCCTGCCAATGCGGTATTGTGCTGTATGAGGGAGCTCAAAGAGTCAATAGATGCCAATTTCGTGCGTAGATTCACCCAAATTCACAAAGAAAACAAGATACGAGCACGCCTTATTCTGCTTGATCGAGAGTTTTACTCTGTCGATGTAATGGAGGCAGTATTACAATCAAAAAATAAATTTCTAATGCCTGCAATAAAAAACTCTACCACAAAAAAAGCGATTCTAGAATACCATGCAGGTACAAGAGATATGGCATCCAAACACACCATAACAAACAAGTTCCAAAGAAGTATGTCCTTTACGCTGATCATCACCAAATCCAAAAAGCATGGGGATCTCAAGGCAAACATAACAGAATGGTATCATGCATTTGCGACAAACCTTACGATGGGGCGTGCCCTCAAGGAGATCACTACACTCCCAGAAGAATACAGAAAGAGATGGGGAATCGAGACAGGATACAGGCAAATAGAAGAGATTCGGCCAAGAACCACAAGCAGAGATGATGTGTTTAGAATGATGCTGTTTTACACGGCATTACTATTCTACAATTTATGGACCGCAGAAAGGCAAGAGTACACATCATACGGAATACTGACGCTAAAGCTTATGGCATCATTGTCTGCCATGATTGGCATCGGTAAACTGATAGAGTTTCCGTACGATCCTGGAGGCTATGGTTAGTGAGCACATTTCCAACTACTGTGAATGGACGTCACCACAAACCCACATATCGATCTTTACAGCGATGTACAATTCAATCCCAAGGAATACAAATGCCTATAATACTATTTTTGTACGTGGTCAGGTTGTCTGGGAAGATTTTTTGATTCAGACACGGATCTAGGGTCTTTTGATAGTATTACACATCATTCTAGGCACGACCTGACCACGTACCTATTTTTCAAACCCTGGAAAGCTTGCCTCATAGTCTTTTTCCATCATCTTTTTGTTCTGTTCATCTACCTCGTCAGTCTCCTTCTCGATTGTATGTACCTCAATCCTGCGCTCGTCCTTTGTTATCCACGACACCTTGATCAACCCCAGTATCTCCATGTCCAAGAGCAGCTTGTTGAACCTGTCTTCTGCAACCACGTGATCGTCCTTTGCCAATTTCTTGAGCAGATCAACGTCGGTCAACGAACCTGCCGCCTTGATCGTGTCATACACTATGTTTCGTATAGGAATTACCAATGTACCATATCACCTGTAGAATGCTTCGTCACCTGACTTGGGTATAACATTAGATATACTTTCCCTTACTGTGTTGTACCATTGGTTTACATCCTTTGTTATGGATGGCTTGACATGCTTTATCCCGTTTGCAAAGTCATGACTTGAGATCTTTGCAGAGCTTGATCTTATGGCCGTTACTGCCGCCTCCCTGCACAATGCAGCCAAGTCTGCCCCTGTATAGTTTGTGGTAGTCACTGCAATCTCTTGCAGCTTTACATCGTCGGCAAGCGGCATCTTTCTTGTAAGAATCTTGATTATCTCAAGCCTCCCTTTTTCATCAGGGGGTGCTGCATACAGCACTAAGTCAAGCCTGCCGGTCCTCAACAGGGAGCTGTCAAGTATGTCGGGCCTGTTGGTAATACCTAGCACCACCACGCGTGATGGTATTCCCTCCTCGATCTCTGTGAGAAGCTGGCTAAGCACAGTATCGCTGACGCTACCATCCCCTGACTTGTGGCGTACAAGCGAGTCCATCTCATCAAACACCACAACACACGGAGATGATGCCTTTGCCTTTCTGAATATCTCTCTGACGGCCTTTTCGGACTCGCCCAGCCACCTTGATAATATCTCTGGACCCCTGACTAGGATCATGTTGGCACCTGTCTCTGTGGCGAGTGCCTGCCCAAGCATCGTCTTTCCACACCCTGATGGCCCATATATCAACGCCCCCCTGGGCGGCCTTATTCCCATCTTTGTAAACTTGCCAGGCTCCTTAACTGCCATAATTAGGTTGTCGGTGAGCGCCTTTTTGATCTCGTCCAATCCTCCTACGTCCTCCCACCACACCTTGGGCCTCTCTACGTAAAACTCCCTCATAGCAGTGGGAATCACCTCGTGCATTGCATCATAAAAATCAGACAACTTGATCTGCATGGACTGCAGTACATCAGTTGGGATCTTCTCTGACTCTAGATCGATCTTTGGC
This sequence comes from Candidatus Nitrosopumilus sp., assembly GCA_963662995.2. Taxonomy (GTDB): domain Archaea; phylum Thermoproteota; class Nitrososphaeria; order Nitrososphaerales; family Nitrosopumilaceae; genus Nitrosopumilus. Next base: position 403,685 of record CAXXLJ010000002.1, on the reverse strand, counting down.
AGGTACCTCTTGATCGACTTCATTGCCGCTTCCCTGCACAGTGACTTGATGTCTGCCCCCGTATACCCGTGCAGCTCTGATGCGAGCCCCTTGAGATCCACGTCGTCGGCCACCGGCATCCCCCTAGTATGAATCAAAATGATATCCAGCCTCTCATCATCGTTGGGCACAGATATCTCAAACTCTCTGTCAAACCTGCCGGGCCTACGGAGCGCAGGATCAACACTGTCTGGTCTGTTCGTAGCGCCCAGTACCATTACGTTGCCCCTGTCAGTAAGGCCGTCCATGAGGGCAAGCAACTGCGCCACTACCCGTTTCTCCACATCACCATACACCTCCTCCCTCTTTGGCGCAATGGCATCTATCTCGTCTATGAATATGATGCTTGGCGAGTTGTCCTTTGCCTCTTTAAAGATCTCCCTGAGCTTGGCTTCCGTCTCACCATAGTACTTGTTCATAATCTCGGGCCCATTAATGGAAAACATATTGGCCTCGGACTCGTTTGCAAGTACCTTTGCAAGGAGAGTCTTTCCACATCCAGGAGGACCATACAGCAGTATGCCACTGTGAGGCTCTATGCCGAGCCTGGAAAACAGTTCAGGATGCCTCAGTGGCAGCTCTACAATCTCCCTCATGGCACTGACCTCGTGCCTGAGCCCGCCCACCTCCTCGTAGGTGGCCCTGCTTTTCTTGTCGAGCTTTGCATCCGTAGATATGCTCATATTGGTGGATGAGTCTATCTTTACCGCTCCCTTGGGTGTAGTCTTTACAATCTTGAAATCCATAGAGTTTCCCAGTATTATAACTGAGATCTCGTCGCCCTGGATGACAGGAAGTCCCTTGATTCTATTCTTTACAAAGTCGGTAAATTCTTTGTCTACGGTAATGGTGTCATTGATCGGCGTAAGCGAGGCGGACTTTGCAACCTTCAATGCAGTCTTTTTTATGACAACTATATCGTTGAGCGCTGCGCCCACATTCTTTCTTGTCTGACCATCTACCCTGATTACATCCGGATACTTTTCATCTTCGTCTACAGGCCACACCACCGTGCAACTGGTCCTTGAACCCGTCACCTCGATTATGTCTCCAGGCGTAACATTGAGAAAGTCCATGGCCTCGGGGCCTATCCTGGCACGCTTCTTGCCTACGTCCCTCTCTTTTGCTTCCCCAATCCTTACCTGCAAAGGTTCGTCTTTGCGCACCAAAAAGATCCATCATCCCACTGATATTATTTCATGTCTACGGACATTCTGCTCATATTAAGTACCTCAAACTCACTTACTCCCTGCACCGACCTTACGGTATCCTCAAGCAGATCCATCTGTCCCTGCTTGTCATCCAAGATAAACTCTGCCTTTATGAACTCTAATCCAAATGCTAGCGGCTCCTTGGCATGCCTCTTCATGACTATTCCCTCCTTGAGCGCAGCTTTTATGGACTCTGCAAGCTCGTCAAGATTTACATCAACTCCAATGGGGAGTATCTTTGTAATTAGTAATAGTTGAGCTGTCATGTCACATATCATGGTCCTTGAAATTTACATGATGTACACACATACCTTCTTGCCGCCTCCCTGCAACTCTGACACCTCCAGATAATATCAACACCACAATCCGGGCAGTTGAACTTTACACACTTGTCATTGGGCATTACATTCCTGTGACAACAACTACACGTTGGCAGTGAGATGGTAGATGACATGCTATCGTCTCGCATTGACCAAAAACATCATTTATACCTTCTTTTACTTCTAGTTAGTTGCACATTTATACTTCTGCCGAGTACGCAACGCTGCTAGTTTGACCCCTTGAGACAGCGTGATTTATGACGCGTAGGCATCTAATGCGGCATCTGCATCACACAACCCCACTAATTTGTTCCCTTGAGACAGCCAAATATGGGTTTGATTTTACATTGGAGACTGTATTTGTGGCTATATCTATCACCGCCTCTCTGCCTACACGTTACATAGTGTTGCAGACAATTTTTTTGCGCAATCTCGACAGTACGTGGTCAGGTTGTCTGGGAAGATTTTTTGATTCAGGCACGGATCTAGAGTCTTTTGATAGTATTACACATCATTCTAGGCACGACCTGACCACGTACTCGAGACATATGTCCCATTTTATGGAACATATGGAATCACTGTACAGGCACTTGAATGACGATATAACGATCTCAATTGCACATCTAATCATGAACTCCACCTTTTTCTTCCACTTCTTGTGGCTCTTTTCACGTTCTTCATCACTCATTTTGGCAATTTGCAGGCGTGACGCCCTCTCCTCCAGGTTGCTTCAAAACACTATTGATGTACTCCCTGTCTTGTGCCTTGGTCCTGCGGGTTGAATTGGTGCAGGCGCGGATATGCCAAGCGATGCCAAGTTTCTCAAGTATTGTGAATATCTCGCGCGAATCATGTGGCCTGTCAGTACATATTGTAATCTGCCGCTTTCCCTCACCAGTCACAATGATTCGTTCAGCAGAATCCTGGAGCCTTTGCAGCGGGTCTATCCACATATTGCGGAGGCCGTCTTGGAGTAGCTGGTACAGTATGTGCGCCTCGCCGGTCCTGTAGTCGATGGCCTGGAATGACATGATCTCATACGTCTTGACATTGTACATCCCTCCCACTTGACACACAACACAAGTATCGTAACCTGCTTGTCGTTTGGGTAAATTCTCTTTTTGTGAGAATATGTTGCTGGTGTAATGATTCCATCATTTGTGAAAGCCTGATGGGGTATCGTATCAGATGTATTTGACCAAACCGCCACAAGATTGGATTGTCAAATTTTCATTTGTACCAGCAGTATGGGCAGGGCACGTGCATGGCATACAGAAGATTCCATTACACGAAAACAATTACTTGGAACCAAAATTAAATATTGATTTTATGGGGATATGTAGTGTAAGTGTAGTACATGATGCATCAAACACCATACACGATTCTTGTTACTGCCATGTGACCCAAGTGTGACCATTTGGCTGATTTTTTGCAGCTCCAATGCGGATGACTTGTGCCACGTCTCAAAAAAAGTTACCATGCAGCGGCAGATTGGAGGACTATGCAACTAACTGCCCATCTTGAAAGGGTTAAATTCAAGGATCAGAAAATCCCTTCAAATGAAAGAGCCTCACAACTATGCAAAAGTAGGTTATTCCATGGTAGTCGTTTCTGCAAGCCTTGCTGCAATCGGCCTCATAGCGCTGGCAATAGGGGAGGATGTATTATTTGCTGATAACATACAGCGTGCACAGACTGCACACTTTAACGAATGCAAGACAAACGACTTTCAGACTGAAGGATGTGAAAAGTACTGGGACAGGATAAACAACGAGATATCTGGAATCTATGTAGATCTGGAAAAGTAATCACATCAGTAGTTCAAAAATTTATCCGGTTCTGATGAGAATATACAGCCCACACATTTCATGCGTGTGTGATTTGGCTGGTTTTGATGACATGATGGGTATGATGACATGGTGCCAACAATGACGCTAAGACTACGGCGACTGTCAATTCTTACCATACATGATGATGCCATGTATGGCTACAATACATCATTTTTGGCACACACCCTGATAGCCATGTGCAGTATTGTCATGCTGAAATGCGGCAGGTTTTTAGCGCCGCTCTGACGTGATGTCTATCATGTCAAGTTCAAAGGCGCTAGTAGTGGTTGGTGCAATAATCGCAGTACTGGGAGCCATTTTTCACTTGCAGGGACAGTCGGTACTGGGGCCGGAATCCTCATTCATGCATGCCAACCCAGAATGGATTACATATGGTATATGGATATTTGTAGCAGGACTATCTATTGCATGTGCTGGGGTGGTGATGGTAGTGATTGCACGCATGTGTGCACGACAGAGGTAGATCGCTCTTTTGGGGTTTGTACATACCATGCTCAGAATCTATCCAAGACGCTGATGTTTTGTGTATGGAAGTACTATTGAATCCTGCCAAGCATGACTTTTTTTAATGTGCCATTGATGAGTCTTCATGTGGTAGTATCCAACAGGGACTAAAAGCCTGCAAGAATAGGATCGGCCGGTTTTATTACTTCTCTGAGCAACATGGTGGCAAAGGATCCGCGTGAGAGCGAAAACTCTACTGTTGCGTCATGTGCAGAGTAGCCAAAACACGTCATCATGGCCTGTCTAAAGCCTCCTTCATTACTGGCCTCTTGCATCTCCTTTATGTAAAAGTCCTTGGGGGCAACCTGTTCTTGCTCTAACACCTTTGAGATCTGATAGTTAAACCTGGTCTTTTTGTAATATGAATATCCTACAAGCGGCAGGGCTAGACGCTGCTTTGAGCTTATGACATACTTGCCAATCACATCCTTTACATCAAAGCATATGTCGCCTGATTGTGCACCAGACAGGTCCTCACCATCCTGAAATGCCATACCCAATGACATGTTGAACATATATGACTGATATGCCTGAACGTAGAACCTGCGCATCTGTAGGGGGACCGCGCGCAGGGCACGGAGAGGATCACAGTGTGTGATCATCTCCTTGAGAACAATCCGCTCAATGTCCATTGATACGGGAACCTGCTGCAGGCACTCCTCCGTATAACATGAATCACCCGATAACATCTTGCGGATCTCGTCGTTGTGAGTAGAATCGTACTCTGATCTGAATGACAGGATGAGATCCACTGCCTTTTGGAAATCCCTTTGCACAATTGCCTTGCCAATCAGGTGGGTAACTGTCCTTCCAGATCCAAAGCGCTGATACCCATAAAAGTTGAGGATTTTGCCGTGCCCATCAAATAACGAAGGATCACCTACACATTCTGCAATCCTTATCTTGAAATGATTTGAGATCATGTCCTTCTTGGTGATGGGCCTGTTTGCAAACCCAATCCTCTTCAAGGTGTATCCTTCAGTAGAGAAGCCGTCTACATTCTTTCCCTTGCTGGTACAGCAGACAAACTGCTCGGTTACTGCTGCGGCATCTTTGAGGCCTAGTGGTTTGAGACGCAGTCTCTTTCTTGCAAAGATGTCAGATATTGCGCGCCTCGTATCAATGCCGCGCTTTCGCAGCAGATATACTGCGTGCCCGTCCTGCTTACTATCCTGTATGGTATCTTGCGCCCTCTTTGATATGGCCTCAACCACCTCAAAGTCCTCTAGCCTCACTTTGATCTTTCCACCTGTCCCCTCAAAGTCCGTGCTATACACGGAAATACCAATCTTGGGATCTATATTGGGAATCATGGCACTGTCACGGTAACAAATTTGCCGATTGCTATATCTGGCATCTGGACCCCTAGCAGGATCTTGTATGTTCCTGGTATAGCGTTCGTGCCACCACTACCCCCATCACCACTATCCTCCTCCTCCACGCTGACCTCAACTGTGACGGTACGTGGTGTCATGGAGCTGCCAGTATCTGTCAGGATACCATCATCATAGTTGTCGTCGCCATCTGAGATCAGCCTTACATCCAGAAACTCGTGTGTGGCAGAAAGGATCAGGTATGATTCTTTCACTAGCCCGTCCTGTGTGGACTCTTCTATGGCTAGGCTGATCTGCTGCGATGTTCCTGCCTCGATCAGTATTGAGTCCTGCTCAGGCTGTACTTTGATGGGGAGCTCAACGGATATGTCTGCCACTCCTATCTTATTCTCCACCCATTCGGTGAACCAGATCTCATGATCCCGCACAACAAAGTCAAATACTTGTGCCAGGCCGCAGTCTGCCTGATTCATGTCGTCTCCACCTGATGCCTGAATGCAGTCTCCCCATGCCGGATTCTTTGACGGAATATGATATTCTACAATTGATTGCTCACGTGGATCTATAACAGATATGTTGTTTGCAGCATGCGCGTTGAGGACAAGTCTCCCGTGTTGGTCAGAATCAATCCAGTACGGTCTAGAGATGGGTGATTTTACAATTCCAGTATGGTTTCCATATGTGCTCTGTTGTGGCTCTGCTGTGGGATACTGGACAAACTGTTCTGTAACAGGATCAAAGCTGAAAAATGATGATGAGGACGTGTCTGCAATCCAAACGATCCCGTCTTTGCTCACCTCGATTCCGTTGGGTGCCAGCAGTTCAGGAGGCATCGGATAGGCGTCCACAAAATCCACAAGCGGCAGGTATTGCATTCCAGACTTTGCTACAGACTCTGTATACCAGCTCTTATCAAACTTGATCAGCACACCCCCCTGTCGATGTACCCAGTTTGTAAACCAGACATCGCCGCTATTTGCCTCACTCGAATCTATAGCAAAGCTTCCTGTAACGGATCCCTCTACCGGGGATGGGATACTGAAATACGATATGCCTTGTTCTGCATTGGCTGCACGACTCGGATCTAGAAATGTGAGCTTGCTTCCAGTAAGGTCGTTTATGATTATGGTAATTGTGCCGGTGTTGGCAGCCTGTGTGTCATCTATCTGCAGCCTTTGTGGCAGAGAGTTGCCAGTGGACGGATAATCAAACCTCTCATATTTCTCATTATTGATGGAGTATCTCCACACCGAATCAAATACCTCGTCGGTAAACCACATGTATTCGTCAGGAGAGTAGTCAAGACCCCATATCATGGAGCGGGCCACTTCTGTATTTTTTGGCCATAGGGGGTTGCTGTATTCGATGAATGCCTCGGTTGTGGGATCAAACTCTGCAAGGCTGCCCGTGCTGGTCTGTGCAAACCAGATGTCTCCTTCATTATCCAATGTTATGGCGAGCGGGCTTGTGCAGTGTGTGGGGATTACAAACTCGCGTATGTATGTTGTATGCATTGCATCACCAGAACCACAGAATGCAGAACTATCCTGCTGTACATCCATGACCTTTACTGAATCATCACCATCAAGCATGTTTGGGGTTATGGGTGATGATGTTGGCTGTTGTTGCTGAGACTGATGAACGTCGTCGATCTTATCACCTGGTTCAATAATGTCTGTAGGCAGATATGATGTGGCTGCCACTACTGCAACACTCACGAGTACAAGAGCAGCTACAACTGCATAGATGATCGTCTTTTGCACAGATGCTATACAATGCCTGCCCTTTGTTATACTTATTCTAGGATGGATTTCCTACTGGTGGTTGGTAGGATGTTTGTAAATCGCGATGGGAACTAGGGTTGACCTGTGGCGGCATGGTGGCACGCAACTGATCCCGCATGAATCTAACTAACCTGCCAACATATTTCAAGAGATTTTCTCATTCTCATACATTGCTCTTTTAACCAAATACAAAATGGTGCTTGACCATACATGATATGCATGACCACAACTACGCTAAAGATACCATCAAGCATACATCAATAATAATAATGATGATATAACCATGGTGTACATGGTCAGGTCGTGCCTAGAATGATGTGTAATACTATCAAAAGACCCTAGATTCGTGTCTGAATCAAAAAATCTTCCCAGACAACCTGACCACGTACACCATGGTAATGATCCATTCCTGCGCCATCAATCGTTGGCCACGCGTGTAACTCTCATAAGCAGTACCAGTTAGCACCAACTGCATACAGATACTACAAGAGCTTCAGATCGCCTGCTACCCTGTTGGCCAGATCCTCTGGCAGCGGACCCAAACATACACACGTGGTGGTACCTGGCGCCAGTTGCGTATGTCCCGCATCACTGATCTCGCACCATGGAAGTCCCAGATCTATTGCATGTATCTTGATCTCCTGAAGCGCCCGGATTCCCGATACCTTTAGGACGATCTTCATTTGACCCGTCTCCCACCAAACATTATACCATTCCGGATGTGATCTCTTGACATTCTCTGCTCCTGTGACACATGCATGGCCCACCTGAGCTGCAATCTTGCCCTTACCCATTGCGAGATCTGTTCTAACCACCACAATCTGTTTGATAATGCCTGTCATGTCCTAGTCAGACATGGGCAGTATGAAAAACTTTTGAATTAAATAACTGACAGGTATGCTTAACTCATGTATTTTGATGTAGTTGTAGCGGGAGGCAGTATTGCAGGACTGCTCTGCGCAAGGGAGATTGCCTCAGCTGGGAGATCGGTGGTCGTCATTGAGGAGGATTATGAGATAGGTACCCCGCAGCACTGCGGTGGTCTGGTAAGTATGGTCGGACTTGAGGAACTGGGAGCAGTTGTTGATGAACATGATGGAACTGTCCACAGCACCGATGACGGAGTAATGATGTCTACCACACATCATCCAGACAATACTGATACCAAAACAGACGTTGACACGGCAGCCACACCCATCATGTCTGCAAGGATTACTGCTCCCGATGGCAACAGCTTTACAATTGATGCTAGGAGACAAAGAGTGGTCGAGATTGACCGCAGGCAACTAGACAAGCAGATCGCCCGCCAGGCCCAGAAGGTGGGGGCTGTAATCATGGTCAGTACAAGCTTGCAGAGTGCAGATATGCCAGCCAACTATGTCAGGACTAGTCGCGGTGAGATCCGATGCAGGATCATGGTTGATGCAATGGGTGTCTCCTCCCTGGTACATAAGGACAGGACAGGCATCGTACCATCTGCACAGTACGAGGTGTATGCAGACTGGATTGAGTATGGAGTGGTGGATGTAATCATAGACAGCCAAAAGTATCCAGGATTCTTTGCTTGGGTGATACCATCCGGAGATGGCAAGGGCAAGGTTGGTGTTGCGGGTAGGGGAATCAATACTGCTAAGGTACTAGATAAATTTTTGGAAGAGAGGGATGCAATGTTGGCTATGACAAGAGATGGCGATCTCCCTGCCAACAGGGATGCCTCTGATACAAAAACACATTCTTACCGCCACTCCACAATACGAAAAATCTTTGCCCCAATATGGATCAACGGTCCCATCAGGAACTTTGTGGAAGGTCGTGTAGTGTTGGTAGGTGATGCAGCAGGTCAGGCAAAACCAACCACGGGAGGGGGAATCTTTACCAGTGGAATGGGCGGAATATTGGCAGGAAGGGCCATATCAAGATTTTTAGAGACAGGAAACAAAAATGATCTACAACAATACCAGAGGGAGTGGACGGACAGGTTCGGAAGAGAGTTCCAAAAGCAGTTGCGGGCCAGAAGAATTTTGGAGAGGATGGACAACGACACCATCAACAATCTGTTTGAGCTGATCACCCCTGAGATTAGGAGGGACATGTCAGAAAAGGGCGACTTTGACTTTCATACAGAATCAATAGTTAGGGCATTGGGTGTCTCAAGATCCATAAAGGCGGCAGGGGCAGTGGTTAGCGGTGAGATCAGGAGACTGACAAGCAGGAAGACACACAACAACTCACACGCTCTATAGTGGCACTAGTCCCGTCTTTAGATCTCCCATGATGGGCATACTGTACAGAAGCATGGGGGGTTTGTACCATGGTTTGCCTGTATCTGTTACGTGATTATGACATCCAACGATCAAGCGATGGTACCACACCGACAAATAATGGGTGCATAATTGTGCTGACGCTAATATGATCATTTTAGTATCACATATGTTGCTATTCCCAGAGGCGTGTTGTGATTATACACAATGTGAGGATGGCTGTAAAGAATCACTCCCATTTTACACCACCCACACATATCAAGATGAATTCAGGCCCGCCATTCCATATTTGTCCGCGCTCCGAATTGGCATTCTGCCCTTGGCCGGTACATGCCCCTATCTAGATGACAGTTTTGAGATGTGACAATCATCACCCTTTCGTGCCTTTGCAATAAAAGTAAATCTAATCTTGGCCGGTGCTCTGCATGATGGCCCCTTGCTTAAGCTTGACGGTGCTCATGATTGGGCATATTTAAGTCAGACAACATCACATATGCCTACAGTCACTACACTAGACAATCATGGCATCCAGATAATCAGCCTGTCTGATCCTGCGGATCCAACTGTGGTGGGCAGTATTGAGCATCCAGAGATTGTAGAGGCCCACAACCTTGCCATATTTGAGTCACGCGGCGCGATATATGCAGCCGTCACGATACCAGAACCGGACAGCTTTTACACAATTGATATCTTGCCCGGCACCTCCATACGGATCTAGTGATGTGCTGCTGCTGTTGTTGTTGTTTGTTGAATGTGAGTGGCCGACCACCCCATGAGTAAATATTTGATTATGCCACACTGATGCCAAAACACGTTTGTCGCCCGTCGACGGTACCGGTCCAACATTATGGCTATGTTGGTATTTCTAATCCGATACCTTTTTTGCATACTTTTCTTGCATCAACACTACCCAACTCATCTGCAATACTTTTTGCTTGTCGCCACTTGAGGGTGCTGTCTTTTTTTATAATACAAGACTCTCGGATAATTATTGGGTAACAGACAACACCATCGGATATGATCCAATTAAAAAACCCCCATTAATACCCCCCTCCCTTGATAGGCAGACGTACAGATTACAGTCATTTTTAACTATCATGTCTACACATGTCAGTTTCATGCATACATCTCTTGATTGCATGTGATAAAATTCACACACATAGACTAATGCAAGCATGTCTGACATGGCATACACTCATTTAAACAGATCCGCTTTAGAGATTATCTATGGATCTGACAGTGGTGTATAGCGCTGTCCTTACCGTGGTGGGCATCATACTATTGTGTCTTGGAGGCAACTGGCTTGTGGGCGGCGGCGTTGCCATTGCAAAGAGATTTCGCATCAACAACCTGATCATTGGGATGACTATTGTTGCATATGGCACATCCACTCCAGAGCTTGCAGCAAGCATTGCAGCAGCAGGTGAGCATAGCGCGATCATACTGGGAAACGTGGTGGGCAGCAACATTGCAAACGTGGGCATGGTTATTGCTACTGCTGCAATATTGATCCCACTTGCAGTGGACAGATCCCTACTGCGCAAGGAGATCCCCTTCATGTTGGGCATTACGGTACTATTAATCATATTGTCGCTGGACGGGGAGATCAGCACGTATGATGGAATACTTTTACTTGGAATCTTGGGCTCTTTTGGACTCTACACATGCAGGATTGTTGTCAAACAGCGAAGGACGGTGGACAATACGGGGTCCGATCAGGCAGAGGCGGACGCCATGGATGGTGGTGCCACTATTGCCGACAAAGACGATGATGTCAGCAATGTAGCCAGTCCACTAAAATCAATTGCACTAATCATACTGGGGGTAATTTTGTTGTATGTTGGTGCAATTTTCACTGTTGACAATGCAGTTATCCTGGCAGAGACGTTTGATATATCAAAAAAGATTATCGGCCTGACCGTAATTGCCATAGGTACATCGCTCCCAGAAATGATAACGTCTGTAATTGCGATAAGAAAGGGCCATACCGATATTGGTGTTGGAAACATTATTGGAAGCAACATATTCAACATACTGCTGATTGTGGGGCTGGGAGCCACACTGGCTGGTATCGCAGTACCCTCTGACATTTATCTAGACTATGCCCTGATGCTGGTCTTTAGCCTCTCGTTGTTTGTAGCCCTAAAGACAGGGGTAATCAATAGGATCACTGGTGTATGTCTGGGTGCCGGCTATGTAGCATACATGGTATTTACATTTCTCATGTGACGATCTACCTTGTCAGGTAATCCTTATGATGATCTGCCTGGCCCTGTAATGCCTTGAGGCCCATGACTACTTGACAGTCTCTTGGGATTTTTATAGTTGAATTTGTTGATCTTGATCAGCTCTTGATACGAGCCAAACTGTGACGTGTCTGTGATTGTATCAAGCTTGTCAATAATACCATCACCATTCATGCTGCCATCATGCCCACTGTCATTCACGCCTAGGACGTCATCACTGACATCGTCAAACCTCTTTGAGATCCTGTACATGGTATCCCTCTGGGCGGGGATTCTTCCTGCCTTTCTTATCATGGATCTTATTTGCCTGGGCCTTAGAATTTGGCCGTGTGCCGCACCTGCAGATGTGGATATGCTCTCATTGATGAGTGTCCCACCAAGGTCATTGGCCCCCCACATCAACAGCAGCTGGGCCATGCCTATACCTTCCTTTACCCACGATATCTGTATGTTGTTGATGTATCCGCTGAATATGATCCTAGCCACCGCATGCGTAAGCAGGACATCATTGCCCTCAGCTCCGGCCTTGATCCCGTCATGCACCTTATGCTTGTACATGGGCGCCTCTGAAGGTATAAAGCCTAGCGGGACAAACTCTGTAAACCCTCCCGTCTCTTCTTGGATATCCCTCAGTCTTATCATATGCTTTACCCTATCATGGAGTGTCTCAAGATGTCCAAACATCATGGTTGACGTGGTCTTGATTCCTATCTTGTGTGCTGCCTTGATAATCCTCTCCCAGTCCTTTACGCTGATCCTTCCTGGGGAGATCCTGTCCCTGAGATTCTGGTCAAGTATCTCAGCTGACGTACCAGGAAGCGTGTCGACGCCTGCTTCCTTCATTCTTTTTAAAAACTCTTCTACGGATACTCTTGATCGTGAAGCCCCATACAGTATCTCCTCAGGCGAGAATCCGTGTATGTGTATGTCTGGAACTTCTTTTTTGATCTCTTTGCAGATATTTTCATACAAGCCCCCGTCCATATCCGGCGGAAGGCCCGCCTGTATGCATACCTCCGTAGCTCCCAAACTGTATGCTTCTGCTGCCCTCCTTACGATCTCTTCGGTGGGCAGCATATATCCCTCATCCTCTCTGAAATCTCTGCTAAATGCACAAAAGCCACATTGCTTGATGCACACATTGGTAAAATTGATGTTCCTATTGACCACATATGACACAACATCCCCCACCATGTTCCTTCTAATCTCATCTGCTACAAGCCCTACAAGGTGCAGATCTGCTCCGCGGTTTTCTAGTGCTGTCTCATACAGCCTGATCCCGTCTCTCTCGTCTATTCTCTTGCCTGATAGCGCGTCATCTAGTATCCCAGACACTATTGGATCCACATCCCTAAGCAGGGCATCCAAATTGTTGATTCCGTTCACACGTGTCATGACACTGCCTCCATGAGTCATCTCCAATATTGTTCCCTCACCAATCCCTGTCTGTTGCTTATTTCTGACATCTTTTCTCTTAACTCTTTGCCAACAAACGAAAAGAATTCAGGATACACGGGAAATCTACAACCCAGCCTGAATCCTGCCTGCCTTGTATTGTGCTCCACCTTGTCGATCCCCGGCCACGAAAATTCTGGATTGACAAAGTCAGGAGTCAGCGGAGATATACCTCCCCAGTCGTTTATCCCTACTGACAAAAATTCTGCATATGACTTTGGCGAGAGGTTTGGCGGAATCTGTATATTCATATCCTGCAAGATGATCCTTGCCAGCGCAACAATCCTCTTAAAGTACTCTTTTGCCGCGGGTGCAAAATTGCGCATAGCCGTGTCTGTCTTTGGCTGAAAGTTTTGTAGTATGACCTCTTGTATGTTGCCATACCTGTGATGTAGCCTCTTTATTGCCAGCAGTGAATCTATTATCTCCTCTGCAGTCTCACCTATCCCTATCAGGATTCCCGTGGTCATTGGAATCCCCAGCCGGCCTGCATCTTCTAGCACACCCAGCCTAGCCTCCGGCATCTTGCTTGGCGCCCCGTGATGCGGCATCCCCTTCTCTACCAACCTTGCACTAACATTCTCAAGCATCACGCCCAGCGACACGTTGGTGCGTCCAAGCTGCCTCATCTCATCAATACTCATGTTGCCTGCGTTTGTATGTGGGAATAGCCCCATCTGCAATGCCTCTTCTGAGACGTATGTCAGATACTCTGCCGTGGACCCAAACCCGTTATGCTTCAACCATTCGCGCGCCTCGTTGTATCTTGACTCTGGCCTCTCTCCGGCAACCAGCAATACCTCTACACACTTGTACCTTTTTGCAAGGCAGAGCATGCCTGCAACATCCTGTCTTGACATCATAGATACCTTTGCGTCTTGGCTAGGCTCTGCCTTGTACGTACAGTATGAGCAGGTATCTCTGCACAGGTTGACAATGTTGAGAAATGCCTTTTTTGAGAACGTAACCAGATCCGCCTTGAATCTACTGCGCAGATTATGCGCTACACTATAAATCTCACTGGGATCCCTTGAGGAATCTTCATACACATCAATGATCTCTTGACGCGTTATCTGCCTTTTATCCAAGACGCGGTTGAGTATCTCAGATTCCAGCACGGGCACGCTCAATAAAAAAACTCTTGATTGGTGGTATTTATGCTTGTGCTACATCGGTTTTGAATTTGGCTGGCATGGGACTATTACAGCTATTATGACGTAATTGTCTACAAACATAACAAAAAAAAATTTAGTCTCACTACTCCAACAATTCAGTTAAAGTCTGTTAAAGATCCTGTACAGAGATCCATGCTCAGACCTCTCTAATTTATCAAATTTAATATGACACTGTCCAATTCTACTGCTGTACTAGTGTAGATCGTCATGGCTGTCCTGCTTTTGACAGGCATATCGGCATATCTCTCTTATAATGACAATTATGATAGAGTTTATGATTAATCGACCAGAAAAAATTTTCTGAAAAAAATATGGATATCATATGTGGTGTGGTTCAAGTCTAACACAGGTAAAGTCAAAAAGTTGTGCGCAGTCGTGTGCATTTGGAATTTTCGTCCATATGTCAACTTGACAGTATAGTAAAGGGGCAGGAGCTATATCCTGCTCTTTATTTTATTCTTCCAGTATTGGTAGGTGCCGTCCTGCCACATCTTGCGTTTGTTGTACATACCACATATGCCGTTGAATTCTATATTGAACTCTTCGGCCGTACCGTCGTATCGTCCGGATATTCGTTTCCAGTTTTTCACATGTGCAAAGACGTTCTCGACAGGAACACGCCTTTTGTTGTGTGCCTTGTTTTGTGCCTTTTTGGTGGCGGTAAGCTTTTTGCCCTTGGGTTTTTTGTGTGGGATCTTTGCGTTTACCCCACGAAGATAGTTTTGGATTCCCGTATATCCTCTGTCCAAATTCAGGCGTATGCGGCTATCCGATGGTATGCGCTTGCCGGTCATCATGCGATCAGTCCATTTACCAAACTCAGGTAGTCCTTGGTTCAACACCGTCAGGTCATGGCAGCTTCCCTCTCTAGAGTCGCTTATTGCGAGGATATAGTTTTGTTTGTTTATCATCATGGCTGTGTTTATTGCAAACATCTTGCCCTTTCCAGAATACTGTTTCTTTTGCTCTTCCTTGTCTTCTGGACGCGTGGTCTCTACAAGTGTGCCATCTATTGTAATCTCACCTCCATCTCTTCCGGGCACAATTTCCTTGAATTCTTCTTTTGACTTTATCGTGGAGATGTACTTTGTCATGTTGTACGGTGTTACTGTATATAGCTCATCATCGTATTTGTTTGCAAGCTTGAGATAGTTTGATACCGTACTCTGATCTATCCCAAAAACTACACCCAGTGATTCCTGCCCCCAATCTTGTGATTTTCTTACCTGGGTCATGAGCAGAAAGTGCCGGACATACAGCTTGCACTGGTTTCCGGACTCTTCTTTTCTGTCCTGGTCGTCGCGAAAGTGTGGCGAATCATTGGATTTTTTGATTATCTGTAACAAATCCTCAAGTGTGTTATCAAATATTTCCTTGGTGCTTCTTGTAAGTGCCTTTATCAACTTCTCATTTGAAATGATATACTCTAACATTTCATGTGTGTGAAGCAGTCTTGTGGGTAGTACAGAAGAGTGTCTCTTCTGTCCAAGCTCCGTATTCCACAGCGAGTCCTCCTTTACCAGCATCGTCTTGAGCCCCAAATTTTCTTTTTCTAACCTCGAGTTTTCTTTGGCATGTTTTGCCTTTAGCCTCGAGATCTCCTTTTCCTTTCTCAGGTTTTCTTTGGCATGTTTTGCCTTTAGCCTTTGATTCTCCTTTTCCTTCCTCAGGTTTTCTTTCTCTAACTTTGCTAATCTGGTCTCTAGTTTAGTTTGAGTTTGTTTGCTCATTATCATATACTTACAAGAGAAGGATTTAGCGATACTGGTTTAGATTAATAGAAAATTTGGCAAATTTTTCTGATCTTGTTTTTCGGCCGATTGATCATAAACTCTGATATGTGGCAATCGGGGCTCTTGCCAATTCTTGATGCTTTTACAATAAATGTAGCGTCAGTAATGGTAGGCAGTATCAGTGATGATCCCACACTCAAACTTGATGGTGCCAATGACATTGCCATGTTTGAGTGTGATACCGTTACATATGATATAGTCAGTTCGCCAACTGGCAACGGCATACAGATGCCCAATCTGGCCAATCCTGTCCATCCAACAGCTGCAGGCTTTTTTAGATAAATTTTCTACTCCTACACTTGATGGCGCACATGATATCGCCATATTCGAATCTGACAATGTCCCCTATGCAGCAACCATTTCAGATTCTGGTGGCAACTTGGGCAGCATGCAGTTAATCAACCTGGCAGATCTCAATTATCCGACCGCGGTAGGTCACATCAGCCGTGATGTCTGATACAGGCTTGATGGTGCACATGATATCACCATATTCAATTCCAACGGCACCACATATACTGCCATCACTACATACATATCTTCTGTTGTTCAGATAGTCAACCTCGATGACCCTGTTGATCCTACCTCTGTGAACCACCTAGAATCGCCAGAACTTGGTAATGTCGTGGGCATTGATATGTTTGTACATCGCAGTGAGGTCTATACAGTAGTGGGAGTATCATGCCTTGATAGTGTCCGTGTAATTGTTCTGCTCCCCAGTACCTCCATACTGGTCTGGTGAGCCTGTACTTGTTCATCTCTGGTTAGGCCCAATACTGTCCCCATCAACATCTGGTTCATACCCCAAACCAAACATAGCGGCGGCAGGGATGTCATGTGTTCTGGTACTCTGAATAATGTCTTGCAGGTGGTGATGATGGTGACAATGATGGTGACAATGATGGTGACAATGATGGTGATACCACCACAACACAAACCCGACACCATCACAAGTTGACAAACATACACTATTCTAGTCCTGGCCTCTCCTGCAGCACGATGGTGATCTGCGTCGTCCTGTTGTCTCTTAGTATGTCCAGTACCATCTCATCACCTACGGATTTTGCCCTCTGCAGGTGTATCAGGATATCGCTTATCTTCCTGACATCCAATCCATCTACCGCAAGAATAATGTCTCCCCCCACCGGATAACTGGTACCCTGTATCTCCACGGTCTTGTTGGATCCTATAATGCCAGCCTTATATGCGGGGCCGTCCTCGACCACCGTAACCACCAAGAATCCCACGGCATCCTTGAGGCCCAGTACATTGGCCATGTCGGGGTCAATATCTCTCCCAGAGATACCTATCCACGGATGCTTGTATTCCCCTTCTCGTATCAGGGTTGGCACTATCTTGACTACGGTCTGTGACGGTATGGCAAACCCTACCCCAGTGAATTCGCCTGTTGTAGACTGGATGGCGGTGTTTATTCCAACCACTTCACTCCTCATGTTTAGCAGTGGCCCACCAGAGTTTCCAGGATTTATGGCAGCATCGGTCTGAATCACATCAGGAATGGAAAATCCAGATCCCAGTGGCAGCAGCCTTCCCATCTGGCTTATTATCCCAGACGTCATGGATCCTGACAGGCCAAACGGATTGCCTATGGCAGTTATGCGCTCACCCACTTTTAGATTCAAAGAATCCCCCAGAACAAGCGGCTGTAGGAGGGATTTGTCAGTATTCACCCTTATGACTGCAATGTCTGTAAACTCGTCAGTTCCTATAATCTCTGCATTGTACGATCTCCCATCAAGAAATGTCACTACTATCTTTTTTGCATCTGTCACCACATGCGCATTAGTTATGATGTGCCCCCTCTTGTCAAACACAAAGCCAGATCCTACACTGCTTATGCTGCCAGATATGTCGCTTATGATCGTGTCCCTCTGCACGTTGACCCTTACTACTCCTGGCTCAACCTTTTGAAATATCTCTATCAGGGAGAGCTCGTCATGATATGGTTCGGACAATACTGCTGATGTATCCTGCACTGCATCTGTAATGGCAGTCGTTGCAGCAGTGGTTTCATCCCCGTTGGCCTCTCCACCTATGGTGACATCTGAAGGCGCAGCATCATCAAGATTACCTGCCGTTATGCCTGGAGGCGGTTCCTGCATGATGTATGGGATTGATGTCAGCGTTACTACTAGTACGATCGCCGCTGCTACCGCTACCGCTACTCCACTACCTGCTACAATCACTGATGCATTGGATGCTCCCATTGATTGGCTGGCTGGCGTTTTCTATCTAAAAGTTTCGTACCATGTACAATCTACAAAAAAATGATTGATGTATTGATGCATAATCCTGTTCAATCATGCTCCACTGCCTTCTACATGTTGTGAGGTGTCTTAGTTTTGGTCACACACCAACACTTTGCTCAAAAGAATACTTTCATTCCATTTGTCGTACGTGGTCAGGTCGTGCCCAGAATGATGTGTAATACTATCAAAAGACCCTAGATCCGTGCCTGAATCAAAAAATCTTCCCAGACAACCTGACCACGTACCATCTGCCTAGCCTGCCGCACTGCCAAAAATGCTGGTACAATCCTGTTATTGCTTGCTACACATGCACCATGCGTCAATACACAGCAAGGCAAACCTGGCCCCTGCTTGATTCCATATGTCTCCTGACAATATCTGTGTCCCATCTGTAACCAAACATCATTTGATTCACTCCATGACGTCTGTACACACAATCAGAGCTCGTACATCACTACACTGAACTTTTCAGGGACATGCCTGCATCTGCATTTTGTTTGGTCATGGCCTGCAGCGCAACCCATCTCATACCAATAAAGCTTTAATCGTTAACATGATTGATTGTGGGCATGGATGTGATCTGTTTTTCTGACATTACATGGAATTTTCTCTGGCAGAGACAGCAGCACCTCATAACACGATTCCCACATGATTGGAATATTGTCTTTGTTGAACCCTCGTTCTGGCTGAGTGTTGCATGGAAGGTGATCAGGCGGGACGGGCGCAAGGACGGTTCTGATAATGCTAACTCTTCATCCACACCACACAAGAAAGATAGCAACATATCTGTGACATCCATAATTACGATCCCCGGAGGGGACAGATTTGGACCCACCAGATGGATAAACGATCGCCTTATCAGGTGGGGCGCAAGAAGGCTGGCAAGGAACAATACGATAAACGGCGATCCCATACTGCTCTTTTACAAGCCGCGATACTCGTGCGTGATAGATGGTTTTGCAGATCCACTAGTTTGCTATGACATTACCGACGATACTGCTGCACTAAATGCCTCGCCTGACTGGCTTAGGGCAAGAATACACCGCCTAGAAGAGATTGCCGACCTTGTAACCACGTCGTCTGAGACGATCCTTGCAAAGATTTTGCAGAACCAAGAGACAGACGGCCATAAACAGCAGTCCCAACGTGCTTTTTACATAGGAAATGGGGTTGATGTGGGCCATTTTGGGGCAGAGAGAGACAATGGCGACGTTGATGATGGTGATGGTGATGCCATGGATAATGCTACGAGAAGCAGCGTCAACAATTCTGTTGCTCAATTAGACACTACAAAGAACAACGGTGATGATGATGATGATACCACCTGCAGACATCCTTCCCACGATGGAACGGTCATAGGGTATACGGGCGTCATAGGGGAATGGTTTGACTTTAAATTGTTGGAGAGGATGCTGACGGAATTTCCAGACGTGCAGATCATGTTGGTAGGATGGACATTTCGGGATCAGAAAAAGATACTCTCAAACCTAAAATCAAGATACAAAAACCTCAATGTGATGGGCCCCAGACAGTATGATGATCTTCCACACATCGTAGCGGGATTTGACGTATGCATAATACCATTCAGAATATACCGATTGACAGAGAGTGTAAATCCCGTCAAAGTCTATGAATACTTTGCAGCCCGCAGGCCCGTGGTTACTACTGCCCTGCCGGAACTGAGAAAATATGCCGACGCGCTCTATTTTTCAAAGAACCATGATCAGTTCATTGACAACCTAAAGGCGGCACTGTCTGGCCCATACAATCCTGAGAGGCCGTTACAAATTGCCAAAGACAATGACTGGGACTCCAAGGCGGCAGATATAACAAGGATGATCACACATCTCTACGATGCAAGGAACCGGCACCGGTCCCGCAAAGATGTGCGCTAACATACCGTTTACGCCAAAAAAAAAAATCAAGGATCCTCCCACTGCCCCATGATGATTCTTTACTACCTCAAACCATCCATATCAGACTTGTTCACGCCACACGTGCTGCCCCATTTCCGTAACCACTATTCATATGTCAATTGACTTTTGCGCGGTATCATGGTCTTGTGGGGAGTATCTGCGGCCTCTCCATGTTATTGCATGTGCACTCTTTGCGCGGATCAGTCCACTTAGAAATCCCCCAACAACAACTGCCCCTCCAAGCGGGGCGAACAATGCATACCCCAGTCCAAGCCCGAGTCCCATCCTTGTTTCTATGGCCGTGCCTGCATAGATCAAAACAGATGCCAATGCGGCTGTAGCGCCCAGCACATATGTTGAACCTGCTGCAAATAACGACGATGAGATCAACGCCGCTGTAAATATGCCAAACGGGGCGAATGTGAGAAATGCCACTGCAACAAATATGCCGGCAGCGGTCCGTCCATCCTGCAGGTACAGGGGGATCATCAGCCTCTTGAGGGCATTCCACAACGTACCCCTGTCTCTAGCCCAGACTGCCTTGATTAGGTGTTCTGCCCTTACCATTCTCATGCTGTATCCTGATTCCTTTACCTTTCTGCCCAAGGCCCCGTCCTCAATGATCTCCTGCCTCACACCCTCGTGCATGCCCACCTGCTCGTAGGTCTCCCTGCCCAGTATGAAGAAACTCCCAAAAAAGTAGCCCGTCTTTTTTGAAGGGTTGTTGACATTTAGTGCCGAGAACCTTGTATGCAAAAAGGTAGAGATCACCGGAAGGGTGATTCTTGTCCAAAAGTCAAGTGCAAGCATCTTTGGAATGCCAGACAGTGCATCAAGTCCGAGTGCCTGCATGTGCTTTACTGATAACGATATGACATTGCCTGCATGCTGCGTGTCTGCGTCTGTAAACATCAGCAGACTGCCCGTGGCACTCTTGTATCCCTCCATACATGCCCAGTTTTTACCCATCCAGCCTTCGGGTTTGGGTCTTGCAGAGACATGGACTATGCGCCCAGGATGGTCCTTGGCATACCTTGCAATGATGCCTCCCGTTCCATCCTCTGACGAGTCATCTATGGCTATAATCTCATAGTTTGGATAGTCCTGCCTTACAAGTGATTCCAGACACTCTTCTATGAATCCTTCCTCGTTTCTTGCAGGCAGTATCACTGATACCTTGGGTGGAGTATCTCCTTTGGGTGATCTGATCCCACCTTTGGCTTGATCCTGATCTGTGTTTGGATCGTACGCACCAAACTCGTCTAGATACGGCGTCAGCCTGAACGAGTCTGTCATGGACTTTATGAGAAATATCCATGCACCACACACACCAATCATGATTGCTGCCAGTGCATAATTTATGATGGCAATGCCGGCTGCGGACTCTTCCATACCTATCCTTCAATCTCTTGTTTTATGTTCTGCATGGCCTGCTCTGTGCCTTTGTGTATGTGCCGTTTGATCATTGATGTGAATGCCCCCATTATGCCCGTTAGGCGTATCTCCCACCTCACATTGATCAGCACGGTATGGTCCTCGCCGGATGAGATTGTTATCGTCTTTTCCCCGTCAATTATCCCTTTGATGAATTTGGCCCTGATTTCTTTCTTGGGTTTTATCGTCACCTCTTGCAGGCATTTCTGATCCCTGAATGCTATGGTTATCTCCCTGGTTACAATATTGCCGTCCCTTGACAAGTTCCTGACCTCTTTTGTCCCCTTCCAAAACTTGGGTTCATTGTCAATGTCTGATATGACATCCCACACCCTGTCTGTCGTGGCATGAATCTGTGTACTGACATCAATTACGGCTGGCATGTTATGTATCTGCTACAGGTTTGTATCAAATATATTGGATTCCACCAACCACACACACGACTGTGATGGGCAACATGCCTAAAATCCAGAACAGTAACTCCAGTTCTAACGGCATTTGCCATTCTTCCGTCACAGTCACTAATCACTCATGTATGCTGGTACCATACAATTATCAATGTGTGATGTAAAAAAAGTATGACTATCTGGCACATGTGTCTGCATCATACTTTTGCTTGAAACGATTACATGATGCACCAACTACGTTGCATATGGTTGCACTGGCAACTATTCTGACACTGGCATCCTGCAGTCCACCATACCATCTTTTGAGAATGCTGGCAGTATCACAACCATCCCGGTGCTAAGATGCTACATGATGTCCACGATAATAACTACCGTGTCTGCTTGCCAAATTCATTTTTAATGGGGACTGTCACATCCTATGCATGGAACCCATATCATACAATGATTTTGCAAGACTTGACATCAAGGTGGCAAGGGTTGTCTCTGCTGAGCTCATCGAGGGCAAGTCGAGGATAGTCAAGGGACAAATTGATCTGGGGGATGGTGATCACCGTGACGTGATAATCGGCGGTGCACAGTATTATCTGCCAGAGGAGATTGTAGGCAAAACTGTCGTTGTCATTACAAATCTGGAGCCCAAAAAGATGGCTGGAATAGAGTCAAACGCTATGCTGCTTGCAGCCGATGTAAACGACCGGCCTTTCTGGCTTACAGTCGATGATTCAGTGCCTGTGGGCAGTTCTGTAAAATAAACATGTAATTACTATCATGACTGTTCTGCCATTATGTGAGGGCAGTTATCATGTTGTTGGTGCATGATATCTGTGTGGTATGATCACTATGCATTGCCTTGCCATCCTTTGATGCAAGAGTCAGATCATACTAGTATATCATGAGTTCTTTTTCTTCTAATAGAGCATGCAGATTGTTTACGGATCTATACACGTCTTGCTCTTTTTTGGCTCCCGTACATACGAGCTTTCCAGACGAGAACAACAGTATTACGGTCTTTGGATCAAGCATTCTGTGGATCAGACCAGGAAATTGCTCGGGCTCATACATGCTTCGTGGCAGTGTCCTTGCAGCCTGTTCGAGATGAATCTTACCGCCTAGGTTGATCGAGGCCACCATGTTCTGAATTTCCACGACCGCATCTTTTTTTATCTTGATGCCTCCCTTACGAAGCCTCTGAACCACCATCTTTACGGCCTTTCTTGCCATATCCTCTGACTTTGATCCCGTGCATACCATCTTTCCAGATGTAAATATCAGGGTTGCCGTCTTTGGCTGTTTGAGCCTAAACACCAGTCCTGGGAACTGGTCTGGATGGTATTCTACATCGGGGAATGTCTTGGTGATCATATTGAGATCCATCTTTTGATCTACTGATGCAGATGCTACTACATTCTCTACGCTCACGATGGGTTTTGTTTGTGTCATACTTTCTTCTTCTTCTTTTATATTTAAACTATATAAAAGTCCATTAGTACAAACCAACAGTTTGTAACGGCTTCATGTAGCCATTCTGTGTGCCTACAGGCGTTCATTCTGCAAAATCTATCCAAAATATGGTGGTGGATATACAAGCCATGCCCGCTCAATACACTCCTGGCGGACATGACAATGAATGTCATGATGCATGGATGCATACATGACAGAGTTTGGCCACTGGTCTGTCTACCACAAAACAGACATGCAACTATGGCCCATCAACAAAGTTGTAGACCCCCAAGCATTGCGCTACATGGATAAATGATACTGGTTGGACAATGACACGCCATTTGTACATTTTCACAGGCCACACTCTCTGGATAGATTCCAGACCATCAAAACAACACATACAAAGATGAGTAACTAGTACGTGGTCAGGTCGTGCCTAGAATGATGTGTAATACTATCAAAAGACCCTAGATCCGTGCCTGAATCAAAAAATTTTCCCAGACAACCTGACCACGTACAGTAACTATACTTGTACCACGTTCCTTGTAATTGACACATCCCACCACTCTGAAAAGAGATTACGGTGATTGCATCACAACCTGCCTAGAATGCCGCAACCAAAAAGTAGACATTGTATTGACACCAAAGATGTGAACCTGCTGGCATACTGCCACAGACTGCCAGATATGATACCATCAATACGTATCTGCAGTGAGAATATGTCGTACTCTGTACATTCCATGACTGTAGGTATCTTGCAATGTATTGGCCGAGTTGTGCAAAAGGATGATGATTAGTGCAGACAGACTTTTTTACACGGTCTGCCATGCCCCTTGAACTTTGTTTCCTAATTCTCCTCATGCGCGCCGGCACGGCAGCCATGAGAAGCAATCAACAATTGCCAGACTTTCGCCCTAACAGGAGTAAAAGATCGTATATGTGTAAACCACATCTGTATCAATACACATATTATATTTTGTCGTGTTGGGGATGAAAATTTGACAATTGTTAATTGCTTCTATGCAGTCACGATGTCCAACTTCCCTCTAGCGGGCCACAGCGCCGCTGCACACACCTGAGAAAAGAGCCGGATCATGATTATTAAATACCGATATTACTAACCGACATTGGCGCCTGTATGGACACACTAATGTTGTGTTCATCGTGCCTATCTTTCGTCATATGCATTTCAAGGCATGCACGATTGTTTCTTGTGTTTGATCAGATTTTATTGATCAAATTAGAGTCTGCACTACTATGAGGCTACATGGTCGGGTATCCACGGACAGAATTAAGAAACAGAATTAGGAAACAGAATTAGGAAACAGAATAACCCCTTTGTAGTATACCGAAATCATTTCGCCTAGTCATCTGCATCTTCCTCCATCCATCTGGGATTGTTTTTCCTGATCTCTTCAGTTGCCTTTCTGTCAGAAAATGCCCTTAGGGGCGTCTGACGATTCTTCATGTCTAGTGAAAAATGCAATCTGCGTTCGTTATAGTATTGTATGTATTCGGACAGACTCTCATAATGCCATAACTCTTCCTCGATACTGCGGTGAAAGCGTTCCAGCTTGCCGTTTGTCTGTGGGTGGTACGGTCTGGAGTTTATCAGTTCTATTCCTCTATCTAACAATTCTGCCTCAAAGGCAGTAGGCATCCATGATTTTGGAACAGACTTTCTCCTGCCGCTGGCACCAACAAAACACGAGCCGTTATCAGACAGGATTGTAGCTGGAATTTTGAACTGTTTTACCGCATCACTGAGGGTCAGGATTGCATTCTCAGATGTGGTATGTGTGAATAGTCGTGCCGCCATTATACATCTTGAAGAATCATCAATATACGTGACTAGATTCATGCCTGCAAAACGCGGATCTTTCATCTCGTGCCAGTCTACATGCCACATTGCATTAGAATATTTACGCTCAAAGCGCACATATTTGCGCTTTTTTGATTTCTTCTCACTTGCGGTTACTAGGCCGTGACTCTTCATGATTTTGTATATGCGTCTGTAGCTTATATTGTGATTAGTCTGTATATTCTGGACCGTACGTATGACGCCTACGGGTTCTTGTTTATGTGCCTCTAGCACTGCCTGTGTCTCTGCTGCTGTGGGTAAAATATGTCCTCGTCCAGGCTTGCCCTGAACATGGTGCTTTCCAGTCTTGCGAAACTCTGCCAAAATCTGTTGTATGCGCCTTTGCGTCACGCCAAGCTCTACTGCAATGTCTGCTGTACGTTTTAGCTTCTGGTACTGGTCTATGGCATATTTGATCTGCTTTTGTGTAAGGGATTTCTTCATATGTTTTGCTGATCGGTATAGTCTCAAGTAATCCTTTGTAAACCTCCTCAAGTGTAGGCGAAATGATTTCGGTACAATAGAAACAGAATAACCCCTTGAGAATCTTTATTAATTGTGGTATTGTACACAATGGTATCTTGACAGACAAGGTACTTTATGGATATAATCAAGAACAACAATCATGCAAGACTTGTAATGATGGCGCTTTTGATCTTCCTCTGTTGCTGCTGCTGCCTGTTGCCAGCCTTTAAGACGGCCGGCTTGAAATTCTAACACATTAAAATTATGGGATTTGATTTGATTTGATGAGTAATGAAATGGAGACAATGACTGGAGCCAAGGCCCTGATGACGGCAATGGAGAATGAGGGCGTCAAGCAGGTGTTTGGACTGCCCGGAGGCGCAAACCTGCCCATGTATGATGAGTTTGCCAGGTGCAACATACGCCACATTCTGGTACGCCATGAGCAGTCGGCGGCCCACATGGCAGACGGCTTTGGCAGGGTGAGTAGAAAGCCAGGGGTTTGCTTTGCCACATCCGGACCGGGTGCCACCAATATCCTGACAGGGATAGCTACTGCACAGGCAGACTCTGCCCCAATGGTGGCCGTGACGGGACAGGTGCCTGTTGCAATGATAGGCAGGGATGCATTCCAAGAGAGTGACATAATCGGCATGGCAAACCCTGTGGTAAAGTATGCATACCAGCCCAGAACACCTGGTGAGATTCCGGACGTTGTCAAGAAGGGTTTCTTTATAGCCGAGACCGGCAGGCCGGGCCCTGTTCTGATAGACATACCAAAAGACGTACAACAGAATGAAGATCAGATGGTATTTCCAAATGAGTTCAAGATCCGGGGATACCACCCGTGGACTGATCCTGACATCGTAAATGTAGAAAAGGCTATAGATGCCCTATTACACGCACAAAAGCCCGTTATCTTGGCAGGGGGTGGAGCCATTATCTCGTCGGCGTTTGCAGAGCTGCAGGCAGTAGCTGAGATACTCATGCTTCCGGTCGTTACCACCTTCAAGGGAAAGGGGGCGTTTCCAGAGACCCATCCGCTGTCGCTTGGGCCCATAGGGATGCATGGACATGCAGAGGCAAACAAGATAATGACAGAGGCCGACTGTGTCCTTGCAATAGGGACGAGGTTCTCTGATAGGTCAGTCGGGACGTTTGAGGCGTTTGAAAAGAGGCTTAAGATTATCCACATGGATGTGGATCCGGCGGAGATCGGCAAGAATCAGACCGCACAGATCGCAGTCGTTGGCGACGTGCGTGCATCACTTAGGATAATGGTCAAACTACTCATGCGGGGTGCCATAAGAAAGGAAGTGGAGAGCCCTTGGGTCAAGCACGTCAAAGAGACAAAGGCGTACTGGAAGGAAAACCTAAAGCTACACTCCGGCGAGATGGGTGCGGCAAAGGTACTGTACAAACTGCGCAGTCTGTTGCCCCCGGAATCAATCATAACAACAGAGGTGGGTCAGCATCAGATGTGGGCATCACTATTCTATGACGTGATACAGCCTGGCACATTCTTCAGCTCCACAGGGCTTGGTACCATGGGCTGGGGATTTCCTGCCGCCATTGGCGCCAAGGTGGCAAGACCAGACATGCCGGTGGTCGACATTGCAGGTGACGGGAGCTTCAACATGACTGAGAACTCGCTTGCCACGGCTGTCTTGGAGGACATTCCAGTGATAGTATTCTTGCTCAACAACTTTACGTTGGGCATGGTGGCGCAGTGGCAGAGGACGTTTTATGACCGCAGGATGATAGGCGTGGATCAGGGCAAGTGCCCCGATTATGTCAAGCTGGCAGAGTCGTACGGTGCGCAAGGAATCAGGGCCCAGTCCATGGACGAGCTTGATGGGGCGATCAAGACGGCGCTTGGCAGCGATGTTGCAACCGTAATTGACATACCAATTGACCCAGAGGAAGACGTGCTTCCATTTGTGGCACCAGGAACATCACTCTCGGAGATGATACTCCCGTCATAGGTGGTGGTTGTTTTGTGGTCAATTCTCTCGATACTGGTAGAAAACAAGCCCGGCATCCTATTCAGGGTAACACACCTGTTTAGATCCAGAAACTTCAATATAGACAGCATAGCCGTGGGTGTGACGGACAATCCCGAGTATTCGCGCATCACCATCACCACATACGGTGACGCAAAGCAGGTGACTCAGATTGTAAAACAGCTTGACAAAATGATAGATACTGTGAGGGTCATCCACCTTGATGAGCACAAGACCGTATACAGAGAGCTTGCACTTTTTAAGATAAGTGTGGGCGGTGCCAATGACAGCATGGAGATAAACAAGCTTGCAAACGCGTACGGCGGCAAGGTACACGATGCAAGAAAGGACTCGCTCATGGTGGAGCTGACGGCCACACCAGATCAAATTCATGCGTTTGAAGAACTGGCACGCCCCTTTGGGATTATTGATGTGGCGCGTACGGGGGTCGCGGCGCTGCAGAGGAGCGGAGTATGACTCGCATCAGAATATTTGACACCACACTACGCGACGGCGAGCAGACTCCCGGCATCTCAATGTCTCCAGAACAAAAACTCTCTATCGCCACAAAACTCGACACACTCGGCGTTGATGCCATAGAGGCCGGCTTTCCGGTGGTATCTGAGGGGGAGATGCAGGCGGTCCAGATGATCTCAAAGGCTGGACTATCATGCGAGATAGCGGGCCTTGCAAGGGCAAACAACAAAGATATTGACGCAATTGTTGATGCCGGCCTTGACTATGTCCATACGTTCATTGCCACTTCTGACATACACCTAGAGTACAAGCTCAAGATGACACGCGAACAGGTGCTTGAAAAGGCAGTACATGCAGTAGAGTACGCAAAGTCGCGTGGACTGCGCGTAGAGTTTTCCGCAGAGGATGCAACGCGCAGCGACAGGGACTTTCTCAAAAAGGTATTTGCAGAGGTCACTGTTGCAGGCGCCGACAGGCTTGACATACCGGATACGGTGGGATACTCTACTCCAGAGTATGTGGCAGCGATCACACACGACGTAACCCGCGCCTCTTCTGACGCGGTCCGGTCCTCCACGGACCGCGACTCAACACCTCCACCTATAAGCGTCCATTGCCACAATGACTTTGGATTGGCCGTTGCAAACGCGCTGTCTGGTGTGCGTGCAGGGGCACAATGTGCACATGTCACGATCAACGGGATAGGTGAGCGTGCAGGTAATGCATCACTGGAAGAGTTTTGCATGGCTCTAAAGTGCCTTCCATATGAGGAAAAGTATGAGACTGGAATAAATTCCAAACTACTATACGAGACATCGCGGTACGTATCAAAGATTGTAGGTATTCAGGTGCAGCCAAACAAGGCCATTGTAGGCGATAATGCATTTGGGCACGAATCTGGAATACACACACATGGCATACTCAACAACCCGCTCACATATGAGCCCATAAGCCCAGAGCTGGTGGGCAGAACCAGAAGCCTCAAGATAGGCAAGCATGCGGGACTGCATGGACTCAATGCGATGCTTGGTGAGTATGGTATAGAGCCCACCGCTGAGCAGTCAAAGAAGATCCTTGATGATGTCAAGACCCTAGCAGACCAGGGCAACATGATCACCGACGTTGAATTACTCTCCATAGCAAACGAGGTACTAGGCGACTCGGGAATAAAAAAGATAGCCAGACTAACCGGCTTTTCTGCATCCACGGGAATAGGCACCATGCCTTATGCATTTGTAAAGATTGACATTGATGGTGAAGAGTTTGTCAGGACTGACTATGGTGTGGGTCCGGTGGATGCGGCGCTAAACGCCATCCAAAAGATTGCAGGCAAGACATCTGAGATAAAGATCAAAGATTATAATCTAGCGTCCATATCCGGCGGTTCCTCTGCCCTCTGCGAGGTAACTATAAGCGTGGAGGATCCACATGGAAATACAGTCTCTGCAAAGGCTACTGGAAATGACATCGTTACCACCAGCGTAAAGGCAGTTATTGATGGCATTAACCGTATAATGCTCAAAAAGACACACTCCAAGCAATAATCTTGTATCTGGCCTCGAATTTTTCCAAGTTGATAAATTTATAACAAAAAAAAAAAATGACTCACTGATTTTTCGGCTCCTGGCACTTACGGCAATAATATAGTAATTTGAATTAATATCCGTTATTTAATCCGTGTATTCTGTACCATCAATAGATCAGTCTGAATACAATTTGATTATATGAAAACAGTATTGTGGTAATTATGAATAGTACAGATTTTGTATTTTTTGGCTACATCATATGCAATGCAAATCAAAATAGGCTGCCGCATATGCGCCAGACAAAAAGTCATGCAATGTAACAGTCGTAAAGTTTGACTATTTTGATGACGCCTTGATTAATTGCAGTTTGTAATCCGTTGCCCAGCTGCACCAAGTCCTTTAACGGCGTACCATTCACCCAGTTTTTACAACCTATCCACTGCGGTTCAATGGGGCTGTGTTCCGGCGTGTATGTGGGCAGGAATCTAATCTGTATCTTTCCTTCGAGTTTGCGAGTCAGGGATTTGATCTCTCGCTTTTTATGATATGGTGCATAACCATAAAGATCAGCACGGGGCCAAACTGTTCATAAACCTTGAGAAGAAAATCCTTTGTGTTATCCCAGTTTCCAGAATCGTAAAAGTCAAAATAATGCGTCTCGTCTTTCCCGATGACGCCCATTATGGTGACCCTCTTGTTTCCCCACATGCCCTTGGTGGATATTGATGGGTTTTTCTGCCGGCTCCATGTCCTTTTAGGCACGATTCTTACATGTACGTGTACCTCATCTAGTACAAGTACGACGTATCCCTTGTTGGTACAGAATGCAGACATTCTATGAGCTTTTTTTTTAAATGACTCGTTCTTCTCGGGTGTTGCAGACTTTGGATGGCGCGGCCTGGGAACAATGGGCCTGTAGTTGAATCTGCGGAGCAGCTGCCATATGGACTCATCATGATAGTCTGCCTTGAACTCTTGTTTGATGTATTTGTTTATTAGCCTCAACATCCACAGGTTGGATTCGTAGCCGATTGACTTTGGCCACCTGTCAAGTGTCTTTAATAATTTTGTAATCTGTTTGTTGTTAAGCTTGCATTTGGCTCCATTGTTTTTTATGTCATGTCTGTGTTTCAGTCCATCTTTTGAAATACGGTTAATCCAGTCTCTGACTGTATTGTATGGTTTGTTTAACGTTTGGGCAATCTCTACTACTTTCTTTTTTTCTTTTTTTTGCTATACATGCAAGCAGGATCATTTTTGCCTTGGAATCCTTTTCGTTTTTTCCATCTTACGCAAACGGTTTTTTGATACGTTTGGGAGGAATTTTTTCTTCACACGGATAATAATACCATCTCCTATATAGCTCTATCGGTGAAATTCCGGATATTAATTCAATCACCTATACCAAGAGACATATAGTAATTTGAATTAATATCCGTTATTTAATCCGTGTATTCTGTACCATCAATAGATCAGTCTGAATACAATTTGATTATATGAAAACAGTGTTGTATAATTATGAATAGTACAGATTTTGTATTTTTTGGCTGCATCATGTGCAATGCAAATCAAAATAGGCTGCCGCATATGCGCCAGACAAAAAGTCATGCAATGTAACAGTCGTAAAGTTTGACTATTTTGATGACGCCTTGATTAATTGCAGTTTGTAATCCGTTGCCTAGCTGCGCCAAGCCCTTCAACGGCGTACCATTCACCCAGTTTTTACAACCTATCCACTGCGGTTCAATGGGGCTGTGTTCCGGCGTGTATGTGGGCAGGAATCTAATCTGTATCTTTCCTTCGAGTTTGCGAGTCAGGGATTTGATCTCTCGCTTTTTATGATATGGTGCATAACCATAAAGATCAGCACGGGGCCAAACTGTTCATAAACCTTGAGAAGAAAATCCTTTGTGTTATCCCAGTTTCCAGAATCGTAAAAGTCAAAATAATGCGTCTCGTCTTTCCCGATGACGCCCATTATGGTGACCCTCTTGTTTCCCCACATGCCCTTGGTGGATATTGATGGGTTTTTCTGCCGGCTCCATGTCCTTTTAGGCACGATTCTTACATGTACGTGTACCTCATCTAGTACAAGTACGACGTATCCCTTGTTGGTACAGAATGCAGACATTCTATGAGCTTTTTTTTTAAATGTCTCACTCTTCTCGGGCGTTGCAGACTTTGGATGGTGCGGCCTGGGAACAATGGGCCTGTAGTTGAATCTGCGGAGCAGCTGCCATATGGACTCATCATGATAGTCTGCATTGAACTCTTGTTTGATGTATTTGTTTATCAGCCTCAACGTCCACAGGTTGGATTCGTAGCCGACTGACTTTGGGCCCTTGTCAAGTGTCCTTAATAATTTTGTAATCTGTTTGTTGTCAAGCTTGCATTTGGCTCCCTTGTTTTTTATGTCATGTCTGTGTTTCAGTCCGTCTTTTGAAATACGGTTAATCCAGTCTCTGACCGTATTGTATGGTTTGTTTAACGTTTGGGCAATCTCCACTACTTTCTTTTTTTCTTTTTTTGCTATGCATGCAAGCAAGATCATTTTTGCCTTGGGATCCTTTTCGTTTTTTTCCATCTTGCGCAAACGGTTTTTTGATACGTTTGGGAGGAATTTTTTCTTCACACAGATAATAATACCATCCCCTATATAGCTCTATCGGTGAAATTCCGGATATTAATTCAATCACCTATACCATACAAATGGAAACATTAGTTCAAAGATCTTTTGTTATGTAACGAATTACACTCATATAAAATCAATACAGTCGTATGAGAACGGTATCCAAATATATGAAAAGCGATACTCTGATCTTTCGAATCTTTATTTACATGAATTCAAGCTCAATGGTACACCAATTCCTTTTTTAAGATCAATTCTTTTCTCACATACGAATACACCAATGAACAAGACGGAATCACAGAGACAGAGTTTCACCCCAGAATTAAGATAATCCAATGTAAAACTCCAAACATTGATTATTCTCCCAACTTATCGCGTATTGATACCGATAATTTTTGGGCATATGTAACGGTAATAACATGTACCAATGGCGATAAATGCTACCTTCCACCTTCTGTATTATGTGGGTGGCACCCGAATGTTTCTCCCGCACTTGGTTTTCTTGACACATACCACCCAATAACACCCACTCATGTATCTTCAGACCATACAAGGATAGATTATCCTCCGGTAACAAAGATGCATTGGACTAATGTCGACACAAACTTTATTCGTACGTTAGTTCTTGAACCTCCCGATGACACCAAACACAGGGCATATGATGCCTCTGGCTAAACTACAGAAGCATACGATCTCACTGGAGAGAAGATACACACAATCAATTATGGTTAGGACTAGAAAAAAAGATGCATTCCCTATTAAATCCACCATCATGCATCACACACATGATATTATATTCACCCATTCCATTATCTCAACATGCCCTACAAAATTTCCCTGATTACCGGCGACGGCATAGGTCCTGAACTCTCCGAGTCTGCCATGTCAATCCTGGATACGATCCATGACAGGCTGGATGTAAAGTTTGACGTTATCCCTCTGCAGGCAGGTGATACAGCCCTTGCCCAGACAGGCCATGCACTCCCCGCACACACCATAGATGCGATACGTTCCTCTGACGTGTGCCTAAAGGCGCCCGTCGGTGAGAGCGCGGCCGACGTCATAGTGGTTCTTCGTAGAATGTTTGATCTCTATGCCAACATCAGGCCCGCAAAGTCATACCCCAACATGAACGCACTACGCGACAACATTGACATGGTCATTGTAAGGGAGAATACAGAAGATCTCTATACTGGAAGGGAGTTTGAGGTAGACGGTGCTGCTATAGCACTAAGAGTAATCTCCGAGGATGCTTCAAAACGGATAGCAAGGCACGCGTTTGAGACTGCCATGAGGAGAAGAAGAGATGCGCCTTCTGATGCAGCAGCGTCAGTCCCCAAAGTGACATGCGTACACAAGTCAAATGTGATGAGGATGACAGACGGACTATTTGCAGATGCTTGCACCACGATCTCAAAAGAGTATCCAGATGTTACATTTGAGCAGATGTATGTCGATGCCTGTGCAATGAACCTGATCCGTCAGCCGGAACAGTTTGATGTAATAGTGACCACCAACCTATTTGGAGACATCCTCTCTGACGAGTCATCACAAGTGGTGGGAGGACTGGGCATGGCGCCTGCTGCAAACATTGGTGATGACTTTGCACTTTTTGAACCAGTACATGGTGCAGCCTTTGATATAGCAAGAAAAGATATTGCAAATCCGTCATCGATCCTACTCTCGATCAAGATGATGCTTGATTGGCTTGGCACTCAAAACGATGATCCTGCTTGCATCAAAGCAGGAAATGTACTAGAGAATACCATACTTGGACTAGTAAGATCCGGAGACAAGACTAGGGACATTGGTGGCAGCATGACCACTAGTGCGTTTACACACAAGATTGTAAAGGGCTTACATTAACATCCACTACACTGCAATGATTCCCAGTGATTCATTGTGGCAGCAGAGCCGAAATGATTTTTTGGTATTAGATCACGTGATATTGACTAGTCTATACGTAACACATCGCCATTATGAAGTGGTTTTTTGAGGCCAAAATCAGCTCATCAAGAGAAGACAAATCCCGAGAAGAAATTAACAATTAGATTCAGTCCGTGCCCTTCCGCAGTTACACGATGTTGCCGGTCAGGCTGACGCCGCCATTTTTGCCAGGATTCGCAGGTTGACCAGCCCGCAGACTATGGAGTTTATCATGTCGTACTTTTTGAGCGGGTTACGGTACTTGTCGCCCATGATGCGGAACACCTTGATCCTGCGTATGCCGTTCTCGACGTAGATTCGTATGGAGGAGTGACAGTTGTTGTACGACTTTTCCTCCTCGCTGAGCTTTTTTCCTGGGCGCTTGCGTATGGGAAGGATCACCCTTGTGCCGTTTTCGATCTTCTGGGCCCCCATGTACCCCTTGTCCATGAGATTGCGCAGCCTCACGGCCACGCTGTTGTCTCCATCGGGAGAACAGATTTCCGGAAATGACGGGTGCTTCTTCTTGAAGATGGTGATGTCGTTTACGCTCCCGGGCGAGTGCGCAGTCTTGTGCACTATCAGCCCGTTGCAGTTCATGGTGTACTGCACCTTTGCGGTGTGGGTATGCGCCTTGCCGGAGTAGTGTGACTTTTCCATGTCCCTGCGCTTCGGCTTCTGGATGGGCTGCTCCGAGGCGTCAGTCAGGCACGTCAGACCCCGGAACATCTTCTCGAGCTCCCCAATAGTCTTGATCCTTCCGACCTTCGCGTAGATCTTCTTGGGTGTGGGCAGACTGTCCTTGATGACCAAGGACATGTTGCTAACCGTGTTGGATACGGTCCCCTGCGACAGTTTGAAGAACATTCCCACTACCTCCTGCGTGGCATATGTCTTGATGTAGAAGAGACAGAGCACCAGACGATCCTTCAGGTTGAGGACGTGCCGGCGTCCCGCGCCTATGGCGCGCTTGCGGTCTGGCCGGTCGAGCCTCTTCTCCTCCATCTTGGGGTGTTTTTCGGCCACCTCGGTATACAAAGAATCGAATTCCTCGATGGTCATGCCCGTGACCCTTTTGAATCTCGTGGCATTTTTGATCAAATCATGATATATCTCCATACATCATATACCACATGCCCGTTTTTCGAGTGGTATGTGAGCTTTTTTTACTTTGGAGGTCAAAATTTTCTAATTACTAATTTCCTCTCCGATGCGCGTGTAGTCGTGACGGTCGCCACGGCTCAGATATGGGTGTGGTGGATGCAGATGCGGGTGTGGTGGATGCAGATGTGTGAAATGTTGCACGAACCGCCTCAGGCGGCCATGGTTGTGATGGTCGTCGCGGCGCGAGTTATGCGTTTCTTCAGAATGTCGTCTATCCTTCCGGCTAAATAGTCGCGGACAAACTCGTAAAAGTTGACACCGCGCTTCTTACATGTCTCGTAGATGCTCATGGTCACGGCAGTCCTCTTGGCGCCCTTTTCTGTCCTACTCCCGTACAGTACCTTGCGGGCCTCTGCAAACCTGCGCAGCGCCTGCTCGCTGACGTTGTTGTGATAGTCCACACCCTCATGCTCTATGAACGTAAAGAGTGAATCGACCTCCCTCTTTAGGCGCTTTGCGTATCTCTTGTAGTCTTTGTCCGTATGGTCCTTGTTTATCAGCCGGTGCACCCTACTCTTGAGCCTCTGCACAGACTGTTTCTGATCCTCTGCAGAGTCCCTGCAGTCAGTCTTTCTGGGCTCTATGGCATCCTTGAGTATTTTATACAACGTCCTGAAGAATATGACAAACTTTTTGCTCTTGTTCTTCTCGAGTGTCCTGTACATGTCGCGCAAGTAGTGCAGCAGGTACTTTTGGTGCTTGCTACCCACGTAGTTCCACGGGCCCCACGAGTCACTCACGATAGTTCCTGTGAATCCTTTCAGCACATCCATGGGTACGGTCCTGCCTCTTGACTTGTTTATGACGAATATGCTCGACATGCTGCTGACAAACACCCAGACCCACCTGCGCATGCCGTTGACAAACCAGCTCGTCTCGTCGCCGTAAATCTCCCTGTACCTTTTGAGCGCCTTTTTTAGCTTGTCGTACAGCGGCTCAAGCTCACGGGCTACCACGTCGCAAAAGTGGTTCAGTGTGGACGTGGAGATGCTAATACCATAAAACATGTGGAGCATGTCTCTGATCTTGCCAAATGACACGTTAGAACACTTCATGGTTATCACCATGGCCATGATGTTTGTCCCGAAATGCTCCCCGGCAAGCACGCCGTCAAGGTACGGGGTAACCTGCTTGTTGCAGCCCCTGCAGAACCTTCTTGAGACACACCATTTGGTGACCGTCCACTTGAACTCGATCAGGTCCTCGGACAGCCGCTCGTATTCTCCGGTGGGCTTCGAGAGCTCCGCGCCGCAGTTGGGACACTTGGTCTGGTCGGCCTGCCTGGTGTCGTTTACGGTGGGTGGGATCCTATGCGACGGCCGCTTCGTGCCGTCGTTCTTGTCGACGCTCCTAATCTGTGGATACCCCTTCATCTCCCTCACGTTGTAGCTTCTGTGGTTGTGCCCGCGTCCGGAGCCGTGCTTTTTTTCCTTTCCAGCTACTACCTGCTTGTTGTCCCCGCGCAGCTGCTCGAGCTCCTTGTGCATCGCCTCATTCTCCTTATGCATCGCCTCATTCTCCTTATGCATCGCCTCATTCTCCTTATGCATCGCCTCATTCTCCTTATGCATCGCCTCATTCTCCTCGCGCAGCTGCTCGAGCTCTTCGCGCAGTTGCCTGTTTTCCCCCAACACTTGTTCCATCATCTCCCGCGTCTGCTCACTCTCTTTGTCTCTGGCATTTGTCGCCTCTTCAAAGCACTTGAGAAGGTATTTCACGCTGGGATGGTTCCAGTCCACCTTTGAGGGATCCATAGCATATACTCTATCCAGGAAATAAAATACATGCATGTCGACAAAAGAACACTAAATGCTCAAAAATATTAACAAGGATACACTCCCTGCGTAACATGTCACCTCCCCCTCTCAAGTCGCATGTATGGGCATGTCTGCCATACAAAATCATTCAGATGATGTGATAAGATTTGGAATATGATGACAATAACTGTCCTACGCCATGGCAAGCATGTCATGTAATTATTTATTTCATAATGATAAACACAATTCCAAAATGACGTGCGCAGCCGTGTGCGTCCTTACGGGCATGATGTTTTCCCACGGCCCTGCCACATGCAGGGATGTAAGTCACGTTCCAAACAGCCGCTCAAACTCTGTCTGGGCGTTACTGCCATGCAGCTTCCATGTCTCAAGTATACTTGCTATTGTACAGTACATCTGTGCCCCGCGCAATGTTGCAAAACGGTACATCACCTTGCGCCGTATTACAAACCTGCGCAGCATACGCTCGGCAAGGTTGTTTGTAAGCGACATTTCAGGATTTGTAACTGCAGTAAAGAGATAGGGTGCGCAGTTACATACGTAGGTTCCCGCCTTGATGCCCTCCTGCAGTAGAAGCCTACCTATCTCAGTCGTTTCAAGTATGAGGCGGTCTATCTTTTGTTCCGGCGTGTCAGGGGGCAGACCCTTGGCATGCTGGTATATGCTCATGAGCCTGTGGTAGAGATACCATCCCGTTTCAGTATCGCTTTTGGTGACTGCGTTTTCCACCTTTGTCTTTACATGTGCCCAGCACAATTGTCGTGTCTTGAAATGATTGTGTGCCGCATATGCATCGCAGGTCATTTTGATGTCTGGGTATGGAAAATTCTTCTCAATGACTGATTTGCGCCGTGTCTCAGCAGGATGAAACATGACGTGTTTGCCGTCCCCTATCATGACCCACATCCTGCCGTTTTTACTGACATTGCCGCTGTCCTTGCCATCATTGTCCTTGTCCTTGCCATCATTGTCCTTGTCCTTGCCATCATTGTCCTTGTCCTTGCCATCATTGTCCTTGTCCTTGCCATCATTGTCCTTGTCCTTGCCATCATTGTCCTTGTCCTTGCCATCATTCTCACCGGTATCACTACTCCTGTCCGGGCCAAGTGGCAAGACTGTGTCATCGATGTTTCCCGCACTGGATTTTGCAATGTTGTTGTGTATCATCTTCATTTCCGGTTTCAGCAGGGACTCTGATGCCCTGATTGCCTTGTTTATGGTGGCACGACACAGTTTCTTGTTATATGCTATGTGTATTGTCTCACACAATTCAGAGCCGCTCTTGTTGGTGTGATACAGCCGGACAATCTTGATCAGTAATTTCTTGCCGATGGATGTGCCATCAAGCATCCAGTCGGGCTTGGATGAAACAGGCCCGCACGTACCGCATATGTACAGGTACACGTCATAGAGCCGTTCGGTGACCCTGCCATCCTCTAGCTCTAATGCAGTCTTTGAGTATCGGTCAATCTCCCCAATGGGACTGCCGCAGTCTGGACATGTATCAAGTGTTAGATTTATTCTGCCGTCAGGATTATACTGGCGTGCATGGCCCGTATGGCCTTCTGGCGGGCCTATCTTGGCAGGGGTTGTATCGGGAGCCTCTTTGTCGTGTCTGTTCTTTATCTGCCTCCGGGTTATCGTGTTGTGTGCCGGTGGTGTAGAACCTGCGTCGTTTGCCGCATCCCTCTGTTCGAACTTTTGGCATTTTGTCCTCAACTCGTCAATCTGCTCAAGCAGTGCGTCGTTTGCCTCCTTCAGGTCTTCGTTTGCTTGGTCCTTGTATTGTGCATAGTCAAGAGTGGTGCGTGACATGTCTGACAACATCCTTTCCCTGATGGTACTTGTCGTGTACACATTTTTTGTAAGCAGCATGTTGCAACATTCCCATACTGTCTGAATTTTAGCATCAATTCTCTTGTATAGTGCGTCTTTTTCATCACGCATTATGGCTTGGCTCTTTTGGTCTGCCTCAAGTTGCGCTATTTTGTCCAGCAGGCCGGATATCAATGAGTGTTGCGGGTCAGATATGGCATCAGTATAGTTAAATAGATTCTTTGTAATGGTTTGTTGGTATTGTTGTCTTCTCATTTTGTAGTGATCATGGGAAGTACGCAATACCATCTTTTAAGCGTAAGGATTGTACAAATTCTTCATTTTACATAAATTATTTTGTGTGATTTACGTGCCTATACCCGCGGCTTGGGGAGGGGGAGGTGACATGTTACCTCCCTGCGTTGTTTCTGCCACCC
Source organism: Candidatus Nitrosopumilus sp. (assembly GCA_963662995.2). Classification (GTDB taxonomy): domain Archaea; phylum Thermoproteota; class Nitrososphaeria; order Nitrososphaerales; family Nitrosopumilaceae; genus Nitrosopumilus. The sequence continues at coordinate 364,168 of CAXXLJ010000002.1, read as the reverse complement.
GCTCGTGTTTACTGTGATGGTGTAGTTGGAAGTTCGGTGGGCCCTAATGCCCCAAATTCCACTTCATAATGGCGATGTGTTACGTCTATACTTATCTCAAAGATTTGGTTGGTGATCTATTTTATGGATCAATCAAGGCTGTAAACCTCTCTGCATCCGAGTCTTGATCTTTTAGCAGCGTAGTAGTGCATCAAACCTTACCAAGAAACCCCGAGTGCCACATACTCATCATCAAGTCTGATATGATCGCTGTGATGCGTCCTGATTATGCCTAGAATGGAGTTTATGATCAATCGGCCGAAAAACAAGATCAGAAAAATTTACCAAATTTTCTATTAACCTAAACCAGCATCACTAAATCTACCTCTTGTAAGTATATGGTAATGAGCAAACAAACTCAAACTAAACTAGAGACCAGATTAACAAAGTTAGAGAAAGAAAACCAAAGGAAGGAAAAGGAGAATCAAAGGCTAAAGGCAAAACAGGCCAAAGAAAACTCGAGGTTAGAAAAAGAGAATTTGAGATTCAAGACGATGCTGGCAGAGACGAATTTGAGATTCAAGACGATGCTGGCAGAGACGAATTTGAGATTCAAGACGATGCTGGCAGAGACGAATTTGAGATTCAAGACGATGCTGGCAGAGACGAATTTGAGATTCAAGACGATGCTGGCAGAGACGAATTTGAGATTCAAGACGATGCTGGCAGAGACGAATTTGAGATTCAAGACGATGCTGGCAAAGGAGGACTCGTTGTGGAATACGGAGCTTGGACAGAAGAGGCACTCTTCTGTACTACCCACAAGACTGCTTCACACACATGAAATGTTAGAGTATATCATCTCAGATGAGAAGATGATAAAGGCACTTACAAGAAACATCAAGGAAATATTTGATAACACACTTGGGGATTTACCGCAGATAATCAAAAAATCCAACGATTCACCACACTTTCGCGACGACCAAAACAGAAAGGAAGAGTCCGGAAACCAGTACAAGCTGTATATCCGGCACTTTCTGCTTATGATCCAGGTAAGAAAAGCACAAGATTGGGGGCAGGAATCACTGGGTGCATTTTTTGGGATAGATCAGAGGTACGTGGTCAGGTTGTCTGGGAAGATTTTTTGATTCAGACACGGATCTAGGGTCTTTTGATAGTATTACACATCATTCTGGGCACGACCTGACCACATACGATCAGAGTACGGTATCAAACTATCTCAAGCTTGCAAACAAATACGATGATGAGCTATATGCAGCCGCACAACATGACAAAGTACATCTCCACGATAAAGTCAAAAGAGGAATTCAAGGAAATTGTACCCGGAAGAGATGGAGGCGAGATTACAATAGATGGCACACTTGTAGAGACCACGTGTCCAGAGGACAAGGAAGAGCAAAACAAACAGTACTCTGGAAAGGGCAAGATGTTTGCAATAAACACAGCCATGATGATAAACAAACAAAACTATATCCTCGCAATAAGCTACTCTAGAGAGGGAAGCTGCCATGACCTGACGGTGTTGATTCAAGGCCTGCCTGAATTTGGCAAATGGACTGATCGCATGATGACCTGCAAGCGCATACCATCAGATAGCCGCATACGCCTGAATTTGGACAGAGGATACACGCGAATCCAAAACTATCTTCGTGGGGTAAACGCAAAGATCCCGCACAAAAAACCCAAGGGCAAAAAGCTTACCGCCACCAAAAAGGCACAAAACAAGGCACACAACAAAAGGCGCGTTCCTGTCGAGAACGTCTTTGCACATGTGAAAAATTGGAAACCAATATCCGGACGATACGACGGTACGGCCGAAGAGTTCAATATTGAATTCAACGGCATATGCGGCATGCACAACAAGCGAAAGATGTGGCAGGACGGCACCTACCAATACTGGAAGAATAAAATAAAGAGCAGGATATAACTCCTGCCCGTTTGCTATGCTGTCAAGTTGACACATAGATGAAAATTCCAAATGCATATGACTGCGCACGACTTTTTGACTTTACCTGTGTTAGACTTGAACAACACCACATATGATATCCATATTTTTTCAGAAAATTTTTTCCGGTCGATTAATCATAAACTCTAATTATGACGAATCAATGACATTTGCTTTTATAGATTATATTGGCTACCTGTGCCTATGATCTTTGCATAGAGGAGGAGGAGGAAGTTACAGCCTACTCATGAATGTATTATATGTGCCTTTATGTTTGCCACTGCCTTGGGTGTCATCTTGATGTCCTTGTGGTCTTCCTTTACGTGCTCTGCTACCATGTCCATCAGATCCTCTTCGGTCTCTGCTCTGGCCGACCATTTACATTCTGAGCCAACATCTGCGCAACTAATTCTTTTTGTCATACATGATCTCCTCGTGTGTAATATTTGACTCTTTGTGGCGTCTCCATGTCTTGCACTCCCATCATTTGACTCACACCCCAGCACCATTCATTCCAGCACCATTCATTCCAGCACCATTCATTCCAGCACCATTCATTCCAGGCCCCACTGGTATTATAATCAGCACGGCTGCTACTATGGAAATTGTATAGAATGTGGGATCAAGCCTAGGCATGAACGGGTCTGGAAACACTGCATAAAGCCACAAAAAGGCAACAAACACTACAATCCACTTGTTCTTTTTTAGCAGCTTCTTGCATCCCAGCTTGCAGCTGCTTGTATGACATTGCTTGCAGCGTGTCTTGTCGTCTGACATACATGATGTGCAGCATCTAGTGTCACAAAAATAGCATATAATGTCTCCGAACGGCGATCTACAATAGTCGCATTCTAGCAATACCGTGCATGGACCTCCTTTGGATTTATCTCTACTCTTTTTTTAGACTCTCATTGAGCGCACCCTCATTATTAGGATTGTTTGGAATATCTGCAGTCTTGTTCTTTTTGACCCATTGCTCATACATGCTGATCAACTCATCTACATCACTCCCATTCTCGGAGTATGTCATGATGACACCGAACGTTCCCTTTTTGTCATGGCCCCTTGCAAAGTATCCCCAGAAAGAGTCTGGCAACTTTTGAAAGCTGCTTGAATCATGCGATACGCCGATCAGGTTATTCCCTAATGTCTCTAGCACCTTTTTGGCATCATCCTTCTCTATCATTATGGTGTGGTGTCATGCTGTACAATAAAAATTTGGCATTTTTTCATACCCGCACGTCAAAACAAGATTGGTCATCCTTTATTTGTAATTGTGTTCATCAGCACATGTTCATACATGCCAATACATGGTGGACATATGTATACCATCTTGTTCACCTCTCCATGACATGATGTGGTTGCCTGCACCGCCACCCAATGTGGCTCATCTTGTGACACCTTTTACTCATTGTACGTGGTCAGGTCGTGCCCAGAATGATGCGCAATACTATCAAAAGACCTTAGATTCATACCTGAATCAAAAAATCTTCCCAGACAACCTGACCACGTACTACTCATTAATGAGGCGCAATACGCCTTGTTATGGAATGCTATTTCCATTCCAATGACTCAACGTACGCTCAAGAGCTTGCAACCAACTCGTACCCCACCATAACTAGTTACGCCACACACCATTGCAGGCTTGTCCAAGTTTGAATGCATGCTGTGTCACTACTATTGCCTGAAAAAAAAGTACCACGTACACAATACAATGACTAATTCTGAACCATGTAAAGACTCGTACACACCAGTCTTGGATTTGTGCAGTTTACGGAGAGAGTCTGTTGGGATCCCTAGGATACAACACTACCTCGCGCACATTATCCATTCCCGTCATTGCGGCCATCAGCCTGTCTAGGCCCATCCCCCATCCGGAATGTGGCGGCATGCCCCAGTCAAAGGCCTTGAGGTGATCTTCAAACTGCGCGGGGTCTAGCCCCTGCTCACACAACCTGTCACGTAGCATACTTGGATCATGCAGCCTAGTTCCTCCGGATGAGAGCTCCAGATGGCCATACTGCAGGTCAAATGAGCGCGATAGGGATGGATCATCATCTTTACTCTTTATGTAAAATGGCTTTAGCTTTGTGGGCCAGTCCGTCAAAAAATAGAATCCCGGATGATTCTTTCCTATGATTCTCAGATGCGAGTCAAGCAGGTCATCCTCTGGTTTGACATCCTGTCCCGCCTTACACAACTCCTCCACACACTGTGCATGTGTGATCCTCTCAAATGGATATGGTGGTACTTCTATCACATGGCCTATAGCCTTCTGCTCTACTCGGCGCCCCTCTGCCACATCCTTGTATGTCTTTACCACCAACTCCTCCAGGACATTCATGACATCACCATAGTCCATAAACGCCGCCTCAATGTCGACACTTGTAAACTCTGTCAGGTGCCTGCCAGTATGGGATTTTTCCGCCCTGTAAAAGTTAGATATCTCAAAGACCCTCTGCAGCCCTATGGTCATCTGCTCCTTGTACAGTTGTGGACTCTGGGCCAGATAAGCTGTCTTGCCAAAGTACTCCAGTGAGAACAGGTTTGCACCACCCTCACTTGCACTGCCGATGATCTTGGGGGTTGTAATCTCTATGAACCCACTGTCTTCTACAAGCGTCCTGCGCAACGACTGCAACACCGCATGCCTGATCTTGAATATGGACGCGGTCCTTTGATTCCTCATGTCTAGCGCCCTGTGGTTTAGCCTAGTGTCGATGTTGCTCTCCAGCCTGCCTATGGGATCAACCGGCAATGGATGGATTGCCTTTGCCAGCACATCTATCATCTCGGCGCTCACCTCAAAGTCAAAGTCCCTGGCTCTGGTTTCCTGCACAACACCGGTAATCCTCACAACGCTTTGGCGGTTAATCTCACCTAGACTGTCATTTAGTTCTCCCTTGACTATGACTTGGGTGATTCCTGTCACGTCACGGAGTGTGATAAATGTCATCTTGCCCATCTTTCTGAGATCTTCTATCCAGCCACACAATACTACCTGGTTTCTCATGTGCTGCGCGGGGTCAACACTTGCAATATCTTGTGTGTCACCCAACAAACTTGCACCCTGCTTGTTGCGCGACACACACCATGATGCCATCACTATCTTGCATGACCGGTATCCAGGATACCATAATAATAGTATGATATCTCATATCGTCTTCTCCCACACCTTCACCCTGCCATACTCAAACTCTATCTCAATGTCTAGGTTTAGCACGCCCTTTACCACCTTTATCGCGCCTTCAATACTTACCGGAAACTTTGGCGACCACTTGCCTGTTATGACCACCCTTGCCTTTTTACATCCTCCTGGAGCCCAAACCGTGTTGACGGTCAGTATCTTGACAGGAAAGAACAAGTCCTCTATGAATCCCATGTCGGATTGGCCTTCCTCCACCAGCCAGATCCTAGACCCAAACTTGTTTTGGAGTGCAGTGTATAACGTGCGGCTGCGCCTGATCACTGCAATATCATCCCTTGCAAGCAGCAAGAGATAGTCCCCGTCAAACTCTCTGCACGAGAAGAGTGTGAACTTTCTGACGTGCCTGTCGGATCTTGCAACATCTGCAAGTATTACTGATGCGTCCACATCTGCCTGGCAAATTTCACCTACGTTGATCTTTCCCTCACACCTAGGACAGAGACAAGCGTTTTTCGCATCATCATCACAAATTGGCAGCTTCATCTGAATCTACACTATGGTTTTTGTTAAGATGTTTATATCCGTTAGTCTGCAGCGTGTTTTGAAAATTAGGCCTCCAAAAAGCATTCAACAACACTACGCACCACCATCCTCCTACCCTATCCCACAAACACCATACTGAATTGTTGTGTATCTGCTTGTGCAATCTGTCCACATCCAACAACAACAAGACAAAAATTCTGGCAGAGCATGGTAGTGATATGGTAGTGTTGGAGATTGATGGATTGTGTGTAGAGTACCAATCTCATGCGGGGTCTGTCTATGCTGCCGATGATGTGGATCTACTTGTACAAGACAACGAGTCTGTGGGGATAGCAGGCGAGAGTGCATGTGGAAAGAGCACGCTAGGTCTCTCCATCATGAGGATGCTTACCAGGACCGCCGGCACTGCCAAGATACATGGCAGGATACTCTTTGGAGACAACTCCATCCTAGATATGTCAGAATCAGACTTTGATGAAAAGTATCGTTGGAAGCGTATCTCTATGATCTTTCAGGGTGCCATGAACTCCCTTGACCCAGTATTTACCGTCAGGCAACAGTTTGAGGAGATTCTAAGCCGGCACGATCCCAAAGAGTATCGCGACTGCCATGACCAAGCCATCCTTGATGCCGTCCGCTCGGTAAGTCTTGATGGGAATGTACTAGACAAGTATCCCCATGAGCTAAGCGGCGGAATGAAGCAGAGAGTAATCATAGCCATGGCCCTGCTTTTAAAACCCACTCTCGTTATTGCCGACGAACCCACTACTGCGCTTGACGTCTTGATCCAAGCGCAGATCATAAACCTGTTAAAATCCCTCAAAAACAACGGTATGTTAATCATGCTGATCACACATGATATGGCGGTACTATCAGAGATTGCCGACAAGATTGGCATAATGTATGGGGGCCAGATAGTGGAGTTTGGAACCTCAAAAGAGATCTATACTAACCCCAAACACCCCTACACGCGAGGCCTCTTGGAGTCCATTCCCACGCTTACGGGTAGCGTCACTCCAACATACATCACGGGTTCCCCTCCTAGTCTGCTTGATGCGCCTACTCAGTGCAGGTTCATAGACAGGTGCCCGCTTGCAGTAGACAAGTGCAGGCAAGTGCCCCCCAAGATACAGACAGCGACGGGTTATGTCAGGTGCTGGTTGTATGAAGACGGTGCTACATCTGGCCCTGATATGACTGAAGACTCGACTGCACCTGCTAACAAGCACGATACCTGACATCTGCATAAGTTCATACGCCTTCACACTCTCACGAGTATGACTCAGCGCCACATGATCTGCCATCATCACACAACACACACTCTCAACCACTCTACCATGCCATCTGATGTGGGGCAGATGGGAGTCGTCTTTTTTCATACGTGTATAACACACATCTGTACTCCTGCCTGCAGCAACCTGACATACTTGATCAAATTGGCAGTGATTCTATACTCTGGAATTGTATGGTACATTGTAAACTAGATGTAACACATCGCCATTATGAAGTGGTTTTTTGAGGTCAAAATCAGCTCACCAAGAGAAGGCAAATCTCGATGCGCGTGTAGTCGTGACGGTCGCCACGGCTCAGATATGGGTGTGGTGGATGTAGATATGGGTGTGGTGGATGTAGATGCATAAAATGTTGCACGAACCGCCTCAGGCGGCCATGGTTGTGATGGTAGTTGTGGCATGAGCTATGCGTTTTTTCGGAATGTCGTCTATCCTTCCGGCTAAATAGTCGCGGACAAACTCGTAAAAGTTGACGCCGCGCTTCTTGCATGTCTCGTGGATGCTCATGGTCACGGCAGTCCTCTTGGCGCCCTTTTCTGTCCTGCTCCCGTACAGTACCTTGCGGGCCTCTGCAAACCTGCGCAGCGCCTGCTCGCTGACGTTGTTGTGATAGTCCACACCCTCATGCTCTATGAACGTAAAGAGTGAATCGACCTCCCTCTTTAGGCGCTTTGCGTATCTCTTGCAGTCCTTGTCCGTATGGTCCTTGTTTATCAACCGGTGCACCCTACTCTTGAGCTTCTGCACAGACTGTTTCTGATCCTCAGCAGAGTCCCTGCAGTCAGTCTTTCTGGGCTCTATGGCATCCTTGAGTATTTTATACAACGTCCTGAAGAATCTGACAAACTTTTTGCTCTTGTTCTTCTCGAGTGTCCTGTACATGTCGCGCAAGTAGTGCAGCAGGCACTTTTGGTGCTTGCTACCCACGTAGTTCCACGGGCCCCACGAGTCACTCACGATGGTTCCTGTGAATCCTTTCAGCACATCCATGGGTACGGTCCTGCCTCTTGATTTGTCTATGACGAATATGCTCGACATGCTGCTGACAAACACCCAGACCCACCTGCGTATGCCGTTGACAAACCAGCTCGTCTCGTCGCCGTAAATCTCCCTGTACCTTTTGAGCGCCTTTTTGAGCTTGTCGTACAGCGGTTCAAGCTCACGGGCTACCACGTCGCAAAAGTGGTTCAGTGTGGACGTGGAGATGCTGATACCATAAAACATGTGGAGCATGTCTCTGATCTTGCCAAATGACACGTTAGAACACTTCATGGTTATCACCATGGCCATGATGTTTGTCCCGAAATGCTCCCCTGCAAGCACGCCGTCAAGGTACGGGGTGACCTGCTTGTTGCAGCCCCTGCAGAACCTTCTTGAGACACACCATTTGGTGACCGTCCACTTGAACTCGATCAGGTCCTCGGACAGCCGCTCGTATTCTCCGGTGGGCTTCGAGAGCTCCGCGCCGCAGTTGGGGCACTTGGTCTGGTCGGCCTGCCTGATGTCGTTTACGGTGGCTGGGATCCTATGCGACGGCCGCTTCGTGCCGTCGTTCTTGTCGACGCTCCTAATCTGTGGATACCCCTTCATCTCCCTCACGTTGTAGCTTCTGTGGTTGTGCCCGCGTCCGGAGCCGTGCTTTTTTTCCTTTCCAGCTACTACCTGCTTGTTGTCCCCGCGCAGCTGCTCGAGCTCCTTGTGCATCGTCTCATTCTCCTTGTGCATCGTCTCATTCTCCTTGTGCATCGTCTCATTCTCCTCGCGCAGCTGCTCGAGCTCTTCGCGCAGTTGCCTGTTTTCCTCCAACACTCGTTCCATCATCTCCCGCGTCTGCTCACTCTCTTTGTCTCTGACATTTGTCGCCTCTTCAAAGCACTTGAGAAGGTATTTCACGCTGGGATGGTTCCAGTCCACCTTTGAGGGATCCATGGCATATACTCTATCCAGGAAATAAAATACATACATGTCTACAAAAGAACACCAAATGCTCAAAAACATTAACTACAACTCTCTGCGTTGTTTCTGCCACCCGCTCGTGTTTACTGTGATGGTGTAGTTGGAAGTTCGGTGGGCCCTAATGCTCCAAATTCCACTTCATAATGGCGATGTGTTACAACTAGATTAGTTTCCATACATGATATGCCCACTCCTGTGCGGATTGTGATTCGGATATGCTTGGGATGTTTGGCATCTGCAAAACCCCGTCATCATGTATTACCTAAATTACTATTATGTTGCGACATTATCATTGGTATCAGCACTGTTGGTGCATCATTGCTATTTTGAGTATTTTTTAACAATGGGAAGGCACGAATCTATAATCCTCAATATCTCGGTCCTAATCACCTTTTTGTCTACTGATATCCATACCCTTGACTCCTTGATGGCAAAGGATATGGTCTGAATCTTTTTTCTCTCCTCCCACACAAACTCAATCTTGCCTAGGCTCTTGTCAAAGAATCCCTCTAGATCTGTCTTCATTGCTATGTGTGAGAATTGATATTGTGTGTTCTTGGCATTAAGCAGCGGCACCAGCCCCTGTCTCCTCTGGTATGCAATCAGATTGCCTGCATTACCTATCACGCCTACAAACCTGATGACCGGACTTATGGCAATCACTTCATCACAAATCTTTTCATGTGCTTTTTTTGACATTTGTAGATGTATTGTCATGTGTGTATTATTTTAATGATTCATGACTGTTTCCTGTCTTTCCAGCGCCCACCACACGTGACATAAACGATACATACATCTATTCATTCCCGACCCCTGTCAGAATAGTTGCAGTTGTCAACAAAAGAGACCATGGCCTGGTTTGATATGTGGCTGTACAACAGAGGCCAAGATTGAACCTTGCCCCGTGTCTTCAAAATATACCAATCACCACTGCACACCTTCCAAAGATGTGGCCCACACAAGACAAGATGGGGTGTGTTCAAAACCATCAACTATGCCTGCATCTAGGCACGGGGTTTGATGCCAACCATCGTGGTTTGATTGTAAAAAAGACATACGCCCAACAAATGATATCTGCACAGGTTTTGTGCATGTATGCCATCTGATCCTGGTCAAGGCTGTATCTGGCATGAATGATACGGATAACAGCGGTTCTTTGCAACATGGCTGAAAGGAAGAGTTGGCCTAGAGTATTTTTCTCCCCTCTATACACTTGTAGTGCAGTTTTTGTGTGACCCATCAAGTTTGTGCCTTGGGCATATTACCGGCGGGCCTACACTACCTCCCATCCATGACATTCCCACATATGGATCTGGGTATTACATGGTGGGTTGGTGTTCGTTGCTTTTGCACGTATTACCATCTGTACTTTGTTATCAGGCATTCCAGATCCTAGAACGCCGTTGTGATCAATGTAGCCACATCATTGTTGGTCCGGCCTTGGCCTGTTTCTGTGATTATGTATAGGCTCGACGCTATTTAAGATATACTTTGAACAATGTACTTTAATGTATGTTAGTTCAACTATACACATTGGCAATAATCAGTGTCATGGGGTATGAATGCGAGAGATGTAACTATCGCTGGACACCACGGCTTGTTGCTGATGAATCTGATCCCCTCCAACTTCCTATCAAATGCCCAAAATGTCAGTCGCCATACTGGAATAGGCCTAGACGAAACACAAAGTGATGATGGCAGGAATCGCTGTGCATACCAGCGTACTGCTTGTATCTCTAAATGCCTCCAAACAATACTGTCAATACATGTAATGCAAGACACGCCGGATCACAATAACAAGCAGTCAAGTACACAAAACAAAAACATAGTGGGGCACCAACAGAAAACAATGTTGTCCGTGTTGGATGGTGTCTTGGTAGGGTGGGCAAGACATCCCATCTCAAAGCGCCTTTAATGATGCATAACAAAGAAAATATCTTGCATTTGCACCAAGATCCACTTGATCAATTGTGTTGTTGTGTGGGGTGCTACCATTATGGCAAGCGTGTGGTAAATTGTATGTGTATGTTGCACAATACTGTATACCAAACCATACGATCATTAAATAACGCCTTGTGGTATTTTCATCTGTGGATTTTGCAGATCTATTTCCATTTGCACCTGAGGTTGGTTATCTCAGTCTAGCACTGGTTAACTTTATTGGTTCTCTCATTCCATTTGTTCCACTGCCGGGTTTCCTGCTCTTGGCCACGATGTCTGTGGGGGACAAGTTTGATCTGCACGTACTTGCACTGCTCTCTGCAGTCAGCGCAACAGTGGCCAAGCAGATCATATTCTACATCAGCTATGGGGGAAGAAAGATAATCGGCACGAAGGCTAGGAAGAGGATGCTCCCGTTTGAGCGGTTGGTAAAAAAGTATGGTGCGGCGGCGGCATTTTTTGCTGCCGCCACTCCCATTCCTGACGATCTGGTATATGTCCCACTGGGGTTGGCAAGATACAACCCAAGGAGATTCTTTATAGCAACCCTTTCTGGAAAGATCGTTCTAAGCTACATTATAGTAGTCATATCCCACTACACAGGCCTCTCTTTGATTGAGCCCATACTTGAAAACATAGATAATGCCACGCCCATCTACATTGGAATTATCACATTTGGGGCGGCCATGACTGTAATTGTAATCATGCTGCTTAGGCTTGATTGGACTAGGATACTTGGACGGTTTGCGCCATGGACTCTAGATGATAGTGATGAAGAACAGAAAAAGGATGTGGATAGATCTGAGGGTGTTGACATACATGACGGTTATAGTAGTGGTGACAACAATGTCCATGCAAGTGGCTGTAACTATGATGATGCCTATTTTGACAAGGACAGACGCGCAGGTTTACACGATGATGATGAGGACGACAATGGCCATGACATAAACAAAAACACAAACAACAACAGGAACAGAAAAGACAGAGACGACTAGTTACTACCACTACCACTACCACACCGTAATTACTCCATCTTAAAGTTCCAAGGCTTTTCAATTGCCTTTCTTATCCCTACTCTGGCAGACGTAGTAATCTCTTTGTTACTGCCTCCAGAACCCTCTGTTATGAATATCTCTGATCCCTTTAATGTCAGATCAACTCCATACTGCTCTTTAGTGATTTGCATGGCCTGTGCAAGTTTTGCAGGGCCGTTGGTAAGATCGTTCGCGCGTACACTGGCACGGTTCTTTTGCATAATCTCTATTCCATACTCTGGCTCTATGCCACGTATTAGGACGGCCCCTGCCTGTGTTTCAGGATGCTTTGCCACCACATTGAAGCAGTAGTGCATCCCATAGGTAAAGTAGATGTATGCGATTCCAACCTTTCCAAACATCACCCTGTTTCTCTTTGTGGCGCCGTTGAAGGCATGACTTGCGGGATCATCTGCATGCCCGTATGCCTCAGTCTCTGTTATGATTCCCGACATGCGCCGCCTTCCGGCGGTCTTGCGCACTATTCTTTTCCCCAAAAGTTCCCTTGCCACCGTACTTGTGTCACGCAGATAAAACCCTCTAGGGATGGGGGCCGGGAAGGGGCTGGTCTGGGTCATACTCAATGTCTGCCTTGATCTCCTTATTGGTTTTTAGCTCGTCCACAATACTAAACAGCTTTTGCATGTCGCACTCCAACACACTTATCAGATCACTGTTGTAGATTGTGGCAGCGGGATGGATGGTCAAAAAGTATACAAGACTTCCCCTGCGCACTGTCTTTCCCCTGAACTTTGTAATGTTTGTTCCTCCCAGTATGGAGCCAAATGCCGTGTTGCCAAGAATGCATATGATCCTTGGTTTGATCACCACAATTTCCTGGTCCAGATACTGCCTGCAGGCATCTCTCTCGCCTGCATTTGGTACCCTGTTGTCCGGAGGCCTGCATTTTACAACATTGGTTATATACACATGATCCCTAGATATGCCTGCATTCTTTAGGGCCGCCGAGAGCCTGCTTCCTGCCGCACCCACGAACGGCTCCCCTGCTCTGTCCTCATTTCTCCCTGGTGCTTCACCTACAAACATCACGTCAGCATGGGCATCTCCTTTGCCTGGCACTGCGTTTGTTCTCGTCTTGCATAAATCACATCTTGTACAAGCCGTGACGTTGTCCTTGATTACATTGATGTCAGGCATGTTCATCATATTTGGCGCCTCCTGCCAAGTATGGCGCCAAACAAGGGCGCACTTGTATCATAACCACTTCTGGCATCTGCTGGGTGTGATGTGATGTGCTGCCTGTACAAGCAGCGTGTTCTGTGGTGCTCTTGTGCGGCGACTGCCATGACTCATTGTTTCGGATGTGATCTAGCGTAAATAGTATTGTACCGCAGCATGACTGGTAGCAAGCCATGTGCTTGTTTGCATGTATACAAATCCCTGCCATCCCTTTTGTGACGGACATCTGTGATGATTGCACGGGTGTGGGTTGGCAAGACACGCAACTGTTGACTGGAATTTGATCTTGAGAGGCTCACACACACACCGCTGTTTGTATATGTGTAAAGTCATCCATTGCATCATGCAGCCATCTGTCAGTACTATTCTATCCTGCCATATTACCCTGCCATGTCGTAGTCGTACCATCCATACACGCCCCTCCACCATACATGAGACAAGTACAAAATACCGCCCATACAAAATAGGTTCATGAGGTTACAGGTACTGATGTATTATCAGGACGATCCGAAAAAATGTACTGCTGCGCGGATGGTCCGCCTGGGGCTTGCCAAGAGTGTCAGCAGACCGAGCCCTAGTGGACTGGTACTATCGCCCTTCTCTAATAGGTTTCTACTACCAAAGGAGAGATCCTCTGTTCGTACAGTGGTTGGCGTGGACTGTTCATGGAATCTTGCAGACAGAAACCTCTTTGGGAGGCTTGGCGGGTTCAAGAGACGATTGCCCCCCCTGCTTGCTGGCAACCCGATAAACTATGCAAAGCTGGACAAGCTTACCACGGCAGAGGCAATATCTGCGGCGCTGTTCATAATGGGTTTTGAAGGACAAGCACGACAACTGCTTGAGAGGTTCAAGTGGGGCCATACCTTTTACGATCTAAACAGAAACCTACTTTATGACTATTCCAAATTAAACGATGAGGGGCAGATACAACAAATCTTGCGCGACTATAACCTGTTGTGATTGTGTTATTTGTGTGTGTGTTTGGTTTGCTACACGTCTGACATACATGTCCTCTAGTTGTCATCATTGTTATCATCATTGCCATTACTTTCTCCTCTTGCTGAGGTAGATTATCATGCCCACAACCACTATGCCAGATACTATCAACACCATGTACCATGTGGGATCATCTTTCTGCGGCTCAGTGGTATCTGGTGCAGCTGCCTGTATGGGGGCATCGGTGTCTGCAACAAAAAAGCTAGACACGTACATGTCGGGCTTTAGCACTGTATCTGATACCGCAAATATCTTGATGGTGCTTGCTCCAGTACCTAGCTCGCTGGTGGCATCAGCAGACATTGTTATGAGCGCGACTCCCCCGTCGCCATCCCTTTGTATGTCGAGTATGTCTGATGTAACTATGCTTCCATCACTGCCTGCCAGAAAGTATAGTATCCTGTTAGAATAATCCGTATGCACTGCTATCTGCATCTGCTCTCCTCTCTGTACATGATCCTCCATGTCTACCCTGGTGATCACCGGAAATTCCACACTTCCAAACCCTGACCACATCTCCCTTCCAAATGGGTATGTAGTACCGTCCCAGTCGCCGTCACTACCAACCGCGCCAGACAAGTCTGGTGTGTCAGTACTCCACTCTTGCATGGGGGAATCCTGGTTGTCCTCTGCCATTCCCACATGACTAAACGCGCCAAGTGTGATGGTACGCGCCTCTGGTGAGTATGACTTTAGGTAGAATGGTCCATTACTAATCACTGCATGGGCATTTGCATCTATCCAGTCCATGGTTGCATCATACCTGTCCGTGTAATACCTGCCGTTGTCAGGCCCTCCACTCACAGAGTCTTGGATATCGTCCGTATGTGGTGGTACATCCACGTCTGGAGGCAGGGGCATATTTTGCAGAGGGACTGGAACGTATTCTGACTCTTTAAACTCTTGCAGATACTGTCTGATGATCTGCGCATCATTTGGCACTATCAATGACAGCCAGTTTACGTTCTTGGCGGTGGCTCCGGATCTTGAGAATGCGACCTTGCCATCAACCACTGCGCCCTCCATGGCTGCCGTAATCTCCCACGGCACCTGACTCCACATGGATGCCCACTCTGCAATCTCTCCCTGATCAAAATGCCAATAATCCACATAGACCTCTATGGTGTCCTCGTCTATGATATTGACCCCCTTTATGCTCTGGATGCTCTGCGCCGCTCTTGGAGTAAATTCTGTATCAAACGTCTTGTCAGATTCGTCTGTCCGCGTCCCCCACTCCATCACAAAGTACAGCGAATACATAATGTCATTGATGTCCATCATCTGTCCATTGTGCCATCTTCCAAACACGAGATCAAATGTCACCCTGCTTGTGGCCGTGGCATTGTCTGGCACACCATCCCACTCTTGCGAGTATGGGTTCCATGTGACGGCCTCTGGTGACAAACTTATGGTATCATTGGGTCCTGCCGTATGTATCTGCCAGTCGGTCCTTACCGGAAATGTCTCGCCAGTAAACGGATGCTTGAAGACTCCTGGGTCCGCCACCGCTCCCCAGATGTGCCTGCTATAACTGTCAGCCAGTCCCATTACGGGATTCCATGCCCCCTGATAGATTTGCTTGACCCCTATGACAAGCTCGCTGTCCTGTCCCTTGGCATTGATAGGGGTGAACCTGCTTGGCACACCTGCCCCCAGGTCGTTGACTATTCCCTCTATGTCCTCGTGTGCCACATACTGATCAACATTGCTTGCCAAGAACACCCTGACTGCCTCATTGACGCCTTCCTTTACAGCCTCTCGGATCAATGATGCTCTCTCTTGCTGTGTTGTAAAATTTCCCGTATAGATTCTCTGTGTCAGCTCGTCTAGCAGATCGTTTTGATAGTTCCAATATGTTGGGTCATTAAACCCCGGCATGCTGGAGAACCATGGTGCGTACATCTGGCCTAGCCCCGTAGAGTCATACCTGACAAACGCAGAGCGGCCCCACCCTTCCGTATACAGATTCCATCTCATGTCGGCGGGATCAGACCCATACACCACCACAAATGCCTTGTTGAGATCCCCAAAGTCCTTGCTTATGACAAACCCCATCTCCTTGAGGTCAGATGCCAGTATCTCGCCTATCGATTTTCTGACGGGATCATCACTCCTGATAAATATTGTAATCTTTACCGGCTCGCCTCTCACATGCCATACCCCGTCCATCTTGATGGCGCCTACCTTGTCTGTCATGGCCTTTGAGATGATCCTCTCTGCTAGTGCAGGATTATACACAAACCCATACTCCTCTAACTGTTCTATGACCGTGAGATACTCTGGATCTGAGGGACCATAATATGACGTGATGGGGTATCCATACCCCCCCATCAGCTCGTTTACAATCAGCCCCCTGTCCACCAGGTAGTTTAGGGCAAACCTAATCTCCCTGTATGAGAACGGGTTGAATCTGTCAGACTCTGCAGGATTGGCAAGTATGCTGTATGATCCTCCTGCCGAATCAAACACCTGCAGCCCTTCCCTTGCCTGGATGCCTTCAAGCCTGTCCGAGGGGATCTTATAGTAGTATATGTCTAAGTTTCCATTACGCACCTCTTCGAGTGCGGTATTTTCGTCAAGATACTGGATAAATTTTATGGCGTCAAAATAATCCGAGCCTGTAGCAGGCCCCTGTTTGTGGCCATCCACTGCACTCTGGCCCACCATCTCTTTTGTACCTTCACTACTCTCTTCTGTTGCTTCTGCTATTCTGACCTGCAGCAATGGCGCATGCGATGACATCTCCGATGACATCTCCGATGATACTGACACAAACATCAGTACCAACAGCATGGTACCAAACAGCATCGTTGACATGGTCATAGATGGCAGCCTTTGCATGTAATGGAATCCGCCACCAATGCAATAAAACCTATATCACTTATACATTCATGGTGCGCAGTTGAATATCCACCACAACATGCTTGCGGGACTTCATGGCATGATTCCTGGGGGCGTCTCCGTATACGACTTTGAGATTGTCACGGGCATCAGCACAGAGGACTCCAAAAAGATCCTTAACGAGTTTGTTGCATGCGGTATAGGCAGCATGCAGGACGGCAGTAATGATGTAGATCAACACATTGACATACATGCAGGCAATGATATTCCTTCCACTGCTGATGATCACAGGGGCAGTATAACAACGACACCCAAAAACAACAACAACAATGATACCGTTCCAAGCAATTATGATGATGATGCCTCTACACATGACACTAATGGTACCCTGTACTATTTCCAAAACAGCGACCGTCTAAGGGTGGCCATTGCACTACTTGAAAAAGGATTTGCAATTGATGGCATTGCAGATGCCTTGGACTGGAAGAACTTTGAGGGGCTGACGGCCGAGATACTATCCTCGCAGGGCTTTGCAGTGATTAAGAATTTGATCCTCACAAAGCCTAGGATGGAGATTGACATAGTGGCCATAAGGTTAGGCATAGCCATCCTGATCGACTGCAAGCACTGGAAGAGGTACCCCACGTCATCATTGACAAAGGCCGTCAACAAGCAGGTAGAGAGAGCCAAGCACTATGTTGCAAAGACGCCAGGCGCCATTGCAGTACCTGTCATAGTCACACTATACCATGACAAGGTGGGCTTTATTGACAATGTTCCCATAGTACCAATCTTCCAGTTTTCGTCATTCATTGAAGATCTTTATGGCAACATAGAACAGATGAAGACTATAGAAACAGGCTAGTTGCAAATAGTGTCACCCCGCCAACCACAAAACACTTTGTTATCTTTAGAGAGTTGTCAAGTGCCTTGGAATAGTCTGCATATATGCCCTGGCCCATTACCATCACATCTGCAATGTTTTCTAGAATCTCAAACTTTGCAGACATGGTGCGTGACTCGGCTGCCCTTGCAATATACAAAAACCACTTTGAGAGCTTGTCGGCGCCGGTGATGAGTCCCAACTGGTAGTATCCATTCCTGTTTCTTGCCTTGACGGGGGCATAGTGGGTATCGGACGTGCATATCTCCAATAGATGGCAGTCCCTCTTTGCAAAATTATCTATTATCTTCTCCCTTACACCATTCTCCATGTTGTTGGCATCGGCCCATCCCAGAAAGTACTTTTTAGAGTTGATCTCAAGGCACAGCATTCCTAGTCCTCCCATTCCCAGATCCTCGGTCCACACGTCCATGTTGTCTGAATTTGCATAACCAAACTCTATTGGATAACTCCCCTTTGTAATCAGGGTGTCTAGGCATGACTTTGCCGCCTTTAGCATGTCCTCCCCATCCTCCCTTGAGATCTCTTTTCCCATGGCGTTGTGGCAGTCTACGATCATGGCCTTGGAGTAGTTGCGGTTCGTTGCATACTGCTCAATCTCGGTCTTTATGTAACTTGGAATGTCCTCCATGCCGTGGGGGGACAGTGATAGCAACAGCAGAGGGTTATTTCCAAACAACAGGCCTGTCGCCCTTGCCTTGTTTATCTGCACTGTCACGGGCTCTGTACACTGCAGGCCCTCCTCCTTGACCTTGCTGTCATCGAGTCTTCTTAGATAATACTCTACCTCATTTCTTGAAGGCAGGTTTAAGGCGTGATCCGATATGCTATGCATTACCATCGCCGACGATGACATGTTTTTGTAGATTAAATATGGTATGTTGCTGCCGCCCACGGGATGGTACGGTCCCGGATGTATCTCTGGTAGCACCATCCTAAACTCCGAGTCGCCATCATGTGATGAGAGCCTTATCTGTGAAGTGGCCACCTGTGCCTTGTTTGAGCGCTGTTCCATAATCTCTTCGGCCTCTTGAAAGTCGTTGCCCTGCGACGCCAAATATGCTTGGATGGTCCTGTGCGTGCTCTCCATGCCTGGTCTTCCTGCCCTGTCGGTAAGGATAGACCACACACTTGCAATTATCATAAACAGCGTACCATACATCAGGGCTATGGGATCACTGAGCAACTCTATCCACATCTCCTGTGGTACAAGCACCAAGAACATTGCCAGCGGCTGTACCAAGCATATGGCCCATGCCTTATGTATGCTGACTCCCAGCGTGGTGGTATAGATGCCTATTCTGAAACTTGCAAAGAGCAGCATTCCAAACGTCACAAAGAACAGTGACAGCTCTTCCTTGGCCAGCACCATGCTTGAGAGCAGTCCCATCAGCAACGTGGCCGCCCACAACATATTTGCAAACAGAGATGAATGCAGAGACTTTGAATACTCTTTCTTTTTGGTAAATCTAGTGTCCAGCAGCTGTGTCAGCACTAGTACCGCTAGAACCATGATTGTTCTATACCATGTCTCGGCGGGATCAGTATGTTCTACCAAATATGTCATCAGCGCGGTAAGCGAAATGACTGCTGCTACCACCAATGATATTACCAGTGAAAAATAGTGCGACGCTGGATTGACCAGCGTTAGGGAGAACCTATTGTGTATGTTTGAAACACTGTCTGGCGACTTTTCCATGGTTTTCACGTAGCAAAGAATTTGTCTATAGCCCACGAAACAACAATTAAGCCAATTGGAATTGATACCACAATCTTTGGATCTATCTTGAAGCCCTTGGTCTCATCCTCAAAGAACCTCATGAGCCCCCCACTTGATGCCGGGAGCGGCGCTGCCTTCTTTTTACTACTCATTATAATCCAAAGGCGAGGATTTTAACATAAAAACTTTGTTGATTGTCATCAGTATCCCATTAGCGTAATTGGGATTGCCAAGAGCAGGACTGTAGAACAATCAGATTTTTAGGTAAGATGGTTTGGATGGATGTTGATGGCAGAGGATCTCATAAGACGGGCTGCAGATATGTTGTTGGGCGGCGCTACGCTGCTTAGTCAGCCATGCCCGTATTGCACAGGCGTGCGTGTGCTCAAGGATGGCCAAGCCTTGTGTGTGAATTGTGGACGCGAACCCAAAAAGCGGACAGACATACCACAAAATACAACCGTGCCTCCTAATTCAAAAGAACTACTCAAGGATGTGCTGGACAAGAAGGTACAGTCACTCTCAAAGGAGCTGGAAAAGGAAACGGATCACAAACGACAACAAGACATTCTTAATTCACTAAACTCATTGCTGGATGCATTAGAAAAGATAAAGAAACGCTGATAGTGATTGACCAATCCTGTCATGTGAGCATTGTGTTATTGGCATCATGATGATGATGATATTAAAGTAATATTTGCCAGACCCTCACATCTATCTCCAAATCAGTTGTGTGCATGCAGGTAGTTCTACTTTCACCATCATGCATGTCCATTCACAACATCTCTATAGCGCCGGTCATAAGTCCATACACAAAAAATTCCTTGGTGTGAATTCTAATTCAACATTATGTAATGAATCTGGTTGTCATGATGAGTGGACAGCAAAGTCACATGATGATCAAACCCATCGTTTTGTCTGTTTTTAGCAACTCAAAACACATCATATCCGGCGCGGCATGCTTCGCATGCCTATACCAATAGGAAAAGTCAAAAATTTGTTCCGCTTTGTATAGTGTATACCAAATGTCGAGCTGTTATGTCAAATGCGCAAAACAGAAAAATCAAGGCTGGTTATGCGCAGACTCGATATGCTTATCGTATTTTTGAACAGCATACACATCACTTCTGCTGCCTCTAAATTCTCTTGTAATAGACGCACCATTTCTCTGTGGAATAACAGACTGTCTGAGTGTGGGGATTCACCCGATGCAATACACAAAGCACTCTCAGACAGGCCAAGAAGGGGACGTCCAACAAAGATAGACAAGAAACTATTAGACAAGGCAAAATCGTGGTGTGATAACAAGGCGTTTACATCTTTTGAGCTGTGTGACTATCTTGAAAAAATATCCAAAGTTCGACTAAGCATGCGCCAGATAAGACGCTATTGCAAAAGTTGGGGAAATTCCAACAAAAAGACATCTCCTATACACATAAAATCTACCTCTATGAAATCCGTGAAAACTGGAGGCGCAACATGTTGCGAAAAATTTTACTATACATATATCAGGGATATACGATAGTCACGCAGGACGAGTCCCACTTTAAGGACGCAATGCTTTCCGTAAGATACTGGGCAAAAGTGGGACTGCGGATATTCATGCCGTGGTCAGGAGGACATCACAGATTCTCCATGTTGTGTAGCATGACATCAGATGGTAAGACGTTCTTTAACCATTGCAGCACGGTAAACACTGAGAGTTTTCTTGAGCATATTGATTCTGTATATGAGAAAGTAGGCAAGATGGTATTATTCCTAGACAGGGCACCATGGCATGATTCTGCGGAGGCTAAAGAATTCTTCAAAAAGCGTGATATCATAATAATATGGTATCCTGTGGGACACCCGTACCTCAATCCTGTGGAGGAAGTATGGAGCGTGCTCAAACGCACCATGAATAATTCAATACGATACGCAGACAAGAACACCCATCTCAGTGCAGTGTATTCGTTTATCCGTACCCACAAGTTTGATTATAGTTTTGAAAAGTTCTGGAGGCGACGGCCACCAAACGGGGTAATGGTGCCGCTTGTACGCTCAGAAGGCAAGCCAGATGAATCCATACGTGCACTGCAGGTAGGCAGTACAAAAAAACCCAGTCCATGAACTTTGTTTCCTAATTCTGCCCGTGGGTACCTGACCCTATGGACTCGCGGCGGTGCAGGCTCTAATTTGCTCAATAAAATCTGACCAAACGGACAAGAAATGTTCATACGTGTCTTGAAATGCATATGACGAAAGATAGGTATGATGAATACAACATTAGTGTACCTATACAGACGCCAATGTGGGTTCGCGATGCCGGTATTTAATAATCATGAACCGGTTTTTTTCTCAGATGCGTACCGCAGTGTGGTGGCGCAGCTCGCCCGGAGGGGAGACGATAGTGGAGGGTGCTGCCTGTGAGCCTGGTCCGGAGTGGTGCGGCCGGCAAGACTGACAACGAAAAGTACGTCAGGCGCGGCGCAGACTTGGTCATAGAACATGATCCGGAGTGGGAGGACGAGGTGAGGCGCGCAAATGAGGGCAAGGTGGGCGCCCCGTACATGTACTCAGACACACTCGTAATGATGGCCGCCGGCATCAGGGTCGCGCTAGGGGTCCGGTACAGGCAGCTCCAGGGAATGGTCGGTAGGATGGTGGGCGAATCCAACACTCCTGTATTCAGCCAGCTGTACAAGCGGATCAGCAAGCTTGGCGCTGATATCAACCAGGATCCGGGCGGCGTAGAGGAAATTAGTAATTAGAAAATTTTGACCTCCAAAGTAAAAAAAGCTCACATACCACTCGAAAAACGGGCATGTGGTATATGATATATGGAGATATATCATGATTTGATCAAAAATGCCACGAGATTCAAAAGGGTCACGGGCATGACCATCGAGGAATTCGATTCTTTGTATACCGAGGTGGCCAAAAAACATCCCAAGATGGAGGAGAAGAGGCTCGACCGGCCAGACTGCAAGCGCGCCATAGGCGCGGGACGCCGGCACGTCCTCAACCTGAAGGATCGTCTGGTGCTCTGTCTCTTCTACATCAAGACATATGCCACGCAGGAGGTAGTGGGAATGTTCTTCAAACTGTCGCAGGGGACCGTATCCAACACGGTTAGCAACATGTCCTTGGTCATCAAGGACAGTCTGCCCACGCCCAAGAAGATCTACGCGAAGGTCGGAAGGATCAAGACTATTGGGGAGCTCGAGAAGATGTTCCGGGGTCTGACGTGCCTGACTGACGCCTCGGAGCAGCCCATCCAGAAGCCGAAGCGCAGGGACATGGAAAAGTCACACTACTCCGGCAAGGCACATACCCACACCGCAAAGGTGCAGTACACCATGAACTGCGACGGGCTGATAGTGCACAAGACTGCGCACTCGCCCGGGAGCGTAAACGACATCACCATCTTCAAGAAGAAGCACCCGTCATTTCCGGAAATCTGTTCTCCCGATGGAGACAACAGCGTGGCCGTGAGGCTGCGCAATCTCATGGACAAGGGGTACATGGGGGCCCAGAAGATCGAAAACGGCACAAGGGTGATCCTTCCCATACGCAAGCGCCCGGGAAAAAAGCTCAACGAGGAGGAAAAGTCGTACAACAACTGTCACTCCTCCATACGAATTTACGTCGAGAACGGCATACGCAGGATCAAGGTGTTCCGCATCATGGGCGACAAGTACCGTAACCCGCTCAAAAAGTACGACATGATAAACTCCATAGTCTGCGGGCTGGTCAACCTGCGAATCCTAGCAAAAATGGCGGCGTCAGCCTGACCGGCAACATCGTGTAACTGCGGAAGGGCACGGACTGAATCTAATTGTTAATTTCTTCTCGTGGTTACTGTATCAGACAAGAAGAGGTCGAGGATACTAGCGCTTGACGCCAGTGGGCTCAAGCAGCACAACAGGGGCGAGTGGATGAGGGCCAAGTGGAAGGTGAGGCGCGGCTTTGTAAAGATGCACGTGCTGGTCGACACGGATACCATGAAGATACTGGCCTTGGAGGTCACCGACGATTCCGTGGGAGATTCGTCCATGTTCTGCAAGCTGCTCGGACAGGTTGTGGGCGCGGAGCGGCCCAAAGCCAGCGGCAACAACAGCAGCATCACGGAATACGAAAACCTTCTCGCGTCCGGTGTCCCGCCACTCGCGTCGATTTGTTCCGGCGCTTCCGGCGTCCGAGCCGCACCTGATTTACTTCTTGGTGACGCCGCGTATGGTTCGAGGCAGAACATGGCCGCGTGTGCGCGGGCCGGGGTGACCCCGGGCATCATGCACAAAATCAACGCGACCGCACGCAGTAAGGGATCAGGCGACGCGTGGGGCGCGTCCGTAAGGGACCAGATGGGCGGAAGCCCCGACGCGACGCGCCTAGACCTGATGGACAGAGAAGAGAAAAGAGAGAACCAGGCATACTGGAAGGCCCGGATAGGTTACGGCCACAGGTGGATCGTGGAGAGTGTGTTTTCAGCGTTCAAGCGCCTGTTCGGTGAGCACCTGATGGCCCTCAAGTGGGACAACATCATACAGGAGGTAAGGCTCAAGGTGGCATTGTACAACAGGTGGAGGGACGAATCGATAGCATGGGAGGCAAGAAGCAGGATATCGTGACGGCATAATTACCATGCCACCGCCCGACGGAAGCACGGCCGGCGTGTGCGAGGAGAATTAGGAAACAAAGTTAGTCCATGTAAATAGTCATTATACCATGACGGCTCTTGCCGCATGTGTAACACATCGCCATTATGAAGTGGTTTTTTGAGGCCAAAATCAGCTCACCAAGAGAAGGCAAATCCCGATGCGCGTGCAGTCGTGACGGCCGCCACGGCTCAGATGTGGGTGTGGTGGATGCAGATGTATAAAATGTTGCACGAACCGCCTCAGGCGGCCATGGTTGTGATGGTAGTTGTGGCATGAGTTGTGCGTTTCTTCGGAATGTCGTCTATCCTTCCGGCTAAATAGTCGCGGACAAACTCGTAAAAGTTGACGCCGCGCTTCTTGCATGTCTCGTGGATGCTCATGGTCACGGCAGTCCTCTTGGCGCCCTTTTCTGTCCTGCTCCCGTACAGTACCTTGCGGGCCTCTGCAAACCTGCGCAGCGCCTGCTCGCTGACGTTGTTGTGATAGTCCACACCCTCATGCTCTATGAACGTAAAGAGTGAATCGACCTCCCTCTTTAGGCGCTTTGCGTATCTCTTGCAGTCCTTGTCCGTATGGTCCTTGTTTATCAGCCGGTGCACCCTACTCTTGAGCCTCTGCACAGACTGTTTCTGATCCTCTGCAGAGTCCCTGCAGTCAGTCTTTCTGGGCTCTATGGCATCCTTGAGTATTTTATACAACGTCCTGAAGAATCTGACAAACTTTTTGCTCTTGTTCTTCTCGAGTGTCCTGTACATGTCGCGCAAGTAGTGCAGCAGGCACTTTTGGTGCTTGCTACCCACGTAGTTCCACGGGCCCCACGAGTCACTCACAATGATCCCTGTGAATCCTTTCAGCACATCCATGGGTACGGTCCTGCCTCTTGACTTGTTTATGACGAATATGCTTGACATGCTGCTGACAAACACCCAGACCCACCTGCGTATGCCGTTGACAAACCAGCTCGTCTCGTCGCCGTAAATCTCCCTGTACCTTTTGAGCGCCTTTTTGAGCTTGTCGTACAGCGGTTCAAGCTCACGGGCTACCACGTCGCAAAAGTGGTTCAGTGTGGACGTGGAGATGCTGATACCATAAAACATGTGGAGCATGTCTCTGATCTTGCCAAATGACACGTTAGAACACTTCATGGTTATCACCATGGCCATGATGTTTGTCCCGAAATGCTCCCCGGCAAGCACGCCGTCAAGGTACGAGAAGAAATTAACAATTAGATTCAGTCCGTGCCCTTCCGCAGTTACACGATATTGCCGGTCAGGCTGACGCCGCCATTTTTGCCAGGATTCGCAGGTTTACCAGCCCGCAGACTATGGAGTTTATTATGTCGTACTTTTTGAGCGGGTTACGGTACTTGTCGCCCATGATGCGGAACACCTTGAGCCTGCGTATGCCGTTCTCGACGTAAATTCGTATGGAGGAGTGACAGTTGTTGTACGACTTTTCCTCCTCGCTGAGCTTTTTTCCCGGGCGCTTGCGTATGGGAAGGATCACCCTTGTGCCGTTTTCGATCTTCTGGGCCCCCATGTACCCCTTGTCCATGAGATTGCGCAGCCTCACGGCCACGCTGTTGTCTCCATCGGGAGAACAGATTTCCGGAAATGACGGGTGCTTCTTCTTGAAGATGGTGATGTCGTTTACGCTCCCGGGCGAGTGCGCAGTTTTGTGCACTATCAGCCTGTCGCAGTTCATGGTGTACTGCACCTTTGCGGTGTGGGTATGTGCCTTGCCGGAGTAGTGTGACTTTTCCATGTCCCTGCGCTTCGGCTTCTGGATGGGCTGCTCCGAGGCGTCAGTCAGGCACGTCAGACCCCGGAACATCTTCTCGAGCTCCCCAATAGTCTTGATCCTTCCGACCTTCGCGTAGATCTTCTTGGGCGTGGGCAGACTGTCCTTGATGACCAAGGACATGTTGCTAACCGTGTTGGATACGGTCCCCTGCGACAGTTTGAAGAACATTCCCACTACCTCCTGCGTGGCATATGTCTTGATGTAGAAGAGACAGAGCACCAGACGATCCTTCAGGTTGAGGACGTGCCGGCGTCCCGCGCCTATGGCGCGCTTGCGGTCTGGCCGGTCGAGCCTCTTCTCCTCCATCTTGGGATGTTTTTTGGCCACCTCGGTATACAAAGAATCGAATTCCTCGATGGTCATGCCCGTGACCCTTTTGAATCTCGTGGCATTTTTGATCAAATCATGATATATCTCCATACATCATATACCACATGCCCGTTTTTCGAGTGGTATGTGAGCTTTTTTTACTTTGGAGGTCAAAATTTTCTAATTACTAATTTCCTCTACGGGGTAACCTGCTTGTTGCAGCCCCTGCAGAACCTTCTTGAGACACACCATTTGGTGACCGTCCACTTGAACTCGATCAGGTCCTCGGACAGCCGCTCGTATTCTCCGGTGGGCTTCGAGAGCTCCGCGCCGCAGTTGGGGCACTTGGTCTGGTCGGCCTGCCTGATGTCGTTTACGGTGGGTGGGATCCTATGCGACGGCCGCTTCGTGCCGTCGTTCTTGTCGACGCTCCTAATCTGTGGATACCCCTTCATCTCCCTCACGTTGTAGCTTCTGTGGTTGTGCCCGCGTCCGGAGCCGTGCTTTTTTTCCTTCCCGGCTACTGCCTGCTTGTTGTCCCCGCGCAGCTGCTCGAGCTCCTTGTGCATCGCCTCATTCTCCTTGTGCATCGCCTCATTCTCCTTGTGCAGCTGCTCAATTTCCTTGTGCATCGCCTCATTCTCCTCGCGCAGTTGCCTGTTTTCCCCCAACACTTGTTCCATCATCTCCCGCGTCTGCTCACTCTCTTTGTCTCTAGCATTTGTCGCCTCTTCAAAGCACTTGAAAAGGTATTTCACGCTGGGATGGTTCCAGTCCACCTTTGAGGGATCCATAGCATATACTCTATCCAGGAAATAAAATACATGCATGTCGACAAAAGAACACTAAATGCTCAAAAATATTAAAACTACAACTCCCTGCGTTGTTTCTGCCACCCGCTCGTGTTTACTGTGATGGTGTAGTTGGAAGTTCGGTGGGCCCTAATGCCCCAAATTCCACTTCATAATGGCGATGTGTTACCCGCATGTTAATTTTGTTACACACGTATAAAGTACCAAAACCTGTTGCAATAGAACTAACAAGCATTTTTTATTCTCCTTTGAGCATTTGGTAGACTTTAGCGTCACGCAGAACAGTGTGTAAGGACAATCCTATGCCTCTTGCAGATCTGAGATGAGTATAGACTTGTGACCATCGCTATACCATACATGGCATTATGGTCTGGGATCGACTAGTGATACACATATCATATTTTTTGAATAATTTTAAACTGGCTTGGTAATGGATTATACATACTGTGTTTATTACAAGGACATCAAGATGTGTCCAAATAACTTAATAGTATGCTGATCGGCTTATCATTGTACGAATGGCAGTAATTTGTAATACTTGTGGTCTTCCAGAAGACTTGTGTGCTTGTGGGGAGCTTGCCAAAGATAGTACCAAAATCATCATCAGACTAGAGACTAGGCGGTTCAAGAAGAAGGGTACTATGATAGAGGGTATGGATCCAAAACTAAACAACTTGGAGAATGTGGCCAAGGAACTCAAAAACAAGTATGCCTGTGGGGGAACCGCAAAGGAAGGTTACGTATTTTTACAGGGCGATCACCGCGATACCATCAAGGATGCCCTGATTGCACTAGGCTTCTCAAAAGACAGCATAGAGCTGCACTAGGCATTGCAAGACTCTCACAGGACTACACGCATCCTTGGAATGTCCGTAGCAACACTACTGAGCGTGGTGTTTGGCCTGCTTGTTGTATCTTTTCCAGTCGGCGTCTTTGTAGTGTTTGAAAGTCAGATTGGTGGCGACATCAACTACGAATATCCTGTGACACATCTGGATCTGTTCCAAGACACCCCAATATACCGCGCTCCTGTGGATGTCAGTGTAGGGGATATCTTTATCGTCTTGTGGGCGCTGTATGCCATACTCTTTGTTATTGCGGCACTTGGTCCACGACGAGGGTTTTTAGACTCGTTGCTGCGCATAATCTCTGTAAGCAAACATGATCTGATCTCATCTGGCAACTATATGGTGGGCATAATCAAATGGTTCTCAATACTGGTACTTGCATCAACACTCATCAATGCAGTACAGGAGGGCTTATTTGGGTTCAAGATTGTTGCGCCACCCGCAACCAATGATCTGATCCACTTTTTTTACGTGACTCTTGCGCCAGTAACCGAAGAGTTTGCATTTCGTATACTGCTGATTGGAATTCCATTGTTCATGTTATACTCTGAGAGATTCTCACTGAGGCGCCTTTTTGAGTGCATGTGGCATCCATCTTCGTCACTGTCGCTTTCGTTACCTGCAAAAGTGCGACGTTGTATTGCTGATAATGATGTTGATAATGATGTTGATAATGATGTTGATAATGATGTTGATAATGATGTTGATAGCAATGAACCCTTCATTGACATGCCTCAAGAGAATGGCTGCGCCAGCTACACAAAGGCTATCATACTGGTAAGTATTGTTGGCATCTTTTTTGGATTTGCACACATTGCACTTGGCGACCCCTGGAGTGAAGGAAAGTTTGCTCAGGCCACCATTGCTGGTGTGATTCTTGGATGGGTCTATATTCGATATGGCTTTGTAGCATCACTACTCATTCACTGGGCTACAAACTATTTCGTATTCTCGTACGCAAACCTCATATCACAATCCAACATGATCCCCATCCATGATGCATTTGCCCATCCCTTGATGATGCTGGTGGAACTGTTACTGCTCGTATCAGGAGTGCTATGCGTTGCCATGATGTTGATCATAGGCCTGTCAGGTCGTACAACCGAGCCAAATAAGATACGGGACGTACAAGTCTAGCTGATATGACAACTCACATACAATGGACATGCCACATCATGGAAAGTCTAGTGCACAAAAATACATTGAATTCACACATGTTACAAAAACCCAATCCATGTATCTTTTGACGCTATGGCGTGATAAGCAATATGTGGATTTACAGTTATAGGTTTAGTGCTATCTTGAGTCCCTTGTACCTGTTTCGGATAGTTACCTCTGTAACTCCTGCAGCCTCTGCCACGTCCCTTTGTGTCTTGTTCTCTCCATTGGTTACGCATGCGACATAGAGAGCAGCTGCCGCAAGCCCCATGGGATCCTTTCCTGCAGAGATCTTGTTTTCTTCTGCAGTCTGTAGTATCTTGGTTGCCTTTCTCTTTGTCTTTTCTGAGAGGCCTGCCTTACTTGCAATTCTTGAGATACACTTGATAGAGTCGACCACTGGCATCTTTAGATTCAGCTCTCGCAACAGCAGGCGGTAGCATCTGGCAATATCCTTGCGTTTTATGTTGCTTGCCTGTCCAATATCCTTGAGCGTCCTTGGAGTCTCTGTATCCCTACACGCAGCATACAGGGCAGATGCAATCAATGCAGAGATCGAACGGCCTCTGACCAGTCCCTTCTCAAGTGCCTTTCTGTATATGTATGCAGCCTTCTCGATTACGGCGTCGCCTACTGCCAGCTTGTCCTTGAGCCTATCCAGCTCACTGAAAGCCTGTCTGAAATTTCTATCCACAGGCTCGTGAACCTGACTCCTACTATCCCATGTCCTGAGCCTCTCTATGGTGCTCTTCATTGAGGCAGTAAGTGGTTTTCCTGTTGCATCCCTGTTTTGTGGATTTATCACCGTTGCCAGTCCCATGTCGTGCATGGCAAGTGATGTGGGCACTCCTGCCCTACTCTTGTTTTCACCCTCGTTTGAGAATGATCTCCACTCGGGACCAGACTCTTCGACCTTGTCCATAATTACATACCCGCACTTGCCACAAAAGTTCTCACCCGTGTTAGCATCTGTCACCAGCGTACCCTGTCCACATCTTGGACACTTGTCCTTTAGATTTGCTGTCTTTACCATATCTTTTTCTCACAACCCTTCTGTAATAATATATAACATTTACTAATTCATTACTTATAAGTCTGTCGTTTGTTGAACTTTGTTTCCTAATTCTCCTCGCACACGCCGGTCGTGCTTCCGTCGGGCGGTGGCATGGTAATTATGCCGTCACGATATCCTGCTTCCTGCCTCCCATGCTATCGACTCGTCCCTCCACCTGTTGTACAATGCCACCTTGAGCCTTACCTCCTGTATGATGTTGTCCCACTTGAGGGCCATCAGGTGCTCACCGAACAGGCGCTTGAACGCTGAAAACACACTCTCCACGATCCACCTGTGACCGTAACCTATCCGGGCCTTCCAGTATGCCTGGTTCTCTCTTTTCTCTTCTCTGTCCATCAGGTCTAGGTGCGTCGCGTCGGGGCTTCCGCCCAGCTGGTCCCTTACGGACGCTCCCCACGCGTCGCCTGACCCCTTGCCGCGTGCGGTCGCGTTGATTTTGTGCATGATGCCCGGGGTCACCCCGGCCCGCGCACACGCGGCCATGTTCTGCCTCGAGCCGTATGCAGCGTCACCAAGAAGTAAATCAGGTGCGGCTCGGACGCTGGAAGCGCCGGAACAAATCGACGCGAGTGGCGGGACACCGGACGCGAGAAGGTTTTCGTATTCCGTGATGCTGCTGTTGTTGCCGCTGGCTTTGGGCCGCTCCGCGCCCACAACCTGTCCGAGCAGCTGGCTGAACATGGACGAATCTCCCATGGAATCGTCGGTGACCTCCAAGGCCAGTATCTTCATGGTCTCCGTGTCGACCAGCACGTGCATCTTTACAAAGCCGCGCCTCACCTTCCACTTGGCCCTCATCCACTCGCCCCTGTTGTGCTGCTTGAGCCCACTGGCGTCAAGCGCCAATATTCTTGATCTCTTCTTGTCCGATACAGTAACCACTCCGCCCGGATCCTGGTTGATATCAGCGCCAAGCCTGTTGATCCGCTTGTACAGCTGGCTGAATACGGGGGTGTTGGATTCGCCCACCATCCTCCCGACCATTCCCTGGAGCTGCCTGTACCGGACCCCTAGCGCAACCCTGAGGCCGGCGGCCATCATTACGAACGTGTCTGCGTACATGTACGGGGTGCCCACCTTGCCCTCGTTTGCGCGCCTCACTTCGTCCTCCCACTCCGGATCATGTTCTATGACCAAGTCTGCGCCGCGCCTGACGTACTTTTCGTTGTCAGTCTTGCCGGCCGCACCACTCCGGACCAAGCTCACAGGCAGCACCCTCCGCTATTGCCTCACCTCCGGGCGAGCCGCCCCACCACACTGCGGCACGCATCTGAGAAAAAAACCGGATCATGATTATTAAATATCGGCATTACTAACCCACATTGGCGTCTGTATAGGTACACTAATGTTGTATTCATCATACCTATCTTTCGTCATATACATTTCAAGACATGTATGAATATTTCTTGTCCGTTTGGTTAGATTTTATTGATCAAATTAGAGCCTGCACCGCCGCGTGTCCATAGGGTCAGGTGCCCACGGGCAGAATTAGGAAACAAAGTTGAACATGCAGTAAAGATGAGTTAAGATCAGATACGACGGATCAGAGTCGTAGTGATGTGAGCATAGGATTCTTGGCTAATTAGGAAACAGACTAGTTTGTTGGTTTTCAATCAATCTGATTGGCTATCTACCATTTGATGCCTACACATGGCCTACATCTTGTGGTATGTCTCCTACAATATCTACAATCCTTTCTGCAATACTTGGATCTTCATGTCCATGCTGCATCAAGAATCTTAGATCACCCATGTCGTCAATGTCCCACATAATCCTCTTTACAAAAACCATTGCTGCATTTGATGTACATTCTTTGGCCGCTGCCATGTGCATTCTGTAACTGTTGTTGTTGTTACTACTGTGGCTATCGTTTACATTCCTGGTTCGTTCATTACTGATACCCTTGTTGTGGTGACGGATGTGCTCATCACCATCAATACAGTTGATGCCATCAACACTACCATCATCATTATTATCATTATGGTTGCCATTACAATCAACACCCACATCGTAATGTGTCCCCATCAGATCAATCGGCATCCTTACAAGGGCGTTTGTACCGTCAAACTTTCTTGATGGCACGATGATTGCAAAGTTGGGCGGGGCTATGTAGTTTAGCATAAAGTCAATGTCTTGGGTTCTGATGCATGGGATGTCCTGGGGCAGTACTATCGACGCGTCAAATCCCTTCTCTAGCAGGTATTTGTCGGCAAGTGATACTGCATTATTGACTCCGCGCTCCACATGATCCACCACGATGGTGGCGCCAAACTCTTCTCCTATTCTGATGGCATCCTTGTCTCTGGTGACCATGATGGTCTCTTCTATGCGTGGTGATATTGATATGGTGTGCAGGATCTTTTCTAGCATAAACTTACACAGATCCTCTGTCTGTGCAGGAGCAAGGCCCATGCGCGTCTTTGCCTTACTGAATGTCTTTACTGGTATGGTTACTGCTATTCTCAAATCACAAATGCACTTGTTTTAGGATAAAGTTTGCTAATCTCTCTTCTGCCGCTTTGTTCTTCATCATGATCTTTGTCTCAAAGACTTTCATGTCTAAGTTTTGGATCTTTTTTGTCAACAACCTGTCCTTGCTGTCAATTACGATGTTGGAGCATACATCCGAATACATCTTTGCTAGTCCGTACGCATTGGTTTCAATGCCTGCTGCTTTCATGTATTTGGCAGCAGGCCCGCTGATTGCTTTATCGCCTATGAATGGACTAATTGACACCACCTTTTTCTTTTTCTTTGACAGTTCTTTTCTTATGCCTTTGATCTGAAGCATCGGGCCTATAGATGTCAGCGGGTTGCCGGGTGCCAAGATTACCCTCTCTGCATCATGTATGGCGTTTACTGCTTCTGGGTTTGGCCGCGCCTTGTCGGCCCCTATGTACTGGATTCCCTCGACAGGATCCCTTCCACGGTGCTTTACCCAGTACTCTTGCAGGTGCAACTCCCCCTTGTCGGTTATTATTCTGGTCTCCACATTGTTGTCTGTGACAGGTATGATATTTGCGCTTACTGCAAACTTTTCACACATCCATTTTATGATCTCAGTGAGGTTCTTGCCGTTCTTTAACATGTTTGTCCTGATTAGGTGCATTGCAGCATCCCTGTCTCCTATCCTAAACCATGCTTCCTCGCCGAATATCTCCATCTGTCGTAAAAAGTTAAAGGTGTCCTTTTTGATGCCCCACCCCCTCTCATGATCAAGCAGGTCGGCCAGCCCGTAGATGATGGTGTCTATATCGGGGCATATGTACATGCCATAGAGCCAATAGTTGTCTCCAACATTGCTTATTATGTTGATCTCGGACTTTTGCGCTGCAAGCCCCCTGACCAGCTTTACTGAACCCGTACCTCCTGCCAGTATTGTTATTATCTCATATCACCTATATCTTTCATCATTACTACATTGTTGCTCCATATTACTTTTTCAATAAGCTTGCCTTCCACCCATCTTGGACACTCTGGGACTGCAATCCTTTTGTTGGACATAAATGATGCACCAGTGCTAGCACCAACTTTTGCGCCAGTTGACAATACTTTACTGGCTACTGTACCGTAGTTTAACATGTGTGTGCAGCCATGCCAACATGTCCCACCATACTGCCCATGATGGATTAGTTTCCTATGATAGAAGATATGCGTGTTCCCACAATAATTTTTAATCCTAGGCAGCACGCCTGAATTATTGTACATTTTATGGCTTAATTTTTCATCTGGATGCGCTGTGTTGAACCCATTTTGTATGGATTTGTAATAATTCATGCGCACCATCCTTGCACCACAACATCATGCCCGAATCCAGTCAGAACGCAGAGCTGCCTGCAGGTGAGACAGACATGTTTCAATCAATGACTGTCTCCCATCTGCTCTGTGGCAGCGGACCCCGGCTATCTTGTCTCAGAGTAGGTCCAAGTTGGCAAGATCCGTGATCACGTTGAACTTGTCGTTGAACTCGCTTATGGTCCCGTCGTACGGATCCACAAGACGATCGTATCTCTTAAGCCTCCCGATGGCATGCTCTACTGGCATCCTGGTAGTGCTGACCTTGCAATTATGCCCCTTTGGTTCGGCCGTCAGTGTGGGGTGTTCTTTTGATCTTTTGTAGGGAGTCATGGTGGTGGTGGTGCAGGGCAGCTCTTTGGCCATTGCCTGGTAGCCCTTATCTGCCCAGTAGCAGATCCTGTCCTCCTCTGGAGTGGAGGCGTCTTTCATGGATTCAGTCCACTTGCCAAACGGCATGGGACTCTCCTTGAGTAGCGTAATGTCGTGCGTGGATCCCATCACACTCTTGGATATTGCGATTATTGCCCCCCGTAGTTGATGCAGACGTTGGTGCTGTTGTCGTTGGTGAACCGTTTCTTCTTTCCAGAGTGCCTCACGCGCCTGACAGTCTTTTCTGACGGGCGCTGGACCGGACAGTGCGTACCATCTATCGTTATGTCGCCCCCGAGAAGAAATTAACAATTAGATTCAGTCCGTGCCCTTCCGCAGTTACACGATGTTGCCGGTCAGGCTGACGCCGCCATTTTTGCCAGGATTCGCAGGTTGACCAGCCCGCAGACTATGGAGTTTATCATGTCGTACTTTTTGAGCGGGTTACTGTACTTGTCGCCCATGACGCGGAACACCTTGATCCTGCGTATGCCGTTCTCGACGTAGATTCGTATGGAGGAGTGACAGTTGTTGTATGACTTTTCCTCCTCGCTGAGCTTTTTTCCCGGACGCTTGCGCATGGGAAGGATCGTCCTTGTGCCGTTTTCGATCTTCTGGGCCCATGCACCCCTTGTCCATGAGATTGCGCAACCTCACGGACACGCTGTTGTCTCCATCGGGAGAACAGATTTCCGGAAATGACGGATGCTTCTTCTTGAAGGTGGTGATGTCGTTTACGCTCCCGGGCGAGTGCGCAGTCTTGTGCACTATCAGCCCGTCGCAGTTCATGGTGTACTGCACCTTTGCGGTGTGGGTATGCGCCTTGCCGGAGTAGTGTGACTTTTCCATGTCCCTGCGCTTCGGCTTCTGGATGGACTGCTCCGAGGCGTCAGTCAGGCACGTCAGACCCCGGAACATCTTCTCGAGCTCCCCAATAGTCTTGATCCTCCCGACCTTCGCGTAGATCTTCTTAGGCGTGGGCAGACTGTCCTTGATGACCAAGGACATGTTGCTAACCGTGTTGGATACGGTCCCCTGCGACAGTTTGAAGAACATTCCCACTACCTCCTGCGTTGCATATGTCTTGATGTAGAAGAGACAGAGCACCAGACGATCCTTCAAGTTGAGGACGTGCCGGCGTCCCGCGCCTATGGCGCGCTTGCAGTCTGGCCGGTCGAGCCTCTTCTCCTCCATCTTGGGGTGTTTTTCGGCCACCTCGGTATACAAAGAATCGAATTCCTCGATGGTCATGCCCGTGACCCTTTTGAATCTCGTGGCATTTTTGATCAAATCATGATATATCTCCATATATCATATACCACATGCCCGTTTTTCGAGTGGTATGTGAGCTTTTTTTACTTTGGAGGTCAAAATTTTCTAATTACTAATTTCCTCTACGATTTTTAGCCGTTGGTGGGTGGCAGTCATGCAGTGTGGAGGCCGACGTGCACCAAAACAGAGTATTGTATGCGCTGCACAGGTACATGCACAGGCGGCCGGTCTACTGACCCGCCAGACCGCGTTGGTACGTCTCATACTGCCCTGCCGAACGCCACGTCAGCAGGTCAGATATGCAAACGTCTTGACGGTACGAATCTTGTTTCCGGCCATAATACTGATGGATTTTTGCATCTCTTCAGCGTCCTCGTACAGACGGTTTCCGGCTGTCTTTCTAAACGACCTACATATCAGCTCGGCAGGGTACAACTCTGGCGTGTACGTGGTAAAGTGGTACACCCTGATCTGTTTGTCCATCACCGCCAGAAACTTTTTGAGCGCCTTGGACTTGTGGATCGCCGCGTTGTCCAGAAATATCACAACTTGCCGTACTTTTCGTATACATGCGTCAGAAAGTCGATAAAGCTTGCCGTGTCGACCTTTTCGTAGAACCGGCAGTCATTGTATCGGTGCCCAGCACTCCGATGCAGTGAAGCCTCTCGCGGGAGAGTGTCACGGGCGTTACTGCGTGCGCGTCCTTGTAGTACTATCCGCGCTGAAGGCTCCAGCCCAGCATGAAGGATGCTCCGTCGCCTGACAGGATCTCGTAGCCACTGTTGTGGTAGTATGTGGTCAGATGTCTAGCTTTTTTTAAACCTCTTCATCTCTTCTTCGGTGGCGGCTTTTGGATGCCTGGGTCTGGGCTTGACGTGCCTGAATCCCATATCCTGTAGCAGCTCCTGCATGGTTCGCGGCACGTGCTGGACATTGTACTTTTTAAAGACGTGTTCCACTACGGCCATGCCGGACCACGTTGTTCTCAAAGCCGTGCGCCTACTGGTCACTGCAGATCCTCTTTGAGTTCGACAAGCTGTTCTGCGGTCAGCTTGCACTTGGGGCCGGACCTCTTTACATCGTGGAGATTGTCCAGCCCGCCCTCCGCTCTGGCAGCCAGTCGTGTATGGTGCTGTGCGCCTTGCAGAATCTCTCTGCAATTGTACGCAGCGATTCGCCGCGCTTGCGGACCATGCATGTAGCGTTCCTTGGCACTTGAATCCTTCTCATTCTTGTACCGTGCCCTGAGCCTGCCATTGTTTATGTTTGGGAGAAATTTGTGTCTTGTAGGTGATTCTTTCTTCATGTGTAATAGTGTCGGGTTTTGTACTTGACTGCCAGTGTCAATTTCTATAGACAATTCGGTACAAATTGGTTAGATTGAGCCGATGACTGCTCGTATATTCAGTTATCTGGTTCGTTGACTACGGATCCCCCTTCTATATTGATCCCTGTGGGACATTATGGTGCTGTTACGTTTCCATGCCAATGCCATCAAGGTTATACCACAGGCTTGAGATTAAATCCTTGTGAAGGAAGATTCAGAGAAAGCAAAGTCACTTGCATCTAAAAATAGTGTAAAACTACACGTCTTTGAGCCAAGCATGAGGGAGATCTGGACTGTTGTTGGTAGGGGTGACGAGCACTGGATTTCACCTGATGGCAGCTACTGCTCGTGCAGGGGATTTTTCTTTGGCACCCTGCAAGCAGGCAACAAAGAGAGGCCTGTGTGCTACCATCTAGAGTCGGCATCTATTGCAAGGGAGAATGATCAGATAGAGATTATTATCTTCTCTGATGAAGAGTATCGTGACTTTCTTCTCGGGTTGATATCTGACTTGTAATGAATCTGGATGATCAGGTGATTGCCAACCACCATCAATACTATGATGCCACCGGGGTGAAGGGGATCCTTGCCAATAGATTGATCAAACCTATTCACAAGAGTGTATTGGTTGTTTGTTATTTTGTACGTGGTCAGGTTGTCTGGAAAGATTTTTTGATTCAGGCACGGATCTAGGGTCTTTTGATAGTATTACACATCATTCTAGGCACGACCTGACCACGTACGTTATTTTCAGGCACACCCAATCATGTACTGATATCTGGATTATAATGTGATGGTATCTATATCGTCCTTTGAGACGCCTTTCCATCTACCCACTACACCGTCTGGCTCGGGGATAGATTGAATCGCTGTGATCTGCTGTATCTTTATGTGGTCTGGATTTGGAGGCATCCACAACATCGCCATGTACTCGCCTACCTCTCCTACCTCGTCTGATTTTGCCATAACTATTCTGTCTTGGGCAAATCCCTTTGCAGTCAGGGCATCAACGGCCTTGTCCTTGAGATCCATTCGTCCATGAAGGAAGAGATAGATCTGTTTTTGTGTATTGATTTCTCCCATGCTTGGATGTGGATGCCTTGCCTAAATCAACCTTTCCCAACAACCAAACCTGCCTGACACGGCCAAAAGCCAATCAACCACCTATGGACCATGTTATGACCCACCCACATACTGCGTAACAGGCATGGTGTGATGCCCGTGCATTGTCACACCAGTCTTTTAGCATTGATTCGCACATATACTACCGCTTGGATTCATGGATCTATACATGCTGTTCTCTTCACCCATCATTACTATCTGTCATACTCTGGTATCGTACTTGGTCCGGTGTTACACAAATTATGCCTAAACCCAAAAACCCACACAATCAAGTCATGTACGAGAGGCTGAAATACACACAATGTACGGATCTTACAGGCTTGCAGTCTGTACATCTTGCATAAACGATCTGAATTATAGCTATTGTTTACAAGTACGTGGTCAGGTTGTCTGGGAAGATTTTTTGATTCAGGCACGGATCTAGAGTCTTTTGATAGTATTACACATCATTCTAGGCACGACCTGACCACATACGTTTACAACATGGTCTCCATACTTGATGTGCAAACTATTTGATACGGTGGGAGGCATGTTTGTAGATCCCGTTTAAAAACCTGGCTGGTGTTACGGCCTGCCAGTACCTGCCGCTGCAGTCGATCGTACCAAATGATCTTCTTTGCGGCTTTCAAAGGGTGGAAACATTACAGCTTTTGCTAATGATAAAAAATCAGGCGTTCTGTAGTCATACATACACAAAAAGCCCATACTCACATTCAAGGCGCAGATGTGTTCAATTTTTATGCGTGAATCAAAAACGCCATCCTGACATCAGACTTGGGAGACATTTCGCTTAGCTGAATACCAGTTAACCCACCGATGGAATTGGGATCATAATTTTATGCTCAAAATCAACAAAATTCAATGCAAACAAATCAATTAGTGCAACCTCTCAGATTTTTAATGTCCAGATCAAAAACCACAAGAGGTGCAACATATTGAGTGACTCACTCACATATGAAAATATTGCATCTGCCCTGTCAGAATTTGTGCAAAGATGTGACATCATGCCTCACGGATCCAATGCCAGACACTCAATACGGAATATGATAGACATAATGATGCCTGCCTCTACATGCACGGCATCGGTAGGCGGGTATGCCGCAAGATTGTATACTACATCAAACAGCATATTGCCCACCGATGAGTGGGTAAGAAAGGCGTTTGCAAGGACAAAACCGGATGTGGTAGAGCAGGCAATGGAGGATACCATCTCAGGCCAGATTGTAAAACTCCAAAAATCAGGCGTCATGAAAAAATCAATTCATGTGGCCATCGACAAGCACCTCATACCAAGATATGATAAAAATCCTGGACCTGAACTGTTACGCTCCAAATCCAAAAACGGTACATGGAAGTTTGAGGGATACATTACTGCCCAGTGTGTTGATGAAGGGCGCAGACTCACTCTTGCCGTATTTCCTGTAGGGATGGGCCATTCCACGGCTGATTTTGTGCGTAAAATCATCCAAATATGCAACAGGTATGGCATTATGGTCAAGTGTTTTTTTATGGACAGGGAGTTCTTTTCAGTTTCAGTGTTGGAGGCAATGAACAGTCACGGTAGTGGATTTGTCATACCGTGTAAAAATACGTATAATGTAGTGGTAGCCCTTGACGAATTTGACAAAAAGATACGCGATGCTACATCAGATGTAATACTTGAGAACGCCGACTCGTCTGTAAAATACATCATGGTAATACAGAAACGCACTACACACAAAGACAAGAGTCCGGATGCGCCGGCACATGAAAGGTACATTGGATTTACCGCCAACTCCAATGAGATAGATGTTGCAGCCTACCACAAAAGATGGGGGATAGAGACTGCATACAGGCAGATAGAGGGAATCAGACTCAGGACACGCAGTACAAACCATGCCGCAAGATTTCTGTGCTTTGCGGCATCTGTGATACTGTTCAACCAATGGGTGGTTATCAATGCATATTGTGGATTTGGAAGTGACGGTAAATGGCAGAAAATTATGTTTACTGTTCTTACATTCAAGGCAGTGATGGTATCAAGGTGGCAGATACGACCAGAACCGCCCCCTGTTATAGCACCGTGACGGGATTGTCAGGCCATCGGTGGGTTAATTGAAATACCAGTTAAGCGAAATGTACTTGCGAATCAGACTGTTTACATGATGCCTGATTCGCATATGTTATGGGAGCTGTTCGGGATCAGGGAGTACGGCCTGTATGCAACATGACTGGAAGGTAAGCTGTGTCATGGCACTCTGCCTCTCTGTACCATCCGATAGCATGACCCTGACAATCATCCATTCGTTGTATGCCAGCAGGGAATAGTAAAAGCAGAGCATGCGAGCCGCCATGTCCTGTATTCTGGTCTTTGCCCGCATCGTTTCCACCAATCTGTATCCTGTCTCAACACCCCAACGTTTTGTGTATTTTTTTACGTCAATTGTCGAGGTGTTTGTGGCAAACCCTATGAATTTTTGCTCGGGCATCGTTGTGTCTTTGTTGTTCTTGCGCTTCTCTATTCTCATGGTAAAATCCACCATGCCAGTATGTCCCTGTAGCGTGGCCTGAGATGTTGCATTCCTTGTATTTTTGTCATATTCCCGCAGTGCGGCGATGACCCCGCTGGAATTCCTGCATGGCATCAGGTATGTCACATTATTGTTGAGTAGTGCAATTATTGTATCCACTGAGAAAAATTCCCTGTCCAAAAGGACCAGCCTTATCTTGGCACCTGTCTTTTTAACGGATTTCAGGATTCTGTCCACAAAATCAGGCACGAGAAGAAATTAACAATTAGATTCAGTCCGTGCCCTTCCGCAGTTACACGATGTTGCCGGTCAGGCTGACGCCGCCATTTTTGCCAGGATTCGCAGGTTGACCAGCCCGCAGACTATGGAGTTTATCATGTCGTACTTTTTGAGCGGGTTACGGTACTTGTCGCCCATGA
The DNA here is from genome assembly GCA_963662995.2 of Candidatus Nitrosopumilus sp. Taxonomy (GTDB): domain Archaea; phylum Thermoproteota; class Nitrososphaeria; order Nitrososphaerales; family Nitrosopumilaceae; genus Nitrosopumilus. The sequence continues at coordinate 323,183 of CAXXLJ010000002.1, read as the reverse complement.
TGCGGAACACCTTGAGCCTGCGTATGCCGTTCTCGACGTAAATTCGTATGGAGGAGTGACAGTTGTTGTACGACTTTTCCTCCTCGCTGAGCTTTTTTCCCGGGCGCTTGCGTATGGGAAGGATCACCCTTGTGCCGTTTTCGATCTTCTGGGCCCCCATGTACCCCTTGTCCATGAGATTGCGCAGCCTCACGGCCACGCTGTTGTCTCCATCGGGAGAACAGATTTCCGGAAATGACGGGTGCTTCTTCTTGAAGATGGTGATGTCGTTTACGCTCCCGGGCGAGTGCGCAGTCTTGTGCACTATCAGCCCGTCGCAGTTCATGGTGTACTGCACCTTTGCGGTGTGGGTATGTGCCTTGCCGGAGTAGTGTGACTTTTCCATGTCCCTGCGCTTCGGCTTCTGGATGGGCTGCTCCGAGGCGTCAGTCAGGCACGTCAGACCCCGGAACATCTTCTCGAGCTCCCCAATAGTCTTGATCCTTCCGACCTTCGCGTAGATCTTCTTAGGCGTGGGCAGACTGTCCTTGATGACCAAGGACATGTTGCTAACCGTGTTGGATACGGTCCCCTGCGACAGTTTGAAGAACATTCCCACTACCTCCTGCGTGGCATATGTCTTGATGTAGAAGAGACAGAGCACCAGACGATCCTTCAGGTTGAGGACGTGCCGGCGTCCCGCGCCTATAGCGCGCTTGCGGTCTGGCCGGTCGAGCCTCTTCTCCTCCATCTTGGGATGTTTTTTGGCCACCTCGGTATACAAAGAATCGAATTCCTCGATGGTCATGCCCGTGACCCTTTTGAATCTCGTGGCATTTTTGATCAAATCATGATATATCTCCATACATCATATACCACATGCCCGTTTTTCGAGTGGTATGTGAGCTTTTTTTACTTTGGAGGTCAAAATTTTCTAATTACTAATTTCCTCTACGGAATCACCCATTTCCAGGTATTGCGCACCCAGATGTATCTTCAGTGATTTGTCCACACACTGGGCAGTCATGTATTGCTCAAATAATTTGGTGCCGTTCTTGTAGCGGGATCGTGTGAGCTCTTTGCCGGGCTTTTTGTCATACCTTGGGATAAGGTGTATGTCAATTGCAATTGTTATCCCCTTCTTTGGAACCATTCCGAGGCGTACCATTTTTTTAAACTGTTGCGTCACCTGCATGTCAAACACATTCTGGACCTCTGCCGCAACCGGGCTTTTGAGCATGCTTGCAAACCACCTGTCCGAGGGCTCTTTCCTGCCTCCTAGGCTCTTTCTTGCATTGGCACATCCGCCTACAGATGAATCCCGAATTGCCGCATTTATGATCCCTGCATTAAGCGTGTTGATATCAAAGATGGTATTATGATGTCCGGGCATTGTTGTACACGACAACATGGGACACAGGCCCGTCACAACATCTTGATATAGACGTTTGTTGTTTACCATATTACGGATCTGGTTTGTTTTTTGTTTGGACAACGTTAAACTACTGGATCCGTCACATTTAGCTTTTTTGGTTGGAATATACTTCCGGTATGGGATAACCCAGTTTAGCTAACCTACATTTCGCTTAACTGGATACCCAAAAAGGGTTAAATTACAATATGCTCCAGCCATAGCCGTGAAGATATTCACCGTCGGCAGCAAATCATTTGCAACCAGTTTTCAGCTTGCAGGTGTTCCTGGTATCATATCAAACGACCCCCAAGATGCACTTGGCCACATAAAGAAACTTACAAACGATCCAGATGTTGGACTGATCCTGGTAAGTGATGACATTACAGAGTCCATAAGCGACGAGCTTACACAACTAAGGGCCGGAACATCCGCATTGGTATTTGCGTTACCTGCTGCAGGAAGTAAAAAGACTGATGTGGACTATCGCGTTATGCTAAAAAAGATTCTTGGCGTATGACTGCGCCTATCTACTTATGTGTGGCTGTGGCAGGTTTGCCATGAAGACTGTGCATGTGGGGGAGCCGTCACACGTCTGCGTAACACAGACACAAAGGCCATCGCCTAGTGAAGGCGAGATATTGGTGAGGATGGAGGCCTGCGGCATATGTGGCTCTGATCTGGAGAAGGTATTTGGGGTGTATGGCCAGCCGTCCATGCGCCTAGGCCACGAACCTGCAGGAGTCATTACTGGTGTGGGATCCGCGGTCACGGAGTTTAAGACGGGCGACAGGGTGTTTACACACCATCATGTCCCGTGCTATTCGTGCCGGCTGTGCCAGCATGGTTGCGAGACCATGTGTCCGCAATACTATGACACAAACCTTCAGCCGTGTGGACTTTCTGAAGAGTATGTGGTGCCTACGTGGAACGTCTCACATGGGGGGGTCTTGAAACTGCCTGATTCCATGAGCCTTGAGAATGCCACCATGATTGAGCCCCTAGCGTGTTGTATCAGGGCATGGACAAAGTTTGAATCCTTTGCCAGTGATACTGCCGCCGTGTTTGGGATGGGTGCGACCGGAATGATGCACACAATGCTTGCACAGCAGAAGGGCTTCTCAAAAGTACTATGCTTTGATGTCAACAGGTTTAGACTGGATTTTGCTCAAAGGCTGATGCATACACAGTCTATCGACTCTGCTGATGAGGACAGGCACCAAAAGATCCTAGACCACACCGATGGTACTGGCGTGGATGTTGCAATCGTGGCTACAAGTAGTATTGGCGCCCTTGGTGATGCGATAAAGTCTGTCAGAAAGGGTGGCACAGTGGTGATGTTTGGGGTTCCATCAAGAGGAGCCACGATGGAACTGGATATGGGAATGATCTATTCACGTGAGATAATGCTTACCACAAGTTATGCTGCATCTGATCACGATACAAAGGCTGCACTGGATCTGATAGCAAGCACCAAACCAGGGTTTGATGTGGGACAGCTAATCACCCACAGATACGCGCTTGCTGACTCTCAAGAGGCATTTGAGCACGCACGTGTAGGCACCAACGCAGTAAAGATAATCATTACAAACTAGTCCGCGCATACGTATGCGCCCGTGGTGATGCCGTGTGCCTTGCCGCGTTTGATGCCAATTATTAATCTACAAATTCTGTGTTACGTTGCACCAAGTCATACATGTGTGTGGGGTTGATGGCCGGCAGGTTGACGGCCTGCTATCCGCGTAGTGTTGGCATGTCAAGTATGATATAGTGATGTTGATCATGATGTATGTGGCCCGCACAGGATCTTGTCGTATGATCTATGTCTTGGGTGGTTATGACATGAACTTATCTTTAAACTCTCTCCACACCATGGGCATTTTATCGTACAACCACCCATAAAATTTTAGAAACTCCGTGGTCTCGTTCAGAATGTATTGCTCTATCATATCGTACATGCGTGTATTATACCATTCCACTATGATCGCGCCATTGTGCTTCTTACCAGTCATGTTGTCGAGTCCTGATCCCTTAAACTCTCCCTTGTTCATTAGGATAAGAATATTTTTTATGTCAATGTGCGGCCTCTGTGTGACATTGATATTCTTTAGATTGTAGTGTTTGGTTTTGGCACTCAGAAACTTTTGCTCAAACTCTAGGTGGGTACCCACTGCAATAAAATCAAAGTCATTTTGACCATGTATGCTGGTCTCTGATATGAATGCCTCTAGTATCTCCTTCTCACCATACTCCCATTCTTTGAGTATCTTCAGGGGGCCCTGTGTCCTGCCTGTATACCTTTCAATCTGCTGGTATTGGATGGTAATTATTTTGTTTGTATGTTCGTCTAGGCCCGTGGTCTCTATGTCTAGATAATACATCCCCATGATATCTTACATACTTGATTCTTGTATTAATAGTTATGAAGATGATAGTCTGTTTCATAATTACAAATCATAGGCACGCGTTGTCTATTCTTCAACAAACATCTAGGGTACGTGGTCAGGTGGTTTAGCCGTCATATGTAGTGCATGATCTCTGCTATGTGATCAAGATTCCTGTTCTTCCATGTCGTAACGCATGAGAACAGGTTGCCCAGTCACACCATGGTCTTATTTGATCTGACAATCCACGAATCTTCCTATGCACCACGATCTCCCGTAGACCGCGCTCGGCGGCGTTGTTGGTGGATGGGATCTTGGGATTCAGTACGAATCTAAAGTAACAGTTCAGGTCCCGGATTTTTATCATATCTTGGTATGATGTGCTTGTCGATGGCCACATGAATTGATTTTTTCATGATGTCTGATTTTTGGAGTTTTACAATCTGGTGAGATGGTATCTTCTATTGCCTGCCCTACCACATCCGGTTTTGTCCTTACAAACGTCTTTCTTACCCACTCATCGGTGGACAATATGCTGTTTGATGTGGTATACAAGCTTGCAGCACACCCGCCTACCGATGCCGTGCATGCAGATGCAGGCATCATTATGTCTATCATATTCCGTATTGAGTGTCTGGCATTGGATCCGTGAGGCATGATGTCACATCTTTCCACAAATTCTGACAAGGCAGATGCGATATTTTCATATGTGAGTGAATCCCTCAATATGTTGCACCTCTTGTGGTTTTTGGTTTAGGCATTAAAAATCTGAGAGGTTGCACTAATTGATTTGCTTGCACTGAATTTTGTTGATTTTTAGCATAAAATTATGATTCCAATTCCATCGGTGGGTTAACTGACAACACAGAAAGGATTAATGCTGCCATAGGATATGTGTCGCGGTCGAGTTTACAGCACAATGGGAGATGACGCATAAATGACGCAGGTTGTATGTAAAATCATGCCACAAAAAGTAACATTTTGTGGAACACACTCCAATTTCATACTTGTTTTATGTGAATTAATGCCTGATTTTTCCACATATTAAAAAGAGATTTCATTTAGTTAGCTCGCTAACTACGCAATCAAATCATGTGGATCCTAATCTTGATCAAGTGCCGCTTGTGATTTGACATCACCCCATCTTGGTTCTTTTGTTAACATATAAACTATTTGTAATACACGTAATGAGTGAATAAAAATGAGACTACGCGTATGTTTTATAACTCATATCAGGGTGTGAATTGTGGGACAAGAGGGATCCACTGCCCACAAGACTTAAACCAATTATCATACATACATCACACATAGTTTTGTCAGACAATGAAGAGATCATAATGATTATTGAGACTCTGTTTAATGCAGGAGTTACAAAGGATACATCATTGCTCAGGCACATACATCTCAACGATCCAAGGTTTTCAAGTTTTAGTGATCTACCGCCGTACGATCTAAAGGATTACCAGACCACGATAGAGTTGGAGGAATTGAGGTTTATCAGCATCTCAGACTATAGTTATGAGATTAGAAATCCAAAGATCAGTGTATTTGGGAATGCCGCGGTTGTGGCAATTGAGCTTGTCCAGAAGGGTATGCTAGTAGACAACAAGGCATACACTGGTGAAAGCATGAAGATCAGTGGAAGGGGAACCTTTGTTCTTACAAAACAGCAGAACTCGTGGAAGATTGTGCACATACACCTCTCAAGGACTGATTAAGACTCCACTACAGAAGCGCCTGTATGGCATCTGCGCAATAGATTTTGCAACCAGCATACCCATGCAGGACAACATATACACACGCCATGGATTCAGACTGTGTGTATGCTGCAAGCATCAAGCGTGCTTGTACATCCACCTTGATCTTAATGGGAATGGGCATGTGCTAGCCATGGTCTGGGAATCACATGTTGTTACGATTGTAAAATGGGTAATCCATACTGCACATCATTGTTTGGAGGGTAACATGTTTAGAATCTTAGTAGGATATTGCAGCCTTGCAGGCATCAGTTTTTTGTGGCATTTGTATCTTTGTTGGCATTGTTGCGTTGCGGGCTGGAAGTATTTTGCTTTGTGGGTCTGTTTGTGTGTTTGTTGGTACTAGTGCTGCCACCACCACCACCACTAGCAAGCTTTGTCTGAGTGGGAGCATCATTCTTCTTTTTGTTGCCGGGGTCGTCTCTTACAAGCTTTTTGTATAGATCGTATGCTTGCTCTACATCCGAGTGCCCATAAACTATGGAACGCACTGCTCTGATCATGGCCACGGGGTGGTCCGACTGCCAGATGTTTCGGCCCATGTCTACGCCAACCGCCCCACCCTTGATTGAATTGTATGTAAGTTCAAGTGCCTTACGTTCTGCAATCTTTTTGCCGCCTGCTACAATTATTGGGATAGGGCATGATCTTACAACTTTCTCAAACCCGTCGCAATAGTATGTCTTTACTACATGCGCCCCTTGCTCGGCAGCCATTCTGCACGCCAAGGACAGATACCTTGCATCCTTTCCAAGATCTTTTCCCACGGCGGTAACAGCTAATACAGGAATTCCATACTGTTCTGCTTCGCTTACCAGCTTGCCCAGATTCACTATTGTCTGATACTCATATTTTGAACCCACAAAGATCGACATTGCAATGGCACTCGCATTGAGCCGTATTGCATCAGAGATGGATACCGTAATGTCCTCACGCGATAGATCTTCACCTATGATACTAGAACCACCGGATACACGCAGTACTATGGGCGTGTCAGTGGAGGCAGAGACGGATGTGCGAAGAATTCCCCTAGTAAGCATCAAGGAGTCACAGTATTTCAAAAGCGGTCTTATAACAGCGCCCGGTTCCTCTAGTCTCTCGGTGGGCCCCAGAAAGTAACCGTGATCTATTGCAAGCATGAGCGCACGATTGTGCGGCGGTTTTATGATCCTGGCCAGTCTGTTTTGTAGTCCCCAATCCATGGTATTTTGGACATAACGTGAATAGAAATACGTTTCCAATTATGTGGGTGTGTTCTACAGGTATATGCCGCTACCGATACGATGTGGTTCCGGAAGATTCTGTGGGCATTTTGCTCGTCGTATTTCATGCCCATATCAGAAAACAGCTCGCCCTACGCCTTGGCTAGCTAGTCGCGTATGGTGCTATGCGCCTTGCAGAATCTCTCTGCGATTGTACGCAGCGATTTGCCGCGCTTGCGGGCAATGCATGCGAGCAACCGTTGCCTGGCCTTTGCTTCCCCCTCATTCTTGTACTGTGCCCTGATCTTGCCATTGTCTATGTTTGGGAGGAATTTGTGTCCTATGGGTAATTCTTTTTTCATGTGTAATGGTGTCGGGTTTTGTACTTGACTGCCAATGTCAATTTCTATAGACAATTCGGCACAAATTGGTTAGATTGAGCTGATGACTACTCATGTGCTCTGTTATCTGGCTCGTTGATTACGTACGTTCTTCTCACAATGTAGGCACAGTCCATCTTTACAGATGAGAGCAGCGCATACTCCATTACCAACATTTTGCCAGATTTAGTATTGATCCGGCACGTATCCGGCCGCACCACCACCACGATGCCTACGGCATCTATGGGATGATTTTTGTATATGGATCTGGATGCAGGACAAAATGTAATGATAACCTTTACAAACTCTGGTATACTGCCTTCACCCATAGACACACTGAATACCTCTACATTCTCTGATACATACATAGACCTCATATGGCAAGAACTTGACATGTCTCAGCTCCCATATAATGATGCAGACGATCGTATAATTGGCTACAAGATCGAGGTAGAGTCACCTCCCGGCATGGATTTGTCCCCGTCACATACAACACAGAGACCATCTGGACATGGCACTACCACACCGGACTGACGCCCGACACCGAGTACAACTATCACATCTCACCAATGACCGATGCCAGCACAAGCTCCGTCTCAAAAGTTGCTACCGCCTCGCGAGCTTGCAAACTAACATACCTGCTACTCTAGTCATTCTTTAGCACCTGCTCTTCTGAAATCTCTCAACTAACGCCATCCTGTCCATTTTTTTGTATGACTAGTCCATACATTCTAGATACCTCTCTGTGTCTGTTGTGGAATTTGTCTTCTCAAGTAGTTGGTGATCATACCAACATTGACTTGTATGTGTTGTTATGGTGCTGCTGATCTCGGTTTGATGTATGCATGCACGATACATACTACCAACTAAACATTCACAATAACTTACAACTATAATTTATATAGAAAAATTCAATACATTGCACCATACATTCATGACTGATTCTACTCTAAACGGCAATCTTACAGCATACAAGATCCACATAAGGCCCACCGCACATAGATTGTATGGATACTCTGTAAGGATGAGCAACCTCTCACAACACCGACAGAACATTCATCAGCTGCTGAGGATTCTGTTTGTTAACGGCACATGCACAACATGGGACATGGCAAAGACCCGTTATCGTGGTGTAAAATCTATACGGAATCAGGAAAAGATATTCAGAAGGCTGTTGATCGGCAGGGTGGACAGAGGGAAACGAACAGACGGTGTTTTGGATGTGGGGCTTGTAACAAGGGAGGCTGGTAAGACCAAGCCATACGCAAAGTATCAACTTTCGTTGTATGGCATATTGTATTGCCTTGACGCGCTTGATCCAAGCAAGAAGGATATAGACAACATGGTATCAAAATATGAGGCATACCTTCCAAAGATATTTGGAAAGTGGAAGTTTCTAAAGCGAAATTTGGGAAAGGACGCATACAATCTGAGGATTCTTGCTAGGGGACTCTACCTGGATAACCTGACTGCCATACGCACAGACAATCCAATATATGAGATAATGTCATTTATCCACATAAAATACAGACGAAACTTTGAATCCATATCCAAACATGATCTTGCAGAGCAGATATCGTACTGGTTCTATACCTTTCTGCTCTATCAGGATCATGGAAAAAGTATAAACAAGATACTCTCCCAAGACAAGGAGATTCTAGAATGGTACACTGACTTTTTCAGGCAGACAGAAAAATATTACAAAGAGAGGCTCAGGACAATTAAAACCTCAAACATATCAAAAATTCTACATCCATAGATGGCAGATGAAATCCTCTCAATCCGCCATAATTCTGATACAAAAAAAAGAAGATCGAATTTACTGATTTGACATGCTTGGGTCTTTTTTGAACTTCATTATGTATTGAATCACTGTTGATTCAAGCACCAGACACATGCAAGTTGCAAAATATGCCCACATCTCTGATTGTCCGTATATCTTTTGGTAGTTCATTTGATGTATAGTACAAAAGGATAATTGAGATGGTATCTGCACGTCATGCAAGCGGGACTATGAATACTTGTTACAAAAAAACCCGTGCTGATGCCTGTGGACTATTTTTTTCACATCCGCCATAGAGTGGAGTAGGTATTGCATTTAGTACGATCTGCAGGTACTCCATGGCACATTCTACATCTGATGATCTGTATAAACAGACAGCCTAGGGTTCATACATGTGAAGGCAAACACTTCTTGCCATCAGGAGCGGCCATCGCATACTGACATGGTGCCGTCGATACGCACCATTCTCACTTGTACATACATCACATCAGGCACTATCATACCAATTACACTATTTTGCATACTGTTTAATCAACTTGCGCAGCCTAAAGCGTTCGATTGGCTTGTCAATGAATGCCGCAATCGATCTCTTGGTGGCTTCTGCATACTTTGCATCATCAAGCATGTATGTAGATATGAATATAATGCGGGCGTCACGGTCATTGTTCTTGATGCACAGAAATGTCTCATAACCGTTAATTCCGGGCATCTTGATATCTAAAAATACAATATCCGGCCTGAATTCGTTGTACTTTGTAATGCCCTCCTCACCATTGGAGACAGGAAGTACGTCATGTCCGTCATTTGCAAGCATCAGGTGCAAAGATTCAAGAAAGTCATAATCATCATCAATTATGAGGATTTTTTTGGACTTTTTGTCTATTCCATTTCCCCTTGCAACAGACATTGTATGTATGGGTTGATACGTATAGTAAAAATGTTGTTAGTCTGTATTTATGAAAAATTACAACAGGCACAGATGATTCTGATGGAATTTGATTTGTAATATTTATTGGTACGTGGTCAGGTTGTCTGGGAAGATTTTTTGATTCAGGCACGGATCTAGGGTCTTTTGATAGTATTACACATCATTCTGGGCACGACCTGATCACGTACGTTAATTGCTTCTACGGAATCGTTGGTAACTTCCAAGGCCAGTATCTTCATGGTCTCCGTGTCGACCAACACATGCATCTTTACAAAGCCGCGCCTCACCTTCCACTTGGCCCTCATCCACTCGCCCCTGTTGTGCTGCTTGAGCCCACTGGCGTCAAGCGCCAATATCCTTGTTCTCTTCTTGTCCGATACGGTCACCACGCCGTCTGGATCCCGGTTGATGTCCGCGCCAAGCCTGCTGATTCGCTTGTACAGCTGGCTGAATACGGGGGTGTTGGATTCGCCCACCATCCTGCCGACCATTTCCTGGAGCTGTCTGTACCGGACCCCCGGCGCGACCCTAGAGCCGGTTGTCATCATTACGAGCGTGTCTGCGTACATGTACGGGGAACCCACCTTGCCCTCGTTTGCGCGCCTCACATCGTCCTCCCACTCCAGATCATGTTCTATGACCATGTCTGCGCCGCGCCTGACGTACTTTTCGTTGTCAGCCTTCATGGCTGCACCACGCCGGCTCAGGCTCATGGGTAGCACCTCCATTACTGCATCCTCTACAGGTGAGCCGCTGCACCGCGCCGCGGTACGCATCTGAGAAAAAAGCCGGATCATGATTAAATACCAATATTGTGAGCCTACATTGGCGTCTGTTTAGGTACACTAACGTTGTGTTCATCGTATCTATCTTTCGCCATATGCATTTCAAGGCACGCATGAATATTTCTTGTCCGTTTGGTCAGATTTTATTGATCAAATTAGAGCCTGCACCGCCGCGAGTCCATAGGGCCGGGTGCTCACGGGCAGAATTAGGAAACAAAGTTTGTAATTGGATTTGTTTCAAATCTGTAGGCACTTGGTGATCGATCTTTAAAAAATTACACACAAAAAGATTGATAAATCTTGCAACTATGATCATGTCATGGGGACACGACTGGGAGTCATGGATCTGAGAATTCTAAGCATGGCCATGGATGGGAGGGGTACATTCAACGAGAATGACATGGCCAACTCTGATGTGAGCAAGTTTGGTACTGGTGAGGTACTGGACTGTCTTGCATCACTTCGGGAAAGAAAGATCCTGTCATTAAACCCGGATGGCTCCTTTAGTGTCACAGACCTTGCAAGAAATATCCTCTGGTGTGACGATGTCCCGGGATGGGTCAGAATACTGCGTCTTCTCCAGACAAGATCGTGCAGTACTGATGATATGTCGACGATCCTGCACATACATCATGACAAGATCCTAGATAGTATCCATGTACTGAGGCAGAAGCACCTAGTCATGATGTCTCCACAGAGGCAGCACGACAAGGTAGTAAGGGTATATGAGATACTCTCAGAAGGGACAAAAGAGTTAGACAGGATGGAAGCAGAAGGGTATGATGTGATGGGTCCTGGAGGATCTGGACGCGAACAAGAGATTATGGATTTGATAGACGAGGTAATGCTGGATATAAACCGGATGAGCGTGGACGACAAGGAGAAGGGGTCTATCATGCACAATATGTCCAGATTAAAGGACCTTTTGGGAATTTAACGGCCTGGTTCTGACCTTGTCTTGGATCTGTGCTAGGATCAGATCCGCCTTGCTCTTGTCTTCATAACTCTCAAAAGACTCATCCATGATGGCGTCAATCTCATAGCTCTTATCTACTAGTATATCTGCAACATGATCGTCAAGGGTGCCACTACCAATCAAATAGTATGCAAATACAGCGTTCTTTTGGCCAATTCTGTGGAGTCTGTCTTCTGCTTGCCGGTGTATTGCAGGACTCCAGTCCAGTTCTGCAAATATGACATACTTTGCGCGGGTCAGGCTGATCCCAACATTTCCTGCACGCAGACCTGCAATCATCAGCTTTGATTCACCTCTCTGGAACTTATCTATCTGATCCTGCCTGACGGTATCTAATTGTCCGCCAACGATCGAGACCGGCGAAAACTCTACAAGGGCATCGTTGAGCAACTGATGCATCACCTTGTGATGACAAAAGACCACTACACTCTCTTCAATCTCCATTATATTCCTTACAAAATTAATAACGTACGAGAGCTTTGCAATGCCTGCCACCTGTCGTTCACTCTGGATGGCCCTCCTGTACGATGCAGATTTTGTGAATTGTGTATCGGCTGCCACCTGCTCTTCCTCAAGTCTCTTCCATATCTTGTCGAGTTCTTCAAGGTAGTAGTTGGTGTCTGCCTCTATGACCTCCTTGTATCTGACCTTGTCCTTGAGCTCCTTGAGTACGTCGGACTTTTTTCTGCGCAACATTACGTGCTTTTGCAGCTCATTGCGCAGCGATGCGCGTTTGTTCTCCAGTACTATTGCCTTGCCCTTTTCATTTACATAACAAAAGTATTCACAAAACTCCTTAAAACTTCCAAGAAGGCCTGGCCGTATAATATCTATTATGGGCCATATCTCAGATCCCCTATTGTATATGGGTGTGCCTGAGAGTCCTATCCTGTACAGCACTGTGGGCAGACCTGCAAGTTTTTTTATCGCCTTGTACTTTTGTGTCGTCTTTGAGCGGAGATTGTGCACCTCGTCACACACTATTGTTCTGATTCCAGTCTTTGCCAAGTCGCTGCGCCTCTTGAAGAGCAGTTCATAGTTGATCAGATAGATGTCTGCCTTTTCCAGCTCGGCTGATTTGCCCGTGCGTATAATGGATACGCTGGGAGAATCTGACTCCACAATCCTCCCATTGCGGCTCTTTTGCTTGAGAAACTTTCCAACCTCGCGCTCCCAGTTGGTCAACGTAACTAGAGGCGCCACCACCAACATTGGAAACGTATGCTTCTCTGTGGCAACATATGCAAGCGTCTGAACAGTCTTGCCAAGACCCATCTCATCGGCGAGTAGCGCGTTGCCGGAAGACTTTAGTAAAAAGTCCAGGCCCTCCTTTTGAAAGTTGAGCAGCTTTCCACGAAACTGTTCTCCTGCCTTTGCACGCTCGAGCTTGTGCTTTATGGGGGGTAGGGTGGGTTTGGACGGCGCAAAGGTCTTGATGACCTTTCTCTGCCATGTTGATTTTGAAAGGATTTTGAGGGGGTATCTATCTATGATGAGCTTGATGTGCTTTATGCTGCTGGGGCTATCGGGAAGAATCACCTCGTCTGCGGTCTCACCATACCATGCCTCTGAGACAAGCCTTGATATCATGTTTACCGCACGCTCACCAGTAATCTTCCAGCTCCAAGTCTTAGAGTACCTGTCCAGCACATACTCTAGCGTGCCAATAATCTCCACTTTGGCTTCCATAATTTGTGGGTTTAATGCAGTTTGTTTTATTAATCTTGGTATGTGTTGGCATAATATCTAAATTTGACAAAAATGTCTATTTTTACCCATCAGTTACAACAAATGCCAGATGATATGATGTTATTTACAAAGTCGGCAGTAAACTACAAAAATTCTACATCATAAGAAATGTTTGTCTGGCTACAAATGGATCTTTTTTGGAGGCCGTGTGTGTATGTCAGGATGCATACATGATACACTTGCTGGATTCAAAGGTGGTATGTGGTCAGGTCGTGCCCAGAATGATGTGTAATACTATCAAAAGACCCTAGATCCGTGCCTGAATCAAAAAATCTTCCCAGACAACCTGACCACGTACCAAAGGTGATATGCAACCATACCGTAGCAGGATGTGTTGATTACAGATCTTGCGTGAAAGATCATCCATTACAACCACACGTGCCCTGCTTTACACAACCCCATTTATGACAATTTTGTGTACCATCACACATACCCTCAATCTACACCACATGTGGTTGCTTTTTACACTACTCTGCATTGGACGTATCATCATACCGGCACAAATGATTCCTCGTGCTCCTGTCCTGCATTCCTACGGTAAAATCCAATCTGGTGCGACTCTACGTTTGCAGGACAACTGCGTAGAGGCATATGTTTAAAATTCACCATCAAGCAGAAAGACAGTGCAGTTTGTACAAGATATGGAGCCTGATGTAGAAAAACCAATCATGGTGGCTGCAATGCAAGACATGGGGAACATTGGCGGCATAGTGATTGACTTCATAAACGATTCCCAGCAGACAAGAAGATTCAGGACAGCAAAGGTGTCATACCCGACATATGTGGTGGATAGGGGTGGATACATTGACCTGCCCGATGAAAAGTGGGAGTATAGATTCACCAAGAACATGATGGTGTTTGGGGGAGGAAGAGGGCAGCCACAGAGCCCCAACGATCTCAATGATCTATGCATGGATGTTATAGATGTGGCAAGAAGATACTCTGTAAAATTCATCTACACCCTAGGAGGCTTTCACACCAACAAGATCTTGGAGGGTAACCCCAAGACATTCATCACCACCACATCTGAGGAACTGACCGAGCATATGCACGAGCTTGACATAAACACCACCCCACAAAAGTCCATAATCACTGGGTTCAACGGACTGATTCTGGGGTTTGCAAAGATGCATGGCATTCATGGGATAGGGATGTATGGGCAGCTCAATGAGCCTGAGATACCACAATACGGGACGGCCATCAGCATCATCGAGACTCTTGAAAAGCTGACATACAGACAGCTGGGCGATACCAGCAAACTGGAATCGCTGGCAAGAGAGATTGAACGAAAGTTCCACAACTAGTGGTGGTGCGAACTCCCTATTGGGTGGGGTTTTGTATTCTCATCATGACAGTCACACGTACACAGACATGTCTCGTGGTTGTTCATACAGTCAATGCATTCAAAATGCTTTCTTGCTTCACACGCTGCGCAGATCATAACCTTAGATATGATATGTACTTGAATTATTTGAGTTTTTGTAACACATCGCCATTATGAAGTGGAATTTGGGGCATTAGGGCCCACCGAACTTCCAACTACACCATCACAGTAAACACGAGCGGGTGGCAGAAACAACGCAGGGAGTTGTAGTTTTAATATTTTTGAGCATTTAGTGTTCTTTTGTCGACATGCATGTATTTTATTTCCTGGATAGAGTATATGCTATGGATCCCTCAAAGGTGGACTGGAACCATCCCAGCGTGAAATACCTTTTCAAGTGCTTTGAAGAGGCGACAAATGCTAGAGACAAAGAGAGTGAGCAGACGCGGGAGATGATGGAACAAGTGTTGGGGGAAAACAGGCAACTGCGCGAGGAGAATGAGGCGATGCACAAGGAAATTGAGCAGCTGCACAAGGAGAATGAGGCGATGCACAAGGAGAATGAGGCGATGCACAAGGAGCTCGAGCAGCTGCGCGGGGACAACAAGCAGGCAGTAGCCGGGAAGGAAAAAAAGCACGGCTCCGGACGCGGGCACAACCACAGAAGCTACAACGTGAGGGAGATGAAGGGGTATCCACAGATTAGGAGCGTCGACAAGAACGACGGCACGAAGCGGCCGTCGCATAGGATCCCACCCACCGTAAACGACATCAGGCAGGCCGACCAGACCAAGTGCCCCAACTGCGGCGCGGAGCTCTCGAAGCCCACCGGAGAATACGAGCGGCTGTCCGAGGACCTGATCGAGTTCAAGTGGACGGTCACCAAATGGTGTGTCTCAAGAAGGTTCTGCAGGGGCTGCAACAAGCAGGTTACCCCGTACCTTGACGGCGTGCTTGCCGGGGAGCATTTCGGGACAAACATCATGGCCATGGTGATAACCATGAAGTGTTCTAACGTGTCATTTGGCAAGATCAGAGACATGCTCCACATGTTTTATGGTATCAGCATCTCCACATCCACGCTGAACCACTTTTGCGACGTGGTCGCCCGTGAGCTTGAGCCGCTGTACGACAAGCTCAAAAAGGCGCTCAAAAGGTACAGGGAGATTTACGGCGACGAGACGAGCTGGTTTGTCAACGGCATACGCAGGTGGGTCTGGGTGTTTGTCAGCAGCATGTCAAGCATATTCGTCATAAACAAGTCAAGAGGCAGGACCGTACCCATGGATGTGCTGAAAGGATTCACAGGGATCATTGTGAGTGACTCGTGGGGCCCGTGGAACTACGTGGGTAGCAAGCACCAAAAGTGCCTGCTGCACTACTTGCGCGACATGTACAGGACACTCGAGAAGAACAAGAGCAAAAAGTTTGTCAGATTCTTCAGGACGTTGTATAAAATACTCAAGGATGCCATAGAGCCCAGAAAGACTGACTGCAGGGACTCTGCAGAGGATCAGAAACAGTCTGTGCAGAGGCTCAAGAGTAGGGTGCACCGGCTGATAAACAAGGACCATACGGACAAGGACTGCAAGAGATACGCAAAGCGCCTAAAGAGGGAGGTCGATTCACTCTTTACGTTCATAGAGCATGAGGGTGTGGACTATCACAACAACGTCAGCGAGCAGGCGCTGCGCAGGTTTGCAGAGGCCCGCAAGGTACTGTACGGGAGCAGGACAGAAAAGGGCGCCAAGAGGACTGCCGTGACCATGAGCATCCACGAGACATGCAAGAAGCGCGGCGTCAACTTTTACGAGTTTGTCCGCGACTATTTAGCCGGAAGGATAGACGACATTCCGAAGAAACGCACAACTCATGCCACAACTACCATCACAACCATGGCCGCCTGAGGCGGTTCGTGCAACATTTTATACATCTGCATCCACCACACCCACATCTGAGCCGTGGCGGCCGTCACGACTGCACGCGCATCGGGATTTGCCTTCTCTTGGTGAGCTGATTTTGGCCTCAAAAAACCACTTCATAATGGCGATGTGTTACGAGTTTTTTCTAACACCCAGTTAAACGAAATGTAGGTTAGCTAAACTGGGTTATCCCATACCGGAAGTATATTCCAACCAAAAAAGCTAAATGTGACGGATCCAGTAGTTTAACGTTGTCCAAACAAAAAACAAACCAGATCCGTAATATGGTAAACAACAAACGTCTATATCAAGATGTTGTGACGGGCCTGTGTCCCATGTTGTCGTGTACAACAATGCCCGGACATCATAATACCATCTTTGATATCAACACGCTTAATGCAGGGATCATAAATGCGGCAATTCGGGATTCATCTGTAGGCGGATGTGCCAATGCAAGAAAGAGCCTAGGAGGCAGGAAAGAGCCCTCGGACAGGTGGTTTGCAAGCATGCTCAAAAGCCCGGTTGTGGCAGAGGTCCAGAATGTGTTTGACATGCAGGTGACGCAACAGTTTAAAAAAATGGTCCGCCTCGGAATGGTTCCAAAGAAGGGGATAACAATTTCAATTGACATGCACCTTATCCCAAGGTATGACAAAAAGCCCGGCAAAGAGCTCACACGATCCCGCTACAAGAACGGCACCAAATTATTTGAGCGATACATGACTGCCCAGTGTGTGGACAAATCACTGAAGATACATCTGGGTGCGCAATACCTGGAAATGGGTGATTCCGTAGAGGAAATTAGTAATTAGAAAATTTTGACCTCCAAAGTAAAAAAAGCTCACATACCACTCGAAAAACGGGCATGTGGTATATGATGTATGGAGATATATCATGATTTGATCAAACAGTTAACCCACCGATGGCCTGACAATCCCGTCACGGTGCTATAACAGGGGGCGGTTCTGGTCGTATCTGCCACCTTGATACCATCACTGCCTTGAATGTAAGAACAGTAAACATAATTTTCTGCCATTTACCGTCACTTCCAAATCCACAATGTGCATTGATAACCACCCATTGGTTGAACAGTATCACAGATGCCGCAAAGCACAGAAATCTTGCGGCATGGTTTGTACTGCGTGTCCTGAGTCTGATTCCCTCTATCTGCCTGTATGCAGTCTCTATCCCCCATCTTTTGTGGTAGGCTGCAACATCTATCTCATTGGAGTTGGCGGTAAATCCAATGTACCTTTCATGTGCCGGCGCATCCGGACTCTTGTCTTTGTGTGTAGTGCGTTTCTGTATTACCATGATGTATTTTACAGACGAGTCGGCGTTCTCAAGTATTACATCTGATGTAGCATCGCGTATCTTTTTGTCAAATTCGTCAAGGGCTACCACTACATTGTACGTATTTTTACACGGTATGACAAATCCACTACCGTGACTGTTCATTGCCTCCAACACTGAAACTGAAAAGAACTCCCTGTCCATAAAAAAACACTTGACCATAATGCCATACCTGTTGCATATTTGGATGATTTTACGCACAAAATCAGCCGTGGAATGGCCCATCCCTACAGGAAATACGGCAAGAGTGAGTCTGCGCCCTTTATCAACACACTGGGCAGTAATGTATCCCTCAAACTTCCATGTACCGTTTTTGGATTTGGAGCGTAACAGTTCAGGTCCAGGATTTTTATCATATCTTGGTATGAGGTGCTTGTCGATGGCCACATGAATTGATTTTTTCATGACGCCTGATTTTTGGAGTTTTACAATCTGGCCTGAGATGGTATCCTCCATTGCCTGCTCTACCACATCCGGTTTTGTCCTTGCAAACGCCTTTCTTACCCACTCATCAGTGGGCAATATGCTGTTTGATGTGGTATACAAGCTTGCAGCATACCCGCCTACCGATGCCGTGCATGTAGAGGCAGGCATCATTATGTCTATCATATTCCGTATTGAGTGTCTGGTATTGGATCCGTGAGGCATGATGTCACATCTTTCCACAAATTCTGACAGGGCAGATGCGATATTTTCATATGTGAGTGAGTCACTCAATATGTTGCACCTCTTGTGGTTTTTGGTTTAGTCATTAAAAATCTGAGAGGTTGCACTAATTGATTTGTTTGCATTGAATTTTGTTGATTTTGAGCATAAAATTATGATCCCAATTCCATCGGTGGGTTAACTGTCAAAAATGCCACGAGATTCAAAAGGGTCACGGGCATGACCATCGAGGAATTCGATTCTTTGTATACCGAGGTGGCCAAAAAACATCCCAAGATGGAGGAGAAGAGGCTCGACCGGCCAGACCGCAAGCGCGCTATAGGCGCGGGACGCCGGCACGTCCTCAACCTGAAGGATCGTCTGGTGCTCTGTCTCTTCTACATCAAGACATATGCCACGCAGGAGGTAGTGGGAATGTTCTTCAAACTGTCGCAGGGGACCGTATCCAACACGGTTAGCAACATGTCCTTGGTCATCAAGGACAGTCTGCCCACGCCCAAGAAGATCTACGCGAAGGTCGGAAGGATCAAGACTATTGGGGAGCTCGAGAAGATGTTCCGGGGTCTGACGTGCCTGACTGACGCCTCGGAGCAGCCCATCCAGAAGCCGAAGCGCAGGGACATGGAAAAGTCACACTACTCCGGCAAGGCACATACCCACACCGCAAAGGTGCAGTACACCATGAACTGCGACGGGCTGATAGTGCACAAGACTGCGCACTCGCCCGGGAGCGTAAACGACATCACCATCTTCAAGAAGAAGCACCCGTCATTTCCGGAAATCTGTTCTCCCGATGGAGACAACAGCGTGGCCGTGAGGCTGCGCAATCTCATGGACAAGGGGTACATGGGGGCCCAGAAGATCGAAAACGGCACAAGGGTGATCCTTCCCATACGCAAGCGCCCGGGAAAAAAGCTCAGCGAGGAGGAAAAGTCGTACAACAACTGTCACTCCTCCATACGAATTTACGTCGAGAACGGCATACGCAGGCTCAAGGTGTTCCGCATCATGGGCGACAAGTACCGTAACCCGCTCAAAAAGTACGACATGATAAACTCCATAGTCTGCGGGCTGGTCAACCTGCGAATCCTGGCAAAAATGGCGGCGTCAGCCTGACCGGCAACATCGTGTAACTGCGGAAGGCACGGACTGAATCTAATTGTTAATTTCTTCTCGTGCCTGATTTTGTGGACAGAATCCTGAAATCCGTTAAAAAGACAGGTGCCAAGATAAGGTTGGTCCTTTTGGACAGGGAATTTTTCTCAGTGGATACAATAATTGCACTACTCAACAATAATGTGACATACCTGATGCCGTGCAGGAATTCCAGCGGGATCATCGCCGCACTGCGGGAATATGACAAAAATACAAGGAATACAACATCTCAGGCCACGCTACAGGGACATACTGGCATGGTGAATTTTACCATGAGAATAGAGAAGCGCAAGAACAACAAAGACGCAACGATGCCCGAACAAAAATTCATAGGGTTTGCCACAAACGCCCCTACAATTGACGTAAAAAAATACACAAAACGTTGGGGTGTTGAGACAGGATACAGATTGGTGGAAACGATGCGGGCAAAGACCAGAATACAGGACATGGCGGCTCGCATGCTCTGCTTTTACTATTCCCTGCTGGCATACAACGAATGGATGATTGTCAGGGTCATGCTATCGGATGGTACAGAGAGGCAGAGTGCCATGACACAGCTTACCTTCCAGTCATGTTGCATACCGGCCGTACTCTCTGATCCCGAACAGCCCCCATAACATGTGCGAATCAGGCATCATGTAAACAGTCTGATTCGCAAGTACATTTCGCTTAACTGACACCGTGTACTGCATTACTGGCTGTCATTATGGTATGATCTGAAAAGATCAGATCAAACGCCAGTACGCTGCATGTTGGCATAGCGTTTAATACATGACAATGTCATCATCTGTCCAAACCATATCATGCCATACATACAAACTTGGACTATTGTACAATCTGTCTGCACATTTTTCAAAAGTACGTTATTGACATCAATGTTGATATCCAATGCGCCGTTCTCTTTGGATGGTGGTGAATTACATTTCATACCATGACCCCACAAATCTTGGATCACGCATAGGCAAGTATCTTGCTGGTGTGTACCCATCTGAAGAATCTTTACATACCGCACAATAACATACTGTTTGCTCCTACCACCATCTGTCCAGACACCTGTACATCAGCCATAATGACATTGCAACTCTACAAACAAGTCCTGGCCGCACACACAAGAACCCTGAAAATCTAAAAAGAAAGAGAAGGGCAGTTGATGTCGGAAACATCTGTAATGCCCATCTGTATGTTGAAACTATAATGGGCACAACAACGTTTTGTACTATTTTAGTCGCCTATAGATCTCTTTGAACTCTAGGGAGAGTGTATATGACATGTTTAGCAGGTGTACCAACTGGTTCATGGATGTCAGCTCGCGGCCTAGCTGCCGAAGCAGTGTGAGGGTCTTTTGCGATGAGATGGGCGTCACAGAACTATCTCCTGACCACACCAAGAATGCATCCTCTACATCCAGACTGAATGTCAGCACATACTCTTTCCACGCTGGCACGGATGCCCTGGCCTTTTTGGACAAGAGTGTGTGGTATAGTTCTCGGAACTCATTCTTCCTGTCTATGTATAACATGTCTAGGGCCTGATGAACCTTGTCATCATCATAGATCTCTCTGTTTAGTATGCTTGTCCCATATGTGCTCATATATTATATATTCTCATGATAAAATATAAGCTATGATGGTTATTTTTTAAACATTTGTTTGAAATTAATACCTAATTCAGCAAAAGTAAATAAATTAAAAATAATGGAAGGGGTGTGTGTGACACTATTGGAACGGATCGATAAATGGACAGTTGACTATGTGGTTGCTATCCATGGGACGTACAATGTCAATACTGATCATGCCTGCCTCGCGATACGCATTCAGATCACCGATGGTCTCTAGTAGACGCGCGTCTTGCGGCATGCTCCATTCGGCAGCGTAGATCCTCCACATGGGGGAGTACTGCTCGTCACCAGGAGCACTTGATGCTATTCCTGGTTGAAACCCTAGTGGGCCTGAACCAATTAGGCCGTTCTTGAACTGGAATAGATCCACTGCCGCCGAATTTGCGATCAGACCTGCTGTCTTGGGTGAGTTTACCACGCCCATCATATCTGCAGGACCACTTGGAGTTGCATCTGTTACGATATAGTATATGGTTCTGCCGTCAGGCCCCCATCCGCGATGAGCTACAAAGGTCACCGTCATCTCTTCTGTATCGATCTCAAGAACTTGAGCACCACCATAAGGTGTCTCATCTGTCAGTGCTGTGTCTTCTTTGACTGGCATTTGTCCTCCTGGCCAGACTATCATGGGCATGTTTATGACTACGGGAAGCTCTATGAGCATTACCTCGCCGTCGGCTTCTGCATCCATTATCATGGTCTCTGAGTCAAGGATTCTGGGCTTTGCATCATCATTCCATACCACATGTACATGCGCAGTCAATGGGCTGTATGCCTCTGCCTGCTCGGGGGTACTTGTAAAGACCTCCGCCTGGAATTGATGCACTCCGTCACCTGGTATGCCGTTGACAAACATGTATGTCCTTGAGAGTGTCTCTGCCGGAGCATTCTTCAACATGGGTGCAAGCTCTACCTGCCATCCCTGACTCTCTGTAATTATGTCTGCATGTGTGGGATCACTTGAATCGGTGATGATAAAATACACCTCTTGGCCGTCATAGTATCCCATATGCATGGGGATCTCTGCCGGCACATTGGTCCTTGACAGTCTTAGTGTCATGGGGTTTTGATCGGCTTCTTCCTGCTTGTCGACAGTCGGGACATCCATCTCGTCTGGTGCCATCTGATCGTTTTGTTGTTGTTCAACAGTCTCATCTGTACTGGGTGCCACTATGGACCTTGTCTGCTCTTGTACCCAGGCAGCTCTGCCGCCAAGAATATCTGAACACAGCTGTAGCCCACATACCATGCTGGAATCGGCATGCGCCTGGGAGGCGATTCCGATCCCTGCCGTTGAAAGTAATAGTGGCAGTACTGCAATGACTGTAACATATTTCAGACTATGCATGGTGACGTTATCATACCTGGCTTTAAAAGAATTTACCCAATTTCAGTCTGTTTTACAATTCCAAACCACATGCACTATGCCCATTCTTCAACAAACATCTAGGCACGCTTGAGAGAATTACAAGACAACCTTCCAACCCCCTTGTCAGAGTCTGCCATTCTTGGCAGAATAAAGATGCAGCAGTAGACTGTGCTGGTACTTGCGCCTACTTGACTTGGAGGGCGCATACACGATGGTGATGGTTGTATGATGCATATTTGCTCACGACACTGCACCAGATCGTCGCTTCAATCCACTATGCCACTTTTGAGTATACTTGTGTAGGCCAAAATCCACATCGTACGTGGTCAGGTTGTCTGGGAAGATTTTTTGATTCAGGCACGGATCTAGGGTCTTTTGATAGTATTACACATCATTCTAGGCACGATCTGACCACGTACGATGCTAAAATTCAGACAGTATGAGAATGCTGCAACATGCTGCTTACAAAAAATGTGTACACGACAAGTACCATCAGAGAAAGGATGCTGTCAGACATGTCACGCACCACTCTTGACTATACACAATACAAGGACCACGCAAACGACGCCCTGAAGGAGGCAAACAACGTACTGCTTGAGGAAATTGACAAGTTGAGGACAAAATGCCAAAAGCTCGAACAGAGAGATGCGGCAAACGACGCAGGTTCTACACTACCGGCACACAACACGATAACCCGGAAGCAGATAAAGAACAGGCACGACAAAGAGGCTCCCGACACAACCCCGGCCAAGATAGGCCCGCCGGAAGGTCATACGGGCAATGCACGCCAGTATAATCCGGACGGCAGAATAAACCTAACACTTGATACATGTCCAGATTGCGGCAGTCCCATTGGGGAGATTGACCGATACTCAAAGACTGCACTAGAGCTAGAGGATGGCAGGGTCACCGAACGACTCTATGACGTGTACCTGTACATATGCGGTACGTGTGGGCCTGTTTCATCCAAGCCCGACTGGATGCTTGATGGCACATCCATCGGCAAGAAATTACTAATTAGGCTTGTCCGGCTGTATCACACCAACAAGAGCGGCTCTGAATTGTGTGAGACAATACACATAACATATGACAGGAAACTGTGTCGTGCCACCATAAACAAGGCAATCAGGGCATCAGAGTTCCTGCTGAAACCGGAGAAGCAATTAACAATTGTCAAATGTTCATCCTCAACACGACAAAATATAACATGTGTATTGATACAGGTGTAGTTTACACATATACGATCATTTACTCCTGTTAGGACGAAAGTCTGGCAATTGCTAATTGCTTCTCGGAAATCAAGATGATACGCAACAACATTACAAAATCCAGTGTGGGAAACATTGATGATACAGTCTTGCCACTTGGCCCGGACAGGAGTAGTGATGCCGGTGAGAATGATGGCAAGGACAGATGCAATGTCAGTAAAAACGACAGGATGTGGGTCATGATAGGGGACGGCAAACACGTCATGTTTCATCCTGCTGAGACACGGCGCAAATCTGTCATTGAGAAGAATTTTCCATACCCGGACATCAAAATGACCTGCGATGCATATGCGGCACACAATCATTTCAAGACACGACAATTGTGCTGGGCACATGTAAAGACAAAGGTGGAAAACGCAGTCACCAAAAGTGACACTGAAACGGGATGTTATCTCTACCACAGGCTCATGAGCATATACCAGCATGCTAAGGGCCTGCCTCCTGGCACGCCGGAACAAAAGATAGATCGCCTCATATTTGAAACGACTGAGATAGGCAGGCTTCTACTGCAGGAGGGCATCAAGGCGGGAACCTACGTCTGCAACTACGCACCCTACCTCTTTACCGCAGTTACAAATCCTGAAATGTCGCTTACAAACAACCTTGCCGAGCGTATGCTGCGCAGGTTTGTAATACGGCGCAAAGTGATGTACCGTTTTGCAACATTGCGCGGGGCACAGATGTACTGTACAATCGTAAGTATGCTTGAGACATGGAAGCTGCATGGCAGTAACGCCCAGACAGAGTTTGAGCGGCTGTTTGGAATATGACTTACATCCCTGTATGTGACAGGGCCGTGGGAAAACATCATGCTCGTATAGGGACGCACACGGCTGCGCATGTCATTTTGGAATTGTGTTTATCATTATGAAATAAATAATTACATGACATGCTTGCCATGGCGTAGGACAGTTATTGTCATCATATTCCAAATTTTATCACATCATCTGAATGATTTTGTATGGCAGACATGCCCATACACGCGACTTGAGAGGGGGATGTGACATGTTACGATGACGCATACCACTGGATTGTATGTGCTTACATCTGCGTCATATATTGGATAGATTTACAAAAATTTACCAAAAATTTAAATATTTTTTTGTTACAGCAATGCAAGGAGATGGATGAGACAGACAAAAAAATTCTCAATAGTTTGGTGGCTGATGCCAGGCAGTCTGCTAGGCAGCTGGGACTCAAACTTGGAATGTCAACTGTGACGATACTTTCTAGAATTAGAAAGATGGAGAAGGAAAAGATTATCCGCGGCTACACCACAATAGTGGATCATGAAAAGATCGGCTACTCCTTGACCGCAATCATAGAGATTGTGGCTGACAATGGCAAGGTCATTGACATTGAGGACAAAATATCAAAGTTTGAGAATGTCTGTGGGGTGTATGACATTACGGGTTCTACTGATACCATAATAATCACAAAATTCAAAGAGAGGGGTGAGCTGAGCAGGTTCGTCAAGGAGCTTGCGGTAATTCCTGACGTGGAGAATACCATAACTCATGTGGTGCTCAATACCACAAAGGAAGACTTTAGGTTGACATAGGCCCAGGTGGGAAGAGTGGCATGGGGATGATTCATACAATTACATCTCAGACTACAAGTCTGCACCTATTACACACCACTATGGTAATTGTACTTGTAATGACGCTAGCCTTCACTGCTACTACCACGTTACACGCATTCGCGCAGTCCGATGAACTGGACATGACCATGGATGTCTCAGACGAAGATAAGTACTTTGTGCTTGCAGGGTTTGCAATAGCAGTGGCTGCGGTTTTTTTGTTTCTTGCCAGGGACATAATATTGGGAAGAAAGACCTCATATGACAAGGAGGATCTTGCATCAAAGCGTGACAAGACCTTTGAAAAGTATCACTCAGACTGGGGCGAAGACTATGAGGATATGGGCAGCAGGAAGCGCGGATTCGTCCTAGACGAGGAGCTATTCGAGAATGCAATATCAGAATCCAAGTCAGATGGTGATGTGCCCAACTATTATGATGTGCTGGGTGTTTCCAGAGATGCAGCACAGAATGTAATCAAGGAGAGGTTCAGGGAATTGGTAAAAAAGACACACCCTGACAAGACGGGGGACGATTCTGAAGATGAACTGATCAAGATAAACAAGGCTTACAGGATACTCTCAAACCCAAACATCAGGCGCAGGTATGACAAATACTTGGGTATTACATAGTACCATTCTTGCTGATGCTTGTAATCGTCATGCCGAGCTCTATGGCATCAGGCGTCTGGACGCTGTCTGTCAAGTTTGCATACACATAGATCTCTGATGGGACATCTGCAGCAGCGTTGTGATCTGCATGCTTGGAGCTAGCAGTAATTATCAGCCTTCCAAACTCCTTGCTAGGGCCTAGCATCTGTCCGGTCAAGAGGGATATTACTGATGGATCCCTTATTACTGCCTTCATCCTATATGCAAATTTGTCTTCTGTGTATACTCCTCCGCGAGTGGTAGGCCTGTTTACAGGAGTAGGTGCTCTTACAACAGAGACATTGTAGAGATCGTATGTCTCATCTCCAAGGCATATGCTGCATTGCCTAGTTTCATGTTGGAGATCCAGCGATAGTGATTCAAGCAGATCCTGGTCCATAATGTACATCCGATCCCAGACCGTACATGGTTCTTTTTTATGTTTGCTGCTTGTTGGTGAACCAAAAACACTCTACGGTCTCAGACAGGCATATCAAGTAAACCGCCAGCAAATCTGTACAAAATACCATCAAAGACAGATAGGCAAGCGGCTGCAAAGCAGCCCCAGTACCACAATACCACCATTCAAGTCTGCATGATCATCGGATGGTGCTTGCACACCCTGACGCGTCTGCAAGTTCATCCCCGACCATCTGGATGAGGCGGCGAATAGTTTTGAATGCATGCCACTTACATGACGTGTATTTTGGCGTGGTGCAACGTCTCTATCATCTGCACGAGTCATATTTTACCACCATAAAGTGTTAAAGATATTTTCTGTCATGGTCATGTTTGAATGAATTTAACCAAACGATAAATTCGCATTACACATTACCAATTAATCCAAAGTTCATCATACATCTATACGAATTTGTTTGGCAGGCATCTGCATTGGTTGCGTTCTGGCATTGGTTTGATTCATGATTGGGTGGTGTTGTTAAGGCGATGAAGAGTTTGCCATACTCTTGCAAGATGCAATCGTTTAACAAAAAAAAAAACACAGATGTCCATAATATTGACTCCTTGCCTCTTACAGATTCTGTTGCAATACACCATAAACGAAAAAACAATCCAAACAACGTTGCACAAAAAGAGACAAGACTACATTTCCATTCTCAAACAATTTAGAACATCCAACCCATTTTCCAAATGGGCAAAGAGTAGAGTGCCAACACCTGTAAAAACTACTCTGCTGCAATGGCGATGGGTTTTGATTGGTAATTAGTGGTAGATCTATATCCGGATTGACTGTATTTGATATCATAATCCAGATATATTTTTGATAACCTACTGTTAGCGCACAATGCCATAGAATGGTTTTGATTATCAATTATTGGTAATCATGTCCAAGCTTGTGCCTCAGGCGCGGCTGGACTAATCATGTTGATGAGATGACTCACATCATCAACTACTGCGCATTGTAGGTTGCATATACATTGTTGTACACAACATCAAGGTAGTCTTTAAAAAGAGAGTAGATGATTGAATATCATTGCAGCGGGAGGTGTATACGGATTCCATCCGAACCAATATCATTGATTTAATGCTGCGCCACGGTCTCAAGGACGACTGTTATGTGGAGATGCTTGATTACACCATCCAACTGTTTGAGAGTCAGGGACTTGGAGCCGATTATTATGGATACCACAATATACATCACGAGCTTGAGGTCACATTCATGACCCTGCTGGCGGCAGACCAGAACAAGGTGCGTCTTAACAAGGATGATCTAAGGCACATATACGTCTCAGCCCTGTTCCACGATTTTGATCCACAAAAGAGTGTCGACAAGCCGCATGAGGAGAGTGTGCTGGCATACATTACCACAAATGAGCGTCTTGGTGAAATGATCAAGGCGGCGGGTGTCGACATTGAGATAGTCAAGGCCCTAATCATGAGGACCACTTATCCATGGAGCGGTGAGGTGCGCAAAAACGCTGAGGAACAGATCCACAAGTGCTTTACAAGGTCTGATCGAGCAAGGGATGATCCACAGTACCAGGAGCATGTCATGGATATGGGATGGTATCTCTCGGTGGCAGACAGGATAGGCGGGTATGCCATGGGTGACTTTTCAAAATCAATGGAGCGTGCAAAGATGAATGCACACGCACTTGCATGGAGATCATCATGGATTGTAAAGAATGCTGTGACGTATTTTGAAGAACTACTAAACAAGGACGCCGAGATGGTAAAGGGCATCCTTACTGCCATACCTGAAGCATTGAGAAAGAATTTTTTTGACACGGTGCTGTCATTTATGAAAATTAGGCAAAAAGAGATTACAATCCAGGCCAACCACTCGTACGAGAACCTCAAGATGATGCCTGTCATAGACTGCGTGGCAACCAGGCAGAATCCTGACTTTGTCCACACATTATATGATATATTTCTTGAACTACCTGCACCACTCCAGTTCGGAAAGGAGGATTTTGAAAAGTCCATAACTGATTCCCGGACCATCCTCAATACACTCCGGCTCAACAATGAGAACGGGGAGATCCTGGGGTTTGCAAAGGGCGGCCCGCTTGAAAGATACAATCTACGTGACGAAATTAACGATGAGAATTATGGTAAATACAATACCGTATTTTTGGAGCCACTGGCCCTCAAGATGGGGTACTGGGGATTGAAGGGTGGCAGCATGATGCGCCACATGTTTGTAATGCAGGCGCTCTCCATGAAATACAAGTACATGACAAGCTTTGCTCTGAGGGATGTAATTCAGGCAAGGGTCAAAAAGGAACAAGCAGAGTTTGTGACACTTTTTGATCCAGAGCGATGGGACTATTACAGAATCGGGATCTAGTCTTTGGTGATGGCCGCAATCCTGGACCGGCTGCATGCATCGTTGGCTGGAATGGTGTATGATCAAGAGGAGTTGCGCAGGTTTTATTCAGTAGACTCTAGCTTGTACACGGTGCTGCCAGAGATTGTTGTGGTGCCGGCCAACAAGGCCGATATAGCCGCCACAGTGAAACTTGCAAGGCAGTTTGGCACATCAGTGACTGTGCGCGGGGCAGGCACTGGGCTGGTGGGAAGCGCGCTCAATGATGGCATAATACTAGATACAACTCAGATGACATCTTTTGAGATGTGCCTTGCAGGAAACCAGGCTGGCGCGATGGTGGGGCCTGGAATCTCCAAGGGCAGGCTTGATGTATTGCTAGCAGAGCATGCAAAGATGTTTGCCCCAAATCCGTCCATAGG
This sequence comes from Candidatus Nitrosopumilus sp., assembly GCA_963662995.2. GTDB lineage: Archaea > Thermoproteota > Nitrososphaeria > Nitrososphaerales > Nitrosopumilaceae > Nitrosopumilus. The sequence continues at coordinate 293,735 of CAXXLJ010000002.1, read as the reverse complement.
ACCTTTCTGCTCGGTGGGTGGAATGCTGGGATGTAATGCGAGCGGAAGCAGGAGCATAAAGTACGGTAGCGTAATTGACAACGTTGCAGAGGTCACATTCATTGACGGAAATGCGAATGTGGTTACACTTCCTGGCAACACAGAGATGGCACATAAGATATACGAGATTGCAAGCAGTGGCATAGATGAATCCAAATTTCCCAAAGTCACAAAGAACTCTTGCGGTTACAGGATAGACTGCATAAAGTCCCCGCAGGATGCGCACAAGATCATCATGGGCTCCGAAGGTACATTGGGCATCATTACGTCCGCAATATTACGCATAGTGGATACACCAAAAAGACGAATACTCTTTGTAGTGGAATATGATTCTGTTTATGATGCGGCAGGAGACTGTTCTGGAATTGTGGCGACCGGCCCTTCGGCGGTCGAGTTTGTCGACGGTTCGACATGCGGCAGGATAAATCACACGTTTGCCCCTAATACAAAATGCCTCCTCTTTGTAGAGTATGATGAGCATACATCTGCCAGCAGACAGATTCTGTGCGAAGCAGTTGAGGTGGGGAGGATCTCTATCGCACTAGATGATGAGGAGGATATATCGCGCTGGTGGCGGTACAGGGAATCTGCCTTATCTTACAGCCTGGCATCTGCTGCAAAACATGAGGTGCTTGCCCCACACGTCATAGAGGATGCAGCGGTATCATTGGAGAGACTCGGTGATCTGTTTTCTATCCAGGATGAACTCAACAGGGAGTATGGCACCCGCTGCATCTCGTACGGGCATGCTGGTAACGGCAACATCCACATCCGACTGCTCTCCTCGCCGTCATCGCCTGCCGGCACTGAGATCAAAAATATTGCATCACAATACTTTGAGCAGGTGACAAGGCTTGGTGGAACCATCACCGCTGAACACGGAGATGGCTTGGCACGCTCAGAATTTGTCAGGCTGCAGTACGGGGACCAAAATTGCAACACCTTTGCAAAGATCAAGCGCCTGCTTGATCCAGACAATGTATTGAATCCTGGCAAGATTGTACTCTGAACCGGCACATGAGGTGCCCTTTTTGCGTGCCCGTCCTATACATGATAAAATTTAACTATATTGTACATGATTTGGCTGTAAAACAACTGATATCGTAATAATTTCTATGGTATACGACATATGACATACATTAAATTAACTATTTTGTCAAAAAATTTTAGCTATGCTGTACTAATAATGAATTTTTTATCATAATGTATGACTATAGGATACTGTGTCAAATGTCGTGGCAAACGCGACATCAAAGGCGCCAAACCCCATACCATGAAGAATGGTAAACTAGCTGTCAAGGGGACTTGCCCTACATGCAGCACTGCCATCTTTAGAATTGGCAGAGGATGAACAACCTACGCGGAAGTCTAGTACTTCCACTCGTCGGTAAGGCCATTCCAGAGGAATCGTAGGGGGGATGGATCCTTTTTTATTTCCTCTGTGATCCTATTTTTAAGCACAAAGAAGAAGTTCTCTAGTGCATCAATTCCGCCGTCATTGTATAATTCACTACCGATCTCTGTAATTCTGGCATGCTTTTGGCTTATCTCATCGGAGTCTGGATTCTGCAGACAGAACGTCATCAGGTCAATAAGCTCCTCCTCCAGCATAAAGTCCATGTGTCTAGGCGGGACATGGTAACATTTAGGTATTGTTTTTTGTGCTTGATTGTCTTGGATGTTTCCACCGGACATGGTGGTGTGTGATGCTTGCAGGAATGTTGCATATGTGAATTGGATACATGTAGACTTAAAATGGATATAGTGCATATGGGAATTATGGATATTCAAGAACTTATCAGAAAGGGACGCTCCTGCCTAGAGGATGGCAAGTTTGATGACGCGCTTGGATTCTTTGAGCAGGCGCTTCTTTTGGACATGAAGGATCCCGATCTCTGGAATTACAAGGGCGCAGCGCTTCGCAGTCTGGGAAGGTACGAAGAGTCTATAGAGTGCTTCAACAAGTCACTGGAGATTGATCCCCGGGACAAACATTCCTCCTGAATCACAAGTGATCTGGGATGGTAGTGTATCTACATGTCCCCTAATCCCACTAGGTTTGTTTGAAATTACCAATCGCCTAGTGCTCCGTTGTGCGCGCCGGTATAACTCCACCAGATTGTCGTTGCATTGCTGGCTTGTAGGCTTGTGTACAAACATACCTTGGCAAGTTTATGTTCTGTGTGGCGCTGTACAAATATTAGATCTGATTTGAGCTGACACCAATCAACCAGATTATAGTTGGTGCAGATGCGGGTTGATATTGCATGCGATTGATCCTGCGCCGGTACCATCTAGTGTGTGCAAACAATTCATCTGCAGGCGTTGGGAGAATTGCCATGCTGTTACATCTATCCTGCCATGAATTGTAGTGAGATGGCACTCAAAACACAGAGACGTCTCCCTGGGTAGGCCCGTGTTCTGCCTGCCTTTCATGTTCCTTGAAAAAATCTTCATGCACTACACCCTGATGTTTACGAAGCTCTTCAATGTCTTGAAACCCCTCGTGGCATAGGTAGCACTTTGGTTTGTGTTCGTCTATTAGCGGCAGCACCATGCTAGTACTGGGAATGTCCGTTACTTATTTCTTGATTAATGTATACATCATGCACCAACTGGCATTGATCCAATTACAATGCATACACTAAAGATTCAAACTGTGCTGGGTTGTATGTGTGGATTCAGTCTGACATGGTGCCATGCCACCACAAACACACAATTACAAACCAACGATCTTGATGCACTAGTATGGGTAATTGTACCAGCTTTCAAGACTAAGGAATATATCATGATGGAGGCAATAACATGGTGATAATGATGTTGGAGCAGCTGGTCAAAGACTCGCAGGCGCTAGACAGGGCCATGGCCGGCGAAGAACTCTCTTACAAGGACGGTCTTGAGATTATGAATTATGATAACCTTCATCTGCTGGGCGCGATTGCAGATGCAACCAGAAAGAGATTGGTGGGCGATACGGTCACATTTGCCGCCTCATACTACATGAACTACACGAATGTATGTGCTGCCAGCTGTCAGATGTGCGCGTTTTACAGAAAGGATGGGGCTGATGATGCATACACCCTGACGCCTCTGGAGATTGAGCAGCGGGTCTCGGCAGCGGTGCGCATGGGCGCAACTGAGGTACACATTGTGGGTGGGTTCCATCCAAAACTTCCACTGGAATACTATGAAGACATGATGACCACGATAAAAAAGAGTCATCCACAACTAAACATAAAGGCCCTTACAGCGGCCGAGATTTTTTATCTCTCAAAACTTACAAAAAACTCTACCAAGGAGATTCTCTCCAGGCTTAAAAAAGTGGGGCTTGATTCAATGCCTGGAGGAGGCGCTGAACTATTCCATCCTGACATCCGTGGCAAGGTGGTCAGGGGCAAATGCTCTGGCCAACAATGGCTTGATGTTATACGGGAGGCTCATGAGATGGACATCCGGAGTAATGTGACTATGCTTTATGGCCATATTGAGAAGCCAGAGCACATTGTGGATCACCTGGTCAAGATTCGTGATCTACAGAAAAAAACAGGCGGCTTTATCACACTGATCCCACTAAAGTTCAGTCCAGACAATACAGAACTTGAAGAGGAGCATCTGGTGGACGGAGAGTGTTCATCCATTTATGATCTGAGGATTATTGCACTCTCTAGACTCATGCTTGCCAACGTGCTGGACAACATATCCGTGTACTGGGTGGCCTATGGCAAAAAACTGGCGCAGGTGGCCCTCTCTAACGGCGGAAGCGATCTGGTGGGCACAGCATTCTCTGAAGAGATATATCGCGCGGCAGGCAAATCTTCTGCATCATCCGTTGAAGATCTTGCAACGCTGGTCAAGGAGATTGGCCGTGTTGCTGTGCAGCGCGATACACACTTTGGAATCATCAAACGGTTCTAGACTATTTCACACAAAGACACACATGATCATAATTTCTACACACCATGCACACACTGTGTCTGTCATGGCGTCCTCCGATGCCCTGACTTCAAACATTTTCTGCCACAGCTCAATCACGCCTGTCATGGCTGCCAACTGGCAGGCGGGGACAACCTTACACCCTCTGTTGGCTGGACTATCTGATGAAAAACTGCCTGCATTACACTCTTGTATGTACCAACCCATGCAGTCATTTTACCCAATGATTCTTCTGATCATAGCATTATTCTGCGGGCTTTTTTTGCTGTTTTATCTTGTTTTGGCCGCGCCTCTTTCTTCTTGCACCAAAACTTATCAGTACCAAAAGAAACCCCGCACCGACGAGGATTCCTGCTAGCATGTTGTAATCTTGAATCTCGCGCTGCGCCGTTATTACATCAATAGCCTCTTCCTCGGTCATACCTGCATGGCCCACCGGCATGGTGGAGCTGATACCTGCAATTAATGCTGTGCCTACGACAACCATGGCAAGGCCACCGGCAAGCATCTTTTTGTCGATTAGGAACATTTGTAGAATATTACACTTTATCATATATTAGCCTATTTCGCAATCAGGGGTAAGAGTTCGACCCTTCTGAAATCATGCCTAAAATGAGGCATAATTCTGTGCGTTTTTGTCTGAAATAGTACAGTAAATTCTCATGATTTATTGATCTTGGGTGTTTAAAAGGAAAGTTGGTGAATACTCCATATCAACCACAAAATGGAGTACACACCGATTTATCTTGTAATGTTTGGATTTAAACCAACTGTTAGGTATCCCCAAGGATTCAAACACAGTCAGCTCAATAAGAAAAGAATCTACTGGCAGCATGCATGCCTTGTAGTTTCTGTGAGGTGGTGCATGTAATGCTAGTGTCTGAAATTGTAATACTGCGCAAGGAACTGCACGAAATGCATTTCAAACTTGATGACATGACAAATGCAAAGCAATGTGTGGAGGCTAAAGTTAAGACACTTCAGTTGGATTTGGCCGATGCCCATGCAGACAAGTCCCAGACAGAACGCAAGATTGGCATGCTGCAGACACAAATAGACTATTTGAAGCGTGAAAATACACGTCTGAAAGAATCTCAAAATTGTATTGCAGGCCAGTCAGATGCAGAACAGATACTGCAGCTGGAAAAGAAAAACAAAGAGCTTGAAGAAAAGTATGCGCAGGTGACAAAGGAGCTTGAAAAGACCCAAAAGGCCCACAATCGTGTAAGCAATGCCAACACGCCGCCGTCTTCTGGCAGCGACGCACAGAGGCAATTATCAGAATATCGCAAGGAGAATGCAGGCAATTACCATTATGATAAAGAGAACAGTAAGAAAAAGCGCAAAAGACGCACAAACAACAGGTTTGGTGGATTCTGGAATAATGTGCCCCGTAGAATCAAACAGGACAAAGGCAAGCAGGCAAAGAACAACAACAACAACAACAACAACAACACTACAATTCGCATACCTGACATGCCAGTAACAGAAACTAAAGATAATACGGTCAGCAAGTGCCCTACATGCGGCGATGAAAACATTGATGTCAAGACAGTAAACAAGGATGTAATAGACATTCCGTATGTACCACAGGCAGAAAAGACGCGCCACCAGTCATCTGTAGGTAAATGCAGCAACAACCACAAGATAAACACGACTCCAAAGGGAATTACCCGTGGATCTTCGTTTGGGCCCAACATCATGACATATGTCGTATGCCTGTTCTTCCAGACACTCAGTCTTGCACAGATAGCAGACAACCTTGCACTGATGGGCATTCCAAACGTCTCAAAAAGCACCGTGTTTGGTGCACTCAAGGCAGTAGCAATGCAAAAATTTGCACCAAAGGCAAGATACATTACAAAACGTCTGGGTGATACGGTGTTTCTGATGGCCGATGAGACACCGATTCGAATCGGCAAAAAACGTGGCTATGCCTAGGTGTTCATAGGCACGTATGGCATAAAGATAGTCGTATCACCGACGCGTGGAAAAATAGTCGTTGATCTGCACTGCCCGTATTTTCACATCCCAATTACCGTTGACGGTTATTCCGTATATGGCTCGTTTGAGACAGTACAGCGCTGCTGGGCCCACATCCTACGTGAGGCTGAACTGTTGGCAGCACGACATGGTGGCAGCATGTCTGAGCTGCACCAACGCTTGCAGTCAATGTACCATGGGTCCAAAAACATCCGTCCGGACATAAGCGAAGATGATTTACACAGTTGGATAGACAACACGATATGTATTGCCGACATTTATACTGAATTAGGATATTCCTACGGGGAGACACTGCGCAATGCAGCACCCAATCTCTATACGTTTGTCCGGCACAAGGGCATGGAGCCTACAAACAACAAATCTGAGCAAAAACTGCGCAGGGTAGTGATGCACAAAAAGATACGGCAGATGTTTCGTAGTATTACTGGGATGAATATCTATGGAATATTCATGACCTGTCTTATGACATGGGATGATCAGGGACATGACCTGTCTGAAAAGGTCTACAAGACCATCATGGCCAGTTAATCATACCAAAATCAACTGTAAGTGATGCTAATAGGCACGTAGGGGGGTCGAACTCTTACAATCAGGGTGTGTCTTACAGGTATAGCGATGGTCACAAGTCTATACTCATCTCAGATCTGCAAGAGGCATAGGATTGTCCTTACACACTGTTCTGCGTGACGCTAAAGTCTACCAAATGCTCAAAGGAGAATAAAAAATGCCTGTTAGTTCTGTTACAACAGGTTTTGGTACTTTATACGTGTGTTACAAAATTTAACGTACGACAGGAACCGTCATGGTATAATGACTATTTACATGGACTGGGTTTTTTTGTACTGCCTACCTGCAGTGCACGTATGGATTCATCTGGCTTGCCTTCTGAGCGTACAAGCGGCACCATTACCCCGTCTGACGGCCGTCGCCTCCAGAACTTTTCAAAACTATAATCAAACTTGTGGGTACGGATAAACGAATACACTGCACTGAGATGAGTGTTCTTGTCTGCGTATCGTATTAGAGTTTATGATCAATCGGCCGAAAAACAAGATCAGAAAAATTTGCCAAATTTTCTATTAATCTAAACCAGTATCGCTAAATCCTTCTCTTGTAAGTATATGATAATGAGCAAACAAACTCAAACTAAACTAGAGACCAGATTAGCAAAGTTAGAGAAAGAAAACCTGAGGAAGGAAAAGGAGAATCAAAGGCTAAAGGCAAAACAGACCAAAGAAAACTCGAGGTTAGAAAAAGAGAATCAAAGGCTAAAGGCAAAACATGCCAAAGAAAACTCGAGGTTAGAAAAAGAAAATTTGGGGCTCAAGACGATGCTGGCAAAGGAGGACTCGCTGTGGAATACGGAGCTTGGACAGAAGAGACACTCTTCTGTACTGCCCACAAGACTGCTTCACACACATGAAATGTTAGAGTATATCATTTCAAATGAGAAGTTGATAAAGGCACTTACAAGAAGCACCAAGGAAATATTTGATAACACACTTGAGGATTTGTTACAGATAATCAAAAAATCCAATGATTCGCCACACTTTCGCGACGACCAGGACAGAAAAGAAGAATCCGGAAACCAGTGCAAGCTGTATATCCGGCACTTTCTGTTCATGACCCAGGTAAGAAAATCACAAGATTGGGGGCAGGAATCACTGGGTGTAGTTTTTGGGATAGATCAGAGTACGGTATCAAACTATCTCAAGCTTGCAAACAAATACGATGATGAGCTATATGCAGTAACACCGCACAACATGACAAAGTACATCTCCACGATAAAGTCAAAAGAAGAATTCAAGGAAATTGTGCCCGGAAGAGATGGAGGTGAGATTACAATAGATGGCACACTTGTAGAGACCACGCGTCCAGAAGACAAGGAAGAGCAAAAGAAACAGTATTCTGGAAAGGGCAAGATGTTTGCAATAAACACAGCCATGATGATAAACAAACAAAACTATATCCTCGCAATAAGCGACTCTAGAGAGGGAAGCTGCCATGACCTGACGGTGTTGAACCAAGGACTGCCAGACTTTGGCAAATGGACTGATCGCATGGTGACCGGCAAGCGCATACCATCGGATAGCCGCATACGCCTGAATTTGGACAGAGGATACACGGGAATCCAAAACTATCTTCGTGGGGTAACCGCAAAGATCCCACACAAAAAACCCAAGGGCAAAAAGATTACCGCCACCAAAAAGGCACAAAACAAGGCACACAACAAAAGGCGTGTTCCTGTAGAGAACGTCTTTGCACATGTGAAAAACTGGAAACGGATATCCGGACGATACGACGGTACGGCCGAAGAGTTCAATATAGAATTCAACGGCATATGTGGCATGTACAACAAGCGAAAGATGTGGCAGGACGGCACCTACCAATACTGGAAGAATAAAATAAAGAGCAGGATATAGCTCCTGCCCCTTTACTATACTGTTAAGTTGACACATGGATGAAAATTCCAAATGCACACGACTGCGCACAACTTTTTGGCTTTACCTGTGTTAGACTTGAACCACACCACATATGATATCCATATTTTTTTCAGAAAATTTTTTCTGGTCGATTAATCATAAACTCTATTGAATTATTCATGGTGCGTTTGAGCACGCTCCATACCTCCTCCATAGGATTGAGGTACGGGTGTCCCACAGGATACCATATTATTATGATATCACGCTTTTTGAAGAATTCTTTAGCCTTCGCAGAATCATGCCATGGTGCCCTATCCAGGAATAATACCATCTTGCCTACTTTCTCATATACAGAATCAATGTGTTCAAGAAAACTCTCAGTGTTTACCGTGCTGCAATGGTTGAAGAACGTCTTACCATCTGATGTCATGCTGCACAACATGGAGAATCTGTGATGTCCTCCTGACCACGGCATGAATATCCGCAGTCCCACTTTTGCCCAGTACCTTACGGAAAGCATTGCGTCCTTAAAGTGGGACTCGTCCTGCGTGACTATCGTATATCCCTGATATATGTATAGCAAAATTTTTCGCAACATATTACGCCTCCAGTTTTTCACAGATTTCATAGAGGTAGATTTTATGTGTATAGGAGATGTCTTTTTGTTGGAATTTCCCCAACTTTTGGCGTATCGTCTTATCTGGCGCATGCTTAGTCGAACTTTGGATATCTTTTCAAGATAGTCACACAGCTCAAAAGATGTAAACGCCTTGTTATCACACCACGATTTTGCCTTGTCTAATAGTTTCTTGTCTATCTTTGTTGGACGTCCCCTTCTTGGCCTGTCAGAGAGTGCTTTGTGTATTGCATCGGGTGAATCCCCGCATCCAGACAGTCTGTTATTCCACAGAGAAATGGTGCGTCTATTACAAGAGAATTTAGAGGCAGCAGAAGTGATGTGTATGCTGTTCAAAAATACGATAAGCATGTCGAGTCTGCGCATAACCAGCCTTGATTTTTCTGTTTTGCGCATTTGGCATAATAGCTCGACATTTGGCATACACTATACAAGGCGGAACAAATTTTTGACTTTTCCTATTGGTATAGGCATGCGAAGCATGCCGCGCCGGATATGGTGTGTTTTGAGTTGCTAAAAACAGACAAAACGATGGGTTTGATCATCATGTGACTTTGCTGTCCACTCATCATGACAACCAGATTCACTACATAATGTTGAATTAGAATTCACACCAAGGAATTTTTTGTGTGTGGACTTATGACTGGCGCTATACTTGCAAATAGTCATACAAGGGACTCGTCACTGACATCTATGGGCTTTCTTCCCATAAATCCTGAATCCTTTTCATGCCAAAATTTTATCTCAGTCTCACCATGCTTCCAGCACAGCCAGATCTCCTCATCAAATCTCTTTGAGGGAAAGTCCAACAGTCCCTGTTCAATACTCTTGACTACAACTCCCGTATCCTCCAGGATCTCAACTGATTCGTAAAATTTAGTGACAGCAGAATTGAGTTCCTGCTTGAACCGTACATACTCTTCAATCGAGTCAGTCGCCGACATGCTCATCTGCAGTTGTGCCTGCAGCCTTGAGACATTGTTCTTTTTTGAGAGGGCATACTCGAATTTTTTTATGACCAGCGGCAGCGCCTCATTTGCCTGTTTGACGGTAAAGAACTGGATCATGCACACGTTAGAAAAGCTGTGATTAAAAATCTTATCTGTATGCGGTTTTTGTAAAATGTACAAGGCCTGCAAATGATCCCATAGATGACACAAACATCATGCTTTTTTTTGAGTTGACATGGATGATAAATAATAAGCCATGATTACATGGTGCCACATTGTCATGAGGGTTTGGTAGAATGCCATGTCAGTATGGTTTGATAATGGCACATTGGTGCGGATGTCAAAGTATCTTGTTGTTTTGTACGGCAGTCATTTCAAGAATCAGCAGGCATTCTTGTTTGCCTCATGTATGTCAGTACAGAACCACAAATTGTAAGTAGAACATCTGTCTGTGTGGGACAAACTCACTGCCAGTCGTCTGCGCGTAAGGGAATGGTTTAGTCTGATACCAGTTGTTGGCATATTGTCAATATACCATGGTCGGACAGATATGCTCCTTGGAATCCTTTAGTGGCGTTCTTTTGATGTATCCCACAAATCCCACAAAATTGCCACCGTCCTTGGATTTTTTTGCAGGCGCCCGCCATGATTTTGGAGAGGTGCGCAGGGTCGTATTATGGTAGTCTGCATGTGTCATGAAGCATGATGGTGCAAAGTAAGAACTCCAGAGTCTGCAGTTATGCGTAGGCCATGTCTGAAAAAACCCATCACACTCAACAGTTAAGTCACGGCAATGCATGAAAAATCACAATGTCAACAAAGATACGATGCTCACACATACTGGTTCCAAAACAGAGTGAAGCCCTTGCCATCGTTGAGAGAATCAAGAATGGTGAAAAATTTGCTGCCTTGGCAAGGGAGTTGTCAACTGACTCTGGTAGCGCCAAGAGAGACGGAAACCTGGGCTATTTTACAAGAGGCGCCATGGTAAAACAGTTTGAGCAAGTGGCATTTAGTCTGCAGCATGGCGAGGTCTCGGATCCTGTCAAGACAAAGTTTGGGCACCACATAATCAAGAGAACCGGCTGAGATAACCGCGTTTTTGCAAGCGAGTACATGGTATGTTTTAGAACAGAGATATTTGGATTTTTTATGCTGACATGCACAATGGTTGTGTGGTAATCTCTAATGGCACACAGCCATGTTGCAAATACATTCATGTATGTATGCAATAACCACTAGGTAAATGCATCAAGGCCGGTCTTTTGCGCCTCGGCATTACGGTTTTGCTCCAGCACATGCATCATCTTTTTGCCCATGGATTTGGCAGCAGACACCTTTCTCTGTCCTATCCAATAGTATCTCTCGTCGATCGTGTCCTTTGCAACAAGCACTACGAGCTTGCCCGCATCCTTCCTGCCCGTCCTGCCCCTTCGCTGTACAAACCGTATAGAGCTTGGCACGTTGTCATAAAAGATCACCTGGTTGACCTCTGCTATATCAAGTCCCTCCTCACCCACGCGCGTGGCCACCAGCACATCAAACAACCCATCTCTGAATTGCCTGACCGTCTCCACTTGCTTCTTTTGTTTTAGCCCCGTCTCACCTGCCTTTCCTATCAGGATGCCTGCAGATATTCCCATCTCCGACAGTTTGTTGAAGATCATATCTACAGAGTCACGATAGCTGGTAAATATCAGTGCCTTGCCTGGGACTGACTTGATTATTTCTCTGAGTTTTGAAATCTTGGAGTGCTCTACTCCCCTAGACTGTGCCTCCTTTGCAAGGTGTATCGCCCTTGTAAAGTTTGGATCAACCTCAAAGAGTTCCCTGATTCCCGCCCCCTTTTTGGTACTGGCACGCTCACAAAACTTTAGGAATGGCGTTATCCCATGCGCTTCAAGTATGTTGAGCGCATATGTAATTCTGATTGCAGTGAATAGTGGTTTTGCAGAGCGTCTGTCTTTGTTCAGCACGTGATCCCTGACCCTGAGCAGGGCTGAGAGGGACTGCTGGTCCAGCATGGTGATGCCGTTTGACTTGAGTATGTCGTATCTCTGGTCCAGTGCCAGTTTTAGCAGTGTCTGAATCGCCTTGAGTTCAGGAGGAAGTTGCACGTTGATCCATTCCACATCGGTCTTGTGCACGTATGGCTTGACGTCTGGACTGGTATCGGTCCTCTCAGATACACGTCCTATGCGGAGCCGCGTTATGATTTCGGTAGCCTTGTCCTTTTCACTTGGAAGGGTTGCAGTCATGCCCAGTATCCTGGCCTTCCCGTTCTCAAAGCGCTTGGCGATCCCAGAGTATGCGTAATCTCCCACCGTCCTATGCACCTCGTCAAATATTACAAGGCTAAACTGTTCAGGTGAGACTATCTGCCTGTCAAGATCGTTTCTGGTTATCTCTGGGGTGGCACATATGACACTACTGTTGTTCCAGAGTCCCGTGCGCCGCTTGAGTACATCCTCCCCAGTCACAAGTACAATGTCATCTATGGTCATATTGTTCTTTAGAAAGTCATAGTGCTGGTTTACCAGGACGCGTGTGGGTGCCAGAAACAGAATTGCCCCCGCTGCCCTTGCGAGATACTCTGCAATCACATGCAGTGCAACTGCGGTCTTGCCGAGTCCCGTGGGAAGCACCACTATGCAGTTCTCATCAATTGCATGGCCTGCAAGCGTTGCCTGATAGTCACGAAGCTCGATTGAATCCTTTTGAATGTATTTTTTATCAAGATACTGAATCAATATCCCATGATCGGATCTGTTGATTTTATGCCTTTGGATGGATGATGTATATTAGAGTTTATGATTAATCGGTCGGAAAAAATTTTCTGAAAAAATATGGATACCATATGTGGTGTGGTTCAAGTCTAACACAGGTAAAGTCAAAAAGCTGTGCGCAGTCATGTGCATTTGGAATTTTCATCCATGTGTCAACTTGACAGTATAGTAAAGGGGCAGGCGCTATATCCTGCTCTTTATTTTATTGTACGTGGTCAGGTTATCTGGGAAGATTTTTTGATTCATGTACGGATCTAGGGCCTTTTGATAGTATTACACATCATTCTAGGCACTACCTGACCATGTACCATTGCACATTATCCATACTTTTGCCTAAAGCCAGCCTTCAAGAAAGATACGTATTTTGGATAAAAATATCTGACAATCACACACAATCTTGTACGCCGCCAAATTTTCATATACTGACGTGGTGTGCTCATATCATTGAAGGCTATGATACTTGCAGGTGGACGCGGCAAGAGGCTTAGGCCCGCCACCGACTATCTTCCCAAACCACTGGTTCCAATCAACAACGTCCCCCTGATAGAGTGGCAGATAAGGTATCTGCAAAAGTTTGCAATACGCGACGTGATTGTGTGCAGCGGGTACAGAACTGAGATGATCCAAGACTATCTGGGTGTCAAAAAGGATCTCTTGGGACACATACAATTCTCCATAGAGAAAAACCCACTTGGGACGGGCGGCGCAATAAAAAAGGCTGCAAGGCTCATAGATGACGAGTCATTTGTAGTCATTAACGGTGATATAATTACCGACATTGATCTTGACAAACTTACAAGTGTGCAAAACTCGATTGCATCTGTGCCCCTCCGCACAAAGTTTGGTGTCATTGATGCCGCACAAGACGACACAATAACACGGTTCAGAGAGAAGGCCCATATCCAGGACCTGTGGATGAATGCAGGCATATACCACCTCCAAAGATCCGCAGTCAGGGGGCTGCCTGCAAAGGGCAACATTGAGCAGACGCTATTCCCGCACTATGCTGACATGGGCAGGCTGCGCATGGTAAGGTTTGCTGATGCCATGTGGCATTCTGTAGACTCTTTCAAGGACATCCAAGAGGGGGCGCTTGATGTGGAGAAGATGGTAAAATAAATAATAGAGTTTATGATCAATCGGCCGAAAAACAAGATCAGAAAAATTTGCCAAATTTTCTATTAATCTAAACCAGTATCGCTAAATCCTTCTCTTGTAAGTATATGATAATGAGCAAACAAACTCAAACTAAACTAGAGACCAGATTAGCAAAGTTAGAGAAAGAAAACCTGAGGAAGGAAAAGGAGATCTCGAGGAAGGAAAAGGAGATCTCGAGGCTAAAGGCAAAACAGACCAAAGAAAACCTGAGAAAGGAAAAGGAGATCTCGAGGCTAAAGGCAAAACATGCCAAAGAAAACTCGAGGTTAGAAAAAGAAAATTTGGGGCTCAAGACGATGCTGGTAAAGGAGGACTCGCTGTGGAATACGGATCTTGGACAGAAGAGACACTCTTCTGTACTACCCACAAGACTGCTTCACACACATGAAATGTTAGAGTATATCATTTCAAATGAGAAGTTGATAAAGGCACTTACAAGAAGCACCAAGGAAATATTTGATAACACACTTGAGGATTTGTTACAGATAATCAAAAAATCCAATGATTCGCCACACTTTCGCGACGACCAGGACAGAAAAGAAGAATCCGGAAACCAGTGCAAGCTGTATATCCGGCACTTTCTGTTCATGACCCAGGTAAGAAAAGCACAAGATTGTGGGCAGGAATCACTGGGTACATTTTTTGGAATAGATCAGAGTACGGTATCAAACTATCTCAAGCTTGCAACCAAATACGATGATGAGCTATATGCAGTAACACCGCACAACATGACAAAGTACATCTCCACGATAAAGTCAAAAGAGGAATTCAAGGAAATTGTACCCGGAAGAGATGGAGGTGAGATTACAATAGATGGCACACTTGTAGAGACCACGCGTCCAGAAGACAAGGAAGAGCAAAAGAAACAGTATTCTGGAAAGGGCAAGATGTTTGCAATAAACACAGCCATGATGATAAACAAACAAAACTATATCCTCGCAATAAGCGACTCTAGAGAGGGAAGCTGCCATGACCTGACGGTGTTGAACCAAGGACTGCCAGACTTTGGCAAATGGACTGATCGCATGGTGACCGGCAAGCGCATACCATCGGATAGCCGCATACGCCTGAATTTGGACAGAGGATACACGGGAATCCAAAACTATCTTCGTGGGGTAACCGCAAAGATCCCACACAAAAAGCCCAAGGGTAAAAAGCTTACCGCCACCAAAAAGGCACAAAACAAGGCACACAACAAAAGGCGTGTTCCTGTCGAGAACGTCTTTGCACATGTGAAAAACTGGAAACGAATATCCGGACGATACGACGGTACGGCCGAAGAGTTCAATATAGAATTCAACGGCATATGTGGCATGTACAACAAGCGAAAGATGTGGCAGGACGGCACCTACCAATACTGGAAGAATAAAATAAAGAGCAGGATATAGCTCCTGCCCCTTTACTATACTGTTAAGTTGACACATGGATGAAAATTCCAAATGCACATGACTGCGCACAACTTTTTGACTTTACCTGTGTTAGACTTGAACCACACCACATATGATATCCATATTTTTTTCAGAAAATTTTTTCTGGTCGATTAATCATAAACTCTATTAGAAGATATGTGTATTCGCCCATAATCTTTACTAATGTTGTATTCATCATACCTATCTTTCGTCATATGCATTTCAAGGCACGCATGAATATTTCTTGTCTGTTTGGCCAGATTTTATTGATCACATTAGAGCCTGCACCGCCGAGGCCATATGGTCAGGTGCCCACGGGCAGAATTAGGAAACAAAGTTAGAATTTGCAATTATTTAAATTAGAGTGCGTACAAGTATTATAATGTCCAATACTGGTTGTGCATTTGTTGTTACACTTGCATTTTTTACAATAATTATGGTTCCCACAACCTCGCACGCACAAGACCTTGATCCTTTGCTGTCTGAACTTGCCACATCTCCCAAGAACCCTGCTAATTTGGAGTCTGGATTGGCTGATCTCTACGATGCAGCGCTTGTAGGTAATGACGTGTCAATACTAGCCGCTGGAATTGATCTCTCTGGTCAGGACAATCAGATGGTGCAGGTGGTCATAGAGATGATCAGCGCCGACGCACCCCTGCCATCGAATTTGGGCATACATGTAGAGACCACATACGAAAATTTGGTCCAGGCCACTGTTCCCGTACTGAATCTTGAGGCAATTGCGTCAGACGAGAACGTAAAGTTTGTGAGGACCCCATTCAAACCAGTTCCTGCGTTCAATCCTGTCGTCTCAATGCCTCCACTTGAAGGCCCTGCTGCCGTTGACATAAACACAGGCGATACAACCACCATCATTACGGATGCATCTACTGATAATTCCAACATGACGTACTTGCTTTTAATTCCCATAGTGATCCTGCCTACCATGGTCATACTGTTCATGGTCCGAAAAAAGGCCATTGCAAGGCAGCACGTCACGTAGGGTGGCAGATGTACTGGGCTTGCACTTTAGCTGCCGCCACTAGGTGCCTGTGATCGCATGCTGGATTCTGTTCTGACCCTGTCCCTGCAAATCCCACAGAGATAACTCTCTTTGAACATGTCTAGTTCCTCCGTAAACTCCTTGGTGTGATAGTATACTTCTCCCGTCTTTAGTCCTCCTGGTACCTTTCTTCCACAATCATTGCAATGGATCTCGGTGGTAAATCGTATCATCCTTTCATCCTCAGCAGGACTGCCAATTATCATGACAAGCTTGGTATTGAAATTGATATAAGTGCTAACTCATTCTTTCAAACCCCATGAATATTATACCAAAAGATGCATATTGACTCTGATGCTTGCAATATGGCTTCGGGTAATTCGGTTAAGGTTTCTGCTTGCATCCGCCATTGCTGTGTTTGTGGGGCTTGCACTGTACTGGTGGCAGAGCTACTCGGTGAGCTTGGCAGATGCATTTTTAATATTTGTGGGTGTTCTTGCGCTGCACACAAGCGTGGATCTTCTCAACGATTTTTGGGACTACAAGAGGGGAATAGATACTAAAACCAAACGCACAAAGATGAGCGGGGGTACCGGCGTACTTCCAGAGGGACTCCTCAAGCCATCATCTGTGTATCGTGCTGGCATTGCGTCTCTTGTGATCGGCTCTGTAGTTGGCTGCTATTTTGTAGTGACCCATGGAATTATGATTGCGGCAATACTGGGATTTGCAATAGTGTCTATCTATTTTTATTCCACTAGGATTGTAGATTCTGGCCTGGGAGAGCTCTTTGTGGCGATAAAGGGAGCAATGATAGTAATCGGCACATACTATATACAGTCTGGCCAGATCACCGTCGAGTCTGCGCTTGCAGGTGCTGTGGTGGGCTCCTTGTCCTCGCTGGTGCTGTTTGTCACATCATTCCCAGATTATGATGCAGACAAATCCGGAGGCAGAAAGACGCTTGTCATTGTAGTGGGTAAGAGCAATGCCGTAAAGATCTTTTGGGTCTTTCCAGCGGTATCATACTGTTGCATACTGGCAGGGGTGTATGTGGGGTTGCTTCCAACACTGTCTTTAATTGCGTTACTTGGCGCACCACTGTTGGTAAAGTCATGGGTGGCGCTGTCCAGACGCTACACGGCAAGGGATGCAAATGATCATGGCAGCAATTGTGACAACAACCACAATCATGACGCCTGCCGAGATGATACTGGCGATAATGCTGACAACAATAATGAGATACGTGCCATGTCTTACGCCCTGACGTTTAGCAGGGCAACAGGAGTCATGTTTGTGGCTGGACTGTTACTGGGTACGATCCCTCTAGGCTGACTGCTGCCATACCTGCTGTCCTAATGTTGTGGCGTGCCACAAACAAGGGCCTACCTAGACATAAATTTGGTAGGATGCGCAACATCGTATTGATTTCAGGGCATGCCACTTTACAAGGCACAAGCGCGTTTGCAAAGAATTCTGATGCACACCCTTCCAACTTTAACGAGTTTGCAGGCCTTGTCCTCTCCAACGTTGGCATTGGGACGTATCTGGGTAATCCTGACACCATGACTGATCAGCTGGTCATGGATGCCGTAATGCAGTCTGTATCACACGGGATCAACGTAATTGATACTGCCATAAACTATCGGGGACAAAAGGCAGAGCGCTCCGTAGGCAAGGCCATATCCAAGATGATCAGCCATGACATGATATCACGCGATCAAGTGTTTGTCAGTACCAAGAACGGATACGTCTCAGATGATGCGGATGCCGGCCTAGAATTTTGGGAGTATGTCAAGAGAGAGTATACCCAGCCTGGCATCATACGGGAGGGTGAGATCACGTCAGGTTACCACTGCATGGCCCCTGCATTCCTCTCGGATCAACTGGATCGCAGCCTGGCAAATCTGGGACTAGAATGCATCGATCTCTTGTACATACACAACGCCGTGGAAGGCCAGTACAAGGATGTCCCGCGGGACAAGTTCATGGCGTCTCTGGAATCTACCTTCAAACTGTATGAGCAGCGGCGTGCCGAAGGCAAGATCAAATTCTATGGAATGGCCACCTGGGAGTGTTTTAGGACACAGGACCACAACAGTCCACAATACTTGTCGCTTGCAGACGTTGTCGCGTTGGCTACAAAGGTAGGCGGCAAGGATCACGGATTTAGGTTCATTCAGATGCCATTCAATATGTATTATGGTGAGGCATTGATTGCAAAGACACAGTCCCTAAAGCAGGATTCAGGACAGGCTGATGCGCGCTACATCTCCGCGCTAGAGGCTGCTAACCTGCTTGGGATTGGCGTGTTTACCAGCGTGCCAATGATGCAGGGTCGCTTGCTCCAGCCAGGAGTGATGCCCAATATGGGTGATATACAAAAGCCATCACTGGGCGCACTGCAGTTTATACGCTCCTCACCCAATGTCCTAGCACCACTTGTGGGCCACAAGACGCCCGAACATGTATCAGAAAACCTTGAGATTATGAAGATGCCGCCGATTCCACCAGGCGAGTATACACAACTTGTCAAAAAACTGCTCTCCTAGATGGCTTGCCATACCGCGCATGCAAATGAAGAAAAAAAATGCGGTCACACAGGACGCCTATACATTACACGTGAATATGACACTTTATACAAATCTTGAAGCAGGGCATCAAATTACAACATGCCGATAAAACATCACACTAGTGTGGTGGCATACTGCTGTGATGTACTTGTCGTGCTTTGGCAGTGGTGCGCTTTTACTACATGGCCATTGAGATCTCTCCTACTTGCCTGTGAGAATCCATCAGAATTAATATCCGCACAATCCATCATGGTATATGAAAAAGATCAACATTGAGAAACAGGACTCTGTAAAACTCTACAAGATCAGAAAAGCCCTAGACGAGCTGTCACAAAAGACAGGAAGGGGTACTGAGCTTATCACCGTATACATTCCAAAGGGCAAGCAGATGCACGAGATAGTAAACGTACTACATCAGGAACAGGGAACGGCCATGAACATAAAGTC
The DNA here is from genome assembly GCA_963662995.2 of Candidatus Nitrosopumilus sp. Taxonomy (GTDB): domain Archaea; phylum Thermoproteota; class Nitrososphaeria; order Nitrososphaerales; family Nitrosopumilaceae; genus Nitrosopumilus. Next base: position 274,370 of record CAXXLJ010000002.1, on the reverse strand, counting down.
GGATCTGACTAGGACACATGTTGTGGACTCACTGGCCAAGGTAATCCAGAGACTAAAACTGTACAAAAAAACCCCAGAGAAGGGACTGGTGATCTTTTGTGGCGCTCTTCCCCCCGACGGTGGAGGTCCGCTGGGCAGTGAGGTCGTTCGTGTCTGGGAGATTGATCCTCCAAAGGATCTCAACCAGTACCTGTACAGGTGTGACGATCACTTTCATGTGGATATTCTCAAGGGCATGCTAAAGGACAACAACCTGATAGGATTCCTTGCAATAGATGCAAAGGATGCCGGTTGGGGACTGTTAAACGGCAACAAGATTGAGGTGCTAAACCATACGGGCTCCGGTGTAGCAGGCAAACACAGGCAGGGGGGGCAGTCTGCAAAGAGATTCCAAAAACTTAGGGAGATGGAACTGACATACTTTTACAACCGTGTAGCCTCTGTCACAAAGGAATACTTTGTAGATATCTATCCAATCAAAGGCTTGATAATCTCAGGACCGGGCCCCACCAAGGAGGATTTCATAAATGGCAACTATCTGGATTACCGACTGCAAGACATGATAATATCCACCATAGACTCTTCATACTCTGGTGAGGAAGGAATCCGGGAAGCCTTTAAAAAATCCAGCGACATTCTTTCCAGTTTCAGGATGGTAGAGGAAACAAAGCTTGTAGAGGATCTGTTCCGCGAGATCAACACACATTCAGGATTGGGTGCATACGGCCTACAAGAGATCATCACACATCTCAAAAACAACGTAGTTGACACCCTGATAATCACAGACAATACCAATCTACACAGGATTGAGGTTCAGTGCAAAAGGTGCCAGCACGTGCGCGAAGAGATTGCCAAGGGCCCAGAGGTGATTGGCAAGATGTCACAATACTCTAGCTCCCCATGTCATGAGTGCAAGTCTACTGACATGAACATCAGGGCGCAGGACATTGTAGACTATCTACAGATACTCTCAGCTCAAACAGGCTCTCGTCTGGAGGTGGTATCTGGAACAGCCGAGCACGGCAATATGCTGACAAACTTGGGAAGTGCCGGGGCCATTCTTAGATATAATCCCAATCACAACCCTTCAAGCTAGTCAAGACGTTTGCGAATCCTTTCTGCCAGATCTGCCAACTCTTTGTCATTGGGACTCTGCCTGGTCAGCCATTGTGTCTTTTTGCCATTGTATCGCGGAATTATATGTACGTGTACATGGGGTACGACCTGTCTTGCGGCCTCACCATTATTCTGGCCAAGGCTGAATGCATCAGCGCTAGTTGCACCAATTATGGCATTTACAATCTTGGGTACTAGCGTAAAGAGCCTTCCTACGTCTTCTGATGTCATATCCGTTATCTTTTCATGATGTGACCTTGGGATGACCAGGCTGTGTCCATGATCTATTGGATACTTGTCAAGGAACGAGACATGGGCATCGTCTTCGTACAGCATGTGTCCGCTCTGTCTACCAGCAAGAATATCACAAAAGATACATTCCATGGTGTGCGTGACTTCTGATTTTATTTATTGTTTACATGCACCCTTCAAAAAGCCTAAAGGGTTTCTGCTGTACATTTTATCTTGCTAGTACTGGCAGGAGACTTTGTAATGCTGCGTATCTGTGTGTATTGGGCACACTCACATGCCATGACCACCACCATACCTCATACCACAACCCCACCACCACCATACCTCATACCACAACCCCACCACCACCATACCTCATACCACAACCCCACCACCACCATACCTCATACCACAACCCCACCATCATGCTTCCTAGCCTCTTGTGGGGCATATCACATGCTCTGATACTGGCAAGTAACCATGTCTTGTTGCATTACCATGCTTCCCACTTACTACTTGTGGGGAAGAAGGGGGGGGGGGGGGAAGAAGAAGAAATGTTGTACCTCTATCCTTTTGTAGGATCACGGCTCAGTATGTTTAGCACATTTTCTATTATCTGCTTTTGGCCTCCCTGATGCAGATCCATCCTTACGGCGTTGGATCCCATGCTGATAAAGATCAAGTTGTCGTCGCCTAGGGGGAATGTCATTCTGGTGATCTTTTCAAATGCTGCAACCGCATACATGCCCCTTCCGATCTTTGGACTCAGGGCTTTTCTTCCATTCCAGGCGATTGCTGCTCTTTTGAGGGATGCCTCCGTCTCCTCCTGCGCCAGAAAATTAGTCACCCCGTCGCGGTGGCTTGTTACAAGTATGTTTCCCTCCGTGTCTGTGATTATGCTATGCCTGATGTTGATATCTGATGCCATTATCCTGCTTAACAGATTCTCATAGTTCATACAGTACACTGTGTTGGAATGTTACTTAAGGAGTTCCCTGAATCAATATTCTTCGACTGGCATATTCAAAAACCATTCATTGTTACTGCCGCGTCTTTTGATCACTCCCATCATGACCTTGTTCTCAACCATGCCAACCATCTTTCTAAACATTGCCCCCGTGTTTTACTTCTCTGCCATGAATTGACTAAATATGTATTGGAGTTTTTTGGTACCCCACACTTACCATACACGTCATCGTACAACTGACATCTCCATCCTGTTTTGACATGTGGTGTTGCTACGAATAATCATGCCACCACTACCACCACTCCACGAACCAATAAAGTGCCGATGTGGAATCATCCAAATGATGTGGCATCAACACATGCACTGTTGAGTTTGTAGTACGTGGTCAGGTTGTCTGGGAAGATTTTTTGATTCAGGCACGGATCTAGGGTCTTTTGATAGTATTACACATCATTCTGGGCACGACCTGACCACATACAGTTTGTATTTGACAACATCACATCTATACATACACGTCATCATGAACACTATCATAATTGCATGATCCGGGACTAAAGTCTTTGTATGATGGATCGTAGTGTCAAATCTATGTGATGACTTGGACACAGTCTGAATTATCGTCTTGATATTGTTGTCGCCCTCTATTATAATGCCTGCGGCCTCCCCGAGCGCCTGCCTGTCGGGCAGTCCCATGGGCCTACACGTGGTTATTACCCTGTTAGGTGCCTATCCACATTACCAAGACATGATGACAATGTCCTTCTGTAATGCTCTGCAAGCGCCCTGCTGAGACTTGCATGCTGGATCAGTCTGCCATGCACAGGAAAGATTTGTCAGTGCTGTGGCACTACTGCATTCTCGTAAAAGTACTCTTGCTTCTTTAGGTCTTTTTCTGTTATTATCCTCAACTTTCTTATTGGTACCAGTCTGGATATCTGCTCATACGTACTCATCTCCCTCACATCTGCCGCATATGCTATCTGTAGCAGGGGGGACTTTTCTTTTATCGTGGGTTTTATCTGCTCATACCCACTGCTCTGTCTCATGCCTGTACTGAACATTCCTATGTTGTTGTCATTCTTTGATATTTGTGGATCCTGATAACAACATACAGCAAACTCGTCGTTGTCCCTCTCTATGAATGTCAGTCTTGTAAACCTGTCACTCCAGTCATTAATCTCTGCTGCAATGCGGAGGGCCTCTTGCCTGTCCTCGATTATCATTGATATGACTGGTTTGTCCTTCTCATACGCCCATGAGATCCCACGAAATTTTTTACACCATTTAATATCAAATCCCTTTGTGTCAAAACCCTTTCGCCTAGGATGCATCTGATAATCCCTGAACACACTAACATCTATTACTATCTTGCCATCTGTCTCGCAAGTGGCACAAGGTAGCCCATCATTTTGCAACATCTTTATGCTCCTGTGATGCCATCATTGTCTGACATGCACGTTTGTACAACCATGCCTGTCATCATCCCTAGGCTAATCATCTTCTGCAATACTTGCAATAAAAAATGTGCAGACTAGCACGATCTCTCACATTCACATTTCCTGCTTGTAAACAGGCTCTTCAATGCGGCTAGTCTTGACTGGTTTATTGCCGGTTTTGTCTTGCCGACAATCTTGAACAGCTTTATGCCTGTCTCGGAACTGGTTCCCTTTAGGGCCCACGTTCCATTCTTCATCAGGTATGGCTGAGGGTCTCTCATCAAGACCTTCTTTCGTGCCTTGACATCATAGGCCATTATCGTTGACATTGATTATAATCATATTATTACTATTACAAGATCTGTGTGAATTTTTTTTCATTACTTGGGTTAAAATTAATCATCGGGTGGTTGCAGGCGACCCTTGTAGTGGTTGGGCAACGGTATGTCATTTTGGATACCGAAGATACTTGCCATGGCTGGTGCGTAATTTGCATGGCGGCCGAGGTTTGCATGTCTGTTGTCACTTTTGTTGCCTGCTGCCTGTTGCTGCACCGGAGCCGATGAGTATATAGACATGGATGTACATAAGAGTTTATGATCAATCGGCCGAAAAACGAGATCATAAAAATTTGCCAAATTTTCTATTAACCTAAACCAGTATCGCTAAATCCCTCTCTTGTAAGTATATGGTAATGAGCAAACAAACTCAAACTAAACTAGAGACCAGATTAGCAAAGTTAGAGAAAGAAAACCTGAGGAAGGAAAAGGAGATCTCGAGGAAGGAAAAGGAGAATCAAAGGCTGAAGGCAAAACAGGCCAAAGAAAACCTGAGGAAGGAAAAGGAGATCTCGAGGAAGGAAAAGGAGAATCAAAGGCTGAAGGCAAAACAGGCCAAAGAAAACCTGAGGAAGGAAAAGGAGAATCAAAGGCTGAAGGCAAAACAGGCCAAAGAAAACCTGAGGAAGGAAAAGGAGATCTCGAGGAAGGAAAAGGAGAATCAAAGGCTGAAGGCAAAACAGGCCAAAGAAAACCTGAGGAAGGAAAAGGAGAATCAAAGGCTGAAGGCAAAACAGGCCAAAGAAAACCTGAGGAAGGAAAAGGAGATCTCGAGGAAGGAAAAGGAGAATCAAAGGCTGAAGGCAAAACAGGCCAAAGAGATCTCGAGGCTAAAGACGATACTGGCAAAGGAGGACTCGCTGTGGAATACGGAGCTTGGACAGAAGAGACACTCTTCTGTACTACCCACAAGACTGCTTCACACACATGAAATGTTAGAGTATATCATTTCAAATGAGAAGTTGATAAAGGCACTTACAAGAAGCACCAAGGAAATATTTGATAACACACTTGAGGATTTGTTACAGATAATCAAAAAATCCAATGATTCGCCACACTTTCGCGACGACCAGGACAGAAAAGAAGAGTCCGGAAACCAGTGCAAGCTGTATATCCGGCACTTTCTGCTCATGACCCAGGTAAGAAAATCACAAGATTGGGGGCAGGAATCACTGGGTGTAGTTTTTGGGATAGATCAGAGTACGGTATCAAACTATCTCAAGCTTGCAACCAAATACGATGATGAGCTATATGCAGTAACACCATACAACATGACAAAGTACATCTCCACGATAAAGTCAAAAGAGGAATTCAAGGAAATTGTACCCGGAAGAGATGGAGGCGAGATTACAATAGATGGCACACTTGTAGAGACCACGCGTCCAGAAGACAAGGAAGAGCAAAAGAAACAGTATTCTGGAAAGGGCAAGATGTTTGCAATAAACACAGCCATGATGATAAACAAACAAAACTATATCCTCGCAATAAGCGACTCTAGAGAGGGAAGCTGCCATGACCTGACGGTGTTGAACCAAGGACTGCCAGACTTTGGCAAATGGACTGATCGCATGGTGACCGGCAAGCGCATACCATCGGATAGCCGCATACGCCTGAATTTGGACAGAGGATACACGGGAATCCAAAACTATCTTCGTGGGGTAACCGCAAAGATCCCACACAAAAAACCCAAGGGCAAAAAGCTTACCGCCACCAAAAAGGCACAAAACAAGGCACACAACAAAAGGCGTGTTCCTGTCGAGAACGTCTTTGCACATGTGAAAAACTGGAAACGAATATCCGGACGATACGACGGTACGGCCGAAGAGTTCAATATAGAATTCAACGGCATATGTGGCATGTACAACAAGCGAAAGATGTGGCAGGACGGCACCTACCAATACTGGAAGAATAAAATAAAGAGCAGGATATAGCTCCTGCCCCTTTACTATACTGTTAAGTTGACACATGGATGAAAATTCCAAATGCACACGACTGCGCACAACTTTTTGGCTTTACCTGTGTTAGACTTGAACCACACCACATATGATATCCATATTTTTTTCAGAAAATTTTTTCTGGTCGATTAATCATAAACTCTATACATGATGACGTGGTTCGTGACATCCACGTCCCATACATCCGTACCCCATGCAGCCATGAGACCTCTGGCTCTGCGGTTTCTGGACATGATCAAATTATCCCACACATCATGAGCCATCTTTGATAACCAAACACACAAGACCCATGGTATACTGTAGGTGGTGACTACCCAAATAGCAGTATGAATCCTATTATCAGTGCCATCATGGACATTCCCATCCATGCATAAAACTTACCAAGCAACTATGCATCCATAGGCAGTCCTGAATTAATAGTTATAAAATTGAAAGCAAGCAAGTGCGGTATCTGATTGCATCTACCCTTTGGGGGTTACGGCAGATCGCCACACCAGCAGACCGCTTGCTTTCAATGCTTACGCTACTATATTTCAACGTGAGAATATAAAAACAGTATACGCAATGATTTTGAACAAAATAGCTAAAAAAAGCTCACCTGACCCATCTGCTTGGCAAGCAATCGCTACCTGTTTTTGCATGTTTGGTATCTTACATCACCCATTACGCCTCCGTTACCATAGTCCAACTATGAAACACACCATTCACACAACTTGGCCTGTGGCGACTACACCCCATGGGGTGGCTGGGTAATCTGTGACTATTGCATAACATCATGAATTGTTCTTGATTACCAACGGTTGGTGACACTCTTGATTATACAATATCACACAAGCACATCTGTGCAGTTGATGTGTTGGATGGGTGGATGAGCCATCTCCGTGGTGCAGCATGGATGATGCTGTACAACAATAATCGTCTCTAAGAGATTGTAGTACAATACCATCTGTACCTTGATGCGCTATACCCATCTGGTATGCGGAAATAGAATTTAATTGCCTCTGCCATTATGTCCATACAATGAGCACAAACCCCGATGCCATCATGACGTGGACCGAAGATTCGCATCTTGAATGGTCCGACTTTGTGGCCGACCCAAACCCTGCAGTCTTTGAGGACTCGCACAGCACCATCAGGTACGACCGCTCTTGGACAGTGGACTCTGAAAAGGAGATGGATGGTAGGCTAGTTTTTTTCATCTCCAACATACAGATTCTTGCACAGTTTATTCCACACCTGTCATGGATAAGGACGTCCATGGCAAGCGATCTCCTCTTGAGGCATGAACAGGGTCACTTTGATCTGGCAGAACTAGTCAGACGTGAGAACAAGCAGATACTGCAGGACAAGTTCCGTGACAGACGGTTTCCCACAAGGGGTGACAATGACGAGCAGATCAAGCAGTTTGCCAAGGAGGACTCTGGCGCTATGGTCTCAGAGCAAGTCCAGCATCTGGAACAGATACTAGACCAGAGGCGGCGCGAGTACGACGAGATCACCAATTTTGGTCAAGACGCACAAAAACAATCAGAGTATGACTTGATGCTTGATGAGTGTCTGGGAAGATGACATCCACTAGCCCGTGGGATACAGATGATATGTGCGTAGCACAATCAGGCTATTTTATGCGGTCCTGCTGGCCTTGCCTGCACCGGGTAATGATAACATTGATCCCATTGGACATGGTTTGAGACGATGCTGCACCTGCACACGTCACTTGTAAATGCCGTGCAGCGGCGTTCATGTTTCAGTTGTCTTATCATGGAACCATTACCACTAGTTGTTCATACATGTGTCGTACACGAATTGCTTTTTTTGCGCACACATTGCCATGAATCCATATTCTTACCCAACACATGCCGAACTTTGTGCATTCAAACATGATCTGTATTGCACCCATTCATACAATGTAGGGCAGTGAACAAAGATGTACTGGTAAGATGATCCGAGTTTCATGCTGATAGTCAGACAACCGACGATCCTGTATCTTTTTTGTTGCTGTTGTTTTTTTTTGCCGTGGGTTCTTTCTTCACTTTTCTATACTCGCCTTGCTTTTTCTTTTTTCTGTTCCGGATCTCTCTATTCCTCTCAATATCTGAATGAATCTCGACATGCTCATACAGTCGCTCTTTTGACTCAAACAACTGTTCACAGTAGTAACACTGATGCATTACATTATTACACCATTCTCGGATTAATTGTTTTGCATTGCGGTAATAATTACCAAACCGCCCACCCACCATTCATCATCATACTGCCACGCGATCATCTCATTATCATAATTAATTGATATGCACTTGATTCATATCTTCTCCTGATCTGGACCTGCTTTTTCATGTTTCGTCCTTGTCCTGTTTCTCCTTGTCCTGCTCTTCTTTCATCTGCCTGATCTGCTCTATTGTTTTTTTAACGGTTTGTATGGTACTTTTACACGAATCACATCGCAGTAATTTTTGTACAGATGCCACATCTGGTGCATCCGGCGACACTACGTGATTGTTGGCATCAGTACATTCAAGCACGTCTGTAAATCCCACCTCATAACATTCTTCGCACAGAAGATTGGGTTCGTCTATGTACTTGAAAAAATAAATCAACTTCTTGTGATCTGGCATGTTGGCGTATGCATGAAATCATTTTTGTGTGTTTTGTTGTCCCACATATACTGGTGGCCTAGGTAATATCGATCATGTGTCTGACTCAAGGCATCATCAGTATCCCTATCTCCATCTCCATCCGTTACCTGTACATCACGCGTGATGTGGATGGCTAACATAATTGCTACACATTTTTTTCTAAATGATTTGATTGCAAGTGTTTGATGATGTACACTCATGACACATATCTACTCATTCTGATACATATTTCATATGACTTACACTTGTGCCAGCCACTGTTTTACACGACTTGTGTGTTATCTGTGGTATCTGAACCCAATCTGATGTGAAAGGTACGTAACCTCATTTGTAACAAGATTGTAATGGATGGTGGAGATTTTTTTGTACGTGGTCAGGTCGTGTCTAGAATGATGTGTAATACTATCAAAAGACCCTAGATCCGTGCCTGAATCAAAAAATCTTCCCAGACAACCTGATCACGTACATTTTTTTTAACCCGCTGTATATGGCACCGATGCATCCCATGGTAATTGCAGTTGTAGCTGGCTGAAATTTTTCACGTACACTTGATCATGTCTTGGAATGGTATGTGGTGTGACACACAAAAAAAAAAAAAATACAGATTCAAGTCATGGTATGGCATATCTATCCGAATCACGCACTCGAACAATCTAGTCATATCTTTATGATTTTAATAATGTGGTCTTGCAGAATAATCCTTGTCATTACTGGAAAAATTCCCCAAACCATTCATTCCTAGACAGATCCAGAAGGAGATAATCGGTGAGGTGGAGGATATGCTCAAGTCGGGGCACAAAAAGATCGTCATATGCGCTCCCACTGGCGTAGGCAAGTCCCTGGTAGGTGCTACGATCTCTAAGCATTTTGGCCGTTCCTTTACGGTGACCGCGTCCAAGCACCTACAGGATCAATACATGCATAGTATCCCTCTCTTAAAGCCGATCAAGGGAAAGCAAAACTTTGCTTGCCTAAAGATAATGTCTGACAAACATACCGAAGACAAGCGCGAGGCCATGGCGAAGGGTCTGACATGTGACATGGGCAAGTGTGTGGATCTGGAGACGTATGGGAACGAGACAATAAAAGTCGTCTGCAAACACAAGCCCAAAATAACTGATATGGCCAAAAGCACCAACATCGACAATGACTTTAATCACATGTGTGACTATTACACACAAAAATACATCGCACTCATCTCCCCGCACTCACTGTGGAACTATTATGCATTCTTTCAGACCTTAAAGTTCAACAAACAGCTATTCTCAGAATATCTAAACAGAAAGGTGGCCATATTCGATGAGGCGCACAAGATCGAGGATCAGATAATACAGTTCGTAGGATTTGATATATTTGCCGGCCAGCTTAAGGAGCTTCGCATAGATCCCTCAAGGTATGATCTCACCGACATTGACTCTGTAATTGGACTGATCGATGACATCTCTAGAACATATGCCGAGAGAATCAAGGAGATTGAAGACTCTGATACTCCAGACGATCCCAACGATCCCGCACATTCTCGCATTGCAAGGATGGATAGCAGGCGCGACAAAGCGATACAGGCGCGAAAGGACATCTCAGATGACAAGGATAATTTTGTGGTAAACGATCCTGTGTTGGATCTCAGCGGTGAATTCAAGTCTGTATCCATAAAACCTGTGGATATCTCAAAGTTCGTTGACACGTTCTTTGATACTGAGTATCAGGTATTCATGTCTGCTACCATCGACAAGTCAAGCTTTTGTGAAAACATGGGATTGAAGCCTGGTGATGTGGCATTCGTTGACACCCCTGAATCCCCGTTCCCCATTGAGCACAGGAGTGTAAAGATGCTCAACGTCAGGAGGCTCAACTACAGGTCAACAGATGAGGATGAGAGGGCGGTGGTTAACGAAATTGACAGGATCATGACTGAGCATTCTCAACACAGGGGTCTGATACTGACTTCGTCAATACCCCGATGCCACAACATCATCAAATATCTCTCCCCAAAGAACACTAGGAGAGTCAGGATGTGCCACAGCATGAACAGGAACAACAAGACCCAAGATGAGGTGATCTCAGAGCATGCGTCTGATCCTACGGGGGTGTTGATCTCATCCTCATTATGGGAGGGTGTAGATCTCAAGGATGACATGTCCAGATTTCAGATCATTGCCAAGATTCCATACCCCAACTATGCTGAAAAGAGAACCCGCGTAAAGATGAAAAAGTTTCCGCTCTGGTACACGTCCCAGACGCTTACCAAGATGCTGCAGGGGTTAGGCCGTTCTATCAGGAGTGAGGATGACTGGGCAAAGACGTATGTGCTTGACTCGGCAATAAGCAACGTACTGTACCGGGGCAAGCAGATGATCCCACACGCATACTATGACATGCTTGGCACGAATGGCTCCAACAACAATTAGCCTACAACGTACCATCATGAATGGTTGTTGCAGGATATGGCTGGTTGTGCATATTTGTACTTTTTACTGCTCCAAAAAGTTTCACACGATGTGTTGATGGTGTGGCTGTTGTTGTAATTTTCCAAAGATACACCAATACCAAACATTGCCCCCTGCAACGGTTGGCATCATAATGCCTGCGGGCTTGTGATGGCACCCTTTGCAGCAGAGCCTACCATGGATGCATACTTTGCCAAGGCCCCTGAGGTGTAGTTGGGTTGTGGTGGGCTCCATGCCTTGCTTCTGTCATTCATCTTCTCTGGGGATACATCAACATCTATGGTATTGGCATCAACATCTATGGTGATTCTGTCACCGTCCTTGATCAGTGCTATGGCTCCACCCACATATGCCTCTGGGGCTACATGACCTACCATAAATCCGCGTGTCCCTCCAGAGAACCTACCGTCGGTGACCATTGCCACCTTTTTACCCAATCCCTGTCCTACCAGCGCCGCTGTAGTGGCAAGCATCTCTCTCATTCCTGGCCCTCCCCTAGGTCCCTCGTACCTGATTACCACCACGTCGCCTTCTACAATCTCTCCGCGTGAAGCTGCATCAAATGCATGCTCTTCCCTGTCAAAGACGCGGGCACTTCCCTCAAACCGTGTCATCTCAACGCCTGCAGTCTTGATCACAGCTCCTTCTAGCGCAAGGTTTCCCTTCAATACCACTGCTGTTCCGACCTGGTGCAGCGGGTTGTCCACGGATCGTACTATTGCATGCTGTTGTGATGTTGGCGGCCGTTCATGTTCTGGGATGCCATTGCCACCGTCATTACCACCAACACTATTGTAATTATTATCATCATGACCATTGCCATTGTTGATTCTAGGTGTCATGTCTGCCATGTTTTCGGCGATCGTCCTTCCGGTAACCGTCATGCAGTCGCCGTTGATGATCCCCTTATCCAGCAACTTTTTTAGTACAATTGGAATCCCTCCAATCTTGTCAAGAGAGTTCATGACATAGTTTCCGCCAGGCTTCATATCTGCTATGTGCGGCGTCCTCTTTCTCACCCTCTCAAAGTCATCATACGTCAGCGATATGCCTGCCTCGTTTGCAAGCGCCAGCAGGTGCAGTATTCCGTTGGTAGATCCTCCAACAGAGTTGAGCATGGCAATTGCATTCTCAAACGCCTCAAACGACAGTATGTCCCTTGGCTTGATGCCAGACTCTAACAGTCGGACGCAGGCTACTCCCGTATCGCGCACAATTTTTTTCCTTCTGTCATCCTCTGCAGGCGGGCTTGCACTGCCTGGCAGTGCGAGTCCTATGGCTTCTGAGATGGATGCCATGGTGTTTGCAGTAAACATTCCGCCACATGAACCTGCGTTGGGACACGCGGTATCCTCTATGCTCTTGAGCTTTTCAAGTGTTATCTGCCCTGCATCATACGCACCAACGGCCTCATACACATCCACAATGGTAAGCTCTCTGCCATCAAGCATCCCCGGCATTATCGTACCACCATACACAAACACTGAAGGTATGTTTAGTCTGGCCATTGCCATCATTGTACCTGGAAGGCTCTTGTCACATCCTGCAATACCTACCAGCGCATCATACTGGTGGGCCCTCACCATAAGCTCTATCGAGTCTGCAATTACCTCCCTTGATATCAGTGATGACTTCATACCCTCATGGCCCATTGCAATCCCATCGCTTACCGCTATGGTTGAAAACTCCCTTGGCGTGGCGCCCGCATCCGAGACACCGCTCTTGGCCTCTAATGCCAATCCTGGGAGGTGGATGTTACATGGAGTTGCCTCATTTCCAGTATGGCACACCCCTACAAACTGTTTTGAAATATCATCATCATCAAGTCCCATGGCCTTGTACATTGCCCTGTGCGGGGCTCTTGCCGTACCCTGTACCACATTCCTGCTAGAGATCACTTCCATACACATACTATGTTGTTGGATAATTTAGACTTTGACGATTTTTCAAGCTTTAAAGAAACACCACTCTACAACACACAGTTGTTGTGACCTGCTTTTGTACCATACGATATTGGCGTGCCACATATGCCCTATACGTTAACCATTGCATTATCGTCCACGTACCAATGATTTTAACAACTCAGTCCTGCCTTGAATGCATTTCGACTAGTTTGCACTCCATTCCTGTACGGCTCATGTTTGTGTCAGGCATCATCATTATAATAGTGGCTTGGCCAAAAATTACTTGTCCGCAATACAGTACTTACAATATGCCTTGATTTGTAGGCGTGCTGCCTTGTCATGATGGTGTCACTCTGTCACAACCGGACGGCAGGCAGACCACACAATACCTTTCTGCATGTATGAATCAGCCATGGCTACAAACATGCCATACATGCGGCAAAGGCGCACTCGACTGCCTTGGTTTTAGATGGTGGTGACTGCATGTGAATATTTGGATGGCACCCACTGACTATCATTTGATTGACTGTGTTGGGTTTCCAATAGTTATAACCCTTATTTGGGCATAATTGGGCTGGATTTACACAATTGTAACGAGTATGGGCAGGTTTGGCAAGGATGTGGGAGAATGGGGGCATAACGCGCAATACTGACTGAAGGCCAAACATGTTTTGGTAGATGGATATCGTCTTTTATTATGGGTTTTGGGCAAGCCAATACTTTTTTGAATCGTCTGCAGCCTCGTTTAGGCCAAGTAGAGCAGATCTAGATGGCCCACGATCACTACTACCACTACCACCCACCAGCCATTAAATGGAAAACCAATATCCTACACTATGAGGCTGGGACATCTGTCGTATTGGCACATGGATCCTACCGGTCAGGCAGGCGGCATCCCACACGACTACATTGTACACAGCATCAGCGTGGGGGCAATAGATGCATACTCGGCAGTCGTTGACGGCCCCAACTCTGGTGCGATATCAGATGATACCATCATGGAAGAGGAGTAGTAGGAGTAGTAGTAGGACGTGCAATTCTCATGACTTCCCACACCACCCAGCCAGCAGATACGGGGATGCCTTGCAGCACAGTCATCGCTGCTGCTGCTGCTGCTGTCGACTGCACTGGTGATGAGCTAGTCACTACCCTCAGGATGGCAGGCCACACGGCGTCTTGGGCATCACAACACGCTCCTGCAGAACCGGGTCTAGTTATCCCGGACAAGCCCGCACACAAGCTGTACAGGGATGTGGACGCCACCGTCCAGGACATGGCAGTATGTGCCGCGGACGACGGCAGGCCGTGGACGGGGGATGTCATTGCAGACCTCTGTGGTGATGTGGTATACACGGCAGATCCCAGTGACATGATCCGTCTCCCGATAGAGGATAAAGGCGGCATGGTGAGAGGACATATCCACGTCATAGGTTGGCGAGAGGTGGAGGAGGATGGGGAGTACTGATGTCCACCACCACCACCACCACCACCATTCGTCAGCTCTGGGAATGCACACCCTGCCACGCTCGCCAGGTCACATACAATGTAGGCGCCAAGAAGGGCGGCACCCTTGTATCATTTTGCCCCGACTCTGATTGTGGCTGTACCCATCACCGTTATGTTGATGATTTGGAGAGTGTGGCAAATTGACACTTCCCCGTTATGTCGGTGAGCGGTGCGAGTGTGCCATCTGCTCTGATGATGCAGATGCATCCAGTACCCGCAGCGTCACCTGCAGGTCCTGCTGTGGCAGCATGACCAACGTGCAGATCGGCGTGTACCACGATAGGACTGGTGCCGTAACGCGCAACGGCACCCCTTGGACGGCAAATCATGGCTGGTCGCAGTGCGGGGACTGCGGCAATATGGGCGAGTACATTCACGCAGATGGTGATGATGATGATGATGATGATGGAGACAGCACATAATACACATCCCACAATACCGCACGCCGACCACACCACATATACCTCGTGGCCACCCCCCTACTGTGTGAGTATACCCAAGCGCACACGCGGCAGTGTGGGTTCATATCCAAGCTGGCCCCCACACCACGTGACACGCCTGCAGGAAGATTTTTGTGGTGCTGTTGCCGACATGGCCCGCGACAGCGCCGATTCCCGACCTGATTACATCAATGGACACCTATACGCGGGTATAATGTATGACGGAGCATCGGTACATTCTGCTTCGATCCACATGGGGGGGGGGGGGTCAGATGGCGTTGCTCCGGGGGTGGTGTATGTGTGGGGTAGGACCGAGTGGAGGCAAGCCTGATCGTGGATCCTATCACTCCATCAACATCACAGCCCCAGCATGGTAGAGCTGATGAGCATCACACTGATGGTACCCACAATGATGTTGCTGCCATCACCCACAATGAATCAGATCTGGTGTCAGTCATCATCCCCACATACAACCGCGCTCATTACCTACAAGAGTCCATAGAGTCTGTACTGGCACAAAAGTACAAGCCCATTGAGCTGATAATAGTAGATGATGGCTCAACTGACGATACCCCACAATTGCTGGAAAAATATGCCAAACATCCAGAAATTATAATTCTCAGACACGACACCAATATGGGAATCTCTGCCGCACGCAATACCGGATGTGAATATGCTCATGGCACATGGATAAAGACACACGATTCTGATGACATTCTGCTCCCGGATGCAATAGGCACAATCATGTCTACCATCTCTGCGCTCCCTCCACAACACAAGGTCCACCAAACATTCTTTCTTCACAACTTTGCTTTTTTTCGAGATGATGGCGACGGCCATCACGCCCCACTCCACTACAAACAGATTACATCAGATTTTAATGTCCTGCCGCGCATCAGTAAGATTGCCATCTTTTTTTCAAACTGCATCCCGGGCTCCTTTCTCTTTCATAAGGACATGTTTGAGATGTGCGGCCAATTCAACACTTTACTCACATGTTGTGAGGATTATGATTTTCTCGGCAGGGGCATAATACAAAATTCATGTGAGATGGTCCTGTGTGGGGACAAACCTCTCTCAAAAGTACGAAAACATGGTAGAAATGTGGAAGACACCAATCCCGTCATGCCCAGAATACGCCACGCCAATACCCGCAAATTCTTACACATGCTGCCGCCAACACAGCGCCTATCTGTAATATCGCGTTCATTCCCACTGGAGTGTAATCCAATCAAAAAACTTTTCAAACGTTTTTTGTTCTTTTGCGCTCCTTATTGCATCGCTGTAATGATGCACCGCGTTTACAATATTTGTAAAAAGACCGGGTGATGGATGAGAGGGAATAGAACTATTCAAATCCCCACAAATCTATGACGTGGTGCGATTGGACATCCAAGACATAAATACACAAAGTCGCTCCTTTTGATATGATCAGGTCAGACAGAGGACAGACATGATACTAGTGCATGACCAACAATTCCAAGTCAACAACGGCAGGACCTCATGCCATCTAATCCCGTACATAGGCAACAAGTCTGGATTCACACACATCTTTGACAATCTCATTCCAGATTCCATGCATGGGACGCAAATCTATGACGTGTTTGGCGGTGGTGGGGCGTTTTCCATTTACTCTGCATACAGGTTTGGCTCAAAATACGTTACTTACAACGACAACAACCCAACGATAGTTAATTTTATGGAGTGGGTTAGGCGAGATCCCTGCAGCCTTGCAGAACAATACAGATCCCATAAAACCAAATCGACCAACGAGTATTATCTGGCAGTCCGTGACATGTCCCTTGATGATGGTCTGATTGGGGCCGGGCGATTCCTATATCTATCAAAAAACGCATTCTCTGGCAAGATCCGTTTCAACAACTCAAACAAATTCAATTCCCCCATGCGCAAGGATTCCAAATGTCCCAACCTTGATCTTGACAGATTGCTAAGAATCAGTCTTGCCATACAGGACATCACCATAACCAACGAGAGTTTTGAATATTATAAAGACGTGAAGGACGGATTCATTTACCTTGATCCTCCATACCTGGAGAACACAAACAACCACTACAACGGCGTGCCCGACACCAACGATTTCATCGAGTTTGTCAAGGGTGTGGAAGAGCACAACCATACCATGATCTCCGAACAAAACAGCCCATACATGCTGAAACTATCCGATTCCTTTAGGGTTTACCCAATTCTGCTGAAGCGATCCCTGCAATACGTCACACAGACCAACAGCAGGGAGATAGTCGCCATAAATTACGTACCGTCAGATCCTCTTGTTGCACCATTGTGTGAAGACAATACCAAAGAAGCATAACTACAAAGGCCGCGCTTGGTGGATTCCAAAATGAGGGCAGGATAGTCTCCGAGTTCTAACTGGACTTGAAATGGAAGGCGTAAAAATAATCTCTCACAAAACCCCATCCTGACCAACTTGGGCTCTGTTCCCCCAAATACTCCCCTCATCCCTCCGGCAAAGGATATTTGGGCATGGGAGACATATCAAACATGATGCAGAAAGCAGCATCCAATGATGAAAACTATCCAGACACGCCCATTCGGCAATACATTACTGCTGGAGAGCGGGCTAAGGATGATGATGATGAGTGTAGAGGAGAAGAGACAGTCATCTGCCCTAGATGCAACAACCCGATGCTGCACATGCAGACGTGCCACATGTTCTGTACGAACTGCGGGGCGCACCTGGACTGTTCGGACAAGGGGACTTTCTGGTAGGTGGTGGTGGTGGTGGTAGTAGTAGTAGTGACGATGACACAGGAGAAGTAATTAACAATTGTCAAATGTTGATCCTCAACACGACAAAATATAACATGTGTATTGATACAGGTGTAGTTTACACATATACGATCATTTACTCCTGTTAGGGCGAAAGTCTGGCAATTGTTAATTGCTTCTAGGGGATGATATTATGATTATAATGATTATGGTGACAGGATTGTCTTGCGCATCTTCATGATCTGCTTCTCCCTATCTCTGATCCGCCCACTCCGCTCCACGAGCTCCTCAAGCTCGAGATCCAGCGCCTTGAGCCTTGACTCCTTCTTGTACGCATTGCCGCAGCAGATTTGCAGCTTTGTGCCATTATGATATTTGATATAGTACAGATAATCGCCCCCATTGATCGGCCGGATCGCAGTCGAACCCATGCCGGAAGTTAAACATGGTACCTTATAAGGTTTTATAGCACATGGGTATTCTAAATTATATAGTTTGGCGCAGTAGTTACCCCATGACACGAAAAAATAATACATATACAAAAAAGGAAACGGCCAGCAGGCCGTGGACAACGACTATTGCGGCCCATTGTTCCAGAATAGTTCTGGCGGCAGGCATTGTCGTGGTGGTTGCTGTTGCTGCTGCCATAATGGTATTCTTACCGGCATCCCTGCAGATACCAGACGCGCACGCAGACACACACTTTTGGGTCACTGCGGGCCAAGATACATACAATGACCGCGACATACTGCGGTTTACGGGCCATATCCCTGACGCATATGCTCGTGGGGATTACTATCACTACCTGCTCATAGATTATGACGGCGAGCGCATGGAGATACTGAGGCTGGCGCCTGATGACAATGGTAACTTTCAGGCTGCAATACAGGCTCCTCGTGTGTACATGGGGGACGGGACGTATGAGGCCAGCATAGAATACGGTTTGGATGTGACAGTTACGGAGTTTGAGATAATCTCGCGTGGAGGCGTGCCTCCGGTCACGAGTACCGCACCTGGTGTGGGGGTAGGTGGTGATGATGGGAGTGATGATGATGTGGCAGGCAATACGGTACTACACCCATCCCAATTACCGATTCCCATAGAGGTGGTAGCAGACGGTGCAGAGTTTGCAAGAGGCGGCATCATCACATTCACTGGATTTGTCCCCGAGGAAGAGGCAGATGACTATATGCAATACCTATACGTGCAGGGATCGTCTGGCGAGAATACTGTCATATTCAAAATGCCCCTGAAAAACCAGTTGGGGTACTTTGAGATACGGGTTGCCGTCGATGATTTTTTTGACGGGTACGGCACGTATTATGCATATACGGTATACACACAGCCCGGGGACGGGGCCACATTTGACGTGGTGACATCCATGTTTGATACGATCATCTATGGGCCGGGGAGCGGTGCGCCGGCATTGCACGAATCCATCTTCGCAGACGGCTCGCCACTGTGGAAGGTTCTCGGCAAACTCTCACCATTCATCGCCCTCACCATCATATTCTCGCCGGTTATCATCATTGTGGTCGTGATCATACGCCGCCGCCGCGGGGTGTGGAAGGAGCAGAAATACAAGATGCATACGGTGACGCAAGAAGAAATAGACCGCATGGACTTTACCACGCCGGTGCCCAGGCCGGTGGACGTGGGGGGTAAGCCGCACGGCAACGACTATCTGAACGAGCCAAAGTGGGACGGTGGCAGCAGCAAGAGGGACAACAACAACAACAGCAGCAGCAGCAGTGATGAGGACAGCAGGGGAGAGCACCCCAGGGATACTGATTCGTCCACGCCAAAGGACACATCATCTGCGAGTAGCCGTACACTCTCCATGGATACGCTGCAAGCGCGGGAGGACCTAGAGGCCCAATGGCAGCAGGAGCAGCAATCGCGGCAGAGGGTCCAGACAACAAAGATAACAAAGGGCACCCTCCTCATGGCCGATACGAGTCACATCATGACTGTGCTCCTGCCAGGTAAGCGCGACGAGTGGCTCCCCGCCGAGCAGATCAAGACCATGCTGATATCATACCTGGATGACACGGGCATAAAGATGCCATACACAGCATACGCAGAGCTTCTCGGAATGATCTCCAAAAGGCGGCTCAATGGCAGCAGCTACGCACACAATAAAGAACTGTTCCGGGACGTGGGGAAGAAGTATATTGAAAAGAAAACTGGAGATTCGACCCAGTGGATGGACAAGGTCAACAAGATGTATGATGACGTACGCCGCGACCCCCAATCAGATACTGCCAAGCAATGGGTCATGATGAAGCGACGTGCCCTGATCGAGAAGTTTCGCGACGAGTACAAGAAGGAGCCGGAGGACCCGGACGAGGTCTACAAGGACACGTATGTACGCATCGACGACGGTAAGGCTCCAGTCGAGGGCGAGATGGAGAGGCGGCAAAAATATCTCGACTACCTGTATGAGGAAAGTAAAGATGACAGGGCCATAATTGCCACGGCGTGTTCTGCATCCAGGAATCGCCACGTGGTACTCTATTCAGAGGATGGTGACTTTCTGGCGTTCGCAAATGACGTTTTTGCCATGTCAGGCGGCATCCTTGAGATACAAAAAGTAGGCAAGCAGTATCTGCGGGTGCATCGCGGGGCATCTGGTGGTGAGGATGGGGCAGTCTAGTTGGCAGTGATGGGGCGTGGTAGTATGCCAGCAGGATGGATGGATGGATGGATGGATGGATGAATGGATGGACCAATGATGTTCTGGAACAGTGCAAGCAGCACAGGGAATTACGATGGGCCGCCCTTCCAGATATCACTTTTTTGTTATAGGTGGAAGTGTTGTGTTGTTGTTGTGTTGTTGTTGTTGTCGTGTTGCTGCCATCTTGGCCAATTCTACCACTGACATCATCCCGCCCCTATGATCCACTGAACCATGGCACATGATGTGTCTGACTGCGCCTGCGCGTACTGTTCTTGTTGCTCTTGCGACTGGTGGTCAGGATGGTGGTGGTGAGGGTGCGGCAGACCCTGCGGTATCATCATCATCATCATCTGACTTGCCCACAGTCGTAGTGATCCATACATGTCCAGGAACCGGCTGCGACATGGCGTGATCCCATCGCTCCCGCGGAACAATCCATCCAGAGGCTCTACTGCCCTTGTCAAGTATGAGTGCCTTGCGTCCGGCCTCCTTGACCAGCGTGTCTATGGTGAGTCGGAGAGCGTCTTTGAACTCTGGAGGGAGCTCCCAAAGTATGTATCTGCCATATGCGTCCGGTATCTCTACATGATTGGTGTCATCATACATAGCAACTCGAAAGTTCGGGCATATGTCTGCCAGCAGCATCCGGCGGCGCCCTCCCCCTTGTTTGCCACCATCATCCCTTCCGGGGTCTGGCGACACCTGTTTCTCTGTCAATAATGTCTGCCAGTCCCTTTTTGTGCGTATAACTTTAGCTTTTCGCACCGCTTGGCAAGAATCGCACTAGAGCCTACGCGACTACGCCTTCTGAGTATCTCATTGCAGCACGGACAGCTGTATTTGTTGCCAGCCCACAGGGGGCATCCATATACGCCCCATAGTACTGTGTACTGCATCTGGATTTACCGCAAATGCGGACTGGGTGACTTTGTACATGTCATGGGGGCGAGGATGATTATGATTATGATTATGATTGCTTGAGTTTGAACAGCCGGCTCTCCTATACAGCGTCATTTTTTATCCCATCACACATTGGGATGGCTCCTACTTGTCCTCCTGCTGTGGGGTGGGGCGTTCCTCATTCAGGTGTGGTGATGATGGAGATATCAGACCATCAGACAACATGACCTCTATGTTGATTATCCGCGCGCTGGACACCTCGTCGCCGCCAATCTGGAACTCTTTGTTGCCCATCCTAATATCCCCGGTCACCACATCCCTCTCTTCACCGTCCACATCGACGCCGCCCAGCAGGTATCCGACTACTCTTATCGCGTCCCCTATTCCATCACCCATTCCTTGAATGAATACGGTCCCGTCCCTGACCAGTATATCGTGTGCCTTGTACGCACATGGTGGAGGGTCTGGAAACCACCAGTCATTGCCCCCCTCCACATGCAGGGTATCTGGACGGCCGCCATGTTCATGGTCCGCAGGCAGCAGCGTAGTCATCAACATCTGATCGTGGGCAGCGCGTACGTGGGCTTTTGCCACATCGTGCTCCTCCTTGGGGATGAATCTTACTTGTTCGCTGGCTCCTTGCCCCTCCATGATGATCTGTGATGCTGCTTTGATCCGTATGGATATGGTGGGAATCATCAGAGCACCCAGGCATGGCCCCTCCTCTTCATAGCAACTCAAGGCCTCCAACTCATCATACCATGCATCTGCTTGGTCGTCCTCGGGGACGGGCGATACATCCCACCCATCCACCATGTATGTGGGGGCAGGAGTATGAGGAGGAGGAGTATTAACCATGTAGGACAGCATGTCGTCACTCTTGTGAGACTTGGTGTGTTTGTGAGATTTGCGTGCCTTGAAGGCCTTGTGGGAACGGTCATTGCGGTTTATGTGGGCGTTGCGGCGATTGCCATTACGGCGCACATCGCTCAAATTGCGGCGGATCTCCTTGGCCTCTTCATCCTCAAGCTCTGCCTTCCTCTTGCGCCTCTCTACGCGGGTCTCTCCATCAGGCACATCTACGGACATGACTGTCCAGTGATATCCTATTTTGATATCGTGTATCAGACACCCGGGAGTCTTTACAGATTCGTCAAAGTGTGTCACGTACCATGCAAGGCCCATGGCCTGCTCAATATCTTGGGATCCCTCTGCTTCCATGTGGGCCTCCCCTGTCTTGCTCAGGCTTGAGAGGATGGGCCGGATGTATGAGGTGATCTCGTTGTGTGTGGTGATTCTGATGATGCTGTCGTCAGCATAAAAGTCGCCCGCACCATCCCATCTACTGTCATCACTACTGTCCCCAGACATGATGTTGTCGGGGGTGGTATTGCAGTAGTGGTAGTGGTAGTGGTAGTAGTAGTAGTGGTGGCTACGGCTGTCATCACTACTACTGTTGCTACTACTACTACTGTTTATACAGTCACAGTCATAACAACTACCGCCGTCCATTCCATTTGATTTTAGATTTTTTTTGTTCATACACGATATTAACACTCGTTCGTTTTAAGTGGGAATGACCACCCCACTCCAGAGATCATACAAAGTGGCAGACATCCATGCCACCCGCCAACGGGAAGATGTCTTTCTGGGTCATGATGAAGCGGTACCATGATGGAATGCTCCATTACTTGTCAGAGGATCGCTTGCACGAGTACGTCAACGAGTTTGTGGGCCGCCATAGCATCCGTACGATGGTCATGATGGGCACGAGCGCAGACAGCATGGTAGATGGGGATGGGGAGGCTGACATGCAGGAGTATGACCTCCAGATTTGTGCACATAATTTGTTTGTTTGATGCTGCCACAACTCACTATCCTCCTGCATGGACATTACTTATGGATGGCTCCCTACTCAGCCGCCTGCGCCAGTCTGTCAGAACAGCAGGATCCATACCAAGAACCTTGGCAGCTGCGTTGTCGATTACTGCCCGCACTGGATCCTCAATGGCCCTGTTCAGCGGCAGGAGTTGCTGATCGCAGACTTTCTCATACGCGTTGTATAATGCAGACCAGCCGGAATTGTCTGGTTTTGGTATACGAATCTCCCTAAGATGTGTTAGTGACCAATGTAGATAATCGAGAGATTTGCTGCGTCGGTTGAGTAACATCATTCTACCAGGTGTGGAATTCCACCACACTGCTAGTGCTTTTGCAATATGACCATCTTTGATTCTGACCGGTATCCACCCACTTCCAATTGATGGCTCTTTTGAATACAAAGCAGTCAAACGACCATTCGTTGTTCTAAACTTTGCTGCCACGAGTATGTGGCTTCGCCGTTCCAACAGCTTTTTGGCCGCAGTGTTAGTAGGTATGCGCCACGATTCCGGCTCGCCACGAATGGTCTTTCTGAGGTCGGAACTAATGGACCAGAATGTCCTGACGGCGCCCTTGGTGTCTTTTTCACATTGCCTGTAGGCATCACCGCGCACCTGCCGTCCGTCCGGCCCCATCTCATATCGCGACCCTATTGGCTCCAAAAGATCCAAGGACTCCAAGCCGAATATGATTTTGGCCAGGCCGGCATCACTCCACTGCACCGGAGACCAGTCACCTGCCTTAATTCTCTTGGCTGGCCACGATACGACACTGCCCAAATTATTCACGGTACCACCAATAATCATGTCGGCTACCCGTATCGCCTCTTCAGGGGTTTTTGGCATTCTGTACAGCGATATGAACTCCGTGGGCGGGGTAGGGGTGCCACTGAATCTCCTGCAGACCATCAAGCATTCATGTATGCTTGTCTTGTATGAAAAATTGATTCGTTTTGGATCGTGTGATGTTATGATGCGCTCTATGTGGAATCTATCTGCAAGAAACTTTCGCTCATTCAGTCCTGATGCGTTTATGCAGGCCGTGACCGGGAGAACTTTGGCAAGCACTCCACCCTTCTTGTCCAGCAGCCTGTCTGCCAGAGGCGTAAAGAACGTACTTATGCTGTTCATGTCTATGGTTTCTCCCGCCTTTCTGTCATACCTCTCCAATTCTTCTGCTATGGCGCGCTCATTTTCCTGCATGCGTTTGGTCTCTTCGGCAGAAAACTTGCGGTTGCGCGATAGGTTGCTTCCAAACGGAGGATTCATTATCACCATGTCAAGACAGTCCATCGGAAAGCTTGTTATGCCCTCATCCACATGCTCGCCGCCGGCATCGGCCATGTCCCGCCGTGGATTCACAAATGATCCCATTGTGCCGCTCCCCGTGTGCCTGAGCACCTCAATGGATCCTGCTTTTATGGTGCCGTCCTTTTGTGGCCCGTGTTGCATCGTGTACAGATTCATGTTTTTGTAATCTACAGTGGGGGCACCAAGTGTCAGGTTGCATGCGGCCAGCTGTATTGCATGCTGGTTTATGTCCATGCCGCACAAAACATTCTCGACGAGTCTGCGGTGCATGTCTGACTGCCCTGGGACATCCAAAGAATCAAAACCCATGCGCCTTTTTATGTCCTGAAGTGCAGCCATCAGTAGTGTGCCTGTGCCGCACGCCGGATCCATTATCCGGAGCTTGTTCACTGTCTTCTGATCACCCCAGTCCACAAAATCTGCAAACGCAAGCCTGGCCAACATCACAGCCGACACACTGTCCGTGTAGTTGGCGCTGTCGCTCTTGGCTGTCCCTAGTATGCTGTGGTATAGCGGCCCCGAATGATCATACCCCAACTCACTTAGAGAATCGGCAATGCGGTTGGCGCTGTCGGCAATGCTGTAGACTGCCCTATTCACATTGTCCGAACCGTTCCTTGAGAGTGCCCGCATAATGGCCAGCGCCGGCTCGAACACCGGCTTGTAGTCCTTTTTCATTATGGACTCCCATGCGCCGGCCAGCACATCGCATGGCCTGTCTGACGCGCACACGGCATTGAGTTCGGACAGATCATCCACAATGCCGAGCAGTCTGCGATGCAGCATGCATGCATTGATGACAAGCAGCGCGGCTATCTTGGATGTGTCCCTGCCGGTGAAGCCGTCATCACTTATCTCAAGTCCTAGTGTATCTGCGAGCTCTTGTTCCAACCCATCCTTTACAAACAGGCTGGCAGCCACCCCCACCACGTAGCTTATGTCATCAGACACTGCCTTACCGGGTTTGGATAACCCGGCTGTGTTGGCTACATGCGTGTAGAATTTTTGGGACATTTCCTGCAGGTCAAGCGTGGTCTGTATCCCCTCCACTGTACCGGGATCCTCACTCAGACCCCCCTGATCATAAACCTGTAGGAACTGCGCTGGTGATTCTGGAAGCCGGTTGTCATGTGATGCCAAGGCGCGTAGAACCTGCCCCGTGGCCTTCCACCCGTCAGAGTTCCTTTCAAGGGCGTCGATGAGATTCTCTCCTGGGCCGAGCAGCACCGGCACTATTATGTAGCCGAACTGCTTTCCAGCGGCCCGGCGCATGACGCGCCCGACTGCCTGTACGACATCTACCGTACTGTAGCGCGGATCCAAGAACGCCACGGCATCCAGTGATGGCACATCAATCCCTTCCGTGAACAGCTTTACGTTGGATATCATGCGTGGGGAATGTGCGTCCGCCTCTCCAAGCCTGCGCAGTTCGTCCGTGCGGTCATAACTGCTAGATGTGCCGTCCAGATGTCTGACCTCGTGGCGCCGGCCGGGCAGGACATCAGGGTCCTGCTCAAGTACATCATGCAGTTCGGGCATGCTGAGTAGTTTGGTAAATGCCTTGGAGCGCACCCTGCTACTCGAAAAGCCGATGACTTTTGACAGCTGTTCAGGTGTATCACTATACATGCCGCGAGTGCCTCCATTGATGGCCTTTGCGACCCCGAGAAGGCGTGCTACATCCTCCGGTTTCAGGTGCTTTTTCCCATCAGTTGTATCCATCAACTCGTATTTGCCATAAAGATCACCGGCGGTCTGCGTGTCCGACCCCATGATTATCACCCTATAGTCTGAGAGTTTTTCATCCTCAACAGCCTCCTTGAATGAGAGCCGGTGAAGTACACGCCCGTACGTGTCATGATCGTCCATGTCCTTGACGATGTACTGCTTGGCGGCAGCTACCTTTTTGGACTTGGTAGTGAACAGGCGCTGCGTGGCCGTCATGTACAGCCGTTTTTTGCTGTGTAGTTTGCTGTCATCATGTATGGTGCTAAACTTCCTATCCTCCACACCAGTAGTGCGGTGCGCCTCGTCTGCTATGGCCAAATCAAAACTGGGTGCCTTGTATTTTGCCTGCGCCGCAGACACCTTGGCAAGTGATTGGTACGTGCAGAACACGACCCGCGTGCCGCTACCATTCTGCAAAAACTGCGCAATATCCTTGGGATCCGTGGTGACCTTGCACTCCAAATCCGAGACGCGCATGTCATCACTCTCCATCTTGCCGCCTGATGACCTGTCCGAACATACTACCAATCCATTAAGAGACTTGCCGTACCTTAACCACTCCTGGCGCACCTGGGATACCAGAGCGATGCTGGGAGCTAGGTACAGTATCCTGCCTCCGTCCGGAACTAGTCGTTCTGATATTCGAAGGGCGGTGAACGTCTTGCCAGTTCCACATGCCATGACAAGCTGGCCTCGGTCGCTGTCTTTGAGACCGGTTGTCACGTGTTTTATGGCGTTTGACTGTATTTCCCACGGTTCCCTCG
Organism: Candidatus Nitrosopumilus sp.; assembly: GCA_963662995.2. Lineage (GTDB taxonomy): Archaea > Thermoproteota > Nitrososphaeria > Nitrososphaerales > Nitrosopumilaceae > Nitrosopumilus. The sequence continues at coordinate 247,383 of CAXXLJ010000002.1, read as the reverse complement.
GCTCATACCGAAACTTGCCCTCTCTGATCATTGCTCCATCATACTTGTGAAAGTTAATGCGCTTGATCGTGGGTTTGACATCCTCGATTGCCTCCTCGGCACGTTCGCCCCACCTGCATGTGGAGACGATCCAGCATATGTCAAAAGACTGGTCCACCCTTGACAGAAATGAGTATATGTCGCCCTTCTGCAGAGTGTACGACTCGTCATAGCACTTGCACTGGATTGCGAGCAGGCTGCCATCATTGAGCTCTGCCACCAAGTCTATGCCAGGGTCCCTGGCCGAAAAGCCATGCTCCCGCCTGCCAGGCCAATCCCTCCACCTCCATGCTTGCTTCACCTCAAAAGTAGTATTGTCCAGAATTAGTCGCTTGAACAGGTTCTCAAACCATGTGCCCTTTTCATACTCGCTGCTGCTCTCGCGCCGTAGAGGAAATTAGTAATTAGAAAATTTTGACCTCCAAAGTAAAAAAAGCTCACATACCACTCGAAAAACGGGCATGTGGTATATGATGTATGGAGATATATCATGATTTGATCAAAAATGCCACGAGATTCAAAAGGGTCACGGGCATGACCATCGAGGAATTCGATTCTTTGTATACCGAGGTGGCCAAAAAACATCCCAAGATGGAGGAGAAGAGGCTCGACCGGCCAGACCGCAAGCGCGCTATAGGCGCGGGACGCCGGCACGTCCTCAACCTGAAGGATCGTCTGGTGCTCTGTCTCTTCTACATCAAGACATATGCCACGCAGGAGGTAGTGGGAATGTTCTTCAAACTGTCGCAGGGGACCGTATCCAACACGGTTAGCAACATGTCCTTGGTCATCAAGGACAGTCTGCCCACGCCTAAGAAGATCTACGCGAAGGTCGGGAGGATCAAGACTATTGGGGAGCTCGAGAAGATGTTCCGGGGTCTGACGTGCCTGACTGACGCCTCGGAGCAGCCCATCCAGAAGCCGAAGCGCAGGGACATGGAAAAGTCACACTACTCCGGCAAGGCACATACCCACACCGCAAAGGTGCAGTACACCATGAACTGCGACGGGCTGATAGTGCACAAGACTGCGCACTCGCCCGGGAGCGTAAACGACATCACCATCTTCAAGAAGAAGCACCCGTCATTTCCGGAAATCTGTTCTCCCGATGGAGACAACAGCGTGGCCGTGAGGCTGCGCAATCTCATGGACAAGGGGTACATGGGGGCCCAGAAGATCGAAAACGGCACAAGGGTGATCCTTCCCATACGCAAGCGCCCGGGAAAAAAGCTCAGCGAGGAGGAAAAGTCGTACAACAACTGTCACTCCTCCATACGAATCTACGTCGAGAACGGTATACGCAGGATCAAGGTGTTCCGCATCATGGGCGACAAGTACCGTAACCCGCTCAAAAAGTACGACATGATAAACTCAATAGTCTGCGGGCTGGTCAACCTGCGAATCCTGGCAAAAATGGCGGCGTCAGCCTGACCGGCAACATCGTGTAACTGCGGAAGGGTACGGACTGAATCTAATTGTTAATTTCTTCTCGTATGCGCTCCAGCACCGCACCCGCAGTGGCGGCCTCCGGCCACGGTACCCCACTCAATCAGTATCTCTCCCGGGTGAACAGTCACCATTGGGCGGATAGATGATGATAATGATGTCATGATAACAGGTAGATGTCGCGCATGTTGCTGCTGCTGCGTACGTATGGCTTCCAACTGCACAGACACTATCTAGACATAACTTGTGCGAACTTGTGCGAACTTGTGCGAACTTGTGCGAACTTGTGCGAACTTGTGCGAACTTGTGCGAACTTGTGCGAACTTGTGCGAACTTGTGCTCACACAAGCCGGGCGTACGCTCACGGTAATAAGAATTATCCCCGCAGTCATCTACTTATCGCCCCTTGGACTCAGGTTATAAGGCTGCCTAGCCCACTCGTGTCGAGTTAACTTTTCTACATGGGGGTCGACTGTGCCATTTTCATATATGCCCCCATATTTTGAACAAATCCCAGTCTCGACGTGGCCACTTTTGAGTTAACGAACAGACGCCACCCTTTAATATCATATGTACGTACATGCGCCGAAGTGTCCACAAAGACGGCAGGAGATCCTGCAACCACTAGGGACATACATGCCATGCTTGAAGCCACCGTCAAGGCTAGATCGCTGGCACTGATCCATTTTCTTGCCAGTACGGGAACCACACCAGAAGTGATAGTCGATCCGGTGATCACGGTCGGAGCCCTAGTGGGGCTGCCCAACCCATTCAGGCCCGATGACGAACCAGAGTGGTGCTATGCCATCAGGATACATGACGGGACAGACAGGGCATACTGGGCGTTTCTCACTCCCGAGGCGCGCCGCGCCGTGGATCACTATGTCTACCTAAGGCGGTACTGGGGCGAGACAGTCGGCGCGCGGTCACCACTGTTTGTCAGCATCCGCGGCTCCAAGACGAATCACATGACGGCAACCGCAGCAACGGCAGTGGTACGCCGCCTAATCACATTGGCCAAGATCACCGCCACAAAGACCGGGCGGCAGTACACCATGGACATGTTTAGAAAAAGATTCAATATGATTCTCAAACTCGACGCAGATGCGGACCCGGACATATCCTGCAAGCTGGCCGGGAGCGGGCAGAGGCGTGGTGGGAGTAAGAGTAGGGACAGAACACGTAAGCCCCCCACATGTGAGCAGTGCTACGTAGAATTTCTAAAGGCTGCTCCACACCTGACGATAAGCCATGTAGAGAGACTTCTGTTATCCAACGAGGATCAGCGGCAGAAGATAGATGTTATCTCTGCTGACATAATGAAAAATGATGACCCTGCCCTACTGCTTGAAGACCTGACGCGCAGGCTGGACTTTATAGAAAAGACTAATCCCGACCACCACATCTTCCGACATGATCTAGTTGATGATGATGATGTCTAGTCCACGGCCCAGAAAGAGTATGCCCCAAAGATCACAGGGCAGACATACGCACTACTGCAAGAGGGCCGTCTACCCCATGATGTGGCAGCATCTCATCGCCTTGCAGGCGGTGGAGACTTTTGCCCCTGCAATATCAATATCTTCCTGACAACAGGAATCTCCCACGCATACTGTACGTGGATACAGTCTTTCTCTTTGCAGTAGTCACACCACGGGGATTTAGTCTTCTTGAAATATACTGCTACAATCCGACCCACCCTCTCAAGCTTGTTGTCCATGATCTTCACACAATCTTCGTGCATGTTGACATGGCTCATGCGCTCTGGTTTCATTTTCTTCAGCAGCTCACGTATGGCTACATCCGCAAACTGTGACGGATTGGTTAGCCCCTCCCGTTGGGCCGCCTCTGTCTTCAGAGCTTCCCCCATCCTATCGTTCAACGCTCGTCGTATTTTTACTGAGACCCATTTGTCTCCAGTCTTTTTTATCATGGGTAAATATTAGTACATGGGATTTTTAATGCTTTGGTAACACATCGCCATTATGAAGTGGAATTTGGGGCATTAGGGCCCACCGAACTTCCAACTACACCATCACAGTAAACACGAGCGGGTGGCAGAAACAACGCAGGGAGTTGTAGTTTTAATATTTTTGAGCATTTAGTGTTCTTTTGTCGACATGCATGTATTTTATTTCCTGGATAGAGTATATGCTATGGATCCCTCAAAGGTGGACTGGAACCATCCCAGCGTGAAATACCTTTTCAAGTGCTTTGAAGAGGCGACAAATGCTAGAGACAAAGAGAGTGAGCAGACGCGGGAGATGATGGAACAAGTGTTGGGGGAAAACAGGCAACTGCGCGAGGAGAATGAGGCGATGCACAAGGAAATTGAGCAGCTGCACAAGGAGAATGAGGCGATGCACAAGGAGAATGAGGCGATGCACAAGGAGCTCGAGCAGCTGCGCGGGGACAACAAGCAGGCAGTAGCCGGGAAGGAAAAAAAGCACGGCTCCGGACGCGGGCACAACCACAGAAGCTACAACGTGAGGGAGATGAAGGGGTATCCACAGATTAGGAGCGTCGACAAGAACGACGGCACGAAGCGGCCGTCGCATAGGATCCCACCCACCGTAAACGACATCAGGCAGGCCGACCAGACCAAGTGCCCCAACTGCGGCGCGGAGCTCTCGAAGCCCACCGGAGAATACGAGCGGCTGTCCGAGGACCTGATCGAGTTCAAGTGGACGGTCACCAAATGGTGTGTCTCAAGAAGGTTCTGCAGGGGCTGCAACAAGCAGGTTACCCCGTACCTTGACGGCGTGCTTGCCGGGGAGCATTTCGGGACAAACATCATGGCCATGGTGATAACCATGAAGTGTTCTAACGTGTCATTTGGCAAGATCAGAGACATGCTCCACATGTTTTATGGTATCAGCATCTCCACATCCACGCTGAACCACTTTTGCGACGTGGTCGCCCGTGAGCTTGAGCCGCTGTACGACAAGCTCAAAAAGGCGCTCAAAAGGTACAGGGAGATTTACGGCGACGAGACGAGCTGGTTTGTCAACGGCATACGCAGGTGGGTCTGGGTGTTTGTCAGCAGCATGTCAAGCATATTCGTCATAAACAAGTCAAGAGGCAGGACCGTACCCATGGATGTGCTGAAAGGATTCACAGGGATCATTGTGAGTGACTCGTGGGGCCCGTGGAACTACGTGGGTAGCAAGCACCAAAAGTGCCTGCTGCACTACTTGCGCGACATGTACAGGACACTCGAGAAGAACAAGAGCAAAAAGTTTGTCAGATTCTTCAGGACGTTGTATAAAATACTCAAGGATGCCATAGAGCCCAGAAAGACTGACTGCAGGGACTCTGCAGAGGATCAGAAACAGTCTGTGCAGAAGCTCAAGAGTAGGGTGCACCGGCTGATAAACAAGGACCATACGGACAAGGACTGCAAGAGGTACGCAAAGCGCCTAAAGAGGGAGGTCGATTCACTCTTTACGTTCATAGAGCATGCGGGTGTGGACTATCACAACAACGTCAGCGAGCAGGCGCTGCGCAGGTTTGCAGAGGCCCGCAAGGTACTGTACGGGAGCAGGACAGAAAAGGGCGCCAAGAGGACTGCCGTGACCATGAGCATCCACGAGACATGCAAGAAGCGCGGCGTCAACTTTTACGAGTTTGTCCGCGACTATTTAGCCGGAAGGATAGACGACATTCCGAAGAAACGCACAACTCATGCCACAACTACCATCACAACCATGGCCGCCTGAGGCGGTTCGTGCAACATTTTATACATCTGCATCCACCACACCCACATCTGAGCCGTGGCGGCCGTCACGACTGCACGCGCATCGGGATTTGCCTTCTCTTGGTGAGCTGATTTTGGCCTCAAAAAACCACTTCATAATGGCGATGTGTTACATGCTTTGTTATTTTTGTTTGCACAATATTCTCCATACAGTTAATACAAATGTACTAATATTGCCACAAAGGTGTAGTTATTAGCCCATACAATTAAATGCAAGTATTATGATATTGATCTATGAAAAAACCATACGGATGGGCAACCATCAAAGTTAGACGCGCACTCCACACCCAAATATGCATCGCGGTTCAAAAGAATGTTGATCCGACCATAACCAATCCCAGCCAATTTGCAGACTTGGCGCTACGCGAGAAGTTGGACAGGTTGACTGGATCCACGCTAAAGGACACCGGGAAATGACGGCATCGGTGGGCAACGACCAGCAGTCGTCGTATCTGGTACGTCAGTGCCAGGACTGCAATCCGGACAAGTTGCCGTATGTGGTGAGGTTTGTCGGTGAGACATACACAGTGTACCTGTGCAATTCGTGCATGGAGGATCCGATATATGAGGGAAGACTGGACATCGTGAGAGACGGGGGAGGCGCGGCAGGACAATGACCCGCGCTCCCTGTACCTGCACCATAACCATAGATGTGGGTGAGATGTGCATAAACTGCCAACTCCGTGCATCGATGGAGGTAATGGACAATGATCCATTTTGTGCCGCCCTTAGGGCGGAGGAAGAGGAGGATGACACCCAATGACGGCAGACACAACAGCATTGCCAGACCCGGCCAAAAATCAAGACCGCGATATCGCCGAGACATGCGCCCAGCCTGACAACAAGAATGTCAGGATGCACAAGGGGGCAGGCCGCGGGGGCATCACCCTCCTCATGCAGCTCAAGCAAGATTATGTAGATGCGATCAATTACACTCGTCGATCTCTGGATGCAGGTTCTGGTGCAGATATCACCGGCGAGATCATGGGCAGTATAGAGTATGTGGGTAGACCGACACCCAGGCAATGGGCGGGAGTCCGAGCAGGATGACACACAAGACAGACAGTAGGGACGCGACTGATGTGTCGAATACGTACATGCAGGACCTGGAATATCACGAGCTGAAGAGGATTGCCGACTATGTCCGGCGGGCATCACGTAGGCACGACACCTTGGCTGCCAAGCTTGAGGCGCTCGTAAGGAATATGGAGAATGCAGTCATGCAAGAGCACGACAACTGGCCCGTCTGCAGGGCGGTGGTGGAGGTGCACAGGAGGACGAACCCGGATGGAATTGCTGCGCACGTACCGCAGGCTACTGCTTGCGTGGCCCGTGGTAGGCCGCGCCACCCACACAGGGCAGGGGAGGCATGAGAGAAAATGACTGGGAGAGGAAATGCAGACATACATTGGACGCCGCCTCGTTCTGATGGCGACCGCCGGTGTACAAAAAAGTATGAGATCATCAGCGAGGATCACACAAACAACATCACAATAATCAACAAGCAGACTGGCCAGATCGTAATCCGTGTCAAGGTGCCGGGCGGCCGTAGAACCAAGATGATGCGTAGGGCAGAGCAGTTGATACAGTTGTTGGAGGAGATGGCATGACTGCGACGTCAGCTACGACAGCTTCTGCTTCAGCTGCTACTGCCAATTACACCACATGCATGCGCCTCATCGAAGAGGTCATCATGGATGTGACCGATGTACACCCCCGGTTCCCTGCAGACAAGCAGCTTCTGTACGTACTGTTATGTGACGGCCGCATGACGGGGTCATGGAGCGTCACCACGCGCGCCGAACGCAGCGCAGCTAGGATTAGCATGGCTGCGCGGATTAAAGAGATGTTCGCAGGGGCCGGTGCACAAGGACACAGGAGGGCGGATGGCCATAGTACGAAAGGCAGCACCATCGGGCAGGCAGTTATCGGATTTCGGATAATGGATATTCAGAGCGGTGATGCGTATGGCAAAAATTATGTAAAGAATATTGATGATAATGATGGGCGCGGGAGAGCATGTCCTGCGTAATGACCCCTGACACATGCCCCACATTCCAGGATGGTGTCTACGACCGGGGGGTTGCAGTTAGTTTCCACTACACGTTTGATGCATCCGTCCAGGAGTGCGGCAGTCCTACACTCCGTAGCAACTGTGATATGATCAGAGGGACAAAGTCAGGTCGAGCGCGGGCACAAGTAGTGTGTCAGAGATGGAGGGGGGAGTGGTGATGACCACAACGACGGCAACACCAACAACCACAGTGGCGGACCCATCCATCCCCAAGTACTCCCACTCCGCACTAGCAGATGCCATACGCTATACCCTGCAGACCTACAGGGACGGCGGACAGGCCAAAGGCAGACACACTTACCTCGATGACATTGACTCCATGATGCCGCTAGGCAAGACATCGATAACTGCTAGGTATGTGGATCTCGTAGCCACACAAGATTTTGAGAGCGAGTTTATACGAGATCCAGACACGTTTCTCAGCGCGGCAGCCGAGGCCGTAAAGTCTGTTTTACGCGTCCGCCAGCCAGAATATGCAATGTCAATAGACGATGAGATATCGATCCGGATCACAGAATATCCACTCCGATACACGGTACGTCAGATAAGCTCAAAGAACACGGGCAGCTTTGTCAGGATCAGGGCCATGATAATCAAGATGTCGGTGGCCGAGTCCATACCCTCAATGGCAGTATACGCGTGCCGGGATGGCCACGAGACCGTTAGCATCACAGGCGCCAACTATGCAATTACAAAGCCCGCGGCGTGCGACAACAAGACATGCAAGCACAGGGATCTGGAACTGATAGCCCGCAAGAGCAAGTTCGTGGACTATCAAATATTGCAGATGCAAGAGCTTCCAGGGGAGCTGCCTCCAGGATCGCTGCCCAAGACGCTGGGCGTCTTTGTGTCAGGCGACTTGGTCGACTCTGCCAGAATGGGCGATATCGTTGATATTGCCGGAGTGATACGGCCCGAGCTATCCAAGGAGATCAAGCTGGGAACCCCCGTCCAGACATACCGGCACCGCCTGTATGCCAACAGCATAGAGCGGATGGCCAGTGAGGATGACGGGGGTGGAAACATCACCGAGGCCGACACCAAAAAAATTACAGACATGGTGAAAAATGCCCGCTCAGAAGAGGATGCAGCGCGCATGATAACGGGTTCGTTTGCGCCACATATTCATGGCCACACCCTCATCCGCGAGGCGCTCATCTACACCATGATTGGTTCTGATGCACAAGTACTCCGGGACGGCACCAATGTGCGCGGGGATATCAACACGTTTTTGGTAGGCGATCCCGGTACGGGAAAGAGCGAGATGGGTAAAGCAGCCTACCGCGTAGCCCCGCGCGCATTCTTTGCATCAGGCCGTGGCTCATCTGGCGCGGGGCTTACGGCGGCCACCATAAAGGATACAGTCACGGGAGCATACATGCTCGAACCCGGAATCACGGTACTTGCCGACCAAGGGCTGGCCGTGATCGACGAGTTTGACAAGATGCGGCCCGAGGATCGCAGCGTCCTGCACGAGGTCATGGAGCAGCAGACCGCATCCATATCAAAGGGCGGGATAACTGCAACACTCAATGCGCGCACATCCATAATTGCGATTGCAAACCCCATATACGGCAGGTACGACCCGTTCCGCAACCTCACCGAGAACATTCCATCCATCCCAATTCCCTTGTTGACCAGGTTTGACATGATATTTGTCATACGCGATATACCCTCACGTGAAAAAGATGAGAAGATAGGCCAGCACATCATAGCGGCGCACAGCAGCAGCGACCCTGGATCACACTCCATCATGGATGCAGACACGTACAGAAAATACCTCAGGCTGGCAAGACGGCAGCACCCCAAGCTCTCGCAGCGTGCCGAGGCCCGAATCTTGGAATACTATATCAAGATGCGCAATGCAGGCGATGACGCAGAATCCGGGTTGGCCATCACCCCGAGGCAGTTAGAGGGGTTGATCCGCCTCACGGTGGCGCGCGCAAAGATGTTGTTAAAGGATGAGGCCGATGAGGAGGATGCAGGCCGGGCAGTCCACATACTCGAGGAGATGTTCAAGATGTCAGGCATTGACGTCAATACTGGCAAGGTTGACACTGGTGTGCTTCAGGGCAAGCCGCGAAGCGAGGTTGGGAAGCTGCAGCTGTTCCAGGACCTGCTAAAGTCAATCACACAAGACTCCTCGCAGGGAGCGAGTTGGGGAGAGATAGTAGAAGAAATGGTAAAGAGTGGCAAGTGGGATAATGATACGGCAAATGAGTTCATGCGAAAGGCCAAGACCAACTCCATAATCTACGAGAGTAGTACGGACAGGTACATGGGGGTCGGCGGCTCGTGGGGATGATGATGATGATGGCAGTAGTAGGTGGGCAGTATGATGGAGATATGGCGACATCCCATATCACAGCAATGCACCGAGAGGTCGAATCCTCGCCCATATGGCTCCCTCAGGCTACACAAACCTGCACAAACTTTATGCTCCTTGGTACCGGCCGGTACCATGGTGCACAAAGTTCGTGCCTAGATCCAACTATTTGTTTGTATGTTGTTTGTATGCACATCTGCACACACTCCCAAATATCTAAAAAGCTAGGCACGAAAAAACACGAAAATACCTCCAAAAACACCCATTTTGACCAACTTTGTGTACCTTGGTACCATATGGTACCGGCCGGTACCAAGGTGCATAAAGTTATGTTATTTTATGCTGTTTGGTACCAAGGGGCACAAAGTTATCCATCCTCTAGGCGTGGTAGTAGTAGTAGTAGAGATAGATTATCGTACGTGCATACAAACAACATACAAACAAATTGTGTAGTTTGGTACCAAGGTGCACAAAGTTGGGGGTCCGTTGCAGTCATTTCATGGGCGGGGCCGGGAGGAGGTTTGGGAGGTGAGTAGTGCAATGACGATAAGGCATCAGCGCGGGGAAGAATCGGCAAAAGTGGGCAGACACAACGACAACAATAATGATGACATGTTGGAGGGTAGGGTGCAAATACACACAAGGATAACAATCAAGACAAAGGCGAGGTGGGAGAAATTCTTACAATATCACCACGGCACGCGTAGGGGTGCATATGGCCCTGAACTGGAGCGCGCAATCCTATACTATCTGGACAACTTTTCACCCGACGCATCATCATTATCATCATCGGCCGCCGCTACAGCAGTAAATGCAGGCAGGAAGATGAACCGCTCCACAATGACCACACTCAAGATACTGTCTGCAGGGCTGCGCGTCCTACCAGGATTCCCACTCATCAAACCTGCGATTCTGCGGACTGTAATCAAAAACCACATACAGGCAGATGATAGACGGACAGTATCAAAATACCACAAAATAGTTGTAAAATACGCAAGGGAGGTGGATGTGCCCGGCAACATATTCCCCGAGTGGGATGTGGAGGGCTTTTGCATGTATGTGGACAGACTGTTGACGGAGGGCAGTCTGAAATGGTGAGTGGTGGGGGGCTGGAGCTGGTATGATGATCCTGTCCCGTCCGGATGACTTTGACGTGCACTTGGCCGATATTTGCCGGTACATATCACAGATTAAGGAGTATCGGCAAAAAGGCAGGACTGCGGACATGTATGGTCCTGCGCGCTTTCTGCTGTGCCGCGCCGAGAAGATGCAGGACTGTTTTCGTGACGACAAAACCATGATGAGGGTTGACCACAAATGAATGACATGGCTGGGGGAAGGCGGTGGTGATGGGCTCCGAGGAATATCAAGAAACAAGGATATGTGCCAAGGATGCGGCTCGGGATGCGGCGATACAAGCCACAAAGACGATGCTGCATACGACAAGGGTGGCAGTTCTGCTTGGCGTACTGCCGGGTGACATTGCATCCATCATGAGACTGAGCGCGGCGGCGCGGGAGGTGCTTGATCAGCTGGAGGGGCGGGGCGTCTGATGGGCGATGACCATGTCTACCAGCAGACACCTGCAGGACGGGGTGCCCTGAAGATCACAGGCGGGGCAGGTCCGGCATGGCGCCAATACTCGGACCGGCAACAGAACCGGAAACGTGTTCCAAGGATCTTCGAGCGCCCCGGCCGCAACTTTGTCGGCCTAGCGCCCAGATGCCACATCCGCAAACATTCCGCGCTGTACCAGGCGCTAAAGGACGGCAGAAACCTGCCAGAACAACACTCTTCACTAATCAGGGACGGCAAGGTGACACAGCAGGGAAGGTGGTTGCTGATGGCCTGCGATCTGGGGTTAGCCTTTTCTGATCTCTGCATACTGGCGTGGTTGCTAGTCAAGCACCAGCGGATAATGGAAGCGGGCTGGAGTCCTGACAGTACTCCACCCAAATTTTTCCGGGAGTGGGTATACAACACATTCGGCGAGACGATGTCTGCTGCCCATATCCGGGTGGCCCTGGCCAAACTCAAGAAGCGCGGCTACATCAAGGTGGCCCAATACCACTCGATCCGGGTTGTCAGGCACAGGATGGACTACATGATGGGGACACATGGTGATGACTTGGTGGCTCTGCAAAAATTTGTCGACGACAACTGTGGTGATGTGAGGGAGATGGTTCTGTGATGACTGCCCGCATTAAATTCATCGGAGGTTTGTCCTGACGTGAAGACAGACTATGCATGGTACCTACTGCGGCCCTTCCCTGAGATCATAAACGAAAAGCATGATGATGTGAGGGACAAGGATCTGCGGATGTTGTGCTCCACCATAGATGATGTCCTGCTGTGCGTGTTCCACCTACCGTCATCAGGCACATCCATTTACATGCGTGTCCCCCGCGAGTACGGAAAGACGGTCGAATCCATATCTACATTCGGACACGAGCTGCAGCAGTATCCCGTCATCACCCGTGTTGGGATGGTGGTTCAATTCAAGCTCAAAAAGAAACCCGTCTTTCCACTGGTGACCGACACCAAAGAGATCCCACACAACATATTCTCAATGCTCTCACACGCGCCCTATGGAGTGTTCTGTGTCAAGCTTCTTCATTCTCCTGCCAAGACCGTCCAACAACAATTCCAGAGGCATCATAAGAAATATGCCGAGAAGAAGGACAAGGATAACCTACATGCGCGCGTCCTAAAATCAAAGGCAGAGTGTAACGTCTTCTACTATGCAGACATTATGTATGGCGTACAGGATGTGGACAAGGCAGAATCCTTTGAGAACGCGATACCCTGTGTAGGAAAAGCCAAGGAGCCCAACGCGCTAGTCCGGAGGGCCGCCACGAAAAACAACAAGAGAAACAAGGACAAGGCTACTGACAGACTGCGCAAGTTCATGCTTGCCCGACCCAAGAAGGGCAACATGATTCTATCTGCCGACGATATCCTACCGTTTGTCTGCTTCCCTGCTGACACTTCACACATGCGCATGGAGGCGGCCCCTGCGGATGCATCGCTCAACTTTGCCAGCACCGAGGAGTTGGTGGATCCAAAGGCCGCATTCATGGAGTCACAGGAAGAGTGGGAAGATATGCCGCCGCGACCACTCTCACAACAGGAGCAGCAGGAGTCGCCAGCAGACCAGCAGGGGGAACAGGAACAACAACAACCACCGCCATCACCGCAGGAGCAGCAGGAGTCGCCAGCAGACCAGCAGGGGGAACAGGAACAACAACAACCACCGCCATCACCGCAGGAGCAGCAGGAGTCGCCAGCAGACCAGCAGGGGGAACAGGAACAACAACAACCACCGCCATCACCGCAGGAGCAGCAGGAGCCGCCAGCAGACCAGCAGGGGGAACAGGATCAACCGGAGCCGCGTCAACAGGCAAGGGATGAACAGCAATGACTGCCATGCCGTTCGTAGTGGCCTCTGCCACCCCATCTGCTAGGATGCCTGCACCCGCCCCCATGGAGACCTGGTTCTGATGGCCGCAGATATTGCACTTCATCTGATCGGCATCGCCATATCGCTTGCGTCCGCGGGCGCAATATCGGGTGATAACCATATAGCCATACGTGATAACGTACTCCAACACACCGGCCAGGCGACCATCGTAACGATCACGGGCGTCATACATGCAGACCATGCCAACATGACTCTGACACACCCAGACGGCAAGATTGGTGATGTGTCCCGCCACAGAGTCGGCGATGATGCGTCATTTCTGACATCAGTACTGTTGCTGGACTCATGGACCAAGGGGGTATACGCGGTCACAATCACCCCATACGACACAAAAAAACCGGATCAAAAGCGCGCCACAGCCCACAAGGATATGACTACGTATTTTCTACTCTCTGACGGCCGCGATGGTACAGTGGACATCAACATAATGAAGAACGCTGCAAGGCAGTGTGAAATCCCCGATGGCGACAAGGACGGCAATGGCGCCCCCAGTCTCTGTATCCAGCCGGCCCACACCACCATCCCTGCGGGGTTCGCAGTGCGGTTCATCAACAATGATTACAAGACCCACAACTTTGCATTTCCCACGACATCTCGCGAGAGTGAACAGATAGGTACCGGGCGTATTACTCCAGGAGAAGAGTATGTGATGACTTTGGATACAACTACGCCGAGGAATAATACATACGAATGCATGATACACCCCTGGCTGACAGGGCAGTTGAATGTGGTAGACATAGAGTCGATACGGTATGTGGACCCCATCGAGTTTGTTCCCCCACCAACAATCATAACCGGCGTCAGGGATCCCACCAACCCTGATGCATCAGGCGTGGGCAACCTGTTGTACTCTATGGATGGATGTGATGATTGTATAACTGGCAGCATGACCGGTGTGCTGGGAAGCAACAAGATCAGGGTGGGCGAGCACACTTACATGCTTACACTAGTGGCCCATCACAAAGACGATCAACAACCGCGCATATTCATCCGCGAGACATGCAAGTTCGGCTCGGAGGTGATGGTAAACCCTGATGGTGGACAGCAGTCAGACAAATCCGGCCATCCCTATGTGCTCCTCACATGTGGTGGAACTGTACTCAACGAGGCCCTGATCGCCTCTGGTCATACGGGCGCCGACACCATGCAGTGCACCACCACCGAGTTTGCTGGTGAGCCGTGGGTAGAATCAGCGTGCCAGGAACCTGATCTTGTTGATGCGCTGCAAGGTGGCTCGGCCCTATCCCAGCCACTACGCAACACCACTGCCACTGTCATACGTGAGGGGGAGGCGGCAGCAGAACAGGCAGCATCCATCCTGCAAAATGCTACGGACATTGTAGAAGATGTAGTGGAATATAGTGATGATGATACGCGCATGTTTTTCGTGTTTGGTTCAATCCTCGTCTTTGTGGTGTGTGTTGTCCTTCTCATACGGAGGCGGCACTCACCAGACCATTCTGCGCGGAGCAAGGATGATTCGGAGAACTTTATCTACCTTGAGTGATTCAACTGATGGGGAATTATGTAGGACTGGGGCATCTGGAGGGCCCTGCCGCTGCAAGGATGACAAACAGTTGTGTTTATATGGATGTATATGTAATGTACAGACATGCGATCCGCAAACCACTACTACAATTATCATCTCCAGACTGCGCGCATCACACCATACATCACAACTATTCTCCTCTAATCTTACTCTATCCACCAAAAATGAATTAGCACATCCATGGATCTCTCCACAGATCCATGGACGTGCCACTCTCCAAAACCCCGCTTTAAATACAAAATTATTCTGCAGGTGTAGCATTTGACTGGGAAAAATAATCAACAACATACATGTGTGATCTGCCACAGCGCGGACAAGAGAATCATAATTGATGATGAGATTGTGTGTGGCGGGTGCGGTGTAGTTTATGAGCAGTCCCTCCAGGACATGGCAGTATCATCATCATATTCTAGTTCGTCCCTACCGCCTTCATCACACGCAAACATCAGCGCGGCTGCCGCCCACTCACGCATGTCCATGCACGAGGAATCTAAGGTGGGTTCTAGGCGGATAATATGTAATGCACTCCCGCTCATACACCTGAACAAAAAGAGAACTGAATACATCATCCAAAACAACGACAAGTACTTGGACGATTTTATGAAGATCTGTGATTCATTGCGGCTGCCAAAGCCCACTAGAGAGCAGGCATACCACACCTTCCGCGGACTGCGCAACGAAAAGTGCGGCAACGCCAACCTTGCTGTGTTTGCCATATATGACGCGTGCATCTGCGCCGGGACAGTGGTAGATGAGGCCAACTTACTAAACACTGTACGGGTCATGTTTAGCTTAAAGAGGCGCACGACGTTATCCAAGGCCATATACAAGATAAAGCCGCTGGCAGTAGAGCGCGGCTTTGCCAAGCAGGATGTTGATGACAGCAAATACTTGCTGCGCAAGTACGTCTCACCACGTAATTATGCCAAGGCGGTGCGCATACGGGACATATTTGTGGGTACGGCCCCGCGCAAGGCGCGCAAGACGGAGAGAATTATCAATGCCTATGTCTAAGGCGGGTGGCGGTAATAGTGGTGTCGCCGCCACCACCACCACCGTCATGGAGCGTGATGACATGATCCCACTGTCTGCCGTGGCTTTACCAGTTGTACCAATAGTCATGCCATCCGAGCAGGCCATAGGGCAGATATCTGAATCACTGCAACGGGGTGGCGGCACTGATGACTTTTTCATAACTGTCAGGCGGCGGCCTATCACAAAGAAAGGTATGAAGACAGATGGCCCGCAATATGACCTGACCGGCGGATATGATGTGTACTTGGCCGCAAAACACGCTGGAATGGATCGTGTGCATGTACACATCACGGGCGCAGCAGACATTACTACTACTGCTGCTGCGGCTACTACTACTACTGATACTGCTACTACCCCCACCACAACGACGCGCGCCGACGCGCAGGCGGCCCACATCGCCCTATCCAAAAGGGACTATCTGAATCCTGTCAGGGTGGTCCGCGCCATGAAACCATATGTGCAGCGGCACGGGCTGGCAGAGGCAGTACAGATGCTGCACCTGGACGCGTCATTTGCAAAGATCTACAAGATGGAGTTTTCCGATACCATTATCCGAGAGCTGGACGCAATGTTTTCTGAGGCGTTCCGGGCAGGAGTGCATTCCACCGTACCACTCCAATACATGTACTTTCTCTCTGGCCTTGAGCGCAAACAAGACCAGCACGACATCATAGTCAAGACTGCCGATCTGCGCGTGGGGCTGGGATCCAATAGTTTCAGGTGGCCTCACAACGAGTTTCTTAAGGACTGGCTGGAGCAGCAGAGCCGGGCAGGGGGTGGCAGTGGTGCTGGTGAGGGTGCTGGTGATGGTGGAGGTGGTATGGATTATGATAGTGATGATGATGGTGATTATGATGATGGCGATGGTGACGACACCACACATGTACCGGGGGGTGCTGCTGCTGCTGCGGATGATGATGATGGTCATGGTCATAATAATCCAGCCCACCATGATGCAACAGCTGCCACCACCACCACCACCATGACAACTGCTGGCATCTCCGAATTTCCTTGTCCAACATGCCAGTCCAGATACCTTGTAAGCTCAGCAGGCCGTGTGACTCCCTACCGCGAGCAGGACGGCGTGGTAATCATGGAAGGGGATATGGCCGCCCCGGTCATGGTACTGAACCAGAAGCACAGTGAGTTTCTGGGCCTAGACCGCAGCGGGAACACACAACCCGTAGTCATGACGTCAGACGATAAGGGCGGAGGCCTGCCGGCTATCGCAAAGAAGCTCAAGGGCAGGAGGTTTATCGTGTTTGCCGCCCCAGACACCCCATAATACAACGAGGTTATGCATAACATGATAAGCAAACAACATAGCGGGCTATCCCAGTCGCCTGGCTATCTTATCGGTAGGGGGCTTTGCCGCCCCCTGCCAGCAATGTCATACACCAATGAGGTCCTGGTCATATTCCTTGGGTTGGGCATACTATCGGGAATGGCCTACGCTGTCTTCAATGAGAAGATCCACGCCATGTCCTGGACCATTGAGAAGATCCAGACCATGAACCGCGTCATGATGGAAGAGAAATTGGACTTGACGGTAGCTCGCCAGGACGGCACCACCCTAGTCGTCACGATAGCAAACTATGGGACAAGCGAGTCATCCATCCTAGAGGTGGTCTCGGAGACAGGCGCCGTCTACCGTGGTGTCTGTTCGTCCAACAACAATAACGCCACTGATTTTGCCGTGCAGCCTGAATCACAGATCCAGATAACGTGCCCCATTGGAAACGCCGCGGAAAAGCACTTTGTGATCACACAGGGGAGGCAGATAATTGATGTCCCGACTTAGGACGGCCTCCATTTTGTTTGGCATCCTTGCCATGTGTGGCCTTGCATACGCCACTGCTGTTCCCGTGGCACACGCCACGAGCATACACGATATATCCCCGGGCGACACGTTCATCTATGATATATGTGACAACGTAACGCGCAACAGCCTCACGGCACTCGACAGCCAATGCTATACCATATCACTCATGTTTGTGATGAAGGCGCCGTCCCTGGGAGGGGCGGAGAGATGGGTGGCATACACCTGGGTGTGGAGTGATGATGATGATGATTATGATGGTCGCAGTGTTACAGGTGTTGCAGGTGGCGATGGTGAGAGAAGCCAACCCGACATGGACATCATCGTGATCAATGCCCACTACGAGGTCGAGCCATTCTTTGACAGGTACACTGCAGAGTCGCTAGAGAATACCCTGTTTTGGCCTGACCCACGGATTTTCCCATACGGCAGTGACGATGACGGGATGCAGCTGCACGTGGGTGATATCTTGGGCAACTCCAAGAAACAGTTTGATCATGCAGAGTATGCCGTGCTGGACTTTGTAAAGCATGACGGCCAGCCGCCCCACACCGACTATATCCTGGGGCATGGCCACAACTATGGCGACAACAGAATAATCTGGAGGGACACGCTGCCTCTGGCGATAAGTGCCACCATATACCAAAACACGGTGATGGGTGAGCCTCCACTCAGGTTCTCTTATGAGTTGATAGAGCATTATTCTGGCGGGCAGCAGGTACAGGAGATGGTACTGTTTGAGCGGCCGCAACTGCCGTCTTCGCAGGATAGGAGTAGTGGTGAAGAAGAAGAAGAAGGAGGAGGAGGAGGAGGACGTGCCAGCGGTGCAAGTAATGCTACTACCTTTGCAGCTGCACCTGCCAACGACAATGATGATGATGATAATTATGATAATAATGATAATGATCCTGTCGCCCCCCTCATGAGTGATAATGCCCCGACACAAGATGATACTCCACCCCTCACAGATGATCCCTTTACAGATGACTTTGTCATGGGTGATAACAACGATCTGATACAGGACGACCCCTTTGCCGATGATCCCCCACCAATACAGGATGATCCATCCAAGGATGGAGGGATGCTGATACAGGACGACCCCTTTGCCGATGACCCTCCTGATGATGACTTCTTTGATGATGCCTCTTCCACGGATGATGATGCCTCCCTCATAGATGATCCCCCTCTACACAAGGAACAGGCATCGGGCCAGCAGGATACCCAACAAGACATCCCAGAGCAACGGCAGGAACAATCTGCGCAACAAAAACTACCAGCAGAAGAAGAAGATGATGAGCCGTGGTTCGGCCAACAGATCATTGACGGTATCACCGGAGTGTTTGCCCCCTTGGCCAACCTTTTCGGCTCCCTGACAACCTGAATACAATCACCTAATACCATTACATGTACGCCGCCATCATAGGCGCCCTAATCATAGTGGCCATTACGGGAACAGTCGCAGTTGCCACCAACGTAATATCTGACACATCCGAGGTTACTGCTCAATCAGCCATGACCCATCATAAAAAAACTGCCGAAAAACTACTTACAACATACAATCAAACATCCTATGAAATAATCATCAGGAACATAGGCGGCGAGGACGTTACAATAGCCATGTTCCGCTTCTTTGACCAGAGCGGCGCCGAGACGCGCAGGGCCGTCATGCCTGATACACACAACAGGACCTTTGATGGCGGGCTGCATCCGAACAATGTGGCACACCTCACGTCGATGCCCTACTCTGGGGACCTGCGGCCATACCGCGAGGTGGTGATAAAGGAGGACGTGTTGGGACTGGTCCAAGGAGATCTCGGCCTCAATCAGACCTACCGCGGCCAGATACTCACAACCATGGGTAACACCTTTGAGATCTCCACATTGCCTATAGGACTGCCGCCCTGAATACAACCCCCTAATACCATTACATGTACGCCGCCATCATAGGTGCCCTAGTCATAGTGGCCATTACGGGAACAGTCGTATTTGCCACCACCACCCTATCTGACACATCAGTGGTTGCCGCACAATCGGCAGTGATCGATCATAAAAAAACTGCCGAAAACCTCCTTGCAACGTACAATCAGACATCCTATACCATAACTGTCAAAAACCTGGGCAGTGAGCAAGTTACAATATCCATGTTCCGCTTCTTTGATACAAACGGCATCGAGAAGCGTAGGGCCGTCATGCCGGATACACACAACAGGACCTTTGATGGTGGGCTGCTTCAGAGTAGTGTGGAGCGCCTTCCGTCGATGCCCGACTTTGTGGATATGCCGACACACCGCGAGGCAGTAGTAAAAGAGGTTGATCTGGGGCTGGCTGAAGGTGAGCTTAGCCTCAACCATGCATACCGCGGCCAGATACTCACTACCATGGGCAACGTCTTTGATATTGCCCCACTGCCAGTCAGCATAACGGATCAGTTCAACTTGGGAGGTATCGGCGCCGGGTCTGCAATTCACATGATACATTTCGATGAAAAGGATTTTGTGACGCTTGGCGATCGTAACAAATCATATGGTAAGATGGTTAGTGTGTCGCCATATATCGAGATGGGGAGCTCAAAGTTTGCGGCCCTCATCACATATGAGGATAGGACTTTCGGAAAGTCATTCTACTCTGGTATAATCACAGATGGGTTATTCAAAAAATATGAATTTGACTCCACGGGTACCGGAGGAACTCTAACTCAGGCTGGGGAGGTGGGTACCATGGTGGGGTGTGGTTCTGGTTCTGGTTCTGGTTCTGGTTCTGGTTCTGGTTCTGGTTCTGGTTCTGGTTCTGGTTCTGGTTCTGGTTCTGGTTCTGGTTCTGGTTCTGGTTCTGGTTCTGGTTCTGGTTCTGGTTCTGGTTCTGGTTCTGGTTCTGGTTCTGGTTCTGGTTCTGGTTCTGGTTCTGGTTCTGGTTCTGGTTCTGTGAAATCCACCATCTTCACTGATGATAGTCCGCCACCCTCCCTTGGCTGTGACAATGGCTATTTTACACTTTCAAAAAAGATGAATGGCCACCTCGCGATAATCTTGGATTCTAGTGTGTGTACTATATCATCCTCCTCACACACATGCATATTCAACGTAGATGTGACGGGACCGACAGATGTGCACCATGCTTTTGGTATCCACATGCATGAAAACCCCACTATTGTTAACTCCCTTAATGCTCTCAACTCGACTACTACAATACCGTCCCAACCCAAAAATGACTATTATAATAATTACCATACCCGCATGACACCCTCTACTAATGACTTACTGGTTGCCCCCAGATATGATGATTTTTCCGTACCCATTCATGATCCCCATGACACCATCATAGTTTTTGATCTAAAGGATGACACCCCTTCATTCCAGTTCAACTTCCAACAAACCTCAAAGTCCTCCCCCCAACTCGACATAGACTATAACGCCCCCATACATGACAATCTACCCTTCATATCCCTGGCCGTCTCTGAGTTCAACAAAGAGCAGTTTCCAATTTTTACCGGGATGAGCCACAACAGAAACATAAAAGTTCCACAGGGTGCCGGGACCCCCGTCTACGACACGATCCCATTTAACATGTTTCCAAATACCCCACACTACCGTCATCTCGACGCGGGGGATATGGGCACAATCATGCTTGACACCATGAACAACGCCCATCTAGAAATCTCAAGCACTGACAAAAAGGTATACATCCCCCATGCATTTGTCGAACTCCCCATACTCGCCCGCGAGGTGACCATACGCGATGTGGAACTAGTCAATGACAATGGCACCAATCTGTCACTAAACTATCTGCCACCACACACATACCATGCCGGAGAGAGATTGTACGTGCCGCTAGTTCCGGGATTTGACGGCATTGGTATGAAGGCAAACAACATATTGATAAAGTTGCCATATGAGGATGTCGGAAAAACAGATGATGTCGTCCAGCAGGGGTACGTGGAGGCGACAAAAATTGTGAGGGATACGAATCCAAACGTGAATGCGAATGTCGACTTTGAGATCAAGGCGTCCGCGCCCGCAGTCATATTCCCCAAACATACCGGGACGGTGGTCGTCACTGTGACGGCCGATGGGCGCGCCGACATGAAATTACATGCCCTGTATAACACGAAACCCAACAACATCACCCCCTCACACTACGACACAGTGAAATTCACCACACAAAAGATGATTATAGATGTGTACAAGAATGGCGCAAAATATTCCTCTTCACCATTTGAATTGGAATCTTTGGGACAGTTCACCAAGGCCCTACTCCCTCGCCCTACTACTGGCCATTCAGGATACGACCAACTTACAGAGGAAGTAAGCCTAGGGGTTCAGTTCCCCGGATCCCCCACCACCAAGAGCATCACCCTGCACAACACACTCCCTGACGACATCTTTGAATTTATCGTGTCTACCGTGGTGGAAGGAAAGTTCAACCCCCATAGTGGAGGAGTAGAGGACAGAAAGATAGAATATGCTATAAGGGCACAGACCACCGGTGTCCAGTTTGTTATAGACAGGCGGTAGTGCGCCTTCCAACAATTTTGCCAAGCGCCATAATCTAGCGCATCCTTGCCTTGCGACGGCGATGTAGGCTCCAACTTACTAGCGGCCTGTGATACCAATGCACACAGGATGAATTACGACACAGAGGGGGTATGACTTGTTGCATGAATGTGATGGTGGATTGTGTGTGGCCACCTACCGGCCAGACGCAGCTCCGCTACCTTTTCCTTTCTTCTCTTTCTTCTTCTCTTCCTGTCTCTTTTTGTTGACATAATGTTAGCCCCACCATCACCCCGCCTGCAATTATCACGATTGGCACTATAATCCCCAGGTAGAACAGCATCTCGTTTGCCATATCTACGATAAAATTCCCAAACAGCTGCTGCTTCGTACCATTTCCGACGCCGACTAGGTTTGGATTGTTGCCTGTGCGCTCCTCAAGCATGTAATCGGCATACGCAAATGCCCCACCAATTATGAGGATGGCCAATCCCAGTTGGGATACAGGCCCCTTGATCGCCTCGGTGAGATCATCACCCTTGTTCTGCGCCAGCATATGTGATCAGAATGGTATTTTTTCTTATAATCGTGGGTATGGTCATCCATGGTACTATCCCTGCACATTTTCTGGGCTCCCCATACCATTCAGGTGCCCATCTTGTTGTGACGCGTGGTAGTTGTTGTGGTTGTGGTTGTGGTTGTGGTTGTGGGTGTGGGTGTGGGTGTGGTTGTTTACCCCGGCTGGCTTGCCACTCAAGCTTGTATGCTGGCTTGACCCTCGTGTCAGCCTGTGGCGTGCATCCTTACTAAAGACATTTCATCGTCTTCTGGACGGGGGGGGGGGGGGGAGGGTTTGTCGCTTATCAGCACGTGGGGGTTTGTCGCTTATCAGCACGTGGGGGTTTGTCGCTTATCAGCACGTGGGGGTTTGTCGCTTATCAGCACGTGGGGGTTTGTCGCTTATCAGCACGTGGGGGTTTGTCGCTTATCAGCACGTGGGGGTTTGTCGCTTATCAGCACGTGGGGGTTTGTCGCTTATCAGCACGTGGGGGTTTGTCGCTTATCAGCACGTGGGGGTTTGTCGCTTATCAGCACGTGGGGGGTCTTACCACCTGCCTAGAATCCATATTCTGAATTCGCACCAGTGTAAATGTCACTACTTATATTGAACAAAAAATAAGCGGCGGGTGTGGGATTCGAACCCACGTGTGTGGATACACAGCGGCTTTTCAAGCCGCCATCCTAACCTACCTAGATGAACCCGCCACACATACCTTACGCACTAGAAGTTTATAACCATGAGTGCCCACAAAAGATATTCTGGTGGATCTCGGTGATGCCGGGGTGTACCAGAAAGACTGATGATACCTTGCCCACTAGAAGAGGTATAACCCCAATTACTTCGTCATGGCCATGGTGATACGGATCTTCTTTTGAATGAAATTCATGATCTCCTGTTTTATGACCTTCTTTTCTGTTTTGGGAGGGGGTTTCCGGCCCCGTCATGCTCGACTGAAATCAGAACCAGTGGAAACTGTTGAATCTCCTCAAACTCTTTTTCTATGTACCTCAGGGTCTCTGACAGCGACGGGGCACGGTCAGGCAGGAACTTTGACATTCTGTCAGACGGCACAACCAGTACCACTACCTCAATCTTACCAAGCTTCATGTTTTCCCTCATGTGGAGTAGGTCCCGTATGACCAGATCACCCCTTGCCGACATTTGAATCTCCACACCCATCTTGATCGTGGTGGCCGGAGCGACCTTCTTTGACTTTATCCAGTCCAAGTCTCCTGTCCCCGTCTTTACCCAGTCCTCCCCGCTTTCCAACATGCCGTCTATTTTCTGGCGTACAACCTTGCCACTGTTTGCATCCTTGCTTTCCTCAAGAAATACCTCCGTATTCATTAGCATGTTAAGCAGCTCAAACAGCATGTCGGACATTCCAAGACGGGCTATCTTCTCGCAGGCGCCATCATAGAACTTCATGGAATCTATCTTCATTGGAGTGTACCTCCATTTTCTATGCGGTTTTCCAACCGTTCACGTATTACGGAGCAGTCAAACTTTTCAATCCCTATCCATCTTCTGCCGTTTTGTTCGCAGACTTGGTATGTGGACCCCCCTCCTCCGAAGGGATCAAGCACTACATCATTGGGGTTGGTGCTTATCAGCACGGCCCGTTCTGGTATGGTTATCTTTAACTCATTTACTCCAGGCCTTACCTTGTATTTACGGTGCCTGTTGCAGTTAAGCGAAATGTACTTGCGAATCAGACTGTTTACATGATGCCTGATTCGCATATGTTATGGGGGCTGTTCGGGATCAGGGAGTACGGCCTGTATGCAACATGACTGGAAGATAAGCTGTGTCATGGCACTCTGCCTCTCTGTACCATCCGATAGCATGACCCTAACAATCATCCATTCGTTGTATGCCAGCAGGGAATAGTAAAAGCAGAGCATGCGAGCCGCCATGTCCTGTATTCTGGTCTTTGCCCGCATCGTTTCCACCAATCTGTATCCTGTCTCAACACCCCAACGTTTTGTGTATTTTTTTACGTCAATTGTCGGGGCGTTTGTAGCAAACCCTATGAATTTTTGCTCGGGCATCGTTGTGTCTTTGTTGTTCTTGCGCTTCTCTATTCTCATGGTAAAATCCACCATGCCAGTATGTCCCTGTAGCGTGGCCTGAGATGTTGCATTCCTTGTATTTTTGTCATATTCCCGCAGTGCGGCGATGACCCCGCTGGAATTCCTGCACGGCATCAGGTATGTCACATTATTGTTGAGTAGCGCAATTATTGTATCCACTGAGAAAAATTCCCTGTCCAAAAGGACCAACCTTATCTTGGCACCTGTCTTTTTGACGGATTTCAGGATTCTGTCCACAAAATCAGGCACGGAATCACCCATTTCCAGGTATTGCGCACCCAGATGTATCTTCAGTGATTTGTCCACACACTGGGCAGTCATGTATCGCTCAAATAATTTGGTGCCGTTCTTGTAGCGGGATCGTGTGAGCTCTTTGCCGGGCTTTTTGTCATACCTTGGGATAAGGTGCATGTCAATTGCAATTGTTATCCCCTTCTTTGGAACCATTCCGAGGCGTACCATTTTTTTAAACTGTTGCGTCACCTGCATGTCAAACACATTCTGAACCTCTGCCACAACCGGGCTTTTGAGCATGCTTGCAAACCACCTGTCCGAGGGCTCTTTCCTGCCTCCTAGGCTCTTTCTTGCATTGGCACATCCGCCTACAGATGAATCCTGAATTGCCGCATTTATGATCCCTGCATTAAGCGTGTTGATATCAAAGATGGTATTATGATGTCCGGGCATTGTTGTGCACGACAACATGGGACACAGGCCCGTCACAACATCTTGATATAGACGTTTGTTGTTTACCATATTACGGATCTGGTTTGTTTTTTGTTTGGACAACGTTAAACTACTGGATCCGTCACATTTAGCTTTTTTGGTTGGGATATGCTTCCGGTATGGGATAACTCAGTTTAGTTAACCTACATTTCGCTTAACTGTGTTGGGGGACGTATCGTCCCAAAAGTCAGTCAAGTTGATACCGGCAGGATTCAGCATCTTTCTGTGACCGCCATAATCCTTTATCTCGCCGCTGCAGTGCCTGCATGTTGCAACCGGCGTCCTGAGGTGATTGAACACATGCGGCTTGCCCTTGGAATAATACAGTAACGCATAATGTGCGGGGTACAGCTTGTTGCCGCGCGGGTAACTGCCCTTCATGGTAATTGCTATCCAGTGCCTAAAATCCAGTAACTGGTTGAGATCATGCACCAGCTTGACGGCTATTGATGGCATACAGTACAGGAAGAACGAACCTCCTTCCTTTAGAAGCCGTACCCCTTCGCGTATCCATTCACAACACCATTGGACATAGTTTGCGTTTTTGTCAACGAACTTGGTGTGGTAATCCTTTCCCAGATTAAACGGCGGATCCGCAAATATGCAGTCCACTGATTCGGGCTTCATGCCCCGCATGACCTCTATGCAGTCCCCCTTGTAC
Source organism: Candidatus Nitrosopumilus sp. (assembly GCA_963662995.2). GTDB lineage: Archaea > Thermoproteota > Nitrososphaeria > Nitrososphaerales > Nitrosopumilaceae > Nitrosopumilus. The sequence goes on along the minus strand of CAXXLJ010000002.1, from coordinate 221,325 downwards.
AGGGCACCATTAGAAGTCTTATACCACGGAATGCGGCTCATCTCACACGTTCCTTGTTCCAGTATGGCGATTTGCATTTTTTGTTGTTACAGTTTTTCGGGGATTCATTCCTGCTGTACCAGATGTAGTTGCACCTGTTACACTCGTGCCTCCAATAGTCTCCATCTGCCTTCGTGCTCATGGCCCCCTCACATGGCAACATTATATAATTATTGGCCGTATATGGGCAATACCCATACAATTATATATGGGTAATAGGTATAGTTCTACGAATATGGCGATGGCGATGATGAATCCCACAAGAGGCGCGCCGTCGGTGTACTATGTGCGGCTGCGGGATTAGGCGCCAGACGTCTACCGGCCTGTGAGGTCAGTCTGGGCTATATGATGCATGAAGGCGCACTTGCCTCTCTGAAGACACCCACTTGTATCACGAATTCACACCATTACCTTTTTTATACGTCCCACATCTTTGCACGTCATGTCTGAGATGATTATAAAGCCATCATACATACACATCCTCCTGATATTCATATTCGGACCCATTGGAGGTATAATACTACGCTACCACCACAACAAGAACGACAGGCGGGAGCTGGGCTCCTTTTTGTGGTATATATCGCTGATAGGGTTGCTTGCCGGGGGTGTAGCCTACGGGGCTGTGTTGGGGCCTGTGTTGGGGTTTTCGCTCTTAAATCCTTGGTGAGGTTGCTTGTCCACTTTATGTTCTTGGTGGGGACAATTGAGGCAACAGCGGGGATCAAGGCCGTACCTACTTTACGGATGAGATGATGCACTGCATGTACGCGCATGAGTGAGAGGGGAGAGGAACTCCACAAGGCATGGCTGTTTATACCACTACTGCATTTTCCTGGATTGACACACAGTGTGTATGTGTGTGGTGGTAGGACTGGCGGCACTGGCTACAACAAAGCAACAGCAGGACACCTCCCTCCCTTCTGCCCTTGCTTAAATCCAAACATCCATACCTGCCATGAATGGAACAATCCGCCCTGCTGCTGCATTACTGCCTGCAGACGGCCGTCTTTGGATTCCTCATATTTCTGGCCGTGATGGATGCGCGCACTAGGTTCGTCAAGGCATACTGGTTTGCGGGTGGCTTTATTGCAGTTATACTGTTCAATCTGATCACCAACGACACTGGCCTCTGGGAGGGCACCGGGCTGATGATGTTTGGCATATCTGCTGCATTCATCATACCTACGTACCTGGCCCGCATGTTCGGGCCTGCTGACATGCTGGCGCTTTTACTTGTAGCCTTTGCCATTCCCTTTTTGGGGCCGTTCCCTGCAGGGATCGTAGTTTTGATGGCATCACTATTCATCCAGGGGTGGGCCATGACCGTGTCCAACCTGATATACAACATACGCGATATTACACAATCGCGCACCCTCTTTGAGGATCTACCTCCAATGAAGCCGCTAAAGGTACTGTACTGGTCTTTGATGGTGCGCCGTCGCCGTGAGCATGACCGACACATCATCTGTGGACAAAAAGATGCGGGTGATGGGACAACAAAACTGAGCGTCACGCGGGTGCCTGCCACGACTGACACAAAGTATGTCATATCAGGGCATCCACAACTAGTGTACATTACGATAGCATTCTTTCTAGTGTGGTTTGTGGGGTTGGTGTGGTTTTGAGCGGAGAGGAGTTGGCAAGTAGCCGCCCTGACAGCAGTAAAAGTAGTGGTAGTAGTAGCAGGGGCAGTAGCAGTAGCAGTAGCAGTAGCAGTAGCAGTAGCAGTAGCAGTAGCAGTAGCAACCGCAGCAATGGCAACAGCCGCATACCCCATACACACAAAAAGAAAAAGCCGGCCGGCAGCAATGGCAAGGACAAGAGTGTGGTGGGGAGTGGGATAAACAATCTGCTCAAAAAACTGCTTGCCACCCTTCCAATCAACATAGTCGACAAGAACCAGAAGGGTGTGCAGAAGAAAGGCAAGGACAAGGATGAAAAAAAGAAAGACAAGACAAAAAAAGAACAGCAGTCCTTTGTCAAAAAACTATACTTTTCATCACTAAAACCGGATAAATATCGTGCGCAATACCCTATAGGCGAGGCCACCGTAACAATATCTGAGGACTATCAATACTGCGTGTATGAGCCCGCCTTCAAACCAGGTGGCCAAGCAGCCTATGAGCAGATAGCAGGGTACCGCGGACACACAAAGTTCGCAGGCGATGACTCTGCAGACATCGAGGAGATCCTGGCAGCAGCTGAAGGTGCGGCAGCTGATCTGAACCTGACAAGCCAATTCCGGGACAACTTTCGCGCCTTCAAATACTATATGAACCGCAACATCTTCGGGTATGAACTACTCGATGTCGCCATGCGCGATCCTCTCATAGAAGACATCACATGTTCTAACTTTGCTGCGCCAGTAGGCATCATCCACCGAAACTATCTCTCGCGGCAGACCCTGACAAGCAACATGCGCTTTGACTCCAAAGACCACATGAACGCGTTCCTGGAGAGGATGGCTAACCGCGCAAACAAGCACATATCCACTTCAACCCCCATTGTAGATGCGCACATGGATGACAAGTACCGCATGTCCATCATATCTGGAGACGCCATTGCTCCCAACTCTCCTGCAGTATCTGTCCGTATAAAATCCCCCCGGCCCATCACCCTGACCAAACTACTTGATGACAACACCATATCACACGAGACGCTGGCTGTCATCTGGGCGCTGCTTGACGTGAGGGGTACCGGCCTAGTCGTCGGGGGCACAGGATCGGGCAAGTCGGCCACACTAGGTTCACTATTCCCGTTGGTCCAGCAATCGGCCAAAATACTCACCATAGAGGACACCGCAGAGCTGGCAGTACCACAACAAAACTGGTTATCATTGATGATCGACGTCCCCATAGGCAGCGACCAATATTTCAACAAGTTCCAGGACCTGCTCAATGCCGCCCTGAGACAGAGACCATACATGATATCTGTAGGAGAAGCACGGGGCATGGCCACCAAGATGCTCTTTGATGCCATCTCCACGGGCCACTCTGCCCTTTCATCATTCCACGCATACTCTGCGCCAGGCGCCGTCGAGAGAATACAGCACGAGTTTGGCGTGCACCCCGGATCATTCACTGATTTATCCTTCATACTATCAATGGCAGAAATCCACACTAGGAAGGGACACCAAGAGCGCAAGGCCATCTCCTTTGACGAGATCCTGGTGGAGGGGGAGACGGTAAAACTTATCACTCTCAACCGGTATGATGCCGCCAGCGACACGTTTGCCAACAGTCTGGATACCATGATAAAAAAGAGCCGACGCCTGAACATGATGTCTGCACGCGATGCATCAACTGACCTCAAACAGGATCTGGAGATGCGTGTAGATCTACTGCACGAGTGCCAGCGACAAAAGGCAGACACACAACACGCAATCATGAATATACTGTCGAGATATTATGAAAAAAAATACAAGTGACGTGGCAGGCACGCCCGGTGGCGCGGGGGATAATGGTATAGGTGATGGTGTCGATAATGGTATGGAGGGTGGTGTTGACAGCAGCAGCAGCAGCAGCGACAACCGTACCAACAACAACAACAACAACAACAACAACAACAATGACACCCACACCAACAACAACAATGACACCCACACCAACAACAACAATGACACCCACACCAACAACAACAACCTCAGCACCATCAACGGCGATAACCCGCCTGCAACACCCGTTGTCCTTCCGGACCCACACCCCCACATCCACACTGCCCTCCCTGATGCCGACGCCGCTCTAAACACCCGCTACGGAATGCCACTCAAGGCAGCATCCGTACTACTCATGTTCCTAGGTGTGGTGGCAGGTCTGGGCGGGTACCTGCTCATATCCATCACAATCCTAGGCGCCGGCGCCGCCCTGTATATCCTACCAATCCTCCGCATCATGACCCGCGTCTTTGGTGCCATCTCAGGTCTGAAAGGTGGCAAGAAAACCCCCAAAAAGCCGACTGCTACTGTGACTCCCCTGTCCCAATCATTCTCGGACAAGTTGCTGGCCCGCCTGCTGCCCATCAAGATATTTCGCATGATTCATGAGGATGCGCGCAGCGTAACACTAACCATGGCCACCACATCCGGAGTCATGGCTCGACCGCGGGCCGTGGCAAAGACTACCACGCTTGCATTCTTTTTTGCCTTAGTGGGTGGCGCCGTCGTGGCATTTATCGGCGTGGGCATGGGCATCTTGTTGCTGGCCGCAGCAGCAGCCGCGCCACTGCTTGTGGCCATGTACCCCAGGTTCAAGAGCAAGACCAGCGCCATGGAGCGTGCCACCATATACGATCATGAGATGGCATATTTCTTATCATACCTCAAGATTGTCCACTCTGGCTCGACACTACTATACGATGCCATCATGGCGCTAAAGGACAGAAAGATATTTCCCGGGGTGGAGGCAGACGGGCGCATCCTGGAAAAGTGGACCGTTGATGACGACTATGCCCGCATGAAGGCCATATCTGACCTGGCAGCAAAACACCCCAACAAGATCTGGCAGGCATTCCTGCAGCAGTATTATGGAATAGCAAAGTCCGGGGTCTCCAACCTACAATCATTCATTGAGGAGATTGCAGAAAAGGAGTTTGTCAAGATCACAGCAGCCGACGAGAAGATGATTGGAAAAGCATCAGCTGTATTCATGATGGGATCCATAATGATGATCATGGCGCCAATCATCATGGTGGCCCTGGCCTTCATGGGCAGTGGCGGAGACACCATCACCCAAATGACCACGGGATTGATATTCATGCCCCTTGGTTATGCTGGATTTGTGCTGGTCATGTTCCGAACAAAGTCTGATCACACCCTACACTACAGCAAGAAGGTGTTTGTCCTGTTCCCCATCTTGTTTGCACCCACATACCTGATACTTGGCGATTACCTGCCTGCAATAGCCATAGGCGCGTCGGTACCCTGCATCATAAACGGCCTGATCATATCCAAGCAGATATCCCACATCACGTCACAGAATAACCACTTTCCCATATTCATCCGCGACCTCATAGAGCGCCGCAAGGTCGACGCCAACTTTATCGTGACGCTCAAGACATTATACCACAAGGACAACGACCCCGTCAAAAAGTATGGTGCATTCTCAGAAGTGCTATTTGGTATACGCGAAAAACTAAACTCGGACGACAAGCGTATAGGGCTGATATATGACCCCAAGGTGCGCTCGTGGAGGCTGCGCATGCTGCTGTTCATCTTCCAGGTCATCTTCGACTGGGGCGGCGGCTCCATCCACACCCTGGAGAAGATGTATCACTTTACCTCGCGCGTCAACGAGATAAAAAACAGGATGGATGGTTCCATCAGGACGTCCTCCATACTGCTGTACTTTGCACCCGCTATGTTCTTCATGGCTTTGGTGGGCATATCCGTATTCCTTGGCTCGTTCACTGATGACACTCCGGATTTACCCCCGTCACTAGAGTCCAACCCGGATGTCGCCAAATACTTTGAGAGGCCGGACTTTGCCACGATCATGGACGGGATGAAGCCGGCAGTAATGATGATGTCCCTGGCATCAGGCTTGATAGTCACGCGTGTGGCATACTCTACATTCTTGGCTACACTGCCCCTAGGGCTATGCATGGCTGCGGCATTTGTGATACTTGCGTGGTGGAACGAGCTATTTGAGATACTATCCGGTATAATGCAAACCATGATGTAATGGTGTGTGTGTGAATGGCCTTTTGTAATATAATGACAAGGATCAAGTGGGGTACCATGTGGGTAGATGCCACTACTTTTATTGGACAAAAAATAAACAACGGGTGTGGGATTTGAACCCACGTGCTTGTGGCATGACGGTTTTCTGGATGTTTTCCTTGCGTCGCGAGTGTGGTGGTCGAACCCACGTGTGCTTGCTGCACTGCGGCTCATCGAGCCGTCATCATAACCTGACTCGGTGAACTCATCATATGCGCCCACCAAGTTACCATTCCTGCGACAACTCCTGTTATACTATCAACACGTCCATTTGGGGGCATTTTAGAAAAGATTGGGCATCTAACTGCAGAACCTGTGGCAGATAAATACCACTACTTATATTGTACAAAAAATAAACGACGGGTGTGGGATTCGAACCCACGTGTGCGCTTGCACAGCGGCTTTTCAAGCCGTCACCCTTCCATACTAGGTGAACCCGTCACACTTACATTACACACCGGAAGTTTATAACCATGAGTGCCCACAAAAGATGTTCTGGCCACCCCACTGACGATTCCAACATGCAGTTGCTGCACCATCACACAATATGATCAAGGGCGCCCATACGATGGCCGAGGTGTGGGTGCGGCTTGCGGGGACAAACTCGTATCGGGTAAATAATACTACTACTTTTATTGGACAAAAAATAAACGACGGGTGTGGGATTTGAACCCACGAGTGTGTGACCACTACGGCTTTTCAAGCCGTCATCATTACCAATCTAGATGAACCCGTCACACTTGTTTTACGCCCCGGAAGTTTATAATTTTGAGTGACCCCAAAAGATATTTTGTGGATCTCGGCGATGTCGGGTGCTGTCAGGGACAAACTGCAAGCAGTAGCTGGGGGCGACATGATTGATTGATTGATTGATTGATTGATTGATTGATTGGTTTGTTTGTTTGTTTGTTTGTTTGTTTGTTTGTTTGTTTGTTTGTTTGTTTGTTTGTTTGTTTGTTTGTTTGTTTGTTTGTTTGTTTGGCACGTTGTGTTCTTGGACTCATACGTGTCCCACCTCAAAAATTAATATGGAACCAAAACCGTCTGTAGGGTGGAGAGAAAAGGGCTCTATTGTCACGGCTACCCTTTGTCTTCTCCATCATTTTTCGCCTTAAATACGATCAGCATACCCGTTTCATGAATGTAACCAAGGAAAACTTGGCATGGACTTTGGCGATTGTTTCAATAGCAGGTGTAGTCATAGGACTTGTCGGCTCAGGAGTAATAGCGGACACGCAGATTGCAACTGCCGATGCTGTGGAGGTGATCGATGCCGATATCAGCAAGGGCTCTGCAGGCCTCGCAATACTGACCGTCAGCCTAAAGAACGTAGCAGACGACGACATACTGCGCGCAGTGGCCGTACTGCAGCATGATGACGGGGTAGGCGGCGATACCATCAACATGTATACACAGCCGGGGGCTGCCATGACCGGAGCTGATGCAGACGTCACAACAATATCCATCGGTCCGCGCCCCAACAGCACGTATGCGGATGCGGACACCCCTGTGATGGCGCGTGACCAGACCATTTCCTTCGTACACACGATAGGGGCCTCGTCTGACATGAAGCGCGGAGACTCATACAGCCTGACCATACATGCCATAGTGGATAGCAGTCCAGATGTGGCCGATAATGCACTGGATAGCACGGACACATTGTCCATAGTTACAAAGACCATCTATGTGCGTGGAATCTAGACCTTTTTTCTTCCTACTATTTTTTTATCTTTTATGCTAAACTGGTACGCCCATGTTGAGAACAAGTATGACAAAAATACTATCTGCCCTCCCCTTTGCACTTTTGATAATACTCTCGGTCGCTACTATTGCCGTTGCCACCGTGCCAATCACCACAGATGATGAGGATTATGGCGGGGCAGCATCCTCTCCTCCTTTTATGGCATACGCCCAGCAGGGGGCGGAGGCGCCTGGCGGATTGGAGGCAATAATACAGGAGTTACAGGCCATGCTCGGTGGCTCCGATACTTCTGCTGCAACAGCCGGCCTTAGTGATGGTGAGAAGATACGGCTGCAGGAGATGATGGCGATGTTAGACGGTCTTGATATGGGCAGCGTGGGTGGTATGGACCCATTTGACTCCATCCGTGACAGGCTCCAGGCCAACGATCTTGATGATGGTGATGGGGATGCTGATGCTGATGCGGATGCCCAGACCGACGACCCTGACGAGGACAGGCGCCTGTTCATTGCAAGCCATATGCTGCTGGATGCTGAAAACTATGGTGTCTTCATCAGGGATGATGCCACGGACTGGACTACTGTGCGTCTGATATCGGGATCCACACTGGTGGATGTACCTGACTCACTGGAGCTGGAACCCGGTCAAAACCACGGATTGTTCCCGTTATACCTGCACGGAACAGGCAATGTGACCGTCTATGCATATTCAGAAGGCTTTGTATCTGACGCATCATCGCAGGTAGTCGACAAGGCACCCAATCAGTATGAGATACATCTAGTGCTTCCGGATAAGACTCTGACTGACCGCATATCCGGCATCGCGTATATGGTGGATTATTTCGGGCAGCCGATCAGGGCGCCTACAGACACAGATATCCTATTCTCAACGACCAACATCATACTTGAAGAAGAAGAAGAAAAAGAAAAGAGATATGTCATCCCCGCAGGGTCTTATGCTGTACCGTTTACAGGTACCATCTACGGCGATGCGGCCATATCTGCGCACACCACGGACAGCATCTCGCCCACTTATTCCGTGTCGCACCCCAAACACCACGTACGTGTGGAGATGGCCGTGGCCCCCAACATAATACTTGAACACTCCTTCGCATACATCATTGCGTGGCTGGCCTCCCCCTCATCCGGCAATGCAACAATCCCCTACAAGCCATACTTTCCGGTAGAGGCCACCATACATTCAAGCAACACCATGGTGGCGGCAGTCGGCAAGCTGCTCCACAATGATGAGGCCGAGACAGTGGTGCTCAAGAACGGCACGTTTGTAGGCGAGATATACACAAAGGATCGCGGTGTTGCCACAATCAGCATATCTGCGCCCGGATACGGCGCCGCCCACCAGACCATTGCCGTGGGGGCCATGGAAATAGGCGATATAGATGCCGCGTATCAGGATGAGGATGGGTGGGCCGACTGGTGGGGCCATGAGTCTGATGATAATAAAAATTTTAAAGTCGAATATGGGGATAATGGCACCATAACCATCATCCGTGAGGAAGATGTCGCGGGTGATGACGCGCTGCCACCCCTAGATACTGATTATGACCCGGATGCCTCAGAATACTTGGACGCCGCACAATACCCGCGTGCCATGCAGTACCCTCTCAACCATGTCACCGCCCGCATATATCCAGAAAATACACAGTCCGATGCGTATCTGGTATGGTCGCTCAACCACCTCAAGACTGAGGAGAAGGTCAGGACAATCGAGATAGATGACGGCAACAATACCTCGGTAACCGTGGAACCATTCGAAGCGGTCCAGATATACCCCGTGTTTGACGAGGGTATCCACTTTTACATCACCAGTGATGGCGGTGTCGAGCACGAGCCATATCGCAAGTTTACCACGGGTGACCGCGTCACGCAGTCCAACGTCATGAAGGTGAGCAGCGACAAGAAGGGCGATCACATAGTATCACTATCCTCTCCAAACCTGGAGGTCAGTACCGCAGAGTTTACCGTGCACGGGCAGGACCAATACAGGTTCCAAGCGGTGCAGTTACCATTCATCTTTGAGCGCGACACCCCTGCGGATCTCTTTGTGCTATCTATGGTGGATTCGCAAGGATACGTGATCGACCCTCACACCGTCTTTGGCGACCTGCAGGTTCGGCTCATATCTGATGATATCGAGTTTTCCACAGATACCGTCCATCTTCGCACGCCTTTTACCACCATATCAGGCATCCCGTCAATAGCGCACCCTGTCATGCACGTGGTGTCCCCCCAAAAGAACATCGTTGGAACAGTGCTGGTAGAGACCAATACTGACACGTCCGCAGTCCTAGAGGTGCCTGACACTGTATATGCCGAGGAGCGGTTCCCCGTGTATGCGTACCTGGCAGACGGGAATGGCGTACCCATCATCATGCTCAACGACATGCTCGAATCTGGGAGGTGCGCCACGTCAGACCCAATGATACTGGATTGCAGGGCCCCAGAAGACATCGTACTTGCCCATGCAGGCGGGGGCGGTATAGCAGTCAAACATATAGACACGCAGTACAATACGCTGGACTCGGACTCCATACACATAGACCACGCCGGCGCCGACGAGCTACGGGTCAACGAAGGGTACGAAATATCCATCGACATCCCGGATGATGTGGAGTGGTCGTTGAGCACATTCCCACACATCCCATACGACCCGCGCGGCGATAACGTCATCGAGCTGAACCCTGACACGCCGGGCATCTACACTCTGTTCTTTAAGTTTGATAAACCAGGCCACACTAGTGTACCACTGCAGGAAGTTATGCATGTACGCGACGTGACCGACATAACCACAATCCTCAAAACAGATACCCATGCGATCATTCCATACGATACCACACTGGTACATGGTGCTGATGGGGAGAGGATGATACTCTCGGCCCCCGATACGACCGAGATTGCGCGCGGAGCGGTGAGTATAGAGTTTCCGGTGGAGATACAGCAAGACGGGCGCGGGTACGTCTTTGACTTTGCGGTGGTGGAGAACACGGCAGGTAGTAGGGATGGTGATAGTGGCGATAGTGGCGATATGGATGATAGTGACGATTATGGTGGCAATAGTGCGCAAGAACAACCAAACATATCCTTTTCTCCCACCATATCCCACAACATCACGTCCAGAACCACTGTTACCGCAATGTACGCCGAGAAGATCAACATCGTGGCAATAAACGCAGAGGGTTCGGGCATATATGATGCGGGCGAGATGGTGACGCTGACCGCACCCCCACATGAACGTGTCTCATTTCTGATCCGTGAGGTGCTAGATGAGTGGACACATCTTCCCTCTGGTGGTGACCTCCGCAGCGAGACCGTGCGGTTCTCGGCCACTGAGAGCTTTACGACAGAGGCAGTGTACAAGGAGGATTACATGGGGCTTGTGGCAGTCATGGTGGGCGCCGTTGTTGCCATCATAGTGGTGCAGAAGAAGAGGACTGCTGCCAAGGCTGGCAGGTATGGTGATTACAAGGATGAATCACGTGGTGCTGATGAGGTGATTGTTGATGATGGTGGTGGTGATGTAGATGGTGTAGGTAATGATGATGATTATGATGATAATGATTATGATGATGATAATGATTATGATGATGATAATGATTATGATGATGATGCAGGCAAAAAAGGTAGAGGCGGCCCTGCGGCCCTGATAAAGAGGCTCCTGCCGTTTGGCAAAAAGGGCGGCGACACTACTGCACGGTGAGTGGTGACTTGGATGATAAAATACCACACGACACGCCGACTGCGCTTGGGGAAGAAAAGGCACACAACGACCACCCTCACATCATCTCCAACGACCACCACATCATCATCAACCATATCATCGTCGACCACCACGCCATCATTCACAACCACATCATCGTCGACAACCGCACCATCATACACGACAGCATCGCCCACCACAACCACATCGCCCACCACAACCACATCGCCCACCGCCCCAACAACAACAACCATTGTCACCGTGATTATCCTAGCCGTGATTGCATCGTGTGCAATATTTCCCACATACTATACCTCCCATCATCCTGACACATCGGTGACTACATCGCCCCTGTTGTCGCCTATCATAATAGACGAGATTACCTGGCCTCTATCCTCTTCCGGGACAGGCTTGCTTGCCCTCCCTGGTCCTACCCTCCCCTCCCAAATGGCATACGCTGCCGGCAGCCACCCCGGATGCACAATGTCTGCCCAAACATACATCACGCCCGCACCATACAACAACTATGCCGTGACGGGGGGCGACGGTCGCCAATACGTGGGCGACTACATCAGAGGAAACCCTGATGGTTCATACCATACCGGGGATGCATACTATTTCATCATCAAATATTCCATATCCCATGGCTGCATCAGCCCCGAGATGACCCTCAAGGAGTATGAGAATACGATGATAGTAGATCTAAACTCCAACGGCATCATGCCTGACAGGGAGTCTTTTCGGTGGGAGATAGACTACCATGACAAAAACCTAAACAACAAGGTCTTTGAGGCAATCCATCCCAAACATCCGCCGCTCTGGGGCACGCTGGACCAGCAGAGGCGGGCAGAGATGATTGACAGGAGTACGCGTTCCGGCGATATCATGGACCAATTCTATGGCCAGCACTGCTCAAACACACCAGATGAACAGAAATTTCATGGTATAAACAACAACAATAATAATCTGCTCGTGTCGGGCACCTACTGCATCTGGGGCAGGGCGGAGATTCTTGCTGGACCTGCGTACCAAAAGTGCCAAGAGTTTGACTGGAACGAAGTAGGTCTGGCAGGCTTTGAGACCAAAGCCCTCACCCCAACTGCTTCAAACCCCAAGAAGCACAAGTACGATTCCTCTCACATCCCCTCTGTCATGTATGGCTCCAATACAACACACCAACACATCGGGTCAGCAGAGTTGGATGCCCTCAAGGAGGGGCAGCCGTGGGTGGGCGGTAGTACACGCGGCCTAGTCGTCGTGGACACACAACACCCACTAAACTTCAAGAACATGATTCTGGGCCTAAACTCTACACACATCCCGTTCTCACTCGGGGGGCTTTACGCACCGAATCCTGCCAAGAGCCAGCAATACCGTGAGGAATTAACATTTTATAATGGACATGCAGGCATGCTGCTTCCGGCTACACATTGGGTTCAAAAAATAAGCCAGGCAGGCTCAGACACCATCTTCATAGATCATTGGGATACCCCTGACCCTCCTGCATACCACGACATAAAAAAACTGCACGTCCACGACTGGGGGAACTTTAGGAACCTGATGGATCTTGATCTCAAGCACGGCGAGATGATATGCAGCGACTCGTACAGTGGTATGGGGCTGGATATGCGGGCCAAATACCAAACACACTGTTCCAGCAAGGATGGTGGGCCTCCTACTCACTGCTTCAAGCCCCAGAAATATTCCAAGGAGATTGACCCCGTTGTACATGATCCGACCTTTACGGTGCGATACGCGTACCCACCACAGCTTGACCGTGATGCATTAGACGCCAAGAACCGTGATGGCACATACTACATGGATGATCCCGTGGCAATAGTGCACTGGCCTGACATACCGTGGAAAGAAGAGAGGTGGCCGTTGATACGCTTTACAACAGATGATCGTACACTATCCCTCCCGCACCACTATTCACACGAGTGCGACTTGCCTAGGTGTAAAATCAACACTGCATTTGAGGATTTTTACGAGATCAGGCCCGATGGATCCACACGTACCATCCTGGACAAGCAGCCAAACACCACATCTACCACCCATCGCAACATGTACAAGCTCAACCCGCTGGAATATATCAACGGGTATGGTTCCGACATTGTCGCATCAAACAATACCATGCATGGAATAGGCAACTACTCCCACAACTACACTGTATCTGCATACAACCTAGGAGACTGGATGTTTACCAACTCATCTGCGGACTCTGTACTAGTAGTACAGTATGATCCAATCATATCTGACATGCAGAGCTGGTCATCGCTCCGGGACGCAGAAAAGGCCACGCCCTACAATAGGTATGCCCTAGCCCTCAAATATGAGGGATCAGTGGGTGGTGGGGATGATGTGAGTGATCCACACCCCATCAACACTACAAACACCATCACAACACCAGACGGCGAGCAGCACGCCATACATGAAACCCGTAGGATGAAGATCACCGATATTCTGCACCTCTCCAGGCTGAGCAACAACATATTCGAGCCCATATCTGACTGGATACCCAACGTCCAGACATCGCAGGCAGATGTCATACAAAACATGACGATGCTGGCCTCAGTACGCGACCAGATACCTGCACGTTTTGGCAACATCACAAACACTGGATACATGGGACACGTAGAGATGTCGCCCATAGAGAATAATACCGTCATAATGGTACCAGAGAATGGATATCTGCGCATCCTGCAAAAGGCATCACTGCCAGAGGATCTCTTGGAAAAGAACTATGTCAACATCACCATGTATGACACGCTTGCCTCCCTGGACTTTGCGGCCAAGGATACATACGTCCGCTCCCACGAGTATGACTTTCCATTTGGGTTTTTTTCAACACAGTTTAACGTGACGGCATACAAGTATGTCCACATCAACAACTCCACACTGCACTGCGCGGGGTGGGGAGGGGGTGGTACAAACAACCACAATCACAACACCACCAACAACACCCACAACAACAACACCCACAACAACAACACCCACAACAACAACACCCACAACAACAACACTATGCCCTGCAGCCCTGCTGACACCACCACCGGCATAATTGATTACACCACACACATACGCTCCATAGATGTCGAGGAGGGAGAGCCGCGCTCATTATCGCAGAATGGTAGTGGTAGTAGTAGTAGCAGCAATAACACAAACCGCGGTGCTGCTAGTAGTAATGGCACAGTCACGCCCGCCACTGATGAGCGCACATGGATACCGATCACCGAATACTTTTTGCAGCGGCACCTCCTGACCAACGTCACCGAGCCATTCTCGTACATGTTTCTGACGGATCTCTATGACATGAACGTCAAACACACATACGATGATGACACGGCAAACTCGTCGGTGGTCATGCTGGTAAACAAGACGGGCCTCTCCATCGAGTTGGAATTCTACAATACCATAATCAACACCACACAAAGCATCATACCGTCTGCCAACGCCAGCGTGGCAGAGGTGCTCATACCCATCCCTGAGATCGGTGTAGAGGAGAATGGCACCCGCACCAACCACACCGATTCTGTAATTGGTATATTGGATGATGTGTACGAGAATCTGACCCTGTTGCAGCGTGATGACATATTTCTGCTCGATGAGGTGCACTTTGGCGCGGACGAATCATGGTATGATGCGGTGATAACGGCAGTAAGGGATGATGGAGGGGCTGCTGCTAGTAGCGTGGTGGATGGCGGGACAATTCTTACCAGTGGCAATACAGGCAGTAGTGGCGACACCACTCTCACCACGCCCACCCCCACCTCTACAACTGAAAAGACACACACCATCGCGCTCGGATTCGTCTCCTTTGGTCTACCCATATCCCACAACCTCAACATGTACCCCAACAACACACTGGATTTGACACGCGGTGAGCACGTCATAATCCTAGAGGGCAACAAGTGGTTTGGCTACTCATATAATGCCACCATAGATGGCGTATCCCTGACGCAGGCAGACATGGAGTGTAACGGGGGCACCTGCATGTACACCAGTGACGAGGAAACGATAGATGTGTCCACCACCAATGCATGGGGTGGCAAATCATACAAGATGGGTGTGCAACGACAGGCCCCACTGGAGGACAACCGCGAGGAGCAAAAAGAGTTGTTCGCATACCGCGTGCTGTACATAGTTGCGGCACTGCTTGCCATATACTTTGGATATGTGTTGGTCCGCAAGTTCTATGACGGGCGGAGGTAGTGGTAGTGGTAGTAGTAGTAGTGGTAGTAGTAGTAGTGGTAGTAGTAGTAGTGGTAGTAGTAGTAGTAGCGGTAGTAATAGTAATGCGCGGCCCCTGTCTTGGATTGCACGCATTTGATATGTCCCAAAATTACACAACTGGATGACACAAAAAGATTCAAGATCTCAGATAACGCCAGACTCATCATTGGCAACCTCCTCTCCTCTGATCTTTTCTCACCGCCGCTCCAACTTTCATATTGTAGGTAAATTATTATTCTACCAAGATAATTTACTGCATGGGAAGATTGGAAAGCGACGAGACCATACTGGCGCTGGCCGTGTCCAGAAGCAACTCGCTTAGAACGACAATACCGCGACACATCGTCAAGAAACTAAACCTGTCAAAGGGCGATGCCGTAAGGTGGGATATTGACAAGACCACAAACGGCAAGTGGGTAGCTACGATCAGCAAGAAAGGAGATTGAATTGTCCAATGCTTAATAAAAAGGAGGTGGGGAGTGTAGTCATGAATGTCACCACACATGACGGTGATGCGGGGTTTGTGTGGACTGGCAAACAAGAGGCCATCATAGAGGCAGACAGAAAACCAACGCGTAAACTGGCCTTGGCACGCGCTAATTCGGTCAATCTAAAGAATACCAAGCACATGATACTAGAGGGTGACAATCTGGAGATCCTAAAGATCATGTGTAAAGAGTATGAGAATAAAGTGAGAGTGATCTATATCGATCCTCCATACAATACCAAGAAAAATCGTATGTACAATGACAAGAACTCTCATGCGGACTGGCTGACCATGATGTATCCCCGGCTGTATACCGCCAAACGACTTTTATCGCGTGAAGGAGTGATATTCATATCTATAGGGCTTGATGAGGTGCACCGCCTGCGGCTGCTGTTGGATGATCTGTTCGGAGAAGAGAACATGGTGTCAGAAGTAGTGTGGCACAGCAAGTACACATTGTCAAACGACAAGGCGTTCATATCCACACAGCACGAGTATGTGTTGGTGTATGCAAAGGACAAGTCTGCAACCAAATTCAACCTGCTTGACAGGACTCAAAAGGCAGACGCATCATACAAGAATCCAGACGGAGACCGGCGCGGAAAGTGGAAGGCAACCCCACTCCATGCAAAGAGTGGAAAGTATAACGCCTCATACAAGTTCACCAAAGTATGCACGTATGATGGGAATTTACTCCCCCCATTCACATGGTCAGCCCCGGAAGGCAGGTATCCACGGTATAGCAAGGACAGTCTCAAGCGATTGGAGAATGATGGTAGGATAACCTGCGGCAGACATGGTACTGGGGTACCTAGCGTCAAGACGTTTCTAAGCGAGGTAAAAGATGGCATTGTGGCCGGATCGCTGTGGCACTATTCAGAGGTTGGCCACACACACGAGGCCAACGAGGAACTGTCCGAACTGCTTGGAAAGGGGGTGTTTGATAACCCCAAGCCGGTCAAATTAATCAAACGCATACTACACTTGGCAACAAGTCCGCACAACCACGACATCGTGCTTGACTTTTTTGCGGGGTCAGGAACCACTGCCCACTCGGTACTTGAGATGAACTGTGCGGATGGTGGCAATAGGAGATTCATCTGCATACAGGAGGACGTCCCGGTAAACAAAAAGGGCTACAAGACCATGTCTGACATCACCAAGTGTCGCGTCAAGAATGCCATAGCGTTACTCAATGCCCAAATACCGGATAATCGCTCCAATGATTGCGGGTTCCAAAACTATACCCTTAAACAATGAAATACCTCCCGCCGTACCGTCACGCGTGGTTCTGAAAATTGATCTTAATCGAAGCAATGGGATCGACATGCGAAGGGAGGTCAACGACCATGTTGAAGACAACTGGGACAAGCTCCGCAGTAGTTACGGCATGACCAGGGGCGCCAGTGAAGAAACCAGAAAGATGGAGATAAAGAAGGGTTATCTGGCACAGTACGTGATACGCAAGTGCGTAGGACTAACCGGGATAGACCCCGACGACATAGACTATTCTGCTGACCTGACCAGCCCACACGGCATCAAGATCGACGTGAAGAGTGAAGGAATAAAGTTCGATTTTCAAGAGATCTACGAGGGAACAGGGGGCGTCCCACGTGAGGCAAAGCACAACTTTTATCCCCGGCAGTTGTTTGATCACAATCTCGAGTCAACGGACCTGTTCGTGGTGACAAGGATTCAGACCGGTGATATGTTCCCAGGTTCAGGGCAGCGGTCAGAGAAGAGATGGAACCTATGGATCTGTGGGTGGGTATCCAAAAAACGTGTCATACGCGAGGGCATCCTGATACCTAGAGGCGGCATAACCGAGCAGGGCCAGAAGTTCTTTGCGTATCGAAGTCACAACGTGGAGTTCTACCAGTATGCCCTAAACCCCGTAAACGATCTTGCCCATTGGTTTGATGGCATTACCAGAGATGATGTACACCATGACGAAACAAAACATCCTGACGACACGCGACAATGTACAACCGCAGACGCGCAGAGGATTATGGACGATCTGCTGGCAAAAGGGGTAATCGAAAGGGGGCAGTTTGAGAAGATCGGCAGGGCAATAAACCCGGAGGGCAAGCACGTGCCGTCAATTTTACACGACAACCACACGGTGCGGTTTGTGCGACATCTTGTACGCCAGGGGCAACTTCCGCCAGCAATCCTTCAAAGACTTGGCCAAGTTAACATCAGGGAGACACGACCAGAGAATTTGGATGAGTTGAAGCGGTTCTTTGAATGAATCAATGAATCAAGATACCGCACGATGGCCGGGGTGCAGGTGCGGCTTGCAGATTTGAACACGTATCGGAAATAATGATGCCACTACTTATATTGAACAAAAAATAAACGACGGATGTGGGATTCGAACCCACGTGTGCGGTGTGCACTACGGCTCATCAAGCCGTCACCCTTCCAAACTAGGTGAACCCGTCACACTTGTTTTACCCCCCGGAAGTTTATAGCCATGAGTGCCCAAAAAAGATATTCTGGCGGATCTCCACACTTTCCAGAAAATCAGATTCTGCCAACTTTCAGGTCCCTGGTGGGATGGTGGTGATGGGGATGGTGATGGTGGACAGGCCATGCCGCCGCCTGACATAAGCTCGGTTACGTGCACGAGGATTAAGACACAAAGTCGAGGGATCCTACTACTTATATTGGACAAAAAATAAACGACGGGTGTGGGATTCGAACCCACGTGTGCTTGTGGCACTACGGCTTTTCAAGCCGTCACCTTAACCGAACTAGGTTAACCCGTCACACTTGTTTTACCCCTTGGAAGTTTATAACCATGAGTGACCACAAGATATTCTGGCATATCCAATACTTCGCAAGGTGAATCAACCCGACACTCCTCCACCCATTATGTGGCGCCATTTTTTAATCACACATCACAGGACAGCTTGATGAGCGCAGGCAGGGTATCTGAGATGGAGATAAACTTCCAGATACGCGACATATTACGCGACAGGAATCCTGACTGGGAGGTGCATGCCCAGCGCACGCGTACGGTAATCGGGGGAAGTGGACGCGCGCCAGACATAATCATAAGGACCAACGATGGCGGGGTAGTAATCGTAGAGATGGAATTCAGCCCAGCGTCAGGCCTTGCCGGTGACGTGCAAAGCAGGTTGGGCGTACAACTCATGGGGCTGGGCAGGCCAGATGCCATAATGGGCGTCGTGTTACCTAGCGGTCTGGAGAAGATTGACGCGCATGATACGGAATTAAAGTATTATGTGGTGTATGACGGCACATCCTCACCATCACCATCTCACACTCGGTTCCCCCCAAAGGGCTACCTCAAAGGTTCGCTGTATGATGTCATGACTGCTGTGAGGCAGGTGTCCATACCGACCGAGAAGATAAACATGTGTGTAGAACTTATGTCAAACAGTATCTCAAGAATATCACACGTGTTGCAGACCGAGCTGGACGAGGGGGCGCGGCAGGAGATTATAGGGTACATAGGGCAACCCGACTCCACACACGAGCAGGGTCTTGACATGGCCGCACTAATCGTCCTGAATGCGGGCGTGTTCCACGAGGAGCTTGCAAGGCACAGGCAGAACGACGTACTGTCACTACAAAAGCTCAAGAGCGTTGTGCTTGACCAGGCTACCCTCATTGACGCGTGGGAAAAGATATTGCGCATCGACTATGCGCCGATCTTCGATAATGCTGTATCCATACTCCGGATACTCCCCGCGGCGACCGCCGCCATGGTACTTGACGAAATGCACCGGTCGGTCTCGAAGATCATAGCGCTCGGCGTGTCCAAATCCGGTGACATGTACGGCTCGCTGTACCAAGGCATGCTCGGTACAGACCGCAAGAGGGCTGCCGCGTTTTACACGAGGCCGGAGGCCGCTACACTGCTTGCAGGACTCGTCATGCCATGTGCCTCGGACACTGCATGGCTTGACCCAAAAAAAATTGAGTCCATGCGCATTGCGGACTTTGCGTGCGGGACGGGAATGCTGTTGACTGCCGCCGTAAGGCACATCATGAACAACACCCACAATACATACGACAGCCTGACACACAAGCACATGCTTGAGGAGTCCGTGTATGGTTTTGACATACTGCCCACCGCAACACACCTCACGGCGTCCAACCTATCGGGGCTGCTACCGCAGGCCAACTGTGACGACATGCGGATATACCAGATGCCCATAGGCGAGAAGGACAAGAAGGATGGTGGTGGTGGTGGTGGAGGTGGTGTCAGAGACGAGCCTGACCTAGGCTCACTTGACATTATACGCAGCAACACAAAGTTCACGGTAGCCGGATATAGGCACGGCGGCAAGCGGGGACTTGGTTCAACAAGGGAGGCCACAGTAAATGACGAGTCATGTGATTACGTACTGATGAATCCACCGTACGTGCGCTCCACGAATCATGGCGGTGGTCGTACAGATCCCGTGCCACCGTTTGCAGTCTTTGACATTCCACCAGACCTGCAGTTGAAGATGGCCGAGCACAACAAGAGGATATTCAAGGGTACATGCGCTCATGGAAACGCTGGATTGGGGTCATACTTTGTGGCCATTATGAACCGCACGCTGAAAGCAGGCGGTACGTTTGGGGTCATTCTGCCTGCGACCGTTGTTGCGGGGGACTCTTGGAAGGGCGTCAGGGCACTGCTAGGCAGGTATTACGAGGATCTGATGATTGTGTTTGTTGGCGGGTTGTTGGCAGATACTGATGAAGGCGATGATAATGTTGGGGGTGGTAGTAGTAGTAGTAGTAGTAGAGAACAGGCCCCACACAATAAGACCAATACCGACGGTATGTATGATGAGGGGGCGGCATCCGGCACAAAGACTTTTTCGTCGGACACCTCCATGAACGAAGTACTCTTGATCGGCCGCAAGATTGCAGCCACCAAGAAGATACCCGCCATGAACGCGGTTGCGCGCATCAAACTGGTGCTGCTTGACAGGCTTCCACATACAAACTTGGAGGCATTGGAGGCCGCGAAATCCATAAGGTCCACCACCCCAAATTCATTGGAGACTGACATGGGAGACACATCAGTCATACTTGGAGATTCCGTAATAGGTAAGATGCTTGACTGTCCTGCACAAGGCGCTAGGTGGTGGGTCGGGCGCGTACGGGATACGAGATTGTTGTCATACATGTACAACCTGACGCGTGGTAATATCCCCAACATCCCCATTTCAATACTTGCCAAATATGCCTCGGTGGGAAAACACCACCTTGACATATGGGGTGCCAAAAAAGATGGAACCCTACAAGGACCGTTTAACAAAATCCCCTTATACAACACGTCCAAGTACAAGGCGCTTTGGTCCAATAACTGCAACACACAGCGTTGCATGGTCGTAGAGCCCAACTTAACCCTTGAAAAGAAACACGATGCAACTCAAAAACAGGTACAAAATGTGTTGGATACGGCAACCCATGTGTACCTGAATGCCCAGCTCAGGTACACCTCCCAGCATATTGTGGCCGCATACACCAAGCAAAAACACGTGGGCGGCAGGGCATGGGTCAACATAATACTACAAAACCCCGCATACGAGAAGGTGTTGGCCCTGTGGTTCAACTCTGTATTCGGCATACTCACATACTGGTCATATGCCGGAGCACAGCAATTGGGACGCGGCATCATGGGCGGGAACATATTCCGCACCATGCCGATACTCGACTTTGACAGGCTGTCCAAAAACCAGATCAAGGGCTTTGACAGACTGTTTGAGGAGACATGTGGTGACGAACTGCTCGTGATAAACCGCCTTGACGAAGACCCGGTGCGCCAGAAAATTGACAGGGGTATCATGAAGATACTGGGCATCGGAGATGGTGATGGTGATGATGATGTCGGGTGGTTGTATAGGCAGATTGCAGCAGAGCCACAGTTTGCCAGGACTGATACGGTGCCAAGGACACCCCCAGACACTTGATTGACCAGTTAGGCCACCATACTGATATCATTGATTTTATCTACATATTTTTAAATTTTTAACGATCAACTCCCGACGTTTCCCAGAGAGAATCAACTCTCGTTAACTTTCCAGTTCCCATAAAGTAAAAAATAAATGAGAGTGTAGGATTCGAACCCACGAGTGCTGTCCGCACCGCGGCTTTTCAAGCCGTCATCGTGACCTGACTCGGTGAACCTGCCACGTGTGGGTTCCGCCGAGTTATCATTCCCTAGACAAGTCCTGATTATACCGCCAACAATCCCATTTGGAGCATTTTGAGGGAAGATTGGGTGTCTAACTGTCGAACCTATGTCGTACAAATAATACTATTGCTTATATTGAACAAAAAATAAACGACGGGTGTGGGATTTGAACCCACGTGTGCTCGGGGCACTACGGCTTTTCAAGCCGTCATCATTACCAATCTAGATGACCCCGTCACACTTGTTTTACCCCCCGGAAGTTTATAACTATGAGTGACCCTAAAGATATTCTGGCAGATCTCGACGCTTCCCAGAAAATCAGATTCTGATAACTTCCCAGTCCCTGGTGATGATGATGGTAGTAGTGATGATGATGATGATGATGATGATGATGATGATGGTGAGGATGAGATGAGCCTGCCACCCCCCTGTTAAAAGGAATTACCTCTTGCATTCCCATGAAACGCAGAGAGGGCTTTATCCGCATATGTGAGCGGGTGGGCAGGGATCCAACACTGGTCCGCAGGGCCATCAAAAAGCTTGACAATAACGGGGTTTGGAAGTGCGGGCCGTGCAAGATCACATTACATCACACCAGGCAGGCAGGCCGCAAGACGGAGTACATGCTGTCGCTGCACGAAGGCGTAATTCTAGTTACAAAGGCGTATGTGGTCATTGACAGTTGAGGATGTGATGGTATACCCTGATGCTTACCAAGGAGTTCCTGCTGTTCTTTCTTGCTGCCGGCTCCATTGCCACGGTCTCAATGGGCATACTAATCGACCACTATAACGACATAACCAAGACCACCATAGGCATGGACGCCATAGCCTCTGCTGATATATCACACCAGTTTGTTGTGTTTGATTATACCGTACTCAACACCGGCGCCACTCCCCTAGACACAGTAAATGTCACGGCCAACTGCTGTTCTGGTACCCTGGGCACCATATCTAATGTACCGCCATACACCAGCATGAATGGCCAAAATTACACCAATGCATCCGGGTTGGGGCTCTCATCAGGCGATGCAGTCCTGATCACGTTCTCTGGGAAAGATGACGAGGGCAATACAAAGATCGTCACAAAGAGGGTCATACTGCATTGAGGAGCACACTATACCATCATGGTATCTGCTGTCATCATCATGGTATCTGTTGTCATCATCATGGTATCTGTTGTCATCATCATGGTATCTGTTGTCATCATCATGGTATCTGTTGTCATCATCATGGTATCTGCTGTCATCATCATCATCGGCATTATTCTTTTTTATTCTTCCCCACACCCCACATTTGGATCTGACACCCTTCTCCCCTTCATGATCCACATTCCGGCGGCCACACCTATCCTAGAGTGGTGGACGCAGTCATCTTCCCGCCGATGTTTTGTCGGAGGCTTTGGTGGCCATCGTTGCGTACCTGCCCAGCAGGAACTCAATCCGTTCCAGATCTGAGCTGAATGACTTCTTCCGGTACAGGCGATCTACTGCTGTGTCGAGCCTGCGGTGGGCCCTTGCAAGGCAGGGATGCATGGCATTCGAATCATACAGATCGGCCAGTGTAGAATCCGGTTCGGCCGCCCGCGCGTCAAGCACGGCCTGCGCGTAGTGGTCTAGTACGCCCAGTGGTTTGGTGGGCACTGGAAATGTGTTGTATACGAGTCCGGCAGAGTACCTGTACCGCGTCTCCAGCTTCCCTCCGATCTCGGCTAACCATACCATGTGCATGCATGACGTGAGCAGCCCAAAGAGTCCGAGCGACGCCCCCCATACAATCATGGTGGAATCGCTCGGTATTGTTGGCGGTTCCACATATCCAATGGGGATGTATTTGCGCGCCTCTGAGCTTACTCGCGGTATGAGTAGGAACGGCGCACCGGGTATCACATTCAGATGGTATTCTCTGGGGACCTCTGCCAGCCTCCTAGTGCTGGGGGCGCGGCTGGCCAGCCTGTATTGTCTTACTTTTCCCACACGATCCTTAACAAGTGGTAACTTCCGGAGCGCGCCCGGTCCGATCTCATGTAGATACAAAATCCAGCGCCGCCCACCCCGTATGAACTCCTTGGCCCCGATGTACGGCCTCATGTATGGCTCAGCCCCCGGTTCGTCTGCCAGAAATTTGGCCCTTTGTTCGTCCGTGAATATGTAGTGCCCCCCGTCTATCGGCTTGGAGCCCACGATCATATTTGGCAGGCCGTTCAGAGGCCTTGATGACTCCATGATGACTCCACTACTCCCCCCCACCGTCAGGTATGGTGATATGGTGGTAGAATTCTCCTCTAGTATGCCTGCGCCGTCCGTGTGGACCAGTCGTCTCCGCACCCGCCCAGACCTACCCAGCCCGACGATGACCACGTGGACGTGTGCTATCCCCGAGAAGCAATTAACAATTGCCAGACTTTCGCCCTAACAGGAGTAAATGATCATATATGTGTAAACTACACCTGTATCAATACACATGTTATATTTTGTCGTGTTGAGGATGAACATTTGACAATTGTTAATTGCTTCTCCGGCGCGTCGGACCCCCACTTGAACGTGCGATATGCAAACTCAATGTCGAGCCCGTATATATCCAACAGCAGAGGCCACAGCTGCCCTACCTGCTCGCCCTGACATATGGAGTTGGTGGCCACGAACCCCGTGCGTATGCTGGGGTTGGTCCCCATGTGTACGGCGGCCTTGAGGAACCATGCAGTCACATAGTCCAGAGTGCCTCCGGTGCCTCCCAGGCTTGCAATTTGGCGTACCTGTTTGCGCTGTTCTGGCGTCTGCACCTTGGAGCCCAGATATGGGGGGTTTCCCAGGATGTAGTCACACTCGGCAGCCGGCAGCACGTCCTCCCAGTCAGTCTCCAGCGCGTCACAGCACCTGATGTTCGGGGACTGCTCCAAGGGTATGCGGGCGTACGCCTCACCATATCTTTGACCAAGCTCGCGGTTCATTAGGTGGTCGGTCATCCACATGGATATCTCCGCGATGCGTGTAGGGAACTCCCCGAGATCCATCCCGTAGAACTGGTGCACGTTGACCTTGGACAGGACGGACACGTCCAGCTTTTTGTCGCGCGTGTCATGGAGCAGCAGTATTACATCCAACTCCAGCCGCCGCAGCTCGCGGTACGCGATGGTCAGAAAATTCCCAGAACCACACGCCGGATCCAGAAACCGCAGCCCGGCAAGCTTGTCCTGGAACTTCTCTAGGGCCACACGCCTGCCCCTCCCGCGCTTTTTTCGCATGCCCTCAAACTCGGTACGCAGATCATCCAGAAATAGTGGTCGTATGACACGCATGATGTTCTCTTCGGTGGTATAGTGTGCACCGGCCGCCCTGCGTTCATCAGCAGACATCACCTGCTGGAACATCGCGCCGAATATGGCAGGATTGATCTTTGACCAGTCATATGTGTCTGCTTTGATCAACAGATCTCGTGTCTCCGGCCCGATCTCGGCGATGGTCAGACTGCTCTCAAATAGCTGGCCATCCACATATGGAAAGTCCAGATCTACCTTGCGCCACACTCCTCCGTCCTTCCTTTCGGGAGTGTTTAGGGTCTGGAACAGGGAGGCCAGCATCGGGCCTAGCGTCTCGGGAGTAGTGGCGGACAAGAATCTCCCAAACACACCATGATCAAATATCCCCACATCGTCTGCAAACATACAAAATGCTAGGCGGGTCAGCAGGCGTTCCGTCTCGCCTGACGGATATCCAGAGTCTGCTAGGCTCTTGTATATGCGGCCCATCATTTTTGTGGCCTTTTGATTCACCGGATCAATGTCCTGCTCCACTGCGGGCCTGTCAGCCATGAATCCAAACAGCTCCACGTTGTCCGGCAGCTCCCCGAGTGTGAACTTGTATTCTCTCCCACCACCACCACCACCATCTTCGAGATCCACTAGATAAAATCTCACAAAATCACACACTAGGAGGTACCGTGGCTTTTGGTCATCGGGAAGATCTACCACATATTCCTCGGCCTGCCGCATCGCCTCATCTAGTGAGCGGCCAGCGCTCTTGTGCTCCACAATAAGCTTGCCTGCCCAAAACAAGTCTATGTACCCGTGGTGCTTGCCGAGCCGCTTGGCCTGCCGCTCGAATATTGTCACGGCCTTGCGGCTCTGGCCGAATATCTCAAAAAATTCATTCCAGAATGACTGCGCCTCCCCCCGTTCATGCGTCTCACCACTCCACTTCTCCACGAACCGGGACGCTCGGGCCCTCTGATTGGCAGACATACGGCAGCCCACTTCCCTCCATCACATATTAGTTGTAGCGGGTGGGCAGGCAGGCAAGCAGGCAGGCAAGCAGGCAGGCAAGCAGGCAGGCAAGCAGGCAGGCAAGCAGGCAGGCAGGCAGGCAGGGATCCAACACTGGTCCGCAGGGCCATCAAAAAGCTTGACAATAACTGGGTTTGGAAGTGCGGGCCGTCTCTTCCACCACCACCACCAACTCTGTAACTCTGACTTACAATGACCCAGGCGACGGCGCCATAACAGGATATGAGATACTGTCCATGATGCACTCTACACAGTCCAGCATGGGTACATTGTTCGGCAATACGTGTAGATCATACACATCGTACAATACGCTGCCTCGAGCCGGGTACCCACTATGCGTTCCGCGCGACATCTCTCAACAACCACGGAGAGCCCAAGATGTCTGACTGTTAATGTCTCTACTAAAAATCCGTAACTGAAAGTATTTATCACATGATGTTCTATACTAGTTGATGCGAAACGAGTCGCATCGCTAAGGGCATAATGGTGGCGGATATGCGATCTTATGCCCGTTTACAATTTGGGGAATATCGTAATTCCATACCCGTCAGGTACTCCATTGTATCGCTTCTGCGCCTTCTGAACAATGATCTGATAATAGCGTTCAAAATCAGTGGTGTTGTTCAGATGACCTGTTGTGCCGTAGGCTATTGCATCTGCAACCTGCAAGCCGTCGCTTTCAGCTGATGACAAAAAGAGTGGGGGCTCCACCAACCTCCGGATAGGCGCCCAGTACCCCCCAAACTTTCTAAGTTCATTTATGATAGTTAGAATCCTTTCATCTTTGGCATTCAGAACATTTCGCTTGTTTGAGGTTCTGTCAATCCTGATCAGTCCCTTACTATCTTTTCTTTGTAAGTACTTGTCAAACCTCTCAATCAAGAAAGTGTAAGCGCTCTGCTGCACATCGTATTCGAGATAAGTGGAATTGAACCACTTCTCCTTGTCAATAACAACGACGATCACACTGAAATCCATGTCCAGAAACGATCCGTATAGGCCTTTCAGAGTTTTTTGAATTTCATTGTGAGTGATTCCTCTAAACGCCTTGTCTCCTTTGTATATATGATGAACGTGAATCTCGTGTCCTTGGAACCTTTCTGGAAGCAACTCCCTACGAATTTGGGCCATACGACGTTCTAGCACATCCACGTAATTCTCATGTACCACCACCCCCGAAACGACAAAATATCGACTCTTCTCTGCCCGCTGCTCGGTTCCCGACTCGTCTACATACATGAAATACATCATGAGATGTTTGAGTGAATGGTATTTAGTCCTGTATAGTAACATACCAACACTCAAAATAAGTGGCACACAAAATCAAGAAATTCCTTGATTCAGGGCGATGATGGTGCAGTCAGGTAAAGGGGCACTTTAACTCTCTTTCAAACATGAACCATACCCATAACTGCTGCATACTATCCAACCTGACAATTCAGAACACACACAATGGATGGAAAAATAAATATGAGAAACTGCATGGTCAATCATGCAAAACCCGTTCTCATGCAGGTACCCACTAAGGGGGTAATGACATGCGCATAAAATCAGTATATGATCTACAATCACTGAAAAAATATGATCTGATAGTAGGTGACGCCGCCGAAAAACTTGCAGACTTTCCAGACAAGTCTGTAAATTGCATAATCACATCTCCACCATATTGGGGGCAGCGTGAATATGATGAAAAGAACGGCATAGGATTGGAAGATGATTTTAAGGTGTATATCTCAAATCTGATGAGAGTTTTTGACGAGGTTTACAGGGTGCTGGATGATAGTGGTTCGTTCTGGCTCAACATAGGTGACAAATACCACAACAAAAATCTCATGGGCATGCCTTGGAGGGTCGCGCTTGCACTCAAGGACAGGGGCTGGATACTTCGCAATGACATAATATGGAACAAGGTACGCATGACGCAGAGTGCAAGGGACAGACTGCGTGATCTTCATGAATACGTATTTCATTTTGTAAAAAGCCCCAGATACTACTATAACAGGAAGAGCATACTGCTCAAACATGTTGACAAACCCAGAAGACGCAATGGCCGTCTCGTGTCAATCACGGGAACCAGTGGGGTAAGGTATAGGGAGCAGATAAGAACTTCAAGTGTTCTTACAAACATCGAGAAGAAAAATGCGATAAATGCACTCGATGAGGCTTTGAACAACATGGCGGATGGCAAGACCGTTGATTTTAGAATGACCATACGTGGACAGCAAAGGACATCTCATGGGGATAGCGAAAGGTTGAGTGGAAGGGCAAAGGAGCTCCAGATGAAAGGGTATTACACCATAGAGCAAAAATCAGAAGGGTTTATGCCTACTGATCTTTGGTCAATTGTGCCTGAGGATTCACACCGCAAGGATCTTCACTGTGCGGTATACCCTACAACCCTTCTTGAGATTCCAGTAAAGGCCACATGTCCCCCAAACGGTGTGGTTCTTGATCCATTTGTCGGAACAGGTACCACCATAGTGTCTGCCCTGAAACACGGCAAACGTGGTATTGGAATAGATATTAGCAGAAACTACATCACTCATGCCGGAACACGAATTGAAAAGTTTCTCGATATGGGTTTAGAATGTTGAAGCATTGGGGGGAGGGGCTGTTGGATAAAGATAATACATGACAGATTATCAGCCGTTCAAACTTTTGATGACTTTAGTATTATTCGGATCTACCGCACTCTTTTTTTTTATCCCATATCAAGTAAATACTACTACATATATTGGACAAAAAACAACGGCGGGTGTGGGATTTGAACCCACGTGTACTGTGCGTACTACGGCTCATCAAGCCGTCACCTTTCCAATCTCGGTTAACCCACCATACATACATTACAAACTAGAAGTTTATAACTATGAGTGACCTCAAAAGATATTCTGGCGGATCTCGGTGATGTGGAGTATAGTTCATACATACTGAATGATGCCCTACCCACCAGAAGAGCAATACCCACTCCCTCCATCATCATGACCACAATACGGGTCAGTGTCTTGGTGTTGATGATCTAAGTGAGACCAAGTTGACAGGTTCAAGTTAAATTATACAATCCAAAAAATGAACCAGTGTTCCGGCAACAATATTGCTCTGGCGTGCCAAACGACCCAATGACGGACAAACTTGTAGTAGATTCGTCCCTGTCCAGAAAGATCGTATCATACCAGGGAAACAAGACCGAGCCGGGTTTCAGGTGGTTCCGGTACAAGGAAGGGTTTTCAACGAAACTTGTAGAGAGGTTGCTTGACACGGTCAAGGGCGATGATGTATTGGACCCGTTTTCAGGGTCTGGGACAACCGTACTGACCGCCTGCAGGATGGGCAAAACAGCCATTGGATTAGACGTCATGCCAGTGGGCAACATTGCAGCAGATGCAATGAGTACAGTCTCAAATGACCTTGGTGTAAAAGAAATAACTGATGCTGCCAAGATGATATTGTACAACAAGACCCAATCCAAGCCGTTCCAGCATGTGGCCATAACTAGAATGGCATTTCCACAAAGTACAGAGACGACACTGTCCCGTGCCAGGGGTGCGATCGACACCATCAAAGACAAGACTGTGCGCAAGGTGATGAATTTTGCATGTATGAGCATTCTGGAGGATATCAGCTACACCCGAAAAGACGGTCAGTTTTTACGCTGGGATCACAGGTCTGGACGGAACGTTTCCAAGAAATTAAACAAGGGGGTGCTACCCTCATTTCGCGAGGCATTCTCACAAAAGATTGATGATATTGTATCTGATGCGCCCCTACTCAAATCAAAAGAATGTGTGGGATCGCGGCCCATCATCAAGACGGTATCATGCCTTGAGGCATTAAGAGAGATGCCGGATGACTCGATTGATGTGGTAATTACGTCACCCCCCTATGCCAACCGATACGACTATACCAGAACATATGCGCTGGAGCTGGCATATTTGGGGTACGATCAATCCAAATTTTCCACACTGCGGCAGTCAATGCTCACATCTACCGTAGAAAACCGGCCCAAAACAGGGGTTATGGCAGACGTGTATGGCAAATCCATGTTGGTAGATGAGGCATATCATATGGCCGATAACAACAAGGTTTTGCAGAACGTGTTGAGGAATCTGCGGCAGCACGCAAATGATCTCAACAATCCCAACATCATACGGCTGGTGGAGAACTATTTTGCAGAGATGGCCATAATCATATCAGAGCTGGGTCGGATTGTAAGACGAGGCGGCGGTAATGTATTCATGGTAAATGATAATGTGAGGTATAACGGAGTGATCGTACCTGTGGATATCATCTTGTCAGAATTTGCAGAGCAATCAGGGTTTGTCTGCCACTCAATAAGGGCACTGCCGCGTGGCAAGGGAAATTCCAGCCAGCAGATGGGCAGATATGGGCGGGCAGAGATGCGCAAGTGTGTATATCGATGGCAAAGATGAACATAGACGACGCAAAGACACGGGCCATGCACCTTACAGACAGAATCAAGAACAGCACGGACAGGCAGATGATCGAGGAGAGGGTGTTGTAGTGTGGGGTTGTAGTGTGGGGTTGTAGTGTGGGGTTGTAGTGTGGCGATGGGCGTGTCGTCCGTTGACACTCACGGGGCCTGATACTATTTCACCGCCACCTCTTTTTTGCCCCTGTCGGTAAATGATACTGCTTATATTGAACAAAAAATAAGCGGCGGGTGTGGGATTCGAACCCACGATGTCTGTCTCGAGACAAATCGGCTCCTGAGGCCGACATCTTACCTGGCTAGATAAACCCGCCACATATACATTACACACCGGAAGTTTATAACTTTGAGTGCCCAAAAATATTCTGACGGGTCTTCGGTGATGTGGAGTATAGTTCATACATACTGAATGATACCCTACCCACCAGAAGCGCAATACCCAATCACCCTATCATCATGATCACAAGTGGTAGGGCCGGAGGGTGGATGGCGGTGTGGATGGCGGGGATATACTGAATGGATATTGACAAGATAACTGCAAGAGGATGTGCCGTGATCAGCAAATAAAAATATGATGCCGTGCACATGTAGGCAATACACATGCAAGCAACGCTCAATACCAACACAATCTATGGGGAAGACTGTCTGCGCACAATGAAGCGTATGCCAGATGCCATGGTCGATCTTGTCGTGACCTCCCCCCCATATGATGACATGCGGGCATATGGTGGAAACGGCTTTAACGGTTTTGAGCGCATTGCGGCCGAACTGTATCGGGTGGTAAAGAAAGGTGGAGTAGTGGTCTGGGTTATAGGCGATCAGACCAAGCGCGGCAATGAAAGTGGGACGTCCTTTACACACGCGCTCTACTTCAAGGAGATTGGCTTCAATCTGTTTGATACAATGATCTACCTCAAACCCCCGCGCGGGGCAGTCGGGAACAACAAGACATACTGGCAGACATTCGAGTACATGTTTGTCCTCAGCCGGGGAATGCCAAAGACGATCAACCTTCTAAAGGACAGGCAAAACAAGGATTCACGCGAGGGCGATAATGGAACCAAACGGCTCCACAACGGCGATCTCAAAAAACTACGGCGCGGTGGATATGAAAAAATGGGCAGGCGTACCAACGTCTGGCAGTACAACACAGGCAACGGCCATTCGGCATCAGATGGTTTTGCGCATGAACATCCTGCAATCTTCCCGGAGAGGCTGGCCGAAGACCACATACTGTCTTGGAGCAAACCAGGCGATCTCGTTTATGACCCATTTCTTGGCTCCGGAACGACTGCCAAGATGGCACTGCTCCATGGTAGAGACTGGCTTGGGAACGAGATTAATAATGAATATTATAAAGTGGCCAGAAATCGGATAAAGGCGTGTCAGACCCGGATGCAACAAAACAAAAGTGGTGCAGAAGGGAGTGCAGCCAATACAAAATTGGAACAGAGTTTGCGCGAAACCAGTTCGGCAAGAATAACCGCATTGTGAGGCGGCCCATCTGCAAGGCATGTTATGCCAAAAAGAAGGCCATTCCACCAAGGGCAAGGCGCGAATACATCCGGAGGTATCCTCCTCCTGAAATCGGTGTACAGTTCATGCCCATCTGTGAAAAGACATTCGTCAGGCAATACAAGAACCAGATCAACTTGGATCACGACCACAAGACCGGCAGGATCAGGGGTAGAATGTTGGAGACGTACCCGAATGGGATTTATACAAGATGCGGCAATCAGATCGTCACGATCAAAAAACAGTGATCGGGAAAACATAAAGGAGTAGGATGTAACGACGACAATGATGCTGCTGTCGAAGAAGGAACCACGATCGCCCCTTAGGTATGCCGGGGGCAAGTCAAGAGGCGTGATGGAGATCTCAAAATACATACCGCGCAGCACCCGAGAGATGGCGTCGCCCTTCATAGGGGGGGGGGCAGTGGAGATTGCTTGCGCAAACAACAGCATATTCGTTCATGGTTACGACAACTTCCAACCTTTGGTAGAGTTTTGGCAATGCATTCTAGCAGACCCGAAGAAACTTGCAGACACCATACGTGGTTATCATCCACTTTCAAAGCCTGATTTTTACCGACTCCAAAAAACTCTGCCGAACCACCGTTCAAAATACGAGAGGGCTGCGATCTTTTTTGTCATAAACAGGGCCTCCTTTTCAGGGACAACCCTTTCTGGCGGGATGTCGCCCAACCATCCAAGATTCACAGAGTCATCCATAGATCGCGTGTCAAATTTCAAGATGGACAAACTGTCGGTTGAAATTATGGATTTCAGGGAGTCCATACCCAGATCGGAGGGCATGTTGATGTACCTTGATCCCCCATACCCGCTGAAAAATTGTTGTCTTTACGGAAAGAATGGAGACATGCATAACGGGTTCGATCATGAAGGGCTGTCAGATATTCTTCACTCTCGGAACAATTGGATACTGTCGTACAACGATACCACATACGTGCGCGGGTTGTACCGAGGGTATCGAGTGGTCAAGCCGGAATGGAAGTACGGCATGTCAAGCGACAAAAAATCAAAAGAGGTTTTGATTTTGAGTGACGACCTGCGGTGATCTCATGACTACCCAAACAGCGTCCGGCAAGGCATTCGAGTACGCCTTAGCCAGCACTCTTCAAGACAAATTGCATTCCAAACAGAACGTAGACCTGACGAGAAATGCCACGTATGAAAATGCCAAGAGCTGTTTTGAAGGGTTTGATGCCGATGCACAAAGAAGATACATTGATTCTGCAACTGCTACCGTGCACCACGTCTTGACTATCGAACCAAGACTTGAGACTCCCCTGACCAAAGACTGCGCGCTGCGAGTGGAGATACAATCTGATCAGACGGGACAGACAGGAGACGTTAGAGACATCATCACAGTAAGCTCTGATGATGACTGGCAGATAGGGTTCTCTGCCAAGAACAATCATAACGCCGTAAAACATTCCCGCCTGTCACACCGGATAGATTTCGGGCAAAAATGGTTCGGCGTGCCATGCTCTGAGGTCTATATGCAAAAGGCGAGAAGCATATTCGGTGAACTCAAGGACAAGGTGGCAAAAAAAGAGAATCTGACATGGGCGCATCTCCCAAACAAGGCGCATGATTACTATATTCCGACCTTACGTGCATTCCAGTCCGAAATATCTAGGATCGCCCAAGAAAACCCGCGCACTCCTCAAATGCTGATAGAATACCTTGTAGGCAGGCATGACTTTTACAAGATAATGAAGTATGACGCGTACACACGGATACAGGGTTACAATCTGCACGGAACGTTGGGTAGACCCTCCAAAGACATCAAGCCCAAATACCGTATTCCCATATTACGCCTCCCCACGGAGATAATCAAAATGAATATCGTGGGACATACCACACTACACATGATCCTGGATAATGGCTGGGATCTGTCCTTTCGAATTCACAATGCGAGGACGCGGGTGGAACCTTCATTGAAATTTGATATTCAGTTAATTGGAATCCCAAACACCATGTATGATGATCGCGTTTAGCCTGGTCCATGAGGCATCCTCCACACTTCCTAGGGGGAATCCACTTCCCCTGTCTTCCCAGCCCCGAATGGATGCATAATTTATATCCAAATATGTGACTCATTATACCCACATGGCGGCCGCATTACTAATTGCAGATTACATCATAGGGACATCAGCCAAGCCACTAACCCCCATGCAGGTCAACAAACTGGCATACATCTCGCACGGGTTTACACTCGCTTTTGAAGACGCCCCACTCTTTTCTGACAAGGTGGAAGCGTGGCGATGGGGCCCAGTCATACCGTCCATATACCATGAATTGAAGCACTATGGTGGGGGCATCATAACATCTTTGCAATACTGTGGTACGATACTAAACACTCCCCAGGCCCACACCCGCATGGAATTTTTGAATGACAGGATCCCTTCACGTCATGTAAATATAATAAATCAGGTTTTGGATGCTTATGGCCATATTTCGGGACGAGGGTTGTCCACCATAACCCATGAGAAAGGCACGCCATGGCACCAATGTTACAAAACGGGTAACTTGGGCATTGAAATACCCGACAGTCTGACGAAGGCATATTACAAATCCCAGATATGACTGTTGGTGCCCCAGGAATCTAAACATCTCCTTCAGAGATGAACCCGCCCCTGATGCCATGTCGGATAAAGAAAAACGAGATGTATCTTCAGGAAATGCGGATCAAGGAAAAGAAAAAAAAGTATGCGTGCAAATGGCTGTCAAATGCGGTACTAATCAACTATTTTGCAGTGTATACCATCGTGCTTGTAAGCGGGCTTAGCTGGTCTCCTGATAATGTACAATATTCCTTGGATTCTTGGGTAGTAGTGGTGCTGATAGGGGGCGTAACGGGGTCGGCCACGGTGTATTTTTGGCGACGAATAGTGGACTTTGCGTACGGTTCGTGACTTTGAATCTGAATCAGTGCCCTGACACCCCCCTCTAACTTCCAACCACCATCATTTCACCCGTTTAATACAAATCTGAACATATACTGTATGCGGGTATACTCGGTGGCTTCGCGCAATATGGCGCTGGTAAAGTTTGTGGACGCAGGCGTGATAAAGTTCTCCCCGCGCGAGATATTTTACATCGTCATAGGCGCCATATCCCTAGTATCCGGTATGAGGGAGGGGTCTGCGCAGTCATTTATCATAGGGATTACCTTCATGGTGCTCGGATTATACCCATTCAGACTCATCCCGCCAGAACAGAGACTCATTGATGCAATCCTATTTTACATGAGGCCCCGTAAAGACAAAGCCAAAAAGACAAGCAAGACCAAGGGCGGTCCAATGTATGCCGGTGGAGGCATGTTGTATAGTTATGGTGGCCAGGGCAGCTCTAGGGGGGGAGCTGGTGGTAGTAGTAGTGGCAGTAGGGGTAGTAGTGGCAGTAGTAATGATAATGATAATGATGATGATAAAAATAATGACAGTATCGGCCAAAATGGTGACAATGACCGCACCGAAGAGGTAACCGTACATGATCTTGAAACCCCCCACACCCTGACGCTGCGCACCTCTGAGACGCAGCAGTTCGTGCCTGTTACCGTATCCTTGGGCGACACGATAATATCTTCCACGGTAACCGGGCGCAAGGGCAAGGTGACCTGTACCATCATGGTGGCAGAGTATGGTGCCAAGAGGGTGACGGTACGCAGGAAGGGCGATGATCAGACCATATATGACATGGAGGTAAGATTTGTCAAATAACAGGGGAGTAGGGAAGAAGCGGCAGATGCCACATCACCACTTCCCTTGTTCCATGTCAACAACAACGACGACGACAGTAGCAGCAGCAGTAACAAAAGCCGCCAAAAAGACCTGCAGGATTCTAAACACCCCACTCTCCGGCATCCTCGGCGCAGATGCCCTGATCCTGATGTTGTCGACTGTCGGATCAATACTCGCGATGGTAGGAGCCATGACGATCATGATAGGCGGCATCCAGGCAGACTATGTGGATATTGTCACGGCCATTCCGGACTTTGATTTTTACGTCGATAGCACTACGGGCCACGAGATGGGCAACGACTCGTTTATGACGTTTTCATTCTTGCGCGATATCGCAAACATATTCTTCATACTTGTATTTGTGCTGGTGGCGTTTCTTTTGTTACTCAAGCAGGTGCAGCTAGTCAGTAATGATACGATAAAAAAAGTGTTTTTGAGCGCCGCAGGTGGCATGATACTGCTTGCCATATTCCCATACATGTGGGATGATGCCTCACAGGGAGTCGAGGATGCGGCAATATTCATGCTCAACCCTGCATATTCTGGTGATGAGACCAACCCTTGTGCAGTGTCCGCATCAGACCGGTATATAGTGAGTCTAATGGACACCAACAACGAAATCCATGACAGCATGACGGCCACCAGCACATTATATCGGGCCTCTGCTGATAAAGCCAAAGACGTCTGCCTTCCTGATCTGCGTATCGATTATCTGTTCAACGCAGCCCTGCACGGCACCAGCGTCGAGATCGCGGCAGACGATGGTACTGTCCAGGGATTCCTTTCTGGGCTTGCCGCACATGCCGAATCGTTTGGCGAGGAGGTGTTTAGCACCATGTTTACTGGCGTCTCCAAAATATCCATGCTGTTCTTTTTGGCCACAATGGCATCAATGATAGGCGCTGTCCGTTATCTGTTGGTGGATGTCATTGTTATTGCCATGCCTTTGCTTTTGGTACTCAGGTCGTTCCCATTCTTCTATATCGATTCCATCTCCAAGACACTACTCACAGCGTGGGTTCCACTCGTCCTGACGCCCATATTCGGCTCACTGATCATACTTGCGGGTTCGTCCAACCTCTACCAGATGGAACAAGAGCTGGACGAAGAGGGCGCCCTCCAGCTTGGGAGCATAGGCAAAGAGCGCTACGGCTTTTGGACGCACGCCATGGCCACACTGCTGCTGGCCGTCATGATCCCCGTCATGTTTGCGCCCATACTGGGTTCATTCGCCCAGCAGGCTTCATCCATGGTCATGACCGGCACTATTGGTGGGATAACGGCCGTGTCGGGCGCCGCCAGAGGCATGATATCCGGAGCGGGCTCCGCCATGGCCCAGGGTGGTGGCGGGATGGCCGGATTAATGGCAGGTGCCGCTCGGGGGGGCATGGGCGGCTCGATGGGCGGCATTACATCTGATATCTCGGCGGGGTCTAGTCACCTAGGCGGAAGCGTATCGCCTGGTATGAAGGCAGGCGGAGGCCCCGCAGGCAGTAATGCATTTACAGATGTGCACAGGGAAACGCGTGAGGGTACGCGTGAGAATATACCGTCGCATATACCCGGTGCAGCCCAGGCAGGACAGAGTAGTAGAGGATCCAGAATAAGGGAATTATTTAGCTTTGGAGGGCGAGGATCTACTGCTGCAGACAGCTATATCCCCACCGGCGCATCGCTCACCGGCGCCCCCACCGGCACACTTCGTCATGGTGTGCCCCAAGAATCTGGACAAGATGATCTACCCCTATCTGTATACACTCCTGTCCCGAGTTCTGCTGCAGCTGTTGGTAATACTGGTATGTCGCTCTCCTCCGGACTGCCAGTCTCATCACGCGTAGGCGCGGTCGGGGATGGGGCTGTACAATCCGAATTTTACACACGGGCACCCAGTGCGGAAGGCCCCTCCCAAAAGGCAGGCACACCGCCTCCGGTCCCGCAGAGGTCACACCCACCGCCCACTGAAGGAGCCCTGCCACGGACAAATACGGAGGACCCAGAGATACAAAAACGCATTGATCGCAACCTGACAAGGGCAACAGAGACAACAGCTTCTGCCCGTCCAAAAGGAATGGAGGGTGACACATATGAAGGAAAATCATCCGGACCTCCAATGGGAGGCGGGAGTACAGGCAGCCAGACATCGTCCGAAGACGACTATGGTGTGGCATCAGAGGAGGACATGGCGCGTCGTCCAGGGCTGCGGAAAAGCAAGAAATCGTCCGAAGACGACTCGGATTAGCCATAGCAACAACAACAACAACAACAACCACAACAACTCGCGAACACGATGTAAACACCATCATCATGTATGATCCCCCCCACACACCTAGCCCACAACGGCCCGGATGATCTAAACAACCACGGCAATATCTGTCCGACAGGAGTAGGTGCTCCACCACCACCACCACCACCACCACCACCACCTCCACCTCCACCACCACTATTCTCCTGACCTACGGCGTGCATGCTTTGTACTCTCCCATATCTGCTGCCGGCCATGATGATGATGATGATGGTAGACATACACCATTGCTACTACCACCACCACGATTCCAGGTGCGGCTATCCCTATTTTTTAAGGATTTACGACTGTGGTCATGATCTATTATAACCAACCTTGCCTTATTGCATGTATGAGACGCATGAAAGAAGAAGAAAAAGAAAAAGAAAAAGAAGCGTTAGTAATGACAGTAGTCACACCACCCACACTCACTGCAGGAGGAGGCGGCCTACAAAGATGACCATGGCAATCCCACCGCGAACGCCCAACGAGCACACAATCGCTACCATACCACTGAAAAAAAAGTATCTGATGACCGTCACATCACACAAGCTGACCATAAGCCACAAAGATCTCACAGAACTGGTGATCCCGCTCTCGGATGTGAGGGCAATAATTCCAATCAAAAAGGACAAGATAAGAATCCAATTCCGTAATGCTGCCAACATGCGCATGTATGTAGAGCACACCATGGACAAGCCACAGTACTCGGCCACCCAGGTGTGCCACAACATACTTCAAGAGCATGACACCCTCTCCACTTGGGGCAAGAACACACATGGGATGCTGTTACTGAAGCCGGGGGAGGACATTGTACATGCCATACCCGACACGGACTCAAAGCAGGGAAAAGGGATATTATACATAACCAGCACCGGCGTGGCGTTTGAGACTAGTACGGGCATAGAGTGCGACATACCCTATGATATCGTCTCGCTTGTAACACAGGTAAAGCGTGATCGCGTCCGTATTGTCTGGCGGGAGGCAGTCCAACAAACAACAGGCCGGGAAAAATCAAAAGAGTTCAAGCTGGACTTTCACATGCCGTCCGGGGTGGGTTGCCCGCAGACCATAACTATGATAACTAACACCATATCTGCATACCGGAACAAGATGGGCTTTCGGTTCGCAGAGCTTGATCACTTTTTTTCCGGGATGTCAAATGAAGAGTTGTATGCGGCCGCCTGCGAGCATATGCCGGATCTTACCGAGTATCTGCAACGGTATGCCGTAAAGATGTACGGATACACCGTAGAGTGGTTTGCAGGATGTGACAGGCTCCTCATCCTAGCCTGCAAGCTCTTGTCCATTGATACGGAGGTAATATCACACATATCCAAAGAGGAGCAACAGGATAGGAATCAAGCCGTCAGGATATGCGCAATGGTGCGCAAACGAGATGAAGACCTCAAAAAGTGCAAGGATACAATCAAGCAGATGGAGGATGGGTGCACCACAACATCAGATCTCAAAAAGATGACAGAATCCTCCCAATACAAAGAGATTGTTGGCAGGATCAAAGATCTCAAGGAGGCAGTGGGGCATCCCAAATTTGCAGAGTATGACCCACGCATCATGGATGCCCCATCAGCAGAACAATTATCTGGGTATGACACAATATTTACAGAAAATACTGCGCGCGTCGTGGACGAGGTGTATAGCGTGCTGTCCTTGAGATCAGCTGATCGGCGCATAGAGATGTTGTATGATGAGTGGTGCAAAACCAACGCTGCCCCTGATGTCCGCGATGAATATGATCCAAAGTATTTGGAGTATCTTCTGCACGTTACTGACAACCATCGCGGGCGCCGCATCGGCCCCTCGGGGAGGAAGGCAGTGATAAACTTTGAAGATATACACTATGCCATCAAGACACGCGACAGGCATTCATCAATTCTCGGAAAGTTTGAAAAGCCAGAGGGCATCCCCGATGATCAAGTCTACAACAACTGCTGGTTTGACAAGGAGGCTGATATGTGGTATGTGTTTGGGGACATGCTCCCCTATATGGAGAAATGGGCAGACACCGATCCTGATGCATCACAGAACGTCTGTGGCAGGAGGGTATGGGGGTTCAAATCAGAGAGGGTGGATAAGTGGTGGGGTTGGCCGTCGGTGCGCATGATCTTCGGCGACGCAGAGAGTATGTTACCTTTTCAAAAAAGCAGGAGGGATGGCCAGACATTATACCACGTCAGGCTTGACGAGAGAGGTACCTTCCTGCCCGTGCTTCGCGAGGATGACATACAGCAAGTCATGGAGCGGTTCAGGTCGACCACGGTGCTGACCACCGAAGCCCTCAGGTACACCGTGGTAGGTAGCGGCTATGTATATTATTGCACCCCCAGGCAGTATGACCATCATTGCGCCATACACAAGGTCAACAAGCCGCCGGTATCTGAGAGGCTGCGCCGCGCAAAGTTTCTTCTTGACAGCGGGGGAATCGGCCTCCTAGACGACTTTGAGTTTGACAGGCCAGAATGTACCGTGAAAATGTGGGGAGAGTATAACCTGGACGTCGATTTTAGTGCGACAGACGGGGGAGAGGGGTTGAAGAAGATGCTGGCGCGCCATGCAGCAGGCAAGGGGGAAGAGGGCTTCTTTGGTGCAATGTCTCTTCTTGTTGGCCCGTACAGGTACCGCGAACACCTGCGAAAGCCGGATGGTGGTGGTGATGATGGTGGTGATGGTGATGGTGATAATGGAAAACAACCACCGCAGACAGTATCCAAACCCATCTCTGAAGTGTTTGGGTTTACTGGTTTTTGAGGGTGGTGTGATGATGAGGATGGTGCCTATGAGGATGGTGATGATGGTGGTGCCTATGAGGATGGTGATGATGGTGGTGCCTATGAGGATGGTGATGATGGTGATGCTGATATGGTACGGGTTGACCCTTTACAGAACGATACGCACCGAGAACAGAGCCGGATCATGACTATCAAATACCGACATTACTAACCGACACTGGCGCCTGCAAGGCACACTAATGTTGTGTTTACCATGTCTTTTTTGTCATATGCATTTCAGCACACATGAGTTCCTTGTGCTTGGCCAGATTTTATTGATCAAATTAGAGTCTGCACCGCCGCGAGGCCGCAGGGCTTGATGCCCGCAGACAGAATTGGGAAACAACGTTGATTGATTTCCAAGAGACCATTACTTTTATGAGATTTACAACACCTGTAGATGGAAATTAGTTCACCTTCTCCTTATAGAAAGACAGAAAGTGTATCTCAGAGCCTTTCTTTTTATAAATAATGACCCAGCCTGTGTTGAATGCCAATTTTGTGGAGACACCATCAGTGCATTGCACGCAGCCCCCTATGTTTTCCGGATCTAGATGATTTGCGATCTGTATTGCGTAATTACGAATGTCCCTCTTGTCTGCATCATTCTGAAGAACATCATATCTGTAATGAAATTGTGTTAAATACACCATCTTAAATCGTGTCTTTGTGGCACACATTTTTGACTAATCCAGTTCATACTTTGGCTTCAAGCCAAGTTCTTCATAGATGCTAGACTGAACCACTATGTCGGTATCCTTTTCCGTCCACTCTGTCTGTACGATCATATCTTCCAACTTGCTTTGCTTTGACTTGCTTTGACTTGCCATTATGATTTCATGATTTCATGGAAGTCATATAAATATTTACAAGTGAAAACGGGCGTGTCCTACAGGTATATGCCCCCATATGCCAAATTCGCCCGCTGTGTCACACAAGATTGTCTACATAACATCATTTGATCCGCAGCGCATCTGGTTTTCAGAGAATACCAACATTAATGAATTCTTGCTAGTAGCTAGGCGCGGTCCGCAAAAAGATCACACAAAAATAGTCAAGCTTGCGGTAAACCCCACGAATGAAGCTGATGCAATCCATTGTGCGCAGGCCCTAAACTGCGGAGAGACCCCGGCGCATTGCAACATCTTGGAGTGGCCAAACAAATACATGAAAAAAGGAGATTGGACCGCCACGCAATTCTACTCAAATCTTCTTGTCCATACATTCATGGTATGTGGTCAGGTCGTGCCCAGAATGATGTGTAATACTATCAAAAGACCTTAGATCCGTGCCTGAATCAAAAAATCTTCCCAGACAACCTGACCACGTACCATTCATGCAGATGCGTGATGGTGTACTGTTTGAAACAGCTTGTCTTGGCGATCTCGTTAGGGAAAATGAGGGGCCACGAGGGGTACGCCAGCTGTTTAGCAGCTCCAAATCTTACCTTGCGGGCCACTCCCCTCCTTCTCCTGCTGCCGCTGCATGGCCAACCAAATGGACACACAAAACCAGCCAGACTGAAACCATACATGCGGTTCCAGATTCGTACCTTATACGCAACATAAACACTACAAAAAATTACACAGACCAAACGTGGAAGAAACATGCTGATGATGCCTGGAACAGGCGCGGGCTGTTACACATAACTGAGAAAGTGCAGATTGATTTGGCCCGGGTCTTTGCTGTAACTACTGATAGTGGATTTATCAGCTCGGCATGGCATTCGTTTGTACCAAAGCCAGAGTTAGGATGTGACGCCGGTGAATGGTCAAAGGCCATGGCCGTATACCTCAATTCAACTCTGGGCATCATTGCCATGCTGGGCGTCCGTACGTCCAAGAAACTTTCATATCCGCGCTGGGGCGTGGACAATGTCCAAACAATACCGGTTCCTATACTCAATAATAATACTACAAAAAGAATTGACATACTGACCACCGCTTACGAGAAATTTGCAGACCAGAATCTGGGGTTGCTTGGGCGGCCCACTAGCGCGCGTGGGGGGTTGGACAAGGCAGTTGAACAGGCACTGGATGTACCTGACGATTTGATTGCCACCATGAGGCTTGAATTGTCAAACGAACCGATGGTCACTGCCAGACAATACCACGATAGTGCAATACTCTGCTAGATTCTTTATGATGTGTTGGAATATCTCCACGTGTGGGGGGCGTGGTTAAACATTCGTGTTATGGTATCCTACTACTTATATTGAACAAAAAATAAACGACGGGTGTGGGATTTGAACCCACGAGTGAGTTACCACAGCGGCTTTTCAAGCCGTCATCATTACCAATCTAGTTGAACCGTCACACTTGTTTTACACCCTGGAAGTTTATAACCATGAGTGCCCACAAAAGATATTTTGTGGATCTCTATACTCCCCAGAAAATCAGATTCTGACACCTTCCCTGTACTTGGTGATAGTGAGGCGTGGGTGTCTTCAATGCTGGAGAATCATAATACCACAAAAATAACGATCAAGTGGTTTAGGGATGTTGTTTGTATCAAAATAGATATTATTTATGAAAAATGAGACACATATTGGAAAAACTAATCCTGATGCTGTCTTATTCTGTCCCTGGCAATTCTTACGTAGTCTTGGTTGTTATCAATCATAATGTAATTCCTATCTGACAATATGGAAGCTATTGCAGTGGTGCCAGAGCCACAGAAAGGGTCAAGGACGACATCTCCTCTGAACGAATACATCTGAATACATCGGTAAGGAAGCTCGACAGGGAATGGTGCAGGATGTCCTACTTTTCTTGCACTTTCCGTATTAAAATTCCATACGCTTTTTGTAAATTCCAAAAACTCATCTTTTGTAATGGTGTTTTGCCTGTCCCCTTTTGTTCTTCCAAATTTGCCTTTTGAGAAGATTAGAATGTATTCATGCGTATCTCGTAATACGGGATTGGAAGCTGAACGCCAAGACCCCCAGGCCGTGGATGTGCCAGCACCTGATCCTTTTTGCCAGATTATTTCGCCTCTCATAAGAAAACCATGACGTGTCATGGAGTCAATGATGAATTTATGATATGGAATGTATGGCTTACGCCCAACGTTTGCTATGTTAATGCAGACCCTGCCTCCATTGACCAAAACCCTGTATGTCTCTGCAAAAACAGCATCCAACATTTCTATAAATTCATCTAAATCAAGGTCATAATCATAATCCTTACCTACATTATATGGCGGTGAGGTTACCATCAAATGAACACTGGAATCAGGTATGTCTGTCATTTTTCTACTGTCTTTGCACAAAACATTATTGAGGCTTTTGCCTACATTGTTTTCTACTTCAATATTGTCTGTCTCTATTTCTGAAAACATTTTC
This sequence comes from Candidatus Nitrosopumilus sp., assembly GCA_963662995.2. Lineage (GTDB taxonomy): Archaea > Thermoproteota > Nitrososphaeria > Nitrososphaerales > Nitrosopumilaceae > Nitrosopumilus. The sequence goes on along the minus strand of CAXXLJ010000002.1, from coordinate 176,852 downwards.
CTCTTGTAAAACTCGGTAGAATCATGACCAATTCTCTGTGTACCACCAAAACTATTCATGGTTGTTTTTTGCCCTGGTTTATTTTTGTTAAGTGTTGAATCAGTCAAATTATCATTCCTTGATAGGCCTTACTCTAATTATCAATTTCCCACATCATATTACTCTATACCACTATTGTATGAAAGTAGATGCAATGCTGAGAAAAATCAGACCACATGACAACCAATGATGGAATAGGTGTTGAACCGGTCCTTGAATCCGTTTGTTTCATACATCATACGTGATCAGGTTGTCTGGAAATATTTTTTGGTGCAGGCACAGATATGGTCTTTTGATAGTATTACACATCATTAGGCACGACCTGACCCCATACTTTTATTGAATCAATGTATCTTTCAGCTGGGTTTTGTATTTTGACTATGCGTGGGTCTTCAGACATCTTCCACCACACAATGCAGTATTCATCCCCCTGTAGGCGTTGGGCAGTCTTCCATTTGTGATTTGTAATCATTACGCTGCCTGATTTTCTGTGTGACTTCACCTCTATCTTTCGGTCAAAGGACTCCACATCATATCCACAATTCTTTTTGGAACAATCCTCGATGTGTCGTAATGACTCGTCATCTGAGGCCTCACACCTTTAAGCAAATTGAACCGGCTAGTGCACAATCATTTTTTTCTGTCCTAGATTTGTCGGCGTGCCCATCTTCCGGTTTATACCTGACACAATCTCATCTGCTATCTTTTCCACCACGGTCGGAACGACAGCATTTCCGAACTGCCTGTATGCTTGGTTGTCTGACACCGGTATCACAAAGTCATCTGGAAATCCCATCAATCTGGCACACTCCCGCGGGGTGAGTCTGCGGGGATTTTTGTTCTTCTGTTCTATCAGTATCTCCGATCCATCCTTGTAGTATCTTGCACTGAGTGTACGTGATATTCCGTTCCTGTCTGTAAGCCCATAGCCGAACCCGTTGTTCTTCTTCCTACTGTTGAGTGCATGTCTCTTAAGGGCGTTCCACCCCCCATTGCTTAACGTGTATTTGTCTGGAACGCGTTTATCAAGTATGTTCCTGAACTTTGGCTGCATGTCCGGCATACTGGGAAACTGGAAATTTGTCTGTCTGTCGAAACCCACTATGAAGATTCTCTCCCGGTGTTGCGGTACAACTACTTTGGCATCAATCACCTTGTGACGTATGTTATACCCCATCTTTTGGAGCGTGTCTGTGATGACCCTGAATGTGTTACCACCGTCGTGGGATTTTAGGTTCTTGACATTCTCAAGCAGAAACGCGGCAGGCTTCTTTCTGCGTATGATTCTTGCCACATCAAAAAACAGTGTTCCCTGGGTCTTGTCATCAAATCCGTCCGGCATGTTTAGGCTGCGCTTCTTGGAGACCCCGGCTATAGAGAAGGGCTGGCACGGAAACCCGGCAACCAGCACATCATGATCTGGAATATCCGAGGCATCGATCTTTGTAACGTCTCCAGTGGGGCGGTCCCCGAAATTGACCTCGTACGTCTGCGCAGAAAACTTGTTCCATTCTGAAGTGTAAACACATCTGCCTCCTGCCCGTTCAAAGGCCAGCCTCATGCCCCCTATACCTGCAAACAAGTCGATAAACGTGAATGAATCAGTACTGCGTGACACAATACCCATGACCACTTGTAGTTTTAATCATTTTGTAATCGTTTCGCTTCTAAAGGGTGTGTCCTACAGGTATATGCCCCCATATGCCAAATTCGCTCACTATACCACACAAGATTGTCTACATAATTTGGCACGTAATGTAGATTTTTTTGGGCATGCGCATCATTAGATGAAATATCCAATGTACATCAATAACAGAGACCAAAAAAAGAGACCAACGATCATTTGAACTGGTTCAGGGATACCTTCCCAGCCTGATTCTGGCCACGACGGCGGTGGTCAGAGTCGTCAACAGAATGGACGAACCATGCCCTCGCAATCCGTGGATGGGGGGCATGAATGGATACCTGCCCAGAACCGTGGCCAGATGTTGGATTTACTCGAGACAATGTAGAACGGACCGCAAAAACTAGAAAAAGATCGATTCTTGCCTAGCTTGGAAGAATAACTGGTGGTAGATGGGGGGGCTTGCAGCCTCTGATTTTTACTTACCGTCAGGTCAACATGACATTCATCCAACAAACGACCTTTCCTTCTTGTCAATGCCATACACATCACACACAATGTTGTCGTTTTCTTTCTCTATGTCGACTATTTGCATGTTGAACGTATTTTTGTCAATCTCCAGGGTGGTCTGCTCGACTAGACTCATTAGATGTATGATCTGCCTTACATTGTCGGCTATGGCATCATGGTATTTTCTTTTTTCTTCCGTTATCAGTGGGAATGCAAATGTTTTGAGCAGTTGTGGCAGGAGTCTATATGCATCGCCCCTTATGGATGTGCTCGTGTTTTTTATAAAAAACCAAAACAGTTGGGAATTTAACACTCCTAAGTAAAAATACGGGTCATTTTCGCTTACTTTGTCGTTGAAGGCAACGCTGTGAACGTTGGCGTTATGGTATAGTGTTCCCTCTACATCAATGCCTATTCTGTTGCTGACCAACATGTCAGGAATCATGATCTTGGAATGTGGATAGAACGTAAGGCTTCGGGCCGCTGAATACTTGTAGAACTCATTGCTTTTTATGCTGCCCTTTCTATTCAACAATACCTTTTTGTGAGATTTTAGGTAGGCAAGCGCATTGGGATATTTTTCACAGAGTGTTTTATAGGGGATTAAGTCCCATTTGTCGTCATTTTTGCCGTATGGAAACAACAGAACCTTGGACGTTTTATGCGGCAGGTACTTTCGTACATCTTCCCCGTGCACAAAGGGACGCAGTATGTCCGTTTCTATCTCTACCGGTCCGTTGCTCGCCTTTGAGTATGCACTTGTGATGTCACCTTTTTGCATTGTCTGATCCAGCACAAAAACCGCGTCGTTGCCTGTGAATGATCCTTTGAACAGCCTATGTGTTATTTCTCCGAATGTGTGGCCTTGTTTTCGGATCTTGTCGATGATTCCAAACGCGCGCTTTGTATGAAAGTTCCAATCAGATTCGCCAATCTCTGTGTACCTTACACTGTCAAAGTCTATATCGATCAGGTTTCTAAAATTGTCACCCAGTGCGAATCGTTTGTAGTCGAATTCATCGTTGTGACGTCCAGAGAGTGAAAGTATGCATGTGTAGGTGGTGGGGCCGTCAAATACTTGGTTGGTTCCAAAGTGTATTATCTCCCTTACGGCTTTCTTTGAGCCTATGTATTTACGCAAGCTTGAACCGGCGTCACCTGTAAAGAACTTGTGCGGCATGATAAAACTCATCAGCCCAGATTTAGACAGCAGTCGTCCCAGTCCGACCTCTACGAATAATTGGTATATGTCATAGGTGCCTGTCGGCGTTGAGTATTTTTCCACAAAATAGTCTCGCTGCTTCTTGTCCATTCTCTGCACTCTGACGTAAGGTGGGTTTCCAATTACCGCGTTGAATCCGCCCGAATCTAGTATGTGGCCGAACCCCCCCGTACGCCAGTCGAATGGCCGGATCTTCTTGATTTCAGCATCGTTGAGTTTGCGACGTATGGAATAGTCTATCAGTGTATTTCCACACAGTATGTTCTTCTCTAGGTCGGGCAGTGCTTTCTGCCTGAACATCTTCATTTGCTTGTTGACAGATTCATTGGATTCATTCTCGAGCACCTTCAGTAGCAGGCTGAGCTTGGTTATCTCCACCGCGTATGGATCTATGTCTAGCCCGTAGATACTGTTAAGCAGTATCCGTTTTCTGATCTCGGTGGTAAGGAACCATGTGCCGTCTTTGCGTTTGTAAATTTCATTTGGGTGTTTGTCATTGGTCGCTCTGTCAGAGTAGTATTGTAGGTGTCTTTGCAAAAATGCGGAATACGCGCGCACCAGAAACGTTCCCGAACCACACGCAGGATCAATGACGCATATCCTCTCCATCTGCAAAGGTGACTTGTTGCGGACTAGTCTTCCCACCGTGTTCTTGACTATGTAGTCTACGACGAACTCCGGTGTATAGAACACACCACCTGCAATCTTGGTTTCTGGCTTGTCCTCGACCCGGATCTTGTTTTTATTAGTAAGAACTATCGTTTGTCCCAAAAATTCTTCGTATACCTGACCGAGTATCTCAACACTCAAAATCGAGAAATCATATGGGGACAGGGGAGGATACAAGTGGTTTATAATGCGGCGTAGTGTGGAATCCTTGATCATTATAGTTTTTGTCAATATGCCTTTTGTAAAATTAAACAGACCGCTGTTGTACTTGACATCTGCTTCGTCGAACATGTCGCACAACGCTGCATACACCCCCGGCTTGGCGGCCGCACGTTTCAAGCTTTCGTATGGTTCCATGTAGCGATCCTCACATATGCGCAAGAACAAAACTCGGTCCAACACCTTCTCCACACAGTAGTTGAGCTCGTCCACACAGAGATGCTTGTTCGATGTGGCAATCTCCTTCGCCAAAACTTCTCGCCACCCTTGGATGTCTTTCAGAAACACCTTGTTTACCGGTTTGGTGCCTGCACGGTATGCGCCCTTCTTCGCGTACTTGTCTATACTCCCGCGCAGTACGGAATTCTTGGAAAACAGATTCCACAATTCATCAAACTTTTCGGCATATTGGTCGTACGTAACACATCGCCATTATGAAGTGGAATTTGGGGCATTAGGGCCCACCGAACTTCCAACTACACCATCACAGTAAACACGAGCGGGTGGCAGAAACAACGCAGAGAGTTGTAGTTAATGTTTTTGAGCATTTGGTGTTCTTTTGTAGACATGTATGTATTTTATTTCCTGGATAGAGTATATGCCATGGATCCCTCAAAGGTGGACTGGAACCATCCCAGCGTGAAATACCTTCTCAAGTGCTTTGAAGAGGCGACAAATGTCAGAGACAAAGAGAGTGAGCAGACGCGGGAGATGATGGAACGAGTGTTGGAGGAAAACAGGCAACTGCGCGAAGAGCTCGAGCAGCTGCGCGAGGAGAATGGGGTGATGCACAAGGAGCTCGAGCAGCTGCGCGGGGACAACAAGCAGGTAGTAGCTGGAAAGGAAAAAAAGCACGGCTCCGGACGCGGGCACAACCACAGAAGCTACAACGTGAGGGAGATGAAGGGGTATCCACAGATTAGGAGCGTCGACAAGAACGACGGCACGAAGCGGCCGTCGCACAGGATCCCGCCCACCGTAAACGACATCAGGCAGGCCGACCAGACCAAGTGCCCCAACTGCGGCGCGGAGCTCTCGAAGCCCACCGGAGAATACGAGCGGCTGTCCGAGGACCTGATCGAGTTCAAGTGGACGGTCACCAAATGGTGTGTCTCAAGAAGGTTCTGCAGGGGCTGCAACAAGCAGGTCACCCCGTACCTTGACGGCGTGCTTGCCGGGGAGCATTTCGGGACAAACATCATGGCCATGGTGATAACCATGAAGTGTTCTAACGTGTCATTTGGCAAGATCAGAGACATGCTCCACATGTTTTATGGTATCAGCATCTCCACGTCCACACTGAACCACTTTTGCGACGTGGTAGCCCGTGAGCTTGAACCGCTGTACGACAAGCTCAAAAAGGCGCTCAAAAGGTACAGGGAGATTTACGGCGACGAGACGAGCTGGTTTGTCAACGGCATACGCAGGTGGGTCTGGGTGTTTGTCAGCAGCATGTCGAGCATATTCGTCATAGACAAATCAAGAGGCAGGACCGTACCCATGGATGTGCTGAAAGGATTCACAGGAACCATCGTGAGTGACTCGTGGGGCCCGTGGAACTACGTGGGTAGCAAGCACCAAAAGTGCCTGCTGCACTACTTGCGCGACATGTACAGGACACTCGAGAAGAACAAGAGCAAAAAGTTTGTCAGATTCTTCAGGACGTTGTATAAAATACTCAAGGATGCCATAGAGCCCAGAAAGACTGACTGCAGGGACTCTGCTGAGGATCAGAAACAGTCTGTGCAGAAGCTCAAGAGTAGGGTGCACCGGTTGATAAACAAGGACCATACGGACAAGGACTGCAAGAGATACGCAAAGCGCCTAAAGAGGGAGGTCGATTCACTCTTTACGTTCATAGAGCATGAGGGTGTGGACTATCACAACAACGTCAGCGAGCAGGCGCTGCGCAGGTTTGCAGAGGCCCGCAAGGTACTGTACGGGAGCAGGACAGAAAAGGGCGCCAAGAGGACTGCCGTGACCATGAGCATCCACGAGACATGCAAGAAGCGCGGCGTCAACTTTTACGAGTTTGTCCGCGACTATTTAGCCGGAAGGATAGACGACATTCCGAAAAAACGCATAGCTCATGCCACAACTACCATCACAACCATGGCCGCCTGAGGCGGTTCGTGCAACATTTTATGCATCTACATCCACCACACCCATATCTACATCCACCACACCCATATCTGAGCCGTGGCGACCGTCACGACTACACGCGCATCGAGATTTGCCTTCTCTTGGTGAGCTGATTTTGGCCTCAAAAAACCACTTCATAATGGCGATGTGTTACGGTCGTACTTGTAGTAGCCGATCCGTCCCACTTGCGGATCTTCGGCTGTATCGGGACGCCTGTGGCAGTAGTACACACCGAGCTCCTCAAAGTCGGTCAATAGTGAGATTGGTATCTTTTTGTTGAATGCGTATTTTTTCAGCTGTGACGCATGTTTCGGGTTGTCCTTTATGTTCTCAGAGGGCTTTTTTGCCTCTGCAAAAAACTGTACTGCACCGCCAAACTTGAACGCGTAATCCGGCCTCTTCGTTCTACTGTCTTCTATAACCAAGCTGTACTCCTTCTCTACGTCTTTAAATTCGTCCATGACCCCCGCTTCATTGCTGACATCCCAGCCGAAGCATTCGAAGAATTTGTCTATGAACTCGTTCCGTACGGACGTTTCGTCATATGTGGGATTTTTGTATCGGTCTATGCCGTTTGAGAAGCGCGCTACAAGTTCTTTCAACCTGACTCGACCACTGTCATAATCATAGGTCACAGACGCGGTTTGTTTGGGGCATAATTAAAGATTGTATAGGCGATTGAATTAACATCCAGAATTTCACCGATAGAGCTATAGGGGATGGTGTTATTAACCGTGTGAAGAAAAAATTCCTCCCAAACGTATCAAAAAACCGTTTGCGCAAGATGGAAAAAAAAAAACGAAAAGGATCCCAAGGCAAAAAATGATCCTGCTTGCATGCATAACAAAAAAAAAAGAAAAAAAGATACGTGGTCAGGTTGTCTGGAAATATTTTTTGATTCAGGCACAGATATGGTCTTTTGATAGTATTACACATCATTGTAGGCACGACCTGACCACGTACAGAAAATAAAAAACCTGCAAGACTATAAAATGGAATTGAAAGGAAAACTCTGAATTGCGTCAAAATTATGTTTGTTGAAGTTGTGCCAAACATAATATCAAAAGCTAATATACGTTAAATAATTCCCAATCAATGATTTATGATGCTGGGAAATGAGTTGACTAATATTTGGCGGGAAAATAATCCCCGTGCACTAGACTCACTACTCTCCAAAGACTCTCCAAAGACTCTCCAAAGACTCTCCAAAGACTCTCCAAAGACTCTCCAAAGACTCTCCAAAGACTCTATACTGAGATAAACTGTATCCGCCTTTATGCCATCTTTTTTGATTTAAATAATAACATCATAATTTCATATGTGTTTTTTGAAAACGTCCATATCAATCATTTTTTTGAGGTGGTGGGTTTCTGACCACCATTCAGTTTGCCTATAAGGAATTGATACAGGCTCATCATCTTCAAATTCCATATAGGAATATCGAGATTGAGCCCAAAAAATCCCTAAATCATAACAAAAAGAATCCACTGGATGATAATCTGATAATCCACGGTGACAATCTGGAAGCTCTTAAAGCACTGTTGCCAAAGTATGCCAGGAAGATAGATTGTATCTACATTGACCCATTATACAACATCGGGAATGAAAACTGGATATATAATGACAATGTAAGTCACCCCACATTCAGAGAATGGCTAAACAAAACAGTAGGTTCAGAAGATCTGGAACGACATGATAAGTGGTGTTGTATGATGTGGCCAAGATTAGAACTGCTCAAAGAGTTGTTAGCAGAAGAGGGGTCATATTTGTGTCGATTGATGACAATGAACAATCACGTTTGAAATCAATGCTGGATGAAATTTTTGAAGAAAGAAATCACATAGCAACAATTGTAGTGAATAGTAATCCGGGGGGTAGGGATTATGGAGGAATAGCACGAACACACGATTACGTACTGGTGTACGGCAGGGGATGTGATTCTGGATTGGATATGATTTCGATAGATGATGGAGATTTGCCATTGCATGATGCAGATAGTGGATTTGAGTTAAGAGAATTAAGGAACAGAAATAAACATTTTAATGATAAAAATAGACCCAATCTTTTTTATCCATTTTACGTAGACATACGGCACACAGATGTAAATGGGTTTCACCCTGTTTCTGTTATTCCTAAACGCGGGTGGGTAGAAACGTATCCAGAAAAAACTGAAGGTATTCAGACGGTATGGCGTTGGGGCAAAGAGAAAGTAGAAAAAAATACAAACAATGTTATCGGTCGTAAAAAGCGAAGTGGTACGTTTGGTATATGGGAAAAATTTCGCAGAACAGGAAAGCGCCAACGTTCAATATTTTACGATAGTAAATATAGAACAGAAAGTGGCACATTACTCATTAAGGAAATATTTGGAACGACGGTATTTTCATATCCAAAAAGTTTGGATTTGATAAAAGATCTTTTTACAATAGGAACAAAGAAGAATTCCATTATTTTGGACAGTACTGCAGGATCTGGCACCACTGGACATGCTGTTTTGGCACTGAATAATGAGGATGGAGGTGGTCGTAAATTTATACTAATTGAACTTGAAGATTATGCAGATAAAATAACCGCCGAACGTGTCCGCCGAGTCATAAAAGGTGTTCCAAAATCCAAGGATGAACAGTTGAGAAAAGGTTTTGGAGGCTCATTCACATACTGCACACTTGGTAAACCCGTAGACGTCGAAAAGATGTTAATGGGTAAATCACTGCCTGATTTTTCCACTCTGGCATCATTTCTCTTGTATCAATCATATGGAATATCGACCACTAAACTCCTAAAGGTAAGACAAGATGGATTATTTTATTCTGAGGATGAACGTGACTTTTACCTGTTGTATAAACCGGACATCCACTACTTGCAAAAAAACGCGAGTCTCACAGAACAAAAAACACGCCAGATTGCATCAAAGGGACGTACTGCCATTGTGTTTGCCCCTGAGAAAGAGTCCACGCAAAACGAACTGTCAGCACTCGGAATAACATTTTGTCGTCTGCCGGATGCAATTATGCAAGGAGGTGTTAATAATACCACTTAAGGAATACCAACAGGCAGTGATTGATGACTTTGATCGTTGGTACGGACTGTTGCAAAAGGACAAGGACAGAATCAAACATGCAAAATCAGATCTTGCAATTATGCAAGATGCCGGCATTAGTGAAGACGGCCTCTCTGCACAACGTGCAAAAACCACGCATAATCTTTCAAAAATTTGGGCAGAATTTTGTAAAGGACGAAATGATGAAAAGGAATGGAAAACACGCAATGATCATGCCGGCAATTCAATCCCACACATATGCATCAAGGTTCCGACGGGTGGTGGCAAGACCCGGATTGCAGCTGCCATTTTGAAACAATGTGTGCGCAAACAACGGGGGCTCATACTGTGGATGATGCCCTCAAAGACCATAGAAGCACAAACAGCGGACATCCTCAAAGACAAGACGCACCCGATACGACAGATGCTCGACCAACTTACTGGAAACCGAGTCAAAATTATAAAAAAAGATCAACGGTTGTCAAAAAATGACCTGGCCAACAATCTGTGCATAATGCCACTCACGATACAAAGCGCAAATCGTCAAATAGGCAGTGAATTTTTGAAAATGAACCGGCCCAACGGAACTCTTGTGGAATTTTTTCCAGCTGCAGATTCAAGACTGTCAATAATTGAAGAATTTAAAAATAAATATCCAGGGTTAGATATGATATCTGAGAATAGACCATCTGCCAGTCTCAAAAATGTAATTCGAATGTGCCGTCCGGTAATAATCTTAGATGAAGCCCACAAGGCAGCGTCTAAAAATTTCGGCCCTTGGGCACAGTTTGTAAATAATTTAGGACCAAGTCTGGTGGTCGAGCTTACTGCCACCCCAAACGAAGAATATAGTAATATTTTGTGTACTGTCACTGGAAAAGATCTACTGGCAGAACAGATGATAAAAAAGAGTGTGGTGTTGGATTCATCCAAACTTAACTGGCAGGGCACACTACACAAGGCAGTTAAACAATTGAAAAAATTGGACACCGATGCCCGCAAACACGAAAAGTACATCAGACCGATCATGGTTATCCGTGTTGAACTTACTGATCTAAAAAAATACGACAAAAAAGATTCACGCATACACGCCTTAGATGTACAGAAATATTTGACTGATAAACTCGGCATCCCGGTTGAACAGGTAGCGATCAAAACCTCAAGCGTTAACGATCTGAAGGGACAAAATCTCATGACACGCGAGTCTCCGATCCGTTACATTATAACTCACAGTGCACTCATGGAGGGGTGGGATTGTCCGTTTGCCTACATGCTCGTGATTCTCGACAACATGCAAAGCCAGAGAGAGCACGTACAGCTTTTAGGACGCATCCTGAGGCAGCCGGACATTAAATACACAGACATTGAATCCTTGAACGAGTGTTACGTATACTGCATACACGACAATGTCGATGAGGTCATACAGTGGGTTCAAAGACGACTATATGAAGAGGGATTTGGACATCTTGAAAATTATCAGAGACCGGCCAATACGTCCAAATCAAAACAGTCAAGAACAAAGCGCCGCAAGCCATTTGAAGCACTAGAGATACATTTGCCTAAAGTGTCGCATAGAAACAGCATAAAAGATGAATGGGTAGAACTTGACTATGAAAAGCACATACTAGCTAACATACCATGGGATACCATTACAACTGAACCTTCTTCAATTAAGAAAGAAGCACTTGAACACAGACAAAGCACGGGTGTAAAAATCGATATTGAAACTAACAAAGACGGTAAAATATTTGACAGTATTGAGAATGGCAAAAATATAGACCCGCCGCGATTATCAGAATGGGTTGCTATATTGTCTGATATGGTGCCCAATGCATGGCATGCGGCCCGCATCATACAGGAGTTTTGGAGATCTTTGAATATGTCCCCATTGTTAATTCGTACAAATGAGTCCGATCTTCAAAATATCTTCTTGGACCGTCTAAAAGAAAAGATAATTTTCCACGCAAAAACAATATTCAAAGACAAGATAGACCGATCAATAATAAAATTTGATATGCAGATGTCGGCAACCACATTTAAAATGCCACAAACATATGACATTGATGATGGGATCCCATTTCTAAGAGAAGATAAAAGAACCTACGTACAACAGAGTTTGTTTGCTGAAGTATATGAGGATGATTTTAAAACCGATCCTGAAAAACGATTTGCCAGATATTTGGATGAAGCAGAGGCAATAGAATGGTGGCACAGAATAATTGCCAAGGCCAAGGACGAGTACTATCTTCGCGGGTGGAAAAAGGACAGGATATATCCTGACTTTGTGGCAGTGTTCAACAAAAAAGACAAAAGAGTGCTTCGAATATATGAAACAAAGGGCACACATCTTGGAACAAATGCAGACACCACATACAAGAAAAAAGTATTAGAAATGTTAAGCACTACATTCAATGCAGGAAACCTAACCGTTACGGGCAACCACATACTGGAGGGAGAATTTAAAATAATGTTAGAGGCAGACATTGATAATAAAATCGTCACTGGATTGCGTAAAGGAAACCCCGCCAAAGCCCTAGATTTAAAACCCATCCTACCGTAACACACCGACTTTCTAAAGTGCAATCGGTGTGTTACAACTTGGCACTTTTTGTGATGTTCTCATCATACATCATATGATTCATAAATTATCTGCATCGTAACTGTGTGATGAATGTGGGGCTGGTTCTTGGCAGTGGCGCATTGTTTCTAGTGCTCATAAGCATAGGGGGCAATCATGCATTGGCGACCCCTTCTCAAGTCACTATTACACCCGTACCCGGCGCTGGTTCTTCGCCTGATTGTACAAAGACACCAGAAGAAGGATGTATTATCCCAATGGTGGCAACCGTGGATGTAGGCGGTGTAGTGATAATGTCAAATACGGATACTGGGATACACACGTTTACATCGGGCCTTCCTACTGTCGGCCCCGACGGCGTGTTTGATTCATCATTCCTACTACCGGATTCATCGTTTGAATGGCGACCAGATACAGCAGGTGAGTATCCCTACTTTTGTCTGGTTCATCCGTGGATGGAAGGCACCATAGTGGTTACACCAACACATACCGACTCTACAATAATAATAATTATTATCATAGTTGTCATCATCATGGGTATCATCGGCACCATCATGTTCGTCGTTGCCAACCGCACTAGCTCCACCACCACCACGCCAAAGCGCCCGCCTTAAAAATAAAACAGTATATCTGCACCATGCACACCTGGGAGATTCGTCCAATGAACCTGATGTTTGCCTCGGACACAGAGGTCAAGGGAGCATCCGAGAAGGCCGTACTCATGGAAAACTTTTCAAACCTGGTAAATGGCATTACAAAGCCGCTGACAGTCGACATGGTAGCAGACCACGACACATTACTATTTAATGAGACTCCTCGCTGGTGCAAGCTTGATAAAATACTCTTCTCATCCGAGGAAGAGCTAGAAGGCCCTATGCGGGCCAATTCATTCGAATTCACAGAGGCCGAGCCCCGTCCATGGGATATTATCCGCGAGAGCAGCGACCACGTGATACTGGATGGCGGCATGTATGCCAGACTATACACGCTTACCAACATACAGGACAACCTGCCACCAGGATGGGCGTACGATCTATATTCTATGGCCGACTTTGTGCGCACATTCATCACCCCCATCCCGCCAGAGAAATATCACAAGACCATAAACAGCCACAGGTCCGTCCAGGCCACAAAGTCGTCTGCAGAAAGGATGCACCAGACAGATGACATTACGGCCATGCGCGAACTAGTCCTAAACGCAAAGACTGACAACATGTTCTTTACGTCAGTTATGGTAGGCATACTGGCAGGCAGCCGCAGTGGGTTGGAGACAAGGGCGCGGGAGTTTGAGCAGGCCGACCACAAGAATAGGACAGAACTACAAGCCATACGATACAGGCAGGAAGCTTTACTGCGTGGGCGTGGCCAAAAATTCCTCACAGTCAGGAGCACGATGCCTGCATTTATCCCGTTTCTGACCTCTGAACTGTACGAAGAAGGGGGTGCATTGTTGGGTTTGAATATGTACACTGGGCACCCTGTGATGTGGGATATCAACCAGCGAATAAACCGCAACAGCGTACTGGTGGCCACATCCGGAGCAGGCAAGACCACGCTTGCCATGACCATAATTCACGCTTTTGAGAAGCAGTTTCCTGGTTCGTTCATATTCATAGTGGATCCAGAGGGCGAATACAAGGCCCTTGGTGATAACATGGGGTACGAGTACCTGGACTATTCGGATGGTGTGAGGCTGGGCTTTGATGTCTTTAAACTCATCCCGGACAAGGTGGCCGCTACCGAGACACTGTGCGATTCCCTAGGCGTGCCCGAGACTGCCCGCGTCCTGCCAATGAAGGCCGCATCCATGCTTCCACACAAGATTGAGGAGAGAAGCTTTGCAAAGTTTTATGATACATTGGTGGGTTTGGAGCAGGATCGTGGCATGGCAGGTAGGGTAGCTGCTGCGGCGGAGGGGTCCGGTGGTGGTGGTAGTAATAGCAGTGGTAGCAGCAGCAGCAGTGCAGCCAATGGTGGTGATGAATCATCAGGAGGGATGATGGCCGCAACTGCCGCAGCTGCCGCTGCCGCTGCAGCTGCAGCCGCCACTGTGTCATCTAATAACCCATCCAGCCCGTTCTTTGAGATCCTCCGCGTACCCCCATTCAGCTCCATGCTGGAAGGCGATCCACCGCGATCATCCAAGATTGTACTGTCCCTGAAGAACTTGGGGGCGGCAGGCGGACTCATCCACCGTGTCATATCACAAATGTCGCTTGCATACGCACTCGGCAAGTCGCTGATCATGCCCAAGACGATCCCCAAACTATTCATGCTTGATGAGGTGTGGATGATGCTCCAGCATGAGTCGCTAGGGGCGTACATCCAGAATATCTCACGCCGTGGCAGGAAATACAACATCAACATGATGATGGCTACACAGAACATTGAGGATATGACCGAAAATGAGACTGCCCGTAACGTGCTGGTCAACAGTGACACGGTCATGTTCCTCCGGCAGTCCGAGGCGACGGCAAAAGCACTCATCAAATCATTCATGATGTCGGACCGCTCATTTGAGTTGCTAATGAAGCTCAGACGGGGCCAGGCCCTCATAAAATATGGGAATGGGATGGTGCCTGCCAACATTATGCCTGATGACGCGCAGTTGAGGCTGTTTCGGCCAAAGTAGGGGATGGAGGAGGATAGAGATGGAAGGAATGTGCATGGATACATCACAACAACAACAACAACAACAACCCCTACCACCACCACCACTACGACAACAACCACTGCCACTGCCACTACCCCCATCATCCTCCTCCTCACCCCCACAATCCTCATCCCCACAATCCTCATCATCCACATCACTAAACATCATCCTCCTCCTCATCCCCACCACCACAAAAAACGCAAAGACAAAGGTACATGGTCAAAAAAATGCGGTGTAGAAAGGCAGTCTGTGCAAGTGATAAGAATAACCATCATGACAGATACAGAGTCAGCAGGTGGGCATACACGACACGCCCGCAGGTGGCACACTGTCATTACTGCGAGGTGTATATGGATACTGCATTGATGCCTGCAGCACAGAACAAGTATCGGTGCCCATGCTGCAATGAGGCGCTTAGGGTACGCAGCATAAGAACCAACTCTGTCAATACTGCAATGCGAAAACAAAGACTTGTGGATTATGAGAATGAGAATAGTAATGACCACAGTAGCAACACCACTAACACCGCCCCAAACACCCCCGTCCCTGCACAAAGAGGAGGCATGTAAGATGCACTGTAGAAAATTCTTCTGCACAAATCCACGTGGCAGTGGACAGCACGATAAATACGGGGTCACGCAGAGAGCATTCCGCGTCAGCCCCCACGTAGGATACTGTGAACCCTGCAGTGGATATATCGATACCGAGATGATGCCTTCAGACATGAACAAGTACAGATGTCCGTGCTGCGGCGAGAGACTGCGAAAACGATCCCGCGGCACCAGAGTAGACGGGCAGGTAAAGAGACGGCAGATACTCCAGGATTATGTAAAGAAGAACAATAAATAAAATGTGATAATGATGATAATGACGACGACGACACAACCACGCCCTCCTCACCATCCACAACAACGTCTGTACCAACCACAACAACACCTGCACCGCTACCTGCACCAACTACACCACTCCTCACAAACATCACCGAACCACACAGGCACACCCCCATCACCCCGCCGGAGCCAATAATGATGAGCAAGAAAAGAAGGAAGAGGGCATGACAAAATGCCTGCAACACACAATGAATATTCGGTCCTAGGCTATACTGATGATGGCAGCCCTGCAGGAATCCCGTACAGCATCCGCCAGAATGTGGGCATATTCGGCGAGATAGGGTCAGGAAAATCATCCATACTGCGCCTGCTCATGTTACAGGACATGCAGGCCGGCCGCGGGTTCATGTTGATTGAAAACCATAATGAACTCTCTCGTGAGGTGCTGTCCATGATACCTCCCTCTGAATACCACCGCGTGGTGTATGTTAGCCTCCGTTCACTAAAGACGTTTGGCAAGACTCTCAGGTTCAACCCCCTTGAATGTGATGAACCTACCAATGCAGGGATGGTGGCCGTAAACTTTACAGAGTGTTTGGCTCGTGCATTCTCTGATTCGTGGGGTGCCCGTGTAGATACCTGCGCCCGCAACGGGGCGCTTGCCGTGATAGGTACCAGTGGTAATACAATTGGGATAATGCTGCGGCTGCTCACCGACAAGGACTACCGCGACTCATTTGCCAGCCGTATAAAGAACAGGCAAGCTCGTGACTTCTTTTTGAAGGTGTACGATGATCAATACCCAAAGGAGGCAGGCGGCGTCATATTCAACAAACTCAACAAGATGATGACCATTCCGGAGATGGATGCCCTGTTCAACACTCCTCATTCGTCACTGGATTTCAAAAAGATCATAGATGACGGAATGTACGTCATACTGGACTTTGGGGGGCTGCCAAACGACATGGTACAGTTTCTAGGCAATGTGTTTATGCACCTATTCTACACAAACTATCGCGCTCGTACCAAAAATGACGGGACTGGCAAGGGATACAAGCACTTTAACCTGTATCTGGACGAGGTTCAAACCTTTTCACCATCCATGATACGAGAACTGCTCAACACCGTCCGCAAATACGGGATAAAGGCAACGGTAGCCACGCAGTCAGTCTCTGCACTAGACCGGGATCTGGCAGACGAGATAGCCACACTGTGCCGCACCGTGGCGTGCTTTAGATGCGATATCAAGACGGCCTCACACATCAAGGCGATGCTGCCACACACCGTGGAGAGGCAGCAGGTGCTGTCCTGGCACCGCTTTGCCCTGTACTCTGGGGGTGATTCGCCAATTCAGGGCGTACTTAGGACAGAGCACCTGCCCATCAGGGATAGATGGGAGGGGGCAGCAGCCACATGCCTGGAGAAGCATGGGGATTATGTATCCCTTGAAAAGTATTATACAGATTCCGGAGGGCATGCCGATGTCCTGCTCTCACCACTGGAGTTTGGCATCCTGAACATGCTGAGGATGAACTATCATGCCTCACGTGACTACATAACCGAGGTGATGCAGCGTAGATTTGACGTACAGGCCCGCGATGTGGCCTCTGCGCTCCAGGACACTCTGATAAGCTCTCACAACTTTGTCGAGCGGCGCAACTACCGCGAGGAGGGCGACCGGAACGTAAGGACAGAGTATGTCCTGACGGGCGTGGCAAACAAGACTGTATTCTCCAACGCCTTTGCTGGACGCGGCGCGGGGGGCGATCTGCATGTTGATGCCATATCTGCTGTAATGGGCATCATGGCATCCAGCGGCAAATACTGCGTCCCTGACCTCGGAAAGGGCAGGGGACCAAAGGCCGACATGCTGATATTCTCCCCCCAGCAGGTCAAGGACAAGGAGAGTGGCCAGGTGGCTAGTTACCACCCGTTTGAGTGGGACGAAAAAAACGTGATAGCCCTGGAGGTGGAGGCGACCCCTGGCAAGCACGACGGCCAAGTGTACAAAAACTATACCAAAAACGTCGAGCAGGGGCACAGGCCGTGGTTTCTCACATTCATACAGAAGGATCATGACCGTGTCCGCAATGTGCTGACAGGCCAGAACATACCCACGAGCAACTACGATTTGACACTAACCTCCCTGGAGAGGCTGGCGACACTAGCAGAGGCTGCCAAGGGGGGCGGCGGTAGTGGCGACAGTAGTAGTAGTAGTAGTAGCAAACCCTTCACACACATTGAGGCCCGCATATACGATGTCATCGTGCGCGCCGGTGGAGAGGCCGAGCAGAACTACATCTGCGACAACGTCTACGAGTACCATCACAACAACGTGATCCGCGCCATGGAGGCGTGCCAGAAGAAGGGATTCCTGACAAGCCATACCGAGACGCGGGCCAATCCGGGGAATCCAGAGGATCCTAACGATCACCGCGAGGTGGTGATGTGGGGTCTCAAGGAGTGGAGGGCAGGAGGGGCATACCGGGTGGCCAAGGCAGAGGGGACGCAGCAACAGGGACAGGAACAAAAACGTAATGTGGTAGTAGAACGGGACAAGATCTCCAGGTCGGAGCCTGCCGCAACCAAGCCGACGTCTTCTACTTCGGTAGCATCTACACCATCACAACAACAACAACAACCACCACCATCACCCCCCAAACCCGTGGATGATTCGGGGCACAGGTCCCTCCCGTCCACCACCACTCCAATCGCCACACCCGCCACTACCGCCGCCACCGCCGCCACCACCACTCCCACACCTGCAAAGCGCAAGAAGACAGGCAATACATCCGGGATCGAGTGGTATGGGGAGGATGCAGACTCAGAAGAGGCAGATGGCCGGGGCGAGGTGGCGCCTGGGATGGCTGATGGGACCGTACCTACCGGCATGCCGCCAACATATGACGGGGATGGTGATGATGATGGTGATGGGGAGGATGGCAGCAGCAGTGACAGTGGTAGTGACAGTGACAATGGTAGTGGTAGTGGTTGTGACAGTGACAAACACGGGGATAACGGCAACAAGGGTGCAGATGATGAAGTGGATAGAGGAGAGATCGGTGAGGCATGCAAAAAGTATGCGCACATGACCAACGAGATGATGCTCTACATCTACGAACAGCGCCATGACGAGGGTGATGGCGAGGCAATCGCCATGGCTGCCGTGCTGCGGCACAGGGGGTATGTCATCAGGGCCAGAGCTGGACGGCTGCACCTGATGAAGATGCCGCGCAAAGACCAAAAGGGGATCGGGGTTAGCAGGGTATGATTCTCTGGGAAATGTTCTAGGAAGGAAGATGGCTCTTGGCATGTGACATGCTGGAATGGAACCTAGACAAGATCGATGATGAATGGGTGATACCCGTCAAATTAATTAAAAATCCAGTCCTTCATGTACGAGTATCACAAACATATCCACAACCGTGCAGTAAAGGCAATGCGATTTCTAAACAGTACAAAATTCAATATGGCTATTGAAAAATATTTGTTCAGAACACCTATTGCAAAAACTTTCTGGCGTCACTATAACGGTGAAGCTCTATCAGCGATGACGAATCTATAACGTATTTATTCAATAATGTCATTTCCTTGCTTTTGTAAGAACCTTTTCGATGCTGCTTGCTTTGATTGATAGGTAGCCTAGCGCATCCGTATATGTTATGAAGTTGCTATCAAAGTTATCTGCCACCAGAGAAACGAATCTTCCCCCCATCTCAGATATGCACATTTGATCAGGCGACCTAGGTATTTTCTTATCTGACTTGGATTTACCGTTCTGCTTTTTTGATGTGTATCTTGCAAGGGTGTTTTTGTATTGATACTCTGAAATGTAATACAAATCCAACATTTTGCGCAATATGACTACCTTGCTCACCTTGCATTTCTTGGATAGTGCGTTTAGGGTTACCGTATCGGTAAGATGCACGCGTTTATCTACAAACATGTTTTTGGCCATTTTTACAGGCAACAAAAACGAGGACGCAAACAAATCACACCATCTTTCCACATCATCCTTAACTGGACGCGATGACTCTGGGATGTCTATGACGGTATCCTCCAGAAGGACATGGCCAAACTCATGTATTAGGGTAAACACCCTTGCCTCTATACTGTCACTGGAACTGACTACTATAACAGGCGGGGACTCATCTGCCAGTGTAAATCCCCTTGCATCTTCAATGGGCATCACAAACTGAAACACCAAAATGTTGAGATCTTCCAATGCGCCCCTCAAATAACGGAACATCTCATAGGAATCACGGAATTTTTTCTGCCTTCCCCACGACAAGTCAAACTGTTGCCTGTATGTTGCAGCCACAACATCTGGCTTATCTTTCAGTTTGGCCTTTTTGGTATTGAGTTGTATTTCACTATTTATGTTTCGAGAAAGTTCCAGCCCTATATTCTGAAACTTTCTTGATTGTCTAATTGCCCAGATTGTTTTCTTGTCAAATGTGCCCTTTTTGTGTGGCAAGAGTCGGTAATCGCGCGGCAGTGGTTTTTCCTTTTCAAGTTCTGACAGGAAAAAGGACGCTAATGGACGTTTGTATGCTGATGACAGATCCTTCAGTTGTCTTAGAGTGGGGGATTTCTCACCAGATTCTAATTCCCTCATGGTATCGGCACTTGTCTTCAATTTCCTGCTTGCTTCCTCTATGTTCCACCCTGATCTTTCCCTGAGCCATCTGAGAACCTTTGGCTCTACCTTGACTGTTAATGATTTGGACATGTTACCTCCCAACTTGTATGCACAATGGATTTGTATTCACATTCCACATACATCCCTTCCAGATTCTTTTTAATTTCCTTGTCAAATTTTCTTTCCTATCATTTGATCCCCTAGTTCGGATGTTAAGTCTTTTGTACGTGGTCAGGCTGTCTGGGAATATTTTTTGATTCAGGCACGGCTCTAGAGTCTTTTGATAGTATTACACATCATTAGGCACGACCTGACCACGTACTGTGACTCTTATACATGACGTCCGCATTGCTAATTACACATTACCATAGGAATATCAGATACACCACTAACTTCCCCCCCTCCCTCGCCCCATCTAGGTCAACAAACGGGCATACATCTCACACGGATTTACACTCACATCTCGGTCTAGAGAAACTCTGCCCCTGCCCCCATTAGCTTCCCAGTCTCGACCAAAACCCATCTTAATAAGAAAAAATTGTATGCTAGAATGTTATGTTGGCAAAGAGCAAGGGCGACGACCTGACAGAAGCAGTCAAGGGCCCAATCGCAATGCTGGGAATAGCTCTGATCATAATCGGCGGGGTGTTTGCGTATGCTGACACCCTGATAACTCAGAATACAACAGACGATAGCAGGCAAAGGATCACAACCGGCGCTAGTGATAAAGCTGATAAAAAGCAGGCCGGTGAGGAAAACTCCATGTTCGGCTCATTCGGAATCGATGTGCTCAACGAATTGTTCTTTTACACTGGAATAATCGTTCCGCTGATCGTATTGGGTGGCGGCATCGTGGTGGGTTTGACACTCCTGCAACGTGGATCCGTTAGTGGCAACAGGGAGCATGAGATGTGGGGGGCAACTACTACTACCGCTACTATCACTACCACCGCTACTATAATCATGATGCTATCACCACACCCATACCCAAGTAAGACATGGATCATTGATACCTACCCTCCCATACCGCACACAATGCAGACAACCACATACTTTGATGCATTCCCTAGCGCGATAGCATGATGATCATCCTTCACATTTTTTTAATTTCTGCATGTGCTTTCCTTGCCGCCGTATGCCTCAAAGTACTGATTGGGGACTGGGGGCCACTGGCAGCGTTCGGGGCCGCAGCTGTAGCATTTGGTGTGGACTTTGCCTCCACCATGATGTCCACAAACAGGCAGGCACGCGAGCTTAACCCGCTGGTGCGCAGGCTCGACAGACATACGGGATTTGTGCCTGCCATGCTGTGCGTGGGCGGCATCAGCCTGCTGATACAATATACTGTGTATGTGATCTCAGGTGATCTCTTACTATCATATATGATCATAGTATTCCACGCATATGCTGCAATCCACAACTTTCGGACACAAAACAAAGCCCGCTTAAAAACAAAAACCCGATAATGTGTCATGGGTCTAATGGATATAGTAAACATAGTAGTTGTTGTTGGTGTTGTCGTCGTCGTCAAGGCCAGGGTCAAAGGCATCAGCAGCATATTTCCAGATACGGTGGAGGATGCAAGATACATAACAGACTCTACACCAATGCCCGACCTACACAAGAATCATGCCTGCGACACCCCCAACACATACGTCACGACATATTCAAAAAACACCAGTGTGATCAACGGCTCAGGTCGTAGGGGCGCCACCATCCTCATGCAGCTAAAGCAGGATTATGCAGATGCGGCCAATTACACTCGGTGGGCTCTGGACGATGCCTCTGTGACGGCCATCACCGGCGAGATCATAGACAACATAGAGTATACAGGTGATGCACGCGACTACACTCTGATGACTCCCATCATCAATCATCGAGAAGCGTCCCCATCTGCCTGCAGGGGACATGTGCAGGGATGGCAATATGCGCTCAAAAATAAAAATAAAAATACAAACAAAAACAACAACAACAACCCTGCCACAAAAAAGACAGAAAAAGGAGCCACACCATAATGGCAAAGACTGCCACCCCACAGCCGACACACCAGCTTTGGGAATGTCCTGCCTGCCATACCCGCATGAAAACCGGCAATGTCGGTGCAGCAAAGGGGCCCACTCTGCGGACGTTCTGCCCGGATCCTGACTGCGGCAGCCAGGTGTTGGATTTTTGCAAAAATATCTGGAGGAAATAAACCAAATGACAGTCAAAAATAAAAATAATAAAAATAATAATAATAATAATAGTGACACCCCCACCACCCACCACCCAGGCATATATCTCGATCATGCGCAGTACTCTGCCATCTACGCCAAAGGTCTGCGGTACCCGCCGACCCCAGATATGGATAAACTAATCTCTCTAGAAGCAGCACGGCCGCATGCCATACTTGACCGAGATTTTGAGCACGCCGTGTTGCAGGGTGTCGGCAGGTGCATAGTTCTGCCGTCACACGTCTACGGACGCCTGATGTGGGATGTGACATATACCGCAGACCCTTGTGACTGCCTGCACCTGCCCGTGTATGATGCAGACGATCCAGATGGCAACATTATGGGAGTCACACACCTCACAGGATGGAGGAAAAATAAGTAAATAATGATAGTAACATTCGAGTCGGCCCAAGAAGAGACATGCTGCATTCCCGTACCCATGTCTGCCATACCCATACTCCGCTTGTTTTTAGCTCATCGTGGACAGGCTAATTACATAAATGTCTATGAATGCGATAAAATCAGCACCTACCGTATCGATGTCGCTTTGGACAATGTGGTCTACGATGACACAGGCGATGAGAAAGCCGATGAGAAAGCCGATAACAATAATGCCAATAAAGACACATTGCACTATTGGGATCACTGTGTTGAGGAGGAGGCTGTTGTGACATGATGGTGATGATAATATGATAATATGATAATATGATAATATGATAATATGATAATATGATAATATGATAATATGATAATATGATAATATGATAATATGATAATATGATAATATGATAATATGATAATATGATAATATGATAATATGATAATATGATGATGACAAAGAAGCGCAGGTGTGCTCTGGTGGCACATGTTGATGTGGACAAGTGCTGGCCTGTGATGACTGCGGGCAGGCCAGAACATCTACACCAATAGGGATGCCAAAGACAGACGTCTATGCTTTGTAATGCCCAACAAAAAGTGCGAAAATCTCGATGTCCTACCAAATTCCCCCGCATGACAAAAAAGGGAACTGGGGTGGGGGGAGAGGATTATCGGGGGCTAGTGTTTTGAATAATGAACACTTGTTCTAAACATAATATCAAAAACTAATATACGCTAAACCGTTCATGGGGATCATGATGGCGGAAAATGAGTTAGATAATATGGGGTGGAAAAATAACCTCCGTGCACTAGACTCACTACTCACCAAAGACTCACCAAAGACTCACCAAAGACTCACCAAAGACTCACCAAAGACTCACCAAAGACTCACCAAAGACTCACCAAAGACTCACCAAAGACTCACTCACTCTCCAATAAGATAAAATCTAAAAATTGTTACAATACTCTTGTTTCCAGCTTAAATAATACCATATTTTCCCATATGTGTTTCAAAAACATCCCTCAAAGTCAATTTTTGCTGGCGGGATTTGTTTGACCGGAAAATCCCCCGGTGGTAAACCAAATTGGAAGAACCGCACGTTATGCCATGGGGATAATCTAGATTTTCTGAGGTCAATAAATAGTGAAACGGTTGACCTGATTGCAACTGATCCCCCTTTTAACAAGGGGCGGGATTTTCACGCCACTCCTGATTCGGTGGCAAAGGGTGCGTCTTTCCAAGACCGGTGGTTATGGGAGGAGGATGCACATCAAGAATGGATTGACAAGATAACGGATGACTTTCCCAAAGTCATGAATGTGATTAATGGTAGTCGTGAGTCATACGGCGACGACATGGGGGCCTTTCTGTGTTTTATGGGGGTGCGATTACTAGAGATGCGCCGTGTACTAAAATCGACTGGAAGTATATACTTACATTGCGACACAACCGCGTGTCACTACTTAAAAGAACTGATGGACTCAATATTCCATAAAACCAACTTCCGTAATTGTATATCGTGGCAACGTAATGATGGGCGTGGTAAAGGCTCCCAACATGCTCCATCACGATATGGAAGAAACACAGACAACATACTATTCTACACAAAGTCTAATATGAATATACTAAAACCATACAAAGAATTAACAGAAGAAGAAATCAAATCCACCTTTCCAAAAATTAACGGTATGGGAAGACGATACAAAACAGGAATCCCCGTGTTCCGTTCCAAATCAATGGGTAAACGCCCAAACTTGTGTTATACATGAGAGTTTATGATTAATCGACCAGAAAAAATTTTCTGAAAAAAATATGGATATCATATGTGGTGTGGTTCAAGTCTAACACAGGTAAAGTCAAAAAGTCGTGCGCAGTCATGTGCATTTGGAATTTTCATCCATGTGTCAACTTGACAGCATAGCAAAGGGGCAGGAGCTATATCCTGCTCTTTATTTTATTCTTCCAGTATTGGTAGGTGCCGTCCTGCCACATCTTGCGTTTGTTGTACATACCACATATGCCGTTGAATTCTATATTGAACTCTTCGGCCGTACCGTCGTATCGTCCGGATATTCGTTTCCAGTTTTTCACATGTGCAAAGACGTTCTCGACAGGAACACGTCTTTTGTTGTGTGCCTTGTTTTGTGCCTTTTTGGTGGCGGTAAGCTTTTTACCCTTGGGCTTTTTGTGTGGGATCTTTGCGGTTACCCCACGAAGATAGTTTTGGATTCCCGTAGAGGAAATTAGTAATTAGAAAATTTTGACCTCCAAAGTAAAAAAAGCTCACATACCACTCGAAAAACGGGCATGTGGTATATGATGTATGGAGATATATCATGATTTGATCAAAAATGCCACGAGATTCAAAAGGGTCACGGGCATGACCATCGAGGAATTCGATTCTTTGTATACCGAGGTGGCCAAAAAACATCCCAAGATGGAGGAGAAGAGGCTCGACCGGCCAGACCGCAAGCGCGCTATAGGCGCGGGACGCCGGCACGTCCTCAACCTGAAGGATCGTCTGGTGCTCTGTCTCTTCTACATCAAGACATATGCCACGCAGGAGGTAGTGGGAATGTTCTTCAAACTGTCGCAGGGGACCGTATCCAACACGGTTAGCAACATGTCCTTGGTCATCAAGGACAGTCTGCCCACGCCTAAGAAGATCTACGCGAAGGTCGGAAGGATCAAGACTATTGGGGAGCTCGAGAAGATGTTCCGGGGTCTGACGTGCCTGACTGACGCCTCGGAGCAGCCCATCCAGAAGCCGAAGCGCAGGGACATGGAAAAGTCACACTACTCCGGCAAGGCACATACCCACACCGCAAAGGTGCAGTACACCATGAACTGCGACGGGCTGATAGTGCACAAGACTGCGCACTCGCCCGGGAGCGTAAACGACATCACCATCTTCAAGAAGAAGCACCCATCATTTCCGGAAATCTGTTCTCCCGATGGAGACAACAGCGTGGCCGTGAGGCTGCGCAATCTCATGGACAAGGGGTACATGGGGGCCCAGAAGATCGAAAACGGCACAAGGGTGATCCTTCCCATACGCAAGCGCCCGGGAAAAAAGCTCAGCGAGGAGGAAAAGTCGTACAACAACTGTCACTCCTCCATACGAATCTACGTCGAGAACGGTATACGCAGGCTCAAGGTGTTCCGCATCATGGGCGACAAGTACCGTAACCCGCTCAAAAAGTACGACATGATAAACTCCATAGTCTGCGGGCTGGTCAACCTGCGAATCCTGGCAAAAATGGCGGCGTCAGCCTGACCGGCAACATCGTGTAACTGCGGAAGGGCACGGACTGAATCTAATTGTTAATTTCTTCTCGTGTATCCTCTGTCCAAATTCAGGCGTATGCGGCTATCCGATGGTATGCGCTTGCCGGTCACCATGCGATCAGTCCATTTGCCAAAGTCTGGCAGTCCTTGGTTCAACACCGTCAGGTCATGGCAGCTTCCCTCTCTAGAGTCGCTTATTGCGAGGATATAGTTTTGTTTGTTTATCATCATGGCTGTGTTTATTGCAAACATCTTGCCCTTTCCAGAATACTGTTTCTTTTGCTCTTCCTTGTCTTCTGGACGCGTGGTCTCTACAAGTGTGCCATCTATTGTAATCTCGCCTCCATCTCTTCCGGGTACAATTTCCTTGAATTCCTCTTTTGACTTTATCGTGGAGATGTACTTTGTCATGTTGTGCGGTGTTACTGCATATAGCTCATCATCGTATTTGGTTGCAAGCTTGAGATAGTTTGATACCGTACTCTGATCTATCCCAAAAACTGTACCCAGTGATTCCTGCCCCCAATCTTGTGATTTTCTTACCTGGGTCATGAGCAGAAAGTGTCGGATATACAGCTTGCACTGGTTTCCGGACTCTTCCTTTCTGTCCTGGTCGTCGCGAAAGTGTGGCGAATCATTGGATTTTTTGATTATCTGTAACAAATCCTCAAGTGTGTTATCAAATATTTCCTTGGTGCTTCTTGTAAGTGCCTTTATCAACTTCTCATTTGAAATGATATACTCTAACATTTCATGTGTGTGAAGCAGTCTTGTGGGTAGTACAGAAGAGTGTCTCTTCTGTCCAAGATCCGTATTCCACAGCGAGTCCTCCTTTACCAGCATCGTCTTGAGCCCCAAATTTTCTTTTTCTAACCTCGAGTTTTCTTTGGCATGTTTTGCCTTTAGCCTCGAGATCTCCTTTTCCTTTCTCAGGTTTTCTTTGGTCTGTTTTGCCTTTAGCCTCGAGATCTCCTTTTCCTTCCTCGAGATCTCCTTTTCCTTCCTCAGGTTTTCTTTCTCTAACTTTGCTAATCTGGTCTCTAGTTTAGTTTGAGTTTGTTTGCTCATTATCATATACTTACAAGAGAAGGATTTAGCGATACTGGTTTAGATTAATAGAAAATTTGGCAAATTTTTCTGATCTTGTTTTTCGGCCGATTGATCATAAACTCTATGGAAAGAATTTAAAAATCCACACCCGTCAGGATGGAGGTTATCCAAAGAAAGATTAGAAGAAGAATACAGTAAAGGTAATATTATAATCAAGGGGATGGGCGAAAAAAGAAAACTTGAAAGGCGCAAATACGTAGATGAATATCAAGGAAAACCAATGGATGATTTCTGGGGAGACATTCCAAGAATTATAGATAATAAAGAAAATACTGGGTACCCAACTCAAAAACCACTGGCATTGTATGAAAGAATCATCAAGGCAAGTTCTAACAAAAATGACATGGTACTTGACCCGTTCTGTGGCTGTGCCACCACTTGTGTTGCTGCTGAAAAATTAAACAGACAGTGGATTGGAATTGATATCTGGTACAAAGCCCATGAAATAGTCATTGAACGCCTCAAAAAGGAAGGACATCTGGCAGACGCTAAAGATAAACGACCCGAATTAATAATGACAAAGGGTGACATAACGTATACCAAAAAACTACTCAAACGAACTGATGATGGCTCTGAAGCGGTGCCATCCTTGAAAACAACACTAAAGGAATTCGATGATACGGAAAAGGACCCATACAGTAACAGCCAGAAAAAGCAAAAGCTACTAGACCAATACAAGTCAATTTGCCAGGGTTGTGGGATTAAATTGTACGAAAGATATTTGGAACTGGATCACCAATTGCCGAGAGCAGATGGCGGCTCCAATCGGCTAGCAAATAGAATTTTGTTATGCGGACCATGTAACAAACTGAAACGACATCTATACACAATATCATGGCTCAGAAGGGAAAACAAAAAGCGTGGATACATGGTAAACGAAAACGCGCTCGCCAACTTGAAAAATCAATAATTTTGGAGCATGGTTGTTCATGTCGGATTATTTTTGTGGGGGAGTCACAGTAGATTAGATTGTACTGTACCACTCAAGTGTAGGATTCCCCATACCCATTATTCAAAATACCATCTCCTGACCTTCCCCAGAGAGAATTGGCCCCATTAACTTTCCAGTTTCGGATAATAATGACGAACAATAACAACGGTATCAAAAACAACATCAAAAACAACATCAAAAGAATCCTCCTACAAAAATATAACAAAATATGCAAGGACGCCCCACGAGACATGGACAAGAGATCTGAGCAGGTGAACAAATGGTAAAAGAAGAATATAGTCTGGACACGATACTCTACACAGAATCGCTTACAAGGCCAACCCGACAGTGCACTTGCCAACGCGTTGGATGTATGGATACGGCCGCATGTTGAGATACTCGTACCACTGCCCCACTCTGCCACC
The DNA here is from genome assembly GCA_963662995.2 of Candidatus Nitrosopumilus sp. Classification (GTDB taxonomy): domain Archaea; phylum Thermoproteota; class Nitrososphaeria; order Nitrososphaerales; family Nitrosopumilaceae; genus Nitrosopumilus. Next base: position 148,338 of record CAXXLJ010000002.1, on the reverse strand, counting down.
ACTACCACCACACACTATTATCACCACACACTATTATCCCCACACACCCCACCATGGTAATATCTGCGCCCCGATAGGCACGTGAGCTGATCCTGCTGATACAATATACAGTGTATGATCTCAGGTAATCCCCTACTATCATACATGATCATAGTATTTCACACATACACCACACTCCACCCCTTCCAGACAGAAAACAAAGCCCGCTTAAAAGCAAAACCCCGATAATGTATCATGGGCCTAATAGATATAGTAAATGTCGTCGTCAAGGCCAGGGTCAAAGGCATCAGCAGCAGCAAGATCATAGAGAGCTTTGAGGATGCCGAGTATCGTCCCAACGGGTTTCCTGCCACGGGGGTGCGACTACATGGCGTGCGCATATGGTTTTTTGATTCTGGAAAGGTATCATCAAACGGGGCCAACTCCGAGGAGCACGCATACAATGCACTCTATGAGTTTGTGCGGATCATGTCCAGAAACCATGCAGGGGTGCGGCTCACAGAACGACCAGAAATGGTACAAGTAGTGGCAAAGGTCTTTACGGAACGACGATTGGACTGCGCAAAGATGGAGAAATCCGTCCAATTCCAACAAAAGATCGAGCGGTTCTCGTCTGCCATATACGACTATGGCGGCGGAGTTCATCTTAGGGCATACCCCAACAACGTCATGATTGCAAGCGCCCCGACACTGCAAAAGATCGTCGACCTCTCACAAAAGCTGGCGCAGTGTGATGTCATCATGCCAGGAGGTGCATCATTGGCTGCTGCGGCTGAAAATTAATGACACCAAGAGATCCAAGAATACCTGTAGGAATGGGATTCTACCATACCATCTCGGCGAGAGACCAATTCTACATCTGTCGCTTTAACCTTGCTAAACAATTCTAGCCTGTACAACAGGCGGAGGGACGAGTTGATAGCGCGGGGGCGTACATCATCGTAACGACATAATTATCATACCCCCGCCCGAGAATCTCGGCCGATGTGTACAAAAAATTATGCACAAAATTTAAAAACCGAAAACTTTTTAATCCCCCCCCAATATAAACTGATGAAAATTGCACTCATCACGATTATAACTTTAACAGCACTTATTTCACTTGTTGCGTTACCCGCGGCACACGCACAAACAGTTGATAGACTTCATATTTACTTAGATTCCAGCAATACAGCAGTAATTGGAACAGAAACAGAACTGGCCTTGAACCATGAAAGAACATATGTAGTACATGGCCTTTCAGATCATTTAAAAAATCAAGGGCATGTTTATGTTGCTCATTTCGCTGTTCCATCAGGAGTGGGTATTAGTTTAACCGTTACATTCGACTCTGTTTTAAACCAAACAGGCGGCACATCTCAAGTTCAACTTAATGACGATGGCACACTATCATTCACTATGCGAGTAGATAATGCACGTAATGGAGATTTTATGATAGTACGTGTCACAGATAAATCCCTAGTAGACGAGTCTACTGTTAGTTATGCTATGAGGTTCACGATAGCAGATACATCAACTCCTATACCGCCACCCCCACCAGCGTCCTATCAACTAGTAGCAGTTGCCAAACAAGAGGCAAATAGAATACCGAGTGATTGCCCATACAGTAATGACCAAATTAGACAGACTTCACACTGCGCCTTTATATGGCAGTACCCTAACCACATAGCACAGGCAAACGCAGACTATGTGAAGATATGGGAGAGGGTCCTATCGGCATACGGTGTTGAAGAGTACCTTGCTTGGAAAGCAACACACGTACAAGACAAATGGGCTCCATCTACTTCAAGAATAGTGATGAAAAACATAACTGATGTTGAACCAATGACTGCTGGAGAGTTAAAGCCATATGTAGATGGGGAGAGACGAGTTGAGAAGAGTCAAAAGGAGATCCCATTACCAAGTGACAGAAAAGACAAAATGTACCTCTTTACTCCGGTGTTTGCTCCTGCATATAAACAACTACAAAAGATAGATGAATATGTAATAAAGTACCCACGAACCCCATCACCGGGATCAGAACCACAGGGTTCAGGACAAGTTCAATCAGATTCAGAGCCAGAGACACAGCCAGAGACACAGCCAGAGACGCAACAACCACAACAAGCCCCTACACAACCAGAGACACAACCAGAGACACAACCACCAGTACAATCACAAAACACGCCTGCAGTAGACCCAGCACTAATTGCCAAAGTGCAAAGCTATGTTGATGAAACACAACACGGCCAAGCGCACGTTGAAAAATGGACTAGGGTGCTAGCCGCCTTTGGAGTTGTTGATCATAATGACCCAATGACGGTATCAGAAGCCAAGGCCAACACAAAAAAGTATGATCCTAATAGATGGACTCCTGTGTATGAGCAGCTTTTGATATTAGAAGCAGCAGAGGCGCAACAGCCACAGCAAGCACCACAACAACAACCACAACAACCAGATACACAGCCACAACAAGCACCACAACAACCACAACAACCAGATACACAGCCACAACAACCAGTACAATCACAAAACACACCCGCAGTAGACCCAGCACTAATTGCCAAAGTGCAAAGCTATGCTGATGAGGTGCATAACGGAGCAGCTCATGTTGAAAAATGGACTAGGGTGCTAGCCGCCTTTGGAGTTGTTGATCATAATGACCCAATGACGGTATCAGAAGCCAAGGCCAACACAAAAAAGTATGATCCTAATAGATGGACTCCTGTGTATGAGCAGCTTTTGATATTAGAAGCAGCAGAGGCGCAACAGCCACAGCAAGCACCACAACAACAACCACAACAACCAGATACACAGCCACAACAAGCACCACAACAACCACAACAACCAGATACACAACCACAACAACCACAACAACCAGATACACAGCCACAACAGCCAGTGCAATCACAAAACACACCCGCAGTAGACCCAGCACTAATTGCCAAAGTGCAAAGCTATGCTGATGAGGTGCATAACGGAGCAGCTCATGTTGAAAAATGGACTAGGGTGCTAGCTGCCTTTGGAGTTGTTGATCATAATGACCCAATGACGGTATCAGAAGCCAAGGCCAACACAAAAAAGTATGATCCTAATAGATGGACTCCTGTGTATGAGCAGCTTTTGATATTAGAAGCAGCAGAGGCGCAGCCACAACAAGCACCACAACAACAACCACAACAACCAGATACACAGCCACAACAAGCACCACAACAGCCACAACAGCCAGATACACAACCACAACAACCACAACAACCAGATACACAGCCACAACAGCCAGTGCAATCACAAAACACACCCGCAGTAGACCCAGCACTAATTGCCAAAGTGCAAAGCTATGCTGATGAGGTGCATAACGGAGCAGCTCATGTTGAAAAATGGACTAGGGTGCTAGCCGCCTTTGGAGTTGTTGATCATAATGACCCAATGACGGTATCAGAAGCCAAGGCCAACACAAAAAAGTATGATCCTAATAGATGGACTCCTGTGTATGAGCAGCTTTTGATATTAGAAGCTGCAGAGGCTCAGCCACAACAAGCACCACAACAACAACCACAGCAAGCACCTACAGTACCAGATACACAACCACAACAACCAGTACAATCACAAAACACACCAACAACGGCTGATCCTGCACTAATTCAAGCAGTGAAAGGCTACCTAGTCAAGGCGTATTACAATGACGATCCAAACGATCCACGTGGGATAGAATGGCCTAATCACCTGCCAAGATGGCTACCTGCATTAGCTGCATTAACAGGAGATTATACGGACTATGAACCAATGACATCAGAGAAAGCATTCCAAAATGCCAAAGATTTCGACCCTGTCAAATGGATACCAGTTGCAGAAGAGATTCTGAGGCTGGAACAGGCTGCTGCTGATCAATAAACACCACAGCAACTAGGTCCAACACTTGGACCCACAGTAACAGATCCTACATTGATTGCCAACGCACAGAGATATGCTGTTGAAACCCAACACGGAGCAGCTCATGTTGAAAAATGGACTAGTACTAACTGCCTTTGGAGTTGTTGATCATAATGATCCAATGACGGTATCAGAAGCCAAGGCCAACACAATAAAGTATGATCCTAATAGATGGACTCCTGTGTATGAACAACTTTTGATATTAGAAGCAGCGGATGTATAACCATCATCGTCACCACAACCACCCCCACCAAAATCACAACCAGCACTACAAGTAACAATACCAATCAATAACCCCAAACTGATTGAAACAGTTCAAAGGTACATAAACATGGCATAATGGTACAACGATGATAGAAATGACCTACGCGTACTAGAATGGTCAGAATCTAGTAGAAAGATAGTCACCACCAGCACTAGCTGCACACAGGTGACCACACACAATACCAACTATAATGTCACAAAGCATTCACAATTGCCACAAATACTATGGTACTAAATGGATTCCAATTCCATCGGTGGGTAACTGTATTGAACTTAGGTTTAATATGCACATTTCCATGCTATAACGCATTGGGCAAGGTCGAAAAACTAGAAGTCAAATTTACAAACGTACTAGATGAGTTGAAAAAGGCATCCCGCGGTAACGGCACCACGCAGGGAAGGCTCTTTGAGAGGCTCGTGAAATCATTTTTGCAGACATATGATCTTTACAAAGGCAGGTTCTCTGACGTGTACCTGTGGGAGGACTATCCGGACAAGAAGGGTCGCAGTGACTTTGGAATTGATTTGGTGGCAGTTACACGCAGTGGCAAAAAATATGCGATACAGTGCAAGTTCTTCTCAGACAAAAGGCTGGAAAAGTCAGACATTGACAGTTTTCTAGAGGCAGGAGCCCGCAGCGAGTTTGATACTATGATGCTCGTATACGTGGCCAATGGGTATGGCAGCAAGGCCGAAGATGCGCTAAGGGGGCATCGCTGTGAACTGCTCAGTTTTGAGTCGCTTGCCCAAAGCAATGTGGAATGGCCCGATTTGGCAGCAGATCTTGTTACGGTAAAACGAAAAAAACCGTTCAAGCCCATGGCGCATCAGAAAGAGGCAGTTACAAAGGTGATATCTGGACTGAAAAAAGCCGACCGTGGCCAAATGATAATGGCATGCGGTACGGGAAAGACAATAACTGCACTACACATTGCCGAAAAAATGCATGGAAAGGGTGGCCTGATACTGTATGCAGTGCCGTCAATATCCCTCATGCAGCAGACCATACGCGCATGGTCTGAGCAGCGTAAAATTCCCCATACGTATGTAGGCGTATGCTCAGACCCCAAGGTCAGCCACAATGAAACATCAGACATCCCGATTATGGAGATGCGTGCGGAGATAGGCGTTACTACAGATCCTGCGTGTATTGTAAAGTCTCTCAAAAAGGACAGCAAGTCAATGACTGTTGTATTCTCCACGTATCAGAGCATGGGGGCCGTTGTGGATGCACAGAAAAGACGCAGTGCAGAAAAGTTTGACCTTGTAATATGTGATGAGGCACACCGTACTACTGGTGTCGAAGAGTCGGATGAAAAATCGCCGTTCCTGCTTGTACACAATGACATCAAGGCCACACGCAGGATATACATGACTGCCACACCGAAGGTCTATACCGCCTCTGCAAAATCCAAGGCCAGTGGCATGGATATGGAGGTATACTCCATGGATGAAAACAGCGAAAGGTTTGGAGACATATTGTATCGTCTGGGGTTTTCTGAGGCAATAGACAGGAAACTATTATCGGATTACAAAGTACTAGTACTTAGTGTAAGTGAAAAGTACGTGGCAAAAATGCTTCCAAAGATACTGGAATCAGCCGGTGATGCAGGTGATCTCAACATTACAGATGCCGCAAGCATGATAGGAATACACAGTGCGTTGCAGTATCCAGACAAGGATACCGACGCACCAAACGTCCAGACGGCCATAATATACACAAACCGCATACGCAATTCCAAAATGTTTGCAAAGACGTTTAACAATTTGGATCTTGATGAAAAAGATCCGTTCAAATGTGATGCAACACATGTTGACGGTTCGCAAAACGCATCAGAACGCGCCAAAGCACTCCAATGGCTTCGCGACAGTTCCCATGATCCAGATGAATGCCGTATATTGACAAATGCCCGCTGTCTCTCAGAAGGGGTAGACGTACCTGCATTGGACTCTATATGCTTTACAAACTCAAAATCATCCCAGGTGGATATCATACAGGCAGTTGGCCGTGTAATGCGCAGGGCGCCTGACAAGAAATACGGTTATGTCATAGTGCCAGTTGCAATACCGGAAAACACCGATGCCGTAAAGGTGCTTGACAATAAAAAGACGTTTGGCACAGTATGGAATGTGCTCCGTGCATTGCGTTCACATGACGAAAGAATGGATATCGAGGTTAATACATCTGATGTCAAAAAGAGTCTGCCATCTAGGATCAAGTTCATCGGCATAGGGGCAGACGGTACACCAAGGGATGAATCCCCTGATGCCATACCTCTTGCAGAGCTGGACATTCCAGCTGATGCCATATGTTCGCGTATAGTAGACCAGGTAGGCGACAGACAGTACTTTGAGCATTGGGCAAGGGATGTGGCAGATATCGTGCCCCGGATAACTGAGCGCATGGGTGTGGTCATATCCGGAAAAACAGCCGGAAAAAAATTCAGAGATTTCATGACAGGCCTGCGGGAGATAATCCATGACAATCTTACAGATGATGAGGGCATAGAGATGCTGACACAGCACATGATAACTCGAAGGATATTTGAGGCATTGTTTGGCTCTAACAGATTCAGCAAAAACAATCCAATATCGATGGCCATGACTGATGTTATTTCTACCCTTAAGGAGAATGGATTAGATACCGAGCTCCGCGACTTGGAGAAATTCTATACCAGTATCGAAAAGCGCATATCCAATCTTACCACACATGATGCCAGACAGAAGGTGATAAGCGAACTGTATGGGACCTTTTTCAAGGTGGCCTTTCCCAAAATGACAGACCGTCTGGGGATAGTGTATACGCCAGTGGAGATCGTAGATTTTATACTACACTCTGTAAATCATGTGTTACAGACTGAATTCAAGCAAGGCATTGGGGATCGTGGTGTAAGTGTTATTGACCCCTTTGTCGGCACGGGCACTTTTCTGACCCGTCTTCTTTCTGAAGACATGAAACTTGTACAAAAGAAGGACATTATACGCAAGTATAAATCAGAACTGTATGCAAACGAGACAGTTTTACTTGCATATTACATTGCTGCGGTAAATTGTGAGTCCATATACGGCCAGCAAACAGGAAAGTTTGAACCATTTACTGGACTGTCCTTAACAGACACATTTACCGGCTCAACTATAGATGAGTATACGGGCGACATATTTCATGAGGCAAAAAAACGCATTAGAAAACAAAGAAAGGAGAGAATTACAGTTATTGTGGGGAATCCGCCATATTCTGCTGGTCAGTCTAACTACAACGATCAGAACCAGAATGTGTCGTATCCTGATATTGACAAAAGGATAGAAGAGACATACATGGCAAAAACGAAATCAAAAGATCGTAAATTATATGATTCCTACATCCGCTCCATACGCTGGGCATCAGACAGGGTAGGCAAGTCCGGGGTCGTCGGCTTTGTGACAAATGCCAGTTTCATAAAATCCGAATCTGCAGCCGGATTACGTGCCTGCTTTCAGGAGGAGTTTACCGATGTGTGGGTGTTTGATTTGAGGGGCAATGCAAGGACACAAGGCGAAGAACGCAAAAAAGAGGCAGGTAATGCTTTTGGTGGAGGCTCTCGAACCCCCGTGGCAATAACAATCCTAGTCAAAAACCCCGACAAGAAATCCTGTACGATAAAATATCATGATATTGGTGATTATCATAATAGGAAAAAGAAGCTTGAGATCATCAAGACTGTAGAATCCATTGCAGGTATAAAATCCTGGCAGACCATAAAACCTGACAAACACCATGATTGGATAGACCAGAGGAAAGACAACTTTACAGAATACCTCCCCTTGGGCAGCAAGGATGCAAAGGCTGGAAAGGGTAACGCATTGTTTAGAACTTATTCATTAGGAATTGGAACAAACAGAGATGTTTGGGCGTATAATTCATCAAAGAAAAAATTATCAAAAAATATGAAGAAGCACATACAATACTGCAATACACAAAATTTAGATGTGCCTATATATGACCCCACACAAGCAAAATGGACACCAACATTATCTAAATTGCTAAAACGATATGGAAAACAAGCTTTTACTCAAAATAAAATCAGGAATGTGTTATACCGCCCCTTCTTTAAACAATATTTGTATTTTGATAAAGTGTTTAATCATATGCAGGCATTAATTCCAAAATTCTTCCCCGAAAACGAATCTGAGAATTTAGTGATTGCAGTGCCCGATAAAGGAATTGGGGAAAAATTCTCCGCACTTGTGACCGACAAGACGCCTGACCTGCACCTCATAGCACAGTCACAGATCTTCCCTCTCAAAACTAAAAAGAGCGGTGGGGGGGGGGGGGCCGGCAGTCGCAATCTGTGCATAATAGTACCATACAAGATACAGAGAGAGTTCTCGGTATTCATAACAGACATAACCCCGGATCTAGAGGTAGTGCATCACGGACAAGTATTCCCGATGAAGGTGATGGAACAATGAAGGACAACATTACCGATTATGCCCTTGAGGAATACAAAACACACTACAAAGATGACACAATCACCAAAGAGGCCATATTCTACTACATCTATGGTCTGCTTCATCACCCAGGCTACAAAAAGAAATTTGCAAATAATTTGACTCGTGAACTCCCTCACATCCCAATGGCTCCAAACTTTTGGTCATTCTCCAAGATTGGAAGAGATCTAGCCGACCTGCACCTCTCTTGGGAGACATGTCCTAGATATGACCTAGGCAAACCGATGACTGAATTTGGAAAATACACCAAAATGGATTTTGCCAAAAAGAAAGATGATACTAGCACCAAAAAATCAAAAAAGACAACTGATTATACTACTCTTAGAATCAACGGCATCATAGTATTTGATAACATTCCAAAAACAAATTACAAAGTCAACGGCAGGGCACCACTAGAGTGGGCCATTGACCGCTACAAAATCAGTACCGACAAAGACAGCGGTATAGTAAATGATGCAACCAATGTTGATATAATTCCGCTCGTAGAGAGACTAGTATATGTCGGAGTAGAATCAGACCGACTTGTCTCAGAATTGCCTAAAGAGTTTGAACCCAAGGACTGGAAGCCACAAAAATCAGGAATGGACAAGTTTGTTGACGACCCTGCTGAATAGACGGGCATGACATGCATCCAAAGACACCTAAAAGATATTCTGAGACAAATGTATTACGGTGAACAAATCAATGCATAACGCAACCCAACATTTTGGGCGTTCTGGCAATACAATGTGAAAATTTCCAACTATTTTTCGTACGTGGTCAGGTCGTGCCTACAATAATGTGCAGTACTATCAAAAGACCTTAGATTCGTGCCTGAATCAAAAAAAAAAAATCTCCCCAGACAACCTGACCACGTACAATCCATGTATGGTAGCAGTAATGGCAGCAACAGGAGGGGGAGGGGCGACTCCTTTCTGTGCTGTAATCTACAAAGGCTGCTGCAAGCCTGTTCTGCATCATTTGTGGTCATGGAGTCATTACAACTGCATGAGCCACCCCTCCCCCTACACATATCATAATTGATCACATTATTGTTAAATAAACGACAGATATGATGGGATAGTAGATGCCCCCTGATACTGACTTTGAAAGGTATGAACGAGAATATCTTGAGCGAATTGGCAACACAAACTCAGAAAATGATGAGGCAAAACAAGCAAGACTCAAACGCGAATACATGGTAAAAAGATACTCTGAATCCGCCTTGGACTCGTGGGATTATGTCGTACTTGAGATGATGCGCCGTGACGATATGACAATACCATTAAAGTTGGGAACCATGCGCACTGCCAAGGCATTATTGCGCCTGCATTGCCATGGCATGATACACACCCTTGACCGCGAGCCCACGTTTGATGAGATGGAGAGATTGCAGGCATTTTTTGATTCGGATATATTCAAAAGATATACGTCCAATCTTGGTAAAATAATGACAAAGCAGGCCAAGGAATTTTTTGAGATGGTCACAGAGATAACTGGTGCCAGAGATATGACTGATCTGTATGATCTAACAGAAAAGGGCACAAAGGCCCTCATGGACAAGCGCGCAAAAACACTAGAGGTTTACCAACAGATAGACAAGCAATACAAGACGGAGACAATGACAAACTTTTCTCAAACGAGCAAAGAGTACAATTCATATCTACCCATGATGATATGTATGGGCATATCTGGCCCCATGATTGGATACATGTTGGCATCCTCTGATGCGCAATACAGCATGCAACACGCCCTCGCAAACCACATGGCGGGTCACCATGGTGGTGTTCAAGAAATCGATTTGGGAGGAGGAGATTATTTTGAGTATGGAGAACTGCCATTTGGATGAGGCAAATCTCATCATAGCATATATATCATCTATGTGCCCCCCACACCTTAGCTAGATCTCGTACTTGACACCCGCGTAGCCGTGCAAACTTGTCATGTGTCTGGCCGACTCTTGCGTACAAGAATGCAGCAGACCTTACTAAAAATTTAAAACAATCACAATTCAACACAATACATGATGCAGGCCAGATTGATCAAGCAGTTGTGTTGGACAGAAAAAGACCTGCCGCAGAAGATAAGAACCAAGCATGTTCACAGTCTGCACCCGTATTTGGGCAAGTTCGTGCCCCAGTTGGTAGACTATTTTTTAAAACGCGACATGAAAAATTCAAAGCTCATCTGCGATCCATTCATGGGGTCTGGGACAACATTAGTAGAGGCCAACGTCAATGGGGTGCCATCCATCGGGTTTGACATAAGCGAGTTTAATACAATGCTGTGCAATGTCAAGACAAAACAATATGATGTTTTCCAGCTACAAAAAACAGTAGATGCGATACTGCAACAAACGCTTGCCCCTCCCTCTGAATCCTCCTTGGACGACTATACCCCCAAAAGTCATATCGGTGTTGAGACGACCAATTCTTCAAAGTATCTAAAGATGTGGTATCATCCCGAAGCGCTGCACCCACTACTGGTATTCAAGAGTCTGATCCCCCAATATGACCATCACAAAGATGTGCTCAAAGTAATCCTCTCTAGGGCTGCTAGGTCTTCACGAATGATTGCCCACTATGAGGTAGACTTTCCGAAAAAACCGTACGGGCAAGACTACTTTTGCCTCAAACACGACAGGGTATGCCACCCCACAAAGAACAGCAAGGCGTTTTTAAAGAGGTACTGCAAGGATGTCGTCAAAAGGATATCCGAGTTCCAACATATACGAAAAAACGTCTACACCAGACCCATACATGGAGACTCTAGCACTTATGACTTTTCTGACATTAAAATCAGTCACGTCTTTACGTCCCCGCCCTACATCGGGCTGATCGACTACCACGACCAGCACAAGTACGCATACGAACTTTTAGGCTTTGGGGATAACAGTCACTTAGAGATAGGACGCAAGAAAGACGGGGTGAGTCAAAAGGCCATCAAGAACTACAAGAGAGGTATAAGCAAGACCATCAAGAACATCCAAGAGTCCTCCTTTGACAAAAACAGTAGGTTCATCATAGTGGTTCATGACAAGCTAAACCTGTATGAAGACATTGTAGCAGACGGTGGCCTGACAATAAAAAAGAGGCTTGTCCGTGAGGTGAACCGTAGGTCAGGCCGCCGCGCAAACAGCTTCAATGAAGACATACTGATCTGTGGGATATGACTCTCAGCCAGGATGTAGTGGACCAAATACACGCAGACATGTGCCAATGGCTTGACGCCATGCTGGAAAAAAAAAAGATCAGAGTATGCTAGAGATAGTACCGATGTAGAGATGCAAGGTAAAGGACAAATAGCACCTTTTCACAAGGCGCTTTTACCAAAGTCGTTTGTTCGGATATCAAGTTTTGAGCGCTCATTGTCTACTCTTTTGGGAAAGTCTTACGAGCGCCATTCTAGAATGATTGCAAAGTCCAAATTTGCCAAGGCAGAGCTGCAGTACAAAATAGAGGGAAACATACTCAAATCAGTAGATACTCAAATCAGCGATACAATCGAGTGCATAAACAGGGACCATACCCCTCCCAACTATTTTGAACTGGTGGAGAAAATAGTCAACATGCAAGAGCAGGGTTCAGACAATCAGGTACCTAGGCACGTGACCTCTGACTTGTACCTGAAAAGCCACGATGGCAAAGAAATATTCTTTGAGATAAAGTCCCCCAAGCCAAACAAAGAGCAGTGCTTGAACATCACTCAAAAGCACTTGTGGATTCATGCCATGCGCAAGAGCGCGCAGCCTCAGGTAAGAACGTATTTTGCCATGGCTTACAACCCGTACGGAGAGGGGAAGGATGGAAATGAATACAAGCACAGCTTTGCGACAAGACATCTTGACATACAACGGCAGACCATTATCGGAAAACAATACTGGGATTTCTTGGGGGGAGAGGGAACATACGAGGATCTGTTGAAGATATACCGCAAGGTAGGCATGATAAAAGCAAAAGAAATCAGCAGGATTACAGCATAACATTCAGAGATGAGCTTGTCTTTTTTGTAATCTTACAGGCGGTCTACCTCACCTTCTGGCCAATTGTGCTCCGAGGAGGCGAGTACCGTACACCCCACTTGAACAACCACCACCACCAACACTACTATAGGATATACCTAAACTAGTATAACACACTTATTGTGACTACGTTGATCATACCCTGATGAGAATAATCAAGCTTGTCAAGGCAAGCAAGTACGTCAACTTCCGAGGATATGACCTCCATACCAAAAAGCAGTTTGATGTATCATGTGGGCGGCAAGGCATATTGGAATCGGAGCAAAAGTATGCAAGCCTTGAACAGAGATCTATCCGGTCCAAGATGGCCGAATACCGAAAACGGCTTGCGAAAATAACTGGTGTGTATGCCGAGCTTGATACAACCCATACAATACTGCCTACTGGTAAAATAATCAACAAGGATGCCTTGGACACCATGATGCGCATACCCCACAATTCTGTACACATGGCAGTAACCTCCCCGCCATACAATGTAGGGTTGGAATATTCAAAGCACACAGATAATATGACTTATGATACCTATCTAGACTGGCTGGAAACCATATTTAGGGAACTGTACCGCATACTGGTTAATGGCGGGCGGTTTGCGCTCAACATTGCACCGACAGGCATATCAGACTTCAAGCCCATACACAATGACATATCTGAGCGCCTACGGGACATGGGATTTATCATGCGTGCAGAGATTGTATGGTACAAGCAGAATATTCGTAAGCGTACTGCGTGGGGGTCGTGGAAAAGCCCGTCAAACCCACATGTGATGCCGTCGTGGGAGTATGTGCTGGTGTACACAAAGGGTGACATGAAACTGGAGGGCGACCCAAAGGACGCAGATATAACGGCTGATGAGTTTAAACAGTTCTCGGATGCGTTTTGGCACATTCAGCCCGAGACCAAACGCAAAGGACATCCGGCCCCGTTCCCGGAAGAACTGATTTACCGCCTCATCAAATACTATACGTACAAAAACAATGTGGTACTTGACATGTTTGGTGGAACTGGAACTACAGCTCTAGTAGCCCACAAGACAGGACGCAGATACATCCACATAGACACGTCTGCACAATACTGTGCAGTGGCACACAACCGCATCACAGAGTTTGATGCTGCGGCCAACTGATCATTACACACACAAGATTTGATGATACCAGATGCAGTCGTTGCGGGTATTGGTATAAGAAGAAACGATATAGTAATAATAATGATGCCGAGACATCATCATAATATCATCATGATATCATCATAATATCATCATGATATCATCATAATATCATCATCATCATGGTGGGGACCCAGCTAGAATAGGAACGCTTGCATTCATACATCTTAAGTCAGATAACCGGAGAAATACACTATGAAAACCAAGTTTACACCCGATCAAAAGATCCACATCGTACTAGAATCAATCAAGACCAATATCGGCACAGCAGAACTGTGCCGGAAGCATAATGTTCACCCCCAGACGTTTAATGCCTGGAGGCAAAAATTCATGAATGCCGGAAAGTTCAGCCTAGGTACTCATGGCAAATCCAATCCAGTCAAAGCAGTAAAAAAGGAAAATGAGAACCTCAAGAGAATCATAGGAGAGCTCACTTTTGCCAACGATGTTTTAAAAAAAACCTTGGAGGACGACAAAGATTGACAGTAGCCAAACAGCTGTACAAACAGTTGAGCCTGCGCAAGTCATTAGAGTATGCAGGTACTTCAAGATGTGTCTGGTACTATACCCCAAAAGGGAGGCCAGACAAGGATGATGAGAAAATAATTGCTGCAATACATGACATTGCAAAGACCAGGCCAACATATGGTACACGTCGCATGGCAGCCCAAATATCACGCAATACCGGCATTGCCGTGAATCGCAAGCAAATACAGCGAATATATCGTAAAATAGGCTGGATTGAACCACAAAAGACCAAAAATGACATAATTCGTACCAGACGCAAGCTCTTCAAACCCGAGGCTCCAAACCAATTATGGGAATTGGACATCACATACGCCAAGTGCGGAGTGGATGGCTGGTGCTATAGTTTTAACGTAATTGACTGCTACACCCGTGAATGGATATCATACGCGTTTGATGTAAATGCAACAAGAGATGTGGCAATTGACTCGCTAACAAATGCAGTTGCCAAGGCAAAGCCTGACTGCTCAAAACTGCGCATACGAACAGACAATGGCGTTCAATATACCAGTCATGACTTTAGAAAGGCAGTATCTGCACTTGGAATCGGCAAACATGAATTCATCTGGAAGAACACCCCGGAGCAAAACGGCCATGTCGAGTCATTTCACAAGACCCTCAAAAAGGAGTACATCTGGCCGCATGAATTTGAAAACTATCAAGCAGCAGAACCTGTTCTGACAGCAGCTTTTGATGATTACAACACGGCAAGGATTCACTCAGCTCTGAAATATCTCACTCCGACAGAGTTTGCATCACAATGGAGGGAGACAAATAAATGAGTCAGACTGTATGTATTATCATGCAAAAAACGATCCTATTTGATGGGGTCCACTCCAATCACCCCCCCACAACTATTCTGTCAATCGCGCCCTAGATTTTTGGGAAAAAAAAAGGCGGTAAACAAACAATGAATCTTGAATTTACCAATTTTTGTGGTTAAATCATGATATCGCGCGCCCCTGATTCCGAGATTATTTGGAACACAACCATCACTACTACCATACGCCACCACAAACCATCCCCATACCACTCCACAAACTGCCATGTACTGCCGTGCATTGCCATATACTGCCATGTATTGCCCTATACTACCATACATTACACATACCACCCATCTATGATGGACAAACCAAGTTCAGAAATCAACGGTACGTGCAGTCATGACCCTCAACGTCTGGTGTCACTTACAAATCTGACCATCTTTTTTTGGGCTATGGCGATGGTCACAAGTCTATACTCATCTCAGATACAAGAGGCATGATTGTCCTTACACGCTGTTCTGCGTGACGCTAAAGGCTACCAAATGCTCAAAGGAGAATAAAAAATGCCTGTTTGCTATTGCAACAGGTTTTGGTACTTTAGAGGTACATGGTCAGGGTGTCTGGGAAGATTTTTTGGTGCAGGCACAGATATGGTCTTTTGATAGTATTACACATCATTAGGCACGACCTGACCACGTACTAGGATTAATCGACCAGAAAATAGGCTCAAAAATTTGTCGTCGTCAAGCTCTCTATTAAATTAAATCTGTATAGTTAAATGTACTTCTTACAATATGTGGTAATGGACAAACAAACTCAAACTGATCTGGAGGCCAGTATAGCAAAGTTAGAGAAAGAAAACCAGAGGCTGGATGAGGAGATCTCGAGGACGAATGAGGAGATCTCGAGGCTGGATGAGGAGATCTCGAGGACGAACGAGGAGATCTCGAGGAAGGATGAGGAGATCTCGAGGAAGGATGAGGAGATCTCGAGGAAGGATGAGGAGATCTCGATGCTGGATAAGGAGATCTTGAGGCTAAAGGAAGGTATAGAAAAGATTGATACGCTGTGGAATATGGCGCTTGAACAAAGGGGGCGCTCCTCCCCCTCCTCCTCTTCTTCTGCACAATCCACAAGACTGTCTCATATACATGAAATGTTGGATCATATCCTCTCAGATGAGAAGTCGATGAAGGTACTCATAATGAGCACAAAGGAGGTATTTGATGACACGCTTGAGGATTTATCGCATATAATCAAAAAATCAGGCGATTCACAACACTTTCAGGACTACCAGGACATAACAGTAGAGTCTACAGACCAGTACACTCTGTATACCCGGCACTTTCTGCTCATGACCCAGATAAGAAAGGCACAGAGCATGAACAAAGAATTATTATGGATATTCTTTGGGCCAGAACAGAGTATGATATATGATTATATCAAACTTGCAAACAAATACGATAATGAGTTGTATACAGTGACGCCACACAACATGACAAAGTACATCTCTATGATAAAGTCAGAAGAGGAGTTTAAGGAAATTTTACCCGGAAGAGATGGTGGCGAGATTACAATCGATGGTACGATTGTAAAGACCATACGTCCAGATGACGAGGATGAGCAAAGAGACACACTATACTCTGGAAATGACAAGATGCCCATAATCCGCACAGCCATGATATTAAACAGACAAAAATACATTATCGCAATAAGTGACTCTCAAGAGGTAAGATATGATGACCCGACGTGGCAGACCCAAGGACTGCCAAACTTTGGCAAATGGACACAACGCCTGACAGAAGGCAAGCGCATACCATCGGATCGCCGTGTACGCCTGAATTTGGACGGGGGATACGTGGGAATCCAAAATTATCTTCTTGGGGTAAACACAAAGATCCCATACAACACCCCCGAGGACAAAGAGATTACATCCTCCACCAAAAATACACAAAACAAGGCACACACCAAAAGGTGTATTCCTGCCGAAAAGGTCTTTGAACATGTGAAAAACTGGAAGTCCCTGCCCGGACGATATGATGGTACTGCTAAAGAGTTCAATGTAGAATTCAATGGCACATGTGGCATGTACAACAAGCAAAAGATGTGGCATGACGGCACCTACCAGTACTGGAAGAATAAAATAAAGAACAGGATATAGTGCCTGCCCCTTTGCTATGCTGTTAAGTTGACACATGGATGAAAATTCCAAATGCACATGACTGCACATGACTTTGACTTTACCTGTGTTAGACTTGAGAGCCACACCACACATGATATCCATATTTTTTCAGAAAATTTTTTCCGGTCGATTAATCATAAACTCTATTGCCGTATTTTACCAAGTGTTCGTCTGAGGTGAACATGAGGTTGGCACCTGACATCCATGCGGTTGCAATGTGGATTGTATCAGGTGCAGATATGGTGCTATTGCTTGCTGTGTGCAGGGCTAGATCCCACCCCTCTGCTGAAAGGGATAGCGGTTTGATGAACCCATAATTATATAAAGTATGTCTTTGAATTTCTCGCTTACTTCCTCCAGATTCTCTTTTGAAAGGTCGATTTGGTTGCGTTGCCGGCATATGACGTTATACTCCAAGTGTTCCCTACGTTTTTTTCTACAAATCGCTCTTCCTGTTCACTGTCAATCATTTCCATCCATGCAAATATGGAGGTATAGCATTCCAATTCTTTATCCCTTATTTTTGCTATCAAGTATACAGATGATTTTCACCTATTCTGGGTATCGTCTCTGATCACGTTTGTATCCAGATAGATAATCGGAGAGTCATGACTCATGGTTCAAAAACTCTAGATTGACACGTGTGGGCCTTCTTTGTGTATCTGTGAATGAAATTTCGTCACTTGCAGTCAGAAATCTTACCGTGATGGGTTTTGCCCTCCTCTGTGTTTTTTGAAACCAAGATCTGTCTGATGACAATATTTTTGGTACATATGTGGTGTAAATAACAATATCGGAAGTCGAGTGGACCCTACAAAATACTACACTTTTTGGCATGATTTTTTAGTATGTGGTCAGGCTGTCTGGGAAGATTTTTTTGATTCAGGCACAGATATGGTCTTTTGATAGTATTATACATCATTAGGCACGACCTGACCACGTACTGAATTTGAACTAAGGACATGTGGACTTGAAAAAGTTCCTCCAATCGCGTACCCTCACACCCGACAGGGACTCTTCAGACACCTGATCCTTGAAATCCTCCAATAAGCCCATTCTGGCGATCCTGCCAAAGTTGTTTCCCTTATCAGACAGTGGGGAATCGCTTATGTTGTCTCTCGCGTTGGGATATGGTTTGACGTTTGTAGGTTCTTCTATCTCTGTTGCATCTTTCGTATTTTTGACGTGTTTCCACCAATAATTGCGATGTTCGCAGTAGTACCGCACGGAATCCACCACGGGTTTGAACGTTATGGGCGTACCAGACAGTACGTTTGAGAAGCACCAAGGCACCAGCATTATCAGATCCTTGTCGGTACAGGCGTTTTTGTTGACCTTCAGTCGGAAGCTCGGCTCGCTTTCCTTTGATAGGACGTACCACGACTTGAGCTCTATGCCGAATAATATATCATTGGCGTCGGTGAAGATCACATCAGGGAACGTCTGCGCTTGACGGATGAATTTGTAATCAGAGTACGATCCGTCATCCCACTTGGCACGCATCATATTCAAGCTGCGCACCACCTCTTCTTCGATGGCGAGTCCCAAGACGCTCCCAAATGAGTAAATCTCCGTGGCGTTGATGCCACTTACTGTGATGGTACTTTTGAAGTACGTGTCCAGTTCTTGGGCCGCACTTTTGACTTTAGACCAGAGGCCGTGGTGTTTCCAATCCACGTCCGGTTCTTTACGGGTTGGTGGTTCTCGCATCAGTTAGTCTCTCAACAGATATCTGGTAAAAGTCTTCATCTATTTCTGCACTCCGGCATTTGCGGCCGGCTTTTAGGCACGCGACTGCTGCGGTGCACGTGCCGCCGAATGGCTCCCATACCATATCGTTTGTGTCCGACGATGTTTCAATCAACATCTGTATTATTTTCAAGGGTTTTTGGTTAGGATGCACGTTTTTCCCGTCTCCATTCCTGATCCTTTCGTTGCCGTTTACCGCTGGCTCGTCCCAGACGTTCGTTAGACCGATTCCGCACCGGAATTTGGCCCTCATGTGGCCCCATTCTTCCTCCGTGAACGGCAGGCCGGTCTTGGATGCAAAGTACGGCCTTCCCGCAGGATCGCCGTGTTGGTTTGCGTAATCGACAAGTTTGGCAAACATGTTCGGGGGTGGAAAATACCACATGTGGTCCTGCGTAAAATATTTTCTCGTGGCCGCGTCCTTCACCCCACACGCTGCATTGGCATGTGAGAGCGGCAAGCCCGACCGCACCCATTCAGACCTAAGCCAACTGCGCATTTTCTTTCCGTTGACTTTGGGTTCCCGCACGTACTGCACGCAGACTTCCGTAACTACCGGAAACTTGCGCAGTGTCTTGGTGTTGGCATTGCCCGCTATGTGGGATATCCCCTTGTTCCATATATGGCAGTTGACGAACCTCCACCCGTGTTCTATCAACAATGGGTGCACCGTCGCCCATCCCAGCTCGCTGTTCCAGAACCACAAAGTGGTGTCTTGGCCCGATGCCCGCGTCCATGCCTCCACGTGTGGGCGGTAAAACTCGTCCAGTCCCTCGGCGGTCTTGAGATCGCCATTGTACGAATTGAGGCCGTACGGCCCGTCAGACATTATGATAGTGGGCGCGGGCCAATTCTCGTACAATGTGAGTACGTCTTTGCCATGTACTTCTACGTGATCATGCTTGAACGACTGAGGTTTCAGAATTATGCTCATGGTTAATCTTACAGTCAACATGTGTGGTTAAAAATCTTATTAGATGTAAGTTAAGGGGATGGTAGGTTCAAGGACGATATGCTGTTTCTAGACGGTCTGATCGCTTACCTGAAGCGGTATGGTGGAATAGTCCTGGCACGCGCTTTTTTGCAACACCCACGTACTTGGCCAAGATGTCAAACCCGATATAGTCACGCCCCTGGCCGGTAGCCATTTTCGGCGTTGTTCCGGACACGCACATGGGATCAAGCACCAAGTCACCGGGGTTCGACCATGTGCGTATGTGATCTTTTGCCATCTTTTCAGGGAATATTGCAGGGGACTCAAAGGCATACTTGTCGTTGGTAGTGCCGCCCAAGCCCACGGCATACTCCCAGATGTTGGCACGTACCTTTTCTTTGTTGAGTGTCGCAAGTACCTTGCGGTTTATCCCGTCTGCATTTTTATTAGCTACCGGCATTTGCTTGCCCTGCCTGCCATCAAGGCCGATACGGTGCCGCAGCCCGCGGGTTTGTCACGCTTGCGAAAGTTGGCAGTGGGGCAGAGTATTACACCACCATCTCGCGTTCATAGTATTCCTTTATGACGGGATCCGGTATCTCCACGCCGTGCTCCCCCGTATGGCACTGTTCCCACGGTGAACCCTTCTCGTGGCACAGCTGGTATATGTGCGACATGTCCCAGTCCTTGTAATCATCAACCATACCGTCTATGATGTTTCGCTCCACCTCCGACAGCACGTCGTTGAATAATTGTTCGCGGTTCGGGCTCTGCTTGGTTGGCGTGCCGCAGTACCGCAACGCCGGCACGTGGTCGTCGCCGTATATCTTCAACTCGTGGTACAGCACGGGTATGACGGGGCCGTGTTTCCATGCCTCTATGCGGTCTACTATCAGTGGGTCGCCAGTGCACGCCAAGTGCCTGCCGTGCGCGATGAACACGCGCTTGATGAGTTCAAACGGCGTCAGGGGCTGGCCCAATCCCGCCGCACGCATAAGGATGTAATCTGATATCAGAAGGGAGCTGCGCCCGATTATCATGTCAGCTTGTGTTACATTACTTCCTATAAATATATGAAGAGTACGTGGTCAGGCCATGCCTAGAATTATCCAGTAAGTAATTGGTTTTTTTGACTTACCACTACAAATACTGTACGTGGTCAGGTTATCCGGAAAGATTTTTTTGATTCAGGCACAGATATGGTCTTTTGATAGTATTATACGTCATTAGGCACGACCTGACCACGTACTAGGATTAATCGACCAGAAAATAAGATCAAAAATTTGTTGTCGTCAAACTCTCTATCAAATTAAATCCGTATAGTTAAATGTGCTTCTTACAATATGTGGTAATGGACAAACAAACTCAAACTGATCTGGAGGCCAGTGTAGCAAAGTTAGAGAAAGAAGGCCTAGAGAAAGACAAAGAGATCTCGAGGCTAAATACACATCTAGCAAAGGATGACTCGCTGTGGGGTTCGGAGCTTGGACAAAAGAGACACTCTTCTATACTGCCCACAAGACTGCTTCACACACAGGAAACGTTGAAACACATGGTCTCAGGTGAGAAGACGTTGAAGGAACTTACAGGAAGCACAAAGGAGGTATTTGACGACACGCTTGAGGATTTATCACATATAATCAAAAAATCAGGCGATTCATCACACTTTCAGGACGGCCAGGACATAAAAAAAGAGCCTGCAAACCAGTACAAGATGTATATCCGGTACTTTCTGCTCATGACCCAGACAAGAAAGACACAGAACATGGGCAAAGAATTATTATGTATATTCTTTGGGGTAGAACAGAGCATGATATATGATTATATCAAGCTTGCAAACAAATACGATAATGAGTTGTATACAGTAACACCACACAACATGACAAAGTACATCTCTATGATAAAGTCAGAAGAGGAGTTTAAGGAAATTTTACCCGGAAGAGATGGTGGCGAGATTACAATCGATGGTACACTTGTAAAGACCATACGTCCAGATGACGAGGACGAGCAAATAGACACACTATACTCTGGAAATGACAAGATGCCCATAATCCGCACAGCCATGATATTAAACAGACAAAAACACATTATCGCAATAAGTGACTCTCAAGAGGTAAGCTACCGTGACCTAACAGGGCCGATCCAAGGACTGCCAGAGTTTGGCAAATGGACACAACGCCTGACAGAAGGCAAGCGCATACCATCGGATCGCCGCGTACGCCTGAATTTGGACGGAGGATATGTGGGAATCCAAAATTATCTTCTTGGGGTAAACACGACCCTGCACAAAACCCCCAAGGACAAAGAGAGTACTGCCACCAAAAATACACAAAACAAGGAACACACCAAAAGGTGTATTCCTGCCGAAAAGGTCTTTGCACATGTGAAAAACTGGAAGTGCATGCCCGGACGATATGATGGTACTGCTAAAGAGTTCAATGTAGAATTCAATGGCACATGTGGCATGTACAACAAGCAAAAGATGTGGCATGACGGCACCTACCAATACTGGAAGAATAAAATAAAGAACAGGATATAGTGCCTGTCTTTATTATGCTGCCAAGCTACCACACATGCGAGAATTCCACATGCATGACTGCGCATGACTTTGACTTTACCTGTGTTAGACTTGAGAGGACCACACCACGTATGATCCATATTTTTTTCAGATTTTTTTGGTCGATTTCATAAACTCTCAAGTAAAAATGATTAGCAATGATGAGCGCGAGCAATTCATATCTGTGGAGGACAGAGATGATGTTAGCTTATCAGTTAGGTGTCTGAGCCAATCATTTTTTCTCTTACTTGATTTTATATAATTTTTGGGCGATCTAACTTTGTTTCTTAGTACGTGGTCAGGTTGTCTGGGAAGATTTTTTTTGATTCAGGCACAGATATGGTCTTTTGAAGTATTACACATCATTAGGCACGACATGACCACGTACGTAATGGGTATTGCCATTGTGGTGTATTTTGTGGTTCATGGCTTGGCACCAGACAAGTTTACAGAGACGGTATTGGGAATCATTGTGGGTGGATCTGCCACAAACTCTGTAATTACAACATTCAACATAGTATACAAACACTCCATGACACGGCCTGCCAGGGTAGGTCTGGAGCGAACATCCGTCCACCACTACTGCGGCTGCCATTGTTGCTAGTGGCGGCGATAATGATTATTATGATGATTATGATGAAAAAGACGGTAATACGGCCAAGATATGTGGGGAGCAATCACAAAAAGTCATCATCATTACCTACATCGCCGCCATTATCATCATCATCATCATCATTATTATCGCCTGCCTGCACGGCATTATCATCACTACTGCCGTCTCTGCGGCCCTGTTTGCCTATACCATTACCATTATCGCCGCTATCGTCCCCATCATTGACATCATCATCATTATTATCGCCATCATTATCACCATTGGCATCACCATCATTGACATCATCAACAACAACATTATTACCGACACTGACACCTGCACTCCCCCCATCTCCACTGCAACCGTCATGGTCACTGGCGATATTGCCATGGTCATGGTGGTCATTGCTGTTGCCATTACCCACATCGCCCCCACATACGCCAACCACCGCGGCCCCAAACTCTGCAAGTACCCTGTCTGCATTCTCGCGCAGAAACACCATGTCGTCGGTTACGGCCAGTATCTTCTTTTTTGTCCTGTATTTTTGTGAGTAGCGCCTAGCCGATCCAAATGATCGGGAGTTGAGTATAAACCGCCTATCTTTTGCCGTAAGGCCCATTCTGCCGTCCCTCCGCCTTTCTCAACATGCCCAGGGCGTTGGAAAACACGGGATCCTGTGCGATTCGGACATCAGTTATGATGTCGTTGCGTATCTCTTGGATCAGCTTTGGGATCATCACGCCCCCACCAGCACATATCACTGGCAGATCTGCAAAGTCAACCACCATCTTCTCCAAGACGTCTGATATCTGGCCTGCCAAACGCATGCGCTGCTCTGTCAGATCAGGAGTGTCCTGCGTGAATATCTCGCTGTTTATGTACTGTACCTTGGAGTCAGTCATCTCAGAGACTATATCGCCTACGCCCCGCCTTATGGTCTTGGCTTGCGCAGTCCTGCCATGTACCAGCGCCATAAGCTCGGTGGTTCCGTGGCCTATGTGGCAGACTATGCCGTCCTCGACCCCCTCGTGGATCAGGGTGGCCCTGGCCTGGTATATCAGTCCGAAGAATTTGGGCTTTAGGGCCTTTGTTATCTCGTTTTTTATCTTCTGTGCCTCATTTCGGGCACTGTATGGAATGCCGCCCACGATTATCATGGAGCCGTACCTATTGCTGCTGTTACGACTGTTATCATTGTTACGGGTATTGCCACTACTGCCACTACTACTGCTACTACTACTGCCATCTGCCGCCCCCTTGGCGCTGTTACCACCAGAAATAACCGTGTCCAGGGCGTGCCGTACTATGGCAACATAGTCACCCATGTTTGTCGGCGCTCCCCTGTATACTGGTGTATGGATTGTCATGGAGCGAATCCGCTCGTATTTGGCCGCATCATATCCGATATGGATTACGTTTGCTCCACCTCCACCGCCGCCACCGCCGCCATTGCCACTGGCAAAGCCGTCAAGATCGATGTCCCTGCCCCTGGATATGATGGATGGGAACCTTGCCGTCCTATTGGCCCCATATGCGATCTTTACGAATCCTGTCCCGATGTCCAGGCCAAGTGGCATTGTCTTGGGGGGTGGAGGAGATGTCTTTGCCCTGACTGCTGCTGCTGTGGGTGATGATGATGATAATAATGGATCAGGGGAAGGAGATGTACGGACAATGGCAGGTCGGTTCATCAATGTGGGTATGATTTTTCAATTTAAAATGCGTCACAGCTCACCGGATCCAGTCAGCTAGCCAAAACCGCCATACAGACCCAAAAAAGGGGAGATAAAAATCGCCCTTAATAGAAATGGTGTGTACTATAATAAGAAATACATTAATTTCTCACCTACGACTTCTCTGCAATAGATAGTGGAAAATCACAACCTTTTATGCCACACTTCAAAAACCCAGCAAAACACATGTGACCTCACCGGATTCCGCGAGATATCACACCAACCACGCCAGATGAGAGCGGCAACAACAACTACAACATTATGAAAAAAGATGGCGATGATGAGATTCTGGCATTCTAAGCATCATCACGATGCAATGACGACAGCCTGTTAGTCTGGGCCCTCTTTTTATCATCGCCACCCATCTTCTGCCAAACCACAATATAATTCGCATGTGACCGCCTCCACGACACCACTAACGCCACCACACGCGCCAGCTGCGGCAGATCTAAGGACGGCAACAACCACAACATTATGAAAAAAGAGGGCGATGATGAGTTTAATAGGCTCTGAGCATCATCACGATGTGATGAAGAATTCAAACCGAACTGAGCTCTCTTTTATCATCGCCACCCATCTTCTGCCAAACCACAATATAATTCGCATGTGACTGCAACCACGCCACCACTAATGCCACACCACCCACGGCAGATCTGAAGGCGGCACAACAACTACAACATTATGAAAAAAAGATGGCGATGATGAGGAGAGTCAAATCTAAGCATCATCACGATGTGATGAAGAATATACTACTGTATTCTCTTTTTATCATCGCCACCCATCTTCTGCCAAACCACAATATAATTCGCATGTGACGGCCACCACGACACCACACATACCAGCACCTACCCATACTGCACACGGCAGATCTGAAGGCGGCAACAACAACTACAACATTATGAAAAAAGATGGCGATGATGAGAACGCGGCTTGTTATCTCTGAGCATTAACGTGCGTTATGCGATGAAGTAGATCCCGAACTGAGCCCTCTTTTTATCATCGCCGCCCACCTTCTGGCAGACCACAATATAATTCGCATGTGACCGCAACCACACCACCACTACACGCCAACATCATCAACACATCATCAACACATCATCAACACATGCCAACCATACAAGATGAGGGCGGCAACAACAACTACAACATTATGAAAAAAGATGGCGATGATGAGGTATCTGGCGTTCTAAGCATCATCACGATGCAATGACGATAAAAGTACAGTGCTGAGCCCTCTTTTTATCATCGCCGCCCACCTTCTGGCAGACCACAATATAATTCGCATGTGACTGCAACCACACCACCACGCATCCCAACACCTCTCCATGCCCCCACACCAGATGAAGGCGGCAACAACAACTACAACATTATGAAAAAAGATGGCGATGATGAGGCCGGAGCACGGAGCATCATCACGATGCAATGACGACAGCCTGTTAGTCTGAGCCCTCTTTTTATCATCGCCGCCCACCTTCTGCCAGACCACAATATAACTCGCATGTGACCGCAGCCACGACATCACTATCACTGCCACACATCACATCTCACCGGATCCAGTCAGCTAGCCAAAACCGCCATACAGACCCAAAAAAGGGGAGATAAAAAACGCCCTTAATAGAAATGGGATGTACTATAATAAGAAATACATTAACTTCTCACCTACGACTTCTCTGCAATAGATAGTGGAAAACCCCAACCCTTTATGCCACACTTCAAAAATCCTACAAAACACATGTGATCTCACCGGATTCCGCGAGATCCCACTCCAACCACACCAGATGAAGGCGGTAACAACAACTACAACATTATGAAAAAAGATGGCGATGATGAGAAGCCGTAGATCTAAACATCATCACGATGTGATGAAGAATACACTCCATACTGAGCCCTCTTTTACTTTCATCGCCGCCCACCTTCTGCCAGACTACAATATAACTCGCATGTGACTGCTGTCACGACATCACTAACGCCACACCAACCACGGCAGATCTGAAGGCGGCACAACAACTACAACATTATGAAAAAAGAGGGCGATGATGAGAAAAACGGTTTGCACTCTGAGCATCATCACGATGTGATGATGAACACGTCTTACTGAGCCCTCTTTTATCATCGCCGCCCACCTTCTGGCAGACCACAATATAATTCGCATGTGACTGCTGTCACACCACCGCACATCAACACCACCGCACATCAACACCACCGCACATCAACACCATCGCCACGTCCCACAACACACACCAACCACGTCAGATGAGGGCCACAACAACAACATTATGAAAAAAGAGGGCGATGATGAGTTTCTGGCACTCTGAGCATCATCACGATGCAATGATGACATATAGACATGACTGAGCTCTCTTTTATCATCGCCGCCCACCTTCTGGCAGACCACAATATAACTCGCATGTGACTGCTGTCACACCACCGCACATCAACACCACCGCACATCAACACCACCGCACATCAACACCATCGCCACGTCCCACAACACACACCAACCACGTCAGATGAGGGCCACAACAACAACATTATGAAAAAAGAGGGCGATGATGAGTTTCTGGCACTCTGAGCATCATCACGATGCAATGATGACATATAGACATGACTGAGCTCTCTTTTATCATCGCCGCCCACCTTCTGGCAGACCACAATATAATTCGCACGTGACTGCTGCTGCTGCACCACCACCACTACTACCACCATGCTCCCAACTTCCTACACACCAACCACGCCAGATGAGGGCGGTAACAACAACAACAACATTATGAAAAAAGAGGGCGATGATGAGTCGGAATTGCACACTGAGCATCATCACGATGCAATGACGATAAGAGTACCGTGCTGAGCCCTCTTTTTATCATCACCACCTATCTTCTGCCAAACCACAATATAATTTGCATGTGACCGCAGCCATGACACAACACAACACAACACAACACAACACATCTCACCGGATCCAGTCAGCTAGCCAAAACCACCATACAGACCCAAAAAAGGGGAGATAAAAAACGCCCTTAATAGAAATGGGATGTACTATAATAAGAAATACATTAACTTCTCACCTACGACTTCTCTGCAATAGATAGTGGAAAATCCCAACCTTTTATGCCACACTTCAAAAATCCTGCAAAACACATGTGATCTCACCGGATTCCGCGAGATCCTACTCCAACCACGCCAGATGAGGGCGGTAACAACAACTACAACATTATGAAAAAAGAGGGCGATGATGAGAAAGCAGTCCGTTATCTCTGAGCATTAAAGTGCGTTATGTGATGAAGAATATCTGCCCTGAGCCCTCTTTTTATCATCGCCGCCCACCTTCTGACAGACCACAATATAACTCGCATGTGACTGCAGCCACGACATCACACAACACATCACACAACACATCACACAACACATCACACAACACATCACACAACACATCACACAACACATCACACAACACATCACACAACACATCACAACACACCCCCATACCACCCACGACAAATGAGGACGGCAACAACAACAACAACTACAACATTATGAAAAAAGAGGGCGATGATGAGAAAGCGTTGATCTAAGCATCATCACGATGTGATGAAGAATATACTATACTGAGTCCTCTTTTTATCATCGCCGCCCACCTTCTGGCAGACTACAATATAACTCGCATGTGACTGCAGCCACGACATCACTATCACTACCACACATCACAACACCACCATTCTGACGAGGGCAGAGAGCCCGAAACACAATAGTGTAAATGGCAAGAAAAGTCAGACGACCTCGTTACGTCATCCCACTTAGTTGGGATTTCGCACCGGCGGTACAAGCAAAGCAGTACGACCCAGCAAGGGACTGGGACTAGCAAGCATCGCTTGCAAACACATCTCAAACATCCCTACCTTTTTTCCTAATCATTTCTTCGGCCAGCGAGCCATTATCCCCCCACACCAGCACAACCCCAACCACAAATCACGCCACACAACCACACCCACACCACAACATCACAACACCACCATTCTGACGAGGGCAGAGAGCCCGAAACACAATAGTGTAAATGGCAAGAAAAGTCAGACGACCTCGTTACGTCATCCCACTTAGTTGGGATTTCGCACCGGCGGTACAAGCAAAGCAGTACGACCCAGCAAGGGACTGGGACTAGCAAGCATCGCTTGCAAACACATCTCAAACATCCCTACCTTTTTTCCTAATCATTTCTTCGGCCAGCGAGCCATTATCCCCCCACATCAGCACAACCCCAACCACAAATCACGCCACACAACCACACCCACACCACAACATCACAACACCACCATTCTGACGAGGGCAGAGAGCCCGAAACACAATAGTGTAAATGGCAAGAAAAGTCAGACGACCTCGTTACGTCATCCCACTTAGTTGGGATTTCGCACCGGCGGTACAAGCAAAGCAGTACGACCCAGCAAGGGACTGGGACTAGCAAGCATCGCTTGCAAACACATCTCAAACATCCCTACCTTTTTTCCTAATCATTTCTTCGGCCAGCGAGCCACCCCCATACTATTGCAACCATTACGGCCAGCGAGCCACATTCCACTCATGACTACAAAACAGGTAATCAAGAGACTGTTCAAGGTCGCCATATCGACAATGATAATGGTGCTTGTCTTCTCTGTGCTGTTTCAGGTTGTCATTCCCTCCATTCAGAGCGGTCAAGCCACTGAAAGTATGGAAATGATTACAGAGACAGCCATGGAGACAGGTGCAAACATCACAGAATCGATAGGCGCCTCGACAGGCATTATCCGTGATGATGATGAGACAGGCACTGTCTACAGCGTGGATGCTGTGGAGGACGGCAATGACGGGATAGTGGACTTTATACCACAACTCCCAGAATTAATGCCCGACACCACCGAATCCAAGCCAGATTCAGAGCCAGTCACAGAAGAATCATCACCGGTACGGGCTGTCCAGCCCCCGACCAGCATACAGCAGCAGCAGCAGCAGGCACTGACACCAGACAACCTGCCCGCAGACAGCGTTCCAGCAAATGCGAGGAGCGGCACTGTAACATCGACACCAGGAAGCAACACCATCTCAATTAATGGTGAACGCTACAGGCTGTCCATGATACAGGCTGCACCCCAGCATGACAGGAGCGGTCTCTCTGCTGACGAACTTTGCCACAATTCGGTGTGTTTAGCACCAGCAGTTGGTGGCAAGATAGATTCCGTCATCAGGAGTACATGCCCGGCAGGCACTACGGTGGCATATGTGGTGGACGAAGGACTTTCGACCCGCAATTCAAGCAGCGAGGACGATGATCCGTATGTGAAGGTGTGGTGCTATGGGCATAATAGCCACATCCACCACCACCACAACGGCAACTCCGGCTACATGTGGTCGCTTAACGCGATGATACTTGCAGGCGATCCATCAATCGTCGACAAGTCTCACTGCCGTGCAAGCGACTTTCGTGGCGGAGTGTTTGGACAGCTCGGATGCTGAGGAGCATCTGCACAAACCCCCAATTTTTGTGACCTGACATTCATGTTCAAACCCCGCATCATCTTCCTAGGAAGGCTGACAGGCAGGCGGGTGTGGAATGTGTATAGTGCCCCGTTCACATAATCGTATTGTGGCGGATTGAAGAGCCACATAGTGGCCCAAAAATCCGCTATCCGAAAGGATATGTGGGTTCAAATCCCACACGGGGCGCACATTTTTGTCGTATATAAAGTAACAAACCCAAACTAGATTTTTGTGACCTGACATTCATGTTCAAACCCGCTGTACCTCCAAAGGAGGCTGACAGGCAGGCGGGTGTGGAATGTGTATAGTGCCCCGTTCGCATAACGGTATTGTGGCGGATTGAAGAGCCACATGGTGGCACAAAAATCCGCCGTCTCAAAAGGACATGTGGGTTCAAATCCCACACGGGGCGCACATTTTTGTCGTATATAAAGTAACAAACCCAAACTAGATTTTTGTGACCTGACATTCATGTTCAAACCCGTTGTACCTCCAAAGGAGGCTGACAGGCAGGCGGGTGTGGAATGTGTATAGTGCCCCGTTCACATAATCGTATTGTGGCGGATTGAAGAGCCACATAGTGGCCCAAAAATCCGCTGTCCTCCGGGACATGTGGGTTCAAATCCCACACGGGGCGCACATTTTTGCTGCATATAAAGTAACAAACCCAAACTAGATTTTTGTGACCTGACATTCATGTTCAAACCCGCTGTACCTCCAAAGGAGGCTGACAGGCAGGCGGGTGTGGGATATGAACCGTGCCCCGTTCACATAATCGTATTGTGGCGGATTGAAGAGCCACATAGTGGCCCAAAAATCCGCTGTCCTCCGGGACATGTGGGTTCAAATCCCACACGGGGCGCACATTTTTGCTGCATATAAAGTAACAAACCCAAACTAGATTTTTGTGACCTGACATTCATGTTCAAACCCGCTGTACCTCCCCACAAGAGGCTGACAGGCAGGCGGGTGTGGGATATGAACAACTGTGACAGCAGATGACGTTGCAGTATTAGGGCAGACCGCCCCAACATGAAATCCTTCCAAGCAAGCATTATCATCTCAAATGGATGACGGCTACGGGGGAAAGGCACGGTGTGGAGAACACCAACCACAGGACTTCAAAATGGCAAGAAGAATACTCAGAAGAGTGGGACTGTTTCTGGCCAGCCTGACCGTGATGATCCTCGTGGGCTTCCTGACGTATGTATACATCGTACCTGTCGTGATAGCAATCGACGGTGATGATGTGATGGGTGCGGCAGATAGTGTCACGGGGTTGATTGCTAGCACAAATCCGTTTTCAAATGAAGACACCAAAGACGGAATGCGTGATGGCGACAGGGACGGCAATAGCAGCAGCAGCAGTACCACCGGGGAACGGGGGCAGACGCGACAACAACCACAACAACAACACTCCCCCACACACAACATCGATGATGACGCATTGTCAACAACAACAACAACAACAACAACAGTAGCAGCAGATGAAGACACAGTAGCACCAACACCTACACTAGCACCTGCAAATGCACCACCTACTACTACTACAGGCATACCCAGCACATACAGTGGCATGCAGTACAGTGGGAAGGTGACCAAGGTGGTAGACGGGGACACCCTTGACATAGGCAATGCCAGGATTAGGGTAGTCCTTGTAGATACTCCTGAGCGCGGCGAGTCTGGATACTCCGAGGCCACACAGTTTACAGCCTCAAAGTGTCCAGTGGGTTCGACTGCGATATACGAGCCTGACCAATGGCAGAGAGATGGCTCGCATGGACGTATCGTATCAAAGGTATGGTGTTTCGGCGAACCGTTCGCGGTTCCAGAGATATCTCTCAACGAGATGCTTTTGGATTCAGGACACGCCGAGACCTACTACTACTTCTGCGACAAGAGTGAGTTTGGCGACGAAGCCTGGGCCGAGAGGCACGGGTGCTAAACACATAGTGCGTATCAACACGACAAGGCCGCGGGAGGCCTACCCCAATAACCAAACCCGGAACTAATATCCCATAACACATTTTTTCGTGACCTGACATTCATGTTCAAACCCGCTGTACCTCCAAAGGGGGCTGACAGGCAGGCGGGTGTGGAATATGACAAATGCCCCGTTCACATAATGGTATTGTGGCGGATTGAAGAGCCACATAGTGGCCCAAAAATCCGCTGTCTACAAAGACATGTGGGTTCAATTCCCACACGGGGTGCACATTTTTGCTGCATATAAAGTAACAAACCCAAACTAGATTTTTGTGACCTGACATTCATGTTCAAACCCGTTGTACCTCCAAAGGAGGCTGACAGGCAGGCGGGTGTGGAATATGACAAATGCCCCGTTCGCATAATGGTATTGTGGCGGATTGAAGAGCCACATGGTGGCACAAAAATCCGCTGTCCACCCGGACATGTGGGTTCGATTCCCACACGGGGCGCCCCTTTTTGTCGTATATAAAGTAACAAACCCAAACTAGATTTTTGTGACCTGACATTCATGTTCAAACCCGTTGTACCTCCCCACAAGAGGCTGACAGGCAGGCGGGTGTGGAATATGACAAATGCCCCGTTCGCATAATGGTATTGTGGCGGATTGAAGAGCCACATGGTGGCACAAAAATCCGCCGTCCCACAAGGACATGTGGGTTCGATTCCCACACGGGGCGCCCCTTTTTGTCGTATATAAAGTAACAAACCCAAACTAGATTTTTGTGACCTGACATTCATGTTCAAACCCGTTGTACCTCCCCACAAGAGGCTGACAGGCAGGCGGGTGTGGAATGTGACAGTTGTAACGGCATAGACGTTGCATCAGAGCCGATGTGCCTGCTCCCTGAAGGGAAAGGTGAGACCCCTGAACCGCAGAAACTGGTTCAAAACGTGTCATGATTCCATGACACAATCACTCCTAAGGAGGTGATAAAGATATGACGAAACAGAGACAATCAAATGGAGCAACAGCTCCAATCAAATCACTTACCGTCAAGGTAGGTGGCGACACACTAAGTGTCGAAATACTGTGTACGGGTGCAAGGACACTCATAGGCAGGTACGCACAGCCGTTTGGTGACGGTGAAGGCGGAATCCTGTTCTGGTATGAGGGAAAAGTGACGGCAGGCATAACCGCGTCTGGTGATGTGAGTATTTATGACCGCACCAAGATTGACCCCAAATATCCTGTATACCAAGTCGTTAGTAAGACGGGCAAAACGACCACTCATGGCGGTCGTGGAGTAGTTCGAAAGCAGCTTAGTATCACACAACTGTACCGGATTGGCATGAATGTAATGCGAGGCAGACTGAATCGCAAATTCAAGCCAATCGCAGATACGTTTGCTACAGAGGATTGATGGTGATAGGGCCGCCAGCATCCCGCTCACCACACAGTATACCAACACCCTAATTTTTGTGACCTGACATTCATGTTCAAACCCCGCATCATCTTCCTAGGAAGGCTGACAGGCAGGCGGGTGTGGAATGTGAAAAATGCCCCGTTCACATAACGGTATTGTGGCGGATTGAAGAGCCACATAGTGGCCCAAAAATCCGCCGTCTGAAAAGACATGTGGGTTCAATTCCCACACGGGGCGCACATTTTTGCTGCATATAAAGTAACAAACCCAAACTAGATTTTTTCGTGACCTGACATTCATGTTCAAACCCGCTGTACCTCCCCCACAAGAGGCTGACAGGCAGGCGGGTGTGGAATGTGACAGTTGTAACAGCACATAACGTTGCAGCAGGACCGATGTGTCCACA
Source organism: Candidatus Nitrosopumilus sp. (assembly GCA_963662995.2). Taxonomy (GTDB): domain Archaea; phylum Thermoproteota; class Nitrososphaeria; order Nitrososphaerales; family Nitrosopumilaceae; genus Nitrosopumilus. The sequence goes on along the minus strand of CAXXLJ010000002.1, from coordinate 114,212 downwards.
CCCTGAAAAGGGCGATGCATATGAAAACACAAAGACCACCAAAGAAAGGAGCATCATCATCTCCTATCAACACACGTACCATCAAGGTACGTGGCGACACATATGCTGTCGAAACACTGTATGCCGGTGTACACCGCCTTACAGACCAACAGGCACTCCCAATGGCGTGCAAGGGCGGAATCAAGTTCTACGATAACGGGAAGGTAGCCGCAAACATACGCAGATCAGGCAATGCGACCATCTATGACACCACCAAGAATGACCATGGGGTCGTGGAGGTACCCACATTCCAAGTCGTCGACAAGACGGGCGCCACTACCACACATGGTGGTGGTGGTGCACATAGAGTAGTTCTACGACAGCTCACCGTCAAAGAACTGCACGACATTGGCATGGAGGAAATGCGATGCAATATTGACCGCATGTATGAGCCAATCACAGACTCATTCGCCACACAGGATGAGATGGAGACGGGCGGCGCATTTTATGACGTCATTGACCCACCACAATCCGAGCAGATTGGAAGCGCGTTCTTCATGGAAGGCAACCCAGGTTTGGGAGTCCTTACAGGAATGACCCCCAATGGAGTAAGCGGCACACTGTCATGGACAGCACAGCAGACAGACAACTTGAGGGAGGCAACCGCATCATATGCCCCAACCCCGACTATCCCCACAACCACGGGCCGCAGACGACCTAGGAAGGCAGACGAGAGGCATCGTGCGCCAAAGACAGCAACCTCCCCCCTTATCTTCACCCGCAAGGCTGCAAAGGCCTCAAGGGCTTCATCAACATCTCTTCAGCACTGCTACCTCTAAGTGGGTCTTTTTTACCACCACCACTTCATAGTGCCCCGCCCACATTTTTTCGTGACCTGACAATCACATTCAAACCCGCTGTACCTCCAAAGGAGGCTGACAGGCAGGCGGGTGTGGAATGTGAGTTGCGACAGCAGATGACGTTGCAGCAGAGTAATAGTGACCAGCGTGTCCAGTCCTGAAAAAGGATCGGCGAAAGCCATATGGTATCCACGCATGTGGATTCCCGCATCACAGTGTACCGTGATGCGACGACATAGAACCAAAGGAGGAGATTACTATGAGTAGAAATCAAAATCCCAAGAAGAATGGATCATCAAATTCTTCAACACGTACCATCCAGGTACGTGCCGACACATATAGTGTCGAAACACTGTATGCCGGTGTATACCGCCTTACAGACCAACAGGCACGTCCAATGGTGTGCAAGGGCGGAATCGAGTTCCGTAAAGGCGGGAAGATGACCGCACGCATACGCAGATCAGGCAATGCGACCATCTATGACATCACCAAGAATGATCCTGGTTTCGTGGATGTACCCACATTCCAGGTCGTGGACAGGACAGGCGCCACTACCACACATGGTGGTGGTGCACGCGGAGTAGTTCTACGACAGCTCACCGTCAAAGAACTGCACGACATGGGTATGGAGGAAATGCGATGCAATATTGACCGCATGTATGAGCCAATCGCAGACTCATTCGCCACACAGGATGAGATGGAGAAGGGCGGCGCATTTTATGACGTCATTGACCCACCACAATCCGAGCAGGTTGGAAGTGTGTTCTTCATGGAAGGCAACCCAGGTTTGGGTGTCCTTACAGGAATGACTCCCAATGGAGTAAGCGGCACACTGTCATGGACTGCACAGCAGACCGACAACTTGAGGGAGGCAACCGCATCATATGCCCCAACCCCGACCAAGCCCACGACCACGGACCGCAGACGACCTAGGAAGGCAGACAAGAGGGAGCACGCAGCAAAGACAGCGCCCCCCTCACTCATCTTCACCCGCAAGGCTGCAAAGGCCTCAAGGGCTTCATCAACATCTCTTCAGCACTGCTACCTCTAAGTGGGTCTTTTTTACCACAACCACCTCATACAGTACCACCACCCATTTTTTCGTGACCTGACAATCACATTCAAACCCGCTGTACCTCCAAAGGAGGCTGACAGGCAGGCGGGTGTGGAATGTGAGTTGCGACAGCAGATGACGTTGCAGCAGAGTAATAGTGACCAGCGTGTCCAGTCCTGAAAAAGGACCGGCGAAAGCCCAATGGGGTCCACGTGCGTGGATTCCCGCATCACAGTACACCGTGATGCGACGACATAGAAATCACCAAGGAGGAGATATTATGTCTAGTAGTACAAAACAGGGAACAAACGTTCCCATGCAGACCCTTGCCACCAAGACAAACGGGGAAATATACCAACTAAAGATGTCTTCCACTCTCGGTAGTGGCAAGTGGTCCCGCCCTAGGGTCAGAGTCGCCATAATCAGGGCGGCCCCAGATCACTACATCAGGGAGATCCGTGACACGTCCAAGCAGACAGTCATATCTGCAACGGGCAGTTTGCCATGTGGCATCACAACGCGCAGCATCGGCGTGAGGGCAATAGATGCATACCACGCAGCAGCCAAGGCCCTCAACTTTGGCAAGATATCAGAGGCAACCATCATGAAGAGAGGAGGAGTGCAGTTCTCATGACTTCCCCCACCTGCGCCCCTGCACACAACAGCACTATCCCCGATTGGTGCGCGGTCATCCTGTCAAATGGCGATGAGCACATAATATATCGCGCACCACCACACGCACGTGCAAGGCAAGGCAAGAACCCCCCTCGCATAAACAACGCAATCCATGATCTGCTTGAGGACTGTCAGGCCGTCATCTATAACGCCAGGCGTGAGGAGGGCAAAGGCCGCTTGTGGCCGGCGCCCATGTTCGCAGAAGTGCTCTATGCTGTAGAGTACACCGGAGACCGTCATGACAAGATCACCCTGCGAATAGATGATACGATGCATGTGATCTTTGGGTTTGTCCGCGTGGCGGGCTGGAGGAGGATACCCCAATGACCACCATCACTGTCACCCCCACTGTCCCCACTACTCCACCGAGGCGACCCGCGTACATCATACAATACCACCCGCGTGGTAAGACCGTCACATCCGCAATAGACGGCAGCGACATGAGGACACAGCTGCGCCACGAGATCCTCTCAGTGGTACCGCCTCTGATGATCGGGCCAAGACCCCAACCCGGCATACCGACAGAATGTCATGCGGTAAATCGAGTGCAGACGAATGTAGAGTACACCGGCTTTGTCAAAGACTCCATCACGGTGGATGTGTGGGAATGGAGCGACGGATGGTGGTGCGTTAGCCCGAGACTGGTCGGCTGGAGGGAGACACTCCAATGACTGCTGTCATCCACGCCCCCACCACTCAACAACCATACACATTGTATTGCCATGGCGACTGCATAGGGGAGCATGTATACGCCGACTCTGACGCTGATGCAATGTATCAGTTGTGTGAGTGGGCTGCCGATGCGGTGTGGGATACAGCACCCGATGGGCACGAGATATACTATGCGGTATATCGTGGGCATGGCGCACGTCATGTGTTAGTTGGTGAATACACCCTTGTGGTGAGGAAGGCGGATTTCTGATGGCCCAACCCCACCCCATTTTTTTTGTGACCTGACAATCATGTTCAAACCAGCTATACCTCCAAAGGAGGCTGACAGGCAGGCGGGTGTGGAATGTGAGTTACAACAGCAGATGACGTTGCAGCAAACACAGTGGCCAGCGTGCCCAGTCCTGAAAAAGGACCGGCGAAAGCCCAATGGGATCCACGCATGTGGATTCCCGCATCACAGTGTATCGTGATGCGACGACATAGAACCAAAGGAGGAGATATTATGTCCAGTAATAAAACCAAGCCCGCCACGGCGGCAAACGTAGCAGACGCAGAAGCAGTAGCAGACGCAGAAGCAGTAGTAGCAGCAGTAGAAGTAGCAGGAGCAGTAGAGGGGGCAGTAGCAAGAGCAGTAGAAGTAGCAGTAAAAGCCGCAACACACCCCGCCCGATTCGGAGATGTGCTCGGATGCGTCATCGATATGGCCTACATTATGCGCCAGAGGGATTCCCAATGACTGGTAAGCAGAAGCAGAAGGAGCAAAAGCCGACTGCAACGATTACACACCCAATCGGTCTCACAGGAGCATTCCTCGACAACCCTGTCCACATATTTGATCTGGACAATCCAGACAATCACGCAGTAAGTAAACGCCCCGGAGTCAAGAGTCTACATACTCTCACAGGGATCCTCACAGCCGGGATTAGGGCAGCACTCGAGCACGAGGTACATAGTGGCCGCAGTTTCGTGCCGGCACGCCCATACCTCCTGCTTGACGAGGATATTGAGTACACTGGCCGTGTCGCAGATCATATCTGGCTGCCCATGTCATTCATGCACAACAGCGGCGTTATTGGAGGCATATTTGTCAAAGGCTGGAGGGCGCGTACCCTATGACCAGCTCCACATATGTCGGTGAGAGGTGTGAGTGTGCCATCTGTGCAGATACCGCAGATGCTACAAGGACCGCCTCTTGCCACGAGTGCGGAGGCGCGATGCACAACGTCCAGGTCGGCGTATACTATGCCAGGTCCGGGACAGTCACCAGTAATGGCGATATATGGACGGCAGATCATGGCTGGTCGCTGTGCGAGGACTGTGGATCGCTGGGCGGATACATCCAGAGGGGCGAGGAGGAGCAGTCCTCTTGAGCCTTACTGTCACCACCAGTAGTTGGGTGGCACGGCCGGGGTTCGCCTCCATCAATGACGGTTCGCGCTTGGTATCCATACATGCATGGAACCGCTATGCGTCCTTGCCTGGCCGCGCGGCACCGGGCATCCCCCTCAGGTGTCTGGCAAGATCCCTGTACAAAGCCGTCACAGACATGATATCGCGCGACAGCACCCGTAATTGGACAGAAACCATCTGTGGCTCGATCTCTGAGGATGTCTTATACACGGCAGACCACAACGACTCCATCGATATTCAGATACATGGTAGTCGTGGTGAAGATCTGGGATATGCTCACATCCCTGGTTGGCGTGAGGTACATTGGGAGGACGAGACGGGCGCTGCCCCTCCCGAGTTCCCCACCGGCGATGGGGCATTCATCCTCAGGACAGAGAGGTGCTGGGTACGCTTGGCAACGGATATCATGCCCGTTCCTAATCCCAACTACAAACTGCACACCGATATAGGCAACGCAGTTTCGAATGCAGCACAACGTGATGCAGACAACGGCAATCCGTGGGAGTTTAAAATCCACGCGGTCCCCAGAGGGAGCATAGAGTATACGGCAGACTGCCATGACAAGATCCGCATTCCAATATGGGACGAGGACTGTGTGCTCAAAAGACACATCTCCGTTCCGGGCTGGCGAATAGTAGTGGAGGATGGGGATAAGGATAAGAATGGCTCATGACCGCCACCATATCCTCCCACGCCCCCTACCAACACCAACACATACAGCACCAACACCAACACATACAGCACCAACACCAACCCCACCCCATTTTTTGTGACCTGACAATCATGTTCAAACCCGCTGTACCTCCAAAGGAGGCTGACAGGCAGGCGGGTGTGGAATGTGAGCTGTGACAGCAAATGACGTCATGGCAGAGTAATAGTGACCAGCGTGTCCAGTCCTGAAAAAGGACCGGCGAAAGCCCAATGGGATCCACGCATGTGGATTCCCGCATCACAGTACACCGTGATGCGACGACATAGAAATCACCAAGGAGGAGATATTATGTCCAATAGTAACACCAAGACCGCCACGGCGGCAAACGTAGAAGCAGTAGTAGCAGAAGTAGTAGTAGCAGAAATAGCAGAAGTAATAGAAGCAGAAGTAGCAGAAGTAGCAGAAGTAGTAGAAGCAGTAGACCCCCAACCCTACACACGGATGATAACAATCACCCCTGAGATGTCCACACAAGACATCTGTAATGTAGTAGGCGCAGAGTACGTATCTTTGGAAGATTTTAAAACCCAAAAACGTATATCTTTATTCGCCGATCACCATGTAACAGAAACCACGCGCATAGTGTTTACGGGGAACAGTTATGACGAGGCCGTGATAAACACATACGATGAAGACGTCAACAGCGGTCATTTGACCATTGACCATCACCGCGAGGTGATCATCCAATGACCACCACCACTACCGCATCTACGACACATTCCCAAATCGCATGTTTTAAGCGAATTGGTAATACCGGACAGGAGTACCAATAATGTCTATACCCGGATACAAGTATGAGCTGCGGGCCATGATGGCGCTGGGACACCTACCCAACCCCACATCAATCACCGTGTCAAGTATGAGCGGAGGAACCATCCCCGGCGACAAGCAGCAGTACTATGTCAACACCACATACAAGATACCCAACGAGTCGGAGGGTGGAGGCCTTAGGCGTACAACGGGCTTTTCCATCCAGCACGAGGACATACCGGAGTTGATAAAACTGCTCACCTCACTACATGATGGCAGCGGTGGCAAGGATGCCCTTGTCATCTGTGAAAAGTGTACCACCAATGACCAGATGATACGTCATGTCGTGGGGGAGGGCTGCAGCAGGGACAACAGCAACAACAACGACAACGACAACGACAACGACAACGACAACGACAGCAGCAACAGTACAAACAGTAACGGCACTGAATCTACGAGTGACGAGCCCAGTGGCGGATTCATAATATGATGATGATGATGATGGTGTCCGAGAATACCTGATGTGACGGCATCATCATCCCCACTACCACCAACACCACCATTTTTTTCGTGACCTGACAATCATGTTCAAATCCCGCTGTACCTCCAAAGGAGGCTGACAGGCAGGCGGGTGTGGAATGTGAGTTACAACAGCAGATGACGTTGCAGCAGAGTAATAGTGACCAGCGTGTCCAGTCCTGAAAAAGGACCGGCGAAAGCCCAATGGGATCCACGCATGTGGATTCCCGCATCACAGTACACCGTGATGCGACGACATAGAAATCACCAAGGAGGAGATATTATGTCTAGTAGTACAAAGCAGGGAACAAATGTTCCAACACAAACCGCAGCCACCACAATGGCGGCTGCCGGATTGCCCAGTAATACGGGCATCCACGTCGTCGGTGGCCACGTCACCGACGACTACACCACATGGCTCCACACCAATCTGCGGCCAGCATACATTGTGCAGTTCCGTGCCCCGCGTGCGTCGATTACCTCTGCAGCAGACGGCAGCGACATGCGAACACAGATGCGACGCGAGATCGTCTCACGGATAGCGCCCCTAATGGTCCCCCCCAGAGCCGAGGAACCAGAGGAGCATGACACCCTACCAGAACTGTTTGCCACAATTCGGAGGGAGAGCGACATACAGCACACAGGCGATCCTGACGACACTATCCTAGTGGATCTGCGATATGGGTATACCACATCAACCCTCCACACAATTCGTTTGTGCGGCTGGCGAGTGGAGGCCGAGTATGAATATCCAGGTAAGCCATGTGAGTGCGCTATCTGCACTGATGATGCAGATTCCAGCGCCCGCAGACAAGTCGGATGCAAATACTGCCCGGGTAACGTAACCAACATGCGGCACAGGATATTCTACAACGAAAACGGTCCTGTCACGTCCCACGGCCACCCACATCAGTACAATCACGGTGACTCGTATTGCAATTTGTGTGGCAACCCACATGGATACATCCACGAGGGTGAGGGGGATGTATACCACCTCAAAATTTCTACTGCACCATACAGTAGGAAAGGGCCACACCCCAGAGTCAGAATCGCCATAATCAGGGCGGCACCCGATCACAAGGTCAAGCAGATCCGCCACACGTCCAAGCAGACAGTGATATCCGCGACCGATATACTTGCGTACGAGAGCACGACACGCAGTATTGGCGCGAGGGCAATAGAGGCATACACGGCAGCAGTTGACGGCCTAAACTCTGGTGCAATATCTGTGGACACATTCAGGACATATGGGGTGCAATTCTCATGAAATGCACTACTACCATCGTACCTGGCACGGAATCGGAGATATGCAGCGTCCGCATCGAGGATGACCCCATCACCACCAACCTAACCTTGTGGGAGTATAAAGTACGCGGGCCACGCGGCACACAGGTCAGTAATGGCTTCATCCAGCGCTTGGCCAGAGATGTGCACAATGCTGTCCTAAACGCGGACTATGGGCACCTTGAGGGTGTCGAGGTTCGCCTCGATGGGGATGTCAGATGTACAGGAGATCACCACAACCTGATCGACCCCCCGATATATCACGGCGGTACCCGTCTCGGACACATACTCGTCACGGGCTGGCAATATGCGGGCGAGGATGAGGAGGTGCAGTCCTCATGAGCACCATGCCCGCAGAAGCAAGAGGGGCGCTGGCCACCCACAATGGCCTCACCACCATTCCCCACTGTGTTCATCCCGACACATTCCTGAGGATGGGCAAGCACACGGCATCGTGGGCAGCATCATACGCCCAGGCACACCCCGGCGCCGCCGCGGCAGAGGCAGCTCTGAACAAGCTGTACACAGATACGGATACCCATATCCAGGAAATAGCAGTATTGCATGCACTCTGGCGTGAATCGTTTGCGCGCAAGATCATTGTAGACATCCGCGCTGACGTAGAATATACTGAAAACACACATGATGAGTTTTCGGTATTTTGGGGGGCGCCCGATGAGAATACCCGCGACTATCGATGCCGCATCATACGTGGTTGGAGGTATGTCGAGGGGCAATGACCGCCCCAGCGGCTACCGCCACTACCACCACCCCATTTTTTGTGACCTGACAATCATGTTCAAACCCGCTGTACTTCCAAAGGAGGCTGACAGGCAGGCGGGTGTGGAATGTGCATGGCTGTGACAGCAGATGACGTCATGGCAGAGTAATAGTGACCAGCGTGTCCAGTCCTGAAAAAGGACCGGCGAAAGCCCAATGGGATCCACGTGTGTGGATTCCCGCATCACAGTGTATCGTGATGCGACGACATAAAAACAAAGGAGGAGATATTATGTCCAGTAATAGAACCAAGACCGCCACGGCGGCAAACGTATACGCAGTAGTAGCAGAAGTAGCAGTGGCAGAAGCCCCCCAACCCAACACGCGGGCGATAACAGGCACACCAGACACCACCACCACAAGCATGGTGAATTCATGTCCAATAGACAGCATAGGGCACAAACCATTTGTCGGCACACCTATGACATTCGAAGCAGGCACGCCAATAGACTATATCATTGACATGATAGGCACGCGTAGAGCATTTGCGCGCAAAAATGAAGAGAGCGCTCCCGGTATGTATGACGGCAAGATCGAGAAGACCACCACCATCATATATACAGGTAAGCCCCGTGCATATGCACTCATGCCAGCCGGCGGTGCAGGCTTCTTGCGCGTCAACGACTATGAGGTGATCTCTCAATGACCACCCCAGAAACCCAACTCACCGAGAAGACAGTGTACTGCATGTCTTGCCCAGACGGCAATGTGGATAGGTACATAGAGACCGACTCCAACGCCGATGCCATGGTGCAACTCGTAGTATGGGCCCGCGAACGAGAAGAGGAAGACCCACACACAGAGCCAACCGAGTATCATCTACTACGCTGGAATGACGAATGCAGCTGCTTCATGCACGCAGATGAATACACACACCCACCATCAGGGGAGGTCGATTTTTGATGACCACCTCACAGCAAACCCAACCCAACGAAGGGAGATACACTCTCTATTGCCCGGTAACCAAGAGAGGGTCTTGGATATACCCACTCTCCGACGGCGACGCACTCAAGGAACTCGTCGCATGGGCGCACGAACACATGGGCGCACACACCAGACCGAAGCCAACCCTGTTCAAGGCATATCGGGGCGACGGCGAGCTCACATACGACAAGAAGGTCGGCGAGTACTACCTACCACCATCAGAGGAGTTTGACCTTTGATGGTGTATCAAACCCAACTCGACACCGAAGATGGCGAGTACTATCTATACCGCACAGACAATGACAAGGGCAAGTACATAGAAGCAGACAACAACGACGCCGCCATGAGGCGACTCATAGAATGGGCGTTAGAGCATGAAGAAGCAGACATACGGGCAGAGACCGAATACCACCTGCTCCGCTGGAATGACGAACGCGGGTACTACTCGACAGTAGCAGACTATACGCACATACCATCAAAGGAGGTCGATTTTTGATGGCCTCACACATCATTCCCCCCACACAAATGTCAAACCAAGACGAAAAAATGATAGAATTGCCAACAGGCGTGTCAACAAAAGATATAGTGGCAGTTGTCGGCGAGGAATACGTCACGCCCCAAAACTACAAAGGTGAGGATATGAGACCAAGCCCCACACAACACATCAAGACTACTACAAGTATAGTCTATACAGGCGACGAATATGACATGGTGTGGTTACCAACCATAGATGACTATGGCTATGAGGGACAGATGTTCATAGCTAAATTCAGAGAGGTCAAACAATGACCACCCCGACCAAATCCAACCCAACAAAGGAAATACGAGTCCGTGTACACGGCAAGGGCAGGCGTCTAACCACGAAACGACACATAGCAAAACCACTCATAGTCGTGGTGGACGACATGGACTTATTGGCGGGGTGTGACCAATGACCTTTGTATGCACCAGTTGTGAACAACCTATATCGCGTCATGAAGATTATGACGTGAGAGAGATCCGCAACACCACATGTAGGTTCCATGAGGAATGCACATCAGGGTATTTGGCATGGGCAAAGTCAGAGGGGGTGTACGACTATTGACAACCCTCACAACCCAACCCCGCCACCGATACACACTGTATTGTTTTGGTGATCGTAAGTACAACAACATACTTGCATCAAATTATGACGAAGCCATGTCACAGCTCAAGGAGTGGGCGGCAGACTCCCTATGGGGCGTGCCAAAAGGGCACAAAATAGAATATGGCCTGTATCGTGGGTATAACAGCGGATTTGACCGTGAGATACACAACCTAGTGGACACGTATGTCCTTGTGACGAATGGGGAGAATACATATTGACCACCACCACCACTACCACCACCCCATTTTTTGTGACCTGACAATCATGTTCAAACCCGCTGTACTTCCAAAGGAGGCTGACAGGCAGGCGGGTGTGGAATGTGAGTTACAACAGCAGATGACGTTGCAGCAGAGTAATAGTGACCAGCGTGTCCAGTCCTGAAAAAGGACCGGCGAAAGCCCAATGGGATCCACATGTGTGGATTCCCGCATCACAGTACACCGTGATGCGACGACATAGAAATCACCAAGGAGGAGATATTATGTCCAATAGTAGAACCAAGCCCGCCACGGCGGCAAAAGTAGCAGCAGTAGCAGCAGTAGCAGCAGTAGCAGCAGTAGCCCCCCAACCCAACACCAAGGGCTTCTATACAATCGAGAAGCGTAGTCACATGACAGACGTATGTATAGAGATCAGGGTGTATGCAGACAACAGAGACGATGCATACCGCAAGGCATGGGCAGAGAACCCAGTCGGGTACATGGAATGGTATGAATACCCGCCTAGGTTCGAGGCAGGCGCAGAGGTGACCACCCAATGACCACCACATATACCCTCAAAGCCGGACACCGAGTATACAGGGCGTACCTAGTAGAGGCACCATACTCAACACCGACAGACGCAGCTCTAATCGCCGGCGAATATCTACACACAAAGATGATAGCCAACGCATCACTGATCGCTGAAGCCAATCACATGGCAGATGTATTCGCGGTAGCATACCGCGACTACCCAAGACTGACCAAGTTTACTGTTATGTGCGACGGTAAATTCTGGAGCCGCGCCAAGGTGGTCAAACATGGGGTGAGAACATATTGACCCACAAATCCAGCAGCATACCCGCCTACGATGACATGCCCATGGGGCTATTCGGGCCGATAACCTCGCCAGGCCTGTCCCCCAGACAGACATACCCAAAGTATGAGACGCCGCTACTAGCATGTCCTAATTGCGGGCTAGTGGTGTATATGCACCACGAGACATATCCAACACAGTGGCCGTACAAACCCACAAGGGACCAAATATGGGATGACATGAGGGGCGTCCGAGACGACGACCCATACTTACGAGGGGACAACCAATGACCGTCACACGGCATGACATGCCCCCCACACCCACAATGGAATACCGGATACACTGCCAAGACGACGACAACACATTGACGGGCAGTATATGGTCCACATCACATGACGACGCCATGACACAATTCATGACACGAGTCGACAAGCGCGAGAAAGGACGCACCCGCGCAAAGCCAGCACGATATGTACTGTATCATGTACATACGTATACACCAACTCGCAGGATCGGCGAATACACGCACCCGCTATCGTCATCAAAGGAGACTGATCTGTGATGACCATCGCCAACCCAATACGCCGGCTCAAAGTAATGCCAAGCACACGCACCGCAGATTTTTTGCGGGACGGCCCCGAGGGGGCATACCACGTCAATGCCAGCAACAGAAAGGCAGCCCCCACAAGACTGTCGAAAATCATCGATGTCAACTACATGGAAGAGACAAACAAACGTACAGACAAGGCGGTACTGACAACCAGGGAAGAAGACGGCAGAGAGGGGCGTGTGGTAGTCCCCGGTTACAGGAGATATTGGCCCCTATGACCGCCCCCAACACCCCCATTTTTTCGTGACCTGACAATCATGTTCAAACCCGCTGTACCTCCAAAGGAGGCTGACAGGCAGGCGGGTGTGGAATGTGAGTTACAACAGCAGATGACGTTGCAGCAGAGTAATAGTGACCAGCGTGTCCAGTCCTGAAAAAGGACCGGCGAAAGCCCAATGGGATCCACGCATGTGGATTCCCGCATCACAGTGTACCGTGATGCGACGACATAGAACCAAAGGAGGAGATTACTATGAGTAGAAATCAAAATCCCAAGAAGAATAGAGCATCAAATTCTTCAACACACCCCACCGCAGCACCAACGTGGGAGGACGTAATTGCCACTGCAATAATGGCAACTGCAAAAGCAGCAAAGGCAAAGGCAAAAGCCGAGCCAGGCAAAGTTGTGGCAGCGACAGCAAAAGTATCAGATCGCATCAGTGTGACCTACTACGACGTTGACAGTGAGGAGGACCATTCCTAATGTCTCGCACTGTGATCACCGCCCCCAACATTGCATCGGGGCTAGTTCCAGATGCCCTCTGCCCGTGCGGGTACCATGGCAAGTGCGAAGAGATGCGCAACCTGTCAGGGGAGAGTGCATAGACATGGCAAGCACAGCCAAGGCAGTCGAGCAACTACAAAAGCTCGTTGATCTCTTCTCCAAAGAAGAGATGGTTGTAGAGCACCTTAGTGCAGCATACTTGAAAAAGATCGGCAATCGCCCATCAGACTCTTGGAGCTTCGCCAACAAGGTGCTCATGCTCATGTCCGGCACCAATGACGCGCGCGGATACAGGCAGTGGCAGTCAGTGGGCAGACAGGTCTGCAAGGGCAGCAAGGCCATCTACATACTGGGCCCATCCATGCGCAAGGTAAAGGAGACAGAGACTGCACCGGATGGAACCACCAAGGAGATAGAGACGGAACGCTGCGTAGGGTTCCGTGCCATACCAGTGTTCAAACACGAGGACACGGCAGGCAAAGAGCTAGACCCCATTGTCGAAGAGCCCGCAGAGCAGCCGCCACTTGTAGACGTTGCAAAGGCATGGGGGGTGGACGTAAAGTACGACCTGGCCACGCATGGTGAACTCGGCTGGTTCTCGCAGACAGCCAAGGCCATTCGCATATGTGTTGATGGCAAGGATGCTGCACCCGTATTTTTCCACGAGTTGGCACACGCAGCACATGCGCGGCTAGAGACGCTCAAGGGCGGACAAGACGCCAAGCAGGAGGCCATCGCGCAACTTTCTGCATGCGTACTGGGCAAGATGTATGGGTATGACATACAGAACAAGACATACCACTACATTGCAGGGTATGCAGGAGGCTCAGATCCCGATAAGGTCGGCAAGCTGTGCCAGCAGGTGCTGCACAAGACCGGACAGGTGTTGACGACTATCCTTGATGCGGCTACAAAGGCTACACCAGGAGAATCCGAGTCGGCTGCATCCACAAAGGCCACACCAGGAGAATCCGAGTCGGCTGCATCCACAAAGGCCACACCAGGAGAATCCGAGTCGGCTGCATCCACAAAGGCCACACCAGGAGAATCCTAGTCAGCCGCACCCCCCCACAAACCGTGGCATAATCCAATTGTGCCGCCAAAACCACCTTATTTTTTGTGACCTGCCATTCATGTTCAAACCCGCTGTACCTCCAAAGGAGGCTGACAGGCAGGCGGGTGTGGAATGTGAGCTGTGACAGCAGATGACGTCATGGCAAGATAGTGACCAGCGTGTCCAGTCCTGAAAAAGGACCGGCGAAAGCCCAATGGGATCCATGTGTGTGGAGTCCCCACAGAGCATCGTGACAATATATGCAAATTCCAAGGAGGAGATTGATATGTCAGTAAAAAGTAGAATACCACAAAATAGTAAAACTCAGCACAATAATAGAGTAGATGTTCCAGTAAGCAATGGAGCACATATTTCAGTAAACAATAGATCAAATGTTTCAATAAATAATGACCCAACTTTTAAAATAAACAAAGAAGAAAGGCACCCCCCAAATATTTCTAAATGCGTGGTGGCCAGCCCCCGTCTGTCGGGGGAAGAGGGCCATGCAAGTGAGGGAAGATACCTCGCCATATCTATGTATGACGCACAGGCAGAATCCCTGATTGATGTCCTGAAGAATTGGCATCCACCAATAAGCATATTCGAGAAGCGGCAATTTGAGCTGGCTTGCAAATATTACTCTGATTATCTGGAGGAGCGCAATGCCCGACCATACATCGATCTCTGCACTGCCCTAGATATGTTAATCCGGATGCATACCACTTTCCTGATGGGGCATCGCACCATTCCGGGCGATAAAAAAAGGAAAGCGAGGCGCAAGCCTAGCGATCTAAGACATGGAAAATTGAGGGTGAATCAATAATCATGTACTGTAAAAAGATCATATGCACGGATCCTGCATATGCCAGTGAAGTAAAAACCCGCGAATGCAACAGATACTGTGCATTCTGCAAGGTGTGGATAAATGCCACGAGATGGTGTACCTGCTGCGAGGGGAGGCTGGTGACAGACATCCCGCACCGTCTGGCCCGTAAAACGAATCCCGAAAAGAGGATCAAGCCATACGTCCAAAAGGAGGAACTTGCTTGTGTGATCTGTGGTGTGAAATACTATGGATACAAAAACAGGGTAACTTGTGGCAGACCCGCTTGCGCCGCGCAGAACAGGAATAACCAATCAAAGGCCGGCCACAAAAGATCGTACGTGCCTGTACCACAGCACGCCAAGGCCTGCGTGATATGCGGCAAGAACTATGTGGGGCGGGAATCCAGGACAACCTGTGGCTCACCCACTTGCCAGCGTACCTACCAGAGGCGATACCGGCAGCAGTATTATCAAGACGGCAAAAAGAAGTAGTCCGACATAAGCACTACCTTTTTTCGTGACCTGACAACCATGTTCAAATCCCGCTATACCTCCAAAGGAGGCTGACAGGCAGGCGGGTGTGGAATGTGGGCAACTATACCTACAGACGTTGCAGCCGCAGTGGGGGATGGCAATCTCAGTTAAATACTAGTAGCAATAAGTAACTGTAGCAACAGCACATAACGTTGCAGCAGAACCAATGTGACCTGACAATCACATTCAAACCCGCTGTACCTCCAAAGGAGGCTGACAGGCAGGCGGGTGTGGAATGTGGACGGCTGTGACAGCAGATGACGTTGCAGCAGAGTAATAGTGACCAACGTGTCCAGTCCTGAAAAAGGACCGGCGAAAGCCCAATGGGATCCACGCATGTGAATTCCCGCATCACAGGGTACCGTGATGCGACGACATAGAAATCACCAAGGAGGTGGCATTTATGAAAAGCAGTAGTAGTAGAATGCAGGAAGCAGGCAATAATGCTTCAACCCCAACCCACGCAGTATCTTGTGCATCACTGCGCGCCAAAACAGAGCAGCCCCCGGGCTTCTTTGTTGTCGACCCACTGACCAAGCTGTACAGGGATATGGATGAGTCCATCGAGGACTTGGCCGAAGAAGGCCAGAGGGACGACCATCCGTGGGGCGCTGAGATTGTT
This sequence comes from Candidatus Nitrosopumilus sp., assembly GCA_963662995.2. Classification (GTDB taxonomy): domain Archaea; phylum Thermoproteota; class Nitrososphaeria; order Nitrososphaerales; family Nitrosopumilaceae; genus Nitrosopumilus. The sequence goes on along the minus strand of CAXXLJ010000002.1, from coordinate 98,084 downwards.
GTAGACCTCTGCGAGGATGTAGAGTGTATAGGAGATGATCGTGACCGCATCGCCCTTCCAATAGATGGTGGAGAGGGTGGCTCATGTCGGATTCCTCGATCTCGCAGGCTAGAGGGAGGTCAAGGATCAATGACTGTTCGCACAAATCCGCAGGGGTTCCAACACCCCACAAAATCGCGGCTCACAACGATGTTTGGCAGTGGCCCCACCAAAGACGGCGGCCAAGGGGGTCCACAATGACACAATACTACCAATACGCCCACGAGCAGGCAACAGACATGGATTCATCCTTTACAGAGGTTGCTCCTGATTGGGGATACCACAAGAAGAAGAAGAGGAGGAAACGGGATGCGCGCACCGTCACTACACCATGGTGGGATACCCAATGCAGTACCGCGTCAAACATACCCAAGGTTGGGGGCCACACGTTCACGTTGGATAAAGCCAAGAGAAAGGTCGCAAAATACCTGACCAGGATTGGAAAAGAGTCCCAGATGGTCCTGCTCCCAGACACATATCCCGCGCAGTGCGACGCCCTGCAGCAACTGGACCCCAGCGCAAGAGCTAGGTTAGCAGAGGCGCACCTCATCGATGCGTTCGGCCGGAAATCCAACTTTACCATATCTGCCCGCAAGAGAAGAGATAGTAGGAGGATCAACGTACGGATCACACACAATCTGACGGGCCGTGAGGAGACAGGAATGAGGGCCGTGGCTAGCCTGTACTTTGACAAGGACAGCAACGAAAAGGTAGTGCTGAGGGCAAGGAGGGATTGGGGATGAGTGAGAATATTATGGCGCCTTTCCCGTCACCACTACCCTCACTACTACCACCACTATCCCTGCCCCACGGCACCACCCTATTTTTTCGTGACCTGACAATCATGTTCAAACCCGCTGTACCTCCAAAGGAGGCTGACAGGCAGGCGGGTGTGGAATGTGAGTTGCAACAGCAGATGACGTTGCAGCAAACACAGTGGCCAGCGTGCCCAGTCCTGAAAAAGGACCGGCGAAAGCCCAATGGGATCCACGCATGTGGATTCCCGCATCACAGTATAATCGTGATGCTACGACACAGAAATCACCAAGGAGGAGATATTATGTCAAATAGTAGTAGAATGCAAGAAGCATGCAATAATGCTTCAACAACACAGGCCCTTACCCCCCCTACCATCAGTGTAGAGGGTGCGGGCACCACCGCTATCCTGCGGTTCAACGGTCGCCACGCGGGTGGATTACCATTCATCTCAGAGGCGTGCGACCCAATGCAGCATCTGGCGCAAGACTTGCACGCGGCCATCGTAAGCGTGGCAGCACAGGACACCACCACCGATGATGAGTGGCCCGAATGTGTGCAGGGCGATCTCGTGGGCGATGTCCGATATACAGGAGAATCCCGCGACATGATCTCAATCCCGTTGTCTTGCGGCAAAGACCACATTGCGTATGCGCGTGTCACGGGTTGGCAAGAGATGGAGGACACAAGATAATGTCCGACTCTAAACCAACCAAACTTGGAGATCTATGCAGGTGTAAAATCTGCCAGGATGATCCCGACACATCCAAGACCAGGACGGCTACCTGCCGCCACTGCGGTTCCAATGAGTGGAATGTACAGGTGCGGTGCTATCGTAACCAGTCTGGACAGATGATCACATCTGCCGGGCTCGTTTGGACGGCATTGCACGGCTGGTCACGGTGCGAGGGATGTGGTAGCAGGAACGCGTACATCCACAGGGGACAGGAGGATACGAGATAATGTCCGACTCTAAACCAACCAAACTTGGAGATCTATGCAGGTGTAAAATCTGCCAGGATGATCCCGACACATCCAAGACCAGGACGGCTACCTGCCGCCACTGCGGTTCCAATGAGTGGAATGTACAGGTGCGGTGCTATCGTAACCAGTCTGGACAGATGATCACGTCTGCCGGGCTCGTTTGGACTGCATTGCACGGCTGGTCACGATGCGAGGGATGTGGTAGCAGGAACGCGTACATCCACAAGGGACAGGAGGATACAAGATAATGTCCGACTCTAAACCCACCAAACTTGGAGATCTATGCAGGTGTAAAATCTGCCAGGATGATCCCGACACATCCAAGACCAGGACGGCCACCTGCCGCCACTGCGGTTCCAATGAGTGGAATGTACAGGTGCGGTGCTATCGTAACCAGTCTGGACAGATGATCACGTCTGCCGGGCTCGTTTGGACTGCATTGCACGGCTGGTCACGATGCGAGGGATGTGGTAGCAGGAACGCGTACATCCACAAGGGACAGGAGGATACAAGATAATGTCCGACTCTAAACCCACCAAACTTGGAGATCTATGCAGGTGTAAAATCTGCCAGGATGATCCCGATACATCCAAGTCCAGGACGGCCACCTGCCGCCACTGCGGTTCCAATGAGTGGAATGTACAGGTGCGGTGCTATCGTAACCAGTCTGGACAGATGATCACGTCTGCCGGGCTCGTTTGGACTGCATTGCACGGCTGGTCACGATGCGAGGGATGTGGTAGCAGGAACGCGTACATCCACAAGGGACAGGAGGATACAAGATAATGTCCGACTCTAAACCAACCAAACTTGGAGAGCTGTGCAGGTGTAAAATCTGCCAGGATGATCCCGATACATCCAAGTCCAGGACGGCCACCTGCCGCCACTGCGGTTCCAATGAGTGGAATGTACAGGTGCGGTGCTATCGTAACCAGTCTGGACAGATGATCACGTCTGCCGGGCTCGTTTGGACTGCATTGCACGGCTGGTCACGATGCGAGGGATGTGGTAGCAGGAACGCGTACATCCACAAGGGACAGGAGGATACAAGATAATGTCCACCAATGACTCTTCCTCTACCACCCCTACTCTCAAGGAGACACACCGCACAATGCGACTGTCCGACATAACCCCAAACTTCCGGGTTGTCACGTACGGCACAGGTGGGTCATATGTGCAGATACCAGACGCATACGGTATGTGCATGCCCCTTGAGCTGCCTGCAGAGTGGGAAGACATGATCCGCCGCACCATAGACACGTTGATCAGGGAGGCCGGATGCAAGGCTCCCGTATTTGACGAGGGCGGTGGCTACAGGGGCTGGCACATCCCACTGGACAGGTGGGTTTACGCCATATCACAGCCCATACCGGGGTACGTATGGACCATCATGGAGACGAGTTGCTGATGTCTGACACCAACACCAACACCACCACCACATCCAACACTGCCCCCAATCCGTACGAACATCTTAGTGAGGTAATGGAGGCTGAAAATGGAGATTACTCCCATCAACTGGGGGAGGTGGACAAAACCAGACATCCATGGGCACATCGCAGTAGATGGGGCGATATGACCCTCCACCTCCACCCATCTTTTTTTGTTTATTGCAGCCACGAAATGATCCTGGCTGCGTATTATATCCAACAGACATGACACCTGTGTTATGCCAATCTTGCAAAGGGCAGCACATGTCAAGACGGACATCTACGGCACCCGCAAATACGACATGTACACAGTCACCATACCGTACAAGATTGCCACGAGCAGTGGCCTTGCAGGCGGGATGAGGATGATATTGTATGGCGTAGCCCTGCCTGCCAGTGGTTCTGTCAGGTTGCACAAGGAGCCGCCACAGGACAACAAGCGGGACGTGGCAGAGATACCCGTCAGGTCTATACAAACCAAAAGGTACAGGGGCCAGACATACTACTCCACTAGCGTCACACTACCCATCAGGTTCGTCAAGGCGTTGTCGCTGCAAAAGGGCGACATGCTAGATGTGATGCAATCAGGCAAGGCCATCGCAATCAGGCTGCCAAAGAAGCAGTATAATGAGAGGAAAGCAGCAACACAACAACAACACAACCATGCCAATAACAACCACACCAACTACACCCACCACAACCGCACCAACAACCACACCAACGACAACAACGATGAAGACACCCGCTCATACCATGACAGATACTACAAGGCCCCCCAAATGAGATATTCACGACTAGGATGAATAATCACATCTCTAACACACCTTTTGCCCCTTCAAAACATGATCGAAATTTGTCAAAGTCCGCAATACTTCCCTTACCTCTTTCCTCCCTTCAAAACATGATCGAAATTTGTCAAAGTCCGCAATAGTTAGTTCCCCGACCCTGCTCTTTTTCTGTTACAGACCATATTATTTCAACCCCCATTGTTTTTTTTCTCGCCTTTTTAATTTCTGTTACAGCAGTTCAATTCCTCTCTCCTCTGTTTTTACCAATCTTAATTTCATTACTACATTCTAATTCCATCACACTTCCAGCCCCCCGCAAGTCGGGGGGCTGTTCATATTCCGTTCTTTGTCTTCATCATAATATCATCAAATAATTCAAATTCATCATATCATATCATAATATCATCAAATAATTCAAACTCCTCATATCATCAAATAATTCAAATTCCTCATATCATCCTCAACATTACCCTCTCAATCATCACATCCTCACATTACAACACATCCTCACATTACAACACATCCTCACATTACAACACATCACCACATCTCCATCATCAAATAATTCAAATAATTCATCATACCATCATAATATCATCAAATAATTCAAATTCTTCATATACTCATCCTCCCCCCCACCATCTCTACACACCCCTCTTCTCTTCATCCTTCATACTATTTTCTTTGTGATCTTCTTCTTCTTCTCTACTTATTCCCATTACACAACATCTCAAACATCCCTTTTACTGATCCATTATTCATTCATCATTTCACCATCTTTTTCTCCCATGATTCTTTGCTTGCTACATATCATCCATACCATCACCGCACACATCACATCACCGCACACATCACATCACTGCACACGCCACATCATCACCTCACTACCATTACACATACTCTCAGGCCCCACTACATCCTGCCTTCTGTTGCCTGTTTTTTGCTTTTTTTGCCTGCTTGCTTGCTACATTCCATCACACATCCCCACCATACCCTCATCATCATAATTGATACAATGACCCACACCATGCCCCATACCGCCATACCACCATCATAATCATTCCATGACACACACTCATACCACTCTACCCCATTACAATGACGACGACGACAACAACAACAACTACAATACCACATATACCAGCAATTGTCCGGGCGCACGCAGGTGATGTTGAATGATTATACCTATATGATGATTCTACCCAGTGCGCTTCACATCGAGTCACAGTTGTTCTTTTACATTCCTACTACTATCAGCGCACTCCATCATACCTTACCTCATGAATACCCGTTCCTGCCTGCTACTACACTCCCATACCATCATACCTTACCTCATGAATACCCGTTCCTGCCTGCTACTACACTCCCATACCATCATACCTTACCTCATGAATACCCGTTCCTGCCTGCTACTACACTCCCATACCATCATACCTTACCTCATGAATACCCGTTCCTGCCTGCTACTACACTCCCATACCATCATACCTTACCTCATGAATACCCGTTCCTGCCTGCTACTACACTCCCATACCATCATACCTTACCTCATGAATACCCGTTCCTGCCTGCTACTACACTCCCATACCATCATACCTTACCTCATGAATACCCGTTCCTGCCTGCTACTACACTCCCATACCATCATACCTTACCTCATGAATACCCGTTCCTGCCTGCTACTACACTCCCATACCATCATACCATCATACCATCATAATTGATTCAACAACACATGATACCATACCACCATAATGACTTGAAGAAGAAGAAGAAGAAGAAGAAGAACATATCACACCACACCACACCACACCACCACACCACACACCACCACACCTACGATTATGCCTACATGATCCTGCTGTGCGCACATTTACCTGCCTCCTACCATCAGACATGCTCTCTTTTGCTTGCTTGACCTGTGCGCTTCACATCGAGTTGCTGTTGTTGCTTCACATTCCTACCAGACGCGCTCCTCATACCTGTTACCATGAATACCCGTTCCACTAGGCGCACTTGCACCATTCTTCTTTACTATCATCATACCATCACAATTGATTCAATGACATAATACTACCACCACGATATGCCTCCATATGCCCCCATACACCACCACGATATGCCGATATGATATGCCGATATGATATGCCGATATGATATGCCGATATGATATGCCGATATGACATACCATCACACCACCCCCCCTTTACTGAATGAACTTGAACACTATCAAACAACATAAACTTGAACACTATCAAACAACATAAACTTGAACACTATCAAACAACATAAACTTGAACACTATCAAACAACATAAACTTGAACACTATACCAAACATAACATACCACATCAAACATAACATGATACTAATGACTGTAAACTGTCGATTCCATGAATGACTATTATATACCAGGACACTTGATCACCACCATAATCTATTGTATACCAGGACACTTGATCCCCACCATAATCTACTGGTGCACTTTTAGACTTGAACTTAGACTTGAACCCAGACTTGATCACCCCCATAATCTACTGGTGCGCCTCTAGATTTGAACATCTACTTGTGCGCCACCAAACTTAAAGACTGACATCATCATCATCGTCGTCGCCCCCCACACTTGAATGAATTACAACAACAGGCCCACCATAATTAGCAGGCAGGCCTCATGATGACATTGAATTATTTGAATTATTTGAATTTGAAAAGGCCCTTGTTGAGACAAAGGGCCTGCATGACATCCAATGACAAAAGGCTCGCCTTGCAATTATTAGGCGAGCCTTATGACGATGATGATATGATGATGCCGATCAGATGCCGATGCCGATATGATGATGATACAATGATGAGGATATTCAATGACAAAAGGCTCGCCTTGTAATTATTAGGCGAGCCTTATGATGATATAGATTCAGGCCTGCCGTATAATTATCAGGCAGGCCTCATCATGACATTGAATTACAAAAGGCCCGCATATAATTAGGCGGGCCTTATGATGTTGATATGCTGCTGCTGCTGCTGGTCTTACTCCTTACATCATCATCATCATCATTACTAATCAGAAGGTCTGCTTGCCAATTAATTGGGTAGGCCTTATGACATTAAATTATTTGAATTATTTTATGATATTGACACTATATTTGAATTTTATGATATTGACATTATATTTGAATTATTTGAATGATATTGATATGATGATATGATGATATGATGTTGTTCACACCACACCACTACACCATCATTAATCAAGGACTGCTTGCTTGTTTTAGGCAGGCCTCATCATCATCATGACTGAATTACACTGGCCCTTTGAGACAAAGGGCCTTATGATGATATAATGATGAGGATATTCAATGACAAAAGGCCCGCCTTAATTAGGCGGGCCTTATGATGTTGATGATATGAGATGAGATGATATGAGATGAGATGATATGATGATATGATGTTGTTCACGCCACACCACTACACCATCATTAATCAAGGACTGCTTGCTTGTTTTAGGCAGGCCTTATGACAATGAATTATTTGAATTATTTGAATTATTTGAATGATATACAGGCCCGATAATTAGCAGGCGGGCCTGAATCATCACCATCACGCCCCTGCACCATCATTAGCCAGGCCTGCCAATTAATTGGGTAGGCCTTGTGATATTGAGTTATTTTATGATATTGACATTAAATATGAATTTTATGATATTGACATTATATTTGAATTATTTTATGATATGATGAATTTGAATGATAAAGGCCCGCCTTAATTAGGCGGGCCTTATGATGTTGAGACAAAGGGCCTCATACCATCATCATCATCATATCATCAACCCCTGCGCCATCATTAGCCAGGCCTACTTGCTTGCTTGCTTGCTTGCTTGTTTTAGGCAGAATTCTATGACATTGAATTATTTGAATTATTTGAATGAGAAAAGGCCCGCTGTATAATTAGGCGGGCCTCACATTCCACACCCGCCTGCAACCACACCATAGATGTCTGTTTATTAGGTAAGCCTAATGATGATGATGTTGAATGATATAAAGGCCCGCTTGTAATTAGGCGGGCCGATATGATGTTGAGACAAAGGGGCTTATGATGTTGAGACAAAGGGCTTAGATGTTGAATGATAAAGGCTTGTTGAGACAAAGGGGCTTATGATGATATAATGATATGATGATATAATGATGATATGATGAGAAAAGGCCTGCGTTTGTTTGATGTCTGGCGAGCAGGAGGGACAGGATCCCCTGCAGGAGCAGACCAGAACCAAAGATGAGATGAAGCGATTATGACGTATGACTTGAAGAAAAAGGTGGACTTTGATGAATTTGAATTATTTGAATTGCAATGCGCACTTGATGAGAAGTGTGACGCGCACTGGTGAGAAGGGCCTTATGATGTTGATATGATGATATGATGATATGATGACAGAGAAAGAAAAGGGTGGAATGCGCCGTTGAGCCGCCAGATATCATACCATCATACCAGACAGACATCTGACAGGTTGTTGTCTAATTTGTGAGGCGCACTGTTATGAGAGTAGGAGGGGCATTAGATGCTGATGATTATACCTGCTTTAATTTGGTGGGGCTTGTGAAGATGTTGTTGTAGTTGAAGAATTTGATGATATAATGATGGTATGATGGTATGACGATATGATGACGGTACACCATCTTTCTTATACCTATTATTTCACCACACACGAATTATCCTCCAATTCATGCCAGGGCACCATATACACACATACACACAAGTACCATTTACGATGGTTGACCTGTTGGGTAGAGCTGTTGGGTGATAAATGGGGCAAGCGGGGGATGGTTAACGACCCAAAACCGCAAGCAAAGCGCCTGCGATCAGACCCAATCCTAAAGGCATCACTAACTTCACCGGGAAGCCGCCGTATGAACTACCATTACCAGTACGGTTGCACTTACACCGACTGCCATCCTGCCAACACTTGGGGCATCTAGTGGGTGCGTCTTTTGGGAGATATATGGGGACGGCCATAAACACACACCACGCCTACTACCATCCCTATTATACGTCCAATGGTGGTGGTGGAGTCAATGACGGTGGTGGTGGTGGTGGTGGTGGGGGGCGCACAGGGAATAAGAAACAAAGTTTGAGAGCACAAAATTATTTATTTATTTATTTATTTAAATAGTTAGCCAAAAATAAGATGCAGGCGAGGGGTAAATGTTGGGTGAAGAATCCGAGAGATACATATCTCTGTTACTAGGGGTTGAAGACAAGCCGATACCGTCTATATTGCATCTGCAAAAAGAGATGTTTGTTGCCTCTAGGGCGATCCCAAAGATAGACGACATCTTTGACTTTAAAAAACACTACTATGGTCCATACTCCCAAATACTCCAAGAGGTAACAGAAGAGCCACTGCACCTTGCCAATGCGTATAAGGTACAACAGAACGGAGCAGTGGGCATCACCAAATCCGGAAAGGATTATTTTAACAAGATCATAGACCAACACGGAGGAAACGAGAGGTTTGCAAATTTGCTCCAAGCGCTGAAACTGATCAGAATCGTATATGACAAACTAGGACGGGAGGAATTACTGTTTCTGATATATATGATGTATCCAGATTACGCCTATACATCCAATGTTTATGATAAACTGGTCAGTAACAGAGAAAACCGAGATAGGCTAGCCAACTCGTTGTTCTCCAAGGGGCTAGTCACCGAAGAAAGGTATAACGAGCTAAGAAATTGAGCAACAAGACACGTTACGTGTCAAATTGTGTAGACAATCTCGTGTGGCATGGCGGGTGGATTTGGCATGTGGGGGATATATGCCTGTATGGCACACCCCAACAGCCCAAATAATATATCTTATACAGCCAAGCTACAGTAATGGGCGTTAGAGTTCATTTGGACACATCCGTGCTGCGTGGATATGTCTCTGATAAAAATGGTGAGAGATCAGAGGCACAGCGCCAGATATCAAGGCTGACAAACCGTTCGTATGAAACCGTAATATCTCAGATCGTTCTAGGGGAGGCGCTTGCCACAATCATAAGAGACTATAAAGGCGATCCTACCGCGGCCTATACGAAGATAAAATGCCTTTATGAAAAACTAATGGACATGTGTCGTGATCTCGACCACGACATTCCTCCAATAACGATGAAAATCCTCGAGGAGGCAAACAGACTCACGGATATTGACGGTACAGACAAAATAATAGCTGCACATGCCCTACTAGACCCGGATTCACAAAGACTGGTTTCCTATGACAGGAGAATGATCGACTCGAAAGAATTCAGAAAGGAGGAAGAACGCCTGCGGGAGGCAGGCAAGCGTAAGTACCGACTTGAGATCGTAGACGGATTATGAGGTAATTATTCTATGGGCCTTGAGATCAGACAGAACGCTTAGGATACAATCTGTAGAATGGTTGTGTTTAATGCTTCCTACATGAAGTATGAGACTCTTGTCGTCCGAGAACCTTGGATTCTGGTCGATTAGCGTGGAGGCGATCTCCAGCCAGCCCACATCCTTGTTGCCCACTAGTTGCAGAAACCTCTCTTGGTCAAGGCTACTTACCACCTGCTGCTTGGATTCGGTTGCAAACTTGCCCGGGGTCTCTGCCAGCGCATAATAGTCCTTTGCAAGCGAGCGGGAGTAGGGGCCGTATATGTACAATGAATATCCATATTCGTGTTTCAGCCCAAGCTTTCCTGCCAAGTAGGTATATTTCTGAATCTTTAGTCTAGTGTCAAAGTCCAGACCATCTGCCGTGAGTTTTGCAGTATCAATCAGATTATGATCTCCTAGAAATTTTATGAAGGATCCAAGTGCTTTCATCTGCAATCGTGGATGTATTGTATGGTAATTTTTATTAATGTTTGGCATTCCAACCTTGTTTCTTAATCTCCCCGTGCACGCTGGCCGAGCCTCCGTCGGGTGTGGCATGGTAATTATGCCGTCACGATGATGTCTCGCCTCCCGCCTCCCGTGCCATCGGCTCGTCCCTACACCTGTTGTACAAGACCACCTTGATATTACCTACCACAGGACGTTGTCCCATTTGAGGGCCATCAGGTGCTCGCCTAGCAAGCGCTTGAGCGTCTAAAATACACTCTATGCGACCCACCTGACCGTAGCTTATCCTGGCCTTTCAGTTTGCTTGCATCTTCCCCCTCCTACTTCCCTCTTTACCCTGATTTACCCTGCGTTCCACTTGTTTCTCTCTCCCCAACATCTCCTTTTGCATCTCTCCTACTGTTCCATAATTCATTCATTCATTCATTTATCCAAGATTGAACCATAATAATGACGCCCACCACACCACCAACCACCCAATCGACAACCATACCACACCAACCACCCCAACACCAGCAAAGGCAAAAGCCGAACCAATGCGCCCCGGGCCGGGAGGAGCGCCAAGATATATGAACCCGGCACCGAGATGAAATGTATACAGAGTGAATTATTGATGACAGATGGTAAATGTAATGTGTCAAAAGAAGGTGAGTTTTACGACTTTGGACCGGAGCAGATCATCACCAGGTCGGGCAAGCAGGTAAGAGCATACATCTGGCCTGATGCATATACCGTGTATGATGACCCAGACGCTGAACATGATACGCTAGACTTGTTGTGGGAAGAGTTTGGGATCGCTGTGCAGGAGTTTGTTGATGCGCACCCCGTCCGCGGGCTGCGTGATATACACGGCAACCTCGCGTACGATATAGAGTATACCGGCAAAAACAACCACCATATCTCGATCCACATACAGAATGGTCGTGTTGGAGGATATATCGGAGATATTGATATGTACGGATGGAAGCAACGGAGGCGGTGATGTGATGAGGATGCAGACAGGCCAGGGCAGATAGGCAACAGACAGGAGATATATGATGATGCGTGGGCAGGTCGTGCTTAGAATGATGTGTAATACTATCAAAAGACCATATCTGTGCCTGAATCAAAAAAAAAAATCTTCCCAGACAGCCTGACCACGTACAATCAATGAATCATGGGAGGTATGGCGAGAATACCACAAAGTACCATTACCTAAGACAAGATTTTAGAACTAAATACAGCGTCCCATGGAGTCAAGCCTTACAAGATTAAAATGCGCCCAAAACTCTCTCTTTTTGATTGGTATGGCAATAGATTCACATCCTTGTAGATGTTTTCACATACATGAGGGTGACGCAAATTTTACCACACCCATGGTACGTGATGGTGGGCACCATGCAGATATTGGATCTATTATGAACCACCGTTGGACATACAAGATCGGCGTTATCATCACACTCTGGGGGGAGGATGTACTATAATGCACATATCTCTTCCCCACCTATTCTTCCCCCCACCACCTATCCCTACAAAAGGCACATACAAGCAATGTGGTAGGGGTTGCCGTGACGGTAATCTACACCCATGCATACACGGGGGCAGGTATTAATGCCCACTAGTGATAAAGGCAACTCATTATACTATTTTTTAGGGATTATAGTTTCTGGTTTGATCACGGGAATTCTCTTGTCGGCCTTGGGTATTGATTTGTACCCCCAAGAACAACCCCCCACTTGGCGTGAACCGCAGCAGCTCAAGCTATCGCCACCCCCCCACATCATTCTGGGTATTCATCAAGGGGTATACCCAGCACTGCACCATCCCATATTGTCCCCCTAATACACCACGCCATCCCAACAGCGTTCTGCTATACTATTATCATGATGATGATGATGATAATAATGCTTGACAAAAAAGTTCATCATGGGAGTTATTGCGCAGAGTGGGTTTTTTGCCACCTTCAATACCACATGTCTTAAAGCCAGCAATACAAGTGCAAGGGCTGACCTGATGTTTTACTATTTTCCTAGACCTAAGCTGCTTTAGGACATCATGCCGCCTCTGCCATCGAATGGTTCAATCTTGTTGGCATCGCCGAACTAAAAAATAACCAAGTTATCATCGACCAATCTGTCTATCTCGTCTTGGCTCATTCCGGGTACGGCAGACCCTCCCAGCACTCCAAGCTGCCGTTTGGATGGGTATCGCAGGTACATCAAGTCCGTGGTGCTTACCTGTGTGCTTCCATTAAACTGCCTAAAGTATGAATCAACCATACCAGAATTCAGAAAGGCCCACAGTCCGCGCGCTATACTGCTGTCTGCAAGGCCAGAACCGTTGCTGTGAAAATAATTCACCCTTTTTTCAAAGCCGACCATCTCTGAATCATAGTTATCTTTGGTCCATATGGATGCCACCACCCTCCTTTTCTGCTCTGTTGTAGTGTAGCGTTTTACCAGGATATAGTTGCCGTTGGCCACTAAGGTTTTTCTTGATTTTTGGTTTTGCATTATGAAATTGCAGTGTTTTTTGCTGTGTCCTGGAAAACGTATAGTTCCATCAGGCGTGATGTTAAACGGCCTGACAAGCGGGACGGCATCTCTTTGATCAGAAAATCGAAGCTCGTCTCTTATCTTGAAATCGACCACTTTTCCGGTGGACACTCCCATACCAATGTCTTGTAGTGTGCATGGAAGGCTGCGCATTCTTTGAGATATTTGTGCTCCTACCTCATCTGGCACTATATGTATGAACATCTGCGGGTCACCATCAAATATTATGTTTGATGTTTTTACGTGCGTTCGCGCCATGATCTCACCTGTGGGGGTGATGCTGGAAGACACTACGGCATCATGGTGGTTCGTGACTTTCTTTCTTGCACATATTATCACGTTCTCTTGAAGCACTCGGTCGTCATGGGATGATGGTGATGGCGTAGATGATGATGATGAGGATGAGGATGATTCTGATGTCCTAGAACTGAACAAATGAATTCTTCTCGGGGACATTGCCTTGAGGAAGTCCTTTCTGAAGGGATGAAAATAAGTGTCATAGCAAAAGCTTCGTGGCGATATGAATGTCATTTGGCCTCCGGGGGCAAGCAGGTTGTTAGATATGGCAATCAATGCAGAGTACATGTTTGTAGTTTGTAGTCTGGCATCGCGCAGTGTATTATACGTCTTGGAGGATACGTCGATCTTTTTGTATGGGGGGTTTAATACTATATGTGTAAAATAACCATCATTAGATAGTGCGTTTGATGATGATGATGATGCTGCTGCTGCTACCGCATAATCTTCAATAAAGTCCTTCTTGACCAGCTTGCCAGAAAATTCCACCCCCATACCTCTACACACATCACCGATTTGCTCCATAGAGGCGCTGATGCTGTCAAACAAAAGATCATCTGTCTCGTATGCGACAACCTGTATTGAGTTAGGCGGCAGCTGTCTTGTGCCGCTGCATATGCGCTGGACGCATGCCGTAAAGAGGGGCCCCGCACCGGCCTCTGGATCCAGTATCTTGATATGTTTTTGTGGATAGTTCATCATGGATGCCATCAGATTAACCACAGGTAAACTGGAAAAGTATTGTCTGAGATTTTCCATTTTTGCAAGCTTTTTGCTGGGTGTCTGCCTTGTGGAGTCGGTGCGGTTTAGTAGGGGGTGACCATCAGTATCATCATTATTATCATCATCCTGTGAAGTGGCAGTCATTTTTTCCTGCCACCCTTTTGCTTTGGTGGCAAGTCAGAACTGTTTGGCATATCATTATTATCATCACCATCTTTTTCTTTTTTGCTACGCGCATTTGATTTCCCAGTCCCGCGTTTGGGTTTTCGGGAGTCACTGTCTTTTGCCATCTCCAAAAACTGCATCATCGACATGAGTTCCTTGAACATCTTGGAGGTCTCTCCATTTTTGATCCCGGGGCCACTGTCAGTCCTCTCCAAAAACTTCACTCTATCTTGTAGCTCCTTGATCAGTCTGGTGTTTTCCTCATGTTCAATCCTATACCTCTCAAGATTACCAATCTTGTGAGATTGCTCATCGTTGGCAAGTGCGAGCCGTTCTGCCGCATCCACGGTCAGGTCTGGAATTGCCTTTACAAACTCTGCATAGCACTCTTCGCGCGTCGGCTGCAGGTACGTACCGTCAAGTCCGCGCTTGTGCGCCAGCAGCTTCTCTACTATGTTGTCGTTGACATCCTTGTTGAGCTTTAGAATTGTGTTGAACCTTTTTCTAAACATGTATGTGGTGGATTTGTCAAATGTGTTTCCTGTTTTTGTGCGCTTTACCCCGCCCACCCTGATAAGCTCAGATATGATAGAGCCCGCCGCCAGGCATGTCATGTGGTTCTGAAAGTCTTCTACACCATTTTTGGAGGCGGCGCCAAAAAGGGGCGACCGTTCGTCAAGTATCTCGCCGTTGAGCCGCCTTGATGCTAGGTACTTGTCTAGGGCCTTACGCGCCTCAGGGGTAAGAAACGTCCAGTATGCCTCCTTTGATCCGTCGTATATTTTGATGGCATAACACCACTTTGGCAGGTATGTTGGGCTGTCGGGGTGTGGCATGTCTGCTAGATGTCCTACCCGCAGTATCGGATCCGTCAGGCCCCCAGGACGGATTCCCGTACTAGCCAGAAAGTGGACGAGTGCCTTTGTCCTGAGCTTGTTTGTTGCTTCAAGCAGGGAGCATATCTCATCAGCTGTTATGGGTACCTGCCCTGATGCAGCCTTGGTGGTCGCGCCGATACGCCTTTTGACCACTTTTTTGGCCCATGTCTTGTAGTTCATCTCCAAAAACAGTTCAGGTCCAGCTAGCATGGTTCTGATGGTGCTTTGTAGTATGCCTTCCTGCTGCAGGAGGTAATCCACCCATGCTGCTAAACTATTGGTGATCTGTATGTCATTCATTGCCACCAGTCCGTCATAATCCTCTGTGTTCCGGATACGGCATTGTGGGTCTGTCCGTTGCGCAAGAAACTCCATGAACCGCTTCATGAATCGTGTATAGTTGGCCCTTGTGACATTATTGCGGCAGCCACTCTGAAAGTTCTGGTATGGTGATGTACCAGTGTAATTTTCCAGATTTTTGCTGCTGGTATTATTATTATTATTGATATTACTGACGGACTTTACCACGTTGCCAACAGATACATCATACTTGTTCTTATTTTTTTTCTTATTCTTATTTTTTTTCTTATTCTTCTTTTCTTTCTTGGCTGCTGCCTTTGCCTTCTTTTTACGACCTGATGCGCCCATACATATCATGGGATAGACTAGGATATAGCATTGGCGTTTATAGGGTAGTCATTTGATTAGTCATTTGATGATTTCTTGACTTTGCAGTTCGGCAATCTGCTCCTGCAGTAATTCAGAATCTGCGCCATACGATATCAGTATCCTGTCGCCCTCTACAATCTCATACTCTCTAATGTCTGGAACTTGTTCGTCGTTGATATAAAATACCAAGTCGTACTCGCTTCCAGAACAGAACGTCCTGTTATCTGGGAATATCATGCATTCGTCTGTCAGGCCCACTGATATTGATTCAAACAGGTATGATAGCGACACACCTGTGGCGTGCTTGTGAATGGTGGTTCCATCACCGCCTTCAAAGTGTATCCATGCTGACTGTTGTTGGTATCCTGGCGTCGAAAAGTCCAGCTTGTCATCAAACACCCTTACTAGCAGGGCTGCATGGGCGTGGTCGCTTCCCAAAGCCCCCGCACCCTCTAGGCCCTCTGGCCTGGTATCACCCATGTTGACAAATACCCATGCTGAATATCCCACAATCACACCAATCACGGCCAAGACGCCGATTGTAATCATTGTGTGTTTTCTCTTTTCTGCCGAATGCTTTGTGGCATAGTTTTCACGTCGCTGCTCTCTTGCCCTTCTCTCTTTTCTGCCCATCTGTTGGCAAGTTGTAGAATTAACCCTAATTAACTATTCGGGATTTTGGTTATTAACCTAGGTGGGCGGATTTATTAAACAACTAGACAACACAACACACTTCCTAAATGTCATTCTGATGGATCCGTCACCTTTTTCCATAAACAAATTGTGCTGCTCTCTTCACCAGTATGAAAAAGAGGAGTGGATGATCTGCAATCAATTTCGGGGGCGAGAAACCATCGTCCGCATATGTGATAATGGTTGTTCCTGCTGTTGCCACCACCCACACCACCTCTGTTATTCCTCGTTGACATCTACAAATGCATTTTGGAAAATTGCTGACATACACTACTATGGATGGCCTCAATAATTGTAGTAGGTGATGAGGCAAAGATGTGGACAACTCCGAGGTTTATCAGCGAATCCATGGGATCATAAAACATGAAAAATGAAAACTTTGACATGAATACGTAACACATCGCCATTATGAAGTGGTTTTTTTGAGGCCAAAATCAGCTCACCAAGAGAAGACAAATCCCGATGCGCGTGCAGTCGTGACGGTCGCCACGGCTCAGATATGGGTGTGGTGGATGCAGACGTGGGTGTGGTGGATGCAGACGTGGGTGTGGTGGATGCAGATGTATAAAATGTTGCACGAACCGCCTCAGGCGGCCATGGTTGTGATGGTAGTTGTGGCGTGAGCTATACGTTTCTTCGGAATGTCGTCTATCCTTCCGGCTAAATAGTCGCGGACAAACTCGTAAAAGTTGACACCGCGCTTCTTACATGTCTCGTAGATACTCATGGTCACGGCAGTCCTCTTGGCGCCCTTTTCTGTCCTGCTCCCGTACAGTACCTTGCGGGCCTCTGCAAACCTGCGCAGCGCCTGCTCGCTGACGTTGTTGTGATAGTCCACACCCTCATGCTCTATGAACGTAAAGAGTGAATCGACTTCCCTCTTTAGGCGCTTTGCGTACCTCTTGCAGTCCTTGTCCGTATGGTCCTTGTTTATCAGCCGGTGCACCCTACTCTTGAGCTTCTGCACAGACTGTTTCTGATCCTCTGCAGAGTCCCTGCAGTCAGTCTTTCTGGGCTCTATGGCATCCTTGAGTATTTTATACAACGTCCTGAAGAATCTGACAAACTTTTTGCTCTTGTTCTTCTCGAGTGTCCTGTACATGTCGCGCAAGTAGTGCAGCAGGCACTTTTGGTGCTTGCTACCCACGTAGTTCCACGGGCCCCACGAGTCACTCACGATGGTTCCTGTGAATCCTTTCAGCACATCCATGGGTACGGTCCTGCCTCTTGACTTGTTTATGACGAATATGCTCGACATGCTGCTGACAAACACCCAGACCCACCTGCGCATGCCGTTGACAAACCAACTCGGCTCGTCGCCGTAAATCTCCCTGTACCTTTTGAGCGCCTTTTTGAGCTTGTCGTACAGCGGCTCAAGCTCACGGGCGACCACGTCGCAAAAGTGGTTCAGCGTGGATGTGGAGATGCTGATACCATAAAACATGTGGAGCATGTCTCTGATCTTGCCAAATGACACGTTAGAACACTTCATGGTTATCACCATGGAACTTTGTTTCCTAATTCTGCCCGTAGAGGAAATTAGTAATTAGAAAATTTTGACCTCCAAAGTAAAAAAAGCTCACATACCACTCGAAAAACGGGCATGTGGTATATGATGTATGGAGATATATCATGATTTGATCAAAAATGCCACGAGATTCAAAAGGGTCACGGGCATGACCATCGAGGAATTCGATTCTTTGTATACCGAGGTGGCCAAAAAACATCCCAAGATGGAGGAGAAGAGGCTCGACCGGCCAGACCGCAAGCGCGCCATAGGCGCGGGACGCCGGCACGTCCTCAACCTGAAGGATCGTCTGGTGCTCTGTCTCTTCTACATCAAGACATATGCCACGCAGGAGGTAGTGGGAATGTTCTTCAAACTGTCGCAGGGGACCGTATCCAACACGGTTAGCAACATGTCCTTGGTCATCAAGGACAGTCTGCCCACGCCCAAGAAGATCTACGCGAAGGTCGGAAGGATCAAGACTATTGGGGAGCTCGAGAAGATGTTCCGGGGTCTGACGTGCCTGACTGACGCCTCGGAGCAGCCCATCCAGAAGCCGAAGCGCAGGGACATGGAAAAGTCACACTACTCCGGCAAGGCACATACCCACACCGCAAAGGTGCAGTACACCATGAACTGCGACGGGCTGATAGTGCACAAGACTGCGCACTCGCCCGGGAGCGTAAACGACATCACCATCTTCAAGAAGAAGCACCCGTCATTTCCGGAAATCTGTTCTCCCGATGGAGACAACAGCGTGGCCGTGAGGCTGCGCAATCTCATGGACAAGGGGTACATGGGGGCCCAGAAGATCGAAAACGGCACAAGGGTGATCCTTCCCATACGCAAGCGCCCGGGAAAAAAGCTCAGCGAGGAGGAAAAGTCGTACAACAACTGTCACTCCTCCATACGAATTTACGTCGAGAACGGCATACGCAGGCTCAAGGTGTTCCGCATCATGGGCGACAAGTACCGTAACCCGCTCAAAAAGTACGACATGATAAACTCCATAGTCTGCGGGCTAGTCAACCTGCGAATCCTGGCAAAAATGGCGGCGTCAGCCTGACCGGCAACATCGTGTAACTGCGGAAGGGCACGGACTGAATCTAATTGTTAATTTCTTCTCGGGCATCATGCACAAAATCAACGCGACCGCACGCGGCAAGGGATCAGGCGACGCGTGGGGCGCGTCCGTAAGGGACCAGATGGGCGGAAGCCCCGACGCGACGCGCCTAGACCTGATGGATAGAGAAGAGAAAAGAGAGAACCAGGCATACTGGAAGGCCCGGATAGGTTACGGCCACAGGTGGATCGTGGAGAGTGTGTTTTCAGCGTTCAAGCGCTTGTTCGGTGAGCACCTGATGGCCCTCAAGTGGGACAACATCATACAGGAGGTAAGGCTCAAGGTGGCATTGTACAACAGGTGGAGGGACGAATCGATAGCATGGGAGGCAAGAAGCAGGATATCGTGACGGCATAATTACCATGCCACCGCCCGACGGAAGCACGGCCGGCGTGTGCGAGGAGAATTAGGAAACAAAGTTCACCATGGCCATGATGTTTGTCCCGAAATGCTCCCCGGCAAGCACGCCGTCAAGGTACGGGGTAACCTGCTTGTTGCAGCCCCTGCAGAACCTTCTTGAGACACACCATTTGGTGACCGTCCACTTGAACTCGATCAGGTCCTCGGACAGCCGCTCGTATTCTCCGGTGGGCTTCGAGAGCTCCGCGCCGCAGTTGGGGCACTTGGTCTGGTCGGCCTGCCTGATGTCGTTTACGGTGGGTGGGATCCTATGCGACGGCCGCTTCGTGCCGTCGTTCTTGTCGACGCTCCTAATCTGTGGATACCCCTTCATCTCCCTCACGTTGTAGCTTCTGTGGTTGTGCCCGCGTCCGGAGCCGTGCTTTTTTTCCTTTCCAGCTACTGCCTGCTTGTTGTCCCCGCGCGGCTGCTCGAGCTCCTTGTGCATCGCCTCATTCTCCTTGTGCATCGCCTCATTCTCCTTGTGCATCGCCTCATTCTCCTTGTGCATCGCCTCATTCTCCTTGTGCATCGCCTCATTCTCCTTGTGCATCGCCTCATTCTCCTCGCGCAGTTGCCTGTTTTCCCCCAACACTTGTTCCATCATCTCCCGCGTCTGCTCACTCTCTTTGTCTCTAGCATTTGTCGCCTCTTCAAAGCACTTGAAAAGGTATTTCACGCTGGGATGGTTCCAGTCCACCTTTGAGGGATCCATAGCATATACTCTATCCAGGAAATAAAATACATGCATGTCGACAAAAGAACACTAAATGCTCAAAAATATTAAAACTACAACTCCCTGCGTTGTTTCTGCCACCCGCTCGTGTTTACTGTGATGGTGTAGTTGGAAGTTCGGTGGGCCCTAATGCCCCAAATTCCACTTCATAATGGCGATGTGTTACATGAATACAAGCACTGCGTTGGTGCAGCTCATCTCTCCACTGCTGTCAAAGCAACAGACAAGTGGGCCACATTATGGCATTAGCATCAATACATTGCAGCTAAAATCACACATGACGCAAATCACAACATATCAATAGTTTGGATACAAGCATAGTACATACTGGAATCATGAAATATAGTTTGCAGTACATACCAATCAAAAGAAGACTGTCTTACATTAACTGGAGACCAATTTCCAACCTTTGCCCACTTTACAACAGAGCCTGTCATTCATAATGCTCATTACACAACAGGATGTTTGTTCCGTTGCGCAGTGACTTTGCCATTATGCATAGCCCATCTTGTATTCCCTTGCCGCACACATAGCAATCGGCAGGAACAAGTGATGTTTTTATGATGGGTTGTGGTTCCCTTCGAAATTGCATATCGTGCACGAGTGTCATACTATTTCTTGCCATTGTACATTGTAGGGAAGGTTGCTATATAAAAGTACCGTACCATACAGTAATTTAAGGTATAATTGAGGTATATGGACACGCTGATAAATTCATGTGTATCAAACACAACCCTGCCAATACACCAACATGTCTCTTTGAGATGTTGTATTGATGTTATTGATAATAACGCGTTGAGAGGATTGACAGCAGGTTCGTGGTGGCAAGGCTTGGCGGTGATACGAACCATTCCCGGCACGAATAATGAATACCGGCTCCATACCATTCACAATTATTAACACTTGCAATATGCAGATGATCATATTTTGTGGCGCAACAATATCGTGCTTATCCGGCGATGGCTGATTTCCCAACACGATCACAATTTATCCGTTCAATGTGGATGTCATTATGTTGGAGCACACAGGCCATCATGTCTGGCACTAAAAAACAAAATAACTGCCTGCCAACCAGATCAATTCCTGCATGCACATGCATGCAACTCATCCTACTATGATTTACACCCATGCCGCACAATCAAGAATAACATCTGGTGTTGATAGGTTCTATTACAAAAATGGACAAACCCCAAAAGTGAGACAATCTTACAATTGTAACCGGTCTACCATTACCTTCTTGCCCTTGATCTCAAACTCTAGACTTGTGGGGTTGTCAAGAACATCCAGAATGGGTTTTGGGGTATGGATATCGTTGGTGCGACGCTGCTCGTTTTTGACAAGTACCGTAAACTTTTTGGCATCTTTTCCATCTTAACATGATTTCCAGACTTTTCATACGTTCCCTGTACCTATAATAACCACAAAAGCTAGAGGGCTACAAATGAAAGCAAAAGAGGCTTCGATGATAAAGTTCCTACAGACAACCCAGCAGTTTTGCATACCCATATACCAGCGAGCATACAGCTGGACAGAAAAGCAGTGCGAGCAGCTGTGGGATGACATTACAGACGTTGCTGTCAAAGAAGACGTTCAGTCTCACTTTATTGGCTCCATCGTGTATATTGAGGCGAGGCCGTTCCAGTCGTCTGCCGTCTCACACCTTCAGGTGATTGATGGTCAGCAGCGACTCATCACGCTAACCTTACTGCTTGCAGCCCTTGAAAGGGCATTGGATGGAGATGACAGTCATGAGATCAGCTCCAAAAAGATTCAAAACTATTATCTCTTCAACAACGAAGAGACGGGGGAAGATCGATACAAACTGGTTCTTACAATGAGCGACCATGATACCCTGAGAGCTATCATAGAAAAAAGACAGATTCCGAACAAACACTCTGAAAATCTTGTAAACAATTTCGAGTACTTTCAGAACAAAATTGACAGTGGAAGGTTTGGCCTTGACACCATATGGCGTGGGATAAGCAAGTTGGCCATGGTGGACATATCACTTGATGCAGACGACAAACCACAGATCATCTTTGAGAGTCTCAATTCTACGGGTCTCGATCTCTCCAAGACGGATCTGATACGCAACTACCTCCTAATGGGGCTTGAACCGGATAAGCAAGAGCATATCTACACCAATTTCTGGTATCCACTTGAAGAGGGATTTAAAGAAGACCCCCAAAAGTTTGACAACTTCATAAAGGACTATCTGACTATAAAGACCGGACAGATCCCGGTCATCCGGGACATATATCCGGTTTTCAAGGAATATGCACAAAAACGCCCAATAGAGGAGCTAGTCCAAAACATTCACTACTTGGCAAAGTTCTATACGCGGCTGGCCTTTGAGGGCGAGCAGGATGCAGAACTGAAGCATGTAATACAAAACATCAACGCACTGAAAATCGACGTCACATACCCATTCCTGATTGAGATCTATGCAGATTGTACAGACAGTGACGGGAACCTAGCATCAAAGGACTCAAAAAATGAAATCCTAGAGATATTTAGAATGGTTGAAAGTTATATTTTCCGGCGCGCAATCTGCGACATTCCGACCAACTCCCTCGGCAAGACGTTTGCAAGTCTTACGGATCGGGTTGACAAGGCACGGCGTGTTGAAAGTCTCAAGGCAGCATTTCAGCTGATGAGTGGCAACATGCGGCTGCCTACGGACAAGGAGTTTGAGAGCCGTTTAATCTCAAAGGATGTATACAACACGGTACGCATTCGGAAGCACATTCTTTACAGGTTGGAGAATCACAGTAGAAAAGAGAAGGTCTACGATGACGACTATACCATAGAGCACATCATGCCTCAGAACGAGAACCTCTCCCAGGAATGGAAGGACATGCTGGGCCGACACTGGAAAGATATTCACGAAGAGTATCTACACACCGTAGGAAATCTGACCCTGACAAGATACAATTCGGAGATGAGTGACAAGCCGTTTCTAGAAAAGCGCAAGGTATTTGCCGACAGCCCTATCAGGCTCAATGCGGATCTTGCAAAATTAGAGCACTGGGGAAAGTCCGAAATACTAGAGCGCAGCAGATCGTTGGCCAAAAAAGCCACAGACGTGTGGACGCATCCACATCTCGACCAGAAGATCTTGGGCGAATACACCAAAATGGACGAGGATGATGATCCGGAAGATGACGATCATATTTGGGAATCCAATTTGGCACACACATCCGTACAGGTACGGAACAACATAGACTCACTTGTCTCACAGATCCACCAAAGATTTGATTGCGTCAAGGAGCCTGATTCCCAGTGGTTGAAGTTTTACATCAGAAAACCTACTGAGCGCAAGACCATGTTTGCGGTGCTGCATTGTAGCCTAAGCACGGCCAACGTCATGTTCAGAATTGACCCTGACACCTTCAAGGTAGGCGAAAACACCCGAAAGGTGGCAGGGTGGTTCTTTCCTGCAGGAACAGAGAGGCGCGTAAAACTGACAGCAGAAACCATACCGGAGATAATGGACAATCTTGCGCATGCGCATGATGTCACCTTACATGCCCTTGACATGTGGCGTGACAGATGACCATTAGAAGATATGTGTATTCTCTCATAATTTTTAAACCGAGACAACGCGCCTGAATTATTGTACATTTTATGGCGTAATTTTTCACCTGAATGCGTTGTGTTGAACCCATTTTGTATGGATTTGCAATAATTGTACGTGGTCAGGTTGTCTGGGAAGATTTTTTGATTCAGGCACGGATCTAGGGTCTTTTGATAGTATTACACATCATTCTAGGCACGACCTGACCACGTACCAAAACTATATTCTCACAATAAGTGACTCTAGAGAGGGAAGCTGTCATGACCTGACGGTGTTGAACCAAGGACTGCCTGAGTTTGGCAAATGGACAGAACGCATGATGACCGACAAGCGCATACCATCGGATAGCCGCATACGCCTGAATTTGGACAAAGGATACACGCGAATCCAAAATTATCTTTGTGGGGTAAACGCAAAGATCCCACACAAAAAACCCAAGGACAAAAAGCTTACCGCCACCAAAAAGGCACAAAACAAGGCACATAACAAAAGGCGCGTTCCTGTCGAGAACGTCTTTGCACATGTGAAAAACCGGAAATCAATATCCGGACGATACAACGGTAGGCCGAAGAGTTCAATATCGAATTCAACGGCATATGTGGCATGTACAACAAACACAAGATGTGGCAGGACGGCACCTACCAATACTGGAAGAATAAAATAAAGAACAGGATATGGCGCCTGCCCCTTTACTATACTGTTAAGTTGACACATGGATGAAAATTCCAAATGCACATGACTGCGCACGACTTTTTGACTTTACCTGTGTTAGACTTGAACCACACCACACATGATGTCTATATTTTTTCAGAAAATTTTTTCTGGTTGGTTAATCATAAACTCTAATAATGAACCCGGGCTGCTTGCAGGCTTTAGATATGTCGCCACGCGTGAATAATTCTCTCATGCGGCACATACAACGTGGTAAATTTAGGGAGTTGGTGTGGGTTTAAGTTGTTGGGATTAAATAGTTTCATATTACACTTTTGCCTACTAGGACGATCAATATATCAAGTACCATACATCACATTATGCTATGTGGGATTCAATATTTGGAAAACCAAAGAAGAAAAGTAAGAAGCAGACACTTAGGGAAAATCAAGAGCAAGGTAAAAGGGGAGAGAAACGAGTAGAATCTTGGATGAGTTTGTTAGGATGGGACATGAAAAGAGCACCTAAAGGACAAGACTACATAGCTACCAAAACAAACCAACTAACTGGCAGAAAGACGACCGAGCGCGTTGAAGTAAAGACCGGGAATGCCAACTTGTCACCACTACAGAAGAAAAAGAAGCGGCAGTATGGGAGCAGATATCAAGTAGTTGACGGAAGTGGGCTATTGGATGGCTTTGGCAACATGTCGTCAAAAAGCAGTACCAAAAAAACTACATCCAAACGACGGCAAAGCTCAAAGCGGAAACATAAAAAATCCGTATTTGATATTTAAATCAAGAAAATAAAGAAAAATAAAGAAAGAAAAAACAACACACACGTTTATTGCGGCGACACTGATTTGGTAGCCAAATATTGCCCACCACCAACTACGCCTGCTTGAATCGTGACAATTACTTTTTGTCCGATGGGGAGTCGTTCTGCCAGTTGTGTATTTATTGTAGTGGAATCTCCGGATTGAATCACTACATCTGTCACATTATTGCCACCAAATTAGATTTGAGTGTTTTTGGGGATGGCACAAGTTGCATCGTCTTTTGCGGGTGTGCCAATACATTTGCCATTATCTTTTTGAATAGTTATGTGCGCTCCTTCAAGATCAGTATTCCCGTTGTTTTTGATCATGGCAGAGACAAATGAACTACTTTGGGTATTCTGTATTACTAGGCGCTTTATCTCTACAGTTTCGAGAACTAGTCCAGTTGAGACTACATCTGTTACCGTCACAGATAGTATGCCGCCAATACTGACCACAATACCAATCAGTATGATTGTGACAATCATGCCAGATATGGCTTGACGTGATCTTCGTGGTTGTTGTTTTGTCTGCTGCTTGGAGTGTAATTTGTTATGTTGCGTCGTAGTGTGTTGCGCTATTTTGTTTGTCGTATTTGTTATGGAACTTTTCATAACTTCAATTCCTGTTTTACATATAAGGAAAAAATAACGTAATTTGTAACACATCGCCATTATGAAGTGGAATTTGGGTATTAGGACCCACCAAACCTCCAACTACACCATCACAATAAACACGAGCGAGTGGCAGAAACAACGCAGGGAGTGTAGCCTTGTTAATATTTTTGAGCATTTAGTGTTCTTTTGTCGACATGCATGTATTTTATTTCCTGGATAGAGTATATGCTATGGATCCATCAAAGGTGGACTGGAACCATACCAGCGTGAAATACCTTCTCAAGTGCTTTGAAGAGATGACAAATGCCAGAGACAAAGAGAGTGAGCAGACGCGGGAGATGATGGAACAAGTGTTGGAGGAAAACAGGCAACTGCGCGAGGAGAATGAGGTGATGCACAAGGAAATTGAGCAGCTGCACGAGGACAACAGGCAGGCAGTAGCTGAAAAGGAAAAAAAGCACGGCTTCGGACGCGGCACAACCACAGAAGCTACAACGTGAGGGAGATGAAGGGGTATCCACAGACTAGGAGCGTCGACAAGAACGGCGGCACGAAGCGGCCGTCACACAGGATCCCACCCACCGTAAACGACACCAGACAGGCCGACCAGACCAAGTGCCCAACTGCGGCGCGGAGCTCTCGAAGCCCACCGGAGAATACGAGCGGCTGTCCGAGGACCTGATCGAGTTCAATTGGACGGTCACCAAATGGTGTGTCTCAAGAAGGTTCTGCAGGGGCTGCAACAAGCAGGTCACCCCGTAGAGGAAATTAGTAATTAGAAAATTTTGACCTCCAAAGTAAAAAAAGCTCACATACCACTCGAAAAACGGACATGTGGTATATGATGTATGGAGATATATCATGATTTGATCAAAAATGCCACGAGATTCAAAAGGGTCACGGGCATGACCATCGAGGAATTCGATTCTTTGTATACCGAGGTGGCCAAAAAACACCCCAAGATTGAGGAGAAGAGGCTCGACCGGCCAGACCGCAAGCGCGCCATAGGCGCGGGACGCCGGCACATCCTCAACCTGAAGGATCGTCTGGTGCTCTGTCTCTTCTACATCAAAACATATGCAACGCAGGAGGTAGTGGGAATGTTCTTCAAGATGTAGCAGGGGACCGTATCCAACACGGTGGTAACATGTCCTTGGTCATCAAGGACAGTCTGCCTACGCCCAAGAAGATCTACGCGAAGGTCGGAAGGATCAAGACTATTGGGGAGCTCGAGAAGATGTTCCGGGGTCTGACGTGCCTGACTGACGCCTCGGAGCAGCCCATCCAGAAGCCGAAGCGCAGTGACATGGAAAAGTCACACTACTCCGGCAAGGCACATACCCACACCGCAAAGGTGCAGTACACCATGAACTGCGACGGGCTGATAGTGTACAAGACTGCGCACTCGCCCGGGAGCGTAAACGACATCACCATCTTCAAGAAGAAGCACCCGTCATTTCCGGAAATCTGTTCTCCCGATGGAGACAACAGCGTGGCCGTGAGGCTGCGCAATCTCATGGACAAGGGGTACATGGGGGCCCAGAAGATCGAAAACGGCACAAGGACGATCCTTCCCATGCGCAAGCGCCCGGGAAAAAAGCTCAGCGAAGAGGAAAAGTCGTACAACAACTGTCACTCCTCCATACGAATCTACGTCGAGAACGGCATACGCAGGATCAAGGTGTTCCGCATCATGGGCGACAAGTACCGTAACCCGCTCAAAAAGTACGATATAATAAACTCCATAGTCTGCGGGCTGGTCAACCTGCGAATCTTGACAAAAATGGCGGCGTCAGCCTGACCGGCAACATCGTGTAACTGCGGAAGGGTGCGGACTGAATCTAATTATTAATTTCTTCTAGGGAGTTCTTTTCAGTTTCAGTGTTGAAAGCAATGAACAGTCACGGTAGTGGATTTGTCATACCGTGTAAAAATACGTACAATGTAGTGGTAGCCCTTGACGAATTTGACAAAAAGATACGCGATGCTACATCAGATGTAATACTTGAGAACACCGATTCGTCTGTAAAATACATCATGGTAATACAGAAACGCACTACACACAAAGACAAGAGTCCGGATGCGCCGGCACATGAAAGGTACATTGGATTTACCGCCAACTCCAATGAGATGGATGTTGCGGCCTACCACAAAAGATGGGGGATAGAGACTGCATACAGGCAGATAGAGGGAATCAGACTCAGGACACGCAGTACAAATCATGCCGCAAGATTTCTGTGCTTTGCGGCATCTGTGATACTGTTCAACCAATGGGTGGTTATCAATGCATATTGTGGATTTGGAAGTGACGGTAAATGGCAGAGAATTATGTTTACTGTTCTTACATTCAAGACAGTGATGGTATCAAGGTGGCAGATACGACCAGAACCACCCCCTGTTATAGCACCGTGACGGGATTGTCAGGCCATCGGTGGGTTAACTGTTTTACTATGCTGCCAAGCTGACACACAGATGAAAATTCCAAATATACATGACTGCGCACGACCTTCTGACTTTACCTGTGTTAAACTTGAACCACACCACACATGATATCCATATTTTCACAGAAAATTTGTTCCGGATAATTAATCATAAACTCTATTGTTCAAATTAGCGCCTGCGCCACCGCGAGGCCGTAGGGTCGGGTGCCACGAACAGAATTAAGAAGCAGAATATTCCCATTTATCCTGTAAGAGACGATATGAGAGAAAAGAGCGGTAGAGTGTCATGGTA
The DNA here is from genome assembly GCA_963662995.2 of Candidatus Nitrosopumilus sp. Lineage (GTDB taxonomy): Archaea > Thermoproteota > Nitrososphaeria > Nitrososphaerales > Nitrosopumilaceae > Nitrosopumilus. The sequence goes on along the minus strand of CAXXLJ010000002.1, from coordinate 69,130 downwards.
CATCGCCATATTGAGCAATCCTGTTATGGTTATGGCGGTACAGCAAAGTTTTGTGTTATTGTCTGTCCTGCAGGGATCGTCAGATAGGCAAAGCTTGTTGTACCTTGTATCTGAATGAGATACCTACCAGCTGGGATATCAAACTTATACATGCCTGATGAATTCGTCAGTGTAGTACCTGTGTTTGAAAAGTCTGACAGATCAACCCATATGACAGTGGCATTTGGTATCGCTGATTCACCTCTGTTTTGCTGGCCATCTCCATTAGAGTCCCTGAATACTGTGCCTGAGAGGGGTGGTTCTGGCTCTGGTGTGGGGGGCGGTAGTGGTTGAGTTTGATTATCAGGCGCAATGAAAAACTTAACCCCATTAATACCATCATCAGTAATATCATCTGTAGTAGCAAATATAGTAATAATTGCGTATCTACTACCAGCTTTAAATTTATCATCCAATTCAATCCCAAGAATGATATTTTCCGAGTATGACTGAGTTAGTGGTATTATCTCGAACACATCAAAATCAACATTAGATGTCTCATCATCTATAATACCATAAGAAAAAGAATGAGGATATAATGGGTCATCTAAATCATGATATGCTTCAATAATTACAACATCACCAATGTTGTAGACACGTGAATCGATGAATAACAAATTACTTGTATCTATGTTTGAGTGTGTAAACCAATCACAAAACTCTTGATATCCCAAAGACGTATAGAACATAGTATAACATGTATCATGAAACTCTGTTCCATCAAAATCAACATGTCTGGGTTGTGGTTGTGATGATGATGATAGTTGTGATGTGGTAAGGGATTCCGTCTTTGTCTGTTTATATGCGTCATACTCTTCTATAAACAATTTTTTTACGTCCTCAAGCTGTGGCGGTGATGGTGATTGTGATGATAGTTGTGATGGTGATTGTGATGATAGTTGTGATGGTGATTGTGATGATAGTTGTGATGGTGATTGTGATGATAGTTGTGATGGTGATTGTGATGATAGTTGTGATGGTGATTGTGATGATAGTTGTGATGGGGTAAGGGATTCCGTCTTTGTCTGTTTATATGCGTCATACTCTTCTATAAACAATTTTTTTACGTCCTCAATAGCACTGGCTGGTACTGCATTGATCGTAATGACTGATATCAACAAGAGACTTAGAATAAAGATTGCTGATCTACTAATATCCATAATGACGGGGGGGGGGGGGCTATATTAATGATAGGATCTCTAGAAAATTCAGTTGATGTAGTATTCAATAGAAGATATGTGTATTCTCGTAATTTTTAATCCGAGGCAGCATGCCTGAATTATTGTACATTTAGCAAGTAACTCTGTAAAACTGTACCACGCCAGCAGAGATGACTGCAGCAAATGCAGGAGGAGCAGTAGGGTGAGAACATGCAGTAAAGATGAGTCAAGATCATGTGACGGATCAGAGTAGTGGTGATGATGTAAGCACAGAATCCTTGGCTAATTAGGAAACAGACTAGTGATTCCTTTCCATTTAAATAAAAACTAGGTATGATTTGCTTATGGATGGTTGTCATGTGCTGCCAAAGATGATCCAACTAGATATTCAGGGGGACCAGTTCCAGATGTACATAAGACTCTCCAAGGGGCACTCTTACTCATTTCTCTTTGAATCACTTACGGGCCCAGATATTCTTGCAGAGACGTCTGTAATGGGATTTGATCCAGTGGCAGTATTGAAGGGTTATGCAGACAGGGTGGAGATTGTACGTGGGGCCAATACCAATTCAGAGACAATACGTACTGCCGATCCACTAGGTGAGCTGAAACGATTACTACACCACAATGGCGCACAAAAAATGTGTAATAATTCTGCTACCGACACATCCATGACCGCGACATTATCCAACCATGACGAGCAGTATCGCTATCTGGGCGGAGCAGTAGGGGTAGTAAATTATGATGCTGTACGGCTTGTCGAGGAGATTCCTGACAGGCATGGCCCATCACAACCGTTGATGGAGTTTGGAATATACAATGATGGTATCATATATGACAACAAGCGCAAGCGACCATTTTATTTTCATTATGGTGATGACGATAACAGATTTGACAGGTTACAGACAGCCATTGCAGCTAGCAGGGGCCATGATGACAATGACAATAATGATATCCATAACGATAACACCAATAATGGTGCCAACAATGGCGCCGACAACACCATCATCAACACTGCAAGCCTTTGCGGCCCTTTTAGCTGTACTGCTGTAAAGCGTACAGTAGACATGCAAGAGTATGCCAGTATGATAAACAGGGCAAAAGAGTACATCCATGACGGGGACATATTCCAGGTTGTACTCTCAAGGAGGTTTGACTTTGATGTGGGACACGGCGATACACTGGCCTTGTATGCAGCATTGCGCCGCCTGAATCCCTCACCATACATGTACCATCTAAGACACGGCGCAAAGACAATCATCGGGGCCTCTCCAGAGATGCTGGTAAGGATTACGGGCGACAGGGCTGAAACATTCCCCATTGCAGGGACCAGAAAGGTTACCCAAGATGAGGCAGAGAACAAGAGGCTTGCACAAGATCTACTCTGCGACAAAAAAGAGCTTGCAGAACATACTATGCTCGTAGATCTGGGCCGAAATGACATAGGAAAGATATGTAGACCAGGCACGGTCAGGCCTGAATCCCTGTTGCAGATAAAGCGCTTTAGTCATGTTCAACACATTGTAACCCACATAGTGGGAAGCATGGATCCTGACAAGGACATGTTTGATGCATTCAGGGCGGTCTTTCCAGCAGGCACGGTCTCCGGAGCTCCCAAGGTCAGGGCCATGGAGATAATTGACGAGCTTGAAAAGGGGTCACGCGGGCCGTATGCTGGTGCCGTGGGCTACTTTTCATACAATGGCTGCTGCGACTTTGCCATAGCAATAAGGAACATATTCATTGATGGGACCAAGGGGTTTGTCCAGGCTGGTGCAGGCATAGTCTCAGACTCTGATCCTAGCAGGGAGTTTCAAGAGACCGAGCACAAGGCGGGTGCCATGCTGCAGGCCCTACAAGAGGCCACGGCAATGTCTGTGGAGATAAATTCTGCCACCTCCTCCTCTGCAGACACTAATACAGAATCATCGTCCATGATTACAGGCTCACAAACAACTGCAGAGACATCAGATACAAAAACAATTCCAACAGGCGCTTTTACAGGTGACAAAAGATGTACGGGAGCAGAGTGAGGGTTGAGATGAGATGAGTAGTGGTAGTAGTAGTGGTAGTAGTAGCGGTAGTAGCGGTAGTAGCGGTAGTAGCGGTAGTAGTAGCGGTAGCGGACATGAACGTGGTCTGCGGTTTCTGATATTGGACAACTATGATTCATTTGTGTACAATATAGCACAGTATCTAGGAGAGTTGGGGGTTGCCTGCAGCGTAATCAGAAATGACATGACAACCATATCTCAGATAAGAGATGACAACTATGACGGCATAGTGATATCACCAGGACCTGGAACCCCAGAGGATGTCAGATACTTTGGGGTGTGCATGGATGTGATAAAGGAGTTTGGACCCACTGTTCCCATCTTAGGTGTCTGCCTAGGCCACCAGGGAATAATTTATGCATTTGGCGGCAAGGTTACCAATGCACGACACATCATGCACGGCAAGACGAGCCCCGTTACCCATACGGGAGACTCGCAGCTCTTTGAAGGGGTACAAAGTCCGTTTCAGGCCACGCGATATCACAGCCTTGTAGGTGACAAAACACTGATCCCCGACAGTCTCAGGGTTACTGCAACCGCAGGTGATGACGGCGAGGTCATGGCAGTAGAGCATGTGACACATCCTGTACTGGGGGTGCAGTTTCACCCCGAGTCGATAATGACAGTGGATGGCAAAAGAATCCTTGCAAACTTTACAAAATTTACAAGACAGCGAGTGCGATCATAACATGAAGACTATACAGGATATGGTGTATGAACTTGAACGCGGTCTTGATCTAAAGCATGATGAGGCAGGGCACCTTGTACATGAGATGCTCTCGGGCACAACCACCAATGAGCAGAATGTGCAGATCCTCACTGTACTGGCAGACAAGGGCGAGACCGAAGATGAGCTGCTAGGAATGCTGGATGTGATGCAAGAGTTTGCAGTAAGGGTCAAACTTGACGATTATGGCACGCATGACCCCGGCATACTCCCCCCTGCCATAGACATGTGTGGTACGGGCGGCGACGGACTTGACACATTCAACATATCTACTGCCGCATCCTTTGTAGTTGCTGCAGCAGGAGGCCGTGTTGCAAAACATGGCAACCGCTCAAACTCTTCAATGCTGGGAAGCGCAGATATTTTTGAATATTTTGGGTACGATCTCAATATGGGCCCCGAACAGGTGGCAAATATACTGGAGCGCTATGGTATATGCTTTATGTTTGCACAGATGTACCATCCTGCCATGAGGCATGTGGCAGCTGCTAGACGGCTATTGCCCAAAGGTACATCTACAGCATTCAACGCATTGGGCCCCCTTGCAAACCCTGCACAAGTAGAGGATCAGCTCATTGGGACATCCAGCTTGCATCTTGGCGATACCATCTCAAAGCTGCTACTCACTAGGGCTAAAAGACAAAAAGCACAACATGGTGGGCACAGCCCCGCAAAAACCACCGTAATGATCGTCCACTCTCAGAGCGGTCTAGATGAGCTCTCCACTACAACCAACAATCATGTGACATCGCTGATAAACGGTGAGACACTACACAAACAGCAGCTAAATCCCGAATCAGTGGGATTGCACACATCACATCTAGCTGATATACAGGTTGCCTCAAAGCAGGATGCATTAAACTCGTTTGTGGGGTCCCTCAACAACACGGCAAACAGGGCCATGATAGAGACAGTTGCACTCAATGCTGCAGGCGGGCTGGTCGTATCCCGCATAGCTGATGACTTTGAGGAGGGTGTGCAGATGGCGCTACACACCATACATAATGGCAAGGCCTTTTCACTACTAGAGATATTTGTAGCCGGCGTATGCGGGGGGACAGACATATTGCAGCAGACCGTTGAGGACTGTGAAAAGAGAGGGCGATGACAATAATACCATGACAAACACTGATACCCCCAAACACACCACCGGTACAGGGGAGTTGGAATCTTTTGACAATGGCATTGGTACTACCACAAACCATATACTACAAAAGCTGGCCCTCAACTCTAGGACAGCAATCCGCGACGGCGTATACACCAAGGAAATTGAAGGTGTACATGGACTAGACAAATCCTGCATTGACCTTTTTGATACGATCACCACCAATTCTCATCCCACCATAATAACTGAGATAAAGTTTGCATCCCCGTCACTGGGCAGGATCAGGCAGGAGCCGCTATACATGGTACATGACAACAACAACAAAAATGCCGGTGATGACAACAACAACAACAACAATACCGCCAACACCTCTACTACCCCTACAATCAACGACCCTGCAGATATTGCGGCCCGCATGATTGCAGGCGGGGCCAAGGCGCTATCAGTCCTTACACAACCACACATGTTCAATGGTTCGCCAGACTATTTTGTAAGTGTAAGACGGACAACCAACGTTCCTATGCTCATGAAGGATATCATTGTGGACACAGTACAACTTGACGCAGCACAAAAGATTGGCGCTGACTATATCCTGCTGATCCAGTCCATGTTTGACAAGGGGTATGTGGGGAGTTGTGTTGATGGCAGTGTTGATGCAGCTACGGTGGATGAGTACATACTACATGCACACAAGAGGGACCTCAAGGTGCTGCTAGAGGTGCATACGCTGCAAGAGTTTAAGGCAGCAGCAGATGTGGGCGCCGATCTTGTGGGGATCAACAACAGGAACCTTGATACATTACAGATCGACCTTGGCACCACGCGCAGGATACTCTCTGCAACAAGAGATCTGGACATGCCAGTATTATCTGAGAGCGGGATTGGCACTCCTGATGACATACGATACCTAAAAGAGTGCGGTGCTGGGGCATTTCTTGTGGGATCAAGCATAATGAAGGATGATAATGATAATGATGATGATAATAATAATGATGGACGTGCAGACTCTGACAACAACCATGATATCATAACCGAGCGTGTACGGAGGCTGACACAGGCATATTGAGGGGCGGCTATCCAAAGGCCGGACGCTTCGGCGAATTTGGCGGACGGTACATTCCAGAGACACTCGTGCCTGCAATTGAGGAGCTTGAGCAGAGCTATCTTGAGTTCCGCGACGATCCTGGCTTTAAGAAGGAGCTTGGACAGTACCTAAGAACGTACGCGGGCAGACCTACCCCACTATACTATGCAAAGAACCTTACCGAAAAGATCGGCGGGGCCAAGATATACCTCAAGCGCGAGGATCTCTTGCATGGTGGCGCACACAAGATCAACAACACGCTGGGTCAAGCTCTCCTTGCAAAGAGGATGAACAAAAAGAGGGTCATTGCAGAGACCGGGGCAGGACAGCACGGGGTGGCAACTGCCATGGCTTGCGCCGCCCTAGGCATAAGATCAGAAGTGTACATGGGGTACAAGGATACGGTGCGCCAGCAGCTCAACGTGTACAGGATGAACATGCTTGACTCTACAGTACATCCTGTCAGATCAGGCTCCATGACGCTCAAGGACGCCATCAATGAAGCTATACGGGATTGGATAACCAATGTACGTACTACATACTATCTATTGGGATCGGCTGTCGGCCCACACCCATACCCTGTGATGGTGCGTGACTTTCAGAGCGTGATTGGAAATGAGATCAAGGCACAGTTTCGCAAGATCAGCGGACGGCCATCACCAGATTATGTGGTGGCATGCGTGGGCGGGGGCTCCAATGCAATAGGTACATTTTATCCACTAGTCAGTACAGATGCGCAGATCATCGGAGTCGAGGCCGCCGGACGCGGACTGCGCTCAGGAATGCATTCTGCCACACTATCTGCAGGCAAAAAGGGCGTGCTTCACGGAATGATGTCATACCTACTCCAGGACGGCCATGGGCAGATAAGTGAGACGCACAGCATCTCTGCTGGCCTTGATTACCCTGGTGTGGGACCAGAACATGCGCACCTCAAAGAGTTGGGAAGGGTGAGGTACAATTCAGCCACAGATGAGATGGTGGTGAATGCATTTTTACTGCTTACCCGTACAGAGGGGATAATACCTGCCCTAGAGTCTGCGCACGCCGTGGCCGAGGCAGTGCGGATTGCAAAGAATGCAAAGAGGTCTGAATCAATAGTGGTGACCCTCTCGGGCAGGGGCGACAAGGATGTGGGCGAGGTCAGGACATATCTTGATGCCAAGACTGCCCAGTCCTCTGCTACAAGGGCCAACAAGAATGGCACCAAAAGAGCCGGACGCGGCGCTAGGGGGGATTAGTACAATGTCGCGCATTAGTGAAAAGTTTGCAGAGCTAAGGGCTGCCAGACAAAAGGCACTCATCTCATACATCATGGCGGGATTCCCCGACCAGGATGCTACGCTTGCAGCAGTAAGGGGGTTGGTGGCGGGAGGTGCCGACATTATAGAGCTGGGATTTCCATTCTCTGATCCCATAGCAGATGGACCCATAATACAGAATGCCAGTACCACATCACTCCAAAACGGCATATCCATGCGAGATTTTCTTGCAATGGTGCGCAAGATAAGATCATACACTGACATACCGCTAGTAATGATGACCTACACCAACATACCATACAGCATGGGATATACAAAATTCATACCAGAGGCAAAGAGGGCAGGTATAGACGCAATGATTCTTCCTGACATGTCCATCGAGGAATCAGGACAATATCTAAAACAGGCTGCAGCCAGTGGGATGGATACGATCTTTTTGATCTCACCAAACACCAGTCCGGAGAGAGTTTGTATGATAGCAGATGTCTGTACAGGATTCATGTACCTTGTGGCTGTATATGGTACGACAGGTACCACAACGGGAGTAAAGCGCTACACCCTGAATGCAATAAACAATGTCAAAAAGCTCGTAAAGGCAAGACAATTGCCAGTGGGCGTGGGCTTTGGGGTCTCTACTCAACAAGACGTGCGCAGGTATGCAGCTGCAGGCGCCGATGCAATCATTGTGGGCAGTGCATACCTGAGACTGATTGAAAAGTCCCCACGTAATAGGATAGAGTCGCGCGTCACATCTTACACAAAGAAACTCAAGAGACAGACCGTCCTGTAGGGGATATGGGTGCCGGCAGTGCTGTGATAGTGTGTGGTCAGGTCGTGCCCAGAATGATGTGTAATACTATCAAAAGACCCTAGATCCATGCCTGAATCAAAAAAAAAAATCTTCCCAGACAACCTGACCACGTACCTGTGATACTACCAATGATACCACAAATGGATGCAGCACACCAAATACATCTCATTTCACACTCCGCCAATCCAGTACCTTCTTGCCATGACCACTTTGCTTGCTCTTGTCATGAACACACTACACAATCCACTACACAAACATACAAAAACCAGACAGGCGTTTGATTGATGTGAAGACCAAGTACATCTTTGTCACAGGCGGCGTGATGTCGGGCTTGGGCAAGGGCGTGACTACCTCTTCTATTGCAAAGCTTTTACAACTTGCGGGCAAAAAAGTCTCTTGCATCAAGATAGATCCATACCTAAACTATGATGCCGGTACCATGAACCCCGTCGCGCACGGGGAAGTCTTTGTGACAGTGGACGGTGGCGAATGTGATATGGATATTGGAAACTATGAGCGGTTTCTCAACCAAGACATCCCAAAGAGCCACAATATTACCACCGCCCAAGTGTACTCGTCTGTCATCAATGCAGAGAGGAAGGGCAAGTACCTGGGTGCATGCGTGCAGATAATTCCTCATGTCACCAACGAGATCAAAAACAGAATAAGATCTACTGCCAAGGATGCGGATCTGGACTTTTTGATTGTAGAATGTGGCGGGACCGTCGGAGACATTGAGTCACTGCCGTTTCTTGAAGCACTCCGCCAGATGAGGATTGAACAGGGACAGCATAATGTATTGTTTGTGCACGTGACCCTGGCGCCGTCACTTGATGTGGTTGGAGAACAAAAGACCAAGCCCACACAGCACAGCGTCCAGGAACTCCGAAGGATAGGCATCCAGCCTGACTTTCTGGCAGTTAGGTGCACACTTCCTCTAGTTGAAAATACAAAGCAAAAGATCGCCATGTTTACCAACGTAACAACCAAGGACGTCATCTCATGCCATGATGCCAAGTCGATCTTTGATGTGCCGCGGATGCTCCATGACCAGGGCATCATGGACTCTATATTCACAAAACTTGCAATGACACCTGCTACGGGAACGGCATCGGACTGGGATACCTGGAACAAGATCACACAAGCAATGATCAGTGACGGGAACAGGACGGCAAAGATAGCCATGGTGGGAAAATACGTGTCACTTGCTGACAGCTATGTCAGCGTCAATCATGCGCTTAAACACGCGGCTGCAAATGCAGATGGCTCAGTCAAGATAGATTGGATAGACTCTGAGACGATAGGCGACTGCAGCGCCTTGTCAGGGTATGATGGGATACTAGTACCCGGAGGGTTTGGAACAAGGGGGTCGGAGGGAATCATACGGGCTGCCAACCATGCACGCCAAAATGATATTCCATACCTTGGAATATGTTTTGGATTTCAGTTAGCAGCAGTTGCGTTTGCAAGAAACGTGCTGTGCCTTGATGGGGCAAATTCTGCAGAGATCAACCCGGACACTACCGATCCCATAATAGACCTACTTGACGAACAAGAGGGGGTATCAGACATGGGGGGATCACTACGACTCGGAGCAAACCAAATCACAATCAAAAACAACACCCGTGCTGAGCACATTTATGGACATACACTGATCAACAAGCGGCACAGGCACAGGTATGAGATCAACACGAGATACATACAAGAGTTTGAGCGCAAGGGTATGATCTTTTCTGCCGAGAGTGACGGCGGCAAGAGGATGGAGATGCTAGAGATACCCTCACACAGGTTCTATCTGGGTGTGCAGTTCCACCCAGAGTTTAGCAGCAGGCCGGGATTTCCAGAAGAGTCGTTTGCAGCCTTTGTCAACACAACCTTGGAGAAAAGTGCCGAGAGGATTACAACCGGTGCTTGAATGCTGTATTGACTGCCTTGGGCTGCACCACATCGTACCTACAAACCATCTTGTATCCAATATGATGCCCTGTACGGATTGTCTATACCCCAATCTAATACTGATGTCAATGACCCTATAGGTACACATGATCACCCTACACTAGGTTGGTTTATGCTCGCCTGAGCGATACTTTCTCTCTCTCTCAAGTACTTACAAAATGACACGTGGTGGTATGTGTGACACACGTCATTGATACATAATGATAATGATAATGATAATGAATACACCACACGTACGTGGTCAGGTTGTCTGGGAAAATTTTTTGATTCAAACACGGATCTAGGGTCTTTTGGTAGTATTACACATCATTCTGGGCACGACCTGACCACGTACCACCACACAACCCTCAATGCACTGTAGAGCACTTTTTTCACAACATTGCATGTCAGCTTATCTTGGATATCTCGTAGATCTTTTGCCGCGCATCCCTGATGGATATCTTCTTTTTTACATACCCTCTTTTTAGCAGGTGGGTCAGGGCTAGCCTTACCGTCCTGTCTAGCAGGAGGGTCTTGTTGGCTAAATCCTTCTGTGTGAGTGCCCCCTCGTACTCTAGCGTCTTTAAAAGCAGCTTGGCGCTGGGCGGCATGCTGAGCAGATCTTCTGCTAAGTGAACCTTCTTTGCGAGGGCCGATATTGCAGTGGGATTCTTTTTGAGACGTACCACCCTAGCGGGTGGAAAGAACTGTGTACACTTTATGATCTTGTTGACCTTGTACCTATCCAATCCATCAAGCACCACCTCGCAACGCAGCCTAGCAGATATGTCATCTATCTCAATGGCGCTGTTGTTGGCCACTATGATGGGCCTCCTGGTGGTATCAAGCGAGTTTACAGAAATTATCTCAAATACAGCTGCATCTTGAAACAGCATGGGGCCGCCTGCAGACATGGAGTATGCGGACGAGCCAATGGGCGTTGACACAATCACGCCGTCACTGTTGTCATGCCATACCTCGTCACCATTGACGCGCAGCGTGTGTTCCATCAACATGGCGCTCTTTGATGGAAACACTGCAATGTCATTGAGCACAGGATATGATCTCCTGCCGTCGATCTCCATGCCAAGCCGTGGTACTTCTTCTATGGTATAATTTTGCTTTTTTAGAATGTTTACATATGATTGGAATTCGCGCATTTCAATCTGCGCCAAGACTCCGCTTGCCTCACCCTCACTTATTCCAAGTACCGGAGGCGAGGGGGCAGAGTCGGAGACCTTGTGAAAGTAGTTTCTGACACCCCTGTCACCCCCCATAACTATGATACAGTCTGGTACCTTGCCCCTTGCACGCGTCATAAAGAAGGATGTTATACCACAATCGTCTAGGGTTCTTTTGATCATCTTTACATTTTCGTCCGTAGATGCCGCTTGGCCCGTGATGCCTATCTGCACAACAAAGAGTGGCTTTGGGTGCAATAAAAGAATAATTATTATTATGAATCTATATTTTGATTCAGAGCACCCGTACCGGGGATCTTTTTGAATGGATCTGCTGATACAGTTAAGCGAAATGTAGGTTAACTAAACTGAGTTATCCCATACCGGAAGCATATTCCAACCAAAAAAGCTAAATGTGACGGATCCAGTAGTTTAACGTTGTCCAAACAAAAAACAAACCAGATCCGTAATATGGTAAACAACAAACGTCTATATCAAGATGTTGTGACGGGCCTGTGTCCCATGTTGTCGTGTACAACAATGCCCGGACATCATAATACCATCTTTGATATGAACACGCTTAATGCAGGGATCATAAATGCGGCAATTCGGGATTCATCTGTAGGCGGATGTGCCAATGCAAGAAAGAGCATAGGAGGCAGGAAAGAGCCCTCGGACAGGTGGTTTGCAAGCATGCTCAAAAGCCCGGTTGTGGCAGAGGTCCAGAATGTGTTTGACATGCAGGTGACGCAACAGTTTAAAAAAATGGTACGCCTCGGAATGGTTCCAAAGAAGGGGATAACAATTGCAATTGACATGCACCTTATCCCAAGGTATGACAAAAAGCCCGGCAAAGAGCTCACACGATCCCGCTACAAGAACGGCACCAAATTATTTGAGCGATACATGACTGCCCAGTGTGTGGACAAATCACTGAAGATACATCTGGGTGCGCAATACCTGGAAATGGGTGATTCCGTGCCTGATTTTGTGGACAGAATCCTGAAATCCGTCAAAAAGACAGGTGCCAAGATAAGGTTGGTCCTTTTGGACAGGGAATTTTTCTCAGTGGATACAATAATTGCGCTACTCAACAATAATGTGACATACCTGATGCCGTGCAGGAATTCCAGCGGGGTCATCGCCGCACTGCGGGAATATGACAAAAATACAAGAGAGTTTATGATTAATCGACCAGAAAAAATTTTCTGAAAAAAATATGGATATCATATGTGGTGTGGTTCAAGTCTAACACAGGTAAAGTCAAAAAGTTGTGCGCAGTCGTGTGCATTTGGAATTTTCGTCCATATGTCAACTTGACAGTATAGTAAAGGGGCAGGAGCTATATCCTGCTCTTTATTTTATTCTTCCAGTATTGGTAGGTGCCGTCCTGCCACATCTTGCGTTTGTTGTACATACCACATATGCCGTTGAATTCTATATTGAACTCTTCGGCCGTACCGTCGTATCGTCCGGATATTCGTTTCCAGTTTTTCACATGTGCAAAGACGTTCTCGACAGGAACACGCCTTTTGTTGTGTGCCTTGTTTTGTGCCTTTTTGGTGGCGGTAAGCTTTTTGCCCTTGGGTTTTTTGTGTGGGATCTTTGCGTTTACCCCACGAAGATAGTTTTGGATTCCCGTATATCCTCTGTCCAAATTCAGGCGTATGCGGCTATCCGATGGTATGCGCTTGCCGGTCATCATGCGATCAGTCCATTTGCCAAAGTCTGGCAGTCCTTGGTTCAACACCGTCAGGTCATGGCAGCTTCCCTCTCTAGAGTCGCTTATTGCGAGGATATAGTTTTGTTTGTTTATCATCATGGCTGTGTTTATTGCAAACATCTTGCCCTTTCCAGAATACTGTTTCTTTTGCTCTTCCTTGTCTTCTGGACGCGTGGTCTCTACAAGTGTGCCATCTATTGTAATCTCACCTCCATCTCTTCCGGGCACAATTTCCTTGAATTCTTCTTTTGACTTTATCGTGGAGATGTACTTTGTCATGTTGTACGGTGTTACTGTATATAGCTCATCATCGTATTTGTTTGCAAGCTTGAGATAGTTTGATACCGTACTCTGATCTATCCCAAAAACTACACCCAGTGATTCCTGCCCCCAATCTTGTGATTTTCTTACCTGGGTCATGAGCAGAAAGTGCCGGATATACAGCTTGCACTGGTTTCCGGACTCTTCTTTTCTGTCCTGGTCGTCGCGAAAGTGTGGCGAATCATTGGATTTTTTGATTATCTGTAACAAATCCTCAAGTGTGTTATCAAATATTTCCTTGGTGCTTCTTGTAAGTGCCTTTATCAACTTCTCATTTGAAATGATATACTCTAACATTTCATGTGTGTGAAGCAGTCTTGTGGGTAGTACAGAAGAGTGTCTCTTCTGTCCAAGCTCCGTATTCCACAGCGAGTCCTCCTTTACCAGCATCGTCTTGAGCCCCAAATTTTCTTTTTCTAACCTCGAGTTTTCTTTGGCATGTTTTGCCTTTAGCCTCGAGATCTCCTTTTCCTTTCTCAGGTTTTCTTTGGCATGTTTTGCCTTTAGCCTTTGATTCTCCTTTTCCTTCCTCGAGATCTCCTTTTCCTTCCTCAGGTTTTCTTTCTCTAACTTTGCTAATCTGGTCTCTAGTTTAGTTTGAGTTTGTTTGCTCATTATCATATACTTACAAGAGAAGGATTTAGCGATACTGGTTTAGATTAATAGAAAATTTGGCAAATTTTTCTGATCTTGTTTTTCGGCCGATTGATCATAAACTCTATAGTGTATTTCTCCGGTTATCTGACTTAAGATGTATGAATGCAAGTGTTCCTATTCTAGCTGGGTCCCCACCACTAAAGCACCCCATTTACTGAACCGGTCTGGTGCAGGCTGGTACATACCGCAGGATGCAAGCACTAATCAAACTGACCAACCATCACCATCACCATCAACATACTGTCTGCCAACAAACTGACCTTCACAGATCCCTAAACTTTACCAGATTGTAAAAGTATGATGCATTGGTCTGGATCTTGCCCTTCTTTGGTATCTTTTGCAGGCCAGCTGCCTTGGCATCAATGGCTGCCTGAGCGGCGCCACCTGCAAAGCACAGTGCCCATAAAAAGTCATTCTCCTTGAGCATGGTGCATACAAACGCAGAACAAAATATGTCGCCTATTCCCGTAGTGTCATACACCTGCTTGTTGGGAAGTGTAATAGAGTATACCTTGTCCTCTGTCAGTAGCGATACGTCAGCCTTGTTGGTAAACAGCACATACTTTGCACCCATCTTTTGGAGTGCTAGCATCATCTCATCATGTGACATGCGCTGTGATGGGGAGGATATACCGCTGCCTGCAATGATGTGAGAAGCCTCTTGGGGGTCTGCCTTTACCGCGTCAACTCCAGACAGATCAATGTTGGTGTCGCCCATGGTTATGTTGCCATGTTGGTCACTGCGCCGCAAAAATCCCTGCGGGTCCACCAACAGAAACCTTGCATCCTTTTTGATCTTAGATAGGGTATCATCAGTGATCTCGTGAAATATGGGACTGACTATGTGCCCATCTGCATCTGACTTGTAATGACTGATGGCCTCACACTCTCCTCCCAAGCGTAGGGTCTTGTCGGAGCCTGTCACAGATATGTAAAACCTTGTAGTATCCTTTTGCGACGTTGCATTCATGGTAGTTATTGCGTTTTGTGTGAGGTATTGGGCAGGAAAGTCTGCCCCAAACTTTGTAAACAACTCCACCCCAAGATTCAACTGTCTGGCAGTTATGGAACAGTAGCATGCAGAACCACCTATTTGCTCATACTTATCAGAACCTGTGGCATCGCCTCCATTATTGTTGATTGTAATGGTATCAATTGCACAGTGGGCAAAGATTGCAATCTTTTTCATTATCCTATATGCGGCATGGTATCAGTTTAATCTTTTTTACGACATGGCTTGGAAAACTTTGTGGGTCGATCCAACCATTCAATTGTCTGTGAGACCATGATTGGTAAGGCGTGGCAGTTTCACACCATTGATGGGTCACAAAAAACTTTGTTTCCTAATTCTCCTCGCACACGCCAGCCATGCTTCCGTCGGGCGGTGGCATGGTAATTATGCCGTCACGATGTCCTGCTTCCTGCCTCCCATGCTATCGATTCGTCCCTTCACCTGTTGTATAATGCCACCTTGAGTCTTACCTCCTGCATGATGTTGTCCCATTTGAGGGCCATCAGGTGCTCGCCGAACAGGCGCTTGAACGCTGAAAACACACTCTCCACGATCCACCTGTGACCGTAACCTATCCTGCCTTCCAGTATGTCTGGTTCTCCCTTTTCTCTTCTCTGTCCATCAGGTCTAGGCGCGTCGCGTCGGGGCTTCCGCCCAGCTGATCCCTTACGGACGCGCCCCACGCGTCGCCTGACCCCTTGCCGCGTGCGGTCGCGTTGATTTTGTGCATGATGCCTGAGAAGCAATTAACAATTGCCAGACTTTCGCCCTAACAGGAGTAAATGATCGTATATGTGTAAACCACATCTGTATCAATACACATGTTATATTTTGTCATGTTGAGGATGAAAATTTGACAATTGTTAATTGCTTTTACGATGCGCAAAAATACCTGCAGAATCTTCCGGACCACATTGTATCAGTAGCGGTATATGCCTGTAGGATACACCCACCCGCCGCTGATCACTTAAATGCGTCACATGGATAAAATTGTCATTGAAAACAGTGTTGCTGTCTTTTACCGTTGTTCTTTTGCTAATCCTGCTAGTCTATCCACGTGATTCCGTGTCGCAGACTGCCGGAGATGATGGTGATGGGTTTAACCTTCCGGGGGATATGGACCCGGGGGACGGCCCCATCGGCCCGGTCGGAAACGTGGATACATGGCACAAGTTTGACCCGGGCTTTTACCAGAAGATCCAGGGTCTCATGCTGGAGGAGCCACGGGATGGGGATCTCGGGGTGTATGATGGCAAGCTGTATTACAATGTCATCATGGTGGTAAGCAGAGATGATGGGGATGGCAGGGATTCGGATGCAACAGCAGAGGAGAACAAAGCCGCGGTGGCAAAGAGGCTAGAACTGCTCGGCGCGCGCGACATCACGGCCGCAGGGTCCCTGTCGTTTGTGACAGCTTCGATTCCGGTGGCCGATGTGCATGAGTTCTCACTGCATGAGGAGGTGTACCAAATGGGCGACGGCCAGATGCCTGTCACCATTGAGGTGGACACCGCACGACAGACCATACGTGCAACTGACAGCAACTTGACTGCCGCAGTCGGCATGTCCCTTAACGGGTCTGGAGTGGTCGTCAGCGTAGTGGATACCGGAATCAACCACGAAACCGCGTTGAACCCCAAGGTGTCAAACCGCGTTGTATGTGGTATTACTCAATGCGTCGCTTCCAGTGCGGCAGATGTATATCCAACTAGGTATTGGGACACATCCCACGGCACACGAGTAGCCCAAGTGCTTGCCGCATCCGGACTTGATGCACACAATGGGATTGCCCCTGGTGTTGAACTCTTGGATGCACAAAATACCCATTATCGCATAAGCCAAAATAGTGCATCTGCTGTAGCACACGCGCTTGACTGGTCCCTCAGAAACGGGGCCAATATAGTAAATATGAGCCTTGGTATAGGTAGATGTAGTAACACAGGCACGCTTACCGCGACATCCTCTCTGATCGTAAACGAGGCCGTAGACAAGGGAATGATCGCAGTAAAGTCTGCTGGAAATAGTGGGTATTATAATAACACCGCTGTTTATGAATCAATAACCAATCCCGGATGCGCACACAATGTGATCGCCGTGGGTGGGATAAATGACCGCGCCGCTGATACTATAACTATGTTTACTAATTCAAGCCGTGGCCCTACCGATGGCGACGGCACCATCAGGATGAAACCTGACTTGGTGGCCCCGGCAGTAAACATACAGGTACTCAACTCTACAACAACCAGCATAACGGCTCCAGATAGTGGCACCAGTTATGCCGCCCCGCAGGTAAGCGCAACTGCCGCGATGCTGCTCCAGACAAACCCCGACATGACTCCAGTGGAGGTAAAGGCGGCACTCCTTCTCGGCGCCGCCTGGCAGGGCCCCATACCCTGTACGTCAACGCAGTATGAAATGAACAATTCCACGGACAACTGCTCTTATGCAATGCAGGATCGTACCTTTGCAACGGCAAACGACGCTGCCTCCCTTGGCAGGCTCAACAATGTGGGATTTGGTATCCTTGACACGGCGCAGACGTTAGAGTACGCGTATCAGAGGAATGCCACGTACAACCACGTCCTCAGGGACCATCTTGACACGGACAACAACAGCAAGCAGTACACATTCAATGTGACTGACACAACAGAGCCCGTAAAGGTCATACTGACGTGGTTTGTGCATCCGCACGGCGGCATCACGGACCAGTCCGACCGCACCAACATCAACATACCAGTCGCGGATCTGGACTTTACAGTATCATCACCTGCCGGCACCATAGTGCAGCGCGCAGAGTCTACTGACCAGACAAACGAGTTTGCAGTGTTTTATCCCGGTCAGACGGGCATACACACCATAACAGTCTCAGGCTCTGACCTCGGCTCACTGAACAAACCTGTCCAGAACTTTGCCCTTGCAAGCACACTCTCGCTGTCTTTGCCGTCCTCCATATCTGCCACAAACACGCTGCCCGTGGCATACACAGACACGGTAATAGTCAACCCAAACTCGGCAGAACCCACAACGATACTGCTGCACGGTTATGACCAGGACGGCGACGCGCTGTCTTTTAGTGTCTCGGGCGGCCCGCACCACGGCACTGTGACCACGCCAGAGTTTATCACCAACAATGTGTCGCGGATCCTATACACCACGGATTCGACGTTTACCTCCACTGACTCGTTTTACATCACCCCGCAGGACGGCCTTGATACCGGAACCCCCGTGCTGGTAACCATTAATGCCGAGTCACTGCCGCCGGGATCCATTGACACATCCCCCACATCAGATAGTATAATGGACTGGGATACACACGAGGTGATTACCGGTACCGGATTTACCCAGACACGATACTTGGAATCATTTGATACTATACACTATAACGTATCTGCAATGCACGTGGGCGCCACGCACATGCAGGGCGTCGATGCTACATTTACTACACCTGACGACATCTACACCATGTGGATACCTGCAAACGGCACGAGGATGATAGGATTCTCCCCACCGATCACTATACAAAACATGGTGTTGTCAGCAGATGGCCTTGACGAGGAAGCCGCGTACAACAATACCAACACCAACACCCCATTGGACGTCCGGATGTTTGCCGGGTACGTCAAAAACTCATGCACTACCCCGTGTCCCGAATACCAAACATACTCTATCACAACGAGTCCCGGCAACACAATACCCGACCCCGGGGAGACAAGCAGTACACTCTTCATGCCAGTAAACGGCACGTTACGGTCAGTCTCGATTCCCGTCCACGTCACCCACACCTACGTCGGCGACCTGAGCCTAGTCCTGACCTCGCCTGACGGTACGAATATCACACTGTACAACAGGACCGACGGAACCTTGGACTATATCATTACCACATACGACTCCTCATCGCACCCGGGGCTCGGTACCCTCAACGGATCCGGTATCAGGGGAGATTGGACACTGTCGGCCACTGACCATGACACAGGCGATGCTGGCACGCTGCACGGGTGGGGCGTCAGTCTCACGTACGCCCATGCAAACATAACTGCAACTGCCACCGTGCAGGGCAGGGTATTTAATGACACGGACGGAGACGGAACGTTTGACAGCAATGAGCAGGGACTAGGCGGAGTCAACATCACGGTTGTAGACTATCTTAAACTCAAACAGACTGTAGTCACAACTGACAGCTCTACGGGCATCTACAGCGCCGGAGGGATAATACCATTCCTGGCGCTAGTCCAGGCCTGGCCGATCCCCGCCGGATTCCTGCCATCTGACGGCTTTGACACACATGACACTATAACCCTGACAGACGACACCACGAGCACAATAAATTTTGCACTGCACCCCGTAGATGGCTCTCAAAAGGGCACCATCATCATAAACGTCTTCAACGACACGAACAGTGATGGTGTAAAGAATCCAGACGAGGTTGGAGTAGCTGGCGCAACAGTATTTACGTACGAGCTGCTCACTGCAGTCTCCAGCGTACAGACTACAGACCAGAACGGCATCACCATACACACGGGACTGATCCCCGACACGGTCTTGGCGCAGATAAATACTGCAGTGCTGCCTGCCGGGTTTACCAACATCACCACGATAAACAAAGGTTATGAATATGTAGACGTCACCCCCAACAGTACTACCACAGTCGAGGTGGGACTGAGATGATACTGTCATACCAGAAACGCGCACGCTTTGTTGTCTGGTCTGAGGTATCTGGTGTAAACAACAACAGTCACTGCATCTGCAGGCAATATGGGGTAGTCACACCATGAAGAGATCGATCTGGGCGGCAGCTGTTATCGCCGCGTCTGTTGTGACAATAGCAGTGGTGATAATGATGATGATGGATATCACCGACCCATCATACACGGCAGAGCCAACGGCGCAGCCAACGGCGCAGCCAACGGCGCAGCACGGTGGTGGCGATGGTACCATCACGATTCCACACGTCGAATCGCCTGTGATCCCCACATACATCGCCGATACAAACAACGCCTTTGCCATAGACTTTTACAAAATGGTATCCTCTAGTAAAAATCAAACAGGCAAGAATCTCTTCTTCTCACCTACCAGCATGTACGTTGCGTTCTCCGTCCTGTACGAGGGCGCTGATGAGAACACGGCAGTGCAGCTTCAAGACGTGTTTGGGTTTGAGCCTGACGCAGCGGCGCGGTACAACGCCACGGCGCACGCCATGGCATCGCTGAACCGTGACGATCCTTATGCCACCCTCGCGATAGCAAACGCACTGTGGTTGTCTGATCGAATTCCCGTGTACGAGTCGTATCAAGACATAGCGCGGCAGATATACCTTGCAGGCATAGAGACTGTCAACTTTGACAAAGATGGCGTAAAGGAGACCGTAGCCAAGATAAACGGCTGGGCCTCCAACAACACCAACGGCAAGATAAAAAAGGTGATATCCGAAGGTGACGTTGGTAAGGATACCGTGATGGTCATCAACAACGCCATCTACTTCAAGGGGACGTGGGTCACGCAGTTCCCGGCAAACGACACGGCCGAGTCTGAATTTTGGAAGAACGGCGCCGAAAGTGTCGACGCTGACTTTATGAATGTGGGGGGTGGGACATTTGACTATGCCCACTCAAACGGCGCGCAGGTGCTCAAGATGCCGTACGAGGGTGATAGGCTGTCCATGCTAGTCATACTGCCCGAGGGCCGGGACACAATAGGCGCGCTTGAAGAGTCCATTTCAGCTGACATGATACAGCAGTGGAGACAGGAGCTGCGTCCAAGCGAAATTGAGCTAGTGTCCATACCAAAGTTTAACATGTCCACCAATTACGACCTGAAAGGACCGTTGCAGGCCCTCGGAATCACTGATGTCTTTTTTAGATCTGCAAACCTTGGTGGAATCACAGATGTGCCGCCCAACGTGTGGGTGACCAAGGCTACCCAGAACGCGTTCGTGAATGTAAACGAAGAGGGAACAGAAGCTGCGGCGGTCACGACCATCATCGTTGGGAGCGACAGTTTACCCCCACCAAAACCATACTTCATCGCAGACCACCAGTTCCTATTCATCATACAAGATGATGAGAGCGGCGCGATCCTGTTCATGGGCAAACTGTCGGATCCAACGGCATAGCTATGCACAGTCAGTAGATCAAGCCGTACTACTGATCCGGCTTGCATACCGGCCCGAGAAGCAATTAACAATTGCCAGACTTTCGCCCTAACAGGAGTAAAAGATCGTATATGTGTAAACCACATCTGTGCCAATAACTTTGTTTCCTAATTCTCCTCACGCACGCCAGCCGAACTTCCGTCAGGCGGCGACATCGCAGTTATGCCGTCACGATGTCCCGCCTCCTAGAAGCAATTAACAATTGCCAGACTTTCACCCTAACAGGAGTAAAAGATCGTATATATGTAAACCACACCTGTATCAATACACATGTTATATTTTGTCGTGTTGAGAATGAACATTTGACAATTGTTAATTGCTTCTCCTGCCTCCCGCACCATCGACTCATCCCTCCGCCTGTTGTACAATGCCACCTTGAGCCTTACCTCCTGCAGGATGTTGTCCCACTTGAGAGGGCCATCAGGTGCTCACCGAACAGGCGCTTGAACGCCGAAAACACACTCTCCACAATCCACCTGTGATTGTAACCTATTCTGGCTTTCCAGTATGCCTGGTTCCCCATTTTCTCTTCCCTATCCATCAAGTCTAGGCGCGTTGCGTCGGGGCTTCCGCCCAGCTGATCCCTTACTGACGCGCCCCACGCGTCGCCTGACCCCTTGTTGCGTGCGATCACGTTGATTTTGTGCATGATGCCAGAGAAGAAATTAACAATTAGATTCAGTCCGTGCCCTTCCGCAGTTACACGATGTTGCCGGTCAGGCTGACGCCGCCATTTTTGCCAGGATTCGCAGGTTGACCAGCCCGCAGACTATAGAGTTTATCATGTCGTACTTTTTGAGCGGGTTACGGTACTTGTCGCCCATGATGTGGATCCCCACTGATCCTGCGTATACCGTTCTCGACGTAGATTCGTATGGAGGAGTGACAGTTGTTGTACGACTTTTCCTCCTCGCTGAGCTTTTTTCCCGGGCGCTTGCGTATGGGAAGGATCACCCTTGTGCGGGTGTGTCCTACAGGCATATACCGCTGCTGATACGATGTGGTTCCAGAAGATTCTGCAAGCATTTTGCGCGTCGCATTTCATACCCACATCCGGAAACAGCACACAAAAAGCGTCAAATTCCTCTGTGCCGGAGATATCGTGCGCAGGCTCCGCTGTCAACGCACCATGATGATATCAATCAGTTTCGGTGCGCCGTTATGCCGTAATGGCCTCAAGTGACTGGCGTGTGAGCCTGCCACTTTCTACCTGTGACCGTGCGATCAGCTCTATGTTGTAGCAGATTAAGCGCATGGGGATCTCGCGTCGTTGGTTGTCGGGCCTGCGGCACCTGACATAGCTGCCGTACATCTTCTTGATGGCCCCAAACACTGCCTCTATGACGCTGCGCTGGTGGTACCTAGCATTGAATGCGGGCAGGTCATCGTGGTACATATCCACCATCTTGCGCCATGCCTGGCTGCCGCCTGCGTTGTGTACAGTGTTGGACTTGGGCTTGATCAAAGGTGTCATACCCATCCCAGCCAGTCTGTTGCATATGTCCCGCGACAGGTACGCCGCGTCTAGGCAAAAGTCCCTCCCCTTCATGCTGCACGGGCCGTGTAGCAGGTCATCCAGCATGTCATATAGTCCCTTTATGTCGGCCGTGCGGCTTGTAGTCACCAGATATGTAAGTACGACCTTGGTTCCCACGTCGATGATGGCATGCATTTTGATCCAGCCGTGCCTATTTCTGATCTTGTCGGTCCTGAAATCCACCCACTTTTCAAACCTGCTCATAGAGTAACCCGTGCTGTCGCCAGCAATAGAACCCGAACCCTGCAGCCCCTCGATAACACGTGCATGCACCTCCTTGAGGTAGGACTCTGGGATCAGTGAATACGAACTGCATATCGTGCTCTTGGAGGGTATGTTGTCTGTCAATCCCATCTTGCGCGCCGCCTCCCGGTCTGCGTGTAGATATCCCACCATCTTGCGGTACGTCCTGCGCTCGGCCTCTAGCATGATGCATACTATGGCCATGGTTCTGGGCAGGTACCCATTCTTGCCGCCCACCCCCGGATTTAGGGTGTATGGTTCGTCCATCCCGTTGACGATCCTGACCACTGTGGCCAGAATCAGGCCGGGCAGGTATCTCTGGACCAGGTCAAATGATCGTTGGTCTCTTTTTTTGATCTCTGTCATTGACGTATATTGGATATTTCATCTAATGATGCGCATACCCAAAAAAATCAACGTTGTGTGTCAAATTATGTAGACAATCTTGTGCGGCACGGTGGGCGAATTTGGCATATGGGGGGTATATACCTGTAGGACACACACCCCTTGTGCCGTTTTCGATCTTCTGGGCCCCCATGTACCCCTTGTCCATGAGATTGCGCAGCCTCACGGCCACGCTGTTGTCTCCATCGGGAGAACAGATTTCCGGAAATGATGGGTGCTTCTTCTTGAAGATGGTGATGTCGTTTACGCTCCCGGGCGAGTGCGCAGTCTTGTGCACTATCAGCCCGTCGCAGTTCATGGTGTACTGCACCTTTGCGGTGTGGGTATGTGCCTTGCCGGAGTAGTGTGACTTTTCCATGTCCCTGCGCTTCGGCTTTTGGATGGGCTGCTCCGAGGCGTCAGTCAGGCACGTCAGACCCCGGAACATCTTCTCGAGCTCCCCAATAGTCTTGATCCTTCCGACCTTCGCGTAGATCTTCTTGGGCGTGGGCAGACTGTCCTTGATGACCAAGGACATGTTGCTAACCGTGTTGGATACGGTCCCCTGCGACATCTTGAAGAACATTCCCACTACCTCCTGCGTTGCATATGTCTTGATGTAGACGAGACAGAGCACCAGACGATCCTTCAGGTTGAGAACGTGCCGGCGTCCCGCGCCTATGGCGCGCTTGCGGTCTGGCCGGTCGAGCCTCTTCTCCTCCATCTTGGGATGTTTTTTGGCCACCTCGGTATACAAAGAATCGAATTCCTCGATGGTCATGCCCGTGACTCTTGAATCTCGTGGCATTTTTGATCAAATCATCATGATATATCTTCACACATCATATGCCACGTGCCCGTTTTTCGAGTGGTATGTGATCTTTTTTTACTTTGAAGATCAAAATTTTCTAATTACTAATTTCCTCTACGGGCAGAATTAGGAAACAAAGTTTCACAAAAGTAATAGATAAATACATGTCTTGATCTCGTGATTTCATGATTACTTTAAGCTATGGATGTGGAATTATTGATGCATACATTATTCCAATACCTACTGTAAAATATACAAGTCTTTTGGATTGCCCCATGACAAAAATGATGACAAGAGGGACGATTACATATTATGACTAGTCTTACAAACCATTATTCCAAGATTGCAGGTTCTGCAATTGTAATGCTTGCGCTGATTGCAGTAGGGGGATCATCATCATATACAATGCTGATGAGTGATGCCGATACAGCGTACGCAATCACCCACGATGTACGACTTGAATCAACCGTGCTGATCGATGGCGATCTGCTTGATGATCGCGTTGCAGAATCTGACGCTAGTTTTGGCAGATCTTTTGATGTACTAGGTGACCTTGACGGTGACGGCACAAGAGACTTTGCAGTTGGAGTCCCAGGAGCTTTTTCATGTCACTGCTCCGGCGAGGTATATGTACTGTTTATGAACGATGATGGTACAATAAGAGACACAGCCCTAATTAATGCCGATACTCCCAACGGCCCCTCTGTGCAAGAAGGCGATAGGTTTGGAGTATCACTTAGTGCTCTTGGAGACATTGCTGGTGATGGCACCATAGCTATTGCAGTGGGTTCATCAGGACATATCACAGATGACGTTGCATCAGGCGACGTTTACATCATATTCCTAAACCCTGATGGTACCATAAAACAGACCACAGAGATCAATGCAAGTACTCCCAACGGCCCCGATCTTGGGATTGGTGACCAGTTTGGTGCGTCAATAGCCAATCTAGGTGACCTTGACGGTGATGGAGTGGTTGATATCGCAGCTGGCGCCCCAGGCCACGTTCTGCATTCAGTACACACTGGCGACGTATATGTTATGTTTATGAATTCAAATGGTACCGTAAAACAGACCACAGAGATCAATTCTGACACTCCCAACGGTCCTTCAGTGTTGCATCAAGATGATGAATTTGGTATATCTATGTCTACTATTGGTGACCTTGACGGGAATGGAGTTGACGAGATTGCCATAGGTGCGGCAGGTTCTCCGGTAGCTGATATCCACGAGGGCTCTTTGTACATTTTGTTTATGAATTCTGACAACACTATAATTTCTACATCAGTGATTGGGCCAGATACCCCCAATGGCCCTAATCTGATGAATGGCGATGCTTTTGGAGAGGCTGTAGCTGGAATCGGTGACATTGACGGGGACGGGGTTCCAGATATTGCCGTAGGTGCTCCAGGTCAATTCGCAACTACAAACGCTGGCGAATTACACATACTAATGATGAATTCAAACGGAACCATAAAGAGTACCACCACCATCGCATCCGGTACCCCCAACGGTCCAATGCTGGAAACAGGCGATCACTTTGCTATCAGTATACGCAACATGGGCGACCTTGATGGTGACAACATTAATGATATAATGGTGGGCACGCGCGGCGATGACACCATATACTTTATACAGCTCAGCGCAGACGGCACGCCAAAAGCAACGACAGAACTGCATGGCAGAGATGTGATTCCGACATTGTACGCGCCAAGTGATCATTTTGGCTGGTCTGTAGCAAATATTGGCGACCTTGATAATGACGGCACGCCAGATGTTGTGGTGGGATCACCAGGTACACGTGCAGGCGGTGCACCCACAGGATATGTAGAAATTTTGCTTATGAATTCTGACGGCACTGTAAAGTCTGCAACCTTGATAAATGGCGACACCCCCAATGGTCCTGCCTTGGCGGTAGGGGATCGTTTCGGCGCGTCTGTTAGCGGCATAGGCGATCTTGACGGCAACGGTGCCGTGGATATTGCAGTGGGCGCACCAGGCCACTTTGAAAACAGTGAGAGTACTGGCGATGCATACATTCTGTTTATGAATAATGATGCCACGATAAAGAGCACCGTGGATTTAGGTGCTAGTAACACTACCACCAGCGGTCCTGTACTTGTAGCAAATGACCGGTTTGGAGAATCCGTGTCTACTATAGGTGACATTGACGGTGACAACATTACTGATATTATTGTGGGCGCACCAGGCCATGCTGTACGTGGCGTTGCTACAGGTGACGCCTATATCCTATTCTTAAACGCTGACGGCACTCCAAAGAGCACCGTGGAAATTGGCGTCGACACTCTTAATGGTCCGGCCATTGCAGTAGGTGACCGCTTTGGATGGTCAGCCACAGGAATTGGCGACCTTGATGGTGACGGCACACCAGATATTGCAGTGGGCGCACCAGGGCGAATTATAGGCAGTACTGTCGCCGGCACCATACACATCATACTACTAACCCCAGATGGTACACCAAAAACATCCATTACCATCAACGACAACACCCCCAACGGACCATCCACGCTAGAAGTAGGCGATCGCTTCGGGTCATCGATAGGAACAATCAGCGACCTTGATGGTGACGGCATCGCAGAGATCGCAGTCGGTGCACTTGGCGATCTAGTTGTCGGTACTGGCAAAGTACACATACTATTCCCCAACTCTGATGGCACACTCAAAGACTCTGCAGTGATTGACACAGAGACGCCCAACGGACCAACACTGGCGCCTGGTGACCACTTTGGCGCATCAGTGGCTGGACTCGGTGACCTTGATGGCAACGGCGCCCCCGAGATTATAGTGGGTACATCAGATACTGATACCCTGCATGTAATGTTTACATCTACAAGCCAGGCCCCACTTGACACGGTGCAGATAGGCGCCCTCATACCATTGACCAAGAACGATGCCCCACACACATCCGGCACACACAGGGAGTTTGCAGTACACGAGGCAGTATCTGACTTTAACAGCTATCTTGCAGGCACCGATGCATCGTGGAGGATCTCAGTGGATGTACGTGACAGCAAAGGACTTCCGTCTTCTGCCCTGAGTCAAGCAATAGACCTACACTCCAACAATGACATCAACTTTATCGTGGGCCCCTCGTTCTCTAGTAATGTGGGCGCAATCCTTACCCAATACATAAACCCCAACAACATATCTGATCTTGCGCTGGTCTCCCCAAGTTCTACATCTCCAAAGTGGGCACTGGACGACAATATATTCCGCTTGGCCCTAGCCGACGACAAGGCCGGCCCTCTCATTGCAAATCACCTGTACCAGGATGGCAAGAGGGTTATAATTCCAGTCTGGGTCAATGATCCATTTGGGATTGGACTGGCAAAATCCACAGTAGATGAGTTTCGTGAGATTGGTGGAATGGCAATCTACTCTGACGATCCTGACTCTGCTGAGATCATAAGGACATATGACAGGTGCAGCGACACATACACCACATGCATTGAAGATCAATTCCCAGACATGGCAGCTGAGCTTGCCAGCACCACTGCAGAGTATATCAAGATGTATGGCAGCGACAGGGTGGCCATCGTATTCGTGGGATTTGAGCTACCAGACTTTATTGCAGAAGTTGCAGAGAATCATCCAATCCTGCGTACGGTCCAATGGGTGGGCTCGGATGCAGACGTGCTGGATCCATTGTTGGCCATAGATGGCTCTGATGTTAAACAGTTTATGCTTGATGTAGGATTTATGACCCATGTCTTTGCAGGCTCTCCTGAATCTGCACGCCACATGTCCCTGACTGAGAGCATTACCCAGGCATTCCCCACCCATACATTCTCAACATACACATACTCTTCATACGATACGGTTTGGGCTGTGGGCCTTGCTATTGAGGCTGCAGGAGGCCCTAGCAGCAGCTTTGATGAGCAGGTGGCACAGATAAAGCCTGCAGTAGACAACAACGACCAGGGTGCACTAGGCGACATTACACTCAACGAGTTTGGTGACATAGAGTCTGGCGATTATGCCATCTGGTCAATAAAGTCGACGGGATGGGAGTTGCTCGGAAAATACACCTCATACAATGCATTTCTCACCTCTAACACATATGATCCCGCCCCAACACACCGCGTGGGGGCACTACTAAACCTAGATCCCACCGGCGTCTCATTCCTAGATGACGAGTATGCACTGGTCATGGCACTTGCCAAACTCGACTACAACAATGCCAACCCTGACGGGACGCAGATTGACATACGCACCATTGATACTAGGTATGGTCCACTGCCTGCATTAAACAAGATCAACAACGGTACATACGACGATTTCTACTATCCACAAATCAAGCAGGTCATTGATGATACAATTGCTGTATATGACACTCATGGCAGCTTTGATCCAATCAATGATTCAGTCGTTTCAGGCCTGTATCCATTCACCATTAATTCGGCAGGAATAATCGCCCACCATGGTTCTGACTCTAGACTGATAGGCCAATATTCTCTTGATCTAATATATGACAATGACAGGCCGTTAAGCGACTTTAGGCTGTTTACCGACTCTGATGATCCACCCTCTGAACTATGGTTGCAGTACTCCTTTACAAACCCCGACACTGGCGATGTGGGCATAAAGCGCTCATTAATCACATACCATGAGCCCTCTGGACTACTTGTTGGGGCAGGCTACTATCCTGTCGTGGGCGGTGATTCGGCATACGAACCAGTACTAGATGCCATAATATCTGATGCCGTACAGCTCGTATCAAACAACAATTATACCATAACATCCCTACAGGGCACCTATGACGGTGTCTCATCACCATTTTATGCATTTGTACTAGACACATCCGGTGACGTGGTGGCCAACAGCCTGCAGGCGGCAACATCTGTGGGAGTGACCAATATTGCTTCACTCAAGGATATAGACAAGAGTATACAGCAGATCAACGAGCTCTTGGTATCTGACGGAGACACTACATGGCTTGGATACACCTTTTACAACCCTGCAACTGGAATGGAGGATCCAAAGCGGGCATTGCTAAAACTAGTCACGCTAGATGATGGGCAAGAATTTATCTTTGGAACAGGGTATTATCCACCAATACCGATAACCAGCTTTGTAGGACCTACCACTAGCCAGCACGTCAATGAGGTCATAGATTACATAAACAACGATAGC
This sequence comes from Candidatus Nitrosopumilus sp., assembly GCA_963662995.2. Classification (GTDB taxonomy): domain Archaea; phylum Thermoproteota; class Nitrososphaeria; order Nitrososphaerales; family Nitrosopumilaceae; genus Nitrosopumilus. Next base: position 39,782 of record CAXXLJ010000002.1, on the reverse strand, counting down.
ATGGCCGATTATGTCCTGATATCTCCCTCATCCACGGCAGACTCTTTGGCCATAAATGACAATATATTCAGGCTAAAGGCAGTAAACAGCGCCCAAATTTCACCCCTCGTAGACATGATGACCGCAGAAGCCAAGTCACATATTGTTATAGTGGCCAGTGATGATGTCTGGGCACAGGATCTCACTAATCTTGTTATAAATGATGGCTCCTTTGAGGAGTATGTGGTGTTAGAACCCACAATTCCAATCATACACCCAGAAAGCGTCAACTATACCAGTGTTGTAACACAGCTAGAGTCACAGATATCTGCCTCCACAAGTGCTGCAGGTGGCGATCCAGACTCTGTAGGTGTGTTGTATGTGCTGTTTGCAAGCCAGACTGCCCCTCTCTTTGATACAATAGACATGCTGGACCGCAGCAGCCCAATCTTTGCAGTTGACGGATACGTTCCAGATAGCGTGTTGGACCATCCAGATTCGCTCAACGACATAATTGCCTCTAGAGTTGCAGCAGAGATGAACCTGATATCACCATTTTATGCAGTTGATCCAAATCCCGTCAATGAGATGCTAAATGACAGGCTTGCCCCACTAGGCGTGATACAAAGCCCAACTCACAGCTCCATGTATGACACCATCACCGTACTTGCCTCCTCTGTTGCATCATCTACGGACCAATATTCGGTGCGTGACATTTTAGCTGATAACTATGATAATGATAACGATAACAATGCCAATATCCCAGACTCTGCAAGTATATTCCCATTCATAGGAGCACTAGACAGTGATACTGGCATAACCCTAAACTCTGCAGGCGACCTTGTGGCTGTTGCATCTGACTATCCCCCATACCGTGTTTCGCCATCTAGTATTGATACCGGAACCGATTATGTCTGGGAAGCAGTAGTTCCAGGAACCGTCTTTGGTACTGTGTATGCTGACATTAACAACAATGCGCGGATAGACCACATCGAGCCCGGAATCGCAGGAGTTGATGTCGTACTACCCCTGCATGACTCAATGACTGACACTACTGATAGTGACGGCAGCTTTACATTTTATGATCTAGATTCAGGACAACTATTGGTACAACTTGCCAGCATCCCAGAACTGCACAAGCCATCAGACGACTCGTTGAGCTACCAATATGATACAGTATCTTCTGTACGTAGCATACTAGCAGACTTTGCACTATACCCAATCACACCATCATCAACTGCCACGATCACAGGCAAGGTGTACAGTGACATGGATGACAATATAATATTTGACGGCCAGGACATGGGGTTGCCTGAACAGACTGTATATGTTGCGGACTTTCTTACAATGACGTCCAAAACGTCCTTGACTGACCAGAATGGTGATTACATAATATCTGGAATCCTTCCTGATGCTGTCCTTGTGCAACTGTTATCCGTACCTGCAGGGCACCTAAAGTCAACAGGATCCAATACATACCATTACATGGATCTCAATGAGGGAAGCACCACCTCTGTGGACTTTGCACTAACACCGGTCCCAGAATCTGACACGGCATCAATCCAGGGCGTGGTATACCAAGACAATAATTCCAACGGCATCCAGGATGCAGGCGAGCCTGGCATCCCAGACTCGATAGTGTTTGTATTTGAGCTGCTCACCGCACAACAGCAGACCATCTTTACTGATACAGACGGCATGTACTCCTTTGCAGGTATACTACCAGATACTGTACTGCTCCAGCACATCGCAAGCCACCCATCCACAATGCCTACTGCCCCACAGGGAGGATACACATACCTAGACTTGGACGCAGGCCAAAACATAGTGGTAAACTTTGCAAACTCTGGCATACTGTCTTCACCCGTTGATACATTACAAGCCTCTACATCCTCTGACACCCGCATAGACCTTACATGGACCGAGCCTGCCATGTCTCCACTTGCTGATGATGATGATGATACCATTATCGGCTACAAGATTGAGGTAGAATCCCCACCTGGCACAGGATTTGGACCAGTCACATACAATACAGAGACCACCCAGACATGGTACTACCACACTGGCCTGCAGCCTGATACCCAATACAATTATCGCGTCTCACCAATCACCGAGGCAGGAGCAAGTTCTGTATCAAACGTGGCTACTGCCACCACGCAGCCTGCTTCTTAGTATATCATTACAACTTGGCATTTTTGTAGTCTGTTTCCCAATTAGCCTGGATTTACTACATTATTCGTACGTGGTCAGGTCGTGCCTAGAATGATGTGTAATACTATCAAAAGACTCTAGATCCGTGCCTGAATCAAAAAATCTTCCCAGACAACCTGACCACGTACCATTATTCTATGGCGGTTGGGTACTCACAACACTCGACTAACAGGCGACTAGAGTCTGGTCAGGATGATGCGTCACTGTAATCTTGTTATTCTTGATGATGATATGATGATGATATGATGATGATATGATGATGATGATATGATGATGAGATACACATGTGCCTCTGAGCTTGCAAACATGATTTGATGCATCACAATCCTGTCAAAAATCAAAATTCATACTTCATACTTCACACTTCATACTTTTGTACCGCCCACCTCTACAAATCCACACAATATCTCAACAGAATTTCTGAAAAGCCCACCCTTTCTAATAATTAAATACGTCCGATGACCATACTATACCATGATGCTTACACCCATGGATATTGATAAACTGCACATCTTTCTGACCGCCCAGCTCGCGCAGAGGCGCAAACAGCGCGGACTCAAGCTAAACCACCCAGAGGCCGTGGCGATAATTACTGATTACATATTGGAGGGTGCAAGGGACGGCAAGACTGTTGCCGAACTGATGAGCTCCGGCAGGCATGTCTTGGCAAGGGATGATGTCATGGAGGAGGTACCTGATCTGATCCATTCAATACAGGTGGAGGCCACGTTTGAGGATGGCACAAAACTTGTCACAATACACGACCCGATAACGTGATTGCATTGAGGCCAGGCGAATACATTATAGCATCAGACCATGACATTATCGCAAACCCCTCTAAAAATACCACGACATTAACTGTGACAAACACCGGTGACAGGCCCGTGCAAGTGGGCTCGCACACACACTTTTTTGAGGTAAACCGGTCCCTCTCTTTTCAAAGGGAGCAGGCATATGGATTCCACCTCAACATACCTGCTGGAACCTCGGTTAGGTTTGAGCCTGGTGACTCTCGGCAGGTGGATCTTGTAGAGTATGGTGGCAGGCGGACAGTCTTTGGATTCAGCGGGCTGGTAAACGGTCCCCTAGATGAAAAGAGGGATGAGGCACTCAGGCTTGCCAGGGAGCGCGGGTTTCTAGGCGTGACGGATCAAAAGGAGGCCACACCATGACACTAACAATACCACGCCGGCAGTATGTGGATCTCTTTGGACCTACTACAGGCGACAAGGTAAGGCTGGGTGACACGGACCTGATAATCGAGGTTGAAAAGGATCTGATCCAATATGGCGACGAGATAGTCTTTGGCGGCGGCAAGAGTGCAAGAGATGGGATGGGACAGGCCAGCGGGGTTTTGCGTGATGACTCGCTTGATCTTGTAATTACCAATGCAATAATCATGGATCCCGTCCTGGGAATACTAAAGGGCGACATTGGCATAAAGGATGGGCTAATAGTGGGAATAGGAAACGCAGGCAACCCATACGTGATGGACGATATAGACATGACCATATCCTCAAACACCGAAGTGATTGCAGGCGAGCACACCATATGTACCCCTGGCACCATCGACTCACACATCCACTTTATCTCGCCGCAGCAGGCCATCGATGCCATATGCAGCGGCACCACCACCATGATCGGCGGGGGGACGGGGCCTGCAGACGGAACAAACGCCACTACGTGCACCCCAGGCGCTTGGAACATACACAGGATGATAGAGGCAGTCGAAGAGTTTCCACTCAACTTTGGATTCCTGTGCAAGGGCAATGACTCACAGCAGGCAGCGTTGTTAGAGCAGGTAAAGGCGGGTGCATGCGGCCTGAAACTCCACGAGGACTGGGGGACCACACCTGCTACCATAGACTCTGCGCTGCGCGTGGCAGAAGAGACCGACACGCAGGTAGCAATCCACACCGACACACTCAACGAGTGCGGCTTTGTAGATGATACAATAGATGCGATTGCAGGCAGGACCATCCACACCTACCACACCGAAGGGGCGGGCGGCGGCCACGCACCCGACATCATGAAGATTGCAGGCCAGAACAATGTCCTGCCCTCATCCACAAACCCCACGAGGCCGTTTACCGTCAATACGTTGGCAGAGCACCTGGACATGATGATGGTCTGCCACCACCTCAACCCGTCAGTCCCAGAAGACGTCTCCTTTGCAGAGTCTAGAATCAGGGGGGAGACGATTGCAGCAGAGGATGTCCTACATGACATGGGGGTACTAAGCATGATGTCTTCTGACAGCCAAGCAATGGGCAGGGTGGGCGAGGTGACCGTGCGCAACTGGCAGACTGCCGACAAGATGAAAAAGATGACCGGAAGGCTACCAAAAGAAACCGGCGACAACGACAACCTGCGGGTGCGCCGCTACCTTGCAAAGATTACCATAAACCCTGCCATAACTCATGGCATCTCACAGCACGTGGGCTCGTTGCAGCCGGGTAGGCTCGCAGACATTGTGGTGTGGACACCGCAGTTTTTTGGAATCAAGCCAAAGATGATCATAAAGGGTGGCTTTATCGCATACTCGTTGATGGGCGACCCCAATGCATCAATTCCCACAACGGAGCCCGTCCGGTACAGGCCCATGTTTGGAGCCCTAGGCAGAGCAAAGCATTCAACATCCCTGACATTCACATCACAGCTTGCACTAGATGATGGACTGGCATCACGCCTTGATGTCAAAAAGAGGCTGGTGGCAGTCAAGGACTGCAGAAGCATATCAAAAAAGGACATGGTACTAAACGACCTGACGCCCGACATTGACATCAACCCCGAGACGTATGAGGTGAGGGTGGATGGCAAGCTTGCCACCGTGGATCCCTCCCAAAAGGTCTCGCTTGCTAGGCTGTATCGTCTGTATTGACTAGCTTTTGGCTGGGTATGGATTAGTTAAATCCCACTACCCATGACTAATCAATCATCACCATCATAATCACCATCATAATCATCACCATCATAATCATAATCACCATCATAATCATCACCATCATTATCAGAGCCAAGGTACAAACCATCTACTTGCCATCATGCGGGGATGGTGGTGGTAATAGTGGTAGCGGTAGTAGCGGTAGTAGCGGTAGTAGCGGTAGTAGCGGTAGTGGTAGTAACGGTAGCGTACCATATCTGCCGACATCGACAAAAACCCACTCATATCATGTGCCGTCCATGCCAGGTACCATCTCGGTACATTCTGCCGATATCGACAGGAATTTATCATGTATACCATGCCTGTGCGGTGCCTTGGATGCGGCGCATCTGTTATCATACATTCTTTGTACGGCCTGCAAAGTACGATGTGCCTTGAGCAGGCATGGCTTGCACCTGCATGGCCACACACCTACGTGCTGGAAGGAACATATTCTATATTTAAAGGAAATTGTCGCTTTAATTGGTAAATAAATCACAAACTATACCAATGCGTGATTAAGGTCAAAAAGATCCACAAATTTCTACCCGTCTGTATGATTGTCGCTTCTCTTTTGGCCTTTCTGCCCTATGATGACGCGTATGGGGCAGGCGCAATATCTGATGGATTTGCCATAGGTGAGGCGCTTCCAGAGTGGATCGGATGGGCAATCGTAGTTGGATTGGGTGCCGTGTTTGCTGTTATAATCTCTGTCGAAGTAAAGATCGAAGAGAGGTATCTGGGCGTCAATCAGACATCTGAGATGTTCAACACTGCAGGAAGAACGATCAAGACAGGCCTAACGGCTGCCGCCATTGTGTCTGCATGGACATGGGCAGCTACTCTGCTACAATCTTCTACAGTTGCATACCAATACGGCATAAGCGGTCCGTTCTGGTACGCGGCAGGAGCATCAATTCAGGTCTTGCTGTTTGGAATACTGGCAATTGAGCTCAAGCGCAAGGCACCAAACGCACACACATTCCTTGAGATTATCCGTGCACGGTACGGCAATGGCTCACACAAGATATTCCTTATATTTGCATTAATGACAAACATGATTGTAACTGCTATGCTCCTCCTAGGGGGTTCAGCCGTGGTCAACGGACTAACCGGCATGGACATCTCACTTGCAGCATTCTTAATCCCCATAGGGGTGATGATCTACACCTTGGTGGGCGGGCTAAAGGCCACGTTTGTGGCAGATTACATGCACACCATAATCATATTCGTAGTGATACTAACATTCGTCACAGCCGTCTACGTCAACAGTGACATTACAGGCGGCGTTGAGGGCATGTACCACAAACTTGTAGAGGCCGCAAAGCTTAATCCGGTAGAGGGTAATGCCGCCGGTGCATTCCTTACCATGGCATCTGTAGGTGGTCTGATGTTTGGTATAATCAATATAGTGGGTAACTTTGGTACAGTCTTTGTGGACCAGGCCTATTGGCAGCGGGCTATCGCCGCAAAACCCTCCTCCACAGTCAAGGGGTTCCTGCTGGGAGGTGCCTGCTGGTTTGCAATTCCGTTTACACTTGCAACCACGATGGGACTGACCGCGGTGGCGCTTGATGTGGATCTGACGCCAGAGCAGGTGCAGCTCGGACTCGTGGTACCTGCTGCCGCAACCGCCCTGATGGGTGAGGTTGGTGCAATTATGGTGCTTACAATGCTATTCATGGCAGTTACGTCGGCGGGATCCGCCGAACTAATTGCAGTCTCGTCGCTTATCACCTACGACATATACCGGACATACAAGAATCCAAACGCTACAGGCAAGCAGCTCGTCAAGGTATCAAGGATCACCATAGTCGGATTTGGGCTTGGAATGGGCGGCTTGGCCGTAATACTGTTGTCCTTGGGCCTCAGCTTGGGATTCGTTTACTTGGCAATGGGAATCCTGATAGGCTCTGCAGTAATCCCAATCGCACTTACCATACTATGGAAAAAGACAAACAGGGTGGCGGCCACGCTTGGCGCCGTACTGGGCCTGATGGTGGCCGTAGGCACGTGGGTTGGAGTTGCCGCATCACTGCCAGACTTTGGCGGGGAGGTCAACCTTGCCAGTTTGGGCCACAACTACTCCATGCTGTTTGGCAACATCGCCGGAATCCTTACGGGTGGTGCAATAACCATAGCTGGTAGCCTTGCTGCCAAGACGACCTTTGACTGGAATGACCTCAAGGAAAAGATCACCCTTGTGGAGCTGAGCGCAGCAGAGGCAGCACAAGTCACCGAGAACGAAGAGACTCTAAAGAAGGCATTCAAGTTCAGCCTCAAGGGAGGAGGCATCATGACCCTTGTACTCATAATAGGCTGGCCCATGCCGTTGATAGCATCAGGACTGGTCTTTGACGTGCTGGCATACAGCGTATGGGTGGGAATATCAGTCGTCTGGGTCAGCGTGGCATCATTCTTTATCATATTCCTGCCAATAATAGAGGCAAGGAAGGGAATTGCACAAGTGGCAAGTGGCAAGCGACAATCCAAATCTACAGAGGGTACTAGCTAATGGCCTCGTGTGCGGGTTGCAACGCTACGCTGGGCTGGAAGAAATACAACTTTCAAAAACAGTGGCGTGTTCAAGGTTACTTTTGCAGGAGATGCATGGAAAAGATCGGTCAAGACTTTGACAGTCATGGCAAGGTTACCCACCCAAAGAGAACTTGTGACTCATGCCATCAAGAGTTTTATTTTCTAGATTCTGTGTGGCGTGACAAAAAACAGCTGCATTGTTGCAGTGTATGCAAGGATGCAGGATTTGTTGAGAACCCAATTGCTGCAGGATTACCACCGGTGCCCCCTAGAATTCCAGTAATGATGGCAATCTTTGCAGCATTTGGTGTCATGCTGATGATTGCAGGCTTTGTGTACGTGGTGCTTGTGGCACCGCAGCAAGACTCTGGCATACTACATGTAATTATTGGCAGTACCATGTCTGGTGGAGGATTCATGCTGGCACGCAAGATGATCAAGGTGCGCAATCTTGTACTTGGAAAAAAAACAAAGATGCCAAATGAGATTCCGCACCAATAGGAGCTGGAGTAATATTGTTGCTGTTTGTGGTGGTGTGATGGTATGATGCGCACAAGCAACCCAAGATACAGAAAGTACATTCTGGCCATGATGGGCGTATGCGCTGCGATAATCATACTGGTCAACATTTGAGCAGTTACATATGACATGATACACCCACGTCCTGTGCAGGGCCAGCTTGTGCAACATTTGAGCAGTTTAAGATTACGGGCATTAAATGAGATCAATGTCAAGAATGTGCGGCAAGGCAGCATATCCTCCACATGGCGTGATTCTACCGCACTTTGATATATCCATCATCACCATCATCACCATCATCATTCCCATCATATCTTTACAATGCTTGTCATGTATGGGCCTGGAAACTGGATTTGGGTTTTCAAGGCTGGTTACTCTTGCCACCCAAACTTTGAATTTTAACAAGTGACATGACGCGACAAATCCATCCTATCAGTTAAGCGAAATGTACTTGCGAATCAGACTGTTTACATGATGCCTGATTCGCACATGTTATGGGGGCTGTTCGGGATCAGGGAGTACGGCCTGTATGCAACATGACTGGAAGGTAAGCTGTGTCATGGCACTCTGCCTCTCTGTACCATCCGATAGCATGACCCTAACAATCATCCATTCGTTGTATGCCAGCAGGGAATAGTAAAAGCAGAGCATGCGAGCCGCCATGTCCTGCATTCTGGTCTTTGCCCGCATCGTTTCCGCCAATCTGTATCCTGTCTCAACACCCCAACGTTTTGTGTATTTTTTTACGTCAATTGTCGGGGCGTTTGTAGCAAACCCTATGAATTTTTGCTCGGGCATCGTTGCGTCTTTGTTGTTCTTGCGCTTCTCTATTCTCATGGTAAAATCCACCATGCCAGTATGTCCCTGTAGCGTGGCCTGAGATGTTGTATTCCTTGTATTTTTGTCGTATTCCCGCAGTGCGGCGATGACCCCGCTGGAATTCCTGCACGGCATCAGGTATGTCACATTATTGTTGAGTAGTGCAATTATTGTATCCACTGAGAAAAATTCCCTGTCCAAAAGGACCAACCTTATCTTGGCACCTGTCTTTTTAACGGATTTCAGGATTCTGTCCACAAAATCAGGCACGGAATCACCCATTTCCAGGTATTGCGCACCCAGATGTATCTTCAGTGATTTGTCCACACACTGGGCAGTCATGTATCGCTCAAATAATTTGGTGCCGTTCTTGTAGCGGGATCGTGTGAGCTCTTTGCCGGGCTTTTTGTCATACCTTGGGATAAGGTGCATGTCAATTGCAATTATTATCCCCTCCTTTGGAACCATTCCGAGGCGTACCATTTTTTTAAACTGTTGCGTCACCTGCATGTCAAACACATTCTGGACCTCTGCCACAACCGGGCTTTTGAGCATGCTTGCAAACCACCTGTCCGAGGGCTCTTTCCTGCCTCCTAGGCTCTTTCTTGCATTGGCACATCCGCCTACAGATGAATCCCGAATTGCCGCATTTATGATCCCTGCATTAAGCGTGTTGATATCAAAGATGGTATTATGATGTCCGGGCATTGTTGTACACGACAACATGGGACACAGGCCCGTCACAACATCTTGATATAGACGTTTGTTGTTTACCATATTACGGATCTGGTTTGTTTTTTGTTTGGACAACGTTAAACTACTGGATCCGTCACATTTAGCTTTTTTGGTTGGGATATGCTTCCGGTATGGGATAACTCAGTTTAGTTAACCTACATTTCGCTTAACTGCCTATATACACACATACATACATACCTTGAGTTTATCATCAAGGCTGGTGTGTGTATGGCCTTGACTCAAAACACCCACTAATCTATTTCAAGCAACAAGCAGTGGGATGGGACGTGTGGTGCTAGGTACCAGACTATATTCCAGATTCATACGTAACTTGTTAAACTATGGCACTTGGCCAGTATTTGAATCCCCCACAGATGATTTGATTGGTAGTGTTTTGGATTTGGGTATGGTTTGTGTAGCATCTCACCCAGTACCAAATTTTATTAAATCTCATATGCATGCGAGATATGAAATACCACAAGACACTTGATTCAACAAGCACATCTGCACCATGGAGCAATCATGGGATGGACATCCCAACCACCACCATTTGAAATGTTTCAATACGACGATGCAACGCCTCAAAATGACAAAGTTCGTAACACACCGACCTTTTAAAGTGCAATCGGATTGCTATAGCGCCGGTCATAAGTTCATACACAAAAAAAAATTCCTTGATGTGCATTCTAATTCAACATTATGTAGTGAATCTGGTTGTCATGATGAGTGGACAGCAAAGTACATGATGAACAAACCCATCATTTTGTCTGTTTTTGGCAAGTCAAAACACACCATATCCGGCGCGGCATGCTTCGCATGCCTATGCCAATAGGAAAAGTCAAAAATTTGTTCCGCTTTGAACTTTGTTTCTTAATCCCCCGTACACGCAGCCGCGCCTCCGTCTGGGGGTAGCCACCCGCTTGACACTGCTTTAAATTGCATATTTTGTGATTCGGTATGGTAGAGCATGTGACTACATATCACAAGACTGTCTCATTTCTTGGCGGGCTGTTCCCAGATGTAGACATGAAATACGACGCGCAAAAATACCTGCAGAATCTTCCGGACCACATCGTATCAGTAGCAGTATGTGCCTGTAGGACACACACACCCACCCGTCGCTGATCACTTAAATGCGTCACATGGATAAAATTGTCATTGAAAACAGTGTTGCTGTCTTTTACCGTTGTTTTTTTACTAATCCTGCTAGTCTATCCACGTGATTCCGTGTCGCAGACTGCCGGAGATGATGGTGGCGATGGGTTTAACCTTCCGGGGGATATGGACTCGGGTGACGGCCCCATCGGCCCGGTCGGAAACGTGGATACATGGCACAAATTTGATCCGGGCTTTTACCAGAAGATCCAGGGTCTCATGCTGGAGGAGCCGCGTGATGGGGATCTTGGGGTGTATGATGGTAAGCTGTATTACAATGTCATCATGGTGGTAAGCAGAGATGATGGGGATGGCAGGGATTCGGACACAACAGCAGAGGAGAACAAAGCCGCGGTGGCAAAGAGGCTAGAACTGCTCGGCGCGCGCGACATCACGGCCGCAGGGTCCCTGTCGTTTGTGACAGCCTCAATTCCGGTGGCCGATGTGCATGAGTTCTCACTGCATGAGGAGGTGTACCAAATGGGAGACGGCCAGATGCCTGTCACCATGGAGGTGGACACCGCACGACAGACCATACGTGCAACTGACAGCAACGTGACTGCCGCAGTCGGCATGTCCCTTAACGGGTCTGGAGTGGTCGTCAGCGTAGTGGATACCGGAATCAACCACGAAACCGCGTTGAACCCCAAGGTGTCAAACCGCGTTGTGTGTAGTGGTATCCAATGCGTCGCCTCTAGTGCGGCAGATGTATCTACAACCATGTATTGGGACACATCCCATGGCACACGAGTAGCCCAAGTGCTTGCCGCATCCGGACTTGATGCACACAATGGGATTGCTCCAGGTGTTGAACTCTTGGATGCACAAAATAGGCATTATGGCATAAGCCAAAATAGTGCATCTGCTGTAGCACACACGCTTGACTGGTCTCTCCGAAACGGGGCCGATATAGTAAACATGAGCTTTGGTATAGGTAGATGTAGTAACACAGGCGCGCCTACCGCGACATCCTCTCTGATCGTAAACGAGGCAGTAGACAAGGGAATGATCGCAGTAAAGTCTGCCGGAAATAGTGGGAGTATTGGTTACGCCGCTGTTTATGAATCAATAACCAATCCCGGATGCGCACACAATGTGATCGCCGTGGGCGGGATAAATGACCGCGCCGTTGACACTATAACTATGTTTATTAATTCAAGCCGTGGCCCTACCGATGGCGACGGCACCATCAGGATGAAACCTGACTTGGTGGCTCCGGCAGTAAACATACAGGTACTCAACTCCACAACAACCAGCATAACGGCTCCAGATAGTGGCACCAGTTATGCCGCCCCGCAGGTAAGCGCGACTGCCGCGATGCTGCTCCAGACAAAACCCGACCTGACTCCAGTGGAGGTAAAGGCGGCCCTCCTTCTCGGCGCCGCCTGGCAGGGCCCCATACCCTGTACGTCAACGCAGTATGAAATGAACAATTCCATGGACAACTGCTCTTATGCGATGCAGGATCGTACCTTTGCAACGGCAAACGACGCTGCCTCTCTTGGCAGGCTCAACAATGTGGGATTTGGCATCCTTGACACGGCACAGACGTTAGAGTACGCGTATCAGAGGAATGCCACGTACAACCACGTCCTCAGGGACCATCTTGACACGAACAACGACAGCAAGCAGTACACATTCAATGTGACTGACACAGCAGAGCCTGTAAAGGTCATACTGACGTGGTTTGTGCATCCGCATGGCGGCATTACGGATCAGTCCAACCGCACCGGCATCAACATACCAGTCGCGGATCTAGACTTTACAGTATCATCACCTGCCGGCACCATAGTGCAGCGCGCAGAGTCTGCTGATCAGACAAACGAGTTTGTAGTGTTCTACCCCGGTCAGACGGGCATACACACAATAACCGTCTCAGGCTCTGACCTCGGCTCACTGAACAAACCTGTCCAGAACTTTGCCCTTGCAAGCACACTCTCGCTGTCTTTACTGTCCTCCATATCTGCCACAAACACGCTGCCCGTGGCATACACAGACACGGTAATAGTCAACCCAAACTCGGCAGAACCCACGACGATACTGCTGCACGGTTATGACCAGGATGGCGACGCGCTGTCCTTTAGTGTCTCGAGCGGCCCATACCACGGCACTGTGACCACGCCAGAGTTTATCACCAACAATGTGTCGCGGATCCTATACACCACGGATTCGACGTTTACCTCCACGGACTCGTTTTACGTCACCCCGCAGGACGGCCTTGATACCGGAACCCCCGTGCTGGTAACAATTGATGCCGAGTCACTGCCACAGGGATCCATTGATACGTTCCCCACATCAGATAGCATAATGGACTGGGACACACACGAAGTGACTACCGGTACCGGATTTACCCAGACGCGATACTTGGAATCATTTGATACTATACACTATAACGTATCTGCAATGCACGTGGGCGCCACGCACATGCAGGGCATCGATGCTACATTTACTACACCTGACGGTAGCTACACCATGTGGATACCGGCAAACGGCACGAGGATGATAGGATTCTCCCCGCCGATTACTATACAAAATATGACGCTGTCAGCAGATGGCCTTGACGAGGAGGCCGCGTACAACAATACCAACACCAACACCGCATTGGACGTCCGGATGTTTGCCGGGTACGTCAAAAACTCATGCACTACCCCGTGCCCCGAATACCAAACATACTCTATCACAACGAGTCCCGGCAGCGCAATACCAGACCCCGGGCAGACAAGCAGCACACTATTCATGCCAGTAAATGGTACGTTACGGTCAGTCTCGATTCCCGTCCACGTCACCCACACCTACGTCGGCGACCTGAGCCTAGTCCTGACCTCGCCTGACGGTACAAATATCACACTGTACAACAGGACCGACGGAACCTTGGACTATATCATTACCACATACGACTCCTCATCACACCCGGGGCTTGGCACCCTCAACGGATCCGGTATCAGGGGAGATTGGACACTGTCGGCCACCGACCATGACGCAGGCGATGCTGGCACACTGCACGGGTGGGGCGTTAGTATCACATACGCCCATGCAGACATAACTGCAACTGCCACCGTGCAGGGCAGAGTATTTAATGACACGGACGGAGACGGAACGTTTGACAGCAATGAGCAGGGACTCGGCGGAGTCAACATCACGGTTGTAGACTATCTTAAACTCAAGCAGACTGTAGCCACAACTGACAACTCTACGGGCATCTACAGCGCCGGAGGGATAATACCATTCCTGGCGCTAGTCCAGGCTTGGCCGATCCCCGCCGGATTCCTGCCATCTGACGGCTTTGACACACATGACACTATAACCCTGACAGACGACACCACGAGCACAATAGATTTTGCACTGCACCCCGTAGATGGCTCTCAAAAGGGCACCATCATCATAGACGTCTTCAACGACACGAACAGTGACGGTGTAAAGAATCCAGACGAGGTAGGAGTATATGGCGCAACAGTATTTACGTACGAGCTGCTCACAGCAGTCTCCCACGTACAGACTACAGGCCAGAACGGCACCACCATACACACGGGACTGATCCCCGACACGGTCTTGGCGCAGATAAATACTGCAGTGCTGCCTGCCGGGTTTACCAACATCACCACGATAAACAAAGGTTATGAATATGTAGACGTCACCCCCAACAGTACTACCACAGTCGAGGTGGGACTGAGATGATATTGTCATACCAGAAACGCGCACGCCTTGTTGTTTGGTCTGAGGTATCTGGCGTAAACAACAACAACAGTCACTGCATCTGCAGGCAATATGGGGCGGTCACGCCATGAAGAGATCGATCTGGGCGGCAGCTGTTATCGCCGCGTCTGTTGTGACAATAGCAGTGGTGATAATAATGATGATGATGATGCCCATCACCGACCCATCATACACGGCAGAGCCAACGGCGCAGCACGGTGGTGGCGATGGCACCGTCATGGTCCCACACGTCGAATCGCCTGTGATCCCCACATACATCTCCGATACAAACAACGCCTTTGCCATAGACTTTTACAAAACGGTATCCACTAGTAAAGATCACACAGGCAAGAATCTCTTCTTCTCGCCTACCAGCATGTACGTTGCGTTCTCCGTCCTGTACGAGGGCGCTGATGGGAACACGGCGGCGCAGATTCAAGATGTGTTTGGGTTTGAGCCTGACGCAGCGGCGCGGTACAACGCCACGGCGCACGCCATGGCATCGCTGAACCGTGACGACCCTTATACCACCCTCGCGATAGCAAACGCACTGTGGTTGTCTGATCGAATTCCCGTATACGAGTCGTATCAAGACATAGCGCGGCAGATATACTTTGCAGGCATAGAGACTGTCAACTTTGATAAAGATGGCGTAAAGGAGACCGTAGCCAAGATAAACGGCTGGGCCTCCAACAACACCAACGGCAAGATAAAAAAGGTGATATCCGATGGTGACGTTGGTAAGGGTACCGTGATGGTCATCAACAACGCCATCTACTTCAAGGGGACGTGGGTCACGCAGTTCCCGGCAAACGACACGGCCGAGTCTGAATTTTGGAAGAACGGCGCCGAAAGTGTCTACACCGACTTTATGAATGTGGGAGGGGGGACATTTGACTATGCCCACTCAAACGGCGCGCAGGTGCTCAAGATGCCGTACGAGGGCGACAGGCTGTCCATGTTAGTCATACTGCCCGAGGGCCGGGACACAATAGGCGCGCTTGAAGAGTCCCTTTCAGCCGACATGATACAGCAGTGGAGACAGGAGCTGCGTCCAAGCGAAATTGAGCTAGTGTCCATACCAAAGTTCAACATGACCACCTACTACGACCTGACAGAACCGTTGCAGGCCCTCGGAATCACCGATGTCTTTGAAGAGTCTTCTTCAAACCTTGATGGAATTACAGATATGCCGCCCAGAGTGTGGGTGACCAAGGCTACCCAGGACGCGTTCGTAGATGTAAACGAAGAGGGAACAGAAGCTGCGGCGGTCACGACCATCGTCGTTATGAGCGACAGTTTGCCCCCACCAAAGCCATACTTCATCGCAGACCACCAGTTCCTATTCATCATACAAGACGATGAGAGCGGCGCGATCCTATTCATGGGCAAACTGTCGGATCCAACGGCATAGCTAGGCACAGTCAGTAGATCAAGCCGTACTACTGATCCGGCTTGCATACCGGCCCCGAGAAGCAATTAACAATTGCCAGACTTTTACCCTAACAGGAGTAAAAGATCGGTACGTGGTCAGGTCGTGTCTAGAATGATGTGTAATACTATCAAAAGACCCTAGATCCGTGCCTGAATCAAAAAATCTTCCCAGACAACCTGATCACGTACAAAGATCGTATATGTGTAAACCACATCTGTATCAATACACATGTTATATTTTGTCGTGTTGAGGATGAAAATTTGATAATTGTTAATTGCTTCTACGAGGAGAATTAGGAAACAAAGTTGTACTTGTACTTGTACTTGTACTTGTACTTGTACTTGTTGTTGTGGCATACCAGATACCATGTTTCAAGGATGCAAACCAAATATGCCTCAGGCGTACTATACACTGCAGCTCAGCTGAAACAGGACTTGTGCACCATTTCAAACTAGGCTGTCAAAAGCAGATGATTACAATTTACATGTTTGCAGCACGTTTGAACCTGAATCGACAAGCGTTCCTGTTTGCAGAGCCTCTTGGTTGAACGTCTGCAGTCAGCCGTACATGGTTACAGAGTCGTTCTCTTGAGTGTACTGTCCCAAGGAAACCCAGTCACCATTCCTGATCCCCCACACTTCATAGTTTGCCTGGGCTAGATCTCCTGCTTCATTGAGCTTTGTTGGGCCTATGGCACCATTATACTCTGCTGCAATCTCTGGCAGTTTTGCCTTTATCATATCCACGTCACTGCTCTGCGTTTCTAGCATTGCGAGGCCTATAATCCATACAGCATCATACGAAGAGTGTACAAAGCTGTTGGGCGCCCTGCCTAGCAATTCTACTAGATGTTGCTGCACCTTTTCATATGTGGGATTTTCGGATACTGCCACCTGCACGGTTGTAAACTGCACGCTGGTTGAAAACTCCAACCCTATTGGATCCTCTATGAGTTTTTGCTCCTTTGTGTTTGCACCAGGACCAAACCACCTGACTTTATCAAGTATCTCATGCGTTGATGCAGACTGGGTAAACTGTAGTATCTCGGCAAACCCCAAAAACAGTACCGCCACCTTGTCTTGGCCATACTCGTCTACAAGATCCTGCACCTTTTTGGCGAGCAGTGATGCGGATGCTGAAAACTCTGGAGCCTCAGGATTGTAGCGTATGCCGTCATCTGCAAAGCCTCCCCTCTCCACAAATGTGGTTGCAGTGGCCTCTTTTAGGCCGTCTCCCCACGTGTCACCCCTCCAGACTGGGACCAGAGCCTGTATACCTTCATTTTTGATTAGCTTTGATAGTGCTGTGCCCTGATTTGAGTCGTCTGGTACCAAGCGAAACACGCTGTCATTTGGAATGGCCAGCGCCGGTGCAGATGAACAACAACTGACAAGCAGCATGTTGTTAGAGTCTGCATAACCCTTGATGTTTCTGATGTTGGAGCTGGTCTCTGGACCTACTACGATCCCTATCCCCTTTGCATTGAGTGCTGTGAGTTTCTCCAATGCCATGACGGGGTTTGTTGCAGAGTCTTCTGATACCATCTTTAGCTGCCATGGAGCATCGATCTCATCTAGATACTTGTTAAACTCGACAACACCAAACTTTGAACCCTCCCAGTTCTCTTCACCATGCGTGGCGAGGTCGCCTGTAAGCGGCAAGATCAACCCTATGGTGACGTCACCTGACAGGCCAGATACGGGCTTTTCTATATCAGAATCAAACTCTGCTGGCACCTCATCTTGTGGTGTCATGGTAACAGACGCCACTATTGCTACTGCTATTACCACTATGCCTATTGCCCCTAGCGCAATAGTTTTGCTACTCCCCAATACCATCATGCCTATCTGGTAGGTTATATGTTTTTGATCAGCTAGTCTGTTTTGTACGTGGTCAGGTTGTCTGGGAAGATTTTTTGATTCAGGCACGGATCTAGGGTCTTTTGATAGTATTACACATCATTCTGGGCACGACCTGACCACGTACTCTGTTTTGTAATTCTCTCAAACGTATCTGCATATCTGTTGGAGTGGCGTCTTGTGCATATGGTTTGAAGTTATGAAAGACTAGTTTTACGAACTTTGTTTCCTAATTCTCCTTGTGCACACCGGCCGAGCCTCCGTCGGGCGTGACATGTTGTCCTAAAAAAATTAGACGATTGGCACATTCATGGTGCACACTGGCCGAGCCTCCGTCGGGCGTGACATGGCCGTCATGCTGTCACGATATCCCACCTCCCACCACCTTCTGCGCCATCGACTCGTTACTCCACCTGTTGTACATGGCCACCTTGAGTCTTATCTCCTGGGGAAAGGAGAGAATGGTGAGGGAGGATGGCATGTATGGTTCCCTCATCACGATTTGGGAATCTTGCGCCTGATCTTTATGTGGTTGTACTCCAAGACTTTACGGCGGTCATCATTGCTTTGATATCCGCGAGCGTACTTTTTCTCCTCTATTACAATACGTGGTCCAGCACTGTTCTCTACCTTCATTGGATCGTTTCTTCTTACCTCAGCCAGCTCTTGTGGCGTTATACCTACCCTGTCACAAAATAAATCGAGCCGGCCCAGTCCAACACTGCATGCAACGGCGCTGACGTACAAGTTATGTGCTGTTCCCTCACACTCAGATCACTCAACAACGATCTTGGTGGCTTGTCTGCCAATCTGTCCAAACTCCGGAGGCCAGGATTTGATCAAGGGCGCTATTCTGATCCACAACCTCGTCTGCAGGCGGCGCAGTTTCTTCGGATTTATACATACAGTGCTGTGTCTTGATTACAGCTGCTGTGGATTTGGTGCTGGGTACCAAAACTGGTTCTTTGACGTGTGCATTACGTTTTGATACGGTGTTGTTATGGCGTTGTTGCAGTGTTGTTACGCTTGTTAAACTGATCATCTCACATGTCTGGCTTCGTGGACTTGATCTGCATATGTTCGACAGACCATAGATGCATGTTTCTCTGCCACGCCTGCCTGTAGACCACAAACATTGGAATTTATACGACATGATCAATGCCATGTCATGCCAAGATCAAGATACTGGAAGATCACTCCAGACGAGATAGGCAGTTTCACCTATGATGATGCGCGCCTGCTACACTGGGAGATAAAATGCACAAAAGAGCCAGAAGAGGCTGCCCAGTTTATAGGGGTATTTGCATACAAGAATGGCACTCCATACGATTACGAGTCCATACGTGGCATATGCTACTATCACAACAACATGGACTCAGCTGAGATCTCGTCTGTAACGGGATTCCTTCACAAGAGGTTTGGCGGCAAGCAGATCAAAAAGGGTGACAGGATATTTCTAAAAGAGTCAGACGTGCCCTACTCTGGCAAGCAGATAGGCCAGCTTGCAAAGGAGTTGGAAGGCAACTTTGATACAAAAGCCGTCATATCACTAGAGTTTGACGGCCTGACGCAGGACCAGCTCAAGGAGTCGGGATTGCCAGAGGCCAAGCTGCTCCCCATTCCAGGCACATAGATATAGCTTGGTGTGCATATGGTAGAGTTGTTGGATGGCAACATAGACCGGCACCTAGAAGAGCTGAGAAAAAGGTTGTTGAGGATGGTGCTGATCATCGGCATCATTACTGCTTGTATCCTGACGCTTCATGCAGAGCCTGTACAGGTGGGCGGCCATACCCTATACTATCCTGTCCCTGACCCGCTTGACAACATTGCAGCGCAACTCACAAACCACATGAGCGGCACGCTTGTTCCAGAGGGAGTACAGCTCATCCAGACTGCCCCCGGCCAGGCCTTCTTTGCACAAGTGTATGTAGCGGCACTTGTAGGTATTTCTATAGGGATGCCCATAGTGGTCAGGGAGTCTGTCGGGTTTATCCGACCCGCGCTCCAAGAGCGGGAGATGCACGTGGGTAGGCGCATCTCACTTCCTGCCGTGGGCCTCTTTGCCGCGGGGTGCATCTTTTCATATGTTACAGTAATCCCGTACATGCTCGAATTCCTATACATGTATGGGGATTCCTCGGGGCTAGTAACCTTTCTCAACGTGATGGACTTTGTGACGTTCATACTGCAATTTCTGCTTGCATTTGGCATCTCGTTTCAGCTGCCGCTTGTAATGTATGCGGTCTCTGCATCGGGGATGGTGGATCACAACTTTTGGAGAAACAACATCAGATATGCCATAGTGGGCATAGTCATATTTGGTGCTGTGATCACTCCTGATGGCACGGGCGTCACGATGTGGTTTATCGCAGTCCCCATGATTATACTGTATGTGGCGGGGATGCTGATAGTCAGGCGCAGTGCCGGCAGCAAAGCACAAAATTAGTTGCACAACCCTTCAATCTACCACCAGGTGAATATCTGCAACACATGCGGATTACAAAAATCAGAATCTGTTAATCCGTGGCAATCTGATCCAACAATATGGTCTAACCCATTTGCCTTGACGGTTACACTTGCAGGGGCTGGCGGGTGTGTCCTACAGGTATATACCCCCATATGCCAAATTCGCCCGCTGTGTCACACAAGATTGTCTACATAATTTGACACACAACGTTGATTTTTTTGGGTATGCGCATCATTAGATGAAATATCCAATATACGTCAATGACAGAGACCAAAAAAAGAGACCAACGATCATTTGATCTGGTCCAGAGATACCTACCTAGCCTGATTCTGGCCACAGTGGTCAGGATCGTCAACGGGATGGACGAACCATACACCCTAAATCCGGGGGTGGGTGGCAAGAATGGATACCTGCCCAGAACCATGGCCATAGTATGCATTATGCTGGAGGCCGAGCGCAGGACGTACCGCAAGATGGTGGGATATCTACACGCAGACCAGGAGGCGGCGCGCAAGATGGGATTGACAGGCAACATACCCTCCAAGAGCACGATATGCAACTCGTATTCACTGATCCCAGAGTCCTACCTCAGGGAGGTGCATGCACGCGTCATCGAGGGGCTGCAGGGTTCGGGCTCTATTGCTGGCGACAGCACGGGTTACTCTGTGAGCAGGTTTGAAAAGTGGGTGGATTTCAGGACCGACAGGATCAGAAATAAGCACGGCTGGATCAAGATGCACGCCATCATCGACGTGGGAACCAAGGTCGTACTTACATATCTGGTGACTACAAGCCACATGGCCGACATAAAGGGACTATATGACATGCTGGATGACCTGCTACACGGCCCGTGCAGCATGAAGGGGAGGGACTTTTGCCTAGACGCAGCGTACCTGTCGCGGGACATATGCAACAGGCTGGCTGGGATGGGCATGACGCCTTTGATCAAGCCCAAGTCCAACACTGTACACAATGCCAACGGCAGCCAAGCATGGCGCAAGATGGTGGATATGTACCACGACGACCTGCCCGCATTCAATGCTAGGTACCACCAGCGCAGCGTCATAGAGGCAGTGTTTGCGGCCATCAAGAAGATGTACGGCAGCTATGTCAGGTGCCGCAGGCCCGACAACCAACGACGCGAGATCCCAATGCGCTTAATTTGCTACAACATAGAGCTGATCGCACGGTCACAAGTAGAAAGTGGCAGGCTCACACGCCAGTCACTTGAGGCCATTACGGCATAACGGCGCACCGAAATTGATTGATACGATGGTGCGTTGACAGCGGAGCCTGCGCACGATATCTCCGGCACAGAGGAATTTGACGCTTTTGGTGAGCTGTTTCCAGATGTGGGCATGAAATACGACGCGCAAAATGCCTGCAGAATCTTCTGGAACCACATCGTATCAGTAGCAGTATATGCCTGTAGGACACACCCGGGGCTGGCAGAATATTTACAAACAGCCACAAATAATGCATTAGATACTGCCAACAAGCTTGCAACCACGCCCACACATACACAAGCAGACAGTCCTGCTAGAGCCACAAATACGACAATGGACCAATTTCAATACATTTGGTGCATGGTCTACTCTGGCAGGGCGGACTTGGAGACATTGTGTGATGTGATGTAAAAATTCAAAATAACGTAACACATCGCCATTATGAAGTGGTTTTTTGAGACCAAAATCAGCTCATCAAGAGAAGACAAATCCCGATGCGCGTGCAGTCGTGACGGTTGCCACGGCTCAGATATGGGTGTGGTGGATGCAGACGTGGGTGTGGTGGATGCAGATGTGTAAAATGTTGCACGAACCGCCTCAGGCGGCCATGGTTGTGATGGTCGTCGCGGCGCGAGTTATGCGTTTCTTCGGAATGTCGTCTATCCTTCCGGCTAAATAGTCGCGGACAAACTCGTAAAAGTTGACACCGCGCTTCTTGCATGTCTCGTGGATGCTCATGGTCACAGCAGTCCTCTTGGCGCCCTTTTCTGTCCTGCTCCCGTACAGTACCTTGCGGGCCTCTGCAAACCTGCGCAGCGCCTGCTCGCTGACGTTGTTGTGATAGTCCACACCCTCATGCTCTATGAACGTAAAGAGTGAATCGACCTCCCTCTTTAGGCGCTTTGTGTATCTCTTGCAGTCTTTGTCCGTATGGTCCTTGTTTATCAGCCGGTGCACCCTACTCTTGAGCCTCTGCACAGACTGTTTCTGATCCTCTGCAGAGTCCCTGCAGTCTGTCTTTCTGGGCTCTATGGCATCCTTGAGTATTTTATACAACGTCCTGAAGAATATGACAAACTTTTTGCTCTTGTTCTTCTCGAGTGTCCTGTACATGTCGCGCAAGTAGTGCAGCAGGCACTTTTGGTGCTTGCTACCCACGTAGTTCCACGGGCCCCACGAGTCACTCACAATGATCCCTGTGAATCCTTTCAGCACATCCATGGGTACGGTCCTGCCTCTTGACTTGTTTATGACGAATATGCTTGACATGCTGCTGACAAACACCCAGACCCACCTGCGTATGCCGTTGACAAACCAGCTCGTCTCGTCGCCGTAAATCTCCCTGTACCTTTTGAGCGCCTTTTTGAGCTTGTCGTACAGCGGCTCAAGCTCACGGGCGACCACGTCGCAAAAGTGGTTCAGCGTGGATGTGGAGATGCTGATACCATAAAACATGTGGAGCATGTCTCTGATCTTGCCAAATGACACGTTAGAACACTTCATGGTTATCACCATGGCCATGATGTTTGTCCCGAAATGCTCCCCGGCAAGCACGCCGTCAAGGTACGGGGTAACCTGCTTGTTGCAGCCCCTGCAGAACCTTCTTGAGACACACCATTTGGTGACCGTCCACTTGAACTCGATCAGGTCCTCGGACAGCCGCTCGTATTCTCCGGTGGGCTTCGAGAGCTCCGCGCCGCAGTTGGGGCACTTGGTCTGGTCGGCCTGCCTGATGTCGTTTACGGTGGGTGGGATCCTATGCGACGGCCGCTTCGTGCCGTCGTTCTTGTCGACGCTCCTAATCTGTGGATACCCCTTCATCTCCCTCACGTTGTAGCTTCTGTGGTTGTGCCCGCGTCCGGAGCCGTGCTTTTTTTCCTTTCCAGCTACTGCCTGCTTGTTGTCCTCGCGCAGCTGCTCGAGCTCCTTGTGCATCGCCTCATTCTCCTTGTGCATCGCCTCATTCTCCTTGTGCATCGCCTCATTCTCCTTGTGCATCGCCTCATTCTCCTTGTGCATCGCCTCATTCTCCTTGTGCATCGCCTCATTCTCCTCGCGCAGCTGCCTGTTTTCCTCCAACACTTGTTCCATCATCTCCCGCGTCTGCTCACTCTCTTTGTCTCTGGCATTTGTCGCCTCTTCAAAGCACTTGAGAAGGTATTTCACGCTGGGATGGTTCCAGTCCACCTTTGAGGGATCCATAGCATATACTCTATCCAGGAAATAAAATACATGCATGTCGACAAAAGAACACTAAATGCTCAAAAATATTAACAAGGCTACACTCTCTGCGTTGTTTGCACCACCCGCTCGTGTTTACTGTGATGGTGTAGTTGGAAGTTCGGTGGGCCCTAATGCCCCAAATTCCACTTCATAATGGCGATGTGTTACAAAATAACTTTGTTTCTTAATCTCCACGTGCACGCAGCCGAGCCTCCGTCGGGGGGCTGCCGCCCGCCTGACACCGCTTTAAATTACATATCTTGTGATTCTGTGGAGTATGTAGCCACCTATTCCGAGACCGTCTCGTTCCTTGGCGGGCTGTTCCCAGATGTAGACATGAAATACAACGCGCAAAAATACTTGCAGAATCTTCCGGAATTACATCGTATCGGTAGCAGTATATGCCTGTAGGACACCCACCCGTCGCTGCTCACTTAAATACGCCACGTGGATAAAATTGTCATTGAAAACAGTGTTGTTGTCTTTTACCGTTGTTTTTTTGCTAATCCTGCTAGTCTATCCACGTGATTCCGTGTCGCAGACTGTCGGAGATGATGGTGGTGATGATGGGTTTAACCTTCCGGGAGATATGGACCCGGGTGACGGCCCCATCGGCCCGGTCGGAAACGTGGATGCAGAATACAAGTTTGACCCGGGCTTTTACCAGAAGATCCAGGGTCTCATGCTGGAGGAGCCGCGGGATGGGGATCTTGGGGTGTACGACGGCAAGCGGTACTACAACGTAATATTGGTGGTGAGCAGAGATGATGGGGATGGCAGGGATTCGGGCGCAACAGCAGAGGAGAACAAAGCCGCGGTGGCAAAGAGGCTAGACCTGCTCGGCGCGCGCGACATCACGGCCGCAGGGTCCTTGTCGTTTGTGACAGCTTCTATTCCGGTGGCCTACGTGCCGGGATTCTCGCTTCACGAGGAGGTGTACAGGATGGGAGACGGAGAACTGCCTGTGACTTTCGAGGTAGACATGGCGCGGCAGACCATTCATGCCACCATGAATGAAATAAACGCAACGGTAGGAAGAATACTAAATGGCACAGGCGTGGTTGTTGCAGTAGTTGACGATGGCATCAACCACGCGACCGCGTTGAACCACAAGGTCTCAAACCGCGTTGTATGTGATATTGCTCAATGCGTCGCTTCCAGTGCGGCAGATGTAGATCCATACATGTATTGGGATACATCCCACGGCACACGGGTAGCTCAGGTGCTTGCCGCATCCGGACTTGATGCACACAATGGGATTGCTCCAGGTGTTGAACTCTTGGATGCAGACAATAGATATTATCGCATAAGCCAAAATAGTGCATCTGCTGTAGCACACGCGCTTGACTGGTCTCTCCGAAACGGGGCCGATGTCGTAAATATGAGCATTGGTATAGGTAGATGTAGCAACATAGACGCGCCTACCGCGACATCCTCTCTGATCGTAAACGAGGCAGTAGACAAGGGAATGGTCGCAGTAAAGTCTGCTGGAAATCGTGGGGGTGATGATTACATCGCTGTTTATAAATCAATAACCAATCCCGGGTGTGCACACAATGTGATCGCCGTGGGTGGGATAAATGACCGCGCCGCTGATACTATAACTATGTATACTGCTTCAAGCCGTGGCCCTACCGCTGGCGACGGCACCATCAGGATGAAACCTGACTTGGTGGCCCCGGCAGTAAACATACAGGTACTCAACTCTACAACAACCAGCATAACGGTTCCAGATAATGGCACCAGTTATGCCGCCCCGCAAGTAAGCGCGACTGCCGCGATGCTGCTCCAGGCAAAACCCGACCTGACTCCAGTGGAGATAAAGGCGGCCCTTCTTCTCGGCGCCGCCTGGCAGGGCCCCATACCCTGTACGTCAACGCAGTATGAAATGAACAATTCCATGGACAACTGCTCTTATGCGATGCAGGATCGTACCTTTGCAACGGCAAACAATGCTGCCTCCCTTGGCAGGCTCAACAATGTGGGGTTTGGCATCCTTGACACAGCACAGACGTTAGAGTACGCGTATCAGAGGAATGTCACGTACAACCATGTCCTCAGGGACCATCTTGATATGGACAACGACAGCAAGCAGTACACATTCAACGTGACTGACACAACAGAGCCCGTAAAGGTCATACTGACGTGGTTTGTGCATCCGCATGGCGGCATCACGGATCAGTCCGACCGCACCAACATCACCGTAACAGTAGCTGACCTAGACTTTACAGTATCATCACCTGCCGGCACCATAGTGCAGCGCGCAGAGTCTGTTGACCAGACAAACGAGTTTGCAGTGTTCTACCCAGGTCAGACGGGCATACACACAATAACCGTCTCAGGCTCTGACCTTGGCTCACTGAACAAGCCTGTCCAGAACTTTGCCCTTGCAAGCACACTCTCACTGTCTTTGCTGTCCTCCATATCTGCCACAAATACGCTGCCCGTGGCATACACAGACACGGTAATAGTCAACCCAAACTCGGCAGAGCCCACGACGATACTGCTGCACGGTTATGACCAGGACGGCGACGCGCTGTCCTTTAGTGTCTCGGGCGGCCCGCACCACGGCACTGTGACCACGCCTGAGTTTATCACCAACAATGTGTCGCGGATCCTATACACCACGGATTCGACGTTTACCTCCACTGACTCGTTTTACATCACCCCGCAGGACGGCCTTGATACCGGAACCCCCGTGCTGGTAACCATTAATGCCGAGTCGTTGCCGCCGGGATCCATTGATACGTTCCCCACATCAGATAGCATAATGGACTGGGACACACACGAGGTGACTACCGGATTCGCCCAGACGCGATACTTGGAATCATTTGATACTATACACTATAACGTATCTGCAATGCACGTGGGCGCCACGCACATGCAGGGTGTCGATGCTACATTTACTACACCTGACGGTAGCTACACCATGTGGATACCTGCAAACGGCACGAGGATGATAGGATTCTCCCCGTCGATCACTATACAAAACATGACGCTGTCAGCAGATGGCCTTGACGAGGAGGCCGCGTACAACAATACCAACACCAACACCGCATTGGACGTCCGGATGTTTGCCGGGTACGTCAAAAACTCATGCACCGCCTCGTGCCCCGAATACCAGACATACTCTATCACAACGAGTCCCGGCAGTGCAATACCAGACCCCGGGCAGACAAGCAGCACACTATTCATGCCAGTAAACGGCACGTTACGGTCAGTCTCGATTCCCGTCCACATCACCCACACCTACGTCGGCGACTTGAGCCTAGTCCTGACCTCGCCTGACGGTACGAATATCACACTGTACGACAGGACCGACGGAACCTTGGACTATATCATTACCACATACGACTCTTCATCACACCCGGGGCTCGGTACCCTCAACGGATCTGGTATCAGGGGAGATTGGACACTGTCGGCCACTGACCATGACGCAGGCGATGCTGGCACACTGCACGGGTGGGGAGTCAGTCTCACGTACGCCCATGCAGACATAACTGCAACTGCCACCGTGCAGGGCAGGGTATTTAATGACACGGACGGAGACGGAACGTTTGACAGCAATGAGCAGGGACTCGGCGGAGTCAACATCACGGTTGTAGACTATCTTAAACTCAAACAGACTGTAGCCACAACTGACAACTCTACGGGCATCTACAGCGCCGGAGGTATAATACCATTCCTGGCTCTAGTCCAGGCCTGGCCGATCCCCGCCGGATTCCTGCCATCTGACGGCTTTGACACACATGACACTATAACCCTGACAGACGACACCACGAGCACAATAGATTTTGCACTGCATCCCGTAGATGGCTCTCAAAAGGGCACCATCATCATAAACGTCTTCAACGACACGAACAGTGACGGTGTAAAGAATCCAGACGAGGTAGGAGTATATGGCGCAACAGTATTTACGTACGAGTTACTCACAGCAGTCTCCAACGTACAAACTACAGGCCAGAACGGCACCACCATACATACGGGATTGATCCCCGACACGGTCTTGGCGCAGATAAATACTGCAGTGCTGCCTGCAGGGTTTACCAACATTACCACGATAAACAAAGGTTATGAATATGTGGACGTCACCCCCAACAGTACTATCACAGTCGAGGTGGGACTGAGATGATACTGTCATACCAAAAACGCGCACACTTTGTTGTCTGGTCTGAGGTATTTGGCGTAAACAACAACAGTCGCTGCATCTGCAGGCAATATGGGGCAGTCGCACCATGAAGAGATCGATCTGGGCGGCAGCTGTCATCGCCGCGTCTGTTGTGACAATAGCAGTGGTGGTGATGATGATGATGGCCATCACCGACCCATCATACACGGCAGAGCCAACGGCGCAGCACGGTGGTGGCGATAGCGCCATCACGATTCCACACGTCGAATCGCCTGTGATTCCCACATATATCGCCGATACAAACAACGCCTTTGCCATAGACTTTTACAAAACGGTATCCTCTAGTAAAAATCAGACAGACAAGAATCTCTTCTTCTCGCCTGCCAGCATGTACGTTGCGTTCTCCGTCCTGTACGAGGGCGCTGATGGGAACACGGCAGTGCAGCTTCAAGATGTGTTTGGGTTTGAGCCTGACGCGGCGGCGCGGTACAACGCCACGGCGCACGCCATGGCATCGCTGAACCGTGACGACCCTTATGCCACCCTCGCTATAGCAAACGCACTGTGGTTGTCTGATCGAATTCCTGTGTACGAGTCGTATCAAGACATAGCGCGGCAGATATACTTTGCAGGCATAGAGACTGTCAACTTTGACAAAGATGGCGTAAAGGAGACCGTAGCCAAGATAAACGGCTGGGCCTCCAACAACACCAACGGCAAGATAAAGGAGGTGATATCAGAGCGTGACGTTGATAATAATACCGTGATGGTCATCAACAATGCCATCTACTTCAAGGGGACGTGGGTCACGCAGTTCCAAGCAGACGATACAGTCGAGTCCGACTTTTGGAAGAACGGCACCGAAAGCGTCGACGCTGACTTTATGAACATACAGGAGACATTTGACTATGCCCACTCAAACGGCGCGCATGTGCTCAAGATGCCGTACGAGGGCGACAGGCTGTCCATGCTAGTTATACTGCCAGAGGGCCGGGACGCAATAGGCGCACTCGAAGAGTCCATTTCAGCCGACATGATACAGCAGTGGAGGCAGGAGCTGCGTCCAAGTGAAATTGTTCTATACATACCAAAGTTCAACATGACCACCCACTACGACCTGAAAGGACCGTTGCAGGCCCTCGGAATCACTGATGTTTTTTCTAAATCTGCAGACCTTGGTGGAATCACAGATGTGCCGCCCAACGTGTGGGTGACCAAGGCTACCCAGGACGCGTTCGTGAATGTGAACGAAGAGGGAACAGAAGCTGCGGCGGTCACGACCATCGTCGTTGGGGGCGACAGTGGTCCCCCACCAACACCATACTTCATCGCAGACCACCCATTCCTATTCATCATACAAGACGATGAGAGCGGCGCGATCCTGTTCATGGGCAAGCTGTCGGATCCAACGGTATAGCCAAGCACAGTCAGTAGATCAAGCCGTACTACTGATCCGGCTTGCATACCGGCCCGAGAAGCAATTAACAATTGCCAGACTTTTGCCCTAACAGGAGTAAAAGATCGTATATGTGTAAACCACATCTGTATCAATACACATGTTATATTTTGTCGTGTTGATGAAAATTTGACAATTGTTAATTGCTTCTACGACGCGCAAAAATACCTGCAGAATCTTCCGGAACTACATCGTATCGGTAGCAGTATATGCCTGTAGGACACACCCGCCCGCAGCTGATCACTTAAATGCGCCACATGGATAAAATTGTCATTGAAAGCAGTGTTGTTGTCTTTTACCGCTGTTTTTTTGCTAATCCTGTTAGTCTATCCACATGATTCCGTGTCGCAGACTGTCGGAGATGATGGTGGTGATGGGTTTAACCTTCCGGGGGATATGGACCCGGGGGATGGCCCTGTCGGCCCGGTCGGAAACGTGGATGCAGAATACAAGTTTGACCCGGGCTTTTACCAGAAGATCCAGGGCCTCATGCTGGAGGAGCCGCGGGATGGGGATCTCGGGGTGTACGACGGCAAGCGGTACTACAACGTAATATTGGTGGTGAGCAGAGATGATGGGGATGGCAGGGATTCGGGCGCAACAGCAGAGGAGAACAAAGCCGCGGTGGCAAAGAGGCTAGACCTGCTCGGCGCCCGCGACATCACGGCCGCCGGGTCACTGTCGTTCGTGACCGCCTCTATTCCGGTGGCCTACGTGCCTGGATTCTCGCTTCACGAGGAGGTGTACAGGATGGGAGACGGAGAACTGCCTGTGACTTTCGAGGTAGACATGGCGCGGCAGACCATTCATGCCACCATGAATGAAATAAACGCAACGGTAGGACGAATACTAGACGGCACAGGCGTGGTTGTTGCAGTAGTTGACGATGGCATCAACCACGCGACCGCGTTGAACCCCAAGGTCTCAAACCGCGTTGTATGTGGTATTGCCCAATGCATCGCCTCCAGTGCGGCAGATGTATCTCCAACCTTTGGTTGGGACACATCCCACGGCACACGAGTAGCCCAAGTGCTTGCCGCATCCGGACTTGATGCGCACAATGGGATTGCCCCTGGTGTTGAACTCTTGGATGCACACAGTTGGGATTATGGCATAAGCCAAAATAGTGCATCTGCTGTAGCACACGCGCTTGACTGGTCTCTCCGAAACGGGGCTGATGTCGTAAATATGAGCCTTGGTATAGGTAGATGTAGTAACACAGGAGCGCTTACCGCAACATCCTCTCTGATCGTAAACGAGGCAGTAGACAAGGGAATGATCGCAGTAAAGTCTGCTGGAAATCGTGGGAATATTGGTTACACCGCTGTTTATGAATCAATAACCAATCCCGGGTGTGCACACAATGTGATCACCGTGGGCGGGATAAATGACCGCGCCGCTGATACTATAACTATGTATACTGCTTCAAGCCGTGGCCCTACCGATGGCGACGGCACCATCAGGATGAAACCTGACTTGGTGGCCCCGGCAGTAGATATACAAGTACTCAACTCTACAACAACCAGCATAACAGCTCCAGATAGTGGCACCAGTTATGCCGCCCCGCAGGTAAGTGCGACTGCCGCGATGCTGCTCCAGGCAAAACCCGACCTGACTCCAGTGGAGGTAAAGGCGGCCCTCCTTCTCGGCGCCGCCTGGCAGGGCCCCATACCCTGTACGTCAACGCAGTATGAAATGAACAATTCCACGGACAACTGCTCTTATGCAATGCAGGATCGTACCTTTGCAACGGCAAACGACGCTGCCTCCCTTGGCAGGCTCAACAATGTGGGGTTTGGTATCCTTGACACGGCGCAGACGTTAGAGTATGTGTATCAGAGGAATGCCACGTACAACCACGTCCTCAGGGACCATCTTGACACGAACAACGACAGCAAGCAGTATACATTCAACGTGACTGACACAACAGAGCCCGTAAAGGTCATACTGACGTGGTTTGTGCATCCGCACGGCGGCATCACGGACCAGTCTGACCGCACCGGCATCAACATACCAGTCGCGGATCTAGACTTTACAGTATCATCACCTGCCGGCACCATAGTGCAGCGCGCAGAGTCTGCTGACCAGACAAACGAGTTTGCAGTGTTTTATCCCGGTCAGACGGGCATACACACCATAACCGTCTCAGGCTCTGACCTCGGCTCACTGAACAAACCTGTCCAGAACTTTGCCCTTGCAAGCACACTCTCGATATCTTTGCTGTCCTCCATATCTGCCACAAACACGCTGCCCGTGGCATACACAGACACGGTTATAGTCAACTCAAACTCGGCAGAACCCACAACGATACTGCTGCACGGTTATGACCAGGACGGCGACGCGCTGTCCTTTAGTATCTCGGGCGGCCCGCACCACGGCACTATGACCACGCCAGAGTTTATCACCAACAATGTATCGCGGATCCTATACACCACGGATTCAACGTTTACCTCCACTGACTCGTTTTACATCACCCCGCAGGACGGCCTTGATACCGGAACCCCCGTGCTGGTAACAATTAATGCTGAGTCACTGCCGCCGGGATCCATTGATGCGCCCCCCACATCAGATAGCATAATGGTCTGGGACACACACGAGGTGACTAACAGTACCGGATTCGCCCAGACACGATACTTGGAATCATTTGATACTATACATGATAACGTATCTGCAGTGTACGTGGGCGCCACGCACATGCAGGGCGTCGACGCTACATTCACTACACCTGACGGCAGCTACACTATGTGGATACCGGCAAATGGCACGAGGATGGTGGAATTCTCCTCGTCGATCACGATACTGAACATGACGCTGTCAGCAGATGGCCTTGATGAGGAGGCCGCGTACAACAACACTAATTCCAACAATACCAAACTGGACATCCGGATGTTTGCCGGGTACTCATGTGCCACACCGTGCCCCGAATACCGGACGTACTCTGTTACAACAAGTCCTGACAGCAAGATATCCGACAACGAGACGACAAGCAGCACCCTCTTCATGCCGGTGAATGGCACACTACGGTCCGTCTCGATTCCCGTCCACGTCACCCACACATATGTAGGCGACCTGAGTCTGGTCCTGACCTCGCCTGACGGTACGGATATCACACTGCACAACAGGACGAACGGAGTCCATGACTCCATTATTACCACATACGACTCCTCGTCCCACCCGGGGCTTGACACCCTTAACGGATCCGGTATCAGGGGGGACTGGACACTATCTGCCACAGATCATGCCAAAAGTGACACCGGCACGCTGCACGGATGGGGCGTCAGTCTCACGTACGTCCATGCAAACATAACTGCAACTTCCACAGTGGAGGGCCGCGTGTTTAATGACACCAACGAGGACGGACAGTTTAACGGGTCTGATCAGGGACTCTGCGGAGTCAACGTCACGGTTGTGGACTATCTTGAACTAAGGCAGACCACAGTCACGACCGACAGCAAGGGCAGATACAGCGCCGGGGGGATAATACCCTACTCAACTCTGGTCCAAGCCTGGCCGATCCCAGCCGGATTCCTTCCGTCTGGAGACTTACGCACATATTACATCACGACCTTGACAGATGATGCCACGAACACGATAAACTTTGCATTGCACCCCGTAGAAGAGTCTAAGAAGGGCACCATCACCATACACGTCTTCCATGACGTGAATGACAACGGTGTAAAAGATCTAGGTGAGGTAGGAGTCGAGGGCGCGAGAGTGTTCACGTACGAGCTGCTCACTGCAGTCTCCAACGTACAGACGACAGGCCCGGGTGGTACCACCATACATACAGGGCTGATCCCCGACGTGGTCTTGGCGCAGATAAATACTGCAGTGCTGCCTGCAGGGTTTACCAACATTACCACGATAAACAAAGGTTATGAATATGTAGACGTCACTCCCAACAGTACTACCACAGTCGAGGTGGGACTGAGATGATACTGTCATACCAGAAACGCGCACGCCTTGCTGTCTGGTCTGAGGTATTTGGCGTAAACAACAACAGTCGCTGCATCTGCAGGCAATATGGGGCAGTCGCACCATGAAGAGATCGATCTGGGCGGCAGCTGTCATCGCCGCGTCTGTTGTGACAATAGCAGTGGTGGTGATGATGATGATGGCCATCACCGACCCATCATACACGGCAGAGCCAACGGCGCAGCACGGTGGTGGCGATAGCGCCATCACGATTCCACACGTCGAATCGCCTGTGATCCCCACATACATCGCCGATACAAACAACGCCTTTGCCATAGACTTTTACAAAACGGTATCCTCTAGTAAAAATCAGACAGACAAGAATCTCTTCTTCTCGCCTGCCAGCATGTACGTTGCGTTCTCCGTCCTGTACGAGGGCGCTGATGGGAACACGGCAGTGCAGCTTCAAGATGTGTTTGGGTTTGAGCCTGACGCGGCGGCGCGGTACAACGCCACGGCGCACGCCATGGCATCGCTGAACCGTGACGACCCTTATGCCACCCTCGCTATAGCAAACGCACTGTGGTTGTCTGATCGAATTCCTGTGTACGAGTCGTATCAAGACATAGCGCGGCAGATATACTTTGCAGGCATAGAGACTGTCAACTTTGATAAAGATGGCGTAAAGGAGACCGTAGCCAAGATAAACGGCTGGGCCTCCAACAACACCAACGGCAAGATAAAGGAGGTGATATTCGAGCGTGACGTTGATAATAATACCGTGATGGTCATCAACAACGCCATCTACTTCAAGGGGACGTGGGTCACGCAGTTCCATGCAGACGACACGGCCGAGTCTGAATTTTGGAAGAACGGCACCGAAAGCGTCTACGCCAACTTTATGAATGTGGGAGGTGGGACATTTGACTATGCCCACTCAAATGGCGCGCAGGTGCTCAAGATGCCGTACGAGGGCGACAGGCTGTCCATGCTAGTCATACTGCCCGAGGGCCGGGACACCATAGGCGCGCTTGAAGAGTCCCTTTCAGTCGACATGATACAGCAGTGGAGACAGGAGCTGCGTCCAAGTGAAATTGTTCTACACATACCAAAGTTCAACATGACCACCCACTACGACCTGAGTACACCATTGAAGGCCCTCGGAATCACTGATGTCTTTTCTAAATCTGCAAACCTTGATGGAATCACAGATGTGCCGCCCAATGTGTGGGTGTCCAAGGCTACCCAGGACGCGTTCGTGAATGTAAACGAGGAGGGAACAGAAGCTGCGGCGGTCACGACCATCGTCGTTATGCGCGACAGTGGTCCCCCACCAAAGCCATACTTCATCGCAGACCACCCATTCCTATTCATCATACAAGACGATGAGAGCGGCGCGATCCTATTCATGGGCAAACTGTCGGATCCAACGGCATAGCCAGGTACAGTCAGTAGATCAAGCCATATTACTGATCCGGCTTGCATACCGGCCCCGAGAAGCAATTAACAATTGCCAGACTTTTGCCATAACAGGAGTAAAAGATCGTATATGTGTAAACCACATCTGTATCAATACACATGTTATATTTTGTCGTGTTGAGAATGAACATTTGACAATTGTTAATTGCTTCTCCGAGGTCTGACGTGCCTGACTGACGCCTCGGAGCAGCCCATCCAGAAGCCGAAGCGCAGGGACATGGAAAAGTCACACTACTCCGGCAAGGTGCATACCCACACCGCAAAGGTGCAGTACACCATGAACTGCGACGGGCTGATAGTACACAAGACTGCGCACTCGCCCGGGAGCGTAAACGATATCACCACCTTCAAGAAGAAGCACCCGTCATTTCCGGAAATCTGTTCTCTCGATGGAGACAACAGCGTGGCCGTGAGGCTGCGCAATCTCATGGACAAGGGGTACATGGGGGCCCAGAAGATCGAAAACGGCACAAGGGTGATCCTTCCCATACGCAAGCGCCCGGGAAAAAAGCTCAGCGAGGAGGAAAAGTCGTACAACAACTGTCACTCCTCCATACGAATCTACGTCGAGAACGGCATAC
Organism: Candidatus Nitrosopumilus sp.; assembly: GCA_963662995.2. Classification (GTDB taxonomy): domain Archaea; phylum Thermoproteota; class Nitrososphaeria; order Nitrososphaerales; family Nitrosopumilaceae; genus Nitrosopumilus. The sequence goes on along the minus strand of CAXXLJ010000002.1, from coordinate 4,437 downwards.
GCAGGATCAAGGTGTTGTGCATCATGGGCGACAAGTACCGTAACCCGCTCAAAAAGTACGACATGATAAACTCCATAGTCTGCGGGCTGGTCAACCTGCGAATCTTGGCAAAAATGGCGGCGTCAGCCTGACCGGCAACATCGTGTAACTGCGGAAGGGCACGGACTGAATCTAATTGTTAATTTCTTCTACGGCAATGCTGGTATTGCGTGATATTTGGGCTGCCATGCGACGTGTACCATATGTTGGCCTGGTCTTTGCAATGTCATGTATTGCAGCAATTATTTTCTCATCATCCTTGTCTGGCCTCTCTTTTGGGGTATGGTACCAGACACATCTTGAAGTACCTGCATACTCTAATGACTTGCGCAGGCTCAACTGTTTGTACAGCTGTTTGGCTACTGTCAATCTTTGTCGTCCTCCAGGGTTTTTTTAAAACATCGTTGGCAAAAGTGAGCTCTCCTATGATTCTCTTGAGGTTCTCATTTTCCTTTTTTACTGCTTTGACTGGATTGGATTTGCCATGAGTACCTAGGCTGAACTTTCCGGCATTCATGAATTTTTGCCTCCAGGCATTAAACGTCTGGGGGTGAACATTATGCTTCCGGCACAGTTCTGCTGTGCCGATATTGGTCTTGATTGATTCTAGTACGATGTGGATCTTTTGATCGGGCGTAAACTTGGTTTTCATAGTATATTTCTCCGGTTATTTGACTTAAGATGTATGAATGCAAGCGTTCCTATTCTAGCTGGGTCCCCACCATGTTGATGAAAATTTGACAATTGTTAATTGCTTCTACGAGGAGAATTAGGAAACAAAGTTCACAAAATTGAACACTTAAATCCAAATCATACCAATATAACACCATGGCAATACTGGGTTCCGGCCTTGCAGGATTCATAGCCGGGCAGGAATGGATAATCGTAATAGTCATAGCAGTAGTGCTCATATTTGGCGCAAAAAAGATTCCCGAACTTGCAAAGACGATTGGTAAAGCAAAGGGCGAGTTTGAAAAGGGAAAGATAGAGGGCGAAAAAGAACTAAAGGATTTCAAGGAAAAAAGAGAGTAGGCATAGTGGGCAGATTGCCATATGACATACAAGGACAATTATCAATCACTTTTGATCAACTGCATAACTCACGTTGTGGCATTGCCGTCTCTTGCTGCTGCCTGCATAAAGTCGTCTAGAATCTGTTCATAGTCGTGCTCAAACCTGTCATGTACAAACATGTGGCGCACACCCATCAGTGGCCCAAGTTTTATGCTTGCATGAATGGTAACCCTTGTAGCATCCTGCACCTCTACAAACGTCTCCCTGATGTGGGTGCCCTTGACATGCCCCCCTATGAAAAACATCTCATGGACCTCCGGCTCACACAAGACATGCTTTACCATACATATCAACTCCATGCCTGCTAGGTTGATGTGGTGCTCTGCCACTGATACGTTACCCCGCCTAGACCTTACCTTGACTGATGGAAAATGCTGACCAAACAACTCAGGATGCTTCTCATACCCAGACATGACCTCATATACTATGTTCCTGCGTGCATGTGTAGTTCTAGAAAGGGTAAACTCTGGCAACGCTAGGCGGAGCCCCATCTAGGATATATCCATGATCCTCTATTGCAAACTGATCCAGACACTTTCCCACTGTGTGGTTTATCATATCATCTATGGATTCAGGCTTTGTGTAAAACTCTGTGACCGGCGGCAGTATTACAACTCCAAGCCTTGCAAGCTTTAGCATGTTTTCAAGATGTATTGCAGTTAGCGGCGCCTCCCTTGCTACCAGTATGAGCCGGCGCGCCTCCTTGATTGTGACGCCTGCTGCACGTGCAGTTAGGGTATCATCGTAGCCTGTGGCAATTGCTGCGAGCGTCTTCATGCTGCAGGGTATCACAATCATACCATCGGTTCTGTGTGTGCCACTTGATATGCTCGATGCCATGTTGGTTTCGTCAGATGTGTACGTTGCAAGCGACATTGCATAGTCTGCTGTATACTCTGTCTCCATTGCAATGCACTTTTGGCCCCACTTTGAGATTATCAAGTGTGTCTGCACGTCCAAGCGCTTGAGGGTCTCCAACATCCGTATCCCGTATATGGCGCCGGTACTGCCTGTAATGCCAACGATTAATCTCAATTGTGATATGTCTGCACATATCCTATTTATGTGCCTGACTTGCGTGTGGCGCCAATTGCGTGGTGTATGAACTGTTCATTATTATGGTGCTATCCCCAATCAAAGTTGGTGCCAGATATGTGGCACCAATTACGTGGTGTGAAATGTTCATTATGGTGTAATGGTACGCAACTGTACCACACATGGGTGTTTATGCATGGGCGCCAGTCATATCCTCTGGTCTTGCAATGTTAATCCTGCCATGCCTTTGGCACATACATCATGCCTTGGAATCATCATCATCTGGGTCTTGTATGTGAGTGTTATCAGGCGGTGTTGTGTCTGCATGTGCCACTGTGCTGTATGGCTGGCCTGCTGGTTCCTGTTGCTGCTGCTGCTGTACATCATATGTGATACCTGCAAATGATGCGGCTCTTGTTATCTCTTCTTCTTGACGCTGCTGCCTCCTCCTCTTGAACCACAATGACACCCCACACACCATCATAACGGTAAACAGCAACACACCTGCCATCTGCAGCTCAAAGTGGTACAGCATGCCATGGTGTGTGCGGGGTGGGAAGAAAAGTCTTGCGTCAATATGGCACTATGTTTTATACAAATCACACCCACGCCACAAAATTTCATACATGCACAAAGGATCTAAACCATACCTTGTATCTCTTCATCTCTAAACAACAGAAATAAAATGCAACCACTCCAATACCATTCATGGATGAATCGATCTCCATACTGCGCAGATACATCACTGACTTTATACTATATGGCCTGAGCCGCCCAGGCCAAACCATTAGCCAAGTGTACCAGTCCCGCACACGCAAAGCTCCTCCAGACTTGTCACAGCTCCAGCACATCAACCAACCAGTATGGCACACACGGACAGGCATCATAGAGTATCTGGCAGAGACAATGAAGATCAGCGATAATTACTGTGGACCAAGGAGAAGATCCAACGACTTTTACAACATGATTGACCAAGAGCTTGCCAAGCTTCGAAAAAAGAGCGTCATTGTGTTTTGGGCTTATGGACAAAGTACGGGAGTATTGAGACTTGTAAACAAAGAGTATGTGGGTGTGAGCCATACCATGAGTTGGGAGGGTGGCACGAACTCAACTCCCACCCCTCAAGTCGATGCAGACGAGCATGCAGACAAGCATGCAAACGAACACCATATGATGAAGACCTTCATATCCATACTTACACGCGGTAAAAATGCAAACACCTACAAGTTTGCGCTTGCAAAGGCATTGATAGAGTATTGCAGGGATACGCCATCAGCAACAACGTCCGCATGTGATATACCCTACAAATATCTTGCAGACAAGTTTCTACAATACTATTGGTATCAAGAGTGCAGGTACAAGATAAAACAAGACTTTAGTACAAACAGTGCCCCCTATACCATACAAGCCATCCGCAGCGTCTTTGGGGAGGGATCCTATGGGAACTTTGAGGATGTGAGTGATGAAAAAAAGTCAGAGGGAAGAGATCTAATACTAAAGAAGGTATTTGGCCATGCCAGATCCAAAACATCCATTGTGGTGCCCAGGTTTCAAAACATTACAGTGGGCAACAAATCCATACTAAAGAAGGTCTTTTACGAATATGATGACGATGCTAAGATCATTCGCCTAAAGCCGGAGGCGTTTGATTTTTTCAAGGCCAATCACAGAATCCTCTCAATGGCCATCCTCTCAGAATGGGCCAAGTTCCTTGAAAAGATCAACAAGTCCCTGCCGATGCTGGTGGCCAAGATAGAACAGGACGAGCTGCACCGTGACTCTCTTGTTAAATATCGTAAGATGTACCTGGCCCACACCAGACACTGTTTTTATTGCATGGACAGGCTGGACAACAACGACATACACGTGGATCACTTTTTGCCATGGTCATACATATTCGAAGATCAGCCGTGGAATCTAGTCCTTGCATGCAGCAGATGCAACCTCAAAAAGAGTGCATCCCTCCCACAGGAAGCCTTTCAGCACGATCTAGTCCACAGGAACAACAAATACCGGATTAACATCCGTGAACTTGACACATCATTAAGAATCATAGATACCAAGCTGGGCTGGAAGAAGGAGATATTCAACCACTATTCCACCTGCAAGGATTATGGCTTTAGCGTAATCAGGATGCCGTGAGGGATACCATGAGGGATACTGAGGGATACCATGAGAGATACCATGTATGCACGTGAGAACTATCTAGGTTCACAATCAGTGGTTACGGGCTTGCGCGTTGTTGTTTTGCGTTGCGTTGTGCAGCCTGCTCAATACCTCATTTTACAT
>CAXXLJ010000001.1:0-37277 GCA_963662995.2 Candidatus Nitrosopumilus sp. | reverse complement strand
ACTTGTTATTATTATTGTTGATGATAGACAGTTAAGCGAAATGTACTTGCGAATCAGACTGTTTACATGATGCCTGATTCGCACATGTTATGGGGGCTGTTCGGGATCAGGGAGTACGGCCTGTATGCAACATGACTGGAAGGTAAGCTGTGTCATGACACTCTGCCTCTCTGTACCATCCGATAGCATGACCCTGACAATCATCCATTCGTTGTATGCCAGCAGGGAATAGTAAAAGCAGAGCATGCGAGCCGCCATGTCCTGTATTCTGGTCTTTGCCCGCATCGTTTCCACCAATCTGTATCCTGTCTCAACACCCCAACGTTTTGTGTATTTTTTTACGTCAATTGTCGGGGCGTTTGTGGCAAACCCTATGAATTTTTGCTCGGGCATCGTTGCGTCTTTGTTGTTCTTGCGCTTCTCTATTCTCATGGTAAAATCCACCATGCCAGTATGTCCCTGTAGCGTGGTCTGAGATGTCGCATTCCTTGTATTTTTGTCATATTCCCGCAGTGCGGTGATGACCCCGCTGGAATTCCTGCACGGCATCAGGTATGTCACATTATTGTTGAGTAGTGCAATTATTGTATCCACAGAGAAAAATTCCCTGTCCAAAAGGACCAGCCTTATCTTGGCACCTGTCTTTTTAACGGATTTCAGGATTCTGTCCACAAAATCAGGCACGGAATCACCCATTTCCAGGTATTGCGCACCCAGATGTATCTTCAGTGATTTGTCCACACACTGGGCAGTCATGTATCGCTCAAATAATTTGGTGCCGTTCTTGTAGCGGGATCGTGTGAGCTCTTTGCCGGGTTTTTTGTCATACCTTGGGATAAGGTGCATGTCAATTGCAATTGTTATCCCCTTCTTTGGAACCATTCCGAGGCGTACCATTTTTTTAAACTGTTGCGTCACCTGCATGTCAAACACATTCTGGACCTCTGCCACAACCGGGCTTTTGAGCATGCTTGCAAACCACCTGTCCGAGGGCTCTTTCCTGCCTCCTAGGCTCTTTCTTGCATTGGCACATCCGCCTACAGATGAATCCTGAATTGCCGCATTTATGATCCCTGCATTAAGCGTGTTGATATCAAAGATGGTATTATGATGTCCGGGCATTGTTGTACACGACAACATGGGACACAGGCCCGTCACAACATCTTGATATAGACGTTTGTTGTTTACCATATTACGGATCTGGTTTGTTTTTTGTTTGGACAACGTTAAACTACTGGATCCGTCACATTTAGCTTTTTTGGTTGGAATATACTTCTGGTATGGGATAACTCAGTTTAGTTAACCTACATTTCGCTTAACTGGATAGAAGGGGAAGGAATTTGTCGAGTCCTCCCACCAAGCATGCCAACGAATGGTGTGAATGCAAAGGTAGGTACAGATATGATGCTGGCACCATGGTGCAGAATGTCACGTAGATGAATAGTATAGGTGGTTATTTTTCTATAGCCCTGACCATCTTTGTGAGGCGCTTGTAAGACTCTTGGGTGTCGGTGTGTTTGGCAAGCCGCTGCTGGCACTCTTGGATGTAAGTCACGACCTCCTCGGTCTTGGACTCTTGAACCGCTGCAAGCAACCGCCCAATGTCTTTCCAGAGCTCTTCGGCAACACGACGGATTTCAGGATTCGCTATTATGGTCTCAATGAGTTCCGGCGACTCTGTCATTATGCTCTGGGCCAGCGTCTTTTGTACCCTAAACGTGGTACCCGACATCTTTTCTGACAGCAACACCTTCTCGTCCTTTGATATGATATTTGCAAATACTAGGTTTAGTAGGTGTGTCAATCCCAGAATAGTTGCAATCTTTTTGTCATGTTCTGCCGCGTCGATCGTAACAAAGTTGGCCCCTTCAAACAGGGACTTTGCTACCGAGAGTTCTTTTTTTGCATCCCGTATGGGGACAGATATTATGTTTTGTCCCTTGATCGTCCTTACTCCTGGTCCAAACATTGGATGAATGCACAAGGGGTTGATCTTTGTAGGCATTTTTGAAAGCGACGAGGCCACTTTGGACTTTTCAGATGATATCTCTATTAGGTATGTGCCCCTCTTCATCTCCTTGGCTATCAGTCGGATTATCTCTGGCGTTCTCCTAGTGGGAGTGCACAACACCACATAGTCTGCCTTTAGGATCGCTCCGACAAGGGATTCGGAGACCGTAATGTTGCGTCCGGATACCTTGTTGTTGGGGTCGTGGCCTGTTACGGCAAATTTTTTGTCTACAAAATATTTTGTAAACCACTTGCCCATCTGTCCTCCTGCACCTATAACCGTGATCTTTTTCATGGATAATCATTCCGAGTCATTATTATATCATATAGTATATTCAGCCCTTTAATTAGTGTCTTTTCGTCCTGACATGCAGAAATTCTGATATGATTAGCATAATTATCACCAAATCCAATTCCCGGAGCCACCGCCAGCCCGTGTTCTTCAAGGGCATGATGTGCAAACTGTGCTCCGTCAAAACCGTCTCGATGCACCCTTGCAAACACATACATCGCTCCGTTTGGCCGAGCAAACTCTAGATCGGGGACAGAGTCCATCTTGTGCACCAGTGCATCAAGCCTATGCCGGATGGTATCAGTATTGGATTCAGTCTTTTCACGTAGTGCCGCCATGGCAGCGTATTGAATGGGCGCAGCCACACTTGTCAGGCACAGGGCTCCCAGCCCCGCCATTTGCTCAATTGTGTCCAAACTGGCAACTGCATATCCTATACGGAATCCAGTCATGGCATGAGATTTTGAGAAAGACTGCGTCACTATACTGCGATCATAGCCATATGTGAGGACGCTCTTCCAGCCAGAATCATCATATGTGTATTGGGAATAAATCTCGTCGCTAAGCACATACAGGCCATGGGAACGAGCCAAATCCATTATGGAATCAAGCAGTGCCGGTGGAAGCACCTTGCCTGTGGGGTTGTTTGGATAGTTTAGTACTATCATCTTGGTATAGTCGTTGACGAGATCCTGTAAAGTCTCCAAGGACGGTTCCCATCCGCCATCAAGGCTTGTGTGCACAGTCCTGACCTTGACTCCTGCATGGGTGGCACACTGCCTGTAGGCTGGCCATGCAGGCTCAATTATGATCATCTCGTCACCAGGATCAAGCAATGTGGTAACTGCGGCAAATACAGCAAACCTAGCACCTGGTGTGACCATGATATTGCCAGGTGCAAGTTCTGCCCCAAACATGTCAGATGCATATTCTGCGATCGCCTTTCTAAATATGGGAATTCCGGCAGGATGTCCATATCTTAGATATCCTTCTTCAAATGCCCTTCCAAGCGCGGCGCCTACTGCCTTTGGCGGCTCAAAGTCAGGCTCACCCACCTCCATATGGATGATCTTCCTTCCCTGTTCTTCAAGGAACTTGGCACGATGAAACAAAGACAGGTGGGTAGGAGGCGATGGTGCCGATGGGGTAGTAGTTGTAGACTGCACTTTAGTGGACTCGTTTATCAAGAGATTAAGAAGATGTACGGCACTTTCCGTATCCATGCCAATGTGTTTGCACAGTAAGCTCACCTTGTCGCGCAGGTTCCGTTCACGGGCCTCGTCTGTTATGGCGCGTCCGGTCTTTTGCTTGATCTCACCTATCTGCCTTGCAGTATCTGTTCTGATCTTGAGTAGTTTTACCATCTCCCGGGTAACAGCATCAATATTGTCCCTGAGATCTGCAATGTCTGCCATGTCAGAGTACCGCCGGTATTACCCCTGCCAAAAGCGCATGATCCGCCAATATTAGTGACACAAGCGAGTCCACTACGGGCGGAGCCCTAGGCACTACGCAGGGGTCATGCCTCCCAACCACCCGAAGTGTAGTCTTTTTCATTGTACTGATATCAACGGTCTGCTGCTCCTGTGCTATTGACGATGCAGGTTTGAAGGCTATCCTTATTGTGATTGGCATGCCATTTGATATACCACCCAATATTCCGCCAGAGTTGTTGGTCTTTGTAATAATGCGCCCTTTTCGTACCGCATATAGATCATTATTTTGAGAGCCATACAGCAGTGCACCATCAAACCCGGATCCAAATTCGACCCCCTTTACAGAAGGTATTGAGAATAATGCACTGCTCAGATCTGATTCCAATGAATTGAAGATGGGTTCACCCAGGCCCACGGGGACGTTTGTTGTGATAGACTCTATGATACCACCAAGTGAATCTCCCTTTTTGCGTGCAGCCATGATGGCAGATCTCATCCGTCCTGCCGCGGCTACATCAGGGCATCTGACGTCGTTTTTGTAGATTGATGAGGAGTTTGTCCTGGTATTGAACCGTTTGCGCGTCATGGTGATCTTGCCTATCTGTGACGTATATGAGACCGTACGGATTCTCAGTACAGTCATGAGCAACTTCCTTGCTATGGCGCCCCCCATCACATGTGTTGCAGTAAGTCTGCCGGAGAATCTTCCCCCTCCCCGATAGTCATTGTACTTGTACTTTATCATGGCAGGATAGTCAGAGTGGCCAGGCCTAAGCTTTGTCCTGAGGCTCTCATAGTCCTTTGAGTGCTGATCGCTGTTGCGTACCAGCATCGTTATGGGTGCACCCGTAGTGCGCCCTTCAAACACGCCCGAGACGATCTCCACTATATCCTGCTCTTTTCTCTGTGTTGAGATTATGTTTTGGCCGGGCCTGCGCTGATCTAGCATACTCTGTATATCTCCCTCGCATAGTTCCAGCCCAGCAGGGCATCCATCCAGTATGGCACCTATCATCATTCCATGACTCTCGCCCACGCTTGTCAAGACAAGGCGCTGGCCCAGTGAGCTTCCTGGCAACACATGTTATGGGTAGTATGACGTTTATAATTGTGAGTTACGTGCAGGGCATGCTTGGGCAACAGCAATGCCAGTAACCCCGCCTATACCAGTGTGATCTTTGCACCAAGTCCTTTGAGTACGTCAACAAAACCCGGATATGACACTGCCACGGACTCGGGATTAGTGACGGTGCACCCGCCCACATATGTTGCAGCTATGCAAAATGCCATGAACAGCCGGTGATCATTTTCAGAGTCTAGTACGATCTCCTCGTCCGTGGACGGGGGTGCAGGTGATGGTGCAGGTGATGGTGATGGTGATGGTGATGGTGATGGTGTCGAAGACGCATGCGAGTCAGGAGGAATAAGCAACAGTCCGTCACTCCTCTCCTCAACACCTACACCAAGCTTTGTGAGTTCCCTTGAGAGTATGGCAATGCGGTCAGTCTCCTTGAACCGCGCATGGCCCACATTGACTATCTCAATGGGTTCGGACGAGCGGAGTGCCAATATTGCAAGCGGGGGCAGCAGATCTGGGGAATTGCTCAGATCAAATCTGCCTCCATGTAGCCGTTGCTCAATGGAGGAACGCACATGGATCTCATCATCGCCCACAGTAATGTCCACACCCAGCTGTACCAGTATGTCTATGAACATCTCGTCACCCTGTGGAAGGTCGCTTATTGCCCCCTTGATCGCTATACTGCCATTTAGCGCTGCCGCTGAAAGAAGTAGAGCCAAGCTTGAAAAGTCTGCAGGAACTTCAAACGTGGTTGCCTTGTAGGCCTGGGGCGCAACTCGATACATCTTGTATGGGATTACGGTCTGCACAGATACCCCAAACTTGCGCATTGTAGATATGGTAGCATCAAGATATGGTTTTGAGACCAGATTTCCCGTTATGCAGATACCTATCCCTCTGTCTGTCAGTGGGGCCACAATCAGCAAAGCAGAGATAAATTGGCTTGAGAGGTCGCCGGGGATCGTCACATCTCCCCCGGTGATCTTGCCCCTGATCTTGATTGGGGGTTTGCCATCAACGGAGGAACATACAGCACCCAATGATGAAAGCGCATCAAGCAGGGGCTGCATGGGCCTCTTTTGCAGGCTTGAATCACCGGTAAGTGTAATCTCGTCTGAGAACAGTCCCGCAATGCCTGCAGCTATTCTTATAGTGGTACCAGAGTTTTTTGTGTCAATCTTAGGTACATTTGTATCCAGATTGATGGGACTGCGTACAATGGCTAACGATTTATCTTCCACGCCTATGTCGGCTCCAAAACTCCCACAGGCATCAATTGTTGCCATGGTGTCGTCGGAGAGTAGTATGTTCTCAATCCTGCTCTCGCCACTGCTGCGTGCAAGCGATGCTATGAATATGGCTCTGTGGGTATAGCTCTTGTTTGACGGGGGCCTGTTTACCCAGCCGCGTATTCTTGACTTTTCAATCCTACATAGCATGGACATCGGCCTTTATGTTGTTGATTTTTGATACAATGACTCGCCCGTCAAGTCGTGAGAATGTGTTTGTTATTGTCCGGAGAGTCTTCTGGTCTGTAATCGCTGCAATGGAAGGGCCATTACCTGATACCGATGCTGCAAGAGCGCCCCGCTCAAGAAGATCCGTAACTATGTGTGAATCAGAATTGAGTGCAGATGCAGTAGCTAATCCATTGATGGTCATGGCATCCCAGTACCTAGACATTCTTGCAAGATCCCATGCATTCTGAAATACCGTAGAGAGTGCAGCAAGCCTCCTCGGATTTGTGCGCCGCCTGTCTCTAGGTATGAATATAACAGCACTCAGGCCTGAAGGGGCGTCCTCAAAATGTATCCTCTTGCGCTTTACATTGTCTGTTACGTTAAACCCACCATAGTAGCATGAACAAGCATCATCGTACGCCCCCGTAATGCTTACCTTGGCATCCAAGGATGCATCCACTCCAGCAAGCAGTATCTGCTGATCGGAGAGGCGTGGCCTGAATGCCTTTGCGCACGCAAGTGACACCGCAGATGAGATGGCACTTGAGCTCTTGAGACCGTACCCAGTGGGAATATCAGACTCCAGTTTGACTGAGATTCGGTTGTTATCCATGATCTTCTTGGGGACGATATGCTCAAGCGTCTTGGTGATCAACCGGGAGCTAACATTCTTGTTGTTTGAACTCAATGCGATACCTTTCTTGCCTGGCTCCGCGGTCACAGTAGCCTCAGCACTAAGTGCTATGCCTAGGGTTGCCCCCTTGCGGGTCGCTATAGCATTGACCAATGAGACGGCCCCATGCACAGTGGCCTTTGTAGTAATGGGAGGCAGTGCTCAAAATCCTCCCAGCAGCGCCCTCTTCATGGCATCATATGGTGCCTTTGCACCGTGCCAGATCTCAAACGCTTTGGTGGCCTGTCCGAGTAGCATCTCATACCCAAAGACTATGGTTGCTTTTTTCTCTTTTGCCCTCTTTATGAGATCTGTGTTCATTGGCATGTACACTATATCATAGACTATCGTATCAGGCCCTATACCGTCTAGCGGAATTGGGCAGGGTTCATTCTTCATGCCTAACGGTGTTGCATTAACGATCACATCAGATCTAGATGCCAGATCTCGGGCACCTTCGATCGTTACGGCATCCGCATCCTGGCCTATTCTTCTCGCAAATTCTGTCATGTCCAGAGCTTTCTGCAGAGTTCTGTTTGCAATAGTAATGTTCTCCACACCCTGCTTTGCAAGCCCTGCCACGATGGCCCTAGATGCGCCGCCAGCCCCGAGAAGCAATACGTCTGCACCAGTAACATCCAGTCTTCTACTTACAAGTGGATCCACAAATCCATCCATGTCAGTGTTGTATCCCTTGAGGCGATCATCTGTATTTGTAACGGTATTGGTGGCCCCTATCAAGCTACATGATTCGTCTGTCTTGTCAAGGTATTGCATCATTGTCACTTTGTGCGGAATGGTGACATTAAACCCGCTTATTCCTATTTTTTTGAGTCCATGGATTCCATCTTCAAGCTCGTCACGTGGAACCCGGTATGCAATGTACGAACAGTCCAGTCCCAGTTGCTTGAACGCAGCGTTGTGGATGTTGGGGGAGAGTGAATGATCTATGGGATCACCAATCACCGCAAATGTTTTGCCCATTACGTCTACCTGTAGAAGAATGTGATGATTTAAACGCAACCAGTAGAATTGGGCAATCACCGCCTGCATGCAGCGCGTCAATAGAGCAGAGTTGTGCGGGATGAGCCATACCAATTTGTGAGATAGTTTCCCAATATCTTATCTAGATTCAACATGGTTTGTAAGTACAGAATATCTGTACAATGGACTGTCTTTAGAGACTGACCGAGAAATGTCAAATTCACATCAGAAAATACGACACATCGTCATTGTCATCATCATAAAATGATTGGTGTATGAATCACAGAAAGATTCTCACCGCATATGGTTCATGCTACGACACGAGAAACTCAAAGTGTAAAAATCCAAAAAGCATGATGTTGAGAATTTACGATAAAGGTGGGTCTAAAGGAAGTTGAACCTACAATGGGTTCGGATCTAAAGGAAGTTGAACCTACAATGGGTTCGGGTCTGTTCTGAAATGACGGTAGAAGGCGATCGGGCGCCTACAACACCCCTCATTTTTTATCCCATTAATTTGACAGTAATTACAACTGTTCCATTTTATGTAAAAGAGATCAGTATTGGTAGACCACATCAAATCGAGAGTACCCAAATAGAAACAAATTTGCAGATGGGGTATAAGTGCCAATGAAATGACATTCTCATTATCTATGACACTCTCATTTGACAATGTAGTATGAGAATATTTTTGGGATTTACCTGTTGTTTGTTGAGGTCATATGCAAGTTGTAAAAACGATTTAGTAAAATGCGTATTTCTAGATTCGATTCTAAATCTGGGTTAAAATTGGTGCCAGTTGTTTTAATCCTAGTCCCAGTGTTGTGTAATGTACTTGTATGCATCCTCAGCATCTAGTGGCTGACATGTATTGTTTGCCCTGATGAAGAATTTTTTCTCTCCATCCTTGTTGAAAAACACGGGTGACTGAGCTTGTTTTATGCGACACAGACATATCTCCATGCCTTTTGTTTGTATGGGCTCAAACTCCACATAGGTGTTATTTGTCTTACCAAGATACTTGTTGATCATGTTGGTCAGATGCTGGACAAAGCCATCATAGTTTTTCATTTTCAGTGTGGAATAGTCTTTTTCCAATCCGATTGGATTGCCAGCATCATCTACTCCTATCAGCAGATCTCCGCCCTCTGAATTCATAAATGCGCACAACTCCTTGGATATTACATCCTCTAGGGAAGTGTTTCTTTTTTCCAGTTTGAGATCCCATCTAAGGGTGGACTTGTACTCCAAATGTTGTGATTCCGTAGTATGTAAGAGGGACAGTCTAGGGTCATCGGGTTCACCGGATGGAACTACAAGTTTGTGCAGTTCGGCTCTAATGGTATCGGCCCTTGCATGAACAAATCCATCAAAGTTATTGTTGAGAAGACAGTCAAAGGCATCATCAGATATTAGGTGAGTCTTTAGTCTCTTTCGCATTGTCGATTCTTCTATTTCTTGTTCCTTGATTATCTCCTTGATATACTCTGCAGGTGTCTTGTCCATGAGAAAGTTCCTATTGGTGTTGCTATCAAGTACCGTCCTGTTGAGAATCGAGTTTATGTGGACTGTGCTCTTGTATTTGGGTGCCAAGGATTTTGGAAATATGTGGTGATCAACCAGTGTGCTGTATTCAGAAGCGCGGTCTGTAAGAAAGTCATTGGCACCCATCTTAGAAACAAGACATACCACCGTCTTGTATATAGAGTCATTTGTCTTGATAGTGTTGATCTCAAGTGAGTCTATACTATCTCTCTGCTCTATGACAATTCTTGGAATTGCCATGTCATCATCAAACCATAGCAAGAGTTCGCGATAGTCCCGTTCAACCTTGGTATCAGTAGAGCCAGAATAGCTGTCAGACGTAACTACTGACCAATACCAGTTTTGAATTTTGGACATGCATTTTGGCATGTCGTTTCTGCCGTCTACCGTATACATGAGGGCAGCCAGTATGGGAACGATGACAGTATATGGGGTCATCCACAGTGCCACTGCCCCAAATCCGTCCTCCCTGTGAGATTTTAGCTTTGCAATTGCGGCGGATACATACCTGCATATGTCAAACCATTCTCGGAGGAATTCTTCCTTTTGAAATGTTCTCGATTTTTTGTATGCATCATCCAGAGTCAAAAGCTCCTTTCTTCTAGTATATCCCTTTTTGAACAGGCATAGACCTTGTAACGTGTACTTGGTAGCATCGTTAAAGTTCTCATCCATGTCTTGTATTTCAGCAGAGTTTGATTTGGCCTCATCCCACAATCCATGCAGGTTTACATCATATTTTGTAAACCTAGCATTAAGCAGATCAAACACGCCTAGTCTTGTCCCCGTACTGTTTATCTTCTCAAATATCTCTGCCACGCTGTCAAGCGAGAGGGATCGTGGTAACTGTACCACTGGTATCACATACTTGAACCACACATGATCCAGAATCCCCAATATCTGATCATAGTACTCGTCTGCCTTGTCATCTAGGTTTTCAACCTCTTTTAGGTACGTCCTAAACTCGACCAGCCACAGAGTGTAGTTTCGATGGTAAAACTGGGTCAGAGGAAATATCTTTCTGGTAAACTGGTTCTTTCTTTCTAGATAGCCATATTTTTTGGCCATGTGTTCATATTCAGAAAATACAATGTCAGTCGTGTCCGCACTAGGGTCAAGCATGGCCTTTAAATCTACAAAGAACAGCATACGTTTGCCGCCAAAAGATGTATCTGGAGGTGCTACTGTATGGAATAGGGACGTAATGCGCTGTTGCCCATCAAGTATAATGTTAGTGGGATTCTGAAGTGACGGGGCACCCTGAGCAGGAATTGTATCTATCTGGTCATCATAATCCCATGTCAGAATTGAGCCTATGAAGAAACCTTGGAATATGGACTCCCATAACTCTTCTACTTGTTTCCTGGTCCATGTGTACTCTCTTTGGAATACAGGAATTGCATACTTGCCTTTTTGGATATTGTCGATTATAGAGTCTATGCTTTGCAGGTCCGGCGGAGGTAGTTTGTGTATGCGTTGTCGTACAAAACTCCATGAATCTATTTCACTAAATTCTTTTTTGACCGGATCACTTGGTTTGGGACTGGTTGATGCAGATACATCCTTGTTTGTACTATTTGGGATATGATTAATCTGTTCATTGATTTTGTCGAACGACCAGCAAAACAAGTCAAAGAGCTCATAGTCCATCTTTTCTATGCCAATATGGCTCATCAATTTTTGATATTTGGGTATGTTATCCATATAGTCTTCAAGTTTGTATGATATTTTGTCTCCCCAGTTCAGTTTAT
This sequence comes from Candidatus Nitrosopumilus sp., assembly GCA_963662995.2. Taxonomy (GTDB): domain Archaea; phylum Thermoproteota; class Nitrososphaeria; order Nitrososphaerales; family Nitrosopumilaceae; genus Nitrosopumilus. Next base: position 26,045 of record CAXXLJ010000001.1, on the reverse strand, counting down.
CAGAGAATTTTCTGTATGTGTCTATTATCTTGTTGTTGATTAGCGGGAATGAGTCATTGATGCAAAATAAAATTGGCGTGATGGCGCCACACTGTAAATTTCTTGAATAGATTTTGTTTGTGGTAAATTCTTCAATTAATTGTCCTAGTTTTTCTGGTTCTTTCTGAAAATTTTCTGCTAGTAAGAAGATCATATTAGCAACAATATTCCACTCCTTTTCAGAGTAATTGTATTTCTTAAAGAACGTCCTGATGTTCACAAAGACAGGAAACGTGCTTGTTCTTTTTGCAAATTGGGTGTCATAATATGGAAGCAAGCCATACAAAACAAGGTTTGTGAACTCTTCCCCACTCCTATCCATCTTTGAGAGTTTTTGTATTAACTCCTTGACCTGTCTCTTCTCATCTGCAATAACCTTCCTGAGATTGACTCCATCTTCTGAGTCTAGCCATTTCTGGAACCATACGGTAATCTCATCGGGATTGGACATTATACCGATCTGCTATGTTGGTTTTTTAGGTGTTTGGTCGAGGTTCTCTTGCAAACTCAGTTGATGGGGGTTTGATTAGTATTTTGATGGAATTTACAGTCAAAAGATCAACCCATGCTAAAAATACCCTACACTATACAGAGCCTGCCTTCTCTGCCATGTCTGCTATTTTTTCCAGTCGTTTAGCAAAATATCGTGTGCGTTTTTTTTCTGGCATATATTTTGCATGCTCATGAATACTCCTCAAATACTTTGAGAATGTTTTGTCAAAATTCCTATCCACGATATTTACTGCTTTGTACAGATTCTGCATGTTAAGTCCCTCTAGATTGTCCCTGCGCCCAAGAAAGTACTGTGAGTTTCCTGCAAGGATATACAGGTATTCTACACCGTTTCTTTCTCTGATATTGATGCCCATCTGTATAATGTTACATTATATATTTTTAAATAAAGGTTTGCGTAATATAACATTGTACAAATGAGGAACAAAATCAAAAGTAAAATATCGGACAACATACATCATTCCAAGGATGAAGTTGCCTAGAGGCTGACCGATATGGAAAAAAATAAACGATCTACAAAGAACAGCACTGCCAAACAGACCAAAAAATCCAGACTTCTTGCAAACCTAGATGTGGTGGGACGGTACAACAACCTAGCACGTGAAAGCAGGCTTACGGCCGAAGGGTGTCTCAGGAGGTGGGGAAATTCTGTGAGATTCATGACATGGTCCCCACGCAGCTTGCAGACTTGGCAGTAAGGGACCTGAGAACCGTTACAGATCTTTGAGGACCACATAACCATGATGGAACCACAGGACATGTCACCCGGATATATCCAAGAGCAGATCAAGACTGTAAAGTCATGGTTGAGGCATTTTGGTGTAGACATCAAGCGCAAATTAAAGGTGTCCGCATCAATGCCCACTCTCACGCGTATAGACGAGTGTGTACCAGACGGCATAGAAATGCTAGAGAGATACAGCAGGGTAGGTTTACGTGAATCTGCCATAATAACACTGATGGCAAAAGCAGAACTGCGTCCAGAAGTGCTTGGAAACCATGACGGGACAGACGAGAAGCAATTAACAATTACCAAACTTTCGCCCTAACAGGAGTAAAAGATCGTATATGTGTAACCACACCTGTAACAATACACATGTTATATTTTGTCGTGTTGAGGATGAACATTTGACAATTGTTAATTGCTTCTACTGACTGCAGATACGGGATCTGCATGATGTGGCGATACGCCAAGGAATCACAAAATGCAACAGGACACCAAACCGCATAGTGGTAAGGCCGAGATCTCAAAAGCAAGGCATCAGTACTTTACGTTACCACCAAATCTGCAACGCGACATCTGCTTGCATACCTCAACGACAGGCTGGCATGTGGGGAACCTCTATCATCAAATTCTGTCATGATATCACTTGACCATACACACAAGACAAACAGGGGACGCAACTCTGAGAGGACATTCCTGCCAACACCGCGTATCAGCAAATTTGTACAAAAGGTGTTCAGGCCACGATTCGAATGGAGTCCATATGTGCTGCGTGTATACTTTGATACACAGTTACTCATTACAGAATCCAAGGGAAAGATGTACATGACTTTCGCGTCTTCTTCATGGGGCGCAAGAGTTCCATAGAGGTAAGATACACCACCAACAAGAGAATCTTGTCCGAAGCTCTTACACGCGAGATGTGTAACTCCTTTGAACACTCAGAAGAGTTTCCAGAACAGGGCGATGTAGATCCGATGCCAGAGCAGAGACAAGAGATACAGGGCATTATAGAGCAGACAACGGCAAGATAATTCTGGAAGGAACTCGGACCCAAAATGAAAGCGGGTCTAAAGGGATTCGAACCCTTGACAGCCGGATTAAAAGTCCGGTGCGCTACCTGGCTGCGCCATAGACCCTCGCCCATCAAACAATCATTTTGTATATAATTTAGTCCTTTACAGAATTTCTGTCAAGGGATCACTGCCACACAGCATAGTGTGACGTATGATAGATGCAGCCTTCCAGATTAAGAACAAGTGTGCCACACGTGAGACACAAACAGAATCAAGGTGGCATAATCTTTGGATCACTATCAATTGTAATGTATTGGACTGCTTCCACTTGTTGGCAAATTGGCAGGAGATCATACTGGTATTGTGAGATTTATAATTTCATGCCACATCACATCTACAACAACATGACAAAATACGCCACAAACAAGAATAGCAGAGACGTCAACTAGTCTGTGGTCAGTCCTACACTATTTGCATCATACTGTCACATCACTAATTGGCAACGACGCACATAGATGCAGCAGAGGCTTGTTCAAGCAACCGAGTTTGTGGTAGTAGCCAAATATCATCAATATTTGGTAATTAAAACCAATTTACGGTATTAAATACCAATTAGTGTTTATGAATGGAACACAAAAGCAAAGTATCAAATCCCAACTAGGTTATTGGAATCCTTTGGGCGGCATCTAGGCAGCAAGTGTAGTCATGACCAATACAAGATATCATACCCTGTCATGACAGTAGTTGACTAGATTGTTTCCTAATTCCAAACCACAGGTACAATATATCCAGTCTCCAGCAAACATCTAGGCAGGATTAAGAGAATTATGAAACAGACTATAGTTGACGTAAACCTTTAATCAGGCATCAGAATGAATGTTAAATGTGCCCTTGTAGTATAGCCCGGTCTAGAATTCGGCCCTGTCACGGCTGAGACGCGTGTTCAAATCCCGCCGAGGGCGCCATTTATTTTCATTATCCTGACAGTTGTAGAATGGTAGCGTATAGTTAAGATGATACATGGTAATGGTGTACAGAAATTCTGGTAGTATAACACACAGAGTAGGCAGTACATTAGCTCGTTTGTAGAGAGGCGTATGAACAAGACGTCAGACAGGGCATGATATGGCAAGTATACATGTAGTGAGAGTATGGCACGCGTATGTTTCACATACAATTGGCTTTACAGATACTCGAAAAGTGGCGCAGGTGGTGAGAGGCATAATATGTATCCATATTAGACTTTTCTAGATGCCCTTATCTGAATATGTTACAACTGCACCCTTACCGGTTGTGGACAAGTACATGCTGATGCAAGATAAACAGATAGTCGTTGTATTTTAGACATCAACCGGCCAAATTTTTCGACAAGATCGTATTCACACAATATATTTAAGCTTCAAGATCAAGATGGAATAATCATGGTAGTAGACAACAAAGCAACCATCACATACATCCAGTTGCTCAAGGAGGATCTTGTGATTATTCGAGTAGTTCCAAAAGACGATCCTGTGCCAGACTTTCAGGCAGGACAGTTTATCACATTGGGGCTGGCCAACCCAGCTGAGGGCGGAAAGATAGTAAGACGAGCATACTCTATTGCATCACACCCAGAGAATAAAGAGTACATTGAACTTGTCATAAGATGGGTCAAAAAGCCGCTTCCCGGAAGGCTCACCACACAGCTGTTCAATGCAAAAGAGGGTGATGAAATTCTCTGGCTAAAGCCCACAGGCAGAGCACTTTTGATCAACTACAAGCTTCCCAACGGGGAGGATGATATGAGGAGGATTGTATGCATAGGTGGTGGGACTGGCTTGGCCCCGTTTGTCAGTTTTGCACAACATCTGTATGAGCGCGGTGACAAACGTGAAATCGTAGTGTTACATGGTGCAAGCTATGTTGATGAGCTTAGCTACAAGGATCTACTCACCGATCTAGAGAACAAGAGCATTGCAATGGGTAAGGACAAGTGGAACTTTAGGTACAGGGCATCCATCAGTAGGCCACAAGAATGGTTCAACAGATCATGGTCAGGACAGATTGGAAGAGTTGAGACATTTCTGAGGCCTCATGAGAATGGAATGTCGGCTCTAGAGACACTAGTGGGGGAAAAGATCACAAAGGAGAACACGATCTTTTATGTCTGTGGATGGCAGGGAACCATTGACGGCGTCATGGACTTTTTAAAACCACAAGGATTTACCACCGAACATGACAAACGCTCGGACGGAAGCTTTGAAGTCAAGTACGAGTCGTACGGGTAAGACATGCATGGGGGCAGACATTATCATAATGATGATGATGATGATGAAAATTATGAATACAATAGTTGGAATTGCCACCATCATACACAAGACCATACCGCATTGCAGATCACAGAGATGAACTAGCGGTTGGTAGGAGCTGCTACAACTACAACCAAGATCACCGCGCTATACCTTGCACACCTTAATCCTGTCACAAACGCACATGTTGAGATCATATCGCATCTACAGAAAGAAGCAGAGATAGTAAAGGTCATGCCAGTGGTCTTTTTAGACGGAACCAGAGAGATCAACAGCAAGAGTTTTCCATTCAGTTTTGAGACCAGAAGAAGGATGTTAGAGTCAGTCTTTGGGGACACCATATGGATAACAGACGACTATGCGTTTTTAGCACCATTCAAGAGATACATGCCTCCCATCATAGCCCCAAGATCATGGAAGCTGCGCAAGCAGATACTTGACGGGGTACGGGGGGATTTTTTCTCATATACAGGCGACAAGGCAGAAGGGGTCATGTTAAAGATATACAGACTCAAACCAAGAATAGGACAAAGAAGACAATTATCAGCATCAACTGTAAAAGAAAGCATGTATAGAGCGGCTCTAGAAGATGGAGGCCACCAGAATCAGTTGCCAACACAGTCATCACAATCGACCTGGGGAAGCAATGTACCAAAGAGCGTAGTAAGCATAATAGAACAAGAATGGGAGACTGTCAATAAGTATGCAGAAATGCATGATGCGACCAGAAGGATAGCAGGTATGAAGTTCCCCACTGAGGGATGGGGCTAGTAATAGTCAGAAATGCGACATCAGTAATACGGTCCAAGGATCACACTCGCGCAAGGACCAGAGTGGCAACGATGAAAACACATCAGCCATTTGTGTTGTGTAATAATACAAACCAATCTGCACATGAAAATGTGAAGGTACCAAGCGCTGCGGCGCATGTAGGAATGAAGATTGTCTGCACGTAGTCGAATGTAAATAAAAGGCGTGACGACACACATCGGTGACGTAAAGATGGCAAGAATAGTACAGATAGGAGTGGGAGGATGGGGAAAGAACCATGTCAGGGTACTCTCACAGCTGGGTGTACTGTGTGCAATATGTGATGGCAACATGCAAAGAAGTACAGAATATGGACAAAAGTACTCTGTAAACCACTACGCCACGGTGGACGAGCTGCTTGATGCAGGAGACGAGTTTGATGGTGCTATCGTTGCAACCCCAACTGCAACCCACATGCAGATTGCACAAAAGCTGCTTGATGCAGGAAAACATGTATTTGTAGAAAAGCCGCTCACATACAGGGCAGAGGATGGGCAGATATTGACTAGGCTTGCTGCCAAGAAGAGAAAGATCCTGACGTGCGGGTATATAGAGAGATTCAATCCAGCTGTGAGCACTGTAAAGGGGTTTGTGAACCAGAAAAAGTTTGGTAAAATGATAATGTTGGAATTTCACCGAGAGAACAGGATACCCACGCACATAAAGGATGTAGGGATCATCTACGACACTTCTGTTCATGATATAGACACAGCAAACTGGCTCTTTGATGACATGCCACACATGGTGTTTGCCAGAGCAGGCAAGGCCAGTGATGATGGCGCATATGAAGACTTTGCAAGCATCATGATGGGATACTCTGGGGACAGGATTGCAATAATCACATCAAATTGGATCACACCAAAGAGAATCAGGAGATTTAATGCCGTATGCACGGATGCAATAATCTCGTCTGATTTTATCACCCAAAAGATAACCATAGACAGTGCTGACGGGACACAGACTGTGCACAATGATAAGCAGGAACCACTCCTGTTGGAGCTGCGCAGTTTTCTGGCAGCAATCGACGGCGATAACGAGCCTGTTGTGAAAGCAGAGCAGGCAGTAAATGTCACAAGGATCGCCGAAGCTGCGCTTTTATCCAGCCAAAAGGGAGTGCCAATATACATGGATCTACGGTAATCATGAAAAGAACAATGATGGACATACTAGCATGCCCCATTGACAAGACTCACCCCTTGGAGCTGTACAGTACAAAGGAGAAGGATGGTAGCCAAACAGTAGTGGAAGGCGTATTGTTTTGTCCGAAATGCTCAAGGTTCTATCCCATAATTGAAGAAATTCCAGTCATGCTTCCAGATAAGCTTAGAGACAAGACAAACGAGATCAAATTTCTCAAAAAGTATACAGACAGCCTACCAGAAAAGATAACCAGAAAAGCAGAGCCGTGGCACCTGTAGTAAACAAACGTCACAATACCCATCAGTACAATGCTATACTGAATGTAACAGGTGGGCTACATGCAAGAGACATGTGTTAATGGACTAGTGTTGAATTGGGAAAGTAAAACGGTGTAAAGTGGGCCCGGCATATGTGACGCGGCTAGGATAGTAGTAATAGTGTTGTAGTTACGTCTTTGTTACTGCCATCACGGCCACATCATTTGCGCTGTATCTCTTTTCTAAACATCCAATTCTTGAGCTTGGTGAGTATCACAATCCAGGCAACTATCATGCCAAGGGCAATAGATGCCTTGGCTAGGGATGTGATCACTTGGTCATATTCTCCAAACCCGGTGATCGATATCGGACCCAGCACCAATACTGCTATGCCACCGCCAGCAAGAATTAAAAGCCACATACCAACAAGGAAGATGTATATCTTATGTTTCATGGATGTGGGGCCCCCTTTGATGATGAGGATCATGATTATTGTGACATAGGGAAATTATGTCACTCATCATACTTTGTGACATAGATCGAGAATGAAAAGTATACAATAACTGTCTTTTGAATGGGCAACAGAAGTAACATGCCTAGTCCATTCAAGGACACTGACCACAACAGATGAACCAACCAATCATGTTTCATCTAAAGAGGGCATGAATGACAGTAAATTATGGTAGGTTACTTTTGTGGCTTTGGGCTGTTGTTGACTTGATTGTTGATCTGCTCCGCCATAAAATGGTTTGAAACATTAACCTTGACGTCATCAACACCATCCACCATAAGCAGGTTGTCATGTATGTCTTGGCATATTTTAAATCCAAACACAGCAGGACAGAAAGGACTGGTAAGATGGAGATCTACCTTTACACCATCGTCGGTTATGTCGACCTCGTCGATCAGTTCTAGATCAACTATAGACGTATTGATCTCTGGATCCACGATCTTTGAGAGCTCGTCAAAGAGTTTTACACGCAACTGCCGAATATCCTGACTCATATGATTGCAAAAACGTCGATCCTATATATAACCATTCTAGAATCTTAGGTGATGTATCGTTCCCGGCTTGGCAGCGAACTGCACGATACGACACTAGAATATGTCTCGTCGATGCAGGATGATGTAAAGATAATCAAATATGACATAATAGGCAGCCAGGCGCATGTGTTGATGCTATACAACAATGACATCATCGTAAAGAAGGATGCTAAAAAGATCCTCCGCGCGCTTGATAATCTCAATGCAAGTGAGGACATGATGGGAACCAATATGCAATCCGGGGCCGAGGACATACATGAGATGGTAGAGTCGCTGGTCATCAAGGATGCAGGTATGGCAAGCGGTGGCAAGATGCACACAGCAAGATCTAGAAACGACCAGATCGCGCTAGACATTAGAATGAAGATGCGTGACGACATAAACACCATCTGTGACTGCCTGCTGGATATGATAGAGGCTCTGGTCTCAGTTGCCAAGAGTCATCATAGAACTATAATGCCACTGTACACGCACCTACAGCAGGCCCAAGCTGGCTTGTTCTCACACTATCTGCTGGCCCATGCCGATGCACTACTCAGGGATTATGAGAGACTCTACGCCACGTTTGGGCGTGTGAATCAGAGCCCGCTCGGGGCGGGTCCCGTGGGAGGCACAAGCATCCCCATCGACAGAGATTACACAGCAAAGATGTTGGGATTTGATGGAATTGTAGAGAACAGTATAGATGCCACAAGTGCGCGCGACTTTGTGGCAGAATATGTAGCCATGGTCACCATAATGATGACCAACTTGAGCAGGATCGCAGAAGACTTTGTGGTGTGGTCCACATCTGAATTTGCGTTTATAGAGCTTGCAGACGAGTTTGCGTCTCCTTCCAGTGTTATGCCACAAAAGAAAAATCCTGACATTTTAGAACTGACCAGAGGCAGGGCGGCAGATACAATAGGCAACCTTACAGCAATCCTGTCCACAATAAAGGGACTGGCATCAGGATATGGACGTGATCTGCAGCAGATAAAGTCTCCAGCATGGACCGCATCAAGTACTGCCATTGGCGCGTTGCGCGTGTTCAGATCTCTCGTGCTTACTGTCAAGGTGAACAAAAAGAGGATGAAGCGAGCTACAGAGTCAAGCAACCTCATTGCTCTTGATATTGCGGAGGGTTTGGTCATGAAGGGGGTACCATTCCGTGTAACCCACAAGATATCTGGCACCCTGGTGCAGCTGGCGCATCAGTCAAATACATCCATTGCAAAACTGACAACAGATCAAATAAAAAAATCGGTATCTGGAACCAAGGTCGATCCTGTAATTGTGACAGATATCATCTCCTCTGCCACCGTTGTCACTTCCCTCAATCAGAGAAGATCTTGCGGTTCCTCTGGGTATGCAGAACAAAAGAGAATGATAAATCATAGGATCGACATGATCAATAAATACAGAACAGATCTCTCCATTAGGCAGAACGCAATCAGATCATCCATGGAAGAACTCTCAAAACAGGTAGTGAAAATAATCGGTCCATGCACACAAAAAGAGAATTAATCAAATCGTAACACATCGCCATTATGAAGTGGTTTTTTTGAGGCCAAAATCAGCTCACCAAGAGAAGGCAAATCCCGATGCGCGTGCAGTCGTGACGGCCGCCATGGCTCAGATATGGGTGTGGTGGATGCAGATGCGGGTGTGGTGGATGCAGATGCGGGTGTGGTGGATGCAGATGTATAAAATGTTGCACGAACCGCCTCAGGCGGCCATGGTTGTGATGGTAGTTGTGGCGTGAGCTATGCGTTTCTTCGGAATGTCATCTATCCTTCCGGCTAAATAGTCGCGGACAAACTCGTAAAAGTTGACGCCGCGCTTCTTGCATGTCTCGTGGATGCTCATGGTCACGGCAGTCCTCTTGGCGCCCTTTTCTGTCCTGCTCCCGTACAGTACCTTGCGGGCCTCTGCAAACCTGCGCAGCGCCTGCTCGCTGACGTTGTTGTGATAGTCCACACCCTCATGCTCTATGAACGTAAAGAGTGAATCGACCTCCCTCTTTAGGCGCTTTGTGTATCTCTTGCAGTCCTTGTCCGTATGGTCCTTGTTTATCAGCCGGTGCACCCTACTCTTGAGTCTCTGCACAGACTGTTTCTGATCCTCTGTAGAGTCCCTGCAGTCAGTCTTTCTGGGCTCTATGGCATCCTTGAGTATTTTATACAACGTCCTGAAGAATCTGACAAACTTTTTGCTCTTGTTCTTCTCGAGTGTCCTGTACATGTCGCGCAAGTAGTGCAGCAGGCACTTTTGGTGCTTGCTACCCACGTAGTTCCACGGGCCCCACGAGTCACTCACGATGGTTCCTGTGAATCCTTTCAGCACATCCATGGGTACGGTCCTGCCTCTTGACTTGTCTATGACGAATATGCTCGACATGCTGCTGACAAACACCCAGACCCACCTGCGTATGCCGTTGACAAACCAGCTCGTCTCGTCGCCGTAAATCTCCCTGTACCTTTTGAGCGCCTTTTTGAGCTTGTCGTACAGCGGCTCAAGCTCACGGGCGACCACGTCGCAAAAGTGGTTCAGCGTGGACGTGGAGATGCTAATACCATAAAACATGTGGAGCATGTCTCTGATCTTGCCAAATGACACGTTAGAGCACTTCATGGTTATCACCATGGCCATGATGTTTGTCCCGAAATGCTCCCCGGTAAGCACGCCGTCAAGGTACGGGGTAACCTGCTTGTTGCAGCCCCTGCAGAACCTTCTTGAGACACACCATTTGGTGACCGTCCACTTGAACTCGATCAGGTCCTCGGACAGCCGCTCGTATTCTCCGGTGGGCTTCGAGAGCTCCGCGCCGCAGTTGGGGCACTTGGTCTGGTCGGCCTGCCTGATGTCGTTTACGGTGGGTGGGATCCTATGCGACGGCCGCTTCGTGCCGCCGTTCTTGTCGACGCTCCTAATCTGCGGATACCCCTTCATCTCCCTCACGTTGTAGCTTCTGTGGTTGTGCCCGCGTCCGGAGTCGTGCTTTTTTTCCTTTCCAGCTACTACCTGCTTGTTGTCCCCGCGCAGCTGCTCGAACTCCTTGTGCATCGCCTCATTCTCCTCGCGCAGCTGCTCGAGCTCTTCGCGCAGTTGCCTGTTTTCCTCCAACACTTGTTCCATCATCTCCCGCGTCTGCTCACTCTCTTTGTCTCTGACATTTGTCGCCTCTTCAAAGCACTTGAGAAGGTATTTCACGCTGGGATGGTTCCAGTCCACCTTTGAGGGATCCATGGCATATACTCTATCCAGGAAATAAAATACATACATGTCTACAAAAGAACACCAAATGCTCAAAAACATTAACTACAACTCTCTGCGTTGTTTCTGCCACCCGCTCGTGTTTACTGTGATGATGTAGTTGGAAGTTCGGTGGGCCCTAATGCCCCAAATTCCACTTCATAATGGCGATGTGTTACATCAAATCATGTATAGATAAACTACAGAACGAGATCATCACATCACTAGGTACAACCGCAAAAAAATCACGCTTTGTCCTAGTCCTTAAAGCCCAGCATGTATCCACGAAGCATCTGTATGCCCATGGCAGGGTCTACACCCTTTGGACAGACCTGGCTGCAAGATCCTGCAAAGTGGCACCTCCAGATGCCATGTGACTCGTCAATTATAGGCAGGCGGGAACTCTTACCCTGATCCCTGCTGTCTGCAACGTATCTGTATGCCTGCGCCAGCGCTTGTGGGCCTACAAACTTGGAGTCAGTGGCCATTGTGGGGCACGCAGAGTTGCACAGGCCACATTTTATGCAGTTTGTAAACTGTATGTATTGATCTAGTTGCTCGGGTAACTGTATGTGTTCTTTTGCGCCCTGCTCGTCAAGATCAGCATCGTCGCTTATCATGTAAGGCTTTACGGAGCGATGCGCGGCAAACATCTTCTCAAAGCTTACCGCCAGATCGCGAATGACTGGAAAGTTCTTCATGGGTTGGACCGTAACAACATCAGAATCCAATTCACTTATCTTGGTAAAACATGCCAATCTAGGCTTGCCATTAATTATCATTCCGCATGAACCGCAAGATGCCTGCCTGCACGAGTAACGCACCGCCACAGAATGATCAAGATAATTCTTGACCTCAAGAATTGCGTCAAGAACAGTTGTCCATTTTTCATACGACATTGTAAAGTCATCAAATCTTGCCCCGTCATCACCATGAGCAGGATTACATCTAGATATCCTCAATGTAATCTGTCGCGGTGATGTAGACGTATGTCCTGCAGCGCTGCTACCTGATGTCATCTCTTTTGAGGGGACAGTCACTATTGCCGCCATTGTATCGTCACCTATACCATCCCCATGTTGGTCATAATAATTGTTCTTGACCCGTACGCTATGAGTACAAACATAGCCCCAAGGCATCCATATGAGACCGCTTTCTCATACGTGGGACCTTGCTTCAACTCCAACAGGATGACACGCAGTCCGTTAAAGCCATGTATGGAAAGAAGTATCAAGATCAGTTCCAACATGAGTGCATAAGGAAGAAATTTGTAGTTTGCGAGGACGGTCTCATACTGTAACGACTCTGCAAATCCCGTAGTCATGCGCATGAGGACGTGTATCGCAACCAAGGCCACGGCTGCTAGAGCAGTACCATAGTGAATCTTCATCATGGTGCTCTCTCTCATGATTATTGTACCCTCCCGATTGCGTGCATGGTTGAGTCAGATATTGTAGTCATCGTTGTAGTCATCGTTGTAGTCATCGTTGTAGTCATCGTTGTAGTCATCGTTGTAGTCATCGTTGTAGTCATCGTTGTAGTCATCGTTGTCATCAGCACAAGCATATCCATAATCATTCACCCATCACTCTCCAAACATCACAGCTAGTCCGTACATCATGGCAATTGCCGCCAAGATGATCGCCGAATAGATACCCATCTTGTGCCTGTAATTCTGTGAGGCGGGCTCATACGGATAGTCTGGCCTAGTGGGTCTACCAACCCCCACACCACCATGCCCTAGCATGACCCTGATCCCATTGACCGTATGAAACACACACATCCCGATCACTATAGATAGTATTATGTGGCCCTCTACAGTCTGGGTCATGGCCAACACATCATCCCAGCCCACACGCCCACGCAGGATATTACTGGTCTCATAGATGTGTGCAATAAAGTATGCAAGCAAGCCCAGTCCGCTGAGCCTCATTAGCCAGTATGCAACACGCTCTATTCCATAACGCCCGGGATTGGCCATTCCTTTGATACCTTCGCGATGATCGTCACGTGTCATCTTAGTATTTTCTCTCCACCGGCTTGTACCGGGTAATAGTGACTGGATACGTCCTCATGAGGGGTTTCTCTGGACCATGGTAGGCAAGTGTGTGATGTAAAAAGTTTACATCATCACGCTTTGTATAGTCAGTTCTAGCATGCGCCCCGCGCGACTCTTTTCTGTTGATCGCCCCAACAAGGATAATCTCAGCCACACGGAACATAGAATCAATCTCCATCACGTTTGAAAAGTTGGTATTGTATTCCTTAGCGCTGTCATCTACATGTTTCCATGCTTGGTTTTTGAGGGATCTGATCCTGCGCAGTCCCTCTGCGAGATCAGCTTCGTTGCGATATACGTATGCCTTTTCATTCATGATGTCGGTAAGTTGCTGTCTAATCTCGTAGGGGTTGACATCACCTCTCCCCCTGAATATACCATCATAGATTCGCTTCTCCTCTGCCGCAACCAGATGGTGGGGCCACGGAGTTGAAGATAGCGCAGCGCCACTACTATTCTTGTTGTTCATGATATACTCTGCCGCCATCTCTCCGGTAATCCTCCCCCACACTATGCATTCGGATGTAGAATTTGCCCCCAATCTGTTGGAACCATGCACGCTGTTACATGCTGCCTCGCCTGCTGCCCAGACACCACGTATCTCCGTTGCTCCGTCAATATCAGAATGCAAGCCGCCCATCATATAATGGCATACGGGCCGGACATCCAAGAGATCTTGAGCTGGATCTATTCCAGAGAACTTTATAGATATCTCACGTATTCCACCTAGTCGTTCCTTGATACGCTCATCTCCTACGTGTCGCAGATCAAGTTTTACACAATCTGCACCAGTCTCATGCTTGAATCCCCTACCATATTGGATCTCTGTCATTATTGATCTTGATACTATATCACGCGGCGCCAACTCCATCTTGTTGGACGCGTACTCTTTCATGAATCTCTCTCCCTTGTTGTTTAGTAGGTATCCACCCTCTCCTCTTGCACCTTCAGTGATCAAGATGCCGGATGGCATGATGCCTGTAGGATGAAACTGAACAAACTCCATATCCTTGAGTGCCATGCCAGCACGCAGACCCATATCTAGGCCGTCTGGAGTAGAAGATAGGGCATATGTTGAAAAACTGTACAAACGACCCGCTCCGCCTGTGGCGATAATCAATGCGCCACCCCTGATCACATAGAATGTGCCAGAGGACAGTTCTATGGCAGTTAGGCCCATGAATTGTTTTCCATCATGTATGATGGATGTAACGAACCACTCGTTGAGGTACTCTATATTGTCAAATTTCTGGCACGTATCGTACAGGGTCTGCATCTCAAAAAAGCCCACCTTGTCTGACGCGTATGTAGCCCTAGGAAAGCTGTAACCACCAAAGTTTCTCTGATCCACACGGCCATCCTTCCTTCTAGACCATGGCATCCCCCAATGCTCCAGTTGATATACCTCCCTCGGTATCTCTATGCAGAGTTTCTCTGCCACATCTTGATCCGCAAGAAAGTCACTTCCCTTTACAGTATCATAAATGTGCGACTCTATCGTGTCACCCTCGTCCTCAAACAATACAGCAGCAGTCCCCCCTTCAGCAGACACAGAATGCGAGCGCATTACCTGTAGTTTGGAGACGATGCCTATCTTAAGACTGGGCCCTTTCTTGGCAGCAGATATTGCAGCCCGTAGACCTGCAAGGCCAGAGCCGCACACGATCAGATCAAAGTCTATTGAGTCGACCATTCCAGTCAAATTTGGCTACATACGGGTTAAATATGTAGTAACCCATAGACGTTAACAGTCATAGTGAAATCAGCATACATGATTTGTTCTGTCCTTCCCCCGCGCGCATCAAGGAATATAGATACAAATTCTGTTCATGTCAAATCACATCATGGTATGAATGGATATGGTAGACATACACGTCATACATATGTGGTCTAGAATCTCAGGCCAGAATTTATTCTAATACAGGTGCAATCAAGTACGGCGTCCAGCCAGATGGGCCAGCCGGATATGTAAATTTATCATACATGCTCAAGTCGCATTATATTTCAGGCACATACCTGTCAAGCATCTTCTGATCCTAGTCAAGTCTTGCATACAAAATGCTTATGCAGACACTAGTCTGTTTCATAATTCTCTCAAGTGTATCTAGATGTTTGTTGAAGAATAGGCGAATCGTACCTATGGTTTGGGATTGTGAAACAGACCAGCAGACGCCGAAGATTAAAATATATCGCTAGCGATATGATTGTATGGGCAACATATGGTTCAAAAAAGTAGCAAGTGCTGTCCCAAGGGGATTCTCAAGGCAGTTCATACTAAATCTGTTGAGAGAAAGTCCACATACAGGAAAAGAGATCATCGACTATGCCACAAAACACAGCAAAGGAGTTTGGAAGCCATCACCGGGCCTGATATATCCACTTTTGGGCAGGCTGCTAGACGAGGGACTTGTAGACGAGGCAGAGAACGGAAAGTACACTATTACAAAAAAGGGCACAGAGATGGCAGAGGATATTGACAAGATAAGAGAAAACATAAACAAACAGATCGATGTGCTTGCCAGGTTGGGCAACGTAGGCAAGTTTGTCACGGCGGACATAATTGACAAGATCATCATAATGGGCCTTGCCATCAGCTCAAATGCATCATACATGAAAGAAGAGAATATACAAAAATACAGGCAGTTCCTTCAAGACGAGCTCAAAAAGATTGACCAAATAGAGAAGGATGGTGGTGACAAGGGAAAAAAGGATGCCAACAAAAGAGACAGTGATGGTGATGATGATGATGATAGTGACTCAGCAGATAAAAAGAGCGCAAACAAGCAAAAACAGATCAAGGTAGAATAATTCTAAAAGTTGGGCAGTGTGACGGTGAGGATGGGTTGACGTGTATGAATTTGTGTAATAGTGTTTGTCGTATAATATAAGACACGTTTCATAAGATGCAAAAGATGTTTCAGATTCGCTTAGACATACCATACTACAAAGATAAAACAAGAATCCATTTCCAAATTCGTGATTTGTTGGCAAACACAGACCACACAAAAGCGTCATATAGTTCACATGCCATGTAGTGCTGTGAAGCTGCGCAGTATGCTGAAGGGAGATGACATCCTAGTGGTACCAGGAGTGTATGATGCCATGAGCGCAAAGATTGTAGAGAATACCGGCTTTGAGGCCACGTTTCAGACTGGCTATGGAACATCTGCATCACTGTTGGGAATGCCAGACTATGGATTTCTCGGAGGCACAGAAACAGTAGACAATGCCAGAAGAATATGCAGTGCAGTATCAATCCCTGTGATCGTGGACGCGGACACTGGTTATGGAAATGCGCTAAGCGTGTGGAAGATTGTCAGAGAACTAGAGTCCGCCGGGGCTGCTGGAATATTCCTAGAGGATCAAAAATGGCCCAAGAGATGCGGTCACATGAGTGGAAAGGAGATCATACCACAAGAAGAATATACACAAAAACTCGCAGCGGCAATTGATGCTAGGCAAAGCAAGGACTTTGTCATCGTTGCAAGGACCGATGCCAGGACCACATCAGGATTAGACGAAGCAATTGAGCGTGGACTTCAAAACAAAAAGACTGGTGCAGATGCAATATTTATCGAATCGCCGAGAACAGTAGACGAATTGAAACAGATAGGCAGATCGATAAGGGCACCACTCGTGGCAAACATGATAGAAGGAGGCATCACACCAATCGTACAAGCACAAGAGTTGCGCAAGATGGGATTCAGGGTGGCGCTGTATCCACTAGCAGTACTGTTTGCAAATGCATTTGCCACCGCCCAGACACTCCGAGAACTGCACGAGACGGGCACTACCACAAAGTCCAAAAGAAGAATGATGCAATTTGACCAGTTCAACGAGTTGGTAGGACTGCAACAGTACAAAGACATGGAGAACAAGTACGCATCCTCAAGGACTTGATTGTGTAACAGGGGACTCTTTTAACAAATCAATTAGTGGGGGATCACTCCCATCATGGGGCATAGTTCAGTCATACAGCACCACATCGCGCTGTAAACCCTACAAAGATCAATACTGCTAATTGTTAAAACAATGGGATAAATGAAAAAATTTCAAGTAAAGAAATGTAGCCTATGCAGTATTTCTCTTTACTTCAATCTCTATGGTTGAGACGTTTCGTGTCTTGCCGTCTTGTGACTCTAGCTGTTCTGAGCCAATCTTTATGTCACCTATGGAGTAATCGGCATTGGCTGTCTTTCGTGAAATGATTTGAACGACGTCTACAGCACGGCATATGCTGAGTCCCCTAGCTTTGATGTGGACGGATGGTAGATTTGCCAATTGAATTAACGTAGATGTTACGTATGCCATCAGTGGCTTCTTACCAATGAATATAGTGTCTCTGGTTTCGGTCGACATGTAGGATTTGGTATTTCAGTATAATTTAAATCTAAAAGTGTGCACCGTTGATGCCATGCCTGAAGAAAACAAGTCATCATGAAAGCATCCAAGATTTGTTTCTGTATTCAAAGATCTTCAAGCACACAGGCTGCATGCACATAATCACATGTCACAAACATAAGCATCACTGCAGACTATCCCACATCTGCCTGCATTCCATGCATGGTATGGTAGCAACATATTGTCAAGCACCACATACAAGAGAAAAGCTGCATACACCATGAAAATATCATTATTTGACAGAAATATATTTATCATAACAAGGCAAAAATACCTTGGATGGTAACTGAGACCAAAGCCACGGTCACATACTTGGAGCTGCTAAAAGAAGATTTAGTCATTATACGACTAGTTCCAGAGACGGGTGTACCAGAATACAAGACGGGGCAATTCCTTACCATAGGGCTCCCCATACCCTCTGAGAAGAAGATTGTCCGAAGGGCATACTCTATAGCATCACATGAGCAGAATAAAGATTATTATGAATTCCTGATAAGATGGGTAAGAAGGCCGCTGCCTGGCCGTGTCACTACGGAGTTATTCTATGCAAACGTGGGCGACGTAGTACAACTAGGCAGTCCAACAGGGGCGGCACTGCAGATCAGTGACACGCTGCATAATGGAGAGAGAGACATGCGGCGTGTCATTTGTGTAGGGGGCGGAACAGGCCTTGCACCGTTCATAGGATTCGTCAAACACTTCCACGCCAACAAGGACAAAAGAGAGTTGATAGTACTGCATGGAGCAAGTTATGTAGACGAGCTAAGCTACAAGCGCTTCATGACCGACATGGAGATGGAAAGTGAAAGGAGGGGCAGGGATCAGTGGAACTTTAGATATAAGGCAGCCATAAGCAGGCCCAAGGAATTCTTCAACAGATCTTGGTCCGGCCACGTTGGGAGGGTAGAATCGTTCTTCAAACCCGATAAAAAGACAGGTCTGTCGCCGGTCGAGGAGATGGTTGGTGAAGAGATCACCCCCGAAAATACAATCATATACATCTGTGGGTATCAGGGTACAATTGATGGAGTGGTGAGTTTTGTGGGCTCGAAAGGTTTTGTCACAGAACAAGAAAAGAATCCAGACGGAAGCTTTGGAATAAAGTTCGAGTCGTATGGATAGTACCAAACATAGACGCCATCATCCTATTACTCTTGCCCCATCTGATTGCACAACAACAAGTTATGCATTATTATAGAGCATCACCATATTTGTGTGTGTTATCTGGTTGCTTGCAAAAGAGTTCATGCAAGCATGACAACACCATGACGAATTGTGGCTAGTCTAAGGGTTCGGGGGTGTGGCAACGAACTTGTATCAAAACTTACACCACGCAATAGGCTTTCCCCACCATTCTAATTCATTCTTGTGTGGCTGTGCCGTTTGTATCATAGCATTGGCAGGACATGGTGATGGCGACAATGATGGCAACAATGATGACGACAATGATGATGATGGTGACATCAGCAACAGATGCAGGCAGAGCAATCCATGCATCAATCTATCATGATGGTACTTGCAAGGCGGTATAATGTAATCTTTGGGCGCAACCAGTCCATTCACTCAGTGACATTACAGACTACCGACATCTAGAATTTGTGCAATAATGTTATCCTTTGGATTTTTATATTGATTATCTTTTTCTTTGGGCATGGCAAAACTCAAGTGCAGAGACTATGGTTTTGAGTGTGATTTTGTGGCAGACGGAGAGGTTGAACAAGTCATAAACAGATTTCAAAAACATACCGACGATGAACACGGAATAGATTATTCCAAAGAAGTCATAATGCAGTTTCTGTTACGAAAGCATGGTATATAACATGACGATCATGTATCCAGGACCCTCATCCTAGTTGACAAGATCGGAAGCTCCTTTTCAATGATCTTCTCTACTGCCGGTACGATTCCCTTTCTTGTCCTGACATTCTCTTCATAGATCTCAAAGACCTGATCCCTAAACAACAACTTGATTCCTGGAAGTGTGGTGATGCCCTCGTCAACCGTCCTAGGATCAGATAGATCAAGTATCAGTGTACCTTTCTTCTTCTCCTCCATCACCAACCTGATTCTCTCATATGTGATTAGAAAATAGTCGGCCGTAGTAGCCACAAATATGACATCATACTTGTCAAACCCTGCCAGGACATCAATAAAGTCTTCTGGAGTACCACCAAGGATCTCTGTAAAGCCCGTAGCTCGTTCAATGATACGGCTTGTAATACTAAAGGCCATGCCATGCTTTTTGAGGGTCTTTGCAATCATGGCTGCCTGCTCGCCCGTCCCTATGATCAGTACTTTCTTCTTTGTGTCCAACCCCACCTTTTCACTTACCAACTTTACAGCAATGTCACCAAGTGATACTACATCCTTGCCTATGTTGGTGGTGTTCCTTATCTTGGTGACTAGTCGGATTACATTCTCAAACAGCTTGTTTAGTATCTTTCCTGATGCGCCTGCATCTTTTGCGTCGGCAAGGGACTGTTCTACCTCGTTGAATATCTCTTCTTTTCCCACTACGACAGAGTCTAGTCCTGATGCTAGTCGCAACAGATGCATGTAAACGTCATCTCCTTTGTACACCTCAATGGTTTGATCAATGTGATCTATGTCCCATCGATCCAAGGATACAAGGGATGCCCATGCGTTCTTGATCTGGTTCATAATGAGAACCTTGCCTGCGGCACGCCTAGCATCAGGCGAGTCACCCTCCCCCACATTACTCACGGTGAATACTTCGACCCTGCTCGCAGTCTGTATTATGATGCACTCGTCGATCCCAGGGATGTTTTTGAACACTTCGTATGCAGCTCCCACATCCTTAAAGATGAATTTTGATAGTGCGTATAAAGGGATATTCTTGAATGTAATTCTTGTATTCATGATATCAAAATTTATGGTGTTGTAGTTGGATTCAGCCATCATACCACTCCTCACTTGGCTCCCAATCTGTCCCTGCCACCCTTGGCGGTACGAAATACATTCATCCCTACAAAAAAGTTTTCATGTAAGGACTCTAGATATGTCACCTTGTCCTCTGCATCTTTTATCTGTCTCTCCGTGGCATCCGGGCTATACCTGAGCCTTTCAAGATCATCTCGGGTCTCGTCTAGAAACTCGTTTACGCCCCTCTCATAATTTGACATGCCGCCAAACTCAGGACTCAGAACATTGGTAGGGACATATGGTGGCGTCTGATCCCTTGGGATCTCTACCTCACGTGTAAGAGACTCTTGCTGTTCGGCTGTAAGGACTGGCCTCTGGAATCTATCCTCTTTGTTCAAAAAGAACTCTGGCTCACCCATATCACGACGAAAGATCTCATCAGCATCACGTTTGTAAGTAAATGTGGATTTTTTTGCAGGGGATGCACCCGACAGCGCCGCAATAGCCTTGTACTCCTCTTCTGCAGCAGCCTCTACGTCTGCCTTGGCAGCATGTGCCTTTGCCATTGCCTCCCTTACGGCATTTTCTGCGTCTTCAACTGCTTTTGCAGCTGCTGCTGCTTTAGCAGATGCATCTGCAAGCGCCTTTGCCTTCTTGTTGGCAGCCGAGGCTTCCGTCTTGGCAGTATCTGAGGATTTGGTATTGTCCTTGTCATCCTTCTTCTCCTCCTTAGACATCAAGTTGGTACTGAAAATGCCTGAATTTTAACATTCTTGTGAGATATACATACAACATACCTATTGTTAATAAATCACAGCCCACTGAACCATGATCACGTACGGATGGCAGGGACGACCCCCCCCATGGCAGAATGTGGGCATGTGATCTCAAAGCAGAAGAAATAACCAGGCACGCCAGTAAACAAGCAGGGACCATGGCTTGTAATATGGAGCTTGAAGACAGTATCACTACGTATGGGAGATGAAGATATCAGCACTACCACACAATCCTGTACAGCCTGTTGCGCGTCACAGATGCCTATTAGGCCACTTGCAGGTCATGTGTGTGTAACATGCAACAGCAAGATCGTTGTATGAAATACAAACTAGCAGAAATGTAGTTGATGTGATCATGCAAGAAGGCACAAGGATTGTGCCACGAATAAATCCGGCAACACAGTAGCCTCCTGCATGATCTGGGCACCATGTTATGTGTAAACGGCATGGTCCATTGGACAACAAACCATACCAAGAGCGGTAAGCATGAAGAGTAATGGTGGACAGCCCATCATGAGGAGTACTGAGATTTGTGTAGCGATAAATACAAATGAACCACTATTGCAACACACTTTGAGACAAGATGCCTCAAAAAAATAAAACCGTTATTATAGGTGATAAAATTCGTGTCTGCCGACACTAATCCTTACATATCAACCAGATCCCGAATACACAACCACCGGTTTCTGTTAGTATTTGTAGCAGCAATATCATTCGTATTCATAGTATTATTTATCAGTGTAGAGCATAGTGCTGAAAACTGTGACTTACTGACAATCCATCACGAGTGCGACATATCAGGATGGCTTGCCCTAATAGTAGGGGACGTGGTGTGTGGCATGGTATTGGCACTCTTATTCCACTACATCTCTATGCACAGCAACAAAAAGATCGATGAAGCCAGATTTCAGATTAATCAGATCATTATAGAGCAAAAAAAGTTGCGCGACAGGCGTGAGACATATGTGATTCAGGCGCTAAAAAACCATTTCAGTTCATTGTTGCTCTGTATAGGAATAATCAACAGGTTTGCAAATAGTGATAACGAAAAACAAAGACAGATTGCAGATGCCAAGACGCATGATTTGGTACAGATACTACAAAAAGGACAGGCAGTACTAGGAGTATCCATAGATGTACTTGATCCGATGCTGGTAGAGAATATAGAGAAGTTGTTTACGTCAATAGAGAAAGCAGTCATAACGGGAAAATCCAATGGCGGTACAGATATAGATCTTGTAGAGATCAAGACCACCATAAAGAATCTGACTGCCAATCTAGATGACTATGAACATTCGCACAACATTATAAAATAATAATCTAAATATGCATCATGCCTTGATAATAGGTAGGGCATACACATGGAACCTACTACCAACATGCAAGGCCAAGACAAGAGCCACCGCGTCACTACGGATCTTCTGACACATTTTATCTATGCCAAGTGCAATGCAGACCACGACATGCATCCACATATCAGGAAAACTCTACCTAGGCTGTACCGATCTGTAAACAAAGAGGGAATCATCACACGTTGTAACGAGACATATGTAAAGAAGCTCGGCCATGACTCAATTCAAGAGGTGGTGGGAACACACATTGATACGCATATGCCGCCAGATATCAAGGCCATGGAACGTGCGATGTTTGAAGAGTGGTGGAAGAATCCTGTACAGACCACATGCATGATAAGAATCATGACCAAGCAAGGAAACATGATGGAGTTGATCGCACGTATAACTGGCCGCGCCGACAAATCTGGCAACATCACCGAGATGTCAGCGATTATGATGCACATGACAGAGTTGGAATCCCTTCAAAAGTTAGTCAGGATAAAGAAATATGAAAGCCTCTACGAGAATTCGCCTGATCTTTACAGAACCGTAAACTACAATGGAACCATCATAGACTGTAACATGACCTACATCAAAAAGATGGGATTTACTAGCAAGAGAGAGGTGTTGGGCAGGAATCTTGTCGAACACACCGCAGACAAGAGTGTTGACGCACTGCGCAGAAACATGTCAGACTGGAGGCGCACCGGCAAGGGCAAGACAACAGAGATCTGGATGAAGAGAAAGGATGGATCAATCTTCCCATCCATACTGACACCCACAAACATCTATGATGATGAAAACAACATGATTGGAAGAAATGTAGTGATAAAAGATGCTACAGAACTCTTTGACACCAAACACTTGCTCAGCGAACAGGAAAAGACCGACAGGATGAAGGAGGAATTTCTATCTGTGGTCACGCATGAGTTAAAGTCACCCCTTACCCCGATCATCGGGTTTGCACAGGCACTTGGACGACCAAAACTGCTGGGCGATCTCAATGACAAACAGCGTGATGCAGTGACAACCATACTCTCAAACGCACAGAGGCTGCGCAAATTGATAGTAGATATGCTTGATGCTCATAAATTGGAGTTGGAGAAGATGAGGTTTGACCTCCAAGAGATGTCAGTCAACGTGCTGCTTGAGAGGATAAACAAATCATTTCGGATTGCGGCGCAAGAGAAGGACATCACAGTCCACTGTAGTGTGAAAGGACAATTCGATGCAAGGGGAGAGGGGTTGGAGATCAAGATTATAAGTGATACAAGCAGGCTTGAACAGGTCATTACAAACCTAGTGTACAACGCAGTAGACTTTATCCCAAAGGGTACAGGCAAGATCACGGTTACGGCAGAAAAGATAGACGGCACCATAAAATTCTCCATACAAGACAATGGGTGCGGCATACCACCAGAGAAGCAGAAGCAATTGTTTACAAAGTTCTATCAGGCAAATACGAGTCATACTAGAAAGCACGGCGGTACAGGTCTAGGCCTAGCCATATGCAGGGGGATTGTCAATGGTCTAGGAGGAGAGATATACGTAGAGAGTACAGTGGGCAAAGGCAGTAACTTTTATTTTATTCTACCAGAGAATAGCAAGCATAATGAAAATTCTACAAATTGATGACAATGATGACATTCGCACGTTTGTAGAGCTGGCCGTGACCAGTATGGGTCACGAGTTTAAGTCTGTAAATAACGGCAAGCAGGGAGTAGAGATGATAACTACCAACCAGTATGATATGGTGCTACTCGATCTATCCATGCCTGACTTTTCAGGTATTGATGTGATAGATGATCTTGTAGAAAAAAAACTCATAAACAAGCAACGCGTCGTGGTTTTCTCTGCATCCTCAAATGATGCAAACCAGATCCAAGAACTCATCGACAAGGGAGTGCACTCATTCCTTCCAAAGCCCGTAGACCTTGACGAGCTTATGGACAAGATCACCACGATGGAATCAGAGATAAATCAATAGCATAACAAGCCACACCGCATTACAACACCGCATTACAACACCGCATCACGGATACGGTGGACGTGGAAGAGAGTAATTTGTATGGCATAGCAGTGGAACACAGGTCCACAAATATCATATATGCTGCCTATCGTGCAACCTTGTGCTAGTACCAAGAATGTAGTCTTGTCTGCCTCTTCTTTGTGCGAATGTTATAGCATTGTGTAACCATAACACATCATCTTGATGTCATGGTATGGTTGGAATGCATGCATTACAATCATCAGTTAAGCGAAATGTAGGTTAACTAAACTGAGTTATCCCATACCGGAAGCATATTCCAACCAAAAAAGCTAAATGTGACGGATCCAGTAGTTTAACGTTGTCCAAACAAAAAACAAACCAGATCCGTAATATGGTAAACAACAAACGTCTATATCAAGATGTTGTGACGGGCCTGTGTCCCATGTTGTCGTGTACAACAATGCCCGGACATCATAATACCATCTTTGATATGAACACGCTTAATGCAGGGATCATAAATGCGGCAATTCAGGATTCATCTGTAGGCGGATGTGCCAATGCAAGAAAGAGCCTAGGAGGCAGGAAAGAGCCCTCGGACAGGTGGTTTGCAAGCATGCTCAAAAGCCCGGTTGTGGCAGAGGTCCAGAATGTGTTTGACATGCAGGTGACGCAACAGTTTAAAAAAATGGTACGCCTCGGAATGGTTCCAAAGAAGGGGATAACAATTGCAATTGACATGCACCTTATCCCAAGGTATGACAAAAAACCCGGCAAAGAGCTCACACGATCCCGCTACAAGAACGGCACCAAATTATTTGAGCGATACATGACTGCCCAGTGTGTGGACAAATCACTGAAGATACATCTGGGTGCGCAATACCTGGAAATGGGTGATTCCGTGCCTGATTTTGTGGACAGAATCCTGAAATCCGTTAAAAAAACAGGTGCCAAGATAAGGTTGGTCCTTTTGGACAGGGAATTTTTCTCAGTGGATACAATAATTGCGCTACTCAACAATAATGTGACATACCTGATGCCGTGCAGGAATTCCAGCGGGGTCATCGCCGCACTGCGGGAATATGACAAAAATACAAGGAATGCAACATCTCAGGCCACGCTACAGGGACATACTGGCATGGTGGATTTTACCATGAGAATAGAGAAGCGCAAGAACAACAAAGACGCAACGATGCCCGAGCAAAAATTCATAGGGTTTGCCACAAACGACCTGACAATTGACGTAAAAAAATACACAAAACGTTGGGGTGTTGAGACAGGATACAGATTGGTGGAAACGATGCGGGCAAAGACCAGAATACCGGACATGGCGGCTCGCATGCTCTGCTTTTACTATTCCCTGCTGGCATACAACGAATGGATGATTGTCAGGGTCATGCTATCGGATGGTACAGAGAGGCAGAATGCCATGACGCAGCTTACCTTCCAGTCATGTTGCATACAGGCCGTACTCTCTGATCCCGAACAGCCCCCATAACATATGCGAATCAGGCATCATGTAAACAGTCTGATTCGCAAG